>JADKIP010000001.1 GCA_016721185.1 Candidatus Dechloromonas phosphorivorans
TCTTGCGGCAAGCCTCAGCACAACGCTCGCCAATACGGCCAATCAAACGCGCCGGAATATGCGGCGCCGGCGCCTCTTCAATCACTTTTTGATGGCGACGCTGCATCGAACAATCGCGCTCGCCGAGATAAATCGCGTTCTTGAATTCGTCGGCCAGCACCTGAATTTCCACGTGACGTGGGCTTTCCAGATACTTTTCCATGTACACCGCAGGATTATTGAAAAACTGCCCGCTTCTGGCGAGTCAACCGGACCGCATTGAGCAGCGCCGCCTCGGTATGGACAACGCGCATGCCTCGGCCGCCACCACCGCCAGCCGCCTTGATAATGACCGGATAACCTACCGCCCGAGCAATGCGAACGATTTCTTTCGGATCTTCCGGCAAGGCGCCCTCGGAACCCGGAACGCAGGGCACACCAGCCTCTTTCATCGCCGCCTTGGCCGAAACCTTGTCGCCCATCAGGCGGATAGTCTCAGCGCGTGGGCCAATGAAGACGAAACCCGAGGTTTCGACACGCTCGGCAAAATCGGCATTTTCAGAGAAAAACCGTAGCCGGGATGAATTGCCTGGGCATCGGTAACTTCAGCGGCCGAAATAATCGCCGGCACGTTCAGATAACTCAGCGAAGACGGTGCGGGACCAATACAAACCGATTCATCGGCGAGCTTGACGTATTTTGCTTCGCGATCAGCCTCGGAATGGACGACGACCGTCTTGATGCCGAGTTCGCGACAGGCGCGCTGAATACGCAGCGCGATCTCGCCCCGGTTAGCAATTAGAATTTTTTCAAACATCATGACGGATTAACCGATCACAAACAGCGGCTCGCCAAATTCGACCGGCTCGCCGTTGTCCAGAAGAATGGCCTTGATCACGCCGGAAGCATCGGCCTCAATCTCGTTGAGCAGCTTCATGGCTTCGATAATGGCGATTGTTTCGCCCTGCTTTACCGTCTGACCAATCTGGACAAAGGACTCGGCACCCGGCGAAGGGGAACGATAGAAGGTACCGACCATCGGCGACTTGACGACGTGGCCTTCAGGAAATTCATCTTCGTCATCAAGATTTACCGAGGAGACCGCCGGTGCCGCAGCGGGCAGGACGTATTGCTGCATCGGTGCCGCAGCGACGGTGCCGTAATGTTTGACGATCCGTACTTTTTCTTCGCCTTCAGTAACTTCCAGTTCCGAAATGCCGGATTCCTGAACGAGGTCGATGAGTTTCTTGAGTTTACGCAGATCCATGGATGACTCCCTTCTGTATTGCGCCGCTTGGACGCAAAAAGCCGGCCGAAGCCGGACTATTCGATGTTGAGTTTATTAAGCAGATATTCCAGAGCCAGCATGTAGCCCTGATGACCGAGGCCACAAATGACGCCAATGGCCAGATCGGAAAATAAGAATGGTGCCGGAAAGGCTCCCAGGCGTGCCTATTGGATAAATGCACCTCGACGAACGGACTCGCCACCGCTGCCAGAGCGTCGCGCAAGGCAACGCTGGTATGGGTGTAGGCCGCCGGATTGATGATGATGGCGCGCACGCCCTGCTCGCGGGCGGCATGGATGCGCTCGATCAAGGCCCCTTCGTGATTGCTCTGGAAAGCCTCGAGCTCGACCCCGGCCGCTTCGGCCAGGCGAGCCAGCCCGACATTGATGTCCAGTCAGCGTGACTCGACCGTAATGTTCAGGTTCCCGGTGCCAAGCAGATTCAGATTTGGCCCGTGAATCACAAAGATTCCGGGCTTTCTCGATCGGCTTGGAAGCTGATTTTCGCTTCGTCATGGCTGCAAGTTTGCCGCAATTAGGCGCATTTTGTCTAGTCTACTCAGCAAGCAGGGCACGCAGGGCATCCGCCCTGATTCGCTCACGCGTCCGACCGTCACGGTGCTTCAGACTCACTCTTTCCTGCTGGCGGGAAAAAATAACCAGATTGGCCTCGACAGTATCCGTCTGGATAAGCAGTACGGCTTCGACACGATCATTGCGCGCATCGACATGCCCGACATTGATGACGCGATTGAGGAGAAATATCTCGAACTCCTTGGCGCTATCGGCAACAACAGGATGTCGATTCTGGAGTGCTCGCCAGCTGTGCCATCAAGCACTGAACCGGTCAGGTAAGGATGAAACTCGGCGAGCAAATCAAGCAGTTCAATGCCGTGTGGCGCAAGGCTTCAATCAGCTCGGCGTGACCTTCTTCCTGGTAAAGGCTGCGATAAGCCCGCAATTCAGCCTCAACTTCGGCGTTATCTGAAACGGACTATGTTCAGGCAAGCCGAGCTGGCGGGCAGCCTTGCGCTTGGCCTGGTGATAATCAGTAATGCCATCTTCCGCCATCAGACGGGCAGCGGCACTGGCGATGTTAGCCCGGTGACTGGCGCTTGGGCGTTGGCTTTCGCGACGGGGCATGGCGGCTCGATCAGGGTAAAATCGCCCCATTCTAACGGGTCTATGACATGCACATTCATATTCTGGGTATCTGCGGCACCTTCATGGGCGGTGTCGCGCAACTGGCCGTCGCTTCCGGCCACAAGGTCACGGGCTGCGACGCCAACGTCTATCCGCCGATGAGCGACCAGCCGCGCCGCGGGCGTTGAATTGATTGAAGGCTTTGACCCTTAGCCAACTGGCGCTGCAACCCGACGTTTTCGTCATCGGCAATGCCATTTCGCGTGGCAACCCGCTCGAAGCCGTGCTCGACAAAGGCTTGCCTTACATCTCCGGCCCGCAATGGCTGGCCGAACAGGTGCTGCACGGCCGCTGGGTGCTCGGCGTCGCCGGCACGCATGGCAAAACGACGACCGCCTCGATGCTGGCCTGGATCCTCGAAGACGCCAATATGCAGCCAGGCTTCCTGATCGGCGGCGTGCCGCTGAATTTCGGCGTTTCGGCCCTGACTCGGCGAGACGCCTTTCTTTGTCATCGAAGCCGACGAATACGACACAGCCTTCTGCGACAAGCGTTCAAAATTCGTCCATTACCGGCCGCGTACCGTCGTTCTGAACAATCTGGAATTCGATCACGCCGACATCTTCGCCGATCTGGGTGCTATCGAAACGCAGTTTCACCACCTGTCCGCACCCTGCCCGCCTCCGGCCTGATTGTTTCCAATGCGGCCGAGGCCAGTCTGGAGCGCGTTCTGCAACGCGGTTGCTGGACGCCGGTCGAGCGTTTCAACACCCCAGCCGGCTACCGGGTCACTGGCGACGACGCCAGCGGCGAGCTGATTCTGTATGGTATCGATGGCGAAATCGGCCGTGCCGTCTGGCAGCTATCCGGCGAGCACAACCGGGCCAACGCCTGCGCTGCACTGATCGCCGCCCGCCACGCGGGCGTGCCGCTCGACAAGGGGCTGGAGGCGCTTTCCCGCTTCGGCAACGTCAAACGGCGGATGGAGGTCCGTGGTGAAGTGGCGGGCGTCACGGTCTACGACGATTTTGCCCACCATCCGACCGCTATCGCCACGACCGTCGCCGGTTTGCGGCGCAAGGTCGGCCAGGCCCGCATTCTGGCGGTGCTTGAACCGCGCTCCAACACAATGAAACTGGGTGCCATGAAGAGTCAGCTCCCCGGCAGCTTGAGCGAAGTCGACGCAGCCTTTTGCTATGCCGCCAATCTGGGCTGGGATGCTCACGAAGCGCTGGCGCCGATGGGAGAACGGGCCGTGGTTGAAGACAACCTGGAACAACTGGTCAGCAAAATCGTCGCTACTTCCCGGGCCGGCGACCATATTCTGGTCATGAGTAACGGCGGGTTCGGTGGTATTCACGAAGTGCTGGCGGCGCTCGCAAGGTAAATTGCCGCTGCCAACGGAATAGCCGCTTCCTGCGGTCAACCGTAAAAACTGGCCAATTTCCGGACTCAATTCTTCATTTTCCCGGATACCCAGGCAATAAAAACCGGCCGTCCCTTGATCAGGTGACGGCCGGCCAGCAAACCATGCCATTCCCCGAGAAAATGCTCAGGGATCGCACCGCCGAATTAACGCACCATCGACTCCACCACCGCCAAGGCCGTCATGTTGACCAAGCGGCGGACTGTCGCGGTAGCAGTCAGCACATGCACCGGACGCGCCGTACCCAGCAGAATCGGGCCAATCGTCACACCTTCACCACCGGTCATCTTGATCAGATTGTAGGCAATGCTGGCAGCGTCGATATTCGGCATCACCAACAAGTTGGCTTCGCCCTTGAGCGGTGAGTCGGGATTCGCTTCTTGACGAATGTCCTCGGACAAAGCCGAGTCGCCATGCATTTCACCATCAATTTCGATTTCACCCGCCGACATTGCCGACACCAAAGTGGCTGCACGGCTCATCTTCCTGGCTGATTCGGAATTGCTGGAACCAAAATTGGAGTGCGACAGCAGCGCGACCTTTGGATGAACACCAAAACGTTTGACCTGTTCGGCTGCCATCACGGTCATTTCGGCAATTTCCTCCGCCGTCGGGTTCTCGTTCACATGCGTATCGCAGATAAACAGCGAACGTGCCGGCAACATCAGATAATTCATCGCCGCCAACACGGTCACGCCCTCGCGTTTGCCGATTACATGATCAATCACCCCAAGGTGATGGCTGAACTGCCCGGTCATGCCGCAGATCAGGCCATCGGCATAACCCAGCTTCAGCAACATCGAGCCGATCAGCGTTGGCTTGCGGCGCATCGCCTCTTTGGCGATCGCCGGCGTCACGCCGCTGCGGGCCATCAGCTTGTGGTACGCCGTCCAGCACTCCCGAAAACGCTCGTCCGACTCCGGATTGACAATATCGAAATCGACCCCCGGCCGGATACGCAGCTTGGCTTTTTCGAGGCGATGTTCGATCACGCCGGGACGGCCGATCAGAATCGGGCGGGCAAATTTTTCTTCGATAACTACCTGAGCGGCGCGCAGCACACGCTCATCTTCCGGCAAAATGATGCGCTTGCCCTGAGCCTGATGGGCGGCCTGGAAAATGGCTCGCATGCCGACACCGGTGTGATAGACGAACTCGGAGAGCTTGGCGCGGTAGGCATCAAAATCAGTAATCGGCCGCGTTGCCACGCCGGAATCCATTGCGGCCTGAGCCACGGCCGGGGCGATCTTGACGATCAGGCGCGGGTCGAACGGCTTCGGAATCAGGTATTCCGGGCCGAAAGACAGGTCATGGCCGGGATAGGCCATGGCGACTTCATCGGTCACTTCGGCTTCAGCCAGTTCGGCAATGGCGCGAACGCTGGCCATCTTCATTTCTTCGGTAATGCGGGTAGCGCCGACATCGAGCGCGCCACGGAAGATGAAGGGGAAGCAGAGGACGTTGTTGACCTGATTCACATAGTCGGAACGGCCGGTGGCAATGATGACGTCGGGCCGCACGGCTTTGGCCAGTTCCGGCATGATTTCCGGAGTCGGGTTGGCGAGAGCGAAAACCATTGGCTTTTCGCCCATGCTCGCGACCATTTCCTGCTTCAGCACGCCTGCAGCGGAGAGGCCGAGGAAGACATCGGCCCCGACCATCGCATCGCCCAGCGTGCGATTGCTCGTTTCGCGGGCGTAACGCGCCTTGGTTTCGTCCATGCCGCCCGGACGACCGACGTAGATCACGCCCTTTGAGTCGCAAACCGTGATGTTCTCGCGCTTGACACCGAGATCGCACCACAGGTTGAGACAGGAAATGGCGGCAGCACCGGCACCGGAACAAACCACCTGGATTTCGTCGATTTTCTTGTCGACAACTTTCAGGCCGTTCAGCATGGCGGCAGCAGAAATAATCGCCGTGCCGTGCTGATCGTCGTGGAAAACGGGGATATTCATCCGCTCTTTGAGCTTCTCTTCAATATAGAAGCACTCCGGCGCCTTGATGTCTTCGAGGTTGATACCGCCGAGCGTCGGCTCCATCGCGGCAATCATGTCGATCAGCTTATCGGGGTCGTTCTCGGCCAGTTCGATGTCGAAGACGTCAATACCGGCGAACTTCTTGAACAAACAGCCCTTGCCTTCCATCACCGGCTTGGCGGCCAGCGGGCCGATATTGCCGAGGCCGAGGACGGCGGTACCGTTGGTAATCACGCCAACCAGATTGGCGCGCGAGGTACCAAGCGGCAGTGGCCGGATCTTCGACAATCGCGTCACAAGCCGCGGCCACGCCCGGCGAGTAAGCCAGCGCCAGATCGCGCTGATTGGTCAGGCCCTTGGTCGGACGAACGGAAATCTTGCCCGGCGTGGGCCAGCGATGGTATTCAAGTGCAGCTTCGCGCAAATCTTTTTCCACGAAATCTCCTTGGGTTTTCTGCTGTGAGGGAAAACCCTAAAGAGTACTCCAAAGCGCCAGGAGATGGAATGAAGCGGTGCTGGAAAGTTAGGGTGCTCAGCGCCGAATGAATGCTTAAAACAATCGTCATAGAAATTTGTCGCCAAGTTGCGCCACAGCTTTCCGAACACAACGAATTTGCAGACTTCTGCGGTCAACTCATAAAAACTGACGGAATCCAGACAATTTCTATCCGCAGAGTGACGGTACTCAGCAAGCACCGTCGGCCATGTGCGTGCTCCGGTTGTCCGCTCAGCAGCTTGATCACTTGGTGTTCATGGCGGTTTACAACAAAGGGGAAATTGCCGATTCAATGGTTGGCGGCAAAAATCTGGAACGGGAAATGCTTCTATCCAAGTGCAATTCTGGATTCAAGCTTTCGCTTTCAACTTCCGTTAAAGAACTTATGTAGCACAAGGAGGACGTCATCATGGCCCATAGCGATTTCCGACTTTCGGTCGCTGAAGAGCGCACCATCTACCACGTGGCCGACATTGAGCGAGCCATTGAGGACGCCGCTGGCAACCGCAACGAAGCCCTGAGCTGCCTCTACGAAAAGATGAAGCAACGCGGTGGCGGCCGCTTCCTGGTCCGCCCCAACGGCCCGGACATGATCGACGGCCTTTACGACTCCTGCCCGAATTTCCGCGAAGTCATCGACGACCTGAAGAAATACGTCGCGCTGTCAGTTGCCGGCAACGAGCCGATGAGTTTCACGCCCATTCTGTTGCTCGGCGAACCGGGCATCGGCAAGACGCATTTTGCCCGCGAACTGGCCAATTCACTGGGTACCGGCCACGAATTCATCTCGATGAGTTCGCTGACTGCCGGCTGGGTGCTGTCCGGGGCTTCCTCGCAGTGGAGCAATGCCAAGCCGGGCAAGGTGGCGCACACCTTGGTGCATGGCGACTTTGCCAACCCCATCGTGGTGCTCGACGAAGTCGACAAGGCGGGCGGCGATTCCCGCTACGACCCGATGGGCGCGCTTTACGGCCTGCTCGAACGGGATACTGCGCGTGCCTTCAAGGATGAGTTTATCGATATCGACATCGACGCCTCGCACATCCTGTGGGTGACCACGGCCAACGACGAGCGCGCCATCCCGGAACCGATTCTCAACCGGATGAACGTCTACGAAGTGCCGCGCCCGGACCACGATGCGGCGCTGCGCATTGCTGCAACGCTCTATCGCGAAATCGTCGCTGAGCACGATTGGGGTTTCCCGCCGGAAGCCGAGGAAAGTGTACTCGAACGCCTCGGCTCGTTGCCGCCGCGCGACATGCGCAAACGCCTGATGGCAGCCTTCGGCAGCGCCAAACTTGAAGGCCGCAACTGCCTTGAAGAGGGCGATTTCGAGGTGGCGCGGATAGGGCGCAGCCGGAAGATCGGCTTTTGAAACTAGGTGTGCGCGGCGCGCCGGGATAAACGGAGCGCCGCGACAAAACTTAGCGCAATGATGGCGACCAACAGAAAGCCAAATAGCAACTCTTTGCCATCGCTCCAGGCATCGACTGTCGGTGACAGCAGCTTGGCGGCGCCAAATGCCGCAACCAGCAAACTGACACCGGAAACCACCAAGCCCATGACGCGCGACGCGATCAGTGCTACCTGATCGGCGCGGGCAATCAGGCGGGCGATCCACAGGCCGTTTATGCCATCGGTCAGCAGCATGCCAAGCATAAACAGCATGGCAAGCAGCAGCGCATGCTGCCAGCCGCCAAACCGGGTTGCGGTCAGGGCAAAGAAGGCGGCTTGCGAAAGCGTGTCGAAGGAAAGCGCGAACAGCGCGCCGACCAGCACGATCAGCACCGGATTTGAAATCTGGCGCAAATTACCGAGCCAGCGCCCCTTGAGGCCGACCGGCTGGACCATTTCATCAGGCCCGGCGCGCAGCACGGCGGCCAGATTGAGACTGCCGAGGGCAATCAGGAAGGCGATGGAAATCACCGAGCCGAGCAGGCCAAACCATGCCGGCACCGCCCATTGCCCGGCAATGGCCGAAACGCCGAGGGCAATCGCCATGACCACGGCACCGTGACCGAGCGAGAACAGGGTGCCGCAATAGCGCGCCAGCCGTGGATTGCGGTGGGCGTTGTAGCGGGTAAGGCCATCGATGGTGGCCAGATGGTCGGCATCGAAACCGTGCTTCATGCCGAGCACAAAGGTCAGGATAAGAAGTGACAGCCAATCGGTGGGCAGATTTTCCATAGCGTTTGTATGAAGGCGTCAATAATTCTCAGTGCAGGCTGATGGGCTTTAAACGGGAACTTTCCAGTCGAGATCGCGGTGGCGGGCCAGGTGGCGCGGCGTCCAGGAATGCGGCGTCCGCGTCACGAAATGATAGCGCGCGACATGGTAGGACGGGTCGAAGCCATAGAAATTACGACGCATTTCCTGCAACTCTTCCTGGCGATAGGCGGCCAGCGGCTTGATTGCTTCATCGCTCTGGCGTTTGGCACGCTTGGCGGCGAGTCGTTGAGCAATATCGGGCGCTGCCGCCAGCTCGGCGGCCCGGCGGGCGACATCGATCGTGAAGCCGGGACCGGGCAGGCAGGCGTCGTAAAAGCCGAGCCTGACGGCTTCGGTCGCCGTCATCGGCAAGCGGTGGCGCATGATGTCACGTGCCCCGTCGACGCCGACGCGAGGCGGCAACAGATAGGTCCAGAATTCCGAACCGTACAAATTGCCCATATTCTTGTAGTGCGGGTTGAGCATCACCCCATCCCGCGCCCAGACGAAATCGGCGGCGCGGGCCAGAAAGCAGCCGCCGGCGCCGGCGTTGCCAGCCAGCGCGGCTACGGTCAACTGGGTTTCACAGCACAAAATAGCCTCGGCCAGATCGTCGATGGCGTTGATGTTGGCCCAGGATTCGTCAGCCGGGCTTTCCGCCGCCTCGATGGTGTTCAGATGCACGCCGTTCGACCAGAAATCACTGCCACCGCGCAAGACGATGAGTTTAGTCGGCCGCGTCGTCGCCCACTGGAAAGCCTCAGTCAGGCGCAGGCATTGGGCGGTGCTCATCGCGCCGTTGTAGAACTCGAAGGCGAGAAAGCCGACACCGGCCGCTTCTTCGTAACTGATGTCCTGCCAGGTCGGGGTCGGCGATTTCCAGTAGCCGGCCAGCGGCAGTTCGGGAAGTTCCCGTGCGGCCGGCAGGGCCAGCGTTACCGGCAGTTTGATGCCGCCCACCGTTTTGACATGGCCGATCCAGAGCGCGCCATCCTTGGTCGCCCGGCAGATCGCTGTTTGCCGACGACCGAGCAGTTCCCCCGGCTCGCCGCGCAAAGCGGCTTCGGGCCAAGCGTCGAACAAATGGCAGGTCTGACCGAATAACTGATCGGCGACGCCGGGAAAACCATCCGCCGCGTTCAGCCGGGCAAGAATTTCAGCCGTCGTCTGCTGCGCCCAGTCGATGGCACGATCGGCCTGCGTCATCAGCGCATGGGCTTTTCCAGCCACCTGTTGCGGCGTGAAATTTCCGCTGAAATAGCGGTCGACCGCAGCAATCACCGCCCGCACCGCGGCTTCGGTCACTTCGTTGCGATAAATCGACGATTTCAGTGCGTTCCGCAGCGGAAAGGTCGCCGAGGCCCAGACCGGCCCGGCATCCATCTCGGCTTCGGCCTGCAAGACGGTAACGCCCCACGCCGGTACGGCCTGCTGGATAGCCCAATCGAGCGCCGACGGGCCGCGATCACCGACGATGCCCGGATGCACGACCAGACAAACATGGCGCGACCAGATTGCTTCGGGAATCGCCCGTTTGAGGAACGGCGCCAGAATCAGATCGGGCGCAAACAGCGCCACCGCCTCTTCATTCACCGCGTCGGCAATATCGAATTCGATACTGATTTCATGGCCGCGCTGGCTCAATTCGCAAAAGAGGCGCTGGGTCAGGCTGTTGAAGCTGTGCGTTATGAATAGGATGCGCATACCAATCGGGTTTCTTCGGGCCAGGCAAAAACACTGCGTTCAAGCAGGCCAATGCTTGGCTGGATGTACTTTTTCACCCGGCATAGACCTATAACTTTCGCGATATTTTGCAATTGCGTGGTTTTAGTTAGCATGGTGCAGAAGAAAAAATTCAGGGAAATCAATATCATGCAAAGCCAACGCACCGTAGCGACGCCACGTCGCGCCCGCCTCCGCCAGCCGCGGCCGCAATACATAGCGGCCGTCCGTTACCTTGACGGTCGCCGCGACATCTTTCATGTGCTCAACGCCGACGACGTGACCGATGCCCGGGCGCTGGTTCTTTCCGAACTCGGCGATGTGCAAAGCCTGGTTATCGCGCTGCGTCACTGAGTCGGCCTCGCTTCCACCTCAGCAAATCCGCGGCAATTGCTCGCCGGAGAGCCAGTCGACAATCCGTTTGCCACCGAAACCGGTAGTCATTTGGACAAAATGGTGGGGATCGGCGTGAACCCTACCGATGATTGCAGCTTGGGTGCCCAGCGGATGCGCCCGCATCGCAGCCAATATTATTTCCGCATCATTTTCAGCGCAGATCGCTACCAATTTGCCTTCATTGGCGACATAGAGCGGGTCCAGCCCGAGAAATTCGCAGGCTGCCGCCACGGCGGGATTCACCGGCAGCGCTTTTTCCTGCAGCATCATGCCGACGCCCGACTGCTGGGCAATTTCGTTCAAGGTCGTCGCCAAGCCACCGCGCGTCGGGTCGCGCAGCACATGCAACTCGGCGCCGCTGGCCCGCATCGCCGCAATCAGGCCATGCAGCGCGGCTGAATCGGAAACAATCGGCGACTCAAAACCCAGACTTTCGCGCACCGCCATGATCGCCATGCCGTGATCGCCCAGCGTGCCGGAAAGCAGAATTGCATCACCCGGCCGGGCGCCGCGGCCGGAAAGTTCCATGCCGGGCGCGACAACGCCGACACCGGTCGTCATGATAAAAACACCATCGCCTTTGCCACGCTCGACCACTTTGGTATCACCAGTCACCACCGGCACCCCGGCGGCCTTGGCTGCATTCGCCATGCTTTGCACGATCAGCGCCAGATCGGCGAGCTTGAAGCCTTCTTCGAGGATGAAGGCGGCTGAAAGCCACAAAGGGGTCGCCCCCATCACGGCCACATCATTGAGCGTGCCATGCACCGACAGGCTGCCGATATCGCCGCCAGGGAAGAAGAGCGGCGAGACCACATGCGCGTCGGTCGCTATCACCAACCGGCCTTCGCCGATGCCCGGTAACAACGCACCATCGTCACCCTGGGCGAGAAATTCATTGCCGAGATAGTTGGCGAATAGTTCGTCGATCAGTTGCGCCATCGCCCGGCCACCGGCGCCATGCGCCATTTCGACCTGGCCGTGCTTGATATCAAGCGGGCGAATGTAGTTCTTGCGAATTTCAGTCATGAAACGGGCTTTCTGTGGCGATCACGCCACATCCTTGTAGCGTCCATAGGTGTAGTGAGCGGCGCAGGCGCCTTCGGAGGAAACCATGCAGGAACCAATCGGGTTTTCCGGGGTGCACACCGTGCCGAACAGTTTGCAGTCCTGCGGCCGTTTGACGCCGCGCAGGATGGCGCCACATTCGCACGCCTTGTGGTCGGGCACAGGTTGATAGTTCAGATTGAAGCGCTTTTCGGCATCAAATTCGGCGAACTGGCGGCTAATGCGCAAGGCTGAGTAAGGCAATACATTGAGGCCGCGCCACTCAAAGTGCTTACGCATTTCAAATACTTCGCCAACCAGTCGCTGCGCCTTGAGGTTGCCGTTGCGGTCGACTGCTCTTGAGAACTCGTTTTCGACCTCGGCCCGGCCTTCGTTAACCTGACGGATCAGCATGCGAATGGCCTGCATCACGTCGAGCGGCTCGAAGCCGGCGATGACCACCGGCTTGCGGTATTCCTCGGCGAAGAACTCGTACGGTCGACTGCCAATAATGGTCGAAACATGGGCCGGGCCGATGAAGCCGTCGAGCTGCACGGTGCCCCACTGGCGGACTTCCGGCGATTCGAGAATGCTCGAAATGGCCGAGGGCGTCAGCACGTGGCAGCAGAGCACGGAAAAGTTGCTCAGGCCGAGAACGGCAGCCTGCTTGATAGCAACAGCAGTCGGCGGCGTCGTTGTCTCGAAACCGATAGCGAAGAATACAACCTGCTTATCCGGATTTTTCTGCGCCAGCACCACCGCGTCGGCACTGGAATAAACCATCCGGACATCAGCGCCCCGAGCTTTCGCCTTGAGCAGGGACAGCCCATCCGAGGCCGGCACGCGCAGGCAGTCGCCGTAGGTGCACAAAGTCACGCCCTGTTCCAGCGCCAACCGGATGGCCTGATCGACGCGGCCGATCGGCAGCACGCAGACCGGGCAGCCGGGGCCGTGGATCATTTTTACGTTGTCCGGCAGCAGATCGGATACGCCGTAGCGGGAAATCGCATGCGTATGGCCGCCGCAGAATTCCATGAAGTGATAGCGGCGATCGGCGCGCGCCTCGCGCCGGATGGCGACGGCGAGTTTCTGCGCGACCTCACCGTCGCGGAATTCATCGATGTATTTCATCAATGCACCGTCGAGTCATCACCCAGCTGGCCGATTTCAGCAAACAGCGCCAGCGTTTTGGCCGCCTCGTCCGGGTCGAGCTTGTTCAGCGCATAGCCGACATGGACGATGACGTAATCACCGACCGCGACGTGGTCGACCAGCGCCAGCGAGATTTCCTTGCGCACGCCGGCCAGATCAACCACCGCGTTATCGCCGTCGCGCAGCTCAACGACCTGGGCGGGAATTGCCAGACACATGATTCAATCCTCAGTCCTGATGCCCACGCGAGCGGGCGTTGATGATTTGCTGATCATTCAATAGGCCGGATTTATTGTACGGCAGCCGGCAATTGCAACCGAGGTCAAACACCCCTGTTTTTGCTCAATTCTCCCGGTCGACCACAGCACGCCTCGGGTGCAGGCTTTGCCCTGACGTTCAGGCTCAGCGCCGCCCCGTCAACGCACGCAAAAACCCGCGTCGGGAAACATCACGCTGCGCTGGCTCGGCTGCTGCTGCGGTATCGGCCACGGGCGGTGCCGGCAGTTCGATGATCGCTGCCAGCGCATCAAGTCCCGCCTTTCGGGCCGTGGCCATGTCGGGCACGCTGCTGACCGGGGCGATCAAGGGGCAATACTGATACGGCCCAAGATCCGGGTCGTCATCGGCAATGAATTGCACGGTGCCGCAGGGCAGATTGACGTAACGCCGCTGGCCGGCCGGTATGTCGCCCCACAATTCGCCGCCGCCGGAAAACATGAATAGGTTGATGAACCAAGGGGTCACCACGACGCCCAGCCAATCACCCTGCTGACGGCTGAAGCCGATCACATCCACCGTCAGCGCCGGATTGACCGAAGGCAGATCGCGCTTGCGGGTCTGCCAGACATGCTCGAAATGTGCGGCGAGGAATTCGCTCGGATCATCCCGCCACGGCCCCGCCGAGCGAGTTGGCGACGATGCAAGAAATGGTTTGCCGATTCGTTCGCTCATCAAGGCGCCATATCTTTAATGATTTCAAGCTTGGCCGGCAGGAGGCAGGTCTTCTCCCCGTGGTCGATGACATGCACACCGCTACCTTCATCAATGAGAAGAATGTTGCCGAGGCCGAGGATCACAATGCGCATGCTGTTAGCTGATGAGAAGAACAATTGATATTTTAAACGGCCTGGCGCGCCACCCAGGCTTGCCCGAGCGCCAGGCCACCATCATTCGGCGGCGCCTGGCGGGCTTCGAGCACGATGAAACCGGCCGTTTCGAGTTGTCGACGCAGCGCCGTCATTAGAATGGCGTTCATGGCGCAACCACCGCCGATGGCGATTTTTGCGTATTTTTTGCGGTTGACCGCAGTACCCGCGCTTGCATCCGAATTTCCACCCGAACTTGCCTCGCTGGCCGCAGCAATCAGCCATTCAGCCAGCCCGGCGGCAAGCGTTGCATGGAAAAGTGCGGCGCCGTAAGCGGCATCGGCGCAATCGGCCAGGTAAGACAGCAGCGGTGAAAAATCCGCCACTTGCCCGCGCCGGATCATGCCGCCGGCCAGCGGCGGCAACGGGCCACAGGCTGCGGCCAGCCCTTCCAGCTCCATCGCCGCCTGGCCCTCGTAGCGCATTTCGGCACGCAGGCCGAGCAGGCCGGCGGCGGCATCGAACAGACGGCCGAGGCTGGACGTTATCGGGCAGTTGAGCCGGCGCTCAAGCAGCATCGCCATGCCTTTGCCGTCACGCCCGGGGTAGCGCTGAGCAATGAATTCGGGGATTTCTGCCCGTCGACCGCAGCTATCCAGCGCGCTGGCCGCCAGCCGCCACGGTTCGCGCGCCGCACGGTCGCCCCCGGGTAGTGCCAGCGGCGCTAGGTGGCCCAGACGCTGGCATTGCGCACCATCGACATGGAGCAGTTCGCCGCCCCATAAACCGCCATCCGGCCCCAGGCCCACGCCGTCGATGGCCAAGCCAAGAACGGGTTCATTGACGCCGTGTTCGGCACAGATCGCCGCAATGTGCGCGTGATGATGCGGCACAGCCAGCGCCGGAACCCTTAGCTCGGCAGCCAGACGCAAGGCAAGGTGAGTCGAGTGGAAATCCGGATGCAGGTCATGGGCGATGCAATCCGGCTGAACATCGAGGATGCTCAGCAGATGACTGACCGTTTCTTCGAGAAAGCCGATTGCCGAAGCGTTGTCGAGACTGCCGATGTGCTGCGAGAGGAAAGCCTGCCGGCCTTTCATGACGCAAATAGTGTTTTTCAGATAGCCGCCCAGGGCCAGCACCACTGGGCCGTCATTGGCCAGGGGAATCGGCACCGGCGTGTAGCCACGCGCCCGGCGGATGAATGAGAGCGGGGGGAGATCACGGTTTTCATCGCGATGAAAACGCAGTCTGTCCGCCGTTTGGCACCCTGTTTCAGATCCTGTTTCGTTGGCTTCTCCGGCGCGAACCACTGAATCATCGCAACGGACCACGATGTCGCGGTTATGCATCAGGAAGGCATCGGCGATCCCGCTCAAGCGTTCCAGCGCTTCGTCATTGCCAATCACCAGAGGCTCGCCATGCGGGTTGGCGCTGGTCATTACCAGCAGCAGATCGTGGGGAAGATTGAGCCAGTCGCTGCCGGCGGGCCGGCCGGCAGCTTCGTGCCAGAGCAGTAGATGCAGCGGCGTCGACGGCAGCATGACGCCAAGCCGGGTGAGGTCTGGAGCAACGCCGGAAGCAAGAGCTGCGGAGAGGCCGGGCGCGAAGTTCGCCGCACGCTCCTGTAACGCGCCACCAGCTTTGGGGCAGAGCACGATCGGCGCGGCGGCACTCTGCAGCAGCGCCAGCTCAGTCGCGCCAATCCGGGCATAAGGCGCCAGCGAAGCCGCATTCAGCCCCATCACGGCAAAGGGCTTAGCCTCGCGCTGCTTGCGCCGGCGCAATTCGGTCACGGCGGCAGCGTTGCGCGCATCGCAGGCGAGGTGAAAACCGCCCAGCCCCTTGATGGCAACGATCTTTCCACTTCGCAACCAGTGCAGGGCAACAGCCAGCGGATCGCCGTTCAGCGGCTGGCCGCTGGCATCAAGCAGCGTCAGTTGCGGACCGCAGACCGGACAGCAGGTGGTTTCGGCATGAAAACGCCGGTCGACCGCAGCCCCGTATTCGCCAGCGCAGGCCGGGCAGAGCAGGAAGCCGGCCAGGCTGGTCTGCGCCCGATCATAGGGAATGCGCCGGCTGACCGTATAGCGCGGGCCGCAATGGGTGCAGGTGGTAAAGGCGTAGCGCCAGCGCCGGTTTTGCGGGTCGCAAATGTCGGCAATGCAGTCCGGGCAAATCGCCGCATCGGGGCCAATGGCGGTGGCCACTTGACCTTGCTCACTGTCGAGAATGGAAAAGCTGCCAGGCAGGCCGGACAGTTCCGGCCCATCGCCCGTTTCGCCATCCTCAAGATCAATCGCATCGACGCGGGCCAGGCGCGGTAACTCATGAGGCAAACGCGCCAGGAATTCCGCGATTTTTTCGCCGTCGACCGCAATCGTCACCCCGGCGCTGTCATTGCGCACCCACCCCTGCAGCCCGAGCTCCTTGGCGAGCCGCCAGACGTAAGGCCGAAAGCCAACGCCCTGAACCAGACCGCGAACACGGATCAGGCGGACAGTCATTGGCCGGCTGGCTTATTCTCCGACTGATGATCCAACTGATGCGCCAACCGACGCTCGAGTTCCTGCACGCGGCGCTTCAATCCCTCGACCGTTTCGGCCCGTTTGCCGCGCTGGCCGGCGAGCCCGGCTTCGATCCACGCCAGCCAGGCCGACAAGCCTTCGCCGCTGCTCGCCGAAACACGAAAGATGGTCAGCCGCGGATTCACCCGAAGGGCATTGGCTTCGGCCAGATCGGCATCGAATTCAAGATAAGGCAGCAGGTCGCACTTGTTGAGCAACATCACATCGGCGGCGCGGAACATGTCCGGGTACTTCAGCGGCTTGTCCTCGCCCTCGGTCACCGAAAGAATCGCCACCTTGTGATGCTCGCCAAGATCGAAAGCCGCCGGACAAACCAGATTGCCGACGTTCTCGATCAGAAACAGCGATTCCTCGGCCGGATTCATTCGTTCCATCGCCTGCCCGACCATGTGACCGTCGAGATGGCAACCCTTGCCGGTGTTGATCTGCAAGGCGGCAACCCCGGTGGCGCGGATGCGCTCGGCGTCGTTGGACGTCTGTTGATCGCCTTCGACGACGCTGATCGTCAATTTGCTTTTGAGGCGTTCGATGGTCTTGACCAGCAAGGTCGTTTTGCCCGAACCGGGGCTGGACACCAGATTCAGCGCGAAGATGCCGCGCTCGTCAAAACAGCGACGATTGGCCAGCGCGAAGCCGTTATTCTTGCTCAGGATGTCCTGCTCAATCTGCACCATGCGCGACTGGCTCATCCCCGGCGCATGCGCCCCGGCCGGGCCGGTACCGTAATCGAGATCGCCACCAATTGCCGATTCATGCTCATGGCTATGCGTGCTGCCGTCGGCGTGCCGATGACTGTGCGTATGCGCGCCCGGCTTGTAGGCAAGCGCGTGCGCCGGGCCGTGCGCATGGCGATGCACCGTGCCATCGGCATGCGTATGTTCGTGTTCGTGGGTCTCGTGTACCGCCTGGTTTGCCGCACCATCGACGCCACCCTCAAGCCTGACTTCACCCTCGCCACAACCGCAAACTGTGCACATATCCCGACTCCTCACCTTTTTCCGACCTACTCGATTTCAATTTCCCGGACCCGCATTTCCAGCCCGCTGGTCGGTTGTATCTGGTAACTGCCGCAGCGCGGACAAGCGCCATACGACTCCGCCATCTCAACCTCGGCACCACACGGCATGCACCAGCCCAGGCCCGGCGTCACGACAATTTCCAGACTGGCGCCCTGGGCAATGCTGTCACGCGTCACCGCCTCAAAGCAAAAGCGCATCGCCTCCGGCTCAACCGACGACAAACGGCCAATTTCCAGCACAACCAGCTTAACCCGTTGCGCCTTTTCACGGATGGCCGTTTCCTCGACTAGTTGCAGGACGCTTTCAGCCAGAGACATTTCATGCATGGGTTAATTCCGCCGTACAAGGCCGGCCGGGCAAACGATCAGAGGATCGTCAGGAGCGAGAGCTCGCGCTCAAGCAGCATTTCGTCGCCCAAATTGAGGGCAACCAGACGGCGCAGATGGGTCACGCTATCGAGATCAATCTCGCGACAGGCCAGCCCGTAAAACGGACCTTGGTGGTGCACGATGGTCGCTTCCATGCGGATAACCGCGCCCGCATCGTCAAGCTGAACTTTCAGGGTGCACGGGGTGCCGACAGTGACAAAAAAATCGCCTTTCGGACGGATCAAGGCGCCTTTGAGCGAGAGATCCACCAGCTCGACAGCCAACTCGCCATCCGCAAGAAAGAGGCGCGCCTCCGATTGAAAGTGGATACGCGAAAACTGGCGGCGATTGCGGCTCATCTTTGTCCCCTGCTGTTATTTGCCTTTTATGTTACCCCAAAGCAGTTTGTGCAACTGCATCTGGAAGCGCACGTTGAGGCCATCTTCGAGGATCCATTCGGCCAGCGCCCGCGCTTCGATCAAGCCTTGTGCCGGCGAGAAGAGCACCGGGCACAGCGCATCCAGCTGGCGCTCGCGCAAGGCATCACGCGCCCATTCGTAATCGGTGCGGGAGGCGATGATGATCTTGATCTCGTCGCGCGCGTTGAGCAGCGCCAGATTTTCCCAGCGGTTTTTCGCCGACTCGGCAGAATCCGGGGCCTTGAGATCCATTATTCGCGATACCCGCGGGTCGACCGCAGCAATATCCAGTGCCCCCGAGGTTTCCAGCGAAACGTCGTAACCGGCATCGCACAGTGCCGTCAGCAAGGGCAGGCACTCCTTCTGGGCCAGCGGCTCGCCACCGGTAACACAGACCTGGCGCGCCGGATACTTGGCGACGTCAGCCAGCACCGACGCTATGGTCGCCGGTTCGCCGCCGGTAAAGCTGTAGGTCGTATCGCACCAGCGGCAGCGCAGCGGGCAACCGGTCAGACGCACGAACACGGTCGGCAGCCCGACCCGAGAGGCTTCTCCCTGCAGGGAGAAGAAAATTTCCGTCAGACGTAGCGCCAATGACTTCTTTCCAGTTATTTCTTCTTGAGGCGCTGCTGGGCAGTCTCGGCAGCGGGTGCTGTCGGGTATTTGGCGACGAGCGACTCCAGCGAACGCTTGGCGCCGGTCGTGTTACCCAACTCCTGCTGGCAAGTCGCAATCGCCAGCCAGGCATCCGGCGCCTTGGCACTCGCGGCATACTTGGTGGTGACGACGCTCTGCGCCTCAATCGCCTTGCTGCAGTTGCGCTGGGCATACCAGGCATTGCCCAGCCAGTACTGGGCGTTGGGTGCCAACGTACTATCCGGGTATTTCTGCACAAAAGCCGCGAAGCCGGTCGCTGCTTCCTTGTACTTGCCGGCCTTGAACTGGTTCAAGGCCGCTTCGTACTCCTGCCCTTCCTTGGCCGGATCACCGGTCGGGGCGGCATTTGGCGGAGTTGCGCCGTCGACCGCAGCACTGCCGGCAGCCGGCATTTCAAACTTGCGCAGCCGGGTATCAAGATCGACATAAAAATCCTGCTGACGCTTTTTGGCGGTTTCCAGCTCGAAATTCAGGGTTTCGATCTGGCCGCGCAGGCGGGACAATTCGTCCGCCTGGCGTTGGATCTGGCTCGCCAGATCCAGCTGGGCCTTAGCCTGCTGGTCGAAACGTGCCTCCGTTTTGATCTTTTGGTCAGCGATCTGGCGACGTGCTTCTTCGTCGTCAAACACGCCGGCCTGAGCCTGCGAGGCACCCAGGGCAGCAATCAGAAGGGCAAGGCGGAGGCGCCGCATGATCAGAACTCGCCGCGGCCGTCAGCAGCCTTGTACAGAATGTCAGCGCGACGGTTTTCGGACCAGGCCGATTCGTCATGACCGGCATTCTTCGGCTTTTCTTCGCCGAGACTCACCGATTCAACTTGCTCTTCCTTGGCACCGAGCAGCACCAGCGAACGCTTGACGGCTTCAGCACGTTTCTGGCCGAGCGACAGGTTGTATTCACGGCTGCCGCGCTCGTCGGTATTGCCCTGGAGCAGCACCTTGAAACCGCGGTTGGCGACCAGATACTTGGCGTGCGAGGCGACCAGATCGCGGTACTCGTCCTTGACTTCGTACTTGTCGAGATCGAAGTAAATGCTGCGCTGGGCGAGCTTGCTCTTCGGGTCGGTCAGTTCGCGCGGCAAGCCGTTGGCATCAACACCACCCGCTACCACCGGCGCAACGCCAGTGCCGCTGGAACCGCTGCGTGATTCAACCGGTGCACCACCGGTTTCGTCAGGAATCGGAGTAGAGCTGCAGCCGAGAATCAGGGCCGACAACAAGGCGGGGATCAGTAGTTTTTTCATGAAGTTCTCTTGAAAATTATGGATTATTGAAAGAATGGGCCCCAAGCCGGTTCGCGGACATCACCTGCAGCGACCGAGAGGCGTTGTTTGATCCTGCCATCGCTGGAGACAGCCGATAGTACGCCGCGCCCGCCGACTTCCGTGGCGATCAGGATCATGCGGCTATTGGGGGCAAAACTGGGGGATTCGTCTTTGTTGGAGTCGGTCAGCACCTGCGTCTGGCGGCTGGCCAGATCCATCACGGCCAACTGGAAACGGCCCTCGCGACGAGTGATGAAAGCCAGGCTCTTGCCATCGGCAGAAGGACGCGGGGAGACGTTGTAACTACCTTCAAAGGTAACGCGCTGGGCCTCGCCGCCATTGGCACCGGTCCGGTAAATCTGCGGGCTGCCGCCGCGATCCGAGGTGAAATAGAGGCTGGCGCCGTCCGGCGAGTAACGCGGTTCGGTATCGATCCCGCCCGACTGGGTCAGGCGCTGCAAACCGCTGCCGTCGGCATTCACCGAATAAATCTGTGAATTGCCATCCTTGGACAACACAACCGCCAGCTTGCTACCGTTCGGCGACCAGGCCGGCGCCGAATTCGAGCCTTTGAAATTGGCCACAATATGGCGTTGACCGGTGGCCAGCGAATGGACATAAACCACCGGCTTCTTCTTTTCAAAAGAAACGTAGGCCAGCTTGCTACCGTTCGGTGACCAGGCCGGCGAAATGATCGGTTCGGTCGAGGTCAATGCCGTCGCCGCACCCTGGCCGTCCGCATCGGCAATTTGCAGCAGGAACTGACTGCGGGATTTGACGACATAAGCAATCCGGGTTGAGAAAACACCCTTTTCGCCGGTCAGCTTTTCATAAATGAAGTCGGCAATCCGATGGCCGGCCGCACGCAATTGTTCGTTGCCGGTCACGTAAGCCGCACCACCGAGCGAAACACCCTTTTGCGTGTCGTAAAGCCGGAAACGGGCTTCCATCCGCCCATCCGGGCTGCGGCCGATACTGCCGGCGGCCAGCGCATCAGCGCCCTTGCCTTTCCAGTCAGCATGCGCAACCGGCGAATTTTCATCGAGCGCGGCGCCGCTGGCATCAACCAGCTTGAACAAACCACTGCGCTCCAGATCGGAACGGACGGTTGCCGTAATGACGCGGGATGCCGTCGGGTCGCCGGACAGATCGGCAATCGCCACCGGAATCCGGTTAGCCCCAGCCCCGGTGATTTCGATGGAAAGCTGGGCGTTCGCCAATCCTGCGGTCAACAGGAAAAAAGCGAGAAAAACACGGCGGGAAAATGGTTGCATGGTGTTCATTTTCGATAAGTTTTGAAGGATTTTACTCTTCAGGTTTGTATTTAATTTCCAGTGGATTCGGAAATACACCGCTATCAGGTTTGGGCAACGGGGAGGATTTAATGATGGCTCGCTCAACAGCTGCATCTAGAGCAGGATTTCCACTAGATTTTTTGAGCCTGACAGGTTGAAGGACATCCCCAGATGGCAATACTCTCAATTCAAATACTGCTTGAGGGTTGCCTTGAATGCCTCCGGGCAACACCACATATTGGCGAATGTGACGTGAAACCTTGTCGCCCCACCCTTGTAAACTGCGATTGGCCGCTGCTCCTGCCGCCCGCTGCTCCGACTCGGCGGCTGCCACATTCGCCATCTGCTGGGCATTCGCCCGTGGCTTCAAATCGGAAGTCTCGCGCGACAACTCTTTGCTGAAATCAGGCACCGCCGGCTTTGGTTTGGCTTCCGGCTTTATCTCCGGCTTGACTTCGGGTTTCTTGATTTCCGGCTTGGGCTCAGGTTTTTTCGGTTCCGGCTTTGGCTCGGGTTTGGGTTCCGGTTTTTTCGGTTCGGGCTTCGGCGGCTTTTTTTCTTCCTTGATCGCGATGTCCGGCTTTTTGGGCGGCAGCGGTTCCGGTTTTGGTTCGACTTTGGGTACCGGTTTGGGTGGTTCGGGTTTCACTTCCGGCGGAGGCGGGGGTGGCAAAACCTGCGTTGCCGGGGTCGGTCGGCTCGACCACAACTCGACCTCCATCACATCCGGCGCGCTGCGCTTCCACTGCACACCGAGGAAGAGCGCGGCGATCAGCCCGGCATGCACCATGAAGGTGAATGCCAGCGCATATTTCTTGCCGGGTTCTTCGGGCCGTTCGAGGATCATGGCGACTATTTGCTGCCTGTTTCCAGTGCAACCTTCTGAAAGCCGGCCCGCTTGACTTCATCCAGCACATCAATAATGTTTTTGTACTGGGTTTCCTTGTCCCCGGCAATCAGAACAGGCGTTTTATCAGCACTAGACTTCAAGGAAGCCAACTCCCCTTTCAGCTCCTTCATGCCCTTGATCTTTTTCTCTTTCCCATTGATATCGAAAACAGACAACGCACCGTCGTCGTCAATTTGGACTTTGACGTATTTATCCGGCTTACTCGGAGCAGATCCCGCTGAAGGCAAATCAACCGAACCGGTCGTCATCATCGGTGTCGTCACCATGAAAATGACGAGCAACACCAGCATGACGTCGATGTAAGGAACGACGTTGATTTCGTTTTTTAGGCGGCGCTGGCGCATGGCTTAACGCATCTGCCGCTGGAGAATGTTGGAGAATTCTTCCATGAACGATTCGTAGCGCGTTGCCAGGCGGTCGATATCATGCGAAAAATGGTTGTAGGCGAGCACGGCGGGAATCGCCGCAAACAGGCCGATGGCAGTCGCTACCAACGCCTCGGCAATACCGGGCGCGACAGAGGAAAGCGTTGCCTGACCGACATTCGACAGGCCGCGGAAGGCGTGCATGATGCCCCAGACGGTGCCGAACAGTCCGACATAGGGCGAAACCGAGCCGACTGAAGCAAGGAAGGCGAGGTGCGAGTCGAGCGCATCCATCTCACGCTGATACGTTGCACGCATGGCGCGGCGGGAACCATCGACGATATCTTTGGAGTCGAGGTTTTTCTGGCCCTTGAGCTTGGTGAATTCGCGGAAACCGGCCTCGAAAATACGCTCCATCGAACCGGCGTGGTGACGGTCATTGACGGCGCTGTTGAACAGGCTGTTGAGATCGCCGCCCGACCAGAAATCACGCTCGAAGGTCTCGGTCTTGGCACGCGCCTGACGCACCGAAAACCATTTCATGAAAATGTAATACCAGGACATGCAGGAAACAGCAGCCAATAGCGCCATAACAATCTGCACAACGGCGCTGGCTTCGAGAATCAGGTGGAGGATGGATAGATCCTGGGTGACGTTCATTTCAGCGCTTCCAGTTTTTGATACAAAAATTCGGGGATCGGGGCTGGCCGCAGGGTGGCCATGTTGACGCAGGCGATTTCGACGGTGCCGGTGACCAGTTCTTCATTGCCGCAACGAACGTGCTGACGAAAGATGACGCGCACCTTGGTCAGCTTTTCGACTTCCAGCCCGATGGTCAGTTGGTCATCCAGCCGGGCCGGCTTGAGGTATTCGCAACTCACCTTGCGCGCCACAAAGCCAATGCCGGCATCGCTGGCCAGTTGCGACTGATCGTGCCCGGCAAAACGCATCCACTCGGTACGGCAACGTTCAAAGAACTTCAGGTAATTGGCGTAATAAACGACGCCGCCCGCATCGGTATCTTCGTAATAGATGCGGACGGGGATCGAAAAGGCGTTGGATTTTGGCTCAAATTTCATCGTGCGATTTTACCTTGCATCGCAACAATTTTTTGTAACGATCTGTTTCCACAAGATTTTGATTTTCCCCTGAGCATTTACGGCGCTTGCCTGCAATGACATCCAACACACAACTTACGAGATAATCAGCGCAATGATCCTCCCGCCAAAAATCGTTGACCGTCACCGCCTGATTCTGCTGCTCAGCATTTTGCTCAGTGCCGGCTTTTTCGCGACCACGCTGTTCGGCTATTTTGTCTCCAAACAGGCCATCCGGACCGCCATCATTGGCCAGGATCTGCCGCTGACCTCAAGCAACATCTATTCCGAAATCCAGAAGGATCTGGTGCGCCCCGTGCTTATTTCATCGACGATGGCGCACGATACTTTTTTGCGCGACTGGGTGCTCAAGGGCGAGCGCGAAATCGGTGAAATGGCGCGCTTTCTGGCCGAAATCAAGCATCGCCACGGCGCTTTCAGTAGCTTCTTCGTGTCAGAAAAGAGCGGGACTTACTACACCGGCGAGGGCGTCCTCAAGAAAATCAACCCGACCGAAGCCCGTGACGCCTGGTACTTCCGTGTTCGCGACATGAAGGAAGATTATGAAATCAACGTCGATCGCGATCTCGCCAATCGGGATGCGCTGACCATTTTCATCAACTACCGGGTTTTTGACTTTGCCGGCCAGTACATCGGCGCTACCGGCATTGGCCTCACCGTAGATGCCGTTCACCGCCTGATCGGGGAATATCAGCAACGTTTTCAACGCACCATTTATTTCGTTGATCAACAAGGCCGGGTCGTATTCTTCGGTAACCAGTCCGGGCAACAGTCGGACCTGCATCAGCGGCCGGGGCTTGGCTTGCAGATCGATCAGATTTTGCGGGAGCGTACCGGCTCCTATCAATTCACCGACCAGGGTGACAATCACATCCTCAACGTGAATTATCTGCCCGAACTCAAGTGGTACCTGTTCGTCGAGCAGAACGAGGACATGTCGCTGGTCGATGTGCGAAAAACCCTCTATGTCAATTTGGCGATCAGTTTGTTGGTGACTTTGATTGTCATTTTCCTGACTCACCTGGCGCTGACTCATTATCAGTCGAAGATCGAAGAAATGGCCTCGACGGACAAACTGACCGGCCTGCTCAACCGGCACGCTTTCAGCATCCTGATCGACAAGCTAATG
The DNA here is from genome assembly GCA_016721185.1 of Candidatus Dechloromonas phosphorivorans. Classification (GTDB taxonomy): domain Bacteria; phylum Pseudomonadota; class Gammaproteobacteria; order Burkholderiales; family Rhodocyclaceae; genus Azonexus; species Azonexus phosphorivorans. The sequence goes on from JADKIP010000001.1 coordinate 25,053, forward strand.
GCCGGCTATCGCCGCAAACCCCAGGCAATTACCGTTTTGCTGGCCGACATTGACCACTTTAAATCGATCAACGACCGCTACGGCCACCGCACCGGAGACCTGGTGCTGGTCGGCATTGCCGGGCGGCTCAAAGCAGCCTTGCGAGCGGCTGATTTTGCCGTGCGCTGGGGCGGCGAGGAGTTTCTGATTGTGCTTCAGGACTGTAGCCGTGAAGAAGGACAGGTGGTTGCCGAAAAACTGCGGCTAGCGGTGGAGGCGAGCATCCCTTGCCCCAGCGAGCCTCAAATCAAGGTGACGATCAGTATTGGCGTCAGCCAGTTTGACGGACACGAAGCAGCCGAGCAGACGGTTAATCGGGCCGATACGGCGCTGTATGCCGCCAAGGCCGGCGGTCGCAACCGGGTTTGTCTGGCGGCGTAAAAGGCGCGTTGACGCCAAACACCGGATAAGACTTCAACGCGCCGATCGCCGGAACGACTAAAGCTCAAGCCTCCGAAAGCAGATCGCGCACGACGGCACTGGCCGGCTCGGCCAAACCCAAGTGGCGATAAATCGCCGGGGTTGCGATGCGGCCGCGCAAGGTGCGCTGCAGGTAGCCTTGCTGGATCAGGTAAGGTTCAAGCACGTCCTCAATCGTGTCGCGCGCTTCGCCAATTGCCGCCGCCAGGTTATCGACCCCGACCGGGCCGCCGCCAAACTTGTCGATGACGGCGGAGAGCAGTTTGCGATCCATCAGGTCGAGGCCGGCCGAGTCGACATCGAGCATAACCAGCGCCGCATCGGCCACGGCGCGGGTAATCTGGCCGTCAGCCTTGACCTCGGCGTAGTCGCGCACCCGGCGCAGCAGGCGGTTGGCGATCCGTGGCGTGCCGCGCGAGCGACGGGCAATTTCCAGCGCCCCCGCTGGGTCGATCTTGACATTGAGCAGCGCCGACGAGCGGCTGACAATGCTTTGCAACTCTTCCGCCGTATAAAACTCCAGCCGGGCAACGATGCCGAAGCGGTCGCGCAGCGGATTGGTCAGCATGCCGGCCCGGGTCGTCGCGCCCACCAGCGTAAACGGCGGCAGATCAAGCTTGACCGAACGGGCGGCCGGGCCTTCGCCGATCATGATGTCGATCTGAAAATCTTCCAGCGCCGGGTAGAGAATTTCCTCGACCACCGGGCTGAGGCGGTGGATTTCGTCGATGAACAGCACGTCATGCGGTTCGAGATTGGTCAGGATGGCGGCGAGATCGCCGGCGCGCTCCAGCACCGGACCGGACGTTGAACGCAGATTGACGCCCATTTCGTAGGCCACAATGTGGGCCAGCGTTGTTTTACCCAAACCCGGCGGGCCGAACAGCAAGACGTGATCGAGCGACTCTTCGCGCTTGCGAGCGGCCTGAATGAAGATTTCGAGCTGCTCACGGATTTTGACCTGGCCGGTGTAGTCGGCGAGGCGCTTCGGGCGCAAGGCCCGTTCCTGCGCTTCTTCCTGCGGTGATTTGGCTTGCGGCGCGATAATGCGCTGCACGGCGGCCAGTTTGTCGGTTTCGATCATGCGGATTTTTCCTCACGCGTCCAGCGCCCGAGCAGCATGTGGCCAAGCGCCAGCAGGACCGGGCCGAGAAAGATGCCAATGAAGCCAAATACCAGAATGCCGCCGATCACACCGAGGGCAATCAGCAAAATACTGATCCCGGCCCCCCGTGCCATCAGCACCGGCTTGAGAAAGTTATCGATACTGCTGATCACCAGCAAGCCGTAGAGCACCATGAAAACGGCCCAGCCGTTCTGATCCTGGCCATAAAGCCAGGCGGCGGCACCGCCCCAGATCAGCGGCGGGCCGATCGGCACCATCGACAGGAAAAAGGTGGCAAAACCCAGCAGCACTGCCCCCGGCACCCCGGCGATCAGAAAACCGACCATCGCCACCGTCGCCTGAGCGACCGCGGTGCCGACCAGACCCAGCATGACGCCGATCACCGTGCCGCGCGCCCGCTCGATCATTTCCTCGCCGAGTTCGCCGCCCAGCTTGCGGGCACCGACGTAGAGGGCATGGGCGATGGTTTCACCGTCCCGATACAAAAAGAAAATCACGAAAAGGACCAGCGCCAGTTGCAGCAAGCCATTGGCGGCAATCGCGCCGGTTGCCAGCGCCAGGTTGCGCGCCGGCTCAATCAACTGTTTGAGCAAGCCGGCAAGCTCGGCCTTGTTGGCGGCAAAGCGATGCCAACTGGACACAATCTCGCTACCGAAAATCGGCAGGCTGCTCAGGAATGCGGGCGGCTCGGCCGGCAAGCCCTGCTCGATGCGTGGGCGAATTTCCTCGACCAGGAAATCTGCGCTGTTGGCCAGGCTGGCGACGAGGAAAATCATCGGCACCAGGATGAGCAGCACCAGCAGCATCGTCATCAAGGCGGCACCCAGCGACTTTCGCCCACCGATGCGCGGCAACAGCTTTTCGGAATAAAGCGTCCAGGTGCAAATCCACAGCACGAAGGCAAACAAAATGGCCCCCACCATCGGCAGCAGCACCGCCACGCAGCCGACAATCAGCAGCGCGATCAGCGCAATCTGGGCCAGCCGTCGCGGGTTTTCTTCGGAGAACATGCCTAGACTTTCGAGAGCAGCTTGAGCGCCTGACGAATGCCGTCCGAGGTGCCGACATCGGCCGGCAACTGGCGCATCGCCGAAGCGGCTTCTTTTTCGTTGTAACCGAGGGCGAGCAGGGCATTGGAAATATCCTGTTTTGCGTCGTCGACCGCAGCACTCAGCGAAACGCCGGTGGTTTCGGCCAATTTGCCCTTCAGTTCGAGCAACAGGCGTTCGGCGGTCTTCTTGCCGATGCCTGGAATCTTGATCAGGCGCCCGAGTTCCTGTTGCGCCACCGCCGCCGCCAGATCGCCCACCGACAACCCGGAAAGCACCGACAGCGCGGTACGGGCACCGATGCCGGATACCTTCAACAACTGGCGGAAGGAAAAGCGCTCGGCCTCCGTGAGAAAACCATAGAGATAATGGCCGTCTTCGCGCACCGCAAAGTGGGTCAGCAGCGTCGTCTTCTCGCCGCTTGCCGGCAGATTGTAGAAAGTGCTCATCGGCACATCCAGCTCATAGCCGACGCCGCCCACATCGAGCACGATCTGCGGGGGATTTTTTTCGGCCAGCAGGCCAGTCAAACGTCCAATCATTTCGGCTCGATTTCTTTTAGGGGTCTCTTGATTCGTCACTCCCGCGCAGGCGGGAGTCCAGCACCTTCCGAAACATGGATTCCCGCCTACGCGGGAATGACAGCTTTCAAAAATTTATATCAGTCACTTACTGTAATTTAAAACAGGTGATCATCCTATCAGCCGGCCGCCGCGAATGCGATAGCCAGCGGTCGACAATGCGCCCAAACCTTGCCCGCCGTGTGCGTGGGCGATGGCGCAGGCCAGCGCGTCGGCGGCATCGGCGGTGGGCGCACCGGCCAGATTGAGCAGGCGGATCACCATGTGCTGCACCTGATCCTTGGTTGCCTTGCCCTGCCCGACCACCGCCTGCTTGACCTGCAGGGCGGTGTATTCGGCCACCGGCAAGTCGCCATGCACCAGCGCGCTGAGCGCCGCGCCGCGGGCCTGACCGAGCAGCAAGGTTGATTGCGGATTGACGTTAACGAACACTTTTTCCACCGCCGCCTGATTCGGCGCATAGGTGGCGATCACTTCGCTGATCCCGGCGAACAGCGTTTTGATCCGCTCGGGCAGCGATTCCTTGTCGTTCGATTTGATGCAGCCGCTGGCGACATAAACCAGTTGCTTGCCATGCAGTTCAATGACGCCAAAACCAGTCACCCGCAGGCCGGGGTCGATGCCAAGGATGCGCGGGACGTTCATTTCGCGCGAGCAACCAGATAAACCCCGCTCACGGCAAGCAACATGCCGAATGCTGCGGTCAACGTCAATTTTTCGCCAAAAATCACCCAGGCGATCAGCGCCGTCGACAAGGGCGTCAGGTAAAACAGGCTGGCGACATTGACCGCGCTGCCGCTGCGGATCAACAGGTTGAGCAAACTGATCGCCCCGATCGACAAAACCAGCACCAACCAGCCGAGGGCGAAGGCAAACTGGCCGGTCCATTCGATTTTGTAGTCTTCGTACAGCGCGACGGCAATCGCCGTCAGCACTGCGGTCGGGACAAACTGGATGACCGAACCGGTACGCAAATCGAACTTGGCACAAAAACGTTTTTGATAGAGCGTGCCGACGGTAATGCCGAGCAAAGCGATCAAGGCCGGGACCAGCATCGGCCCGAGCGCGCCATCACCCAACTTGCCCGAAACCACCAGCCCGACGCCGACAAACCCCAGCGCCAGTCCGCCCCACTGCCGGCCGCTGACTTTTTCACCGAGCAGCCAGCCGGCCCCGAAGGCGGTCAGCAGCGGCTGCATGCCGACCACCAGCGCCGTAATCCCGGCCGGCAAGCCGTGCTTGATGGCGACAAAAACGCCGCCCAAATAGATCGCATGGACCAGCACACCGGAAACCCCGATGTGCAGCCATTGCTTCGGCTCTTTCGGCCACGGCGCGCGCGTTGCCAGCGCAATCGCCGTCATCAGCGCGATGACGAAGCCGTAACGGGTGAGCAGGAAAGAGAGCGGCTCAGCATACGGCAGGCCGTACTTGGCCCCGATGAAGCCGGTGCTCCACAGAAAAACGAAGAGAAAGGGGTAGAAGCGCTGCATCAGATTGAATCCGGCGCAGGCGCTTCAGAAGTCAGTCGCAAGGGGGCTATTCGCAACTTGCCTTGCAGGTGGCGGGGTCGCTGGCGCAAGCCTTGGCGTTGTCGACCGCGCAGGCGCCCTTGGTCCGGTAAGTCAGATTGATGTCTTCCGGATAAGCGCAAACCAGCTTGTTGAGTTTGCCCTGGGTAGCCACCGTCATTCCGCTCGGTTTCAAGGCCTTGACCTGAGCCGCAGACAGCGCACAGGACACGTAACCCGAGAAAACGCCGTCTTTCGACTCCCACATCGCGACATTTTTCATGGCGCGATAGTCTTCATAGCGAATGCAGGAGTCAGTTTGATTGGCATAGGCCTTCGCCGTATCACTGCAAAAACCGTTGTAGGTGAACTTCAGCTCTTCTTCGGTCGGGCAGGCATTGACCTGGGTAGCCGCCGACAAGTCAGGGCAAACCAGCGTCGCGGCCGAAGCCGTCAGGCTAAGGGTGGAGAAAAATACGGCAAGCAAAACACGACGATGATTCACAACAACTCCTGACTGCGCAGCGAGCGCTTATTCATCCATGACAGCGGTGGTGTAGATTTCCTGCACGTCGTCGAGGCCTTCCAGGGCATCGAGCAACTTCTGCATCTTGACGGCATCCTCGCCCTCAAGCGGCGAATCGCCTTCCGGCTTCATTGTCACTTCGCCGAACTCCGGCTTGAAACCGGCGGCTTCGAGCGCATCCTTGACGGCAATGTAGTCGTTCGGGCCGGTCGTCACTTCGATCGAACCATCATCGTTGGTCGCCACATCCTCGGCGCCCGCTTCGATCGCGGCATCCATCAAGGCCGCTTCATCGGTGCCCGGCGCGAAGATCATCTGGCCGCAATGCTTGAACTGAAAAGCCACGCAACCATCGGAACCCATATTGCCGCCGTACTTGGAAAAGGCATGGCGCACTTCAGCCACCGTCCTCACCTTATTGTCGGTCAGGCAGTCGACCATGATCGCCGCGCCACCGATGCCGTAGCCTTCGTAGCGGATCTCGATGTACTCGACGCCTTCGAGTTCGCCCGTGCCTTTCTTGATCGCCGTGTCGATCTTGTCCTTGGGCATATTGACGCCCTTGGCCTTGTCGACCGCGACGCGCAGGCGCGGGTTGAAGTTGATGTCGCCGCCGCCCATCTTGGACGCAACGGTAATTTCCTTGGCAATCTTGGAGAAGGCGGCACCGCGCTTCTCGTCCTGGCGACCTTTACGGTGCTGGATATTGGCCCACTTGGAATGACCAGCCATGCTGTTTTCCCTGAATGCAAATAACGAAGAAGGCGTGATTTTACTCGCTCCCCGCTACAACCCCAATTACAGCCGCAATACCTTGGTCGACTCCTCGCCAAACTGGCTGACCACGCGCACCGCCACCCGCTTGCCGGCCTTGAAGGCAATCGGGTGCGAGACGAAGCCGTAGAGCCGGTCGAAGGCTTCGTCGTCGAGTTCGATCTTCAGCGTGTTTTCCACTTTTTTCTTGGTCTTGGCCTTGGCTAGATCGGAAAGGCCGCGCTGCCACTTGGCGAAGTCGTCCTTGTCGCCGCCGCAGAAAAACACCTGGCGGACCATGAAGCTGGCGCCGTCGTAGTCGTCGTCGACCATCCAGTAGGCGATGTCGGCCACCGAGCGGGCTTTCACCTCGTCCTTGATCGGGTCGTAGATGTCCAGACCACGAATCTCGACGGTGGCGAAATCACCGTCGCGCACCACACCGATATCCGGCTCGCCGATGGTGACAAAGGTCGCCGCCTTCTTGTCCTTCTTGGTCAGGCCGGCCTGCAGCAGGTCGTCGTGCATGCGCACCTTGTCGACGCGGAAGCTGCCGGCCTTCTGGTTTTGCAGCGAATTCTCGACATCCGACTCGAAGGCAAAGCCGAGGATCAGCAGCCATTGCGCATCGCCGCGCTGGCGACATTCACGGATGGCGCCATTGACCGCCTGCTTGCTGACCGGCGCGAACTGCGGGCCGAGGTGGATGTAGGCCTTCTGCTCGCCTTCGCTGGCCTCGAAATAGCCTTCGGCGTGCAGATAGCTGTCGCTCAGCGGGTCGATGCGGACGAACACGGCATTCTCGTTGCGTGCCCCGTTCTTGACACCGGCCGACTTCAGATGCTCGAAGACGCGGCTCTGGAAGGCTTCCAGCCGTTCGACATCGAGGCTGGCCTCGTTCACCGCGTCGGGCGCCAGCGGCTCGAAGCTTTGCAGGGTTTCGACGGTGAAGGGGCCGGAAATACGCAGTTTTTTCTTGTCGACCGCAGGGTTGTCGAACAAGGTGACCTCTTCCGGCGGTTCGTCGTTGGCCAGCGAACCAAGGGTGACGCGCTGCACCTTCTTGTAATCGAAGCCGTGGCGCACGTCCCAGACTTCGCGTTGCAGACCGGCCTTTTCGTCGTGCAGCGTATACCAGGGGAAAGTCGCCGTCATCAGTCGCGTCTTGGCGATGTTGAGCGCGACGCGGGAGGTGTCGGTGGTAATCCAGCGCCGACCCCATTGCTCGGCAACGTAGGCCGTCGTGCCACTGCCGCAGGTCGGGTCAAGCACGAGGTCGCCGGGATCAGTGGTCATCAGGATGCAGCGCTTGATCACTTCTGTAGCAGTTTGGACAACGTATTCGGCACCTCTAGCCCCAATCGTATCTACCCACGTAGCAGTAATTTTCCCTAGATCATAGTCATCAAGGAAATAGACATAGCGCAGGTACTTACCCTCAACCATCAGCCGATTGCTAAGTACTAACTTTTTCATGCCCTCTGGATTGGATGGGTAGCATGCACCTGGGGCTGGGGGCCAGAATTTTCCGTTGAGTTCAACATCGAAAACGTTGTTTTTGGAAAAGGTCGGAGGCCACATTGAAACCAAACGGAAGACCCTTGCGCCGACCGGTAGCAAGGCATGATTGTCTACCTGCTCTTTGGTCATCTTTTGCCGAGATCCATCAGGCAACTCAAACCACTGCCAATGAAAATCGCCTTGTACAGTTAATTTGGTATACAGCTGTTTGTATTTTGTGGATTCTCTATTACTTCCGTACCAAATCAGAAAATCATTCATTTGCTCCAAATACGTTGCACCGAGGGGCATAGTTTTTTTTCTGAATGGAATTAAGGCAACAAAATTCTCGCTCCCAAACACCTCATCCATCACGCAACGCACCAAATGCACGTTCTCGTCGCTGATCTGCACGAAACACGATCCCGACTCGCTCAGTAGCTCCTTCGCTACCAGCAGCCGGTCGCGCAGGTAGCTTAGATACGAGTGAATGCCAAGCTCCCAGGTGTCGCGGAATGCCTTGATGACTTCTGGTTCACCCGAAAGGCTGGCGTCGTCGCCATCCTTAACGTTCCTGTCGCCGACGCGAATTTGCCAGTTGGAGTTGTACTTGATGCCATAGGGCGGGTCGATGTAGATCATCTGGACCTGGCCCTTCATGCCTTCGCGCTCCAGCAGGCTGGCCATCACCAGCAGGCTATCGCCCTGAATCAACCGGTTGGCCCACTGGTCGGCCTGCTTGTAGTAGTAGGTCGGTTTGTCTAGCTCGTCGATATCCTTGTAGTTGGCAAACAACTCGTCGACGAACATGTCGTCCTGCTGGGCGCCTTCGCGCTTGAGGGTGTAGAGCCGCTGGATCAGCTTTTCCGGGGCGATGTGTTCGGTGCGGTAGAGCGAGCGGATGTCGAGGTCGAGTGCGTCGTTGGCATCGTCCGGACCGTACTTTTCGAGCCAGTAGAGTTCGGGGTCTTGCCCACGCGTGGTGACAGGGTTGAGCGGCAGTTCGGCCTTGCTCGGTTCGGTGCTCTCGAAGCCTGCCTCTTCCTTGCTCGGGATGCGGGCGCGGGTGGCCTTCTTGTGCTTGAGGCTGTCGATTTTCTTGTCGCTCATGCTTGCGTCCAGTCTTCTACGGTCAACCCGGAAACGCGGGCAAATTCGCCGGTGTTGTTGGTGACGACGGGAATGCCGAGTGCCCGGGCATGGGCGGCAATCCACAGGTCATTGGGGCCGATTTTCTTGCCGGCCAGTTCGAGCTGGCCGCGGATTGCGCCGTAGTGGTCGCCGACGGACTCGTCAGTGCCGATGACAGGAATGATTTCGCGGACCCGTTTGAGAATTTCCAGCGAACGTTCGCGAAACTGGGATTTCTCAACGCCGAGCATGAGTTCGCCCCAAGTGACGACCGACATGGCTACTTGACCCGCTGGCAAGGTTTCGATGCGCTCCGGAATACCGGATTTTCGTTTTTTGTAGGCAATGCAGACGTTGGTGTCGAGCAGATAACAAGGGGTCATTCGAAGGGCTCGCGTTGTTCGAAGATGGGCGGGTCTTCCCGGCCTTCGAGGTAAAAATCTTCGGGCAGGCTGGCCAGCAGGCGCAGGGCTTCGCCGAGGGTATCGGGGGCAGCGTCGATTTCGTCGACGATGTTTTGGATGGTGCGGGTCAGCGCTGGCTTGATGTCGTCGATGTCATCGATTTCAGCGAAATGCCAAGTGGACAGACCGAGTTTGCCGCGTGCGTTGTTGACTGCCGGCAGCCAGCGCTCATTAACCGCCCAGCGCTTGATGGCCTTGTCCTTGTTGAAACCGGTGATTTCAAGAATGAGCGTGGCTTGGCGTAGCTTGGGGGTGCGCAACTGAACAAGGTAGTCGGGCAGATAGTTACGTTCCTTGCCGCCATCGATGTAGGGGATGGCAAAGCCGAGAAAAGCATTCTTGACGTAGCTTTCGACTGCCGAGAGTTTTTCCAGCGTTTTGGCGGCGATCTGTTCCCAAGTGTCGGTATCGGCAACCACAAGGTTGATGTGGCTCTTTTTGGTCGGCCAGGTTTTCTTGCTGGTATGACCGAAGACGTGGGCCGTGGTGCCGACCGGATTGTAGTGGTTGAGGATGGGCAGCACGCGCTCGCGCTCGGCGGCATGGGCGATGATGCCGCGATTGATGCTTTCGACGATGGGCTGCGGGTCGTCGTAAATAACCAGGCGCTTATATATGGGGTCTTCTTCACCCTTGAGCTTGAGTTTCTGCTCGTACCATTGGCCAACGATGGTTTTGACCTGCTGGAAGAGGCGCAGGTCGTCGCGCTGTTTTTCGTCGTGTACGCGGCGTAGGTATTCCTTGGTCAGCTTATAGACGACTTGCTGATCACGCACGGCTTCAAGGTTAGCACGCAGGGTCTGGGTGTCGCCGGAAACGGCTGTGCCGAGGGTGGTTTCGACCGGCTGGCGCGTGGTGTCGATAAAGTAATCCGGCGTCGCGGTGAAATCAGCTCTGAGTTCGCTACTGTCGGTTTCGAGGCGGTAGCCGACGAGGTTGGGGAAGCGAATTTCGAGCGATGAACGTTCCGGCAAGGCGCGCAGGAGCGCGTAGTCTGGCACATCGACTTGGCTACTTTTCCCGGCCTTGAAGAGCTTGAAGGGAACACCTATGATATGTGCGTATTCAGGGGGAAACTTGCCGGTCTTCGGATCAATGAAGTAGTGGCGGCGACGCAGCGCCCGGCCAGCAACCTGTTCGCAGAGCAGTTGCGAGCCGAAGGCACGCAAGCCCATAACATGGGTGACGGTGTTGGCGTCCCAGCCTTCAGTGAGCATCGAGACAGAAACGACGCAGCGGATGTGAGCGCCGAGGGTGTCGGGCTTGCCGACGGTGTTGACGACTTCACGCAACAGGTCGGCATCGGTTAGTTGCTCAATGCTTTTGTCGGGATGGCGATGGCGATAGTCGCGCTTGAAGCGTTCGATTTCCGGGCCGAATACTTTTTTGAAGCTTTCATCGATCTGGCCGGAATGTTCGAGGGCGTCGCTATCGATGAGCAGCGTCGGCGGCCGATTCAGCGGTCGACCGGTATTTTGGTCGAAATTCGAAAACAGCGGCAGGCGGCCAGGAACGACCGATGTCTGGCCGTTTTCATCGACCCGCTCGTAACCGGCGATTTCCTTGAAGACTTCACGCGAAACGGTGGTATTGCTACAGACGACGATGAAAACCGGAGGCGCAGTGAACATGTCGGCCTTGATCTCGCCTTTTTTGCGCTGGCCGCGTTCGTATTCTTCGTAGTGGGCATAGAACTGCTCAAGGGCGGAACGGACGAGGCCAGGCAGGTGCGGAGCGGCTTCGGATTTGGCGCCTGCGTCCTGGGCATCCTGGCGTGTTTTGCGTTGTCCCTTTTTGGGTAGTTCGACCTTGCAGTGCTCATAGAGGTTTTTGAGGATGGGCTCGTCGATAGCATGGCTGCTGTCATCAACCGGCAGGAACGGAATCTTGACCAGACCTGACTCGATGGCTTCGATCAGACCAAAATCGCTGACTGTCCAGGGGAACAGCGAATAGGCCGGATAGCCGGAACCAGAGAGATAGTACGGGGTTGCCGATAGGTCGTACACGGCGCGCAGCTTGAAGCGCTGGGCCACGGCACGGATGCCAGAGAACCAGACGGCAGCGCGCTCATTTTCGGTTTCGGAATTGTCGAGCTCAGTGTCCTTGCCCTTGGCCCGAGGAAGGTAGCAGTGATGGGCCTCGTCGTTGATGACGAGCAGGCGGCGACCGGGCTTGAAGCTACCGAGTACACGGCGCAGGACGAGATTTTCGTCCTCACAGCTTTTAACTTTGCTGCCATCTGCACCGAGCTTGCCATCGAAAGGCGTTTTCTTGTTGCCGGAGAGCAGGCGTGGCAAAAATTCGTGGTAGTTGGTGACGATCAGCCTATGGGTTAGCTCACTAAGTGCCGCCCGGTAGGCCGGTGGCAGCAGGTAGCGCTGACGGTAGTAATCTTGAGCGTCCTGCGGGCTGTCGTGACGGATGTCTGGGATCAATACTTTGAGACGGTCACGAATGGTAATGCCGGGCGCGACAACAAGGAAATAATCGCAGTAGCGTGTGTCATTGCGGTATTCGTGTCGGTTGAGGTGGTGATAGAGGATCAGGCAGGCCATAACTACCGTCTTACCACTACCCGTAGCCATCTTGAAGGCGTAGCGTGGCAGCTGGTCGGTCGGATTGTCGCCCGCAGTAGCATGGCGTTGCCGAAGCTGGTTGAGCAGGTGCGTGCCAGTGTTGGATTTTTCGGCGAGTTCGTTGAGCCAGATAGCGGTTTCGATAGCCTCTTGCTGGGCGAAAAATAGTTTCTGGTGTGGCGCTCGCTCAGGGTTGGCAAACCAATAGGCAAGCAGGTCTCGTGTTACACGGCTGGTGATACCCTGGTAACCGGACTGGCGCCAATCGCGGATTCGTTCTCGCAACTGATTGACCAGTTGCTCCCCATAGTCTGCTTTGAGATCGTTGAGGTCGAACATGCTGCCCTGCGCCTGTTGCCCAACGGGCACTTGCGGTACATCGGGCGTGAAGACACGGCGACCATCACGAACATCCTTGTAATTCAGGTTGCCTTGAGTATCGGTCGCGTAATGCCGTTCCGGCTCTGCGTACGGCGCGTTCAGGATGGGATTGTCGGCAGTTGCCATGGGCATCCATTCGAATTCAAGGCTGCGATTCTATCTCCTCACCGACCTCCCGTCAGGCCTGCGTAGCCACCGAACTGACGCTATTTCGCAAAGGACGATCCTGGCGTTGCTAAAATGATGGGATATTTTTTTATGCTGGAGTTTGCCGCCATGTCCGAACCCCTATACCTCGCCAAGTCCGAAGACGGTTATCCCGCCCTGCTGCCGCAAATGGCCAATCGCCACGGCCTGATCACCGGCGCCACGGGCACCGGTAAAACGGTCACGCTGCAGTCGATGGCCGAGCGTCTTTCCTACGCCGGCGTGCCGGTTTTCATGGCCGATGTGAAGGGTGATCTCTCCGGTGCCGGGGCGGCGGGCGTGGTCAGCCCCAAGCTGCAAAAGCGGCTGGACGAACTGGGTCTGGAGGGCTTCGTGCCCTACGCCAACCCGGTGGCTTTCTGGGACGTTTTCGGCGAGGGCGGCATTCCCGTCCGCGCCACCATTTCCGACATGGGGCCGTTGCTGCTCGCCCGCCTGCTCAATCTCAACGACACGCAAACCGGCGTGCTGCAACTGGTTTTCAAGATCGCCGACGACCAGGGTTTGTTGCTGCTCGACCTCAAGGATCTGCGCGCCATGATCCAGCACGTCGGCGAGAACGCCAAAACCTTCACCACCGAATACGGCAACGTCTCGACTGCCTCGATCGGCGCCATCCAGCGCGGCCTGCTGACCCTTGAAGAACAAGGCGGCGACCTCTTTTTCGGCGAGCCGATGCTCGACATTCACGACCTGATGAAGGTCGATGAAAACGGCCGCGGCGTCATCAACATCCTCGCCGCCGACAAGCTGATCCACGCGCCGGCGCTCTATTCCACCTTCCTGCTCTGGCTGCTCGCCGAACTCTTCGAGCAACTGCCGGAAGCTGGCGACCTCGAAAAGCCGAAGCTGGTTTTCTTCTTCGACGAGGCGCATTTGTTATTTACCGATGCGCCGCAGGCGCTGACCGACAAGGTCGAGCAAGTCGTCCGCCTGATCCGCTCGAAAGGCGTCGGCGTCTTTTTCGTCACGCAAAACCCGCTCGATGTGCCGGAAAAGATCCTCGGCCAACTCGGCAACCGCGTCCAGCACGCCCTGCGCGCCTTCACGCCGCGTGACCAGAAAGCCGTCCAGGCGGCCGCGCAAACCATGCGGGCCAATCCGAAATTCGACGCCGCCGCAGCCATCACCGAGCTCGGCGTCGGCGAAGCACTGGTTTCCTTCCTCGATGAAAAAGGCCGCCCCACGGTGGTTGACCGCAGCATGATCTTCCCGCCCGCCTCCCGCCTCGGCCCGCTGACACCGGAAGAGCGCCAGGCCTTCATCCAGGCCTCGCCGCTGTTCGCTGCCTACGGTGCGACGGTCGACCGTGAATCGGCCTATGAAATCCTGCGCGGCAAGCCAGCCACCAGCCAACCCGCCCCCGGCGCCATTCCCGCGCCACCGGCCGGCAGCAATGGCCCGAATGTTAACGATTGGGGCAATCACAACGGCCAGCAAGCCCAGCCGCGCCCAACCCCAACACCACAACCGCGCCAAAGCGCTCCGGCGGCGGAAGAATCTGGCGGTGGCTTCTTCGGCAGCCTCGGCGAAATGTTTGGTGGCAGCACCGGGCCACGTGGCGGCAAGCGCGAAGGCATCATCGAAGCCGCCGCCAAGAGCGCCACGCGCGGCATGGCCGGTACGGTCGGGCGGGAAGTCGGCAAACAGATTTTGCGCGGGGTGCTGGGTTCGATTCTGGGCGGCGGTAGCCGACGCCGCTGAGCACCAGCCCGTCGCGCCGGATTGACCGTTGATTACGCGAGCCGATGGACGAACAAACAAGCGGTGGCAAGTAAGCTTGTTGCCGCTTGTTGCCGCTTGATGCTGCGGTCAACCCGCAATAAAGGGCAAAACCGGGCACCAATCCAGCCCGGAACATGTCTTAACTGCTCCCTTTTCTGAAAGGCTCAAACATGGCAATCGGCTGGCTCACCATTCTCAAAACAGTTCCCTGGACCGAGGTCATCAGCAATGCGCCCAAGGTGGCCGATGGCGCCAAGAAGCTCTGGAAAACGGTCGCCAAGAAGACCGGCGCACAGACGTCTTCAACTCAGGCAGCGCCCACCACCGGCGCAGCGGGAGCTCAGTCGGCCAGCCCCCTGGAGGCCCGCGTCATTGAGATGGAAACCAGAACGGCGGAACTGCACGCCCAGATGCTGGCTTCTTCCGAACTGATCAAGGCGCTTGCCGAGCAAAATGCCGAACTGGTCAAACGCATCGAGGCCATCCGGGTGCGTGTCCTGGTGCTGGGTGCGGTCTGCATAGTTCTCGTCATCACCACGTTGAAGACCTTCGTGTAATCAGAAAAACGCCGAGTTCGCACTCAATCACTCACTCACAATACGACTCAGCCCAGTTTGTTATCCGCGATGTGGTAATGCGGGTCAGCGTAGGTATCAATTTCCACCATGTCCTTCGCCTTGCTCAATAGTTCGAGGCAATCAGGACTCAGATGCCGCAAATGCAATGTGATGCCGGCCTGCTGGTAGCGCGTTGCCAAGGCGTCAATCGCCTCAACGGCGGAGTGATCGGCAACCCGGGCCTTGGCGAATTCGATAACAACATGCTGCGGGTCTTCTTTGGGCGTGAACAGGCGGGCAAAATTGGCGGTTGAGGCAAAGAACAGCACACCATTCAGGCGATAGACCTTCCAGCCATTTTCATCAATTGACGTGGCGACCTGAATCTGTTTTGCCTGTTGCCAGGCGAAGACCAGGGCGGCAAAGACAATACCGGCCAGCACGGCAATGGCCAGATCGGTCAGCACCGTAATCACCGTCACTCCGACGACGACAATCGCATCCTGGCGCGGAATTTTGCGCAGGGCTTGCAGGCTTCCCCATTCAAAAGTCTTCTCGGAGACGACAAACATCAACCCGACCAGTGCCGCCAAGGGAATCATTTCGATCCATGGCGAGAGAAAAAGGATGAAACCGAGCAGAAAAATAGCGGCCACGATGCCGGAAATCCGGTGCCGGGCGCCGTTGCTGATGTTAATCATGCTCTGGCCGATCATCGCGCAGCCACCCATCGTCGCAAAGAATCCGCCAACGACATTCGCCAGCCCCTGCGCCATCGATTCACGGTTCGGCATGCCCCGCGTGTCGGTCATTGCATCAATCAGGTTCAGGGTCAGTAGTGTTTCAATCAGCCCGATAGCCGCCAGAATCAGCGCATACGGGAAGATGATGTAGAGCGTTTCAAGATTGAGCGGCACATCCGGCAGATGAAACTGCGGCAGGCCGCCGGCAATTGAGCCCATGTCGCCGACCGTCTTCGTTTCAATCCCGGTCAGCGCGACCAGTCCGGCGACAATCAAAATCGCTGCCAGAGCCGAAGGAATGGCATTCGTCAGCTTGGGCAGCAGGTAAATGATCGCCATGGTCAGCGCCACCAGCCCGAGCATGATGACCAATGACTCGCCCCGCATCCATTGCAGGCTGCCATCGGCGCCCAAGGTTTTGAAATGGCCGAACTGCGCCATGAAAATCACGATCGCCAGGCCATTCACAAAGCCCAGCATCACTGAGTGCGGCACCATACGGATCAGCTTGCCCAGCTTCAAGGCCGCAAAAATCAGCTGCAGCAACCCCATCAAGACCACGGTTGCGAAGAGATATTCCACCCCGTGCTGCGAGACGAGAGCAACCATGACCACCGCCAGCGCCCCGGTTGCCCCTGAAATCATGCCCGGACGGCCACCCAGCGCGGCAGTGAGCAAGCAGACAATAACCGCCGCGTAGAGGCCGGTCAGCGGGCTCACATGAGCCACCAGCGCGAAAGCAATCGCTTCAGGAACCAGCGCGAGAGAAACGGTAAGACCACTGAGGACGTTGATCCTGAGCGAAGACGGGTTCAATAACAACATAAAGCACCTATCAATGAAACACGCGAAGCCAGCCCAATGAAGAGAAGGCAAAAGAGGTAATGGCAAGGGAAAACCGGCGGCAACCGCGAGGGCTGCATGAGGCGGGCAGACACAGGACGACATGGGTCGTCAGCTTGAAATTTATTGCAGTGCAGCAATTATCTCATAGGCACTTGGGGAGCGAATGATCGTGCCAGCCAACCGCGCTGAAGAGCCGATCAAAATCGATTGCCACCGAGACGAACGTGTCGCCGCACTAAAACATTGAACCGTCATCAAGGCAGCGTAGAATAAGCATTCTCTTATTTAAGCTGGAGTCCGCCATGAAAAAACTGCTCACTATCGCCCTGCTGATCAGCGCCTTGCCCGCCCTCGCCCAGGATCTCGGGGCGCTGACGGCTGAAACGAAGAAGGCAGTGATGCCGGTCGTGCCCAAGGTAGTCGCTGCCATGCAGGAAGCCGTGGCCGAAAAGGGTATCGCCGGCGCCATTCCGGTTTGCAAGGAATTGGCACCACAACTGATCAAGGAAAAACGCCTCGAAACCGGCTGGGATATTCGTCGGGTCAGCCTCAAGACCCGCAACGCCGAGCGCGGCACGCCCGACCTTTGGGAAGTTCGCCAACTGGCCGACTTCAACATTCGCGCCGCCAATGGTGAAAAGCCAGAGACGCTGGAGAAGAGCGAGGTTGTGACGATCAACGGCAAACAGGTATTCCGCTACATGAAAGCGCTGCCGGTAGCCGATGTCTGCATGAAGTGCCACGGCCCGGCCGAGGGGCTCGATGCGGGACTCAGGGCAAAGCTGGCCGAAAACTACCCGCACGACCAGGCCACGGGCTACACCAAGGGCCAGATTCGCGGCGCACTGACCGTCAAGCGTCCGCTGTAATTTAAGGGTCGGCACTGGCTTTTTCGGTTGGAGGGTCGAAGAGGGCTGCTGCAGGGCTGAAAAAACGGGGTTGGGTTCGACTTAACGCTTAAGTCGAACCCAACCCCGTTTTTACTGCGGCATTACCGCACTCGCAAATTGCTCGAAAATCCGCGTTGACCGCAGCTTGACTGGGTGTAGCCGTACGGCTACGTTTATTCAATGATTGAGATTCGTAAAACTGACATCTTCGCTCAATGGATTGATAGCCTGTATGACATTCAGGCTCGGGCTCGCGCGTGACCTTTCGGAGCAAGCACCATGACCAAAACCGCTACCACTCGTTACGACGTTGCCGAGCACCTCAGAACCCAAGAGGAAATGGCCGCCTATCTTGAAGCCTGCCTTGAAGAGGCAAACGGCGACGCAGCATTTATTGCCAAGGCGCTGGGTGACATCGCTCGCGCCAAAGGCATGTCACAGGTTGCCCGAGATGCCGGGCTGTCTCGCGAGAGTCTCTACAAGGCGCTTTCCGGCGACCGCAGCCCCAGCTTCGACACCATCCTCAAGGTCGTGGGTGCATTGGGGCTGAAGCTGCATGCGCAGGCCAACCATGGCTGAGTCATAAAAATAGGTTGGCGCACGATTTCGGCAATGGCACGAAACCGTGCCTCCGTTTTCTTGTCATCATCGCCGGAAACATCAGGGTCGGAATCGACTTAACTCTTAAGACGACGCCAGACTCGAATGGCACTTACTTAAGCTTTTTGGGATGTCCATTTTTTCGGACATTCTCGCGCGCGACAGATCGAGGTTGGGTGAGTAATGGGTAGGCCTTCTGTCGCCGTTTGATGGCACGAGGTTCGATGCGTCCGGGGCGGTTGCCCACGGTTTGCTGCGCGATGAGAACGAAGATCTCGTTGGGGTGGGCGATGTTGCCGTGATAAGCGTGAGGCGCCCAGGCGAGCCAAATTTGCACCGTATGCTTGAAGCTTAACTGACGGGGCAAGCAACCGCTGAGCAGTGCCGCGTGAGCCATCATCAAGCGAATCAAATTGTAAGCGAGCAGATAGACCCATATTTCCTTCTCGGCCATGGCAGGAGTTTGGCAACTTAGCTGCTCCATACCCAAGGAGGTCTTGATGTTGCGCAGATCAAGCTCAACATGCCAGCGATCCCGATACAGCCGTTTGATCGCCTCCTTGGTTGTTTGCTTTGGACACAGCAAGGTCGTGACCAGCGTTTTGCCACCCGCGCGAAGTTCGCGAACCGTCATACGCGCTGGCGCGTGCGCGTAATCCTCCTGCGACATCCAGTCTGGCTTGATGGTTGGTTTGGACAAAACCAGCAGGTGGTCACGCTCCCCCAGGCGCTCGCCAAGGCCAAAATCGGTGGTGCGTTGGCGTGAGCCGTGCTGCTCAAAGACCGCATCAACACCGCGCTCAACCAGCGCACACAGCAGGAAGTAGGTGGCATAGAACGCATCGCCCAATAGCACATCGCCACGCACCAAGGTGTTGAGCTGGCGGCGCAGCAAGGACTGCTCATCACTCCCTTTACCGCGACAGGCGCTGATCGCGGCATCAAGCACGGCACCGCTGCCCAGGCAGATCAGCCCCACGATCCGGCATTGCGGGAATCCCAATCCAGGCTTCTGGCTGCCCGGTTGCGGGAAGTCCGCTTGATTGGCCGTCGTATCGGGCATGATGATTGTGGCCCCATCGACCAATCGTACGGGACGACCTCGCCAGTGCCATGCCGCTGGGGCGTGGGCCGCCAGCCATTGCCCTGTGTGACGGACCAAAGTGCTGACCATCAGCGTCGGCACGCGTTGGCGAGCGCGACAATAGGCGCCGGTATGGGTGCTGCAGGGGTAAGCCCAGTGACCAGGTGTTTGATCGCCTTTTCATTGACGGCTCGCTGGCAGGAGCGATCGGTACTGAGGGCTTGCGCTAAAAACATCGAGAGTGTCTCCGTCGGCGGAAACACCCTCTCTCGGTGTGGTGGCAAGGCCAATTCCACGACGTCAAACAATTCCGGCCCCGTCAATAGGTTGAAAAACGCATGCGCATCAGCGCTGCCTGCTTGCGCCGAAATCGCGTTGCATTGTCGGGCGGTCGCTTTGTGGATAGCATGCATTTGGGCTGATTCCTCGTGTGATGGTTGGGTGTTTGGCGACTCCAACTTATCACGCGTCGATTCAGCCTGCTTTGTCAATTACATCAGTGGGTTGAGGCTTAAGTAAGTGCCATTCGACGCCGGCCCCGCTATTTGTTCGCGGTTGCTGGAGTCCACAATCAAGTGCAACACACCATAAATTTTAAACGGGAGTTTTCGGAGTATGCTAATACGCTATATTTATGTAGTCGGCCCTGCAAAAGTCCGGAAACGCTTATGAACAGATGGTTTGCACCGGAAATCTTCCCCATGGAATCCCCGAGAAATTAAAATAATGCCTGTGGAAACCTGAGAGAAATTGAGGGAAGTTCTGATGGCTACCGACGATTTTTTCCGCGCCCGACTCGATCAAATGATTGATCTCCGACATCCCTTGGTGGTGCTCGCAGGGCGATTGCCGTGGGGCCAGATCGAAGCCGCTTGGCGCCGGCCTTTGCCCGCAAGCATCGGGCAGGGAAGGTGATGCTAGGCAGTGATTTGTTCGGGACGACGTTGGAGATTGCCGGCGCCGGTGTCAGTGCCGCCGGCCGGCCGCGTTTGCCGATCCGGCTGATGGCGGCGCTGCTCTATCTCAAGCACGCCTTCAACCTGAGCGACGAGGAACTGGTCGCCCGCTGGTCGGAGAACGTGGTCTGGCAATACTTTAGTGGTCAGGACTACTACACGCCGCAACTGCCCTGCGATGGCACCCAAATTGGCCGCTTTCGCACGGCCATCGGCGAAGCCGGGGTGGAAGAACTGCTCAAGGCAACCATCGACACGGCCGTGCAGAGCAGAGCCATACGACCGGCGGAATTCGAACGGGTCATTGTTGACACCACCGTCCAGGAGAAAGCCATCGCCCATCCGGTCGATAGCCGCTTGCTGGAAATCGCCCGGGCCAAGGTCGTGCAAGCCGCGAAGCGCGTCGGCATCGCCTTTGAAACAGACCTTCGTGAAAGAAGGCAAGGAACTGCGCCGCAAGGCCGGCGGCTACGCCCACGCGAAACAGTTCAAGCGTCTGCGGCGCACGGTCAAACGCCAGCGCACGATCCTTGGCATCGTGCTGCGCAAAATCGGTCGCAAATTGGCAACCGCGAGCAGCGAATCGCCGAGCGCGATCGCCCACTTGAACACCTTGCTCGAACGCGCCGAGCGCATCCGCAAACAACAACCGAAGGACAAGAACAAGCTTTACGCCCTGCATGCACCGGAAGTCGAGTGCATCGGCAAGGTGCGACGGAAGTCGCTTACATCATTGTCTCGCCCACTCACAAGGCTGGTGACGAGACCGGCCGTTCCGTCGGCCGTAGCCTACCTGTGCATGCGTCGCTGGCAACGGCGTCGTGTGAAGCCACGGGGACAACGTATTGGATCTTTAGATCACGGCGCTCTCTGCGAAGAAGCGACGTCACCTGCGAGCATCAACGCGGATGGAATGCAAGGCTGAGTGGCATGGTTAACGCAAGTGAACTGCTACAGGCATCGTTATGCATGACAAGCCAAAGATGCTGACAGGCTTGAACCAAAACGGTAAGTGGTCGGCTGCCCCTCCTTTTACCATGGGGCACACGGACAAGAAGGCCACCGAGTGTACAGGCAGAACCTACCCCACGCGTTGTGATGAATGCGGAACACGGTAAGCCCGACGTGCCGCCGGCAACGGCAGGCCAACCGCAAGGAAAGCTGATGGCACAGCGGGTAAAGGATTGCGGAGAAAGCCAAGGCTGTTCGGTAATAGAGCAGATACGGGCAACCTTGCCCGGCGCGAAAGCGAGCCGACTTCCGCAAGGTCTTTCATGGCAACAGACTCTGAGAAACCGAGCATCGGAGGAAAGCAGATGACGGTGTGGGTTCGCCTGGCGAAAGTCAAAAGGACTTCCACTGGTGCGCCTCCGGCCGACCCCAGTCCTTGGAACCGGATTGATTGGAACCACGCGACCGACGAGGTTGCACGGCTGCAGAGACGCATTGCCAAGGCAACACAGGTTGGCCGGTGGAACAAGGTGAAATCCCTGCAACGCCTGCTAACCCGCTCGTACAGCGGCAATGTCTAGCCGTCAAACGAGTGACGGAGAATGCTGGCAAACGAACAGCAGGTGACGGACGAATCTGGGCAACCCCGATGTCCAGATTCACTGCCATTCAATCATTGAAACACCGGGGCTATCGGCCGCTACCGCTGCGGCGCGTGTTTATCCCGAAAAGCAATGGAAAGGAACGACCTCTGGGCATTCCCACCATGCATGACAGGGCGATGCAAGCGTTATGGCAAATGGCGCTGATTCCTGTGGCAGAGACCACGGCCGACCTGAACTCATACGGCTTTCGGCCAAGCGTTCAACGGCCGATGCCATCGAGCAATGTTTTTGTGCGCTGGCAAAGCGTGACTCGGCTCAGTGGGTGCTTGAGGGTGATATCCGTGGATGCTTCGACAACATCTGCCACGAGTGGTTGTTGGCGAACATCCCGATGGATAAGGTCATTCTGCGTAAATGGTTGAAAGCGGGGTTCGTCGACAAAGGGGCTCAGTTTCCGACAGAAGCTGGAACGCCACAAGGCGGAATAGTTTCTCCAGTGTTGGCCAACATGACACTGGACGGACTGGAACGTGCGGTCAGCGAAGCTCTTGGGCCGACCAAGAATGCACGACAGCCCGCGAAAGCGCACGTCATCCGTTACGCGGATGACTTTGTGGTGACGGCAGCGAATCAGCGATTGCTGGAGCAGAACGTAAAACCGGCCGTGGAGGCATTTCTCTCGGTTCGGGGTCTGCAACTGGCACCTGAAAAGACGTTGATCACACACATTTCCAAGGGGTTTGATTTCCTTGGTCAAAATGTGCGCAAGTACGGGAACAAGCTGCTGATCAAACCGGCTCGCAAGAGCCAACAGGCAATATTGAACAAGGTTGCGGATGTGCTGAAATCAAACAGGACCGCGACACAGGCTCAAGTGATCATGGTACTCAATCCGATTCTGCGAGGATGGGCCATGTACCATCGACATGTCGTGGCGGCGGATATCTTCTCCCGGATCGATCATCTGATATGGGTCAAGGTATGGCGTTGGGCAAGACGCCGTCATCCGAACAAGGGAATGCGCTGGATCAAGGCGCGCTACTTTGAGCGCCACGGTATGCGCGATTGGGTCTTTGCATGTGCAACAAAGCCAGCTGAGTTGGCCTATCGGCCTGTCCTCTTCCGGCTGGCTCAATTGCCCATCAAACGCCACACGAAAGTCTGTAGTCGAGCCAATCCATTTGATCCGGCATGGTCCTCATATTTTGAACAACGCGCCCATGCCATCTGACTCCGTTGTGACCTGCCCGGTCCAGAGATGGGCTGCTGAAAGGCTTGAGCCGTGTGCTGGGAAACTCGCCTGCACGGTTCTGAGGGGAGAGCACGCCGGTAACGGCGTGTTCTTACCCGACGTGCGACGTGAAGTCGCTTACATCATTGTCTCGCCCACTCACAAGGCTGGTGACGAGACCGGCCGTTCCGTCGGCCGTAGCCTACCTGTGCATGCGTCGCTGGCAACGGCGTCGTGTGAAGCCACGGGGACAACGTATTGGATCTTTAGATCACGGCGCTCTCTGCGAAGAAGCGACGTCACCTGCGAGCATCAACGCGGATGGAATGCAAGGCTGAGTGGCATGGTTAACGCAGGTGAACTGCTACAGGCATCGTTATGCATGACAAGCCAAAGATGCTGACAGGCTTGAACCAAAACGGTAAGTGGTCGGCTGCCCCCTCCTTTACCATGGGGCACACGGACAAGAAGGCCACCGGTGTACAGGCAGAACCTACCCCACGCGTTGTGATGAATGCGGAACACGGTAAGCCCGACGTGCCGCCGGCAACGGCAGGCCAACCGCAAGGAAAGCTGATGGCACAGCGGGTAAAGGATTGCGGAGAAAGCCAAGGCTGTTCGGTAATAGAGCAGATACGGGCAACCTTGCCCGGCGCGAAAGCGAGCCGACTTCCGCAAGGTCTTTCATGGCAACAGACTCTGAGAAACCGAGCATCGGAGGAAAGCAGATGACGGTGTGGGTTCGCCTGGCGAAAGTCAAAAGGACTTCCACTGGTGCCTCCGGCCGACCCCAGTCCTGGAACCGGATTGATTGGAACCACGCGACCGACGAGGTTGCACGGCTGCAGAGACGCATTGCCAAGGCAACACAGGTTGGCCGGTGGAACAAGGTGAAATCCCTGCAACGCCTGCTAACCCGCTCGTACAGCGGCAATGTCCAGCCGTCAAACGAGTGACGGAGAATGCTGGCAAACGAACAGCAGGTGACGGACGAATCTGGGCACCCCCGATGTCCAGATTCACTGCCATTCAATCATTGAAACACCGGGGCTATCGGCCGCTACCGCTGCGGCGCGTGTTTATCCCGAAAAGCAATGGAAAGGAACGACCTCTGGGCATTCCCACCATGCATGACAGGGCGATGCAAGCGTTATGGCAAATGGCGCTGATTCCTGTGGCAGAGACCACGGCCGACCTGAACTCATACGGCTTTCGGCCAAAGCGTTCAACGGCCGATGCCATCGAGCAATGTTTTTGTGCGCTGGCAAAGCGTGACTCGGCTCAGTGGGTGCTTGAGGGTGATATCCGTGGATGCTTCGACAACATCTGCCACGAGTGGTTGTTGGCGAACATCCCGATGGATAAGGTCATTCTGCGTAAATGGTTGAAAGCGGGGTTCGTCGACAAAGGGGCTCAGTTTCCGACAGAAGCTGGAACGCCACAAGGCGGAATAGTTTCTCCAGTGTTGGCCAACATGACACTGGACGGACTGGAACGTGCGGTCAGCGAAGCCTTGGGCCGACCAAGAATGCACGACAGCCCGCGAAAGCGCACGTCATCCGTTACGCGGATGACTTTGTGGTGACGGCAGCGAATCAGCGATTGCTGGAGCAGAACGTAAAACCGGCCGTGGAGGCATTTCTCTCGGTTCGGGGTCTGCAACTGGCACCTGAAAAGACGTTGATCACACACATTTCCAAGGGGTTTGATTCCTTGGTCAAAATGTGCGCAAGTACGGGAACAAGCTGCTGATCAAACCGGCTCGCAAGAGCCAACAGGCAATATTGAACAAGGTTGCGGATGTGCTGAAATCAAACAGGACCGCGACACAGGCTCAAGTGATCATGGTACTCAATCCGATTCTGCGAGGATGGGCCATGTACCATCGACATGTCGTGGCGGCGGATATCTTCTCCCGGATCGATCATCTGATATGGGTCAAGGTATGGCGCTGGGCAAGACGCCGTCATCCGAACAAGGGAATGCGCTGGATCAAGGCGCGCTACTTTGAGCGCCACGGTATGCGCGATTGGGTCTTTGCATGCAACAAAGCCAGCTGAGTTGGCCTATCGGCCTGTCCTCTTCCGGCTGGCTCAATTGCCCATCAAACGCCACACGAAAGTCTGTAGTCGAGCCAATCCATTTGATCCGGCATGGTCCTCATATTTTGAACAACGCGCCCATGCCATCTGACTCGTTGTGACCTGCCCGGTCCAGAGATGGGCTGCTGAAAGGCTTGAGCCGTGTGCTGGGAAACTCGCCTGCACGGTTCTGAGGGGAGAGCACGCCGGTAACGGCGTGTTCTTACCCGACGGCAAAGCCCGGAAACCCTACGAGTTCGGTGTCAAGGCCAGCATCGTCGTAACCCACAAGAGCGGCCTGATGGTCGGGGCGCGAACCTTTCCCGGCAACCCCTATGATGGTCACATTCTCTCAGCACAACTCGAACAGACGAACATCCTGCTCGAAGATGTGGGCCGGTCACCGAAAGAAGTGGTGGTTGATCTGGGCTTTCGTGGCGTCGATCGTGACAATCCCCAGGTGGAGATCATTCATCGCGGCAAGTACAAGTCGCTGACCAAGCAACAGCGCCGCTGGCTCAAGCGACGACAGGCGGTAGAACCAGCGATTGGCCACCCAGTCGGATCACCGGATGGATCGCTGCTGGCTCCAAGGACAACAGGGGATGCCTTGCATGCCGTGCTGTGTGCTACCGGCTACAACCTGCGCTGGTTGCTGCGGGCTATGCTCCGTCTGGGCCTAAAGGCCACTTTTTTGCGCCCGGTTTTACTGCTGTTGATTGCGCTCCTCAGCAGCGACCATGCCCGATCCAACTCGCTCACTCAGAATTTCCGCTTGAACGGAGCGCTCAGATGAATTTTGCAGGACCGACTAATTATGGGACTATTGCTCACGGGCTGCTTAAAAACAAAGGTAGAAGACACACAAGAAAACAGACAGAAGTTGTCGTGGGAAGTGGCCAGAACATTAGCCAAGTCAAACTATGAGACCATTGTTCGCAACGGCTCAAATAATGGAACCCAAGCATTTGTTTCCAGTATCCATTTAAGGTTTGGGAAAAAATTAAGCGATGAACAGATATCGGAAGTCGAGCAAAAGTTTCAACTTGCTTTTAAAGAGACCTATCCTGTGGAAGAGTGGATTCCGTTGTTTGCCGGGGTTTATGAAAAGACATTAACTGCTCAAGAATTGAACGATGTTGCCGAATATATAAAGGCTCCAGGCTATTCTATTCTCACTTCAAAGCAGAAGGAGATTTATGCAGCCATTGCCAACGAAGAAATTTCTTTGACTAAAAGAAAAGAAGAAGCATTTCAAAAGACTTTTCTTACATCTCTCGAAAATTCAACTATTTTTGATGCTATATCAGAGCCATATTTTTTAGATATAGATCCGATTACTGCCAACCTTACTCCGATGGGAAGCAAGGATCAGTATGTCCAGATCGCCATCTCACTGGAAATTGATTATGGCACAAAGAAATTAATTCTTGAGAACCTACCTGCAATTAGGGATAAGATTATATTTCTTTTATCTTCCAAAAATTATGACGAGTTGTACTCAAAACAAGGCAAAGAGATTTTGGTTCTGCAGATTGGTACGCTAATCGATAATTATCTTCAAAGCCGTTACGCAGTGAAAAAGCCGATAAAAGCCGTTTTGTTTAGAAGCTTTATTATTCAATAAGCTTTTTAATAAAAAACAACAGGGTCGGAGTCGACTAAACCTTAGTCACCGACTCCGACTTCATCATTTTCCTATCAGGCAATCAGCTCGACCAATTCAGAATAGATCGGCAACTGGTTATCGGCCGTCAGCAATCGAGCGGGCATCTGTTTGGCTTGAGCAATCAGCAGGCGGTCGAAGGGGTCGCGGTGGTGCCACGGCAACTCCCGCACCCGCGCTGCAACTTCGCCACTCACCGGCAATTCGACAAAGCCGGTCTGGCGCGCCAGTTGCAACGTACGGTCGGCGTCATGAAGAAAGTCTGGTCGTTCAAGCGAGGACTTGATGGCGATCTCCCAGATGCTGGCGGCGCTGAAAAAAACCGGATTGCTGCGGTCGACCAGTTTGCTAACCCAGTTTTCTGGAATGCGCGCTGGTTGATAGATCGCCCACAACAGGACATGGGTATCGAGCAATAAGGTCACACCCCGTCCTCCTCGAACATATTGGCAATTTCGGCCTCCGCCATGCGGTCAAAATCTTCGGGAATCGTCGCCTCTCCCAGGCCAAGCACGCGCAGCGGCAAAGCGGTTTCATAGGGAACCAACCGCGCCAAGGGATGCCCGGCCCGCGCAATAATCATCTCGTCCCCCTGCGCGACCCTCTCCAGATAGCGCGACAGATGCGTTTTCGCTTCATGAATATTCACGGTTTGCATGATTGACTCCAATTGGACTAAGTTGAACTAAGTCTAACTAGCACCGAGTGATTCGGCAAGCATGGATTGATCCGCCACTGACGACACTGCCGCCGTTTGCCGAGCAAGTTTTCCGCGTCTTTTCTGTCCCGGTTTTTTCTTTTGAACGCCGGCTGCCTTTCTCTTGCCCAATGAGGCTATCGGCGCTTGCCGCGTGAATTGATCGAAAATCAGGGGTAGTTCCACATCGGCTATGAGCGCACAAGAGCATTACAGCGTCGTCTGGTTCAAGCGCGACTTGCGCATTGAAGATCATCTGCCTTTGTTGCAGGCGCTACAGCGTGGCCCGGTGCTCTGTCTGTATATCGTCGAGCCCAGCCTGTGGGCCGCACCGGATGCGGCGCGCCAGCATTACGGTTTTCTGCTGGAAAGTTTGCGCGACCTTTATCGGGCGCTACGCAAAGTCGGCGGGCAACTGCAGGTGGTTACCGGTGAGGTCACCGAGGTGCTGGCGCGTTTGTACCGCCAAGCGCCTTTTCAGCATTTGTATGCCCACGAAGAAACCGGCAACGGCCTGACTTTTCAGCGTGATCTGGCGGTTGCGCGCTGGTGCCGGGCGCACGGCATTGGTTGGCATGAAACCCCGCAGTTTGGCGTGGTGCGCCGTTTGCAGGCGCGGGATCACTGGCAGCGGCGGTGGGATGAATTCATGGCGCAAGCGCGGGTTGCGGCGCCTGAAGGTGTCCGTTCCATTGCTTTGCCGTGGGTTGAACCGCCCCCACCGTCAGCCGATGCGCTGGGTTTGCCGGACCCGGAAGTGCCTTCCCGGCAATTGGGCGGGCGCCAGGCGGGGCTGCAGATTCTGCATGAATTTCTGGTCGACCGCAGCAATCAGTATCGCGGCGGCATTTCTTCGCCGCTTTCCGCGCCAACTGCCTGTTCACGGCTTTCGCCCTATCTCGCGCTGGGCTGCCTGAGCCTGCGCGAAGTCGTGCAGACGACGCGCTTGTTCGCCGCCCAACTACCCGCCAGCGCCAGCCAGCAGCGCGCCGGTTTGCAGGCTTTTATCAGCCGCCTCTACTGGCATTGCCATTTCATCCAGAAGCTCGAAAGCGAACCGGCGCTGGAGTTTCGTAACCTGCACCGGGGTTACGACGGCATGCGCGAGAACGACTGGAATTCGGCCCATTTTTCAGCGTTGACCGCAGGACGCACCGGCTGGCCGCTGGTCGACGCCTGTGTTGCCATGTTGCGCGAAACCGGCTGGATCAATTTTCGTATGCGCGCCATGCTGGTTTCAGTGGCGGCTTACTCCTTGTGGTTGCACTGGCGCCCGGTCGGCCTCTGGCTGGCCCGCCAGTTCCTCGACTACGAGCCGGGCATCCACTGGCCGCAAATGCAGATGCAGTCGGGAACGACCGGCATCAACGTGCCGCGCATTTACAACCCGATCAAGCAGGCGCGGGATCACGATCCGCGCGGTCACTTCGTGCGGCGCTGGCTGCCCCATCTCCGCAAGGTGCCCGATAGCTGGTTATTTGAGCCTTGGCGCATGCCCGCAGAATTGCAAATGCGGCATGGCTTGCAGCCGGGCATGGATATTCCGGAACCGCTGGTCGACCTTGAGGTGGCAACGCGCCTCGCCAAACAACGCTTGTTTGCGCTGCGCGCACAAGCTGAGGTGAAAGCCGCGAAGGCGGCGATTGTCGACAAGCATGGCTCGCGCAAACG
Organism: Candidatus Dechloromonas phosphorivorans; assembly: GCA_016721185.1. Taxonomy (GTDB): domain Bacteria; phylum Pseudomonadota; class Gammaproteobacteria; order Burkholderiales; family Rhodocyclaceae; genus Azonexus; species Azonexus phosphorivorans. The sequence continues at coordinate 53,623 of JADKIP010000001.1, forward strand.
CAGCGCGCCGCGCAGCAAAAAGCCGCCGAGTGCGGTGGCGCAGATGAGTTTGGATTTATGATTTTCTTTAAACAGGGGGAAGCTGGCCCGAAACCGGCTAAAACGTGGTCTCTCCCATTTTTTACGCCGAACCAAGCATTTCAATTTTTGAGGTAACCACATGAAAATATTAGCGTTTGCAGCGAGCAGCAGTAAAAAATCCATCAACAAGCGCCTGGTCACCTACGCGGCCAGTTTGCTGGAAGGGGCCGATGTCGAGGTGCTGGATCTGAACGATTTTGAAATGCCATTGTTCAGCGTCGACAAGGAGGAAGAACTGGGTCATCCGGCATTGGCCAAGGCATTTCTGGCAAAGATTGCCGCGAGCGACGCCTTGATCATTTCATTTGCCGAGCACAACGGCTCTTATAGCGCCGCCTATAAAAACCTGTTTGACTGGTGTTCGCGAGCTGGCGCGAAGGTATTTCACGACAAACCGCTGGTTTTGCTCGCCACCTCACCGGGGGCGCGCGGCGCGGCCAGCGTATTGGCCGCAGCGACTAACTCCATGCCTTTTTTTGCCGGCCACGTTAAGGCCACCCTGTCGATTCCCAGCTTTTTTGACAACTTTGATCTTGAGCTGAACACCCTGAAAAATGAGGACTTGAAACAACAGTTAAACCAGGCCGTTGCGTCTCTGAAGGGGCTTCCGGCTGGCTAAAGCGTTATTTGAGCGGGGCTGCGCCACGGTTGGCGACATTCCGGTTTTTAACGCCGATCCGGCCTTTACATGATGTTTGAAATGGCCCAATCGGGCCCGCCTTTAGCGCGGGAATTCTCGTTCCTGGCTTTGCTGAACTGAGTGAAAATGGGCGCATTGTTGTTCACCCGGTGCGCCCACCATGTTCGAACTCGACATTTACGGAACCCTCGTTGCTGCCTCCGGCGTCCTGCTGCTCGGACAACTCATGCTCAAGCGGATTCCGCTGCTCGCGGCCTACACCATCCCCGAACCCGTCGCCGGTGGCCTGCTGGCGGCCTTGCTACTATTGGCCGCACGCAGCGCCTTCGGCTTTCAGGTGCAATTCGACAACAGCCTTGGTGCGCCGCTGATGCTTACCTTTTTCGCCTGTATCGGGCTCAATGCCGATTTGGCCAGCCTGCGCCAGGGCGGACGCCCCTTGATGATTTTTCTCGCGGTGGTGCTCGGCTTTCTCGTACTGCAAAATGTCGCCGGCTTGCTGCTCGCCCTGGCGCTCGGTCAGTCGCCATTTTTTGGCCTGCTGGCCGGCTCGATTGCGCTCTCCGGCGGGCACGGCACCGGCATCGCCTCGGCGGCCGAAATTGCCTTGGCCTGCGCGACTTTTGGCCTGGTGCTGGGCGGTGTTATTGGCGGTCCGGTCGCCAAGTTTTTGCTGCGCCGGGTTGAGCTGCCGGATGCCCGCAGCAAGGACGACATGGCCGAAAGTTCTTTTGAAAAGCCCAACCAGGTCCGCCTGATTACGGCACCGGCACTGATCGAAACGCTTGCCCTGATCTCGATTTGTCTGCTCGGCGGGCAAGCGGTGTCAAAAATACTGGCCGGTAGCCTGCTCGAATTACCCGCTTTTGTCTGCGTTCTATTTATTGGCGTCACCCTGCGTAACAGCCTGAGCGCGATGGCGCTTTTACACCGTTTTCGAGCGTGCCGTTTCGGTACTGGGCAATGTCTCACTCGCCCTGTTCCTCGCCATGGCCTTGATGACCTTGCGCCTCTGGGAGCTGTCGGCACTCGCCCTGCCCATCCTCGGCCTGCTTTTCGGCCAGATGCTGCTGATGATTGTCTACGCGGTCTTTGTCACTTTCCCGGTGCTGGGCCGCAACTACGACGCAGCGGTGATTGCGGCCGGCCATTGCGGTTTTGGCCTGGGCGCAACACCGACCGCGATAGCCAACATGCAGGCACTCACCAACCGCTTCGGGCCGTCAAAGCTGGCTTTTCTCGTCGTGCCGATGGTCGGGGCCTTCTTCATTGATATTGCCAACGCGATCGTGATCAAGTTGTTCATCGCGCTGCCCTTTGTTTCCGGTTGAAGCTTGAACTCACGCCCTTCGCCACACCCCATTGACATCGCATACGCGCAAACCCAAGCGGGCTCACAAGTTCTCCTGAGCCAGCCAACCTCACGAGCAGCCTGGCTCAATCGACCGCGCCAAAATCCGCGCCGCCCTTTTCTGCCAGATGATCGAAGAGCGCGGCCGCCGCCGGGCTGAGTGCGGCGCGGGAGCGAACGCAGAGTTGCAGATCGCGCGGTGCCCAGGCATCGTTGATTTTTACCGTTTTTAAGGCGTTGACCGCAGCACCAGCGCTCGCTTCCAGGATGGCGGGAATCGAGGAATTCGGCACCATGCCGATACCGACCCCCGCCGCCACCATGCGGCAGACGGCATTGAAACTACGCACCTGAATCCGCACATCGAGACTGCGCCCGAGTTGGGCGGCGGCATTCATCATGAAGGTGTGGATGGCGCTGCCGGCGTGCAGGCAGACAAAGGGCTGGTCGAGCACCTCGGCGAAGTCGACGGCGCTGCGCCCGGCCAGCGGATGCCCGGACGGGACGATGAGCACCAGCCGGTCGCGCCGGTAGGGCTGGGTTTCCAGTCCGCTCAGGCTGCGTTCGGCCGCCACCACGCCAATTTCCACCTGCCCGGCGGCGACAGCCTGAATGATCGCCGGGCTCGGTTGCTCTTCCAGACTGACGCGAATACGCGGGTGTTCGTGCAGAAAATCGCCGAGGTCTTCCGGCAAAAAACAGTTGATCGCGTTGGTGTTGGCAAAAACCGTCACCTGGCTGTTCAGGCCGCTGGCGTAGGGCGCCAGATCGGCGTGCATCTGTTCAAGCTGGGCAAACACCTGGCGGGCGTGACGGAGCAGCGATTCGCCGGCCGGCGTCGGCGTCAGGCCACGGGCATGGCGGGCAAAAAGCGGCACGCCGAGCGTCGCTTCGAGCTGAGTCAGCCGGTGGCTGGCGGAAGACGGCGCGAGGTGAATGCGCGCCGCGGCACGGGTCAGGCTGCCGCTGTCGGCAATGGCGGCAACGAGCCGCAAATCGGGCAGGTCGTAATACATGGTTTCGTCCAGAACGAATGCTGGCTTTGAATATTACCAATTGCCAAGGGCTTATGTGGCGTATTCAATGGATACCTGTAGCCAACCCACCGAGAATGACTTTGGAAAAATCGAACGCCTGGAAAGACAGCACCACCGCCGGCGCCTTACTGGCCTTGCTCGCGGCATTCGGCTTTTCGCTCAAGGCCATCTTCGTCAAACTGGCCTATCCCTACGGCGTCGATGCAATCACCTTGCTCGCCTTGCGCATGGGCTTTTCGTTACCGGTCTTCCTGTGGGTCGGGCTGGTCGAGCAGCGCGCCGGCACCAGCCTGTCGCGCGGTGACTGGGGGCGGCTCTTCCTGCTTGGCTGCTTCGGCTATTACGGCGCCAGCATTCTCGACTTCTGGGGGCTGGAATACATTTCGGCCGGGCTGGAGCGCCTGATCCTGTTCACCTACCCGACGCTGACCATCCTGATCGGCGTGCTGTTTCAGGGCAAAGCCTTCACCCGGCGCGAGGGCATCGCCGTGGCGCTTTGTTACTGCGGCATCGGCTTCGCCTTCATGCACGATCTTGGCCTGAACAATGCCCGCGATGTCTGGATCGGCGGCGCACTGGTCTTTGGCTCCAGCGTTTCCTACGCCATCTATCTTTCCGGCAGTGCGCCGATGATCGGCCGGCTTGGTGCCATGCGCTTCACGGCCTTGGCCACGCTGGTTTCGTCAGCGGTGACGCTGCTGCATTTTGCCGCCACCCACCCGATGAGCGCCTTCATCCAGCCCTTGCCGGTTTATGGCTGGGGGCTGGCGATGGCGCTGTTCGCCACCATTATTCCGGTCTTTGCCCAATCGGCGGCGATTCGCCGGCTTGGCGCCGGGCGTTCATCGCTGTTCAGCATGGTCGGGCCCTTGCTCACCATCGGCTTCGGCTGGTGGCTGCTCAATGAATCCATCTCGCTCGCCCAGATGGCCGGCGCGGCGCTGGTGTTACTCGGCGTTTTGATCGTCAGCCGGCGTTGATTGGCCGGCGAATTTGCTGGTCGGTTGCTGGTACGATTCACCGGCCAATTCACCGGCCGACCCGCCGACACGATTGATCGGCGCACGCATCAATGTGCCGCACTACGATTCAGTTAAGCGTCATGCTGCGTCGGCGAAAATCCAGGATTCCTGTTTTCCGGGGGTTCCCGTCTTTGCCGGAACGACAAACTCGATTGTCATTGCATTAACTAAATCGGATTGACCACTGCACCACCCCAGTTTTCAGGCAATTTCAAGGTCGACCGCAGCAGCGCACTAAAAAGGTGCTTCAAGGCAATACATAACGATTGATTGATGCCAGTCAACGCTAAACTGTGGCAACATTTTTTAGTATCCACCGATGCCGACAGTCGCCAAACTCATGACGCACCACGCCGATCGCGTGGCACCTTCCGCCACCATCGCCGAGGCGGCGCGCTTGATGATGGGCTCCCGCATTTCTTCGATCATCATCATTGATGACGAAAAGGTGCTCGGTATCGTCACCGAACGCGACATCCTGCGGGCAATGCTCCAAGGCCAGGATGGCGCGCAAGCCATCACCTCACTGATGAGCAGCCCGGTGCACACGGTCAGCGAAGCGATGGATTTTCGCCAGGCTTACCGGAGCGCGGCAGTGCGCGGCATCCGGCATCTGGTGGTCACCGACCGGCAAGGCAAGCCGTTGGGCGTGGTCACTGAAACCGATTTTCACCGCCGCCTCGGGCTGGAGTTTTTTAGCCAGCTCAATACTGTCGACACACTCATGGAGCATAACTTTCCGCGCCTGCCCGCAGATGCGACGCTCGACAGTGCGCTCGCTGCCATGGCGCAGATGCGGCAAAGCTGCATCGTGGTCATCGCGGACGAAACCCCCGTCGGCATCGTCACCGAGCGCGATGTGGTTCGCCTCTTCCTCGGTACGGAAGGCAGTACAACGCTCGGCGAGGTAATGACCCGGCCGGTCGCCAGCGTGCAGATCGACTCGGCGATCAGCGATGCCGCCGAACTGATGCTCGAACGCAATTTTCGGCATCTGGCCGTGGTTGACCGCAGCAATCGATTGGTCGGCCTGCTCACCGAACATTGCCTGGTCCGTCCGCTGAAACTTGAAGTGCTCGACGATGCGCTGGCCAACCAGATGAATCTCGGCACGGCCAACGCCGAAGCCCGTGAAAGGCTGGCGCGCAGCGAGCGCTATCAACGGGCATTGCTCGACAATTTCCCCTACCTTGTCTGGCTCAAGGATACCGAGTCGCGTTTTCTCACGGTGAATCGCCACATGGCGCAGGCGGTGGGCGAATCCTCTGTCTCCGCCATGCTCGGTAAAACCGATGCGGATTATTACCCACCCGAATTCGCCAAGCACTATCGGGCGGACGACAGTGCCGTGATGGCCAGCGGCGAAAAGAAATATGTGATCGAGGAGATCATCACCAACGGCGCGCGCGTCTGGCACGAAACCTACAAGGCGCCGATCATCGATGCCAACGGCGCCATCCTCGGCACCGTCGGCTTTGCACGCAATATTTCGGCCCGCAAACGTAGCGAGGAAGCGGTCGTCATGCGCAACGCCGCACTCGCCGGTTTGCTGCGCGGCGAGCGCCTGGAAGGCTTGCTCGAACTGATCGCCATTTCGGCTGAAACCGAACTGCCCGGCCTGATCTGCTCGATTCTGCTGGTCAATGAAGATGGCCGGCACCTGCGCCTCGGCGCTGCACCGGGCTTGCCCGAAGCGAGCCTAAAGGTCATTGACGGCATGGCGATTGAGGAAGGATCTGGCGCCTCGGGCACGGCCGCCTTCCGTAAAACCCGGGTGGTTATTGAGGACATTTTCACGGACCCGAAAGGTGAAAAATTCCGCGAATTTGCCCGGGCCATCGGCGTCAGCTCGGGCTGGGCGGAGCCGATGTTTTCACCCAACGGGGAATTGCTCGGCACCTTCGCCGCCTACCACCGCAACACCCGCCTGCCCCACCCGGAAGAACAGGAATTACTCCGCCTGGCCAGCCAATTGGCCGCGCTGGTCATCTCCCAGCATCGTCAGGCGGAACAGCTCGCCGCCAGCCTGAGCACATTTCGCGGCATTTTTGACAGCGTTGATGAGGCGCTTTTCATCATCAACCGCGACGGCATTCTGCTCGACCAAAACGCCCGCGCCGAACAGCTCTCAGGCTTTGAGCGAAGCGCATTGCTCGGCCAGCGCTACCAGCGCCTGCTCGTCGAAGGCATGAACGTTGATGTAAAAATCGGCGAACGCTTCACCGCCGCGCTGCTTGGCTCACCGGCCGTCGTCGAAATCTGGACGCAGAGCGCCTGCGGGCGGATTTTCCCGGCTGAAGTTCGCATGCGTCCGGGCAAATACTTCGGCCAGGATGTCGTCATCGCTTCGGTTCAGGACATCTGCGAGCGCCGATCTGCGGCCGAGCGCATGGCGGTCGAGCGCGACCTGGCTGAGGCACTGGCCAACGGCAAATCGCGCGATGAATTGCTGCCCGTACTGCTCGATATTGCCCTGCGCTTCCCGGAGTTTGACTGCGGCGGCATCTATCTGCGCCAGCCGGATGGCGGCTACCAACTGGTTGAGCATCGCAAACTTTCCGAAAACTTTCTCGCGGGAGTCAGATTTTTCCCGGCTGAATCTTCCCGGGCGCAAATCATCAGTGCCGGCGAGATTATTTGTAGTTGCTACGAGGGCACGACAAACTGCACCCAGCCCGAACTGATTCATTCGCCACACATGGTCGCCGAAGGTATCCGCTGCCTGGCCATCCTGCCCATCGTCGCCAATGGTCAAAGCATCGCCTGCATCAATCTGGCCGGTCGCCATACCAGCCAGATTTCGCATGGCACCTTCAATGCGCTGCACTCCCTGGGCAAGCACTTTGCCCTGACCTTGATGCGGGTCGATGCACAAACTGAAGCCCGGCAATCGCAACAAAACATCGCCGGCTTATTCGACCGGCTGCGCGACTTCCTTTTTATCATCAGTCCGGAAGGCACCATCCTGCATTACAACCAGGCCGTCAGCGAACTTTTGGGTTACCCGCCGGGTGCACTGATTGGTCAGCCCATTGCTACGGTCCACCCGCCAGAAATGCAAAAAATGGTCGCCGAAATTATGGGCGAAATGCTGACCGGCCAGCGCATTAGCTGCGCCTTGCCCATTTTGCGCGCTGACGGCAGCCCACTGGCCGTTGAAACCCGGGTTGTTCAGGGCTTCTGGAGCGGCCAACCGGCCATTCTCGGCATTTCCCAGGACATCAGCGAACGCCTGCTGGCAGAAGAACGGCAAAAACTTGCCGCCAGCGTATTCGACCATGCCCACGAAGGCATCATGATTACCGACCCGCGGGGACGGATCATCGAGGTCAATGACACATTCAGCGAACTGACCGGCTACTCGCGAGCCGAAACCATCGGCCAGACGACGGAACTGCTCAAATCCGGGCACCACACGCCCGAGTTCTATCTCGACATGTGGCAGGCCATCCAGAAAGCGGGCTACTGGCAGGGCGAAGTCTGGAACCGCAAGAAATCCGGCCAGATTTTTGTCGAACAACTCACCATCTCGACGGTACGCGACCGCCAGGGCGAGGTCTCACATTTCGTCGGCATCTTCACCGACATTACCCTGATCAAGGAACACCAGCAGCGCCTGGAACATCTGGCCCACTTCGATGCCCTGACGCAGCTGCCCAACCGCATGCTGCTCAGCGACCGCATGCAATTGGCGATGGCGCAAACCGCGCGCAGCGGCCAGACGCTGGCGGTCTGTTATCTCGATCTGGATGGCTTCAAGCCGGTCAACGACCTCTACGGCCATTCAGCGGGCGACCGTTTGCTGGTCGACGTCGCCCAGCGCCTGAAAGCTTGCTTACGCGGCGGCGACACGGTTTCCCGACTGGGTGGCGATGAGTTCGTGCTGCTCTTTTCCGGACTGGAGAACGTGCACGAATGCGACCTCGCCATTGCCCGGATCATCGCCACACTAACCCGGCCCTTCAAGATCGACGAGTACAGCATCGACATTTCGGCCAGTATCGGCGTCACGCTCTACCCGCAGGACGGCGCGGATGCCGACACCCTGCTGCGTCACGCCGACCAGGCGATGTATGCCGCCAAACAGGCCGGGCGTAATCGCTACCATTTGTTCGACCCGGAAAACGACCGCCGGGCCCGGCTTCACCGGGATGAACTTGAGCAAATCAGCGAGGCCCTGGCCAAAGGCGAGTTTGCCCTTTACTACCAGCCCAAGGTCGATATGCGCCTGGGGATTGTGATTGGCGCGGAAGCCCTGATTCGCTGGCACCATCCGACCCGCGGCCTGCTCCTTCCCGGCGAATTTTTGCACGTGGTCGACGGCAGCGAACTGGCGATTGAACTCGGCGACTGGGTGATCCGCGAAGCCCTGCGTCAACTCGATGCCTGGGTCGGTGAGGGGCTCGATTTTTCAGTCAGCATCAATATTGCCGGCGACCATTTGCAGCACCCCGGTTTTGCGCAACGGCTCGGCGAACTGCTCGCCGCCCACCCCCGTGTCCCGCCCGGCCGGCTTGAACTGGAAATTCTCGAAACTGCCGTCCTCGAAGACATCGGGCTGGTCGCCCAACTGTTTGCCGAGTGCCGCAAACTCGGCGTCAGCTTCGCGCTCGACGACTTTGGTACCGGCTATTCCTCGCTGACCTATTTCCGCCGCCTGCCGGCCGATGTGCTGAAAATCGACCAGTCCTTCGTCCGCGACATGCTGGAAGACCCGGAAGACCTGGCCATCGTCGAAGGGGTGATCGGTTTGACCCAGGCGTTCAAACGCAAGGTGATTGCCGAAGGCGTCGAAACCGTCGAGCATGGCCTGGCCCTGTTGCTGCTCGGCTGCGACCACGCTCAAGGCTATGGCATTGCGCGCCCGATGCCGGCCGAATCCTTGCCGGCATGGATTCAGAATTTCCGATGCGATGATCTGTGGAGTCTGGCAACGTCCTTCAATTGGTCGCGCGATGATCTGCCGATGATGATCGCCGAGGCCGACCACAAGCGCTGGGTGTTAGCCATTAACAAGTTCATCGATACGCCGAACGGCACTGCGCCAAAACCTGAATTGAACCACCATAAATGCCGCTTCGGTCTTTGGTACTACGGCACTGGCAGCCAGCGCTATGCCAGTCTGGATGGCTTCCGGAATGTCGAGGAAGCGCACCGCAAGTTGCACGAAATCGGGATTGAGCTGATTGAGCGACATCAGGCAAGTGAGGCGCAGGCTGGTCACACGCAGGCCATCGAGCGCCTGAAAATAGATCTCGACCGGGCCAGCGCTACGCTCACCGACTACATTCAGCTTATTCAGGCTGAAATCCTGATCAGTGCTCAAACTGCCAAGCGATAAGCCGATGCCTGCAGCACCCGACAGCGTCCGACAACAAGCAAGCCTTTTGCGCTAAAGCCGCGGGGGCCGCGGCCCCTGTTTTTCTTGTCCGCGTTTGTTTGATTCCCGTCAATCTGCCGGTACACTGGCGCGTTCATAATTTGCCGCTGATTCCTTTCGGTTTTTCCCCTGATGCTTGAAGCTGACAATCTGGAATGCGTGCGCGGCGAGCGCCGCCTGTTTGCCGGCCTCGGCTTTCGGCTGGAAGCAGGCGAACTGCTCTATTTGCAAGGCAAAAACGGCTCCGGCAAGACCAGCCTGTTGCGCATGCTGATCGGCCTGTTGCCGCCGGAAAGCGGCGAAATCCGCTGGCAAGGCGAGTCGATCAAGACCCAGGCCGACGAATTCCGCGCCAACCTCTGCTATCTCGGCCACCTGAATGCCATCAAGGAAGAATTGACGCCGCTGGAAAACCTGCTCGCTGCAGCGCGCATGGCGGATGAAATACTCTCCGAAGACGACGCGCTCGATGCGTTGGAGCAAGTCGGTCTCGCCGGCCGCGAAGACCTCGCCTGCCGCTATCTCTCGCAAGGCCAGAAACGACGCGTCGCATTGGCCCGGCTGGTCAAGGAAAAACGCCCACTGTGGATTCTCGACGAACCCTTCGTGGCGCTCGACGTTGCTGCGGTCGACTGGCTGGCCGGCATTATTTCCGGCCATCTGCAGCGTGGCGGCCTGGCCGTGATGACGACCCATCAGCACGTCGACATTGCCGCCGGTGCGGTCCGCGAATTGCGGCTCAGTTGAGGCATCGGCGTCCATGTTGAAAATAGTCACTGCGGTAATCAGCCGCGATCTCAAGCTGGCCATGCGCCGGCAGGCGGATATCGTTTCGGCGCTGTTCTTCTTCATCATCGTGGTCAGCCTCTTCCCGCTCGGCATCGGGCCGGAACCGGATCTGCTGCGCAAGCTCGCCCCCGGCGTACTGTGGGTGGCCGCGCTACTGGCCACCATGTTATCGCTGCCTCGCCTGTTTGCCGACGATCACCGCGACGGCACGCTGGAGCAACTGGCGCTTTCCCCCTACCCGCTCGGCCTGGTCGTTACCGGCAAAGTGATCGCTCACTGGCTGGTTTCCGGCCTGCCGCTGGCGTTGATCGCCCCGGTGCTTGGCATTCAGTTCGATCTCTCGGTCGATGCGCTGCTCGTGCTCACCGGCGCCATCCTGCTCGGCACGCCGGCGCTGTCCGGCATCGGCGCCATTGGTGCGGCACTGACCCTGGGTTTGCGCGGCGGCGGCGTGCTGCTTTCGCTGCTGGTTCTGCCGCTTTACATCCCGGTGCTAATATTCGGCGCTGGCGCAGTGGATGCCACGGTGGCCGGTCTCGGGGGGGAAGGTCACCTTTCCCTGCTTGCCGCCCTGACTTTTGCCTCACTTGGCTTCGCCCCCTGGGCAACAGCCGCTGCCTTGAAGATCGCCCTCGAATGAAAGATCGCTTCAATCTCTACCGCTTCGCCTCGCCGGCCACCTTCTACCCGCTGGCCGGCCGGCTGATTCCCTGGTTTACCGCACTCGCGGTCATCTTCGGCCTGGCCGGACTATGGATCGGCATGCTCGTCGCGCCGACCGATTTCCAGCAGGGCGAAGGCTACCGGATCATTTTCATCCACGTCCCGGCCTCCTGGATGTCGATGTTCATCTATCTGGTGATGGCCTTCTGGGCCGCCATCGGCCTCGCCTTCAACACCCGGCTGTCCGGCATGATGGCGCAGGCACTGGCACCGACCGGCGCGCTGATGGCCTTCATCTCGCTATGGACCGGCGCCCTCTGGGGCAAGCCGATGTGGGGCGCCTGGTGGGTCTGGGATGCCCGGCTGACGTCCGAACTAATCCTGCTCTTCCTTTATATCGGTTATATGGCGTTGACCGCAGCCATCGACGATGTCCGCCGCGCCGACAAGGCCGGCGGCCTGATGCTGCTGGTCGGCGTGGTCAATGTCCCGATCATCTATTTCTCGGTCAAATGGTGGAACACCCTGCACCAGGGCTCCAGCATCAACCTGACCAAATCCTCGATGGCCACCACCATGCTCTGGGGCATGCTGCTGATGGCGCTCTGTTTCTGGATGTACTCGATCGCCGTGGCGCTGGTGCGTGCCCGCAGCATCATGCTCGAACGCGAGCGTCACACCGACTGGGCGAAGGCGCTGCTGACGGGAGATGAAAAATGATCTACTGGAAGAGTTTTTCCGACTTTCTCGCCATGGGCGGCTACGGTTTCTACGTCTGGGGCTCCTTCGGCGTTACGGCCTTGATCATGCTGATTGAACCGATCGTTGCCATCCGCAATCAAAAGACCTTGATCGCTCGCTTGAAGCGCCAATTGCGTGCTGAAGCGCGCGCTGACCAAAGGAATACCGCCGTATGAAATCCCGTCACAAGAAGCTGGCACTGATCGGTGGCGCCCTCGCCATCATCGGCATTATTGCGGCACTGGTCCTCAACGCCCTGAACAGCAATATCGCCCTCTACATCACGCCGACTGACATCGCTGCCGGCAAGGCACCGCAAGACAAGATCTTCCGCATCGGCGGCATGGTCAAGGAAGGCAGTATCAAACGTCAGGCCGACGGCGTCACCATCGCCTTCATCATTACCGACACTGAAAAAGACATCACCGTGAACTACAAGGGCATCCTCCCCGACCTTTTCATGGAAGGCAAAGGCGCTGTCGCCCAGGGCAAACTGGTCGCCGATGGCAGCTTTACCGCCAGCGAAGTGCTGGCCAAGCATGACGAAAACTACATGCCGCCGGAAGCCGCCCAAGCGGTGAATGATGCGCAGGCACGAGCCGCAGCGGGCGCCAAGATGCCCGAGACCAGCCCGGCCGCCAAGCCCACTTACTAAATGCAATCAATCAGTTTGATCTTGGCTCCCACCCCAAAGACCGACCAGAAAGCCGCCTGACATGATCCCAGAACTCGGTAATTTCGCCCTCATTCTTGCGGCCATCGTCGCCCTCATTCTCGGCACCCTGCCATTGATTGGGGCCCACACCAACCGGACCGCCTGGGTTGCAGTGGCCCGGCCGGCCGCCAGCGCGATGGCCTTCCTGGTGACTTTCTCCTTCGTTTGCCTGGCGCACGCTTTCGTCAATAACGATTTCTCGGTGGTGTACGTCGCCCAGCATTCCAATTCGCTGCTCCCCCTCCAATACCGCATCGCGGCGGTCTGGGGCGGTCACGAGGGCTCGCTGTTGCTCTGGATGCTGATGCTGACCTGGTGGGCTTTCGGCGTCGCCATGCTTTCCCGCCAGTTGCCCGACACGATGGTGGCCCGCGTTCTTGGCACACTCGGCCTGGTCGCTTTCGGTTTCATGCTGTTCATTCTTTTCACCTCCAACCCCTTTGACCGGCTACTGCCCGGCGCGTTGGAAGGCAAGGATTTGAACCCTTTGCTGCAGGACTTCGGTCTGGTCATCCACCCGCCGCTGCTCTACATGGGCTACGTCGGTTTCTCGGTTGCCTTCGCCTTTGCTATCGCAGCCTTGCTTTCCGGTCAGTTGGACGCCGCCTGGGCACGCTGGTCGCGCCCCTGGACGATGGCGGCCTGGTGCTTCCTGACCCTTGGTATCGCCATGGGGTCATGGTGGGCCTATTACGAACTGGGCTGGGGCGGCTGGTGGTTCTGGGACCCGGTCGAAAATGCTTCATTCATGCCCTGGCTGGTCGGCACGGCGCTGATTCACAGCCTAGCGGTCACCGAAAAACGCGGCAGCTTCAAAAACTGGACGGTGTTGCTGGCGATTTCTGCCTTCTCGCTGTCGCTGCTTGGCACCTTCCTGGTTCGTTCCGGCGTCCTGACTTCAGTACACGCATTTGCCACCGACCCGACGCGCGGCATTTTCATCCTGATCTTCCTGGTTGCCGTCATTGGCAGCTCGCTGGCGCTCTTCGCCTGGCGGGCGCCCAAGGTGGGCCTGGGGGGGCGCTTCGCATTGGTCTCGCGGGAGTCGATGCTGCTCACCAATAACGTCCTGCTGGTCGTCGCCTGCGCCACCGTGCTGCTGGGCACCCTTTATCCGCTACTCATCGATGCTCTCGGCGTCGGCAAAATCTCGGTCGGGCCACCGTATTTCAACGCCGTTTTCGTCCCGGTCATGTCGCCGCTGCTTTTCCTGATGGCAATCGGTCCTTTTGCCAACTGGAAAGAAGCCTCGATTCCGGAAATCCTCCGCACCCTGCGCTGGGCCTTTGCCGCCTCGGTGGTCGTTGCCATCGCCATTCCGCTCGCTTATGGCGAATGGACCACCTTGACCGCACTAGGGCTACTACTCGCTGCCTGGGTCACCTTGGCCTCGGTCGTCAACTTCGTCGGGCGGGTTCAACACACGCGCGCCGGGCGTTCATTCCTGTCGGCAGCACTGTCGCAACCGCGCAGTTTTGTCGGCATGAATGTGGCCCACATCGGTATCGCCGTCTTCGTCGTCGGCGTCACGATGGTGAATAGTTTCGAGGAAGAAAAAGACGTCAAGATGGCGCCGGGCGAGACGGTTACGGTCGCCGGCTACACCTTCACGTTCAACGGTGTCAAGGCGGTGCAAGGCGCCAATTACCTGGCCTCGCAGGGCGATTTCGATCTTGCGGTCAACGGTAAATTCCAGCGCAAAATGAACCCGGAAAAGCGCACTTACCAATCCTCCTCCATGCCGATGACCGAGGCTGCGATTGATGCCGGTCTGGTGCGCGATGTCTATGTTTCACTCGGTGAGCCGATTGACCGCAACAAGCCCGAAGCCGAATGGGCCGTCCGCGTTTATTACAAACCCTTCGTCGACTGGATCTGGGGCGGCTGTGCGCTGATGGCTTTCGGCGGGCTGCTCGCTGCACTCGATCGGCGCTACCGCGTCAAATCCCGTTCTTCAGCGCCGATCAGTACCCCGGCAGGAAGCCAACACGCATGAATCGTTATTTCTGGATCCTCGGCGCCTTCGTCGCGCTTGTCGCTTTGCTCGCAGTCGGCCTCGGCCTCAACCCGCGCGATGTCCCTTCGCCGCTGGTGGGTAAACCGGCGCCAGCCTTTACCTTGCCCGTGCTTGCGGCACCTGAAACAACACTGAGTCCGAAAGACATGCAGGGCAAAGTCTGGCTACTGAATGTCTGGGCCTCGTGGTGCGTTTCCTGCCGTCAGGAACACCCAGTACTTGTCGAGTTTTCAAGAATAGCGAGCGTTCCGCTGCTTGGCTTGAATTACAAGGAAGTCCGTGGTGACGGCGGTTTCGACATGGGCAAGATGTCGGCCGACGAGGAAAAAAAGCTCGCCTTCCAGCGCGCCAGCCAGTGGCTGTCCCAGCATGGAAATCCTTACACCGCGACCATCATGGACCTCGACGGTCGCGTCGGCATCGATTACGGCGTTTATGGTGTGCCGGAAACCTACGTCATCGACAAGGCAGGCGTTATCCGGATGAAACACACCGGCCCGATTTCGCCGGAAATTCTGAGCAAGAAAATCATGCCGCTACTGGCGGAGTTGAACAAATGATCAGCCGCAACTTCGCTCTGATCCTCGTTTTTGCCTCATTTTTCGGGTTGACCGCAGCATTGCCCACCATGGCCGAAGAAGCAGCCCCGTTGGCCGCCGATCCGGTCGCCGAAAAGCGTTTGCTCGAACTCTCGAATGAACTGCGTTGCCTGGTCTGCCAGAACCAGACCATTGCCGACTCCAATGCCGAACTCGCCGTCGATTTGCGCCGGGAAATCCGCGGCATGATTCAGGCAGGCAAAACCAATCCGGAAATCATCGATTTCATGGTTGTCCGATATGGCGATTTCGTCCTCTATCGCCCACCCGTCAAGGGCATCACGCTATTGCTCTGGGGCGGCCCGATCGCCCTGATGCTTATCGGATTTTTCATCATGCAGCGCTACCTGCGCCAGCGCGCCAAGCGTGTTGCCAAAGATCAGCCACTCACCGCCGACGAGGCACAGCGCGCTGAGGCGCTGCTCAAGGAACTCGATCCCAAATGACTCTGTTTGCCATTTTCGCCACCATCTTGCTATTGGTGGTCAGCGCCATTATTTTGCCGCCGCTGTGGCGCGGCCTTCGTGCCAACGACGCACCAGCCAACCGTAAAGCCACCAATCTGGCTATTTTCCGCGACCAACTGACTGAACTGGAGCGCGAAAAGAACGAGGGAACGCTGGCTGCAAGCGATTTTGAACCCGCCAAACGCGAATTGCAGCGTCGTATGCTTGAAGAGGTTGAACCTGAAAGCGAAGCGGCGCTTGCCACGCCAGCGATCAACACGCCTAGCCGCAAGACCGCCCTGCTTATTTTCCTCTTGATGCCGCTGCTGGCAGTCGCTGGTTATGCCCTGCTCGGGAATACCAAAGCGCTGGATCCGGCCCAAACTGCCGCACCGCAGCAAATGACGGCTGACCAGATCAAGGGTATGGTCGAAAAATTGGCCGAGCGCATGAAGGCCAACCCGGACGATCTGAAAGGCTGGTTGATGCTGGCCCGCTCCTACAAAACGATGGATCGCTTTGAAGAGGCCGCCGAGGCTTATGGCAAAGCGGAGAAAATGGTCAACGAAGATCCTGATTTGCTGGCCAGCTACGCTGAAACGCTGGCCATTGCCAATGGCAAAGGCCTGAAGGGCAAGCCGACTCAGTTAATTGAGCGGGCGCTCAAGCTTGACCCCAAGCATTCCCATTCACTTTTCCTCGCCGGTGCCGCCGCGATGGAGGCCGGTGAAAACAAGAAGGCAATCGCCTACTGGGAAACCTTGTTGCCTGCCGTCGAGCCCGGTTCGGAAATCGACCAGATGCTGCGCAACGGTATCGAGAAAATGAAAGCGGGTAAGTAAGACATGGTTGATGCCAGTCGCCGTGGCTTCTTCCGCGGTCGACCGCGCCCCAAGGCGGAAATCAGGCCGCCCTGGGCACTGGCTGAATCCCTTTTTACGGATTGCTGTACCCGTTGCAACGACTGCATTGATGCCTGCCCGGAGCAGATTATTGTTATCGGCGATGGTGGCTATCCGACCATCAACTTCAAGCGCGGTGAATGCACGTTTTGTGCTGACTGTGTCAGCGCCTGCAAACCGCTGGCGCTGGTCCGCGGCGAAGATCAACCCGGCTGGACCCATAAAGCTGTCATTGCCGATAGCTGCCTGCCGCATCGGGGCGTCGAATGCCGGGTCTGCGAAGACTTCTGCGACGCCCGCGCCATTCGCTTTTCACCCCGCCTCGGTGGCAGCCCGCTGCCGGTCATTGCAGCGGAGAAATGCACCGGTTGTGGCGCCTGCCTCGCCCCTTGCCCGGTCAACGCCATTTCGATCGCCGTTTAGCCAACGCTAACCAGGCCACCGGCCTCCCGGTCGAACCAAAGCGCTACGCTTCGTTGGCCACCCTCAATTCAAGCCCCCTGCCAAAGCCCTGACAAACCCCTGCGCCGGCAGCGCCAATATGCTTTAATTAGCAAATAAACCAAACGTAGGGAGTGACCTTGATGACCCAGAAGTTCCGCCTTGTCACCCGCAGCGATTTTGATGGCCTGGTCTGCGCCGTGCTGCTCAATGAATTGAACCTGATCGACGACATCAAGTTCGTGCACCCGAAAGACATGCAGGACGGCAAGGTTGAAATCACCGCGAATGACATCACCACCAACCTGCCCTACGTTGCTGCAGCCCACCTCGCTTTCGACCATCACCTCTCGGAAACCATTCGCAATACGGGCGAGCGCAAGAATCACATCATTGAAGCAGAAGCGCCCTCGGCGGCCCGCGTTGTCTATAACTACTACGGTGGCAAGTCCAATTTCCCGACCATCGCCGACGACATGATGGATGCGGTCGACAAAGCCGATTCGGCACAATTCAGCCGCGATGAAATCCTCAACCCAAGCGGCTGGGTGCTGCTCAATTACCTGATGGATGCCCGCACCGGCCTTGGCCGTTTCCGCGAATTCCGGATCAGCAACTACACGCTGATGATGGACCTGATCAAATACTGTCGTAACCACAATATCGACGAAATTCTCGAACTGGCCGACGTCAAGGAACGGGTCGAGCTCTATTTCGAACAGGCAGAGAAGGCCAAGGAACAACTCCTGCGCTGCACGACCGTACATAAGAACTTGGCCGTGCTTGACCTGCGTGATGAAGAAACAATCTGGGCAACCAACCGTTTCATGATCTACGCCCTATTTCCGCAGACCAATATTTCCATTCACATTCTTTGGGGCGTGCAGAAACAAAATACGGTTTTTGCCACCGGCAAATCAATTCTGGATCGCGGCAGCAAAACCAATGTCGGTGAGTTGATGCTGGAGTTCGGCGGTGGCGGCCATCAGGCAGCCGGCACCTGTCAGGTCGATAACGATCAGGCGGCAGCGACTTTGCAGACCCTGATCACCCGCATCAACACCGAAGGCTGATCAGCCTTCAGGCGGAGGCGGCGGAATGAGCGGCGGCGGTGAAAAACCCAACTCGATCATCTCCGTCTCCACCTTGATGCGCAGCACCAGCAGGCCGCGCAGGTTATCGCGGGCCTTGTCCGTAACCCAGGTATTGTGGTGATCGCTCAAACAGGCTTCAATCTCGTAACGATTGGCCAGATTGACCCCACAAATAGCCGCGTAATGACGGATCTCGTGATCGAGATCGGCCAGTTCCTTGTCGTAATTTTCAAATCCACTCATCTTCTCAGGATACCTTGATCGGAGGGTCTGTGCACTTCCCATCCCTACCCGAACCGCGCAAAGATATCGCCCCGGCCTTTCACGACTTGAACTCGGCCCGGAGCTGGTTGGCGACGCAACCGAAGGCCCAGGCCCCGCACATGCTGGTGGCGCTATGTGCGCAAATCGAAGCGATTGATGCCACACCGCAGCTGCCTTTGTCTGCCATTGAGCAGCTCAACCTCATGCGCACGGCTGCTATCCCGGCGCTGGAAACACTCGAGTCCCGCTTCAATCGCAAACCTCTCCCGATGCAGGAGGAGGACCAGCGTAGTTTTGAATTGGTACAACGGCTGTGGACTCAGCTCGGCATCGCCTACCTTCGCCGCGTCGCCGACTTACCCTCCAGCGGCCAGTCTCTGGCCCTCAATCGGGCTGCCAGCGCCTTCCAGATGGCTGAGTACGCCCATTTCCAGGCTTCGCGCGAATGTCCGGCCTTACTCGATCAACTTTTGTTTGAAATTCTCGCTCAGGCAAGCCAAAGCAAGCTCCTGCAACACCCCCTGGCTGACCCGGACTTTCCCCACCTCGGTGAGGCAAGCATCGCCGGCCACCTGAGTTGGGCTTTCTTGCTCCGCGTGATCGCCCCCTACCACCTCAGTGCCAGCCAGTTGGCCGTTGCCAACCGGGCAATCAGTCGTTGGCGGGAGCTTTGCGAGTTTCAACTCGAACCGGAATCTGGCCCCAAGAGCCAGGCAGTCGATCTTGGCCGGCTTCAGGACAGCCCATTGCCGGCCAACCTGCCGCGCTGGCTGAGTGTCCGCGCCCTGGTTCGCAAAAGCCGCCGACGTATCGAAGCGATCCAGGGCGGCGAATCGCCGGAGGCGTTAAAACTGGGCCGCGAACTATCGCCCACCGCCTGCATTCGTTTGCTCAAAGAGATCAACCGCAGCCTGCGGGCAAAACAGGAAAAACCCTCAACCGAAACTGGCGAGATCGAACTCAGCTTCGGCTGCGAAGATGCCTACGCGGTATTCCGCGAGGAACTGCTCAATCCGTTCACCAGCCAGGGGACCCAAAGCGCCTCGTTGTCGCATCAGCGCATCGCCATGTTTGGCTTTGACCGCCTTTCGCAGATGCCGACCGCAGTCAAAACCTTGAATATTCCCGGAGAACTCTGGCATCTGATCGATGGCAGGGCAATCCGCCCCCTTGAGCCGCCCGGTAGCCGCCACATTTCCCCCAGCCTGATTGCCTCGCGCCAGCACGGCAAACCCCGCCTTGGGGTGATGCTCGGCCTGCAAAGCACCCGGGAAGGCGTGCTGAGTGCAACGCTTCAGTGGCTCGAAGGGCGCGTTGAGACTGGCTGGATCAAACAACGCGACACCAAAATTCCCGCTTTTCTGCTGCGGGATAACGGCAATCTATCGCTGATTCTTCCCGCCAATGTCCGCCCTAATCTCGACATACCCTACCCCCTGGAGGGTGCCTCGATCAAACGCGTCGTCCCAGCCGAAGTGCTGGAGCGCGGCATGGACTTTGTTCTTTACGACTGCCGGCTGGAGTCGAATTAAAAAGGCCTGTCCGGAGACAGGCCTTCAAGGCGGCAAATCAGGGAAATCACGGCCCACCCCGATCTGCTGCGGTCAACCGCCGATTTTGCTTAAAAACCGGCGCCTGAACAACGAGTTACACAAATTCACTCGAATTCGATAATGACCTGATCGACCATCAGGCTTTCACCCGCGGCGGCTGAAATCTTCTTGACCTTGCAATCCTGCTCGGCCTTGAGGATGTTTTCCATCTTCATCGCTTCGATGACCGCCAGTTTCTCGCCAGCTTTCACTTCCTGACCGACCGTAACCGCCACTTCGCGGAGCAGACCCGGCATCGGGGAAAGCAGGAACTTGGAAAGATCCGGTGCGACCTTCTCGGGCATCAGGGCCAGCAGCTCTGCAGCACGGGCGCTCATCACCATGAAGTCAGCACGGGTGCCCCAGTGGAACAGGCTGTACCTGGTCTTGTGACGCTCGACCTGCAAAGTGAATGGCTCACCGTTGCAAGTGCCGTTGAACAAGGATTCGCCCAGTTTCCAGTCGGAAAGAATTTCGTAATTCTCGCCCATGTACTCGACAAAATATCCGCCGTGGATTGGCCGGGCAACGACCAGATGGTTTTCATTGCCATCAGGATTCAGGCGCACCACCGACCACTTGTCGCCGACGATCCGCTCATGTCCCTGCAGCTGGCCGGAGACGGAGGCCGAACGATCGGTGAATGAACGATAGACGTAGGCGGCAACCGAGACCAGCAGCGCCGGATTGTCGTGCGGCACCATCGAGGCATCAAAGCCCTTCGGATATTCCTCGGCGATGAAGCCGGTGTTGAAGTTGCCGGAGTGGAAGCGCGGGTGCTGCATCAATGCGGCCTGGAACGGAATGTTCGAGGAAATACCGCGAATGACGAAGGCGTTCAGCGCATCACGCATGCGGTCAATCGCCGAACTGCGATCTTTCGCATGGACGATCAGCTTGGCGATCATCGAGTCGTAGAACATCGAAATTTCGCCACCATCGTAAACCCCGGTATCAACGCGCGTCGTGCCGTTGGCATCGGTGGTTTCGGTCGGTGGCTGGAATTTGACCAGACGACCGGTCGACGGCAGGAAGCCGCGGAACGGGTCTTCGGCGTTGATCCGGCATTCCATCGCCCAGCCTTCGAGCTTGATATCGGCCTGCGTGAAGGACAGCTTTTCGCCGGCAGCAACACGAATCATCTGCTCGACCAAGTCGATGCCGGTGATCAGTTCGGTGACCGGATGCTCGACCTGCAGGCGGGTATTCATTTCCAGGAAGTAGAACGACTTGTCGGCACCAACCACGAACTCAACAGTACCAGCTGACTCGTAATTAACTGCCTTGGCCAGCGCCACCGCCTGCTCGCCCATCGCCTTGCGGGTCGCCGGGTCAAGGAAGGGGCTCGGCGCCTCTTCGATCACCTTCTGGTGGCGGCGCTGGATCGAACATTCGCGTTCGTGCAGGTAAACCGTATTGCCGTGCGCATCGCCAAGTACCTGAATTTCGATGTGACGGGGTTCCAGCACGTATTTTTCGATCAGGATGCGGTCGTCACCGAACGCCGTCTTGGCTTCGTTGCGGCAGGAGGTGAAATTCTCGAAACACTCCTTGTCGTCGAAGGCAACGCGCAGGCCCTTGCCGCCACCGCCGGCCGAGGCCTTGATCATCACCGGATAACCGATGCCCTGGGCAATAACGACAGCCTGTTCCGGCGTATCGATTGCATCGGCATAACCGGGAATGGTATTGACCTTGGCGTCGTTGGCGAGCTTCTTGGACTCAATTTTGTCGCCCATCTTGCCGACCGAGTAATGCTTCGGACCGATGAACTTGATGCCTTCTTCTTCCAGACGACGCGAGAACACGGCGTTCTCGGACAGGAAACCATAACCTGGATGGACAGCTTCAGCGCCAGTCTGCTTGCAGGCGGCGATGATCTTGTCGATCGACAGATAGGACTCCTTCGACGCGGCCGGTCCGATACAGACACCTTCGTCGGCCAGCATGACATGCAGTGAATCCTTGTCGGCTTCGGAGTAGACCGCAACCGTCAGGATGCCCATCTTGCGGGCGGTTTTGATGACGCGGCAGGCGATTTCGCCACGGTTCGCAATGAGAATCTTCTTGAACATATATATATTCCTCCCTGACGCTTACAGCGGAATGTTGCCGTGCTTGCGCCACGGGTTGTCGAGTTTCTTGTCGCGCAGCATCGCCAGCGAGCGGCAAATGCGCTTGCGGGTGGCGTGCGGCATGATGACGTCGTCGATGAAGCCACGGGCGCCGGCCACAAACGGATTGGCGAACTTGGTCTTGTATTCGGCTTCGCGCTCGGCCAGCTTGGCCGGGTCGTTCTTTTCTTCGCGGAAAATGATTTCCACAGCGCCTTTTGGCCCCATGACCGCGATTTCAGCCGACGGCCAGGCGAGATTGACGTCGCCGCGCAAATGCTTGGAGGACATCACGTCGTAAGCACCACCGTAGGCCTTGCGAGTAATCACCGTCACCTTCGGCACGGTGCACTCGGCATACGCGTAAAGCAGCTTGGCGCCGTGCTTGATGATGCCGCCGTATTCCTGCTGTGTGCCCGGCATGAAGCCCGGCACGTCGACGAAAGTAACGACCGGAATATTGAAGGCATCGCAGAAGCGAACGAAACGGGCGGCCTTGATCGAGGACTTGATATCCAGACAGCCGGCCAGCACCAGCGGCTGGTTGGCGACGATACCGACCGGGTGACCATCCATCCGGGCAAAGCCGATGATGATGTTCTTGGCGTAGTCGGGCTGAATCTCGAAGAAATCATTGTCGTCGACGACTTTGACCAGCAATTCTTTCATGTCGTAAGACTTGTTGGTATTGTCCGGGACCAGCGTGTCGAGCGAATAATCCATACGCTCGGCGAGGTCGTTAGTCGGCGTGACTGGCGGTTTTTCCTTGTTGTTGGCCGGCAGGAAATTCATGAAGCGGCGCAGCATGGAAAGAGCTTCGACATCGTTCTCGAAAGCCAGGTCGGCGACACCGGATTTGCTGGTATGCGTCACCGCACCACCCAGCTCTTCGGCAGTCACATCTTCGTGGGTCACGGTCTTGACGACTTCCGGACCGGTCACGAACATATAGGAAGAATCTTTCACCATGAAGATGAAATCGGTCATCGACGGCGAGTACACCGCACCACCGGCGCAGGGGCCCATGATCATCGATATCTGCGGCACGACGCCGGAAGCCATCACATTGCGCTGGAAGACATCGGCGTAACCGCCGAGGGAGGCGACGCCTTCCTGGATGCGGGCGCCGCCCGAGTCGTTGAGGCCGATCACCGGCGCCCCGACCTTCATCGCATGGTCCATCACCTTGCAGATTTTCTCGGCATGGGTTTCGGAGAGCGAACCACCGAAGACGGTGAAGTCCTGCGAGAAGACGAAGACCAGACGACCATTGATCGTGCCGTAGCCGACGACCACGCCATCACCCGGAATTTTCTCCGCCTGATCCATACCGAAGTCGGTACAGCGGTGCTCCTTGAACAAATCCCACTCTTCAAAAGAGTCAGGGTCAAGCAACAGTTCGAGGCGTTCGCGGGCGGTCAGCTTGCCCTTTTTGTGCTGGCTATCGATACGCTTCTGGCCACCACCGAGGTGGGCCATTTCGCGCTTTTTTTCCAGCTGGCGGATGATGTCGTGCATAGAAAACTCCCTAAGTGGTTCGGGTAATTTGAAATCAGTGTTTCAGATAGTCGAGCAGCGCATACGCGGCGGCAGCCGGGGTTGTATGGCCCTGTTCAACAGACTGGGTCAGTGCCGGCAGATTTGCCTGCACGCGCGGGTGATGACGAAAATGCTGGCGCAGACCAAAATCGATCAGTTGCCACATCCATGACAAAGCCTGATGCTGCCGCTTGGCGGCAAATTCACCAGTCGGCGTCAGGGCACTACGATATTTTTCGATGGCTTCCCAGAATTCCGGAATGC
The DNA here is from genome assembly GCA_016721185.1 of Candidatus Dechloromonas phosphorivorans. Classification (GTDB taxonomy): domain Bacteria; phylum Pseudomonadota; class Gammaproteobacteria; order Burkholderiales; family Rhodocyclaceae; genus Azonexus; species Azonexus phosphorivorans. Next base: position 77,314 of record JADKIP010000001.1, read on the forward strand.
CTTCCTTGTGCAAAGCGCTGGCCGTCATCACCAGCGGCGACCAGTTGGGTGACACCGGGCGCAGCATGTGCAGCGCGTTACGCCATTGGGCGCGAGTGACGGCCGTTGCATTCCGGTCGATATCCGCCTTGTTGATCACCACCAGATCGGCAATCTCGACAATGCCCTTCTTGATTGCCTGTAGGTCATCGCCGGCATTCGGCAATTGCAACAGGCAGAAAATATCCACCATGCCGGCCACGGTTGTTTCCGACTGGCCCACGCCGACCGTTTCGATAATGATCACATCAAAACCGGCCGCTTCACACAACAGCATGGCTTCGCGCGATTTCTCAGCCACCCCGCCGAGCGAACCCGATGACGGCGTCGGTCGAATGAAGGCTTCCTCGCGCTGACAAAGCTGCTCCATGCGCGTCTTGTCGCCGAGGATGGAACCGCCGGAAACCGAAGACGACGGATCAACAGCCAACACGGCCAGCTTTTTGCCCTGCTCGATCAACCAAACACCTAGCGCCTCGATGAAGGTTGATTTACCCGCCCCCGGCACACCGGAAATACCGACACGGATGGCCCGACCAGTACTCGGGAGTAAGGCATTCAATACCTGCTGGGCCCGCTGCTGGTGATCGCTGCGCGTCGACTCGATCAGCGTGATCGCCTTGGCCAGCGCACGGCGCTGCCCCGCCAGCACACCGTCTACCAGTGCCTGGTCGACGGGTGACAGCGATTGCGCTTGAGCCGCCAAAGGAGCCTCGTGCAAATTCATCCAGAAATCAGCCGCGTGCCTTGCGGATTTCTTCCAGCACCTTGATAGCGGAATCTTCGATCCGGGTCCCCGGACCGAACACAGCCTTGGCACCGGCATTGAACAGGTAACCGTAATCCTGAGCCGGAATCACGCCGCCCGCGAAAACGATGATGTCGTGAGCGCCCTGATCCTGCAGGGATTTGACCAGTGCCGGCAGCAAAGTCTTGTGACCGGCCGCTAGCGAGGAAACGCCGATCGCGTGCACATCGTTTTCGATGGCCTGACGAGCAGCCTCTTCCGGCGTCTGGAAAAGCGGACCCATGTCGATATCAAAGCCGAGGTCGGCAAAAGCGGTCGCAACCACCTTGGCACCACGGTCATGACCATCCTGACCGAGTTTGGCGATCATGATGCGTGGGCGACGGCCTTCTTCTTCGGCAAACTTGACGATGTCGGCCTTGATGCTTTCCCAGCTTTCCATGCCTTCCACGACGCCTCCGTAAACACCCGAGATAGTCTGATTGTTGGCGCGGAAACGGCCGAAGACCTTTTCCAGCGCATCGGAAACCTCACCAACCGAAGCGCGCAGGCGCATGGCCTTGACGGCTAGATCAAGCAAATTACCTTCGCCGGATTCGGCGGCTGCGGTCAACGCCGATAATGCGGCCAAAACTGCTTCGGTATTGCGGGTCGCACGAATTTTATTGAGACGGGCAATCTGCGAATCACGCACTGCGTGGTTGTCGATATCGAGAATATCGATCGCGTCCTGCGTCGCCAGCTTGTATTTATTAACGCCGACAATCACATCCTTGCCGGAATCGATCCGTGCCTGCTTGTCCGCCGCACAGGTTTCGATCTGCATCTTGGCCCAGCCGGATTCTACCGCCTTGGTCATGCCGCCCATCGCCTCGATTTCCTCGATGATGCCCCAGGCCTTGTCGGCCATATCCTGCGTGAGCTTTTCCATCATGTAGGAACCGGCCCACGGATCGACGACGTTGGTGATGTGGGTTTCTTCCTGAATGATCAGCTGCGTGTTGCGGGCGATGCGGGAAGAAAACTCGGTCGGCAGCGCAATGGCTTCGTCGAGCGCGTTGGTGTGCAGCGACTGGGTGCCGCCGAAAACTGCCGCCATCGCTTCGATGGTGGTGCGGACGACGTTGTTGTAAGGGTCCTGCTCGGTCAGTGACCAGCCGGACGTCTGGCTGTGCGTGCGCAGCATCATCGACTTCGGGCTCTTGGCGTTGAACTTGGTCATGATGCGGTGCCAGAGCAAACGGGCGGCGCGCATCTTGGCAATTTCAAGATAGAAATTCATGCCGACAGCCCAGAAGAAGGACAGACGACCGGCGAAGGTATCGACGTCCATGCCGGAGGCAACGCCGGTGCGGACATATTCCATGCCGTCGGCCAGCGTGAAGGCCAGTTCGATCGCCTGATTGGCGCCGGCTTCCTGGATGTGGTAACCCGAAATCGAGATCGAGTTGAACTTCGGCATGTGCTGCGCGGTGTAGCCGAAGATGTCGGCAATGATTTTCATCGACGGCTTGGGCGGATAGATATAGGTGTTCCGCACCATGAATTCTTTGAGGATGTCGTTCTGGATGGTGCCCGACAACTGGTCCTGCGGCACGCCCTGCTCTTCGGCAGCAACGATATAGCCAGCCAGAATCGGCAACACGGCGCCGTTCATCGTCATTGAGACGGAAACCTTATCGAGCGGAATGCTGTCGAAGAGAATCTTCATATCTTCAACGGAGTCGATCGCCACGCCGGCTTTGCCAACATCACCTGTCACGCGGGGATGATCGGAATCGTAACCGCGGTGCGTTGCCAGATCGAAAGCCACGGAAACGCCCTGACCACCGGCGGCCAGCGCCTTGCGATAAAAGGCATTTGAAGCTTCGGCAGTGGAGAAGCCGGCGTATTGGCGAATCGTCCACGGCTTGACCGCATACATTGTCGGCTGCGGGCCACGCAAATACGGCGCAAAACCCGGTAACGTATCGGCGAATTCGAGATTTTCGACATCGGCCTTGGTGTACAAAGCCTTGACTGCCAAGCCTTCGGGGGTGTTCCAGTTCAGATTCTTGACGTCGCCACCCGGAGAATGCTTAGCCGCGGCTTTTCCCCAAGCATCCAGATCCTTGGAATCGAAAAATTTTTCAGACATGACACACCCCTCACAAATTCGATGTTTTCAGGCCGATAATGCAGAATACAAAATTCTACGCTTCTAGACCCATATTGACATACCAAGTGTCGCATAATACTGTATCCATAATTATAGAAGCAAGTCAGCATTGCACTGACTGGCTCATTCTCACCACACCAAGAATATGACCCGAATCGCACCTACCGCGCTTTATCAGGAAGTCGCTGAACGCTTGCGCCAGCGCATTTTTGCCCACGAATTGACACCTGGCGACTGGATTGATGAACAGAAACTTGCCGAGCAGTACGGAATTTCGCGTACGCCACTGCGTGAGGCCCTCAAGGTCTTGGCTGCGGAAGGCCTGGTTGATCTGAAGCCGCGCCGCGGTTGCTACGTCACCGAAATTTCGCGTCAGGACATTGACGACATTTTCCCGCTGATGGCCATGCTGGAAGGGCGTTGCGCCTTTATTGCCGTGCAACTGGCCAAGCCGGAGGACATTCGCGACTTGAAAGCCATTCACGAAAAGCTGGAGTTGGCGGCAAAGGAAAGCCGGATTGATGCCTTCTTTGAAGCCAATCAGGAATTTCATCGGCGCATACAGGAATTGACCAACAATCGCTGGCTACTCTCGGTGATTCAGGATTTGCGTAAGGTACTGAAACTCTCGCGCCTGCATTCGCTTTCACTGGAAGGTCGTTTGCAGCAGTCGCTGGAAGAACACCGCGTCATCATGGCTGCTTTCGAGGCAGGCGATGCAGAAAAGGCCGAAAAGAGCATGCACGACCATCTGCTCTATGGTCGCGAAGCACTGGCTAAAATGGATGACAGCGCACCAAAGAAAGCCGGCTGAGCAATTTTAAAAGCTGATTTTTTGGGCGTAAAAAAACCCTGGCGGGAAACCGGCCAGGGTTTTTTGTTGACCGCAGCGTTTAGTGATTGCTGGCGGATGAGGCGCCGAAGCCGGTCTGGCCGCGAACGTATTGGTCCTCGAAAGCGTCGATTTCCAGCTTGGCACGGGCACTGCTGTCAGTCTTCGAGAAGATGTAAGCAAGCAGGAACGCAACCGGCATGGCGAACAGGGCGGGTTGACCGTAGGGGAAGAGTGGTGCCGGATTGTGCAACACATCAACCCAGACCGACTTGGAGAGCACGACCAGGGTGACCGCCGAAACCAGACCGCCGTAACCACCAAACAGCGCGCCACGGGTGGTCAAACCTTTCCAGAACATCGAAAGAATGAGCACCGGGAAGTTGGCCGCTGCCGCGACACCGAAAGCCAGGCCGACCATGAAGGCAATGTTCTGTTTTTCAAACAGGATGCCGAGAATGATCGCGACAAAGCCGAGGCAGATGGTGGCGATCCGGGAAACCTGGATTTCCTTGGTTTCCGAGGCTTGCCCCTTCATGATGACGCGAGCGTAAAGGTCGTGCGAGATGGCTGAAGCACCCGCCAGCGCCAGCCCTGACACCACTGCCAGAATGGTCGCGAAAGCCACCGCCGCCAGGAAGCCGAGCAGCATGTTGCCGCCGACCGCATTGGCCAGGTGCATCGCAACCATGTTGCCGCCGCCGATCAGCTTGCCGCCGACCGTGCCGCCTTCGAAGAACTCGGGGTTCTGGCCGACGATCAGGATGCCGCAGAGGCCCATGATGAAGATGACGTTGAAGAAGTAGGCGACGAAACCGGAGGCGTAAAGCACCGATTTGCGGGCTTCCTTGGCATCGGTCACCGTGAAGAAACGCATCAGGATGTGCGGCAGGCCAGCCGTACCGAACATCAGGCCGAGGCCCAACGAAATGGCGGTCACCGGATCGGCCAGCAGGCTACCCGGATACATCAGCTTGTCCTTCAGCTTATGGACGGCGGTTGCTTTTTCGACCAGATTCTGGAACGAGAAGTCGAACTGGCTGAAAGCCAGAATCATCACCAGCGTGCCGCCGGCGAGCAGCATGCAGGCCTTGATGATCTGCACCCAGGTCGTCGCGACCATGCCGCCGAAGGTGACGTACACCATCATCAGGATGCCGACGGCGAAGATGGCGACGTTGTATTCAAGGCCGAAGAGCAGCTTGATCAACTGGCCGGCCCCGACCATCTGGGCGATCAGGTAGAAGCAGACCACGGTCAACGAGGAAATCGCCGCCATTGTCCGGACCTTGCCTTCGTCGAGACGATAGGCGGTGATGTCGGAGAAGGTGAACTTACCCAGATTGCGCAGGCGTTCGGCCATCAGGAAGAGGATGATCGGCCAGCCTGCAAAGAAGGCCAGCATGTAGATGTAGCCGTCGTAGCCCTGGGTGTAGACCATGGCGGTCAGACCGAGCAGCGTGGCGGCCGACATGTAGTCGCCGGCAATCGCCAGGCCGTTCTGGAAGCCGGTGATGCCGCCACCGGCCGTGTAGAAGTCGGCGGTCGATTTGGTCCGGCTGGAGGCCCAGTAGGTAATGCCCATCGTCATCGTGACGAAGATGCAGAACATGATGATGGCGTGCCAGTTGGTCGCCTGTTTTTCCGTGACGCCTTCGAGTGGGCCACCGGCGTAAGCGAGGGCGGCGACGGCGAGCAGGCCGAGAGCAGTGCTGAATTGAGTCAGGCGGCGCATCATTTATTCTCCTTCCAGGCTTCCTTGACGATTTCCTGGGTCAGGGAATCAAATTCGGTATTGGCGCGCCGGACATAAACCGCAGTCAGCGACCAGAAGAAAATAAACATGAAGAGTTCAACGGCCACCCCCACCGTCAGCATCGAACCTTCGCTGACCGGCTGCCCCAGTGAGGCGGGGTTGAAGGCCACCACCATCACAAAGCCGTAAAACATGGTCAAAACAATTGCGGCCAACGTCCAGGCAAAACGACTCCGTTTTGTCACAAGCTCCTGGAACTTTGGATTGGCCCGCATCCGCTCATACATCACGCTGCTCATGGCTCTTCCTCCCTAATTAATAATTACCGGAATTCCGGCCGCAGTATTCTATCTTATATAAGAGTCTGGTTAATTGATTTGCATCGCTCATCCTATAATTCCGGCCTTATCAAAGATGATGACGCCATGACTACAGTCGACCTCACAAGAACAGATGAAATCGTCACACTGACGCTGAACAACCCCGGCAAGCTGAACGCCATCAACCTCGGCATGTGGCAGCAACTGGCCGAAAATATGGCCAAAATCGCTGTCGACCGCAGCATCCGTTGCATCGTCATTCGCGGCGCCGGCCAGGAGGCGTTTGCCGCAGGCGGCGATCTGGAAGAGTTTGTCACCGGCCGCGCCACGCTGGAGCAGGCGCTGCATTACCACGATCAGGTCGCCACGGCGCTCAACGCCATTGCCGATTGCCCACACCCGACCGTGGCGCTGATTCAGGGCGCCTGCATCGGTGGCGGACTGGAAATCGCCGGCGTCTGCGACTTGCGGATTAGCGGTGAAAGCGCCCGCTTCGGGGCGCCGATCAACAAGCTCGGTTTCTCGATGTATCCCGGCGAAATGGAAGGCCTGCTCAAACTGGCCGGTGCGGCGGTGATGAAGGAAATTTTGCTCGAAGGTCGTATTTTGACCGCCACCGAAGCCTACGAAAAAGGCCTGGTGACGCGGGTCGTGCCGGATGCCCAGTGCGAAGAGGAAGCCTACGCCACCGCCCGCCGCATCTGCGCCGGCGCACCGCTGGTGGCCGGCTGGCACAAGCAGTGGATCCGCCGCCTGCAAAGCGGCCGGCCGCTCAATGATGAAGAGAAAGCGGCGTCTTTTGCCTTCCTCGCCACCGAGGATTACCAGGAGGGTTTGGCCGCCTTTCTGGAAAAACGCAAACCGCAGTTCAAGGCACGCTGAAACTCAGGTGCCGTAAAGGCTCCACAGCATTTTTGCCGAGAGGACGAGCAACAGGCCGGCAAATACCCGCTTCAGCACCTTGATCGGCAGTCGATGGGCCAGACGGGCGCCGAGCGGTGCAGCCAGCACACTGGCCAGCAGGATGATGCAGAGCGCCGGCAGGTAGACGAAGCCGAAGCTGCCGGCCGGCAGATCAGCATGCGCCCAGCCATTCCAGATGTAACCCAGCGTGCCGCCGACCGCGATCGGCAGGCCGACCGCGGCCGAGGTGCCGATTGCCCGATGCGGCGGCACGTTGCACCAGATCAGATAGGGCACGGTCAGCGCCCCGCCGCCCAGCGCGGCCAGACTGGCGATCGCACCGATGACCGAACCGGTTGCACTCAACCCGATCCAGCCCGGCAACCGGCGACTGGGCGTTGGGCGCAGGTTGGCGATCATCTGCAGGGCGAGCAGCAGCATGAAACCGACGAAGAAGATGGACAACGAACGCGATGAAATGTGGGCAGCCAGTTGGGTACCGAGCATGGTGCCGAGCAGGATGCCCGGCGTCAGCTGACGCACCACCGGCCAGAGCACGGCCTGATGCGCGTGATGGGCGCGCAAGCTGGAGAGCGAGGTGAACAGGATGGTCGCCATCGAGGTGCCGAGCGCCAGATGCAGCACCTCGCGGGCCGGAAAGCCTTGCGCAGTGAAAATGATGGTCAGCACCGGCACGACGACCACGCCGCCGCCCACCCCGAGCAGGCCGGCGAAGAAGCCGGCGAACGCGCCGGTCAGCAGGTAAGCCGGAATGACATCGAAGGGAATCACGCGAGGCAGTAATGCCGAAAGGTCAGGGAGCGGCTGATGCTTGTCAGTTGTGGCTGCGAACCCAGCTGACTATCCCGTCATTGCTGCGGAAATCGTCGCAGGCGCGAACCGGCACGTTCGGCGCCAGTTCGGCAAAGAGCCGGGCCAGCGCATTGCCGGGGCCGATTTCAAGGACCACATCGGGCTGCATTTCAAGCACGGTTTGTAGGCAGGCCGCCCAGTCGAGCGGCGTGCAGATCTGCCGGGCCAGGGCATTAAGGGCGGCGCGGCCGCTGCGAGCCGGCGTGGCATCAATGGCGCTGAGTACAGGAAAAGCCAGCCGGCGGTCCGGCAGTAAATTCAACCGTTTTTCGAAGTTGACCGCAGCAGAGGTCAGCAAGGCCGTGTGCGACGGGGTGTGCACCGCCAGATGGACCAGACGGCTGGCGCCCGCTGCTTCAAGGCGTGGCGCAGCGGCGTCGATGCCGGCGCGCGGGCCGGCGACGACGTAATGCCGAGGTGCATTGCGGATGGCGATGGCCAATCCAGATTCCGCAGCGATGCCTGCCACCAGCGACTCATCCAGCCCGAGCACGGCGAGCATGCCGCTGTCGTCCGGGGCCGCCTGATCCATCAGCCGGGCGCGCTCGATGCACAGGTGCAAACCCTCGACGGCAGAAAAGGCGCCGGCCGCCGAGCAGGCGGCCATCTCGCCGAGCGAATAGCCGGCGGCGCAGATCGGGCGCGGCAACTCGGCTTGCAGGTGGCTCCACAGCGTCATTTGCTGGGCGAAGATGAAGGGTTGGGCGACGCTGTTTTTTGCCAGTTTTTCTGGGTCGACCGTAGCAATGTTGATGGCAGCATCTGCCAGCGCCTGGCGCAATTCGGCGCCGATTTGCTGCCCGTGTTCCGGGCGTTGCCCGCCCTGGCCGCTGAACAGAAGGGCGAGACGCATGGCTAAAGCAATCCGTCGAGTTCAGCGAGAAACAGTGTTACGCCGAGCAGGTCGGCGCTGCCACCGGGGCTGAGGCGACGGGTGCTGAAGTCACGGTCGATGGCGGCGGCCTGTTGCTCCCAGTCAGCCGCCAGCACACCGCCAGCCGCCAGAAAATCGCCAGCGCTGCGCCGCGCATGCGCCAATCCGGCCGGACCGGCGCGCCACAACAAATTGGTGTCTTCCAGTTCGGCGATCAGCGCAAAAAGCGTTTGCGTCGCCGCCAGTTCGGCATCACCGGTTGCCAGCAAAGCGGCGCGATAAGCCGGCAGACCGATCTCAATAGCGGCCGGAAAACCGGCCGCCGCCTCGCGCCGAGCACCGCCAGCGCCGTAGCGTTGGGCCACGGCCAGACCGTGGCTGAGTCCGGCATCATCCGTCGCACCGCTCAGGCCGCTCAAAATTGCCTCGCCCCATTGTTCGCGCACCAGTTGGCAGATTGCCGTGGCGCTTGGTTCGTCACCTTCGGCAAGCAAGCAGCCGGCGGCAGCACTGAGCAGGCCGAGATTGAAAATTGCCCCGCGGTGGGTGTTCACGCCGCCGGTCGCCAGCAGCATGTCGGCTTCGGCGTCGATGCCCAGTTGGCGCAACGGAGCGAAGTCGGGGCGCTCGCTGCCGCAGGCGGCAATCGCCGGAAAATACGGGCGCAAGGCGTGCAGGCTGCGCATGAAGGTGGCGTAATCCATATCGTCGTGACTGCCGTTGCCCCAAGGCGTCACCAGGCCGGGCTTGGGCGCCAGCGCGACTTCGCGATAGAGGCTGCGAATGGCCAGCCGGCCAATCCGGGTCGCCAACGGCACAGTGGTCGGCAGGGCGGACTGCCCCGGGAGGACGCGGCGTTGTAATTCAGGCATAGCGACGCTCCGGTGACAGGCTGGAAAGCAGCGCCCGCAGCGGCAGCAGGCGAACTTCTTCATTGCCCTTGGCAAGGACGGTGGCGTTGGGGCGCTCCAGATTGGCAAGAATCTCCCGCCAGGCAACAGCATTGCCATCGGGAAAACGGACTTCGCCGTCCAGCGCGCATGGCAGTTCAGCAGCGGCTTGTTGCAGTGCGTCCAGCGCCACCTTGAATTGCGCCGGGGTCGCCACATCGCAAATGATGTCGATATCGGAAGCGGCGTGGCGGTAGGTTTCGCCGCTCAATGCTTCCCAGGCCAGTGAGCCGAAAATGCCGATCCGGGCCTTGCTGTTGTTGATCCGGCTTGCCAGTTCACCCAACACCGCCGCCGCATCGACTGGCAATAGCGCCAAACAGCGCGCTATCGTCAGCGGCGGCTGCACCGCGACGATACTGCTGCGGTCGACCTGAATCGTCAGGCGTTTTCGCTCGCTGTGCAAAGGCAGCGTCAGGCCGAGTAAAACGCCCGGCGCTGTCGCCGGCTGGCGAGCCGCGACCAGCGGCCGGCCGTGGGCGATCCAGTCGCGCACCGCCAGCCAGAACGGGCTGCCAGCCTCGGCGCAGAGCGTTTCAAACGCCGCCGAGGCTCGCAAATAAACCAGGTCATGGCGCCGCATGGTTAGGCGGCCGCTAAAGCGCTATCGACGGTCTGCAGAATCGCCGCGGCCAGATTTCGGCCACCGCGTTCCGCCCCCAGCGCAATCCGCCGGTCTTCTGTCCGCTCATCCGCCCGGGCGCCCTGCCCCAGCGCCGCTTCCAGCAACCCGGCACTCGGCCGTTCCCAGATCGCTTCAATCCCGCCCATGCGCCGGTAATTCTCGGCCCCCGGCGCAAAAATCGGCGAGCTGATCGCCAATTCGAGCAGGCGCTCATGGGCAATCTTGGTCACCCGCGCCATCGCTTTCAGGTCCATCACCCGCACCTGGGCATCGGCCAAGGCATAGCATCGATCAGCCATCAGCCCGAAGGAAAGAAAGCCGCCGCTGACCGCGTTGGCCGTCACCAGACTGAGCGACGGATGGCCCTGACGGCGGGCCAGATCGACACACTGGGCGAGATGCGCCAGCGAGCCGTTCAGGCACAGCAACTCCTGACTGCGCGACAAGGCCTGACCACAGGTGTCGACGAGAAAAACCAGCGGCCGGCCGGGATGCTGTTCGAGGGTATCGAGAATGTATCCGGACAAGGCCAGCGCCATGGCGTGATCGATCGCCGCCGCATCGGTGGTGCCGAGCACCGCCACCGTCCCCTGCGCCGTTTGCGCGACGCCGGTGATCACCTGATTGGCGACCCTGACCGTATGGCCGGCCGGGAACAGCGCATCGAGAATATCGTTCAGTTTCATGTCGGCAATCCTTCCTTGAGCGCGACCAGACTGTCCCGGTCGAGCAAGGGCACGCTCTCCGGATTTGTGACGCCGAGCGCGGCCCAGATCTGCAGGCCGTCGCGGTAAGCGCCGTAGGCGGTCAGACGGTTTTCCAGTTGCCGCTGCGTGGCGCGCAACAGGCCGACCGACGGCGCCGGCTCCTGCCAGTCGGCGAGAAATGCCGTCGCCGCCGCCCGGAAGGCGCTGACATCGTCCTCAACCAGCATGGCGCAATCGCCCATCAGGTAGCGGTGCTTGCCGCCGGTGACGCGCCAGACCAGCGCCCGGTCCTTCGAGTCGAATTCCTCGACGCCGGCCACCGTTTCGATGACTTCCGGCCCGGACAAGGCCAGCCGGCCCTCCTCGGAAATCAGGATGGCCGAGCACAGTTTGGCGACGATGCCCATGCCGCCGAAGGCGCCGCAACTGCCGCCGATCAAGGCCAGCACCGGCACACCGGCCGCCCGCGTCGCCAGCACGGCGCGCATGATTTCGGAAATGGCGATCAGCCCGGCGTTGGCCTCGTGCAGCCGGACACCGCCCGAATCGATCAGCAGCAAGACCGCGGCGGGCTTTTCGCGGACGGCCCGTTTGAGCAGGCCAACCAGCTTGGCGCCGTGGATTTCACCGACCGCGCCGCCGATGAACTGACCTTCCTGGGCGGCAATAAAAATCGGCTGTTTTTCGAGTTGACCGCAGCCGATGACAATGCCGTCGTCAAAAGCGCCGGGCAGATCGAGTTTGGCCAGATGCGGGCTGGGCGTGGAGGCTGCCGGGGGCAAAATTTCAGTAAAACTGCCGGGGTCGAGCAAACCGGCGATGCGTTTGCGCGCCGTGGCTTCAAACCAGCTATGGCGTGAGGCAAGTGACGGGATCATTGAACACCTCCCTGATATTCGGCCAGGGCCTGGGCCAGACGCAGGCTGACCACGGCAGGCGTGGCGCCCATGTCGTTGATGGCAATGCGCGTGCCGCCAGCCGGGTGCGCCGCGGCAAAAGCCCCGATCACCGCCTGCCAGGTATCGGCAAAACCACGGGCTGCGGTTTTGATCTCGACAACACAGAGGTTCGGCGCATCACCGGCATTGAGCAGGATTTCCAGATTACCGGAACCGACGACGCCGCACAGCGCCGGGTCGGCCGCCGGTAAAGCGGGTACCGATTCAAATTGAAAGTTGAGTTTTTCCATGGCGATCACCAGTTCCGGAAACGTGAAGGTGGTGCGTACAGGCCACCCGACCAGCGCACCAAGTCCTTGACGGAGCGGGCGGCGAGCAGGTCGCGCGTGGCCATCCTGGGGTCGATGCCGAGGTCTTCGGGGCGGCGGATGATGCCGCGGTCGCGCAGGTTCTCGACCATCGCCTTGTCACGGGCCATGCCGACCGGCGTGAAGCCGGCGACGCCGCGAATCGCCTGTTCGCGCTCCTCAGGGCTACGGCAGAGCAGCAGGTTGGCGATGCCTTCCTCGGTCACGATATGGCTGACGTCGTCGCCGTAGATCATGATCGGCGGCAGTTCGGCGCCCATCGACTTCTGCAGCTTCCAGGCATCGAGTTCCTCGACGAAGACCGGCGCCATGTGTTCGCGGAAAGTCTCGACCATCTGCACAACCAGCTTGCGGCCGCGGATGGCGTTCGGCCCGTAGGCCTCGCGCCCGGCCTTGAGCCAGGCCGGGCTGGCGTGACGCCGGCCGTGCGGGTCGGAGCCCATGTTCGGGGCGCCGCCGAAGCCGGTGATGCGGCCCAGCGTCGCCGTCGAGCTGTTGCCGGCCATGTCCATCTGCAAGGTCGAGCCGATGAACATGTCGCAGGCGTAGAGGCCGGCCGTTTGGGAAAACGCCCGGTTCGAACGCATGCTGCCGTCGGCGCCAGTGAAGAAGACGTCGGAACGGGCCGAGATGTAAGCGTCCATGCCGACTTCCGAACCGAAGCAGTGCACCGACTCGACGAAACCGGACTCGATGGCCGGAATCAGTGTCGGATGCGGATTCAGCGCCCAGTGCGTGCAGATCTTGCCCTTCAGGCCAAGGTCGGCGGCGTAGGTCGGCAGCAGCAGCTCGATGGCTGCCGTGTCGAAACCGATGCCGTGGTTCAGGCGGGTGACGCCGTACTCGGCGTAGATGCCCTTGATCGCCATCATCGCCATCAGCACCTGCACTTCGGTGATCTGCGCCGGATCGCGGGTGAACAACGGCTCAATGTAGTTCGGCTTCGGGGCGAGCACCGTGAAATCGACCCAGTCGGCCGGCACGTCGACGCGCGGCAGCTTGTCGAGGCGCTCGTTGACCTGGGCGATGACGATGCCGCCCTTGAAGGCGGTGGCCTCGACGATGGCCGGCGTGTCTTCGGTATTCGGCCCGAGATAGAGATTGCCCTCGGCATCCGCCGCCTGCGCCGCGATCAACGCCACATTCGGCGTCAGATCCATGAAGTAGCGGCCGAACAGTTCGAGATAGGTATGAATCGCCCCGATCTCGATGCGCTGTTCCTGAACCAGTTTGGCCAGCCGGGCACCCTGCGGGCCGCTGAAAGAAAAGTCGAGGCGGTTTGCCAGGCCGCGCTCGAAAAGGTCCACATGGCTCGGGAGAGCCAGGACTGACTGGACCATACTGAGGTGATTGATGCGTTCCGGGCTGCAATCGGCCAGGGACTCGGAGAGGAAATCGGCCTGCTTCTGGTTGTTGCCTTCCAGACAGACGCGGTCGCCCGGCTGGATGACGGCTTCGAGCAGGTCGATGATGCGGTCGACCGGGATTTCCTTGCCATTTTTGCCAGCGAGGCCGAGGCTCGCCGCTCGTTCAAGGCGGCGGCCACGGTTCTGGCGCAGGCTATCCCACTGACGGGGGAGCGGTGCGTTCATGATGATCTTTCCAGTGACTCAGGAACCGCTGTACTGCGACGGCAGCCAGGTGGCGATTTCCGGGAAGATGCAGAGCAGGATGATGCCGAGCGCCATGAGCAGCAGGAAGGGCACGGTGCCCCACATGATTTCCTTGAGCTTGATGTCGGGGGCGATACCGCTGATCACGAACAGGTTGAGGCCAACCGGCGGGTGAATCAGGCCCATTTCCATCAGGATGGTCATGATCACGCCAAACCAGATCAGGTCGATACCCAGGGCGTTCAGCGCCGGCAAGAGAATCGGCGTCACCATGAGAATGATCGCGACCGGCGGCAGGAAGAAGCCGAGCACGATGAGCAGGATATTGACCCAGAAGAAGAAGGCCCATTTGCTCAGTTCCAGCGAAATCATCCAGGCGGCAGCCGACTGGGTGATATGCAGGTAGCTCATGACATAGGTGTAGAGGAAGGACATCGCGATGATCAGCATGATCATCGACGACTCGCGGGCCGTGCCGGAGAGGATGACCTTGAGGTCGCCCCAGCGCCAGCAGCCGTAGATCGCCATGACCATCAGCAGCGCACCGAAGGCGCCGATGCCGGCGACTTCCGAGGGCGTCGCCCAGCCGCCATAGAGTGCGACCATGACGATGATGATCAGGCCAAGGAAGGGAGCCAGGCGGGGCAGCGTTTCAAGACGCTGTTTCCAGCTGTATGACTCTTCCGCCGGCATGGCGATGCCGGTCGAACGATTGGCTGAAATTTTTTCGTTCTTTTCCGCCCAGGATTTGTAGATCACCCAGATCGAGAACATCGCGGTCAGCAACAAGCCGGGGCCGACACCGGCCATGAACAGCTTGCCAATCGATTGTTCGGTCGCCAGACCATAGAGAATCAGCGTCAGCGACGGCGGAATCAGGATGCCCAGCGTGCCGCCGGCGGCGATCAGGCCGGTGGCCAGACGCTCGGAATAGCCGCGTTTGCGCATTTCCGGGATGCCCGAGGAGCCGATGGCCGAGCAGGTTGCCGGCGACGAGCCGCACATCGCGGCGAACACTGAGCAAGCCAGCGTATTGGCCAGGCCAAGCCCGCCCGGCACCTTGTACAACCAGCGGTTCAGCGAGTTGTAGAGGTCAGCACCAGCGCGGGATTTGCCAATCGCCGCGCCCATCATGATGAAGAGCGGAATGGTCAGCAGCGTGAAGCTGTTCAACTCGGAAAAGATGGTTTCAGCGATGATCGACAGCTGCGCCAGCGGCATGAAAAAATACATGAAGATCAGGGCGACCGAGCCAACGGCAAAGGCGATCGGCATGCCGGAAAAGAGGAATACGAAGGTGGCGGCTGCGTAAAGCAGGCCTAGTTGTCCGACGCTCATTTGCGTTCTCCTTGCTCGTCACGCTGGATGCGTTCGATGGCGACCTGAATGGCCGCGTTGTGCTGCGGCGGTGGCTGGTGCGAGCGCATGGCTTCCGGCAGCGAGTCTTCGATGAACTGGACAAAAACCTGCAGGGCGAGCGAGGTCATGCCGACGGCCATGGTGGCAAAGACCGGCCACATTTTCGGCGCCCACGAGGTGTCGCTCATCCGGCCTTCGTCCCACGCTTCGTAGAACAGATGCCAGCAGTTCCAGGCGATGAAGGCGCAGAACAGGAAGGACAGCAGATCGGAAAAAGCCATGCGCCACTGCGTCCAGCTCGGCGGCGTGATTTCGTCGAGAATTTCGATCGTGACGTGGCCACGGTTGAGCTGGGTATGGGCAGCGGCCAGAAAGCTGGAGGCGATCAGCAAATAGACGCAAAACTCGATTTCCCAGTCGGTCGGCCAGGCAAAGAAATAACGGACCGCGACTTCAAAAACGAGGACACAGGTAGCGATAACGATCAGAAAGGCCGACAGGTAACCTGTCGCGATGCTGAAGGCCTTAACCGCTCGGCTAATGAAATATCCGGGGCTCATGATTCACCTTTTAAGAGGGATGGGCCGGGTCATGCCCGGCCGGGGGATTACTTGACCGACAGCGCCATGTCGAGCAGGGCGCGGCCATCCTTGATGTTTTCGGCGAAATCCTTGAAAGCGGTCTGTTCGGCGACGCCACGCCAGGCCATGAAAGCCTTGTCGTCCATGTCGACCACCTTGGCACCGGCTTTGGTGAACACTTCGGCCATGCGCAGATCGTCCTTCTTGGCTTCCTCAACGCCAAACTTCTCCAGGCTGGCGCCGACTTCGCTGATGATCTTCTGTTGTTCCGGGGTCAGCGAGTCATAGAGGCCCTTGGAAATCAGCAGCGGCTCGAACATGAACCAGAAGCTCTTATTGCGGGCCGTGGTGACGTACTTGCTGAACTCCTGCAGACGGAAACTGATCAACGAAGTGCTGGAGGTCAATGCGGCATCAAGCACGCCAGATTGCATCGCACTATAGATTTCCGAGGACGGCATACCTGTTACTGCCGCACCGGCACCTTTCAGCATCTGGTCCATTTCCTTGCTGCCACCACGGAATTTCAGGCCCTTGGCGTCGTCGGGAACGAGCACCGTTTTCTTGGTCGAGGCGATACCGCCGGCCTGCCAAACCCAGGTGATGATCTTGATGTTCTTGTCGGCCAGGATGCGATCAAGCTCCTTGCCGATCGGGGCAGTTTTCCAGCGCATCCCCTGTTCGTAGCTGTTGACCACGGTCGGCATCAGCGTGATGTTGACCGCCGGAATTTCGCCGCCACCATAGGCCAGCGGTACCAGACTCATGTCCAGCGCACTCTTGCGCAGGGCGCCGATCTGGCTGTTGGTCTTCATCAGCGAACTGCCCGGGTAGATTTCGAACTTGAGCGAGCCTTTGCTCTGCTTTTCCACTTCAGCCGCAAAACGACGAACCAGACGATCGCGAAAGTCGCCATCTTCCGAACTGGCCGCCGGAAACTGGTGGGAAATCTTGATGACACGCGGCGCCTGGGCGTGAGCCGAGGGGATAGCGAAAGTAAATGCGGCAGTGGCCAGGGCAAAAGTCAGGCTACGTTTGGTTTTGCTGATCATGGATGTCTCCTCCAAAATTAAGAAACTGAAAATTACTGACGGCGAACCTCACTGATCTGCTCACCCGGGAATCCAGACTGCAAACCTACTCTTATGTATTCATTTATCGCCGTTGTGTATACAAGATAGGCAGACATTGAATACTAGTCAACTAATTTCGTATAATGCAATTGTTGTCACTTGCCGGATACCTGATCATGAACAGCCCTGCTGAAATTCCCGTTATTGCACGCCAGTCCGAACGACTGGGGGAACTGATCGAAGAACGCATCGTCACCGGCGCCTATCCGCCGGGAACACGACTCGATGAACAGGAACTGGCGACAACCTTCGGCGTCTCCCGCACCCCGGTGCGCGAAGCGTTGATTCAGCTGGCTTCGATTGGATTGATCGAAATTCGCCCGCGGCGGGGCGCAACCGTGCCCGAGGTCGGTGCCGACCGGGTCTGCGAAATGTTTGAGGTAATGGCCGAACTGGAAGCGATGTGCGGCCGCCTTGCGGCCCGGCGGATCACTGCCAGCGAGCAGCTGGCCTTACAAGAAGCGCACCGGGCCTGTGAAGCGGCACGCGATGCGGATACGCCGGATGTGTACTATCAACTGAACGAGGTTTTTCACCAGCGCATCTACGAAGCCAGTCACAACAGCTTCCTGGTCGAACAGGCCACCGCCCTGCACCGCCGCCTGCGTCCCTATCGCCGCCTGCAACTGCGCGTCCGCAACCGGATGGCAACGTCCTTCAACGAACATCAGGCGATTGTCGAAGCCATCATCAAGGGCGATAGCGATCTGGCTTCGGCGCAACTGCGCGCTCATGTCACCGTTCAGGGCGAACGCTTCGCCGATCTGGTCGCCACCCTGCGTGACTTCAACGCCGGCGCATAAAAATTCTCAGCCGATCAGGCTATACAGCATCTTGCTGGCAAGCAGGGCAAGAAAGGCACCAAACGCCCGCTTCAACTTTTTGACCGGCAGCTTGTGCGCCAGCTTGGCGCCGAACGGCGCAACCAGCACACTCATCGTGACGATGCCGACGAACGCCGGCAGGTAGATATAGCCGAGCGAATAGGCGGGCAAACCGGTATCGCTCCAGCCGGCGACGATGTAGCCGATGGCACCGGCCACGGCAATCGGAAAGCCCAGCGCCGACGAAGTGCCAACTGCCGCATGAATAGCAACATTGCAAAACAACATGAAGGGGATCGACAGAAAACCGCCACCCGCCGCGACCAGACTGGAGACCACGCCGATTGACCCGCCCGCCGCGAACAGCCCGACCGGGCCGGGCAATTGCCGGTGCGCCTTGGGCTTGAAATCGAGCATCATCTGCAGCGCGGCGTAATAAACAATCACAACGAAAATTGCCGTCATCGGTCCGGTCGGCACCTGCCCGGCGACCAGCGAACCGCTAAAAGTACCCAGGACCAGCCCCGGCGCCAGATGGCGGACGATATCCCAACGCACCGCGCCGTGGGCATGATGGGCGCGCATGCTCGACAACGAAGTAAAGACAATGGTCGCCATCGAGGTACCGAGCGACAGATGCATGACATGCTCAGGAGGAAAGTGCTGTGCCGTAAAGATCATGAACATGAAGGGCACCAGCGTCAGACCGCCACCCACCCCGAACAGACCGGCGACAAAACCACCAAAAATCCCCAACAAGGGGTAAGCCAGCCACCAGATTGTCATTACTGCCCCATCAATTCTTGGGTAATGAAAGCCCATTCGGCATCAGATACCGGCGTGATCGACAGCCGGTTGCCTCGGGCGAGGAGGCGCATGTTAGCAAGTTCCGGATGGGCTCGCAGTTCGGCGAGCGGGATGTAGCGCGACTTGTTGACGAAACGCACATCGCGCAACCACCAGCGCGGCTTGTCGGGGCTGGATTTTGGGTCGAAATACGGGTTGACCGCAGCACTCGGAAAATCCCGTTGGGGTGCAGCAAACTGGGTTGGGTCCGGGTAAGGCTCGGAACAGACCTCGCAAATTCCCGCAATGCCCGGCGCGGCACCACCGGAATGATAGAAGAAGGCCAAGTCGCCGATCTGCATCGTGTCGCGCATGAAATTGCGCGCCTGGTAATTGCGCACGCCGAACCATGGAACAGTCTGCTTCGGCGCGACCGCGAGATCGTCGATCGAGACCTCATCCGGCTCGGACTTCATCAACCAATATTGCATCACTTCAGGAAAGTGGCTTCCAGGCGCAGGCGAACCCGGCCGTCGGCGTCGAGCAAGCTCATCTGCCTCCCTTGAATGCGATAGCTCGCCGTCACAGCCAAAGCGCTGGAAAACGCACGAGCCAGGCTATCGACCGGCGGCACGCAAGCCATCATCGTACTGGCCAGATGGCCAAAACGCAGCCCGTCTGCAAGGGTATAAGAACCGTTGAACCGGTTGCAGCCATCCGAACCATGTGCTCGCAGGTCCGAGGCCAGCACGACATGCGGCTCGGATTTATTGGCCGCTGCCTGAACCGCCTTGCCATCAATTTCGATGACGCGCCAATAGCGATCCTGCAAGGGTTCGTCGGGAAGGGTTGGCGATGTCGAACAAGCCACCAGACCATAGGCAAAACAAAGTGCCGAGAGGAATTTCTTCATCATCTACCTGGCCAAAAAAAGGCCCCCGCGTGTGCCGTCAGGCCGGCATCCTGAACCTGAGTCCAGAGTGGCTACTTTCCTCCCGCCTCAGGCACGCTCGACGAAGAGTGCGCACAACAGCAGTTTCGATGGTCAGCAACCGATGCCAATTAGCATTGGTTCAAGGAATATATGGCCTTAACAAACACCGCAGGGGACGCTCGGCGGGCGGCGCCGGGGTCAGCAGAAATCGACTACAAGTCCAAGTTCTGCTGGGGCGCAAGCACGGCATCAATCCGTGCTCCCATGTCATCGATTCTACGCTTTGCGTCGGAAGTATCAACTGCTTCAACCATAGTTTCTGCAGGTTTTATCGAGCCCCCCGCAAGGTGCTCGTGAGCGATATTCAGGGCGGCCATCACCGCCACGCGCTCGGCAATCGTGCTCTTGGTGCGCTGGGCAATTTCGCGCATTTTGCTGTCGACCAGATCGACCGAAGCGAGCAGCGCATCACGCTCTTCCGGCGTGCAGGCAACGCGGTATTCGCGGCCCATGATCTTGACGTCGAGGAAATTCGGCTCGGCACTCATCTCAGGCATCCTCGGGCAGCTTGTCCATCAGGCCTTCGAGACGCTCGCGGGCGGTCGTCATCGTCTGCCGCAGGTGCAGTCTTTCGGCTTCAGCTGCCGCCATCTGGTTTTTCAGTACCTCGTTCTCGGCGCGCAACTGGTGGACCAGGGCGACGACCTGTTCAATCTTGGCTTCGAGAGCTTCAAGTTCCGTATTCATGGCAGGCACTATAGTGGGGAAAACGTCGCGTGGTCAAGGACTAAGCCTTTATTCTCAAAGTGCTTTGTCGGGATGCGGCGGCATAATTATGATGCGCCGCAACACGCTGCGCGTTAGAATCCGTCCCGCTTCAGGTGCTGCAATCGGACTATCCGAACGCAGATAATCGGGAAAGCGGTGCGTCCAACCGGACAAATCCGCTGCTGCCCCCGCAACGGTAAGCAAGTGCGGACGTATCTCAAAGCCACTGGGTTGATCCTGGGAAGGCGATGCGTCAAGACTTGCGAGCCCGGAGACCGGCCTGAGACAAGACGCAGAAGTGCCACGGGGGTGTGGTGCCGGTTCTCGCAACCTCCCCTCCCGAGCATTTCCTTTTTTAGCTATTCCGGCACGCGGGGACGCTCGCCGGGAAGGGAAAAGTCATGAATCCACGTTTGAAACCGATTGTTGGCGCCATTGCACTGGCGCTGTCTTTGGACGCCGCTGCCGAGCAGCTTGCGATGGCCGATACCGTCTTCGTCACGGCGACTCGCCAACCTCAGCGGGCCAACGAGGCGATTACCGAAGTGACGATCATCGAGCGCCGGGACATCGAGCAAGCCGGCCCGATGGCAACGCTCGGGGAATTGCTCAGCCGCGAAGCCGGGATGGAGTTCGCCCGATCCGGCGGCAAGGGTGCCGAGGAAAGTGTATTTATCCGTGGCACCAACAGCGGCCATGCACTCGTCCTGGTCGACGGCATGCGTATCGGCTCCGCCACGACCGGCACAACGGCGTTGCAGTTGATTCCACTTTCCCAGATCGAGCGCATCGAAATCGTCCGCGGCCCGGCTTCCGCACTTTATGGTTCGGATGCGATTGGCGGCGTCATTCAGATATTTACCAAGGCGGGCAGCGATAGCCCGCTGCTCAGCATTCAAGCCGGTGCTGGCACAACCTCCAGTTATGAAACAAACGTTGCCCACGCCAACCGTATCGGCAATTTCTCCTACGGCATCAAGGCCGGGGCCAGCGGTACCAACGGCATAAACGCGATCGAGTCACCCGACTATCCGGGCTACAACAATGACCGGGACGGTTATCGCAACACCAATGTGAGCGTCAATGC
Organism: Candidatus Dechloromonas phosphorivorans; assembly: GCA_016721185.1. Lineage (GTDB taxonomy): Bacteria > Pseudomonadota > Gammaproteobacteria > Burkholderiales > Rhodocyclaceae > Azonexus > Azonexus phosphorivorans. Next base: position 98,451 of record JADKIP010000001.1, read on the forward strand.
TGCTTACAAGTTTGGAAACCAGTTTGAAATTGGCGGTGGCTATTTCAACTCGGAAAGCACCAACCGTTATGACGCTTACCAACTGGATGCCTTCTGGAACACCGTCAACGCTGACCGCGACTACCAGATGAAACACCGTGTCTCCGGTGCCACGCCTACGCCAGCGGCGCACTGACTGCCAACTGGCAGTCATCATTGAAAATCGCCCACGGCATTGACCGCACCGAAAGTCCGGAAACAATGATCGGCGACCCGATCAGCGAGTTCAAGACAACCCAGAAGCAATACACCTGGCAAAACGATATCAAGCTGCCGCTGGGCACGGCCTTGCTGGCGCTGGAGCGACTGGAGCAGGAGATTGAAACGACCAAGGAGTACTCAACCATGTCGCGCTCGATCAACTCGGCAGTGGGTGGCTGGAATGGCCGGTTCGGCTCGCATGCGGCCCAGATCAATCTGCGCAGCGACGACAACTCGCAGTTCGGTCAGCATGAAACCTGGCTGCTCGGCTATGGTTATCAACTGGCCCCGACCTGGCGCGTCGCCACCAGCTACGGCACCGCCTTCAAAGCACCGACGATGAACGACCTGTATTTCCCGTTCACCCCGGGTGTCGGTGGCGGCAACCCCAACCTGAAGCCGGAAGAATCAAAAAATGGTGAGGTATCGCTGCGTTTTGAACAGGGTGTTTCGCACGCTCGCCTGACCTATTTCCAGAATAAGATCACCAACCTGATCGCCTGGACGACCAATCCCGTGACCTACGAATCGACACCGGCCAACGTCGGTCAGGCGAAAATCGATGGTATCGAACTGGCCGCCGGAACGACGCTGGGCAACTGGCTGCTCAATGCCAACCTGACCTTCCAGGACCCACGCGACGAGGAGACTGGCGAACAACTGCGCCGCCGCGCGAAAAAGCATGGTCTGCTCTCTGCGACCTATCTGGCCGGGCCCTTCAAGGGCGGGATTGAATTCAAGGCAATCGGCACACGCTACGACGATCCGCACTGGCAAACCGGGATGAATCAGGTACGGATGGGCGGTTATGCGCTGACCAATCTTTTTGCCAACTACACCCTGAGTAAGAACTGGCAGGCGTTTGCCCGCGTCGACAACGTTTTCGACCGCAACTACGACGTCGCCCGCAGCGTCAATGTCATCTACGGCACGCCCGGCATTTCCGCCTTTGCCGGCATTCGTTACACCTTCCAGTAAGCCTGCATGCCCAACCGTCAACGCGCCATCCTGATCCTCGTCAGCCTCAGCCTTCTGGCGGTGGCGAGTTTTGGGCTGGCGTTGATGGTGGGCAGTTATCAGGTGGCGCCGGCTGAAGTTTTTGCCGCCCTGCTCGGCCAAGAGGGCGGTGCCGGCGATATCGTGCTGCAACTGCGCCTGCCACGGGCACTCGCCGGTTTTGCCTGCGGCGGCCTGCTGGCACTGGCCGGGGCGCTGATGCAGGTGTTATTGCGTAATCCGCTGGCTGACCCATACGTCCTTGGTATTTCCGGGGGCGCTGGCGTTGGCGCCATGTTTGCCATTCTGATCGGCCTGCCGACGCTGGGGATCGACGGCCTGGCTTTGCGGGCGCGTTGGGCGCGATGTTTCTGGTCTTCGGGCTGGCGCATGGCGATGGCAGCTGGACACAAACCCGTTTGCTGCTGACCGGCGTCATTGTCGCTGCCGGCTGCGGGGCGCTGGTGGCCTTGATGCTGTCGATTGCCCCGGATACCAAACTGCGCGGCATGTTGTTCTGGCTGATGGGCGATCTGGCGCAGGCCGGCAGTTCGTGGCCGCCCTTGCTGGCGCTGGCCGCCGCCCTGACGCTGGCGATGCCTTTCGCCCGTGAGCTCAACTTGCTGGCGCGGGGAATGATGCAGGCCCAGGCGCTGGGTGTTGCGGTCAACCGCCTGCGCTATGCCATTTTCCTGCTGGCCTCGCTGGCCACGGCCGCCTCGGTCACAACCGCCGGCTCGATCGGCTTTGTCGGGCTGGTCGTACCGCATCTGGTCCGCCTGGCGACCGGCAACGACCAGCGCCTTTTGCTACCGGCCTCGGTACTGGCTGGCGGTTCAATGCTGGTGTTGGCCGATACGCTGGCGCGCACCGTGATCGCGCCGCAGCAGTTGCCGGTCGGCGTCCTGACTGCGCTGATTGGCGTGCCGGTCTTCCTCTTCCTGTTGTCGCGACAACCCAAATGAGCAGCCCGTTGATCGAGACCCGGCAGCTCGTCGTCGAAGTGGGCGGACGCTGCGTCGTCAACCACCCTGATCTGGCCTGTTGCGGCCGGCGAACGGGTCGCCATTCTGGGCCGTAACGGGGCCGGCAAATCGACTCTGCTATCCACCCTGGCCGGGTTGCCCCCCCGCCAAGCCGCCGCTGGCGGCGCTTTGCTGGATGGCGAGGATTGCCTGCTGATGCTGCCACGCCAGGCGGCGTTGTGCCGGGCCTGGCTGGGGCAGTTTCAGACCGACCCGTTCGGTTCGACGGTACTTGAAACAGCCCTGACCGGCCGCCATCCGCATCTCTGCCGCTGGGACTGGGAGAGCACGCGAGATGCCGAACTAGCTCCGGAATGCCTTGCAGGCAGTCAGGGCTGGCCGGTATGGAAAAGCGGCAGATCCACACCCTCTCGGCGGCGAACGGCAGCGTCTGGCCATTGCCACCCTGCTCACCCAGGCCGCCCGGCTTTACCTGCTCGATGAACCCTTGTCGCACCTTGATCTCAATCATCAGATGGCCGTGCTCGAACTGTTTGCCAGTGCGGCGCGCGACTGCGGCGCCGGCCTGATCATGGTGCTGCACGACCCGTAACTTGCACATCGCTTCTGCGATCGAGCACTTTTACTTTACCGGCGACGGTCGCACTGAATCCAGGTGCGGTCGACGCCATTTTGACGGCAAAAACACTCTCGAACTCTACGGCTACGGCCTGCGTCAGCTCTCGAAGACGCCGGCCATCGCTGTTTCATTCCGGAATAGGAGAAAAACATGGCTATTACCCACGAAGAAAGAATGCAGAAGAAAAGACGTCATCGACAAAAGCAAGATTGCCGATGCCCAGGAAGAGCGCGGCGTGCTGGTGATTAATACCGGGAACGGCAAGGGCAAGTCCTCTTCGGCTTTCGGCGTGGTTGCCCGCGCCCTCGGCTTACGGCCTCAAGGTCGGCGTTGTCCAGTTCGTCAAGGCCGCTCTGACACCGGCGAAGAAGTTTTTTCCGCCAGCAGCCCAATGTTGCCTGGCATGTGTGTGTCGGTGGCGAAGGCTTCACCTGGGAAACTTAAGGACAAGGGAAGCGCGATGCCAAGGCGGCGCAGGCGGCCTGGGGAAGTTGCCTGCAGCCACCTGGAGATGGCAAAAATCCACGGCCTCGTCGTCCTAGAAACGAAATGACTTAGCAACCTTCAGAAATACAACTGGCTGGATCTCCCCGATGCCATCGCTCACCAAGCCTGCGGTCCCGTCCGCAGATGCAGCGTCATCAAATCACCGGCCGTGGCGCACCGCAGGGGAAGCCACGCGATAGGGCCGATACGGTGGCGAAATCGGCAACGAAA
>JADKIP010000002.1 GCA_016721185.1 Candidatus Dechloromonas phosphorivorans
GGCATGTGAGCAGAATGGTTTTCTTGGCCATCGAGTCAGTTCGATCAAGGAACTTAATGTCGAGTCAGTCTTCCAGAGCTCGGGAAGGAATTGGCCGGACATCACCGTTCCATCTTTCGGCCAGGCTTCACTCTGAGACGAACAACTTTTTATCCTGCATGCCAAATTCGAGCAACTTGGCTGACTTTCCGCAAGACAACGACCATCTTCGTTTGATCTGATCTACGTTTTGCTTTAAGCGATAACGACCTTTGACTCGGTATTCAGCAAAAGAGGAATTACGCCCCGATGCCTCGTCTACATTCGTCCAACGGCTTTTTTGAGGCACTTTCAGCCTACTCCGGTGCGCTTGACCGAGCGATGCGCCAATCCCCGGAGGGATGCCAGAGTTCGTTCTGTATGACAGATCAGGCGGCAATGCCAAGCGTGTGAATGCGCCCACCTTACTGGATGGGTATCAGCCAATTCAACGTTGACCATAGAACAGAGTACGGGATAACCAATGCAACATTGGCAAGCAGATTGGCTACCAGATGATAAAGCTGCCAAATTGCTTGCATTTATTATCAGGCTGAATTGGCACCAAGTCGACTGCGGACACCTCGAAAGTGGTGGACCACTTCTCAATGGAGTGGTCAACCAAAAGTGATTTTTTCCTCGCAAACGCCCCAAAATTGAGCGGTCAACTCAAAGAAAATCTCAATCCAACGAGGAGCGCCAGATGTTCGATCTCTATATCGGTAACAAAAACTACTCATCTTGGTCGCTACGGCCCTGGCTGCTGATGAAGCATTTCGGGATTCCGTTCAATGAGCACATGGTGTCGGTTGCCGGGCGCGACTACAACGCCGCGCTCAAGCCGCTCGCAGGCAACGCCCGTGTGCCTTGCCTGCATGAGGATGGCTTCCAGATTTGGGAAAGATTGCCATCGCCGAAACCTTGGCCGAGCGCCATCCTGCCATGTGGCCGGCCGATGCTCGGGCGCGTACCCGGGCCCGCAGTATTTCGGCTGAAATGCATGCCGGCTTCGCGCAATTGAGAACAGCCATGCCGATGAATCTCAAGCTGAAACTCAAGGGCAAACCGGCCACGCCCGAAGTGCAGCGCGACATCGACCGGGTCAGCGAAATCTGGATCGAGGCACGCACGCAATTTGCGACGGCGGATGGCCCTTACCTGTTCGGTGCGTTCTCGGTGGCGGACGCGATGTATGCCCCGTTGGTCTGGCGCCTGCATATCTATAACGTTGCCCTGCCAACGGTGGCGGCGGCCTATCGGGACACCATGCTGGCCCACCCGGCGATGCTCGAATGGTATGCCGCCGCCCTCAAGGAAACCGAGGCCCACGCGCATTACGACCGCCTGGCGGATGATTACGGCGGCAGGCGCTGATTGCTGCGGTGAACCGTAAAAATCATCAAAAATGTCCTGCGCCACGCTTTCGTTAGCTGGCCGCTCACTCACGGCGCCGGTTTGCGTCTCTTCAAATTACCGCTCCGCCACGCCGGCATTTCAAGCACTCATAGCGACTCCCACCTTGCCCGCGAATGCCTGAAATCGCTGCATGCCATGAATCACCCGTGCGGCTAATGCCATAGAACCCAAGGCTGGCATCAGAATATTGCCATGAGCAAAACAGAACACGCCCCCGAGACACAGGCCACCAAGTTCCTGAAGTCGCACAAGATCCCGTTTTCGAGCCACCTCTATGCCTACGAAGAGCACGGCGGCACAAGGTTTCAGCCCGCGAACTGAATGTCGCTGAACATGCCGTGGTCAAAACCTTGATCTTCGAGGATGAGAACGCCAAACCGCTGATCGTGCTGATGCATGGCGACTGCAAGGTGTCGACCAAGGAACTGGCGCGCCAGATCGGCTGCAAGAAGGTTGAACCCTGCAAGCCGGAAGTCGCCAACCGCCACAGCGGCTATCTCGTTGGCGGCACCAGCCCCTTCGGCACCAAAAAGCCGATGCCGGTCTACCTGGAAAAAACCATCCTTGATCTGCCGCTGATCTACATCAACGGCGGTCGGCGCGGCTTTCTGGTGGGCGTGCATCCGCACGACATTCTGCGGACGCTGAACCCCAAGCCGGTCGAGGCGGCGCTGAAGGGTTGATTGCCATTAGCAATCGTAACGATTCAATCAATCGATTGGCGCTATAAAACAGACGGTCGTAAAGTGCCTCCTGAGAACAAGGAGAGCCACCATGACCCAGATCGTCGTCAAGCACTACGCCCAGCCAAACACCCGCCGCCACTTGTGGATTGGCCTCGTCATGGCAATCGTGGCAACGGCCTTCGGCATCGAGCAAACCCTCCATTGGTTCGCGGCTCATCCGATGGCTGCCAAGGGCCTTGAGGCCAGCCTCTTGGCCGGCCTTGCCACCGGTTTGGGTGCCATCCCCATCCTCTTTCTCCGTCGCCCATCCGAACGCTTTGATGGCACCGATGCTCGGTTTGGCCGGCGGCATGATGCTCGCGGCCAGTCTCTTTCGCTCCTCGTTCCCGCCGTGCAGACGGTGGCGGCCAGCGATGCACCGTGGATGCTCGGCATCCTCACCAGTAGCGCCTTCTTGGCCGGCGTGGCGATGATGCAGCACATGGATCGGCGCCTGCCGCATACGCATGTCGAGTCGGTCGAAAGCGCAACGGCTCGCCCCACGTCACGCTGGTGGTCGCTGCCATCGCCCTGCATAACTTGCCCGAGGGGCTTGCGGTCGGTGTTGCCGCAGCGGCCGGGGCAGATCACGGCATGACGCTGGGTATTGCCTTGCAAAATATTCCGGAAGGCTGGATTGTGGCCAGCGCCATGATCGCCCTCGGCGCAGCCCCCCTGCGCGCCGCCTTGATTGCCCTTGGGACGGGTCTGGTCGAGCCGGTGGGCGGCTTGTTCGGCGTTATCGCCAGCAGCCTCGCTGGTGCCGCCCTGCCGCTCGCGCTCGCCGCGGCAGCCGGAGCCATGCTCTGGGTGGTCAGCCATGAATTGATTCCGGAGCCGGGCAGCGAGGCCGCCGGCACCGCGGGTTTGGCCAGCGGCTTTGCGATCATGGCCGTGCTTGCGGCGGCATTCTGATGTACCAAATTGATAACAAGCGTTACGCACTGTAACGAACCGGCGCCGGCTTGCTGAGTCTCAACAGACGTTAACAACAAAAGGAGACAATCATGCCGAATCGCGCTGTTATCAAGGTCATCCAGAATCGGGATTTTCTGATGTCGACGCCGGAAAAAAGCGTCCGTGCTGTGGCCTCGCACATGAAATCGCTGAAACTTGGTGCCGTACTTGTGGTGTCGCCAGAAGACGGAAAACTGCTGGGCATCTGCACGGAGCGGGATCTTGTTCACAAAATTCTGGCGCCGGGTCTTGATGTGAATACGACACCCGTTAGCGCAATCATGACCCCAAACCCGCAAACCATCAGCCCGGACAAGCCTTTTGGGCACGCCTTGCACCTGATGTACGAAGGCGGCTATCGCCACATGCCGGTAATCGCACCCAATGGTTTGCCGATTGGCGTACTTTCAGCAAGGGACGCCCTTGGGCTGGAAGTTTTCAATTTCGCCAATGAGCTTGTGCAACGCGAAACCTTGACTGAAGTTCTGGGGGGGGGCGGGACCGGCCACCCGCGGGGGGGGGCCCCGCACCCGGCCGGGGGGGTCCCCGGCGGGGGGGGGGAAGAAAAAGGACCTAAATGGAGCGCGGCGCTTTGTTCACGCAGGATTGTGAATGGAGTGCCGCAATGAAATTAGATGCTCATTCAATCCTACCCATTTAACGTGCCCGGCGGACTCCGTAAACCGCGGCTTTCTGGTCCGTGGATTAACGAATCCGCCAACGCCCTTGATGAAGTCGGGCGGGTCGACATGCCGGAAATCGAGGCGTCCTACCGCGTCAGTTTCAGCGACGAAGCCCAGGCTGCACAAGCGATGGGATTGAAAGATAGCGTGCAAAGCGCGCCCGCAGACCTGTTGCAGCAAAACTCAATGCTTCGGCTTTACCAACAGGTTGCTGGTCTCTGAAAAAGAGGGCTGTCGCCTTGAGGAAGCAAGTGACAGGCTAGGGGCAAAGCCTGCCCGGGCGATTTAAACCGAGCGCTCGATGATCACGCCGACGCGCTTGACGCCCGGCATCATGCCGAGTTTGGCGATGGAAACCCGCACCCATTGCGCGGCGAAGTTTTCGAGCAGCCAGGTGGCGACATGTTCGGCCAGCTTTTCCAGCAAATTGAAATGGCTGCCCGAAAGGTCCGCCCGCAGGCGCTCGACCACCACCGCGTAATCAACGGTATCGCGAATATCGTCGCTGGCGCCGGCTGATGCGGTCGACACGCCAATATGCAGAGAAATCTCGACCGTCTGCGACATGGCCTTTTCGCGCGGATAGATGCCTATCCACGTTTCGGCGCGCAATTCTTCGATGAAAATGATGTCCATAAGGCAGTCGACCGTAGCACGGGGTGTAAAATTCGCGCCGATTGTACCTCAGCGCCCCAGACGACCCATGCAAACCGCTTTCGCCCCATTTATCGCAATAATCGCCGCCTACCTGCTCGGTTCCATCTCCTTCGCCATCGTCGCCGCCAAGCTGTTTGGTCTGGCTGATCCGCGCAGTTATGGCTCGGGCAACCCGGGTGCCACCAACGTCTTGCGCAGCGGCAACAAAAAGGCTGCACTCTTCACGCTGATCGGCGATGCCCTCAAGGGCTGGGTGGCGGTTTTCGTGGCGCAAAAAATGGGCTTCAGCGACAACGTCATCGGCCTCGTCGCCCTCGCCGTGTTCTTCGGCCACTTGTTCCCGATTTTTCTCAAATTCAAAGGTGGCAAAGGCGTCGCTACTGCGGCGGGCGTGCTGCTGGCGCTTGACCCGATGGTCGGCCTCGCCGTCATGGGAACCTGGCTATTTGTCGCCTACGCGTCGCGCTATTCTTCACTGGCCGCCTTGCTGGCCGCCGCGCTGGCCCCGGTTTACACCATTTTTTTTAACGGCAGCAATGGTCAAACACTGGTCATCAGCGTCATCTCCCTGACCCTGATCATCAAGCACTGGCAGAACCTGCAACGCCTGCTGGCCGGCCAGGAAAGCAAAATCGGCGGCAAGAAAAAATAAGCGTTTTTTCAGTCAGCCAGCCGTTCGTAAAGCTTGACCGCGGTATCGGCATGACGAAAGAGGCGCTCCCCGCAGCTAACGCGGTCAAGGCATAGCGTGCCTTGCCGATGTTCGCCAAATTCGGGACCAGCATGCTTTCAAACTTGCGCCATTGGCCATCCACCTCGTCCAGTTGCGCCGCAAGCTCAGGGATGCCCTTGCCACTACGCTGCAACTCGGCCAGATTACATTCGAACTCGATACGGGAAGTCTCAAGACGGTGCAGCACGAGCTGACCACCCAAGCCCCATTCGCGGAACAAGAAGAGTTTGCCGATTCGCTGCGACAACATGCGGTTGCGACCGGCAATATTGACAAAGTGAGCCGCCGGCGTCGCAGAGAGCTTTTCGGCTTCATAGGTCAGCCGGTCAGTTGCGAGCAAAAGTTCTTCGCTCAAATCCAGCACCGCCCGCGCACCCGCGAGCGCCGGTTCAGCCTCGAACAAGGCTTGCCGATACAACTGCCAGGCGTCCTTCAGTATTGTCAGACGATCGGCCAGCACGCTCGGCAAATCAAGGCGGTTCAGATGGCTCAGATTCCGCTCGAATTGAATTTCAACTGGCGCAGCTTGACCCGGGATTTAACCAGCGCAAGGTTGCGCCCGACCAGCCCCAGGCGATCGCCATACGCTGCGACAACACCCGCTGACGGCCGCAAAGATTGATCAATGCGCCAGGAGAGATCGTACTGTCCTCCTTGGCCGAACCATGCTTGGGCTTGCGGGAAAACTCACCAACTGGCGCTCATTGCCGATTTCGGTATTGAGCAAGGCGGCGTTCTGAATATGAACATGGCGCCCTTCAACCACAATGACGCCACTTTCGCTGAGGAGGCGCAGGCTCCGCGAAAACGTTTCCGGCGACATGCCGAGGTGCGAAGCAATTATTTTCTTGCTGGGTTTCAGGGTGACGGTGGTTTCACCGGCCAGCCCCGGCGCTCACCGGCCAATTCGACCAGATAATCGAGGAGCCGCTGCGCACCGGTCATGGCGTAGTGGTAACCACTCACATCGAACTCAATCGCTTGCTGGCGCTGAGCCAGCGCCTGAATTATCCGCCAGCCCAGATCAACATCCTGGCGCGTGATGGCACGAAGCTTCCGGGCATCAACGGCGACCACGATACAGGGGGTAATCGCCTGACCAGAGGAAGCGTAGCTGGTGCTCCCGAAAACCTCACCCAGGCTCAATACCTGCTGCGGCTGTGCCAATTCGAGGACTTTTTCCAGTTCACCGCTCAAGGTGGTCGAGCGCTTGACCGTGCCGCTAATCAGGACATAGGCCTCGCGAATCGGCGCCAGCGTGAAACAGATAATCGTGGGCGTGGTATTCAACAATTCGGCTGGCGGCGACCAGCTCATCCAGTTGCGCCGGGGCCAGCCCGGAGAATGGCGGCGTGTGCGCCAACAACTCGCGCTGCGCCCACATCGGGGCTCGTAGCCCCACAATCAATTCATTTGCTCCCAACTCAGTAGCACTCATCGGGGAAACGTGCGTCCAGCGTCAACATCCTGCTCCCTCAAAATACAACTCAACGGGACATGCTACCGCTCGCGGGCGCAAACAAAAAGGAAGGGGACAAAATCCTTCCTTTGCCTAAACAATTTGCTTAGTAAACGTCGTGCTGCGTATTAAAGACGTTGAACTTGCCGGTTGGCGTCACCAGTTTCGGATCGCGGATCACCGCCTTGAGCTTGCGTGTCTTGTCATCGACGACCACGATGGCCGACTCCTGATCCTTGCCGTTCCAGACCGAGAACCAGACTTCGTCGCCAGCCTTGTTGTACTCCGGCTGAACCACGCGCTTCGGACCAGCCTTGATACCGGACCAGTCACCGATCGGAATCAGCTCGTAACCCTTTTCAAGATTATTCACGTCCCACACCGCAACCGACTGGCTGATTTTGGCTTCAGGATTCAGGGTCGTGTCGACCCACAGATTCTTCGACTTCGGATGCGTTTTCAGGAACAGCGAACCGCCACCGAGGCCCGTGAGCGTACGCACGACTTTCCAGGCATTGTCCGGATGTTTCTTCGGATCAGTACCAATCAGGGCAATGGTGTCGTCACCCAGGTGGCCAGTCGCCCAGACGGGGCCGAACTTGGGATCGATAAAGTTGGCGCCACGACCCGGGTGCGGGGTCTTGCCTACTTCAACAAGTTTCTCCAGTTTGCCTTCCTTGGTATCGATAACGGCAATCTTGTTCGAGGCGTTGGCCGCATCCATGAAGTAGCGGTGCGTTGACTCGAAACCACCGTCGTGCAGGAAAGGCGCAGCTTCAATCATCTTGATCTTGAGGTTCTTCAGATCGCGATAATCCACCGAGTAGACCATGCCGGTTTCCTTCACGTTCACGAAGAATTCCGGGTTGAAGTGAGAGGAGACGATGGCGGCAACGCGTGGCTCGGGATGATAATCCTGCGTGCCGACCGTCATCCCGCGCGTCGCGACAATCTTGCGCGGCTTGAGCGTGTCGCCTTCCATGATGACGAACTGGGGCGGCCAGTAGGTGCCGGCAATCGCATACTTGTCTTCATAGCCTTTGGCCTTGGAGCTTTCGACCGAACGCGCCTCCATGCCAACCTTGATCTCGGCAACCGTGTCCGGTTTCTCCATCCACAAGTCAATCAGGTTGATCTTGGCATCGCGGCCGATCACAAACATGTAGCGACCGGAAGCCGACATACGCGAAATATGCACGGCATAACCCGTGTTCAAAATACTGACGATCTTCTTGCTATCGCCATCGATCAGCGCATTTCCCCGGCGTCACGCAAGGTGACGGAGAACAGATTCTCGAGAGTGAGATTGTTCATTTTTTTGCTCGGACGCTTGTCGACCGGAACAATCACCTTCCAGGAGGCTTCCATTTCCTTCAGGCCGAATTCGGGCGGCGCAGGCGGCGTCTGCTGAATGTAACGCGCCATCATGTCGACTTCATCGTCGCTCAGCACACCGGAAGTTCCCCAGTTCGGCATACCGCCGGCGGAACCATATTTGATAAATACCTTGAGGTACTCCAACCCCTTTTCGAGCGTGATGTCCGGCGTCAGCGGCTTACCCGTTGCCCCTTTGCGCAAGACGCCATGACAGCCGGCGCAGCGTTCAAAAAGATACGCTTGCTCTTCTCGAACTCAGCCTCGGTCATTTTCGGCGCCAGCGGATTGATGTCCTGACGCATTGCAACATCAGCCATTGGCGAGCCCCCCTTCGCCTGATATTCCTGTTCCGCAGCATCCGTGTGTTTATGAGCCGGCGCCTCAGCGAAGGCCAACTGAAAAACAATGGCTAACGCCGGCAGAGCAGCCAGACGGAAGCGCTTGAAATCTCGTGAAATCATATGTCCCTTATCCCTTGAAAAAGTTATTCGGCGGCGGACTCTCGCACCCGAAAACCTTTTCACCTTGATTCAAGTCAAGCTCCTGCCGGATCCAGCAAACAGGCCGATCGTGGGCTGGTATGGACTTGATGAAGAACAAGAACCAAATTTTCAAGCGCCGGAACAAGTGATTTTTACTTGGCATCAGGCCATGTCGCACAATAGCCAAAAGAGATTAGAAAAATAGCAACGATCAATTTGTCAAATACTCGGCAATCGCTAAACTCGGCTCATCGGGCAAACAAAAGCCCGCTCAAATCTCGGAGGAACCCATGATTTTTCAACTATTACAGCGTTTCACGCAGCGTGAACTGGCTTGGAAAGACTGTATTGAAATTCTTGCCGCACTCCCCGAAAACCACTGATCTGCAACTCGGGCGGCCGGCCAAGGTCGTACCGGGCATCAGCTTCTCGCCGAACAAAATGCTACAGAGCATCCTGCGGCGATGCCCTGCACTACCGACTCGGGGAAAAGCAGGTTTTTTACGCAAGGAATAAAGACGATGAGCAAGAAATGCTGCAAAAGCAACCCGCCCTGCAAGGATTGCCCAAAGCGAAAGAAAAAGAAGGCAATCACCACGGTCGACCGTGGAATATGGCCAATTTTCTATCTGGCGGCGCGGTCTGACATTTCCATCAAAGGCCAGCGCGGCTGAACGGAAAAACTGCCCGCCGGTTTCGCCGGCGTACCGGCCTGAAGGCGCAGGCAACCGGCCAGCGCAATCATCGCGCCATTGTCGGTGCAGAACTCCAGCTCCGGATAATAGACCCGGAAATGTTTGCGTTTTGCCTCTTCATTGAGCGTTGACCGCAGCTGCCGATTGGCGCCCACACCACCCGCCACGACAAGCTGCTTGAGGCCGGTTTGCTTCAGCGCCTTCAACGACTTCTTGAGCAAGACCTCGACAATGGCCTCCTGAAACGCGCAGGCCGCATCCGCTTTGAAGCGCTCCGAAAGCTCGGTCTGCTCGCGCACCAGCGTCAGCACCGCCGTTTTCAACCCGGAAAAACTGAAATTCAGATCAGGCGTATGCAACATCGGGCGCGGCAGTTTATAAACGCCCGGCTGCCCCTGTTCCGCCAACTTCGACAGCAAGGCACCGCCCGGATAAGGCAAACCGAGCAGCTTGGCGCTCTTGTCAAACGCTTCTCCGGCCGCATCGTCCAGCGTTTCGCCAAGCAATTCGTAGCGACCAACGCCCTCCACCCGCATCAACTGGGTATGCCCACCGGAAACCAGTAGCGCGACAAACGGGAAAGTCGGCGGATCGCTCGACAACAACGGCGACAACAAATGGCCTTCCAGATGATGCACCGGCAAGGTCGGCTTATCGATCGCCACACCCAAGGCCTCGGCAAAGGCGCAACCAACCAGCAAGGCACCGGATAGCCCGGGGCCACGGGTGTAGGCGATGGCATCCACGTCATCCAACTGCCGCCCGGCACGCTCAAAGGTTTCCCGCAAAAGCGGCACCACGCGCCGGATGTGGTCGCGCGAGGCCAGTTCCGGCACCACGCCGCCGTACTCCGCGTGCATCGCTACTTGCGAATGCAAAGCGTGCGACAACAGCCCGGCGGCGCTGTCATAGAGCGCGATACCGGTTTCGTCGCAGGAGGATTCAATACCCAGAACTAGCATGGTTCGCATTTTAACACTTGAGGCGAAAAGGTCTTTTGCAATATACTTGCTGGCTATCCGCAAACTGGCGGAATCAAATTTGCGCACACCGCCTCTTACTTGACTGGCGGGTGCCTAACGGAAGGGGGTGATTTACATGCCAAACATTCGTGTCAAGGAAAATGAGCCGTTCGAAGTTGCTATCCGCCGCTTCAAGCGCACTGTCGAAAAAACAGGTCTACTGACCGAGCTGCGCGCCCGTGATTTTTACGAGAAGCCCACCGCTGAGCGCAAGCGCAAGGCAGCCGCAGCCGTCAAACGTCAGCACAAGCGCCTCCGCAGCCTGACCCTGCCGCCGAAACTGTACTAATCCAGTACATTTCGTAAGCAAAAAAGCCGCCCGCCCTCAAAGCCGGCGGCTTTATCTTTTTTCCCGACGATTTTTCCCAAGGAAAAGCAAAATGAGCCTGAAAGCACGCATCACCGAAGACATGAAGACGGCCATGAAGGCCAGGGAAACCGCCAAACTGTCGGCTATTCGCCTACTTCTCGCCGCAGTCAAGCAGAAGGAAGTGGATGAGCGCGTCGAACTCGACGATACCGCCGTCGTTGCCGTCATTGAAAAGCTGACCAAACAGCGCAAAGACAGCGTCACCCAGTACGAAGCGGCCGGCCGCCAGGAACTGGCTGATGCCGAACAATTCGAAATATCCGTTCTTGGCGCCTACCTGCCGGAAAAAATGAGCACGGAAGAAACCGCTGCCGTCGTTGCCGCCGCGGTGGCCGAAACCGGCGCCAAAGGCCCGGCCGACATGGGCAAGCTGATGGCTGTCCTCAAGCCACGCCTGGCGGGCAAAGCCGACATGGCGGAAGTTTCAAAGCTGGTCAAGGCTGCGCTTGCCGGATAAAGACGCATGATCCCGGATTCCTTTATCCAGGATTTGCTGGCCCGGGTCGACATCGTCGATCTGGTCGACGGCTACGTGCCGCTCAAGAAAGCCGGCGCCAACTACGCCGCCTGCTGCCCCTTCCACAACGAAAAATCGCCGTCCTTCACGGTCAGCCCGACCAAGCAGTTTTACCACTGCTTCGGCTGCGGCGCGCATGGCACGGCAATCAGTTTTGTCATGGAATATCAGGGGATGGGCTTCGTCGATGCCATCAAGGAACTCGCCACCCGCGCCGGCATGCAGGTACCGGAAAGCGAAGGTCGCAGCTTCAATGACGAGAAGCCCGGCCAGACGCGGATGCTGATTGAAATCATGGCGCGTGCGGCCCAGTACTACAAAGATCAACTCAAAGCTTCGCCCCGCGCCGTCGAATATTGCAAAAAACGCGGGTTGACCGGAGAAGTGGCCGCCCGCTTCGGCATGGGCTACGCGCCGGATGGCTGGCAAAACCTGCAGGCGATATTTTCCGACTACAACGCCGAAGAATTGAAAACAGCGGGCCTCGTCATCGAGAATGAAGCGGGCCGCCGCTACGACCGCTTCCGTGACCGCCTGATGATCCCGATCATCAATCAGAAAGGTGACATCATCGCCTTCGGTGGCCGCATCATCGATCAGGGCGAACCGAAATACCTGAACTCGCCAGAAACTCCGCTTTTCGAAAAAGGCCGCGAGCTTTTTGGTCTGCCGCAGGCTCGCCAAGCGCTACGCGAGACTGACACCGCCATCGTTACCGAAGGCTATATGGATGTCATCGCACTCGCCCAGAACGGGGTTGGCAATGCCGTCGCGACGCTGGGTACGGCAACCACAAGCACGCACGTAAGCAAGCTGTTAAGGCAGGTCGACCGCGTTGTTTTCTGTTTCGATGGCGACAATGCCGGCCGCAAAGCCGCCTGGCGCGCCCTGGAAAATTCACTGGAAGCACTGGCCGACAACAAGCGCCTGGCTTTCGTCTTCCTACCCCAGGACGACGACCCCGACAGCTACATCCGCGCCCACGGCAAGGAGGAGTTTGACCGACTGGTTCATCAGGCCATGCCGCTTTCCGACTTTCTGCTCCGCGAACTGGCTCAACGCTGCGACCTGACGAGCTCCGAAGGCAAGGCGCAGTTGATTTATGAAGCAAAGCCACTGTTACTCAAGTTGCCCACCCCGTTGCTCCGCCTGCAGTTAGTCAAACGTCTGGCTGAAGCCAGCGGCTTTGCGCAGAGCGAGGTCGAGCGCCTGTGCGATCTTCGCTCCTACGCGCCAGCCGCCCCGGCCAAGGCCAAACGTACCGCGCCATCGCTGACCCGCAACCTCTTGCGCATTGTCCTGCACAAGCCGGAACTGGCCAGCGCCTTGCCCATTGATTTATTGCCAGACACCCCTGAGCGCCAGGCGCTGATCAGGCTGCATCAGTTAGTCAGCAACAATCCTGAAGCCAGCAGCTACGCCTCTTTACGCGAACAGCTCCGCGGCCTCCCCGAAGAGAGCATGATCGAAAATGCCGCCGCGGAACTTCTCGGCCGGCAGTTTGACGAAGCAGAAGCCGAAGGTGAGTTCCGTGACACCCTTGAAAAGCTCCAGGAAGGCGGCCAGAAACGTGCCTTTGCAGAACTGCAGACCAAGGCGCAGCAGTTTGGTGTCGCAGGTTTGAGCGCGGCAGAAAAACAGGCATACATTCAGCTGCTCTCCGGCAAGGCAAATAGCAGCTAAGTTATGGTAAAATCTATGGTTTACTCGAATTTAATGGATCGTGTTAATGGCTAAGGTAAAAGACCCCGTCAAGGAAGCCCCGAAAGCTCGCATCAGCAAAGCCAAGGAAAAGGCTGCCGAAAAGGCGCTGCTGCAGGGCGCGATGGCAGAAACTCCTGAGCCGCTCGACGCTGAAGCGCGCAAAATGCGCCTCAAGGCGTTGATCAAGCTGGGCAAAGAGCGCGGCTACCTGACCTACGCCGAAATCAACGACCACCTGCCAGACGATGTCGTTGACGCGGAAAGTATCGAAGCGATCATTTCCACGTTCAGCGACATGAGCATCAAAGTCTTCGATGAAGCCCCGGCGGCCGAAGATTTGCTGATGTCCGATACGGCTGCAGCCGCAACCGATGACGAGGAAGCTGAAGAACAGGCCGAACAGGCACTTTCATCGGTAGATTCGGAGTTTGGTCGCACCACCGACCCGGTTCGCATGTACATGCGCGAAATGGGTACGGTTGAACTGCTGACCCGCGAAGGCGAAATTGAAATCGCCAAACGCATTGAGGAAGGCCTCAAGCATATGGTGCAGGCTATTTCCGCCTGCCCGACCACGATCACCGACATCCTCGACTTGGTCGCCAAGGTTGAAGCCGAAGAAATGCGCATCGACGAACTGGTTGACGGTTTGATCGATCCGAATGCCGTCTTGGAAGCGCCGATTGCCGAGACCGCTGACGACGAAGTAGAAGAGGAAGAAGAAGAGGCAGAGAGCGAAGAAGATGAGAGTGAAAAGGCGGCAGGCGCAGCAACTGCGTCCTTACTTCAACTCAAGGTCGATGCGCTGGAACGCTTCAATATAATCAAGGCACTACATGCCAAGATGCAGAAGGCGCTGCCAGGCAAAGGCCCGCACGACAAGGCCTACATCAAGCTACAGCAGCAGCTTTCTGACGAGTTGATGAATATTCGATTCACCTCGCGCTCCATTGAAAAGCTTTGTGACAGCGTACGCGGCATGGTTGAGCAGATTCGCCGTTCTGAAAGAAAAATTCAGCAAATATGCGTCGACCGCGTCAAGATGCAACGTCCTCACTTTATTCAGTCCTTCCCTGGCAATGAAGTCAATATCGACTGGGTCGATGCAGAGATCGCCACTGCGCCCAAAACCTACGTCGCGATCCTGACGCGCTGCGCACCCGATATCAAAGAACAGCAGAAAAAACTGCTGGCCTTGCAGGAACGCATCGGCATCCCGCTCAAAGATCTCAAAGACATCAACAAACAGATGTCCACCGGTGAAGCCAAAGCCCGCCGCGCCAAGCGTGAAATGACGGAAGCCAACTTGCGCCTGGTTATTTCCATCGCCAAAAAATACACCAACCGCGGCCTGCAGTTCCTTGACCTCATTCAGGAAGGCAACATTGGCCTGATGAAGGCAGTGGATAAATTCGAATACCGCCGTGGCTACAAGTTTTCCACCTACGCCACGTGGTGGATTCGTCAGGCAATCACGCGCTCAATCGCTGACCAGGCCCGCACCATCCGCATCCCGGTTCACATGATCGAAACGATCAACAAAATGAACCGGATCAGCCGTCAGATTCTGCAGGAAACCGGCGCCGAGCCAGATCCTGCAACACTGGCCAAGAAGATGGAGATGCCGGAAGACAAAATCCGCAAGATCATGAAAATTTCCAAGGAACCAATTTCCATGGAAACACCGATCGGCGATGATGATGACTCCCACCTCGGTGATTTCATCGAAGATTCCGGCACCCTGGCCCCTGCTGATGCAGCCATGTATTCCAGCCTGCGCGGCGTCACAAAGGAAATTCTGGACACCCTCACGACGAGAGAAGCCAAGGTTTTGCGTATGCGCTTCGGTATTGAAATGAATACCGACCACACCCTTGAAGAGGTCGGCAAACAATTCGACGTTACCCGTGAACGAATTCGCCAGATCGAAGCAAAGCACTACGAAAACTGCGTCACCCAAGCCGCTCCGACAAGCTACGCAGCTTCCTGGACCAAAACGGCGAATAAAGTTTCCGGGCCCGTAGCTCAGTTGGTTAGAGCAGAGGACTCATAATCCTTTGGTCCACGGTTCAAGTCCGTGCGGGCCCACCAATAAAATCAAAGGGTTACAGGCAATTGCTTGTAGCCCTTTGGTCTTTTCGGCCTTCTGCTTTCCCCCGTGTAACCGCTGTGTAACCCAGCGCAATCAATACAAGACAACAGGCGCGAGAATCGTTCAGAAATTGCGCGGAAACTTTGGCCTAGCTGTCGGCCTCAATGGCCTTCCAATTGCACAATGCGCCTATGCGGGTGCCTGGGGGGGGGTGGGGGGCAACCATCGTTCAGAAACATAGTCGTTTGCTGAACGATGGGGTGCAGCTTTTGCACCCCACGACAATGAGAGCGAATGTCTGTACCATAAGCAACTGACAGACTTCACAAACTTCACAGGAAAGTGGTTGCATTCACTGCTATAACAAAACTCTCCTAAAAAGATCACGTCCCGGCGAGGATGCCGGCCGTTTTCCGGTCCATAGCCAGGTGTCTGGTGCTGTCTGGCGCCTCAATTTCGGGGCGACGGAGGAGCGGAGAAACACTAGAAGCCTTACAGCACAAGGCTTGATAGGCGAAATCAAAGAATTGGCAGTCTTTTTCTGCCGAACTCCCTGCTGGGTGCGGTTGACAGCTAGCCGTCTGCAAGCTCATAGCTGGTACTGCGCCCACCCGCCCCCGCCTTGCTCAACACCCCGCGCGCCAGCAGATCATTGATGTCGCGCAATGCCGTATCTGGCGAACACTTGGCAATCGCCGCCCACTTGCTGTTGGTCAGTTTTCCATCGAACCCATCCAGCAACCGATTTAGCACCTTTACCTGCCGTTCATTGAGTGTCAGGGTCGCCCAACGCTGCCAGTAACGGGTTTTCAGGAGAACGGCATCGAGCGTTTGCTGGGCCTGATCCACCGCCCGCTGCAGGCTTTCCAGAAACCAGAGTACCAAGCCGTGACATCCATCGTCCCTTTCTGGGTCCGTTCCAGGATGTCGTAATGGGCCTTGCGCTCCCGCTGTATCTGCGCGGACAAGCTGTAAAAGCGCTGCGGACTGCCGTCGGCACGCGCCAGCAACAGGTCACCAATGGCCCTGGCGATCCGCCCGTTGCCGTCATCGAAGGGATGCAAGGTGACCAACCAGACATGCCCCAGGCCCGCCTTGATCAACGGCGGCTCAGCCGAATCCGCATTCAACCAGGCCAAAAAGTGCTCGACCTCCACCGCTAGGCGATCCGCCGGAGGCGCCTCGAAATGCACTTTTTGCCGCCCCAGGGGGCCGGACACCACCTGCATCGGTCCGCTGGCATCATCCCGCCAGCCGGCGACCTGGATTTTGGCAAGCCCGGAGTACCCAGTTGGAAACAGCGCGGCATGCCAGCCGAACAGGCGTGCCTGTGTCACCGGCGCCGGACTGTTCGCCGTCGCATCGAGCACCATCTCGACCACGCCTTCGACATGACGATCCATCGGTGCCAAAGCGCCAATATCCACGCCCAGGCGGCGGGCGATGCTGGAGCGGACGGAAGCGACGTTCAACTGCTCGCCTTCGATCTCGCTGGTTTTGACGACATCCTCGGTCAGCGCCACCAGGCTGGCCTGAACGCGCAAGGCCGCACCGACGTCAGCCAAGCGCCCGAGCAGCAGACCCTGCGCCCGGCTCACCGCGGCCATGGGTACAGCTAAGGCGGCGAGGTCATACTGCCAGTTCGGCCAGTCCGACGCCTGCCAGACATACTTGTAATCACCGTCATTCATGCGGTGATTATGGTCAGCTTTCACCGCAAAACGCAAGTAATTAACCGCACAATCTGCGGCGATTAATCGACAAGTTCACCGCAAAGGACACATGTCGGCGTCGCACCGAGCGGAACGTGACCTTCCGTTTCGGCTACCCTAGGGTCTGCTACGCACTCGGAATGTGATCATGGCGACCAAATTCACCCGACAAGCCCTCTACGACCTGCTTTGGTCCAAGCCCAAGATAGTCGCTGCAACCGAACTTGGTCTTTCTGACGTCGGCCTCGGCAAGATTTGCCGGGAAGCCAATATCCCCATTCCGCCGCGCGGATATTGGGCACGCATCGCGGCCGGCCAAAAGCCCGCACGTATTCCATTTCCGGTGCGCGGCCTTGGCCAAACGGACGAAGTCATGATCGGACGGGAGGTTTGGACTGGGCGGGAAGAGCGAATTACCGAGCTGCCGCCACCGCCGACGTTTTCCGAGTCGCTGACCGAGGTCACGCAGCGCGCTCAGAAACTGCTGGGCAAGGTCACCGTAGCCAAGACGCTGGCCAACCCGCATCCGCTGATCGCCAAGCTCTTGGCCGACGACGAACAACGACGCCAAGCACTGATTGACCGGCCCTATGCCTGGAAGAAACCCCGATTCGACGAGCCGCTCGCCCGGCGCCGTCTCAAAATCTTCAACGCAGTCTTCTTAATGCTCAGCAAGGCCGGCTTCAAGCCTAGCTTACGCGGCGAGGAGGCTGAGGGTCGAGCGTCACCGTTGGCACGATCAACGTTTCTTTCAAACTCACGCAAATCGAGCAACGGTCTCGCATGGTGAAAGGCAAAACCACCCCGCCGAAGCCCCGATTGCAGTTAGAAATCTCCAACTGGGCCAAAAACAACGAATTCCCGCCCAATCTTTGGTGCGATACGGAAGAGACACCGTTGGAATCGCACTTACCGGAGATCGCCGCGAGCCTTTTTGTCGCCGGAGAAATGCTCTATCGCGGCCAAGCCATCTGGCGGCACAACCATCTGGTTGAAAGAAAAGCCGAGCAAGACGAGAAGATTCGCCAAGCCGAGGAAAAGGCCGCCCGCGAAGCTGAAGCCGCCCGCCTGGCCGACCAGCAACGACGCCGCGACGCGCTTCTGGCCGCTGCCGACAACCGCCAGAAGGCGAGCATCCTTCGCGCCTTGGTCGCCGAAGCCGAACAACAGCCCGAAGTAGTTGCCGCCGCCGGATTCCAGGCCTGGCGGAGCTGGGTACTAGCAGCCTGTCGGACTTGAGCCGACCAGGTCAAAGAAATTGAGGCTGCAAGGCAGGAGTTTGCTGATTTTTGCCTGAAGACGCACGATTTCCCCGTGTTTTTGCTACTGCGGACGCAATACGGCCATGCGTTTCAAGTTCCACGCGAGGCAAACCAGCGTCCATTCTCCCGAGACTTTCTTCAGGCCGCGCAGGGAGAACTGACGGAATCCGAGCACGGACTTGATGATGCCGAACACGGGTTCGACGGTTTGCTTGCGCAGGGCATAGAGCGCGCGGCCGGCCTTGGTTTTCAGCTTGTGCGCCATGACCTGGGCGGGCGTTGCATCAGCCGGCAAGGCGGCCGGCTCGGTAAAGCGTTCCTGCGGCGCCGGATGATGCTCGTCCCGCTTCACCGCAATGAACGGGTCAATGCTGCACGCCTCACAGGCCTCGACGTTCTTGGCGCTGTAGAAACCCGTGTCCGCCAGGAGTTCCTTCGGCTGACCCAGCGAGGCAGGCAGCGCGGCCAGTTGCGCAAGCATCGGCACTACCTGTTCCTTGTCATTGCAGGCTTGCGTGACGGTCAGTGAGACGACCAGCATACTGCTTGTATCGACCGCAGCCTGGGCGTTGTACGCTTGGTTAAAACCACCGCCGGGCACCGGCATGATGCGGGATTGCTCATCGGTCAGATTGAGCTGGTCTTGCGCCTTCGGCCCGGCAACCGGCGGTTTCGGCGGCTTGCCGCCGGGCTTCTTGCCGCTTTCCTTGGCCTTCTGTTCGCGATGCGCCAGCTTGGCCTCGTACTCGGCCTGTTCTTTCTCGAAGCGTGCCTTGGCTCGTTCCTCGATCTTGACCTTGGCTGCCGCCATGGCTTCCAGTCGTGCCTGGCGCCGAGCAATTTCCGCGGGTAAATTCATCCCGTCCGGCACCGCCGATTGGTCGGCTTGTTCGGCCAGCGCCAGCAAAGACGCGACTTCCGCTTTGAGCTGGATTTCCAACTGTTCAATGTGGCCATGCGACAGGGCGCTGTGGCGGGAGGCATTCGCTTTGACCTTGGTGCCGTCCAGACTGAGGGTGCCCAGCTTCAGGAGCTTCATTTCCCGAGCCATCTCCAGCACTTGCACGAACAACCCCGCCAACTCGTCGAGAAAGCGTCGGCGAAAGGTCGCCAGCGTGTCATGGTCAGGGGCGTGCCGGCCGCAATGAAGCGAAATGCCACCGAGTCATAGGTTGCCCGTTCAAGCTTCCGGCTCGAGAACACCCCGGTGGCGTACCCATACACCAGCAACGACAGCAACACGGAGGGGTGATACGCCGCGCTGCCCCGACCTGCGTAGGCTTTCTCCAAGGCGCTAACATCGAGCCGATCAACCACTTCAACAATAAACCGGGCAAGGTGGTCTTCCGGGAGCCATTCATCGACCGAGGGGGAAGCAGGTAGCCGGTCTGGCGGTCAACGGGGTGGAAGCGGCTCATTTCTCGGACGGGTTTCGGTGGGCAGGTACGCATTATCCCATTTGCACTGCAGTAGTCCGACAGGCTGCTAGAGGAAGCCACGCAACTGGACCCGCTTTCCGGTGGGCTGGAAGCCCTGCTGGCCATCGCCCCCGCCCATCGCTGAGTCCTTCCGTTCCGCGTCCGGTCCATCACTCGCTGTCTGGTGCGCGTCTGGTGCCGCCAATGAGGGCCGGCGGAGCATTGCGCATAGGATGGAACCCTTGCGGCACAAGGACTTATGGCCGACGCAAAAGGATTTTCAATCCTTTTTACCGAACTCACAATCCTTTGGTCCACGGTTCAAGTCCGTGCGGGCCCACCAAAACAAAACGCTGATCAAGCACTTTGCGCTTGATCAGCGTTTTTCTTTTCTGCTTACGCACCGCTCATAGCCTCGTTCGAGGTTTGATTTATCGACGGAGCGAATCACTGCCTGACATTTAGTAGCGGTAAAAACCACAAAGCCAGATCAATGGCCGCCGCCCACCTCCGCGGCCATTGCAGCGACAGCTGCAGGGTAATTTTGTCCGGCCGAGCGTTTGAGCCATGCCAGACTCTGTTCGCGATCCTGTGGCTGGCCTTTTCCCGTTCTGTACATAACCGCGATAGCGTATTGCGCTTCGGCATCACCGGCCTCGGCTGATTGCATGAATAGTCTGGCCGCTTCTGCCAAACTGCGTTCGACACCACGGCCGGCTTCATACATCCAGGCCAACCGGGTTCGGGCGGTGACATTTCCGGCATCGGCAAGGCGTCTGAAGATCACAGCAGCTTCCGCGTGCTGGCCGCGGCTGCTCAGACGTTCGGCCTGCTCGAATTCGCTAATGGGCCGATTTGGCTGGTCAAGCGACGCGAGACGGGCTGCGGCTTCCTTGTCTCCATTGACGGCGGCAAGGCTGAGAAAATGGCGAGCCTTCGCTTCATTTTTAGGCACTGTGCCACCATCGCTGTAAAGCATGCCCAGGCGGTACTGGGCCTTGAAGCCCCCTGCGTTGGCCGCTGCCTCGTAGAGCGCGAGCGCCTTTTTCATATCCTTGGCTTCGCCCAAACCATCTTCGGCGAGAATACCAAGGTTGAACAAAGCGTCTGGGTTACCTAATCCAGCCAAGGTTTCCCATATTTGACGGGCCACTTCGTAGTTCGCCATTTTGAACTCGGCATAGGCTTTGTAATTGCCCATCGCGGGGTTTTTGATCCAGTCGGAGGCATCGCTCTCCTGAGCACTGGCATTTCCAAGCAAAGCCAGCAGGAGGGCGGGAAGCAAAAACAGACGCTGAAGTTTCATTTGTTCCTCATGAGCAAAGCTGCATATGCGAGCCTTCTTTCACGACTATCACTCGATAGTCAGGCGATAAAACCAGCGGGTTTCGGGAACGATATCGGTTCTTCCTTCTTTGCCGAAAGGGGGAATAGAAGGGTCAACTGGCGGTGCGCCCATTTGGACTAAATCGACCGCTTGGGGCGTCCCGATAATGCCCTGATCAGTAATCTGCATTCGGTAATAAATGCCATTCCACAAGCGAGCCCCAAAATCTCGGGGGGCCTTGTAGAAAAACAGCAACGAATGCTCCAGCCAAACCAGGTTATCAACGCTGGCCGTCGCCGGGTTCGGGTAGGGATAAGGGACGTGGCACTGAATTTCCTGAGCACTTTCCAGGCACTTGAATTCTTTCATCGACAGAAAGAAGTCCTTGAAGCGTTCAGGCTCCAGCGCCAGCGTAAAGGTGGTTTTCCCTGCCTCAGGCAAAAAAGTAACCGTGCCCAATGGGGTACGATCACCTTCGCGACTGTGCAGCGAGATGGTTTTTGTACCCACCAGTTCCCATGCCAATGACGGGGAGGAAAAACCCATGATGGCCGCCAGGAATACGGCACATTGACGTAGTTTATTCATGACCAGACCCCCGAAAAATGCAGATCAAGGCAGCTCATTGCCTGCCACCTTCAGCCGTCGCAACCCAATCTAGCGCATCAATGCAGGCCCGCGCAATCGGCGGCGACAAGGCGCCATGCCCGCCTTCAGCCACCGGCCACCAGGCTGCCTCTGGCCAGGCGTGGTGCAGACTTTCAGCAACCGCTGGCGGACAAACCGGGTCTGCCAAGCCCTGCACAATCGCCGCCGGGAGGTGACGAAGTTGCTCGATGCCCGCCAATAACTGCCCCGGCGAAAGAAAACAGTCATTGATCAGGTAGTGCATCTGCACGCGAACCTTGGCTATTTGACCAGCGCTAGGCGGCTCGGCGATGGGTTCTTCACCCATCAGTAGCCTCGTAATCGAGCCAGGCACGAATGGCCGGCAAAGCCTGCTTCGGCTCATCGCTCATCACCGCGGATGCCCATGGTGCCAGCGCATCCTCGCCGGCAAACCTTGAAGGCAGACCGGATACCAGCGCAGCGGCGCGGGCGTAAGCCGCGATTTCTTGACGGGATCCCAAAAAAATACCGCGCAACACCAGGCCAAGGACACGTTCGGGGTAGGTTTGGGCATACGCCAGGGCGAGCAGCCCCCCAGGAGCCACCGAAAACCAGCCAGCGAGAAATACCGAGCGCCTCGCGCAAATATTCAAGATCCGCGACCAGATGTGCCGTCGTGTTATCCCGCATATTGCCAAGCGGGCGGCTACGCCCACAACCGCGCTGGTCAACAAGAATGGCGCGATAGCGCGCCGGATCGAACAGGCGGCGCTGATTGGGCGAGCAGCCGCTCCCCGGGCCGCCGTGCAAAAACACCACCGGCAGGCCGTCGACCGCAGCACACTCCTCAATGTAGAGCATATGGCCTTCACCGACGGCCATCTGCCTTACAAGGCGCGGTCGGCTGGCCGGGAATAAGGGATCAGTGAGCAATCAGGCCTCAATCAACCCGCTGCGCATGGCAAGCAAAGCCATTTCTGCAGCGTTCTGCAAATTGAGCTTTTGCTTGATATGGTAAAGGTGTGTCCCCACAGTGCTCGGGCTGAGGAAAAAATCAGCGGCAACGTCATTCACTGAGCGCCCCTGCGCCAATTGCATAAAAACCGCGAACTCTTTTTCAGTCAGCGTTTCGAGCGGTGTTGCAGCCCCCGAAAGTTGAGCAAGCGCAACCGCCTGAGCCAACTCGGGATCAAGATAGCGTTGATTGCGGGCAACCTGAGTCACCGCCCGCAGGAACTCATCCGGCGAGGCACGCTTGCAAAGGTAGCCCCGCGCACCAAGACGCAGCGCCCGTACCGGCACAACGTCATCGTGATGCGCCGAGAGCATGAGCACCCGTGCTTTTTGCTCCCCCACCATGAGGCGTTCCAGCGCCGCCAGCCCGCCAATGCCGGGCATTGAGACATCCATCACCACGACATCGGGTGTCAGTTCAGCGTAAAGCCGCAGCATGCCCTCGCCACTCTCGGCTTCGCCCACCACCGTTGCCCCTGCGCCTTCGAGCAGCAGGCGAAAGCCGAGGCGCACCATGGCGTGATCGTCAGCAATCAGAATGCGACTTCCTTGTAGTGAGTTGGTCATGGCTGCCCCTCCAGGTAGGCAAGTGGTGAATGGTCCGGCAAACTGGCAACGAGACAAAAGCCCTCACCTTGCCGATTGTTGATTTTGAGTTGTCCGCCGAGCAAGGCGACTCGTTCGGCCATACCGGCCAGGCCAAGGCCACTGCCGGCTTGGGGCGAAGCTTGGCCATCGTAACCGCGGCCATTGTCAGCCAGCGAAATATTCAAATGACCTGCCGTGCGGGTGATGAGCAATTCAACCTGGCTGGCACACGCATGGCGGACTATGTTAGTCAGCCCTTCCTGCACAACGCGGACAGCCGCCTGCGCCACGTCATCACCGATCGCCGAGGCACCCAGCGCCAGCCGATGGGTCAGGACTATATTTTCATGCTGCAACTGCCAGGCGGCCAGTGTGCGCTCAAGCGTTACCGCCAACCCGGAACTCGGAGGCGGCCGCAGACGATGCAGGATGCCACGCACGCCGTTCTGCATATCACCGGTGACGGCAACAATACTCTGCGCATGGCTGTTCAATGCCGGTTGCTCAACGGTCCGCTGGGCGATAGCGCCGGCCAGCGCTCGTACGGCGGTGATGCCCTGGGCGAGTTCGTCATGTAATTCACGAGCGATGACACCCCGCTCGGCATCCAGCCGACCTTGCAGGTGTGCATCCACTTCGCGCTCGGTTTCGAGCCTGACATTGTCGTTGACCGCAGCAACCAGGCGATCCGCCATGCCGTTGAAAGCATGGGAAATCCGACCGAGTTCGGGGGTCGAAAAAACCGGCAACCGAGTATCGAAACGCCCGGAACCGGTGCGATCAAGTGCCTGCATCACCTGATCGAGCGGCCGTAAGGCGCGGTCGAGGGCCATCCGGGTCGTCACGAAAAGTACGGCCAGCAGCAGCAATGCCCAACCCGCCATGGCGCACAGATCGTCCCAAGCGTCGATCATTGCCCGCGAGGCATCCGGGTTGAGGACCAGACGTAAATCATGGATCTGAAGGGCGCGCTGTTGAAATGTCGGGGCCAGCAAACCAGTGAACCAGGCCGGCGCGGAACGTCCAGCCTTGTAGGTCGGTGGCGGGGAGCGATAAAGCAGCCGGCCATCGGCAGCGAAAACTTCGAGTGCATTGGCCCGAATCCGGCCAAGTGGTTTGACGATGCCAAGTACGCGATCAGCCAGCGCCGCAGCGGGCACCGTCTGCATTTCTACGGTAAGCGCACTTAGCCATTGCTCGGACACCCGGCTCGCCGCCTCGACTTCTTCGTGAATGCCGGTGCGGGCGCCTTGCAGCCAGATTCCCGCCAGCACCAGCAGCAGGCTGGCAGCCAGACCGGTGAGAACGAGGCTGATGCGGGTGTGCAAATTAAGACGGGCGAGAAAATTCATGTGGCCTTCTTAAGTTTGTAATTGACGGGAACGACCACTTGAATTTCATTGGCCTCCAAACCATCAGGCAAGGGAGGTAGCGTCGCCAGTTGTTCAAGCATGGCTAGCGCGTGCTGGTCGAGAACATCGAAACCACTGGAATGATCGAGTTTCACGGCGATCAGGTTGCCTTTACGCGCCACCCGCAGATGCAAGCGGACTTCGCCCTCCCAGCCACGCATCGCGGCAACTCGGGGATATTGCTGCTGGCCGGCAAAAATTTCAGTGAGGCTCTGGCGGTAAGCGGCGAGCAGGCTGCTCTGACTACGGGCAGGCTGGCTGGGCGCTGCGGCGGCTGGCTGTGCAGCCGCCTGGGTAAGCGTTTGCGGGGCCGTATTGGGGGTTGCCGGCAAAGCCGAGGGGGCGGCCACCTCGGCCACGGGCTGGTTGCTCGTCACTGCTGGCGCAGCAGCCTCCACCACGCTGCGAGCCGAACGCGACTCGCGACGTGGCGGAAGCTGCCTCGCCGCCGGTGGGATCGCTGCCGGCGTTGGCGCAGCTTGCACCTCGGCAGTCGATCCGGATGTTTGTTCAACAACCAGGCGCAGGGTCGCCAAAAGCGGCGTCAACGCTGGCAATTCCCGCTGCGGCCGCTGCACCCAGGCCAATGCAAGGGCATGGATGGCGAGCGACAGAGCGAAAATCAGCCAAAAACGCCGGTCGACCGTAGGGCCTGCCGATGTTTCCTTGGTCATCGCATTCATTACTTCAATGCCTCCTGCTCGGCTGCTGGAAACAGATGCCCCACCGAACGGCGATACTCACTGGCCGCAACGGGCAGCTTGGCAAACTCCGGCGGCAATGGGCGGGCAAGCACTTCGTTCATGTCCAGCCCGGCAGCGGCAGATTCGCGAAGTGTGCGCTGCAACCATTCCAGCCAGGCTCGCGTCTGACGAATGGGCGCCGCATCACGGGCAACTTCACCATGACCGGGCACCAACATTTTGAACCCCGTCTCACGCGTGATCGCCTCCAATTGATCGAGTGCCGCCAGCCAGTGTTCAACATTGGCATGTGGCGTGGTTGGCGCCCGCTCATTAAATACAAGATCACCCGCAAAAAGCACGCCACTGGTTTCGTCGTAAATCACCAGATCAGCCTCGGTGTGGCCATTCAGCGCTATCAAGCGCAAGCGGCGGCCAGCGACTTCCAGCGTCCCGGCGGCCAGCGTTTGTGTCGGCGCAAAGACCTCGGTGCCTTTCATCCAGTCGCCGGTCAGGCCATACAGGTTCTCCGCAAAAACATTGCCGTCAGCGCCGATCCCTTGACGCGTCGCGGCCAGCGCGGCAATGGGCGTATCGGCAAAGGCCTGATTGCCCAAAAAATGGTCCGGGTGATGATGCGTATTGATAACGAGTGCCACGGACTTTGGCGAAATACCCGCGATTGCCTGCCGCATTTGCTCGCCGTATCGCCGCGAAGAACCGCTATCAATCACGATGGTTCCACCCGGCGCGACGATAAAACCGGTATTAACAATGTTGCCGCCATTCGCGGGCGTGAAGTCCTCGGTGCGGCCGACAAAGACATGAACATCCGACGCAATCTGCCGCGCTTTGAGCCCGTAGTCGAACTCGGCCGCGTTCAGCCCCCCGGCCACCAGCAGCGTCAAGTAGCAGAACAAGCGCTTCATGGCGCAATCCTGACATTGAACGCATTGCCGTTGTTATCTCGGCCGCTGGCATCGAGCGGCCCCGTGCTGTTGCCCCGCGTCAACGTAAAAACCGGGTTTTCGCTGACCGGCTCGTAGGTTTGCACCCGCATCAGGCGCTTACCCGCAGCATCGGTAAAGTTGATTTCTTCGAGGAAAAACGCAGGCGTACCAGCCACCAGTCCGGTATCCATCGGGTGCACTATCCGCATCCGAACACGCCCCTGTTGCGGCCCTTCCGACCACTGACGACCAGCCACCTCATTCAAGCGCTGCTGCCACTCTTTCGAGCCGGCATTGGCAGAAGGCGCCGTGCAACCGCCACCGACGGTGTTCACCAAAGTGCCGCCAACATGCCAGACGCCATCGGCGGTTTTGGCCGCAGCCCGGACCGGCGATGATTGTTGGAGCTTGACCCGAAAGCCAAGAAAAGCCGGCGCGGACTCAGGAAAGAATCGCAATATCTGGAGGATAGGATTGAAGTCGGCAAAAACCAGGACTTCCTGCACCCCGGGCAAAGCGGTTGCATCCACGGTAACCGGCACCTGCATCGGGTTTTCTGCAGTCGCCGGCGCCTTTACGATCACACGGTCGTCGAACACGACCGGCGCGCCACCCAGCACCATTTTGTGCATATCCGTCCAACGCGCCGAATCGAGCGGATCAATTGCTTCCGGCAAAGCTGCAGCCGCGGCCGGCAACTGCAATGTCGCCAGCACGAACGCGGTCACTGTCAGCAAAAACTTCATCTTGTCTCTCCTATCGCCTTCATTTGGCGTAATTTGGAGAAGTGGTGCGCAAGCCGCGTGCCAAAGCCGCAAAAAACCTCTGTTTGCCCCATAGGTGTGACAACTAAGGGTTTTTGCCGGGAAATTTCAGTCGACCGCAGCGTTCCACATGTGCAACTTTGGAGCACATGGTGACATTTGTAGCAGCAAAATCATTTGACCGCCCTATCCACGGCCAAGCCTGCCGAACAGGGCGGCTTACGTCACCTAAACCCTGGTCTGCAAGATGGGCTGAACTTCAAAACTCGGGAAAAACTCCCGATAAACAGCGCATTCAGGCCATCCTACTGACGCAATACCCTGCCTGTTAAAGGGCTTTAATTTCGATCAAAAAAGTGTACTCTGTGCTTCAGGGGTTCTCGAAATCGTCTTGGCACAGCCTTTGCAATGTTATTTATCTGCCGGGGGGTGCATCAGGGAATGGAGAACACCCGCCGGGCATTTCATTCGGCTTTGGGGACAGCGCCAGGCGCTGGCCTCACGGCAGGAATCAATAGACAACTCAGGAGACAATCCATGATTCGTAATACCTTCCCCAAACGGAATGTTGTTGCTATCGCACTTGCCGCAGCCTTCGCTGTTGCCGGCAGCCCGGCGATGGCTAAAGACGTCACCGATGCTGACATCCTCAACGATGCCAAGTCCACCGGCGACGTTCTGTCCTACGGCCTTGGCACCCAGGGCCAGCGCTACAGCCCGCTGACTGCAATCAACGCCGATACCGTCAAAAATCTGGTCCCGGTCTGGTCGATGTCCTTCGGTGGCGAGAAGCAGCGTGGCCAAGAATCGCAGCCAGTGATTGCTGACGGCAAAATGTTTGTGACGGCCTCCTACAGCCGTATTTTTGCCCTTGACGTCAAGACCGGCAAAAAGCTTTGGAAGTACGAGCATCGCCTGCCGGACGGCATCATGCCGTGCTGTGACGTGATCAACCGTGGTGCTGCCCTGTACGGCAACCTGGTTATCTTCGGTACGCTGGATGCCCAGTTGATCGCCCTCGACAAAGATACCGGCAAGGTCGTCTGGAAAGAGAAGCTCGGCGACTACGCTGCCGGCTATTCCTACACCGCTGCGCCGATCATCGTTAAAGGCAAGGTCATCACCGGTGTTTCCGGTGGCGAGTTTGGCGTCATCGGCCGCATGGATGCCCGCGATGCCATGACCGGCAAAATGGTCTGGACCCGTCCGACTGTCGAAGGCCACATGGGCTATGCATTCGACAAGGATGGTAACAAGACCGAAACCGGCATTAGCGGCACGCTCAACGCCAGCTGGAAGGGTGATCTCTGGCAAACCGGCGGCGCTGCCACCTGGAACGGCGCAACCTACGATGCAGAAACCAACCTGATCTTCGCAGGTACCGGCAACCCGGCCCCGTGGAACAGCCACCTGCGTCCTGGCGACAACCTCTTCTCGTCCTCCACCGTTGCGCTTAATCCGGATAACGGCAAGATTGTCTGGCATTACCAGAACACCCCGCATGACGGCTGGGACTTCGACGGCGTCAATGAGTTCGTCTCCTTTGACTACAAGGACAAGAGCGGCAAGATGGTCAAGGCCGGCGGCAAGGCTGACCGTAATGGTTTCTTCTTCGTCAATGACCGGACCAACGGCAAGCTGTTGAATGCCTTCCCGTTCGTGAACAAGATCACCTGGGCCAAGAGCATCAATCTGGAAACCGGCCGTCCGAACTACATCGAAGAAGGCCGTCCGGGTAACCCGGCAGCTGAAGCCGATGGCAAGAAGGGCAAAGTGGTTTTCTCCGCACCGTCCTTCCTCGGTGGCAAGAACCAGCAACAGATGGCCTACAGCCCGCAAACCGGTCTGTTCTACGTCCCGGCTAACGAATGGTCGATGGACATCTGGAACGAGCCTGTTTCCTACAAGAAAGGTGCTGCTTACCTCGGCGCCGGCTTCACCATCAAGGCTATTCACGACGACTACATCGGCTCCCTGCGCGCCTTTGACCCGACCACCGGCAAGATGGTCTGGGAAAGCAAGAACTACGCGCCGCTTTGGGGGGGTGTCCTGACCACGGGTGGCAATCTCGTGTTCCACGGCACGCCGGAAGGTTACCTCCGCGCGCTTGATGCCAAGACGGGCAAAGAGCTGTGGAAATTCCAGGCTGGTACAGGCATCGTTGCACCGCCGGTCACCTGGGAAATGGATGGCGAGCAGTACATCAGCGTCGTAACCGGTTGGGGTGGTGCAGTACCGCTGTGGGGCGGCGACGTCGCCAAGCGTGTGAACTTCCTCGAACAGGGTGGTTCTGTGTGGGTGTTCAAGCTGCACAAGTCCTAATTTGCATCTCCTGCGGGCGCTTCGGCGCCCGCTCGAAACGGCGCGAAGGCTTCGGCTTACGCGCCGTTTTTTTGTGCCATTTTCGGGTTGACCGTACCGCCAGCCCTTGCTTCGATGATCTCCAGGCGAGCCGTTACCTCCATGCTCGCGGCACTCGGCAAATCGCTGCGGCATGGCTTGCGGTAAGTTTCCGAAAATCACTCCTTGCCACCCATCGCGCGCGACTCGATGAACATCTGGATCGCCCAGGCCAGCTCCTGCTTGAGTACGCCTTGCCAGGGCGGCATTTGAGTCACACCGACAATGATCTTGCCGTGGCGCACGGTTTTGGCGAAATAGGCATCGTTATCGCGCATGCAGGCCGCCTTCAGATCGAGATCGGTTATCCGCCGACAAAAGCGGTTGAGTTGGCGCAAATCGGGAGCCGGTGCGGCATTAGTGCTGGCATCGGCGCCATGACAGCGGGCGCAGGTCTGGCCGTAGGCCGTCTGCCCAATACTGACCGCCAGCGGATTGCCGCGGTAGGGATTGGCTTCAAGCCAGGTTTCGCCGAGCACCGGCAAACCATCCGGCTTCACGGTCGGGGCGACCGCCACTTCATTGGCGCTGAGCAAGCCGGAAAAAAGGCAGGCCGAAAGGATCAATAGCAGTTTGCGCATGGCGGTCACCAGTCGGTCGGACAACCAGTGCAGCCCTCGAAATCGGCATCCTGGAAAACGGTAAATCGGCGGAAAGCGCCAGACAGATCGGCACCCCGGAAATTAACGGTAAAGAACTTGGTTTCCTGCAGATTGGCATTGACCAGACGAGCGCCAGCGAACCACGAAAAATTGGCTTTCGCCGCCTCCAGGTTGGCCCCGGTGAGATCAGCATGGGTAAAGTCGGCACGAAACAGGCGCGCAAACTCAAGATCAGCGCCAATCATTTTGGCGCCACGAAAACTGGCGGTAGGGGCAGTCGCTTTGTTAAGACGGGCCGAGGTCAGATCAGCGCCATCAAAAATTGCGCCCGCCAGATTGGCCCCGCGTAAATCTACCCGGGCCATTTTGGCGCCGGTGAAATCAGCACCGGCCAGGTTCTTGCCAGCCAGATTGGCATGGCGCAGATCAACGCCCGGACAACGGGTGTGCGGCCAGATGCCGCAACCGTTAATAACCTCCGGCTCAAATGGCTCGGCGGCAATTGCTGCGGTCGACAGCGAAAAAAAGGCAAAAATCAGGCTTCGAATCATCATCTGTGAATCATCCTCAGGCGAAACAGTAAGTCCAGGCCACCAGCAACCCATCTGATTGCTGGTGGCGTTGGGCGACTACCGCACAGGAAGATGGCAGCCGCTGGACATGACGCGCTTCGTTAGCCTTAGTTCTTCGACGCCTTCGGCAGCTTGAATACCCACATCGAACCACCCTGCGTGACCTGCTTGGTCAGGTCGGCCAAGTCACCGCCCCACAACGGCACCGCGCCGCCGTAACCGGACTGGATACCGATGTACTGCTCGCCGTCCATTTCCCAGGTGATAGGCACAGAAACCACGCCGGAACCGGTCTGGAATTTCCACAGTTCCTTGCCGTTCTTGGCATCGAATGCTTTAACGAAACCATCCGACGTGCCGGTAATCAACAAGCCGCCTGCAGTGGTCAAAGTACCGGCCCAAAGCGGGAATTTCTCTTTATGCTCCCAGGCAATTTTGCCGGTCTTCGGATCAATGGCACGCAGCGTGCCGACGTGATCGTCATAGAGTTTCTTGATCCGGAAGCCCTGGCCAAGGTAGGCAGAGCCGGCCTTGTAGGTCAGCTTTTCGGTCCAATAGTCCATCGCCCAATGGTTGGCGGGGATGTAGAAGAGACCGGTATCCGGGCTGAACGACATCGGCATCCAGTTGGTACCACCGAGGAAAGGCGGCGAAACGAAGACGGATTCACCCTTGTCAGCCCCCTCCTTCGGTGCCGGCGGACGATTGCCCTTCTCGATCGGCTTGCCGGTCTTCAGGTCAAAGCTGGAAGCCCAGGTGATACCGTCAACGAACGGCCAGGCACCGATCAGCGAAGTCGGCTTGTTCGGGTAACCGGCGCCGGTCGCCAGTTTTTCACGGTCGGTGACGAAGAAGAAACCGTTACGGTCGGCGTGGGCGGAGGCCTTGACCAGCTTGCCGGTCTTCGGATCCTTGTACTCGAAGAGCACCACGGAGTTGTTGCCGGAGAAGTCCCAGGCATCGTTCGGGGTGTGCTGGAAAAAGCCCTTTAGCTCGCCGGTGCTGGCATCGACGTAGGCCTGGCCGGAAGTGAACAGGCTGTCCCAGTTACGCGGGTCGTCACCTTCCTTGGTGCGGTGCCAAGTATTCCACGGCGCCGGGTTGCCGGTACCGATCACCACCATGTTCTTCTCGACGTCAAAGCTGGCCGTCTGCCACGGAGCACCACCGCCGTGGTTCCAGGCATCAACCAACTTGCCATCCTTGTCGCGCGGCCAGGACGGTGCTGCCTTGTCGCCCGTCGGCGTGCTTTCCTTGCCATTCAGGCGACCCATGTGGCCTTCCACCATCGGACGTGCCCAGACTTCCTCGCCGGTATCCGGATCGCGGGCGAACAGGTAGCCGACGACGCCGAATTCATCCCCCGAGGAACCATGCACCAGCAGCACTTTGCCGGTCTTCTGATCCTTGACGATGAAAGGCGCACCAGTCATCGTATAGCCAACCTTGTGATCGCCAAATTTCTTCGTCCAGACCACCTTGCCGGTGTCCTTGTTGAGCGCCGTGATGCCAGCATCCAGAGTACCGAAGAAGATCTTGTCGCCATAGATGGCCGGACCGCGGTTAACCACGTCGCAACAGGGACGAATATCGTCCGGCAGGCGAGCAGCATATTCCCAGAGGCGCTTCCCGGTTTTCGCTTCGATCGCAAAAATGCGCGAATAGGAGCTGGTTGCGTAGATCACGCCATCATGCACCAGCACTTGCCCTTCCTGACCGCGCTGCTTTTCACCGCCAAAGGAGAAGCTCCAGGCCGGCACCAGATTTTCGACGTTTTTCGTGTTGACCGTAGTCAGCGTGCTGTGGCGCTGCGCCTTGAGGCCAAGACCATAAGACAGGACATCGCCGGTGGTCTTGTCGTCATTGAGAATATCTTCCCAGCTTACTTTGGCACCAGCCGCTGCGGCTGGTACGCAAAAAGTGGCGGCGACGATGGCGGCAAGCAGCGTCTGGCGGGGATTGAAGCGGATTGATTCCATTATTTTTACGTCTCCTGTCATTGGTATCGTTACATTCCCTAGAAATCGGACCGGCCCTACTATCCTGACCGGCGCTCCGAGTATAGGAAGCGGCAAAGTCGAAAGTCTCGGGACATACGCACCGGCAAACCGGGAAAATAACCCCAGCACGATTCCATCTACGGGTACGAAACCTGCTGAATACACGTATTAATTAGACATGGCACAAACAATGGATCTCAGACGACGGCTAGTTAGTTACCTCGGCGCACTTCTGCTTGGCCTCCTGCTGATGACGGTGCTGATTAACTTGAACTCGCTACGCCATGACGTTACTGCCGAGGTCGTTGCCTCAGAACAACTTGTTCGGGTATTGCTGGAAACAGTCAGCATTGAGGGGAGCTTGCCTGTACCGGAAGCCACCCGCCGCGTGAAAGTCATTCTGGACAGCGCGCCACTGAGGCACCTTAGCGTCAGTCTTGGCGACACCCCGCCCCCTGAGCCCGATGCACTAACCAACCGGCTAGCCCAACTCCTTGGCGTTCAATCGACAAGCAGCGACGGGCAAATGCTTCGCCTGGGTGAGCAAACGCTGCGGATCGCCCCCAACCCCGCCTCGGAAATTGAAGAGCGCCTGAGTGATACTGTTCGACTTTGCATCACATTACTGCTCTTTTCTGGAGCAACCCTTATTGTTGCCTGGTGGTCTGCCGATCGTGCGCTCGCCCCGGTGCGGGAACTGGAAGACGGTCTGCATCGCCTTACGCAAGGAGAAAGCGATGTGGCATTGCCGCCCTTCGCACTCCGGGAATTTGACCAGCTCGCTAGCGCAATCAATCATCTAGCTGAAGCGCTGCGTACATCTCGGCAAGCCCAGCGCCAGCTTTCCCGTCAGTTGATTCAAGTGCAGGAAGAGGAGCGCCGGACTCTGGCAAGAGAATTGCATGATGAGATGGGTCAAACTCTGACTGCGATTAGTGTGACTGCTGCGTATCTTGAGCGTAACGCCGAAAAGCTGGAGGCCGGGCGGATAGTTGAATGTGCGCAGGATCTGCGCCGCGATGTGCGAACGAGTGGCGACCAGCTGCGAGCCATGCTTCAGCATCTGCGCCCATACGGGCTTGATGCTCAAGGCGTGAAGAGTGCTTTGCGAGAGTTGGTCAGCAGTTGGCAGCAACGCGAGTCAGGCATCCGCTTCAGCCTTGAAATGCCCAGCGATTTTCCTCCACTTGCAGACGAGGTCGGGCTAGCGTTGTATCGAGTAATACAGGAGGCGCTGACCAATGTTGTGCGACATAGCCGCGCAAAGCATTGCCGCGTAAATATTTTCGCCAAGCTCGGCACGCTGCGCCTGGAAGTAGTTGATGATGGTTGCGGCCTGCCCGCCGCCGGCCCCAGCCGACGAGGCGGTTTGTTTGGTATTGAAGAACGGCTAGCGATGGTTGGCGGCAATTTGGTGTTTAAAAATGGACAGACCCAAGGGTTGCAACTTCAAATCACGCTACCCCTGAGCCCGCAGGAACAATAGGAGAAGACATGATCCGAATCATTCTGATCGATGACCACGCCATCGTAAGAACAGGCTACCGCCGCCTGCTCGATGCCGAACCGGGGCTGCAGGTCGTTGGTGAAGCAGCCAGCGCCGACGAAGCAAACGCCTTGGTGCTACGCACTATTGCTGACGTTGCCCTTGTGGACTTGAGCCTGCGGGGAAGCAGTGGCATCGAGGCCATTCGCGGCATGCTGACACGGTGCCCCACGCTAAAAGTGCTTGTACTTTCCATGCACGAAGGGGCTGGCTACATCACTCAGGCCCTCCGAAGCGGAGCCCTTGGCTACCTGACCAAACACTGCGAACCCAGCGAAGTCATTGATGGCATCCATCGCGTCGCTACCGGAAAACGCGTTTTCTCTCCCGAAATTGCCCAGATTCTGGCTCAGGAAGCAGCGGACGGAAATGATGCGTTCTCACATCTGACACCACGCGAATTTGAGGTATTGCGGATGCTGGTTCAAGGAGAATCCTCAACCGGTATCGCATCATCAATGCACCTCAGCCAAAAAACAGTACTGAACTATCTTTCACTGATCCGGCAAAAGCTTGATGTGGAAAATGACTTCAAGCTCCTTCACTTGGCGGCTCGTCACGGCCTAGTGGATATAAGCCACGCCATTCGGGCCTGAACAAGCTAGATTTATAAGTAGCAAGGCTTCAAACTACCTTACTCGTTTTCTTTATTAACCCACCCAATCGGAGAATCCCATGTTTGTCAAATCCGTTAAATTTGTTATCGCCAGTGTTCTAGTCGCCGGCAGCCTAAGCAACGCCATCGCTGATTCGGCCAATGATGAAAAAATGAAAAAGGCGGCATTAAAAGCCGGCTGCCTGACCTGCCACAGCGTTGAAGCCGGTAAAGGCGTAGCCCCTGCAGGTACCGACAAGCCAGTTGGCCCCGCCTGGGCAGACGTTGCCAGTAAATATCGGAATAAGCCGGGTGCAGCCGATTTCTTGACCCGTGTTGTACTTGAAGGCTCCAACCCATATTCCAGTCACTGGAAAGATAAAGTTTCTGGCATTGCCATGCCGCCAAATGCAGTCGCTATTACTGAGGCAGATGCCCGTCAATTAGTTTTTTGGATTCTTTCCATTAAATAAAAGCAGTTTATTTTCCCGGTCATCAAAAGCCGAGACCAGAACCACCGATCCAAAACGCATAAAATCCAACATGAAAATGGCGCATCAATTTGATGCGCCATTTTCATGTTCAGCAAGCAAACATTAAAACTGATGTGCTCACATTAAGTCAGCAGCAAAACAGAAGTAACAGGCTTGATCGCCCCCTGCTCAAGCATTGAACATCTGTTTAATATTTGATCATATCGATGCATTTTGAAATCCTTACCCTAACAAAATTCACGCCAACAAACACGCCCAACCAATTGATTTGTAATACATCTCTCAAGGTGACACATCAACCATCCAGGCTGGCACACCGCATGCAATGTATTTGGCAGTAGTTTTGGCAGGATAATTTTTAAGAATCAAAATCCGCCAATGCTTTCTTAACCGTTCGCAACTCAAATCCATGAATCAGGAGACAACATGATCTACGCAGCTCCCGGCGCAGCCGGTGCCACAATTGATTACAAAGCAAATTACGAAAACTTTATCGGCGGCAAGTGGGTTGCCCCGGTCAAAGGCGAATATTTTGATGTGATCACCCCGATCAACGGCAAGGTTTATACCAAAGTTGCACGCTCTACCGCCGAAGACGTCGAGCTGGCGTTGGATGCCGCACACGCAGCCGCCGATGCATGGGCCAAAACGCCTGCAGCCGAGCGTTCCAATATCCTGCTGAAAATTGCCGACCGTCTGGAAGCCAACCTAGAACGTCTCGCCTATGCCGAAACGGTTGATAACGGCAAAGCCATCCGCGAAACACTGAACGCCGACATTCCACTCACCATCGATCATTTCCGTTACTTCGCTGGCTGCCTGCGCGCCCAGGAAGGCACGATGAGCGATATCGACGAGAACACCGTCGCCCACCACTTCCACGAGCCACTCGGTGTCGTGGGTCAGATCATCCCCTGGAACTTTCCCGATTCTGATGGCCGCCTGGAAACTGGCACCGGCCATCGGCGCCGGTAACTGCGTCGTGCTCAAGCCGGCAGAATCCACCCCGATCTCAATCCTGATCCTGGCTGAATTGATCGCTGACATCCTGCCGCCGGGCGTCCTGAACATCATCAACGGTTACGGCCGCGAAGCCGGCATGCCGCTCGCCACCAGCAAGCGCATCGCCAAGATCGCCTTCACCGGCTCCACCACCACCGGCCGCGTTATCGCTCAAGCCGCTGCCAACAACCTGATTCCGGCAACGCTGGAACTGGGCGGCAAGTCGCCTAACATCTTCTTTGCCGACGTGATGGACAAGGACGACGGCTTCCTCGACAAGGCGATCGAAGGCATGGTGCTGTTTGCCTTCAACTCGGGTGAGGTTTGTACCTGCCCGTCACGCGCCCTGATCCAGGAATCGATTTACGACAAATTCATGGAACGCGTCCTGAAGCGTGTTGCCGCCATCAAGCGGGGCAGCCCGCTTGACACCGATTGCATGATGGGTGCCCAGGCTTCGCAGGAACAACTGAGCAAGATCATGTCCTACATTGATCTTGGCAAGCAGGAAGCTGAACTGTTGATCGGTGGCGAAGCCGCCAATCTCGACGGCGACCTGGCTGGCGGCTATTACATCCAGCCGACCCTGTTCAAGGGCCATAACAAGATGCGCATCTTCCAGGAAGAGATCTTCGGGCCAGTACTTGCCGTGACCACCTTCAAGGATGAAGCCGATGCACTAGCGATCGCCAACGATACCATTTATGGTCTCGGCGCTGGCGTCTGGAGCCGCAACGGTAACGTCGCTTATCGCATGGGCCGTGCTATCAAAGCTGGCCGCGTCTGGACGAACTGCTACCACGCTTACCCGGCTCACGCCTCTTTTGGTGGCTACAAAGAATCCGGCATCGGTCGCGAAACACACAAGGTCATCCTCGACCACTACCAGCAACTCAAGTGCGTCCTGGTCAGCTACAGCGAACAGAAACTGGGTTTCTTCTAACAGAAGTAGGCTCCTCCACTGTCCCATTTGCGGGCAACTCTTCGGGGGCGGGCAACCGCCCCCTTTTTTCAGGAGAAGAGCATGGTTGAAAAAGTCATTGCCACCGAAACAGCGCTGGCACTCATTGAAAGCCTGAAAAAGAAACACGGTGAGTTAATTTTTCACCAGTCAGGCGGCTGCTGTGACAACAGTGCAGCCAATTGTTATTTGCCCGGTGAATTGACCATCGGCGCTGGCGATGTCCACCTCGGCAATATCGGTGGCGTGCCGTTCTATATGAGTACCTCGCAATACACCTACTGGAAGCACACCCAGTTGATCATCGACGTCGTTGATGGCCACGGTGGCACTTTTTCTCTGGAAGGTCCGGAAGGCAAAGCTTTCCATACTCGTTCCCGACTTTTTACCGATGCTGAATGGGCTGAGCTTGAGGCCAGCGGTACGGTTTGAATAAAACACCGATCGAAAGGAATAGACATGAACAAAAAACTATCTAACCTGTTTATGCCCCTGCTGGCCGTTTCCGCGCTGGCTATGGCGACCCCGTCCATCGCATCTGAAGCAATTGTCAAGAAAGCCCGTTGTGTCGCCTGCCACACCGTTGACGCCAAACGCGTTGGCCCCGCCTACAAGGATGTCGCTACCAAGTATCGTGGTGATGCTGGCGCGCCGGATAAACTCTTCGCCAAGGTACGCGCTGGCGGCAGCGGCAACTGGGGAGAAGTCCCGATGATGCCGCACGGCACTGACAAGATCAGCGATGACGACCTGAAAGCAGCAGTGAAATGGATTCTGGCTTTAGAGTAAGTTAAGACAGTGGCAAGTTTGCCAGCACAAAAAAACCGCAAAGCTGAAAGCTTGCGGTTTTTTTACGGGCAAACGCTGTAAATGACTCGCTTCAATCACCAACCCACTTGATCAGAAGTTAGGCGCATGATCAGTTTTTGAACGCCTTGCCGGGCAGCATGCGTTGAAGCGTCCCATCTCGCTTGATGGCATGTTTAAAGGCACCGGCCACATGGAGAAAAATCAGGCCGCCGCCGCCCCAGACCGCTATTTGGTGCAATTGCTTGAAGAACGCGTTGAGCGACTCGTCAGGCCAACCTGCTTTTGGAATTTCAACGCCAAAAAACTTCAATGCATAGGGCGTAAACGAAGACGCCAAGTAGCCGGCCAGCGGCGCCAGAAACAAAAACGCATAGAGCGCATGGTGCGTCGCATGAGCCAGTTTGGCCTCCCAACCAGTCGCGGTTGTCGGTGGCGGCGGCTGCCGGCGCCGCCAAGCCAAGCGAACAACGACCACCAACAGCATCGCCAAGCCCAACGACTTGTGCAAACCATAAGCCGCACTACGCTCAGCCCCTTTGGGCAAATCGGTCATCGTCCAACCGAGCCAAAGCAACCACAAAATAACGGCCGCCTGGGCCCAGTGCAGGGCAATGGCGGGTAAGGAATAACGCGGCTGACTCATCCGAGGCCTTGACTCAAAGAGCCACTGTTCAATGTGAGCTCATGCAAAATTTTTAAATGCTCTTTTTATCGACTACCGCCGGATCCTTGAATCCGTCGGTGTCCATAAGAGTTCGTTCCGACAAAAAATCCAGATCGAGAAAAGCGGGCTAACAGCTTAGGCCGGAAAATAAGAAATGCCGTGGCGCTTGAATATCGCAGCAATGCTGCCATCCCGCTTCAAATCAGCCAATGCACCGCCTATTGCCTCAGCCAACTCCATTTCCTCGACTTTAACCGCCATGCCTAACGGCCAACTATCAACCTTCAACTCGGCAAATTTTGATGTTTCAATCGGGAAGCGGGTTTGCCCAGCCAAAGCCGATTCCAACTCGGCGCGCGGCGACAGAATTGCCGCGATTTGGCCATCGGCCAAACCCTTCGCAGCTTCGCTAACGGTCTTGAAATGCACAACATTGTCGCGCAACCTGCCATTGAGGACGCCAAGCAGAAAAGAATCGGCCAGGCTTGCTGTTTCAACGCCAATTTTTTCCCGAGTAAAGATCTCCAGCGCGACAGCAGCGGAACCTGAAAGACGCGGCACAATGTCGGGGTTTCTTGCCAACGCAAGGGTTTCACGATGATAGGAACCGAAGATTCGTACCTTGTCGTTAGCCCTCGCAAGAAGTTCGTCTACCGGAACGTGCATCATGACGTCAGCCGGTTGCGTCCCTAGGTAATGACCTTTCCAGACCATGTTCCGCAGGTCGTCGTTCATATCCTCGTCAGCATTGAAACCAACAATTTCCGGCGTCAAACCAAGCTTTTCCGCAATGGCGCGCCCGATGTCGGCATCAATACCTTTTCCGCCACTCATTGCGTAGGGCGGGAAGTCATTGTAAACCGCGATACGCAAGCGCCCGCGCTGCCGAATTGCCGCCATATCGTCAGCACGGGATGGCAATGTGGCGAATAAAGGAGTTGCAGCCAGGGCTTTGAGCCAAAGGCGGCGATTATTCTTCATGCACGGTCTCCAGCCAGGCACGAATTGACCACATGGCTTCCTGACTCAATGTACCTTCAAACGGTGGCATATAAACGCGACCATCACGCACAGCGCCCTTGCGAATACGCTGCATGAAGACCTCGTCACCGTCATCACCTAGCGGCAGGTAGCGCAGGTCCGGCGCAATACCGCCAGAAACAGCGCCAAGGCCGTGGCAACGAGCACAGTTTTGGTTAAATGCAGAATCTCCGATGCGAATAGCTGTCTTATCTTTGCGGTAAGGATTCGCAGTCTGCCAATCGGCGCCAAGATTTTTCAGGCCTGTTGTATCTACAGCTTGGGGAACGACATCACCGTGGGCAAAAACTT
Organism: Candidatus Dechloromonas phosphorivorans; assembly: GCA_016721185.1. Classification (GTDB taxonomy): domain Bacteria; phylum Pseudomonadota; class Gammaproteobacteria; order Burkholderiales; family Rhodocyclaceae; genus Azonexus; species Azonexus phosphorivorans. The sequence goes on from JADKIP010000002.1 coordinate 39,625, forward strand.
GTGGTGCGGTCGCACCGAGAAAAAGAGCTGCGGCTACAGCGCAGAAAGAACGGATAGGATGTTTCACATTGGCTCCTTTGGTAATTACGAGTAACTGCTTTTGTCGATTATCTTTTGCAAACCCTGTGCCAGGGAGTTCGGACTCGCGTTTTCATGCAAATCTAGCGCATCTATGGCAATAGTGCATCCCCGAACGCCTGCAATCGGCTTAATATTGCCAGATCTTGGCACACCCTTTGCTGACTTATTCGACCAACTGTTCAGCGCATTGCTAATAAAAGGTGCAGGTGTTACGTTATGAAGCAACAAGAGCAAAAAAATCAAAAGATTGATCAAGATTTTGGAGGAGAGATGGGACAATTTCAACCAATAACCGAAATACACGGTCAACAGCTAGAACAAGCAAGGCAGCTTTTCTTTGATCGCGGTGTATTGCCGGAAGGCCTCGTGAAGCCGATGATCATACGCTCCTGGGAGCGATGCAGACGCTTTGGCTTGAACGAAAGCGGCTACTTGCCGGGCATTGAATCGCTTGACCGCGTTGCCCTCAAAACAGAGCAAGAGCGTAATCGCTACTTATTGCTACAAGGTCGCCCGATCATGGAGCATGTTTTTGAGCATATCCGCGACTCGGGCAGCATGGTCGTCCTTGCCGACGCCAACGGATTACTCCTGGAAACCGTCGGTGACGCCGACTTTGTGGATCGGGCTGACCGTATCGCGTTAGCCGCTGGCGCTTCGTGGGATGAAAATCTGCGCGGAACCAATGCAATTGGCACCGCACTGACTGAAGAGTTACCGACCGAGGTCTTGGGCGCGGAACATTTTCTCGAACACAATGGTTTCCTGACTTGTTGTGCCAGCCCTATTTTTGGACCTGATGGTCGATTGATCGGTATTTTGAATATCTCGGGCGACTACCGTGCGCAGAAGCATCACACGATGGGCCTGGTTCGCCTCTCATCATCAACCATCGAAAGACGACTCTTCGAATCGACCCATGCGCGCGACCTCCTCGTCTGCTTTCACAACCGGGCTGATTATCTGGGTAGCCCAAAAGAAGGTTTGGCCGCAGTTTCACCGGATGGACAGATACTGGCAATCAACCGGGATGGCTTGAAAATCCTCGGTATCCGCCAGGTTGATGCCGTTCGCCGCGACTTCTCGATGGTCTTCGAAAGCAGCCTGTCGGTTCTCGTCGACCGCCTTCGTAACGGCCAATTAGGCAGCTGCGAAATAACCGTTGGCGGCAAAGCATTTTTTGTTCAGTTGCGCGGTCAAATCCCCCCCCCCACGATGTCTGGGCGGGTTTACGACGAAACCCCTGCACCTCGAGCTGTGCGGCGCACGGATGTCACACCGCCCGCTCCCGAGTTGAATCTCGATACCCTGAACACTGGCGACGCAAGGCTTCAGGCGGCGATAGACCGGGCGCGAAAAATTCTTGGTCGTGACATACCAATCCTGATTCAGGGCGAATCTGGCGCCGGCAAGGAAATATTCGCCAAGGGCTTCCACAACAGCGGCCCCCGCCAGAGCGGCCCTTTCGTCGCACTGAACTGCGCCTCGATTCCGGAAACCTTGATTGAGTCCGAGCTTTTTGGTTACCAGGGCGGCGCCTTTACCGGCGCTCGCAAGGAAGGCGCCCCCGGCAAAATTCAACAGGCGCACGGCGGCACGCTTTTTCTTGATGAAATCGGCGACATGCCGCTCAACCTTCAGGCTCGCCTTTTGCGCGTACTGCAAGAGCGCTGCGTTACACCACTCGGCAGTACGCGATCCATTCAGGTCGATATTTCGCTGGTATGCGCCACCCACCGCCGCCTGCGCGAAGAAGTCGCCCGGGGCAGCTTCCGCGAAGACCTTTATTACCGCCTGAATGGATTGTGCGTCACCCTGCCCTCACTGCGTGACCGTACGGATATTCGGCAGATGGTGAGCAAACTGGCCAATGCCGAAGCGGTCTATCGCGCCCCCGTCGAGTTCTCGGAGAGCGCGCTGCAAGCCATGGAAAAGTATGACTGGCCGGGCAACATTCGCCAGTTATTCAACGTCATCCGGGTCGCCATTGCGCTACTGGACGAAGGCGAGACATTGATCACCGAGAGCCACCTGCCGGAAGAGTTGTTTGAAACAAACCCATTCTCGGGAAGCAGCAAACCGGCTGCGGCTAGCGACCCCTGGGCGGCCGCACCTCTTGAAAACACTGCGGGCAGCCTGGAAGAAATCGGGCGCAAGGCAGCATTACGAACCTTGGAGGCGGCCGGTGGAAACGTATCTGCGGCGGCTCGCCAGTTAGGCATCAGCCGCAATACCCTGTACCGAAAAGCTCGGCAAGTTCTGATTGAGATGGTTGTCCTTTACCCCTCCCCGGGCTAAAGGACAATCAGCGGATTACGCGTCAGGGCAACGCTGACGATGTAGGCATAGCTAAGTAAGGCCAGGATAAAAAATCGGGCACGGATGGCTTTTGTCTTGCCGCGCTTCAGCGCCATCATGCCGAGCAGAATATAGGCGAGCAAACCAAAAAACTTGGCGGTCAGCCAGGGCTGATAAAACGGATATTGGGCACTCATTACGGCCATCGTTATCGCGCTGCCAAGCAGCGTACTGTCGATGACATGTGGCGCAATACGTGCCAAGCGTTGGTGGAGCATGGGTGACTCACGCAGCATCCACCAACCGCGTAGCGCAAAACCCAGGCCACTGAGGACAACGCAGGTGATGTGCAGATGCTTGAGGAGCAGGTAGCTCATCGGGCAGCCAGGATCACAGCAAGTTTCGCTTCGATATCCACTTTATATTCGGCATAGCGCCGAATTGCCCCGAAAAGATTGAGCCATAACCAGCCACTGGCTAATGCAAAAGACAAGCCGGCGACGCGACTCAGCCACTCGGGCCACACTGCAGCAACAAGCAGGAGGAGGATAGCGGCGGTATAGGCTTTCATCTGCCGCTCCATATCAAGGCTGGGTAATATTTTGCTCATGTTGGGTGCCGGCACCTTGGCCTGCCCGAGGTTCTGTAAATGTAACCAGGTCAGAAAGGGAACGATTTTGTACAACATGCCGATGATGAGGGGCAGAAAGCCTCCCCCAATCAGCAAAATGCCAAAAATCATCGTCCAGCCTTGAAGTTCCCCTGCAGCGGGCCAGATTGCTGCGGTCAACAGCATAAAAAGGGCAAAAATACTGCCCACCAGGCCAAGCTGCCAATAGCGATAAGTCACATCGGCACGCGCCCGCCGTCTTTTGCTTTGCAGGCGCAGGGTCAGCCCGGCAAAAGCCAGGCCGGCCAGTGCGGCCAGCGCCTGACTCAAGCGAACCAGCCCTGGCGCATCGACCAGTACCGCGCCGCTCCAAATCAGCAACAAGGCAAGCATCGTCAAGGGATACCACCAACTGGGCCGCGCCGGATAACCGGGCGTCAGTTGGAACATCGGCACCACCACGTAGGCGATCGCTGCCAGCAAAACACCGGCCCAGCCACCCAGCCCCCAGCCGGCATGCAAATCAGCCAGCACCGGCAAGGGTAAGGGCCAGCCGTTCGCCATCGCCAGCGCCATCACCACGCCCAAGGCAATCACGATTAAAAGGGAAAACATGGCCAGTTTTAGGCCACGAATCGTCGGACTGGTGGATGGCACGCCGATTAAGGCCTGCAATGCCGCGGCGAGAAAAACCAGCACGGTCAGCGCCAGCAGCACGGCCGCACTGTTCAACAAAACAGGCAGCCCAAAATAGAAGCCGCCGACCAGCAATAACGCACCACTCGTCAAGCCCGCGTGGACAATCGTGGCGAGCAGCAAGGGACGGGGCAGATTGGCGCCGGCAACCACGGGCAATATCTGGATCAGCGCGCCGAGCATCATTTGCAGCATGAAGCCAAGCGTCAGCAAATGCGTCACAGCCAGCACCGCCGGCATCCAGCGCGAGACGAATATATCCGGCCCCTCGAAGGCGATTAGCAGGCCAGCCAGTACCGCAAATAGCGGAGCAGTTAGAAAAAACCGCAGCGGCGCCGCGTAAGGCGGCGCGCTTTCAAACGACATGAGCGCTTGCATCGGTGCTTACAAATCAGGCCAGTGAATCAGGCTGGTGAATCAAGCCCGTTGATAGCAATAGCGGAGATTCAGCGCGAGATGAGGACTTCGAAAGTGCCATCGGGTAGCAGTTCGGTTTCATAAGCGTGTCCGTTCTGTTTGAGCACCTTGTAGAGCGGATGCGGTTCACGGAAGAGCAGCAGCAGCATCTTCTCGCCTTCTTTGAGATGGTCAAGCATCTCCATGGTTTTGACGAAAGGCTCGGGTGCCTCAAGGTAGCGCGCATCGACGACGTAAGGGGTTTTCGCGTGCGTCATGCGTCGGCAAGCTCGGTTTCAAGGCGCTGGAGAACTTCCGGCAGTTCCGCGCTCAGGTGCTGGTCACACATTGGATAGAGCATGTTCTCCTCCTTCATGTTGTGCTGCTGCATCATGATCAGCAGCGTTTCGGCCTGGCCGAGATAGTCATCGGTATTGCCCGCTTTCAGCGCGTCGACCGCATCATCCATCAGCGAACGCATCTGGGCGTGCTCCATGCGCATAACCTGGGTCGGGCCCATTGTCATGCCGGTTTTGGCTTCAAAGGTGGGGAAAAGCGTTTTTTCCTCTGTATTGAAATGCGCCAAGATGGCTGTATGGAAATGCTCAAAGGCCGCGAGGGCTGCTTCAAGATTATTTTGACCGATCGCCTGCTCGGCGTCAGCGAAGAGATCATCGCAGTGACGGTGATCTTCAGTCATAAAAGTACGGATAGTAGTCATGGTTCGCTCGTAGCGGTTGGGTGGTTCATTCTCGGGGGCTACCCCGAGATGTCACCTTGACCGCCGTCAAATCTTGAAAAATCAGGCGCTGATAACGCCAACCTGAAGCTCGTCGAACCAACTGATGAAGCGTTGAACATCGGCCCCGCGGTAGATCGCCCCGTGCTGCGGGCAAAGCATATCAACGTCCATCTGGGAGACGCGTTCGCACCAGCGCCGCTTGGCCTCGTTGGAGCCCATCCAGCGCTTGTGGAAGCCTTCGGCATGGCGGATATGCGCATCAAAATTTTCAACGAACAAGCCGTCCATTCCCGGCGGCAGCAGCGCAGCCCCCACGTCACCGGAAAATAGCACCTTGGCAACCTTATCGTACAAATTGAAATTGCCGGAGGAGTGCAGGTAATGCGCCGGAATAGCCTTCAGTGATAACCCATCCAGCGAAATATCTATGCCTTCGTCAGGGATTTGCACAAAGGTTTCAGCATTGCCGCCAAAATGAGGCACAAAGCTACTCCACATCCAGCTGATATAGCAGCGCATGGCGGGGTTGAAGTCCAGCCAGAGCGCCAATGACGAACATACATCCGGATCCTGGTGCGAGGCAAAGATGCCGGCCAGCGCAGTAGGGTCAAAATCAGCCGACAGTGCCGAAAAAACAGAAGGGAAAATTTCTGCACCGCCGGGATCAAGCAAAAGGCCTTTACCACCATAGGTCACCAGATATTCATTGGTGTCGATGAGGTAATTCGGCTTTTCCGGGTCGCGCACGATGGCTACCCATTTATGGTTACCGTCCTGAAAAATTGTCTTGGTTGTTTTCATTCATCCCCTCCAGTTATTTCGATTTCCGGTAAAAAATGCCGAGCGACGCAGAGCCTCCAGCGAACCGCGAATTTCCTCGACAACGCCATCAAACTCGCCTGACACCTGAGCGAGCGAAGCGGCAAAACTCTGGCCATAAGCGGCTTCAATTTTGGCTGATTTAGCTAACACGCCACCCAGCTCTACCATTTGAAAGACATCCTCCAGCGCCCCCTTGAGTTGCCGCCGCAAGATAGTCAATTGTTGGTCGCGCCGCTCAATTTCCCGCTTGTGATCTTGAAGAATGCGCGCAACGGCAGGCTGCTGCGGCGCCAACCGGGCCGCTTCACTCAGCAAGCGGCCGGTTCGAATGCCCTTCAGGCCGATTGACACCTGATTGACGCAGGCATGGATCAGGCCGTTCAACGACTCCATGCAAGTGCGTAAATCCTGCGAAAAAACGCGCAATTCGTTCGACAGCACGCCAAAACCCAAGGCGGCAGTGCCGGCCCGCTTGGCAAGAAAAATGGCATTGAGCGCCATGATATTGATCTTGACCGAGACGCCGACCACGCGCTTGATCTCTTCATTGATATGCACGATTTGCAACAGGTCTGTGCCCGCTGCCGGCGTTTTGGCGGTCATTATTGAGGTGGCTGTCATCTTCATCCAGGCATCAGGTTTTTTTCAATTAGACAAATGCTGACTCAATTTTTTAGTCGTTCCCGCAGCAGCACGCGTGCGTCAGTTGCGAATACCTGATCCCCACCGGAGCGGGGATGAACGACTAATCAGTACAGCCTAAGCCAACAGACTATCGGCAGTCTATTTTTCCATAACGTAGGTACCCGGCGCATCTGCCAGCGCTGGAAATTTGCGATTGCTCGCCGGATAAGCGTCAACCAGATCGCCGGTGCGCTCGCCTAACCAGCGCGTCCAGTCCTCCCACCAGGTGCCCGGCTTTTTGTCGGCACGGCCAAACCAGTGTTCCCAGTGCTCATTGCGTTCCGGTTCAGCAATCCAGTACGCCCGCTTGGGCGGGTTAGCCGGCGGATTGACGATACCGAGAATATGCCCGGAAGTGGAAAGAACAAAACGCACCGGCGCCTTCACGTTGATTTGCTTGCGAATGCGGTAACACTGCTTCCACGGGGCAATATGGTCATCTTCCGCAGTCACCGCATAAAGCGGCTGAACGATAAGATCGAGGTCAATCGATTCACCGGCGATAGTCAGTTTGTCGCGCTTGATCAGGTTATTTTCCAGATACATCTCGCGCAGGTAATAGGAGTGCATGGCCTGCGGCATACGTGTCGTATCAACGTTCCAGAAAAGCACGTCGAAAGCCGGCAGAGATTCGCCGAGCAGGTAACTATTGACCCAGTAATTCCAGATCAGGCTATTCGAACGCAACAAACGGAAAGAGCCCGCCATCTCGTTGCCATCGAGGTAACCCTTCTTGGCCATCGACTCTTCCAGTGCGCCAATACAGGCTTCGTCGATAAAGACATCAATATCGCCCGGGTGAGCGAAATCGGTCAGCGTCGTGAACAACGTCCAGTGCGCCACCGGCACCTTGTCGACACCGAAACGCTTGTTGGCCCAGGCCATATAGGTACTGACCAGCGTGCCGCCGATACAGTAGCCAACCAGATGCACCTTGGGCACCTTGCAGAACTCGCAGGCAACGCGCACGACCTCATCAACCCCTTCAAGCAGGTAGTCGTCGAGACGCACTTCGGAAAGTTCCTTGCCTGGATTTTTCCAACTGGTAATGAATACCGAGAACCCCTGATCGGTCAGATGCTTGACCATGCTCTTTTTAGCGGTGAGATCAAGAATGTAGAACTTGTTGATCCACGGGGTAATGATCACGATGGGCGTTGCCCGGACTTTTTCCGTGGTCGGCGCGTAATGAATCAGCTCGACAAGGCGATTGCGGAAGACCACTTTGCCCGGCGTCGTTGCCAAATCCTTGCCGACAACGAAGGCATCCGGCGCAACCATCTGGATATTCTTGGCTTGTGCATCCCGCTGGAAATTTTCCCAGCCGGCTTTCAAACTTTCGCCCTTGGTCGCCACAAAACGTTCCATCGCCACCGGGTTAAGCCAGAAGAAATTTGACGGCGCGACCATATTCAGCCAGTTACGCAACCAGAAGGCAGAACGCCGGCGCTCCTTGTCGGATAAGCCGGGGGTCTCGAACAACATGTCCTCAAAGCGCCGCGTGTAAGCCAGATACAGTTCTTTGATGATGTCCCAGCTCGCCGAATCGGTCCAGGCCGGATGGGCAAAACGGGCGTCGTCAGAATTTGGTTGAATGACATCAGTCGAAGGAATGCCCATGGCTCGTCGCATCACATGCGTCTGCAAGGCAAAAAGATCGCCGGAAAGCGCGTTGACCGCACGCGTCAACTCTTGCGGGTGCATCAACCACGCCACCTGCGCATTGAGCAGCGACGTCGTAACGCCGTAGGGATCAACCACTTTGCTGGCCGCTTTACTGGCTGCTTCGAGCGGACTCAAGGTACTGAGATCAACACCATTGGTTCTTGCTGACAAATTACCGGACATCTTGATTTCCCTTTGCTGAACTTGCATCTGAACTCATGCGCCATCTTACAGCGTCACTGACTCGCCAGGCTGCGGCATACGCACGCCCGACCAGCCAAGTTTTTCCTCGATTGCCTGGACAAAATGGGTCGACGCACTGGATTCTCCATGCACAACAAACGTCTGCCCCGGCGACTGGTGAAAGCCGCCCAGCCAATCGAGCAAGGCTTTTTGATCAGCATGCGCGGAGAGGCCACCCACGGTATAAATTCTGGCCCGCACCGGCACTTGTTGGCCAAAAATACGGACCAGGCGAGCCCCATCGACCAAGCGCCGCCCCAGCGAGCCAGCGGCCTGAAAACCGGTGATCAGGATGCTGCACTCGCTACGCGGCAAATTTTCGCGCAGGTGATACTTGATCCGTCCGGCTTCGCACATGCCGCTTGCCGAGATGATGACCGCACCGCTGCGCACATTGTTCAGCGCCTTGGAACGTTCGACATCAGCGACAAACTCAACTTTCATTTTTTCCGGATGCGCCTCTTGCCAGGCAATCAGCTCACGGGTTTCCGGATCAAGCACTTCCTGATGCGCCAAAGTAATGCGGGTCGCTTTGTTGGCCATCGGCGAATCGACATAAACCTTAAGCGGACTCAGGCGTTTTCGGCGCACCAGATCGGCCATCGTGTACAGCATTTCCTGCGTGCGCCCAACGGCAAAGGCCGGAATGATCAGATTTCCCCCGGCCGCCCGCGTGCGCTCGAAAGCGCTGACAATTTCATCTTCGGTTTCGGGCAGGGAACGGTGCAAACGGTCGCCATAGGTCGATTCAATCAACAGCACATCCGCTGCCGGCACCGGCTTTTCAGGGTCGTTCAGCACCGGGCGACCGGACATGCCGAGGTCGCCGGAAAAAACCAGCTTGCGCGGTCGACCTTCGTCAGTGACGGTCACTTCCAGCCAGGATGAACCGAGAATATGGCCGGCGTCATGAAAACAAACAGTGACGGTTTCAAGCGGTTTGATCGGGGTGCGATAAGCCACCGGCTGGAGCAGTTTGAGCGCATCAAGCGCCTGCGCTACCGAATAAAGCGGTGCCGGAATACCGCGCTCGACCTGACCACGCCGATGCCGATGGCGCAGTTGCCACTCCGCTTCCTTTTCCTGAATGAAAGCGCTGTCCGGCAACAAGACTTCGAGCAAATCGATGGTTGCCGGGGTGGCGTAGATCGGCCCCTTGTAACCCAGCATGGCCAGGCGCGGCAGCAAGCCGGAGTGATCGATGTGGGCATGCGTCAGTAAAACGAAGTCAATTTTGCGAACATCAAAGCCAAAATTGAGCGCATGGAGATTCTTCGTGCGGGCCTCCGGACCCCCTTGAAACATGCCGCAATCGACCAGAAAGCGGGTATCACCCGTTTCCACCAACGTACAGGAACCGGTCACTTCACCGGCGGCACCGAGAAAACAGAGTCGCATATTTTATTTCCCCCTGACTTGGCGTAGCATGAACTTCAACTAGGCGGAATGCAACGCCAGCAGCCAGTTTCAGGAGGTAGACCATGTTTAAACATATTCTTGTCCCAACCGACGGTTCCGAACTTTCCCAAGCCACTGCCAAGCGGGCCGTTTCGTTTGCCAAGGAAGCCGGCGCACGTGTAACGGTCTTTTTTGCCAAGCCGGAATATCCGATCGCCTATTTTGGCGAAGGTGCGCTGATCGATCCGACGACACCGGAGAAATTTTCCGAGATGGCCGATCAGCAGGCTGAGCAGTATCTCGGCGAAGTTCAGGCCTTGTGCGCTACCGAAGGGGTTGAATGCGCGACCATCTCAGCGACCAGTGATGTGCCTTATGAGGCCATCATTGAAGCAGCTGAGAAATCCGGCTGCGACCTGATTTTCATGGCTTCCCACGGTCGACGCGGATTTAGCGGCTTTTTGCTGGGCAGCGAGACCAACAAGGTGCTGACCCACTCCAAGGTACCGGTGCTGGTTTACCGCTGAGAAATTGCACTATTGAGCGTTGGTGTGTCGCTGTTGCCCAACGTTGCCCGCCGTTGCCTAACGCCTCGCTTGAACGAGGTTAGGCAACAGTAGCGTTGCAGAACAATCGTTCAGCGTGCCGAGCAGTGTGCCTGCCCCGGCAGGATGCGGCAGAGGATGCGGCCGTTATTCGTATCAACAAAATCCACCTCATCGAGCGCGCCCATCAGGTAGCGCTTTTTCAGCGTGAAATCGGTCGGCTTGCCATAGGTGGCCTTCCAGAACGTCGTACTTTCGCTGATCACTGGCTCGATCAAATGCGCCCTCGCCCGTAAGCCGACATGGCCGGCAGCGCTGGCCGGTAGGTCGGCGCTAAAACCGGCGTTGTCATCGACCAGGCGCGGGTAGAAATCGTAGAGATTCTCAAACGCCAGAAAATAGTCGTAGCGCCAGCTCACCTTCATTTGCTGGACGACGCCGATCTTGTCCTCGTGGGCGTACTCGCCGCGTTCAACCGCCACCGACTGCAGCGGCAGGAATTTGTACTGGTAATAGTCGTCGACCGCAGGATCGGCCAATGGGCGCCAGCTCCAGCCCTCGGTCAGCTGGTTGAAAGCCATCCGATAGCGCGCCTCAACCCGCTCACCGACGACCTCGACGGTAAAGCCTGAACTGGCCGAGAGATCGACATCAACTTCGATTTTTTCTCCCGGCTTGGCGTGCAAGCTTGCCTGCGGCAACTGCGCCAAGGCTTCGAACTGCCGATCAGCCGGCTCAGCGGCCTGCGCCGGTGAAAAAATGGCGGCCGCTGCAACTACCGAAATTACGCTTCTGAGGAAAATCATGGTGATCCTGAACTCGGTCATTTAGGCGAAAACGGCAACCATGCTGAACCGGCCAGCGCGCCAAGCCAATGATGCACATCAACGAACCCTGATGGCGCTCAGCCCTGCGTCTGGGTCACCGCCTTGCGGAAGCGGAAGAGCGCGACACCGAAAAAGCAGGCACCGACCGCCGTCATCGCCAGCAAATCACGCCAGACGACAGCGAACCCTGCCCCACGATAAAGAATGGCCTGGGCGAGGCGGACGAAATAGGTGGTCGGCGCCGCGAGCATGATGTTCTGAACCAGCGGCGGCATGCTCTCGCGTGGCGAAACGCCGCCAGAGAGCATCATCAGGGGAATGATGCAGAGGATGACGAGCAGCCCGAGTTGCGGCATCGAGCGGGCCAGCGTGCCAAGAAAGATGCCAATCGAGGCTGCGGCAAACAGGTAGCAGGCGGCAGCGGCGAGAAAGAGCGGAATCGAACCCGAGATCGGGACTTTCAATACCTGTTGCACCATGACCAGCAAGGCAAAGGTGACGCCGATCAGCACCGCCAAGCCATTCGCCCATATTTTAGCCATCATGATTTCGGCAGGGGTCAGCGGCATGACCAGCAGGTGTTCGATGGTGCCGTGCTCGCGTTCGCGAATAAAGGCGGCGCCGACCAGAATGATGGTCAGCATGGTGACGTTGTTGATCACTTCCATCACCCCGCCGAACCAGACGCCAGTCAGGTTGGGGTTGAAGAGGACGCGGGTGGTCAGCTTGATCGGCGACTCGGCGCCGTCGCGCTTGCCGGTGAGGTATTCATTCACTTCGCCGAGCGCGATGCTCTTGATGTAGGTGGCGCCGATAAAGGCCTGGCCCATGATCGTGGCGTCGATATTGAGCTGGATATCGGGCACGCGGCCGGCCTCTACGTTGCGCTGAAAATTGGCTGGAATGATCAGGGTGAAGTTGTAGCGCCCGGAGTCCATTGCCGCATCGAGTTCATTTAATCCAATTTGCTGCGGTGGACGGAAATAAGGGGCATAAAAAGCGCCGACGATACGCCGGGAAAGTGGCGACTGATCTTCATCAACCACCGCCACCGGGGCATTGCGCAGTTCTTGCGAGGCGCCGGTCGCCGCGGTGTAGATGGCGCCGGAAAAGGCCCAGCAGATCAGGATCAGCAGCACTTTGTCGGCCCACAGGCTTTTGAGTTCCTTCAGCCCCAGACGGTAGATATTGTCGAGCCGCATGACTATTTCTCCTGCTTGCGCAGCAGCGCGACCGAGAGCAGCGTCAGCACCGGGATGAAGGCGGCCAGGGCGATAAACTGCGGTATCAGGTCGGCAAAGCCCAGGGCCTTGGTGTAAGTGCCGCGGCAGATCACCAGAAAATAGCTGGCCGGGAAGAACTGGCCGATCCAGTAACTCACCCCTTCCAGCGCCGCGACCGGCGTGGTCAACCCGGAAAAGCCGATGGTGGGCAGCATGGTCAGGATTGCGGTACCGAAGAGCGCGGCGATCTGCGTACTGGTAAAGGTCGAGATCAGCAGGCCGAAACCGGTGGTGGTAATGACGTAAAGCACGGCGCCGAAACTGAGCGCCAGCAAACTACCTTTGAGCGGCACATGGAACATGATCTGCGACTGGATGACGAGCAGCACGAAGCTGATCAGCGCCAAGGCGATGTAGGGCAACTGTTTGCCGAGCAGAAATTCGAGGCGGGTGACCGGGGTGACGTAGAGGTTGGTGATGGAGCCGAGTTCCTTCTCGCGCACCACGCCGAGCGCCATCAGGATGGCCGGGATGAAGATCAGCAACATCGGAATAACCGCGGGCACCATGGCGTAGATGCTCTTGAAATCCTGGTTGTAGCGGTAGCGGGAAACGATATTGACCGGGTAGCGGCTGGTCGTGCCGGTCGATTCAAGGATCAGTTGCTGGACGTAATCAAGATGCAGACCTTGCACGTAACCGCGCACGGTTTCGCCGCGAAAGGGCATGGCGCCATCAATCCAGACGCCGATTTCCGGCCAGTGGCTGCGCCGCAGATCGCGCCCGAAACTGGCCGGAATATCGATGGCCAGCGCCAGTTCGCCATTGACCATTCGCCGCTCCAGATCGATGTCGTCGAGAATCGGCGGCTGCTCGATGAAATAGCGCGAACCGGCGATGTTCTGAATGTAGGCGCGGCTTTCCGGGGATTGGTCGCGGTCGAGCACGGCGAAACGCAAGCCTTCGACATCCATCGAAATACCAAAGCCGAGCACGAACATCAGCAACACCGAACCGAGCAAGGCGAAGGCCAGCCGGATCGGGTCACGACGCAACTCCAGCATTTCGCGGTAAGCGTAGCCAAGCAGCCGGCGCAGGCTGAAGGCGCTCACCGCCTTCAAAGGGCGGGTAGGTTGAGTCCCGGACGGCAACTCATCCTCATCTTGGTCGCCGCTTTCAGGAAGGAGGGACGCTCCCACATCGCCAGTTCTCGATTTTTGCGTTTTTTCCCGGTCGACCGTAGGGCCAGCCGTTGCTTCCATAGTCGCAGCAGTTGCCATGCCCACCCCGGTCGCCTCTTCCAGATAGCTGATAAACGCCTCTTCCAGGTTCTCCTTGCCCCGCTTCTCGCAAAGCCCGGCCGGCGTATCGCTGGCCAGCACTTTGCCGGCGTGCATCAGCGAAATGCGGTCGCAGCGCTCGGCTTCGTTCATGAAGTGCGTCGAGATGAAAATGGTGACGCCCTGCTGGCGCGAAAGCTCGACCAGCAGCGCCCAGAAATCGTCACGCGCCACCGGGTCGACACCGGAGGTGGGCTCGTCGAGGATCAGCAGTTTCGGTTCATGCACCACCGCCACCGCCAGCGAGAGGCGCTGGCGGATGCCCAATGGCAAGTCGGAAGCGGCCTTGTCGGCATAAGGCTCCAGGCCAAAACGCTGCATCAGTTCGGCAATGCGCGGACCGCGCCGCTCATCCGGCAAATGGAAGAGCCGGGCGTGCAGATCGAGGTTGGCACGCACCGTCAGTTCGCCATACAGCGAGAAAGACTGTGACATGTAACCGACCTGTTTGCGGGTTTCCAGATCGCGCGCATCGATTGGCTTGCCGAACAGTTTGGCCACGCCTTCAGTCGGCGTCAGCAGGCCGGTCAGCATTTTCATCGTGGTCGTCTTGCCGCAACCGTTGGAGCCCAGGAAGCCGAAAATCTCCCCTGGCTCGATCTTGAAACTGACGTGGTCGACCGCTGTAAAGTCACCAAAACGCTGCGACAGATTTTCTGCCTCGATGGCAAACGTATCGCCATCGCCAACGCGGGGTGGGATGACCAGTTCGTGATGCGCCTGCCGGCGCGCCTCGGGTAATAGCTGGATGAAGGCGGCGTCGAGCGTCGTCTGCCCGGTTTGGGTCTTCAGCTCATCCGGTGTGCCGCTGCCGATCACCTTGCCGGCATCCATCGCCACCAGCCAGTCAAAATGCTCGGCTTCTTCCATGTAGGCGGTGGCCACCAACACACTCATGCCCGGCCGGCGGGCGTGAATGCTGTCAATCAGCTCCCAGAACTGGCGCCGTGAAAGCGGGTCGACGCCGGTCGTCGGCTCGTCGAGAATCAGTAAATCGGGATCATGAATCAAGGCGCAACATAGCCCAAGCTTCTGCTTCATGCCGCCGGAAAGCTTGGCCGCCGGCCGTTCGCGGAAGGCTTCGAGGCCGGTGCTGGTCAGCAGTTCGGCGATACGCCGCTCACGTTCGAGACGATTCTGGCCAAACAGGCGGCCAAAGAAATCGACGTTCTCAAACACTGAGAGTGTCGGGTACAAATTCTTGCCCAGCCCTTGCGGCATGTAGGCAATACGCGGCTGGACCGAGGCGCGGAAACGCCGCTCGCCGATGTCGCCACCGAGCACCTCCACCTTGCCACTCTGGATCTTTCGCGCCCCTGAAACCAGCGCCAGCAAGGAAGATTTGCCAACGCCATCCGGCCCGATCAAACCGACCATGCCGCCGGCCGGCAACGCAATATCGATCGCCTCTAGCGCGACGCTGGCACCGTAACGGTGGCTGACGCCGGATAAGCGGGCGACCGGCGGAAGCGCCATGTCGATCTACTTTCCGTTGACCTGCAGGTTGGCCGGCCACGGCGCATTGGCCTCCAGCCGCACCGTGGCAACACCGGGCATGCCGCCCTTGGCCAGATTGCGATGCGCCGCCAGCCAGGCGGCATCAGCCTTGACCTTGAGGCGGAACATCAGTTTTTCGCGCTCGGTACGGGTTTCCACCTCACGCGGGGTGAATTGCGCCTTCGGGGCGACAAAACTGACCGTGGCCGGAATCACCTGCCCCGGCAGCGCGTCGAGCACGATGCGCGCCTCGCTGTTGAGCATGACCTGCCCCGCCTTGTCGGTCGGCAGGTAAATCGTCATGTACATATCGGAAAGATCGAGCAGCGTCAGCACCTTGCCCCCCGCCGCCAACACCTCGCCCGGCTCAGCCAGACGGTAAAGCACGCGGCCATTGATCGGCGCCTTCAACGACGCATCATTCACCGCAACTTTCAGGCTTTCCACCCTGGCCTCGGCCGCAGCAACCGCCGCATCGGCCCCGCCCACCTGGCTCTGCGCCTGCGCCATCCCCGCCATCGCACCCTCCATGCCAGTCAGGTCTGTATCAAGTTTGTTGCGGCTGATAAAACCCTTGCCAACCAATTCCTCGGAACGCTTCAGGGTCTTGCCGGCCAGCGCAACATCGGATTTCGACTTGCGCACCCCGGCCCGCTTTTCATCAAGTGCCTGCTGCGCCTGCCGCACCTGTGCCTCGGTCGCCAGCAACTGGGCGCGCAGATCATCGGCATCGAGCCGCGCCACCACCGCACCCGCCACTACCATGTCGCCTTCGCGCGGTCCGAGTTCGCTCAAGCGCCCGGCAAACTTGGTCGCAACATCAACCTCAATCGCCTCCAGACGACCGTTTCCCGAGGCAAAACCCGCCGGCAACCCCGCTGGACGCTGGTAATAAAGGTAAAAAGCAATGGCTGCGGTCAACGCCGCAAATAGGGCAAAAATCAATATTTTGCCAAGACGAGAACGGTCCATAAGCCCCCCGATCGTTTACTGACCAATTGGTCATTAGCTGATCAAATTATAGGCTTCGGGGGTACAAATGCCAGTGGTGAAATGATGAGTAGATGCAACTATGTGGGCTTGGGCACATAAGACTCAATGGCACAAATCGAAGCTGTTTTCGCCCTTCACTGCTGAGCCAGCTTCGTACTGTCGCCCTCAGTAACTCTTCCTGACCTGCCGGACGCGACTCCCATCCTGGGAAATCAGCATCAGCGCGGGAATGTCGGCGCGGTAATTCCTACCATTGGGCGCGCGACCGGCTTTCATCAAAATCCCGTCCGCCATCAGTTCGTTCAGCAGGCGGCTGATTGTCTCCGGCGTAATACCGATGATGCTGCCGAAATCGGTAATCTTCAGACGATGCACCCGATCACTGTCGCCGATGCGCAGTTGCAGCAGCAGTCTCGCCAGACGAACCTTGGCCGGTACCGTATTGCTGACCAATTCGGACAGCCAGTTATCTGCCTCCCGCAGCGCCTCCTGCGACTTTTCAAAAAGGCGAAGCTGCAGCGCGGGATGGTCGGCAATGAACTGACGAAAATGGGTGATAGGAATCCGGCACAGATGAGCTTCGGTCAGCGCAATCGCCGTGTGTTGCTGATCGTCGGTAAATACCGACTCCAAGGCGACGACATCGCTTTTCTTGAGAAAGCGAACGATGCGCTGGTTGCCACTGGCATCGTAGCGAACCAGCTTGATCAACCCATGGCGAACGCAATAAACCGCCGATGCCTTGTCGGTTTCATTGTAAAGCGTGGCACCTGCCTCAAAAACCAGATCGTCAATAGGCGTGTGAAAAGCAAGGAGATCTTCCAGGCTGACGTCGGCACAAACCATGGTGCTGCGTAAGGAACACGTAAAACAGTTGCTGCGTCCGGCACATTTATGGGTTCTATTTGCGGTGGTCATTGGCTATTCATGGGGGCAGGATTGACGGCGGAATTTGCGAGAGTCGGACGAAAAAAACGTTGACCCTTGTTAAGAAGCTGAATTCAGGAAATAACGTTCTGCCGAATCTGGCAACAAGTCAAGTCGCCCGCTCACGGCGCCGGATCGGACACAAACCCGATCCGCACTAACCCAGCCTTGGCCGCCACCGCCATGACCTTAGCCACCGTTTCGTAATGCACATGGCGGTCAGCCCGGATATGCACCTCGGGCTGCAGTTCCTTGCTCGCCTCGGCGGCAAAGCGTGGCGGCAGATTGTCCAGCATCACCGCTTCACCATTCCAGAACAACTCACCGCTTTCTCGAATACCGAACTCGATGTGTTCCGGCTTGGTGATATTGACGCTGCTCGATGCCTTGGGCAGATCAATCTTCACCGAGTGGGTGAGCAACGGTGCGGTGACGATAAAGATCACCAGCAGTACCAGCATGACATCGACCAGCGGCACCACGTTCATGTCCGCCATCGGCATCTTGCCGCGATAGCGATTGAAGCTTCCCTGCGCCATAACCTAACCCCGCTGCGTGGCGGAAGGCGCGACCGGTTTGCCGTTGCCGCCCTTGACCGTCAGTAGCACGTACAAGTCGTGAGCAAAGGATTCCAGCCGGGACAGCCACATCCGGTTGCGCCGGTTGAAGGCGTTGTAGGCGAGCACGGCAGGAATCGCCACGGCCAGGCCCAGCGCCGTCATGATCAGCGCCTCACCGACCGGGCCGGCGACCTTGTCCAGAGTACCCTGGCCGGAAAGGCCGATCTGCACTAGCGCGTGATAGATACCCCAGACCGTGCCGAACAGCCCGACATAGGGTGCCGCGGAACCGGCGGAAGCCAATACCGTCAGGCCGTATTCCGACTTTGCAGCCTCCAGATCAACCTCGTTGTTCAGCGTGCGGGTCAGATACTCTGCCATGCCACCCGCCACTGCGAGATTGTCCTTGCCGCTGTCGGCCAGCGCCTCCAGCGATTTCTGCACCAGTACCGCAAAGGCGTTATCGGCCGGTTGTGAATGCAGCGTGGCTTCAACATCCGACAATGACGACGCCAGCCAGAAGCGCTTGAGAAACTCCTCTGCCTTGCGCTGGGCCAGCGTATTGGCCAGGGCTCGCGTCACGATCAGATACCAGCTGGCAATCGAGAGCAGCAGGAGCGTTCCGAGGACGGCTTGGCCAACACCATCGGTTTGGGTCAAAAAATGGGCAAAGCCCAGACTATTAACAGCAGTTTGTTCCATGAATCAGTTTCCGTTCAGAATGAAATTGAAGGGCTGCAGGGCGACAGCGCGCACCGGGTGACCATTGCGGGTAGCCGGGGTACAACGCCAGGTACGCACAGCAGCCAGGGCCGCCTCGTCGAGGCGAGGATAACCACTGCTGCGGTCAACCCGCGCCAGAGCCACATTTCCGGATTCGCCCAACTCGACACGCAGAACAACCACACCGGTCTCACCAAGGCGGCGGGACTGAGCCGGATAAGCGGGGGCTGAACGCTCGGGGCAGGCCACAGAAAGCTCGGAGGAAAGCGCCATCGGCCCGGGCGGCAAGGGCATGGGCGGGGCTTGAATGACCGGTTCGGGCGATGATTTTTCCGGGGGCGGAGGGGCAACGTAGTCGGTCGGCACAATCACCCGTGTTTCAGCGATGATCTGCCGGGGCTGGGGTTTTTCGATGGGCTTTGGCTTGGGCGGCGGGAGCTTCGGTTCTTCCTTCTTCTCCGGCGCCGGTGGGGCGATGAAGTTGACGAACAGCGTCATCGCCTCCTGCGGTGAAGGAATCAGGCGGTGTTGCCACAGGCCATAGAGAGCGGCAGCGTGTAGGGCGAGGACAAAAGCCAGCCCGACGAGACGGTCGAGCGGCAAACGCCAGGCCATCTCAGCGCGGCACATGCCGTGCCGCCCCCGATGTCCACAACCGCGAGGAGGCCCCACCGCATCGGCGGGTCAGAACAATGGGGGGCAACGTGCTCGGGCGGTGGTTGAACGATATACGCATCACGAGGCAAATGTCATGTTCTCTGCGAGACCAGCCGGGCGGCTTGCTTGGAGCGGGCGCGTCGCTTTCTCCGCCACCACACTGCGCCAGTTGCAAACAGAACCGTAGGGAGCAGCCCGAGGCCAAGGATGATAACGCGGCCCACGAGACCAAAGCCCTGGCCCGTGTGCAGCAGGAACAACCAGTTCAGGAAGCTATCTCCCGCAGTTGCATTTTGCGGGCCTTGCGAGGCCAACACTAGGCCTGTACGGGCGTCTACGGTCATGAGCGTGGTCCACGAGGCCTTCGTATCGAGATTCACCAGATAGGTGCGGCGACCCTCCGCAGGCAGCCCGACAGATATCGCAACGCTGCCAGGCAACGTATCGCGCGCGATATTGATCGCTTTTGAAGGCCCGATGTCCGCGCCATCATGCTCAGGAAGAGCAATCGGGCCTGCTGCACCGAATGCGGTCGCTGGCGACAGCAATCGAACGGCAGCGTTGATGAATTCGTGCCACGGTGCGTACATGTGAATCCCCGTGAACAAGGACATCAGGAGCAGTACTCCCGCGCACACACCCGTGGTGCGATGCAAGTCGAGGTTCTTGCGCACGAAGCCCGCACCGTGCTTGATGTCGAAGACGCTGCGCCAGCGTCCACCTCTTGGCCACGAGAGATACAGGCCTGACATTACCCCGCACATCAGCACGATGGAGCCGATGCTCAGGATGTGGTTGCCCAACCACAGACCCCGCTGGTTAAGCAGCAGTGAGGTGTGAAACCGCATGACTACGGCCATGAGCGGGCCGGACAAAGGACTCTTCTGTGCCTCCCATAAACGCGGGCCTGTGATCTCTACCGTACAGACGTTGACAAACAGCTGATACCTGTCAGCCCAATCCGCACCGGGCGCAGGCACATCAACCTGCAACGACAACACGGGGCGCTCCGGCTTGCTTAGCATCACCCCGCTGATACGCCCGTTTGGCGGCATACGATCTTCCGCAGCGTCAAGCAACTCTTCCAGTGGGCGATCAGCGCCCGCCGGGCAAATGCTTTGCTCCTTCTGTAACAGGGCTGGATTCAGTATTGCATCGATGGGTTGCCAGAAGACCAGAAAACTGCCTGTCAACCCCACTACCGCTAACATCAAACCCAGCCCCAGCCCGACGTATCGATGCACGCGTAGCCATACTCGGCGCCGAATACCTGTTCGCTGCCGAAGCTGTTGCGCTTCTTCAAGAAGATGCTCGGGCTGCATGCGCAAAGCCTGCGTCCACGTACCTGTTAGAACTCGGCCCGCAGCGACGCCACAACGGTTCTGGGTGAACCCGGGGTGCTCAGCCCCCCGGAGCCGCTGGCAAAATAGTCTTTGTCGAAGAGATTGCCCACGTTCAATTGTGCCGTCATACGCCTTCCGCTCTCATTCCAGCGATAGCGAACCATAGCATCGACCCGTCCATAGCCAGGCATGGTGACGGTGTTATCACGGTTGCTGAATCTGTCGCTGGCGGCAAACACGCCCATGCCGGCAGAAAGCCTGCCGACACCCTGTGTGCCAAGGTCGTAGACCGCCCAGAGGCTGGCAACATCCTTCGGAACACCAACGAGCCGCTTGCCGGTGAATCCAGCCCCGCCCCCATCGTCCCGGTCGCGAGTGACCCTTGCATCCGTGTGGCTGTAGGTCGCAATGACACTAAGGGCAGAAGTAATTTGGCCTGTCACGTCCAGTTCGATACCCTTCGACTCGACTTCACCAGCCAACTCGACGAAGCCTAGCGCCGCAAGCAGCGGATCCGTTGCTGGGGTGGCAACGTTCTTCTTCGTCAAATTGAAGGCGCTGATCGTTGCGCTCAGGCCCTTGTTAGCGCTGTCGAACTTGGCCCCTACTTCGTACTGAGTGGCACGCTCAGGTTGTGGTGTACCAGATACAACACGGCCGGTGTTGGCTGCGCTGAATCCTTGCGTGTAACTCGCATATAGGCTCAGCCCAACAGCAGCCCGGTAGAGTAAGCCATAGCGTGGGCTGAACTCGCTATCCGTTTGGTCAATCCCAAAGTTGTCTTTCTGGTTCGCGCGGTCGTAACGACCACCCAAGAGCAAGCGCCAGCGCTCGCCAATGTTGATTTGATCCTGGAAGTACGCACCCCACCAGTGCTTTTCGCTCGAATACAGATCTCCGGGAGGCGGCAAAAGGCTGGAATCAAAGCCAGGCAGGCCATACACCGGCTTGAAGATATTGATCGATGGTGGCGTGCTCGGGTCGCCACAGCAACTGAAGGTGCCGCTTGACGAGTCAGTCAACTGGTAATAATCAGTGCCGAAGAGCAGGTTGTGTTCCAGCCCTCCTGCAGAGAGTTTTCCTGACAGGTTGACCGTACCAGACTGGTTACTGGTCTTACCGGGAAAGTCGAAGTACCCGCGCTCATACACGCCGGTTGTCTGATTGAAGGGGCCGGCAGGAAATATTTGGCGGTTCGCCAGCCCTTCGTCGCGCAGGTAAGTCAAACGCGCGTCGACGTTCCAATTCTCGTCGATGCGGTGTTTGATGTTGATCGAACCTTGGTAGGTACGGCTACGAAAGTCGTCGTAGGGGTCACCCAGCCAGAAATTGCGCGAGATATCTGCAGGCCGATTGCCAACAGCGGGAATCCCGGTATCCGGGCGCGTTTTCTCATTTTGGTAGATGAAGTCTAGATCCACCACGGTCGCGTCCGAAAGGCGCCAACTGAACGAGGGCGCCACGAATTCCCGATCGAGAAACTTGAAGTCGCGGAACGAGTTGCTGCGCAGCAACTCTGCATTCAGCCTGTAGGTAACGGTGCCATCGGAATTCAAAGTGCCCGTAGCATCAAGCAGGGTACGGTACTCATCATACGAACCGATCTGCTGCTCAATGGAAAACGATCTTTCGGCCTGCGGCCGTTTGGTGACCAAGTTTATCAGGCCGCCGGGTTCGATCCGGCCGTAAAGCATGGCGGCAGGCCCTTTGAGTACCTCGACCCGCTCTACGTTGGCGAGCGATAGACGCCCTCGTAGCTGGGAGCGTACCCCATCGCGGTATCCGATAGTGAAACCTTCTCGGTCAGTTTCAAAGCCACGAATAATGAACTTGTCGGTTGCCAAACCCTGGGCGGGAACGACCCCGCTCACATTGCGCAGGGCATCCTCCAACAAGGTGGCTCGTTGGTCTGCCATGACCTCATTTGGGACAACTTGAACCGAAGCCGGTGTTTCCATCAAAGGGGTATCTGTCTTTGTCGCGGTAGCGGCCCGTCTCACCGCATAACCCTTCTCCGTCTCTCCCCTCACCTCAATTGTCGCCAATTGCGCCACCTTCTCAGCCGGCACCGCCTTGATCGCCACCGCCTTCTCGGCCGTGAACTGATAGCTCAGCCCAGTGCCTGCCAACGCCTTGCCCAGCGCCTCGCGCAAGCTGAATTTGCCTTTAACCCCGGGGCTTTGCACGCCCTTGACGCTATCTTCAGTGAAGAATGGCTGCAATCCGGTTTGCTTGCTCAGGGCATTGAGCACCTGGCTGGCTGATTGTGCCGGGATGTTGAAATCGTAGGTCGCTTCCTGTGCTTGGACAAAAGCGGATGCAACGGCCAGGCAAATAGCTGCCACGGGCTTGTTTAGATACTGCATTCGAACCCCCTCAGGTTTGGTTTTTACGTACTCCTAAGGTGAGACCGGGGGCACTGCCAAGAACCGCCACTTTTTTTGAAAATATTTATTACCGGAGCCGGGCTATCTGGTTGGGTTGTTCTGCGGTTGATTCTTGCTGAGTGCCCAAATTGAATATTGGTAAGGTAGCGAATACCGCCTGAGGGGTTGTGATTTTCGTTGTTTTTTCGGGTTGACCGCATCAATCAGGTTTCAGCGCCGGTCGATCTGCCAGCTTTGCGCGCCGGTCTGGGTCAATTTGACCGGCAAGGCCGTGGCGATGGTTTGCATGGCTTGCGGCAGGTTGTCGGTCGGGAAGATACCGCTGACCTGGGTGTCGAGGATTTTCGGTGCCGTGATGGTGATGCTTGCGTGGTGATAGCGACCGAGTTCTTCAAGTACTTGCTGTAGCGACTGCCCCTGGAAGACCAGTTTGTGTTCGCGCCAGGCTGAGAAGGTGTTGATGTCGATTGCCTGCATCGTCGTGATTTCGCCGGAGGGGGTGTAGCTAACTTGCTGCCCGCGCAGCAAATGCTTGGGCGGCGCATCCGGGCCGCCAACTACCTGGACTTCCCCATCAAGAACAGCAACTGAGACCCAATCGTCAATGTAGCGAACATCGAATTGCGTGCCGATGTCGCGGATTTTTCCTTTGCCGGCATAGACCTCAAACGGACGATGGTCGCCATGGGCTACCGTAAATACTGCCTGACCACTGATCAGCCGGACTTCGCGCCCATGGCGGGAATAGTGAACCTTGGCGGCAGAATTGGTGTTGAGTTCGAGCCGTGAGCCATCGGCGAGATCAACCGATTGGATTTGACCCACGGCGGTTTGATAGGTCTGGTCGTTAAGGTAACTGAGCCAGTCTGCTTGCCAGACGACGCCGGCGGTGATCAAGGCCAGCGCGGCGACCGCATAACGCCGGCGGGCAGGCTGCCGGCGATTTCTGGCGAGGAAGGCGCGCGCTTCAGCGAGTTGCTGATCGGCGACGCTATCGAGCCCCCGCATTTTTTCCCACAAGGCCTCGGCTTTGGCAAAGGTTGTGCGGTGGGCTTCACTGGCATTCAGCCAGATGAGAAAGGCACGTTGATCCTCGGCGCTATGCTCGCCATTATTCCGCCGCGCCAGCCATGCGGCGGCGGTGGTCTGGATTTCTTTCGCGGAGGGAGAATCGGTTAGGGGCAAGGTTGCGCTAGATCAAGATTAGTCGGTCATTGTATAAGACCGATCCAGTCTGGCAAAACCGCCACGACTTAGCAGAAATTTACGCCTGTACTCTTTCGAGGCAATGAGCGAGCGCTTTGGCGATGTAGCGCTCTACCGTTCTTTTAGGGATACCAAGGGCAGTCGCCACTTCACTTTGGGCCATGCCGTCGACCCGGTGCAGCAGGAAAACGTGGCGGTATATTTCGGGCAATTCTGTCAGGGCGGCCAAACAGAGTTGCAGGGTGTTTCTTGCAGTAACTGCTGCCTCAGGGCCGGGCGTCAGCGAATGCTGTGTATCGGGCTCGACATCAGCCTCAATTAACTCTGCACGAGCCTTTATTTTGGAAGCATGATCGTTTGCCGCATTGGCAGTGACCCGATACAGGTAAGCCCTTGGATTTTCAAGGGTGGCTTCGTCAGCATAGTTCATCAAGCGCAGATAGGCATCGTGAACCACATCGCGCGAATCAGTTGCACCAACACGCTGACGAGCGAAGGCATCTAGCTCCGAAGCATGGTTTTCATAGAGGATGCGAACAGCGTCATTGCTCAAGCAGTTATGCCCCGCCAATGCGAGACTTGGCGCGCTTTGCAAAGCTGAATGCAGTTTCTCGCATACCGGCGAACATGTCGTTGAGAAATTGCCTAACTACCGGCGGGGCTTTTTCCGGAGAGCCTGCATTGAATGGCGGCGCCGGATCGTATTCCAGATAAAGCTGGATGGCTTTGGCGTAGTCCGGGCTGCGCAGCAGTGCCGCGATGGTGAGCCCGAAATCGATGCCGGCCGTGACACCGCCACCGGTAATCCGGTTGCGATCAACGACGACGCGTCCCTTGGTCGGAATTGCCCCCAATTCCTTCAGTACGTCACGTGTCGCCCAGTGAGAAGTCGCCTTGTAGCCTTGCAGCAACCCGGCCGCCCCAAGGACTAATGAACCGGTGCAGACGCTGGTAACGAAACGGGCAGTTTTTCCTTTTTCTGCCAGGAAAGCCAGCACCTCTCTGTCTTCCATCATGTTGAAAGTGCCCGGAACGCCGCCGGGAACAAAGAGAACGTCGAGTTTTTCCGGGCAGTCCTGAAAAGTCGTCGTCGGCTTGACCGGAATCAGGACTGGGGTTTCCGGCTTGTCGCCGGCGACTACATCGAGATCCTTCCACAGCAGATGAATCTCGCGGTTCATCAATGCCTCAAAAACCGTGAGCGGCCCGACCAGATCCTGAAGAAACATGCCGGGATAGAGCATTAGGCCAATGGTGAGCTTGGGGCCACTGGTCAGGGCGGCATAGCGTTGCATGGGATCGAGATGGTGCGGGTCATCGCTTTCTGCGGAAGGCAGTGCCTGTGTTTCTTTTCCTTGTGCCGCATCGGCTGATGCCGAAGCCCCGAGCAGGCGCGCCAATCCGAGGGCGGCGGCCCACTGCGCAAAATCACGTCGATTCATCAATACGCTCCAACAATTTGGGCAGCCCAAGCGAACTCGGGCTGCCCATCAAACGACTAGAAGGCGAAATTGGCTGTGGCCGTGATCGTTCTCGGCAATGCGGGAATTACCTGGCCGCCGCCAAAATAGGCGGAAGGAACGTAGTAATTTTTGTCGGTCAGATTGAAGACGTTCAAGCCAAAACGGGTTTTCCAGATGGTGTAGGAAGCTTGCGCATCCCAAACCGTGGTTGCCGGCGTAAAGAAAGTATTGGTCTGGTTGCCCGGCAACTTCGAGTTGTGGGTCAGACCAAGCCCAAGGCCCAAGCCCGCTAGATCGCCAGAGCGGAAGTCATAGCGCGTGGCCAGGCGAGCGGTTTGTTCCGGCACATTGAACAGTTGCTTGCCCACCCATGCGGCGTTGCTGTCTTCCGTGATTTCTGCCTTCTGCGCGGTAAAGGCAGCGATCCAGGCCCACGATGGCGTAGCCTGCCACCTCAGATCGATATCCACCCCTTTGGATTGCTGCTTGCCCGCTTGGATGGAATAACCGGGGTTCGCCGGATCGCCCATGGCGGCGTTCTTTCGCGTCAGGTCAAACCAGGCCGCTGTGGCCGTGATTCCCGCCAAATCCTTTAGGCGGAACCCCACTTCGGTCTGCTTGGACTCTTCCGGCTTGGGTGGTTTTGAAAAGATGGAAAACGCTGGCACCTGCATACCTTCGCCGTAGCCTGCGAATACCGAGAAGTTCGGCGTAATTTCATAGACGGCACCAACCCGTGGGGTTGCTTTGGAATTACTGCTGACGTTATTGATCCCCCAAGACGGGTTGACGTCGGTTATCTCAATTTCGGAATAGCGAATTCCACCCAGAAAGTGCCACCGACCAATGTCGATCTGATCTTGAAGATAGGCTACTTTCGAGGTGTAGCGGTTTTGCCAATCAGGTGTTGCTGGTGATACAGGCTCGGACCAGGCTGGGTAAACCGGGTTGGTCAGATCGACGTTGTCAAAGGAAATGGGGCCAAAACCATTCGAGTAGGCCATGATCCCGTCATCGTGCGTCCTTTCGTAATCGATACCGAGATTCAGCGTATGTTTGGCATCCCCAGTCTGGAATTTTCCGGTCAGGCTTGGAGAGATGGTCGTTGTTGTTGTGTGCGCCCACATCCGCAAGCCACACATGGCATTTACGGTTGGCGTTGCGCTGCCGTAATCCCCGCAGCCCATCATGCTCATCGAGTCGACGAGCCAGGTGCCTCGTTGATCGAGTTTGATATCGTTGTAGGCAGTCAGGAGCGAGAAGCTCCAGGTGTCTGTCAACTTTTGCGACCACTGCAGATTGGCCCCCTGGGATTTGTTGGTGGACTCGGGAAGGCCCTTCGCTCCGATAAAGGTGCTTCTCGGTAGCGTATAGGTCGACGTATTCAGCGTACCGTTCACCGGCAGGGCGCTGTAATCAAGCGTGGCGTTTTCAAGGTAGCGCAACCTGAGCACGACTTTGGTATCGGCGCTGGGTGCCCAGGACAGACTTGGGAACAGGGCGCGGCGCTTCAGGTAAACGCGGTCAGTTTCACTGTCGCTGTCAGACCATTCTCCAGCCACTCTGAAAGCCCACGCCGAATCCAGCGGCTGATTGATATCGAAAGTGGTTCCTTTCTCGCCATAGGAGCCCACTTTGAAGCTAATCTTTCGTACGATTTCCTGAGAGGGTTCTGCCGTCGTAATCGCGACTATCCCCCCGGTCGTAGCATAGCCACCCACGCCTTGACTGCCGAAGAGCGCACCGGACGGCCCTTTGATGACGTCGATTCGCTCGGCGTTGACCAAGCTTTCCTGATTCGTGAAATTGCCCTTCATGGCAACACCATCAACGACGGTTCCCGATGTAAACCCGCGAATCTTGAAAACCACGTTGTTGGCATCGCGCTGGTCTATCGAGTTGACGTTGCTGACGTTGCGCAAGGCATCGGAAAGCGTTTTGGAGCCTTGGTCATCAATCATGGCGCGCGGGACGGTGATAATTGACTGGGGAATGTTTTCAACCGGGGTATCGGTGCGAGTGCCTGCGCTAACCGATTTGACGGTGTATCCCGTATCGGCAGTGGCCTTGACTTCAATCGTTCCTAGCTGAGTGGCGTCTTCCGCGTAAGCGAAGCCAAAACAACCAGCCACCAACGAAGAAATGATTGTCTTCCGCATAACTGTTCGAACTGCGGACGTATCCGTTGTGCCTTTACCCATGCAACCCCCGATTTATTATGATTTCGAGCAGGAAAGCTCAAACAAACCCACCCATAAAAGTGGCTTGAGGGTAGCGAAATCCAGCCCCTTTGAAAATGTGACAAAAGGTCGCACACCAGCCTGGAACTGGCCGAGCGCTGGCCTGAAAGATCAGGCTGCACTGTGGGTGGTTAATTGTTTTTTCGACAATAACGCCCAGAATAAAACATGGCCAGTTCAAGGGAAATTCCATCACCTCGGCAGGTCTATATCCATTGTTGGGCAACAATGGTGAGGACATTTCCATCCTCATCCACAATTTTCATGGATATTTCACCGTGACAGTTCTCGCTCACAGCGCCAACTTGCTCGACACCTAGCAATTGCAAGCGCTGATACTCATAGAAAAAGTCGTCCACCGGAATACGCAGTTCAGTATCGAGAGCTGTGGGGGTTCGGTTCCTGGCGGTTTTTAGTTTAACGATCCTTTGTGGCAACGAATATTGAACCGTTCCAAAATAGATATCATCTTGCTCCGGCCTGCACTGGAAAATTCCGTTATAAAACCGCCTGGCACGGATGAAACTGGTAACAAAAATAACCGTCTCTACTTTGTTTGACTGCGATGGCACTATTGCAGCCCGTGCCTTGGTCGCAGCAAGCATCATTTGTCAGCGTTTGCGGCTAGCAGTCCTGGTTGGGACGGTTCTATAAATTGAGCACGCTGCTTCAGTTCGGCAATAATTTGCTGGCTGTTCCTGCGCGCCAAGGTAGCCTGCTCCCGACGATCACGCTCTTCAATCAGCGCAAGGGCTTGTTTGCGCCAAGCCACCATTTGGGGTTCGTGTTCGTGGTGAAGATGGTGCCGCCGATTCATGGTGAACCAGCGATGCGCTTCTTCCTGGTTGGCCTCAACGCCTTGACCGGTCTGATACATCAGCCCGATCTGCACCTGCGATACTTTGTCACCTTTCTCTGCGGCCACGCGATACCACGTCAGCGCCTTGGCGTAATCAAGTGCAACACCATCGCCGTGTTGATGAACAACTGCCAGATTGTAGGCTGCATCGACATTGCCTTGGTCAGCCCAGCGTTGCCAGATGGCGACGGCTTGGGGCGTTTCCCCCCGTTTGTGCAACTTTGCAGCATGTCGCAGATCATCGTCGGCCGTGCTGGCTTGACTCGAAAATGCAATCAGTGAAATTGCGAATACAAAACAAATACGGGCAAGCAATTTGGTCATGGGTAACCTCTGAAAGAAGTTTCCGCACCTGGAATTGCTTTCATGGGAAGTGAAAGGTTTACGAGAGAGCGTGGCGCGAAAACGGAAATATCCTAACTGCTGCCATCGTCCGAAGGAACTAGACAAATTGTCGCGCGACAATTTGTCGCATCGCGCAGCCAGGCGTGTCAAAAATTTCGCACCTTCCAGTTGATGGGTTGGCTGTCAGCGTAGTGCGGCAATCTTCAAACATTGATCGCTCACTCATTTGATCTTAGCTATCAACCACTGAAACAGTCGTATTGACAGATCATTTCAGCAGTTCACCCCCTGCCCGTCAATGACCGCACACGGGCGCGATGCCTCTTGGCCCACGAAGATCTGCTTGCTGATAAGTTGTCCGCACCAGGCCGGTTGTTGCATCGAATAGCACACCAAATCGTGCCTGCTGATTCCAGTCGCTGCAGAACAGCCATTCCCAGGCCAGTTCGTCACGCGCCTTGAAATACACGGTCCATGCAGGATTTGAGGGGCCGAGCAAGCGAAGGATGTCGGCCTGATTGTGTTGCCCCGGCAAAACCCTGGCAAAGGTACGCATCTCAAGCACGTTCTCAATTCGGGCAAGGCGCTCGTCCGGACCAAAAAATGCCATGAAGGTGTGGAGGCCGGCAGGCCCTCGAGGATAGGCCAATTGCTGGCTGCCATCGGCATCTCGCCAGCGTATCGCGGGTTCACCCATGGTGGCAATCACATCAGAAACATTAGCTACCCCGGGCTGTAGCCCACGCCCCCCGTAACTGGCACAAGCCGTCATGGTGAGTACGAAAATGAGAACACTGATTTTTTGAATACTGAAAATCAGGCCACCACAACCCAACGATCTGTTCGCTTTCATCTCGTTTCTCCCATCCAGATTTTCCCGAAAGCTACTTCATATCTATGTTCGACAGCGCACCAACCATTCAAAAAGATATCGATATGCTTGCTCGAACAGTTCGCGTTTAACTGTATTGAATACTTCAAGAGCACTTATTAGAGGCCAACACCATGAAAAATTCATCATTACACTCGCTGCCATTGCGGTGGGTAGCATTTCCGGCTGTGCCAACATGAATGAAACCCAACGCACCACCGGCACCGGTGCGGCAATCGGCGCTGCTGCCGGGGCGCTGGTTGGCGGATTGACCAAGGGTGGCGGCAAGGGCGTTGCGACGGGCGCGGCAATCGGTGGCGCACTCGGGGCCGGGGGTGGCTATTTGTGGTCGCAGCACATGCAGGAACAGAAAGCTGCGATGGAGCAAGCGACGCAGGGCACTGGCGTTAACGTCAGCCAGACCGCAGACAATCAATTGAAGCTAGCAGCCTGTCGGACTACTGCAGTGCAAATGGGATAATGCGTACCTGCCCACCGAAACCCGTCCGAGAAATGAGCCGCTTCCACCCCGTTGACCGCCAGACCGGCTACCTGCTTCCCCCCTCGGTCGATGAATGGCTCCCGGAAGACCACCTTGCCCGGTTTATTGTTGAAGTGGTTGATCGGCTCGATGTTAGCGCCTTGGAGAAAGCCTACGCAGGTCGGGGGCAGCGCGGCGTATCACCCTCCGTGTTGCTGTCGTTGCTGGTGTATGGGTACGCCACCGGGGTGTTCTCGAGCCGGAAGCTTGAACGGGCAACCTATGACTCGGTGGCATTTCGCTTCATTGCGGCCGGCACGCACCCTGACCATGACACGCTGGCGACCTTTCGCCGACGCTTTCTCGACGAGTTGGCGGGGTTGTTCGTGCAAGTGCTGGAGATGGCTCGGGAAATGAAGCTCCTGAAGCTGGGCACCCTCAGTCTGGACGGCACCAAGGTCAAAGCGAATGCCTCCCGCCACAGCGCCCTGTCGCATGGCCACATTGAACAGTTGGAAATCCAGCTCAAAGCGGAAGTCGCGTCTTTGCTGGCGCTGGCCGAACAAGCCGACCAATCGGCGGTGCCGGACGGGATGAATTTACCCGCGGAAATTGCTCGGCGCCAGGCACGACTGGAAGCCATGGCGGCAGCCAAGGTCAAGATCGAGGAACGAGCCAAGGCACGCTTCGAGAAAGAACAGGCCGAGTACGAGGCCAAGCTGGCGCATCGCGAACAGAAGGCCAAGGAAAGCGGCAGAAGCCCGGCGGCAAGCCGCCGAAACCGCCGGTTGCCGGGCCGAAGGCGCAAGACCAGCTCAATCTGACCGATGAGCAATCCCGCATCATGCCGGTGCCCGGCGGTGGTTTTAACCAAGCGTACAACGCCCAGGCTGCGGTCGATACAAGCAGTATGCTGGTCGTCTCACTGACCGTCACGCAAGCCTGCAATGACAAGGAACAGGTAGTGCCGATGCTTGCGCAACTGGCCGCGCTGCCTGCCTCGCTGGGTCAGCCGAAGGAACTCCTGGCGGACACGGGTTTCTACAGCGCCAAGAACGTCGAGGCCTGTGAGGCGTGCAGCATTGACCCGTTCATTGCGGTGAAGCGGGACGAGCATCATCCGGCGCCGCAGGAACGCTTTACCGAGCCGGCCGCCTTGCCGGCTGATGCAACGCCCGCCCAGGTCATGGCGCACAAGCTGAAAACCAAGGCCGGCCGCGCGCTCTATGCCCTGCGCAAGCAAACCGTCGAACCCGTGTTCGGCATCATCAAGTCCGTGCTCGGATTCCGTCAGTTCTCCCTGCGCGGCCTGAAGAAAGTCTCGGGAGAATGGACGCTGGTTTGCCTCGCGTGGAACTTGAAACGCATGGCCGTATTGCGTCCGCAGTAGCAAAAACACGGGGAAATCGTGCGTCTTCAGGCAAAAATCAGCAAACTCCTGCCTTGCAGCCTCAATTTCTTTGACCTGGTCGGCTCAAGTCCGACAGGCTGCTAGACATCCCCAGCGACATTTCTTTTGACTCGGGCCGTTACGACATCAAATCCAACCTGCGCCCCATTCTTGATCGTTTCGCCACCACACTGAATCAGAATCCGGTGACCACCGTCAAAATCATCGGCCACACGGATAGCACCGGTTCGGATGAGATCAACGGGCCGCTCTCGGTCAATCGCGCCAACGCGACCCGGGATTACCTGGTTGACCGCGGGGTAGCGATGAACCGGGTCAGTATCGACGGCCGTGGTTCGCGTGAGTCGATTGCGGACAACAACACAACGGCGGGGCGAGCAATGAATCGCCGGGTCGAGATTTTTGTCGCTGAACCCGTTCGCTGAGAAATTAAAGATAATTTCGAGCTTCGCGCTGAAGCTCGACTTCGGATAAACGCCTCGTTAAAAACTCGGGGCTGCCAAGCTTTGATTACTGCGGTCAACCGCAAAATATCGGCAAAAAACATCAATCGGCCGAGTTGAGCGCGGCCCTTGTCCAATCGCTCAGCGCTGCCTGCCGGCAAAGCTGCATCAGTAAGTCGAAAGCCGCTTCAAGGTGGCTTTCGGCCGCGGCGCTCAAGGGTTCGCCAAGCTCAAACTCTTCCCCACGCACGCAGAGCACGAAGGCCGGTGGCGGCTCGGCAGCTTCGGTTTGCAAATAAACCTGCAGCACCGCTTCCGGTGGCAGTTCGTGCGTGGTGTGAGCAATGCCGGAAGCCGGCGCGATACGCTGGAAGGTGAATGGCGCCGGGGTATTGGCACCAGCATCGATAAATAGCGCGAGTTGGCGATCCTGCAAATCCAGCGCGTGTTCTATTTGCAGCTGAAAATCCTCGATCAACTCGAACTGATCGGACAAACCTTCAATTTCGAGCCATTTTTCCAGTCGACCGCAGAGTTCCGGCCCGATGGCATCGTCGCCGCGGCTGGGGTTGCCGACGGCGAAGATGACGACGGGAGCGCTCATGAACGGCTCAGCGAATGAATCACCTGCCCTTCCGGATCGACCAGTTCAACGGCCAGTGGCATTTTGCCCAGCGCATGCGTCGCGCAGGAAAGACAGGGGTCGAAGGCGCGGATGGCGACTTCGATGTGATTGAGCAGCCCTTCCGTCACTTCCCGGCCATGCAGATAGCGCTTGGCGACATGGCGCACCGCTTCGTTCATCGCCTGATTGTTGTTGGTGGTTGAAACAATCAGGTTGGCCATCGTGATCAGGTCGTTTTCATCGACGCGGTAGTGGTGGAACAGCGTGCCGCGCGGCGCTTCGATGACGCCGACGCCTTCCATCTTGCGTTCGCCCTCGACCATCAGGTTATCGCTGAGCAGATCGTCGTCGTGCAGCAACTCCTTGATCACTTCGGCGGCATGCAGCATTTCGATCATCCGCGTCCAGTGGTAGGCCAGTGGTGCGTGCATGGGGGTGCCACCGGCGTAATCGACGAATTCCTTGCGCTCATGCTCGGCAAACGGGGTCGAAATCTGGTTGCAGTTCTGCACCCGGGCCAACGGGCCGACCTTGTACCAGCCATGCTCCTTGCCGAGCGATTTGAAGTAGGGGAACTTCATGTAACTCCACGACTTCACCTCCTCTTCGATATAGCGGTCATATTCCTGGTAATCGACGCCGTCAAAGATCAGCTTGCCGTTGTCGTCGCGGGCGCGCAGCGTGCCGTGGTAAAAATCGAGATCGCCGTTATGGCCGACGATGGACATGAAGTTCGAGCGGAAGATGCCAAAGCTGTTGTACAGGCCGGGATCCTGAATATGCACTTTCTGGATCAGGCGCACCGCGTCGCGGGACCAGGCGACGATGTGATAAATATCCTTGAGCAGCTCGTCGCGCTCGGCAATGGTCAGCGACTTGTTCATGCCGCCCGGCACCGCGCCCGTGCCATGCACCCGCTTGCCGGCGGTGACGCGGATCACCTCCTGGCCGAAGCGGCGCAGCAGCACGCCACGCTTGGCGATTTCCGGATGGGCTGCGGCGACACCGACAATGTTGCGTTTGGTCACATCGCTGTCGAAGCCGAACAGCAAATCCGGCGAACAGAGATGGAAAAAGTGCAGCGCGTGCGATTGCAGCATCTGGCCGTAGTGCATCAGACGACGCAGTTTTTCCGCGGCCGGCGTCAGCTTTTTGGCACCGACAATCACGTCCAGCGCCTTGGAAGCCGCCAGGTGGTGCGATACCGGACAGATGCCGCACAGCCGCTGGACCATGACCGGCACTTCCCAGTACGGCCGGCCCTGAATGAATTTTTCGAAGCCGCGAAACTCGACAATATGCAGGCGCACCTGATGCACCTTGTTCTGTTCGTCGAGCAGGATAGTGACCTTGCCGTGCCCCTCGACCCGGGAAACGGGATCGATGGCAACGCGGCGCAGCTTTTCGGGGTGTTGGGCGGTTTCCAGTTGGTAGGTCATTCAAATCTCCTAATCCGTGGCGACTTCGGTTCAGGACGCGAAGACAAGCCGCAGACAGTGCGAATAGCACGGCAAGGCGAAGTGGACAAAGTCATGAGCCGAAGTCGCCATGGATTCAGTCGTAGTGCATCAGGCCGTGGCCTAACTCGGGCTCCTTGCCGGCCAACAAATCAGTCAGCACCTTCCATATCGTGTCAGCGGAAGGCGGGCAACCGGGCATGAAGTAATCAATTTTCACCACCTCATGAATCGGGTGCACCTTGTTCAGCGGCAGGGGCAATTCCGGATCGTTCGGAATCATCCCGTTCATCAACCCAGGGCTGGTGTGATAGACCTCTTCGAGGATGGTGGTCAGCGGCAGATGGTTGCGCTGGGCTGGCAAGCCGCCATTGATGGCACAGGCACCGATGGCGATCAGGATCTTGCAGTTGTCGCGAAACTCGCGCAGCACATGCACATTCTCGGCATTGCACAGACCGCCTTCGATGATGCCAATGTCGCAGTCCGGGCTGCAGGTCTTGATGTCGGTCAGTGGCGAACGGTCGAATTCGATGTGTTCAAGCAAGGTAAACAAGCGCTCGTCGATATCGAGCAGCGACATATGGCAGCCGAAACAGCCAGCCAGCGAGGTGGTGGCGACTTTCAGTTTTTTCTTCGGGGCGTTCATTTCAGCGCTCCTCCGCCACAGCTTTAGCCGTCGCCGAAATCGGCTGCTTGTCGTAGGTACGCTCGCCAATCGGCACGGCAAAACCGCGCCGCTTCTTGAGAATGACCCCGACCGGGCAAACGTGGGCGGCCTTGTCATCAAGCGTGAAATTGGTATCGGCCAACTGGCCGGATTTGGCATTGACGATCAGATGCGTCTTGATGCCGCGCCCGGAAAGCGCAAAGACGTTCTTGCCATCGACATCGCGGCTGGCCCGCACGCACAGCGAACAAAGAATGCAGCGATTGAAGTCGAGCAAAACATCGGGATGCGAGGCGTCGACCGCACGATTCGGGAAAAAGTGGTCGAAATGCGGCGACATCATGCCGAGATGGTAGGCCGTGGCCTGCAACTGGCAGTTACCGCTCTGCTCGCAGGAAGGGCAAAAGTGATTGCCCTCGACAAAGAGCATCTGGGTCAGCGCGAGGCGCTCGGCGTTGATTTCCGGCGTATCGCTTTCAACCACCATGCCGGCGATGGCACGCATGGTGCACGATGCGGTTTGCCGGCCATTCACTTTGACCGTGCACAATTTGCAGGAGCCGTGCGGCTTGAAATCCGGGTGATAACACAGGTGCGGAATGAACACCCCGGCCTGGGTCGCCGCCTGCATGATGGTCTGGCCATCCGCAAAAGAAATGGTTTTGCCATCGAGAATGAAAGTCTGGCTCATGCGTCCTCCCCGAATTCTTCCTTGATGATATGGGCGCCCGGGTCATCGCGCCCGGTCATTTGCCGCGCTGCGGCCAGGGCTTGATCGAGATCGAAGGCGGGCACGAAATCCTTTTGCGCCAGCCGCCGTTCGTAAGCCGGGCGGAACTTGGCGATGGTATCGAGCACCGGATTGCAGGCGGTATGGCCGAGGCCGCAATGGCTCATCGATTGCAGCAACTGGTTCAGCTTTTCAATTTCGGCGAAATCGTAGGGTGAACCGCAGCCGTTGTGCAGCTTGTCCATCAGGTTCTTCAGCAGCGAGGTACCGACCCGGCACGGCGTGCAGAAACCGCAGCTTTCGTGCTGGAAGAAATGCACGTAGTTGCGCGCCACCTCAAACATGTCGCGGCTGTTGTTGAAAATGGTGAAGGCGCCAGCGGTCGGAATATCCTCGAAGCCGATTGTCCGCTCGAACTCTGCCGGGCTGAGGCAGATACCGGACGGCCCGCTGACCTGTACCGCCTGAACATCCTGCGCCCCGCAATCGGCCAGCACTTGGCGAATACTGACGCCGAAAGGGTATTCATACAGACCGGGCCGCTCACAGTCACCGGATACCGACAAAATCTTGGTCCCGGCCGAATGCCGAGTGCCGACGCTGGCATACCACTCGCCGCCATTCAGCGCGATCAAGGCGGCTGCAGCAAAGGTTTCAACGTTATTGACGATGGTCGGCTGGTCGAGATAGCCGTTGGTCACCGGGAAAGGCGGCCGGTTGCGCGGTGTGCCGCGCTTGCCTTCGAGCGATTCGATCAGCGCCGATTCCTCGCCGCAGATATAAGCACCAGCCCCCAGATGAATCTCGATATCAAAATCCGCCCCCGGAATACCGAGAATATCGGTCCCCAAAATCTTTTCCTTGCGCCGCCTTTCGAGCACGGCCATCAGCGGTTCCAGCAAATAACGGTACTCGCCGCGCAGGTAAAGAAAGCCGCGCCGGGCGCCAATCGCATAAGCCGCTGCGGTCATACCCTCAAAGACCAGATCGGCATACGACGTCAGCAGTACGCGATCCTTGAAAGTCCCCGGCTCGCCTTCGTCGGCATTGCAAACCACAAATCGCTGTTGTCCCGCCTTGAGCGGCGCATTGCGGCAAGCTTCCCACTTCAGGCCGGTGATGAAACCGGCACCGCCGCGACCACGCAGATTGGCCCGCTTGATTTCATCGAGCATCGCCGCCGGCCCGCCGATGCCGGACGGCAAGCCTTCGCGCCAGGAACGCATATTCGACGACATCAGGCCATCGCTCGGCACCCGGGCATGCGCGGCGCGCAGGGCATCACCCGGTTGCAGGCGCGAATCCAGCATGATGTCAGCCTTGCGGATATTGTCTTCAACCTGGAAGAAGTCGGCGGGCCATTCACCGAGCGGCACCTTGTTGCGGACCAGTTCAGCGATTTCGTCAATGCGTGCTGCGGTCAACCGGGTAATTGCCCGATTATTGACCAGCATTGCCGGGCCCTGATCGCACATGCCGGTGCAGGAGGTCTTGTCGATACTGAGCAGGCCATCCTCCGAAACCTTGCCCGGCTCGACCCACAGGCTACTGCACAGGCGCTCCATCAACGCCCGGTTGCCCTGCATGTTGTCGGTCACGTTGTCCGAAAAAAGAATCCGGTACTTGCCGCGCGGCTGGGTGTACAAAAAGGAGTAAAAGCCGGCGACGCCTTCAATCTTGGTGCGCGGCACACCGAGCACCGCCTGCAGGCGGTCAATCGCTTCTGGCGGAATCCAGTCGCAGGCTTCCTGCACTTCACGCAGGATCTGCAACATGTTGTTTGAATCGCGCCGATAGTGGGCCACGACGCGGTCGACGATGCCGGCAACCCCTTCGGCGTGCATATCGTTCAGTGCCACGACAACCTCCCGAAAAAATCCTGATTACAAAAAAAATCCTAGCACCAAAGCCCAGCCGCATATTGTCCAGGATCAATAAGCGGCGACTTTGGCGACAAATAAACACCGCTCGGCAATGCCGGCGTATTGTGGTTTTTTAGGCGATCTTGTCGACGAATTGGTAATTTTTGTCATCTATCGTTAATCGGAATGTGCAACAATTGACCATGTTGCAGCGCAACATGCATTGTTGGCCTCCCCACAAGGGCGCGCCGGCAAGCCAGGGTGCTCAGACACCTCCCCCGACCAACTTGCAAAAGGAAAACAACATGAACGCAATCACCGAAAACACCCCGTCGGCCGCTATTAACCCGATGCTTCCGCTCGCTGGCAAAAAAGGACTGATCACTGGCGTTGCCAATGACAAGTCGATCGCCTTTGCCGTCGCCAAGGCCGTCCGCGCCCTCGGTGCCGACATCGCCATCACTTACCAAAACGACAAGACCGCCAAATACACGCAGCCGCTGGCCGATGCGCTTGGCGCTCGTCTCTTTGAAAAGCTCGACGTCACCCAGCCGGGCAGCCTGGAAAGCGTCATTGAAAAATGCGGTGCCGAATTCGGCAAGATCGACTTCGCCATTCACTCGATGGCTTTCTGTGAAGCCGACGACCTGCACGGCCGCGTCATCGACACCTCCGAATCCGGCTTCGATTCAGCGATGAACGTCTCCTGCCACAGCTTCCTGCGCATGGCCAAAGCCCTTGAGCCCTTGATGACCGAAGGTGGCTCCCTGATCACGATGTCCTACCTCGGCGCCGAGCGCGTTGTCCGCAACTACGGCGTGATGGGCATCATCAAGGCCGCACTGGAGTCCGCCGTTCGCTACATGGCTTACGACCTCGGCCCCAAAGGCATCCGCGTCTTCGCCGTCTCGCCGGGCCCGATCATGACCCGTGCCGCCTCCGGCATCGCCAACTTCAACCAGTTGCTCGAATCCGATGCCGTCAAGGCACCGCTCGGCCACACGGTCACGATTGAAGAAGTTGGCGCACTGACCGCTTTCCTGTGCACCTCCGGCTCTTCCGGCATGACCGGCCAGACCATTTACGTCGACGCCGGCGCCCATATCGTCGCCTAAACTTAGCGCGCAAAACCCGGGGACGCCGAGCATTGGCGCCCCCGTTTTTCCCAACGTTCTCCCCATCTTTTTTTCGGAGCTAGCCATGACCAACGATTGCGGCGAACTTCTTCCAGACCCCATCCCCGATCACCCGCTGCTCAATGGCAGAGTGGAAATCGGCCGCGGTGAAAACACCATCGTTCTTGATGGCGATGTGGTCGATGGCCAGGCGCGAGTCTTCAAAGTGCTCTCCTCGCCCACCGATTACGCCTACTACACGGCTCCCGACCGCCCAATTGGGCCGCATTTCCCCATTTTGTATGCCGACCACGGCGTTGCCGGCCGCTCCAGCCGAGGCTTCCCCTTCTATATTGTCGAGGTCGAGAAACTGTATCCCTTGCCCGGCTCCGGCAATGCTGCCGAAATTGCCACCAAGATCAGCACCTCCTATTTCGACGCTTGCCGCATGTGGCGCAACCTGGCGCAGGACATGGGGCGCATCGCCCTGCATCACCTGGTCGTCACCCCCACCATGGGTTGGGATGACGCAGTTCAGCAATCGCTCAAGGCACTGGAAGTATTTTCCAACGAGTACGGCGCGCTGCCGGACTTGATCAAGGCTGACAATCTGATGATGCGTATTGATGGAACACTGGTCTTCTCCGACCCTGTTTTCATGGAATAAGGTATGACAATCAGACAAGTTAATTTCGTCTCGCGCGAACACGCCGAGTCGTTGACCGGCAATCCCGGCACGGCCGTGATTTCGATCACCGACCCCGGCACGCCGGATGCCAATCTTTGTGCCGAGTTCAAGGATGTACTCCGCCTCTCCTTCTACGACGCCCAGCCGGCTGACGAGTACTTGCCGGCGCCGATGCCCGGCATGTTCGATCACCTCATGGCCCGCCAGATCGGCAATTTTGTCCAGGAACTGCGCAGCGACCCCAACGACATTTCCGTCATGGTGCATTGCGAGTACGGCGTCAGCCGTTCAGCCGCAGTCGCCCTTTTTGTCGAAGCCTATGCCGAAGCCCCGCTTACGGCGCGCGAATTCGCTTATGACGCCAACCCGTGGGTGGTTGACCGTTTGCTGAACCAATATCCCGATTTGCAGATCGAAATTCCGCCCGTCGATGCCGCCCATGATCGGCGCACGCAACAACGCGCCGCTTGAGTTTCCTGCCCGCACAATTGGGCGAGCAAGCAGCGTGCAGATACGCCGTGCCGCATAGTCACCGAACCAAAGAAAGTCGCATGACACCCAGAAAAATCAGTATAGAAAGCTACCCGACGCCCTCTCGCTCAGACAAGGCGGCCCTGCTTTTTGTCCACGGCGCTTATGTCAATTCAAGCTGCTGGACCTTCAATTTCATCCCCTTCTTTCAGGCGCAGGGTTACGACTGTTTTACCGTTGATCTCTCTGGGCATGGCGACAGCGAAGGTCGCGAGCGGATTGATGATTTCGGTATCGGCGACTACGTTGACGATGTCAAACTGGCGCTGGCCGAAATTGGCCGCCCGGCAATCGTTGTCGGGCACTCGATGGGCGCCCGGGTGCTCGAACGATTACTCGAAAATGACACTGCTGCCGCAGTGATTTTCCTCTCTCCGGTACCGACGACCGGCACGGCGGGCAGCGCCATGCAATTGCTTCTCCGCTACCCGAATTTCCTGGAAAGTCTCGATGCTGCGGTCAACGGGAAAATTTCGGCAAAAACCAGTCAAATGATGACGGAAATCTATTTTTCGCCCGACGTCACGCCCGATGAAATCCTCCAGTTTCTACCCATGCTCTGCCCGGAATCCCAGCAGGCCGTCACCGAAATGGCACTGCCCGAAACGCGGTTTGGCATTCGCCGCTGCCAGTTGCCCGCCTTGGTGATTGGCGGCATCGAGGACGCGGTTTTCCCGGCGTCAATGCTCCACTTTCTGGCCTCTTCCTGGCGCGCTGACCTCTATCGCGCTGCCGGTGCCGGCCACATGCTGATGCTCGATCCGCAATGGGAAACCGTCGCCGGGCACATGCTGGCGTGGATGGAAAAGCGCGTTGCTGCGGAATAGCGCGCCGTTACTGCGGCCAAAATACGTCGATCTGCGTCACGTAAACAACCTGAGCAAAATTGTTAATTCGGAGCAACAACATGCATGAAAGTAGCGAACAACGGCATCTGGTTAACCGAACCTACGATGAAATCCGGGTCGGCGACAGCGCTAGCCTGGTCCGAACGCTGATGCCGGAAGATGTCAAACTGTTTGCCGTTCTGACCGGCGATTTCAACCCCAGCCACGCCGACCCGAGCTATTCGGAAAGCGGCATGTTCCGTGAGGTGATTGCGCACGGCATGTGGAGCGGCTCGCTGATCTCGACCGTCCTCGGGACTCAATTCCCCGGCCCGGGCACCATCCTGGTCGACCAGGCCTTGCACTTTGCTCGCTCGGTCACCATTGGCGACACGATTACGGTCAGCATCACCGCCAAACAGAAATTCGACCACAACAAGCATGTCGTTTTTGACTGCGTGTGCACCAATCAGGAAGGCTTGCAGGTCGTCCGTGGCACGGCTGAAGTACTGGCCCCCACGGAAAAATCTCGCGTATGCAGGACGTACTATGCCCGAGGTCAGCATTGACGACAAGCACCAGCGCTACACCCGCCTGCTCTCGCGCGTTAAAGGTCTGGAGCCGATCCCGACAGCGGTTGCCCACCCGTGCGACAGGGAAGCACTCAAGGGCCCGGTCATCGCTTTCCAGGAAGGCATCATCGAGCCGATTCTGGTCGGCCCGGAATCGAAAATCCGTTCAGTCGCCGAAGAGTTCGGGATCGATCTGCACGGCATCCGCATCGTCAATGCCCGCCACAGCCACGACTCGGCAGCCATCGCCGTCTCGCTGGTGCGTACCGGCGATGCCGAAGCCTTGATGAAAGGCAGCCTGCATACCGACGAACTGATGAGCGAAGTCGTTTCACGCGCCAACGGCCTGCGTACTTCGCGCCGGATCAGCCACGTTTTCGTGATGGAAGTCCCGACCTACCATCGCCCCCTGCTGATCACCGATGCCGCCATCAACATCGCACCGACGCTGGAAGACAAGGTGGACATTATCCAGAACGCGATCGACCTCGCCCACATCCTCGGCATCCCCGAACCCAAGGTGGCGATTCTGTCGGCCGTTGAAATGGTCAACCCGAAAATCCAGTCTACTTTGGATGCCGCCGCGCTCTGCAAAATGGCCGATCGTGGCCAGATCAGGGGCGGCATTCTTGATGGCCCGCTCGCCTTCGACAACGCTGTTTCCATCGTCGCCGCCAAAACCAAGGGCATCAAGTCGGCGGTTGCCGGCCATGCCGAAATCCTCGTCGTCCCCGATCTCGAATCCGGCAACATGCTGGCCAAACAGTTGCAGTACCTGGCCGGGGCACTGACAGCGCCGGCATCGTGCTGGGCACGCGGGTGCCCATCGTGCTGACCAGCCGGGCCGACTCCGCCGAAACCCGAATCGCCTCGTGCGTCATTGCCGCACTCGTCGCCCACGCCAACCGTAAAACAGGAAATGTCTGACATGAAACAAGGAATTCTGACGATCAACGCTGGTTCGTCATCGATCAAATTTGCGCTCTTTTCACTGGCCCACCCGATTTCACCGGAAGCCGAGTTTCCGGCCAGATCGACGGTATCGGCACCGATGCCACCAAGATGGTCGCCAAGAACAAGGCCGGCGAGCGCATTGCCGACCAGACATTGGCCGGCCAGCAGGTCAGCCACGCCCAATCGTTTGACGCATTGCTCAAGTGGTTCACCGCCACCCATGCCGACTGGGAAATCGTCGCGGTCGGCCATCGCGTCGTGCATGGCGGCGAGCGTTACTCGCAGCCGACCATCATCGATGACCGGGTGCTCGATCACCTGACCAGTTTCATTCCGTTGGCCCCCTTGCATCAGCCGCACAACGTCGCCGGCATCATTGCCCTCCAGGCCCTGCTGCCGAAAGTGTCGCAAATCGCCTGTTTCGATACTGCCTTTCACCGCAGCCAGCCTCAGGTGGCCCAGGCTTTTGGCCTGCCCCGGGCGTTGACCGCAGAAGGCATCAAACGCTACGGTTTTCACGGCCTTTCGTATGAATTCATCGCCCGCGCCCTGCCCCAGCACTCCACCCGGGCCGACGGCCGGGTCGTCGTTGCCCACCTCGGCAACGGCGCCAGCATGGCAGCCATGGTCGGCCGCAAATGCCTGGCCACCACCCTCGGCTTCTCGACCATCGACGGGCTGGTCATGGGCACGCGCTGCGGCAATCTCGACCCCGGCGTCATCCTGCACCTGATGGAAACCAAGGGCCTCGGCGTCAAGGAAATGACCAAGATGCTCTACAAGGAATCCGGCCTGCTTGGCGTCTCCGGCATTTCGCAGGATATGCGCGCCCTGCTCGCCAGCGACAAACCGGAAGCGCAGGAGGCAGTCGATCTCTTCTGTTACCGCATCGTCCGTGAGCTTGGCTCACTCGCTGCTGCGGCAGGCGGCCTTGATGCGCTGGTGTTTACCGGCGGCATTGGCGAGCACGCCGCCGAGGTTCGCCGCCGCGTCTGCCTGCAACTGGAATGGCTGGGCATTCGCCTCAATCCGGAAGCCAATGCCCGCCATGAGTTGCATATCGGCGCCGGCAATAGCAGCGTCGACGTGCTGGTTATTCCGACCAATGAAGAGTGGATGATGGCCCACCACGCCCAGACTTTATTGGCCCTTTAAACAAACTTTTTTTCGCCTCGGGCCCCGGCAGCGAAAGTTGCCGGGGCCTTGTTTTTTCGGGGTTTTCCGGGACATGACAGCACGCTTGCAGCAGATGCAGAAAACACCGTATCTAGTCAACGGATTGCACTGACCTACTATATCTAGTAGATTGGCGGCCATCCGAAAATTATTACTGACTAATAAACGACGCCATGCCGAGGAGCAAAATGAGCCATGTTTCCGAACAACTGTCGCTGACTGACATCCCGCCCCACCGCAATTTTCCCCGCTCCCCGAGCAGGAAATTTCCGCGGAAGTGCTGATCGAAAAGTACGCCAAGGGTAAGGAAACCAGCGTTCATGACGTGCGCCGCCGGGTCGCTTATGCCCTAGCCCAGATCGAACAGGAAAAGGATCGGGCTCATTGGGAAAATCGCTTCCTGTGGGCCCAGGAAAACGGTTTCATCCCGGCTGGCCGCATCAACTCCGCCGCCGGTACCGACCTCCACGCCACGCTGATCAACTGCTTCGTGCAACCGGTCGGCGACTCCATCGTCGAAACCACCGATGGCAAGCCGGGCATCTACACCGCCCTGGCCGAAGCCGCCGAAACCATGCGCCGCGGTGGCGGTGTCGGTTATGACTTCTCCAGCATCCGGCCGCAAGGCGCGTTCGTCAAAGGCACGCACTCCCGCCTCCGGCCCGGTTTCCTACATGCGTGTTTTCGACCGCTCCTGCGAAACCGTTGAATCCGCCGGCGCCCGCCGCGGCGCCCAAATGGGCGTACTGCGCTGCGACCATCCGGATATCGAAGAATTCATCCACGCCAAGGACAAAGGCGACCTGAGCAATTTCAACATTTCCATCGGCGTCAGCGATGCCTTCATGGAAGCGGTTGATACCGACGGCTTTGTCGAGCTCGTACACCGTGCCGATCCCAATACCGACATGCTGGCCGCTGGCGCCTATCAGCGCGAAGACGGCATCTGGGTTTATCGCAAGGTGCGCGCCCGCGATCTGTGGGATCAGGTGATGAAATCCACCTACGACCACGCCGAGCCGGGCATCCTGTTCCTCGACCGCATGAACAAGGACAACAACCTCAATTACTGCGAAGTGATCGAGGCGACCAACCCCTGCGCCGAACAACCGCTGCCGCCGTACGGCTGCTGCTGCCTGGGTTCGATCAACCTGACCGGCTTCATCAAGCACCCGTTCTCCGAACAGGCTGATTTCGATTTCAATGGCTTTGCCAAGTCATCCGCATCTCCACCCGCATGCTCGACAATGTGCTGGAAGCCACCCACTGGCCGCTGGAACGCCAGCGCCAGGAAGCCGCCAACAAGCGTCGCATCGGCCTTGGCTTTACCGGCCTGGGTGATGCACTGGCCATGATGCGCCTCGCCTACGACAAGCCGGAAGCCCGCGCCATGGCCACCCGCATTACCGAATTC
The DNA here is from genome assembly GCA_016721185.1 of Candidatus Dechloromonas phosphorivorans. GTDB lineage: Bacteria > Pseudomonadota > Gammaproteobacteria > Burkholderiales > Rhodocyclaceae > Azonexus > Azonexus phosphorivorans. Next base: position 84,222 of record JADKIP010000002.1, read on the forward strand.
ATGCGCGATACCGCCTATATGTACTCGGTCGAAATGGCCAAGGACCGCGGCGCCTTCCCGCTCTTCAATGCCGAACTCTATCTCTCCGGCGGCAACTTCGCCTCCCGCCTGCCCAGCGACATCAAGGCAGAAATCCGCAAGCACGGCCTGCGCAATTCGCACCTGCTGTCCATCGCGCCGACCGGCACCATTTCGCTGGCCTTCGCTGACAACGCCTCGAACGGTATCGAACCGCCCTTCTCCTGGACCTACAACCGCAAGAAGCGCATGCCCGACGGCACGCTGAAAGAATACTCGGTTGAAGACTACGCCTGGCGCCTCTACAAGCACCTCGGCGGCGACGTAAACAAGCTGCCGGATTACTTTGTCACCGCGCTGGAAATCTCCGCCGCCGCCCACAAGGACATGGTCGCCGCCGTCGCGCCCTACATCGACACCGCCATTTCCAAGACCGTCAACGTCCCGGGCGATTACCCCTACGAAGACTTCCAGGATCTCTACATGAGCGCCTGGAAATCCGGCCTCAAGGGCCTGGCCACCTATCGCCCGAACAGCGTGCTCGGCTCGGTGCTTTCCGTCACCAGCGAACCGGCCAAGGCCGATGCTGCGGTCGACGCGAAATCGCCACAAGATTTCGTCTCCGACGCCAACCGCCGCCTGTCGATCAAGAACTTGCCGGCCCCGGTGCTCGCCAGCCTGCGCTGGCCGGGCCGCCCGAACCTGCCGGAAGGCAACCTGTGCTGGACCTACATGCTCGACTCGCCGATCGGCAAGTTCGCCCTGTTCGTCGGCCACGTCGAACCCGAAGGCCGCGCCTGGCCATTTGAAGTCTGGGCCAACGGCCCGGCCGAACCACGCGGCCTAGGCGCCGTCGCCAAAACGCTGTCGATGGACATGCGCGCCAACGACCACGCCTGGCTGGCCATGAAGCTGGAAGCCCTCGCCAAGACCCCCCGGCGACGCCTTCGAAATGCCCATGCCTCCCACGGCGAGCGCAAGCGCGTGCCTTCCGTGGTTTCCGCCATGGCCCAGGTCATCAGCTGGCGTTGCGAACAACTCGGCGCCTTCAAACACGAAGGCCCGACCCCGGTGAAAGATGCCCTGTTCAGCGCCAAGGAGCCGAAGACCGGCACCGATGGCACGCTTTCCTGGACGGTCGACATCAACAACCCGTCAACCGGCGAAGACTTCGTTCTCGGCCTCAAGGAAATCACCCTGCCCGACGGCGTCACCCGCCCCTACTCGATGTGGCTCTCCGGCAACTACCCGCGCGCCCTCGACGGCCTCTCCCGCTGCTCTCGCTCGACATGCGCGTCCTCGACCCGGCCTGGATCGGTATGAAACTACGCAAGCTGATCGACTACCCGGAACCACTCGGCATCGCCAACCTGATCATCCACCGCTACGCCATGCTCGGCATCCTCGACGAAAGCGGCTTCCCGCTGCAGCAAATGGGCATCCTCGAAGCGCCGGAAAACAACACCAGCAACAAGGTGCTACCGACTCAGGGCAAGCTGTGCGGCGAATGCGGCAACCACACGATGATCCGCAAGGATGGCTGTGATTTCTGTACGGCGTGTGGCGCAGTGGGGACTTGCGGGTAATGGCTTTGCCAATAGTTGAGCATTTGTCCGTCGCGGACACGTGCTGATTAAAGCCCACCTTGTAACAAGGGTGGGCTTTTTGTTACCACTAAAAAAACCAACAACAAGCTGGCCCAGACTACCGAAAACCACCCTCAAAAATCAGTTTCAGGCGGTTTGATTGCGGCGGTTTGCAGGGCCTTGCGGACTCGGCGCGCGGCGTCTTCGAGGCGGGCGTTGTCGATGACGTGCATGATTTCGTTGAGGTCGGCCTGACCTTCGTCTGACTTGAAAACCCCGGTCAGTTCGGTCTCCGGCTGCAGTTTGCCGGTTTCGTAGAAACGCCCAGATTTCCCTGCCGTATTGGGTCGTTAGCAAGTCCGGGCAAATTGGCCCGAAGTAGGTGGCGAGGTTGTCGACATCGCGTTCCAGCATGCGGCTGGCGTTGTTGTTGGCAGCGGCATCAATCGCTTGCGGCAGGTCGATGATGACCGGCCCTTCGCTGTCGACCAGCACGTTGTATTCCGACAGGTCGCCGTGCACGATGCCGGCACAGAGCATGCGAACAACCTGACGGATCAGGATGGCGTGGTATTCACGGGCGACCTCCTCACTCAACTTAACGTCGTTGAGGCGTGGTGCCGGTTCGCCGTTTTCATCAGCCACCAACTCCATCAGCAGGACGCCTTCGTGGAAATTGTAGGGGGTTGGCACACGGACGCCCGCGGCGGCGAGGCGGTAGAGCGCATCGACTTCGGCATGCTGCCAGGCGGCTTCCTGCTCCTGCCGGCCGTAGCGCGAGCCTTTTTGCATGGCGCGGGCCTGGCGGCTGTTCTTAGTCTTACGGCCTTCGGTGTAATCGACTGCCTGACGAAAACTGCGCTTGTTGGCCTCTTTATAAACCTTGGCGCAACGAATTTCGTCGCCGCACTGGACGACGTAGACCATCGCCTCCTTGCCGCTCATCAACTGGCGGAGAACGCTGTCCACCAGGCCATCAGTGACCAGCGGTTGAATTCGGCTCGGCGTTTTCATGGCTGGCTTGGGGAAAAGTGGCTAGCGATGAAGTGTTCTGAGTGCATGAATAGATCCTACTGAGGGCTACAGGTAAAAGAAACAGCGACCAAGGCATCGCGCATGGGTGGATTATCCCGCATTAGCCAAGCGCTGATTTAATCCTTTTTGCTATGGCGCTTCGGACTTGAAACCGCCCGGGTTCGCTTGAACCGTCATCGGCGGAAAATCCGGGGTATTTTCATTGATGGAAATTCGCTTAAAAACCGGGTTGACCGCAGCAATGCGTTTTGCGGCTGAATTGAGGGCGAATGTCTTGTGCGAAGGTCCGCATAATCCCGCTCCCCGACCGCTCAGGCAGGCAAACAAAGGAAGCGGGTTAGAATTCTTAGCTATGCCGCTCGTTGCCACCCTAACCACCACCCTAAACCCGCCCCCTGTTTTCTTGCGACTGACGCCCTCCGCCTTGATGCCGGGCCTTGTGGACACTGCCCATTGCACGGCCGGCCAAAAATGATCCAATTACCCAAAACCTTGCCGCGCTGGCTCTCGGCCATGCTGTTCATCATCGCTTTGGGCGCGGCTTTCTGGCGCGCCCCTACGCCGACCGCCCCGGCCTTTGTGCCACCGCCGGTAGCTACGCCATCGACCCTGGCCGCCAGTTTCACCAGCGAAACGCTGCCCAAAGTCGCCGAATGGGCGCAGGCGGCGGGCTTGACTCAACTCCCGGATGGCCGCCTTGCTGCCGCCTGGCTCGCCGGTAGCGAGGCTGGCAATGAGGACTGCAGCATCTGGTTCAGCACACTGGGCAAGGACGGCTGGCGCAAGCCGCTACCCATTGCCAACCGCTCAAGCACGGCCGGCGGCACCTTCGCCCATGTTCGCCGGATCGGCAATCCGGTGCTCTACGCCGAGGGTAGTTGGCTTCATCTTTGGTACGCCAGCATGGGCATCGGCGGCGCGGCGAGCAGCACGCTGAACCACAGTTTTTCGACCGATGGCGGCAAGAGCTGGATGAAACCCAGCCGCCTGCAGACTTCCCCTTTTGCCAACATCAGTACGCTGGCCAGCGCACCGCCGCATCCCCTGGCGGATGGCGGGCTGGGGCTGCCGATTCATCACCAGTTCATCGCCACGCAAGGCGAGTGGCTGCGCCTGTCGGCCACCGGAAAGGTGCTCGACAAAGTGCGGCTATCCCATGCGGTGCCGACCCGCCAACCGGCGGTCGTTGCGCTCGACGCCCGGCGCGCCTTGGCGGTGCTGCCCGACGCGGGGCCAGCACCGGGCAAGGTGCAGATTGCGACAACCCGCGATGGCGGATTGCGCTGGCAAGCGGGTGAAGCGCTGCCCGTCAGCAACCCGGATTCGCCGGTCGCACTGCTTCGCCTGAAAAGCGGCCGGCTGTTGCTCGCCGGCAATCCGGCCAGTGGCAGGGGAAGCTTGTCATTGTGGCTTTCGCCCGACGAGGGCAAAACCTGGCAACCCAGCCGCACCGTTGAAACGGCCGCTGACGGCGGCGCCGACTTTAGCCACCCGACGCTGCTGCTAAGCAGCGATGGCCGGATTCACCTGGCCTACACCTGGCGCAGCCAGCAGATCAAACACGCCGTTTTCAGTGAAGCCTGGCTGGACGGAGGCCAACCATGAACGCCGTTGCCGCCTACGGTCTACTCGCCCACGGCTTGATTTTTGGCGCGCTGGTAGCACTTTTGCCACTTGGCGGATTACGCCAGCGCGCAGCCCTGACCGCCACTGCCCTTGCCCTGATCGCCGGTATCGCACCGGTCATGCATGGCACTTTCGGCACGCCATCGCTGACGCTGCTCCAGTTGGCGCTCCTGCATCTGGCCAACCGGGCACCCTCACCGCTCACCTACCGACCGGCACTCGGCCTGTTGATTTTTGCGCTGCTGTTTTACCCAGCCGCACTCGGCTGGGGCGCCTTCGATCCTTACGCCCTCGGTTACCAGCCGTGGCCGCTGCTCGCTGCCCTGGTGCCGCTGGCCGGCGTCCTGTGGTGGCAGCGCCAGGATGTCTGGCTGATCATGCTCGCAGTCAATCTCGCGGCTTACGCCACCGGGGCTTTTGCCAATCTTTGGGATGTGCTGTTCGACCCGCTGCTGGTCCTGCTGGCGCTGATCATTGTCGGGCGCCGAGTGGTGACGCGCCTTATCGCGTCAAGGATTCGCTGATCAGCTTGCGGATCGTGCCGGCCTCGAAGGTTTGTCGCAAATCGCCGAAACTCCAGCCCGCTCGACCGCAGCCAAGCGACCCATATTCTGCTCGCTGGTCACCATCAGCACCGGCACGCTGCTCTGCCAGCTTTGCGTCCGGATATATTCGGTCAGTTCGCGTCCGTCCATCTCCGGCATGTTGTAGTCGGTAATCACCAGATCAACCGTCGTGTCCTGCAACAAGCCGACCGCCTCCTTGCCATTAAAGGCCTCGACAATCCGCTCAATACCCAGTTCCTTCAGCAAACGGCGCAGGTGGTTAAGCGAGGCGACGCTATCGTCCACCAGCAGCACGCGCAGATCGCCAATTTCCGCCAGATCAACGTCTTCCGGCGGGTTCAGATAATCCGCTGCAGCGTAAAGCGCGCGGGAGAGTTGTTGCTCATTGAAAGGCTTGGCGACGATACTGCAAGCGCCCGACTGACGCACCGGCTCAAGCACCTGTGGCCGCGTTTCGCTGGAAACCAGAATGAAGGGTATCGCCTCCAGCGCCGCATCTTCACGCATTATGGTCACCAGTTCGGTGCCCAGCATGTCCGGCAAATAAAGGCTGCTGATCACGACCAAACCGGAGCAAGCGACTTCAGCCATCGCCGCCAGCGCGGCATCGCCTCTTTCCAGCACCCTGACCTGGCCGACGCCCTGATGCTGCAACATGCGGCTGACCAGCCCGGCCTGCATGTGGGAAGGTTCAACGAGAAGAACCGAGAGATCAGCCAGGGTAGTGGTCAAGGCCATTTACTTACTCCGAAAAGAGGCTCGAAAAGGGGCAGTAACAGAAGCAAAAATTCGCCACACTATAGCAGCGCTTTGCTGGGTGGAAAATACGCCGCGGTCAATACCCACAAACCGGGGAATAGCCTCGGCAGCCGCAGAAAGTCTAGTCTTTTGGAATATAGCAATCGATCGAATGTGGCTCGCCAATCCAAGGTGGAGCAAGTTTTTAGCCTTGATGAACAGGATTCTCGAGTGACGATTAGCTCAGTATCGGCATCCATCGAGTCAATTTTGTCCGAGACAATCTGACTCATGCCCTGCTACAGGCAGATCATGCGCTCTATACTGCAACTTGAGCCGGACAGATCGGGAAAGGCAGTCTGAATTTTGGCCAATTTAATCTGTACACCGTAGTAGTCACGCCAGAAAAGCCCGCGCCCCCTGCCCGCCCAATCGCCCTGCATTGTTTGCAAGGCAAAGCTGTAAAAGATGCTGGAACCTATTGATGCCTCATAAAATATCGCTGCCGACGCCAGATCTGAAAATTGGCATGTTCGTCAGTGACCTTGATCGACCGTGGATCGAAACGCCGTTTCTCCTTCAAGGTTTCCTGATCGAAACCGATGCGGAGATCGCTACCCTGCAGCGATATTGCCGCTTGGTCACGGTTGACCGTAGCCGTTCAGTCGGCGAAGCCTATAGTGCGCGCAGCAATAGCAAGGATGTCCGGCCGCCACCACCAAAACCCGCCGCCCAGCGTCCCAGCGAGGCGCCACCGAACGATTTTGTTGCGATCTGTCGTCAACTGCGTCGCGAGCCGGTCAGCCGGCGCTACGCCACCGAGCCGCCGCTTGACCCGAACACCCGGCAAAGCCGCCTGGAGGCCGAGCTGCTCTATTCGGCCCCGATCATTGATGATCTCAAGAAAACGCTAGGTTCGGTCCATGACGCCATAGCCAAGCTACAAAGTGCGTCCATCAACGAAGTCGGTGCCCAAGTTGCCGAACTGGCCCGGGGCGTCGAGCGCAACCCGGATGCCATGATCTGGCTGGCGCGACTGCGCTCCACTGACCAGTATTCCTACGACCATGCGGTCGATGTTTCCGTGCATCTGATGGTTTTTGGCCGTTACCTCGGCATGCCCACCGCAGGCATCGAGCAGATCGGCCTTGCTGGCCTGATGCAGGACGTCGGCAAGATTCATATCCCCAGCGAAATTCTCAACAAGACCACTCCTTTGAGCGATGAGGAATACACGCTAATTCAATCGCACGTGGCCAGTTCGATTGAAATGTTGCTCGGCCATCGCGACTTCCCGACCAGTGTCCTCGAAATCGTCGCCAGCCACCATGAACGAGCCGATGGCAGCGGCTACCCGCGGCGGCTGAAAGGCGAGCGCATTTGTTTTCATGGCGAATTAGCCGGCCTGGTGGACAGCTACTGCGCAATGACGCGCGAACGCGCTTACGGGCCAGCCATTTCATCGCAAAAAGCCCTTGAATCGCTGATCCAGATGCGCGGCACCAAGTTTCGCGAGCCCGTCGTCGACCAGTTTATCCAGTGCATTGGCCTCTATCCGATCGGCAGCCTGGTCGAATTGAATACCGGTGAAGTGGCCGTCGTCATTCAGCAAAACCAGGTACGCCGCCTCAAGCCGCGCGTCATCATCCTGCTGGCCCCGGACAAAAGCGTTGAACGCCATCCGATCACACTTGACCTGATGCTCGACCCACCCACCCCCAATGGTCCGCCCTATCGCATCATCAAGGCATTGCCCGCCAACGCCTGCGGTATCGACCCCGCCGAGTTTTATCTGAGCTGACATGCCAGGAACACACTACGTTTCCCGCCAGAGCGACCGGATCGATCAGGTCACCGGCCTGCCGCGGATGCCAACCGCCCTGGCCGAGCTTTCCGGCCTGATCCGCGAAAACCAGCCGGATCGCCAGCTCGGCATCATTTCGCTCGCCGTCGTAACAGATCCGCTGCTCTTCCGGCAATCTGCCGATGCTCTGCGGCGGATTCGCCTGGAAATCTCGCAGCAGATTGGCCAGCTGCTTCGTCCCCAGGACCGCATTTACGCCATCAGTTCGCGCGAGTGGGTGATTACGCTGCCCAACCTGCTCAGCAGCGCCGTACTCATGCTGGCGATGATTCGCCTGCGTGATGGCCTCGCCGCGCTCCCCGGCCGGGTCGACAATCCCCACTTTCAGCCGCGAATCGCTTTCGGTTCGGCGCAATGGCCCGATGACAGCAGCGACCCGCTTTTTCTGCTGCAATCAGCGCGCATCGCCCGACTGATCGCCGAGCAGGGCGGCGCCGATATACAAACCTACAACCCGGCCATGGAAAGCACCGGCAATGAGGAACATGGCCTGCTCGACGAGCTACGCCAGGCCCTCAACAACAACCAAGGTCTTGCCCTGTATCTGCAGCCACAAATCAATATTGCCAACGGCCAATGCACCGGCGCCGAAGCGCTATTGCGCTGGCAGCGCAGCAGCGGCGAATGGATTGCCCCGCCGCGCATTCTCGACGCCATCGACCGTCTCGGTATGCGCCAGACCTTCAACCGCTGGCTGCTGCACCAGGCAACCCAGATTCAATTGCAACTGGCCGAACAAGGGATCGACATCGTGCTATCGATCAACCTGTCGGCCAATGACCTGCTCGACATCGAACTCCCTGACATGATCGGTCAGGTGCTCGCCACCTGGGATATCGCCCCCGACCGCATCCTGCTCGAAATCACTGAAACCATCATGGTCGACGAGAGCTGGCAGGTGCTGGATGTCCTGAACCGCATGCGAAAACTCGGCCTCCACCTGTCGATTGACGACTTCGGCACCGGCTATGCCGGCCTGAGCTATCTCCAGCGGCTACCGGTTCAGGAAGTCAAAATTGACCAGATGTTTGTCCGCCAGGCAGCCGAATCAGAAAAGGCACGGGAAATCATCACCTCGATCATCCAACTCGCGACAAAACTCAACATGAGCGTCATTGCAGAAGGGGTCGAAACCACCGAAATTCTCGGCATTCTGTCCGCGCTCGGCTGCCGCTTTGCTCAGGGATACCTCTTCTCGAAAGCCTTGCCAATGCCCGCGTTCATTGACTGGTGGCAAGAAAACCAGACCCCCGCTTAACCAAGAACCCACCACCGGCGGCAGCCTGAATGGCGCCCCCGGTGCAGCCCCAACGTTTCTGGAATCCCATGCCCCACCTGACCGAAGTCATCAACCCAATAACCGACTCAGCCGAGCTTGCGGCAATCGTCGCCGCCACGCAATGCTGGCTGGAGCGCGCCGTTATCGGCCTCAACCTCTGCCCGTTTGCCAAAGCCGTGCACGTCAAAAAGCAGATCCGCTACGCCGTCAGCGCGGCGCAAACGGCCGACGAATTGCTCGCCGAACTGGAACACGAGCTGCAACTACTCGCCGAAACGCCCCCGGACGTCCTCGATACGACACTGCTGATTCATCCGCGCGTCATGGGCGACTTTCTCGATTTCCATTTTTTTGTCGCCGAAGCCAATGCCAAGATCCGCAACCTGGGCTTCGCTGGCATTTTCCAGATCGCCGACCTGCATCCGCAGTACGAATTCGCCGGCAGTGATGCCGACGATATCGACAATTTCTCCAACCGCGCGCCCTACCCCACCCTGCATCTTTTACGTGAAGCAAGCATCGACCGCGCCGTGGCGGCCTTTCCGGATGCGGCAGAAATTTTCGAGCGCAATATCGAAACCTTGCAGGAACTCGGCCACGAAGGCTGGCGCCAGTTATGGCTCGGCGCACCGGAAAAGATCAAAACAGCCGACAAGTGAGGCTGAATAATCCGGGGAAACTTGGCTGAACCGCAGCAATTGGGAAACACAGACGGAAAACAAGGGTTTTGGCGGATGGCTGGACTCTCCAAGGCCTGAGTGCAGCCTGTTGAGCACGCTGCTACTCCCAAGCCCTTCTCTGCGTCTCTGCGCTGAGGTTTTTAGCCAGGTTTAATGATTGCTGCGGTCGACGGCCTTTTTCAGCCAATTTTCCCATTGTCGATCGCGCAGAAAGCCTTTAACTGAAGTTTAGAGAATGGCACTTGCGGTGCCGCAGGCATCGCACAGCCGAGATAAATACTTTCTGAAAGGTGAAAAAAACTTGAAATGGCGTTCGGTTTGCGTGGCGATCAATGAAGGATATTTTCGGCTCACAGATTTCGCCTCATGTCTCTCACCTCTACAGTGCGCTTGCCGCTCTCGCAATCGATTTCCTATCTCCTGGTGGCCTTACAGCCACGCACCCGGCGAACCTTTGTCGAACGCTTGATCGGGTGCATGCTCAATCAACGATGATTGTGATAACTTCAATCCAGCACGAGCGAATATTGTTCGGTGATTGTCTTAACGAACCATCATGGTCAAAAAACAAGTTACCTCGCTGTTCCTAAAATTCTTCCTGCCCCTCGCCACACTGCTGGTTTTTGGGCTGACGATGTTCGGCCAAACCCAGATTCAGAGTGAACTGACGCGCCTGAAAAGTCAGGAAACACTTAACGTTGGGCTGGGTGCCGGTACGCTGACCGGCCAGATCGAAAGCATCAGCCGCGACTTGGCCTTTCTTTCCTCGCACAGCGCCTTGCGCCGGGCGATCAACAACCCCTCCACCGAAAACGTGGCGCATCTGGCTGGCGACTTTGCTAATTTTTCGCGCAGCAAAGGCATTTACGACCAATTACGCTGGCTCGATGAAACAGGGATGGAGATCGTCCGCGTTGATTACGTCAATGGCCAGCCGGTGACTATTGCGGGCGACAAGCTGCAAAACAAGGGCAGCCGTTACTTTTTCACCGATGCTTTCAAACTTCAGCCAGGTGAAGTATTTATTTCACCGCTGGATCTCAATATTGAACAGAACAAGATCGAGATCCCCTACAAGCCGATGATTCGCGTGGCGACCCCAGTGCTGGATGATCAGGGCAAGAAACGCGGTATCGTCATACTCAATTACTACGGGCGGGAAATGCTTCTGGCCTTTGCGACGGCGACCGCGGGTGCGGCTGATCACATCATGGTGGTCAATGGCGAGGGCTATTGGCTCAAAGGCCCGCAGCCCGATGATGAATGGGGCTTCATGTTCAAGCGTCCCGAGCTTTCGCTGGCGAGTCGTTCCGCCGCTGCCTGGCAACTCATTCGCGCCGAGGATCGCGGTCAGCAACGCATGGCCGATGGATTATGGACCTGGCAGACGATCTACCCACTGGTTGCCGGCCAAAAATCCAGCACCGGTGCCGTCGAAGCTTTTTACTGCTGGCGATCCTCGCGTTTGGTAGCTGGAAACTGGCACAGGCTTGGGCCGCTCAGGCAGCAGCTGAGGCTGAGGTGCGGCGGATCAATGCCGGACTTGAGTTGACGGTGGCTGAGCGTACTCAGGAATTGAATCAAAAGTGCTTGAGCTTGATGATGCCAACACCGAGCTTGCGCAAAAGAACGAAGAAATGGAGAGCATGATTTACATCGCCTCGCACGATTTACCCTCGCCGCTGGTCAATATTCAGGGCTTTAGCCAGCGCCTGGAAAAGGCCAAGGGTGATATTGAAACGCGACTCGCGCAGGATGATGTGCCCGAGACTGTTCGCAGTTCGTTGGCCAAAGTCTTGGGCGAGCGGATGCCGGCAGCGCTGGGCTTTATCAAATCGAGCAGTCTCAAAATGGATGCGTTGATCAATGGCCTGCTGCGTTTGTCGCGGGCGGGTCGGGCACCACTGAGCATACAGCCGCTCGATATGAATGCCCTGTTGCATGAGATCGTCGGCACTCTGACCATTCAGACTCAGCAAGCCAGCGCAATCGTCACTATTGGCGACTTGCCGCCCTGTCTGGCTGATTCGGCGCAGATTAACCAGGTGTTCACTAATTTGATCGACAATGCGAGTAAATATCGTGATCCAGCGCGCCCGTTGGCCATCACGGTGACCGGTGATCAGCACGGTCAACGGGTAAAGTATTACGTTGCCGATACCGGGTTGGGGATTGCCGAGGAATTCCAGCCCAAGGTTTGGCAATTATTCCATCGCCTTGACCCCAACGGTTCAATCAAAGGCGAGGGATTGGGACTGACACTGGTGCAGCGCCTGCTTGAACGTCTTCATGGTCAAATTACTTTGAAATCAACCCCAGGCGAAGGCAGTTGCTTTACTGTTGAATTGCCAGCGGGCCCTTCTTCCGGAGCCACCAAGACATGACAAGAAACGCCACCGTAATCAATGTGTTGATCGCCGATGATGATGACGGCCATGCCACGCTGATTCAGGAGCATCTGGAAGATTCGGGTATCGACAACCCGATTACGCGCTTTCGCGATGGTGCCGAGGCATGGGCATTTTTATCGGGCGAGGCTGGTGACGCTGGACAGCCGGTGCTCAATCCGGATCAGGCTTACTTGTTATTGCTGGATATTCGTATGCCGCGCATGGATGGGGTTGAGGTTTTGCGCCGCATCAAGGCGCATCCGAAGCTACATGGCATGCCGGTGATCATACTGACGACGACGGATGACCCGCGTGAAGTGGCCGAATGCTATTCACTGGGCTGTAATTCCTACATTACCAAACCGGTGAATTTTGATGACTTTAGTGAAGTCATCAAACGTCTGGGTATGTTTATTTCAGTGATCGCCATTACCCCGCCCAAGATTTGTCTGCAAAGCTGATGCTTTCGGCAATGATCCCGACAAAGCCATTGATCCTGGTCATCGAAGATGATCCCGGGATTGCTGTGCTTGAAACAGAGTTGCTTGAAGATATTGGTTGCGATGTCGTCTCGACTCGGAGCGGTAAGGATGCGCTGGATTGGTTGGCGACATCAACACCGACGTTGATGTTGATGGACTTTTCATTGCCGGATACCAATGCCATCAATTTGCTGGAGCGCATTGCCGAATGCGGACTCAAGCAACCGCCTTTTATTGTGGCCACTGGTGCAGGGGATGAGCATGTGGCAGTGGACCTCATGCGCCGGGGGGCTTTGAATTATCTGATCAAGGATCACGCATTTCTTGATCGTTTGCCGAGTGCTATTCAGCGTGCGCTGACTGAACTGGATATGAAGCAGCGTTTGGCGGTCGCCGAAAGTCGTTTGCGTTTGGCGGCCCGG
>JADKIP010000003.1 GCA_016721185.1 Candidatus Dechloromonas phosphorivorans
CGTCACCGAAATGGCACTGCCCGAAACGCGGTTTGGCATCTGCGCTGCCAGTTGCCCGCCTTGGTGATTGGCGGCATCGAGGACGCGGTTTTCCCGGCGTCAATGCTCCACTTTCTGGCCTCTTCCTGGCGCGCTGACCTCTATCGCGCCTGCCGGTGCCGGCCACATGCTGATGCTCGATCCGCAATGGGGAAACCGTCGCCGGGCACATGCTGGCGTGGATGGAAAAGGGCGTTGCGGCGGAATAGCGCACCGTTACTGGGGCCAAAATATGTCGATCTACGTCACTTAAACAACCTGAGCAAAATTGTTAATTCGGAGCAACAACATGCATGAAAGTAGCGAACAACGGCATCTGGTAAAACCGAACCTACGATGAAATCCGGTCGGCGACAGCGCTAGCCTGGTCCGAACACTGATGCCGGAAGATGTCAAACTGTTTGCCGTTCTGACCGGCGATTTCAACCCCAGCCACGCCGACCCGAGCTATTCGGAAAGCGGCATGTTCCGTGAGGTGATTGCGCACGGCATGTGGAGCGGCTCGCTGATCTCGACCGTCCTTGGGACTCAATTCCCCGGCCCGGGCACCATCTTGGTCGACCAGGCCTTGCACTTTGCCCGCTCGGTCACCATTGGCGACACGATTACGGTCAGCATCACCGCCAAACAGAAATTCGACCACAACAAGCATGTCGTTTTGACTCGTGTGCACCAATCAGGAAGGCTTGCAGGTCGTCCGTGGCACGGCTGAAGTACTGGCCCCCACGGAAAAAATCTCGCGTATGCAGGACGTGCACATGCCCGAGGTCAGCATTGACGACAAGCACCAGCGCTACACCCGCCTGCTCTCGCGCGTCAAAGGTCTGGAGCCGATCCCGACAGCGGTTGCCCACCCGTGCGACAGGGAAGCACTCAAGGGCCCGGTCATCGCTTTCCAGGAAGGCATCATCGAGCCGATTCTGGTCGGCCCGGAATCGAAGATCCGTTCAGTCGCGGAAGAGTTCGGCATCGACCTGCACGGCATTCGCATCGTCAATGCCCGCCACAGCCACGACTCGGCGGCCATCGCCGTCTCGCTGGTGCGGACCGGCGATGCCGAAGCCTTGATGAAAGGCAGCCTGCATACTGACGAATTGATGAGCGAAGTCGTTTCGCGCGCCAACGGCCTGCGTACTTCGCGCCGGATCAGCCACGTTTTCGTGATGGAAGTCCCGACCTACCATCGCCCCCTGCTGATCACCGATGCCGCCATCAACATCGCACCGACGCTGGAAGACAAGCAGGACATTATCCAGAACGCGATCGACCTCGCCCACATCCTCGGCATCCCCGAACCCAAGGTGGCGATTCTGTCGGCCGTTGAAATGGTCAACCCGGAAAATCCAGTTCATTTGGATGCCGCCGCGCTCTGCAAAATGGCCGATCGTGGCCAGATCAGGGGCGGCATTCTTGATGGCCCGCTCGCCTTCGACAACGCTGTTTCCATCGTCGCCGCCAAAACCAAGGGCATCAAGTCGGCGGTGGCCGGCCATGCCGAAATCCTCGTCGTCCCCGATCTCGAATCCGGCAACATGCTGGCCAAGCAACTGGAATATCTGGCCAATGCACTGACCGCCGGCATTGTCCTCGGCACCCGTGTTCCCATCGTGCTGACCAGCCGGGCCGACTCCGCCGAAACCCGAATCGCCTCGTGCGTCATTGCCGCACTCGTCGCCCACGCCAACCGTAAAACAGGAAATGTCTGACATGAAACAAGGAATTCTGACGATCAACGCCGGTTCGTCATCGATCAAATTTGCGCTCTTTTCACTGGCCCACCCGATTTCACCGGAAGCCGAAGTTTCCGGCCAGATCGACGGCATCGGCACCGATGCCACCAAAATGGTTGCCAAGAACAAGGCCGGCGAGCGCATTGCCGACCAGATTTTGGCCGGCCAGCAGGTCAGCCACGCCCAATCGTTTGACGCATTGCTCAAGTGGTTCACCGCCACTCATGCCGACTGGGAAATCGTCGCGGTCGGCCATCGCGTCGTGCATGGCGGCGAGCGTTACTCGCAGCCAACCATCATCGACGACCGGGTGCTTGATCACCTGACCAGTTTCATTCCGCTGGCCCTTTGCATCAGCCGCACAACGTCGCCGGCATCATCGCCCTCCAGGCCCTGCTGCCGAAAGTGTCGCAAATCGCCTGTTTCGATACGGCCTTTCACCGCAGCCAGCCTCAGGTGGCCCAGGCTTTTGGCCTGCCCCGGGCGTTGACCGCAGAAGGCATCAAACGCTACGGTTTTCACGGCCTTTCGTATGAATTCATCGCCCGCGCCCTGCCCCAGCACTCCACCCGGGCCGACGGCAGGGTCGTCGTTGCTCACCTCGGCAACGGCGCCAGCATGGCGGCCATGGTCGGCCGCAAATGCCTGGCCACCACCCTCGGTTTCTCGACCATCGACGGTCTGGTGATGGGCACGCGCTGCGGCAACCTTGACCCTGGCGTCATCCTGCACCTGATGGAAACCAAAGGCCTCAACGTCAAGGACATGACGAAGATGCTCTACAAGGAATCCGGCCTGCTCGGCGTCTCCGGCATTTCCCAGGACATGCGCACCCTGCTCGCCAGCGACAAACCGGAAGCGCAGGAAGCGGTCGATCTCTTCTGCTACCGCATCGTCCGTGAGCTTGGTTCACTCGCTGCTGCGGCAGGCGGCCTCGATGCGCTGGTGTTTACCGGCGGCATTGGCGAGCACGCCGCCGAAGTTCGCCGCCGCGTCTGCCTGCAACTGGAATGGCTGGGCATTCGCCTCAATCCGGAAGCCAATGCGCGTCATGAGTTGCATATCGGTGCTGGAAATAGCAGCGTTGACGTGCTGGTTATTCCGACCAACGAAGAGTGGATGATGGCCCACCACGCCCAGACTTTATTGGCCCTTTAAGCAAACTTTTTTTCGCCTCGGGCCCCGGCAGCGAAAGTTGCCGGGGCCTTGTTTTTTCGGGGTTTTCCGGAACATGACAGCACGCTTCCATTCGATGCAGAAAACACTGTATCTAGTCAACGGATTGATTTGACCTACTATATCTAGTAGATTGGTCGACATTCCCAATGTTATCACACCGACTAAATACAGACATGCCGAGGAGCAAATAATGGGCCACGTTTCCGAACAACTGTCGCTGACTGACATCCCCGCCCCACCGCAATTTTCCCCGCTCCCCGAGCAGGAAATTTCCGCGGAAGTGCTGATCGAAAAGTACGCCAAGGGTAAGGACACCAGCGTTCATGACGTGCGCCGCCGGGTCGCTTATGCCCCAGCCCAGATCGAACAGGAAAAGGATCGGGCTCATTGGGAAAATCGCTTCCTGTGGGCCCAGGAAAACGGTTTCATCCCGGCTGGCCGCATCAACTCCGCCGCCGGTACCGACCTCCACGCCACGCTGATCAACTGCTTCGTGCAACCGGTCGGCGACTCCATCGTCGAAACCACCGATGGCAAGCCGGGCATCTACACCGCCCTGGCCGAAGCCGCCGAAACCATGCGCCGCGGTGGCGGTGTCGGTTATGACTTCTCCAGCATCCGGCCGCAAGGCGCGTTCGTCAAAGGCACGCACTCCCGCGCCTCCGGCCCGGTTTTACATGCGTGTTTTCGACCGCTCCTGCGAAACCGTTGAATCCGCCGGCGCCCGCCGCGGTGCGCAAATGGGCGTACTGCGCTGCGACCATCCGGATATCGAAGAATTCATCCACGCCAAGGACAAGGGCGACCTGAGCAATTTCAACATTTCGATCGGCGTCAGCGATGCGTTCATGGAAGCCGTTGATACCGACGGCTTTGTCGAGCTCGTGCACCGTGCCGATCCCAATACCGACATGCCGCTGGCGCCTATCAGCGCGAAGACGGCATCTGGGTTTACCGCAAGGTGCGCGCCCGCGATCTGTGGGATCAGGTGATGAAATCCACCTACGACCACGCCGAGCCGGGCATCCTGTTCCTCGACCGCATGAACAAGGACAACAACCTCAATTACTGCGAAGTGATCGAGGCGACCAACCCCTGCGCCGAACAACCGCTGCCGCCCTACGGCTGCTGCTGCCTGGGTTCGATCAACCTGACCGGCTTCATCAAGCACCCGTTCTCCGAACAGGCTGATTTCGATTTCAATGGCTTTGCCGAAGTCATCCGCATCTCCACCCGCATGCTCGACAATGTGCTGGAAGCCACCCACTGGCCGCTGGAACGCCAGCGCCAGGAAGCCGCCAACAAGCGTCGCATCGGCCTTGGCTTTACCGGCCTGGGTGATGCACTGGCCATGATGCGCCTCGCCTACGACAAGCCGGAAGCCCGCGCCATGGCCACCCGCATTACCGAATTCATGCGCGATACCGCCTATATGTACTCGGTCGAAATGGCCAAGGACCGCGGCGCCTTCCCGCTCTTCAATGCCGAACTCTATCTCTCCGGCGGCAACTTCGCCTCCCGCCTGCCCAGCGACATCAAGGCAGAAATCCGCAAGCACGGCCTGCGCAATTCGCACCTGCTGTCCATCGCGCCGACCGGCACCATTTCGCTGGCCTTCGCTGACAATGCCTCGAACGGTATCGAACCGCCGTTCTCCTGGACCTACAACCGCAAGAAGCGCATGCCCGACGGCACGCTGAAAGAATATTCGGTTGAAGACTACGCCTGGCGCCTTTACAAGCACCTTGGCGGCGACGTGAACAAGCTGCCGGATTACTTTGTCACCGCGCTGGAAATCTCCGCCGCCGCCCACAAGGACATGGTCGCCGCCGTCGCGCCCTACATCGACACCGCCATTTCCAAGACCGTCAACGTCCCGGGCGATTACCCCTACGAAGACTTCCAGGATCTCTACATGAGCGCCTGGAAATCCGGCCTCAAGGGCCTGGCCACCTATCGCCCGAACAGCGTGCTCGGCTCGGTGCTTTCCGTCACCAGCGAACCGGCCAAGGCCGATGCTGCGGTCGACGCGAAATCGCCACAAGATTTCGTTTCCGACGCCAACCGTCGCCTGTCGATCAAGAACCTGCCCGCCCCCGTACTCGCCAGCCTGCGCTGGCCGGGCCGCCCGAACCTGCCGGAAGGCAACCTGTGCTGGACCTACATGCTCGACTCGCCGATCGGCAAGTTCGCCCTGTTCGTCGGCCACGTCGAACCCGAAGGCCGTGCATGGCCATTTGAAGTCTGGGCCAACGGCCCGGCCGAACCACGCGGCCTCGGCGCCGTCGCCAAAACGCTGTCAATGGACATGCGCGCCAACGACCACGCCTGGCTGGCCATGAAGCTGGAAGCCCTCGCCAAGACCCCCGGCGACGCCTTCGAAATGCCCATGCCGCCGCACGGCGAGCGCAAGCGCGTGCCTTCCGTGGTTTCCGCCATGGCCCAGGTCATCAGCTGGCGTTGCGAACAACTCGGCGCCTTCAAGCACGAAGGCCCGACGCCAGTGAAAGATGCCCTGTTCAGCGCCAAGGAACCGAAGACCGGCACCGACGGCACGCTGTCCTGGACGGTCGACATCAACAACCCATCGACCGGCGAAGACTTCGTCCTCGGCCTCAAGGAAATCACCCTGCCCGATGGCGTCACCCGCCCTTACTCGATGTGGCTCTCCGGCAACTACCCGCGCGCCCTCGACGGCCTCTCCAAACTGCTCTCGCTCGACATGCGCGTCCTCGACCCGGCCTGGATCGGCATGAAACTGCGCAAGCTGATCGACTACTCCGAGCCGCTCGGCGACTTCATGGCCTTCGTTCCCGGCTCACGCAAGCAGCAAACCTACCCATCAACGGTGGCCTACATCGCCAACCTGATCATCCACCGCTACGCCATGCTCGGCATCCTCGACGAAAGTGGCTTCCCGCTGCAGCAAATGGGCATCCTCGAAGCGCCGGAAAACAACACCAGCAACAAGGTGCTACCGACTCAGGGCAAGCTGTGCGGCGAATGCGGCAACCACACGATGATCCGCAAGGATGGCTGTGATTTCTGTACGGCGTGTGGCGCAGTGGGGACTTGCGGGTAAAGGTTTGCAGACCTCTGGCTAACCCTCATGTTGTGAGTTACAGCATAAGCTGCGACCTTGACACCATAAGGTGCGACTAGCCAATAAAAACCCGCCAATCGAAAGATTGGCGGGTTTTTTACTTATTCAGAAACGTTGCGTATCGTTCGTAGATCAACTAGAAGCGCACAAGGCCCAACCTTGCTCGTTACTTCGGAACAGTGGCTCGGTAATGCAAAATCCTGAATGCCTCAGGCACGGGTTTAAAGGGGTCAGATTTATCCGGCCATCGTGTTGCACGACTCTGGAAAGCTCTGAGCTTTGATACATCGATCTCAGCCACAACGACGTGCTCGTTCTTGCCCCCCCGTAAACGACAGACATCCCGTTCAAATTCTTCCTTAGGGAAGCACTGAACAACCCGACATCTGGCGCGCGAAGACACGTCAAAGCCAAACATCGCCATGAAATCCGAAATCTTCCCGGGTGATTTTCCGGATGCCGCTGAAACAGGGGGTTTTCAGACCCCTTTGGCTTTCATTTCCGATTTCATGGGCGCACCTCCCCCATGACTGGCATCAACGCTCGCCGCGCCATCCAGAGATTCGAGAGCGAAAACAGGGTCATCAACTGCGCGGTGTTCTTGGCCAGACCACGGTAACGCACCTTGATGAAGCCGAATTGCCGCTTGACTACCCGGAAGGGGTGTTCGACCTTGGCACGGATGCTGGCCTTGCCTTTCTCGAACTGATCGGCCAACGCCTGAAAGGGATGATTCAGATCCAGTGCGCGACGCTTGCCGGGTCGCATGGCGACCTTCCTGCGGACATTCGCTGTTGCCTCGGTCACTTCCGGACGCTTCTCGGCGCCCGCATAACCGGCGTCGCCGTAGGCTTCCTTTTCTTTCCCGTGCAGCAGCCCATGGGCCTGGGTGACGTCATTGACATTGGCGGCCGTACCAATGACCGTATGCACCAGACCGGAGTCAGCGTCCGCGCCAATGTGGGCCTTCATGCCGAAGTACCACTGATTGCCTTTCTTGGTCTGGTGCATCTCGGGATCGCGAACCCCCTCCTGGTTCTTGGTTGAACTGGGAGCAGCGATCAGGGTGGCATCGACCAGCGTGCCCTGCCGCAGCAGCAAGCCCTTCTCTTCAAGCAGGGCGTTGACCTCGGCAAACAGGCACTCCGCCAACTGGTGGGTTTCGAGTAGTCGCCGGAATTTGAGGATGGTCGTTTCGTCCGGAATGTCTTCTTCGCCGCTGTCGATGCCGGCAAAGCGCCGCATGACCGGCATATCGTGGAGCGCCTCTTCCATGCCAGGGTCGGAGAGGTTGAACCATTGCTGCATGAAGTGGATGCGCAGCATTGCGCTCAGCGCCTTCGGCGGGCGACCTCCCTTTGCTCCGGCCTTGGGATAGTGCGGCTCAATGAGCGCCATCAGTCGCGACCACGGAACAACGCTTGCCATCTCGTCGAGAAATACTTGTCGCCGCGTTACCTTCGGTTTCCTCACAAATCCGCTATCGCTCAGGCTCATCTGCTTCATCTTGTCACTCCAGCGTTTAGGATGCTCGTTGGATAGTCACCAATACGATTCGTTCACTGGGTTTTTCAGAGTTTCCCTAGGCTCTCAAACTCGTCCATCGTAAAACTCCTTTCTTCAAGTGTGCTTGGCGGCTCACTCTGGAAGTTTCATCGATGGACTCCCGTAAAAGTCAAACTTCTACTGCCACCCCGGCATAGCCGGGGGATTTCCCGGGTTAGTGCAACATCCGTTCTGTAAATTCTGTGGCTGTTGGTTTTGCGCGGCTGTGCTGGCCGGAGCGATGAGGGCGCGTAGCGCCCGAAGCGCGGAGGACGGCACAGCCGCGCGGCGAAACACCGACAGGCCATTCCCGCAGGCGATTTCTTCGGGGCATTCTTATCCCCTTCCCAAGAAGGAATCGACAGCATGGCACAACGCGTAGAACATCACCCTCTGGATGCTGCTTTTGCGGCGCTCCTGAACAACGGTCTGGATGGCGCCGGCGAGGCGCTGCGCATCCTGGTCAACGAAGCGAGCCGGATCGAACGCAACCACTTTCTCAATGCCCAGCCCCATGAACGCACCGCCGAACGCACCGATTACGCCAATGGCTTCAAGCCCAAAACGATGATGACCCGCGTCGGCGAACTGACCTTTGACGTCCCCAGGTGCGCGGCGGCGGCTTCTATCCCAGCGCCCTGGAGAAGGGATCGCGCACCGAGCAGGCCCTCAATATCGCCTTGGCCGAAATGTATGTGCAGGGCGTTTCCACCCGCAAGGTGATCACCGTTCTGCAAGCCCTGCTCGGCCCGAGGTGTCGATCTCGTCGACGCAGGTCAGTCGCGCGGCCGAACAGCTGGACGCCGGCCTGGCCGTCTGGCGTGAGCGGCCGCTCGATGAAACGCCTTATGTCTTTCTCGATGCCCGTTACGAGCGGGTGCGCGAAGGCGGCCAACTGGTCGACTGTGCCGTGCTGGTGGCGGTCGGCATCACGCAGAGCGGCCATCGCCGGGTGCTTGGGGTGTCGGTCGCCTTGTCTGAAGCCGAAGTGCATTGGCGGGCTTTCCTCGATAGCTTGGTGCGACGCGGACTCAAGGGCGTCAAGATGATCATTTCCGATGCGCATGCCGGACTCAATGCGGCACGCCGCGCGACCTTGCCCAGCGTGCCTTGGCAACGCTGCCAGTTCCACTTGCAGCAGAACGCCCAGTCGTATGTGACGCGCCTTGATCAGCGCAAACCCGTGGCGCAGCGGATTCGGGCCATCTTCAATGCACCGGATGGCACCGAGGCCGAGCGCCTCTTGCGACAGGCTATCGACGACTGGCGCACCGAGGCGCCCAAACTCGCTCAGTGGGCCGAAGAAAACCTGCCCGAGGGCTTCGCCACATTCAAGTTGCCGATTGCTCAGCGCGTCCGGCTGCGCACCACCAACGGCCTCGAACGCATTAACCGCGAAATCAAACGTCGTACCCGGGTCGCTTCCATCTTCCCAAACACCGCTTCCTGCCTGCGCCTGGTTTCAGCTCTGCTGGCCGAATGCGACGAGGACTGGATGACCGGGAAAATCTATCTCAACCTGAAAGACTGAGATTTCCATCCCGATGAACTCGCCTGAAAATTTTTACAGAAAAAAAGTTGCGCTGCCCTTCCCGGGATGGTTTAATCAGTATGAAATTAGGATTCAGTTTATTTGTTCGCAACCCGAATCGGATCGTGATGACGAATAGACTTTCCCGGAATTAGGCTGTCGATTTTCTTTACATCAGAATATGCAATTTGCGCCAAACCGTCTGAGCGCCTACTCGGAACCGTCACGGGCGCTGGTTGCAACATTTTCGGCATGAAAATTGCTGATTGATTTTATGTCGCCGGTCTGAATTGCTGTCCCTTGCCGGTGTAAATCCTGCGTTTTCTGCACTTTCAAAGGAGAAAAGCAATGGCCACAACTAACTTCAGCAGCCTAGTCAACCCAAGCAACATACTCAGCTTCAACACCGCTACCGACACTCTGGTTTTCGACTCTCCATCCATCTCGGCAGCCAGGCTTCTGATTAGGTCCGATCTCATTACCGGGACGACATTCAGCTACGAAGGCAAAAGCGTCACCCTGAGCGGCATTTTTTCGCTTGCCCTCAGTCCTGCCAACGTCGTTTTCGCGGATGGTAGCCTCCTGCTCTTTGGCGACCAAACCAACGGAATGACAAATGACTTCCTTGGGCAAACCTTCACCGGCGGTGCCGGCAATGATGCGATGGTGGGGTTAAGTGGCGTAGACACCATGGCAGGTGAAGCGGGCAATGATTTGTTTTACCTGGTTTCCGTGCCATCGCCCAGCGCTGACAATGTTGATGGCGGAAGTGGCGACGACCGCGTAATTTTTCTAGGTGCAAACACCAATACAGGCGCACTTGCACCTACCACCTCCAACGTTTCGGTAAACCTCGAGAGTGGCACGGCGACCTGGGGTAGCGCGTCGGTACAACTAAACTCGATCGAGGACATCCATGTTGTCGGCGCAAACGGCACCACCCATGTCTTGACCGGAAATGCAGAAGACAATAGTTTTGTGATTGGCGGCGCGAGTGGAACATCGACAGCAAGCTACACCGTCGATGGCGGTGACGGAATCGACTATCTTGGATTCAATTTGAACAATACAACGCCGGTCACGGTGAGTCTGGCCAACGCCTCAGTCACCTGGGGCTCGTCGCAGATCCCCTTCAGCCACATTGAAGCGCTCAGTGGCACGGCCGGTAATGATGCACTGACCGGCGACGCCGGCAACAACAGCTTCGTCGGCCGCGCCGGTAACGACAGCATCGACGGCGGTGGTGCTACCGACACCGCCAACTTCAGCGGCAGCCTCGTCAACTACACGCTGACCGGAAGCGGTGGTAGCTACACCGTCCGCGCCAATAGCGGCAGCGACGGCACCGACACCCTCAGCAACATTGAAGCGCTCAAGTTCGCCGACAAGACCGTCAACCTCACCATCCAGGCGATTGCCGCTGCCGCCCCGCAGGCCGATGTCCAGCAAGTCGAAGAACTTTACGTTGCCTTCTTCAATCGCGTGCCCGATGCAGATGGCTTGGCCTACTGGCTTGGCCAGATGAGCGCAGGACAGAGCATCAACCAGATTGCCGAAGCGTTCTACAGCGCCGGCATCCAGTATTCCAGCCTGACTGGCTTCTCAAGTAGCATGAGCAATGCCGATTTCGTCAACGTTGTTTATCGCAACGTACTGGGCCGTAGCGACGGTGCTGATGCCGACGGACTTGCCTACTGGACGGAAGAACTAGCCAGCGGCCACGCCACGCACGGCTCGTTGGTGTCCACCATCTTGAGTTCAGCACATACCTATAAAGGCGATGCCACCTGGGGCTGGGTGCCCGATCTGCTCGACAACAAGATTAGTGTCGCCAACCAGTTTGCAGTCACTTGGGGACTGAACTACAACACCCCGGACGAGTCCATCGCCCGAGGCATGGCGATTGCTTCAGCCGTAACACCGACGGACACGGCAGCCGCCATTGCGCTGATCGGGGTGTTAGCGAGTGATATGAATTTGGGTTGAGTCAGTCAAGGGTGAGTAGCCCTTGACTTTAAATGGCTGAGCATCCAGACCTTGAAACGGTGAAGCAGGTGCTGTGCAATCTTTTGGTATGGAGGTATTACAAGCCGAAGAACTCGCCTTGAGATTTCCGAGAACCGTGTTGATCCAGTTGGGTGCCGGAACCTCCTTGGATTTGTGTCCCACCGTGACGGTCGGCTGACCACTACAGCCTCTATCTGGACAGACCCAAAGCAGGCGAGTCCTTCGGATAGCACCGTGCTTTCCGGGGCCAGTTTTTTTGCCCAAGCAAGAAAATTGGGGACAGGCCGGTCTGCCCCCGGTTTTTGGTCTCACTTTGCAGCAGTCGACGAGGGAAATCGTTGGAAAACTATAGAAAGTTTATTACTGCTCCGGCACAGTGATGCATCAACTGTTGACCCTGAGTTTTCCAGGCTTAGACACGGCCACACCGAACAAAACTCAAGACTTCATCGGGCCGAATCAATAGTGAGTTTTAGTTGTGCGGCACGGCATGGATTAACCCAGATTCAAATCGGCATCCGCAACCCCCACCAACGCCAATGCCACAGCGGTATCGGTCGGGGTAATGGCGGAGGCAATCGCCGCACCTTTTGAGTAGGCATTGGTGTTATCGGTTAGCCCCCACTCGATCGCAATCTTGCTGGCAACCGCAACTTTATTGTCCAGTAGGTCGGCTACCCATCCCCAAGTGGCGTCACCTTTAAAGGCGTGGGCTGAACTCAAGATATCGTTGGCAAGCGAACTGCGTGTTGACTCTCCGCTGCTTAACTTGCCATTCCAGTAATTCAAGCCTCCCGTATCAGCACCTTCCGGGCGTCCCAAAACGTTTTTGTAAAAGACGTTGATGAAGTCTTCGTTGGTCATACTGCTGGAAAATCCGGTCAGGCTGGCGAAGTCGGGGGAGGCGCCGACGCTGTAGAACGACTCTGAAATCTGGCTGATGCTCTGCCCATTGTTCTTCTGCGTCATCCAGTAAGCCAGTCCATCGGCATCGGGGGTGCGGTTAAAGAAAGCGACATAGAGTTCGCTGATGCGTTGAACGTCAGCCAACGGGGTGGCAGCGGCAATGCTCTGGACTTGCAGATTGACGGTCATGTCAGCAAATTTGAGAGATTCGATGTTGGTCACGGTATCCGTACCATCCGCACCTACTTTGTTGGTGACGGTGTATGTGCTGCCCTGTTTGGCGATGCTGTAGTTGGCCAAAGAACCGTTGAAAATTACTGTATCAGTGCCAGCGCCACCGATGAAGGCTTCGTTTGCACTACTGCTCGTGAAGGATAGAGGAGCAGGTACAGACTGTGTCGTGAAGTTGTAGCTAGCGCTTCCCGCGAAATTGTTACCTGCAAGGTCTTTGACTGACCCGGCAGCAAACTCTACGGTGTAGCCAGTGCTAAAGGTTAGATCGGCTGATGGGTTGAGGTACAGGGTGCTGCCGGATATGGCGAGGTTGCTGCTGGTGGCGGCGTCGTAGGTGGCGATAGTTGTGCCGTTGCTGGTCTTCAAAACGATGTTGCCGGTGCCACGGGCGATGGCTTCACTGAAGGTAACGAGCACATTAATGCCAACCGCCACACCAGTGGCTTCGTCGGTGGGGGTGAAGGTGGTGACCGTGGGGGCGGAGGTGTCGGCAGGTCCAATCCATACGGTTTGATCACTAAATTGAATCTTTTCAATATTAGTCAGTACCCCGGCGCCGGGAGAGTAATACGCTGCGTAGTACTGAGAACTTGCCCCCGGTAGGGCAGTAATGTGCGTGATTCCGGAGAGCGTGGTTATCGTGAAATTGCTCTTGGAATCAAAAAATACAGC
This sequence comes from Candidatus Dechloromonas phosphorivorans, assembly GCA_016721185.1. Lineage (GTDB taxonomy): Bacteria > Pseudomonadota > Gammaproteobacteria > Burkholderiales > Rhodocyclaceae > Azonexus > Azonexus phosphorivorans. Next base: position 12,947 of record JADKIP010000003.1, read on the forward strand.
GGTATCAGTGCCTGCGCCCCCATCAATCCTGTCGTCACCGCCTTTGCTGTCAAACAGATCATCGGCAGCCGTTCCTGCCAGTGTTTCGCTAGAGCCAACTTCGTACCCCTCCGCGTCAGAATAGTTGTCGCCTCAATAGAATCTTCACAATGGGCGGCAACAAAGGATGGAAATGGCAAGGTACTCAGAGAAGTTCAAAGCTAGAGCGGTAGCGCGATTGCTGCCGCCGGAAAGCGCCGCAGTTGACGTAGTTGCCCGCGAAGTGGGCATTGGTTCAGGAACCCTTGAGCGTTGGCGAGATGACGTGCTGTCCATGCCCGCCCGAGGGCGGGCATGGACAGCGGCGGCGCGGCTGGAGGCGGTGATCGTCACGGCAGCGCTGGATGAGGCCGGCAAGAGCGCATGGTGTCGCGAACACGGCGTCTATCCGGACGAACTGCTCAAATGGCGGACCAGTGCGACCACGGCATTGGCCGAGCCGGAAGAGCTCAGAGCCAGCCCGCAAGCCACCCGGCAAGACAAGAAACGCATCAAGGAACTTGAGCGCGAGTTGCTACGCAAGGACCGGGCACTCGCCGAAACGGCAGCCCTGCTGGTGCTCTCAAAAAAAGTCGCGGCGCTCTTCAACAAGGGAGAGGACGAATGATCGGCCTCGAAGACCGCCTGGCGCTGACCCGAGACATCCATGTCGCCCATGCTGCCGGGGCACGACTCAAACCGGCCTGCGCGATGGCCGGTATTGACCTGCGTACCCTCCAGCGCTGGCAGGCAACCGCTGGGCTGGTCGGCGGCGATCGCCGACCGCAGGCCGTTCGTCCGCCCGCTGGCCACGCACTGACCGCGGCCGAGCGGGCGCACGTGCTGGCCGTGGCCAACGAACCCCGCTTTGCAGCGGTGCCGCCGGCGCGCATTGTGCCGATGCTGGCGGATGAAGGCATTTACCTGGCCAGCGAATCCACCTTCAGCCGGGTGCTCAAGGCTCATGGACAAACCGCCCACCGCGGCCGCGCCAAGGCGCCGAAGCAGCAGCGACCGCCGACCACGCACATCGCGACCGAACCCCGCCAGGTGTGGTGCTGGGACATGACGTATTTGCCGGCCCAGGTGCAGGGCCGATGGTTCCACCTCTACCTGATCCTTGACCTGTATAGCCGCAAGATCGTCGGCTGGGAGGTGCATGACAGCGATCACGCCGATCATGCCGCGCATCTGGTGCGCCGTACGGCGCTGGCCGAGGGCATTGCCGCGCTGAGCAGCAAGCCCGTCTTGCATGGCGACAACGGCTCGACACTCAAGGCGACGACGGTGCTGGCGATGCTCAACTGGTTGGGCGTCAAACCCTCCTATTCCCGACCCCGGGTCAGCGATGACAACGCTTACGCGGAGTCGCTGTTTCGCACCGCCAAATACCGCCCTGAGTTTCCAGCCAAAGGCTTTGCCGAGCTCGGCGACGCTCGTGCCTGGGCGGTCAGCTTCGTCCATTGGTACAACGTCGAGCATCGGCACAGTGGCATTCGTTACGTCAGCCCGGCCCAGCGCCATGCCGGCGAGGATCAAGCCATTCTCGCCGCTCGACATGCGTTGTATGCCTCGGCACGCGACCTCAACCCGGCACGCTGGTCAGGGAAAACACGAAACTGGACGCCGGTCGGTGCCGTAACACTGAATCCCGAACGCAATTGCATCGTCAACGCACATTCGGAAGACAACCTTATTCAGCCGTTGGCTGCATGACCGAGGCGACAACTACCTTGACGCGCGCCGGTACTTGCCAGTAATTGTTGTCATTGCTAATGTCCTTGTGCTAAAAACTTAAAGTTTTAGGGTCTGGCTCAATAAAGCATGCCCTACCAAAAAATCCAAAACCCCGAGGATAAAAACCAAAACGCCAGAAACCGCTTACTGCAACGGCTGGTTCGGCGCCGCCTCCGGCTCCTGCGCCTTGAGCACCCCATCCTTAACCAACTGCTTGACCAGCCCTTCAAGCATGCCCATCGAAGCGAGTAGCCCGTCCAAGGGCAAAACTAGCGTTGGCTCGCCTGCAATCCGGGCTTTTCGCCTTCAGCCTGCGGAAAATCCATCACCCCCCATTGCAAACGTACTAAAGGCCCACTAACGGCGATGTTCAACAAACGATCGGCAAAGAACACTGATTTTTCAGACATATTTCGCTTGATCTCTTGAAAGTGACTACGGTTAGTTGAGGTTGTGACAGATAGATTTGAAACCGATGTATCCAAGGGCTGTTGCGCATTGCTCGGCTAGGCGATACGCAGCCCATGATCATGGGTATGAATAGGCCAAAAACTATGACTAAAGCAATAACGTATTGATTTTAAACGTCTTTTATGAACCGCCATTAGAGTCGAAAATCCTGAATCGACCATTGACCCAGATCAAGCGGATGATCCAAATAGGATTGATGGCAGCAATGGCTGCCAGGTTACGGTCAACTGGGAATTTGCTCAAAAAATCAGGTTGACCGTCGCAGGGCGTGCTGGCTTGGCTTTGCCGTGCACCGCCTGCCTTGGGTGCTCAGGGGGCTAGGGTCTCCACCTCAAACCCCACCACGCTGCGCGTCTCTTTGCTAAATTCAATCCCGATCAAATGAATCGGCACACCCCGGCTCTTGTACTTTTCAGCGTAGTTTTTGGCTTTGAGTTGGGCTAGCACTTTGCCTTCCGTGCGAATTCAGACGTAAATTGAAAGGCGATTCCAGCCGAAACTGGACACTGATTTCGACGAAAGCCGGAAAATCCAATGTCATAACTCAGGACGCTAGATAACCGTGGCACCCTCGGCGATTTTGCTGAGGGTCACACGGCCTATCGCACTTTAAAAAAATCAACAACAAGCTGGCCCAAGCTACCGAAAACCGCCGTCAAAATCAGATTCAGTCGGTTTGACTGCGGCGGTTTGCAAGGCCTTGCGGACTCGGCGGGCGGCGTCTTCGAGGCGGGCATTGTCGATGACGTGCATGATTTCGTTGAGGTCGGCCTGCCCTTCGTCTGACTTGAAAATCCCGGTCAGTTCGCTCTCCGGCTGCAGTTTGCCGGTTTCGTAGAGCGCCCAGATTTCCTTGCCGTATTGGGTCGTTAGCAAGTCCGGGGCAAATTGGCCGAAGTAGGTGGCGAGGTTGTCGACATCGCGTTCCAGCATGCGGCTGGCGTTGTTGTTGGCAGCGGCATCAATCGCTTGCGGCAGGTCAATGATGACTGGCCCTTCGCTGTCGACCAGCACGTTGTATTCCGACAGATCACCGTGCACGATGCCGGCACAGAGCATGCGAACAACCTGACGGATCAGGATGGCGTGGTATTCGCGGGCGACCTCTTCACTCAATTTCACGTCGTTGAGGCGCGGCGCCGGTTCGCCGTTTTCATCAGCCACCAACTCCATCAGCAGGACGCCTTCGTGGAAGTTGTAGGGTGTTGGCACACGGACGCCGGCGGCGGCGAGGCGATAGAGCGCATCGACTTCGGCATGTTGCCAGGCGGCTTCCTGCTCCTGCCGGCCGTAGCGCGAGCCTTTTTGCATGGCGCGGGCCTGGCGGCTGTTCTTGGTCTTGCGGCCTTCGGTGTAATCGACGGCCTGACGAAAACTGCGTTTGTTGGCCTCTTTATAAACTTTGGCACAACGAATTTCGTCGCCGCACTGGACGACGTAGACCATCGCCTCCTTGCCGCTCATCAACTGGCGGAGAACGCTGTCTACCAGGCCATCAGTGACCAGCGGCTGAATTCGGCTCGGCGTTTTCATGGCTGGCTTGGGGAAAAGTGGCTAGCGATGACGTGTTCTGAGTGCATGAATAGATCCTACTGAGGGCTACGGGTAAAAGAAACAGCGACCACAGCATCGCGCATGAACGGATTATCCCGCATTAGCCAAGCGCTGATTTAATCCTTTTTACTGTGGCGCTTCGGACTTGAAACCGCCCGGGTTCGCTTGAACCGTCATCGGCAGAAAATCCGGGGTATTTTTAGCGATGGAAATTCGCTTAAAAACCGGGTTGACCGCAGCAATACGTTTTGCGTCTGAATTGAGGGCGACGGTCTGTGCAAAGGTTCGCACAATCCCGCGACCCGGCCGCTCGGGCAGGCAAACAAAGGAAGCGGGTTAAAATTCTTAGCTATGCCGCTCGTTGCCACCCTAACTACCACCCTAAACCCGCCCCCTGTTTTCTTGCGACTGACGCCCCCCACCTTGATACCGGGCCTTGTGGACGCTGCCCGTTGCACGGCCGGCCAAGAATGATCCAATTACCCAAAACCTTGCCGCGCTGGCTCTCGGCCATGCTATTCATCATCGCTTTGGGTGCCGCTTTCTGGCGCGCCCCAACGCCGACCGCCCCGGCCTTTGTGCCACCGCCGGCCGCTACGCCATCGACCCTGGCCGCCAGTTTCACCAGCGAAACGCTGCCCAAAGTCGCCGAATGGGCACAGGCGGCGAGCTTGACTCAATTCCCGGATGGCCGGCTGGCGGCCGCCTGGCTCGCCGGTAGCGAGGCTGGCAACGAAGACAACAGCGTCTGGTTCAGCACACTGGGCAAGGACGGCTGGCGCAAGCCACTACCCATTGCCAACCGCGCAAGCACGGCCGGCGGCACCTTCGCCCATGTTCGCCGGATCGGCAATCCGGTGCTCTACGCCGAGGGCACTTGGCTTCATCTTTGGTACGTCAGCATGGGTATCGGCGGCGCGGCGAGCAGCACGCTGAACCACAGTTTTTCGACGGATGGCGGCAAGAGCTGGATGAAACCCAGCCGCCTACAGACCTCCCCTTTTGCCAACATCAGTACACTGACCAGCGCACCGCCGCACCCCCTGGCGGATGGCGGGCTGGGGCTGCCGATTCATCACCAGTTCATCGCCACGCAAGGCGAGTGGCTGCGCCTGTCGGCCACCGGAAAGGTGCTCGACAAAGTGCGGCTATCCCATGCGGTGCCGACCCGCCAACCGGCGGTAATTGCGCTCGACGCCCAGCACGCCTTGGCGGTGCTGCCCGACGCGGGGCTCGAGCCAGGCAAGGTGCAGATTGCAACAACCCGCGATGGCGGATTGCGCTGGCAGGCGGGTGAAGCGCTGCCCGTCAGCAACCCGGATTCGCCGGTCGCATTGCTTCGACTGAAAAGTGGCCGGCTGTTGCTCGCCGGCAATCCGGCCAGTGGCCGGGGAAGCCTGTCATTGTGGCTTTCGCCCGACGAAGGCAAAACCTGGCAACCCAGCCGCACCGTTGAAACGGCCGCTGACGGCGGCGCCGACTTTAGCCACCCGACGCTGCTGCTAAGCAGCGATGGCCGGATTCACCTGGCCTACACCTGGCGTAGCCAACAGATAAAACACGCCGTGTTCAGTGAAGCCTGGCTAGACGGAGGCCAACCATGAACGCCGTTGCTGCCTACGGTCTACTCGCCCACGGCTTGATTTTTGGCGCACTGGTGGCGCTCTTGCCGCTTGGCGGATTACGCCAGCGCGCCGCCCTGACCGCCACCGCCCTTGCTCTGATCGCCGGTATTGCCCCGGTCATGCACGGCACTTTCGGCACACCATCGCTGACGCTGCTCCAGTTGGCGCTCCTGCATCTGGCCAACCGGGCACCCTCGCCATTCACCTACCGGCCGGCGCTCGGCCTGTTGGTTTTTGCGTTGCTGTTTTACCCCACCGTACTCGGCTGGGGCAGCTTCGACCCTTACGCGCTCGGCTACCAGCCGTGGCCGCTGCTCGCTGCCCTGGTGCCGCTGGCCGGCGTACTGTGGTGGCAGCGCCAGGATGCCTGGCTGATCATGCTCGCAGTCAATCTCGCCGCTTACGCCACGGGGGCTTTTGCCAATCTTTGGGATGTGCTGTTCGACCCGCTGCTGGTCATGCTGGCGCTGATCATTGTCGGGCGCCGAGTTGTCACGCGCGTTATCGCGTCAAGGATTCGCTGATCAGCTTGCGGATATTGCCGGCCTCAAAAGGCTTGTCGCAAATCGCCGAAACCCCGGCTCGCTCGACCGCAGCCAAGCGCCCCATATTTTGCTCGCTGGTCACCATCAGCACCGGCACGCTGCTCTGCCAGCTTTGCGTGCAGATATATTCGGTCAGTTCGCACCCGTCCATCTCCGGCATGTTGTAGTCGGTAATCACCAGATCAACCGTCGTGTCCTGCAACAACGCAACGGCCTCCTTGCCATTGACGGCCTCGACAATCCGCTCGATACCCAGTTCCTTCAGCAAACGGCGCAGGTGGTTAAGCGAGGCGACGCTATCGTCCACCAGCAGCACGCGCAGATCGCCAATTTCCGCCAGATCAACGTCTTCCGGCGGGTTCAGATAATCCGCTGCAGCGTAAAGCGCACGGGAGAGTTGTTGCTCATTGAAAGGCTTGGCGACGATACTGCAAGCGCCCGACTGACGCACCGGCTCAAGCACCTGTGGCCGCGTTTCGCTGGAAACCAGAATAAAGGGTATCGCCGCCAGCGCCGCATCTTCACGCATTATGGTCACCAGTTCGGTGCCCAGCATGTCCGGCAAATAAAGGCTGCTGATCACGACCAAACCGGAGCAAGCGACTTCAGCCATGGCCGCCAGCGCGGCATCGCCTCTTTCCAGCACCCTTACCTGGCCGACACCCTGATGCTGCAACATACGGCTGACCAGCCCGGCCTGCATGTGGGAAGGTTCAACGAGAAGAACCGAGAGATCAGCCAGGGTAGTGGTCAAAGCCATTTACTTACTCCGAAAAGCGGCAGGAAAAGGGGCAGAAAAAGAAGCGAAAACTCGCCACACTATAGCAGCGCTTTGCTGGGTGGAAAATACGCCGCGGTCAATACCCACAAACCGGGGAATAGCCTCGGCAGCCGCAGAAAGTCTAGTCTTTTGGAATATAGCAATCGATCGAATGTGGCTCGCCAATCCAAGGTGGAGCAAGTTTTTAGCCTTGATGAACAGGATTCTCGAGTGACGATTAGCTTCAGTATCGGCATCCATCGAGTCAATTTTGTCCGAGACAATCTGACTCATGCCCTGCTACAGGCAGATCATGCGCTCTATACTGCAACTTGAGCCGGACAGTTCGGGAAAGGCAGTCTGAATTTTGGCCCATTTAATCAGTCGACCGCAGCAGTCACGCCAGAAACGCCCGCGCCATCCCCTGCCCGCCCAATCGCCCTGCAATGTCTCAAAGAGCCCGCTGTAAATGATGCTGGAACCTATTGATGCCTCATAAAACATCGCTGCCGACGCCCGATCTGAAAATTGGCATGTTCGTCAGTGACCTTGATCGACCGTGGATCGAAACGCCGTTTCTCCTGCAAGGTTTCCTGATCGAAACCGATGCGGAGATCGCTACCCTGCAGCAATATTGCCGCTCGGTCACGGTTGACCGCAGCCGTTCAGTCGGCGAAGCCTATAGTGCGCGCGGCAATAGCAAGGATGTCCGGCCGCCGCCACCAAAACCCGCCGCCCAGCGCCCCAGCGAAGCGCCGCCGAACGATTTTGTCGCGATCTGTCGTCAACTGCGTCGCGAGCCGGTCAGCCGGCGCTACACCACCGAGCCGCCGCTTGACCCGAACACCCGGCAAAGCCGCCTGGAAGCCGAGCTGCTCTATTCGGCTCCGATCATTGATGATCTCAAGAAAACGCTAGGTTCGGTCCATCAAGCAATCACCAATCTACAAAGTGCGTCCATCAACGAAGTCGGTGCCCAAGTTGCGGAACTGGCCCGGGGCGTCGAGCGCAACCCGGATGCCATGATCTGGCTGGCGCGACTGCGCTCCACCGACCAGTATTCCTACGACCATGCGGTCGATGTTTCGGTGCATCTGATGGTTTTTGGCCGTTACCTCGGTATGCCCACCGCAAGCATCGAACAGATCGGGCTCGCTGGCCTGATGCAGGACGTCGGCAAGATCCACATCCCCGCCGAAATTCTCAACAAGACCAGCCCCTTGAGCGATGAGGAATACACGCTGATTCAATCGCACGTGGCCAGTTCGATCGAAATGTTGCTCGGCCATCGCGACTTCCCGACCAGTGTCCTCGAAATCGTCGCCAGCCACCACGAACGAGCCGATGGCAGCGGCTACCCGCGGCGGCTGAAAGGCGAGCGCATTTGTTTTCATGGCGAATTAGCCGGCCTGGTGGACAGCTACTGCGCGATGACGCGCGAGCGCGCTTACGGGCCGGCCATTTCATCGCAAAAAGCCCTTGAATCGCTGATCCAGATGCGCGGCACCAAGTTTCGCGAGCCCGTCGTCGACCAGTTTATCCAGTGCATTGGCCTCTATCCGATTGGCAGCCTGGTCGAATTGAATACTGGCGAAGTGGCCGTCGTCATTCAGCAAAACCAGGTACGCCGCCTCAAGCCGCGCGTCATCATCCTGCTGGCCCCGGACAAAAGCGTTGAACGCCATCCGATCACACTTGACCTGATGCTCGACCCACCCACCCCCAATGGGCCGCCCTATCGCATCATCAAGGCATTGCCCGCCAACGCCTGCGGTATCGACCCCGCCGAGTTTTATCTGAGCTGACATGCCAGGAACACACTACGTTTCCCGCCAGAGCGACCGGATCGATCAGGTCACCGGCCTGCCGCGGATGCCAACCGCCCTGGCCGAGCTTTCCGGCCTGATCCGCGAAAACCGGCCGGATCGCCATCTCGGCATCATTTCGCTCGCCGTCGTCCCGGATCCGCTGCTCTTCCGGCAGTCTGCCGATGCCCTGCGGCGGATTCGCCTGGATATCTCGCAGCAGATTGGCCAGCTGCTTCGCCCCCAGGACCGCATTTACGCCATCAGTTCGCGCGAGTGGCTGATTACCCTGCCTAACCTGCTCAGCAGCGCCGTACTCATGCTGGCGATGATTCGCCTGCGCGATGGGCTCGCCGCGCTCCCTGGCCGGGTCGACAATCCCCACTTTCAGCCGCGAATCGCTTTTGGTTCGGCGCAATGGCCCGATGACAGCAGCGACCCGCTTTTCCTGCTGCAATCGGCGCGCATCGCCCGACTGATCGCCGAGCAGGGCGGCGCCGATATACAAACCTACAACCCGAGCATGGAAAGCACCGGCAATGAGGAACATGGCCTGCTCGACGAGCTACGCCAGGCCCTCAACAACAATCAAGGTCTTGCCCTGTATCTGCAGCCACAAATCGACATTGCCAACGGCCAATGCACCGGCGCCGAAGCGCTATTGCGCTGGCAGCGCAGCAGCGGCGAATGGATTGCCCCGCCACGCATTCTCGACGCCATCGACCGTCTCGGTATGCGCCAGACCTTCAACCGCTGGCTGCTGCACCAGGCAAGCCAGATTCAATTGCAACTGGCCGAACAAGGAATCGACATCGTGCTCTCGATCAACCTGTCGGCCAATGACCTGCTCGACATCGAACTCCCCGACATGATCGGTCAGGTGCTCGCCACCTGGGATATCGCCCCCGACCGCATCCTGCTCGAAATCACTGAAACCATCATGGTCGACGAGAGCTGGCAGGTGCTGGATGTCCTGAACCGCATGCGAAAACTCGGCCTGCACCTGTCGATTGACGACTTCGGCACCGGCTATGCCGGCTTGAGCTATCTCCAGCGCCTACCGGTTCAGGAAGTCAAAATTGACCAGATGTTTGTCCGCCAGGCCGCCGAATCAGAAAAGGCGCGGGAAATCATCACCTCGATCATCCAGCTCGCAACAAAACTCAACATGAGCGTCATTGCAGAAGGGGTCGAAACCACCGAAATTCTCGGCATTCTGTCCGCGCTCGGCTGCCGCTTTGCTCAGGGATTCCTCTTCTCGAAAGCCTTGCCGATGCCCGCGTTCATTGACTGGTGGCAGGAAAACCAGACACCCGCTTAACCAAGACCCCACCACCGGCAGCAGCCTGAATGGCGCCCCCGGTGCAGCCCTCACGCTTCTGGAATCCCATGCCCCACCTGACCGCCGTCATCAATCCAATAACCGACTCAGCCGAGCTTGCGGCAATCGTCGCCACCACGCAATGCTGGCTGGAGCGCGCTGTTATCGGCCTCAACCTCTGCCCGTTTGCCAAGGCTGTGCATGTCAAAAAGCAGATCCGCTACGCCGTCAGCGCGGCACAAACGGCCGACGAATTGCTCGCCGAACTGGAACACGAGCTGCAACTACTCGCCGAGACGCCCCCGGACGTCCTCGATACAACACTGCTGATTCATCCGCGCGTCATGGGCGACTTTCTCGATTTCCATTTTTTTGTCGCCGAAGCCAATGCCAAGGTCCGCAACCTGGGCTTCGCTGGCGTTTTCCAGATCGCCGACCTGCATCCGCAGTACGAATTCGCCGGCAGTGATGCCGACGATATCGACAATTTCTCCAACCGCGCTCCCTACCCCACCTTGCATCTATTGCGTGAAGCAAGTATCGACCGCGCCGTGGCGGCCTTTCCGGATGCGGCAGAAATTTTCGAGCGCAATATCGAAACCTTGCAGGAACTCGGCCACGAGGGCTGGCGCCAGTTATGGCTCGACGCACCGGAAAAGACCAAAACAGGCGAGAAGTGAGGCTGAACAATCCGGGGAAACTTGGCTGAACCGCAGCAATGCGGCAACCCAGAGGGAAGACAAGGGTTTTGGCGGATGGCCTGACTCTCCAACATAAGAGTGCAGCCCGTTGAGCACGCTGCTGCTTTCAAGCCTTTCTCTGCGTCTCTGCACCGAGGTTTTTAGCCAGTTTTAATGACGGCTGCGGTCGACAGCATTTTTCAGCCAATTTCTCCATCGTCGATCACGCTGAAATCCTTTAGCTAAACCGCCGCTTTACCCAAAACCGGCAGGCAGTTGGCGCCTTGTTCGACAAATAGCCGATGCACCTGCACACCAGCCGCGCCGGCAGCACGGGCAGCGGCCACATCGGCGGCATTGCGGAGACCACCGATGGCGACCAGCGTTGGCCGTGCCGCCTCGCTGGCAAGCTGCTTCAACGCCGAAAAGCGCTCACCTTGATCAGGCAAAACCACGGTCAGTTGCTCAAAGCCGGCTTCGGCAAGAGTGTCCAGCAGAGATGCCGCCTCGCGCAGCGGCATTTTGGCGGCCAGCACAACCGGGTGGCCCACCTTGGCCAACTGCGCCCGGCAAGCGGCAACCGCATGAAATGCCGCAATCAAGGAAGCGCGATGCGACGGCTCAAGAAAGCGTTGATTGGCTTTGGCGCTGAGATTGAGGCTGACATAATCGGCCACCGAGCCAACGGCCAGCAGGCCTGCCAGCCATTCATCGGCCAAGGTTTCAGCCTTTGCTTCGGCCGGCTGACCAAGCCCAATGCCGATGGCGGTTCGGCCCGAACCGGAACGATCCAGCCCACCCAAGCGCTCGACCAGCACCGCCATCCCGGCGTTATAGCCGGCGATGGCTTGCATCGTTACCGAACCGAACTCGACACTCCCGAAACCCAGGCCGAGCAGTTCAAGCGCCCGGCTGCCATCCTTGTCAATGCCGCCGGCCAGGCCGGGTCTGGCCAGCCAGGGCAATGCAATGGGGTTCATCGGTTGCATCAGCTTTTTAGCCGTAGCGCCGGGCAAAGTCGGTCATGAAACTGGCCAAGGCCATCGCACCGGCTTCCGGCATGGCGTTGTAGAGGCTGGCGCGGATGCCGCCAAAATGCGCGTGCCCCCGCAAATGGTGCAAGCCAGCCGCGGCGGCTTCGGTGACAAATATTTCGGTTTGTTCAGGTGCGACAAGGTGGAAACGGATATTGACCGGCGAACGGTTGAGCAAGGGAACGGGGGCCTGATAAAAACCGTCACTGCGATCAATCGCGCCATAGACGATTGCCGCCTTGCGCTGACCAGCCTCGGCCATTGCGCTCAGCCCGCCTTGCTCGGCAATCCAGTCAAAAACCATGGCCGCCATCTGGATGGCGAACATCGGCGGCGTATTCACGCAGCTATTGCCTTCCGCCTGACGGCGATAGGAGAACGGCGCCGGCAAATCGGCCGGACAACGTTCCAGCAAGTCGTCGCGGATGATTGCTACGGTCAACCCGGCTGGGCCGATGTTTTTCTGGGCGCTGGCGTAGATGAAACCGAACTTTTCCACGGCCAGCGGCGCGGTCAAAAAGGACGAGGTGCAATCGGCCGCGAGCGGGATGGCGCCAGTGTCGGGGATGAACGGGTAAGCGCTGCCATCGACCGTTTCATTGGGCGTAATGTGGCAATAAGCGCAGTCGGCAGGGATATCCCATACGCCGCTGCTCGGCGGCACGAACTCAAGGGTGCGCGCCTGCTTGCTGGCTTCCTGCATCGCCCGCACCGACCAATAGCCGGCGTTGGCATAGGCGGCCGTCTGGCCCGGCGCACAAAGATTCATCGGCAACAGTGAAAACTGCTGCATTGCACCGCCCGCCAGAAAGATGATTTTGTAGTTGGCAGGCAGATCGAGCAAGCCACTCAGGCGCTGCCGGGCGTGCTCAAGCAAGGCACGAAAATCCGGTCCGGTGAAAGGACGCTCAATCGCACAGGCACCATCTGCCCCGCGCTGAAAAAGTTCGGCATTGGCCCGCGCCAGTACCGCATCGGGCAGCCGGGCGGGACCGGCGGCAAAGTTCCAGGCCATGCCGCTCAGCTAAACAGCACGCCACCGTGACTACCCGCCGCCATGAAGAAGAGCAGCGGTATCGACAACATGGTGTTGGTGCGCGAGGAAAGATGGGTGATGCGCGAGCAGCGCAGGCGCTCCTCAACCGTCGCCGGCTTCAGGCCGAGCACTTTTTGCTGATGCGGCCAGAGCACGAACCAGAGGTTAAGCATCATCAGGGTGCCGATCCAGGTCCCCAGGCCAATCGCCGCCAGACTGCCTTTGAGCATTAACGCATCGGGCAGCCAGCCGCGTTGCCAGAGCATGTACATGCCGGCACTCCACGCCACCACCGAGGCATAGCGAAATGTGCCGTGCTCACGGTTGATCACCGCTTGCAGGCGCGGGCTGCTCGCATCGGCCAGATCCGAAGCCAGTAGCGGCCGCCAGCTTGGGCGCTGAACCACACTCGAATAGTTATGGCCGATCCAGATGACGCCGGCGATAAAATGCGCCCAACGGGCCAGCAGGTCGAAGAGCGCGCTATCCATGCCCCTACCCCGCCAGGAGGCGTAGAACAAAGACCAGCACGACGGTCAATGCGATGCCGAGCGCAATCGTTCCGGTAGCGCTATCGAAAGGATGAGGCACGAGGTCAGGATTCCATGAAGGCGGTCGACACTGCACCGGCCGAACGCTTGACCAGCGGTTTCTTGAAGCGCAAAGGCTTGACACTGGCATCAACCGCTTCAGTAATCAGATGATGCAACGGCGACTTGCTGCAGGCCGGGTCGGTGTTGCTGGCATCGCCGGTCAGCAGGAAAGCCTGGCAACGACAACCGCCGAAATCGCGTTCCTTTTTCGGAACAGGAATTGCACGGTTCCGGCAGCCAGTCCAGCCCGCGGTATTTGCGGAAAAGCGGCGAGTCGTGCCAGATCCAGCTCAGTGACTTGTCGCGCACGGTCTCGAACTCCAACCCCGGAATCACCCGCGCCTCCTGGCAAGGCATGGCCACGCCATCCGGTGCAATGGTCAGATGGATCGCCCCCCAACCGTTCATGCAGGCCTTCGGGCGGCCCTCGTAATAGTCCGGAATGACGAAGTAGATGGTCATCGAATTGCCCAGCCGGCCGCGCCACTCATTCACCACCCGCTCCGCCTCGCGCACCTGGGCCAGCGACGGCATCAGCTCCTCGCGATTCATCAGCGCCCAGTTGTAATACTGAATATTGGCGAATTCGATGTACTCAATGCCCAGCTTGGTCGCCCAGGACAACAGGCTGTCGATTTCACCGATGTTCTGCCGGAACAGCGGCACGTTGAGTACCATCGGGAAATTGTGTTTCTTGATCAGTTCTGCGGCTTCCATCTTGAGCGCATGCGCCCGGGCGCCCACCAGCGCATCGGTCATCTCGCTCTTCATGGCCTGCACGGAAAGCTGGATATGTTTGAGGCCCGCCGCTTTCAAGGCCAGCAGGCGCTCTTCGGTCAGACCAATGCCGGAGGTGATCAGGTTGGTGTAAAAACCAATCCCGTCAGCGTAGGCCACCAACTCTTCCAGATCGTCGCGCAGCAGCGGCTCGCCGCCGGTAAAGCCCAGTTGCAGCGCCCCCAACTCGCGGCCGTCGCGCAGCACTTTTTTCCATTCCTCAGTGCTCAGCTCGCGCTTGCCGTAGTCCTCGAAATCAAGCGGATTGCTGCACCATGAGCATTTAAGCGGGCAACGATAAGTCAGCTCCAGCACCAGCCAGAGCGGCTTGCCCTGACCATCCAGACTGAGGCTTTTTTCGATTTGCGTCATGGGAATCCTTTGTACGGCAACTTGGCGATGCTCTATTTTCGGCAGGCAGCAGATTCAGCGCGACAAGGAAATCCGGAGTTCCGACTAGAGATTTTCTCTGGTCAGGCAGACACTTCCTTGAGCGGCTTCCAACAAAAAAACTCAGCCCTCGGCCCCGCCTCCCGAATGCCAGCGAGTCAGAGATCCGGGTTCAATCCCACTGGACGCTCGTACTACCAATATCGCGGTAACAGCAATATTGGTCTTCCGGTATTTCTTCACCGGCGACCAACGGATAACTTATCGCGTTCCGATGCCATAAAGTGCCGCCAAGTCAGGCAGCGCGAACCCATCCTGACGGAGAGATTTCGATGCGAAGCTGCCCAAGCAAGTCATCCCGCTTAACTGCCCAACGAGCCGGAATGCTGCGCCTGTTCGCCCGGGACGACCCGATGAGCCGCCTGAAAAGCGCGGCTGAAAACTCGGAAAATGCAGTGATGATCGCCTCAAACACTGGCCGCATTACCTACATAAACCCGGCCTTTGAAGCACTGACCGGCTTTAGCAGCAAAGAAGTCTGTGGCCAGAATGCCGCCATTTTCAATGCCGAGACACATGACCAACACCTTCTCGACCATGACGACCTTTGGTTGACCTTGAACCCCGGGCAGAACAGCAAAGAGTTTCCTCGCTGCTTCATCAATCGAAAAAAAAGCGGTGAATTGTTTTTCATTGAACAAATCATCCGCCCCTTTGTTGCCCCCGATGGCAGCACGACCCACTACGTCTGGACCGGCCGCGACATCAGCCAACGCGTTTCCGCCCTGCGCCAACTGGCGCAGCAAGCCAATCACGATGACCTGACCGGACTCAGCAACCGAAATTTGTTCATGGACCGACTGAGCCAGGCCTTCAGCCAGGCCTCGCGCCGCAAGGATCGCTTTGCCCTGCTCTATGTCGACCTCGACGAATTCAAGGAAGTGAATGACCGTCAGGGCCATGCCGCTGGCGACGAGCTTTTACGGACTGCGGCGCGGCGCCTGCGGCAAAGCGTGCGTGAAGTCGATACGGTGGCGCGCCTCGGCGGCGATGAGTTTGCCCTCATCCTCCCCGATGCCAAGCAACGCGAAGACGTCGAGAAAGTCGCCCACAAAATTCTCCAGGCATTCCAGGTACCGGTCATCTGGCAGAACAAGCTGCTGCTCATCCGCGCCAGTATCGGGGCCTCGCTCTATCCGGAAAATGCCGATAGCTGCGAGCAACTCTTGCACCACGCCGACCATGCCATGTACCAACAAAAGATTGTGGGCGGTAACGGCGTCAGCTTCTTCAGGCAGCCCATGAACGCCACCGACGAAGCGGCCTATCTCATTTTGTAAGTGCTGCTGCCTTGGCGCAGCAAACAATCAAGCCCGGCAAACACCCGCCTTGATCGGAGAACTCACCTTTGAACTCAGTTCAATATTGAACTTGTTGATCACCCGATAAAGGGTGACTCGGGAAACCCCCAGTTGCTGGGCCGCCTTCGAGACATTATTGCCATTGGCGCGCAGGCTGGATTCAATAATGTCCCGCTCGAATGAGGCGCGCGCCGCCTCAAGCGTGACGCCCTGATTCTCCTGAACAAAACCGCCCAGGCCCAGATCAGCCGCGGTGATCATTTTGCTGTCGCTCATGATCACGGCGCGATGCACCCGATTGATCAATTCGCGCACATTACCGGGCCATTGAAAGGCTTCCATCGCCCCGATCGCCTCAGAGGTAAATCCCGACACCTTGCGGCGCTGTGTGCCTGACGCAAAATTCTTGAGCACCGTTTCAGCCAGCAAGCGCACGTCGCCAAGGCGCTCACGCAAGGGTGGCAACTGCAAATGAATGACATTGAGGCGGTAGAGCAAGTCCTCACGAAACCGCCCGGCACGAATCGCCTCCTGCAAATCAACATGCGTCGCCGCCACCAGCCGAAAATCAACGGGAATCGACAGCGTCGAACCCAGCCGGGTAATCGCTTTCTCCTGCAACACACGCAGCAAATTTACCTGCATACCCAGCGGCAAATCGCCAATTTCATCCAGGAACAAAACGCCCCCATTGGCCGCCTCGATACTGCCGATTTTGCGTTGCGCTGCGCCGGTGAAGGCCCCCTTTTCATGCCCGAACAACTCCGACTGAATCAGGTTGGTCGGAATCGCCCCGCAGTTAACCACCACAAACGGCTTCCCGGAGCGTGACGAAAAGTTATGGATGGCTCGGGCCACCAGTTCCTTGCCGGTTCCCGATTCGCCGCCAATCAGCACCGGCAGCTCCGCATTAATCACCTTTTCCAGTTGGCGGAAAAACTTGACCATCACCGGACTCGTCCCGCAAATCCCGAAGCGGCCGGCGGTGGCATCTTCGCTGACCAGAGAAAGCCGCATTCTGGCCTTGCCACAAGCATGTCCAATGCTCATGGCCAAACGTTGAGGAACGATCGGCAAGGTGTGGTAATCGTGAAAGGCATTCAGGATAAAAACCTGAAACTCGCGGGATTCGAGCGATTTCGGTGACACGATACCGATCCACTCGGTCGTCGGCGCCCCGGCAATCAAGCGCTCGATTTCCTCCTGAAGCTGCGCGGTCGGCGCATCAAGAACAATCAAACCGACGCTGCAATGATCCCGGGAAAGAATTTTTTTGGCCGCCGCCAGAGAATCGACGCAATGAAGCGTTTGATCCCCGGCCACCACCTCGGACAACTGGCTGACCAGATGACCCTGCGGATCAAACGCCAGCACATTCCGTCTTTTCATTTAACTGCCCCCATCGGCTGTTTGTATTTTTTTACAAGCCATGCCGGACCTGCATTAACGGCATCAATCACGGCTGTAAAAATATTGCCTCGTGCATAAGTCATTGCGAATACTACTTTTTGGGTAATCGGGTTACCGCAATCCCGCTAGCGTTTTGTCGCGCCCGGGTAATTGACCGGGCGCTGCCGGAAGGAAGGGACGCCATCCACACGCCGCCTACCCACTTCCCTGTAAGCCGAATACCAAGCCATCAGTATTTGTGGCGGGAGGCACGCCCCCTAAATTGAAAAACGGATGACGACCTGAACGCGCCGTACTGCGCTTTTTTATCGCATTCACCCTCAATCAAGGAGTTGGCTGTGAAATCAAACGTTGTACTTTTCAGCCTATGGTTAATTTCTGGCACGCTCTGTTCAATGCTCATCCAGGCCAAAGCAACGGCAAGCAGCCCGAGCGAAACGCTCAGCAGCGAAGTCCTTCCGCCACCCGCCAGTGAAAAAAAGCAGACGCCGCAGAAAAACCGCCCCGATGAAATATCGAACAAAACACGGGTTGACCGCAGAGAGATCGAAAACACGCCCGAAGCTCAAGTAACCGCTATCACGGAAACGCCACACGACCAGCGGCGGCGCTCATTCTTGATGTTTCTCCAGATTTTGCGCAGCGCGAAGTAAGGCGGGCTTACCGAGTCAGATCAACCGGTTTCATAAAAACCGAGCCCTATCAAAACTCAACACTCGCGCTGATAGCGCCCAACTAATTCAGCAAGCTCGATCACATGGCCCGCCATTACCTTCTCCAGCACACTACGGCGGGGATGCCGAAGATCCGGGAGACAAATATCGAGCGCAAAAAGCCGGTGAAAATAGCGATGCACGCCAATCGGCGGACACGGCCCGCCATAGCCGGTGCGCCCCCAATCGTTAGCACCTTGCAGCGTTTGCCCCGGCAGGTTGCGGGCCGTAACGCCTTCAGGCAAACCACTGCTATCGGTCGGCAAGTTATAAAGCAGCCAATGCACCCAGCGCACCTTCGGCGCCAGCGGGTCAGGCGCATCCGGGTCGTCGATGATCAACGCCAGGCTTTGCGCGCTGGCCGGCACCCCAGACCATTCCAGTGCCGGCGAAATATCCAGGCCGTCGCACGTGTGGCGCAGCGGAATAATCCCGTTATTGGCAAAGGACGGGGAGGTGATGATCAACGACATGGCGGGTGCTTCACAATTCAGGCAACCGGAATAAAGCGGTTTGGCTCAGCGTTTTCCTTGGGCAAACGAACCGTCAGCACCCCGTTCCGGTAAGTCGCTTCAGCCTTTGCCGGATTCACCGTTTTCGGCAAGGCAAAGACCCGCTCAAAACGGCCATAAGCCCGCTCCATCACGTGGTAATCGCTTTCCGACGAATCGCGTTCGAGGTACTTCTCACCACTCAGGTAAAGCGTGTTGTCCCGGATCGAAATCTGACAATCCTCCTTGTCCATACCCGGCAGCTCGACGCGCACCACAATATCTTTCCCGGTTTCCTCAATCTCACCCGCCAGCAAGCTCCAGCGCGGCAAGGTCAACAGCGCCCCGCTCATCGGGCGATCGTCGCCAGCCTCCCCCCCAGCCTCCTTCGGGTGCGCAAAATGCGTCAACGCACCGCTGCTGCGGTGCAGCAACTCGTGCCACCCCTCTGAAATATTCTCCAAAGCACGGCCGAGCCCCTGGCTGGCAGTTCGGCCAACCTGCTTCAACGATTCCAGCATCACCTACCCCTCCCTAACTTCGACGCCCACAGTTTTGGCGAAAACTATTCAGTCTGGAAAATACAGGGAGTCAAAGGCCATAAAAATACGCAGGCTGCCGTATTTGCAATAACGGGAAGTGGGTAAAAAATGTCTGGAAAACACCCGGTCATCATGCGCCCGGCAAAAAATCATCGGCTGCGGTCAACCCGAAAAAATCCGCAAAATCCGGATTCATCGACATAGCGCAGCCCTGCCGCATCAACGCCGCCCGATCAGGATTACCGTAGATCGGGTAGTCGAGATAGCGGGATTTACGGATAGGCAGGGCAGCTTCCGCTGCGCAAAATGAAGGCTCATCACCGACCAACAGGTCGACTGAGTAACGGGCACGGCGAGCCAAAGCACCATCGAACCGAGTGAAGGTTTGCCGCAACCATGTATCTGGAGGAGATAAATTGATGGAATTTCAAGTCAAACCAGGCAACAACGGCAACTGCATCATTTTTTCGGGCCCGATGACCTGCAGCAACTCTCGTGAAATCGAAAACCGCATCATCAGCGCCATGCGGCAACATCCGCGGCTGGATGTCGACTTGTCCGGTGTTGAAGAAATCGACCTCTGCGGCATCCACTTGCTGGGCGTTCTCCAAAGCTTCGGTGGCGATGCGGTCAACATCATCGCCACCTCCCCCACCGTCGACACCGCGCTGATGCACCTGCCCTCCAGCCATCGTCACGCCCGACTGAAGCGCACCGTCAGCGTCCCAACACACGCCACAACGCGGCCAGCCATCGCCGCACTCTGATCATCGGGTTGGCCAATCAGGGAAACTCCCCTGACCCGGCCAATAAACCCCGAATGCGCCTGCCCGGCAGCGCCTATAGCCTGCCCCCCCAACCGCAAAAACACCTCGCTGCTGCGAAATTCACAGCTCGCAGCGGATTAATACATTTGCCAATTCGACTACCGATTAATAAGTAATGGAATTACTGTATTAGCCTGCTAGTATATTCAAAGCGTATTTTTGAGTAGTTTTCCATCATCAGGAATACGCGGATGAGATTACCCAAAGGTATTCGCCGTTCAAATACAAACAGCAGAAACACGTCGCAAAACCTATACTGAAAAAACGGTATTGGATATCAAAGATGGCCGTATCTATAGGTTTCAGCCGTTGAAGCACCAATGAAGGAGGGGGAAAATGACTATTCGACTGATGCTGGTTGATGACCACAAAATACTTCGGGATGCCCTGCGTGCGGTACTTGAGCATGAGGCTGACATTGTTCTTGTGGCGGAAACCGACGATCCGAACAAGGTGATTTCGCTGGCCCGGGAGCACCAGCCAGATATCGTCGTCATGGATATCGGCCTGCCGCAGACCAGCGGTATTGAAGTGACCCGGCACCTGTTGCAGGAACTGCCCACCATCAAGGTGCTCGGCCTTTCGACGTTTTCGGAACGCCGCATCATTCTTGAAATGCTCGATGCCGGCGCGAGCGGCTATGTCGTCAAGTCAGCCGGGCAAGACGAACTGCTGCGCGCCATTCGCGCCCTGTCGCTGGGCCGTACCTATCTTTGTCCGGAAGTGTCAGCCGTCGTCGTCAACACCATGCGCGGCAGAAAAATATCTGAAAAACCGCAAGGCGAGCAACTCGGCCGCCGCGAACGCGAAGTCCTGAAACTGCTGGCTGAAGGCAGCACCTCGCCGGAAATCGCCAGCGTACTCAATATCGCCACCAGCACGGTTGAAGTTCACCGTCGCAACATCATGGCCAAACTTGATCTGCACAGCGTTGCCGAACTCACCAAATACGCCATCCGCCAAGGCATAACCAGCACCTGAGGCGAGCCGCAACCGCCAATCAGCGGTCGCTTCAACCCAGGTTCAAGCCCATTCCGCCGCAATCAGCGGTCGGCCACTTGGCAAACCCTTGTGCGCGCTCCTCGACTCCCCTACGCCCCTACGCCCGGCTCCCCCGCCCCACTCAAGAAAACCGCCGGTTCGTCATCTCGGCAATGCACGCCTGCAGCGCTTCAATCTCCAGCGGCTTGTGCTGCACGATCACCCCGCGATCCGCCATGCTGCGCATCAGTTTGGGGTCGGTGTCCCCGGTGATCAGCAAGGCCGGCAGCTTTTCGCCAAAGGTTTCTCTGGCCAGCGAAATCACATCGAAGCCGGTTTGCCCGGCACCCAGCCGGTAATCGGAAATCACGACATCGGGCGGATCGCCAGCCAGTAGTTTCAGCAAATCCGTCGCTGTCTCTGCCGCCACCACTTGATGACCGACCGCCTCCAGCGCAGCACTCATGGCATTGAGCACCGCGGCATTGTCTTCCACCAGCGCAATGCGCAATGGCCGCGAGCCCGACGCCCGCCTCGCCTCGACCCGGCTAGCGCGGCCAAGGGGGAGTTCGATGGCGAACATCGAGCCTTTGCCCAGCTTTGAGCTGACGCGAATCTGCAACCCAAGCAGGCTGGCCGTCTTGGCCACAATCGCCAGGCCAAGGCCGCTGCCGCGATTGCGCTCACCCGGCCCGAGTTGCCTGAATTCCTCAAAAATTTCGCAAATTTTATCGTCGGGAATGCCGATACCCGTATCACGCACTTCCACCCACATTTTTCCTTGATAACGCCGGCAGCCAATCAGCACGCCACCGGATTCGGTATAGCGAATCGCATTCGAGATCAGGTTGCCGATAATCCGCTTCAACAACACCGGATCGGTGCAAATGGTCAGGCCAGAGCCGATGCAACGCAGCCGCAGCCCTTTCAAGATGGCTTCAGGCGTATGGATCGAAACGAGATTGTCGAGAATCTCGGCCACTGCGAAATCTCTCACCTCCGGCGTCACCACCCCGGCGTCCAGTTTGGAAATATCAAGCAGGTCAGTCAGCAACTCATTCAGGCTGGAAACACAGCTGGTCAAATTGCTGACCAGCTTGGCATCGGCCGGTGCCAACTTGTTCTTCAACATGCCGATGTACAAAGTCAGGGCAAAAAGCGGCTGGCGCAAATCATGGCTGGCCGCCGCCAGAAACCGCGATTTGGCATGATTGGCATGCTCGGCCTCGGCCTTGGCCAGCTTCTGTTCATCAACCGCCCGCTTCAATTCGGTAATGTCCTCATGCGCCACCACCGCCCCGCGACGCGGCGTTGGCAACGCACGCACATTCATCCGGAACCAGCGCTGCCCATCCGGCAAATGACTGCAATAATCGAGCGTAATCGCACTGCGGTGGCCCAGCAGCACTTCCTCGATCGCCCCCCAAAACACCGCAATCCACCATCTGGCAAGGCTGCCCACGGGCTGATCCGCAGGTGCTGCAATAGTGCAAACCCTGCTCCCGCTCCGCCAGCACCGGGCTGTAGTTGGCCGCAACAAAACTCTCCCATGACTGATTGGCGGCCACGATCTGGCCATTTTCATCAAGCACGACAATCTGCGCGGTCAACGAATTAATAATGGCAACATTGAAGGCCTCGCTCTCGCGCAACCGGTCGTTCATTGCCCTGGCCTCGGTAATATCCTGGGCAAAACCCGCCGTGCCAATAACGTGCCCATCCAGCATGACAGGCGACTTCCAGGTTTCAAACCAGCGTTTTCCCTGAGTGGATTCAACCAGCTCCTGAATCCGTTTGCTTGTGCCGTTATCCAGCACCCAACGGTCATCGGCACGGAAACCCTCAGCCATCTCCTTCGGATAAACATCGAAGTCATTCAGGCCAACCAGGGCATCTGGCGATGGGTAACCGATATTTCGGGCAAATTGGATGTTGACCGCAAGATATCGGCTCTGCTCGTCTTTCAGCCAGGCCAGACAGGGAATATTGTCAAGAATGGCTTGCCGGTCACGGTCGGCCCGACGGATGTTTTGCTCCAGGCGCTTGTGCTCGGTGATGTCGGTCAGCGCCAGATTGCAGACCACGCCTTGGGCATCGGCCACCGCGTCAATCCGAATTTCAACGACATTTCCCTTGCCTGACGGATGCAGGCGCAGTTCGCAGGTTTCGATCTCGCCGCTGGCCAATACCTGGCGCAGGAAAGTATTGAACATCGGCACATCGTCGCCCACCACGTAAGCCGCAACTCGCTGGCCGTGCAGCGCCGAGCGCTCCAGGCCGAGCAAACGGCAGCCCGCCAGATTGGCCAAACGGATCGTGCTGTCAGTCCCGACACTGAAGTAGGCCACCGGCGCAAACTCATACAGATCGATGAAACGCTGACCGGCTTCGGCAGCCGCCAGCGCCGCCTGCAAGGACTCGTTCTGCATTTCCAGCTCGATCTGATGCACCTGCAACTCATGCAGCAAACGCTGCATTTCATTGCTTGATTGCGCCTCACCGCTCGGCGAGTACTGACGCTTCAGCCTTTGCTCGGCCTGATTGCGCAATCCATCAGCCGGACTCACCAGATTTTTCGTATTTTTCACGGCTGACCTTTCATCTTACTTTTGATGGCTCGTTCAAACACCCTGCGCCGCAGAATCCTGCGGTCGACTCAAATATTTGAGCAAAATCCGGGAGAGTCGCGCCGGATCAACCGGCTTTGTAATGAAGTCGTTCATCCCGGCGCTCAGGCAACGCTCGCACTCGCTGGCAAAGGCGTTCGCCGTCAAGGCCAGAATCGGGGTCGCTTGATGCCCAGGCAGTTGGCGAATCGCCTTCGTCGCCTCGATACCGTCCATTTTGGGCATTTGCATATCCATCAAGATCAACGCGTAGTCATTTTTTTCGGCCAGTTGCAGCGCCGCCAAACCGTCCTCGGCGGTTTCAACCACAAGCCCCACATCTTCCAGCAGCATTTGCGCAATTTCCCGGTTAATCGGCTCGTCCTCAACCAGCAATAGGCGCTTGCCGCCATGTTCGCGCCGCAAGGTTTCCTCGTCACTTTCCAGCGCTGTCGCGGCGCTGGCCGAAGGAAGTTTCTCCCCTTTGCCCAGCCAGGCGGTAAACCAGAAAACACTGCCTTCACCCGGCGTGCTGTCCACGCCGGCATCGCCCCCCATCAGGCGGGCAATCTGGCGGGTGATCGCCAAACCCAGGCCGCTGCCGCCAAAGCGCCGTGTCGTTGAACTATCGGCCTGGCTGAACGGTTCAAAAAGCAGCGCCTGCTCGGCCGGCGAAATACCGATGCCGGTATCGGCCACCTCAAAGCGCAGCAAGTAACCGTTGGCAGTTTCTTCAAGCTTGCTGCCGCGCAGGGTAATTTTGCCCCGCTCGGTAAACTTGATGGCGTTACTGAGGTAATTGACCAGCGCCTGCGCCAGGCGAGTACGGTCGCCGCGCAAGCTTGCTGGCAACGCCGTCATCTGGATCGAGAGCTGCAAGCCCTTGGCATGGGCGCTGGCATTGATCACCGGCACCACGTCCTGTAGCAGTTCGGCAATACTGAAATCCTGATGCTCCAGATCGAAGCGGCCAGCTTCGATTTTGGAAAGATCGAGAATGCTGTTGATCACGCCAAGCAGATGGCGGCCGCAAGCTTCGATGGTATCGAGCTTTTCGCCTGCGCTGGCGTCACGCCCTGGCGCCGCATCAGGTGCGCTGAACCGAGAATGCCGTTCATCGGCGTCCTGATCTCGTGACTCATATTGGAGAGAAAGGCACTTTTGGCGCGACTGGCCGCTTCGGCAGCGTTGCGTGCAGCGACCAGTTCGGTGGTCCGTGCCGCGACCAGTTTTTCCAGATGCGCGTTAAGGCCGCTCGCATCCTTGAGTGCCGCTTCCATTTCAGCCGTCCGGCGCAACTCTTCGTTCTGCATTTCCAGCTCGATTTGATGGACCTGCAGTTCATGCAACAAGCGCTGGGTGTCCACTTCACTCATTACCCGCCCAGCGGCTTCGCGCACCTCGACGATTGCCTCGGCGCGCCGGCGCAATCCCGCAGATTTTTCATCAAAAAAACGCTGTTCCATGAGGAATCAAGTCTCCCGTTTTCTCAACTCGGCCTCGAGCTGCTTGATCTCGGTAATGTCAATGAAGGTCACAACAACCCCGTCGATCACATTGTCCTGTGTGCGATACGGCATGATACGAACGCGATACCAGCGGCCATCCTTCGTCCTTGCCTGCTGCTCGCGGAAGACCAGGTTGGAAAGCACAGCCATCGCATCGGCCTGCAACTGGGGGTAGTCGAGGTCGGTCACGATGTCGGACAGCGAGCGCCCGACATCGGCCGGAATAAACTTGAAAAGATGCGTCGCGTAAGTGGTGTAGCGGCGCAGTTTCATCTGACTGTCGAGGAAGATGGTGGCGATTTCCGTGCTGTTCAGCAGGTTCGTCATGTCGTTGCGCGCCCAGGTCAGGGCGTCTACTTTTGATTGCAATTCGGCGTTCACCGTCTGCAACTCTTCGTTCATCGACTGCAACTCTTCCTTCGAGGTGGTCAGTTCTTCATTGGATGCCTGCAGTTCCTCGTTGGCCGATTTGGCTTCTTCGACGGAAGTCTGCATTTCTTCATGGGTGCTGCGCAGGGCTTCACGCGTTTGCTGCAACTCCAGCGTCAAAGCGCCTTCCCGGTCCGAGGCGGCGGTTTTGGCTTTTTTCCGGCCGCCGGAGGGCATCGAGACATCGGTAAAAACGATCAACACCCGGTTGCGCAGTGCCTCGGGATTTTCGATGCCCTGAACGGTGACGTTGATAATCTGCGTGCCGCCGTTGGTACCAACTTGCAGGCCGTTGAGGTGAATCGGCTGGCTCTGGTGCAGCGCATTGCGAATAACGCCGGGCAGGGCGTCGCGCAAACCGTCGCGGGCCATCGCATGAATATTCATGTTGACCTTGCCCGCCGCCGGCTCCAGGTATTTGCCGGTACGCCCGCTGATGTAAATAATGTCGCCGTCGCCATTGACCAGCACCGCGGCCGGCGCGTAATTTTGCTGGATCAACTGGTCGGTCTGATATTCCAGGCTTTGGCGAAAATCAGGCGGGACAACCCCATCAAGTGGCGAGACATCCGACAGCCTTTTCGGCTGAAAATCCAGTCGGAAGGGTTGCGAAGTCTGCTCGAGGCGCTCGAAAACACGAATTTTTTTATCCATGGGCGAGAACATGTCCGTGAAATTACCAACGGTTTCAGCACTGCCAAGGATCAGGATGCCCTGACGATTGAGCGCGCAATGGAAAATCGGCATCAAGCGCTTTTGCAGCTCCGAGCCAAAATAGATCAGCAGGTTTCGGCAGGAAAGCAGGTCGAGCTTGGTAAATGGCGGGTCGGAGATGACGTTCTGCACGGCGAAAACCACCATCTCGCGAATGTCTTTATTGACGCGATAGCCTTGATCTTCGGGAATGAAGAAACGCGAGAGCCGCTCGGCCGAGACGTCGGCGACGATATTGTCGGGATAAATCGCCCGCCGCGCCCTGTCGACCGCATCCGGGTCAAGATCGGTGGCGTAAATCTGCAGGGTGAAATGCCCTTCCGGCCGGAGCTTTTCAAGCACCTCCCGGAAGACCATGGCCAGCGAATAAGCCTCTTCGCCACTTGAGCAGGCCGGCACCCAGGCGCGCAGCAGTCGGCCTTCGGGATATTTGGCCAGCAACGCGGGGATGGCGCTTGAGCGCAGGAATTCCCAGAGTTGCGGATCACGAAAGAAGTTGGTGACGCCGATCAGCAATTCCCTGAAGAGCAGGTCAATCTCCTGCGGGTTTTCACGCAGGTAGAGCGTGTAACTGGCAATCCCGTCAATCTGCAGCAGCGCCGTGCGCCGTTCAATGCGCCGATAGAGGGTGCTGGTTTGTACAGCGAGAAATCGTTGCCGGTGCGGTTGCGCAGCAGGGCAATGACGCGCTCGAGCGAACTATGGGCGCCGCTTTCGGGGATCAGATCAAGCGGCATGCTGCGCGGCGTCAACTGAAGATAACTGATGATGCGGGCCGGCAGTTCTTCCGGCGCGGCGACGATATCGACAATGCCGGTTTTGATTGCGCTGTTCGGCATACTGTCGGCCTTGGCCGTTGCCGGGGCCTGAACGGCGGTGAGACCGGATTCTTCCTTGATGGCGCCCAGCCCGAGCATGCCGTCCGAGCCCATGCCGGAAAGAATGACCCCAACGGCTTTTTCACCTTGCGCCTCAGCCAGCGAGCGAAAGAAGAAATCGATCGGCAAGCGTAGACCACGGCGCTCGGTTGGCGCCTGCAGATGCAGGCGGCCCAGCCGAAGCGCGATGTCCTTGTTGGGCGGAATGACGTAAATGCTGTTGGGCTTGACCGGCAAACGATCGGCGGCTTCAACCACCGGCATCCGGGTTGAGCGCTGGAGCAGTTCCGGCAAGGTACTGACGTAGTTGGGGTCAAGATGCTGAACGATGACAAAAGCCATCCCAGTATCCGGCGGCAGATGGGCCAAAAATGCATCAAGCGCCTCCAGACCACCCGCCGAACAGCCAATGCCGACGACGGGAAAATCAAGGCTCGGCAACGTACGATCTTCAGGCACCGGCGCTTCTTTCTTGCCGGGCCGGGCTTTAGGCGAATTGCTCGACGGTGTTCCTGCCACACCGCGAGAAGGGCCGGGTTTAGCCATATTTCTTCTCCATTAATATTCCGAAAGTATAGTCCCGGCGCCGGTAACTGTGAAATATGCAATCTTCGTTAATTTTGAATATTTGTGCGTAGAAACAGGTATTGCCGAAGGAGTGGCGAAGGTTTAGTGCGTTGATTAAACGACGCTAGCGGGAAGAGTTCGTAACTCAAAACCCGTTTTTCGTCATCTCCGTATCGGCGGGAATCCAGTTAAATCGCGCCAAACTTGAGCCGGCGGTTTTTTCCCGATTTTTACGGTTGACCGCAGCATTCAGGCCGATGCAGCGCCGTTGGCAAAATTAGCCCCGCCAGGCCCGCGCCAGCGCAACCGCAGCGTGCCAGCGCTGGCAACGGTGCTGGCGTTCGGCATCGCTGATTGCTGGCTCAAAGCGGCGGTCAAGTTGCCAGTGCGCCGCCACTTCCTCGCGGCTGGCCCATAGCCCGACGCCGATACCGGCCAGATAGGCGGCACCGAGGGCGGTGGTTTCGGTGATTTTCGGGCGCAGGACAGGGACGCCGAGCAGGTCGGCCTGCATTTGCATCAACAGATCATTCCGTGCCGCACCGCCGTCGACGCGGAGTTCGGCGAGCGGAATACCGGCGTCGGCGGTCATTGCCCCGACCAGATCGGCGCTTTGCAGGGCAATGGCTTCGAGGCCGGCGCGGGCGATGTGGGCGGCCGTGCTGCCGCGCGTCATGCCGAGCAAGGTGCCGCGCGCCTGCGCATCCCACCACGGCGCGCCGAGCCCGGCAAAGGCTGGCACCATGACAATGCCGCCACTGTCGGGCACGCTGCCGGCGAGCGCTTCAACCTCCGCCGCGCGGGTGATGAAGCCGAGCCCATCGCGCAACCACTGGGTGATGGCACCGGCCATGAAGACACTGCCTTCGAGCGCGAAGACGGTTTCGCCGCCCTGCCGCCAGGCGATGGTGGTGAGCAAGCCGTGGCTGGAAACAGTCGCCGTGGTGCCGGTATTCATCAGCAAAAAACAGCCGGTGCCGTAGGTGTTTTTGGCCATGCCGGGGCTGAAACAGGCTTGGCCGAAGGTGGCGGCCTGCTGGTCACCGGCAATGCCGGCGATGGGAATCGGCTGGCCGAAAAGCCGGGCTTCGGTGTGATCGACGATGCCGGCGCTGGCGACAATGTCGGGCAAGACGGCGCGCGGGATATTGAGGATGGCGAGCAGTTCGTCATCCCAATCGCCCCGGTGAATGTCGAAAAGCAGCGAGCGGGAGGCATTTGAAACGTCGGTGACGTGCCGGCGCCCGCCGGTCAAATGCCAGGTTAACCAGCAGTCGACCGTACCAAACGCCAGTTCGCCGCGTTCCGCCCGAGCGCGGAGATCAGGCTGCACATCCAGCAGCCAGGCCAGCTTGGTGCCGGAAAAATAGGGGTCGATGACCAGCCCGGTGCGGCAGCGGAACAAGGCTTCATGGCCGGCGGCGACCAAATCGGCGCAATGCGCTGCCGTGCGCCGATCCTGCCAGACAATGGCGCGGCCAAGCGGCCGGCCACTGGCACGTTCCCAGAGCATTGTCGTTTCGCGCTGGTTGGCGATACCAATCGCGGCCAGATCAGCGATTGCAATGCCGGCGCGGGACAAGGCTTCGTAGGCGCAGGTGAGCTGGCTTTGCCAGATTTCGTCGGGGTCATGTTCAACCCAGCCGGGTTGGGGGAAATATTGTGTCAGTTCGCGCTGGGCGCTGGCGCCCGATTGACCGTTGGCGTCGAAAACAATGGCGCGGGAACTGGTCGTACCTTGGTCGAGGGCGAGGATGTATTTCATGGATTTGTCTCTGTTTCCAGAGTTTTATCTTGGGCTGATTTTTCTGCCCTGCTTCCTCCAGCATTTCCCGCCCCAGCCAGTCGGCGAATGCCTGCCGTTGGGCGGCGCTCATGAACAGCCCCGCCTTGGTACGACGCCAGAGAATGTCGTCGGCGGTTTGTGCCCATTCATGGGCGATGAAATAGCGGGCCTCGTACTCGGTCAGGCCGCCACCAAAATCACGGCCTAGCGGGCTGGGGATGTCGGTCGCCGTATCGGTGCCCGTGTTGGCAGGCATTTCGCTAACCAAACTGATGTTGGCGAGCAGATTCTCCGCACGCGTGCCGTGACGGCTGACCAGCCCGGCGAGGATTTCCGCCGGAATATTCGGGTGGATATTTTGCAGGCGCACGACGATTTCATTGGCCGATTCGCTGCCTTCACTGCCCGGCAACGCGGCATCCAACGTCCACGCTGGCGCCGCCTCGGGAAAATAGAGGGTCAGTTTTTGCATGGCTTTTTCGGCCAGCGAGCGGTAGGTGGTGAGTTTGCCGCCGAAGACGGAAAGCGCCGGCGGGGTGTCCGCATCAAGTTGCAGCACGTATTCCCGCGAAACCGAGGAGGGATCGGCCCGGCCGTCATCGTAAAGCGGGCGAACGCCGGCGAAGGACCAGACCACTTGCGCGGCGGTAACCGGCACCCGCAGGTAGCGATTGGCGGCGGCGCAGAGGTAATCGACTTCGGCGGCGCTGATTTGCGGCTCGATGGCGGGCTCGGTAACGCGGCTGTCGGTGGTGCCGATCAGCGTGAATTGCTGGCAGAAGGGCAGGAGAAAGACGATCCGGCCATCTTCATTTTGCAGCGTAAATGCGTGTTGACCGCAGTAAAGGCGCGGCACGACGATGTGGCTGCCGCGCACGAGCTGAACACTGGCTTTTTTGGGCAATTCGGGAATGGAGGCGACGACCTGCGCCACCCAGGGGCCAGCGGCATTGACGATGCCCAGCGCGGCGATCTCGATTTCTTCGCCGCTGCCGAGATTGCTGATCCGGGCGCGCCAGAAATCGCCATCCCGCCGGGCACCGAGAAAGCGATGGCGGTTGAGGATATGGGCGCCGCGCTCACGGGCGTCAATCAGGTTGGTGATGACCAGACGGGCGTCGTCGACCTGGACATCGGCGTAGGTGAAGCCCTGTTTGAGATCCGCCCGCAGCGCCTCGCCGAAGGGCGATTTGGCCAGATTGACGGCGGCGGCACGGGGCAAATCACCACTCGCCAGCCAGTCGTAAAACGCCAGGCCCAGACGCAGCATCCAGACCGGGCGCAGAGCCGGGGTATGCGGCAGCACAAAGGTCATCGGGCGGGTGAGATGGCGCGCTGTACGCAGCAAAACGCTGCGCTCCCGAAGTGCCTCGGCAACCAGGCCGAAGGCGTATTGCTCGAGATAACGCAGGCCGCCGTGCAGTAATTTGCTGCTGGCCCAGGAAGTGGCGCCGCCCGGGTCGCCCTGCTCCACCAGCGTTACCGACAGGCCGCGCCCGGCGGCGTCCCGCGCAATGCCGGCGCCATTGATGCCACCGCCAACGATCAAAAGATCCTGCATGACGCCTCCCCAGTTCAGTGGATGGAGAATGCTTTGCTTCGTCGAAAGTATCTGCGCCGTTCCGGGGAACGTCAATTGTTACGGTGGCGATCAAAACGATGGCGCTTTCCGGCAACAATTTTTTCGAGCGCTTGTCGAACCGGTAACAAAAAAATGCTGCTGGCCGAGGTTTTTGCTTAGAATCTAGGTATCAATAATTTGTCTAGGACAAATAATGAACAAATCGCCACACATCGCCGTTATCGGTGCCGGCATTGCCGGTTTATCCTGCGCCACGCAGTTGCAAGAGGCCGGATTGAAAGTTTCTGTTTTCGACAAAAGTCGAGGCCCCGGCGGGCGAATGAGTACGCGACGCGGCGACGATTGGCAGTGCGACCACGGGGCACAATATTTCACCGCCCGCGATGCTGACTTTCAGGCCGAAGTGGCGCGCTGGCAGGCGGCAGGCGTTGCCGCACTTTGGCAACCGCGCCTGACTGTACTGGGTGAAAGCGATCCTGCTGCGGTCGACCCGAAAATTGATCGTTTTGTCGGTACACCGCGCATGACGGCGCCGGCCCGGTTTTTAGCCGAAAAATTGCCGCTAAGCTTGCAAGCAACCGTGCAGTGCCTGGAAAAAACAGGGGATGGTTGGCGGCTGACGACCGCCGAGCAAGGGAAACTGGATAGCGATTTTTCGGCGGTTCTACTCGCCGTCCCCGCGCCCCAGGCGGTGCCGTTACTGGAATTGCCGGCACCGGCGCTGGCAACGCTCGCCGAATGCGGCCTGATGCGCGGTTGCTGGTCGCTGATGTTGCGCTACGACAAGCCACTGGATTTGCCCTTTGACGCTGCCTTCGTCAAAAAAGGCCCCTTGCGCTGGGTGGCGCGGGACAGCAGCAAACCGGGGCGCGGCCCGGAAGAGGTTTGGCTGCTGCACGCCAACGCCGACTGGAGCGAGGCGCATCTTGAAGACGTGCCGGGCGAAGCGGCCTTGCTGATGTTGGCCGCGTTTGCCGAACTGGGCGCGCCGTTGCCGAAAATATGGATGGCACAGCGCTGGCGTTATGCCAATACCGAACCGGCCTTTGACCAGATGTTTGCCTGGGAACCGCAGCAAGGCATTGGGCTGTGCGGCGACTGGCTGAACAGCGGCCGCGTCGAAGGTGCCTGGACAAGCGGCCGGGCGTTGGCGCAGCAAGTGATCGCCTCATTCGGGCTGCGCTGAGGCTTTTGGGAAGAGGATTGACGACGAGACTCTCAACGAGATTCTTAGCGCGATTCATGGGGCCACTTACAGCAGGAATCACGACACCGCTCACCGTGTCAGGGGCAGCTTTGCTCATTTCCTGCGGCGCATAGGCCTCTGTAACGTTAGCGGCAGCGTAGCGCGCCAGATCAGAAAACCGTCAATCGCCAATTGCGCTGCACTGGCGTAGGCTTGACACTCCTTCAGCCACGGGGCCAGCGCCCTTCGGGAGATAACTTGTCTTTGATCATTGTCGAAATCAGCGATCGTGTCGGCACGATCACGATGAATTACGAGGCTAAGCGCAATGCGCTGGCCGAACAAATGGTGCAGGAAATCGCCGACACGCTGCACGATTTTGAACGTCAAGGCGTCCGTGTCGTCATTTTGCGCGGTCAACCCGGGATCAAGGTCTGGTCCTCCGGCCACAACGTCGCGGAATTGCCCTTGGGCGGGCTGGACCCGCTGGGTTGGCAGGATCCGCTACGGATGATCATCCGCCGGATCGAAAGTTATCCCGGACCAGTGATCGCTTTGGTCGAGGGCGGCGTCTGGGGTGGCGCTTGTGAACTGGTGTTTGCCTGCGACCTGGTGATCGCAACGCCGGAGGCTACCTTCGCCGCGACACCGGCCAAACTGGGCGTGCCGTATAACGCGACCGGCCTGCTGACTTTTCTCAACGCAGCGCCACCGCACATCGCCAAGGAGCTGCTATTCACCGGCCGCCCGATGACCGCCGAGCGGCTGGAACGGCATGGCATCGTCAATCACACCGTGGCAGCGAACGACATTGGCTGCTTCACCCGCGAAATTGCCGTGACCATTGCGCAAAACTCCCCACTCGCGATCGGCGTGATGAAGGAACAACTGCGTATTCTGGCGGGGGCTCATGCGCTCTCCCCGGAAGATTTTGAACGTATTCAGGGCTTGCGACGCGTGGTTTATAACAGCCGCGATTACGCCGAAGGCATTGAGGCTTTCAAAGAAAAACGGCCGCCGGTTTATATTGGGGAATGAGTAAATTCAGCGCTGGAAATTGGGGCTTGCTGATCACAGCCGACCTCAATCGACCAGCGTAAAATCCAGGCCATGAAACCAGTTCCGCTATTCATCAGTGTTTTATTTGCGCTCGCGCTCGCCGGTTGCTCCTTGTGGCCCAGTTGGCACTGGGAAAAACCCGGCGGCGACTACAGCGCTGACGAGAAATATTGCAAGTTGCAAGCCTACAGCGGCGCCGACGGCGTCGTGACCAAAGCGAACGTCCGGATCATGCATAGCTGCCTGGAAGGACGAGGCTGGCGAAAAGTCGACAATTGAGCGGCAGCGGCACCAATGCCGGCGACGCCGACAAGTCGGCGCGCTGCAATGATTGCGCCCATTACTACATCACCCATGACACGCGCTTCAGATACGGTTGTCGCGCCCTTGGCTTCAAAAGCCAGCAACAGCCGATTCGGGTGGTGATGGAAGCCTCGGCACAGCAATGCCATTATTTTCAGCGCAAGAAGTAAGTCCGACAGCGCGAATACTTGCAGGGCAGAGGTGCCGCCTGAGTATGCGAATAATGTGATGTTGTGCCGCGAGGTTTAAAATATCGCCTTACGTTGTTTCACCAAGGCTTAACGATGTCATTCAAGTTCCTGCTCTGCACAGTTCTTCTGCTATTTTCCAGCCTGCCCGTCAAAGCGCAGGAGCAACAACTGTTGATCTACTGCGGCATCACAATGGTGCGGCCCATCACCGAACTTTCCCGATTGTTTGAAACTCGCGAAAATATTCGCGTCACCATTTCGCAAGGCGGTTCGGAAGATCTTTACCAGAGCGCCAAGAAAAGCCGGATCGGCGATCTCTATCTTCCTGGCGAGCCGTCTTACCGCGGCAAGCACCAGGCCGAGGGCTTGCTCGGCGACTACAAGGTGGTCGGCTATAACCAGATGGCGCTGTTCGTCCAAAAGGGCAATCCGAAACAGATCAAGGGTGATGCCAACGAACTGCTGCGCAAGGATTTGACGATCATTATCGGCAACGCTGAAAGCGGTAGTGTCGGGCAAGAAACCAAAACCATGCTCGACAACCTTGGCATTTACCCCAAAGTGGTGGCCAAAGCCGCGATGTTGATGCCCGACTCGCGCGCAATCAATCTGGCGATGAAGCGTGGCGAAGCCGATGCAACGCTGAACTGGCGTGCCACCGCTTTTTTCCCGGACAACGCCACCCACGTTGAAGCAATCAACCTAGACCCAAAGGTTGCCAAACCCCAGGCGCTTCTGCTGATTCAACTGACATTTTCAAAAAACCCGGTGCTCAGCCGCAAGTTTGTTGATTTCATTGCCTCCGAAGAAGGCCAGGCGATTTTCAGAAAGCACGGCTTCCTCGACAACAAGGCAATCCACTAAGCCCCTTGACCTCCATGAAGAATCAGCAACTTGATGATGCAAGCCGAGCCAGCCGGGCCTTGCTCATCCTGTTTTTTGCCGGTTTTCTGACCATCGTCGGGGCTAGCACCCTGATTTCCAGTCTGATCGACGACATCAAGTACAGGCTGGCGAACGAACAAGCCCGCCTTTTTATCGGCGAGCAGGTGGTCAATAGTATTCGCGATATCGAAAGTACTTTTTACCAGTTGGCACCGACCACGGGTGAAGCCGCCAAGGCAAGGCTGACCGGCCAAATCCTCGAAAAAACGGACAAGCTTGAGCATGATCTTCATGTCCTGCAAACGGGTGGCACCGTTCGCCAGCGTATCGCCCTGAACATTGAAGGCCAGGACGAGATGGTTCGTGAGCTTAGTTACACCCCGCAGCCAGATGACGACCGCTATGTGCTGGAAGCCATCGAGATCGCCCCCTATCTGGATCAGATCCGCCAGCGCGCCAGCCTGATCGGTAATTTGCTGGCCACCCGTGATGCTTGCGAAACCATCGATTTGCGGTGCATTCAGCAGACAACTGAAGCGGTTAAATCACATTACAAAACGATCCCGCCTTTTTTCTTCCGCCTGAACGAAAACGCCAATCGCCTCTTTTTCGAAAGTAATAACCACCTGCTTGAGCTGCAGGAACGAATGGACAAACAGCAAAGCAATCTTCACATGACCCAGGCGGGCGTGGTGTTGCTAGTAATTTTCTCGGTGATGGGACTGGGCATTTTCTTCATCCGCCGTATCAATTCTGCCCAGCAGCAGCTTCAGCAAGCCAAGGAGCTTGCAGAGGCAGCGAATATTGCGAAATCGCAGTTTCTGGCCAACATGAGTCATGAAATCCGGACGCCGATGAACGGCATTATCGGCATGACCGATCTGGTGCTGGATACTGAGCTGAACAATGAACAACGCGAATATCTGCAAATGGTGCAATCTTCGTCCGATGCGCTACTGACCGTGATCAATGACATTCTGGATTTTTCCAAAATCGAGGCCGGCAAGCTGGCCATCGAAGCCATTCCCTTCGATCTTTCCCGGCTGCTCTCGGATACCATGCGCCAGCTTTCGCTACGGGCCGACGAGAAAGGCCTGGAGCTCATTTGTGACATTGCGCCGGACATTCCCCGACAGCTCCTCGGCGACCCCGGGCGATTGCGCCAGATTCTGCTGAACCTGATTGGCAATGCCATCAAGTTCACCGGGCACGGCGAGATCCTGTTACGCGCAGAGTGCCAGCCCGGTGCGCTGGAGGGCTCCTGCCGTGTTCATTTGGCGCTAAGCGATACCGGCATCGGTATTTCACCCGACAAGCAGAAACTGATCTTTGAAGCTTTTGCCCAGGAAGACTCTACGACCACCCGACGCTTTGGTGGTACCGGTCTTGGCTTGTCGATTTCCAGCCGTCTCGTCGAACTAATGGCAGGGCGCATCTGGGTGGAAAGCCAGGTCGGTCAGGGCAGTTGTTTCCATATTGAAATCGATTTACCCGAGATCGTTACCCCGCCGTCAGCCAGAGAAATTGACTGTACCTTGCTGGTGGGAAAATCAGTATTGGTCGTTGATGACAACGCAACCAATCGGCAGGTGCTTGAAACCTGGCTGAAGCAGTGGCAACTCAATGTTTTCAGCGCCGCCAGTGGCATCGCTGCGCTCAAAATATTGATTACCGATAATCGGATCTTTGACTTCATCATCCTCGACACGCAAATGCCGGATATGGATGGCTACACGCTGGCGCAGCGATTGTGCGAGATAGTCGCCGAGCCGCCACCCATGTTGATGCTGACCTCAGCCGCCATGCGCGGCGATGCTGAACAGTGCAAGGCGCTGGGCATCAGTGCCTACTTCCCCAAACCGGTCTCCCCTGACGACTTGAGACTGACCCTTTGCCAATTGGCCCGTAACACTCAGGCCAGCCTTCAACCCGTAGCGCTGCTTACCCGCCATACATTGAGGGAAGCGCAGCACCTAATGGATATTCTGCTGGTTGAAGATAACGCCGTAAACCAGATG
The DNA here is from genome assembly GCA_016721185.1 of Candidatus Dechloromonas phosphorivorans. Classification (GTDB taxonomy): domain Bacteria; phylum Pseudomonadota; class Gammaproteobacteria; order Burkholderiales; family Rhodocyclaceae; genus Azonexus; species Azonexus phosphorivorans. Next base: position 49,330 of record JADKIP010000003.1, read on the forward strand.
CTGGCAGTCAACCTGTTTCAGAAATGGGGGCATCGGGTCAGCGTTGCCAAACATGGTCAGGAAGCGCTCGAGATTCTGGAAACCAAAAGCTTTGATGTTATTTTCATGGACATGCAAATGCCTGTCATGGACGGTCTCGAAGCCACCCGCCGCTACCGCACACGTGAGACGGAATTAGGCCGCGCCCGCACGCCGATCATTGCGATGACGGCCAATGCAATGGCGAGTGACCGGGAAACCTGCCTGGCAGCCGGCATGGATAATCACATCGCCAAACCAATCAAGGTTAAGACCTTACAGGGATGCCTGCTGGCGCTTGGCACTACGTTAGCGCCAAGCGCCGGGGCAGATAATACGGAAGGAAGTGCAGCCCCCATTCCGCTACCCCGGATTGATCTTGGTTTCGACTATGCCACGGCCGTGAAACAAGCCGATGCAGAAATTATCGAGATCATTGCCCAAGTTTTCCTCGACACCGCCCCGCGTGACCTGCAACGCCTCCGCGATGCGCTCAATACGGGGCAAATTGATGAGGCTCTGCGAATGGCTCACACCCTCAAGGGGTCACTCGCCTCCTTCAATGCCAATCCTGCCGTTCAATTGGCTACTGAAATCGAGCTTGGATGCCAAGCGGGCAATATGTTTGAGTTCCTGAAATTCGTTGATGCGATCGAAGCAGAAATATCAAAGCTGCGCCCTTGGATCGCTCAGGCCAGCAATGCCGTGCATTCATAGCGCAATAGCGGCCACGGTAAGATTTTGCGGCAGACCAATGCCGGTCATCATCAAAATCAATACGGCTGCGGCTCAATCAAACTATCCCGCCATTTATTTGGTGCCCATGAGAAGAATCGAACTTCCGGCCACTCATTTACCAAGGGAGTGCTCTACCACTGAGCGACGCCGGCACTACTTGGTGCGTCCTGACGGATTCGAACCATCGACCTCCACGATGTCAACGTGGCGCTCTAACCAACTGAGCTAAGGACGCAGCATAATACTCGAGCGGCAGAAGAGTCTCGAACTCTCGCCCCCCCCGGCGTGACAGGCCGGTATTCTAACTAACTGAACTACCACTCCGATTTGCTGCTTAACTACCTTGGCTCCCCGACCTGGGCTCGAACCAGGGACCTACGGATTAACAGTCCGGCGCTCTACCAACTGAGCTATCGAGGAAAAGGGCGCGCATTATAAATTTTTAGCGCAGATTTGCAATCCCAAATACGCTCTACCAGCAAAAATATCGATTTCTACTATCCCGCCCTCGATTATCATCAGGCGTCTCAGCAAATATATGCACAAGAACATTGATAAGAATTAGCCACCCTGGGGCTACACAGAACCCGGAAAACAAAAAAGCCACTCCGAAGAATGGCTTAACTGTTTGATTTTACTGGTGCCCCCGAACGGAATCGAACCGCTACCTGATGATTACAAATCAACTGCACGACCTTCATGCTACGGGGGCCCGTTGCATCGGAGCGACATTATAGCCTGATCAACAAGATTACAAAATGAGCACACTAACCAATCCGTTTGAAATTGCCCGCGAAACCCTGCGTTTGCTTGCGGTTCGCCGCATTCCGCCGACCCCTGACAACTATCTGACCCTGTATCAAGAGATTACAGGCGCCAAGCCGGCAGCTGAACCGTTCCCGGATAAGCAACTACGATCTCTGGCGGCAGCACTACCTAAAACGTCCCCTGATCAGTTGCGCTTGGCACGGCAACTTGACGAAGCCGTGAAAGCGGCAAATTGGGAGGACTACAAGAACAAGCTGGTCGAATTCGTCAGTACGCTGGCCGAAAGCCAAAAACTGGCTTGGGCAGATCTTGTTTCTGATCTTCTCCGACAATGGGATGCGAAGCACATCGGTCTTACGGCAGCTCGCAAACGGGAATCGCTGGAGCACGTCCTGACCAGTAGCGGTGCCAACCCAGAAACCTTGTTCAATCGCCTGCAAAACCTGCTGCGCTCTTGGGGGCAGGGCAAAGAGTCTGGAGCGACAACCAGCAGCGAGGCGCCTCCTACTGGAATTGGCGCAGAACCGACGTCCACCGCGGCAAACACCGATTTACTGCCTGAATTACGTACTCTCTTTGCCTTCACGCTCGAATCGGCAATCGCCACTCAATTAATCGAAAGCCCGCAGCTTTCAAGCGATGCCAGGGCACTCGCCAACGACATTCGTACCGCGGCCAGTACCGGGCAAATGCAGGAATTTCTCGTTCGACTGAAACGCTTTGCCTTCAAGCTAGAACTCCTCGCCGAAGACCAAGCGGAGCTTCGCCATAGCCTGCTCAACCTGCTACGCCTGTTAGTCGAAAACATTACTGAGCTAGTCGTTGATGACCGCTGGTTACACGGACAGATTGAAGTGGTCCGGGAAATAATCGAAAAACCGCTTTCGCAGCGCGCCATTGACGATGCCGAGCGCAGACTCAAGGAGGTTCTCTTTAAGCAAAGCCAACTCAAGGCGGGCCTTTATGAAGCGCGCGAAGCGATCAAACATATGCTCGCAGGTTTCGTTGACCAACTCGCTGACTTTGCCGAGGCCACTTCGGAATATCACGACAAAATCGAAATCTGTGCCGACAAAATTACCGCAGCCAATGACATCTCAGAACTCGGCAGCGTGCTCAGCGAAGTAATGCGTGAAACCCGCACTATCCAGATCAATGCCCAACGCTCCCGCGATGAGTTGCGGTCAACCCAGAAAAAAGTGGAAGAATCCGAGGCGCGTATTCGAGAATTGGAAACCGAACTCGAAACCACCAGCGATCTCGTTCGCCATGATCAGCTGACCGGCGTCCTGAATCGTCGAGGCCTTGAAGAAATGTTCAACAAGGAAGTTGCACGCGGCAAACGGCATGACACGCTGCTATGCGTCGGCTTGCTCGACATTGACAACTTCAAAAAACTGAACGATGCACTAGGCCACGATGTGGGTGACCAAGCCCTCATTCACCTTGCCAATGTATGCCGCGAAACCCTGCGTCCGCAAGACACCGTAGCTCGGTTTGGCGGTGAAGAGTTCGTCATCCTGCTCCCTGAAACCCCGAAGGAAGAAGCCGTCATTGCCCTCACCCGCTTACAACGGGAACTCACAAAGAAGTTCTTCCTGAGCGGGAACGAGAAAGTACTGATCACGTTTAGCGCTGGCGTGACACAAATGCTGCCGAACGACAATCAGGCGACCGTGATTAAACGAGCGGATGAAGCCATGTACAAGGCCAAGCAGACGGGTAAAAACAGAGTGATTGCAGCCTGAGACGGGTGGCCGCGGGATTTCGGGCAAAAGGGTCATTGAGAACTTTACCCAAGGCGCAATAAATCTTAAAGCCCCGTCGGCCGGTCTAATCAAAACAAAGATGAAATAGTCTTCGCATCAGTAATCAAGCCGTTCCAGACAGCCTCTTTTGCGGCCGACGGCGATAGCTCAATCACATCCAGAAATTCATTATGGTCCAGCTTCTTTTCGCCGATCAGTTGCAAGCCTCGAGCCACGAATATCTCAATTCGCTCATCGGAATAGCCAATGCACGGATGAATTTTTCCGAGATGACTCCATTCACTGGCGATGTAACCGGTTTCTTCAAGCAATTCACGACGAGCAGTTTCGATAATCGCCTCACCGGGATCAATCTTGCCGGCGGGTAATTCGAGAAACACTTGGCGCAACGGATAACGAAACTGCCGCTCGAAGAGCAAATTACCGTTGTCAAGAAACGCAAGTATCACGACCGCACCGGGGTGAACGATATATTCCCGGATCGACTCCGTGCCATTGGGTAAGCGCACTTGGTCTTTTCGAACTTCCAGTAGATGACCTTTGAATACAGTTTGTGTGGAAATCTGTGTCTCAAGCAAATGAGTATCTTGCATTGTTTTAAACCCCATAAAAAACGCCCCGACACGCGGGGCGTTTTACACAAGCAATAATTACTGTCAGAGAGAGCGCAACAGAGCGTAAGCGCAAAGAGACATAATAAATTGCGGGAATATACCTAGGGCCGCTACTAACAATCCGTTGGCAGAAATCAGAATTCGCATATCCGCTTCAGATTCGATCGGGGAATCATCGATAGGAGCATCGAAGTACATCAGCTTGACCACACGCAAATAATAGAACGCGCCAATCAGAGAGAACAGGACTGCAACGAGTGCCAGCCACATGTAACCTGCCGCAACGACGGCCTGAAGCACCGAGAATTTAGCGAAGAACCCGACAAAGAATGGGATACCGGCCATCGAGAACATGAACATCAACATGATTCCGGCAAACCAGGGGCTGCGCTTGTTCAAACCTTTGAAATCGTCAAGTTGGTCCGCCTCGAAACCTGCACGAGACATCAGCAAAATCATCCCGAATGAACCCAGACTCATCAGCACGTAAGCAATCACATAGAACATCGCTGAGCTGTAAGCATTAAGCGCATATCGGGCATCACCGCTGACGACTCCTGTCGTAATACCGAGCAACATGAAACCCATATGGGAAATGGCCGAGTAGGCGAGCATTCGTTTCAGATTTGTCTGGGCGATTGCAGCCAGGTTACCGATTGCCATCGACAAAACAGAAAGAATGATCAGCATAACTTGCCAGTCCTGGGCCATGGTGATCAAACCATTGACCAGCAAACGCATCACTATCGCAAAGGCCGCGAGCTTTGGGGCTGTGCTGATCAGCAAGGTGACCGACGTCGGTGCGCCGTGGTAAACGTCGGGAATCCACATATGGAAGGGGACGACGCCAAGTTTGAAGGCCAAGCCGGCGACAAGGAAGACCAGCCCAAAAACCATCAGATTCTTGTTGGCTCCACCGCCATAGAGACGTTCTGCGACCCCCGTAATTTCCAATGTGCCGGTAGCTCCGTAAATCATCGACATGCCATAGAGCAACAAACCGGAAGCCAATGCGCCCAGAACAAAATATTTCATGGCAGCCTCGGTCGAAACGACCGAGTCACGATTCATCGCCACCATCGCGTAAAGCGACAGTGAAAGAAGCTCAAGCCCCATGTAGATGGTCAAGAAATGATTGGCAGAAATCATCACCATCATGCCCAAGGTCGCAAACAAGGTGAGTACGTAATACTCCCCTTTGTTCATCGACTCGCGGTCCATGATGTACGCACGCGAATAAAACAGTACGACCACGACTGTCATGTAGAGAAACAGCTTCAGCAGATCCGCCATTAGATCATCGACGAACATATTGCTGAATGTATAGACGATTTCACCGGTACTCGTCGAAAACTGTATTGCTGCTGCCCCGATCAATGTCAATTGGGTCAAGGCAAACGTAACCGTACGCCGGTTGTCTTTTACAAAAAGATCAACCATGAGAATAGCTAAAGCCATCGCAGCCAGAAAAAGCTCTGGTGCTGCAGGCAGGAGATCGGGGACAACGAAATTGTCAAACATATCGGCTACCGTTTATTGAATCTTACTGATGGCAACGTGGCGCAGCAGGTCGTTGACCGAGGCGTGCATGACTTCAGTGAAGGGCTGTGGGTACAACCCCATCCAAAGGGTACAGATGGCTAGCACGCCCAAAATGGCGAACTCGCGCTTGTTAATATCCTTGAGCTCAGCAACATGGTGATTAGCAACATCACCAAAATTACCCGTTTGTACATCCATAGCGTGTATGCCGCACCAATGATCATTGAACTGGCTGCCGCAAACGCCACCCAAAAATTAAACTTGACTGCAGCGAGTATCACCATGAATTCACCCACAAATCCGGAAGTGGCTGGCAACCCCGCATTGGCCATGGAGAAAAGCATGAACAGTGCAGCAAACTTGGGCATTGTATTGACTACACCGCCGTAATCTGCAATCTGCCGGCTGTGCACTCGGTCGTACATGACGCCGATACAGAAGAACATCGCGCCTGATACAAAACCATGAGAAACCATTTGTACCAAAGCACCTTCAATGCTCAAAGCGCTGAACATGAAGAATCCCAAGGTGACGAAGCCCATGTGGGCAATCGACGAATAGGCAACCAACTTCTTCATGTCAGACTGCGCCAAAGCTACGAAGCCAATATAGACAACGGCGATCAACGACAGAGCGACGACCAATCCCGACAATTCATGCGACGCGTCCGGCAAAATTGGCAGGAGAATCGCAAAAATCCGTAAGCCCCCAGTTTGAGCGCGATTGCCGCCAGCACGATAGAACCACCGGTAGGGGCCTCAACGTGAGCATCAGGCAACCATGTATGCACAGGCCACATCGGAACCTTGACCGCGAACGCAATCAGGAAGGCGAGGAACAACCAAGTCTGTGACCCAAGAGAAATCGGCAGTTTGTGCCATTCAAGAATGGAGAAACTTCCCCCTGACTGAACAAACAAATACATCAGTGCCAGCAAGAAAAGAAGTGAGCCAAAGAGGGTGTAGAGAAAAAACTTGAACGCCGCATAGACGCGATTTGCCCCCCCCCAAACACCAATAATAAGGTAGAGCGGAATAAGCGAAGCCTCAAAAAACACATAGAACAACATGCCATCAAGCGAGGTAAAAATACCATTCATCAGTCCTGACATGATCAGGAACGCGGCGTTGTACTGGGCTACTTTTTGCTGAATCACTTCCCATCCCGCAGCCACCACAATGATGGTGATGAAAGCGTTCAACACGACGAAGAGCATGGAGATGCCATCGACGCCGAGGTGATAATTGATGTTGAAGCGAGGAATCCAAGTCCTTAATTCGACGAACTGCATGCCACCATTGGCAATATCAAAACCCGTCCACAAGGGGATGGTAATCAAGAAACTGGCGATCGCCCCGAAGAGGGCAAGCATCCGGGCTAGCGGGGCATTCCGGTCAGCCCCGGTGGCGAGCACCACCAAACCAGTAAAGATTGGGAGCCAAATGGCGAGAGAGAGCAGCGGGTAAGTCGACATAATGATCCTTGCTTTTCTGTGAACTACCCACGCTAAGCGCGGTTGATCCACAGGGTCATCAGCACAAAGACGCCGATGATCATGGTGAAAGCGTAGTGATAAACGTAGCCCGTTTGGAACAAACGAGTTATGGAAGATATCCACCCAACGAGTTTGACAGAACCATTTACCATGACGCCGTCAATGAACCCGACATCACCGCCCCGCCAAAGCATTTTGCCGAGAAGGCGCGAGCCCCCCGCAAAAACGATATCGTTGATTTTGTCGAAGTAATACTTGTTTTCCAGCAGTGTATTAATAGCTGAAAAGCGCCGTTGAATAGCTGCCGGAATATCGGGTCGCTTCATGTAGAAGAACCAGGAAACGACTACACCAGCTAAAGCCAGAATAAATGGGAGCGTTGTAAGGGAGTGCACACCCATTGCTGCCGCCCCATGGAAATGCTCTGCGAGATGCTCCATGACTGGGTGGGCATGATTATCAATAAAAATAACGCCTTTGAAGTAGTCACCAAACACCATTGGTCCGATGGCGATATAGCCGATTATCAAAGATGGGATTGCTAGCAAAATTAGCGGCAGCGTAACAACCCAAGGTGTCTCGTGAGGTTTTTGGCCAGGAGAAAGACCATGGTGGTCATCGTGAGCAGGTGCATCGTCATCATGATGGCCATCGTGATGATTTGCGTGATCGCCATGATGAGCATCATGCCCCGCTTTACCAAAGCGTTCCTCGCCATGGAAGACAAGAAAGTACATCCGGAAAGAGTAGAAGGCAGTGACAAATACGCCAGCCATCACGGCAAAGTAAGCGAATCCAGCGCCAGGAATATGGGAGAGCGCGACCGCCTCAATGATGGAATCTTTAGAGTAGAACCCAGACAGGAAGGGCGTGCCAATTAGCGCCAAAGATCCAACCAGGGAGGTAATCCAAGTGATGGGCATGTACTTGCGCAGTCCTCCCATTTTCCGAATATCCTGTTCATGATGCATACCAATGATTACCGAACCTGCGGCAAGGAAAAGTAGCGCCTTGAAGAAGGCATGGGTCATGAGATGGAAGATGGCGACAGAATATGCCGATGCACCCAGAGCAACGGTCATATATCCAAGCTGAGACAATGTCGAATAAGCGACAACCCGCTTTATGTCGTTCTGAATGATCCCCAGGAATCCCATGAAAAGCGCGGTGATAGCACCAATCACCATTACAAAAGACAGGGCCGTGGTAGATAGCTCGAATAATGGCGACATACGTGCCACCATAAAGATACCTGCGGTCACCATTGTTGCAGCATGAATCAGCGCAGAAATTGGCGTTGGGCCCTCCATCGAGTCGGGCAGCCAGACATGCAATGGCACCTGAGCAGACTTACCCATCGCTCCAATAAACAAGCAGATGCAAGTGACAGTCATTAGAGACACAGTTGCCCATTCGCGGTCGGCAAATAAGGAAATTGTTGTTCCGGCAAACTCAGGAGCCTTCTGAAAGACAGAAGCATAGTCCAATGTGCCAAAGTGAGCCAAAACCAAACCAATCCCAAGGATGAAACCGAAGTCACCAACTCGATTCACTAAAAACGCTTTCATATTGGCAAAGATGGCTGTTGGGCTTGTACCAAAAACCAATCAGCAAGTAGGACACCAAGCCAACCGCTTCCCAGCCGAAGAAGAGCTGCATGAAGTTATTGCTCATCACCAGCATCAACATCGAAAACGTAAACAACGAAATGTAGCTGAAAAAGCGGTTGTAGCCCGGATCTTCATGCATGTAGCCAACGGTATAAATATGGACCATCAGCGAAACAAATGTCACTACAAGCATCATGGTTGTGGTTAACGTATCGATCAAAAAGCCCACTTCAAATCGATAGTCGCCGCTAGTCATCCACGTATAAACAGTGCCGTTGAACGTATTCCCTGCCTGAACGTCCTGAAAGATAAATAGCGATGTAATGAAAGCGATTGCCACGCCGGCAATTGTTGAAGTGTGAGCCACCCAGCGTGGGATTACTCGACAAAATAACCCTGCGATCATGGCGCCGACTAGAGGAGCCAGCGGAACGAGCAGATAGAGTTTTTGCATTTCCATGGTTAACCCTTCAGGCTGCCTAGGTCATCCACATGGATGCTCTTGAGGTTACGGAACAACACAATCAGAATAGCTAAACCAATCGCCGATTCTGCAGCGGCTACGGTCAGGATAAAAAATACAAAAATCTGCCCCGATAGATCCTGGAGAAAATGCGAAAACGCGACAAAATTCATGTTCACCGCAAGAAGCATCAATTCAATAGTCATCAATAAAACGATCAGGTTCTTCCTGTTAAGGAAAATACCGACAACACCGATAGCGAACAGTATCGCCCCCAGTATCAGGAAGTGTGAAAGTGTGAGAGTAAGCATTCTGGTGCCCTCGGTTCAGTCTTTTTCGACTGGCATTTGCAGGACACGCACGCGATCCTTAGCCTTAACGAAGACTTGTTGGTTCGGGTTGGTGTATTTGGTTTTCTTGGGACCACGATAAGTCAGAACAATCGCGGCGATCATTCCGACTAGCAAAACAATGGAGGCGAGTTCAAATGGATAAACATAGTCGCTAAACATCAGCGCTCCAATACTCTTGGTATTGGAAACACCTCCGGCCGTCATTACATCTGTCGCTGGGACTTGAAGGTATTTACTACCCAAAACCATCCCCATTTCGATGACCATCAAAATACCGAGCAATGCACCGAGAGGTAAGTAATTCCAAAAGCCCTCACGAACTCGATCAATATTGATATCCAGCATCATGACGACGAACAGGAAGAGCACCATAACGGCACCAACATAGACGAGGATGATGGCGATCGCGAGAAACTCAGCCTGCAACAAGGACCAAATTCCTCCGCATGTAAAGAAAGCGAGGATAAGATGAAGCGCAGCATGTACAGGATTTCGTGCTGTTATCACGCGAAGGCTGGCAGCAATCAATATTGCGGACAGAAAATAAAATACGAAAGTTTGAAAATCCATCGCTAGTCCCTGCTATCGGTAAGGGGCATCAAGTTCACGATCTTTGGCAATTTGTGCCTCATAGCGATCACCGGTGGCCAATAACATTTGCTTCGTGTAATACAAATCTCCCCGCTTTTCGCCGTGATACTCATACACCCGGGTTTCAACAATCGCATCAACCGGGCAAGCTTCCTCACAAAAGCCACAAAAAATACACTTGGTAAGATCAATGTCATAACGGGTAGTGCGGCGAGATCCGTCATCGCGGGGTTCTGCCTCAATAGTGATAGCTAGGGCAGGACAGATAGCCTCGCAAAGTTTGCAAGCAATGCAACGTTCCTCTCCATTTGGGTAGCGACGCAAAGCATGCAGGCCACGAAAACGAGAGCTCTGCGGTGTCTTTTCTTCCGGATATTGAACGGTAATTTTCCGGGCGAAAAAGTACTTACCGGTTACCGACATACCCTTCAACAACTCCTTTGAGGAGGAGGCTGTTGAAGATTTCCTTCATCGAACCCATATATTTCTCCTCACTTCCAGATATTCAAAGGTGACATCATCCAGACGCCGATTACAACAAGCCAAATTATGCAGATTGGAAGAAAAACTTTCCAGCCAAGACGCATCAATTGATCGTAACGATAACGTGGGAACGTGGCGCGGAACCAGAGGAATAGCAATAGCACGAATGACATCTTGGCAAACAACCAGAGAATGCCATCCGGCAAAAAACCAACTGGAGACAACCACCCGCCAAGAAATAGAATTGAAGTTAACACTGCCACCAAAATCATATTGGCGTATTCAGCCAAGAAGAAAAGGGCAAATGCCATGCCTGAATATTCGACGTGAAAACCAGCCACAATTTCGGACTCACCTTCGGCGACGTCAAATGGGGCAGGGTTGAGTTCAGCAGTTCCTGAGATCAAGGAGACGATGAACATTGGGAAAAGCGGCAACCAGTTCCAAGAGAACAGGCCAACCCCATGATTCGCAAACCAGCCACTATTCTGAACATTAACAATTTCAACGAGATTGAGGCTGTTCGACACCATGAGTACACAAATCAGGGAAAAACCCATCGCAATTTCATAGGAGACCATCTGGGCCGCTGATCGCATTGCACCGATGAAAGCGTATTTCGAGTTTGACGCCCAACCGGATAGAATTACGCCATAAACACCAATTGACGTAATGGCCATAATGTAAAGAAGGCTTGCATCAATATTTGCCAGTACGAGTGTGTCAGTGAATGGCACTACCGCCCAAGCGGCCAAGGCAGGCGCGATAGCGAGCATGGGCGCGATAATAAAATACCTTGCTCGCGCTACTCGGAACAATAATTTCTTTAAGTAAAAGTTTAAGGCCATCGGCAATGGGCTGAATGAGACCCCACGGCCCAACGCGATTTGGACCGATACGCACTTGCATAAAACCAATAACTTTACGTTCGGCCAAAGTCAAATACGCAACACCTAACATCAGTGGCGCAACAATCAGGATGATCTTGATCAGTGTCCAGACAGCAGTCCAGGCTCCTCCAAAAACCCCATGTCCCAAATTCATCAGTGCATCCATTTACAAGCGCTCCACCGAAATTTGTCCAAACATATCACCGAGTTTGCTGGTACTGGCGTGCGCTGCAGCAACACGAATACAACCCACTGGAACAGTGTTGTCACCTTGACCACCAACTCAGCTTTTCCTTGGCCTTGGATCACTTGAACTTTAACTCCAGATGCCAAACCAAGTTTTGCCAAGGTTTGCTCATTAACCCGAGCGGTTGGCGCAACGGCATCACTTGTCTGTTGTAAAACAGGAGAACAGCGTGCCATCGAGTCAGCAAAATTAATAGGCACATCCGCTATTCGCTGCAAATCAAAAAACGAGCGAAGGAAGTTGAATACCAATTTCATTCAGATCGTTACTAAGCCGCTTACAAATTCAACACTTTTACCTAACACACATCGTCACGAACACCCTCGCTTGACTCTTAGGAGAAGCCGTCGATATTCAATACGTTGCCAAGAACGCGCAACACCTTCCAGGCCGGACGCGCATCGCCCCGAGCTTTAACAACCCCATTGGAGCTCTGAACCCTGCCTTCTGTATTGACAAAAGAACCCGAAGTTTCAGTGTAGGGGTGAGATCGGCAACATAACATCTGCGTACTGCAGCGCAGGTTCATGCTTTGAATGCCGACATAGACAACAAGGCTTGCTTTATTGAGAGCATCAACAACTAGTTGGGGATTACCGCAATCAAACTCTGGTTCAACGCCCATCAGCACATACGCTTTTCTAGGCTTTTCAAACATCTCGCGAGCGTTAGCACCACCTCGAAGGACTGAAGCGGAATAACCGCCTACAACATTTGCGCCTTCACCCAAGAAACCGACGACTCCATTTGTCAGCTTGGCAAGTTCAAGAGCGAGCACCTGCAATTGGGCCGCCCCTTCTATCTGGGAAGCAACATTACCTAGGAAAATGGCACGCTTATCCCCGTCCATAAGGCTCTGTGCAATTTTCTGGCTCTGATCACAAAACCTCGATTGACTCCAAGTCCAGCAGGTGCGAGAACACCTTTCAAATTTGACGCTGCTTTGACAATGGCCCCCAGAGCGAACACTAACCGAGAAGGCTGAACCGTCAATCTTGCGTGAAAATCTATTAATTCATCATCGCCAGTAACTGAAAGCATGGTCACTTTAGAAAATTTCTTAGCCGCCTGACGCAAACGTTGAGCAATTAAGGGGTGATCTTTACGTAGGAAAGACCCAATAATCAGTGCTGCATCCAAATCCTTTATTTCCGACAGATGCAAACCTAACCACGGAGCCCCCAACCGCTTGCTATCCGAGGAGAAGTCAAGTTGACGGGGGCGAAAATCAACATTTTTGCTTTCGAGACCATCCATTACCTTTCCGAGCAAAAACATTTCTTCAACCGTAGCATTGGGTGCAGCTAGAGCTGCCAAGGCGTCACCGCCATGCTCGCGCGAAACATCTTTCAAGCCGTGAGCTACGTAGTCCAAGGCGACACTCAGTCGACCTCTTTCCATTCGCCACCTTGCTTAACCATCGGTTTTACAAGACGCTCATCTGAATTAACGCCTGATAAGAAAAACGCTCCTTGTCGGAAATCCAGCATTCATTCACAGCTTCATTTCCACAGGTAAAGCTCGCATTACCGAATCGTGTTTAACCTGCACCCCAAATTCGCACCCACCGGAATCGTGGGGGCTCACAGATTTTCTACGTTGCAGCTCCCAAGAGCGGGCCGTGTAACGGAATGGCTTCGAGGTCAAATATCAACTGGGCACAAGTCAATCATGTTTCCGGAAAGCTCGGAATCTACCGTACGGCCAAGGAAGGTGGTTATCTCGGAATGCATATTCCGATTAGCCATGCCCAATTCCATTATCCCGCCAATTTCCTGACCAAACCGAACACAGCGGTACAGTGAATACGTCGGCTCATTTCTTCCATAGAAATAAGCGGGCCAACATTTTATGAAACACAACATGCTTTTTTCTTCAGCATAGCGGCTCTTCATCGGCCCATACCCAACAGACATGTCCTGTAGCTGACATTCTACCTTGATCACAAATTGGGCAGTCAAGAGGATGGTTGATCAGCAAAAAACTCCATCACGCCTTTCTGAGCCTGGTCGCCAGATCAGAGGTGGAGGTTACACTTTCATACCATTTGTAACCGGGGTCGCACAGGCTGGCAACGGCTTAGGCGCCTTCTCAACTTGCACGGGCACATCCTGCAATTCGCAGCAATCGAAAGCTTTTGTGGTAACAAAAATGGGGATGTTACCACCAATTTGTTGCGCGGCATCCATAGCAATCGCTGCCATCAGGCACTTGGTGCCTTTTTACCGTCGATTTCGATTTAGCATATCGCTGCCTTGGGGCCAGTTCTTGAGTCTATTACTTGAGAGAATCCGTGATAGACGAGCTCTATGGAAGCCACGCCAGTCCATTGGAGATCTTTGGGAACCGCTAAGGTCTTGTGTTCGATATGGTATTCAAATTCACTACCGAACCGCTGAAAGCTTTGTACCGAGCAGTGCAGCTGCATCAACCTGAGCGCAAATAGTACGCCCCACGATATTGCCCAATACACTGGAGTAGATCCATATCTTCAGGTTTTACCCATCCCGTTTTCAATCCGATGCACTATCTTGTACATCCACGCAGTACCTTCTCTGCATGGGTGCATTGGCCCACAGGACTCTTCGTAATAAAGAATGACAAGCGCTCAAGCGCCTTGACCATGCAGACAGTCTCATCCACAACGATTACAGCACCCGAACCTAGCATCGATCCAGATTTACTTTGATCGAATCGTAATCCATGGTTGTTTCCATCATTACTGCACCAGGAACGAGAGGTGCCGAAGAACCTCCTGGGATAACGGCTTCAAGCTTCCTGCCACCACGCCACCGCACATTTCCAACAGGGTAGAAAATGAGGTGCCGAGAGGTAATATCGTAAATTGCCCTGGACGATTTACGTGCCCTGACACCGAGAATAGCTTGGTACCACCGTTGTTTGGCTTACCCAAGTTTAAAAAATTCCTACCACCCATTTTAAGATGAACGGGATAGCCGCGAATGTTTCTGTAAATATTTATGGTTGTCGGTTTCCATAGAGGCCAAAAAAGAAGCCGGAAAATGGCGGTTTAAACCGCGGCCGCCCCTTTTT
>JADKIP010000004.1 GCA_016721185.1 Candidatus Dechloromonas phosphorivorans
AGCGTGGATTGAAACGGCGGATTCGGCGGCGGTATGGCTGTCGATCAATGGCATCGCTCCCCGGCAGCAGGGGGCGTGGATTGAAAACGACCAAAGAAATCACCGACAAACCGACAATCACCGCATCGCTCCCCGGCAAGGGGGAGCGTGGATTGAAACACGGGCAGTCACCGACAAGCCGACAATCACCGCATCGCTCCCCGGCAACGGGGAGCGTGGATTGAAACTTGGCGCCACTTCAGAAACAAGCCCAAAGGTTATGCAGCATCGCTCCCCGGCAACGGGGAGCGTGGATTGAAACAAAACCGAGTAAGCGGCGCTGTTGAATAATGCCGCTCGGGCATCGCTCCCCGGCAACGGGGAGCGTGGATTGAAACACGTCGGCGTGGTCGATGCGGAGCAGCCGCGTGCGCATCGCTCCCCGGCAACGGGGAGCGTGGATTGAAACAGCTCTTAGCTTCTCGGCAACCCGAGGAGTTTCTGCTCCAGGCATCGCTCCCCGGCAACGGGGAGCGTGGATTGAAACACTTAGCTTGGTCGGCCCAACGCCGCCAACGTATGCATCGCTCCCCGGCAACGGGAGCGTGGATTGAAACAGCGGGAAGCCCTGCTGACCGCCCACGCATCGCTCCCCGGCAACGGGGAGCGTGGATTGAAACCCATGCGCGCCAGCTCCGTTGTAAGCCGCTGCATCGCTCCCCGGCAACGGGGAGCGTGGATTGAAACGACCAGCTTCAAACGCGCCGCGCTCATAGCCACGCATCGCTCCCCGGCAACGGGGAGCGTGGATTGAAACCGCTTGGACCTAGAGGGTTATGAAGACCCGGTAGGCATCGCTCCCCGGCAACGGGGAGCGTGGATTGAAACCGCCGTACCGACGCGCCTGGGTAAAGCCAACCGCCCGCATCGCTCCCCGGCAACGGGAGCGTGGATTGAAACCTATTGGATCCGCTGTTGGCGAATCAAATCCATCGCATCGCTCCCCGGCAACCGGGAGCGTGGATTGAAACCGGTTTTACCAATGTCAAAGCAAAGCGCAGTGAGGCATCGCTCCCCAGCAACGGGGAGCGTGGATTGAAACCTCGGTCTCGTTTCAATAACTGTACGGGGCAGTGCACCGCTTCCTGGAAACAGGGGTCGTAGATTAAAACCAAGCTGCCTACTCACCCCAGACAGCGCAAAAGGAGCATCACCCCTTAACCAAAAATCGCATCAAGGCTTGATGACAGCTTCTGTAACCAAAATATCAAAATCTGCGGCGATAATTGCGGGCTCATGAAAAATCTACTATCCATTTCTCTGTTGGGCTTCGCGATCTCCTTGGCGACGCCCGCCCAGGCGGCTCGCCCGATGATTACCGACGATGCCCGCCTGACCGATGCCGGCGCCTGCCAGATGGAAACGTGGGTGCATATTCATCAAGATGAGCGCGAGTTCTGGGCCTTGCCGGCGTGTAATCCCGGCGGGAATTTCGAGCTGACTTTGGGTGGTGCGCTGGCGTATACCGACGGCCAGAAGCAGCATGGCGCGCTGCTTGTGCAGGGCAAAACGCTGATCAAGCCGCTCACGACCAACAGCTACGGCATCGGCTTTGCTGCCGGCTATGCCACCCAGCCGGGCAGCGAGCAATCGGGGTCGCCTTACCTATATGTTCCGGTCAGTTTTTCGCTGGCGGATGACCGCGTCGTCATTCACACCAACCTCGGCAATCTGCGCGAACGCGAAACCCGGAAAAACCACCTGACCTGGGGCGTCGGTGGCGAGCTGCAAACTACCGAACGACTTTATGTCATTGCCGAAAGTTACGGTCAGGACAAAGGCAGCGCCTTTTTTCAGACCGGGCTGCGCTACTGGGTCATGCCTGGTCACGTTCAGATCGACACTACCTATGGCAGCCGGTTTGGGCATAGCCGTGAGGAACGCTGGCTTTCAATCGGGTTACGGCTGATCACCCCGTCTTTGTAATATTTCTGTAAAGAAACAGATCGCCGCCCCGTGGTAAAAGTCTCTTTCCCTTCATCTGGAATTGTCACTCATGGTTTTTTTCGAGCTTTTTGCGCACAACCCCACGATCATCCACGTTGCTGCCGGGCAGCCGCTGTTTTCCGAGGGCGAAGAGGGGCACATGATGTTCGTCCTCTCGACCGGCACGGCCAATGTTATGGTCAGTGGTCACGTCCTTGAAACCTTGCAGCACGGCAGTATCGTCGGTGAGGTCGGCATCGTCCTGCCCGGCCCGCGTTCGGCGAGCGTGGTGGCACAGACGGATTGCGAGTTTGTCGCGGTCGACGAAAAACGCTTTCAGTTTCTCGTCCAGCAAACGCCGTTTTTCGCGACCCAGGTCATGCGCGTCATGGCCGAGCGACTGCGCCGGGTCAATCAGCGGCTATCGCCGACCCATCCCGTTTAACCCGGCTGCAGCGAACGAAACTCGCCGCACCAGGCATGCAGGCTGACGGCGGGAAAACGCCAGTGGTGGGTTTCCCGCGGTGAGCTTTCGCCGGCAAACGCCGGTGGAAAGCGGTGACAGGTGCCATTCAGCGCGTCAGTGAATTTGAAATAGCGGCACTGCGCGCAGTTTTCTTCAATTGCATCATTCATCGTTGTTTACTCAGACGGGTGATCAGGCGGCTGCGGTCAACGGCCTTTCCGATGCAATTTTAAGGCCCGCCTGTTCGCGGTAAAGGCAGGCCAAACGTCCCGCCATCGCCACATCCGACCATTCCTGCGCGTACACCAGGCTTCCTGGCGCAGATGGTGCCAAGCGCTGGGCTGATTGAGGAAATTGCCCAGCGTTTCGCCAAAAGCCTTGACCTCGGCCGGGGGTGAAATGGCACCACGGCCGGGCGAAAGAATATCTGTCGTCCCCATTTCGGACAGGGCGATCACCGGCAAACCGGCGGCCATTGCCTCCAGCAGCACCAGGCCCTGCGTTTCGGTACGCGAGGCAAATACAAAGGCATTGGCGGCGGCATAGCAATCCGGCAACGCCTGCTTGCGATCGAGATAGCCGATGAACTGCACCGAATCGCGCAAGCCGAGGCTTTTGACCTGGGCTTTCAGATCATCCATCGCCGGGCCTTCGCCGGCCACCACCAACAAAACATCCGGCCGCAATTGGCGAGCATGGATCAGGGCTTCGAGCAGGAAGCCGATGTTTTTCTCATGCGCCACCCGCCCGACAAAAAGCGCCAGCGGACGGGTCGAAAGAATGCCGTGCTGGTAACGAAAAGCCTGACCGTTACCGCCGGCAAACTGGGCGAGCGGAATACCGGTCGGCAGCACATGCAGCGGCACGGTGACGCCGTAGCTATTCAGGCGTTGCTGCATGGCTGTCGAGGGCACGATGACGGCATCCAGCGCATTGCACTGCCGGCGCGACAGGGCGCGCGCCTGGCCCTTGAGCCAGCCCGAGGGAAGGAAAGGCGCGTAGTGCTGCAGGTACTCCTCGAACAACGTGTGATAGGTGGCGACCACCGGCAGGCCGAGGGTGCGGGCCGCTTTCAGGCCGGCGTACTGGGCGATGAACGGGGTCTGGATGTGGATCAGGTCGCAATCCTGCGCCGCTTCAAGCACGGTGCGATGCATGGCGCGCCAGCCGACCAGACGGTCTTCAGGATCACCCGGCACCGGCCGCCCGGCAACGCGAATGATGCCGGGCTCATCAGACTCATCACCGTAACGCGGCACGACCAGCCGGACCTCGACACCCTGCCCGGCCAGCGTTTTGCGGAAGGTTTCAATCGAGGTCGATACTCCATTGACCCGGGGAAAATAAACGTCAGACACCATCAGGATGCGCATTCAAGCCTCCGCATGTTCGGGTTCGATGATTGGCGTGGCCACCACGGGGCGCGTTTGCTGCATACCCCATTCGACCAGCTCGAGGCGACCGTCGAAGTGCTCGACGATGGCCGTACAGGAGTCGACCCAGTCGCCGCAATTGACGTAACTGAGGCCGTCGATTTCGCGGATCGTCGCCCAGTGGATATGGCCGCAGATGACGCCATCCAGCCCCCGTTCGCGGGCGTGATGGATCGCCGAATCTTCAAAGTCGAAAATGAAATTGAGCGCCGTTTTGACCTTGCGCTTGGCGTAGCCGGCCAGCGACCAGTAGCCCGAGATGCCCAGCTTGCGCCGCCCCCAGGACAGCCAGTGATTAAGCCGGACCAGCAGGTAGGCCTTGTCGCCGAGCACCGCGACCCAGCGATGGTGGCGCGTTACCTGATCGAAAACATCGCCATGAATGAGCAGGAAGCGCCGGCCATCGGCCGTTTCGTGAATCAGCTCATCAACCACTTCGATCTCGCCGAAAATGATGCCGCAGTAGTCGCGCAGGGCTTCGTCGTGGTTACCGGGAATGAACACCACCCGCTCGCCATGCCGCGCCCGACGCAGCAGTTTCTGTACCACGGTGTTCTGCGCCGGCGTCCAGTAAATGCTGCGACTCATCGCCCAGAAGTCGATGATGTCGCCGATCAGATAAGTCTGTTCAGCCTGGTATTCGCGGAGGAAATCGAGCAGACGATCCGCCTGGCACGCCCGCGTGCCGAGGTGGATGTCGGAGAGAAAAACTGATCTGACCTTGGGCATGGCTGCCACGATAGCCAGCGGTCGTGAAGGGGCTGTGACGCGATGATGACAATGCGGTTACGGTCATAAAAGCAATGGCTGGTAGCAGGGCCATCGAGATACGCGCTGACCGCTTTGGCTGAGGCTGCAAATGGATTATGACCTGTGGCTCGCTCAGCAGCGCCCTGCGCCAAAAGTTACGCGGGCACCGGGTTGCTGGTGGCGTGAGGTTTTGATGACTTGAAGAAATACCGTGGCGGGCTTTGATTTACCGAGGGCCAACCTTATTTACTCGAAAAATCAGCAAAAATCGAGATCAGATTAGATGGAAAACCATGTCGAGTCTGCCCCGATTCTCCGTAGGTCAAAAGCGGTTTGAGTTGGAAACAGAATGTGGCACTACGCAATCTCTGCCGAATCATTTCGGCATAGGCATCAATTGTTCGCGTGCTGGATCTTTGCGCGGCCAGGATAAGGCGATCCCATCATCGCCATGACGGGGCACCACATGCATATGGAAATGAAAAACCGTCTGATCACCCTCTTTGCCATTGCACTGCAGAAGCGTCATTCCTGGCGGATCGAATGCCAACTTGACTGCCAGCGCAACCTGTCTGGCAGTCTGCATCGCCGCTGCAGCCTCATCAGGCGTGATATCAAGCAACGTGGCCGCATGTCGCTTGAGTGCGACGAGGACGTGACCCGGATTGACTTGGCCAAGATCCATGAAAGCCACGGTTTGTTCATCCTCGTACACCTTTGACGCGGAAATTTCCCCTTTGATTAAGCGGCAGAAAATGCATGAGCCGGGCGGCGAGGTATCAACAAAATGGGGCATTTTTTATGCTCTGGATGAAGGCGAGAGCTTGAAATTTAGCACGTCTCGGGACAAAACATAGCCGCCTATGGTCGACGCCAAATTGGGGCTATTTTCCGGTTGACCGTGCGGCCAGCCGTTGCCTTCAACGTCGTAAGATTTTCAAACCGCCATCGCCAGCGGCTAATGCCGCCAGATATACAAAGCCAGACAAAGTGCAGCGCCGACGAGGTAGAGGATTGCTGTACTGGAAATGGCGTAGGGATAGAGCATCAGCGCGACGCCGATCCATTTGACCTTGTTGAGCAACATGCGCTTGCCGTAGCGGTAGGCGGCAAAGCCGATCAGGCCGAAGAGGATTACGCCGATGAGATAGGCCGGGGTAGGCAAGGACAAGCCGAGACTACCGAGGGTGTTCAATTCATCCACGGCGCTTGCCCGGCCGCCCCGGCTTCAGCCAGTATTGAAATGCTTCTTCGTAAACCTCGACATCCAGTTCCATGACTTGCGCTTGCAGCCGTGCTTGGGCATCGGCGACGGCCTTGTTGTAAACGAGCGGCCCGACTTCCTTGAGGAAAAAGCCGAGCAGCGCACCGGCCGCCAGATTGCCGATTTCCTCGTCCATGTTTTCGGCGAAGTAGCGCTGAATCGAGACGATGGCCGCCTGAGTGGCGTCGCTGGAGATTTCGATGGTCATTGAATTAGGGGTGCTGAGAAGGTAGTTAGCCAGTGTGAACGTAGCGGCTGGAAAGCCGGACGGTTGGCATCGCCCGCCAGGGCAATCGTCATTGCCGGCGGCGCGGGAATGACGTTGAGCCAAGAAATTATCATCTGAACAAGTTTGCCCGGGTTGTAACAGCCAAGCCTTGACTCGGCTGCGGTCGACGCCTAAATTCGCCCGATTTCCCCCATCGCACGCCCCCAGGAGACTCCATGAAAATCGGCACCCCGCTTTCCCCCACTGCCAAGCGCGTCATGCTGCTCGGCGCCGGCGAACTCGGCAAGGAAGTGATCATTGCGCTGCAGCGCCTCGGCGTCGAGGTCATCGCCGTTGACCGTTACGAAAACGCCCCCGGCCATCAGGTGGCGCATCGCGCCCATGTCATTTCGATGACCGATGGCGCCGCCCTGCGCCGGCTGGTTGAGTTGGAAAAGCCGCATCTGATCGTGCCGGAAATCGAAGCGATTGCCACCGACATGCTGGTCGAGATCGAAGCCGCCGGGCTGGCCGAAGTCATCCCCACCGCCCGCGCCACCAAGCTGACCATGAACCGCGAAGGCATCCGCCGGCTGGCTGCCGAAGAACTGGGCGTGCCGACTTCAACCTACCGTTTCGCCGATACGCTGGCCGAATTGCAGGCGGCGATTGATGGCGCCAATGGTCAAAAAGGCATCGGCTACCCGTGCATCGTCAAACCGGTGATGTCCTCCTCCGGCAAGGGCCAATCAATGCTGCGTGCCCGGCCGACGTACAGACCGCCTGGGACTACGCCGCCAGCGGTGGCCGGGTCAATGCCGGGCGAATCATTGTCGAAGGCGTTATCGACTTTGATTACGAAATCACCCTGCTCACCGTGCGCGCCAAGGATGCCGAGCGGCGTCGTCCAGACCTATTTCTGCGAACCGATCGGCCACATTCAGGTGTCCGGCGATTACGTCGAATCCTGGCAGCCGCAGCCGATGAGCCCGGTGGCGCTGCAGAAATCTCAGGAAATCGCTGCCGCCGTCACCGGCAACCTTGGCGGCCGTGGCCTGTTCGGCGTCGAGCTGTTCATCAAGGGCGATCAGGTCTGGTTTTCCGAAGTCAGCCCGCGGCCGCACGACACCGGGCTGGTCACCCTCTGCTCGCAACGCTTCTCGGAATTTGAACTGCACGCCCGCGCCATCCTCGGCCTGCCGGTCGACACCGCCCTGCGCGAACCCGGCGCCTCGGCCGTGATTTACGGCGCCATGGAAGAAAAAGGCATTGCCTTTGAAGGGGTCGAACACGCCCTGGCTGTACCGCGTAGCGATTTGCGCCTGTTCGGCAAACCGGAGTCGTTCAAGAAACGTCGGATGGGCGTTGCCGTGGCCAATGGCGACGACATCACGCAAGCAAGGGAACGGGCCAAACTGGCCGCCAGCCGGGTCAAACCCGTCAAGTCCTGATGCGTTTCGACCGCAGCGTTCATGTTTTTCACGAATGCTGCGGTCGACTGGATTTGCAAAAATCGATTTCGCCATCAATTTCCGCCAGCGCGGAAATAAGGTTCAATCGATCACAAACTGGTTCAAGCGGCTTTGGCGATTGCCTTGG
This sequence comes from Candidatus Dechloromonas phosphorivorans, assembly GCA_016721185.1. Taxonomy (GTDB): domain Bacteria; phylum Pseudomonadota; class Gammaproteobacteria; order Burkholderiales; family Rhodocyclaceae; genus Azonexus; species Azonexus phosphorivorans. The sequence continues at coordinate 7,686 of JADKIP010000004.1, forward strand.
TCAGCAGTTCAGCCACCAACGCGTTGATCCCGCCCTCGTGGGCAAGACCTTGCGCCTGCACCTGCTTGACCAGATCACCCGGCAGTTTGCAGGCGAAGGGGATCAAACCGGCGGCCTGATCGAGCTTGCGCTGTTCGCGCTTGTCGACACCGCCACCTGCGCCGGCACCGAAACGGTCGGGAATACCACCGGCGCCGATTTTGCCGTTGATTTTGCTACCGCGATTTTTTCAAGATCGGTTTTGGTCATGCTCATGGGGTGTTTTCCTTAAATTCAATGCGTTGGCGAAATCGCCTGCGGCCCGAATTATCGCCGATAGGTGGCTGATCACGCCGGAAATCAGCCGATCAACCCGCTTTTGGACTTGCAAAACCGCCCCTTCGCTTCAAGGAAGAGGCGGCTGAAATCGATCAGCAATTACCTTTTTTGGCCTGGCCCGGCGGACAATTTTGGCCCTGCCCTTGCCGTTACCTTTGCCGTGATGTTTGTCCCCAGTAAACCGGGTCGCGCCAGGTTTGGCCGTCCCAGTAGTAGCCGCGGCGGTCGCGGTCACCAAAGGTAATGGTGGTGTTACCGGACTGAATTTTGACGTTATCAACGTTGATTCGCACATCAGCCGCTTGCGCAAAAATGGGCAAGCCAACCAGCAGGGTAAGGATCAATAGTGATTTTTTCATCGTGAACTCCAGCGTATTCAGCGGGTTGTGTCGCGCCGGCACATCAGCCCAGGGGAAAGCCGGCCTGGGTCGGCGTCGAACACACCTTCATTCTAGCAAACAGGCTGCCGCCCGAAGGCGGCCTGCGCATCAGAGCCCGACGATGCGATTCGCCGGGAAGTGCGCTGCGAATCGGCTACCGACGCCGGGCGTGCTTTTTATCTCCAGTTGAGCCTGGTGCCGGCTCAGCGAATGCTTGACGATTGCCAGCCCCAACCCGGTCCCCCCCGCGTCGCGCGAACGGCCACGGTCGACACGATAAAAACGTTCGGTCAGGCGCGGAATGTGTTTGGGGTCGATGCCGATCCCGCTGTCCTGCACGGCGAATTCCGCCCCCTGCGCGTTGGCATGCCAGCTGATCCGAACCGTGCCGCCGGGTGGCGTGTAGCGCACGGCGTTGGCGACGAGGTTGCCGAAAGCGCTGACCAGTTCCGGCTCGGCCCCGCTCAAATCGCCCCGGCCATCGGTTTCGGCGATGATGGTGTGACGCCCGTGCGATAGCCCTTCGGCATCGCGCCGCAGCTTGTCGATCAGGTTGGCCATATCGACGATGTCGTTTTGTGGCGGTGGCGCCGACTCGATGGACGACAGCGTCAGCAGATCCTGAACGATCATTTCCATGCGCGTTGACTGCTCGGACATCATGCCGAGATAGCGTTGCCGCTCGTCGCGGTCGAGCTCGATTTCCTGCAAGGTTTCGAGAAAACCGGCGAGCACGGTGAGCGGAGTACGCAATTCGTGCGAAACATTGGCGACAAAATCGCGGCGCATGCGGTCGAGGCGGTCGGTCTGCGTCACATCCTTGATCTGCATGAGGCGCCGGTCGCCGGCATAGGGAATCATGTAGATCGACAGCACGCGGTCCTCGGAACGATCCGAGCGCAGCGTCAATGGCCGGCTGAAATCGGCCTCTTGCAGGTAGTGAACAAATTCCGGCTGGCGCACCAGATTGACGATCGGCTGGCCGCGGTCGGTGCGGATCACCAGCGCCAGTTGCGTCTCGGCCGTGGTGTTGCAGAAAAGAATGTGATTATTCTGATCGAGCAGGACAACGCCATCGGTCAGCGCCTGCCCCGCCTCAATCAACATGGCAATTTCTTTATCGCGCTTGGCGATTTGTTCTCTCAGGTCTTTCTCATGGCGATACAAACGCCCGAATATACCGTCCCAGGAACCTTCGCCTTCCAGATTGCCATCCACCACCGGCGCCTTTGACCAGCGCTCCAGCCGGGCAAAGTTGCGAAAATGAAAGACCATCTGCAAAGCCAGGCCGGCACAGAAAACCGACCAGCCGGCCCATTGCGCGACAAAATACCCCACCGGCAGCGCAATGAGTGCCGTCAGCAACGCCAGCAGCAGCGCCCGAATCAATTGTTCCGACACGCCAATCAAGCTCCCCGGAAGCGGTAACCGGTGCCGCGCACCGTTTCAATCCGTTCGTGGTGGCCGCTGCTTTCCAGCGCGGCACGCAAACGGCGAATATGGACATCCACCGTGCGTTCCTCGATAAAGACGTGGTCGCCCCAGACTTCATCGAGCAATTGTGCCCGCGAGTAGACCCGTTCCGAATGCGTCATGAAGAAAAACAGCAGGCGAAACTCGGTAGGCCCCAGTTCAATCGGCTGACCAGCCGCGAGCACGCGGTGCGTTGCCGGGTTGAGCGCCAGATCGCCAACTTCGACGGCTTCACCGGCCAGATGCGGCGCCCGACGGCGCAGCACGGCGCGGACCCGGGCAACCAGTTCCTTCGGTGAAAACGGCTTGGTGACGTAATCGTCAGCGCCGGCTTCCAGCCCTTGCACCTTGTCTTCTTCATGGACACGGGCGGTGAGCATGATGATCGGCAGCTCGCGCGTCCGTTCGTCGGCGCGCAGCTTCTTGGCCAGCGCCACACCGGACTGGCCCGGCAACATCCAGTCAAGAATCAGCAGGTCCGGCAGGGCGGCGCGAATGGCCGATTCGGCCTCCTCGGCGCTACTGGTGCGAACCACGAGAAAACCGGCGTGCTTGAGGTTGATGACGACCAGTTCCTGGATCGCCGGCTCGTCCTCAACGACCAGAATAGTCGGTGTCACTTGATGCCCTCTTTGCCGGTATGGCGAATATCGCGCCCTTCAACAACGTAAATCACCTGCTCGGAAATGTTTTTGGCGTGATCGCCGATCCGTTCGATGGCGCGGGCAATGGTGATGATGTCGATCGAGGTGGTGATCGTCCGCGGGTCTTCCATCATGTGCGTAATCAACTGACGGATGATCGATTTGAATTCGGTGTCGACCTCGGAATCGGCACGAATGACCGATCTCGCCTGTTCGGTATCAAGCCGAGCAAAGGCATCCAGTGCCTGGCGCACCATGATGAGGGCGGCTTCGGCAAGATGCCGGACGCCAATGCCGAATTGCGACGGAACGTGGCCATTTTCGTAAATGCGGCGCACCCCCTTGGCAATTTTCTTGGCCTCGTCACCAGCCCGTTCCAGGTCAGTCACAATCTTGCTGATGCCCAGCACCAGGCGCAGATCGGAAGCCGCCGGCTGGCGCTTGGCGATGATGTGGGCGCAGTCGTCGTCAATGGCTTTTTCAAGCTCATTCACTTTGTGGTCGGCATCGACGATGCTCTTGACGCTGCCAATTTCACCGGTGGCGTAGGCATCCACGGCAGAAGAAATCTGGGTTTCAACCATGCCGCCCATTTGCAGGACATGGGTGCGGAGGCGACCGAGGTCTTCGTCGAACTGGCTGGAGAGGTGTTGGCTTTCGTTCATTTCAAATTTCCTTATTTCATTTCGCCAAGTGTCGAAACACCCAGACGAGGCGCCGAAAGTGCTGAAGCACGCCAAAGCGAATTCGCCAAAGTGTCGGTCATGGCAAAGTGGAATTAACCCATGCGGCCGGTGATGTAGTCTTCAGTGCGCTTGTCCTGCGGCTTGATGAAAATCTCGTCGGTCTTGCCGAATTCGATCATCTCGCCGAGATACATGTACGCCGTGTAATCGGAAACCCGCGCCGCCTGTTGCATGTTGTGGGTGACGATCAAAATGGTGACGCGCTTCTTCAGCTCATGCACCAGTTCTTCGATGGCGCCGGTGGCAATCGGGTCGAGCGCCGAGGTCGGCTCATCAAACAGCAACAATTCAGGGTCCGTCGCCAGGGCGCGGGCAATACACAAACGCTGTTGCTGGCCGCCGGAAAGATTGGGCGCCAGATCCTGCAGGCGATCCTTCACTTCGTCCCAAATGGCCGCGCCGCGCAGCGCCTGTTCCACCTTGTCGTCGAGCGCCCGCTTGTTGTTCTCGCCGCGCACCCGCAGGCCGTAGGCAACGTTTTCGAAGATGGTTTTCGGAAACGGGTTCGGCTTCTGGAAAACCATACCGATGCGCATACGGACTTCGATCGGATCAACCTCTGGCGCCAGCAGGTTGGTGTTATCCGGGAAGAAGCGGATTTCGCCTTCGTAACGGTTGCCCGGATAGAGGTCGTGCATGCGGTTGAAGCTGCGCAGATAAGTCGACTTGCCGCAACCGGAAGGACCGATCAGCGCGGTCACTTTCTTGTCGTAAATCGGCATGTTGATGTTACTCAAGGCCTGCTTTTCACCGTAATAAAAATTCAGGTTACGGGCTTCCGCCTTGAGGGTGGGTTGGTCGTGAATCTGCATTTTAGGGTCCATTTCAGTATTCATTTTTCAGTGTTTTTTGGCGTTGACCGCAGGGCCGGAGCGTCGCTGACATGAAGTTGCCAAAGTCAGGAGCGTTCCGGCACATGGAATTACCACTTGATGTTTTTACGCATCTTGTAGCGCAGATAGATCGCAACGGCGTTCATCGACAGCACCATGGCCATCAGCACAAAGCCCGCAGCTGCCGCATTCACTTCAAAGGCCGGGTCAGGACGCGAGGTCCAGTTGAAAATCTGGATCGGCATGACCGTGAAAGGCGAGAGCACCCAGTCGAACATGCCCGCCGTCACGCCATCGGCGCCCGTGGTGAAGGGCACAGGCGGCAGGAAGGCGATGAAGGTCAGCGCGCCAATCGTGATGATCGGGGCAGTTTCGCCAATGGCGCGGGCCAGGCCGATGATCACGCCAGTCAGGATGCCAGGCATGGCATACGGAATGATGTGGTAGCGGCAGGTTTGCCAGCGGGTGGCGCCGACCGCCATCGAGCCTTCACGAATCATCGCCGGAATGGCGCGGATGGCTTCGCGGGTCGAGACGATAACGATGGGCAGAATGAGCAGTGCCAGCGTCAGGCCGGCCGAGAGGATGCTTTGCCCGAGGCCAAAGGCATAGACAAAGATGCCCAGTGCCAGCAGACCATAAACAATCGAGGGCACCGCCGCCAGATTGGTGATGTTGATCTCGATGATATCGGTCACCCAGTTGCTCTTGGCGTATTCCTCAAGGTAGATACCGGCTGCAACACCGAGGGGCACCGCGGCCATCGCCGTCACCAGCATGACCAGAATGGTGCCGACCCAGGCCGAGAGAATGCCGGACTGCCCGGCGCGACGGGAGGCGAAGTTGGTGAAGAAATCGAGCGTCAGGCGATCAATACCGCGCATCAGCATGTCGCTGACCAGCAGGAAGATCACCAGCAGGGCGATTCCCAGACACATGATGCCGAGCGCCTGAAAGACCGTGTCCTTCATTTTTCCGCGGGCAATCAGCTTGCGGATTTGTTCAGTCGTTAAAGTTTGCATGTTAGTAAGCCTCACGGAAGCGACGGCGCAACCACTGGCCCGCAATGTTGAAGGCAAGTGTGATCAGCAGCAGGGTCAGACCTGCGGCAAAGATGGTTTGATAACCGATGGAGCCGTGCGGCAAATCGCCGAGCGCTACCTGAACGATGTAGGAAGTGATGGTGGCTGCGGGCTCCATCGGGTTCCAGGTCAGGTTCGGCTGCATACCGGCGGCAACCGCGAGAATCATCGTTTCACCGACGGCGCGCGAAATGGCCAGGATGTAGGAAGCGGCCAGACCGGAAACGGCCGCCGGCACCACGACATGGATGGCGGTATAAAGCTTGGTCGCCCCCATGGCGTAGGAGCCTTCGCGCATGCTCATCGGCACGGCGCGCATCGCATCTTCGGACAGCGAAGCAATGTAGGGAACAATCATGATGCCCATCACCAGACCGGCAGAAAGTAGCGAAAAACCCGGCAGTTGCGGGAAAATCGTTTGCAGCAGGGGAGTGACGATCAACAGCGCAAAGTAACCGAAGACGATGGTGGGAATGCCGCCGAGCAGTTCGAGCACCGGCTTGGCGATCTCACGGACTTTCGGGTTGGCGAATTCGGAAAGGTAGATCGCGATGATCGTCCCCATCGGAATGGCGACCAGCAGCGCAACACCGGATGAAACCAGGGTACCGGAGATCAGCACCATGATGCCGTAATGGGCATCGTCAAATAGCGGCGTCCATTGGTTGTCGGTCAGAAAATCGACAATGCTGACGCTGTGGAAAAAATTGATCGACTCGGAAACCAGCACATAGACGATACCGACGGTGGTCAGCACGGAGACCGTCGCAGCGGCGAACAAAACCATTTCAATCAGGCGTTCGCTGAAATGCCGCATGGCATTCTTGGCCAGACGGTCGCTGACCTGGTGCAGGTCTGAAGCATTTGGGGAAGACATAACGTGACTCACTTGAGAAATCCTTTCGGATAAAAAACCAGCCCCGAAGGGCCGGCTTTTCGCTACGGGCAGCAAACTGCCCGAGCAAAGTTTACATCTTGGCTTCGCGTTTCATCAGATCTTCGACAGTGATACCGATTTCATTCTTGCCACCGAACACGGTGCCGATCTTGTTGTCCTTGACGTGCTTCAGGTTGCCTTCGTAGGCAGCCTTCGGCAGCGGCACGTACTTGACTTCGCGGACCAGCGTCTCGGCATGCTTCATGTAGAACTCAAGGAACTCACGCACTTCCGGCTTTTCCAGGGACTTCTGCTTGACGTAAACAAAAATCGGGCGGGAAAGCGGTGCATAGGTACCGTTCTCAACGTTGGCGCCAGACGGCTCAACTGCCTTGCCGGAGGCCGGATTGACGATCGGCAGGCCCTTCAGGCGAGCCATGTTCTCGGCGTAGTAGGCGTAACCGAAGTAACCGATGGCATTGACGTCACGGGAAACACCCTGGACCAGCACATTGTCGTCTTCCGATGCGGTGTAGTCGCCGCGCGATGACTTGGCCTTGCCGACGATGGCTTCGGTGAAGTATTCAAAGGTGCCGGAATCAGCGCCAGCGCCGAACAGTTTGACCGGGGCATCAGGCCAGGCCGGATTGACCTGGTTCCACTTCATGACCTTGCCCTGGGCTGCCGGCTCCCACAGGGTTTTCAATTCAGCAACAGTGGCTTGCTTGAGGAAGGTGTTTTTCGGGTTGATGACGACGGTCAGCGCATCGTAGGCAACCGGCATTTCGATGTAGGAGACGCCAGCGGCCTTGCAGTCTTCCATTTCCTTGGCCGTAATCGGGCGCGAGGCGTTGGAGAAATCGGTTTCGCCGCGACAGAATTTCTTGAAACCGCCGCCCGTGCCGGAAATGCCGACCGTCACCTTGATGGCGTTCTTCTTGGCTTTCTGGAACTCTTCAGCAACGGCTTCGGTAATCGGATAAACCGTCGAAGAACCATCGATCTTGACGATATCAGCGTGCGCTGCCTGGGCGCCCAAGAGCGCAATACCGGCCGCAGCCATAAATGTAACGAACGTGGATTGTTTAATCATTGGTAACTCCTGCATGGGGTTGAAGACAACGTTCAGCAGGTTACCGGCGCTTTGTTACAGAAACATGACAGACTGAAATAAAGCGAGTTGGCAGCGCAGAATCAGCCTATTCGGCCGATCCCGCGCCCGCTTTCCCGCGCTTTGTGGCGGGGAAGCGGGTACTTCAAAGTTCTACTTGGCCGGACGCCCGGTCTTGATACGCTCGACGCGAGCCATCACCCGCTTGAGTTCGGCATCGTTCAGTGCGGCCATCACCGCAACACCGGCACGCAGCAACTCACTCTTTTTGACATCAACACTCATTGTCGCCAGGCGTTTCTTGAGTTCGCCAATCTGGGCGTATTCGTTTTCCGGCATGGCGTAACTGTCACGCACCAGCTTGACTTTCTTGGCCTTGACCGGCTTCACGGCTTTTTTGCCCTTGGCCGGTGCCTGACGCATCACCTTCGGCTGCTCGTAATTGATCGCCTGCGCCATGACCAAGGCCTCAGCCAGCACTTTTTGATGCCGGGCAACGGTTTCGTCTTCCTTGGTCGGCTTGCGAACCCGGCGCGCTTTCGCCGTCGCCGCAGCCGTGGCTGAAACCGCTGGGGCGGGGGCGGCGGGGGCGGCTACAGGCGCAACTTCTGGCTGGGTCGCCACGTCAGGCACCGTGACCGGCGCGGCTTCGGCGAGGATGGTATCAAGCGTTGGCTCGTTCTTCGGCGCCGTGCGCGGAATCAGTTTCTTTGGCGGCTTCGCTGCAGCGACAGGCTTGGCAGCAGGTGCTGCCTTTTTTTCATTGGTCATTATTTTCTCCCTATAAAACTGTATGGGGAGTTTAGCGATTTGCCGAGGCCGCAAAGTTAAACTTTTTTGACAGGTTAAAATGCGCCCCAACCCATTCAGGAAGCAGCAGCATGACCCAGGACGAACTCAAACAAGCGGTTGCCCAGGCGGCTGCCGATTACGTGGCCGAACACGCCGCAGCCGGCAGCATCATTGGCGTCGGCACCGGCTCAACGGCCAATTTCTTCATCGACGCACTGGCGCCGCTGAAGAGCAAATACAAGGGCGCCGTCGCCAGTTCCGAAGCCACCCGCCAGCGCCTCGAAGCCCACGGCATCACCGTTTTCGATCTTAATGACGTGGACAACATTCCCGTCTACGTCGATGGTGCCGATGAAATTGATGCCGGCCTGAACATGATCAAGGGCGGTGGCGCGGCCTTGACGCGCGAAAAAATTGTCGCAGCCGTGGCCACCACTTTTGTCTGCATCGCCGACGGTTCCAAGCTGGTCGACACGATGGGCAAATTCCCGCTGCCGGTCGAGGTCATCCCGATGGCCAGCGCCTACGTCGCCCGCGAACTGGCCAAGCTGGGCGGTACGCCGGTGCTGCGCGCAGGCTGCGTTACCGACAACGGCAACCTGATCATCGACGTCAAGGGACTCAGCATTACCGACCCGAAAGGCCTGGAAGCGCAGATCAACCAGATCACCGGCGTCGTCACCAACGGCCTGTTTGCCATGCGTCCGGCCAATGTGCTGCTGCTCGGCACCAGCGAGGGTGTAAAAACCATCGTCTGATTCATTTTTTTGTCACATCGGGGCGCTACGCTGGCAATACTGAAATGCAGCCAGGAGCGCCCCATGTTTTTGTCATCACAGCAAATCACCCAAAGTCGCGATCACACCCTGAACAACCTGCTTGAGCTTTCGCTGGCCGGCGTTGAAGCCAGCCGGCGCTGGTCGGCACTCCTTTCCGGCATGAGCCGGGATGCCATGGATTTCAGCAGCCAGACCTTTACCCGCTTGGGTCAGGCTCATTCCCACGGTCAACCCGAATCCATCGCTCATTTCCCGACCGCCTTCTGGCAGGAAAGCAGCGCTCGCCACAGCCGCCTGCTCGATCATGCCTTCGAAATTTTTGGCGAAGCCCACAAGGCTGTCCTGCAAAGCACCGAAGCGCAGGTACAGATTGTCGATGAAGCCATTTTTGCTTACATCCGGCGCGCCGCTAAATCCAGCCCGCGGGAGGCTGAAGTTGCCCTCAACCTGATGCGCGACACGCTGGTCTCAGCGAAGGAATCTTTGCACGCGGCAAATGCCGCCGCAATTGAGTCAGTCGAATCGCTCCATGTGGCAGAACAGGAAGCTCTCCAGATCGCAGAGAGCCTGAGCACGAACAAGAGCCCAAAACGGCGGACCACGCCGAAGAACGAAAGTGGCACCGAAAGCAGTACCGAAAACGGCACGAACTGATTGCACTCACGAAGTCGATCCAGCCACTCTCTTTCGCCCGGCACTGCCGGGCATTTTTTTGCCCGCAGCCTTGCCAGCGCATACTTCTGACATAGCGTGGCACATTCGCCGCGCCGATCAAGGCATCCGCAGCTTTCCGCCGCTATCATCGAAGCAGCTGTCGGCCTACAATCAATCCGACCACCCCTATGCCATCAGCGATTCCCAATCAGGCATTTAGCCGCATTCCATGCACCGCCTGATTTTTCGCCTTTTTAAAGGTCGACCGCAAGATGCCAGCCAAAACCACTTCGCCCGTCCGGATTAATCTCGCCCTGCAAGGCGGCGGCGCCCACGGTGCTTTTACCTGGGGCGTGCTCGACGCCTTGCTTGAAGATGGACGTTGTGAATTTGAAGGCGTCAGCGGCACCAGCGCCGGGGCGATGAACGCCATTTTTCTCGCCCAGGGACTGATGGCCGGCGGCCGGGAGGGTGGCAGGGAGCACGCCCGCGCTGCCCTCAGCCGTTTCTGGACCGCAGTCGCCAGCAGTTCGCCCTTCGACCAATCAGGCAACGCCGCGGCCAGCATGGCACCCGCCATGAAGCTGATGCTGCAATGGACGGAATATCTGTCGCCGGAGCAACTCAACCCGCTCGACCTCAACCCGCTGCGCGACATCATTGCCGAACAGATCGACTTTGCCGCCCTGCGCCGCGCCAGCCCGGTCAAGCTGTTCATTGCCGCCACCCACGCCAATTCGGGCAAGCTGCGCATCTTTCGCAATGGCGAACTCTCGGTCGACACCCTGCTCGCCTCGGCCTGTCTGCCGACCATCCACCGTTCCATCGTGATTGATGGCGAACCCTACTGGGATGGCGGCTACAGCGCCAACCCGGCGGTTTTCCCGCTTTTTTACGAGTGCACCGCAGCCGACACCCTGCTCGTGCTGCTCACCCCGCTGCGTTATGACGAAACGCCGGAATCGGCTCAGGACATCAAGCTGCGCCTGCGCGAACTGGCCTTCAATTCAACTTTCCTGCGCGAAATGCGCATGTTCGCCCACGTCCGCGAACAAATTGCCGCGACGGCTCGGCCACGCTGGCTGCCGCGCTGGTTACAGTGCAGCCGCTTTGAACAACGGGTCAGCGATATCCGCTTTCACGCCATCACCGCCGATGCCCTGCTGAAAGACCTGCCGGCCGAGAGCAAACTGGCGGTGAATCTGGCCTTTTTTGAACGCCTGCGCGACAGCGGCCGCGAACATGCGCAAGCCTGGCTGGCAGCCAACCACGCCAGTATCGGCCGAACCTCAACGCTCGATCTGGAACATTTGTTCTACTGATAGCGTCGGTGATTTTTGCCGTTTTTAGGCGTCGACCGCAGCAAGCCAGCGCGCCTGAGCCACTGGCTGGCAAAACCAGCATCCCTCGGTGGGCAGCAGATAACAGGCCCGGCACCCGGTGCGCTTGCCGTAAACTACGCAACATTCTGATCCCACAAAAATCCCCATGGAAACCATCACCAGAAATCAGGCGGTCAAAGATTACACCGGCTACGCCTGCATCGGACTGTTCAACCCCAAAGGCCCGGAGAACGTCGGCTCGATCATGCGCGCCGCCGGCTGCTACGGCGTCAACACGGTTTTCTATACCGGCAAGCGTTACGAGCGCGCCGTCGAATTTCGCACCGACACCAAACAGGTGCACCTGCAATTGCCGCTGATCGGCGTCGATGATCTGCAACAAGTCATTCCCTTCGGCTGCGTGCCGGTCGCCATCGAAGTCCACCCGGACGCCAAGCCACTCACCACCTACAAGCACCCGGAGCGCGCCTTCTACATCTTCGGCCCGGAAGATGGCAGCCTGAACAAGAAAGTCACCTCATGGTGCAAAGACATTGTTTACATTCCCACCCACGGCTGCATGAATCTGGCGGCGACGGTGAATGTTGTTCTTTATGATCGACTGCTCAAAATGAGCGGCGACCGGGGCTAAGCGCTCAATCAGCCGATTTCGGGTGGCATCCGCCAACAACGCAGCCGCACAAACAATTGACCCTTCAAGCTCACAAACACTTTGACCCTACGCATGCCAGCAAAACCAACGAACAAAATTCCGCCCCTCGTCAAATGGCTCGCCTTGCTGATGAGCCTGACTTTTGTCGCCCTCGGCCTGCTTTCGATTGTTACGGAACACTATTACGGCCGCTCATCGCGAACGGGTAGCGAATACATGGCGGATGGCGCAGAGGCTGTGCTGATCGGCATTGGGCAAATTGTTTTTGGCTTGGCCCCGATGGCGTTGTGGGCAAAATCCCCGAAAGCAGCCGGTTATTGGGCGGCTGGCTGCCTGATATTTGGCGTTGGACTCATGCTGGCGTGGCCCCTGCTGAAAAACTGATGCGCCAGCGCGGTAACGGCGTTCGATCTTGACACGATTGCACGCCGCACCTAATCTGAATACCTGATTAAAACGATCAGGTATATTCTCTCCATGCCTCGGGCGGCTGTTTTCACCTGAAAACAAGCCACCACAGGGCGTCAGAATGATTTTCAGATGGGGTTGCGGGATGCCGGGGACTCAAGAAGAGGCGGTCGACAGAATTCGGCGGGATCATGAGCACATGCTCGGGCTGATTGGCCGGATCAAGGCGGAATGCAGCCAGAGCGAGAAAATCGACAATTGCCATCAATGTCCGGCGAGCATTCGCCACGTCTGCCACGGCAATATCAAGCAGATGGTCAGGATTTTTGTCGAGACCACGCTGAAACACAATCTCATTGAGTCCATTTTCATGGATGGCAAGGTGCCGTCGGCGCATCGGATTGCCCACAATAAAGCGCATAAAGAAATTGCCGAGCAACTGAAAGCGATTCGCGTTATTTTTTCCGATGACGGCAACTGCGTGCTGGCCATCAAGGGGATTGATACGGTGCAACAGTCGCTTGAAGCGCACTTCAAGGCGTTTGACCATGAACTGGAAAGGCTGCTGTTGGCCGCTGGCTGAGGCCGACAGCACGTTTCGGCAAGACGCCCCCAGCCTTGAAAATCAGTTCAAGGCCCGTGCCAGCAAGTTTTCCGGTTCGCCCGCCCCCGGACGCCGCCGGTCGATAAACAGGCTGCTCCCCAGCGTCTCGCTGAATTGATTGCGCGACTTTTTCTTGGCCTGTTTTTTTGCCGCCGAGGCCGCCGCAGCCACTTCGCGGTGCGACTCGCACTCGCCCGGCCCGACACGCACGGCGCCAATCGACAAGGTTGGCAATGCCTGAAACCCCAGTTCCCCGCGCCGGTTTTCGGCCATATAGCCACCGTGCGCCCGCTCTTCCGGGCTCATCAGACTGTTTATCGCATCGGCAAAAAGGCTGCACAGCTGCCAGCAGCGCATTTCCCAGTCGGCGCTTTGAAAGACGATGAAAAAATCATCACCGCCGATATGACCGACAAAATCCTCCCGCTGATCGGTAACTTCGCAACATAGGCGGCCGAGGGCATGGATCACATCGTCGCCGCGCCGATAGCCGAAGCTGTCGTTGTAGGGCTTGAAATTATCAATATCGATGTAGGCGGCGAAAAAGTTGCAGTTGTTGCGCAGCATCTGGTCGACGTGTTCGTTGATCGGCACATTGCCCGGCAACTGGGTCAAGGGATTGGCATAGCGGGCGGCACTGATCTGCATTTCGGTGATCGTTGCAATCAAATCGTGACCACTGCCGATCCCCAGATAAACCCCGTCGCCCGTCACAATAAAGCCATCGGACAAATAGCGTTTGGGCGCCAGGGCCAACATCATCGCCAGCTCCTGCACCGTTGCATGCTGATCGACGATCAGCGGGGCGTGATCCATGAACAACTCGCAACTCTTGCGCCCGAAAAGCTCCTTGCGAAACGGCCGGGCGAAGCGGTCGATCATGCTGTGCCGATTGATCATGCCGATCGGGATACCGTCATGCACCACGGGCAGCACATCCAGTTCGGGATCAGCCTCAAAGCGGGCGATCACCAGCGCGTTGGTGGCATCCTGAGCGACCGACGGGATCGGCTTGAGCAAACTGCGCGCGGTCGGCGCCTTGCTCTGACCGGCCAACATCGGCGTCAAGGAAACGTGCTGCCGGCTGAGGGCGGCCATCACCTCACCACTCAACTGGCGCGCCGGACGCAGGGCGGGCCGGGCGATGAAATAGCCCTGACCGCAGGCAATGCCCATATCGCGGATACAGTTGAAATCCTCCGGCCGCTCGATCCCTTCGGCGACCAGCAAGGCGTTACAGATTTCGGCCAGATCCTGCATGGCACGGACAAAATGGAATTTGATCCGGTCATCGGCAATGCCATAGACAAAATGCTTGTCGATCTTGACGAACTCCGGGCGCAGTTCGGACCACATGCGCAGATTGGCAAAGCCCTCGCCAAGGTCGTCGATGGCGATCTGGAAGCCACGCCCGCGGTAATGCAGCAACGCTTCCTGAATCCCCGGCATGTCAGTAATCTGCTGATTTTCGGTCAGCTCAATGACGACCCGATTAGGAGCGATGCCAAGTTCAGTCAGCAAATCGCGGGTATGGCCGTTCATCATTTTTTCATCAAGCAGGCAGCCCGGCGTGACGTTGAGGAAGAGACGCCCGGCCAGCTTCTGCGCTGCAAACGCCCGCAAACTGGCTTCACGACAGGCATGCTCCAGTGCCGAGGACAACGCATGCCGCCGGGCAGCGGCAAAAAGTTGATCGGGGAATTGCAACGGGCTGCCTTCCGGCCCGCGAATCAGGGCCTCATAACCGAGCAGGGCACGGACGCGAAAATCGATGATCGGCTGGAAAACCGGCGTCAGCAAACCCTCAGCAATAATTCGCTGCAACTCGAGAAGTTCATCATCCAACAGCACGTCCATCGACTCAGCCTCAAAATAACTCACCACTCAGTTTATGGAGAAAATGTGTCAGTTCAGTGACAGGAACGCCACTACCCAAGCGGTAATCAGCTTGAACCATCGGTAAAAATAGGTGTCATTAAATTGCAACACTGGCATATCATTCTTCCTGCTTTGGCCAGTGCCCTTTGCTATGAGGTTGTGATGACTGAAACGATGTTTTGCTACTGCTGCAGGGTCCATCACCCCAAGGATCAAATGCGTCCTTTCGCCACCAAACACGGCCTCCGCTGGCGCTGCCTGCGCAGCATTGAAGCGGCGGCGGGCAACCTGGCCAAACGCGACGCCTTCGGGCAGCAACAATCCGAAAACAATCGCGAAGACTCGCGCCGCATCGCCGAACGAACACCGATGATGCATCTGGACCGCGACCCTCGCCCCTGACAAAACTACGGCTTTCCCGCTGCATTGAGCCTCGGGAATGCCCAATCAGGCTTGATTGGCCGGCTTGATTCTGGCAAAAAAACCCGGCTTAAAAAAGATCAATTTCTCCGGTTGACCGCAGGCCTGCCGAACCGCTCCCCTCAAGCCTGAACTTGCCGATCGCCTGGCGCAGATCGCCGGCCAGACCTTCCAGCAAATGCGCCGAATGCGCCGCGCCGATCAACGCCTCACCGTTTTCCGCAGAGAGCCGGGCGATACCGGCGACCAGTGTTTCGATCCGTTCAGCCTCCCCGCGATGCGTCCGCAATGCCGAACTGATGCGGCTACTGGCCGTTTCCGCCAAACGCGCCTGATCGCGGACCTGCGTCATTACCAGCGCCGCCTCGCCGGTTCGCGTGTTGCTGCTCGCGACGTGATTCGCCGCAGTACGCACCGCAATCGAAGTCTCGCCGGCAATCCCCTGCATACGATTGATCATCTGGCTGATCTCCTGCGTGCTCTTCGCGGTCCGCTCCGCCAGCTTGCGCACTTCATCGGCCACCACGGCAAAGCCCCGCCCGCTATCGCCGGCCCGCGCCGCCTCAATGGCGGCATTCAAGGCCAGCAGATTGGTTTGCTCGGCAATGCCGGCGATCACCGCGACGACGGTCGACACCTGGCGGGTTTCGGCTTCCATCCGATCCAGGCAGCCGGTTGCCAGCACAATGTCGGCGCTCATTTCCTCCAGCACGCTCTTCGCCTGACCGACTGAAACCATGCCGGAGGTGGCCAACTCGTCCGCATTGCGCGTCACGGCGTCACTTTCCCCGGCCGCCTCGACAATCTCGGCGACTTGCCGCCCGGCCGCCTCCAGCGATTTGACGACATGCAGGGTATCGGCTTGCTGTTGCTGCGCCCGCTCGGCTGAAGCCCCGGCGGTCTGAGCAAAGGAGAGCGAGCCGGACGTCATGGCGTGGGCGCTGTTGACGATTTCACTGACCAACCGGCGCATGCCGTCGCGCACTTCACGCAGCGACTCGGCAATGCGCTGCAATTCATCCTGGCCAGCCAACTCGATCGACACCGACAAATCACCGGTGGCCAGTTGCCGGGCGCCGCACGCCAACACATCGATGGTCGAGGCAAGGCGGGCATAGGCCAGATAGAGGCCGGCACAGGAGAGCAACATGCTACCGGCGATCAGCAACAGGGTCAGCCCGAGGTGGCGCTGCGCGTTGGCCAATTCATCACCGAGGGTGGTGACCAGAAGCTGCTCGCTGAGCCGGGAAATTTCCTCGACTTGGGCCAGCGGCTGGCTGATTGCGCTGTCGATTTCAGCCGCCGAATAGACCGTGCTGCTCAGCGCCAGGCCGTAAGCCAGGGTACGGGTCAGGGCAAACTGTTCGCTAACCGCCGCCAGTCGGGCATTCAGGTCGGCCAGCGCGGCACTTTCGGGGCTGAGCGGTGCCCCGAGTTCTCCCATCTCCCGTGCCAACCGGCCCAGCGCATGCGAAGCCACGGCGATCGCGGCGGAGAGTTCCGGGCGCAGTCGATCCGCCACCATGCCCTCACGTGCCGAAATGCCGGCCAACACCTCCAGCCGGGCCAATGATTCAGTCAGCACCGGCAGATCATTCAGCCAGATCCCGGCCAATACCGGCAAGCTGCCGCGGCTCGACAGCGTGGACGCCGCCCCCATTTGTTCGACGATTTTTTGCTGCAAGTGCTCAAGCAACTCGCCAAAACTGGCGAACACCGCCATGCGCTGGCGGCCGCTGGTTTCTTCGGCGGTGGTGGCGAGCAGGCGCTGCCAGCGCTCATCGGAAAGATTCAATGCTGCGGTCGACGGCGTTTTTGCGGCCAAATCTGCGGCATTGCTCTCATCACCGGCGCCGGCAAAAAACAGGCGAGCCCGATGGCGACGCAAATCAACGAGTTGCTGACGGGCCGGCTCAAGCTGACGCAGCGCCGCCAGACGCGACTCAACCGCTCGCATGGCCTCCCAGCGAACGAGCAGCGGCGGCAACGCAACCGCAAGAAAAGCCAGGCTGAAGAGCGCACCAATGACGACAAAAAGCCCGCGAAACCCGAGCTTGCCCAATAAATACCCATAGCCGATTTTGCGCACCAAAGTCACCGAGTCAGAAGAAACAAAGTCACTACACTATGGCGATCCGGTTAAACAATTGTGACAAAGGGAACGGCCAGAAGTCACGTGTTTGCAACATCGAGCAGCGATAGTTGCAAATAGCCAACCGTTTTGGACTCACCATGCTGCACCCTTGGTTCGACCCCAGTCACGACGAGTTTTCGAATCCGATGCGCGATGCGCGGACAGATTTACTGGCTGATTCACAACCTGACTTACAAGCTGATTCACCGGCAGGTTCGCAAAAAGATGTACGGCTAAACGCGCTAATGCGCTGGCCGATCCGTTCCGCCGCCGCCTGCTTTCTGCCGCGCTCCTGAGCGCCACGGGCGGGGCACTCGCCATGGCCGGCTGGCCGCTCCCCGCGCTGGCGGCCAGCGGCGGCCGGGCGGGCAGCTTGTTGCATGGTTTTGCATCGCTGGCCGTTTCAAGCGCCGACGAAGTGCGCCTTGCCCCCGGCTTTGCGGCCAAGCCACTCTTTGCCTGGGGCGATCCGATTTCCGATGGCCCGCAGGCCAGGGCTGATGCCTCGGACAGTGCCGCCGAGCAAATGCAGCAAGCCGGCATGCATCACGATGGCATGCATTTCTTCCCCTTTAGCGAAAATGGCCAGCCTTCCTCGACGCATGGCCTGCTCTGCATCAATCACGAATACACCGACGACGGCTTGCTGCACGTCGGCGGCATGGCGGACTGGAGCGCCGAAAAAGTGGCTAAATCGAAAGCCGCTACCGGGGGTTCGGTGATTGAAGTTCAGCGCGGCAAAGACGGATGGCAGGTCGTCCGCCCGTCCAAATGGGCTCGCCGCATCAGCGCCGACACGCCATGCCGCCTGAGCGGCCCGGCCCGCGCCCACCCCGCCATGCCGACGACAACCGGCGCGGCAACGTGAAAGGCGACACCTACGGCAGCCCGGACGGTTTGTGGTTTAACCCGAGCGGCCGGTTATGGATTCAGACCGATGTCTCGACCAGCGTTTTGAACCAAGGCGACTACGCGGCGCTTGGCAACAGCCAGATGCTGGTCGCCGATATTAAAAGCGGCGAAACCCGCCGCTTCCTGACCGGACCGAAAGGCTGCGAGCTCACCGGCATGACCGCCACACCCGACGGCCGAACCCTTTTTGTCAATATTCAACACCCAGGGGAAACTGCCAGCGAAAGAAGCGATCCAACCCGGCCAACCGCCATTTCAGCCTGGCCGGCCAACCAGTTCCCCGAAACCACCGGCGGGCGCCCGCGCTCCGCCACCCTCGTTATCACCCGCCCGGACGGCAAACCCATTGCCGCCTGAACTCAGGAGATCGACATGAATAAGCCAACCCGCAGCGACATTGCCGCCTTCCCGGAACTTTTCGGCGGCATGGATCAGTTTATGGATGAACTCGGTCAAGGCATCCGGCGCACCAGTCTGCGTCTCGCCATTGTGGCGATTCCCGGCAGCGCGCTCGTGATGTTTGCCTTGAGCAAGGCCGCCTGAAAGCCAGGGGGAAAACAAGCGCCCGTAAAAAATCCCGCCGCAGCGGGATTGGACCGTTTAGTTGAGCGTCGTTCCCACCTTTGCGGGAACGACGAATTCAAGCATTACGGCTTCGGCGCGACGTAGCCCTGAATCTGATCGGCACCATCGCCGAAGAAATGCTTTTCGAGCTGCTCGGCCAGATATTTGCGGTGGCGAGCTTCGATCAGGTTAAGGCGATTTTCGTTGATCAGCATGGTCTGCAGCTTGATCCACTGCTGCCAGGCTTCTTTGGAAACATTCTCGAAAATACGCTGGCCGAGCGCGCCTGGGTAAGGCGGCAGGTCGAGGCCTTCAGCGTCGCGGCCGAGTTTGACGCAATGAACAGTACGTGCCATGTGAAACTCCGTGGGGGTGAATGCGGTGAATTATAAAGTTTTGAAACAGCAAGAGCATCAACTCACTGCACTTCAGACCTGAACGACGGCGTTATAAAGGCGCAGCATGCCGATACGGCAAGGCACTTTCATGAAAGTGCCTCATTTATTTTCCAGCTGGTCATAGACTGCCGTTGCCACCCGCGCCAGTTCACCCTTGTCGATCCCGGCCGAAAGCGCATAACCAAACTTGCCATCAACCCAGTAAAAGACATTGACGGCGCCTTCCCGGGCAAAGCGGAAGCCGGTATCGCGGCTCACCGTCTGTTCGGTACTGACATACAGCGTCAAACGCTGGCCGCTGCTGTCGTGGTACATGAACTGGGCAACCGGGCCGGCGTTGCCGGGCAGCAGGCGACCGCCGATCAATTCATAACCGAGGGTACCCAACTTGGGGGGGCTGACCGGCGTACCGAGGCGCTTGGTGAGCCATTTGACCAACTGATCTTCCTGATCGGCTGTCACTTCCACTGGCCGCTTGATGTCCGGGCTATAAACCACGTGCGCCACGGCGGCCTGACGTGCTAACGGTGTCATTTGCGCCATGCGCTCAGTGGCCTGATATTGGCCATGACCGAGCCAGCCAGCCAGGCCACTCAGCAGTGCAATGGCGAAACTGGCGGCAATTCGCTGCATCGACCAGCGACTTAAAAATGGTCGTCTTTTCATGTCGACCGCAGGGGTAGCCATTGCTTCCATGGCGGGAACAATCGGCTTTTCAGCGAGTTCAAGAAGCTCCGCCGGCAAGGATTCATCCAATACCGGATTGAAGAGTTGCCGCAACGCGTCTTTCTGCGCCTGATAGGCGAACAGGCGGCTGGCCTCCTCGGGCTGTGCTGCCAGAAAATCCTCGACTTCAGCCCGCCGATCATCCGGTAGCACGGCATCGACATAGGCGTGCAGATCGGCTTCAGTAATGGGAAGTTTGCTCATCGAACAACTCGCAAATGGGCGACCGGGTGATGACCATCGAGCATCAGCCGCAAACGCTCGCGACCGCGTGACAGGCGCGACATGACGGTACCGAGGGGAATGCCCAGCGTCGAGGCAATCTGCTCATAACTCATTTCCTCCAGCGCAACGAGCAACAATACGGCACGCTGCTCTTCCGGCAGACGGGCCAGCGCTGCGGCCAGATCATTCACCTCCAGACGATCGCTTTGCGTGGCGCGCATCGGCGCCTCGCTCTCGGCCTCGCCCAACGGCTGCGTGTTTGGCCCCTGACAACGTAATTGATCGACTCGCAGGTTATGCATGATGCCGAACAACCAGGCGCGCAGATCACTGCCCGGCCGCCACTGGGCGAGGCGCAACCAACCGCGCTCCAGTGTGTCCTGAACCAGATCGTCGGCCACCGCACGATCGCCTACCATCGCCCGCGCATAGCGGCGCAGGCGCGGCAGTTCGGCGAGAATCGTGCGGCTATCCACGGATGGAATCAGGGCTTGGCGACGTGCCAGACGTTGTTGAAACCATCACCGGTCTTGTCACCGGCCTTCATGTCCTTGGCCCAGAAATACAGCGGCTTGCCCTTCAAGGCCCACTGCTTCTTGCCGTCGTCGCGGGTGATGATGCTGTAGTCGCCACTGGCCACGTCGCCATCCTTGGCATAAAGCGGCGGCCAGTTGGTGGCGCAGGGGCCATTGCACATACTCTTGCCGGCAGCATCCTTGTCGAAGGTATAGAGCGTCATGCCGTTGCTGCCGGTGAGCACATCGCCCGACATCATGGCCGGCGCGGCCGTGCCGCCCATTGAGCTACAGGCAGCCAGCGTGGCCGATACAAGCAGGGCAAGTACGAATTTAGGTGTTTTCATGAGAGTCTCCGTCAGGTTTGGGGGGTACACCTGCGTATACGGAAATGAGACCCGGATTATTCCCAAGCGTGCAAAATTTATTGACTGGCTCGCCCTAGGCGCCACAGCGAAGTCACTTCCGCGGCCCGCGCCACATGCAGCGGATCGCTGCGATCACTGGCTTTCGGGTGTTTCGGACGGGTCTCGATGCGGCCCAGCACTTGCAAACCAGCGGCCGCAATCCAGCCAAGCAATTCATCCCGCGAACGCAGGCCAAGATGTTCAGCCAGATCGGAAAGAATCAGCCAGCCCTCGCCATCCACGTCCAGATGCACCGCCAAACCGGCCAGAAAACCACGCAACATGCGCGAATCCGGGTCGTAAACCGCGTACTCAATCGGCGAACTTGGCTGCGCCGGCACCCAGGGCGGATTGCAGACCACCAGCGGCGCCTGGCCTTCCGGGAAGAGATCGGTCTTGATAATCTCGATTGCTGCGGTCAACCCGAGTTTTTGCACATTTTCCGTAGCGCATTGCAGGGCACGCTGATCCTGATCCGTGGCAATCACCCGCTGGATACCGCGCCGGGCGAGTACCGCCGCCAGAATACCGGAGCCGGTACCAATATCGAAGGCCCGCTCGTTTCCCGCTATCTGGCAAGCGGCAGGTAACGGTGCCTTGGCGACCAGATCGACATACTCGCCACGCACCGGCGAAAACACGCCGTAATGCGGATAAATCCGCCCTTCCACTGCCGGCACGGGAATACCCTTTTTGCGCCATTCGTGCGCACTGACCACGGCCAGCAATTCGCGCAGCGAAACCACCGAATCCTCGCCGTCCGGGCCATACGCTTCCACGCAAGCCTGCCGGACATCCTGCGCCCGACGCAGCGGCACGCTGAAATCGGCATTGAGCGGCACCAGCAGCATGCCAAGCAAGGCGGCGCGACGCCCCTGATTGCGCCGATGCAGCGCAAAGGCTTCGGCCAGCGTCGCCGGTTTTTTCTCGCTGCCCACCCGCGGCTGACGATCCGCCCGCCGACTCAGCGCCAACAATAATTGACGCGCATTCTGCCAATCGCCGCGCCACAAAATGGCGCTGCCATCAGCGGCCAGTCGATAGGCCGCGTCAGCCTTCAGGGTGTCGTCAGCGACG
Organism: Candidatus Dechloromonas phosphorivorans; assembly: GCA_016721185.1. Classification (GTDB taxonomy): domain Bacteria; phylum Pseudomonadota; class Gammaproteobacteria; order Burkholderiales; family Rhodocyclaceae; genus Azonexus; species Azonexus phosphorivorans. The sequence goes on from JADKIP010000004.1 coordinate 29,638, forward strand.
ATAATTTGGGTATGCGGCGCCAGCGCCGCTTCGGAGCGCCAGCGCGCCGAGCGCGGTTGGCCGGCTTCCAGCCATTGCAGCCGTTGGAGTTGTGGATTCATCGGCGCATTATCCCTCAAGGCCCAAGGGCGGGGCGAAAGAACGTGTTTCAAGTAAAAATGAAGTGGAAAGTCGGCCGATAAGCCGGGTTCTGTTCCCCCCTTGCGGGGTTCGGCAATCATTCCTCTAGGCCTGCCATTACTGACAGGCTCAAGCAACCTACCCGGAAGCAGCGCGGGCCACGCCTCAGCTTCCCTATTTGGTCTTGCTCCGGATGGGGTTTACCAAGCCACTGAACGTTACCGCCAGTGCGGTGAGCTCTTACCTCGCCGTTTCACCCTTACCTGTGCGTCTTGCGACGCCATCGGCGGTCTATTCTCTGTTGCACTTTCCGTTGCCTTGGGTCACTCGACTTTCGTCTGGCGACTTATAGCACCCAGCCGTTAACTGGCATCCCGCCCAATGGAGCCCGGACTTTCCTCCCGACACTTTCGTGTCCAGCGATTGCCTGGCCGACTTTCCGGCGCGGATTATACGCCCAGCGGCAGATTGCTGCGGTCAACCACCCGGCGCAGCACAAAACTGGTGTGCACGCCGGTGACGCCCTGGATGCGCGTGATCTTGTTGAGCAACAAATCCTGGTAGGCATCCATGTCCCTGACCACCACTTTCAACTGGTAATCCGACTGCTGGCCGGTGATCAGCAGGCATTCGAGAATTTCCGGGATCTCCGCAATGCTCGCCTCCAGATTGGCGAAGCGTTCCGGCGTGTGCTGATCCATTGAAATGCCGATCAGCGCCATTAAAGACAACCCCAGCTTTTTGGCATCGAGCATGGCGCGATAGCCGGTAATCACCCCAGCCTCTTCTAGCGTCCGCACCCGGCGCAGGCAGGGCGATGGCGACAGACCGATGCGGTCGGCCAGATCCTGATTGCTGATCCGGCCGTCCTGCTGCAGCAGTTCGAGAATCTGACGATCGTAGCGATCCAATTGCATGATATTTCCCACATTTTTACAGTGAAGAAATTTTAGATCAACAATTAGACCAATTACGCAATTAAATTGCCGAAAATATTTAAATAGAGAGATACAACGCAAGCACCTGCCGGCCACTTTTCCCTAAAATTGCATTCATCCAATCAATGCATCCCGCCGCCCAGGAGCCACCATCATGTTGCAAACGCCGAACACCAAGTACCACGCATTTCCCCCGGTAAAACTTGTCGACCGCAACTGGCCGAACCGCATCATCGAAAAGCCGCCAATCTGGATGAGCACTGACCTTCGTGACGGCAACCAGTCGCTTTTCGAGCCGATGAATGCCGAGAAGAAGATGCGCATGTTCAAAACCCTCTGCGCCATCGGCTTCAAGGAAATCGAGGTCGCTTTCCCATCCGCCTCGGAAACCGAATTCGGCTTCGTGCGCGGCCTCATTGAGGGCGGCCACATCCCCGACGACGTCAGTATCGAAGTCCTCACCCAGGCCCGCGAGCACCTCATCCGCCGCACCTTCGAATCGCTCAAGGGAGCAAAGAAGGCCATCGTCCACGTCTATAACGCCACCTGCAAGAGCTTCCGCGACAACGTCTTCGGCATGAGCAAGGCCGAGGTCGTCGCCATGGCCGTCGATGCCGTCAAGCTCATCCGGGCCGAGGCAGAAGCCATGCCGGACACCGAAATCACCCTCGAATACAGCCCGGAACTCTTCACCGCCACCGAACTCGATTTCGCCCTCGAAGTCTGCGATGCGGTCACTGCCGCCTGGGGCGCCACGCCGCAGCGCAAGGTCATCCTCAACCTCCCGACCACGGTCGAAATCGCCACCCCCAACATCTACGCCGACCAGATCGAGTGGATGCACCGCCACCTCGCCCGCCGCGACAGCGTCATCATCAGCCTCCACCCGCACAACGACCGCGGCACGGCAGTCGCCGCCGCCGAACTCGGCCTCATGGCCGGTGCCGATCGCGTCGAAGGCTGCCTTTTCGGCAATGGCGAGCGCACCGGCAACGTCGACCTCGTCACCGTCGCCCTCAACATGTACACGCAAGGTGTCAATCCCAGCCTCGATTTTTCCGACATCAACGCCGTCGCCCGTACTTTCGAACACTGCACCCAGCTCCCGATCCACCCGCGCCACCCGTACGTTGGGGATCTCGTATTCACGGCCTTCTCCGGCTCCCACCAGGACGCCATCAAGAAGGGGTTTACCGCTCAAGAGGCGGTCGAGTCATGGTCAGTTCCCTACCTCCCGATCGACCCGGCCGACCTCGGCCGCAGTTACGACTCGGTAATTCGCGTCAATAGCCAGTCGGGCAAGGGCGGCATCGCCTATCTCATGGAAACCGAGCACAGCATCGTCATGCCGCGCCGTCTTCAGGTCGAGTTTTCCGGCGTCGTCCAGCAACATACCGACGCCCACGGCGGCGAAGTCACAGCCAGCGACATCTGGCGCCTCTTTTCAACCACTTATCTTGAGTCGACCGCACCGGTGCGTTACCGCGAACATCACCTCTACGAACATGGTAGCGCCCAGTGCATTCGCCTCACCGTCGATATCGACGGCACGCCGCACATCCTTACCGGCGAGGGTAACGGCCCGATCAATGCCGCGGTGCACGCTCTCCAAAGCGCCGGTATCGCTATCCAGGTGCGCAGCTACGAAGAACGTTCAATGGTGCCGATTGGCGAAGATGGCAACGCTCAGGCCTGCGCCTTCATGGAAGTCGCCGGCAAAGACAGTGGCGAACGTTACGGGGTCGGCATCGACGGCAATATTGTCACCGCCTCGCTCAAGGCCTTGATTAGCGGGATCAATCGGGTCGGTTTCAAGCAAATTGCTGAAGAAGGCCAGCAGGCGGCCTAAGCCGGCCCGCGCCCCCGTGCCACCATTTGGCGCGGGGGCGAATTTCCCTTGATTTACCTTGCCGCTTCGGGTAGTGCCGCGTAATATGGCAAGGTTGCGCCGCAAGGCCGCAAATTAATCGTTTTGCCCGCGTAAATGCTTTTCTTCCTGGTTGCGCTGTCGCTCCGCGAACTGCCAGCACGCTGAACTCAACATTTCCGTCGCATAGCACCGTTTTATCAGGGGTCTTAACACGCCCGGGCGTTACCCGGCGAGCAGGCCGCATCAATTTAGGGAATACATGGTTCGCATCCAGTTTGCGATTGACCTTCATTACGAACTTCTTTGCCCCGGCGCCGATTTTGTTTTCAACATCCACGCCGCCCAAACTGCCAGCCAATTGGTGGTTAGCGAGCAACTGCAGATCAGCCAGCCTGTGCTGTCGACGATCCAGACCAGCCCGGTCACCTACGCCCGCTATCTGCGCCTGAGCGTTGACCAGGGCCCGCTCCATGTCACCTACGCCGCAACGCTTGATATCGATCACTATGTGGCCGACCCGGACAGCATCGGCGAAACGCCGATCGGCAAACTGCCGCTTTCCGCCCTGACCTACATTTATCCGAGCCGCTATTGCCAGTCTGACCGACTCGGTCTGCTCGCCATGAAGGAGTTCGGCCACCTGCCCAAGGGTTATCGTCGCGTCGAAGCGGTGCAAACCTGGGTTCGCCAGCAAGTCGCCTTCCGCTCGAATACTAGCAACTCGAATACCTCGGCGATCGACACCCTGACCGACCGCGTCGGCGTCTGCCGTGACTTTGCCCATTTGATGATTGCCATCTGTCGCGCCCTGAGCATCCCGGCGCGCTTCACCACCGGCATCGATTACGGCGCCGACCCGGCGCTCGGCCCGACCGATTTCCACGCTTATGTCGAAGTCTTTCTCGATAATCGCTGGTATCTGTTCGACCCTTCCGGCACGGCCATCCCGATGGGATTCGTCCGCATGGGCACCGGGCGCGATGCGGCCGACGTTTCTTACGCGACCATTTTTGGCAGCGTGACCTCACCGCCGCCGGTCATTACCGTCAGCGCCATCACCGAAGCCGGCCGGCCGTGGGAACTGCCCCGCCACCGGAAGGAAGCACTGTCGACCGACGCTACGGTGAACAACGCCTAACGTCGGACGCTCAAATACAACCGCTTAAACCCCGATTTATTGATAGGAGAAATATCCTTGGCAAAAGAAGAACTACTGGAAATGCAAGGCGTCGTAAATGACGTGCTTCCCGATACCCGCTTCCGCGTTACGCTGGAAAACGGTCACGAACTGATTGCCTACACCTCAGGCAAGATGAAGAAGAACCACATCCGTATCCTGGTTGGCGACAAAGTGACGCTGGAACTCTCGCCCTACGATCTGAGCAAGGGCCGTATCACCTTCCGTCATATCGAAACACGTGGCACCGGCAGCCCACCGCCGCAACGTCGCCGTTACTGAGTCAGGAACGGGGTAGGTTGAGTCCGCACATCGGTGATGGATTCCGCCCGCCCACGATAGCTGGTACCACTGCCTCAGCTTGGCCGAGGCGCATATCCGGCATGGAAGACTGAGTGGATCGAGAAGACCTGCCTGGTGCCGACTTTATCGGCCCGAGGTCATCTACCCTTAGTTTTTCCCGCAGATCGACCCGGGCGAAACTGGTAAGTATCATCGTAATAAGCCGGGTCTTCGTTCTCCGGCGTTACGCCAGGAATCCCCAATAAAGGCAGTGGCTGAAAGTCACGCGGTCGCTGATAGCGGCCGCTGGCCAAATCTGCCGCCAAACGCGCGTCGACCGCAGCAAGCTGATCGGCAAGCGGCAAGGTCAGCCAGTGCTCACTCACGTCGTAAAGCACGGCCTTGGCCGTCAAACCGCGAAATGGCTGGAGCAATTGTTCGTAGGTGGCGTGGCCGAAAATAACGAAACGCATCGCGTTTTTCACCTCGGCACGACGTTCAACGAACAGCTTTTTCCATTCAAAACCACGCAGCAATTCAAGCAAATCCGGCTGACTCGATAGCACGACGATGCCGCACTCGTCGAAATGGGTCAGGGCGTCGCGTATCGTGCCACGCGCCTCGCCAACCGGCGTCATTGCCTGGACGTGACTGGCGCTGACGGCAATTTTGGTTTGGGTGAAGGTCAGCCAGACCAGCGCATTGAAGAAATCATGCCAGTTGTCCGGCCGGGTTTCGACTTCGCCGGTTTCCCAGATACGGCATTCATAGATTAGGCCATCCGCCTGCGGCGGCACAAAGCGGATGCGCTGGCCGTGTTCGCCATGAACGGGGAAGCGCTCGGCCAGCGCATTCAGGGCAGCGCTATCCGGGCTAGGCGGTAACTGGTCAAGCCAGTGCCTTAGCGGCGCGAAGAGGGGCGAAACAAACAGGGGCGAAACGAAGAGCGACGGTGCGGAAAGCGGCGACGCGAAAAGCGTAGCATCGCTCACTCGCCAGCGGCGGCCTCGTCGCCCTCCGCCTTGACGAAGACCATCTCGCCTTTCTTGAGACGGAAAGTGCCCATCAGCTTCCCCATCCCCTCAACCGGCTCGGCATCCATCTTGGCAAAGCTTTCACAGGTCTGCGTCTCGGTGGCGTAAAGGCGCTTGCCTGCCTTGATAATGAAGGCACCGGACGGCACTTGGTAAATTTCAACCCGGGTTGCCGGCGTGCCGGTACCCATGCTGTGCCGACGCATGCAGGCCGGCATCCGGGAGACGACGAGATACAGATTGACCTTGTTATCCCAGAAATAGGGCTGTTCGCGGATCAGCGACAGGACATGCTCGCGGGTATTGTCAATTTCATACGTCGCGCCATCGTTGACGCAAGCCGAAAGCAGCGGCGCTGCCAGCAACGGCAGGATGAGATGACGCAAGCGCATGATCGATTTCCTCAAAGCATTTTCCAGGACAAGGTTTCGCCGGCCCGCAAAGGCACGATGCTATCGCCCGTGATGTAAGGATAGTCAGCCGGCACCGTCCAGTCTTCTTTAAGCAGCGTCACCGTGCCGCTATTGCGCGGCAGGCCATACCAGTCCGGGCCATTGAAACTGGCGAAGGCTTCAAGCTTGTCGAGCGCCCCCACTTGCTCGAAGGCTTCCGCATAAAGTTCAAGTGCAGCGTAGGCGGTGTAGCAGCCGGCGCAACCGCAGGCAGCCTCCTTGGCGCCCTTGGCATGCGGCGCCGAATCGGTGCCGAGAAAGAATTTCGGATTTCCGGAAGTGGCCGCAGCGAGCAGTGCCGCGCGATGCGTTTCGCGCTTCAGCACCGGCAGGCAATACCAGTGCGGGCGAACACCGCCAAGGAAGATGGCGTTGCGGTTATAGAGCAAATGGTGAGCGGTAATGGTGGCGGCTACGGTCAACGGTGAATTTGCGACAAATTCAGCGGCATCCTGCGTCGTGATGTGCTCCATGACCACCTTCAGCTGCGGAAAACGCTGGGTCAAGGGCAGCAAGACCGTGTCGATAAAGACTTTTTCACGGTCGAAAAGATCGATTTTCGGATCGGTTGCCTCGCCATGCACCAGCAGTGGCAGGCCAACGCGCTCCATCTCAGCCAGCGTGTCGTAGGCCTTTTCGATGGCGGTCAAGCCGGCATCGGAATTCGTCGTTGCCCCCGCCGGGTAAAGCTTGATCGCCTTGACGAAACCGGAAGCGGCCGCTTTGACCACATCACTGGCCGGCGTGTTGTCGGTCAGGTAAAGCGTCATTAACGGCTCGAAAACGGCGCCGGCCGGCAGTGCAGCAATGATGCGTTCGCGATAGGCAGCGGCCTGCTCGACAGTCGTTACCGGCGGCTTCAGGTTGGGCATGACGATAGCGCGGCCGAACTGGCGGGCGGTATGGGCCAGCACGGAGGCCAGCGCCTCGCCGTCGCGCAGGTGAAGGTGCCAGTCGTCGGGGCGGGTAATGGTGAGTTGCATGATCTGTCTCGGTACGTTTTAAGTGATTTTAGCAGTGCGGCAAGTCTGTAGCGCGGCTTGACGCCGGGTGTTCAACTCCAGATTCGGGTCGCGCCTACTGTCAACAAACCCAAATAGGTCGCCGTCAAAGAACCCGCCAGATGGAGGGTAGCCAGACCAATCGCCCACATCGGCTGACCAGCCAGCAAGCGCTCGACCACTTCGGCCGAGAACGTGGAAAATGTTGTCAGGCCACCGAGAAATCCGGTGATGGCAAACAATTTCCAGGCCAACGGAAAATGTGTGTTGAGGTGAAACAGACCAACGGCCACCCCGACCAGATAACCGCCAAGCAGATTGGCCGCCAGAGTGCCGAGCGGCAAGATGATGAACAGCGGATTCAGCGCCATGCCGAGCAACCAGCGCGTCCAGGCGCCCAATGCGGCACCGGCGCCAACGGCGATGAAGTTGAGGGCAGTCAAGTTATGCAGGATGGACATAAGGGGGAATTGTAGCGGTTTGAGGCCTGCTGCCGGTTAAAATAGCGCGCTTAATCAAAGAGGTTTCCACTGTGAGCAGCCCGAATAAACCCACCGACAAGCCCGAAGCAATCCCCGCCGCCAATTTCATCCGCAACATCGTCGAAGCCGACCTCGCCGCCGGCAAGCATGCCCAGCGCCACTGGGCCGGCCAGCCGGGCACCGCCGCCGACCATGCCGCCGGCCCGCTCGACCCCGCGAAGATCCGCACCCGCTTTCCGCCCGAGCCGAACGGCTATCTGCACTTCGGTCACGCCAAATCCATTCTGCTCAACTTCGGCCTGGCCACGCAGTTCGGCGGCCGTTGCCATCTGCGTTTTGACGATACCAATCCGGAGAAAGAAGATCAGGAATATGTCGATTCGATCATCGACGCCGTGCATTGGCTCGGTTGCACCTGGGAAAACGCCGGCGAAACCAATCTTTATCAGGCCTCCAACTATTTCGACTGGATGGCGGCCTTTGCCGAATACCTGATTTCCGCTGGCCACGCTTATGTCGATAGCCAAAGCGCCGACGAAATGCGGGCCAATCGCGGCACGCTGACCCAGCCGGGCAAGGATTCGCCTTTCCGCAACCGCAGCGTTGCCGAAAACATGGATCTGTTCAAACGCATGCAGGCCGGTGAGTTTGCCGATGGCGCCCACATCCTGCGCGCCAAAATCGACATGAGCGCGCCCAACATCAACCTGCGCGACCCGGCGATCTACCGCATCCGCCACGCCACGCATCACAACACCGGCGACAAGTGGTGCGTCTATCCGATGTACACCTTCGCCCACCCGATCGAGGATGCGCTGGAATGCATTACGCACTCGATCTGCACGCTGGAATTCGAGGATCAGCGCCCGTTCTACGACTGGCTGCTTGAGCGCCTGGCCGAAGGTGGCCTGTTGCAGCGCCCATTGCCGCAGCAGATCGAATTCTCCCGCCTCAACCTGACCTACGTCGTTTTGAGCAAGCGCAAGCTGATCCAGCTGGTTGAAGAAAAACACGTTGAAGGCTGGGATGACCCGCGCATGCCGACGCTGGTTGGCGCCCGCCGGCGCGGTTATTCGTCAGAAGGTTTCCACCTGTTTGCCGAACGGATCGGCGTTTCCAAGCACGATTCGCTGATCGACTACGTGCTTTTCGAAGATGCCATGCGCGAGGTAATGAACGAGTCCGACCAGCGCCGCATCGCCGTTCTCGACCCGCTCAAGCTGATCATCGACAACTATCCGGCCGATCAGGTCGAAGAATGTCAGGCGCCGAACCACCCGCTGCACCCGGAACTCGGCCACCGTGCCGTGCCCTTCAGCCGCGAACTGTGGATTGAAGCCGAAGACTTCATGGAAGTGCCGAGCAAGGGTTACCGCCGCCTTTTCCCCGGCAACATGGCCCGCCTGCGTTATGGCTACGTGGTCAAGTGCATCGGCTGCGACAAGGACGAGAACGGCAGGATTACTGCGGTGCACTGCGAATATTTGCCCGAAACCAAGTCCGGCACACCGGGCGCCGACAGCGTCAAGGTCAAGGGCAATCTGCACTGGGTTTCCGTCGCCCACGCCTACGCTGCTGAAATCCGCCTTTACGAGCGCCTGTTCAAGGTGCCCGCCCCCGGCGCCCGGCGCGAAGGCGATGCGCCGGATCTGGAGCGTGACTTCCTCGACGACCTCAATCCGGCCGCCAAGCAAACCATCACCGCGCAGCTTGAAGCCTGCCTCAAGGACGCCAAACCGGAGGAGCGCTTCCAGTTTGAACGCCACGGCTATTTCATCGCCGACCGCGTTGATTCACGGGATGGCAAGCCGGTGTTCAACCGGGCGGTAACGCAAACACGGGAAGTGTGGCGGGGGCCGCTCCCGTGACGAAGAATATCGGGGCCGTTTTCCGCACCGACTTTCCCGCAGGTGCGCCACCATTCGCGCCAGCCCGCGCCACCCGCACGCATTACCGTCAGCATCATCGAACCCACCTCGACGATTTTTCAATTCACAACCGCAGGTTTCACGCCGCCCACCGTCGTCAATTTCATGCTCGACCTTTGCCGCAACAAGGGCCGGGCGCTGGAACCTTCGGCCGGCGACGGCGCTTTTTTCCAATTGCTGAAAGAGCGGCAGACCGATTGCGTCGGCATTGAAATCGACGCCGAGGTTGCCCCGGCCGGCATCGAAATTCGTGATTTCTTCGATTACCCGATCAGCGAGCAGTTCGACACCATCATCGGCAACCCGCCCTACGTGCGGTTTCAGGATGTTGCGGTCGACACGAAAAATCGGCTGAAATCGGATCTGTTCGATGCACGCAGCAACCTCTTCCTGTTCTTCATCGAAAAGTGCGTCCATCACCTCAAGCCGGGTGGCGAACTGATCTTCATCGTACCGCGCGAATTCATCAAACTGACCGCCGCCAAGAAGCTGAACGCCTGGCTTTTTGCGCAGGGCAGCATCACCGACTTTTTTGAAACCGGCGACACGCGGGTCTTTGACGAACACACGCCCAACTGCGCCATTTTCCGCTTTGAAAAAGGCCGGATGGATCGCCAGATGACCGATGGCCGGCGCTTTGTCGAGGTCGATGGCCAGCTGATGTTCCTGCGCGATGACTATAGCGTGCGCTTCGCTGATCTGTTCACGGTCAAGGTCGGTGCAGTCTCGGGGGCCGATCAGATTTTTACCCACCCCAAGGGCAACATGGAATTTGTCTGCTCCAAGACGGTGGAAACCGGCGAAACCCGCCGCATGCTCTACGGCATCAAGCACCCGCATCTGGAAAAACACAAAACCGAACTGCTCGCCCGCCGCGTCAAGCCTTTCGACGAAAGCAACTGGTGGCAATGGGGCCGAGCCTTTCCGATCAACCTGCACCCGCGCATCTACGTCAATGGCCGGACGCGCAAGCCTGAACCCTTTTTCCTGCACGACTGTCACAGCTTCGACGGCGCCGTTCTGGCGCTGTTCACCAAAAACCAGCGCATGCCGCGCCGCGAGTTGATCGAGTGCACGATGCTGTTGAACAAGGAAGTTGACTGGCAGGAACTTGGCTTCGTCTGCGACGGCCGTTTTCTCTTCACCCAGCGCAGCCTGCAAACCTGCCTGCTGCCGGAAAAATTCACCCGTTTTTTACCGTCTGAAAAAGCCAAGGACGTCGTATGACCTTTATCCAGCAACTCGCTGCCGCCTGGCAGAAAAACAATTCCCTGCTCTGCGTCGGCCTCGACCCCGATCCGGCCAAATTTCCCGTCCATCTGCACAATCGCGACGATGCCATCTTTGCTTTCTGCGCCGACATCGTCGATGCGACAGCCGATCTGGCCTGTGCCTTCAAACCGCAAATCGCCTACTTCGCCGCCCGCCGTGCCGAAGACCAGCTCGAAGCGCTGATCGCCCACATTCACGAAAAGCACCCCGGCATTCCGGTCATTCTCGATGCCAAGCGCGGTGACATCGGCTCCACCGCCGAGCAATACGCCATCGAAGCCTTCGAGCGCTACAAAGCGGACGCGGTCACGGTCAACCCGTATATGGGCCACGATTCGGTCGATCCGTATCTGGCCTATCCGGACAAAGGCGTCATCCTGCTTTGCCGCACCTCAAATCCCGGCGGCTCCGACCTGCAGTTTCTTGAAGTTGGCAACAGCGGCGGTGAAAAACTGTACGAACGCGTTGCTCGCTTGGCTGCCGAAAAATGGAATACGACCGGCCAGATCAGCCTCGTCGTCGGCGCCACCTTCCCGGCCGAAATCGCCCGCGTCCGCGCAATCGTTGGCGACATGCCGCTGCTCGTCCCTGGCATCGGCGCTCAGGGCGGGGATATTGCAGCGACAGTCGAGGCTGGCCGGACAAAAAATGCCACCGGCTTGATGATTAACTCGTCACGTGCCATTCTTTACGCGGGCAAGGACGAAAGTTTTGCTGCTGCGGCCCGCCAGGTCGCACAGGAAACCCGCGACGCCATTAACCTTTACCGCTAAATCATTGCCGCTTCAAACCCTTTCATTCCCGCGCCGGCGGGACGCCACAAGCAGCAAAATGCGCCATCCCCGCCAGCGGGGGGAGGCGTGATTCACCAGCCCCTGAGGAAAACCCATGCGTCTCGATGACCAACGCGAAAGCGATAACCTGGAAGACCGGCGCGGCAGCGGTTCCGGTGGTGGTGGCCTGCGCCTCGGCGGCGGCCGCATGGGGCTCGGCACCATTGCCATTGCGCTGGTGGCCAGCTATTTTCTCGGCATCAACCCGCTGACCGTACTCAACATGCTGAGCGGTGGCGGCGGCATGCCGGCGATTGAGCAAAGCGCGCCGCCGGCCCGTCGCCCGCCGGCCGATGACGAAACTGCCCGTTTTGTCTCCAAGGTTCTGGCCTCGACTGAAGACACCTGGAACGAGGCTTTCCGCGCCAACGGCCAGAAATATCAGGAACCCAAACTGGTGCTTTTCAGCGGCGTGACACCCACCGCTTGCGGCACCGGTCAGTCGGCGATGGGGCCGTTTTATTGCCCGGGCGATCAGAAAGTCTACATCGACCTCGTCTTCTTCCGCGAGCTGAAGGAACGCTTCAAGGCCCCCGGCGAATTCGCCCAGGCCTACGTCATCGCCCACGAAGTCGGCCACCACGTCCAGAACCTGCTCGGCATCGCCGACAAGGTTCACAGCACTCAGCAGCGGGTCAGCAAGGCCGAAGGCAACGCCCTCTCGGTGCGCCTGGAGCTGCAGGCCGACTGCCTGGCCGGCGTCTGGGGCAAGCGCACTGACACCATGAAAAATGTGCTCGAACCCGGCGACCTGGAAGCCGCACTGACCGCTGCTTCCGCCATCGGCGACGACCGGCTGCAACAACAATCGCAAGGCCGCATCGTGCCGGAAAGCTTTACCCACGGCAGTTCGGCCCAGCGCGTTCGCTGGTTCAAGACGGGCTTTGAAAGCGGCGACATGAATCAGTGCAACACCTTCAAGGCGGCGAAGCTGTAACGCCCGACCCTGCTCATTGCCGTGCCGGCGGGAATGAGCAGGGTTGATTGCATTCCGGGTAAGCCCCGACGTGGGAAAACGACTAAATGACGCCTGACCCAAACTCCACACCGCCCGCCAACCCCGAAAACGCGACGCCCCCAAAGCCGCGCTGGCGACGTTGGGCGCTTGAGGCATTCATCTTCCTCGCCCTCTTCACCGCCTTCCAGCTCTGGCAAGCCCGCAATGCTCCTCGCGGCGAAGCGCCGCAATTCGCCGGCCAATTGGTCGACGGCCAGGCCTTCGATCTCAAGGCATGGCGCGCCCAACACCCCGGCCAGGCCCAATTGCTCTACTTCTGGGCCGAATGGTGTGCGATCTGCAAAACCACCGCCGGCAATGTCAGCAATATCAGCGCCGACTGGCCGGTCACCAGCATCGCCACCGAGTCAGGCTCGGCCGAGCAAGTCGCCGAGTTCATGCGTAAAAGTGGCTATCGCTGGTCGACACTGCCTGACCCAAAGGCCGAAATCCTTCGCCAATACGGCCTGCCCGGCACGCCAGCCTTTATCATCATCAACCCGGCCGGCGATGTCCGTTTCGTTTCAGTCGGCTTTACCAGCGAACTCGGGCTGCGCCTGCGTTTGTGGTGGGCGAGCAAGGAAAGCACTTGAAACTGCGCCACGCCCTGCTGCTCGCGCTGGCCCTCAGCCCAATCGGCAATGCCTTTGCCCTGCCCCAACATTCACCCGTACCGGGTGGCGTTGCCGTGATTGACCTCGGCCCGGCCAGCCAGCCAACGCCGACCGCCCGCTGGGGCGAGCAAGCCTTGGCCGTTGTTAAGGGAAAAGGCCGCTGGTACGCATTACTCGGCATCCCGCTCGACACCTTGCCCGGCGAGATGGAAATCAGCGTTTTTTTCGGGTCGACCGTAGGGACGACCACAGGGACTGCCCTTGCTCCATCCGTCGCTACAATCAAATATGTCGCCGTGCGTGTCAAAAATTACCCGGAACAGCGCCTGACCATCAAGGACAAACGCAAGGTCGAACCGAACCCGGAGGATCTCGCCCGCATCGAGCGGGAAAGAGAAACGACCGAGGCGGTCAAGCGCCGTTTCTCGCCTCCTGCGCCAGCCACCAACTTTGCGCTACCCGCCAGCGGCCCGCTTTCGTCACGCTTCGGCCTGCGCCGCATTTTCAACGGCCTGCCGCGCAACCCGCACGCCGGCCTCGATGTGGCGGTTGGCACCGGGGCGCCGATCAAGGCACCGGCCGATGGCGTCGTCGCCAATACCGGCGACTATTTCTTCAACGGCAATACCGTTTTCATCGACCACGGCCAAGGCCTGATCAGCGCCTACATGCACCTGTCGCGAATCGATGTTCGCCACGGTCAACCGGTAAAAAAGGGCGAAATCCTTGGTGCCGTCGGCGCCACCGGCCGCGTCACCGGCCCGCATTTGCACTGGGCGGTCATTCTCAACAACACACCGGTCGATCCCGAACTTTTCCTCGGCCAGCCGTAAACGCAAAAAAGCAGCCGAAGCTGCCTTTTCCCTAGGCCCGAGGCGCTTAAACTTTCGGCTTCGACGGCGTACTCATCTGTTTTTCATCCTTGGCCTTGTCGCCGCAGGCAATGGCGGAAACGCTGGCAATGGCAAATACGGCGGCAAGCAACACGGAAATCATTTTGTTCATCAGAGTCTCCTTTAGGTCATGACAGTCATCTGATCAATTTAGCCGGGCAAGGTTCATTACGCAACATGAAAGATCAAATCATCCACCTCCACCGCAGCGCCCCGGCCAAACCGGCCGAGGGCCAGCCCTGCAACGGCTGCGGTGTGTGTTGCGCACTCGAAACCTGTCCAGCTGCCCGCCTGCGCTTTCTGCAAAAAGCCGGCCCCTGCCCGGCGCTGGAATGGTCAGTGGTGGAAACCCGCTATCACTGCGGCCTGCTGACCCGGCCAGCGCACTACCTGGGCTGGCTGCCATCTAGCGGCGAAGCCGTCGCCCGTCGCCTGCTCACCCGCTGGATCGCTGCCGGCAAAGGCTGCGACTGCTCGGCCAGCCCTGACGAATAATCCATTTCGGGCAATTTTTCCAGTCGCCTGTGGGGACTGCTGTTGTTTCTATGCTTCAGGGGGCAGCCGTTGTTAGTATGCTTCTGGGGCCAGCAGTTTTTTATGGCGATTGCAATCAGGCAATCCCTTCGCACTATCAGGTTGCTGCGGTCAACACGATTTCCACCCTGAATTCAGGATTGGCCAGGCGGGCCTGCACGCAGGCCCGCGCCGGAGCGGAACCTTCAGGGAGCCAGGCATCCCAAACGGCATTCATGGCGCCGTAGTCGGCCATGTCGGCAAGGTAGATGGTGGCCATCAGCAAACAGGATTTATCGCTACCGGCTTGGGCGAGCAAGCGCTCGATACTGGCCAGCAGGTTTTCGGTTTGGCCGGTGATATCGGCGTCGAGATTCGATGGTACTTCGACGAGATAAACTGTGCCGTTGTGGACGACACTGTCGGAATATCGGCGGTACTGCCGTGGCGTTGAATTTGCATTTTTGTTTTCCTGAAGCAGGAAGCCCATGCGTTTGAGGCATGGGCTTCGGTACTGCACCCTGGCACAGTGGCTGGGGTATTCGGCTTTTCGCCGTTGGAGTACTACACGGTAATCTGAAGCAAAACTTCGTTGATAACGACCATAGAATCTCCTGCAACACAGCGGGTACTACAACTACTTGCCGGGGCTCGCTGCTAACCTCGGCACAAATTCAGACTACACCTCTGAGAAAAAAAAGCCAGCAATTTCTCCACTGCGGGCACAAGTTTGAAATCAGGGTTTAAAAATAATATTCGCCCCCATTGGCACCTTCGAAGCGGGCAGGTAACCAATAGCGCCGGGCGTGCTGGTAACGTATTTGATCAGCGCGTCCATCGTCGCGAACTCAACGGGTGGCGCGCCTTTACCGACATATTTGCGGACCAGCCAATAGCCCGTGTATTGCTCTTCACTCTGGCGCATGACCACTTCAAGGAATTGCTCCCGTAGCGGGTCACCCGGCGGATAGTTGAGCGGCAAAACTTCCTGCTGGGCGATCGAGATGACGCGTCCGGTATAAACCCTTTGCAACGTGGACAAATCGGTTTTTGGCAGGCCACTGTGGCCAATGAAAACGATAGTTTCCTCACCGGCCACGCCCACCGAATGGAGGAGCAGGAGTTGAAGAAAGAGAAGGTAGAAGCGCATCAGCTTCGCCCGCTTAGAATGAAAAGCTGTAGGAAAGTGAAACAATATTGATGCGCTTGTTCGCACTGTCTCCACCCGATGGCGCATCGACAAAACTGGAGACTTGGCCGGTATTCGTCTGGGAGAACTCCGCCTTGATCAAACTCCGCGGGGTAACACGGACAGAGGTTCCAATAGCACCGGTCCACTGGTCGTAGGCCAATATGATGTCTGCGTTAAGCTTTTGAAAGTCATTGACGGACGGCGAGGGAGTAAGGTTTTGATTAATCGTGTTGTAGAGGCTAAGCGAGCTATCGGTTGACTTCGATTTTGCGTAATAAACGTAAGGGTTCCATATCCCGAACTGGCGCGAAACTGCCAAATAGGCGCCCCAACGATTTAACCCAGCGCTTGCCGCAGCAAACTTGGTTCGCGCATATTCGCCCGTGAGCCTGACGCTTCCTGGCAAAAGAACACTTGCACCGGCGGTCTGCACAGGGATATCAACGTCGTCCCAAAGCTCCGCACGTCTGACATCGTAAAAGCCCACGCCCGGACCAAATACGTTTGCAACGTAAGGAATATCACGCGCCATGCCGCCAAGTTTGGAAACTTTGGCACGATGTACGCCGACCCGGAAAACGTTATCCAGCCCACGGGCAGTCAAAACCAGGCCACCGCTTTTGACGTCTATCTCGTCAAACCAGCTACCCGGACTCGGCACCCTATCCTGAATTTCGCGACCGTAAAACCGTGTCTGGTTTTTCGCTTTGCCGTAATAGCCATCCAGCGTCCATTCCATATCTGCACCCAGCCAGGACTTGCTGACACTGAAGCCAACAAAATCGGTGGTCGGTGCCATCGAGTAAACCTCAACCGGCAGCCGGGCAAAGTCGTAAGTCGCGCCAACATCGCTGTTCTCGGTATTCAGCATCAGCGGCACCCGAAGCTTGCCCACCCGAACCAAAATATCATCGACCGGGCGCCAAGAAACAAAGGCCCAGGACAGAAATGCTTTCCACTCGGTATCGCTGCTATCGGATGGCGCCAGCTTGGCCTGAATGGCTGCTCCCCAATGCTGATCGAACTTGAGGTCAAGCTGGGCGCCAAGCAGGCTATCCGACTTGAATGTCCCCCCGTCGTCAATAAAGCGCAGGTAGGGGTAGGGCTGATTTGACTGGGCGAAACCGAGTGTCCCAAAACCAGACCAGGTCATATCCACGGCACTGGCTGAGAACGGAAAGGCAACTGCCAACACCAACAGAAGTTTGGCTTTCATGAATTGTCCTGAATTTTAATGACCTCATCGGGCGTATCGTCGGCCAGTTGTGAGGCGATACGGGCAAATTCGTCTTGCAGCGCAACAAATGCGTCAATCAGTGCCGGGTCGAATTGTTTGCCACGTTGCTCAACAAGCATCGGAACCGCCTCTTCATGGCTAAAAGCTTTCTTGTAGGGCCGGCGTGAGCGCAAGGCATCGTACACATCGGCAACCGCCATCAGGCGGGCGGGCAACGGAATAGCCTCGGCCTTCAACTGATCTGGGTAGCCAGTACCGTCCCAGCGTTCGTGATGGTTACGGGCAATCTGGCTGGCAAAATGCAGCATCAGGTTGTTCTCGCCCATTTCGTGGCGGGTTCGAGCCAGCATGCTTTCACCCTTGATGGCATGCGTTTTCATGATCTCAAACTCTTCTGGCGTGTGCTTGCCCGGCTTGAGCAGGATGTGGTCGGGAATGGCGATCTTGCCGATGTCGTGCAGCGGCGAGGCCTTGGCGATTTGATCGATGTGCAGCGCGGTCAAAAACTCGCCATCTCGCGCCTGCTTGCTGAGATATTCCGCAAGCAAACGAACATAAGTCTGGGTACGACGAATGTGGTTTCCCGTGCATTCATCACGAAACTCAGCCAGTGAAACCATCACCCGGATCGAGGCTTCCTGCAGATGCAGCACCTCGCTAACCTGACGCTCAACTTCGCGCTGCAGCCAGGCGCTTTTGTCTTCGAGAAAAGTTTGCCAGGCCATGATCTGCAAATGCGTCCGGACGCGGGCCAAAACGATGGAGGGAGCAATCGGCTTGTGAATGAAGTCGACCGCACCCAATTCAAAACCCAGTTCCTCATCCGCCGTTTCCATCTTTGCGGTCAGAAAAATGACCGGCGTGCGGGCCGTGGCCGGATCAGCCTTCAGGCGCCGGCATACTTCATAGCCATCCATCTCCGGCATCATGATGTCGAGCAGTATCAGATCAGGCACCGATGCGGCTGCCAGCGCCAAGCCCTTCATGCCGTTGTTGGCCAGCTTCACCCGGTAATGTTCGCGGAGCAACTGGTTGAGCAAACTCAGGTTGGCTGGCGTGTCATCAATCACCAGAATGGTGGCGCGCTTATCCAGAATCATGATGCATCCTCGGTTTCCGACGTTTTAACCAAAGCGACAAGCGCCTCTTCAAAGTTCCATTGGCTAATTGCCCGCTCAATACGTGCCAGCTGCAACGGGGTATATAAGCTGGCCAGTGCAGCCCGATGGCTATTCCACAGCACCTCTGCCTCGCCATCTCCTTCGCCGAGATAGCGCCGCAATTTGGCCAACACCTGAGCGGGTGTGCTGGCCGAAAGCGGCTCGCCGCCCACCTCCGCTCCCGCCTCCAGGCGCAAGGCGGAAAGCTTGTCGAGCAGCGGCTCAAGCAACACATTTCAAGGGCAGCCAGTTCCCTGACCGGCTCGACCATCCCCGACTTGATGGCTTGCTCAAGTTCGATGGCGGCACGCTGCAATTGCGTCATGGCGAAGGCCGGCCAAGCCTTTGAAGGTATGCGCCTGACGCCGCGCCGTCTCCAGATCCCCTGGCCAAGCGCCAGACTCAGTTTGCTGACAAAGCCCCGGCCTTCATCGACAAAACGGCTCATTGAGCGCGCCAACGAAGGCACGCGGCCATTGAATCGGCGCAGCAGAACGGCTCCATCAACCTCTGGCAACGCTGACAAGGCTTCAAAATACTGGGCCTCGGCGAAGGACCTCTCCGGCTTGTCGGGCGACAGCGGCGGCGGCAGACTCTGGCGGAGGTAAGGACGAAGCATGGCGAGCAGCTCATCCGGTTCAAACGGCTTGATGATGTAGCCGCCATCCTCGGCATTCGCCCTTTCGCGTTCCAGCCTTGCCGCATGCGCGGTCATTGCAATAATCGGCAAATCCCTGAAGCGACTATCGGCCCGCAAGCGCAGCGTCGCCTCATGGCCATTCATGACCGGCATTTCCAGATCCATCAAAACAACGGCATAGTAGGCTGGCTCTTTGGTCAGCATGAGATCTAGCGCCAACTGGCCGTTTGCGGCCAGATCGACACTTGCCCCCCAGCTCTGCAAAATTTCACAGGCAACTTGCTGGTTGATCTCATTATCTTCGACCAGCAGTATTTGCATACCGCTCAACACGCCGCCATGTTGAACCGCCCGCTCGACTAGCGGGTCCACTTCGGGGCGGCAAAATCACCACACAGCCGACGTAATACGTTGGGGAGCAACGGCTTCTGGATGACATCAAAAATCCCCGGCTGGGTGACCTCGGCACGAAGCAGTGAAATATCGGCGGCCGAGACAACGACCGTTTTGAGCGGCAGAGGCAGTCCGCGCTGGAGCATTTGGTCAATCACCTCACCACCGGACATGCCCGGCATCATCCAGTCCAGCAACAGCATATCGTAGGGCCGGCACGAGGCATGGGCTGCCTGCAGTTTGCTCAGCGCCTCGGCCCCGCTCGCCGCACTATCGACCCTGGGACATCCCATTTGCTGCAGTATCCCCACCATGCTTTCAAGTGCCACCAGGTAATCGTCGACCACCAGAACCCGATGACAGGTAACGGGGCCTTCATCAACCGCCAGCACCCGGTGCTGGGCGGTAGGCAACGGGACAATAAAGTCAAAGCGACTGCCGCGGTCAACCTCACTTTTGACCCGAATTTCGCCACCCATCGCCTGGGCCAAACGCTTGGAAATACTCAACCCAAGCCCGGTGCCGCCATATTTACGGGTAGTCGAGCCATCGGCCTGGATAAATTCCTGGAAAAGACACTCAACCTGTGCCGGCGTCATCCCGATACCGGTATCTTCAACACGGCAACAAATCGTCGATGACGCCATTTCACGCTTGATTTCACTGACATCAAGCCGCACAGCCAGTCTCGGTAAATTTGACGGCATTCGAGAGCAGGTTGATCAACACCTGGCCCAGTCGTAATTGATCGCCGATCAACATCGGAAAATCTCGCGGCAGGCGGTAATCCAGAACGAGTTCGATGCGTTTGCTTTCAACCCGCTGCTGGACCATGAACAGTGCGTTTTGCACCACCGCCTCAAGATCGAAAGGCGCGACCTCAAGCACCACTTTGCCCGCCTCGATTTTTGAGAAATCGAGAATATCGTTGAGGATGCCGAGCAGCGAACGGGGCGGCATGAATCTTCGCCACGTAATCATGCTGGCGCGGCGGCAATCCCGACTTCATGGCGAAGATAGGCCATGCCGAAGATGGCATTCCATCGGCGCATTGTGGTTCGTGGCTCATGTTGGCGAGAAGATCGACTTCGCCTCCGTCGCAACGCCTCGGCGCGGGCACGCGCCTCGCGGAATGCGCGCTGGGCAATTTCACGCTGACCAAAGATCAGCCTCAATCGCAACCGCCATAACAGCCGATGGTGGTCGCCAGAGATTGCGCCTCTTCGACCTGGTACTTTATCGCCGACTCGTTCTCATAAGTTTGGCGGACAGCGCAACGGCCGTACGGTGCAACATGCCGAGCGGATCGAGCAGATGTTTTGCAGGTAGCGATAACTGTGTCTTCAGCACACCGCAGGTTTCAGGCAGGAAAATGGCCGAGATAATCCAGTTGCGAAGAGACCGGAGCCACCTCCGCCTGATTGTGCTGGTTCGCTGGTCACGACCATGGCGGCAGGCCACGTGCCAGCCGCGAGATCGGCCCCGCGAGCTCAGGTGGGGCCTCATGCGCAGCGAATTGGCTGGCAAATTCCCGCTTTCGGCTCGGCTTCGAAACTGACTCCTGTTTGTCCCACTGTCGTAAGCCACTTTGCGTTGCCGCAAAGGCAATCTGTTCAGTTTCCTTCATTCGCTCGGTGATTTGATAGACCTGCTGCCAGCGCCTGCTCGCCGGGATCAAAACCGAGGCCGGTTCGTTCGTTCAACCAGTGGCTGCAACTGGCCGCCGCTCGCCGCCACGTAGTCCTTGGTACCGGCTATGACTTGCTCCCAGCAAATGCCGGCAAATTCTCCGGGCGCGGCAGGTGCCCCTCGCGCGTACCGCCAGGATGTCGTAGTAATAAATCAAGCGCGGATTGGCGTTATTGACTAGGAACTGACGAGGCGCCCCAACAAATCAACTTCCTGGCGCACTTCGTTCATCAGCATCATGGATTGCTGACGGTGGCAGCAACGCAATAACCTGGTTGAATGCCGACAAAGAACCCGGGTAACGCGCAATCAGCAGCAGCATCGCAGTCAGCGAAGAGGAAACGGCAAGAAATGCCTTACGCCAGATTCATCAGGCTCGCTCAGTCAGGCCGGAGTTCAGAAACAAATTCAACATGCGTTTTGTCTCCGCAATCTTGTTTGATTCATATAGATCAAATCATATGCCAACCTACTCAAAGAGCGGCGCAACTTTTTCTGTAAAAATTTTCAGGCGAGTTCATCGGGATGGAAATCTCAGTCTTTCAGGTTGAGATAGATTTTCCCGGTCATCCAGTCCTCGTCGCATTCGGCCAGCAGGGCGGAAACGAGACGGAGGCAGGAAGCGGTATTGGGAAAGATGGAAGCGACCCGGGTGCGACGTTTGATTTCGCGGTTAATGCGTTCGAGGCCGTTGGTGGTGCGCAGCCGGACGCTCTGAGCAATCGGCAACTTGAATGTGGCGAAGCCCTCGGGCAGGTTTTCTTCGGCCCACTGAGCGAGTTTGGGCGCCTCGGTGCGCCAGTCGTCGATAGCCTGTCGCAAGAGGCGCTCGGCCTCGGTGCCATCCGGTGCATTGAAGATGGCCCGAATCCGCTGCGCCACGGTTTGCGCTGATCAAGGCGCGTCACATACGACTGGGCGTTCTGCTGCAAGTGGAACTGGCAGCGTTGCCAGGCACGCTGGGCAGGTCGCGCGGCGTGCCGCATCGGAGTCCGGCATGCGCATCGGGAAATGATCATCTTGACGCCCTTGAGTCCGCGTCGCACCAGGCTGTCCAAGAAAGCCCGCCAATGCACTTCGGCTTCAGACAAGGCGACCGACACCCCGAGCACCCGGCGATGGCCACTCTGCGTGATGCCGACCGCCACCAGCACGGCACAGTCGACCAGTTGGCCGCCTTCGCGCACCCGCTCATAGCGGGCATCGAGAAAGACATAAGGCGTTTCATCGAGCGGCCGCTCACGCCAGACGGCCAGGCCGGCGTCCAGCTGTTCGGCAGCGCGACTGACCTGCGTCGACGAGATCGACACCTCGGGCCCGAGCAGGGCTTGCAGAACGGTGATCACCTTGCGGGTGGAAACGCCCTGCACATACATTTCGGCCAAGGCGATGTTGAGCGCCTGCTCGGTGCGACCCCTTCTCCAGGGCGCTGGGATGAAGCCGCCACCGCGCACCTGGGGACGTCAAGGTCGTTCGCCGACGCGGGTCATCATCGTTTTGGGCTTGAAGCCATTGGCGTAATCGGTGCGCTCGGCGGTGCGTTCATGGGGCTGGGCATTGAGAAAGTGGTTGCGTTCGATCCGGCTCGCTTCGTTGACCAAGATGCGCAGCGCCTCGCCGGCGCCATCCAGACCGTTGTTCAAGAGCGCCGCAAAAGCAGCATCCAGAGGGTGATGTTCTACGCGTTGTGCCATGCTGTCGATTCCTTCTTGGGTAGGGATAAGATGTCCTGAAGAAATCGCCTGCGGGAATGGCCTGTCGGTGTTTCGCCGCGTCGGCTGTGCCGTCCTGCGCTTCCGGGCGCTACGCGCCCTCATCGCTCCGGCCAGCACAGCCGCGCAAAACCAACAGCCACAGAATTTACAGAACGGATGTTGCACTAACCTGTGCGTCGTCGTATTCCTTGAGATCCATCCCTCCAGGATGGCAACGGGCGCCTTTCCCGGGTACTGACCACGCTCCTGCTCTTGCAGACCGGGTATGCCGACGTGCCCTACAGTTCGTTGGAAAGCGTGATCGAACACAGCAAAGAAGCCTACTACCTGGCGCTCGTCAAACCCAAGGCACGATCCGCACGGAATCACCGAACTGGCAGCCGTGGCTGGTGTTCTTTCTGCGGTCTTTGCCGAGCAGATGCGGCGTCTGGAAAAAGAAGGTCGAGCGTGAGAAGATCGTGCTGGCGGCCGCGCCTGAACTGCGGCCAGATCGTCGAGTTTGCCGCGAACATGGTCGCGTCACGATTGGTGAAGCGATCGCTGACAGCGCCAGCCGCAATACGTTGAAGCAGCATTTCCGTACCTTGGTCGAACGTGGCACACTGAACCAGCACGGCAGTGGCCGAGGGTTTGGTACGATCTGCGCTAAAAACGCTCTAAACGGCGACGGCCTTGCCGGTGGATGACATGAGGCATGCGGACCTCTTCACTCTTCGATATCGACAAGGCGGTAGAGCACACGACCGCAGAGTTTCAGATATTTGGGGCCGATCCCTTCGGTTCGCCAGCGTTCGCGTTGCCTCGCTGACATCCCAGCGCTTGGCGAGGTTTCGTTGGTTGAAATGAATGATTTCCATGCAGGACTCGAACGGGTTGGTGGGAGTCCATGAAGGCGCTGTTCCGTTCCAAAGCCAAGTTAGCCATTGGCAACGATGTGGGTTTGGGTTCGACTGCGGATTCGGATTCGAACTGCGCCATGATTGTTGATGCAACAACACATCGCATTTGATAGACTTGCGGCTGATTCCGGTGCCTTTTCCGAATGTTCGTAGCAGCTTTTGCAAGCAAGAATGCGCCGAGTTGGTGGTGTTTGGTACTGGCTACGTCGCCCACCCAATCCATCCGCAATTTTCCGCAAAAATTTACGCTAACCCGTAATACAGGTGCGTGTGCGGCACTGCTCAGTAGTATTCTTGTTGTCACCGAGCGGATAATTACCGGTGTTTCTGATACGGTCTGGGGGCGGGTTGCTCCACCGCCAAGACACCGGAAATAAACCATTGATTTTAAGGGTTTTTTCCATTGTGCGCCCGCATGGCGCACTTCCTGCGGGCAAGTCCGCCGTAAGTTGATCACCGCGAACGAAGTGAAGCGCAACTGCGTGAGGCGACTGAGCGTGGGAGGAAGCGTGGAGCAAAACTGCGAGCCGATGGACACTTCGGTCCCCTTTTGGGGGAAGAACTGGATGAAGGCGCTACCGAGCAGGGCGAGTGGGCAATGGACCACGAAGCTCTCGTGATCAAGGCGAAGTGGCGTAAATCCGGCGGTTGTGCAGTGAAGGAGTGCGTTCTTACCTGGGGGAGATCTCGCCTTGTACCTGAAAGGGTGACGTGGAGACACGGGAGCGAGAAGTCAGCCGAGGCCGTAGCGCCGGTTCGGGGCGAAGGGCCGAACGGAAAGGGGTGTTCAACGCCATGACGATGTGAAGCCATGCGTCAGATGCCCACATCAGCGGGGCGGGTGCCGGAAGTGAGTGGTGAAGCCGCTCGCGCACGCACCAGCGACGAAGCTTTGCGCCCGCGCCATGAAACGGAGAACACAGGGTCAGCGCTGCTGTTGGCGGCGCTGACGAGGGAGAGTCTGCAACAAGCGTGGAAGCGGGTCAGGGCCAACAAAGGTGCGGCGGCGTGGATGGTCGGGATATTCCTGAAACGGCCCGCTACCCGGAAGATAGCGGTCCGGAAATTCGCAACACGTGTTACAGGGGACGTACCGGCCCAGTCCGGTACGAGGTGACGATCCCGAAGCCGGATGGTGGCGAGCGCGAGCTTGGCATCCCGACGGTGACCGATCGTCTGATCCAGCAAGCACTGCTGCAAGTATTGCAGCCAATTCTGGACCCGACCTTCAGCGAATACAGTTTCGGTTTCCGACCGGGGCGCAGCGCACAAGAAGCCGTTGTACGTGCGCAAGCCTACGTTCAGTCCGACGCCGAATCGTGGTTGATGTTGATCTGGAGAAATTTTTGATCGAGTCAATCACGACATTCTGATAGACCGGCTGCAGAAGCGCATTGGAGATGCTGGTGTAATCCGGCTGATCCGGGCGTATCTGAATAGTGGAATCATGCGGGACGGCATCGTCGTGTCGCGGTATCAGGGCACGCCGCAAGGCGGTCCTTTATCGCCGCGCTGGCAAATGTGTTTGATGAAGTCGACAAGGAATTGGAACGCCGGGGCCATTAAGCATGTACGCTACGCCGATGATGCAAATGTCTATGTTCGTAGCCAGCGGGCGGGTGATCGGGTGATGGCCTTGCTGCGGAAGATGTACGCGAAGCGCACCTGACGGTCAATGAGACCAAAGTGCGGTGGCGAGTGCATTCGGCCGCAAGTTTCTCGGCTTCAGTTTCTGGCTGGCGCGAAAGGGGAGATCAAATGTGGGGTGGCGACCATCGCCTTCTTTGATCGACTCCGGGTGCCCTGACTCTCGCGACCTCAACTTCGAACCGCCCGGTGCGGACCCGCGCATGCTTGGTGGTGTGGCAGGGGCGCAGCCTAAAATGCCTGCCTCCATGCCGATTTGGGGCGCTGCCTTGTTATGTTTAGGGGTGATTATTTTTTGCTGCGAAGGGGTGAGGTTTGTGTTAGCTAATCATTGGTGTGCGTCGGTCGATGCGACCATTCAATTGCGTACAGGTTGTAATCCTCTGGAGAAGCATGGACCGCAAGCGGTGCTTGTTCATGCTGACGCATGGGCGCCGATGGCCGCGGTGGCGAATCCTCACGACATTCATGATGTAGTCGACTATGAGGTGATTTTTCTTGCTATCCGGAAGCTTGAAAAAAATGACCATTGTATTTGTCTCGAATCCAGCATTCTTGAAATCATGGATGCGATCTTTTCGATCTCGGTTGTGACTTCGGCTTTGTCTCGATGCACAAACCGCATGTCTATAACGGCCAGGGAACGCCGGCTATTTCCTTATCAATGACACGTCAGCAATGGTTAAAGAACAAGGCGTAAACCGAGGCATGATCACGGCGATTGGTGCGGTGTCCAGTAATAACATGCTAGGGCTGGCCGGTTGGTTGCCTTGGGATACTCCGGAAGAGCTGGCTTATTTTGAAAAGACGGTGGCCGGTGCGGCATTGCTGACCGGGCGTTTGACTTACGAGTCGATGGACGTGGTGCCTGGAGCCTTTATTGTCAGTCGCCAACCCGACCTGGTTTTGCAGGCCTGGTTGCACGCGGGTTGATAGTGTGGAGCAGGGCTTGTCGAAGGCGTTAGAAACGGGCAAGCCGGTTTTGTCATTGGCGGTGCGTCGGCCTATGCCGCGCCTGGCCGTACTGTCACCAGCTTTTGTTGACCCGGATTGAGCAGTCCTTTGCTGGCGATACGCTTTTTCCCGAGAGCATTCCGCTTGATGAATGGCGCCTGATTAATGAGGAACGGGAAACCTATTTTGAGAAAAAAACCGGGCAGCCTGTGCTCTGCCGGTTCCTGCAATATGAACAGGTTTCACCCTTGGCGCTGCCGGCTGGCCGCTAATAGCTTGCCAACGGAATAAATACTACTTCGGTCGAATTCAACAAAATGTTGCCCCTCCGTTCATTTTACCTATGATTAAAACGAACGTATGAATTATAGGAGGCGTCGTGTATTGAAGTTAAATCTGTAGATACCGCGAACGAATTCTCGATGTTGCTGAGCGCCATCATAAGCACGTTATGACGGCAACTGATGCGCATGATTACCAGTGAGGCAGCCGTTAATCTGGCACGGTGTATTACCACTTCGGTCAAAGCGAGTCGTTGAGTAGGTGAGGTTTTTTCGTCGGCGGCTGGATTGGCTGAACGGCGAGGAACGAATGCGTCCTGAATACGCTGGAGCGTGAAGCGGCTGGCAAGGCGCTTGGGTTACCGCAGATTCTCGATGGCTTTTTTCGGCACTTTGTTGCGCATGGCGGACGAGCGAGAAACCTGCGGGACGACTTTCACGCTTGCTCGGCCGCACGCTGACCGATCCTTCGAGTTTATCCGCACCTTTCTGGCCCATGAGTACGCCGGTGTGGTTGATCGCCAAGGAGGCGCTGTTCAAGGCTTTGCCTGATGTCCCGAAGGCAGAAATTGTCTGGCGCTTTCACTTCATGCTCGGCGCTACTTCTTACGCGATTGCCGGAATTGATGCCTTGCGGCTGGTGACTGACTAGCAGATTGAGGAGTCTGACTCGATTGACCTGATGGATCGCCTGCGCCGCGCTTGATGTCCTTCCTGCTGGTGGTGGCGCTCGCCCTTGCCGCAGTTTTCGGATGCGGCCGCAACCGTGAAACAAAGGCCGGGCCATACGACCACAGCGGCAAAATGCTGGCCCTGCGGTCGACAGCAAATAAACGACCAAACCAAAAAATAAAAGGACAACAGCACGTCCAACGTAATTATTCCGCTACTCAGCGTGATTGTCCCGGCCAGGTTGCGCTGGTAGGTTCGCCCGTTCCGGCGCGCCGTGATCAGCCGGCCACTTTTTTGCCACCTATCGCAAGGTATTGACGAAATGTCGGATACCGAGCGATCGCGCTGGAAGCCGGCACGGTCTGGTAAGGGTGAGCTGTTTCGCGGCAAGCCGGACTGGCAGAAGCTGCATGGCTACCCGCAGCCGAAGCTGACTGCCGCCGAGCAGTCCTTCATGGACAACGAATGCGAGGAAGCCTGCCGTCTGGTCCGATGACTGGCAGGTGACGCACGAACTGTACGACCCGCTGAACGAAGCCTGGCGCTATATCAGATGACAAGGGTTCTTGGCATGACGTCATCCGGAAGAAGTACGGCGGCCCGGAGTTTTTCGCCTACGCTCATTCGCAGGTGGGACCGGATGTTAACGCGCTCCTCGGCGCTGTCGGTGACGGTGATGGTGCCGGAACCTGCTCGGCCCGGCCGAACTGTTGCTGCATTACGGTACGGAAGCGCAGAAAACTCATCCTTCTGCCGCGTCTGGCCAAAGGCAGTCGAGGTGCCGGCTTTCGGCGCCACCAGTCCGTGGGCCGGTTCCGGATGCGGCGGCTGACTCCTGATTCAGGCATCGCTTGTAAGGTATGGCAGGGCAAGGAAGTGCTCGGTATGGCGAGCTGGGACAAGGTTACATCACGCTGGCCCCAGGTGTACGGTGTTCGGGCTGGCCTTTCACCTTTACGACCCGACGGCCTGCTCGGCGACAAGACGAATCGGCATCACCCCGCGCTGGTCCCTTACGACCATCT
>JADKIP010000005.1 GCA_016721185.1 Candidatus Dechloromonas phosphorivorans
GGCCGTTGTGCAGGCGGGCGATGCGCTCGACGATGGCCAAGCCAAGGCCGGTGCCGCTGGCATTGGTGCGGGCGGTTTCCAGACGAGTGAAGGGGCGTTTCAGGCGTTCGGTTTCGCTTGCTGGGATTCCTGGGCCGTGGTCACTGATTTCCAGCCATATTTCGCCGTTGACCGTAGCAGTCTTCACGGTTACCTCGCCGCCGCCATATTTCCAGGCGTTGTCGATCAGGTTGGTGATGGCCCGCGTGATGGCTTTCGGGCGCAGCGGCAATTCGGGCAGCTCCGCGAGTTCAAGCCGGCAGGGGCGGCCGACGCAGGCTTGGCGCTCAACGATATTTTCAAGCAGGTAAGTCAGATCAGCGATGACGGCTTCCTCGCCGGATTCGGCGCGGGCGTAATCCATGAATTGCGAGATCACCGCTTCCATTTGCTCAATATCGGCAATCACTGCCTGCTGGGCGCCGCTATCGGCAATGCTCATTTCAGCTTCCAGGCGCAGCCGGGTGAGCGGTGTGCGCAGATCGTGCGAGATGCCGGCCAGGACTTCGGAACGGTCCTGTTCATGGCGTTGCAGATCCGTGGCCATCAAATTGAATGCCTTGGCAAGACGACTCAGTTCCTCGGCGCCATCCACGGGCAGCGGGGCTGGCGTTTGGCCACGGCCCACTGTTTCGGCAGATTTCGCCATGGCTTTCAGCGGTCGGCTGATCCGCGAGGCAATCAGCCAGGCAACCGCCAGCGCCAGCACGATGGCTAATAATCCCCAGACCAGCCAATGCTTGGCAATGCTGCGGGTGGCCCGTTCGCGCGGCAGCACCAGCCAGTATTCTTCCTCGTCGTCATCGTCGAGGCGGAAGCTGACCCAGAAGCCGGGGACTTCATCAACGCTGGCGGCAACGCGGGTGTGCGCGCCGAGGCGGTTGGCCAATTCGTGCTGCAATAAACGATGAAAGCGCGAGTCGGGCATCGCCTCGATCTTGTCCTCAAGCTCGGCCGGCAAGAGGCGAATGCCTTCACGCGTCGAAAACTCGGCGAATAAATTCAGACGTTTTTCCGGGGCGGCAGCGAAAAGCGAGGCGCGAATCAGGTTGACCGCAGAAGCCGCGAGTTGCGCCGTTTCGCGGGCGCGCGGTTCAGCGTCGATGTAACGAAATAGGCTAAGCCATGCGGCCGTGGTGAGCAGTACCAGCGTTGCCAGCAGCAGGAAGGTGCGGGCCAGCAAGCTTCTCGGCATCATGCCTCGCGGTTGGTGCCGTCCGGAATGAAAACGTAGCCGAAGCCCCAGACGGTCTGCAGGTAGCGCGGCTGGGCCGGGTCGTTTTCGATCAACTTGCGCAGCCGGGAAACCTGAACATCAATGGCGCGATCGAACGGCCCTTGTTCGCGGCCGCGGGCCAGCGTCATCAGTTTGTCGCGCGACAGCGGCTGGCGTGGGTGGTGCAGCAGCACTTTCAAGACGGCGAATTCGCCGGTGGTCAGCGGCAGCAGATCCTCGCCCCGTTTCATTGTCCGGGCGGCAAGATCCACTTCAATATTGCCGAAGCGAACGATTTCATCCTGATCCTCCGGCGCCCCCGGCGGCCGGTTGCCCTGACGGCGTAGCACGGCTTGAATGCGGGCCAGCAGTTCGCGCGGATTGAAGGGCTTGGGCAGGTAGTCATCGGCCCCCATTTCAAGGCCGATAATGCGATCCACTTCATCGCCCTTGGCGGTGAGCATGATGATCGGCGTCAGATCGTTAATGCCGCGCAGGCGGCGGCAAATGGTCAGGCCGTCTTCGCCTGGCATCATCAGGTCAAGCACGATCAGGTGAAAATGCTCACGGCTGCGGATTTTGTCCATTTGCTTGCCGTCGGCCACGGCCTTGACCTCAAAACCTTGCTCACTCAGGTAACGGGTCAGCAAATCGCGCAAACGGGCGTCGTCGTCGACAACAAGAAGGTGATGGTTATGTTCGTTCATGGCGGCAAGGATAATTGTTGATGACCAATAAATCTCGTTCAATGTAACAACTAATGTCCTGCGCCTTGTGGGAAACATTTTTTTACAAATCGCGTCGCCGGCCCGGTGGGCACGGATAGACAATGATCTTCGTGAAAACCGGATATTGATTTTACTGCCATGAAAACTCGCGTTGTTCCGTGCTTGTTGTTGCTGTTGAGCCTGCTTGGCTCGGCGGGCAGCGCTTGGGCGCAAGCTTCATGGCGCGATCTGCCCCCCGAGGAACGGCGGGAAATGCGCCAGCAAATGCGTGAGCACTGGCAGCAGGATCGCAATATGCGTCGCGAGGAGGGGCCTCGGCGCTGGCAGGAAGTCCCGCCGGAAGATCGGCGCCGTTTGCGTGACGAGATGCGTGAGCAAGGCCGCGGGCAGGGCGATCACCAACGGCGGGATGGCCGAGGCGGGCGCCACGATTGAAGCAGGCGGGCGGTAGCTCCGGTAAAATGCCGGACTATGTTGATTCTTGCCCTCGAAACCTCCACCGAACTCGGCTCCTGTGCGCTCTGGCGTGATGGTGACATTGTCGAGCGTCTCTGCCCGCCGGGTCAGTCGCATTCCGAAACCCTGTTGCCGTTGGTCCGCGAACTGCTCGGCGAAAGTGGGTTAAAAGTCGCGCAACTCGATGCCATTGCCTTTGGCGTTGGCCCCGGCGCCTTTACCGGTTTGCGCGTTGCCTGCGGCATTGCCCAGGGCCTGGCGGTAGCGGCCAATATTCCACTCGTGCCGGTGACCAGCCTTGAAGCGATGGCCGAGATGACCGGCGCTGAACAGGTTCTGGCCTTGCTCGATGCGCGCATGGGCGAGGTTTATGCCGGCAGCTATCGGCGTTGTACCGACGGCTATGCGCTACAGGGTGAAATTCGGGTTTGGTCGCCAGCCAACGTGCCTTTGCCTACTGATGCTGGCTGGCTGATTTGTGGCAACGCCCCGAGCGCCTATCCGGAATTGCAGGCCCGAATCGTCGCCGCCGGGATTCCAATTCATCCCGGCATTCTGCCGACTGCCGCCGCGCTGGCCAGGCTGGCCGCGCCACGCGCCGCTCGCGGCGAGGGTATCGATGCCGCATTGGCCGCGCCGCTCTACATTCGCGACAAGGTTGCCAAGACTGTGGCTGAACGCCTTAGCGAAGGCGGCCGGGCGTGAGTGATTTGCACATCGCTGCCGAGTTTTTCCCGATGAACGAGCGCGACCTCGACACGGTGGCTGCGCTGGAAGCTTCCCTGCAGGTTTTTCCCTGGTCGCGCGGCAATTTTGCCGATTCGCTGGCCGTGGGCCATAGCGCCTGGGTTCTGCGTGTCGGGGGCGATCTGATTGGGTTTTCGGTCGTGATGACGGTGATTGACGAGGCGCACTTGCTCAATATCGGGGTGTGCCAACGCTATCAGGGGCAAGGTTATGGGGCACGCCTGCTGCGCCATGCGATGGAAAACGCCCGCCTCAACCACGCCAGCAAGCTGTTTCTCGAAGTTCGGCCGTCCAATGAGCGGGCGGTCGAGTTGTATCGCCATTTCGGTTTTCGCCAGATTGGCCTGCGCAAGGGCTATTACCCAGCCACCCTCGGGCGTGAAGATGCGCTGATTTTTGACAAGGAATTGGCATGAGCCTGAGCCGCGAGCAAATGCTGGTCGAGATGGGTATTTCCCCGCTATGGGTACAGCGGGAGCCGGGATCACAGCTTAATGTGGCGGGCGGAAAGCCGGCGCCAGTCGAGTCAACTATTGCTGAAAAGCCCGCTGTTTTAGCTAGCCAGCCGCCCGTTGCGACACCGCGTGAAGCGCCTGTCCGGCCAATGCCGAGCGCCGCACCCGAGAAAGAATTGCTCCCCGCGCTCAGTGCAGAGCCCAATCGGATTCCTGACCTCGATGCTGCGGTCAACCCGGAAAACTGGCAAGAATTGGCCAGGCAGGTCGCTGCCTGCAAGGCTTGTTCACTCTGCGAGCAACGCAAACAGGCGGTGCTTGGTGTGGGCGATCTCAATCCGGACTGGCTTTTCATCGGCGAAGGGCCGGGGGCTGAAGAGGATACGCAGGGCGAGCCATTCGTGGGCCAGGCCGGCAAGCTGCTCGACAACATGCTGGCGGCACTCGGTATCAGTCGCGGCAACAAGGTTTATATCGGCAATGCGGTGAAGTGTCGCCCCCCGGGCAATCGCACGCCGGAAACGGCTGAAATCGCCAGCTGTCGGCCTTACCTTGAACGCCAGATCGCCATGCTCAAACCGAAACTTATTGTCCTGCTCGGCAAGGTGGCAGTGCAGAGCCTGCTGCACGAGGATAAAACCCTCGCCTCGATGCGTGGCAACCGCTTTGAATACGCCGGGATTCCCGTCGTTGTGACCTATCACCCGGCTTATCTGTTGCGCAATTTGCCCGACAAGGCAAAAGCCTGGGAAGACCTGGTTTTTGCCCGTCGTTTGCTACGGAGTCTGGCTCAGGCCGAAACCCGGACTCAGGCGTCGCCGGAATTGCCGTTCTAGTGGCTGGCTGAATCGTCCAGGTGCTGAACGTCGTCATGCACCTTTTGGTTGGCGATGTGGCGCTGGCGGATGATGTACATCAGTGTGCTGACGAATATGCCGAATAGCGTGACTACCCAGTAGATCGAAATGTCCATCTTGATCATCAGGTAGTACAAACCGGTCATGATCAGGATGGAGATATTTTCGTTGAAATTCTGGACGGCGATCGAGTGACCCGCCCCCATCAGAATGTGCCCGCGGTGCTGGAGCAGGGCGTTCATCGGCACGACGAAGAAGCCGGAAAGACCACCGATGATGATCAGTAGCGGCACGGCCAGCCACATGTCATGGACGAAATTCATGATCAGCACGATCAAACCCATCGCGATGCCGAGCGGGATAACCTGTACCGATTTACGTAGGGTGATGAATTTTGCCGCCAGAATGGCGCCGGCGGCAACGCCAATGGCCACCACGCCTTGCAGCATTGATGATTTGGAAAGGTCGAGACCAAGCGCGACTTCCGACCACTTGATGACGATAAATTGCAGCGTCGCGCCGGCGCCCCAGAACAGGGTCGTTACGGCCAGCGAAATCTGGCCCAGCTTGTCGCGCCAGAGCAATGACAGGCAATGGTTGAATTCATGGATCAGGTAGAACGGATTTTTCTTCAACTGCTTGTGATCAACGCCGGTATCCGGAACGTAGAGGTTGAACAGCGAGGCGAGCAGATAGAAGACGGCGACAAAGCAGAGCGCCATTTCGCTGGTGGTGTCGATGCCGGTACTAATTAAAGGAAAGTCGAAAGCGAGCAGCGATTGCGAAACGCCGGGTTGAATCAGCGTGCCGCCGATCACGACGCCAAGGATGATGGCGCCGACGGTCAGGCCTTCAATCCAGCCGTTGGCAACGACGAGTTGGCGGTGGGGCAGGTATTCGGTCAGGATGCCATATTTGGCCGGCGAGTAGGCCGCAGCACCGAGGCCGACGACGGCATAGGCGGCGAGTGGGTGGGCTCCCCAGAACATCATGCTGCAGCCGACGATCTTGATGGCGTTGCTGATGAACATCACCCGCCATTTCGGCATTGAGTCGGCGAAGGCACCAACAAAGGCGGCCAGCACGACATAAGAGACGGTGAAGAAGGTTTTGAGCAACGGCTCATACTCGGACGGCGCATGCATCTCACGCAGAGCTGCAATCGCGGTAATGAGCAGGGCGTTGTCGGCGAGTGCTGAAAAAAACTGCGCCGCCATGATGATATAGAAGCCGAATGGCACGTTAACTTTTGTCTCGTT
This sequence comes from Candidatus Dechloromonas phosphorivorans, assembly GCA_016721185.1. Taxonomy (GTDB): domain Bacteria; phylum Pseudomonadota; class Gammaproteobacteria; order Burkholderiales; family Rhodocyclaceae; genus Azonexus; species Azonexus phosphorivorans. The sequence goes on from JADKIP010000005.1 coordinate 5,758, forward strand.
ATAACTTTGGTCGAGGGTTATACCATGCTTGGCGAGCGGCGCAAGGCTTGTGAAACACCTTGAATTGTGCATCGACGGCACAAAGGGTATGACGTCTTTTGTTACAAATAAGGCGATAACTATAAATTACTTCGCGAATGCTGCGGTCAACCCTGAAAAATGGCCAAAACTCAAGTTGAGCGCTGTATTGCGAGCGGAATGTGATTGAATATCGACCGCACACCCCCACTGGAGAATAATCATGGCTGACCGGCGTTTGCAGGTCTTTCATGCCGTCGCAAAACATCTGAGCTTTACCCGGGCTGCCGATGCGCTGTTCATGACGCAGCCGGCGGTTACTTTCCAGATCAAGCATCTGGAAGAGCAGCTCAACACCCGGCTGTTCGAGCGGCGACACGGCAATATTTCGCTGACGCCAGCGGGTGAGCGGGTTCTTTCGTATGCCGAAAAAATCCTCGCCTTGACCGATGAAATGGAAACCTGCGTCGGCGAGATGACCGGTGAGATGCGCGGTCCTTTGCTCGTGGGTGCCAGTACGACCATTGCTGATTTCATCTTGCCGCCCGTTCTGGCTAAATTCAATGCGCTTTATCCTCAGGTGCGGGTCAGTTTGTTCGTGGCCAACTCGGCGACCATCGAAAGTCGCGTCGCCGCACATGCGGTTGATGTCGGCTTGATTGACGCGCCGGTCGGGTTGCCTGCGCTCGCCAGCCAGATTTTTTGCGAAGATGAACTAGTGGCGATTTTCGCCCCTGATTACCCCTTGGCCAGCCTGAAGTCGGTCACGCCGAAAGTGTTGGCTGAGCACGAGTTTATTTCCCGTGAGCCAGGCTCGGGCACGCGCACCATTACTGACGCCTATTTTAGCAAGCAAAAAATTCCGCCCGAGAGCCTTAAAACCCTGATAGAACTGGGTAGCCCCGAGGCACTGAAGAGCGTGGTGGCGAGCGGACTGGGTTTCGCCATTGTTTCCCGTGCCGTCGTCGAAAAAGAGCGGCAACTCGGTACACTAAAAGCCATCCCGCTCAAGCCGTCGCTCAAGCGCAGCCTTTCCCTGATTTATCCAGAAAGCCGTTTTCAGTCACGGCTAAGCAGCACCTTTATTGATTTTGCCAAGCGCCAGTTGAAAGAAGCGGCTTTATGAAAACTTCCCGTCCCATTCGCGCCCGTATCGCGCCGGATGCCATCCTGAAAAACTATCGCCTGGCCAAGCGCCATGCCCCAGCCGCCAAGGCGTGGGCAGTGATCAAGGCCAACGCCTACGGCCACGGCCAGTGGCGCGCCGTTCAGGCGCTGCGCGAGGAGGCGGATGGCTTTGCCTTGCTGGAGTGCGAAAACGCGCTTGCCCTGCGCGAGGCGGGCATCACCCAGCCCCTATTGTTGCTTGAAGGTATTTTTAACAGCCGCGATGCGCGCGCCGTGGTTGAGCACGGTTTGACGACGGTCATCCATTGCCCGGAACAACTGGCGCTTTTGCTCGACACCGGCCCATTCGAGCGCCCGGTTTCGGTCTGCCTGAAACTCAATACCGGCATGAATCGGCTGGGCTTTACGGCGCAGACGTTCGCCATTGCGCGAGAAAAGCTACGCCAGATCCCGCAAATAGCGCTGACTTTGATGACACATTTTGCCGAGGCGGACGGGGCGCGCGGCATTGCCGGGCAATTCGATCAATTCCAGGCGATGCTTGGCGACTGGAAAGGCCCGGTCAGTCTGGCGAATTCGGCGGCGATTTTGCGTCATCCCATGGCGCATGGCGACTGGGTACGCCCCGGCATCATGCTTTACGGGGCGAGCCCGTTTGCCGAGCAAAGCGCCGCCGAACTGGGTCTGCAGCCGGCGATGACGCTGGAAAGCAAAATCATCAGTGTGCAGACCTTGGCGACGGGGGATCGGGTGGGTTACGGCGGCACCTTTACCGCCGACCGGCCAATGCGCATTGGTGTGGTTGCCTGCGGTTATGCCGATGGCTATCCGCGCCATGCGCCTACCGGAACGCCGATTGCCGTCATGGGCCAACGCACACGTACGCTTGGTCGCGTTTCAATGGATATGCTGGTCTGCGATCTGAGCGATATTCCGGCGGCCGGCATCGGTGCACCGGTTACCCTGTGGGGCAGGGGGTTGGCGGGTGATGTGCCGGCCGACGAAGTGGCTAACGCTGCTGGAACGATTGCTTACGAGCTTTTTTGTGCGCTGGCGCCGCGGGTGCCGGTTGAAGTCGGGGAAATTTGAGTGGCAAAAGCGAAGTCGATTTATAGCTGTACCGAATGCGGCGCAACCAGCCCGAAGTGGCAGGGCCAATGTCCTGGTTGTAGTGAATGGAATACGCTGGTCGAGAGCGTCGCGGAAAAATCGACCGGCCATCGTTTTGAATCGCTGGCCCCAACGGTCAAGTTGCAGACCCTGTCGGAAATCAAGGCACGCGATGTCGAACGCATCGCCACTGGGATCGGCGAATTCGACCGGGCTTTGGGCGGTGGCCTGGTGGCCGGTGGCGTCGTGCTGATCGGTGGCGACCCGGGCATCGGCAAGAGCACGCTGCTCTTGCAGGCGCTCTCGCATCTATCCAGTGAGCACAAGGTGCTTTACGTCAGCGGCGAGGAATCCGGCGAGCAGGTGGCCTTGCGCGCCCGGCGGCTCGGTCTTGAGACACGTGGCCTGCAATTGATGGCCGAAATCAATCTTGAGCGCATCGTGTCGACCTTGCAGGCTGAAATGCCGCAAGTCGCGGTGATCGATTCAATCCAGACCTTGTGGTCTGACCAGCTTTCCAGCGCACCGGGCTCGGTGGCGCAGGTGCGCGAATGCGCGGCGCAACTGACACGGCTGGCCAAGCAGTCCGGCATCACGGTGATTCTGGTGGGCCACGTGACCAAAGAAGGCGCGTTGGCCGGGCCGCGCGTGCTGGAGCATATCGTCGATACCGTGCTTTATTTTGAAGGCGATACCCACTCCAGCTTCCGTTTGGTGCGCGCCGTGAAGAATCGTTTTGGGGCGGTCAATGAGTTGGGTGTCTTTGCGATGACCGACAAGGGCTTGAAGGGGGTCAATAACCCGTCAGCGCTATTTTTGTCGCAACACGGGCAGGACGTGCCCGGCTCTTGTGTGATGGTGACGCAGGAGGGAACGCGCCCTTTACTGGTCGAAATTCAGGCCCTGGTTGATACCGCACATGGCAATCCACGGCGGCTGACGGTCGGGCTGGATGCCCAGCGTCTGGCCATGTTGCTGGCTGTGCTGCATCGTCATGCCGGCATTGTCTGTTTCGATCAGGATGTTTTTGTCAATGCCGTGGGTGGCGTAAAAATTACCGAGCCGGCGGCCGACTTGGCAGTATTGTTGTCGATTACATCATCTTTAAAAAACAAGCCATTGCCATCGAAACTTATTGTGTTTGGTGAAGTTGGTCTGGCCGGTGAAATCCGTCCGGCACCGCGTGGTCAGGAGCGTTTGAAGGAGGCGGCCAAGCTCGGATTTACCCGGGCGTTGATTCCTGAGGCGAATCGCCCGAAGCAGGCGATTGATGGCATGGAAGTGATTGCCGTCAAGCGGGTTGAAGAGGCGGTCGACCGCCTCCGTGAGCTGGATTGACCCGGGTAGAAAATCGAAAAAAATGTTCAACTTATCGCGCTATTTTTCAACGGTCAGTTTCATCCTAATTGTGATGGCGGCCGGGGTACTTGGGCCGCTTTACCGGGTGCTGTCCATACAGCAGATGACGGAACTGGCGGAGCATCGCAACGTGGCGATGGCGCAGGTTTTCGAGAGTTTTCTCGGTAGCCCGCTCGCCAGTCTGATGAGCGCCTCGCTGGGTCGGGATGCCGCATTTTTGAAAAACTCAGTGGAGTCCGAGCAATTGCGGGGCAGTGTTGCGGCGTTGATGCGCAATACTTCGGTGGTAAAGGTCAAGATTTACAGCCGGATCGGGGTAACGGTTTTTTCGTCGGACAGCGCTCAACTGGGTGAAGATAAACTCAAAAACCCTGGTTTTCGTTCGGCGATGAGCGGCAAGGTGTTGAGCGAACTGACCCACCGCAACACGATCAATACCTTCGAGGGCGAACGATCCGATATAGATGTTTTGTCGAGTTATGTCCCGATTGTGAACAAGGATGGCTCGATTGAAGGCGTTTTCGAGCTCTACCAGGATGTCTCACCCTTCGTCAGCCAACTGGAGCGCAGCCTGTGGTGGGTTACCGCCTGCGTGTTCGCGGTCTTCATGGCGCTTTATCTGTTGCAGTTTCTGGTTGTTCGTCGCGCCCAAGGGATTCTCGAAGAGCAGGAAGGGCGAATCAAGGCGGCTCGTGACACGCTGGAAATTCAGGTGGACGCCCGTACGGAAGAGTTGAGGCGGGCCAATACCCAGCTTAAAGCTGAAATTTCCGAGCGTCGGCAGGCCGAGAGCAAACTGAATTATCTCGCCTACCATGACCCATTGACCGGACTCGCCAACCGTCGCTGCTTTATCGAGCGCCTTGAAGAAAGCCTGCGTGAATCCGGGCGGCACGCACAGCAGTTGGCCGTGCTGTTTATTGACCTCGACCAGTTCAAGCAGGTCAATGACTCCCTCGGGCACGGGGTCGGCGATGAATTGCTGGTCGCCGTGGCGGCAAGGCTTTCCGAGCATGTGCGCTTGATTGACATGCTTGCCCGCCTTGGTGGTGACGAGTTTATTTGCTTGATGGAGGCGGTGCGCAGTGAGGACGAGGTGGCTGTTCTGGCCCGGGAAATCATTGCTGCTTTTGAACTGCCATTTGGCCTGGGCGAGCACGAGCTGTTCCTGTCGGCCTCAATCGGTATCAGCTTGTTCCCCGGTGATGCACAAGGCATGGTCGATCTGATGCGCAATGCCGATACGGCGATGTATCGGGCGAAAGCAATCGGTCGCGGCCAGTATCATTTCTATACCCCTGAAATGACGCGTGATGCAAAAGAGCGTATCCGCATGGAAACCCTGCTGCGCCGGGCGCTCGACAATGGCGAGCTTTCCGTGCATTTGCAGCCGCAAGTGGATACCCGGAGCGAACGACTGGTCGGCGCCGAAGCACTGTTGCGCTGGAATAGTCCCGAGTTGGGCCAGGTCATGCCTTCCCGGTTTATCCCGCTGGCCGAAGAGTCAGGGATCATTATTCCGCTCGGTAACTGGGTGCTCAGGGAAACTTGCCGGCAAGTCATGCAATGGCGCCGTAGCGGCTTCGATCTGCCACAGGTCTCGGTCAATCTATCGGTCAAGCAATTGGAGCGGCCGGAGTTCATCGAGACACTGGGCAATATTCTCGACGAAACCGGCATGGATGCTCACTGTCTCAAACTGGAGCTCACCGAGTCGGTGGTGATGGGGGTCGGCGATGCACACGGCTTGCTGCAGCGGTTACGCGATTTTGGTATCAGCCTGGCGCTGGATGATTTTGGGACGGGCTACTCTTCCTTGAGCTATCTGAAAATGTTGCCTGTTCAGCAACTGAAAATTGACCAATCCTTTGTCACGGGTATCGGCCGGAATTCTGACGACGAGGCGATTATTCGCACGGTGATGGAATTGGCGACCAGCCTCAATTTCGAGGTGGTGGCAGAAGGCGTCGAGACCGTCGAGCAGGCCGAGTTTTTGGCCAAGCTGGGTTGCCAGCAGTTGCAGGGTTACCTGCACGGCAAAGCGGTGGCGCCTGACGAGTTTCGCGCCCGCTGGGCGCTGCCTTTATGATCATGCTGGCCTGGCGCTTACTGGGTCGGGAAATGCGTTCCGGCGAACTGCGACTATTGTTCGCGGCGTTGGCAATTGCAGTTGCCGCGGTCACCGCAGTCGGTTTTTTTGCCGATCGCGTGCGACTGGCGCTGGATCGGCAGGCGCAACAATTGATCGGTGGCGATCTGATCCTGGTCGGTGATCAGCCCTGGCCCGAAAGCTTTACGGCAGAAGCCGGAAAACGCGGTTTGCAGCACGCCGAAACCTTGAATTTTCCCAGCATGGTAATGGCCAATGGTCAGGCTCAATTGGCCGAGATCAAGGCGGTGAGCACCACCTACCCCTTGCGCGGGCAGCTCGCCATCACCCTGCGCCCCGGCGAAACCGGAAAGCCGACGCAGGCTGGCCCAAAACCCGGCGAGGTCTGGCTGGATGAGCGACTGGCCGGGGCATTGCAGTCGCTGCCGGGTGGCAAGCTTGCAGTTGGCCAGAAAGAACTGCCGATCGGCGCCATTTTGACCATGGAGCCGGATCGCGGGCTCAATTTCTTCAGCCTCGCGCCGCGCCTGATGATGCATCTCGACGACATTGCAGCCAGTGGGCTGGTGCAGACGGGTTCGCGGGTCCGTTATCGCTTGTTGATTGCCGGCGACGAGCGGGCGGTGGCCGGTTTCCGGCGTTGGGCTGAACCGCTGCTCTCCCGCGGTCAACGGCTAGAAGATGCCCAAAACGCCCGGCCAGAGATTCGTAGTGCGCTGGACCGGGCGCAACGTTTTCTCGGCTTGGCGACCTTGCTGACCGTGGTGCTCTCTGCCGTCGCTGTGGCGCTGGCGGCAAGGCGCTACATGCAACGCCATCTTGACGCCTGCGCCATCATGCGCTGCCTGGGCATGACCCAGCGGCGCCTCGTCCTGCTGCATGCCTCCATGTTTTTATGGTTGGCGCTGCTCTCAACCCTGGCCGGTTATCTGATTGGCTTTGCCGCGCATTTCGTGCTGATCGGCTGGTTAAGCAAGCTGCTCGTCATCAGTTTGCCCTTGCCGGGCTGGCAACCGCTCGGGCTGGGGGCCGGGGTCGCCGCCGTCCTGCTCTTTGGCTTTGCCTTTCCGCCTGTGCTGCAACTCGCCAAAGTGCCGACCCTGCGCGTTTTGCGTCGTGAGCTGGGGCCGCCGCAACCTTTCCTGATCGGCGGCTATCTGCTCGGCTTGCTGCTGTTGTCCGGCCTGATCATTCTGGTGGCTGGCGATACCAGGCTGGGCGCTTTGGCGGTCGCCGGGTTCACCGTGGCATTGGGCAGTTTCTGGCTGATTGCCCAGCTGGCAGTGAGCGTCGTCGCCCGCCTGCGTGGCTCGGCTGGCTTTGGCTGGCGGCAAGGCCTGGCCAATCTGGCGCGCCACCGTTCGGCCAGTGCAATACAAATCGTCGCGTTGGCGATTGGCTTGATGGCAATGTTGCTGTTGACCGTGACGCGCGCCGAGCTGCTCGATGCCTGGCAGAAAGCGATTCCCGCCGAGGCGCCCAACCGTTTCATCATCAACATCCAGCCCGATCAGCGTCAGGCGGTGGCGCAGGCGCTGACCGCTGCGGGCATCACGGCCGAATTGGCTCCGATGATTCGTGGCCGCCTGCAAAGCATTGCCGGGCAAGCCATCAGTCCGGCCAGCTTTCCCGATGATGATCGGGCGCAGCGCCTGGTCGAGCGCGAATTCAATCTTTCCTGGCGCGCCGATATGCCGGCCGGAAACAGTATTGTCGCCGGGCGCTGGTTTTCGCCGGAAGAGGCCGGGCAGGGTTTGGCGTCGGTTGAGGACGGGTTGGCTCAGACGCTCGGTATCAAGTTGGGCGATGAATTGGTCTTTTCGATTGCCGGCGTCGAGAAAAAAGTTCGGGTCAGTAATCTGCGCAAGCTGGATTGGGATTCGATGCGCGTCAATTTCTTCGTGATGATGCCGCCCGGTGTGATCGAGGATGTGCCGGCCAGTCTCATCACCAGTTTTTACTTGCCACCGGCGCAGGCAACGCTGGGCTCGCAACTGGTGGCGCGCTTTCCCAACCTGACCTTGATTGATGTCGGTGAAGTCATTCGGCAAATCCAGTCAGTGATTTCCCAGGTGGTGGGCGCCGTTCAGTTCATTTTCATTTTCACGTTGCTGGCCGGCGGTATTGTTCTTTATTCGGCGCTGCTTTCGGCCTTTGACGAACGCCGTTACGAACTCGCGCTGATGCGTGCCCTGGGGGCGCAACGGGCACAGTTGCGCCAAGCATTGCTGGTTGAACTGGCCGTGGTGGGCGGCGTTGCCGGCCTGATTGCGGCCACCGGGGCGGGGCTGCTCGGTTGGCTGCTGGCGCGTCAGGTATTTCAACTGAACCTGGCTTTTGATCCTTTGCTACCGTTGTTGGCGACACTGGGCGGTGCCTTGCTGGCCGTGCTGACTGGGTGGTTTGCAGTTGGCCGCTTGTTGCAAACGCCCCCTTTGCTGGCCTTGCGGGCGGGTGCCTAGCATTGCCTGGGAAGGCATCGAGTTATTCGGTGAACGGAATTTCAATAAAAATTTTTACCCGGAAATGCCGAGGGAGAGCGTAGTGATAAAAATATTTTGGGCCGCAGCACTCGCGTTACTTGCCACGACGGTGAGCTTTTCGACACTGGCCGCCGAACCCGCCGGGATGGTTAAAACTAGCAAGGGCGTCGTCAGCCTTGAGCGAGGTGGGCAAAAGTTGCTGGCCGTTGTCGGCACACAGGTATTTCCGGCCGACAAATTGCGGACCGGCGCTACCGGTGCGGTGGGGGTGACGCTACGCGATAACACGCTGCTCTCGGCAGGGCCGAACTCGTTGATGGTTATCGATAAATTTGATTTTGATAGCACGACCCAAGCCGGCAGCATGTCGATCGCTATTGGCAAGGGAACGCTCTCGGTGGCCAGTGGCAAGATCGCCCGGCAGAATCCGGCAGCGGTGCAGTTCCATACGCCGACGTCGGTGCTGGGTGTTCGTGGCACCGAGTTTGTCGTTGAAGTGGGCGAGGGACGCGATGAGTAAACTCAATTGGCCAGTTTCTCTTGGCGTGTTGCTGCTGTTGGCTGGCTGCGCCAGTGAGCGTGTTGTCCTTCTGCCATCAGCCGATGGGCGAGCGAGTGCGCTGATCGTGCGCGATGCCCGGGGCGAGCTTGTTCTCGATAAACCCTACGCTGCTTCCGTGCGGCGGGGTGACGCCAATACTGCTTACGAGGCAACGCAGGAAGAGGTGAAAGCGCGCTTTGCTGACGCATTGGCGGCTCAACCCCCGCGTCCCAGCACCTATTTGCTCTACTTTGAGCCGGGCGGGAATGTGCTGACAGCGGCGTCCCGGGCTGAACTAAACCGGGTTCGTCGTGAGATTGCCGAGCGGGCGGCGGCTGAAATCAGGGTGATTGGCCATACCGATCGGGTCGGCAGTGTGGAAGGCAATGATGCCTTGTCGAAAACACGGGCCCAAACGATAGGGGCTGCTTTGATTGAAGGCGGTGTCCCTGCCGACAAGCTGGAAACGGTGGGTCGAGGCGAACGGGATTTGCTGGTGCCAACCGAGGACGAGGTCAATGAGCCTAAAAATCGACGGGTCGAAATTAACCTGCGTTAAGCGGTTGACCGCAGCAATCCGGGTTGAAGGCTGTGTAGCGCTTAAACCAGCCGGGTTTTATGGTTTTTCGTCCGTATTTGTCAGTCAGCAATCAATCCGTATCCGGAGCAGTTTCTTATGTCAGTCACCCTTGAACACTCGGTTTTTGCCCACCTTGAGCCGGCCAATGTCTGGGCGCATTTTGCGACGCTTTGTGCCATTCCTCGTGCCTCCAAAAATGAAGGCCGTTTGCGTGACACCCTGAAAGCCTGGGCTGAGGGACGTGGCTTGTTGGCTACGGTCGACGCTGCCGGAAACCTGATTATCCGCAAACCGGCCAGTCCGGGACGGGAGGGGTTTCCCGGGATGATCCTGCAGTCGCATCTCGATATGGTTTGCCAGAAGAACGCGGATAGCGATCACGATTTCGCTCGCGATCCGATCAGGCCGACATTGCGCGATGGCTGGCTGATTGCCGAAAAAACCACTTTGGGTGCCGATAACGGTATCGGCGTGGCGCTGATGCTGGCAGCGCTCGAAGATACGCATTTGCTGCACGGCCCACTGGAGGCGCTATTTACCGTGGATGAAGAAGCCGGCATGGGCGGCGCCCGAGGGCTGGCGGCAGGCGCTTTGCAGGGGCAGTTGATGCTGAATCTCGATACCGAGGAATGGGGCGAGTTTTATTTGGGCTGTGCTGGCGGTCTGGATGTCAATGTCGAGCGGGTAGGTGAATCTGAGCCGATGCCGGCTGAATATTGCGTTGCGCGTCTTTCATTGCGTGGCCTGCGCGGTGGCCACTCCGGCGTCGATATTCATGAAGAGCGCGGCAATGCGATCAAACTGCTGGTGCGCGTGCTGCATGAACTGGCGGCAAAATTCCCATTCCGGCTGGCCGGCTTGCAAGGCGGCTCGGCCAGAAATGCCCTGCCGCGCGAAGCGTCGGCGACGATTGCCCTGCCGCCTGGGGCGCTGGCTGAATTGCCCACCTGGTTGGGCCAGATGCAGGCCGGCTTGCGGCTTGAACTGAGCGGCGTTGATGAAGGTTTGCTGCTTGAGGCGCTGCCTGATCAGGCAACTCGGGTCATGGCACTGGCTGAACAGGAAGTCTGGCTGGCGTCCTTGCATGCCGCGCCGCACGGGGTGCGGCGAATGAGCCGTCAGGTGCCGGGTGTGGTTGAAACGTCGAATAATCTCGGCATGGTTGATCTGCAAGCGCATGGGGGATCTTGCAATTTCATGGTTCGCTCGCTGCTTGCTGAAGGCGGTGTCGCGCTGGCCGATGAGATTGTCAGCCTGTTTGCCCTGAGCCGGACGCGGGCTGAAAAGTCCGGTTATTACCCGGGCTGGGCGCCGAATCCGGCTTCACCCTTGCTGGCTTTGTGTCAGGCGGTCTATCGGCGGGATTTCGCCGCCGAGTCGAAGGTTCAGGTGATTCACGCCGGGCTGGAGTGCGGCATCATCGGCGCCAAATATCCCGGGCTGGATATCGTTTCCTTCGGCCCGACGATTCGTGGCGCACACGCGCCGGGCGAATCTGTCGATGTTTTATCGGTTGACCGCAGCTGGATGCTACTGAAGGCCATTCTGGCCGCCGTCGGCTGAGCCGCTTCCTGCTCAGCCGGCTTTCGCCAGCGCCACGCCATTCCGGCCGCGTTCCTTGACTTGATACATCGCTCGGTCGGCCTGCTGGAAAAGACTGTTAAAAGTTTCGCCATCGTCCGGACACAGGGCAATGCCCAGGCTGCAGGTCGGGTGTAGTTCTGTGCTTCCCCACGGCACCGGCTCGCTTAGCATGCGGCACAGTTTTTCACCCAGACTCAAGACATCGGCTTCATTCAAAACGTCAGCCACCAGCACGATAAATTCGTCGCCCCCGTAGCGGGCAACCGTGTCGCTGGCCCGAATTGCCCGGCTAATTCGTTCGGCAGTGGCGACCAGAACGGCATCGCCGGCTTCATGACCCACGGTGTCGTTGATTTGTTTGAAGTGATCAAGGTCGATAACGAATAGTGCAAACTTCGTACCCAGGCGCTGCCAGCGATGAAAAACCTGCTCAAAACGATCGGTCAGCAGATGCCGGTTGGGCAAGCGGGTCAGGGCGTCGTGCATGGCGAGGTGTTCGGCACGTTCATGCATGAACGCGGCATTGCTAATGACAAGATGATAGCGTCGCACATTGATGCTGACCAACAGCATGCTGGCGATCAACAGGCCAACGACGGCGATGGCGCCCGGTGCAAAAAACTCCGCCCAGCGGAGTTGGCGCTCAAAGCTGAGTCGAACCGGTTGTGACCTCATGCCGGTTTCGATAATCCGGGTAAAGCGCGGCAGTGTCTTGATATCCAGCCAGTGAGCTGGCGGCATTGTTTGCTGAAACAAATTCGATGGCTCTTTGCTGGCCCGGCTCAGCAGTTCGGCATTCATGCTCAGCGGCTTGCTGGCAAGCGTGGCTGGCAGCAGATGTTCGGTTTTGTTGAGTAGCAGGGCGACCATGCTGCTGCCAAACATATTGGGCTGACCAGGTTCCGGTGACGTAGAAACACGGATGACATTTTGTAGAACGATGTAGCCGCTACCGCCTTCCCGCAACTTAAAGGTCGGACTGGCGACCGCTTGATTCGACTGCGCGGCGAGACGCAAGGTTTCCTCAAGGTAGGGAACGGACTCCAGGCGCATGCCGTAAATATCCTGAGCGGCGGGCAACGGTGGGTAGATGAAGATAATCGGCCAGAGGGTTGTCGTTGCGGTTTCTTTGGCTTCTGGCAGGGCTGTTGTTAGTGGAAAATTTTTGATCGAGAAGTTCCGTAGGCCACTTTTCCGGATGCTCTCTTCGAGCCTGTCTTTTTCGCGATGCGGCACTTCGCGTGCAACTTCCAGCATGTAGATGTGCGGATAAGGTGCCATTGCTGCGGCTGCGTAACGGGCAGTCGCCTCCTGATCGGTTTCTGCGACGGCCTGCAGGAATGCAGAAAAACCGGAGAGCACAGCGTCGTTGGCGAGCAGTTTTTGCTGAACATCAGTCGCGAGTTCATTGATGTCCTGATTGAATTGCTGCTCGGCGGTCTTGATTTCGCTGCTAATGACCATGTGCAGGCAGAACAGGCAGAGCGCCAGCCAGACGAGCAGGAAGTAGAGGTGATGCCTTTTTGTACGGAGTTCTGATTTGAACGGCATGACCCGGCGACGCTTAAATGATAAAAACGCCGCAATTATAAAATAAGCATATTTATTTTATATAAGCCGTCAGCACTATAGCTATATCCAAATGGGGTGGGTCGGACTTGAGTTCGGGCTAATAGCCAATCAGCGTCGGCGAATTGCCTCACGGCGGGCGAGGCCGAGTTTGCTGGAGCGTTCCATCTTTTGCACGAAAGCCGGGAAGTCGAGGCCGAACTTGGCGCGTAGTTCCTTGGCGTAGTTGTTTAGCCAGCGCCAGCGCGGTTCGAAATAGCGTTCCTTGAAGGCGTAGAGGATGTGGTTGCCGTCTTCCGGCACTGAAATGACGATCACCTGATCGTCGAAAACGTGCATGGCTTCGCCAATCAGGCCGGCGTAGGTGTCTTTTTCGCCGGCCAGGTTGATGACCAGAATGCCGTTACCGGCGAGCTTGGCAAAGGCGTTCTCGAAAAACTCGCGGTTGGCCAGGCTGGGGGCGAATCCGGTTTTGTCGAAGGCGTCGACCAACAAGACATCGATACCTTTTTCGGTTTGTTCAAGATATTCGGCGCCATCGACATTGAGCACCTGCAGGCGCGGGCCGTCTTCGGGCAGCAGAAAGGTGTCGCGCAGGGCGATCACATCGGGGTCAAGCTCGATGGCGGTGAGCTGCGTGCCGGGCATGCGGTGATAGCAGAATTTGATCAGCGAACCGCCGCCGAGGCCGATCAGGTCGATACGTTTTGGCCGTGGATGAAAAAGCAGAAAAGCCATCATTTTCTGCGTGTACCGCAGGCTCAGGTCATTCGGCGCCTTGAGCGACATTTCGCTCTGCATCAGGCGGACGTTGAAATAGAGAAAGCGCGATTTGCCGTCGTCGACGACGAATGGCTTGGTGTAGCTTTCGTCGAGCAGCTGGGCGCGCAATTCTCCCTCGCGTGCCCAAGTTGGTTCGAGCATCAGCACGGTGCCCGTTTCGGTCTCGAACGGGCTGGGCATGGAGAACAGTTTATTCAAGCGGAAAGCCTCGCCGCAGCGGTGCGGCGGCGCAGAGGAAATACATTTTTATGGCGCGGCGTCTTGGCGGTTCAACCAGCTTTTCAAGCGGGCAGGTCGGCGGCGTTGAGCAGAAAAACGTACTCATCGCCCGCGGTGGTGTCGAGCCAGGTAAAGGGCAGCGTCGGGTAAGCGGCTTCCAGCACTTCGCGGTTGTGGCCGATTTCGACAATAAGCAGGCCATTTGGCGTCAGATGTTTTTTCGCTTCACGCAGGATGATGTGGGTGAAATCGAGGCCATCTTCGCCGGAGCCCAGCGCCATTTCCGGCTCATGCAGATATTCCGGCGGCAGCGCAGCGACCGATTCGGCATCGACGTAGGGCGGATTGGAAATGATCAGGTCGTAGCGTTTGCCCTTGAGTTGGCTGAAGGCGTCGGACTGGATGGGATGAACACGCTCGGTCAGGTGGTAGTCGGCGATGTTGCGTTCGGCGACCGAAATTGCGTCTTTTGACAGGTCGACCGCGTCAACCTGCGCTTCCGGGAAAGCGAGGGCGGTCAGGATGGCCAGGCAGCCGGAACCGGTGCATAAATCCAGGGCGGACTCGATTGCCCACGGGTCTTCGACCCACGGGGTCAGTTGTTCCTGCAACAGTTCGGCGATGAAGGAGCGCGGCACGATGACACGATCGTCGACGTAAAAACGATGCTCGCCGAGCCAGGCTTCGTTGGTCAGGTAGGCGGCTGGCAGGCGCTCTTCACAGCGGCGGCGGAAGATTTCCAGCAGCGCTTCCTTTTCATGCGGCAACAGACGGGCGTCGAGGAAGGGTTCGAGGCGGTCGAGTGGCAGGCTCAGTGTGTGCAGCGTCAGATAGACGGCTTCATCCCAAGCGTTGTCGCTGCCGTGGCCGAAGAACAAACCGGCGGCAGTGAAACGGCTGACGGCGTAACGGAGATGGTCGCGAACGGTAAGGAGTTCGGTTTGGGCGGCAATATTCATTTTTTAGTCGCTAGTTATTCGTTATTAGTCGTTAGTTGAGAGCAGCAGGGTTTTGCTAGCGACTAAGAGCTAGCAACTAATAACTGCCGCAAGATGCGGCAATAAATGGCGGAAAGTTTGGGCAGGGCGGTGATGTCGACGCATTCGTCAATCTTGTGGCTGGTCGCGTTGACCGGGCCGATCTCCAGCATTTGGGCGCAGATTTCGGCGATGAAACGGCCGTCCGAGGTGCCGCCGGTAGTTGATAGCTCGGTATCGATGTCACAGATTTCACGAATGGCCTGGCTGGCGGCATCGGCCAGCGGGCCGCGACCGGTGAGGAAGGGGCGGGCGCCGAGCGTCCAGTTGATCTCGTATTCCAGATCATGCTTGTCGAGAATGCTGATCAGCCGCTGTTGCAGGCTCTCGACGGTGCTGGCCGTGGCAAAGCGGAAGTTGAACTTGATTTCGACGCTGCCGGGAATGACGTTGGTTGCGCCGGTGCCGCCGTGGATGTTGGAAATCTGCCAGGTGGTCGCCGGGAAGTATTCGTTGCCCTGATCCCATTCCGTGGCTGCCAACTCGGCAATGGCCGGCGCGGCGAGGTGGATCGGGTTCTTGCCGAGGTGCGGGTAGGCGATGTGGCACTGGATGCCCTTGACCGTCAGCTTGCCGGAGAGCGAACCGCGGCGGCCGTTCTTGATCATGTCGCCGAGGGTGTCGACCGAAGTCGGTTCGCCGATGATGCAGAAGTCGAGGCTTTCGCCACGCGCTTTCAGGGCTTCAACGACGGCGATGGTGCCATCGTTGGCGTCGCCTTCTTCATCGGAGGTGAGCAGGAAGGCAATCGAACCAGGGTGGTTCGGATTGGCCGTGACGAAGCTTTCGACGGCGGTCAACATCGCGGCAATCGAGGATTTCATGTCGGCTGTGCCGCGCCCGTAGAGCATGCCGTCGCGGATTTCCGGGGCGAAGGGCGGCGAAGTCCATTTGTCCAATGGCCCGGTTGGCACGACATCGGTATGGCCGGCAAAGACGAACAGCGGTTTGGCCGTGCCGCGGCGGGCCCAAAGGTTGGTGACGCCGTTGCGGTTGATGAATTCGATATTGAAGCCGAGTGGTTTGAGACGCTCGGTGATGATTTCCATACAGCCGGCATCATCCGGGGTCACGGAGTGGCAGGCGATGATTTGCCGGGCGAGTGCTAGGGTAGGGTCTGACATCAGGTATTTTCTTCTTCGGTATCGGAAAGGCTGAGCGAAAACTCCTTGAAGGAGGTGCCGCCTAGATTGGTGCTGTCGAATTCCAGCGCGGTATCAATTTTTTTCTCTTCCTTGCTGGAAGTGGTGGTCAATTCGGAGTTGTTGATCAGCCAGGAGAGGTTGGTCGGCGAATCGGCGTTGGCCAGCGCTTCGTCGAGCGTGATGACATTTTCCCGGAAGAGCCGGAAAAGATCCTGCTCGAAAGTCTGCGAGCCCGGGGCCAGCGTTTGCTCCATCGCATCCTTGATCGCCTGGACCTCGCCACGCTCGATCAGTTCGCTGATGTGGCGAGTGTTGAGCATGACTTCGCAGGTCGGCGAGCGCTTGCCGTCGGGTTTCTTGACCAGACGTTGTGAAACGATGGCGCGCAGGGCAACCGAGAGATCAAGGAAAAGAGCGGCCCGGTTTTCCAGCGGGAAGAAACTGATGATGCGGTTCAGCGCGTGGTAACTGTTGTTGGCGTGCAGCGTCGCCAGGCAGAGGTGGCCGGTCTGGGCGTAGGCAATGGCCGCCTGCATGGTTTCCTTGTCGCGGATTTCGCCGATCAGGATGCAGTCCGGCGCCTGGCGCATGGCGTTTTTTAGCGCCGAATTCCAGTTGACCGTATCCATGCCGATTTCGCGCTGGTTGACGATGGATTTCTTGTGTTTGAAGAGGAATTCGATCGGGTCCTCGACCGTCAAAATATGGCCGGAACGATTGGCGTTGCGGTGATCCAGCATCGAGGCAATCGTCGTCGATTTGCCGGAACCGGTCGCGCCAACGATCAGAATCAGCCCGCGCTTTTCCATGATCATGTCGGCCAGTACCGGCGGTAATCCGAGATCATCAAGTTCCGGGATATTGCCGAGAATGAAACGAACCACAATGCTGACCGAGCCACGCTGGCGGAAGATATTGACCCGGAAGTTGCCGACCTGCGGTACGCCAAACGAGAGGTTCATCTCCCAGTTGGCCTCAAACTCCTTGATCTGCTCCGGCGACATCAGTTCGTAGGCAATCTTGTCGATCATATCGGGCAGCATGACCTGCTGATTGACCGGCATGGTGTTGCCCTGAATCTTGATGTTGATCGGCGCGCCAGCGGAGATAAAAATATCCGAGGCTTGCTTTTCCGACATCAGCAAGAACAGTTTGTCGAGGATCATTGCAAGACCTCCGGGTCCGTAGCGCGTTTTTTTAGAGAGTGCCAATTAATTCGTCATTCCCGCCTAGGCGGGAATCCAGCACCTTGTTTTACCTGGGGGCAGCCGTTGCTTCCATGTCCATGTGCTCCCGCTTGCGCGGGAACACAATGGATTGAATCAGCGATTTCTCAGGCGCGCAGCAGATCGTTGATGCTGGTCTTGGCGCGGGTTTGCGCATCGACTTTCTTGACGATCACGGCGCAGTACAGGCTGTACTTGCCATCGGCGGAGGGCAGGTTGCCGGAGACGACGACGGAGCCCGGTGGCACCTTGCCGTACATCACTTCACCGGTTTCGCGGTCGTAAATACGGGTGGACTGGCTGATGTAAACGCCCATCGAAATAACCGAGTTTTCACCGATGATGACGCCTTCAACGACTTCCGAACGGGCGCCGATGAAGCAGTTGTCTTCGATGATGGTCGGGTTGGCCTGCAGCGGCTCCAGTACGCCACCGATGCCGACGCCGCCGGACAGGTGAACGTTCTTGCCGATCTGGGCGCAGGAACCGACGGTAACCCAGGTGTCGACCATGGTTTTTTCATCGACATAGGCGCCGATGTTGACGTAGGACGGCATCAGCACGGCGTCCTTGGCGATAAAACTACCCTTGCGCGCAACTGCCGGCGGTACAACGCGGAAACCGCCGCGCTTGAAGTCTTCTTCGGTCCAGTCGGCAAACTTGGTGTCGACCTTGTCGTAGAAACGCATGTCGCCCGCTTCCTGAACGCGATTTTCGCGAATGCGGAAGGAGAGCAGCACGGCTTTCTTGATCCACTGGTGCGTGAACCATTCGCCGTTGATTTTTTCGGCAACACGCAGCTTGCCGGCGTCCAGTTCATCAACGATGGCATTGATGGCGGCGATGGTGTCAGCCGGAGATTGTGGGGACAGCTCGGTACGGCGTTCCCAGAGTTCGTCGATGGTGGTTTGCAGGGGATGGGTCATGAATATTCTCTCTGATTAAAGTTGTTGGGCAAATTGACGAATACGATTGCTGGCGTCGAGGCACTCGGACAGCGAGGCAACCAGCGCGATACGAATGAAATTGGCACCCGGATTAACGCCATTGGCTTCACGAGCGAAGAAGCTGCCGGGCAGAACCGTCACATTATAGTGTTCGAGCAAACCGCGGGCGAACTCGGTGTCACTGATGCGGGCGAGTTTGTCTACCTTCGCCCACAGGTAAAAACTGGCATCCGGCATCGCTGTGCTCAGCACTTCACCGATCAGCGGGGTGCAGGCGGCGAATTTCTCACGGTACTGGTTACGGTTGTCGAGCACATGCGCCTCGTCGTTCCAGGCGGCTACCGAAGCGGTCTGTACCGGTGGAGCCATGGCGCAGCCGTGGTAGGTGCGATAGAGCAGGAATTTTTTCAGGATAGCTGCATCGCCAGCGACAAAGCCGGAACGCATGCCCGGCACGTTGGAACGCTTCGACAGGCTGGAGAACGCAACCAGACGCTCATTGCTGCGGCCCAGTAGTTTGGCCGCCTGCAAGCCGCCAAGCGGCGGATTGGCCTCGTCGAAGAAGATTTCCGAATAGCACTCGTCGGAAGCGATGATGAAACCGTATTTGTCGGACAGCGCAAACAGCGTCTTCCAGTCGTCGAGCGACAAAACCTTGCCGGTCGGGTTGCCCGGTGAGCAGACGTAAAACAGCTGGACGCGGGCCCATTCTTCGGGTGACAGCGTGTCGTAATCGAAAGCGAAGTTGTTTTCCGGCAGGTTGTTCAGGAAGCGCGGCTCGGCGCCGGCCAGATACGCCGCGCCTTCGTAAATCTGGTAGAACGGATTCGGGCTGGCGACCAGCGGCACATAACCGCGGCTGGGGTCGATGACCGTTTGGGCAAAAGAGAAAAGTGCCTCACGGGAGCCGTTGACCGGAAGAATCTCGGTTTCCGGGTTCAGTTCCAGCCCATAACGGCGCTGATTCCAGGCGGCGATGGCCTGGCGGAGGGCGGGAATGCCCTGAGTGGTCGGGTAGCTGGCCAGGCCCTTCAATCCACCTGCCAGCGCTTCCATGATGAACGGCGGGGTCGGGTGCTGGGGCTCGCCGATGGAGAGCTTGATCTCTTTATATTGCGGGTTTGGAGTGACGCCGGCGAACAGGGCGCGCAGCTTTTCAAAGGGGTAGGGCTGGAGTTGGGCGAGGTGCGGATTCACGGCGGCGTCGAATGGGTGTCAAAATGGGAATTATCCTCGAAAACGCTTTCGCTGCCTTGTGAACAAACACCAAATCGTTACTGCAGTTCTTGTCTCCACGTTGCTGGGTGCCTGCGCCTTTGGCTATCAGGCGCGCGGCAGCCTGAGCGATGTAGCGGGCGAGCTACGAGGCAAGGGCTATCCCCGTGATGGCAAATCCGGAAGCTTTTTGCTGGTCGACCGCAGCGGCCGTTTGAGTTGTGAAGGCTTGGCCTATCCGCCAACCGGCGGTATCAATCCGGGATCTTGCACCGGTGAAAGCGGCGACGGAGTGATCCGTTGCAGCGATGGACGTGAACTTCCCATGCGCTGGGAGGCAATTAGCTGTCGCGCCTGGAAAGGGAGCGGCACGGATGCGCAGGGAAACCGCCTGGAGTTTCGCGTCGAGCGGCGCTAAGGCGTTGGAACCTGGCTGCAAAAAGCCGAATCAAGCCTCAGGCTTGCCGCACTTCGGGCAGAGTGCGCTGATTTCCACCTCCGGGCTTTCCAGGCGATGACCGGCTTCGGCCAGACTGGCCGACAGGGCGCGCATTACCGACAACTCCTGTAATTCCGTGACGCCGCTACATTTTGGACAAACCAGAAAAAGACTGGGTATCTGGTGCGAGGCGTGGCGACAGGCGATGAAGAGATTCATCCGGCCAATCTTGTGCGCCAGGCATTGTTCAATCAGGAAATCGAGCGCGCGGTAAACCGTCGGTGGTGAGGCGCCCGGGCGCTCCTGCTTGATTTGTTCCAGCAGATCGTAGGCTTTGACGCCTTTCGGGCTGCGATAGAGCAAGGCCAGTACCTCGCGCCGGATGGCCGTCAGGCTGGCGCCACGTTCCTTGCATTCGGCGGCAACGCGATCGAGAAAGTCGGCTTCATCGACATGCTGGCGCAGGCCGGCTTCGTCTTGGGTCAATGGTGTCATCAGCTTTGTCTTGGTTGAATTAATGCAATGTTATAACATTGCATTTTGTGGCGTATTCCCACGCTATGTTAACCCGACTTTTCCGCTGGCCAATCGGCAGGGCGGAATGGAACAGCGAATCATGACACCCCAGACTCCCGATATCGATTACCGCTTGCCCGTCACCGTACTTTCCGGCTTTCTTGGCGCCGGCAAGACGACTTTGCTCAATCACATTCTCAACAACCGCGATGGCTTGCGGGTGGCGGTGATCGTCAACGATATGTCGGAGGTGAATATCGATGCCCGGCTGATCAATGAGGGGGGTGCGGCCTTGTCGCGCGCTGAAGAAAAAATGGTCGAGATGAGCAACGGTTGTATCTGCTGCACCTTGCGCGAAGACCTGCTGATCGAAATTGCGAAACTGGCCAAGGAGAAGCGTTTCGAATACCTGCTCATCGAATCGACCGGTATTTCCGAGCCCCTGCCGGTGGCGGAAACCTTTACGTTTCGCGACGACGATGGCAGCAGCCTTTCTGATATTTCCCGTCTCGACACGATGGTCACTGTGGTTGATGCGTTCAATTTTCTGCGCGACTACAGTTCGCAGGATTACATCGGTGATCGTGGCGAAAGCCTGGGCGATGAAGATGAGCGCACGGTGGTCAATCTGCTGGTTGAGCAGGTCGAATTCTGCGATGTGATTGTGCTCAACAAGACCGATTTGCTGCCGTCGGATGAACTGGCTCGGCTTGAGGCCATCCTGCAATCATTGAATCCACGGGCCGAAATTGTCCGGGCCAGCTTTGGGCAGGTGCCGCTCGACCGCATCCTGAATACTGGCCGCTTCGATTTCGAGCAGGCGGCCGAAGCGCCCGGCTGGTTGCAGGAGTTGCGCGGCGAGCACATTCCGGAAAGTGAGGAATACGGCATCAGCAGTTTCGTTTATCACGCCCGCCGGCCTTTCCATCCGGCGCGTTTCGATGCCTGGATCAATCAGGAATGGCCAGGTGTTATCCGTTCCAAAGGTTATTTCTGGCTGGCTTCGCGGCCCGGTCTGGTCGGTAGCTGGTCGCAGGCCGGCCCGGTGACCCGCCATGAAATCGGCGGTTTGTGGTGGGTGGCGGTGCCGAAGGCGGAATGGCCGGTCGATGAAGAAAACCTTCGGATCATTCGTGAGCGCTGGGTTGAGCCTTACGGCGACGCGCAGCAGGAACTGGTGCTGATCGGCATCGAAATGGATGAGGCGGCATTACGCCAGGGTTTTGATGCCTGCCTGCTGAGCGATGCCGAATTGGCCGCCGGGGAGCAGGTCTGGGCGAGCTATGACGATCCTTTTCCGGCCTGGGTGGTTGATCAGGATGATCTTGATGACGAGGAATAAGCGATGAGCGCGCAAGAGATTGAGCGCCGCATCCCGGTCACCCTATTGACTGGTTTTCTCGGGGCAGGCAAGACAACTTTGCTCAATCATCTGCTCAGCCAGCCGGAAATGGCGACTGCGGCGGTGCTGATCAACGAGTTCGGCAGTGTTGCGGTCGACCATCATTTGGTCACGAAAATCGATGAAGACGTGATCATGCTCGACTCCGGTTGCATCTGCTGCACGGTACGCGGCGACCTGACGCGCAGCCTGACCGAACTGTTCATGCGTTGCATGCGCCGCGAGTTGAAGCCGATCAGCCGCGTCATCATCGAAACGACCGGACTGGCCGACCCATCGCCGGTTATCTACACCTTGATGCAGGACTTTTTCGTCGCCGACCGCTTTCGCATTGATGGCGTGATAACCGCTGTTGATGCGACGCATGGCAGCGGCCAGATCGCTGTTCACGCTGAAGCGATGAAACAGGTGGCGATGGCTGACCGCCTGTTGATGACCAAATGCGATCTGGCAACCCCGGATCAGGTCGATGCCTTGTCCCGGCAATTGCGCGCTATGAACCCGTCGGCCTCGCAGATTTATATCCGGCGTGGGGAAGTTTCTGCCGCGTCGATTACCCAATGCGGCCTGTACGACCCCGGCAGTAAAACGCCCGATGTCGCCGCCTGGCTGGCCGAGGAAAAGGTGCGCGATGAGCACCGGCAGTCGCACGCCCACGGTCACCCTCACACGCATACTCACGATGTCGACCGCCATGACGCCCACGTCTACAGCTTTGCGCTGACCTTTGACGAGCCGCTGCAATGGGTTTGTTTTGCCGATGCCATCGAGATGCTGCTGTCCACATTCGGTGATCGCATCCTGCGCATCAAGGGGCTGCTCAACGTCCAGAACGACCCTTGCCCACGGATCATCCAGTGCGTCCAGCACGTCAATTACCCGTACACCCGGCTCGATGCCTGGCCGGAGCAGGCACCCTACAACGACCGCAACAGCCGTCTAGTCTTCATCGTCCGCGATCTGGAGCAATCGGTCGTCGAAAAAATCTTTGCGATGTTTTGCGGGGTGATGGATTTGCCTCCCGAGCCTGAGGTCACGTCGGCATGGTGAACATTCGCCTGCACAACACCCTGAGCCGGCAGAAAGAGGATTTTGTGCCGGCCGACCCGCAGCGCATCACGATGTACGTCTGCGGCTCCACCGTCTACAACTATGTGCATATCGGCAATGCCCGTCCGGTGGTGGTGTTCGACGTGCTTTACCGGCTGCTCTCACGGCATTACCCGCAGGTGATCTACGCCCGCAACATCACCGATGTGGACGACAAGATCAACGCTGCCGCTGCCGCCAATGGCGAGCCGATCCGCGTGCTGGCCGAACGCTTTGCCACGGCCTACCGGCAGGATATGGCGGCGCTCAATGCCTTGCCGCCGGTGATTGAACCTTACGCCACGGACCATGTGCCACAGATGATCGCGCTGATTGAGCGCCTGATTGAACACGGTCACGCCTACGCGGCTGAGGGCCACGTTCTGTTTCATGTGCCATCACTCCCTGACTACGGCAAGCTTTCCGGCCGCCAGCGCGAAGACATGATTGCCGGCGCGCGGGTGGAGGTTGCTCCGTACAAACAGGATCCGGCTGATTTTGTCCTCTGGAAGCCGTCCACCGCAGCATTGCCGGGCTGGGAGAGTCCCTGGGGATTCGGTCGCCCCGGCTGGCACATCGAATGCACGGCGATGATCAATACGCATCTCGGCACCTCAATCGACATTCACGGCGGCGGTCAGGATCTGATCTTTCCGCACCATGAAAACGAAATTGCCCAAGGGGAGGGCGCCAATGGCGGCCAATACTGCCGCTACTGGCTGCACAACGGCTATGTCACGGTCGACGGCGAAAAAATGTCGAAATCGCTGGGCAACTTCCGCACCGTGCGCGAACTGCTGCAGCACTATCCCGGCGAAGTCATCCGTTATGCCTTGCTCGCAGGCCACTACCGCAAGCCGCTGGATTTTTCGCTCTCTGCGCTCGACCAGGCGCGGGCCGCACTCGACAAGCTGTACGGCACGCTACTGCCTTTTTCCGGGCAGGCCACGACAACGGCAGCCTGCCAAGCCGAAGCGGCTGGAACTGTCGAAGCTGCGCTGGCTGATGATCTGAACACGCCTTTGGCGCTGGCCTGTTTGCATGAAACCGCCAGCGCACTGCGCAAATGCGCGGAGCCCGCCGAACAATCACACTTGCTTGCCGTGCTGCGCGATGGCGCCGCATTGCTCGGCTTGCTGCAGCAGGACCCCGTCATCTGGCGCACCGCTGCCCCGCTTGATGCCAACGGGCCGAATCCCGAACAGATTGAACAACTGATGGCCGCTCGACGGGATGCCAGAAGCAAGCGCGACTTTGTCCGTGCCGATGAACTGCGCGGCAAATTGCTGGCCCTTGGCATTGGTATCGACGACAACGCAAGCGGCACCACCTGGCACCGCATTCATGCTTGAGCCAGTTTTCACCCGACGAATAAATAGAGTCTAAAAACATGCCTATCATCACGCTGCCCGACGGCAGCCAACGTACCTATCCACAACCCGTCAGCATCGCCGAACTGGCTGCCGACATCGGCCCCGGTCTGGCCAAGGCCGCAGTGGCTGGCCGGGTCGATGGCCGAGGTGGTGCCCAACTCGTCGATACCGCCTTCATTCTGGAACAAGATGCCACCGTCAGCCTGATCACCGCCCGTGACCCGGAAGGGCTGGAAATCCTCCGCCATTCCTGCGCCCACCTGCTGGCCATGGCCGTCAAGCAACTCTATCCCAGCGCTCAGGTCACCATCGGCCCGGTGATCGAAGACGGCTTCTTTTACGACTTTGCCTTCGAGCGCCCCTTTACACCCGACGACCTGGGTCAGATTGAAGCCCGGATGCAGGAACTGGCCGCCGCCGATCTGCCAATCAGCCGGCGCGAACTGCCGCGCGACGAAGCCATCGCCCATTTCGAGCAACTGGGCGAGTTCTACAAGGCCGAATTGATCCGCGCCATCCCGGAAGGTGAAGCCTTGTCGCTTTACCGCCAGGGCGATTTCGAAGACCTTTGTCGCGGCCCGCATGTGCCGAGCACCGGCAAGCTACAGGCCTTCAAACTGACCAAGGTGGCCGGCGCCTATTGGCGAGGCGATGCCAAGAACGCCATGTTGCAGCGCATCTACGGCACCTGCTGGGCGGACGCCAAGGCCCTCAAGGCCTACCTGACCCGCCTCGAAGAAGCCGGCAAGCGCGACCACCGCAAGCTCGGCGCCCAGCTCGACCTGTTCCATTTCGACGACTGCGCGCCCGGTTCGGTGTTCTGGCACCCGAAAGGCTGGACCCTGTTCCAGCAACTGATCGGCTACATGCGCACCCAGCAGGAGCGCGCCGATTATGTCGAGGTCAATACGCCGGATGTGATGGATCGTGGCCTGTGGGAAACCTCCGGCCACTGGTTCAACTACCGCGAGACTATGTTCACGACGACGACCGAGGACGAGCGCGTCTTTGCCCTGAAGCCGATGAACTGCCCGGGTGCCGTTTCGCTGTTTGCCCAGGGGCTGAAAAGCTACCGCGACCTGCCGCTGCGCATGGCCGAATTCGGCAAGGTACATCGCTATGAACCCTCTGGCGCCCTGCACGGCCTGCTGCGCGTGCGCCATTTCACCCAGGACGACGCGCACATCTTCTGTGCCCCGGCCCAGATGCAGGACGAATGCGCCAGCACCATCGCGCTGGTTTTCGCCATCTACCGCGACTTCGGCTTCGACGATGTCGCCGTCAAGCTGTCCACCCGACCGGCCAACCGTATCGGCACTGACGAAACCTGGGATCAGCTCGAAGGCGCGCTGTCCGGCGCGCTCGACCGGATGGGTATTGAATACCGGATCAACCCCGGCGAAGGCGCCTTCTACGGCCCGAAGCTGGAATTCGTGCTGCGCGATGCCATCGGCCGCGACTGGCAATGCGGCACCCTGCAGGTCGACCTCAACCTGCCCGAACGCTTCGACATCAGCTACATCAACGAACAGGGCGAACGCGAGCGTCCCGTCATGTTGCACCGGGCGCTGTTCGGTTCGCTGGAGCGCTTCACCGGCATCCTGATCGAACACTACAGTGGCCTCTTCCCGCTCTGGCTGGCGCCGCAGCAGGCGGTCGTGCTCAACATCAGCGAAGGTCAGGCCGACTATGCGCAAAGCGTGTTGAAAGCCTTGATAAGGGCCGGGCTGCGCGCCGCGATTGATGTGCGCAACGAAAAAATCGGCTACAAGATCCGCGAATACACGCTGCAGAAAATGCCTTACCTGCTCGTCGTCGGCGAGAAGGAAAAGGCCGAAGGTCGCGTCGCCCTGCGCTCGCGGGCCGGTGAAGACCTTGGCAGCCTGCCGCTGGCCGACGTCATCGCCCGCTTGCACCAGGAAGCGCGGCCCCCCGGTAGCGAGGGAGCATGCTGATCCGCAAGCTGTTCAAGTTCGAGAACGCCCACATCGTGCGCGGCTGCAGCACGCGGCGCTGCTCGCACTCGATCCACGGCCATTCGTACAAGGTCGAACTGCTGCTCGAAGCGCATGCGCTCGATCACGGCCAGATGGTTTACGACTTCGGCCTGCTGAAACACGGCCCGCGCACGCTGATCGATGCCTTCGACCATGCCGTTGCCATGTGGTCGGGCGACGCCCCCGACTACATCGCCGCCTGCCAGCGCTTTTCCGAGCGCTGGGTACGCATCCCCGTGTCGCCCAGCGCCGAGCAATTCTCGCGCTTGTTCTTCGTACTGATCGACCGCCTGCTTGACCTGACCGAAATGGGCAACGGCGAAGCCGACGTGCGCTTGCATTCGGTCATCGTCCATGAAACCGAAACCGGCTACGCCCAGTGCTTCCGCGAGGATGCGGTCAACCCGCGCATGGGCCTGATCGCGCTCGACGACATCAAGTTTTCCGAAGCCATCCGCAACGCCTGGCCCGATCCCGAGCTGTTCGACAAGCTCAAACGTGGCGAGCGATTCGCCAATCCGAAAGAAGTCTGATCCATGATCCGCAAGAACCCGCGCGGCGACCTGCCGCAAATCCACGAATCTGCCTATGTCGACCAGACCGCCATCATCTGCGGCAAGGTCATCATCGAGGAAAACGTTTTCGTCGGTCCCTACGCCGTGATCCGTGCTGACGAGGTCAATGCCGCCGGCGAGCTCGAGCCGATCCGCATCCGCGCCCACTCCAACATCCAGGACGGTGTCGTCATCCATTCCAAATCCGGCGCCCTGGTCGATATCGGCGAGCACACGTCGATTGCCCACCGCTCCATCGTTCACGGCACCTGCGTGGTTGGCAACAACGTCTTCATCGGCTTCAACAGCGTGCTGTTCAACTGCACCGTCGGCGATGGCAGCGTCGTTCGCCACAACGCGGTGGTCGATGGCGCCGATCTGCCGGCGGGCTTCTATGTGCCATCCACCGAGCGCATCGGCCCGCGCACCGACCTCGCCGCCATGCCCCGCGTCACGGCACAGGCCACGGAGTTTTCCGAGGACGTGGTACGCACCAATCACGAACTGGTGCAGGGCTACAAACGCCTGCAGAACGAATTTTGAGTCGCGCCGAATGGATTCGACCACGCAACGTCTTGGCAGCATCGACCGACTGCGCGGCGCCGTCATGGTGCTGATGCTGATCGATCACGTGCGCGAGTTTTTCTATCTCCATCTGCAGGTCGGCGACCCGATGAGCATTGCCTCAACGCCACCGGAACTGTTTTTCACGCGCCTGACCAGCCACGTCTGCGCGCCGGTTTTTGTCCTGTTGACCGGTCTGGGGCCTGGCTTTACGGCAGCGGGCGCAGCTTGCAGGAAACGGCGGCCTATCTGGCCAGGCGCGGGCTGTTGCTGATCGTGCTGGAACTGACTGTGGTCGGTTTTGGCTGGTCCTTCAGCTTCATGCCGAAGATGATCTATCTGCAGGTGATCTGGGCGATCGGCCTGGCCATGCTGGCACTTTCGGCGCTGCTCTGGCTGCCGCGTGCGGCTCAGATTCTGCTCGTGGTTTTGCTCGTTTTCGGCCACAACGCGCTCGATGGCGTGCATTTCGCCAGCGGCGAGGCGGGATTCATTCCGTGGGCCATCCTGCATGACCGCCGCGTGATCGAACTGGGCGGCGGCATCGCGGTACGCACCTCTTACCCCGTCCTGCCGTGGATCGGCGTCATCCTGTTCGGTTACCTGCTCGGGCCGCTGTATGCGCGTGGCGCATCGGCCGAAACCCGGCAGCGCCGGCTGCTGGCGATGGGCTTGGCCGCCCTGGGCGCTTTCGTGGTGCTCCGCCTGCTCAATGTCTATGGCGACCATGCCTGGCAGGTCGGGAGCACGGCACTGCCGAGCCTGATGTCCTTCCTCAACATCACCAAGTACCCGCCGTCGCTGCATTTCATCCTGCTCACCGTGGGCATCGGCCTGCTCGCCCTGGCCGGACTGGAGCGTACGCAGGGTGGACGCCTGTTGGCCGTGATCGGGCGTGTGCCAATGTTTTTCTACATCGCGCACATCTATCTGCTGCACCTGATCTATCTGCTGTTCGCTGCGTTCTACGGCCCCAACCAGGGAGAGCGCTTCGGCTTTTCCCAGGTCTGGATGATCTGGGCCATGGCCTTGCCCGTACTCGCCTGCCTTTACCGGCCCTGCCTCTGGTTTGGCCGGCTCAAGCAGGAAGGGCGGCAGCGCTGGATGACTTATTTCTGACCTTTTTAATTTCTTTTAGACGTTTCGGACGAACCATGAAAATCAAAGTACTGACGCTCGCCGTCTCAGCCGCATTCGCCACCGCCTCGCAGGGCGCGCCCTCGGGAGAATCCACCATCACGCTCGGCGAGGTGACGGTACGCACCGCTCAGGGCGGCCCGCTACTGACCCGGAATATCCTGACCTCGGTCGATGTGCTGGCGGGCGACAAGATCGAAGACAAGCAGGTGATGAACAGCTGGGAACTGCTCGGCCAGATGCCGGGCATCCAGCTGACCGAAACACGCATGGGGGCCGAGTCCGGCAAGGCGACTTTCCGCGCGTTCAACGGCGAGGGTTACATCAACGGTATCAAGGTGTTGATCGATGGCATCCCGAGCAATGTCAATAGCGGCAATCAGCGCTTCATCGACATGATCTTCCCGCTCGAGATCGACTACATCGAGGTCGTCCGTGGCACCAACGATCCGCGTTACGGCCTGCACAACATCGGCGGCAACATCAATTTCGGGACGCGTCAGGGGGGCAATTACACCGAAGGTCGGCTGACCTACGGCAGCTTCAACACGCGTGAGATCCAGGCCGCACTAGGCCGGGAGTCTGGCGGTTTTTCCCAGAACTACTTTGTCGCCAAACAGGATTCGGACGGTTATCGCGACCATTCAAAGTCAGAGAAATACTCGCTGGGCGGCAAGTGGTTCTACACCACCGACGATCAGCGCCTGAAAATGGGCCTGACGGCACGTCTCTATGAACACGACGCCGAGGAGCCCGGCTACCTGACCGCGACGGAGATGGCCGCCAGCCGGACGCAGTCTCCCGCCAAGAATGCGAACGATGGTAGCGAACGCGACATGAAACAGGTCGCCGCCCATGCCGACTGGCAGATTCGTGACGACCTGCTATTCAGCAACAAGCTGTATTTCAATCAGTACAAAGAAGATCGCAAGATCACCTTCACCAGTTACGCCGTCGGCAATGCCCCCCGGCAACAGCGCCAGTGGGACGAAACACAGACCGGGCTGATCAGTACCCTGACCTGGCAGGCCAACGCGATGCTGACCCTGGACGGCGGCATCAATTATGAACACCAGGAAAACGAATATCGCCGCTATCGCTACAACTACAGCGTCCCCACCGATTTCTCCGCCACGCCGGCTCGCGTGCAGAACGACGACAACTACACGTTCAATAACTTCGGCGCTTATGTCCAGGCCATCATCAAGCCGATCGACGCCCTGAAAATCATTCCCGCTTTCCGGGTGGACCGATTTTCCGGCAATACCCATTTGAACGTCACGGGCGTCTCGGCCCCCTTGCAGGACTATGGCTGGGTCAACCAGCCCAAGCTGAGCATGGTCTATAACCTGACAGCAAACACCAACGTGTACGCCAATTGGGGCAGAACCTTCCAGGTGCTGACCGGTTCCCGAGAGCCAGCGTATCTGACCAGCGGCCAGCCGACCTTCAATCCATCGATCAATACGGGCAAGGAGATCGGCGTGAAGTTCAAGCCCATCGCCGGAACCGATGCCAGAATCGCCTTCTGGCAGCAGGATGCGACCGATGAGGTGGCGAACATGCCGAGTACGGGAACGACGGTCGGCCTCGGCCAGACCCGGCGCAAGGGCATGGATTTCCAGGTATCCAGCCGTGTTACCGACAAGCTGACCCTATGGTTCTCGCATGCCCTGCAGGAGGCTAAGGTGGTCAGCGCCTATACCTCGGGCGGTGTCTCTCTGGCCGGCAAGGAAGTATTTTCGACGCCGCGCTACATCACCAACCTGGGTGCCGAATACCAGGCCGACGCCAACTGGCGTTTCGGCGTGCAAGGCCGTGCGCAGGGTGATTACTACATCGACGACCTGAACGCCAAGGGCAAGTACGGCGGCTTTTCCGTGCTCGATGCAAGCGTGCGCTACG
The DNA here is from genome assembly GCA_016721185.1 of Candidatus Dechloromonas phosphorivorans. Taxonomy (GTDB): domain Bacteria; phylum Pseudomonadota; class Gammaproteobacteria; order Burkholderiales; family Rhodocyclaceae; genus Azonexus; species Azonexus phosphorivorans. Next base: position 35,788 of record JADKIP010000005.1, read on the forward strand.
CCCTGTCGACCACCACCAGCATCGACCTTCAACTCAAGAACCTGACCGACCACAAGTACGAATACGTCTGGTATGACAACTTCTTCTGGGGCGGAGCCAACCAGCCGATGTTCTCGCCAGCACCGGGGCGCTCGGGCTTCCTGTCGCTGAACGTCAAGATGTAATTACGAATGTCAGTCATGCCCAGCCTGCTCATCCGTAACGCCCGCCTGGTCAACGAGGGCCGAATCTTCGATGCCGACCTGCTGGTTCGCCATGGCCGCATCGACAAGATCGCCCCAAGCATCGCGGCCAGCGCCGACGAGGAGATCGATGCAGGCGGGCAATGGCTGCTGCCCGGCATGATCGACGACCAGGTGCATTTTCGCGAGCCAGGGCTGACGCACAAGGGCTGCATTGCGACCGAGTCGGCTGCGGCCGTGGCGGGGGGTATCACCAGTTTCATGGACATGCCGAACACCAAGCCGCCGACGCTGTCGATGGCGGCCGTGGCCGACAAGAAAGTGATTGCCGCGCGCGACTCGCTGGCCAATTACGCCTTCCACTTCGGCGTCTCGAACGACAATCTCGATGCCGTGGACACCGTCGATCCGCGCCAAGTCGCCGGCATCAAGGTTTTCATGGGCGCCTCGACCGGCAACATGCTGGTGGACGACCCAGCCGTGCTGGAGCGCCTGTTCGCCTGTGCGCCGACCATTTTGCTGGCCCACTGCGAGGATAGTGCCAGTGTTACGGTCAACGAGGAAAAATGGCGAAAAAGCCACGGTGATGCCGTGCCGTTCTGGGCGCACCCGCTGATTCGCGATGCCGAAGCCTGCTATCGCTCCTCTTCTCTAGCCGTCGAACTGGCGAAAAAACACGGCACGCGGTTGCATGTGCTGCACATTTCAACCGCGCGCGAACTGGCGTTGTTCGAAGACAAGTCCTTGGCCGACAAACGCATCACCGCCGAGGTCTGCGTCCATCACCTGCTGTTCGACGACCGCGACTATGCGCGACTGGGCAGCCATCTCAAATGTAATCCGGCGGTCAAAAGCGAGGCCGACCGTGACGCCCTGCGTGCCGCGCTGAACAGCAACCGGCTCGATGTCATTGGCACCGACCACGCGCCGCACACTCTGGAAGAAAAGGCCGGCAGTTACTTTCAGGCGCCATCCGGCCTGCCGCTCGCCCAGCATGCGCTGCCCGGCCTGATGGGCCTGGTGCACGACGGCATCATCGATCTGCCGACCCTGGTCGCCAAAACCAGCCACCGTGTCGCCGACCTGTTTGAAATCGCCGAACGCGGCTACCTGCGCGAGGGCTACTGGGCCGATCTGGTATTGATCGGCGACCGCGACCCCGGTGCCGCGGGTGACCCGGTTTTCAGCCGTTGCGGCTGGTCTCCTTTCGCCGGCCGGCGCTTCCGCAGCCGGGTTAGCGCGACGGTCGTCTCCGGGCAACTGGTTTACCGGGCAGGCGCGATCGACTGGCGCCATAGGGGACAGCCCCTCGTCTTCAACCGAGCTGCTTCGACATGAACCACTCACCCATCTTTGTTTTGCTCCGTCAGCCAGCACAGAACGTCGTGCAAGCCAGCGACTTTCCCCTGGAGGACATTTCATGTTGCGTCACCCCTTAACCCCGATTGCGGCCGCGCTGTTTCTTTTATGGTCCAACGCCCAGGCTGCCGACAAGACTCTCGGCGAAGTCACCGTCAGCAATGCCCGCAGTGTCGGCAGCAAACCGGGCCTGCGCGACGAAATCATCGCCACAGAAAGCTTTTCCGCCCGCGACATCGAGAAAAGCGGTGCCACAACACTGACCGAGGCGCTTGACAAACGCCCGGGCATTTCGGTGCAGACCGAATGCTCGATCTGCAATGTCCGCAACGTCGTGCTCAACAACTTGCCGGGGCGTTACACGACGCTGCTGATCGATGGCATCCCTATTTTTTCGTCGGTATCCAGTGCCTATGGTCTTGATAGCGTCAGCCTCGGCGGTCTGGAACGCATCGATATCTCGCGCGGTGCCGGGACCAGCCTGATCGCCCCGGAAGCTCTGGCCGGTTCGGTCAATATCGTCACCCGCCGACCGCTCAAGGACGAGTTGCTGATCAACCAGCAGTTTGGTTCCTACGGCCAGATGAATACCGAACTGTTCGGCGCCAAGACGTTTTCCGGCGGGGGGCTGACTGGCAACTTCAGCCACAACCAGCACGACACCGTCGATGGCGATGACAACAAGGTGTCGGAATATACCGGCTACAAGCGCAATCTCGGCGGCATCGGTTTCTTTGTCGATGACATCGCTGGTTTCAAACTCAAGGGCCGTTTCGATGTCGTCGACGAAAAGCGCATGGGCGGCGCCATGGGCACCGACTACAGCGGGGTCAAGACTGATGGTAGCGGCAACCCCTTCGACTGGAGCAAGGGCAAAAATGGCTCACCCGATTCGCGTGGTTGGGTAACACCGGACGGATCAGGCGCCGACACCCTGGCCAACGGTCAGGCCGGCACCTTCTATAAAGACGGCAGTGCCGGCATGTCAGAGGTCATTTTCACCGACCGTCAGCAGTTCATCTCCAGCGCTACACGCAAGCTGGGCGAGGGCAGCCTGCGTTTCGCCGTCGGCTATGCCAAACACAAGCAGGATTCCTTCTACGAGAAGTCGACCTACAAGGCGGAGCAGAGCCAGTATTACGTCGAGGCCAGCACGCAGCAGCCGCTTGGTCAGACGCTGGTCACCGCCGGCTTCAATTATCGCTATGAAGACCTGAGCAGTACCGGCAGCGACGCCAACGGCGTACCCAATAATGGCATCGACAACTACAAGTACCGTACGCCAGGCGTTTTCCTGCAAGCCTACCGCGCCTTTTTTGATGGAGGGGTCGAAGTCAATGGCTCGGTGCGTTACGACGATCACAACGTTTTCGGCGGCATTACCAGTCCACGTTTGAATGTGCTGCTCAACCACACCAAAGAAGTGAACAGTCGATTCGCAGTTGGTCGCGGCTTCCGCGCTCCGACCTCGTTCTTCGAGCAGGATCACGGCATTCTCGACACCTCGCGCATCGTCCGCCAGATCGACAAGGCGGAAATTTCCGACAACGCCTCCTACACGCTTTCCTTTGCCGGCGACCGATTGGCAGTGGCGAGTTCGCTGAACTACAACCGCATCAAGAACATGGCGCTGCTCGACTCCGGGGCGACCGACCCGGTGACGGGCGATGCGATCACGCTGTTCACTTCGGCCCAGAAACCGGTCACCGTCACCGGCGGCGACATCACCGCCACCTACAAGCTGACCCCGCAACTGGAAGCCAGCGTCGCCGCCGAGCGTTTCAATTACAACTTCTCGGAAGCCGGCACGCTTGCCTTCGCCCGCCCCGAAACCCGTGCCTACCTGCGCCTTGACTACGAAAGTGGCCCGTGGACCGGCATGCTGCGCGGCACGTGGACCGGCCCCCAGGATCTGGCCAGGTTCTACGACTATGCCAACAACCAACGCTACAACTTTGACGGCAGTAAGAAGATGGACAAAAGCCCATCCTTCTGGACGGTTGATCTGCGTGGTGAATACCGCATCAACAAGCAGTGGAGCGGCTTCCTCGGCGTCGACAATGTCTTCGACTTCAAGCAATCCGACAAGGAAAGCATGCTGTGGGTGGATGCCTCCGGCGGTCTCGACGTGACCCATATCTGGGGCCCGAACCGGGGTCGATTCATCTACGGCGGGGTCAAGTTCGCCCTGTGATCAGCCGTTTTAACCCTGTTTTGAAGGCTAGCCTCGCCCTGTTGGCGGGGCTGTTGCTCAATGCTGCGACCATGGAAACAAAGGCTGACCCTAGGACCACAGAGGCAACGGCTGGCCGCACGGTCAACGCGGAAAACAGGCCAAAAAACAGCCTCGATTTCGAGTTGTCCGATGGTCGGGAATTCATCCGATTATCAAATCTGCCGCCTGGTCTCACCGTACTCAATTTCTGGCGGGCCGATTGTCCGCCCTGTGTGCGGGAGATGCCCTTGCTGGCCGAATTTGCGCGCGAAGGCAAAGCGCGAGTGATCACGGTGGCGCTGCAACGTCCGGCTGAAACCCTGGCCGCACCTCCTGTTGTGGTGGCGGCGCTGAATCAGCCCGTCATCGCGTTATACGGCCCGAGCGAACCACGCGGCCTGCTTGCCCGTTTCGGCAATCCGCACGGCGGCTTACCGCACACCGTGCTGCTCGACGCCAAGCGGCAAACCTGTGCACAGCGCACCGGTGAGGTTGACGAAGACTGGCTGCGGAACGCTTTGAATCGTTGTACCACCTACCAAGGAAGACCATGAACTGCATCGCCGAGGCCCGCCAATTGAGCCAGCCGCACGCTGTATCCAGCCCGCAACTGAATGATCTGCCGCGGATCTTCGATCCGGCGGTACAACTGGCAATCTGGCAACGTCCGGTCGACCCGCTGATTGGCGGCTATCTCGATGCGTCACTGGCCGATTTGGGCAGCGGCGTTCGCCAGCAGTTGAAACCGGGCGAAAGCCCCGATCTATCGCGCTTGCCCGCCGGTGACGGACGCGATGCACTGAATACCGACATCACCTTACTTGCTGACATTCTTGGCGAGTTACTGGACGCAAAGACCATCGGCTTCCGCCTGGAAGTGATCGGCAAAGCAATGTGCCCGCGCCTGCACGTCGATCGCCTTGGCATCCGGCTGCTGTGCACCTATCGCGGACCAGGGAGTGAGTGGGTTGATGATGAGGGGGTAGACCGAAGCCGACTCGGGGTGGGGGCCAACGGCTTGCCTGATGAAAGTTCAGGCCTTCTCGGGCCAAGCAGCCGCATCGAGGTCATTCCACCTTTTGCCGTGGCCTTGCTCAAGGGCAGCCTGTGGCAGGGCAATGGCGGGCGGGGTGTCATTCATCGTTCGCCCGCTGTGGCGCCCAGTGAAGCACCGCGCATTCTGCTGGCGATGGATGCCGGCTGGTAAGCGCCACATCAACCAGGACGATCCGATGAACAAATTCATTTTTGGCCTTTTTTTTGGGTTCACCGCAGCAATCTCCCATGCCGCCCCGGCGCACCTGCACGGCCAGGCGGAATTGACGGTCGTCGTTGATGAGGGGGCATTGAGCATCAGCCTTGAGTCGCCGCTTGATAACCTGCTCGGCTTCGAGCGCTTGCCGCGTAACGATGCCGAACGCCAGCGTGTGCGGGCGATGGCTATCAGCTTGCGGGCGGCGGCCAATCTTTTCGTCAGCGATGTCGCGGCTCAATGTTCGCTCAGTTCCGTCAGCCTTCACGCCGCCTTGCCGCCCGAGCTACTCGGTAATTCTGTTTCACCCACGACGTCGACACCGTCAACCAACACCGAGCATGCCGAGCTGGTGGCTGATTACGTTTTTTCCTGCCACACGATCGCCAATCTTCGCCAGATTGAGGTCGGCTTGTTCAAGGTTTTCCCCCGGCTGAAGCGTCTGGTCGTTCAGACCGCCGGGCCAGCCGGGCAGACAGTGCAGCGCCTGACACCATCGGCTAGCCGCGTTGTTCTTGAACCTTGATTACGTCATGACCCACGCTTGCCATCTCGACAACCTGCAGTTTGCCTGGCCCGGTCAGGCTGTTTGCCTGAGTATTGACCATGCTGCGGTCGACTGCTCGGAACAGGTGTTTTTGCATGGCCCGAGCGGCTGCGGCACACGCACCTTGCTCGCTTTGCTGGGTGGCATCCTGCAGCCTCAGGCGGGTCGGATTGAACTTTTCGGTACATCGCTGGCGAGGCTTTCCGGGCGGCAGCGGGCTCGCTTTCGGGTTGATCACATGGGCTTCATCTTTGAGCAATTCAACCTGATTCCCTATCTCGATGTGCTCGCCAACGTTTTGCTGCCTTGCCACTTTTCAGCGCAAAGGGCAGGGCAGGCGGCGGCTCGTGATGGCAGTGCCAAGGCGTCGGCCATGAAATTGCTCGCCATCATGGGTCTGGAAGGCAAGCTACTCAGTCGCCCGGCCAATCAATTGTCGGCTGGCCAACAACAGCGTGTTGCCGCAGCCCGTGCCCTGATCGGCCAACCCGCGCTGCTGATTGCCGACGAACCAACGTCGGCGCTCGATAGCGAACACCAGCAAAACTTTCTCGATCTGCTGCAGGCCGAGTGTCGTCGCCTCGGCAGCAGTCTGATTTTCGTCAGCCATGACCAACGGCTGGCAGGCCGCTTTGATCGGGCTATTTCACTGCCTGGCATTAACCGGGTCAGTCCGCTGGGGCAGGGCGCATGATGCTCCTTCGTCTGGGCCTGGCCAGCGCCTGGAACCGGCGTTATACGTTGATGTTGACGCTACTCTCGGTCGCCCTTGCGGTGACGCTGCTGCTCGGTGTCGAACGGCTGCGCCATGCAACGAAAGCGGCATTCGCCCAGTCCATTTCCGGTACTGATCTGGTCATCGGTGCCCGTAGCAGCCCGGTGCAACTGGTGCTCTATGCCGTCTTCCGGCTGGGTGAGGCGACCAATAATTTGCGCTGGTCAAGTTACGAAAGTACCAGCCAACTGCCGATGGTGGCCTGGAGCATTCCTCTGTCGCTCGGCGATTCGCATCGTGGCTTTCCCGTACTCGGCACCACAGCCGCCTATTTCACGCACTATCGTCACGGTGCAGCCAAGTCGCTCTTCCTCATTGAAGGACGGCCGTTTGCCACTCATTTTGAGGCAGTACTTGGGGCCGAGGTGGCTGCCCGCCTGGGTTATCGGCTTGGCGACCGCATTATCCTGAGCCACGGTGCCGGCGACTTCAGTCTGGGCGAACATGCCGACAAACCTTTTGTCGTGGTCGGCATTCTGTCGCCCACAGGCACCCCGGTTGACCGGACGGTGCATGTCAGTCTCGCCAGTATCGAAGCCATCCACCTTGATTGGGTAGCCGGTGCGCCGATTCCAGGCCTCACTATTCCGCCCGAGCAGGTGAGTAAATTCGACCTGCAACCTAAAACCATCACTGCCGTACTGGTTGGGTTGAAAAACCGGGCGGCAGTTTTTCGCGTCCAGCGCCAAATCAATGAATTCGCCGCTGAGCCGCTGCTGGCCGTATTGCCTGGCGTCGCGCTTGATGAACTATGGCAGGTTGTCGGGCTGGTCGAGAAAATCCTGCTGCTGGTCAGCGCCCTGGTTGTGGTGATTGGTCTGGCCGGGCTGGTTGCCGTCGTTCTCGCCAGCCTGAATGAACGCCGCCGGGAACTGGCCATCCTCCGATCAGTGGGCGCGTCGTTGCCACAAATATTGGCCCTGCTTTTGATCGAAGGCATTCTGCTGACTATTTGCGGCGCGCTTCTCGGCTTTGCCTTGTTAAGCAGCCTTGGTGTCGTGTTCGCACCGATGCTCGAAAGCCGCCTTGGGCTGAGCCTGGCGCTGGCCCTGCCCAATAGCCAGGAAATGAAGTTGCTCGGTATGGTTGTGCTGACCGGCGCCATGAGCAGCCTGATTCCAGCGCTTCAGGCCTATCGCCTGGCCCTGGCCGATGGACTGAATCCCCGTTGATGAGAACGCAAAACATGCCAATCCTGTTTTTCCTGCTCGCCCTGCTTGCACCGCTCAGTTCTGCCGCTGACTACAAATTAGGTGAGCGCCTGCAGCCCAAGAAGCCGGATAGCGCACGCTCCTCCACCTTCAACCAAATTGGCTGGGAGGCCCTTGTTCCGAAAGGCTGGGATCCGGCCGCCGACTTTCGCGGCATCAATTTGTCGCGAATGCGGGATGGTGATCCGCGTGCCATCCTCGCCTTGGAAAAGTTGCGCCAAGTCTATGACGAGGCGCCATTAGAACCTTCGATGAATGGTAAGCCTATCCGACTGGCAGGTTTTGCCGTGCCTCTCGAACGCCAGGGTGACGAGGTCAGCGAGTTTCTGTTGGTACCGTATTTTGGTGCCTGTATCCATTCTCCGCCGCCGCCGGCCAACCAGACTATCCATGTGTTTTTGAAGCCGCCGCAGAAGGACATGAGTACGATGGATGCGGTCTGGGTCAGCGGCACGCTGACTGCACTTCACGCCGAAAGCGGCCTGGGTATGGCCGGCTACCGCCTGCAGGCCGAGATCGTCGCGCCGTACGCCAAACTAATGGGAAAACAATGATGAGTACGCTCTCCATGATTCTGCTGGCCTGCCTGGTCGGCGGCATTCTCAGCGTCATGGCTGCAGCTTTGTTGGCCTTTCGGCTACCCCAGCGCGCTGTCTCCATGCTTGTCGCCTTCGCCGCCGGCGTCATGCTTTCCTCGGCGCTGCTGGATATTCTGCCGGAGGCTTTTGGTCAATTCCCCGGTGGTCACCAAGCGCTTTTTGTCACGCTGTTGGCCGGCATCATGGGCTTCTATTTTCTCGAACATTTGGCGATCTGGCGGCACGCCCATCCCGATGGCTTTTCTGGCGATTCGTGTTCAAGTCAACGTGCCGTACCGCTGATCCTGATCGGGGATGCTTTCCATAATTTCGTCGATGGCATCCTGATTGCCGCCGCGTTCCTCGCCGATCCCTGGCTGGGCATCACCGCCACACTGGCAGTCGTGCTGCACGAAATCCCGCAGGAGCTCGGCGATTTCGCCATCCTGCTTGATGCCGGCTGGCGACGCAGTCACGCGCTGATCGCCAACGCTGCCTCCAGTCTGAGCTCGATTCTCGGCGGCTTGCTGGCCTATCTGACGCTACAGACTGCCGAAGCGCTTATTCCCTATTTTCTGGTGATTGCTGCCAGCAGTTTTATTTACATCGCGGTAGCCGATTTGATGCCGCTGCTTCGGGTTTATCAGCGGCGGGATGGCTTTTTGCCACAGTCGGCGCTCATCGTGCTGGGCATCGGTATTGTCCCAAGCGTGGGGCATTGGCTGCATTGATCCGGTTACTCATGTTGTTATTTTGATTGCGACTACTCAGAAAAAATTATTTCGGGCGGTCGTTACCCAGCAGCAAATCCAGGCTGCGAAACAGATCAGTAAATTGCTGCGATGCCTCACGACAGAATGGGCAGTCAGCGATGTGTTTTTGCAGGGCGGCATGTCCCGCTTCGTCGAGCTCACCGTCGCGGGCAGCACTCACCAGCCAGGTGGTGTCGCGGCACGTAATCGGGCGATCTTCAGGTAAGTTTTCCATCAGCACTCTCCCCAGCCGCGAACGACACAACTGCGTAGGCGCAAGCGAGCGCGATGCAATATGACCCGCAGGTTCCCCTCGCTAATCTCTGCTTCGCTAGCGACTTCATTCAGTTCCATGCCCAGGTACTCCCGCATCAAGAAAAGTCGGGCGCTATTACCGCGCAGGTGGTTTAGACAAAGCTCAACGATTTGCAGCAATTGGCGCTGAGCGACGCTGGTTTGCGGGCAGTGGTTTGAAACGAAGGTTTCCGGATTCCACGAACCGTTTTCAAGGAACATGCCCTCAATCTCATCATCGCTTTCATTCTCGATATCCAGAGCCACATGCTCGCGGCGGGAGCGAAAGCTATCGATGATCTTGTGGCGCAGGATGCCAGTCAGCCAAGCGCGCAGCGGCGCCTTGCCAGCGAAATTTGCCCAGTTTTTCACTGCGGCAATCAGCGTTTCCTGAACAACGTCCTCGGCATCGTCACGGCGCCCCAATTGCAGCAGCGCCAGGCGCAGGAGAAATGGCCGTTCTTCTGCCAGTAGCGCAGAAGCAGGGTGTTCGAGTATTTGCCGACCCATCAATGCAACAAGACTCTGGTTGAGATGTGTTGGATGCGCATCAGTTCGTCCCGGCAAAAATGATTCGGTATAGGCAACGTGCTCACGCCGGTTTTTGGGCAGTGAGCACGGCGTTTCGTGGTTCAGCAAGTCTAGCCTTCACAGCCCTTGCAAGAAGCAATGCTGACCATAACGACTTTATTTTAGCCGGCGCGACAGCGAGACGGCATAAGCCGCTGCCCGTATCTGCAACAGTGGGTCTGCTGACGGCACAATACCTTCAGGGAGGGTGGTGGGCACATAAGTCATTCCGTCGCATTCGGCTTTTGCTGCGACTTCAAGCACTTTTAAATTCCCCAACGCAACCCGGGAGGTACCGCTCCATTGCTGGCTGGGGTCGGTCAGCGAGTCATTTGGGCCGGCAAGTTGCGCATAAATGGTGAAAGTCGCCGGTGCCTTTGCCAGACGTTGCTGCAGTTCAGCCTCCAGGAAATTGTCCGGTTGATCCTTTTCTTCAGCCTCGTTCAGATATTGCGTGCCGGCGTTGGGCTCGACGACCAGGCGCGCCCACTGCCGAGCACCCTCACGGTTAATAAAGCCAAAAGCATGGTTCGAGAAATAGGGGGTGGTGGCATAGGAAGCCGGCGCAGCGTGGGCCGCCAGTAATGAACCTTGCAACTTTCCCTCGGGATAGCGGCTATTGTGGGCCGCAATTTTTTCCGGATTGGGCTTGCGGGTTACCGGATCGGCAACTCTTGCATCAAGGAAACTGACAAACGATTTTGGCGTGGCGGCAAAGAATACGGGTTCCGAGATCAACACCAGATCGTAGGCTTCCTTAGGATGGGTGAGATGAACTGCGAGGCCACGAGCGCTGCGGCTCTTGTCGGATATTCCCGGATTGCCGCCGCCAATTGAAAAACGAATCGAGGCCGGTACCGGGGCGTTGGCGGCGAACATCGGCCCTTTGACAAAACGGCCGGCTTGCGCGTCCGGCGTGAACTCGCCTTTGGCACAGAATCCTTTGGCGTGCGAGGCTCGAACGCCGGGCTTCGCGCCGAAAACGCGATTCAGCGCATTGACCATCTCGGTTGCATCAGGCTCCGCTTCATCTGCCGCAAGCACGGGTTGGGCAAGCAGGGCGCCCAGCGTCATCGGTAGGGCTACCTTGGCGAATTGGCCAAAGAGGGTTTTTGTAGCGAATTTTGTCGTGTGCATGGTGTTCTCCTCGGTGAGTGAAAAAAGTACTCTCTGCTGACAAGTCGTCCCGAGGTGTCGAGTTGTTACAGAAATTTTTCCGGCCGAAGCTTTGGAGAAATATAGGGGCGCTGATTGATTCGTGATTCCCGCGGCCTCGACACACCCGAGACTCCGCTTCGCGGCGGGCGAGGCGGGAATCCAGCGTTTGACTGCGTTGAAGAGGGCGATATTTTCCTGAAGAGGCTGCGGTGGCCCCGGTTTCGTCAGTACGTTGCCTAACCAGCGCTAATACGGCGTGCGATCCGGATTATTTGCCCAGCGTTGCATCGGTAATAACGAATCCGCTATCGGATGGTGTTCCATGACGATACTGCGTGCCGAAAAGTGGCGATTCAGTTCGCTATACAACTCGTCGTCGCAGAAGCCGATGGCAGCGGCTTCGGCCCGGCTGTTAGCAAAGACAATTCGTTCAATGCGCGCCCAGTAGGCGGCCGAGAGGCACATCGGACACGGCTCGCTTGAGGCGTAGAGCGTGGAATTTGGCAGATGGAAGCTGTCGACCGCAGCACAGGCGCTGCGGATGGCGCTGATTTCGGCATGGGCGGTTGGGTCGTGGCTGGTGACAACCCGGTTCCAGCCCTCGGCAATGATCTTTCCCTCACGCACGATCACGGCGCCGAAGGGGCCGCCTTCGCCGAGTTCGCTGCCTTTTTGCGCCAGTTCGATGGCGCGGGCGAGGAAAAAATCGTCTTGATTCATTTAGCCCTGCCTGTTTGCGTGAGGATCGAAATGGCCAAACTCGGTTTTTGGCCTGATTTTGCGGGCTTTTCTGACCTGAGTTCTGGCTTCAGTAAGCATGCCGGCGTATTCCTGACCGGTTGAAAATTAGCTGAATGTTATTATACGACCCCGTTAAAGGCAGGGTGTTTCGCCCCGGCCGCCATTTGCATGCGCCTGACCAAACTCAAACTCTCTGGCTTCAAATCCTTTGTCGATCCGACTGCCGTTGCCTTGCCCGGGCAACTGGTTGGCGTCGTCGGGCCGAACGGCTGCGGCAAATCCAACATCATGGACGCCGTGCGCTGGGTGCTGGGCGAATCGAAGGCTTCCGAGTTGCGCGGCGAATCGATGATGGACGTCATCTTCAACGGGACGACCAGCCGCAAGCCGGTGTCGCGCGCTTCAGTCGAACTGATTTTCGACAACCTGCTCGGTCGGGCGCTGGGGCAGTGGACGCAGTTTGCCGAGTTGTCAGTCAAGCGCACGCTGACCCGACAGGGCCAGTCGGATTACTTCATCAATAATCTGAAAGTCCGGCGCAAGGATATTACCGATCTCTTCCTCGGCACCGGTCTGGGGCCGCGTGCTTACGCGATCATCGGCCAGGGCATGATTTCGCGGATTATCGAGGCCAAGCCGGATGACTTGCGCGTCTTTCTCGAAGAAGCGGCCGGCGTCACCCGCTACAAGGAGCGGCGCAAGGAAACCAACGGTCGACTGGAAGATACGCGGGAAAACCTGACCCGCGTCGAGGATATCCGCCTCGAACTGGGTAGCCAGATGGAACGCCTGGAGTCGCAGGCCGAGGTCGCCCGTCGTTACCATGCGCTGAACGAACAACTGGTCCAACGCCAGCAGGTATTGTGGTTGCTCAAAAAACGTGAAGCCGAGGCCGAGCGGCAGCGGGTGGGGCTGGAGGTTGAGCGGGCGACGACCGAGCTGGAAGCCCAGAACGCCGCCTTGCGCGAAACCGAGGCGCGGGCCGAAGAAACCCGCGAAGCCCATTTCGCCGCCGGCGATGCCTTGCATCAGGCGCAGAGCGAGATGTATGCGGCCAATGCCGAAGTCGCCAAGCTGGAGGCGGAAATCCGCCATCGCCGCGAATCGCGCAATCAGCTGGAAGCGCGGCTCGTGCAGCTGGAGGGAGAATTGGCCCAATGGAGCCAGACGGCGGAGAGTCTTGCGGTCGACCGGCAAAAATGGGAAGAATTGCAGGAGATCACCCGCCTGCGCGTCGAGGAAGCCGAGGAGCGCCTTCATCAGCAGATGAATCTGGCGCCGCAGGTCGAGGAAAGCCACGCCCAGGCGCAGGAAGAGCTGCAACGCCTGCGGGCGCGCACGACCCATGCCGAGCAGCGTCTTGAAGTCGAACTGACCAATAAATCCCACGCCCAGCGCGCCCTGCAGGCCATCGCCCAGCGTCGCGAACGGCTGCGTGAGGAAACCGGCGGCCAGGACGCGCCGGATGCGCTGGATCTGGCCGAGAAGGAAGAAGAGCTTTCCTTGCTGCGCGAGGAACTGGCCGGCGATCAGGATCATTTGCAGCAATTGCAGCAGGAATTGCCGCAGTTGGACGCATCGCGTAAACAGGTGCAGGGCGATGTTCAGCGGATCGAACGTGAACTGGCCGCCGGTCAGGCCCGGCGTGCCGCGCTGGAACAAATGCAGGCGCGGACGCAGGAAAGCGGCAAGTTGCCCGAATGGCTGCGCCGTCACGGACTGGAAAATGCACCGCCGCTCTGGCAGCAGATTCATGTTGATGCCGGCTGGGAATCGGCCGTCGAAGCCGTCTTGCGCGAACGGCTCAAGGCCATCGCCTGCGACGACCCGGCCAAGCTGGACGAGTGGCTGCATGACCGGCCGGATGCGCATTTAAGCGTCATGCTGGCGGCTGAAGCGTTAAGCAGCGAGAACGCTGGGCGCTTGAGCGAACATGTGCGCAGCGATAATTCGACAATTTCCGCGGTATTGGCTGACTGGCTGGGTTCGGTATTCACCGCCGCTTCGTTGGACGAAGCACTGGCCCGGCGCGCCGAATTGCCGCCGGGGGCGGTCATGGTGACGGCGGGCGGTGATTTGCTGAGCAGCACCAGTGTTACTTTCTTTGCGCCCGACAAGAGCGAGCATGGCCTGCTTGAACGCCAGCGTGAAATCGAGACGCTGGGCGAAGGCATTGCCGCTTATGAAGAGCAAGCCGAGGCGGTGCGCGAGCAGTTGACCATGCTCGACGAGCAGTTTGCCGACAAGCAGGATGAAATCGGCGAAACCCGGCAGTACGTCACCGATCGCCAGCAGCGCGTGCATGCCGTGCAGCTGGAGGTTTTGAAACTGGCCCAGACCATCGAACGCTACCGCGAGCAACGCGAGCGTTTGCAGGAACAGCTGGCTGAACTGGCCGAAGAGGAAGAGTCCGAGCGCGAACGCGACATGGCGGCCGACGACAAGATCGCCGAAGTGCGCGAAGGCCTGGGCCGCATTCGCGTGCTGGTCGCCGGGGCGCAATCCCGGCTCGACGAAGCGGAGCGCGCCGTGCGGGCCGAACGCGAGCACAATGCCGATTTCGACCGCGCCTTGCGTGAGGCGCAGTTCTCGTTGCGCGAATCCGAAGGTAAATTGCAGACCATTTTTGGTCAGCAGGCCACCGCCCAGCGCGAGCTGAACCGCATCGAAAAAGATCGCGCCCAATGTGCCGAGCAGGTCGAAGCAGCGCCGGCCGATGTCATGGAAGAAAATCTGCAGGCGGCGCTCGAAACCCGGCAGGAAAAGGAAATGGCGCTGGCCGACTGCCGCAACACGCTGGAGGCGGCAACCAGTGCGCTACGCAGCCTGGAAGAGCAGCGCATGAAAATCGAGCAGGGCCTGGAGCCGCTGCGCGTGCGGATCGGCGACCTGAAACTGAAGGAACAGGCGGCGGCGCTGAATACCGAACAGTTTGCCCAGCAGTTGCTGGAAGCCGGTGCCGACGAAGCGGCCTTGGAGCCGGAGATTGGTAACGTCCGGCCGGCCGGTTTGCAGGGCGAAATTACCCGGCTGGGCAATGCCATCGCCGAACTCGGCGCGGTCAACTTGGCGGCGCTGGAAGAGCTGGAAACCGCCAGCGAGCGCAAGGGATACCTCGACATGCAGGCGGCCGACCTGACCGAGGCGATGGAAACGCTGGAAAACGCCATCCGGCGGATCGACCGCGAAACGCGTGACCTGCTGAAATCAACCTTTGATACGGTCAACGGTCATTTCGGCCAACTTTTCCCGGAACTGTTCGGCGGCGGTCGCGCCGAGCTGGTGATGACCGGCGAGGAAATCCTCGATGCCGGCGTGCAGGTGATCGCCCAGCCGCCGGGGAAAAAGAATTCGACCATCCATTTGCTCTCCGGCGGCGAGAAGGCGCTGACGGCGATTGCGCTGGTTTTTTCGATGTTCCAGCTCAATCCGGCGCCGTTCTGTCTGCTCGACGAGGTCGACGCGCCGCTGGATGACACCAATACGGAGCGTTTTTGCGGCATGGTCAAGAAAATGTCGGCAAATACGCAATTTCTATTCATCTCCCATAATAAAATTGCCATGGAAATGGCCGAGCAACTGGTCGGCGTCACCATGCAGGAATCCGGCGTTTCCCGGGTTGTGGAAGTGGATATTGAGGAAGCACTGAAAATGAGGGATGCGGCGTAATGACCGAACTCCAGATGGGTTTGATTGGCCTGGGCGCGACGGCGGTAGTCGGCGTGTTTGCTTACAACAAGTGGCAGGAGCATCGCCATCGCAAGCTGGCTGAGGCCGTCCTCAAGCCGCAACACGATGACGTACTGCTTGGCGATGGCCCAAAAGCGGCAGTGAAGCCTGCGGCCGCTGAACGCAGCGAGCCGGAAATGCGCCACGAAACGCTGAGCGAATCCGTTGGTCGGGTTGAGCCAATGCTCGCCGACGTGGATCAGGATTCGCCGGACGACGATTTTCCGCCGGCTTTTCTTGAAGATGAGCCGGCACCGGTCAGCACCGCAGGTGGCGCCGGTTATCGCCAAGCGCGCGCCGCCACCACCCGCCTTACAGGAAGAAGAAACGCATCACGAAATCATGCCCGGCGCCTTGCCCGCAGAGTTGCTTGATCCTCGTCTCGAATTCATTGTTTCGATGGACCTGGTTGAGCCGGTTTCCGCCCTTCAAATCCTGCATTCGCAACGCGAGGTGTTGCAGCGACTGGGCAAGCCGGTGCATTGGGTTGGCTTGAATGAGCGTACCCGCGAATGGGAGCGTTTGTTGTCAGATAGCAATTGGCCATTGCGTCGTCTGCGGGTTGGCTTGCAATTGGTCAATCGCATGGGGCCGGTTGCCTCTGGCGACGTTGCGTTGTTCCTCGGTGCCATGCAGGCGCTGGCCGATGAATTGATGGCGGTGCTCGATATGCCGTCGTCGCGCGTGCAGGATCAGGCAGAGGAACTGGATCGCTTCTGTGCTGCGGTCGACCTGGAAATTGGCGTGAATCTGGTGAGTCGCGGCAGCGCCTTTTCCGGCACCAAGATTCGCGCCTTGGCCGAAGCTGCCGGCATGGTGCTGGGTATCGACGGCTTGTTCACCCGCTACGACGATGCCGGTCGCGCCCAATTCAGCCTGCAGAATTACGAATCGACGCAATTTTCCGCTGACGCGCTGCGCACCATGACGACGCATGGCCTGACTTTCCTGCTGGATGTGCCGCGGGTCGATCACGGTGAACGGGTCTTCACTCAGATGACTGAACTCGCCCGACGCTTTGCCGAGACGCTGCAAGGCATGCTGGTTGACGACAATCGACAGCCGCTTTCCGAGTCGCAACTCGACCATATTCGTCGTGAATTCATCGGCAAGCCGCAGGCAACGATGCTCAGTTTTGGCCTACCCGCCGGCTCGGCCCAGGCACAACGGCTGTTTTCCTGATGCCTTTGCCGGAACAGGTTGTGGTGCATGCGGCCGAGTTGCGTGCCGAAATTGAGCGCCACAACCACGCCTATTACCGACTCGACGCACCGACGATTCCGGATGCCGAGTACGACAGGCTGTTTCGCGAATTACAGGGGCTGGAACAGCAATATCCCGAACTGCTGACCGCGGATTCGCCGACTCAGCGCGTCGGTGCCGCGCCGCTCAAGGAATTCCCGCCGCGCCGCCACGGCGTGCCGATGCTCTCGTTGAACAATGCCTTCGAGCCGGCCGAGGTTGAAGCCTTCGACCAGCGGGTGCGTGACGGCCTGGAGACGATTGCTGCGGTCGACTACGCGGTGGAGCCAAAATTTGATGGTCTGGCGATCAGCCTGACTTACGAAAACGGCCTCTTCACTTGCGGCGCAACGCGTGGCGATGGCGCTACTGGCGAGGAAGTGACGCCCAATTTACGGACGCTGCGCTGCATTCCGCTGCGTCTGGTCGGTAGTGGCTGGCCGGCGCTGATCGAAATTCGTGGCGAAGTGCTGATTTTCAAACAAGCCTTCGCTGATCTGAATGCCCGCCAGCGCGAACGCGGTGACAAGGAATTCGCCAACCCGCGCAATGCCGCGGCCGGCAGCCTGCGCCAGCTTGATTCGCGGATTACCGCCAGTCGACCGCTGGCCTTCTTTGCTTATGGTGTCGGGGCAGGGGCCGAATCCCTGCCGATCAAGACCCATGCGGAATTGATGGACTTGCTGCTTAGCTGGGGTTTTCCGGTGGCCGAAGAGCGCCGCGTCGTCCAGGGCTCAAAAGGCTTGCTTGGCTACTTTGCCGAGATCGGTGCGAAGCGCCCGAGCCTGCCTTACGACATTGATGGCGTGGTTTACAAGGTGAATCGCCTGGCCGCCCAGGCGCAGCTTGGCTTTGTTTCACGGGCGCCGCGTTTTGCCATCGCCCATAAATTTCCAGCCGAAGAGGCGTTGACCGAAGTGCTCGGGATCGACGTTCAAGTCGGCCGAACCGGCGCGATTACGCCGGTGGCTCGTCTGAAGCCGGTCTTTGTCGGCGGTGTCACGGTCACCAACGCAACGCTGCACAATGAAGACGAGGTTCGCCGCAAGGATGTACGCATCGGTGACACGGTGATTGTGCGCCGGGCGGGCGATGTGATTCCCGAGGTGGTCGCGATCGTTCCGGAAAAGCGTCCGATGAAACCGGGCAAGGATTTGTTCGATAGCGAACCGGTGCAGGCGCCGTTTGCCATGCCGACAGCCTGCCCGGAATGTGGTTCGGCCATCGAGAAAGGTATTGACGAAGCGATTGCGCGCTGTACCGGCGGGCTCTATTGCCCGGCCCAACGCAAGCAGGCGCTGCTGCATTTTGCGGCGCGCCGGGCGATGGATATTGAAGGGCTGGGTGACAAGCTGGTCGATCAGATGGTCGATGCCGGTTTGCTGCATTCACCGGCAGATCTATACGGCTTGACCGTTGAAACCTTGGCGGGCCTGGAGCGGATGGGCGATAAGTCGGCGCAGAATCTGATTGCCGCCATTGAAAAAAGCAAGCAGACAACGCTCGCTCGTTTCATTTTTGCGCTCGGTATTCGCAATGTGGGTGAGGCTACGGCACGCGATCTGGCGCGTCATTTCGGCACGCTGGAAGCCTTGCTGGCGGCCGATGCCGCGGCTTTGCAGCAGGTGCCGGATGTCGGCCCGATTGTGGCGGCCAGCCTGGCCGCGTTTCTCGGTGAAGCGCATAACCGCGAAATCATCGAGCGCTTGCAGGCTGCCGGGGTGACCTGGGCGGAAGCGGCGCCCGCCGAGACCGGGCCGCGCGTCTTCACCGGCAAAACACTGGTCCTGACCGGCACGTTACCCAAATTGAAACGTGACGAAGCGAAGATGCTGATCGAAGCCGCGGGCGGCAAGGTGAGTGGCTCGGTATCGAAAAAAACTGATTTTGTCGTCGCCGGCGAAGAAGCCGGTTCCAAGCTGGAGAAAGCCCAGGAACTGGGCGTTCCGGTCATTGATGAAACCGAATTATTGAAATTGCTCGAAAAGGGAATCGAAGAATGAAAAAAGTTCGCAAAGCCGTCTTTCCTGTCGCCGGTATGGGCACCCGTTTTTTGCCGGCAACCAAAGCCAGCCCGAAGGAAATGCTTCCCATCGTGGATAAGCCGCTGATCCAGTACGCCGTGGAAGAAGCCGTTGCCGCCGGGATCACCGACATGATTTTTGTCACCGGCCGCTCCAAGCGGGCGATCGAGGATCATTTCGACAAGGCTTATGAACTGGAATCCGAACTGGAAGCACGTGGCAAGCATGAGTTGCTTGAGTTTGTCCGCACGATGATTCCGAAGAACATCAATTGCATCTACATTCGTCAGGCCGAAGCCCTGGGCCTAGGCCATGCCGTGCTTTGCGCCAAGCCGGTGATCGGCGACGAGCCGTTTGCGGTTTTACTGGCGGATGACTTGCTCGACGGCGAGATACCGGTAATGAAGCAGATGACCGATACCTACGATTACTACCGTTGTTCGGTGCTGGGTGTTCAGGATGTGCCGCGTGCCGATACCAAGAGCTACGGTATTGTCGATGCCCGGCGAGTGGCGGATCGACTGGAACAGGTCAATGCCATCGTTGAAAAACCGAAGCCCGAAGAGGCGCCTTCGACGCTGGCCGTGGTCGGCCGCTACATCCTGACGCCGCGTATTTTTCATCATCTGGAAAACATCAAGCCCGGTTCCGGCGGCGAGATTCAGTTGACTGACGGCATCGCCTCGCTGCTCAGCGAGGAACAAGTGCTGGCTTACCGTTACGCCGGTACGCGTTACGACTGCGGCTCCAAGCTGGGTTATCTCCAGGCGACGGTGGTTTTCGGCCAGCGCCACCCGGAAGTTGGCCCGGCTTTTGATGCCTATTTGAAGTCATTGGTGGTTTGAATGGAGGCGCAAAAAGCACGCAAGTTGCTGGCTGAAGCCGATCTGATCCATTCGGAAGCCGTTGTTCAGACGGCGCTTGACGCGGTCGCCAAACTCATTCGCGAACGCCTTGCGGACAAAAATCCGCTCGTCCTCTGTGTGATGAGCGGTGGCGTGATCTTCTGCGGTCAACTGCTTCCCAAGCTCGATTTTCCGATTGATTTCGATTATCTCCATGCGACGCGCTATGGCCCGGAAACTCAGGGCGGCAAAATTTCCTGGCGGATGGCGCCCTGGATTTCGGTCAAGGATCGTACTGTGCTGGTCGTCGATGACATCCTCGACGAAGGCATCACACTGGCCGCAGTGAAAGAAAGTCTGACCCGCCTCGGTGCAGCCGAGGTATTGCTGGCGGTGTTTGCCGACAAGTTGAATGGCAAGACGAAGCCCATTTCTGCCGATTTTTGCGGGTTGACCGTACCTGACCGTTTTGTCTTCGGTTACGGCATGGATGTCGATGGTGCCTGGCGGAATTTGCCGGCTATTTACGCCATGAAGGAATCTGCATGAGTGGTGCAACCATTGCCGAGTTCATCGGCTATTGGGAGATTGAGGGAGAGGCCTACGTTCGGCGTGGCGATTACGAATGGATGGCGTCATTGGTGCCCGGTCAGCGCGTGCTGGAAATCGGCTGCGGTGTCGGTTTTGCCACGCAGGCCCTGGCGGCTCGTGGCTTCAGCGTTCTGGCGCTGGATTCCTTGCCTGAATGTCTGGCGGCGACGCAGGCTCGCGTTGAAAGCAAAGAGGTCACTTTCCTGCAAGCTGAGATAAGCGCGTTGACCGATGAACAGCGCGCCAAGCTGGAAAGCTTTGCGCCGAATACGGTGGTTTGCTGGCTGATGGGCGCACCGGCTGAAATTACCGGGGCCACAGCGACGGATGGTGGCAAGTCGGTTGCGGCTTACCGCGAAAAAATTCATCGCGCAGTGGCTGAGCTGGCCACCGCTTTGCCAACGGTGCAAGCCCTGCATTTTGTTGACCGCACGGCAATTCATTGGCAGGCCAAGGATATCGGCCGCGATACGCTGGTTCGCTATCATGCCGACAAAACGCTGCTTGATTTGCCGTGGACCGCAGAGCGCCGCAATGCGCTGTATCGCAAGCTCGACGACAACGCAGTGGCGATGGCGAGAAGCCGCAATTCGCATCCGTCACAAAAGAACGTAGTGCCGACGCTGGCTTCTTTGCTGGCTGAAAGGAAAAAATAAGATGTTGGCAATTATTGGTGGCAGTGGTCTGACAACTTTGTCGAACCTTGATGTTTCACACCGCGAAGTGGTGCGGACGCCCTACGGCGAGCCTTCCGGCCCGGTGGTTTTCGGGCAGATCTGTGGCAAGCCGGCGATGTTCCTGCCGCGCCACGGCTATGGCCATACCATTCCACCGCATACCGTTAACTACCGCGCCAACCTGTGGGCGCTGAATCATCACAAGGCGACCGGCGTTATTTCCGTGGCCTCGGTCGGCGGTATTCGCAATGATCTGCAGCCGGGCGACATCGTGCTGCCTAACCAGATCATCGATTACACCTGGGGTCGTAAATCCACCTATTTCGATGGCAATGGCACGCCGGTCACGCACATCGACTTTACCGAGCCTTACGACCGTGATTTATCCCGCCGCATTCATGAAGCGGGCGAACAGTTGGGTATCAAGATCAAGCTTGGCGGGGTCTACGCCGCGACGCAGGGCCCACGTCTGGAAACTGCCGCCGAAATCAACCGCCTGGAGCGTGATGGTGCCGATCTGGTCGGGATGACCGGTATGCCGGAGGCCGCGCTGGCCCGGGAACTGGGTTTGCCTTACGTCGCCATCAATGTGATCGCCAACCACGCGGCAGGTCGCGGCAGTAGCGCTAATGGCATCCATTTTGAAAGCCTGGATGTGGTACTGCAAGAGGCAATGGGCAAGGTCAAGGCGATCATCGAAAAACTGGTCGGCTGCCAGAATGGTTGTCAGTCTGTGAATTCGACTGAGTAAACTTCAGCCCCATCAGCGTTTCCGCAAAGTCGGGTAGGCGCGGTGGTTGCAGCAATGCTTGCAGTGACGAATCCCCGCTTTCGCGGGGATTTGTTTACCGTATGCCCTGGCCCAACCGATAACTCAGAGTTTCAGGCGGTTCACCAGTTCGGTTTCAAGGCGGATGCGGCTACTACTCTCACGCAGGTCGCCACCGCTGATCAGGAAAACGTCCTCGGCGCGTTCGCCAAGCGTCGTGATCTTGGCGGTGTGCAGATGGGCGCCGTGCTCGGCTAGTGTGTTGGCGACGGTATAGAGCAACCCTGGCCGGTCAGCCGTGACCAGCGAGAGAATGAAGTGCGCTCCTTTTTCGTCACCGAGAATGCTGACTTCCGGCTTCATCGGGAAGTGCTTGACCTGACGCGATAAGCGCCCGGATGAGGGAACATCGGGTGGCAACTGTTGAATCAGGCGATCTTCCAGTTCATGTTCGATGTATGCCAGCATTTCGCGGTTGTTATCGCGATTCTCGACGTCAAGTACGACAAAGCTGTCCAGTGCATAGCCGTGTGCGGTCGTGTGAATCTTGGCATCGACAATGCTGTAACCAGCGCGGGCGAAGAAGCCGACGATGCGGCCAAAGAGATCGGGCTGATCCTGCGTGTAAACCATGACTTGCAGGTCTTCACCTTCCTGATGCAGACGGGCGCGCACCACCGGCTTGTTATTGGATATCCGGTAATGCAGGGCACGCGTGTGCCAGGCGATTTCCTCGGCAGAGTGGCGGAGGAAATAAACGGTATCGAGTTGCTTCCAGAGGCGCTCATGGACCGTGTCGGAGAGGGCAAAGAAGCGCAGCAGACGCATGGCTTCAGCCTGGCGCTCGGCGATGATGCCGTGCGGGGCAGGGGCTTCGCCTTGGCTCAGATGGTGCAGCGTCTGGTAGTAAAGATCAGCCAGCAGCTTGCCTTTCCACTGGTTCCAGACCTTCGGGCTGGTGCCGCGAATATCGGCGTGAGTGAGCAGGTAGAGCGCCGACAGGTGACGGACATCACCGACCAGGCGACTGAAATTGGTGATCACATCGGGGTCGGTCAGATCTTCCTTCTGGGCAACCTGCGACATCACCAGGTGATTACGCACCAGCCAGACAATCAGTTCGGTGTCTTCGGCATCCAGCGCATGTTGTTCGCAGAACGCTTGCGCATCCTCCGTGCCGAGTTCGGAATGGTCGCCGCCGCGGCCTTTGGCAATATCGTGGAAGAGGGCGGCGACGTAGAGCAGCCAAGGCCGATCCAGCTCAATGATCATGCGCGAACACAAAGGGTATTCGTGTGCGAACTCGCTCATCGTGAAACGCCGGAGATTGCGCAAAACTTGCAAAATATGCTGGTCGACCGTGTAAACATGGAAAAGGTCATGCTGCATCTGGCCGACGATCCGACCAAAGTTGGGCAGATAGGCGCCGAGGATTTCGAGCTGGTTCATCCGGCGAAATTCATGCACCACGCCTCTAGGGCTCTGGAAGAGCTTGAGAAAAGCGGCACGATTGTCGGGATTGGCGCGAAATTCCGGTGTGATCAATTCACGCGCCCGCCATAGTGCGCGCAGTGTTCTGGCCGACATGCCGTGCAACTCGTGGCTTTCCTGCATGATCAGGAAACTGTCGAAAATGATTGCCGGCTGGCGCTCAAAGAGGGTTTCATCGCGAATGTCGAGCAGGTTGCCGACTGACTGGAAGTTGTCATCGAGCACTTGGGGCATTTGCTCGCTTTCCGGGGCCAGTGCTGCGCCCATGTTCTGCAGCAAGATGGTATTGAGCAGGGTGGTCGCCTTGGCGTTGCGATAATAACCCTGCATCAATTGCTCGGAGGCTCGATGGGCTGTCGTTGTGGTGAAGCCAAACTGGTCGGCCAGCGTGTTCTGATAATCGAACAACAAGCGGTCCTCCCGCCGGCCAACGGTGAAGTGCAGGTGAATGCGCAGGTGGCGAAGATGATCTTCGCACTGTTCGCCATGCGTCCTCTCTTCGTGCGTCAGGAAACCATTTTTCTCAAGGTCCGCCCAGCTTGAGCCGTAGTCGGCCGCTTTCGATATCCAGAAAATAACTTGCAGATCACGCAGGCCGCCAGGCGATTCCTTGCAGTTGGGTTCGACGCTGTAAGGTGTTTCATTAAAGCGAAGGTGTCGCTCTTGTTGTTCCAGGCGCTTTGCTTCAAAGAAAACCAGCGGGTCCAGATTGCCGCGCAGACGCTTTACGAAGGTGGAAAACAGCTTTTGATGACCGGTCAGCAAGCGGGCTTCCAACAACGAAGTTTGTACCGTTATATCGTTGGTGGCTTCATCCAGGCATTCCTGCACGGTGCGAACGCTATGGCCGATTTCCAGCCCGATGTCCCAAAAGTAGCCAACCAGTCGCTCAAGCTTTTCCTGCAGCGGCGTGCTGGCTTCCTGCGGCAGCAAAATCAGCAGGTCAATATCGGAAGCCGGGTAGAGCTCACCCCGGCCATAGCCGCCCACGGCAGCGAATGCCAACGAGGCCGGGAAATCAAGCAAGTCCCATAGCTTTTTCAGGACAGCATCGACCTGATCACTGCGTTGTCGAAGCAGGCCGCGGGCGTCACCGGTTTGCTCGTATTGCTGTTGAAGCTGAAGTTGATTGGCTTTGACTTCGGCGCGCAGGGCGGCAACTTCGATGGACATTAACGAATCCAGTCAGGTTTGGGACGGCAGGCAGCGGAGAGTGTCATGATTTCATAGCCGGTTTCGGTGACCAGCACCGTGTGTTCCCACTGGGCAGAAAGGCTGCGGTCTTTGGTCACGATCGTCCAGCCATCAGCCATCTCACGAATAGCGGCCTTGCCGGCGTTGATCATGGGTTCGATGGTGAACATCATGCCCGGTTCCAGTTTTGGGCCAGTACCCGACTTGCCATAGTGCAAGACCTGCGGGTCTTCATGGAATTTCTGGCCAATGCCGTGACCGCAGAATTCGCGGACCACCGAGTAGCCGTTTTTCTCTGCATATTTCTGGATGACCGCACCAATGTCGCCGAGGTAACCGCCGGGACGAACCACCGAAATGCCCAGCCACATGCATTCAAAAGTAATTTCACATAAGCGCTTGGCCTGAATGCTGCCTTCGCCAACCACGAACATCCGACTGGTATCGCCGTGATAACCCTCTTTGATCGTTGTGATGTCAAGGTTGATGATGTCGCCACTTTTGAGCACACGATCACTCGGAACCCCATGACAGACCTGTTGATTCACCGAAGTGCAAATTGATTTCGGGTAAGGGTTGTAGCCGGATGGGGCGTAATTCAGCGGTGCAGGAATGCACGCCTGCACATTCACCATATAGTCGTGGCAGAGCCGGTCGAGTTCCTCGGTGGTTACGCCGACCTTGACGAAGGGCTCGATGTAATCAAGTACTTCGGAGGCCAAACGCCCTGCGACACGCATTTTTTCTATTTCTTCTGGGGTCTTGATGCTGATACTCATAGATGTTCTAGTTGTCTTGGTGGGGAGGTCGAAGGATAAATGAGGTGCCCGGTTTCTCAAAGTCAGCAACGCCGGAAATGGCATACTTGCAGCCTTTATCAACCTCAAGTTTCATTATGAATATTCTGCTATTGGGTAAGGATGGTCAGGTTGGCTGGCAGTTACAGCGTTCATTGGCGCCACATGGTCAAGTCGTAGCGCTGGGGCGTCAGGATTGTGATTTGGCGGATCTTGATCGTGTTCGTTCAATGATTCGTCAGGTTAAACCTTCAGTTATTGTGAATGCCAGTGCCTACACGGCGGTTGACCGAGCGGAGTCGGAGCCTGAGCTAGCCAGGCTGATCAACGCCGATGCGCCCGGTGTGCTGGCCGAGGAGGCGGCTGAATTGGGCGCGTTGCTGGTTCATTATTCAACTGACTACGTCTTCGATGGCGGCAAGCCGGGTGCCTACATTGAGACGGATGCCACCTCACCGCAAAGCGTCTATGGCCTGACCAAGCTGGCTGGCGAGGAGGCAATTCGGGCCGTCGGCGGCAAGTCCATAATCTTTCGTACCAGTTGGGTGTTCGGGGCGCGTGGTGGGAATTTCGTCAAGACAATCCTGCGACTGGCCCGCGAGAAAGAAACACTTAATGTGGTCAGTGACCAGATTGGCTCACCGACGCCAGCGGCGATGATTGCTACCGTCACCGGCATCACGCTTGCCATGCTTCGCCGCGGTCAACTGCTCGAAAAGGGCGAAAACCGGCTTTATCATCTGGCCGCAGCGCGCCCGGTGAGTTGGTGCGAGTTCGCTCGAACCATCGTTGAGCTGGCCGGACAGATGCCTGGTTTTGATTTGCGTCTGACGCCCGAGGCAATCAATGCAATTCCAACTGCCGACTATCCAACGCCGGCTTGCCGTCCAGCCAATTCGCGACTTGACTGTACTCGTCTGGAAGCCGATTTTGGTCTACAGATGCCCGATTGGGAGCCATATTTAGCCCGTATGCTGCAACTGCTGGCACTCAAACAGAATGGTTATTGAAGGCGCTGCAGGCTGAATTGTGGGTCTGTTACGGGCGCTGAATGCACCTTGGGCTTTCGGTGTGACCGATCTGCTGCTATAATTCTCGGGTTTTTCTCGGCCATCATGGTCGAAAAGAACGGTTGTGTACAGACTGTGCGCAATCAAATTCACACATTCGCCGATTAAGGGTGCGCGCCAGAATTCAACAGTGGCGGGCGTTTCCGGCGGGTGGCGGCTCAACCCTTAAGGAGTTTTATTATGTCCGTAACCATGCGTCAAATGCTGGAGGCCGGTATTCACTTTGGCCACCAAACTCGTTTCTGGTCACCAAAAATGGCACCGTACATCTTCGGCGCCCGTAACAAGATTCACATCGTTAACCTTGAGCAGACACTGGCCAAGTACAACGAAGCCGTGGCTTTCGTAAAGAAGCTGTCGGCCAACCGCGGTAACGTCCTGTTCGTTTGCACCAAGCGTCAGGCACGCGAAATCATCGGCGAAGAAGCCATTCGCGCCGGTGCCTGCTTCGTCGAACAGCGCTGGCTGGGCGGCATGCTGACCAACTTCAAGACGGTCCGTACCTCAATCAATCGCTTGAAAGAGATGGAAGTCGCTGTCGAGGCCGGTGATCTTGAGCGCATGCCTAAAAAGGAAGCGCTGACCTTCCGTCGCGAACTGGAAAAGTTGCAAAAATCCATTGGCGGTATCAAGAACATGACTGGCCTGCCGGATGCGATTTTCGTCATCGACGTTGGCTACCACAAGATTGCAATTACCGAAGCCGGCAAGCTGTCCATTCCGGTTATCGGCGTGGTTGACACCAACCACTCTCCGGAAGGCGTTTCCTACATCATTCCAGGTAACGACGACTCGTCACGCGCTATCCAGTTGTATGCCCGCGGTATCGCTGATGCGATCCTCGAAGGCCGCAGCCAGGTTCTTCATGAAATCGTAGCCGCCGCTGGTGGCGACGATGAGTTCGTTGAAGTTCAGGAAGCCGCAGCACAATAAAGTTGTAATGGCGGAGCGTTAAGCTCCGCCTGATTGATAAGCTCAGGAGATAAGTATGGCGACAATTACCGCCGGCATGGTCGCAGAACTGCGCGGCAAGACCGATGCACCGATGATGGAATGTAAAAAAGCGTTGACCGAAGCCGAAGGCGACATGGTCAAAGCGGAAGAAATCCTACGCGTCAAACTCGGCAACAAGGCCAGCAAGGCAGCTAGCCGTATTGCTGCAGAAGGCATTGTTGCGCTGCATATTTCGGCTGACGGCAAACTCGGCGCCATCGTTGAAGTCAATAGCGAAACCGATTTTGTGGCCAAAAATGATGAGTTCATTGCACTCGCCAAGGGCTGCGCTGAACTTGTAGCCACCAAAAACCCGGCTGATGTTGCTGCGCTATCCGTGTTGCCAATGGGCGAGGGTACTGTCGAATCGACCCGCTCTGCATTGGTTGGCAAGATCGGTGAAAACATGTCGATCCGTCGCTTCGTTCGTTTCGAGGCCACTGGTGCATTGACTTCCTACGTTCATGGCGGCTCCAAGATTGGTGTGGTTATCGACGTTGTGGGTGGTGACGAGCAATTGGCCAAGGATCTGGCGATGCATATCGCTGCTTCCAAGCCGAAGTCGCTGGATGCCAGCGGTGTTTCAGCCGATTTGCTGGATACCGAGCGTCGTATCGCGATCGAAAAAGCCCGTGAAGCCGGCAAGCCGGAAGCCATGCTGGAGAAAATCGCTGAAGGTACGGTTCAAAAGTACCTCAAGGATGTCACTCTGCTGGGTCAGGTTTTTGTCAAGGCTGCAGATGGCAAGCAAACGATTGAGCAACTGCTGAAGAGCAAGAGTGCTTCAGTGGCTGCTTTCTCGCTGGTCGTGGTCGGTGAAGGCATCGAAAAGAAGGTTGATGACTTCGCTGCAGAAGTTGCGGCTCAAGCCGCTGCTGCCGCTGCCAAGAAGTAATTAGTAAGGAAAAACTGATGACCACACCCAAGTACAAGCGGATTCTCCTGAAGCTTTCCGGCGAGGCCCTGATGGGTGATAGTGCTTATGGCATTAACCCGCAGACCATCACGGGGATTTGTGGAGAGATCAAGGCGGTCGCTGATCTGGGTGTGGAAATCGGTGTTGTAATCGGCGGTGGCAATATTTTCCGCGGTATGGCTGGTACGGCAACCGGGATGGATAGGGCCACTGCAGATTACATGGGCATGCTGGCAACGGTGATGAACGCCATGGCGTTATCGGATGCCATGCGCCAATGCGGGTTGAATGCCCGAGTTCAGTCGGCGCTGAATATTGAGCAAGTGATCGAGCCCTACATTAGGGGCAAGGCGATTCGCTATCTGGAAGAAGGCAAGATCGTCATTTTTGGTGCAGGAACCGGCAACCCGTTCTTCACGACCGATACCGCTGCAGCATTGCGCGGTTCGGAAATTGGTGCGGAGATCGTTCTGAAGGCCACCAAGGTGGACGGTATTTATACGGCTGATCCTAAAAAGGATCCAGCAGCAACACGTTTTGACAAGATCAGTTTCAACGAGGTTATCTCGAGGAATCTTGCTGTTATGGATGCGACAGCTTTTGCGCTCTGTCGTGATCAAAAATTACCGATCAATGTGTTCTCGATCTTCAAGGCGGGCGCGCTGAAGCGCGTCGTCTGTGGTGAGGATGAAGGCACGCTGGTCTATTGCTGAGAAATAATGATGATTGCAGAACTTAAGAAAGTATCCGAAAGCAAGATGCAAAAGTCGCTGGAGTCGTTGAAAAACGATCTTCAGAAAATCCGTACCGGCCGTGCTCATACCGGCCTGTTGGATCACGTTCAGGTTGATTATTACGGTTCCATGGTGCCGGTCAATCAGATCGCCAACATTACCCTGATTGATGCCCGAACAATTGGTGTGCAGCCATGGGAAAAGAACATGGCATCCAAGGTTGAAAAAGCCATTCGCGATTGCGATCTCGGCCTCAATCCGGCTAGCCAAGGTGAACTGATTCGTGTGCCGATGCCGTCCTTGACGGAAGAGCGCCGCCGCGATTTGATCAAGGTGGTCAAGAACGAAGGCGAAAGTACAAAGGTGGCGATTCGTAACCTGCGTCGCGATGCCAATACTCAACTCAAGGATGCGTTGAAAAAACACGAAATCCCCGAGGATGATGAGCGCAAGACGCAAGATGAGATTCAAAAGCTGACCGACCGATACGTTGCCGATGTCGATAAGATGCTCGCCCTCAAAGAGGCCGAGCTGATGCAGGTTTGAGCGCCATTTCAAGCTGATCGCCAGCGGAATGGCTATTTTTTCCAGTTCGACCCGACAGCTTCCCGATGTGGCAGCGGTGCCTAGGCACGTCGCAGTCATCATGGACGGCAACGGTCGCTGGGCAAAAAAACGCTTTCTGCCGCGCGTTGCCGGTCATGTCAAAGGCGTCGAGTTGCTCCGTGAAATGGTCCGCGCCTGCCTTGAGCGCGGCGTTCAGTATTTGACCTTGTTTGCGTTTTCGTCCGAAAATTGGCGTCGACCGCAGGATGAGGTGACGCTTCTGATGCAATTGTTCGTCAAGGCGCTAGAGCAGGAAGTTGAGAAACTTGACCGTAACGGTGTTCGCCTGCGGGTAATTGGCGATCTCGCACCCTTCGAGTCACGCCTGCGTGAACTCATTTCTCAGGCAGAAGAAAAAACTGCCGGGAATACCCGACTGGATTTGACGATCGCGGCCAACTATGGCGGGCGTTGGGATATTACCCAAGCGGTTAACCAGATGTTGGCTGCACAACCCGAAAAACGTGCTGGATGGAATGAGGGCGATCTCGAACCCCACCTGTCGATGAGTTTTGCGCCCGAGCCCGATCTTTTTATCCGCACCGGTGGTGAGGAGCGGATCAGCAATTTCCTGCTCTGGCAGCTTGCCTATACCGAGCTCTATTTCACCCCGACTCTGTGGCCCGATTTCGATACCACAGAGTTCGATAAAGCAATTATTTCCTACCAAAAACGTGAGCGCCGTTTCGGGCGAACTAGCGAGCAGCTTGTTGATAAGCCGAATGCTTAGAACCCGGGTTATTACGGCACTTGTTTTAGTCGCACTTTTACTGCCGGCTTTGTTTTACCTGCCCCAATCATATTGGGCGCTTGCAGTTGCTGCTTTTATTGGTGTCGGCGCCTGGGAGTGGGGTGCCTTGTTGGGCTGGCGCAATCCATCACGGCTCATCTTGGGTGTGGCGACTGCACTGATCTGCGCCACCCTGTCATGGCTCGATCCCGAGGCTATTGGTGCGGTTTCCGTTGTCACCCCTGCGAAATGGTGGGTATTGTTGATTTACGGCATCGCGGCGGGGTTTTGGTGTTTGCTTGTCCCGCTCTGGCTGCGAAAAAAATGGGCGATCGTCGGTCTGGGCGGGCTACTGGTTGGTGCTGTGGTACTGATCCCGACCTGGTTGGCGATGGTGCAACTGCGCATTCTTGGTCCAGGAGCGCTACTGGGGATTTTTGCGGTGGTCTGGATGGCTGATGTCGCCGCTTATTTCTCCGGCAAGGCTTTCGGCAAACATAAACTTGCCCCCTCAATCAGCCCCGGAAAAACTTGGGAAGGGGCGATTGGCGCTGGCCTGGGCGTGATTATTTACGGATTGGTCCTTCGTCAGGTTTTCACCATCGAACTAATGCCTATTGCGCTTTGGGTGATCGCGCTGCTTGCCGTGGCCGCGGTCAGCATCATCGGTGACCTCTACGAGTCCCTCTTGAAGCGAAAAGCGGGGATCAAGGACAGTAGCAATATCCTGCCGGGCCACGGCGGGGTGCTGGATCGCATTGACAGTCTGACCTCGACGCTCCCGGTGGTCGCCCTGGTCTGGCTGCTCGTGGTCTAATCCACTTTATGAAAATTCAGAATATCACCGTACTCGGCTCAACCGGTTCCATCGGAATGAGCACGCTGGACGTCATTCGTCGTCATCCTGATCGATTTCATGTGTTTGCCTTGTGCGCCCACAGCCAGGTTGAAAGTCTGTTTGCGCAATGTCTGGAGTTCAGGCCAGAATTTGCAGTGGTGCGTGATGCTCAACTGGCGGCTCAGCTAGCCGAGCTTTGCCGCTCAGCCGGATTGCTGACCGAGGTTAGATATGGTGTTGAAGCCCTGATTGAAATGTCCGCAGCACCCGAAGTTGATTCGGTGATGGCGGCGATTGTCGGTGCTGCAGGCCTTGAGCCGACACTGGCTGCCGCTCGGGCCGGCAAAAAGTTGATGCTGGCCAATAAAGAAGTGCTGGTGATGGCGGGCGAATTGTTTATGCACGCGGTGCGCGAGCATGGTGCCACCTTGTTGCCGGTAGATAGCGAACATAATGCCATTTTCCAGTCTCTGCCGGCCGATTTTGGGCGCGGACTTGCGGCCTGTGGCGTGCAGAAAATTCTCCTCACTGCATCGGGTGGTCCGTTCCGTAACACGCCATTGGCCGACCTCTCTGCGGTTACGCCGGATGCCGCTTGCGCTCATCCCAATTGGGTAATGGGCCGAAAAATATCGGTTGATTCGGCCACCATGATGAACAAGGGCCTGGAAGTCATCGAGGCTCATTGGATTTTTGCGGCGCCGCCTGAAATGATTCAGGTCGTTGTGCATCCGCAAAGCGTCATTCATTCGGCCGTTCAATTTGCTGACGGCTCGGTGCTTGCACAAATGGGTAATCCGGATATGCGGACGCCGATTGCTTATGCAATGGCTTATCCTGAACGGATTGCAGCAGGTGTCGAGCCGCTTGATTTGTTCAAGATTGCGCGGCTTGAATTTTACGAGCCTGACTTTGAACGTTTTCGTTGCCTGCAACTTGCCTACGATGTTTTGCGCGAGGGCGGGACGGCACCGGCTATCCTGAATGCTGCCAACGAAACTGCCGTCGCTGCTTTCCTGGCCGGCAGCTTGCCTTTCCTGGGTATTGCCCGACTTAATGAGGCAACACTCGATGCATTGCCCGCGCGTCCTGAAGGTAGTCTGGAAGATGTGCTGGCAGCAGATGCTGAAGCGCGTCTTTTTGCTTGCCAGGCAATTCGGGAAAATAGTTTTTCGTGAGCGAACTGCCATTCTATTTAGCGGCTTTTCTGGTGGCGCTTTCCATCCTGATTTTTATTCACGAACTTGGTCATTACACGGTTGCGCGTTTTTGTGGTGTCAAGGTTCTGCGTTTTTCGATCGGTTTTGGTCGGATGTTATGGCAGAAACGCCTTGGTCGTGATCAGACCGAATGGGCGATCAGTCTTTTTCCCCTTGGCGGATACGTCAAGATGCTGGATGAGCGTGAAGGCGACGTTTTGCCCGAAGAGCAACATCGCGCCTTCAATCGTCAGTCCGTGGGCAAACGCAGCCTGATTGTAGTAGCGGGGCCATTGGCCAATTTTCTATTGGCCATTGCGCTTTATTGGGCAGTTTTTATGGTGGGCAGCCAGGAGTTGCTCCCCATTCTTGGTAAGCCGCCGGTCGGTACACCCGCGGCTATTGCGGCGCTCAGCAACGGCGATCAGGTCAGGTCGGTGGATGGTCAACTCGTCACGACCTGGAATGACTTTCGCTGGCTTCTATTACAGAAGGCGGCCGATCGGGACAGTGTTGAACTTGAAGTCATCAATGAAAACAATGAAATATCAAATCGTCATCTTCTCCTGAGTGTTGTTCGTGACGAAGGCTGGGAGGGTGACGGTCTTGAGCGCCTGGGTATTGGCTTTTACCGCCCCGAGATTCCCCCGGTATTCGGTAATGTTGTTGCGGATGGACCGGCTGCGCGTGCGGGCTTGAAGTCAGGCGACAAGGTTCTGCGCATGGATGGCCGTCCAATTGTCTTCTGGCATGAGTTGGTGATTCACATCCGTGATTCAGCCGAGCGCTCGATCCGTCTTGATGTCGAGCGTCAGGAGCAGATTGTCACGGTCAACGTTATTCCTGAGGGAATTTCAGAGCGTGGGCGTCTGGTCGGGAAAATTGGCGTTGCTGTTGCAGAAAGCAAAGGCGTCCAACGCGAAATGCGGGCTTTCATCAGTTATGGTTTTTTTGCCGCGGGTGGAAAGGCGATCACTGAAACCTGGGATAAATCTATTTTTAGCCTGGTCATGATGGGCAAAATGCTGACTGGGGAAGTTTCGTGGAAAAATCTTTCGGGCCCGGTCACGATTGCCGATTACGCGGGCAAGTCGGCCAAGCTTGGTCTTGATTACTACGTTAAGTTCGTTGCGCTGGTGAGTATCAGTCTGGGTGTCCTTAACCTGCTGCCAGTGCCGATGCTTGATGGTGGGCATTTGATGTATCATATAATTGAGGTTATCAGGGGGAAGGCTCTCTCCGACAAGTCGATGGAAATTGCCCAGCAGATCGGCGTATTTCTTCTCTTTGTTTTGATGGCTTTTGCCTTTTTTAACGACCTGAATCGCCTGTTCTTCGGCTGAATAATGAATAAATCCCTGTTGTCTGTCCTGATTGCCAGCCTATTTACGCTTCCGGCGCTGGCTTTTGAACCTTTTCCTGTAAAAGATATCCGCGTCGAGGGTATTCAGCGTACTGAAGCAGGTACTGTCTTCAGCTACTTGCCTGTAAAGGTGGGGGACACGCTTAACGATGAAAAAGCCGCACAATCAATCAAGGCTCTGTTTGCCACGGGTTTCTTCAAGGATGTCCGGATTGAAATCGACCAGAATGTGATGGTTGTCGTTGTGCAGGAGCGCCCGGCGATAGCCAAGCTTGATTTCGTTGGCATGAAGGAGTTTGAAAAGGACGTTATCGTCAAGGCGCTCAAGGAAACCGGTATTGCCGAAGGGCGAATATTTGACCGTGCGTTACTCGAAAAAGCTGAACAAGAACTGAAACGCCAATACCTTACGCGCGGAAAATATGGCGTAAATATCACGACAACTGTGACGCCTTTGGAGCGCAATCGGGTTGGCGTTAACTTCAACGTTGAAGAGGGCGCTGCAGCCAAGATCAAACAGATTAATCTGGTTGGTGCCAAAGCCTTCAAGGAGAAAGATCTCCTTGCTCAATTTGAGTTGACGACGCCGGGTTGGATCACTTGGTATACAAAAAACGACCAGTATTCCCGGCAAAAACTCTCTGCCGATCTAGAGAAACTGAAATCGTTTTATATGAATCAGGGGTATCTGGAGTTTGCCGTTGAGTCAACTCAGGTATCCATCTCTCCTGATAAGCAGGATGTCTACATCACTGCCAATATTAACGAGGGCGAACGCTACCAAGTATCTTCCGTAAAACTGGCGGGTGACTTTACGCTGTCGGAAGATGAATTAAAAAAACTGGTCACAGTCAAGGCTGGTGATATTTTCTCGCGCGATCGCCTGAACGCATCAACCAAGGCCATTTCAGATCGACTGGGTAAAGAGGGTTATGCCTTCGCTAACGTTAATGCTTCACCTGAAATTGATAAAGAAAAGCGAAAGGTTGCTTTCACAATATTTGTCGACCCAGGCAAGCGGGTTTATGTTCGCAGGATTAACCTTGCAGGCAATACTAAAACTCGCGACGAGGTGATTCGTCGTGAAATCCGTCAGATGGAAGGTGGTTGGTACGATGCTGACCGCGTTGCCGCTTCAAAACAGCGTATTGACCGGCTGGGTTTCTTTTCCGATGTGAATGTGGAAACGCCCGCGGTTGCCGGGACGGCCGATCAAGTTGATGTGAATTTGAAAGTAACGGAAAAGGCAACTGGCAATCTGATGCTGGGTGTGGGTACCTCCAGCACTGACACTGTGATCCTTTCAGGTTCCATCGCCCAGAATAATTTTCTGGGTAGCGGCAATAACGTGGCCATTCAAGTGAATTCGGCAAAACGTTATCGCACTTATGTGTTCTCTTACACCAATCCTTACTTCACGCCTGATGGTGTCAGCCAAGGTTTTGATCTCTACCATCGAACGGTGGATACGACATCGACCGCAGTTGCGCCTTACAAGTCTGCATCAACGGGTGGCGGTCTCCGCTTTGGTTTTCCTATCGGTGAAAAAGAGTCGCTTGGTTTTGGTTTGGGACTCGACTCGACAACTATTACGACTTTTGATGAGAGCCCGAAATATTACAAAGATTTTGTAAAAGAGTTCGGAAGCACAAACGCATCAATTCCTGTCACGTTAAACTGGATTTCTGACGGTAAGGACAGCTACTTTTTTCCGACAAGCGGTACTTACCAAAAAGCTGGTTTAGAAGTTGCAGCACCGGGTGGAGACTTGACCTATTATCGTGCAACCTATCAGTTGCAGCACTTCATTCCGCTGAACAAGAAATTCACACTGATGATGAATGGTGAGGTGGGTTATGCCGATGGTTATGCAGACAAGGGCCTTCCGTTCTATAAAAACTTTTATGCTGGAGGCGTTAATTCGGTTCGCGGCTACAAGGCTGGTAGCCTGGGGCCGATAGATGTAGATAATGGCAATGAGTATCGCGTCGGAGGTAATTCGCGGGTAATCGCCAACGCAGAGTTGCTTTGGGGTTTGCCCGGCATGGAAAAGAGTTTGCGAATGGGTTTGTTCTTTGACGCTGGTCAGGTTTTCGGCAAAGATCAAACTCCTTCAACAAGTGGCCTGAGATATTCCACAGGCCTCTCGGCAGCATGGATTTCGCCTGTTGGGCCACTAAAATTCAGTTTTGCAGTTCCGCTTAACGATGAGGAAGGGGACAAAACAGAATCCTTCCAGTTCCAGTTAGGCAGCACATTTTGATCCAGGAGTCTCATCTTGAAAGTTAAGTTTTTAGTTCTCGCCACATTAATGTCCGCCTTGTTCGTGACCGGCGCGACTGCATCCGAGTTGAAGGTTGGCTACGTCAATACTCAGCGTATTTTCCGTGATGCTCCGGCTGCGCAAAAGGCAGCCAAGAAACTCGAAGGTGAGTTTGCCAAGCGGGACCAGGATTTGCAGCGCATGTCGAAGCAATTGCAGGGTCTGCAGGAGAATCTGGAAAAAAATGCGGTGACGATGGCAGAGGCTGATCGTCGCGCCAAGGAAAAAGAGTTCGGCGAGTTGTCCAGAGAGTTTCAGCGTAAGCAGCGTGAATTCCGCGAGGATCTGAATTTGCGTCAGAACGAGGAAAACGCTGCCGTGATCGAGAAAGCCAACAAGGCGATCAAGCAGATTGCGGAGTCGGACAAATATGACCTGATTTTGCAGGATGTTGTTTGGGTTAGCCCCAAGCTTGACATCACTGATCGCGTCATCAAGGTTCTCGCCGAAGGTAAGTAATGCCGGTTGCAGCGGGTGTTACCCTCTCGCTTGCAGACATCGCCGCCCAATTGGGCGGCGATGTGCTTGGTGACGCCGATACTTTGATTCGTCAGGTTGCGACCCTGGCTTCTGCGGGTGAAGGCGAGATCGCCTTTCTCGCGAATCTGAAATACAAAAATCAATTGCAGACAACTCAGGCTTCTGCAGTGATTGTCTCTCCCAATTTTGCGGATAATTTGGCCTTGCCGCGTATCGTGACTCACAATCCATACGCTTATTACGCACGTTTGGCTGCACTACTTAATCCCCGAGTAGCAATTCAGTCGGGTATCCATCCGTCAGCGTATTGCGCCTCCGAACTACCGTCGAGTGCCAGCATTGGCCCGAATGTCAGTATTGGCATCGGTGTGGTGTTGGGTGAGGGAGTTGTCATTCAAGCGGGTTGTGTTTTGGGCGATGGTGTCAGGATTGGTGACGGGAGTCTGCTTTATCCTAATGTCACTATCTATGCAGGTTGCGAAATTGGCTGTAAGAGCATTATTCATTCGGGCGCAGTGATTGGTGCCGATGGCTTTGGCTTCGCACCTGATAAGGGGCAGTGGGTCAAAATCCCCCAAATTGGCAGAGTGATCATTGGTGATGATGTTGAAATCGGTGCCAGTACGACGGTTGACCGTGGTGCTCTGGATAACACGAAGATTGACGATGGCTGCAAGC
This sequence comes from Candidatus Dechloromonas phosphorivorans, assembly GCA_016721185.1. Lineage (GTDB taxonomy): Bacteria > Pseudomonadota > Gammaproteobacteria > Burkholderiales > Rhodocyclaceae > Azonexus > Azonexus phosphorivorans. Next base: position 72,711 of record JADKIP010000005.1, read on the forward strand.
TCGATAATCAAATCCAGATCGGCCATAACTGCGTAATAGGCAAGCATTGCGTCATCGCTGCCTGTGCGGCGATTGCCGGTAGCGTTACGTTGCAGGACAACGTGGTCGTTGGTGGCGCGGCGATGATCGCCGGCCATGTGACGATTGCTTCCGGTGTCGTGATTTCTGGTGGTTCTCTAGTGATGAAAAATATTGCCAAAGCAGGGCAATACACCAGTGTCTTTCCGCTCGAAGAGCATAGCCAATGGCTACATAATGCAGCCCAGATTCGGCATCTCGCTAAACTAGCAGAGCGCGTTTCCGAGCTTGAGAAAATACTTAAAAAAACTAATTTAGAGGGTTGATTAAATGGATATTCACGAGATTCTTGAGCACCTGCCACATCGCTATCCGTTCCTGCTTGTTGATCGCGTACTTGAGGTGGTGCCAGGCAAGTCGATCCATGCTTACAAGAACATCACGATGAACGAGCCGTACTTTGTCGGCCACTTTCCGCATCATCCCGTGATGCCGGGTGTACTGATTATGGAGGCGCTGGCTCAGGCTGCCGGGATTTTGTCATTTAAAACCATGGAGTCCAAGCCGGATGCCAATTCGGTTTTTTACTTTGTCGGTATTGATGAGTGCCGTTTCAAAAAGCCGGTGATGCCGGGTGATCAATTGCATTTGCACATTCAGATTCAGCGTCAAATGCGTGGTATCTGGAAGTACATCGCCGAAGCGCGCGTGGACGGTGAGATCGTTGCCGAAGCCAAGTTGATGTGTGCAAAGCGGGATATTTGAAGATGATTCACGCGACTGCCATTGTCGATCCGGGCGCCAAAATTGGCGCAAACGTCGAGATCGGCCCTTATTCGATTATTGGCCCGAATGTCGAGATCGGCGATAACACCATCATCGGTCCGCATGTGGTGATCAAAGGCCATACCCGGATTGGCCGTGACAACCATATTTTCCAGTTTTGCTCATTGGGTGAAGTGCCGCAAGACAAGAAATACGCCGGTGAGCCAACCCGGCTGGAAATCGGTGACCGCAATACTATTCGCGAATTTTGCACCTTCAATCTGGGGACCATCCAGGATGCCGGCGCGACGAGAATCGGCGATGACAACTGGATCATGGCTTACGTGCATATTGCGCACGATTGCCAGGTCGGCAACAAGACAACTTTTGCCAACAATGCCCAGTTGGCGGGGCATGTTGTTGTCGAGGACTGGGCGATTCTTGGCGGTTATACCGGCGTGCACCAGTTCTGCCGAGTGGGCGCGCATGTGATGACTGCCGTTGGTACCGTCGTTTTGCAGGATGTGCCGCCATATTTGATGGCGGCAGGCAATACTGCACAGCCCTATGGCATTAACGTCGAAGGCTTGAAGCGTCGAGGCTTTTCCGCCGAGTCGCTGAGTGCGCTGAAGCGGGCCTACCGTACGCTTTACAAGTCCGGTAACTTGCTCGAAGAAGCCAAGGTCAAACTGGCTGAAGAGGCAAAAACACAGCCGGATGTTCAGCGGTTCGTTGATTTCCTGGCGGTTTCCAAGCGCGGCATTATTCGCTGATGGGCAGTCCGGTGCGAATTGCCATGGTGGCAGGAGAGGCCTCAGGGGATCTCTTGGCCAGCCATTTGATGGCTGCGCTCAAGGCGAAGTTGCCAGATGCGGTTTTTTACGGCATCGGCGGCCCGAAGATGCAGGCATTGGGTTTCGATGCCTGGTGGCCGATGGAAAAGCTAGCGGTAATGGGCTACGTCGACGCCTTGAAGCATTACCGGGAAATTTCCGGCATTCGTCGTCAGCTGAAAAAACGCTTGCTTGATATCCGGCCGGATATCTTCATCGGGGTCGATGCGCCTGATTTCAATCTCGGGCTGGAAACCGATCTGAAATCGGCTGGCGTCAAGACCATCCATTACGTCAGTCCATCCATCTGGGCGTGGCGCGGTGGGCGGATCAAGAAGATCGCTCGTGCGGTCGACCGTGTGCTGGCGCTTTTTCCGATGGAGCCGCCGCTCTATGAAAAAGAGCGGATTCCGGTGACCTATGTCGGGCATCCGCTGGCTGACATCATTCCGCTCGTCACCAACATGCGGGCTGTGCGTGAAAAGCTGTCGATGCCGAAGGAGGTGCCGGTTTTCGCCATGTTGCCGGGCAGTCGCAAGGGTGAGCTTGAGATGATGGCTGACACCTTCGTTCAGACGGCAAAAATTATTCGTGAACGTTTTTTACCCAACGCACTTTTCATCGTGCCGCTGACAACTCGTGAAACACGTTTGCAGTTCGAGATGGCGATCTACCAGCAGCAGGCTGGTGACGTGCCGTTCCGACTCTTGTTCGGTCACGCTCAGGATGCGCTGGGTGCGGCTGATGTATCGCTGGTGGCCAGTGGTACTGCGACACTTGAGGCGGCGTTGATCAAGCGGCCGATGGTCATCACCTACAAGATTGCCAAGCTCTCTTACTGGATCATGAAGCGCATGGCCTACCAGGCTTTTGTTGGCCTGCCCAATATTCTGGCTGGCCGTTCGGTGGTGCCGGAAATATTGCAGGACGAGGCGACACCCGAGAATTTGGCTGAAGCGCTGGTCAAGTTGTATGAGGACAAGGAAAACGCTGAGGCAGTCGCCGAAGCATTCACCGAAATCCATCTGCAACTGCGGCAGAATACAGCTGAGAAGGCCGCCAACGCGGTGATCGAATGCTTGAACTGATCGTCCCGGCGGGACTTGTCTGCGGTATCGACGAGGCCGGACGTGGGCCGCTGGCCGGGCCTGTGGTTGCCGCGGCGGTAATTCTCGATCCGGCGCGGCCGATTCCTGGCTTGAACGATTCCAAGAAACTCAGCGAAAAAAAGCGGCTGGTGCTGGCCGAAATGATTCGTGAACGGGCCATCGCCTGGGCTGTGGCGGAAGCTTCGGTTGAGGAAATCGATCGGATCAATATTTTGCAGGCGAGCTTGCTTGCCATGCAACGGGCGGTGGCTGGTTTGGCTGTACGGCCAATCAGTGCGTTGATTGATGGCAACCGCTGCCCTCAACTGGATATTCCGGCCGAGGCGATTATCCAGGGCGATGGCAAGATTGCCTCGATTGCCGCAGCCTCAATTCTCGCCAAGACCGTTCGCGATGCCGGTATGCGGGTCTTGCATGCGCAGTATCCGCAATACGGTTTTGATCGCCATATGGGTTACCCCACAGCGGCGCATTTCAAGGCGCTGGAAGAACACGGGGCTTCGCCGGTGCATCGCCGTAGTTTCGGGCCTGTTGCCAAACAGCTTTCGCTGTTATGAAGCTGATTCAGTCACGCGACAACCCGTTTTTCAAAGGCTTGAAACGGCTGGCCGAGTCCGGTCGCGAGCGCCGGAAGACGGGGCATACGCTGCTTGATGGCGTGCATCTGGTCGAGTCTTATGAAGCCGTGCATGGTCCGGTCGAAACACTGATTGTCGCCGAATCGGCCCTGGCTTCCGGCGAGATCGCCGCTTACGTCGCGGGCCGTGACGTGGTGGTGCTGGCCGACAGTTTGCTGCGCGATCTCGGTCTGGTCGATACACCGAGCGGTTTGTTGGCAGTGGCAACGATGCCGAGCGGGATTTCTGCGGTCAACCTGGAAAAAGAGGCAATTTTGCTGGATGGGGTGCAGGATCCGGGCAATGTTGGCACGCTGCTACGCACTGCCGCTGCGGCCGGTATCAAGCAGGCGCTATTGTCGCCGGGTTGTGCTTCTGCCTGGTCGCCGAAAGTTTTGCGGGCCGGGCAGGGGGCACATTTTGTGCTGGCTATCCACGAGGATGTCGATCTGGCCGAATTCATGGCCGCTTATTGCGGTACGACGGCGGTCACTTGTCTGGATGGCGCAACTTCGCTTTACGAGGCGCGGTGGCATGGCCCGCTGGCCTGGGTGTTTGGTGCCGAGGGGCAGGGCGTTCGTCCCGAACTGATGGCTGCAGCCCGACTCAAAATCAAAATTCCGATGCCGGGTGCGGTCGAATCGCTCAATGTTGCCGCCGCCGCTGCCATTTGCCTGTTTGAAGCACTGCGCCGAAAACTGGTGCCATAGAACCAACGGCTGGTTCTAACGTAGCTTCAATTCCTGCAGGACGGTGGTTGAGATTTCCTCGATCGACTTGGTCGACGAATCCAGCCAGCGAATACCTTCGCGTCGCATCATTTTTTCCGCCTCGGCGATTTCATAGCGGCAGTTGGCCAGCGAGGCATATTTGCTGCCGGCCATGCGCTCTTCACGAATATGGTGCAGTCGTTCGGGCTGGATGGTCAGGCCGAACAGTTTGCTACGATGCTTTTCCAGCGTTCCCGGCAGTCGACCGCGATCGAAGTCTTCCGGAATCAGCGGAAAGTTCGCCGCCTTGAGACCAAATTGCATGGCGAGATAGAGCGAAGTCGGCGTCTTGCCGCAGCGCGAGACGGCAACCAGAATAACGTCAGCCTCCGCGAGATCGCGGTCGGTAATCCCGTCGTCGTGGGCCAGCGTGTAGTTGATCGACTCGATCCGCTTCTTGTAATCCGAACTGTCGGCGGTCCCGTGCGAGCGGCCGACGGTGTGGCTGGATTTGATGCCCAGCTCTGCTTCAAGCGGAGCCAGAAAAGTTTCAAAGTAGGACAGGCAGAAGGCATCAGCCTGATGGACGATGCTCGATAACGCCTGATTGACCAAGGTCGTGAAGACGATGGAGCGCATGCCGTCAGCCTCGCCTTGGGCATTGATGCGGGCCACCGCCTCCTGTGCCTTGGCGATGTTGTCGAGGAAGGGAATGCGTATCTGCTTGAATTCCACATCCTCGAACTGGGTCATCAGACTGTGGCCGAGCGCTTCTGCGGTCAGGCCGGTGCCGTCGGAAACGAAGAATACGGTGCGTTTGATTGGTGTAGGCATTCGCCAATTTTACCCGCTGTTGCGCAATCCCGAAGCGACGCCGTTGATCGACAGATGAATGCCGCGCGCCACACGCTCGTCGGTTTCGCCGGCCCGGTGGCGCTTCAACAGTTCGACCTGCAGGTGGTTGAGCGGGTCCATGTACGGCGAGCGCAGTTGCAGCGAACGCTTGAGCATGGGATTGTCGGCGAGGAAATCGTCTTGTTCCAAAATCGCCAGCAGGTGCTGGCGGGTCAGTGCCCATTCCGCCGTGATGCGGCTAAAGATGCTGTCGCGCAAGGCGGGATCGCTGACCAGCTCGGCATAGCGCGAGGCGATCGCGAGATCGGTTTTGGCCAGCACCATGTCCATGTTCGAGAGCAGGCTTTTGAAAAATGGCCAAGCGTGGACCATGCGATGCAGCGTCGCCAACCCTTCAGGATTTGCTTTTAAATAGCCGTCGACCGCAGAACCGAAGCCATACCAGCCGGGTAGCATCAGGCGGCACTGCGCCCAGGAGAAGACCCAGGGAATGGCGCGCAGATCCTCGATCCGTTCCGATGGTTTGCGCGAGGCCGGGCGGCTGCCGATATTCAGGGTGGCAATTTCGGAAACGACCGTCGATTGCCGGAAATACGTCGTGAAGCCCGGCGTTTCATAGACCAGACCACGGTAGGCGTTGAAGGCCAGCGACGATAGCTGATCCATGACTCCGTGGAACTGTTCGGCCGGTTCGACGCGATTTTCGTGATCGGTCAGGCTGGCTTCCAGCGTCGCGGCGAGCAGCACTTCCAGGTTGCGGCGACCGGTATCCGGGTTGCCGTACTTGGTCGAGATCACTTCACCTTGTTCGGTCAGGCGAATCTGGCCGGAAACGGCCCCCGCCGGCTGCGCGAGAATGGCGTGGTAGCTCGGGCCGCCGCCGCGACCCACCGAACCGCCGCGACCGTGGAAGAGGCGCAGACGAACGCCGTGTTCCTGGCAGACCTGGGTCAGTTCGATTTCAGCTTTGTACAATTCCCAGCCAGAAGTCAGAAAGCCGCCATCCTTGTTGCTGTCCGAGTAACCCAGCATGACTTCCTGCTCGGGCATTTTTGTCCCGGCGCGGCCGGCAAGCAGTTCGCGGTAGGCAGGTATCTTGAAGAGACCATCCATCGTCGCCGCACTCTTCTGCAAGTCTTCAATGGTTTCAAAGAGCGGGATGATGTTGACGTCGAGTTGCGGTTGCGCGCCCGGGCGGAGCAGACCGGATTCCTTGAGGAGGAGGGCGAGTTCGAGCAGATCGGAAACGCCATCGGTCTTGGAAATGATGCAGTTGGGCAGTGCGGCAGTCCCGTAGCGCTGGCGCAGTTCCCGAGCAGCAAAAAAGATGGCCAGCTCGCCCTGCGTTTCTTCCGAATAGCTCAGATAAGGCGAATAAAGCGGGCGCGGCGTGGCGATTTCATCGACCAGCAGCTTGCTGCGGTCAACCTCGGAAAGCGCCTCATAATCAGGGCAACGACCGGCGCCGGCGAGCAGTTCGGCCACCGTTCTGGCGTGCACCTCGGAGTTCTGACGGAGGTCGATGGGTGCGAGATGGAAGCCAAAGACTTGCACCGCCCGCATCAATCGACGTAAACGACCACCGGCCAGATTGGCGCTGCCGTTTAGTTTGAGCGAATTGGCCAGCACCTTGAGGTCGGCGCGCAGGGCATCCGGGCTGGCGTAAGGTTCGGCCTGACCGATTTCATGGCGGACCGGCTCGAACTGGTCGAGACTGCGTGCAGTCGCCGCCAGGCGGGCGTAAATGCCGGAAAGTGCCCGGCGATAAGGCTCATCCGAGCGCTGTGGCGAATGATCGGTCGAGTGTTCAGCCAGCGCCATCAATTGTGGCGTGACTTTAACCAATAGGTCGGAAAGCGGCAGCTCGGCGCCGAGTTCGTGGACTTCTTCGAGGTAATGATTGAGCGTCGCCGCTGATTGCAGACGCAGGGTTTCGCGCAGGATTTCGGCGGTGACAAAGGGATTGCCGTCGCGGTCGCCGCCAATCCAGCTGCCGACCCGGAAGAAGGGCGGTAATGCCCAGTTTTTTTCCGGATAGCGCTTGTGGAGTTGTTGCGTCACCTGAATGTAGAGCCGCGGCAGCTCGGTAAAAAAGGTTTCCCGGAAGTAACTGATGCCGTTCTTGACCTCATCCAACACCTTTAGGCGCACCGGGCGCAGCATGCGGGATTGCCATAGCGTGAGAATGGCATTGGCCAGGCCGAGGTCGTTTTCCGCCTCTTCATCCGGCGTCATTTGCAGGCGCTCACGTTGATCGAGCAAGTGGGCGATGTCGCGATGATTTCGGATCAGACTCTGGCGCTGGACTTCAGTGGGGTGGGCGGTAAGTACAGGGAGCGACAACGGCATTGGCGAAGAAATCGGCAACCGCTTCCTGCCCGACCTTGCTCTCGGCCAGTTGATCAAGCGCATGCACCAGGCTGCCTTCGCGCGGCGGCGAGCCAGCCAGATCATGGGCGCGGCGCCGGCGGATATGGTGCTCATCCTCGGCAATATTGGCCAGTTGCAGAAAGTAGCTGAAGGCGCGGACCACGGCTTGCGTCGTGTCGCGCGACAGCGGGTCGAGCAGGGCGGCGAGTTCGGCACGCGTGGTCTTGCCCGCATCGGGGTCGCCATCGCGGGCAAAGCGCACTGCCGTCTGGCGCACACGCTCGACAATATCAAAAATCGCATCACCCTCCTGCTCGCGTACCGTATCGCCGAGGATGCGGCCGAGGAGGCGGATGTCGTTGCGGAGAGGTTCGTCCTTGTCGGTATCGAGCGCTGCCAGATGCATTGTTAGTGTTTCCTGACCAGAAGTACGGAGGCGGTGGCGATTTTGGCGATTTGTTCGGCAACAGAGCCGAGAATTAACGTGGCTAATCCCCGTCGACCATGACGGCCGATAATGATCAGATCAACCTCTACAGGCTCCTTGGCTTTTTCGATAATGGTTTCTGAGATGCGGCGATTGGTGGCGTGGAGGAGAATAGCTTCGGCGTCGATACCTGTGGCTGACTTCATTGCCTCGACGAGCAACTCCTGGCCGGCATGGGTAAGGGTGGAGACAGCGTTATTGTCTGCATCGGCCATGTGTGCGAAAACGTGGTTATGCATGTTTAAGGCGGTTTCATCAGAGACGTGCGTGATAAAGAGCTTGGCATTGCTGGTTTTGGCAATGTGCATCGCCTCACGCAGGGCAGAACGGGAAGTTTCGCTGTCATCGATCGCAACCAGAATTTTCTTGTACATGACTGTTCTTCCTTCAGGATTTTAAAATGACGCTACGTTAGCAACTGTTTGGCTTTTCCGCTCTTAGGGAAATCCTCAACATCCGAGACCGGCTGAAAGTGATGTCGACCTATTGTTGACTGATCTGCTCAGGTAAAATAGCGTATGAATTCAATTACTCAAGCACCACCGCCGCTTTTCGGCTACCGAAAATTCTGGGCCCATCGTTTTGGTCCAGCCCCCTTCCTGCCCATGTCTCGTGAGGAAATGGACACGCTGGGCTGGGATTCCTGCGACATAGTTCTGGTGACCGGTGATGCCTATATCGATCATCCCAGTTTCGGTATGGCCCTGGTGGGCCGATTGCTGGAGTCACAAGGTTTCCGCGTCGGGATCATTTGCCAGCCCGACTGGAACTCGGCAAAAGACTTCAAGCAGCTGGGTAAACCGAACCTGTTTTTCGGGATTACTGCCGGCAATATGGATTCGATGGTGAATCGTTACACGTCGGATCGCAAGACACGTTCCGACGACGCTTATACCGCCAATGCCGAGCCCAACAAGCGCCCAGACCATGCGGTCACCGTTTACGCCCAACGTTGCCGTGAAGCCTTTCCCGGCAGCAACGTGATTGTTGGTTCGATCGAAGCCAGTCTGCGCCGCATTGCCCACTACGATTACTGGTCGGACAAGGTGCGCCGTTCCGTGCTGCCGGACTCCAAAGCCGACATGCTGATCTTTGGCAATGCCGAGCGGGCCGTGGTCGAACTGGCCCACCGGCTGGCCAAGGGTGAAAAAATCAGCGAAATTCGCAACCTGCGCGGCACCGCCTTCATGGTTCCCCGCGGCTGGCTACCTTCTGATGAATGGTCAGTCATGGATTCGACCGAGGTTGATACCCCGGGCCCGCTCGTTCAGCATACCGATCCTTACGCCGATACCTCCGCCGGTGCCGGCAACGCAGCAGCACCAGAACCCAAAGCCGGCGAACATGTCGTGCGTATTGTTTCCCGTGCCGAGCGGACGGCCAAGCTGCGCAAGGCACGCGCCAACGTTGCGGTTCGCCTGCCTTCCTACGAGCAGGTCAAGGAAGATCCGGTGCTTTACGCACACGCCTCGCGCACCTTCCATCTTGAGTCCAACCCAGGCAATGCCCGGACGCTGATTCAGGGCCATGGCGAACGCGATGTCTGGCTCAATCCGCCGCCGATTCCGCTGTCGACCGAAGAGTTCGACGGCGTTTATGAATTGCCCTACGCCCGCCGGCCGCATCCTGCCTATGGCGAGGCCAAGATTCCGGCCTGGGAAATGATTCGTTTCTCGGTCAACATCATGCGCGGCTGTTTTGGCGGTTGTACCTTCTGCTCGATTACTGAGCATGAAGGACGAATTATCCAGAGCCGTTCGGAAGATTCAGTCATCCGCGAAATAGAGGAAATGCGCGACAAAACGCCTGGTTTCACCGGCATTGTGTCCGATCTCGGCGGACCGACGGCCAACATGTACCGCCTGAAGTGCAAGGAAGAAAAAATCGAGACGGCCTGCCGTCGCTTGTCCTGCGTTTATCCGGACATCTGCGAAAATCTCGGCACCGACCATACGCCGCTAATCTCCCTGTATCGCAAGGCACGGGCGCTCAAGGGCGTCAAGAAAGTATTGGTCAGTTCCGGATTGCGTTATGACCTAGCGGTACGTTCGCCGGAGTACATCAAGGAACTGGTCACTCACCACGTCGGCGGCTACCTGAAAATTGCCCCGGAGCACACCGAGGAAGGCCCGCTTTCCAAGATGATGAAGCCGGGCATGGGCGCCTATGATCGCTTCAAGCAATTGTTCGACCGCTTCTCGCGTGAAGCCGGCAAGGAGCAATACCTGATTCCGTATTTCATCGCCGCCCATCCGGGAACGACCGATGAAGACATGCTCAATCTGGCGCTCTGGCTGAAGAAAAACAACTTCCGCCTTGATCAGGTTCAGACCTTCCTGCCGACCCCGATGGCGCTGGCAACGACGATGTACCACACCGAACGCAATCCGCTGCGCAAGTTGTCGCGTGACGGCGAGCAGGTCGGGACCGTGCGCAATGCCCGACAGCGCAGACTGCACAAGGCTTTCCTGCGTTATCACGATGCCAACAACTGGCCGATGCTGCGCGAAGCCTTGAAAGAAATGGGGCGGGCCGATCTGATCGGGAACGGCAAGAAGCAACTGATTCCTGCCTGGCAGCCCGCCGGTACCTGTGGCGCCGGGGTTGGTGCATCCGGTCGCGGTCAACCGCTAAAAACCGGGCAAATCCAGAAGCCACTGGCGGCTCAACGGACGGGGCAGCGCCCGCTGCGCCAAGCGATTAAACCAGTCGCACCGCGTGGTCGGGCACCTGCTCGCAAGCCTTAAATATTGACGCTAAATAAATCCATGGAAACCACCACAACCTACGAAAAAATTGGCGGCGACCCAGTCGTTGCCAAGCTTTGCGCTCGATTCTACGAACTGATGGATACCGTGCCGCAATTTGCTGAATTGCGTGCCATGCATCCGGCAGACCTCAAAAACTCCAGTGAAAAGCTTTACATGTTTCTCTCCGGCTGGATGGGCGGGCCGGATTTGTTCGTCGAAAAATTTGGTCACCCCCGGTTGCGTGGTCGTCACATGCCGTTTTCGATTGGACTTCAGGAGCGTGATCAGTGGGTGGCTTGCATGGTGCTGGCGATGGAAGATGTCGGCATTGACGAGGCTGTCCGCGCCAAGTTGCTCGAAAACTTCTTTCATACCGCCGATTTTATGCGGAATAAAGAAGGTTAAAAGCGCCGCAGGGATGTTGCGGCGCAACACGGGGTGGTAGAATTACGCCTTTGATTTTTCAGGCCTTCCCATGTCCGCTCGTCCGATTCGCAACATCGCCATCATTGCTCACGTTGACCACGGTAAAACCACCCTGGTTGACCAGCTGCTTCGCCAGTCTGGTACTTTCGCCGCTCACCAGCAAATGGTCGAGTGCGTCATGGACTCCAATGACCTGGAGCGAGAGCGTGGCATTACCATTCTTTCCAAGAACACTGCGGTCGAGTACGAAGGCGTTCACATCAATATCGTCGATACCCCGGGTCACGCGGACTTCGGTGGTGAAGTCGAGCGCGTGCTGGGTATGGTTGATGGCGTGGTTCTGCTGGTCGATGCCGCCGAAGGCCCGATGCCGCAAACCCGTTTCGTTACCAAGAAGGCACTGGCCCTCGGCCTGCGCCCGATCGTGCTGGTCAACAAGGTTGACCGTGATGGCGCCGATCCTGATGCAGCCGTCAATCTGACCTTCGACCTGTTCGACAAGCTCGGCGCTACCGACGAGCAACTTGATTTCCCCATCGTTTACGCTTCCGGCCTGAACGGTTGGGCGGCGATGGAACTGGATCAGCCGCGCGAAAACATGAAGCCGCTGTTCGACACCGTGCTCAAGCATGTACCGGCACCGCAAACCGATATCAACGCACCGCTGCAACTGCAAATTACGGCGCTTGATTATTCCTCCTACGTCGGTCGTATCGGTGTCGGCAAGATCAACCGCGGCAAGGTCAAGACTGGCCAGCAAGTGTTGGTCATGTTCGGTACCGAAGAAGAGGCTGCAGAGCACGATCGTTCGCCGATCAAGGCGAAGATTGGTCAAGTGTTCGGTTATCGCGGTCTGAACAAGATCGAACTCGACGAAGGCTATGCCGGCGATATCGTGCAGATTACCGGTATTGAAGATCTGGTCCTCGGCTGTACCGTGACCGATCCGGATCAACCGGAATCCCTGCCGCTGCTGAAGATCGACGAGCCGACCCTGGAAATGCAGTTCATGGTCAACTCCAGCCCGCTGGCCGGCACCGAAGGCAAGTTCGTCACCAGCCGCCAGTTGCGTGACCGTCTGCATAAAGAACTACTGACCAACATGGCGCTGCGTGTCCATGACACCGCCAACGGCGAAATCTTTGACGTGGCCGGTCGTGGTGAATTGCACCTCGGCATTCTGCTGGAAAACATGCGCCGCGAAGGTTACGAGCTGGCTGTCGGCCGTCCGCGCGTCGTCAAGAAAACCGTCAATGGCGTAGTTTGTGAGCCGTACGAAATGCTCTCGATTGACGTTGAAGAAGAGCACCAGGGCGGCGTCATGGAAAGCCTCGGTCAACGTAAGGGCGACCTGCAGGATATGGTGCCGGACGGTCGTGGGCGTGTGCGTATCGAATACCGCATCCCGGCCCGTGGCCTGATCGGTTTCCAGGGCGAGTTCATGAACTTGACCCGTGGTACCGGCCTGATGAGCCACGTTTTTGATGAATATGCCCCGGTGCGCGAAGGTGGTGTCGGTGAGCGTCGCAATGGCGTGCTGATTTCCCAGGATAACGGCGAAGCCGTTGCTTACGCCCTGTGGAAGCTGCAGGATCGCGGCCGCATGTTTGTCGTCCCGGGTGACAAGCTGTACGAAGGCATGATCATCGGTATCCACAGTCGTGAAAATGACCTCGTGGTTAACCCGATCAAGGGCAAGCAGCTGACCAACGTGCGTTCTTCCGGTACTGACGAAGCCGTGCGCCTGGTGCCGTCGGTGCAGGTAACCCTGGAATCCGCTATCGAATTCATCTCCGATGACGAACTGGTCGAACTGACACCGAAGTCGATTCGTCTGCGCAAGCGTTACCTGACCGAAATCGAGCGCAAGCGCTCGCAGCGTGCCTGATCGGTAATGGCATGAGATTGTGCCGGGCCTCTCGGGGTCTGGTACAGCATCACAGAAAGGCGGCCCGTTGGGTCGCCTTTTTTGTTGTTGTGATCTCCGTGTTTTTTACCGCGCTTGGGTAGGGGTGACAAGACCGTAAGCGCTCAATAAACTACGCACTTTCGCGCTAACCGTTGGTGGTGAAAGATGTGTCCACGTAAAGACAAGGTGGACACCTATGACAGAGCAGATTTCAGGGTTGAACGAGCGAGTGGTTGTTAGCCACAAGCAGGATGGCCGCTGCTGCTACGACCCGCAAGCCAAGCGCGAATTGATTGAAGCTAGTTTGCAACCCGGCGTATCGGTGGCGAAACTGGCGTTGATGCACGGCATCAATGCCAATCTCCTGCGCAAATGGATCGGCAAACATTTGGGTCAATCGTTTGCTGGTAGTTCAGTGAAACGAACAGCAGAAAGGCCGGCAGCGTTTATCCCGGTGGTGCCAGTCAGCGTCCATCGTTCGCCGATCACGCCGCCGGAACTCGCGGCCCAGTTGCCCAATGGCGTTCGGCTGGAATGGTCGGGGTTGCCAGCCGATCAACTGGCGCATGTGCTTCGGCTGCTTTCCACCCTGCCATGTTCCGACTCGACTCCCGGCTGAAGGTCTTCCTGCACCGCGAAGCAGTGGATGGCCGCAAGAGCATCAACGGGCTTGCCCTACTGGTTGAACAAGGGCTGGGGCTCGACCCGTTTGCGCGGCCGCCTATGTCTTCAGTAACCGCCGGCGCGACCGGGTCAAGATTCTGCTCTGGGATCGCAACGGGTTCTGGTTGCTGATCAAGCGACTGGAAGCAGATCGCTTCAAATGGCCCAAGGGTCGATCTCGTCGAACTGACCGTCGAGCAATTGCACTGGCTACTGGAAGGGATCAATTTCTCGGCCATGCAGCCGCACCGCCGAAATTACCAGCGCGTGGGGTGAACGATTTTGGGCCGGTTCAGTCAAATTGTCATATGCAGAACGTGACCCTGACCGCCGAAGAATTCAACACGCTGATGGCCCAGCGCGAGGCGGCCGTCACCGAACGCGAAGCTCTGCGCGGCGAGCTCAAAGTCGTCAAGATCGAGCGTGATCTCCTCCAGGAGACTCAACGCCTTCCTGCGCAAACTGTTCGCCGCCAAGAGCGAGGCGCGGCAACGGCCAGTCGGAACTCTTCAACGAAGCGGAGGCTTTGGTTTCTGCCGATGTGCCGGTAACCGAGGAAGTCCCCGTCGAATCCGGTATCGAGATTACTGGGCATACCCGCCAGAAGCGGGGCCGCAAGCCCTTGATCCGGCGCTGCCGCGCGAGATCGTTCGCCATGAGTTACCGGAATCCGAACGGGTTTGCCCCCATGATGGCAAGACACTGGTGGAAATCGGCGTCGAAACCAGCGAACAACTGGACATCATTCCGCAACAGGTTCGCGTCATCCAGCACCAACGTGTCAAATATGCCTGTCCGTGTTGCGACCAAGGGATCAAGGTCACCCCGGCGCCGCCCGGATTATTCCCAAGGACTGCTGACCAAGCTGCTTTGGCTTGGGTGGCGACCTCCAAATACCAGGATTCGCTGCCCTTTACCGGCAAGCGGCATTGATTGGCCGTTTCGGCGGCGACCTCTCCCGCAACACGCTGGCCGGCAGCATGATCAAGGTCGGTGAAGCCGTGCAGCCGATCATCAATCTGCTGCGCGATCACTTGCTCGATGCGAACTGGTGTTCGGCGACGAGACGGTGATTCAGGTGCTCAAGGAATCCGGTCGAGCGGCACAGAGCAAGAGCTATCTGTGGGCGCAGATGAACGGCACCGGGCCGCCGGTCCGCTTGTTCGGCTATGCCCCAGGCCGTGGCGGAACCCGCCGAGCAGCTTTATGCCGGAATCCGCAAGGCGCGGTCTTGATGTCCGATGGCTATGAGGTCTAACGGCATTGCGCGATCACATCGCCTCATTCACTTGGGGTGCTGGGCACATGCACGGCGTTACTTTGTCGAGGCGGAGGCCATCTTGCCGAAAGCGGCGCGCCGTCCGGATCAGTTGGCGACGCAGTTTATTGCCGCGATTGCCCGGCTCTATGCCGTGGAGGTGAAGGCCAAGGGCAAAGCAGTGGCCGAACGGGCTCAATTACGCGAGGCAGCGAGCCGTCCCGTCCTGGCGGAAATTCAGCACATGCTGGTAACGCATCGGCACAGCGTGACGCCGGGCAGTTTGTTGGGCAAGGCACTGCATTATCTCGAAGCACAATGGCCGAAGCTGATCCGCTTGTCGAGAACGGCGCTTGGCCCATCGACAACAATCTGTGCGAGAACGCGATCCGACCGTTCGTCGTGGGCCGACGAATTGGCTCTTCGCCGACACGGTGGCCGGCGCCAATGGCAGTGCGAATATCTATTCGCTGATCGAGACCTGCAAGGCCAATGGGGTGGATACCTATCGGTATTTGGTCGCCTTGTTCAAAGCCTTGCCTTTGGCAAAAACAGCAGACGATTACGAACAACTCTTGCCTTGGCATCTGACCTTGGGCGATTGAGCTGAACCTGATCTGTCCGTTACACCAATTCGTCTGCTGATGGGAGGGCGCGGTTTATTGAGCGCTTACACAAGACCGATCAATCCGATTGGCTTTTGTCGGGTTTATCCGTGATTCGGTTTTATCCCTGATTGCTGCGGTCAACCAGAAATTTCGCAGCAAATTCAGTCGCTGGTAACGGGCGGCTGATCAAGTAGCCCTGAATGATGTCGCAGCCCAGGGTTTGCAGATGTTGGTACTGCGCTTCCGTTTCCACACCCTCGGCAACAACCTTGAACGAGAGGCTTTTGGCCATCGCCAAAATTGCTTTGACCATGGGTTCGCTGCCAGCCGAGCCATTATCAAGTACCAGATCGTTGATGAAGGAGCGGTCGATCTTGAGCGTACTGATCGGCAGGCGTTGCAGGTAGGAGAGCGAAGAGTAGCCGGTGCCGAAATCGTCAAGTGCGATCTGTATGCCGGCCGCCCGCAGTTTCAGCAGTTCATCGATACTGCTGCCTTCGGCATCAAGCAGCACTGATTCGGTTACTTCAACTTCCAGAACATCGTTGGGCAGGCCGGCATTGGAAAGTTTTTCCAGAATCAGGTCTGACAGCGCTGAGCGCCAGAATTGTCGTGGCGAAAGGTTGATGGCAATCGGTGGAATATCGCCAAAGGTTTTCCGCCATTCAACGATGTGGGCAATTGCCTTTTCGATCACCCAATCGCCGATCGGGATAATCAGGCCACACTCTTCGGCGACGGGAATAAATTGATCGGGCGGAATCTGATTGGTGCCGTCGTGCCAGCGCAGAAGTGCCTCGGCGCCAACCAGCCGACCGCTTTGCGCATCAACCTGGGGCTGGAAGTGCAGCGCCAGTTGATTTTCCTGGACGGCATGCCGTAGCCGGGTTTCGAGCGACATGCGGATGGTCACGCGCTGGTTCATCAGCGGGGTGTGCGAGCGAAGGGTATTGCCGCCCACTGCTTTGGCTGCGTACATTGCGGTATCAGCATGGCGGAGCAGGGTTTCACCATCCTCGGCGTCTTCCGGGAACAGGCTTATGCCGATACTGGCGCTGGTAAAGAAATTGGATTCGCTTCCTGAAAACGGTGCGGCGATTTCTTCTTTTAACTGAATGGCGGCGTCGACCGCAGCTTTGGCATCAGTGGCAGGGTTCATCAGGACGATAAACTCGTCGCCCCCCTGGCGATAAAGACAGCAGTTGGCCGGCATCTTCTGGGTCAGGCGCTGAGTCACCATTTGCAATAACTGGTCACCGGCCCGATGCCCCAGTGTGTCGTTAATGTTTTTGAAGCGATCAAGGTCAATAAACAGTACGGCTATTTTATGGTTGCTCTCCCGGGCTGCCAGAATGGCTTCCTGCAGATGTTGGGAAAAAAGCAAACGATTGGGTAAGCCGGTCAATTCATCGTGCTGAGCGAGGAACTCCATGTCCTCTTGATAATTGCGCCGATCGGTAATGTCGGTGACTGAGCCAACCATCTGATAAGCCCGGCCATGACGATCGCGCACGGCGAGCCCCCGTGAGCCGATCCAGCGATAGGTGCCATCTTTGGCCAAGACCCGGTATTCGCAATAGAAGTACTCGGTTTCACCTTTGAGATGTTTCGCAACCGCATTGTTATAGCTGGCGCGATCATCGGGGTGAACCAGTTTCAGCCAGGCGTCCGTGTTGGGTAAAAAATCTTCGCGATAGCCGAGAATTTGCAGCAAGCGCGTACCCACATAGAGTTTTTTGCTGATTGGGTTCCATTCCCAAAAGCCGTCGTGGGCGGCCAGCATCGCCATATCGTAAGCCCGGCGAATGGATTGAAAGTCGTGCCATTCAACAAAAGCCAGCCAGGATAAACCCAGTAAACCGCCTGCCAGCAGGGCGAAAAACAGGAGCCCGGGGTCAAATAGCGTGCCGGCAAGCCCGATCGCTATTGCAGAAAGGGCTGCAAGAAGCTGCGGTCTGTAGTTTTTGTTATGGCCCCCCGGCCTGACTGGCCAGTCAAGCTGGACTTGTGGCATGCGCTGCGGCGACCTGGTTCAGCCGCCGGTCATCGACATGAAACGCACGACATGGGGGGCGTCCATTTGCTGCGTAAAGTCGTGGCCGAAAGGCTTGATGCCCATACTGTCGATGATTGCCTGGCGCAGCCCTTCTTCGCTATTGTCCGAGCGCAGGACTTGAAGCAGATTCACTGCATCGTTTTGGCCGAGGCAAGGGTAAAGCTCGCCTTTGGCGGTGATGCGCACCCGATTGCAGGTGTCGCAGAAATTATGGCTATGCGGCGAGATGAAGCCGATACGTGATTCCGAGCCGGGGATGCGCCAATAGCGCGCCGGGCCACCGGAGTTTTCGGTGGATGGAATCAGTTCAAAACGGGGGGCCAGCAATTGGCGCGTTTCTTCGGACGAAATATAAGTGTTGTTACGACCGTGAATCTCGCCCAGCGGCATTTCTTCGATGAAGGAAATGTCGAGTTCGTGATCGACCGCGAACTGCACCAGATCGACAAACTCGTCGTCGTTAGTGCCGCGCATCATGACGGCATTCAGTTTTGTCCGCTTAAAGCCCGCTGCCCGCGCTGCTTTAATGCCGTTCAAGACTTTCTGTAGTTCACCAATCCGGGTGACTTTTTTGAAGCGGTCGGCTTGCAGGGTGTCGAGGCTGATATTGATCCGTTTGACGCCAGCGTCGCGCAAAGGTTGGGCGAAGCGGTCGAGCTGCGAACCATTGGTGGTTATCACCAGATTATCGAGTCCAGGCAGGGCGCCCAATTTCTTGACCAGCCACATGGCGTCCTTGCGAACCAGCGGTTCGCCGCCGGTAATGCGCAGTTTGCTGACGCCGAGCCCGACAAATACCGAAGCCACGCGCAGGCATTCCTCCAGGCTCATCACCTCATGGCGAGGCAGAAAGGTCATTTCCTCGGCCATGCAATAGGTGCAGCGAAAATCGCAACGGTCGGTGATCGACAGACGGACATAGGTAATGCGCCGGCCGTACTTGTCGACCAGCGTGCCGTCGGCGTGCTTGAGCGTTGCCGGATTGATGGTCGGCTTGAATTCGGCAAGGCCGATGGGCGTGGATTCTGGCCTCAGGGTTTCGTTTTGCATGGCGGGCAATCTGGGCGTGGCCGAAAAAAGTGAGCGCTTGACTGGGTGCGGATTATCAATTTTTAAGCTTACTACGACAAGTAGAGAGTTCAAAAATAAAATAGGTTCCAGAAATATCATGATCGATGAGTTCTCACCGACCCTTGAAGCGCTGCGGTCAACCCCCAAAAACAGGCAAATTTCGCCTCAAACAATTCAAACGACTCAGGCTTTAGCGGGGCGCTTTGAAAGCTTGCGTTGCAGTGTGCGGCGATGCATTTTCAGGGCGCGGGCGGTCGCCGAGATATTTCCATCGTTTTCGTTGAGGATGCGCTGAATATGCTCCCATTCCATGCGGTCGACCGAGAGCGGTTCGTCGGAAACCGGCAGATCGAAATCGGGCCCGTCATCGTCCTCGAAGGCGCTCAGAATGGCTTCGATCTCGACGGGTTTGGCGAGATATTGAATCGCCCCGAGTTTGACCGCATCAACGGCCGTAGCAATGCTGGCATAACCGGTGAGGACGACGATGCGGCAATCCGGATTGATCGCCAGCAGTTCGGGAATCAGGGCCAGGCCGGAGCTGCCATTCAGGTTGAGGTCGAGGATAATTTTTCCGGCCTGTGTTTCGCGCGCAAGTTGTAGCGCCGAGACGGTATCCAGGGCGCCGCAGGCAAGGTGGCCGCGTCTTTCCAGCGTGCGGACCAGAATGGCGTTGAAGCTGGGGTCGTCGTCAATAATCAGGGTATGTTCGGTCATGAGCCAGTCTGCGGAAGTTCGATGCGGGCGAGGGCGCCGCCATCGTCGGGATTGCTGAGGATCAGGGTGCCAGCCAGTTGTTCGACGGCGGTTCGGGTCAGCATCAGGCCAACGCCGCTGCCCCGTTCATGTGCAGGAAAACTGCGCTGCCCCCCTTGCTCAAGTACGCTCGGCGGGAAGCCGGGGCCCTGATCGCGAATATCGATACAAATATTCTGGCTGCACCAGCTCAGCCGGATTTCCAGCGGCGCACTGGTGGCGTTGGCCGCATTGTTCAGCAAATTGAGCACGGCTTGTTCAAGCCGCGGATCGGCAACGATTTCGGGGGCCGGCTTGTCGCTGCCAATGATCAATCGACTTCCCGCCTTGGGGCGACTGGCGTGCCAATGTTGGCGGATGCTTTCGAGCCAGCCGTCGGCGGCTTGCCGGGTCGTATCTTCCAGGCGTTCAGCCTCGGCTCGGCGCGTCAGTCCGGTAATGATTTTCTTGCAGATGCCAATCTGCTGGCGGAGCAGCGCAATATCTTCCTGCGCCGCTTGATTCAGCGCGGGGTCATTGGCCAGTTCGCCGGCGACCAGCGCCATAGTGGCGAGTGGCGTGCCTAGTTCGTGGGCGGCGCCAGCGGCGAGTGTGCCCATCGCCATCACTCTCTCGTCGCGCAAAGCCTGCTCGCGGGCGGCGGCCAGTTCGGCATCGCGCTCACGGATCAGGCGTGTCATGCGGACGACGAACCAGGCGATCATCACCGCCGAGACGGCGAAGGTCAGCCACATGCCGATCAGGTGCAGTCTCGTTGCACGGGAGGCATCAGGCATCGGCAAGGGGACGTAATAAATCATCAGCAGCGAGTAAAGCGTGATCGCCGCACCGCCTACCGCTAAAACACAGCGCGCCGGCAGGGTCAGGGCAGCGATGGCAACGGGCGGTAAAAGCAGGGAAACCAGCGGATTGGTTGCGCCACCGCTGAAGAAAATCAACGCGCCGAGCGCTGCGAGATCAATCAGTAACTGGCTGAACAATTCATAAAGCGTGGCGCTTTTGGCATGCGAAACACGCCATTGAACGACGCTGTTGAACAGCGCAGTGACGCCGATAATGCCGAGCAAGATGCCTTGCTGTAATGGAATGTCGAGTGCTGATGGGGTTACCAGTACCAGCACCGCCATCGCGGCCAGGACAAACCAGCGGTTGGTGACAAGACGGCGCAGGTTGGGTAAATGGTCGGCGCTTTCGGCGCTGCAGGAGATATAAGACATAGGGCGAATTATGCGTGATTTGGGTCAAGTTACAGTCGCTTGCGACATGCGACAATTCGCCGCATATCTTGGAGGAGAGTGCCCGATGTTGCTTCGTTCGTTCGTACCACTCAGTCTGTTAGCTTTGCTGTTGAGCGGCCCGGTTGCTGCGGTCGACCATGAAAAAGGCAAGGAAATCAATGGTACTTGCGCCGCTTGCCATAGTGAAAACGGGCAAGGCGGCAAGCGGGGAGAGTACCCACGGATTGCCGGGCAGGGGGTCAAATACATTGAGAGCCAACTGCGCAATTTCCGCTCCCGGACGCGGATAAACATTCCGATGTTTCCCTACACTCAGGAACGCGAGTTGTCGGATGAGGACATCAAGGATATCGCCGCCTATCTGAACGCGATTGAGTTGCCGACCAAAATGCCGGTGTTCAAGGGTGATGAGGATGCGCTGACCAAGTTGCAGATTGCTGACCGGGTCATGATCATCCCGCGCGCCGAAGGCGATCTTGAGAATGGCGGCCAGATTTATCAAAAACAGTGCGCGGCCTGCCACGGCAAGACCGGCAAGGGGCGCGGCATGTTCCCGATGCTGGTCGGCCAGTACACGAACTATCTCAAACGCCAGGTTGATCTTTATCTCAAGGGTGACCGGCCACACGACGAAGAGGGTGTGGTTGGGGTGTTGAACGGCCTGAAAGAAAAAGACGTTCAGGACGTGCTGGCTTACCTCACCTCGATTCAGGAACCGAAAGAATGAAGAAGCTGTTGATTGCCACTATTGGCGCACTATTCCTGCAAGCGGCCTGGGGCCAGGGCGCGAAGAGCGGGAAGGTTGATGACAGTGTGCCGGATGCCGAGAAAATCCGTTTTTGTGAGCGCGTGCGCGACCAGGCGCAGCAGGCGTTTTACAACCGGGAGCGGGGCAACCCGATGAAGCTGTACGCTGAAGATGGAAGCAACGGCACGCGGGTGACCAATGTCGTCATTCGCCGTATTTATCAGGAACCGCAGATTTCCAGCGTGAGAAAAGCAGAAGAGTTTGGCCGCGCCACTTGTCACGAGTTAATGGGTACAAAACTGCCACCGGAGTGATTGACGCGGTTAAAGCAGATAGGGAATGAAACGCCGGGTGCGCTGCATGTAGGCAGCGTACGGCGGCCCGAAGTAGGCCAGGCATTCCTGCTCATCAGCCTTCGCCGTGAGCAGCAGGCAGAACGAGGCAAAAGCCGCAATCGCGGTACCCAGCAAATTGGGATTTTGAAAATATGCCCCCCAGGCCAGCGCCAACAACGAGGTGTACATCGGGTGGCGGATGTAGCCAAAAATACCCGTGGTCACAAGTTGGGTCGTTTTCTCGAATTGATAAAGCGTGCCATCGTCACGCGCCAGGCTGGCTTGCCCATGCTTGGTCATCAGGCGATAGGCCTGGATAACCAGAAAAATACTGAGCAGCATCAATAGCCATGAGGTGATCTGGTGCGGCGAAAAGGGATCGGTGCCCCAAACTTTCTGATTAAGAACGATCAAGCTGAGAATCGCCTCCCAGGCAAAAAAGCGGTAAAAACCGTGTTGACCGGGGCTGCGCAGGGATTTTCGCGAGAGCCAGACGAGAGTTGCGGTGCCAATAATGAAGGCGATGAGTTCGAGTGGCATATCAGTCGGCAAAAGCGGCAGTGAGCGCGGCGGTCATGTAATGGTGGTCAAGTACGCCGGCGCTTTCGCGAATGCTGTGCATCGCCCACATCGGCGAGCCGATATCGACACTAGCGATACCCAGCCGCGCGGCGACAATCGGGCCGATGGTGCTGCCGCAGCCCAGATCGGTGCGGTGCGCATATTGCTGGCAGGGCACGCCGGCTTTTTCGCAGATGGCCATGAAGCGCGCTGCCGTTTCGGCATTCGTGCTGTAGCGCTGATTGGCGTTGCTTTTGATCACCGGGCCGGCATTCACCAATACCCGGTGGCAAGGTTCATAGGCGGCCGGGAAATTCGGGTGCCAGGCATGCGCCATGTCGGCGCTGATGAAAAAGCTCTGCGCCAGCATCCGGCGCTGGTCTTCAGCATCCAGCCCGGCGCTTGCGGCAAGCCGCTGGATGACATCGGCGACAAAGCTGCCACCGGCACCGGCGGCACTTTCGCTGCCCACTTCTTCATGGTCGAAGAAGGCGCACAGGCAGGTCGCATCGGGGTTTTCAGTGGCGAGCAGGGCGCTCAATGCGGCATGGCAGGAGGCTAAATTGTCGAGCTGGCTATCGGCAATAAACTCACGGTCAACACCCCAAAAGCTGCCTTTTTGTGTGTCGTAAGCATTCAGTTCCCACGTCAGCAGATCGCCCGCCTCAACCCCGAGCGCCTCGGCGATGGGCTGGCGGAAACGCTCGTCAGCGGTCGCGCCATCCTGCGAGACGCCAAGCAGCAAGGGCAATTCGGTTTGCTTGTTGAATTTGAGACCATTTTCATTGACCTCGCGATTCATGTGAATGGCCAGGTTGGGCAGGCGCAGCATGGGCTCGGTGAAACGCATCAGCCGGGTGGCAAAACCGTCAGCCGTGCGCACAGTCACGCGGCCCGCCAGGGAGAGGTCGCGGTCGGCAAAGGTGGCGAGAATCGGGCCGCCATAAATTTCGACACCGAGCCGGGCCATGCCTTGTGCATCCTCGGCTGGCCGGGGTTTGATGCGCAGGCCGGGGGAATCGGTATGGGCGCCGATCAGGCGCAGGCCCAAATCGGCGGCTGACTTTTGGCCGACCATGAAGGCGATGATCGAAGAGCCGCCGCGCACGACATAGCAGCAGTCACCCGGCGCAAGTTGCCAGCGTTCGGCTTCGTCCAGGCAGCGAAAACCGGCGGCTTGCAGGCGAGCTTCGCAGGTTTGAACGGCATGCCAGGGGCTGGGGCTGGCATCGATGAAATCGAGCAGGTCCTGGGCGGCAATGCGGCTGGCGGCGGGGAGGGTCATATATATGCGTCTTGCGTGGTCGTTCGAGCCGCGAATGCTACCGCAGATTCAGCAGGTGCAGAAGTCAGGCCTGGCGGGATTCCAGATTGCTGAATTGATGGTTAAACTGCGGCACATGAGCGACATCATCATTATCCGCAATCACACCTTGAGCTTGAAAAAAGCGCGTATCGCCGCCGAGCATGTTGCGGTCGACCTTGAAAACAAGTTCGATTTGACTTGTATCTGGGGCGAGGATGGCGTCCTGAACTTCGAGCGCCCGGGCGTTAATGGCCAATTGTCTCTGGCCAAACATGAAGTCAGCGTGACGGTGAGTCTGGGGATGTTTTTCATGCCTTTTCGCGCCGTGCTCGAAGCAAAAATCCACGAGTATTTCGACAAGCGCTTTGCTTGATTGCCGGGCTGCTTGATTGCGCCTGCATCGACTGATGGTGCGTCGAGGATCGCTGGCGACCCAAACCCGTGGCTCGTTGCCGGTATCGCCATCGTGCGGTTTTGAGTTGTACCAAGCCCGCCCGAACAGGGCTTGACCACCCGCGCGAGCCGACGCACCGCCGTTGTTGATGGGATAGGCGTGTACTATCTGACTTTCCCCACTTAAAGAAGCCATTCAGGAATGCAAAGAGAAGTTAAAGAGAAGCCCAGGTACGCTGTCGTGGCCGCCGTTCAACTACCCAGCGTAACCGATATGGAGTTTGAGGCATCGCTAAGCGAATTGCGCGAGCTGGCAAAAACCCTGGGGTTCGAGATTGTTCGCACCTTTATCCAGAAGCGTTCGAGCTTCGATACGACCGCTTACCTGGGCGTTGGCAAGCGACAGGAAATACAGCACTTTGTGAATCACGAAGCCGAGTACGCCGAATTGGCCGATTCGCCCCACTCGCCCCAAGGTGCCAACGCGAATGTTTGTGAGATCGATGCGATTCTGGTCGATCACGAAATTTCACCCTCACAGGCGCGCAATCTCGAAAAGGAAGTTGGCTGCGAAGTGATGGATCGCACCATGGTCATTCTCGAAATTTTTCATAACAACGCTCGCTCCCGGGCGGCGCGTGCCCAGGTGGAAATTGCGCGCCTCGGCTATATGGCGCCACGCTTGCGTGAGGCTGCAAAGCTGGCTGGACCGCAGGGGCGGCAGCGTAGCGGTGCCGGTGGCCGTGGCGGTGGCGAGTCGCATACTGAGCTGGACCGCCGCAAGATCCGTGACCGTATCGCCGAACTGCAGCAGGAAATTGTCGCGATGGATGTCGAGCGCCAGACGCAGCGCGCCCGCCGGCAAGAGCGCCAGGGCTTGGCCGGGGTTGCCCTCGTTGGCTATACCAATGCCGGCAAATCCACCTTGATGCGGGCACTCACCGGCAGTGACGTGTTGGTCGCCAACAAACTTTTTGCAACGCTCGACACGACCGTGCGCGCCCTTCACCCCGAGAGCGTGCCCCGCGTGCTGGTCAGCGACACCGTCGGCTTCATCAAGAACTTGCCGCACGGCCTGGTTGCCTCGTTCAAATCAACGCTCGATGAAGCGCTGGACGCCTCCTTGCTGCTCCACGTTATCGATGCGAGCGACCCGGGGTTTGAACGCCAGCTTGAAGTGACCGATAAGGTGCTTGCCGAGATCGGCGCAGATGTCTTGCCACGTCTGCGGATCTTCAACAAAATCGACCACGTGGGCGATGCCGCAGCGCAAGCTGAATGCACAGCCAAGTTGCGGGCGCAGTATCCGGATTGTGTCGTGATGAGCGCTCGCCGCCCGGATGAAGTGGCCGGGTTACGCCAGAGGATCGTCGCATTTTTCCAGCAGGATCTGGTTGAGACCGAGCTTTTCCTGCGTTGGTCGGCCCAGCAACTGCGTGGGGACATCTACGCCAACTGTGAGGTGCTTGAAGAGCGCGCCGATGGTGAAGGCGCATTTTTCCGGGTTCGGGGCGAGGCTGATATGTTGGCGCGCCTGCGTGAGCGCTTCCAGCAGGCCGGATAAATTCGCTGCTTTGTTCAGATCGGCGCTACTGCCGCGTCCAGTGCGCGGTAGCCCAGGTCAGGCCGATGGCGACGCCGGGTATGGCCAACGCCAGCCCAATGTTGCCGAGCTTTTCCGGGGCGAGCAGTAACAGGAGGCCGAGGCCGAACATCATCAGCCCGGAGAGCAGTTTCAGCAGTCGGCCCTCGCGCTCGCTCAGCTTGCGGGCGCCCATGCTGCGGACGAAGGCGAGCACGATAAGCAGCAGCGGTAGCACGTAAATCACGTTGTACAGGGCGAGATAGAGGTAGTGCTGCGTCGTGCTGCTTTCCTGCAGCGTCAGCAGACGGGTGAAAACCATCGGGAAGCCGGCGGTGCACAACAGTTCGTAGAAGTTGGCGGCGATGGCGAGAAGGACGGTGGTGGCGAGCATGGCGGGCAGGTTGCCGGCATTGAGAACTCGCCGGGCACGCTGGAAGATGTCGGCTTTGCCACCTTCGGGAATCGACAGCGTGATGCCTTGATGGAAAAAGAGGTAATCCTTGAGGTTGACCGCAGCCATCAGCAGCGCCACTAGCCCGGCCGCTGCGGTGACCCAGGGCAGGCTACCGATGAGCAGGAAAAGGTTGAGCCAGGCGGCCATGAAGGCGAAATACATCAGCCCGGAAAAGGCGACGAAAACGCCGCCGATGATCAACATGCGCTGCCGGTTTTGCTGATGCACGAGTAGGGATAGCAGGAAAAGCAGGACAAAGAAGGCGCAAGGATTGAAGGCGTCGAGGCCGGCCAGAAGGACGGTGAGCAGCGGCAGCGATAATCTGGCGGCGTCGATTTCGCCGATCAGCGGAATGTTCAGGCTCGGCGTGGCGAGTGGCGGTGTGGCGCTATTCGCGCCGTGCTGCCGGCAGCTTTCGAGTCGGGAAAGAAACGCATTGGCGGCCGTTGGGCGGCCCTCCCAGCCAACTTCCATTTGGCCGCAATAGATCAGCGTCGGTACGGCTTGCGCTTCCTCGCCGAGCGACTTTGCCAGTTCAATAAAACGCTCGACATTGGCCGGGCTTTCACTTAGTTCATGGTCGTGCAAGTGAATCCAGCCGTGCTGGCTGACCAGTTCAAGAATCTGCGGCCGGGCCGTCAGGCAATGCGGACAGGTCAGGGACCAGAACAGGTAGAGGTGAACCTCGGTTTGTCCCTGCGCATCCTGCGTTGTCCACGGCTGGGTTGCCGCCTGCCCGCTGAAGGGTAGAAAAAACAGGAAAAGAATGAGGATGGTTTTGCGCATGAAAATCTCCGCAACAACGATTTTCTACCCTTTAATCATACGCTCCGGTCGCTCACGATACTGCCATCGACCAGTTCGATGATCCGGTCACAACGAGCGGCGAGGCGCGGGTCGTGGGTGACGATCAGGAAGGTCGTCTGTTCACGGACATTGACTTCGCGCAGCAGGGCAAAAATGTCGTCGGCAGTATGCGTATCAAGATTGCCGGTCGGCTCGTCGGCGAGGACCAGCGACGGATTCATCGCCAGCGAGCGGGCGATGGCGACGCGTTGCTGCTGGCCGCCGGAGAGGCGGCTGGTCAGATAGTCCTGACGGTCGGCCAGGTCGACTTCGGCGAGCAGTTCGGCGGCGCGTTGGCGCATGGCGGCATCCGGGCGGCCGCGATCGACCAGCAGCGGCATCATGACGTTTTCGAGGGCGGTGAAGGCCGGGATCAGGCAATGGTGCTGGAAAACGAAGCCGATGCGCTGGCCGCGCAGCTTAGTGATGCTCGATTCCGCCAGCGTGCTGGTTTCCTCGCCATCAATGAAAAGCTGCCCAGCCGTCGGGCGGTCGAGCAGGCCGATCAAGTTGAGCAGGGTGCTTTTGCCGGAACCAGAAGGGCCGATCAGGGCGGCGAACTCGCCGCGTTGCAGCGTCAGGTCGATGCCGTGCAGGACTTCCAGCTCGCTTTCGCCACTCAGGTAGGATTTACGGATGCCGCCCAGGCGCAGGACCGCATTGTTCGGGTTTTCAGCCACGGATCGCCACCACCGGGTCGAGATTGGCGGCACGCCGGGCCGGCATCAGGGCGGCGAGAATGCCGACCAGCGTTGCGCCGCCAGCGGCAATCACGATCAGTTCAGGTTCAACGTCGATCATGAACATCGGCGTGCCGTCCGGGTTGAGGGCGAGCATTCGCCAGATCGCCAGAAAGCTCCAGGCCAGAGCGCTGCCGAGCAATGAACCGAGCAGGCCGACGATGCCGCCCTGCAATAAAAAGGTGCGCAATATCTGGCCACGGCTGGCCCCCATCGCCCGTAAAATGCCGATTTCCTTGGAGCGCTGGACGACCGAAACGACCAGCACGCTGGCGATGCCGAAGGCGACCGAGAGGCCGATGAAGAAACGGATGACGTTGCTGGAAATTCGTTGCGAGGTGAGGGCCGTGAAAAACTGGGCGTTGGTCTTGATCCAGCTATCAGCCTGCAGACCGGTTTCGGCAGCAATTTTCAGGGCCAGCCCTTCGGCGGCGTAAATGTCGCGCAGGCTGAGATCGATGCTGGAAACGCCGCCGACCAGATCGAGCAGGCTTTGCGCGCTGCGCAGGCCGACATAGACATTGCGCGCATTGACGCCCTTGTTGCCGAGGTCGAAAAGGCCGGTGATGGTCAGCGTGTCATTGGCGCCGTTGCCGGTGTTGAGGCGCAGCTTGTCGCCGACGGCGGCGCCGAGATCCTTGGCCAGTTCGATGCCGATCACCGCCTCGCCGGCATTGAGGCGCAAACGCCCGGCGACAATTCGCTCCTCAAGGCCGATGACGCGGTTGTAGTTTTCCGGCTCGATGCCGATCAGCGATACCGACTTGTTGGCATCGCCGCGCACCGCGAAGGCCGGGCCGGAGGCGACCGGGGAAACGGCGGCAATTTCGGGCATTTTTTCGAGTCGACCGCGGATGTTCTGCCATTGGTCAATCGAACGCAGGCGCTGCGCCTGTTTCTGGATTAATGGGCCCGATTTATCACCATTCAGCGGCCGAGCGATCTCCTCGGGCGGCAGTAAAACGATGTGGCTCTGCGAACTGAGCGTGCGCTTGACCAGATTCGATTGCAGCCCGGAAAGCAGCGCCGACATGAAGACGATGACCGACACACCGACCCCGACGCCAACGATGATCAACAGGCTTTGCGTCCGCCCCTCGCGCAAAAAACGCGTCGCGGCGATCCACTCAAAAGGCAGCCAGGGCGACATCGCCATTTACGCCTGAACGGCGCCAGCACGCACCCGGCTGCCCTCGCGGATGCTCAGGTTCTTGACCGGCACCAGCAAATCGCCCGGTGCCAGACCCTCAAGAATTTCCGTCTTGCCCTCGCTGCGCACGCCCAGCTTGACGGCTTGGCGCTGCGCCGTGCCCTCACGCACCACCAATACCCAGGCCTGGTTATTGCCGGCATCGCGGATCGCTTCGTTCGGCACGATCAGCGCATCGGCCCGGCGAGCCGTTTCGATATCGACCGAAATGGTCATTTCCTGCCGCAAATACTCGGGCGCTTCAGTCACCCGCAGGCGAATTTCGACCGAACCGCGCAAGGGATCTACCGCCGGGCTGATGAAGGTGATTTCAGCGGCAAAGCGGCGGTCGGGGTAAGCGTCCGCCGAGGCCAGCGCCTTCTGGCCGAGGCGCAGCAAGGCGAGGTTCTTTTCATCAATCTGCACCACCAGTTCGGTATCACCGCTCGGCGACAGCGTCATCAGCAGTTTGCCGGGCTGGATGGTGATGCCCGGCTCGACATTGCGGGTCAGCACAATGCCGGCCACCGGCGTTCTGATCCGCGTGTAGTCGAGGCGGGATTGCGCAATGTCGAGGCTGGCGCGGGCCTGCGCCACGGCCACCCGGGCCAGCCGTTCATCGCTGCCGCCGCTCTGGTTGCTGCGCAATTGCAACTCGCTGGTCTGGCGCTGGCTTTCGGCCACCTCGAGATTGCGTTGCGCATCATCAAGCTGGGTCTTGCTGTAAAAACCCTTGGCGACCAGTTCGTTGGTCTGGGCAAAACGTTGCTGAGCCTGCAGCAGATTCGCCTCCGCCTGGCGCTTCGCCTGCGTCGCCAGCGGCTGGGCGAGTTGTTGCATCTGGGCCAGACGCAATTCACTTTGCGTCAGGCTGGCCTGCGCCTGAGCCAGCGTCGCACGCCATTCGGCATCGTCCAACTGAATCAGCAATTCCCCGGCTGCGACGCTTTGCCCCTCGCGGACAGGAATCTGCATCACTCGCCCGGTAATCTGGCTGGCCAGCTCAACCCGCTGCGGCGACCGTACCTTGCCGCTGGCGACGACCGACTGGCGTAGTTCGCCCCGGCTGGCCGCCAGCACCCCGATTTTTTCACCGAGCAGGCGGGGCAGGGCAAAGGTGGCGAGGAGGGCAAGCGTTGCCAGAACAGCCAGCAAGACAAGGATGTAACGAGTTTTGGGGAGCGTGATCATGCGAACTTGGGGCGGGGGATGGCGCGAATTAAGCAGGCGCCGATACTACCCCGCAAGCTTGCTAAAGGCCATGTATAATTGAATGCTAATATTAAATCGGTCGATTTGAAGAACGCCTGATCCAACCCATGCTGGCAAGCCCGCGAAGCCGGGAGTCTGACCGCGTGGGCCAACCGCTAGCTAATGTTCTGGAGAACACGATGTTGAAGCTGCTGTCGCTGATTTCGAAAAATTTCATCATCGCCATCCCGATAAGCTTGTTGCTCGGCTTTGCATTCGGGCTGGTGGCACCCACCGCCTGGTTGAAAAACCTGATCATTCCGCTGACCTTTCTGATGGTCTACCCGATGATGGTCAGCCTCAAGCTGGCCAAGGTGCTGGAGGGCGGCGATGCCAAGGCGCAAGTGTTGGCGCAACTGATTAACTTCGCGATCATTCCCTTCGTCGCCTTCGCTCTTGGCCGCTACTTTTTTCCCGATCAACCGTTCTACGCCATGGGGCTGTTGCTCGCGGCCTTGCTGCCCACCAGCGGCATGACTATTTCGTGGACCGGTTTTGCCGGCGGCAACCTCGGCGCAGCGGTAAAAATGACCGTGCTCGGCCTGATTCTGGGTTCGCTGGCCACACCGTTTTACGTGCAGTGGCTGATGGGCGCGGCGGTGCCGGTCGATCTCATGGCGGTGTTCCGGCAGATCATTTTCATCGTCTTCCTGCCGATGATCGCCGGCCATCTGACGCAAAGCCACTTGATCAAAAAGCATGGCCAAAAGGCATTTCAAACCGAATGGGCGCCGCGCTTTCCACCTTTTTCGACGCTCGGCGTTCTCGGCATTGTCTTCGTCGCCATCGCGCTCAAGGCCAATGAACTCGCCAGTCGGCCGGCTGAATTGCTGCACCTGATCCTGCCGCTGCTGGCCTTGTATGGCATCAACTATGCGTTGAGTACGCTGGTCGCCCGCCTGGCCTTGCCGCGTGGCGATGCCATCGCGCTGGTTTATGGCACGGTGATGCGCAACCTTTCCATCGCGCTGGCGCTGGCCATGAATGCGTTTGGCGAAGGCAGTTCGGATGCCGCGCTGATCATCACGCTGGCCTATATCGTTCAAGTCCAGTCAGCCGCCTGGTATGTCAAATTGACTGATCGCGTCTTCGGGAAAAAGCCGGCGCTTCAGGCGGCGCAAGCTTAAGCGCGGCAGATGCCGGCAACCAAAACGGACACCCGGCAGCAGCGGGTGATCCCCATTTTTCCTGCGCCGCTGCCTGCCGCGCGCCGGCTTCAACGCTGGCGACGCCTGATTCAGGCCAGCTTCTACCTGCTCTTCATCTTCGCCCCGGTTTTCGACCTCTTTCGCATTGACCTCAACGCCGATCACGCCTGGCTGCTGGGTATGGAATGGCGGCTGGGGCTGGATGCCTTTCAGGGCCGGGGGGCAAACGGGGCGCTGGCGGGGCTGAATATTTTCCTGCGCCTGATCATTCCGCTCTTTGCGCTGGCCGGTCTGTTGCTCTGGGTTTCGTGGAAATGGGGCCGCCTGTTTTGCGGCTGGCTATGTCCGCATTTTCCGCTCGTTGAGTTGATTAACGGCCTGGTCACCCGTGCCTGCGGTCAACCGACAATTTGGGACAAAAACCACCTCCCAACGCAAAAGCCGGACGGAAGCCAGGGCCGCACCAACTGGCGTTGGTGGCCCGTGGCCGCGCTGGTGAGCGTGACGATTGCGTTCAGTTGGGCCGTCGTGCTGCTGACTTATGTCCTGCCGCCGAGCACTATTTACAGCAACTTGTGGCACGGCGCATTGACCCGCAATCAGCTCGTTTTCATCGGGATGGTCACGACGGTACTCAGCATCGATTTCCTGTTCGCCCGCCATTTGTTCTGCCGCTATATGTGTTCAGTCGGCATGTTCCAGAGTTTTACCTGGCTGAAAAACCCGGAGGCGCTGGTCGTCGGCTTCGACCGCCAGCGCGCCTCGGCGTGCAGCAATTGCCTGCCCGACCGCGAAGCCGCCTGCAATACCGTCTGCCCAATGCGCCTGAAACCGCGCAGCATCAAACGCCACATGTTCACCTGCACCCAATGCGCGCTCTGTCTCGAAGCCTGCGCAGAAACCCAGCAGGACAACCCGGAAGGGCCGCTGCTGAGCTGGGTGTCCGGTGAAGCTGCGCGGCAAAATGAGGCTGGTTTTAGTGCTGTGCGGCAGCGTTGATGGGGCTTTGAGCGGGTTAAAAAGGTGGGCAGAGTGGCTTTTTGGAATCCTGCGGTCGACTGCCAAATCTTGCCAAAATTGGTCATGAGTTCTTGCTGGGCGAAGGTCGGGAATGCAGCGGTTGTTGCCGTTGGCTGACATGAATTGGCCCGGCTCTGGAGGGCAGCTTACGGAGTCGAGCAGTCGTACAGACCGATTATCCACCTCCGAAAGCAGGCGTTGTCATCAGACCCTCAAAGCCGTTCTCTGTTAGACTAAAAACGATTTAGAACGACTTTGAGGCTTCAATCTGAGCGCCAATGCCATGAATTCCGAACCGTGGGTCACTGCCATTGATGTTGCCCGTCATCTGGGCGTCGTGAAAGACACCGTCTATCGCTGGCGCGAGCGCAAAGGTTTGCCCGCACACAAAATTGGCCGGCTGTGGAAATTCCAGCTGTCCGAGGTCGATGAATGGGTGCGTACCGGTGGTGCGGATGAAGATTCAAGCAACCCCGTGCAGCAAGAACAATAAGGGAGATCAGCTCTGATGATTTTCAGCGAAGACTCACGGGTCAAGATTCCGTGCATCCTGCATCTGGTCCGGCTTGGCTACCGCTACCTCTCGCTCAAGAATGCCGTCTGGGACGAAGAAACCAATATTTTCCCCACGCTTTTCAATGAAGCGATTGCCCGCATCAACCCTGATTTGAGTGCGGAAGACGTCACCCGACTGCTGGCTGACGTCAAACTCCTGCTGGACAACGAAGACCTCGGCAACGCCTTCTATGACCGGCTTACCGAGCGTTCTGGCGTCCGCCTGATCGACTTCGAGAACTTCGACAACAACAGCTTTCAGGTCGTTACCGAACTGACCTGCAAGAACGGCGACGATGAGTTCCGGCCCGACATCACCTTGCTCATCAACGGCATGCCGCTGGCCTTTATCGAGGTCAAGAAGCCCAACAATCGCGAAGGCGTGCTGGCCGAGCGCAACCGCATCATCACGCGCAGCCGCAATCCAAAATTCCGGCGCTTCATCAACATCACGCAGTTGATGGTCTTCTCCAACAACATGGAGTACGACGACGGCTCGCCGCAGCCCATCGAAGGCGCGTTTTACGCCAGCCCATCCTATGACTCGCCCGTCTTCAACTATTTCCGCGAAGAAGAAACGCTAGACCTCGGCCAGCTTTTGGCAGATGAAGATGACGCTCTCGAAAACGAAGTGCTGCGCGATAACAACCTCAACGTCATCAAGCACAGCCCCGAATTTCTGAGTAACAAATCGCCAGATACGCCAACCAACCGCATCTGCACCTCCCTGTTCAGTCGTGAGCGGCTAGCCTTCCTGCTGCGCTTTGCGCTGGCCTACGTGAACGAAAGCGACGGCCTGCACAAGCATGTGATGCGCTACCCCCAACTTTTTGCCACCAAGGCCATCAAGAAGAAACTCGATGCCGGGGTGAAGAAGGGCATCATCTGGCACACCCAGGGCAGCGGCAAAACCGCACTGGCGTATTACAACACCCGCTTCCTCACTGATTACTTCCAGCACCAAGGGGTGATTCCGAAGTTTTACTTCATCGTCGACCGGCTTGATCTGGCGACGCAGGCGCAGCGTGAATTTTCCTGTCGCGGTCTGGTGGTACATACCATCGACAGCCGCGAAGCCTTTGCCCGCGACATTAAAACCACGCAGGTGCTGCACAACCACAGCGGCAAGCCGGAAATCACCGTGGTCAATATCCAGAAATTTCAGGACGACCCGGATGTGGTGCGCACCGAGGATTACGACTTCAGCATCCAGCGCGTCTACTTTCTTGATGAAGTGCACCGCAGCTACAACCCGCAGGGCAGCTTTCTGGCCAACCTCAGCCACTCCGACCGCAACGCCATCAAGATCGGCCTCACCGGCACGCCGCTGCTGGGCGACGACTACAACTCGCGCGCCCTGTTTGGCGACTACATCCACAAGTATTACTACAACGCCTCCATTGCCGACGGCTACACCCTGCGCCTGATCCGCGAAGAGATCGCCACCAACTACAAAATCTCGCTGCAAGAAGCGCTCGCCGCCGTCCAGTTGCAGCAAGGCGATATCGACCGCAAATTGATCTACTCGCACCCGCAATTCGTCGAGCCCATGCTCGATTACATCGTGCGTGACTTCGAGAAAAGCCGCAGCGCGCTGGGCGATGCCAGCATCGGCGGCATGGTGATCTGCGACAGCGCCGATCAAGCCAAACAGATGTTCGAAATTTTCAATACGGTCTATGCCGCCCAGCCATCGCCCGCATACGCCGCTGAGGACTCCGCGCAAGCCATGATCGCCGCCGCGCAGCCAGACAGCTACGCCGCCCGCACCCTGCTGCAAAACCGGGTCAAAAATGCCGCGCTGATCCTGCACGACATCGGCAGCAAGGACGAGCGCAAGCAATGGGTGGAAGACTTCAAGGCCGGCAAGATCGATCTCCTGTTTGTCTACAACATGCTGCTCACCGGCTTTGACGCCAAGCGCCTGAAAAAGCTCTACCTGGGCCGCGTCATCAAGGCGCATAACCTGCTGCAGGCACTCACCCGCGTCAACCGCACCTACAAGGATTTCCGCTACGGCTACGTGGTGGACTTTGCCGACATCCGCAAGGAATTCGACAAGACCAATAAAGACTACTTTGACGAACTGCAATCCGAGCTGGGCGACGAGATCGAGCACTACTCCAACCTGTTCAAATCTGCCGAAGAGATCGCGCAGGAAATCGAAGCCATCAAGGACATCCTGTTCCGCTTCAATATCGAAAACGCCGAAGAGTTTTCAAAACAGCTCAGCCAGATTCAAGATCGCGCCACCGTCCTGGCACTCAAAAAAGCGCTCGCCGATGCCCGCAGCCTCTACAACCTGATCCGCCTGCAAGGCGATTACGGGCAACTGCAGCAGCTCGATTTCCACAAGCTGGGCCAGCTCTACCGCGAAACCTGCAACCACCTCGATCTGCTCAACCTGAAAGAAAGCATCGAATCGGCCACCGACACCAGCAATCTGCTCAATGTCGCGCTGGAAGAGGTGATCTTCAAATTCGCCAAGATCAGGGAAGAAGAGCTGGTCCTGGCCGACCAGCTGAAAAACACCCTGCGCCAGACGCGCGAAGCGCTGGCGGACAATTTCGACCAGCAAGACCCCAAGTTCGTCACCCTGCGCGAAGAGCTGGAACGGCTGTTCAAGAAAAAGAAGCTCAGCGAAGTCAGCCAGGAAGAGATGACCGCCAACATCGGCGCGCTCAATGCGATTCACGACAAAGTCAAAGAGCTGAACCGCCAGAACAACCAGCTGCGCGCCAAA
The DNA here is from genome assembly GCA_016721185.1 of Candidatus Dechloromonas phosphorivorans. Taxonomy (GTDB): domain Bacteria; phylum Pseudomonadota; class Gammaproteobacteria; order Burkholderiales; family Rhodocyclaceae; genus Azonexus; species Azonexus phosphorivorans. The sequence continues at coordinate 108,084 of JADKIP010000005.1, forward strand.
TACCAGGGCGATGCCAAATACACGCGCATTCACAAGCGCCTGCATGAGCGCGGCGCGCTTATGCCAAATACTACGCAAATCGAGCGCCGCCTGTTTGAAGCCCTCAACGGCGTCAAGCAGCAGGCCGACGAACAGGTGCTGCAAAACACCCAGTTGCTGAATAACGAAAGCTATTTCGAGCGGATGATGCAGCCCATCGTCATCGGCGAGTTCTCCACCCGCCAGCACATCAAACTCACCCCCGACGCCAGCCGCAGCATCAACCAGCTGGTGGTGGCCGAATACATGCATGAATTTTCTGCTGGCGCCCGCCCGGGCGGCAGTCGTAACACTGGAGCACACCCTTGGTAAGCCAGCAATTTGAACAACGCACCCGCGAGCTGATCGACAGCCTCAAGGCCATCTGCGCCGCTTATGGCCTGGGCAACGATGGCAACGAGTTCAAGATCATCACCCAGGTCTTTCTCTACAAATTCCTCAACGACAAGTTCGCCTTCGAGGCCAAGAAGATCCAGCCGGCACTCGCCAAGACTGAAAGCTGGGAAGCCGCCATCGCGGCGATGAATGCCGACGACCTGGAAATGCTGCAAATGCAGATGGGGCCGGATACCGCGCGCCTGAAGCCCGAGCATTTCATCGCTTACCTGTTTGGCCGCCAGAACGCCCCGGAATTCGCCAAGCTGTTCGACGACACCCTGCGCGACATCGCCATCAGCAACAACGACATCTTCGCCGTCAAAACCGATGGCGGCGCCAAGATCACCCTGTTTGACCGGGTCAGCGAATTCATCACCGACCCGTCAAAACGCGACGCCTTCTGCCGCGCCATCATCAACAAGCTGGGCGACTTCAGTTTCGAGCGCATCTTCAACGAAAAATACGACTTCTACGCCGCGCTGTTTGAATACCTGATCAAGGATTACAACAAGGACAGCGGCGGCAAATACGCCGAGTACTACACCCCGCACGCCGTCGCCAAGATCATGGCCGCCATCCTCGTGCCGGAAGCCGTGCGCGGCAAGGTCAGCAATGTGAGCTGCTACGACCCCTCGGCCGGTTCCGGCACGCTGCTGATGAACATCGCCCACGCCATCGGCGAGCAGCGCTGCAGCATCTACTCGCAGGACATCTCGCAAAAATCATCCAGCCTGCTGCGCCTGAACCTGATCCTGAACAACCTGGTGCATTCCATCCCCAACATCATCCAGGGCAACACCATGCTCCACCCCTACCACCGGGAGGCACAGGGGCAGGGACAAAAAAACGCACTCAAAAAGTTTGACTACATCGTCAGCAATCCGCCGTTCAAGATGGATTTCAGCGATTTCCGCAATGAACTGGACAGCAAAGAGCACCGCGAACGCTTTTTTGCCGGGGTGCCCAATATCCCGAAGCAGGCCGTGGACAAGATGGCCATCTACCAGCTCTTCTTGCAGCACATCATTTATTCCTTGAAGCCCGGCGGCAAAGCGGCCGTGGTCGTGCCCACCGGCTTCATCACCGCGCAAAGCGGCATCGACAAAGGCATCCGCCAGCATCTGGTGGACAACAAAATGCTCGCCGGCGTGGTCTCCATGCCCAGCAACATCTTCGCCACCACCGGCACAAATGTCTCCATTTTGTTCGTCGACCGCAGCAATCAGGAGAGCGTGGTCCTGATCGACGCCTCCGGCCTCGGCACCAAGGTCAAGGACGGCAAGAACCAGAAAACCCTGCTCTCCGAAGCCGAAGAAGACCGCATCATCGCCACCTTCAACGCCAAACAGGCGGTGGAAGATTTCTCGGTGGTGGTCAGTTACGCCGACATCGCCGCCAAGAATTACAGCCTGAGCGCCGGGCAGTATTTCGACGTAAAGATCGAATACAGCGACCTCACCCCGGCACAGTTTGCTGAAAAGATGCAGGGCTTTACTGACAAGCTGGACACGCTATTCGAGGAATCAGCAGGGCTTGAGCAAGAGATCAAAAAGCAATTAGCGGGGTTGCGCTATGAGTAAAGAGATTGCATCACCGGCGGCGTATCAGGATTTGCTGCAAGAAATTGGGCACGCAATCCACGGCGCCAGACAACAAGCCGCCCAAGCCGTCAACACCCTGCTGGTGCAGACCTATTGGCACATCGGCCAGCATATTGTCGAATTTGAACAAGGCGGCAAAGAAAAGGCCGACTACGGCAGCGGCCTGCTGGATCGCTTGTCCAAAGACTTGAGCACGCTGTACGGCAAGGGGTTTGGACGTTCAAACGTGTTTTACATGCGCAAGCTTTATTTGAGTTTTCAAAATAGTGGGACGCTGTCCCACAAATTGACCTGGAGTCATTATTACGAAATCTTGAAGGCCGATGACTCCTTGGAAATCAGCTTTTACACCCGACAAACCGCCCTGGAAAACTGGAGTGTGCGCGAACTCAAACGGCAGATGAAAAGTATGCTGTTTCATCGTCTGGCATTGAGCAAGGACAAGGAAGGCGTGCTGAAACTGGCGAACCAGGGCAACGAAATACAGCAAGCCGAAGACCTGCTCAAAGAACCCTTTGTGCTCGAATTCCTGAACATCCCGCAAAGCCATATCCTGACCGAAACCCAGCTCGAACAAAAACTCATCGACCACCTGCAACAGTTCATTCTGGAGTTGGGCAAAGGCTTTGCGTTCATTGCCCGCCAGTACCGAATGAGCATCGGCGGTAAGCATTTCTATGCCGACCTGCTGTTTTATCACCGCATTCTGAAATGCTTTGTGGTCATTGACCTCAAGCGTGGCGAAATCAATCATCAGGATATTGGGCAAATGAACCTCTACCTGAATTATTTCGCCAAAGAAGAAAACGTCGAAGGCGACAACCAACCGGTCGGCATCATCCTCGGCGCTTACAAAGACCATTTCCTCGTCGAATACGCCACCGCCAGCATTACCAATCAGATACTGCTGGCGAAATATTTGCTTTATCTGCCGGACAAAGCACAACTTGGCCAGCAACTGGAGCGGTTGTTGATGGATGAGGATGATCAGGAAACTGGTGGCGGGGTTGCGGTATGAGCGAGTGGCTGCAGACCACGCTTGGTAGAGTTCTTAGCTCTGGTGGCGGAAAAATCCAAACGGGGCCGTTTGGCAGCCAGTTGCACGCATCTGACTATGTAGAGTCAGGTATTCCGTGCATCATGCCTACCAACATGCACAATAATCGTGTGAATGTTTCGGGTATAGCCTTCATTGGTGATAAAGATGCGCAGCGACTGTCCCATCATTTGGTGCAAGAGGGCGATATTGTTTATAGCCGCCGTGGTGATGTCACACAGAAGGCACTCATTGGGAAAACAGAAGCCGGTTATTTTTGCGGCACAGGATGCCTGTTAGTTCGTCCTGGCAATGCCATTGATCCGGCATTCCTGACATATCACCTCAGTACCCCAACCAATCAGGGTTGGATCGTTAAGCAAGCGGTTGGGGCAACAATGCCCAACTTGAATACCGCGATTCTTTCTGCGGTGCCCTTGAGCATGCCTCCACTCAAGGAAACACAGAAAAAAATCGCCGCCGTCCTCTCCGCCCTCGACGCCAAAATCGACTGCAACAACCGCATCAACGCCGAGCTGGAGGCGATGGCCAAGACGCTGTACGACTACTGGTTCGTGCAGTTCGACTTCCCCGACGCCAACGGCAAACCCTACAAATCCTCCGGCGGCAAGATGGTCTACAACGCCACGCTGAAACGGGAGATTCCGGCGGGGTGGAGGGACGGCACGATTGGGAACCTGATTTCTCTTGAGTATGGCAAAGGGCTAAAGGCTGAAAACAGAACTGGGAGTGGGCATCCTGTTATTGGGTCAAATGGGGTGGTGGGTTACCACTCAGAGTACCTTGTGGAAGGGCCTGGTATCGTCGTTGGTCGTAAAGGTACTGTTGGTGCCATCACATTCATCCACACCGACTTCTTCCCGATTGACACAACCTACTACGTCAAACCTATCTCGAAAATTGGGTTTCTCTATCTGAAATATCTGCTGTCTTCGCTTGGCCTTGAGAAAATGAACAGCGACAGCGCTGTTCCAGGCTTGAATCGTGAAGTCGCGCTCAGAATCAATACTGTTCTTCCACCGACAACTTTGATCCAAGATTTTGAGCGAAGAACTGCTGCGGTTTTCAGTAAATTGTATATTTTGGTACAGGAAAACCAGCAACTCGCCCAACTCCGCGACTGGCTCCTCCCCCTGCTGATGAACGGCCAAGTCACGGTGGCGTGAAGGAGACCCGCATGAACGATCAACCCAGCCTCCCGCAAACCCTGCTCGCCGCGCTGCGCGAGCTGATCGCGCGGGGCCGCCAACATGCCCTGCGGGCTGTGGACATGGTGCAGGTGCAGACCTGCTGGGAAGTGGGGCGGCATATCGTCGAATTCGAACAGGGCGGCGAGAATCGTGCTGCCTATGGCAAAAAGCTGCTGTCCAGTCTGGCGGAAAACCTGACACGCGAATTTGGCAAAGGCTTCGATGCCTCGAATTTGCGTTACATGCGGCTGTTTTATCAGGCCTTCCCGATGTGTGACGCACTGCGTCACGAATTGAGCTGGACCCACTACCGCACGCTATTACGCGTCGAGAGCGCCGATGCCCGGCAGTGGTACATGAACGAAGCCGCCGCGCAGAACTGGAGTTCCCGCGCATTGGAACGCCAGATCGGCACCTTGTATTACGAACGACTGCTGCTGAGCGAAGACAAGCCGGCGCTGGCTGCCGAAGCCGATGCCAAGCTGCACGCCCTGAAACAAGCACCGCGCGAATTCATCCGTGACCCGGTGATGCTGGAATTCCTCGGCTTCCCGGGTAGCGGCAAGCTGCTGGAATCGACGCTGGAACAGGCTTTGATGGATAAGTTGCAGGCTTTCCTGCTGGAACTGGGCAAGGGCTTTGCCTTTGTCGCCCGTCAGCAACGCATCAGCACCGAAAGCAAGGATTTCTACATTGATCTGGTGTTCTACAACTACCTGCTCAAGTGTTTTGTGCTGATCGACCTGAAAACCCATGAGCTGACGCATCAGGACATCGGGCAGATGGATATGTATGTCCGCATGTACGACGATCTCAAACGCGGCCCGGATGACAACCCCACCGTCGGCATCCTGCTCTGCGAGCATAAGGATCATTCCGTGGTGCGCTACTCGGTGCTGCACGACAGTGAGCAGTTGTTCGCCAGCAAATATCGCCTGATCCTGCCCAGTGAAGAAGAGCTGCGCTGCGAGATCGAACGCGAGCGTGCGATCCTGGACGAAGCCCAAAACACTAACATTCCTGGAAAAGGGCTGGCATGAGCAACAGCGCACCACAAAGAATTTCCAGGCGCAGCCAGCAACCACAGCGCCGACGACGTGACCCGTAGCACGCGAGCCGATTCGTCAGAACGCATGAAGCGCGCCCACGAAGCCGCCGCATACGATCAATGGTTTCGTGCCCAGGTGCAGGAAGCGATTGACGATCCGCGCCCGAGTATTCCGCATGAGCAGGTTATGGCGGAGTTCGCAGAGCGTCGCACGGCCTTGCTCAAGCGGGCTGGCCGTAGCTGACTATTTTTATCTTTTGCGGCTTGGGGCAAAAATAGCCAATCCGGCGTTAAACCCAATCAATTCGCTCCACCCTCAAGGCACTGAACGGGGTTCGGACTCGAAACGGGCCAGCAGATTTTCGTAACCCGCCGAGCGCCGGGCGAGCAAGCCGTTTGTGCCGCCCAGTATTTCCTCGAAGAAGGCTAGCGTCAGGTCGATGGTGGCTGCTTTGACCAGCGGATTCAGGTCGCGCCCGCCGGCGCCCAGGCGGTCGGTGAACATGCTGTGTGAGCCGTCGCGAAAGGCCACAAGGGCTTTGCGCGGGCTGCCGGTTGCGGTGAAAACGCGCAGGCGGTCCTGGTAGTCGGAGAGGTAGCCGGGAATCCGGATTTCGTCGCCTGTTGCCGTGATGTGCAGCGTCGGGATGCCGATTGGGCGGACGACGGCCTCCGGGTCAGTCTCGCCGTGAAAGGGGGGCGCGCTGATGATGACGGCGCCGAGGATGCGGCTGTCGCGGTAAGTGAGGTTGCCTTGCGGGCGCGAGAATACGGCGCCGGCGGCGAGCAAGGCGGTATTGGCGCCGTAGGAATGGCCGGCAGCGAGGATTCGTGCGGGATCGATCACGCCGGCAAACTGGGGATCGGCGAGCACCGAATCAAGGGCGAAGCCGAGGTCGCGCACGCGGTTGACCGCCTCGGTTTCATTCGCAGCGGATTGCAGCCGGGAGACCATATCCAGCGGGTTGCCGCTCCACAGGCGGCTGTCGCTGCCGGCATGCTGGACGTGCAGGCTGGCATAGCCGCGCGCTGCCCAGTTTGCGCCCAGATAGGAATAGCCTTCGCGCGAACCGCCCATGCCATGCGAGAAGGCGATCAGGGGCACCGGTTCGTGCCGCGAGGCTGCGGGCGGCAGGTAGAGTTTGACCAGCACTTCGCGCTGACGGTCACGGTCGACCCACTGGAAATACTTGATTTCATAGGCGGCGGGTTGCGGCATCAGCTTGGCTTCAACCAGCGCCGCCTGGTTACGTGCCGACCAGGATTCGACAAAGCCGTTCGCCCGGCCGTCCTGAGTCGCGGCGCAAGCGGTGAGCAAGCTGACGCACGCTGCGATGAGGAGCAATCGGATCGAACGGTTTATTGCCAGCGGAGAGTGCATTTCTGGGATACCCGGTTATTTTTACCTGTTGTCTGAGCGTTCAATGGGGCGCAAGTTCAGATTTCAAGCCGGATTGGTTGGATGTTGGCAAAACCAAGCGTCGCGACGGCTGATATTGTTGCTTATTGGCAAATTGTTACGGTCGACCGCAAAAAACCGCCAAAAAAATTATCCGCAGAAATGAAAAACCCCGGTGAATGCGCCACCGGGGTTGTGCTTTGGTGCTGGAAAATCAGGCGTTGCGCAGCGCCAGCGTCCAGGCTTCCATTGCTTGATTGGCCGGTTGCATGGGGGCTTCCATGAAGCTGATGACGAACTTGTCGCCCATGTCGGCAATGCCGATTGAGCGGGGGCGGACGGCGAGCATTTGCGGATTGGGGATGGCGAATCCGAAGCAGAAAATGATGTCGACCGCAGCCGTCATACCGTCGACGATGGGGCCACCGATTTTGCTGGTGTGCGCGTAGTGGTCGAAGACGCCAATGAATTGCACTTTGGGGTTCTCGGCGATCTTGCCCTTGTAGTAATCGACCAGCGCATCGACGGTTTGATAAGTCGTTTCGGCCTTGCCGATTTCAGCGACGAAGATGGGATATTTTTCCTGGAGCAGGGTTTGTTTCATCTTGAATTCCGTTGTTGAGGTAGCGAAAGACTAAATATTAGCGTTTGCTGATTTATTTTAGTAGGAAAGCTTGATCTCGATTGAAGTCTCCGGCCCGGTCAGGTCAAAAGCGCTGTCGGCAAACTTGGGCGGCCCCATGACTTTGGGGTTGTTGGAAAGGCCGTAACCCTCGGTCGGAAACATGCCGAAACGCAGGCCCAGCTTGCTATCCGAATCGGCGTCGTGATAAGCCATGATGGCGTAGCGGCCTGGTGGCAAGGCCATGAAGGCAAGTTTGAGATCGCCTTTTTGGGCCGGTACGGAGACAACGGCGACGGCGCGATCCTCCTTGCGGAAGGTCTCGGGTTCGCGATAAATCGAGGCGCGAATTTGGCCCGTGCTGTCACGAACATCCTTCAGCGTGACGATCAGCCGGGATTCATCGGCCTGCGCCGAGATTGCCCCGAACAGGCAGCCGACCAGACAACCCAGCAGCATTCGCCGTAATGAGAAGCCGAAAGCGGGTAATTTTTTCATCGATTATTGGACTCAGTGGGTAGGGGCTTTGCCAGGGTGGCGGTGTTCAATCGGGAAGTGATCGAGCTGATTTCGATTTTGACGAGTGATGGCGATTCGCACAAATTTTCCTTTCGATGGTTTTTAGTTTTGAACCCGGCCCTGACTTCAGGCGGCATCCTTTTCGTCGCTGCCAATAATCAATCGCGCATCGGTCAGAAAAGTGTGGGGCGGGATTTCCAGGTTGGTTGGGGCCGGCTTGTTTTTGAACACCCGCCCGGCGAAATCGAAGGTTGAACCGTGGCAGGGGCAGAGAAAGCCGCCGGGCCAGTCGGCGCCCATCGATGCCTCGCCGGCCTCGAATGCCTTGGAGGGCGAACAGCCGAGGTGGGTGCAAATGCCGACGGCGACCAGTAGTTCCGGCTTGCGCGAGCGAAATTCGTTGGTGGCGTAGGCCGGTTGTTGCGGCTCGCTTGAACCGGGGTCTGCCAGGTTGGGTTCGGCTTTTTTCATGGCGGCGAGCATTTCCGGGGTGCGGTGGAGAATCCACACCGGCTTGCCGCGCCATTCGACAATCATCATCTCGCCCGGCGCCAGTTTGTCGATATCTACCTCAACCGGCGCGCCGGCGGCCTTGGCTCGTTCCGAGGGCAACAGGCTGCTGACGAACGGAATCAGCGCACTCATGGCCAGTGCGCCGCCGACGCCGGCAGTTGCAATCAGCCATTGGCGGCGGGCAGGGCTGTCACTGATGGAAAATGATTCGGCCTGGCAGTTGCATTGAGTCATCGGGATTTCCTTTTTGAAGCGCTGAAATAGTTCTGATCCGGGCGAATGCGGGGATCGTGCATGGGCGCCAAGAGTTCAAATAACAGCATTTACTTATCAAGACTCGTGCCAGCCGTGGTGTTTTACTGATTTGCCAATAAATCAATGGGATAGCGGGCTATGCCGGGTCGAATCATCGGCTGGTTTGACTGCCACATGGCAGCGGTGGCAGTATGTATGTGGCAGTTAATTTGGCATGGACTGGCATTTTATGGCAGTGGAACCCTCATCACTTTCCGAACTCATTTCGTTTCTGGAAAACCTGCCCGAGCCGCACATTTTGTGTGACCGGAACTATCAAATTCTGGCCGCCAATGAGGCCTATCGCGCCAACTGGGTGGAGCAGACGGAGCTGGTCGGGCGCAAGTGTTTCGAGGTGTCGCACCGCTACACCGTGCCGTGCGATCAGGCCGGTGAATCCTGCCCGCTACAGCGCAGCCTGCAATCCGGCCAGCGTGAGCGCGTTCTGCATTTGCACCACACGCCGAAGGGCGAAATTTTCGAGAACATCGAGCTCTCACCGATTCGCGATGCCAGCGGCGAAATCGCCTATTACATCGAGAAACTGGAACCCATGCCGGGGGCGCGCAGCCTGGTTCATGCGCAAGGTTTGATCGGGCGTTCGCCGGCTTTTGTCGGCATGATGGAAATGGTGGCGCGGGTCGCCCCCGCCGAGGCGGCGGTGCTGCTGCAGGGGGAATCGGGCACCGGCAAGGAGCTGGTGGCCAATGCCATTCACCAGATCAGCAAGCGGGCCGAAAAGCCGTTTGTTGCGGTCGACTGCTCCGGATTGGCCGAAACCCTGTTCGAGAGCGAGCTGTTCGGCCATGAGCGCGGCGCCTTTACCGGCGCGGTGGCGCGCAAAACCGGCCTGGTCGAAGCCGCCTCGGGCGGTACGCTTTTTCTCGATGAAGTCGGTGATATTCCGTTGAGCATTCAGGTCAAGCTACTGCGCCTGCTGGAAACCGGCACCTTTCGCCGGGTCGGTTCGCCGGAGCTGCGCAAGGCGGATATCCGGATTATTTCGGCAACCCATCGGCCATTGGCAGAGATGGTCGAAGCCGGCACCTTCCGCCAGGATTTGTTTTACCGGCTGAACATTTTCCCGATCTTCCTGCCGGCACTGCGCGAGCGGCCGGAGGACATTGGCTTGCTCGCCGAAAGCCTGCTCACCCGCGTCGCCGCCGGGCGGCCCATGCGTCTGTCCGGCGATGCCATGCGCTGGCTACAGGGCTACGCCTTCCCCGGCAACATCCGCGAGTTACGAAATATCCTCGAACGCGCCTGTCTGCTCAGCGATGGCGACGAAATCGACTTGCGCCACCTGCCTGCCGGGTCGCCCGGTCAACTCCTGCGGTCAACGCCAGAAAAGGCCAAAATTTCACCATCGAACGATCTCGGTCTGGCCGAACTGGCGAGTGGTTTTTCCGGCAGCCGGCAAGCATTGGCGGCCCATCTCGGTCTTTCGGAACGGACGCTTTATCGGCGCTTGAAAGCGCTGGAGAAATCCGGGGAAAGTTGAAAAAGCTTAAACGACCGCTGCATTCGCTTTCATGGCAGGTGCCGCTCGGCGATTCACCAAAACCATTTTTCAATCAGATTTCTTGTTGACCGCAGCATCGCGGGCCAGCTTTTCGCGGAAGCGTTTGTTCTTCTCGTCGTTGCTGGTGAAGACATAGCGCCCGGCGAGTTCGCAGCCTTTCATGCCGGGGTCGCAGGGCAGGTTGTTGACCTTGGTGCATTTGCCTTTGATTTCGTGCGGGCAGCCCCAGGAGGACATGGTTTTCTCCAAAAAAAGGGCGGGGTTTGACGCCCGCCCAAGCACAAGGAAAGCTTTTAGGCGTGATGTTCGTCAGCATCTTCCCAGCCGGTAATCATTGCCTTGATATGGGCAAAAACGGTGTGGCCGGTGGTGGTCAGATAGACGTGGATGAAGAAGAAGGCGGTGATCATGAAGGCGCCGGCAGTATGGGCGACGGCGACGGCTTCCAGTGAAAGGTAGCGGTCAACGCCCAGATTGGCCCAATTTCCGTAGAACAGATAGAGCAGCCCGGAGCCCCAGATCAGCGGCGAAATGAAGGCGAGCAGCGCCAGGTAGGCCAGGCGTTGCAGCGGGTTGTGCTTTTGTACGACGGTTTTGTGGAAGGGATGTGGCGCGTTGGTGAAGATGCCGATCGTGTAGTAATGCACCATCGCCATGACGTTTTTCAGCGAGGGCAGGTATTGCCGCCACTCGCCGGTGGTGAATTGCCAGAAGATGGTAAAGGCCCACAGCGTGATCAGGGTCCAGGCGGCCAGGGTGTGCAACTGCACGGCTTTCTTGAAGCCGAGCAGGGTGTAGGTGCCGTGCACTTCAAAGCCGGTGATCATCATGGTGATGATGAGCAGGGCTTGCGACCAGTGCCAGAAGCGCTCGTAGCGTTTGTAGATGTAGATGCGTTCGCTGCTCATGATTTGCTCCCTTGGCGACGACGGCTGATGAAGCGAGCCGTGCCGTGGATGAGGCCGGCGGCGATGGCGCCGGCAATGGCCAGCCAGCCCAGCGTATCGACCAGCGTATTGCGGTCGCGTCCGGGCAGGTAAATATCGGTGATTTCTGCCAGTCGACCGTCGGCGGCGCGGGTGTGGCATTCCTGACAGGGCACGGCTTTTTCCTTGGGCGCGACCATGTGGGTGATGAACCAGTTCATCCGCGTTTCGATAAAGCCGAACTTGCCGCTGTAGGGGAAGCCGGCGTAATCCATGCCGGCCTTGATCGACTTGGCATAGTCGTAATGCTTCCAGAGTGCGGTGTCGTCGTCGCCGAAAACATGGTTGACCACCAGCGTCTTGTTTTCGGTGTCGTAGGCCTGCTTGCCGCGCATGACCTTGAACGGCCAGATGCGCGAGTTCGGGTCGGCGGCCGAGCCTTCGACGCGATTGAGTTCGAGCACCTTGCTGTCGTCGAACTTGTCGGTAATGCTTACCGGGTGAACGATGCCGTTGTACCACTTGTACTCGGGACGGACGTTTTCGCCATATTCAAAATCACCCTTGGCGGCCGAGTACTTCAGGTGGCCATGGTCGTCCTTGATGAACAAGGGTTTGCCAGCGGCGTCCATCTTGCCCGCCGTAGACCAGTCCCACAGCATCTTGGTCGCAATGCCGCCACGGGCGAATTCAGGAATATGGCAGGTCTGGCAGGCCACCTTGTTCGTATGGTTATTGATCTTGGCTTCCTTGTGCGGCACGAAACCGTGGCAGGACTCGCAGGTGGCGCGGTTGTGGTCGTCCTTGGGCAGGTCGAAACCGTGCTTGTCCTTGGCCGTAGCGGCGTAACGACTGCCGGATGGCTGATGTGCATTGAAGGTATGGCAGTCGGCACAGACCAGATTGGCGCCGTCCTTGGCCATGTGCACATCAAGTTCGCGCGGCGGATTTTTCAAGGAGGAGTCGAGGTCGCCATGCTTGACGGCATCGCCACCGCCACCGCTGAAATGGCAGGCGCCGCAATTGGCGCGACCGGGTTTACCGACATGCTGGGCGATCTGGGTCAGGTCAGGCGCCTTGAACATTTTCTTGCCAGGCGGGCCCTCCATCGGCTCGAATTCCCTGTCCGCATAAAGCGGGTGACCGGCATCGGTGCCAAATTTCTTGTAGGTGCCGGTGTTGTCATGGCAGGCCAGGCAGTCGACATTATCCTGATTGGTAAAGTCGAAATTCTTGTCGGCCCAGCCGTAGCCGGCATGGCAACTCGTGCAGCGCGCTTCGTTGGAAATCGGCGAGCCGCAGAAATTATTGGCCGTCCATTTTTTGCCGACCAGCTTGCCCGTCGTCGGATTCTTGGTTTCCCAGGTCCAGTGAATGCTCTTCATCACCTGGTGGCCAGCCGTGTTGTGGCAGCTCAAACAAGCCTTGGTGACTTCCGGCCCGGTCTTGAACGGGCCTTTCAGTGCCTCAAGCTTGCTGTGGTCGGTGGTGGATTTTGAGCTGGTTTTGACGTTGACGGCAGCCGATGCGGTGACCGGTATGTCGGCAGCCTGCGCCAGTAAAGAACTCGCCATTAACCCGGTAATGACGAGGCGAACGAGATGCTTGATCATGTTCTCTCCCTTCCATGTGTCTCTATTTAAAGGCGGGACAATCTCTTCGGATCATCGCCACCTTGGTCGCTTCGCAGGCTTGTTTTAAAAAGTATATTATTAATTACTAAAATAGTTCCGCATTGTTTAACTTTTTTTCAAGCCGCCACGAAATCTCTCGATGACGCTTGGGGCCGGACCGCTTTACAGTAATATTTAATTTACCTAAGGTGAATACCCGATTCAAACAGGAGTCTGCGTTAATGCCCGCTCGCGAACCGATGTCTCACGTTGATACCGCCTGGTTGCGCATGGACCAGCCGAACAACCTGATGCAGATCGTCGGGGTGATGCTGTTTGCTGGCACGCTCGACCCAGAGCGCCTGCGGAGCAGTATTGAAAAGCGTCTGCTGGCTTACGATCGCTTCAAACAGGTTGTTCAACAAAACGACGGTGGTTATAGCTGGGTAGACGATCCCGAATTCGATCTCGATCAGCATCTGCACCATGCCGTTTTGCCCGGTGCAGCTGGCAAGCCCGAGTTGCAGCGCTTTGTGGCTGATCTGGCCTCGACACCGCTGAATCCATCGCGGCCGCTTTGGGCGTTCGATATCGTCGATACGGCACTGGGCGGGCAGGCGCTGGTGATGCGTATTCATCATTGCATCGCGGATGGTATTGCGCTGCTTGGGGTCATTCTTTCAATGGCCGACGAATCGGCGCCACCGCCCAGGCACTCCACGGCCAAAAATCGGGAAGAAGCTGCCGATGACTTTTTTTGGCAGACGATCTGGCAGCCCATGAGCGACGCCATGCTGGCTTCGGTCAAGGTCTCGGGCAAGCTTTGGCACAAGTATCTCGAATTATTGACCAATCCCAGCCAGGCGATTGACTACGCGCGGATTGCCGCCGGGGTGGCCAGCGAAATTGCCAAGCTTGCAACCATGCCCAGCGATACGCCGACGCGCTTCAAGGGCAAGGCGGGAACGAGCAAGCGCGTTGCCTGGTCCGAGCCGATGCCGCTGCCGGATGTCAAGGCGGTTGGCAAGGTGCTCGGCTGTTCGGTCAATGATCTGCTGCTCTCGGCTGCCGCTGGCGCCTTGCGCACTTATCTGGTCGCGCATGGCGACCCGGTTGATGGGGTCGAAATCCGCGCTATGGTGCCGGTCAATATGCGTCGGCCGAAAGATAAGGACAAACTCGGCAACCGTTTCGGCCTGGTTGCGCTGGAATTGCCGGTCGGCATCGAAAATCCACTGGCCCGTCTTTACAAGATTCGCGAGCGGATGCAAGCGCTCAAAACGTCGTATCAAGCCGCGTTGACCCTGTCGATTCTCGGGGCAGTCGGCATGGCGCCGAAATTTGCCCAGGACAAAGTGCTGGCGCTGTTGGCGAGCAAGGCAACCGCGGTAATGACCAATGTGCCGGGTGCAACGCAGCCGATTTACCTGGCCGGCGCCAAACTCGAACAACCTTTATTCTGGGTGCCGCAGTCGGGCGATATTGGCATGGGCCTGTCGATTCTTTCCTACGACAACAAGGTGCAATTCGGCTTGATTACCGACAAAAATATGGTGCCCGACCCGGAACGGATCGTCGCCGGTTTTGCCCCTGAATTCGAGAAACTGCTCATGCTGGTGCTGATTGAGCCTTGGGAAAACCTCAAGGACCCGGCGGCCGTTGAGGCGGGCTTGCTGGGTTTGTGCTGATCGGGCGGTTACGCTGAACTTCAACCCGCTGCTGATCTATGGCCGGGCGGGGCGCCACAGCGGATACAGCCCGATCAGGCCAAGGAGCGGGCCGGGCAGTAACAACCAGGCGATGTGGCTGCCCCATGCCGCCAGCCAGGCGGTGCCGAGGTGGATGGAGAACATCGTGACGGCAAAGCCGATGGCGTTCTGGAAAGCGAGAGCGCTGCCGACAATTTCGGGTGGGCAGGCACGGGCGGAGAGCGCCGAAAAGTGGGGTGAGTCAGCGACCACGCTGGCGCCCCAAAGCAGCAATAAACTGATTTTTGCCCAGGCCGGCAAGGCTTCGCTAAACGGGAAAAGCGCGCAGCACAAAGCGGAAAGGCCAAGCGCCGTCGCCGCGACACGGGCGCTGCCGACGCGTTGGCACCACCAGCCCCCGGCAATGCAACCGAGGGCGCCGATCCCGATGATGGCAAACGACAAGCCGGAAAGTTCGGTGCTGCGCGCGGCGGCCAGACCACTCAGCACGACCAGCGACGGGACGAGTGTCCAGAAAGCGTAAAGCTCCCATTGGTGGCCGAAATAACCGAGGGCAGAAGCGCGAAATTCGGGCACCGAAAAAGCGTAGAAAACCCGCCCGAGCCGCAAGGGTGGCGCATCGTGGCGGCGCTTCAAATGCGGGCCATCGCCCAGCCGAAGAATCATCGCCGCCGCGATCAGCGCCAGCCCGGACGAAACCAGAATCGTCGCCGGCCACGACCAGCCGGCCCCGGCCAGACGAATGCCGTGGGGCAGGGCGGTGCCCAGCGTCAACATGCCGACCAGTTGGGCCAGCGCGGCACCGGCCCGTTCCGGCACCCAGCTGACGACCAGTTTCATGCCCAGCGGGTAAACGCCGGCCAGACAGAGGCCGACGGCAAAACGCAGCGGCACGCCGATACTCATGTCGGTGGCGAAAAGGGCGAAAGCGGCATTGCAGAGCGCGCCCAGCACCGCGCAAACGGCAAAAATACGGCTCGCCGCAAAACGGTCGGCCAGCCCGGAGATGGCAAAACTCAGGGTGCCGAGGATGAAGCCGAGCTGGACGGCATTGGTCAGCGTCCCGATATCGGCTGGCGCGATGCCCCAGGTGCGAATCAGGTCATCGGCCGCGCTGTTGGCGGAGAACCACAACGAGGTACCGAAGAGTTGCGCCAGGACGATGACGGGAACGGGGTTTTTCATGGATGGGGCGGGGTGGAGTCAGGGAGAAATCGTCGTTCAGCATACAACAGGCTACGTTTTCTCCCTCCCCTTCAAGGGGAGGGCCGGGGTGGGGATGGGTCAATCTGCTGCGTTGTCGTAAAGAAATACCCATCCCCCTCCCAACCTCCCCCTTGCCCCAGGGGATACCGCCCCTACGGGGCATAAAGGGGGAGGAGCCTGTGCGGACGACTGCCGATCTGCACTACCCGATTCAAGTACGCAGCGAAAGCGCGTGATGGCGCAGGTGATCTTCGATAAAACTGGCAATGAAGTAGTAGCTATGGTCGTAACCCGGCTGCCGGCGCAAGGTCAGCGGGTGATTGGCGGTCTTCGCTGCTGCTTCAAGCGTTTCCGGCTTGAGCTGCGTCACAAGAAAATCATCCCGGTCGCCCTGGTCGATCAGGATCGGCAATTTTTCGGTTGCACCCGCCAGCAAGGCGCTGGCATCCCATTCGCGCCAGTTCGAGCGATCTTCGCCCAGGTAACGGGAAAACGCCTTTTCACCCCAGGGTGCGCTCATCGGATTGCAGATCGGCGCGAAGGCCGAGACGGAATGATAGCGCCCGGGATTGCGCAGGGCGCAAACCAGTGCGCCGTGCCCACCCATCGAATGGCCGCTGATGCCACGTTTGTCCGACACCGGAAAGCTTGCTTCGATCAGCGCTGGCAGTTCATGCACCACGTAGTCGTGCATCCGGTAATGCTGCGCCCAGGGCATTTGCGTGGCGTTCAAATAGAAACCGGCGCCGAGGCCGAAATCCCAGCCACCATCCGGGTCGCCCGGCACATCGGCGCCGCGCGGGCTGGTGTCGGGGGCAACGATGACGACGCCGAGTTCAGCCGCGATGCGCTGCGCACCAGCCTTCTGCATGAAGTTTTCGTCGGTGCAGCTGAGGCCGGATAACCAGTAAAGCACCGGCAGTTTCTCGCCCAGCTCGATCTGCGGTGGCAGATAGACCGCGAATGTCATGTCGCAATTAAGCGTTCTGGAGCGATGCCGGTAGCGCTTGTGCCAACCGGCGCGAAGGCCTTTTCTGGCAGGGAGATCAGACTGTCCGAGCTGGATTCCCGCCTCGCGGGGGCTGGGTTCTGTCAGAAATGAATGACGGTGCGGATGCTCTTGCCTTCGTGCATCAGGTCAAAAGCCGTATTGATTTCTTCGAGCGGCATGGTGTGGGTGATGAAGGTGTCGAGCGGAATTTCACCGGTCTGGGATTTTTCAACGTAGCCCGGCAGTTCAGTCCGACCCTTGACGCCACCGAAAGCCGAACCGCGCCAGACGCGGCCAGTGACCAGCTGGAACGGACGGGTGCTGATTTCCTGGCCGGCGCCGGCAACACCGATGATGGTCGATTCGCCCCAGCCCTTGTGGCAGCACTCCAAGGCCGCGCGCATCAGATTTACGTTGCCGACGCACTCAAAGGAATAATCCACGCCGCCATCGGTCATTTCGACGATGACATCCTGAATCGGCTTGGTGTAATCCTTCGGGTTGATACAGTCGGTAGCGCCCAATTCTTGAGCGATGGCGAATTTGCCCGGATTGATGTCGATGGCGATGATGCGCGACGCCTTGGCCATCTTCGCGCCAATGATGGCCGCCAGACCGATGCCGCCGAGGCCGAAAATCGCCACGGTAGCGCCTTTTTCAACCTTGGCCGTATTGAGCACCGCGCCGATGCCGGTGGTGACGCCGCAGCCAAGCAGGCAGACCTTTTCCAGCGGCGCTTCCTTGGGAATCTTGGCCAGCGAAATTTCCGGCAGCACGGTGTATTCGGAGAAAGTCGAGCAGCCCATGTAGTGATAGATCGGCTGGCCCTGATAGGAGAAGCGCGTTGTGCCGTCCGGCATCAAACCCTTGCCCTGGGTGGCGCGAACCGCCTGGCAAAGATTGGTCTTGCCCGACAGGCAGAATTTGCATTTGCCGCATTCGGCGGTGTACAGCGGAATGACGTGGTCGCCCACCGCCAGCGAGGTCACACCTTCGCCAATCGCTTCGACAATGCCGCCGCCTTCGTGGCCGAGGATGGACGGGAAAATGCCTTCCGGATCGTCGCCGGACAGCGTGAAAGCATCGGTGTGACAAACACCGGAGGCGACGATGCGCACCAGCACTTCACCGGCTTTGGGCGCTTCGACATCGACTTCAACGATTTGCAATGGCTGGTTGGCGGCAAAGGCAACGGCGGCACGGGATTTGATGGACATGGAATAGCTCTCGGTAGGGTGACAATGGGGATTAGTATAATTAGTGCTTGATGGTGAATAAATCGTCATTCAAGGATTGATTATTGCGGCTCAGGGATAATCAATTCAACAATCTGAAGTTATCGTCGCGTCGGTGTGGATCCATCCTTTATCTGGATTCTCGCCGACGCAGAATCAGATATTGAGTTATCCGCTCAATCACAAGGGAGGCGCAGAAATGAGTCGTTGGGAAGGGTTGGACGAGTTTGTTGCCGTCGCCGAAATCGGCAGTTTTTCCCGGGCGGCCGAGCGTCTGCGCGTTTCGTCATCCCACGTCAGTCGGCAGGTTGCCTTGCTCGAAGAACGCCTGCAGGCGCGGCTGCTTTATCGCACGACCCGGCGCGTTTCGCTCACCGAGGCAGGGCAGACGTTTTTTGCCCGTTGCCAGCGCCTGATTGAAGAGCGCGATGAGGCTTTCCTGACGATCAGCGATCTGCAAAGTGCGCCCAGCGGCTTGCTGCGCATGACGGCCGCAGTGGCCTATGGCGAGCGTTTCATCGTGCCGCTGGTCAATGAGTTCATGGCTCGGCATCCGTTGCTCAAACTTGAGATCGAACTGACCAACCGAACGCTGGACATGGTTCAGGAAGGTTTCGATCTGGCCATCCGCCTCGGGCGCCTCAACGACTCCAGCCTGGTCGCCGCCCGTATCGCGCCGCGCGCCATGTATTTGTGCGCCAGCCCCGGCTACCTGGAGCGCTATGGCCGGCCGCATACGCTGTCGGAGCTTGGGCAGCACAATTGCCTGATTGGCACCAATGACATCTGGACTTTCCAGCAGGATGGCCGCGAACATCAGTTTCGCCCCAGCGGCAACTGGCGCTGCAACAGCGGCCAGGCCGTGCTGGACGCCGCGCAGCGCGGCTTTGGCTTGTGCCAGTTGCCCGACTATTACGTACTCGACCCCTTGCGCCGTGGCGAACTGGTTTCGCTGCTTGAAGTAAATCAGCCGCCGAATGCCGCCGTCTGGGCAGTCTATCCCCAGCGCCGTTACTCGCTGCCCAAGGTGCGCTTGCTGATCGATGTCCTGAAAGCGGGGCTGGCGCTTTGCCCCGAATATCGTTTGTCAGATGGCGGATGATTTCGCCCATTTTTTCCGGTTGACCGCAGCGATCGCAGCAATCGCCAAAGCATCGAAAAAAACACTCAAAGTAAGCTCGCTGGTTGCAACGGCCATCACGCAGAATGCCATTGCGCTATCGGTGTGCTAACCTTAATCAGTCCTCAAGCAACAAAATACGTGAATCAATGTACCGCCTCATATTCCTGATCTTCCTCGCAGCCAACCTCGCAGGTTGCGGCAATTTGCTCAGTCTGAAGCGCGATCTGAAGAATTACCAGGCCGCAGTGACGGAACTATCGGGGACGCTGCATTCCGCGGATTGCCCCCGTTGTGTCACGGTCCTTGTGATGCTCGGCCCGGAAGGGCAATCACTCAGCTACAAGATTTTCGAGCGTCCGGGCGATTTCAAAATCATCTTGAGCACCAAGGTCGAAAGCCTCTTTGCGTTTCACGACACCAACCATAATCTGGAGTTTGATCCGGATGAGCCGTTCGCCTGGCAAGCCTTGCCTGACACCTTCAAAACAGATAGATCGATCAGCGGCCTGCGGCTGGATATTCAGGCGGCCGGCGGTGGCAGGCCGGAGAGCCCATATCCCCGTGGCTGCCTTTTCGATCTGCGAAACAAGCTGCTTTCGGGGGTTGATATTCAGTTGGGTAGCGTCACCGACCTGGCCCAAGCCCGTTTCGACCCCGATTTTGCCGAGATGGGGATGTGGCAGCCATTGCATTTCATGCAATCCGGTTTTGCCGGCATTTACTTCCTTGAACCTTATACCCCGCAAAAAATCCCGGTGCTTTTTGTTCATGGGATCAATGGATCACCACGAGACTTTGCGGTGCTGCTTCAACATATCGACCGGAAAAAGTACCAACCCTGGCTTTTTTATTACCCCTCCGGGCTCGAAATTCCAGTCATCGGCTACGGCATGCTCGGTGTTTTGAACAAGCTCTGGCTTGAGCATGATTTCAAGGACTTGCACATCGTTGCCCACAGCATGGGCGGGCTGGTTTCGCGATCCTTCCTCAACGATTGTCGCCAGGAATACGAGTGCGATTACGTTCGCACCTTTACCTCAATCTCCTCGCCGTTCGGCGGGGTCAGCGGCGCAACGAACGGCTTGAGTTACTCCCCGGTCGTTATGCCGGTCTGGCGAAGCATGGCGCCGGAGAGCATTTTTTTGCGCGAACTCTTTGCGACGCCGCTACCTGACGGGGTTCAACATCACATGCTGTTCGGGTTCCACAACACGGACAAGTTATCGACCGCCAGCGGTGATGGCACCATTTTTCTGGCCAGCCAACTCCGTCTCGCCGCGCAACGCCAGTCCACCTCGCTGCGTGGTTTCGATGAGGATCACCTGAGCATTCTCACCAGCGTACAGGCGGGGACTCACGTCAATACCATCATTTCAAATAGCCAGCCCTGACTTTGGCCCTGCGTTTACTTTCAGGGTGCTGTAACGACAAACGCTTTGGCCAGGCTTGCCACATCGACCCGAGCTTTCAGCCGGGCGGCCAATAGATAGAGGCCGCCGAGTTTGCGGTGCAGAAACAGCGCGGCGGCGGGCGGGGTGTGCCAGAAGTCCCTGTCCCGGCCCAGCACCATGCCGGCATCGCGAATGCGGGCGGCGAGGTCGGATTTGCCGAAATCGTAGGGGCCGCTGTGGCGCAGCGGTTCGCAGGCCATCGCGAAAATATTGAGGACGGTCTGGCGCTGATGGGCCTGAATGTCGGTCTGAAAATAACCGATCTCCATCGCGGCGCTGTCCATTGCCGCGTAGTCGCCGTTGATACTCCCAGAAATCAGCTGTTTATAGGCGTTGACCGTAGCTGTCGGGTAGGCGCGGGTAGCGCCGAAGTCGAGCAGGATCAGTTGCCGGGTGGCGCTGTCGTAGCGGTAGTTGGCAAAATTCGGGTCGGTCTGGATCAGCTTGAATTCAAAAATCTCGCGGAAGAGCAGGGTGAAGAGCAAGGTCGCGACACGATCCCGCTCGGCTTGCGGCAAATTGAGAACCGATTCAATCGGCTCGCCGCCGACGTGCGACATCGCCAGAATATGGGCCGTACTGAGATCACCATGCACCTCCGGCAAGGCGAACTCCGGGGCGTCGGCCAGCAGTTCGCCGTAATGGCGCAGCCAGGCACCTTCGCTCAGGTAGTCGGCTTCGGCGTGCAACTGTTGTTTGGCTTCTGCCAGTAGCGGGGCGATATTCAGACTTTTTGGCAGCAAACCGGAAATCCGGAGGAGGGTGGCGACGTTATCGACATCGCTGTCGATACTCTCGCGAACGCCGGGGTATTGCACCTTGATCGCCAGGTGTCGGCCGTCTTTGGTCCGCGCAGCATGAACCTGGCCGATTGAGGCCGCCGCCATCGGGGTGAAGGAAAAGCGCTCGAAATGCTTATCCCAACCTTCGCCCCAATGCGTATTGAGGACGATGACCAATTGGCTCATCGGCATTGGGTGTGCGTCCGAACGAAGTCGAGCCAGAATTTCGCCAAGCTCAGGCGGCAGCAAGTCGCCGGCATCCATCGACATCAGTTGCCCGACTTTCATTGCTGCACCGCGCAGTTGGGCCAATTGATCGGCGACGCGGCGGGCGTTGGCCGGCGTCAGCAGCAAATCGCCCATGCTCGGCCGTTTGCCTTGGGCGAATTGGCGCACGCCTTCCGCCAACATGCCCCCGGCAACGCCGGAGGCCAGACCGCCGAGTTTTGCCAGCCTTGACCAGCGGTTACTGGGAACGGCCAGGCTGGCGGGGGAATTCACCGGTAGGTCACGGTCGGGCATTGCGGCTGCGCTGGCCCGGTGTGTCCGGATGGTCTGAATCTTCCAGTGGGTAAGCATCAGCGACGTAGGCCGGGCCTTTCATCACCACCACAATAAAAGCGCCGAGGGCTACGGTAAACACGACTGTCCAGTGCAAAACAATCAGGCTGATGCCGTAAATATCGACCGTCATGATTTGCGTCGCGATTTCGCTTTCAGTGCCCGCCGAAAAAAACAGGCGGGCAGCCAATGACGGAATTGCCAGTAGCAACGTCCCAATCAACAGGATTTTCGGGAGCAGGCGCAGGATGTGGCGCTCCTGGCCGGGTGGTGTTTTGGTGAAGCCGGGCAAGCGATTGAAAAATGTCACGATGCGTCCTCCAGAAGGGCAGCGTTAGAAGAATTAGCCGTAGTAGGCAAAACTGCCGGCGGCCAGGCAAAGGCAGGCCACTGCAGTCAGCCGAAAGCGTAGCGGCAAATACCAGGCAGGCAGTTGGGCGATGGCGTCGAGCTGCCGATCCTGCCAGTAGTGCGCGGCAAAACCGAAGATCAGAATCGGCCCTGCCAGCGGTGGCGAAAGCATCATCGCCGGCCAGGCAATCAAGGCCGGCATGACGCTCCAGACGAAGCGAGTGGTCTTCTGCTTCTCCGTCAGTTCGCTCAAGGTCATCGCAAAAGCCCAATGCAGGGCGCCGATAAAACTGAGGATGATCGCGCCATAGGCGAACAGCGGGTCGCTCCACATCGGCGCATGGTGCTCATCCAGCAGGCTGGCCGGGGCAAGCACCAGAAAAGGCAGTAGCCCGCCATAGCCCAGCCAGGAAACGCTGCGCGGCGTAATTTGCGAAAGTGCATGACTCATGTTTGACTCACTTTACGAGAGGGCGAATGGTCGAAAAGCCCGCATCCATCGACCAGACCTGGCCGGTAACGCGTGCTGCCTGGGCTGATAGCAACCAGGCCATGAGGTCGGCCAGTTCGTCGGTTGAACCAATACCCGGCAGCGGGTATTGCCGGGCCGCCGCCTCGCGGGCCAGTTCGCTGCCAATGATGGCGGCCGAAGCCGGCGTATCCATGATGCCGGGCGCCACGGCATTGACGCGAATGCCGGCGCTGGCGTAACTGGCCGCGGCGCCGCGCACCAATGCTTCAAGCCCGCCCTTGGCCGCCGCAACGGCTTCATGGTTCGGCGTGCCGATGCGAGCCGCGGCGGATGAAACGAAGACCGCTGCGCCGGGCAACTTTGCATTGCGCAGGGCGCCGACGAAAGCCGCCAGCGTATGGAAAGCGCTGATCAGATTGGCGTTCAGACAATCCATAAAGTCAGGCTCGGCCATCCGATGCAAGGCGCCAAGGCGAATATTGCCGACGCAATGGGCCAACGCAATCGGCAGCATCTGTTCAGCTTGGGCAACAGCCATGATGTGTCGCGCCCCAGCAACCGTCGAACAATCCGCGACGATTTGCAGATGCTGCTGGCCGTAAGCCTGGCTCAGACGCTCGGCATCCCGGCTGACGACCACAAGCTGCCAACCCGCTTCCGACAGATTGCCTGCCAGCGTTTGCCCGAGGCCACCGGCGGCGCCTGTGATCAATGCGACTTTTTGCATGCTGATTCCTGTTTCAAGGTTTTGTTCGAGTTTGATCCACGAGGCAATTAAAGATTCAATCGTCTTGGACGAATTGTTACTGCAGGTTAAATTTGTGCAATATTTGGGCAAATATTACGAACAAAGACTAGAATTGTCTAGGACAAATAAAGATCAACCCGCATGAGGTAAATCACCATGATCAATCTCCGAAAACTTCCCGCGCTAGCCAATCGGCTCAGCTTGCTGCTCCTATTCTCCGTGCTCGGTTTGACGGCTTGCTCAACGACACCGCCTGACGGAATGACTCCGGTCACGCCCTTCGATCTGACGCGCTACGAGGGCAAATGGTACGAAGTTGCCCGCCTTGATCACTCATTCGAGCGCGGCCTGACTGATGTCAGCGCCACTTACGACGCCAAGCCGGATGGCAGCGTCGAAGTCATCAACCGTGGCTACGACACTCAGCGCAAGGAATGGAAGGAGGCGATCGGGCGCGCCTTGTTTACCGGCGACCCGCAGCGGGCATCGCTCAAGGTGTCATTCTTTGGGCCGTTCTACGGCGGCTACCACGTCATCGCCCTGGATCAACAAAATTACCGCTGGGCTATGGTCGTCGGGCCGGATCGCGACTACCTGTGGATTCTGGCGCGGGATAAGGAACTGCCCGCGGCGGTGCGGACGCAATTGCTGGCGCAGGCAAAAGCGCAGGGATTGGCGGTCGATAAATTGATCTGGGTCGAACAGACCCGCAGCGACAATTAGGCGGCTGCAATGAATTGGCAATCCACCCGTCGATTAAGCCCGAAAAAGCTGCTGCTCAGCAAATGGACAGCGGCGGTGCCGAGCGACAAGGAAAAGCACTTCATCGTGACCCAACTGCTGGAAGCCGCACCGCCGGCCAGCGGCGTTGAATTGATCGAAATCGAAGCGGTTTATAGCGGTCGCAGTTTTAAATTGCCGTGGCGAGATTTGCTCGACGACGAGCGCTGGTTGCAGGGCTGGCAGTGAATTTTTCATCGCCCGGTGAAAAACAGGGATGCTGCGGTCAACCCTGAAAAATCGCCATTTTTAATCTTCGCAAAATCTCTGAAAGCCCAGCCCGCCATGCGCCATTCATCCCTTCGCCTAATGATTCTTGCGCTGATTTTTCCCTTGCTCAGCGCCTGCGCCTCACGCGGCATTCCACCGACCACGGCTAGCGGCGAACAGCCCGAAGCCCGCGCCTTGCTGCAAAAGTCAGCCGAGGCACACGGCCTCGCCGCCTGGTTGCAGATTCGTGATCTCAGCGTCAGTTATGTCGGCGAATGGCGCTCACTGGTAACCCGCTTGCAACCCACCCTGATCGACCCGGATTTTCGTCAAGCCTCGGAAGAGCGCCTGCTACTCGACCCACAGCCGATTTATGCCCAGCACCACCAAGGCCCGAAAGGCAGTAAACAAGTGGTTCGCACTGGCAGCGAGGTCAGGGTCTTCTACAACGGCACGCCCAGCAATGATCGTGACGTTCAAGCCGCAGCCGCCCTGGTCGCCGACGGCTACCGGATGTTCCTGACCGGCCCGTTCTATTTTCTCAGCGGCAACCTGCAACTTGAGCTGGCCGGCAGCGAAACGGTTGAAGGCCGCCTCTGCGACCTGATCGTCGCCGTCCGCCGCCCGGGCAATGGCCTGTCAGCCGAAGATCGCTACCTGCTTTACATCGATCAGGAAAACCGCTTGCTGCGCCGCGTTCGTTTCAGCCTCGAAGGCATGGAATCAACGCAGGGTGCCATCGCCGAAATCGACTTTTTCGATCACCGTGAAATCGCCGGCGTCACCTGGCCCACCCGCTTTTTCGAGCGCCTGCGCAAACCCATTCCCAACCTGCCGGTGCACGATTGGCGGCTAATCGGGCTGGAGGTCAATCGTGGCTTTGCTGCGGTCGACCTCAATGGCGCGGCCTTTTCCGGCAAGGCGCTGGCGCCAGCCAAACCAATTGAATAAGCCGGGCGCTTGATCGCTCGCTAGAAACGACGGTTGAATCAGTCAGTAAATCCAGCCTGACTCAACCTGTCGCCACTGCACTAATCTCCAGTGCATCGCGCAACACCGCTTCAAGCAGGCGGCGGCTGTCGGTTTGGGTGGTGGTGAGCTGGGTTTCGAGCTGGTCGCAGAGCGCCATCAGTTCATCGACTCGGGCGACGATGCGGTGTTGTTCGGCGAGGGGCGGAACAAGTATTAAAGCTGCTTCAACTTGTTTTGATGAGATGTGCGGTACGCTTAAGTGTTCCGTGAGTGACATTGGCATTTCTGAGTAGGCGCACGCCTTTTGGAACAAACCATTCGCTCTTAAATGCGTAACCATTTTGCAGCCGTATAAACGTACTCAGTGACTCAGGCCTTGTTTGCCATTCATCTACGTGACTCAGTTGGCCACAAACGGCAAGTTTGAGGATGGTTTGGCGCAGTTGCTTGATGTGTTCCGGGCGGGTGGTGAGGCGCGGCAGGTGGTTGAGGTGAAAGCGGGCAGCGTCGTGCAAGCTGGTTGCGGTTTGGTTTTCCGTGACGGTTTCGGCTGCGGCGGCAGGAGCGGTGCCGATGTGGTTCAAACTGGCCGCCACCAGCTGGTCGCGCCGCACCTCGCGTTCGATCTGCGCCGCCGCCAATTCGTCGCACAACGCCATCAGTTCATCGACCTTGGCAACGATGCGGTGTTGTTCGGCGAGGGGCGGGAGGGGAATGTGTGCCGGTGCCATTCTCTTTAATGTGACGCGGGGAATCGCTGCCCCTTTCATGAACCCACGCATCTGACCGTAGAAGAACGGGGAACGGAGAAACTCGACTACAAGGCGATTGTTCAAACAAGTCGAAAGCTTTAGCAGTGCCACGCTTGAAAGCATACTGAACGGCTGATCAAGGTTGTTGATTGTGACTACGCCAGTTGTCGCGCCATCTTTGATGTAAAGGATGTCGCCTTTCTCAGGGTTGCAGCGACCATAGATTTCTGAGTGAACCTCAGCCGAGACATAAGTTATGTTTGTGACCGAAATACCCTCCGGCTTAATGTTCTTCGCAGTTACATACATGAATTCACCTTCCGGCTCGTTTGGAGGCGAATGGTGCGTACCGTCAGTAAGCTTTGTCAGCACATGAGAAAGCCGTACCCAGCACCACGAAGCAGGAATTTTAAACAGTTCATCGCTAGCATTAACTTCCGAGAGTTGCTCCTGCTTCCTTATTGCTCCCACCTTCACCAACCTAGTTTTCTCCGCCTGAATCCGCTTCAACAACTCTGCCGCCGGTTCATCGCTCGGGTCTTGTTCCACCAGCTTCCCCCGCACCGCCAGATCCAGAATGAACCGCCGCAAGCGCGCCACTGCGTCCGGGGCTTCACTAATGCGGTCGAAATGCGCCAACAGTTGTGTCGGGTTCATGCCTCGGCGTCCTCGTCCGGGGCATTTTGCAGATAGAACTCATGCAGCTTGGCTTGCAGTAGCGCCTTGTCCGGCAACTGCGTCTGGTATTCGGCGATCAGTGCCGGGGAGAGGCTGCGGCTCAGGGCGTATTCGACAACTTCATCGTCCTTGCTGGCGCAGAGCAAAACGCCGATGGCGGGCTGTTCGTGCGGTTTTTTTGCATCACGGTCGAGGGCTTCGAGATAAAAGCCCAGTTTGCCGAGGTATTCCGGCTCAAATCGTCCAACTTTCAATTCAATGGCAACAAGGCAATTCAGGCCGCGATGGAAAAACAGCAGGTCGAGCGCGAAGTCGCGCCCACCGACTTGCAGCGGGTATTCGCTGCCGAGAAAACAGAAATCCCGGCCCAGCTCGATTAGAAAATCCTTGAGGCGCTGCAACAAACCGCGCTGCAAATCGGCTTCGGCGTGGCTTTCCGGCAGGTCGAGAAATTCGACCAGATAGCTGTCTTTGAAGATGCTCAAAGCGTCGGGGTGAATTTGTGTCACCAGCGGTGTCACTTTTACCGGGTTAAGTACGGTGCGCTCGAACAGGGCAGTTTTGAACTGGCGCTCCAGTTCGCGTTTGCTCCATCGTTCGCGAATGGCCAGTCGCAGGTAAAACTCGCGCTCTTCCGGGCGTTTGCTCTGGTTGAGGATGATGATGTTATGCGTCCAGGGTAATTGTCTCACCAGTGGTGAGACAATTACGTCCGCTTGATATGTCTCGTAAAACTGCCGCATCCGGAACAAATTTGGGCGGGTGAAACCACGCAGCCCCGGCTGGGTGCGCGCCAGATGTTCGGCTAGTTGCGCCACCACGCCATCGCCCCATTCGGCCTGCGCTATTTTGTGGCTGATGGTTTGGCCAACTTGCCAATAGAGCTCGATCAGAGTGGTGTTGACGGCTTGAACCGCCCGTTGCCGGGCGCTGGTGATCAATTGGGTGATTTCGCTGAAATCGTCCTGGTGAATGATGCTTGTGCTCATCGCTGCAAAGCTTCCGCCAATATCGCTTTCAACTGGTCGCGCAATGCGGCGGCTCTGGCTTCAGCGGCTTCGAGTTGCAGCAAAAGTTCTTGCGGGTCGCCGTGGTCGGCGGCGATGGTGTGCGGATTCTTGCAGTCGAGGTTGTAGTTGCGCGCCTTGATTTCATCGAGGCTGATTTTCCAGGCTTGTTCGGTTTCCTGCCGGTTTTCGCGCCCGGCACCGCCCCACCAATCGACGCAGCCTTGCAGGTGGTCGACCTTGATCGGCCGGGTCATTGAATAGGCTTTCTGGCCGGCTGGCACTTGGTGCTCGTAGAACCAGATGTCCTGCGTTGGCTCGCCCTTTTCAAAGAACAGCAGGTTGGTGCCGATGCTGGCGTAGGGTTTGAAGACGCTATTGGGCAGACGGACGATGGTGTGCAGGTTGCATTCTTCGAGCAGCGCTTCTTTCAGGCGGGTTTTGACGCCTTCACCGAACAGGCTGCCGTCGGGCAAGACGATGGCGGCGCGCCCGCCGTTTTTTAGCAATCGAATGAACAGGGCGAGAAAGAGGTCGGCGGTTTCCTTGGTGCGGAAGTGGGCCGGAAAGTTGGATTCGATGCCGTCTTCTTCACGCCCGCCAAAGGGTGGATTGGTCAGGATGATGTCGACCCGGTCGCTTTGGCCGTAGCTGATATAGGGCCGGGCCAGGGTGTTGTCGTGGCGAACGAAGCTGGGGTCTTCGATGCCGTGCAGCAGCATGTTGGTGACGCAGAGCATGTGCGGCAGCTGCTTCTTCTCGACGGCACGCAGGCCGCTTTGCAGGGCAGCTTCGTCTTCCACTTTTTTGACGTAGCGCTCGCGCATGTGGCGGATGGCGCAGGTTAAAAAACCGCCCGTGCCGCAACTTGGGTCGAACAGAATTTCGCCGGGTTTGGGGTCGATGCGGTCGACCATGAAGGCGGTAACAGCGCGCGGGGTGTAGTACTCGCCTGCATTGCCGGCGCTTTGCAGGTCGTTGAGCAATTGTTCGTAAATGTCGCCGAAGTGCTTGCGCTCGGCGAGGTCGTTGAAATCGACGCTGCTGATTTTATTGATGACCTGCCGCATGAGCTGGCCGGACTTCATGTAGTTGTAGGCATCCTCGAACACGCCTTTGACAACGCGGGCGCGGCTGGCATGGCTGCCGGTGGCGGTAAGCTCCTTGAGCGCGGGGAATAGGTCGGTGTTGATGAAGGTCAGCAACGCCTCGCCGGTCAAGCCTTCGGGGTCGGCAGCCCAGGTGCGCCACTGGTATTGCTCGGGGATGGGCGAGCGGTAGTTGTCCTGCATGACTTCCAGTTGCTGGTCCTGATCGTCGATGATCTTGAGAAAAAACATCCAGCACAGCTGGGAAAGGCGCTGGGCATCGCCATCGACGCCGGAGTCCTGGCGCATGATGTCCTGGATGGATTTGACTGCATTTCTGGCTGACATAAATTAAGCGACTTCCTGGTAAAGCGCGGCTTGCAGTTCGTGAACGGCGTTCTCGAAATTGGCTTTGCTGCCGAATTGTTTGATGAGTTGCATGGGCGTGCCCATGTCGTTGAAGGGCGGGATTTCAAGAATGTGAACGTTATCCAGCCCACTGACGACGCCCTCATCCTGATATTTGCCGAGCAGCGCTTCGAGCACGGCACGGGCTTCCTGGCCGTATTTGGTAAAAATATCGCGTTTCTTGACGCTGTTGGCGCGCTCGCGACGCGTTAGCGGCGGCTGGTCGAAGGCGATGTGGCAGATCAAATCGAAGGGGTCGAGGTCTTTGCCGATTTCTTCCATTAACGGTTCGAGCAGCAAGCCTTCTTCGGCCAGTTCTTCGATCAGGGCTTCCTTGCGTTCAGTTGAGCGCCAGCGGGCGAGAAAGTTGTCGAGGCTGGCGTAGTGCGCGCGGATGGCTTTGCGGGAATAGTCGCGGAGCGATTCGGTGACGAGTTTGCCGTTTTCGTCGAGGTATTCGACGCGTTCAGTCAGCACCGTTACTGGCCTGCCGTTGATGTAAAACTTGGGTTGCGGCGATGGAGGTGGTGGCGGTGTTGGGCCGGGCGGTAGCGGGTCTTCAAGGATTTCTTCATCCTCGCCTGGCTCGGGCGGGACGGGCTCTTCTGGATCAGCTATCGGGGGTAAATCGTCCGGTGGAGTAACCGGGTCGTCTTCGCCGGGTTCGTAGATTTGCACCGGCTCACCATCGAAATCGGGGTCGGCGAAATGGTTGGTGGCTTTACGAAAATCGACCAGATTGAAATAGTATTTTTTGGTTTCTTCATGCACCCGCGTGCCGCGCCCAACGATTTGCTTGAACTCGGTCATCGAACCGACCGCCCGATCTAGCACGATCAGGCGGCAGGTCTGGGCGTCAACGCCGGTGGAAAGCAGGCGCGAGGTGGTGACGATGACCGGGTAAGTGGACTCCGGGTCGATGAAATTGCCAAGTTGGGCCTGACCTTCGGCGTCGTCGCCGGTGACACGCATGACATAGCGTTCATTTTTGACGGCGAGGTCCTGATTTTCGATAATGAGCGCCTGGCGCAAGAGTGCTGCATGTTCGGTATCGACGCAGAAGACGATGGTTTTCTGGAAACGATTGCCGCTTTCCTTCAGGTAGTCGGAAACCCACTTGGCGACCCGCTGGGTGCGGGTGTCGATCACAATCGTGCGGTCAAAGTCCTTGATGTTGTAAATGCGGTCGTCGATGGGCAGACCGAGCTTGTCGAGTTCTCCCTTTTCAGGGCGATAGCCTTCGACATCGATGTTGAGATGCACCTTGATGACTTTGTAGGGCGCGAGGAAACCATCGCTGATGCCTTGTTTGAGGGAATAGGTATAGACCGGCGGGCCGAAGTAATGGAGGTTGGAGGCGTACTCGGTTTCCTTGGGCGTGGCCGTTAGACCGATCTGGGTGGCGCTGTTGAAGTATTCCAGTATCTCGCGCCAGGCTGAGTCTTCTGCAGCGCTGCCGCGGTGACACTCGTCAATGACGATGAGGTCGAAAAAGTCCTTTGAGAACTCGCGGTAGAGTTTCTGCCGGTATTCGGGGCCGGTCAGCGCCTGGTACAACCCAAGATAGATTTCGTAAGAGGTGTCGATGCGGCGATGGGCATCGATGGCGGTGGTTAGTTCGATACTGCTGCCGTCGGCGCGCTCGATGGTTTTGGCGCTGGTGCTGAGCTTGGCCATGGTGGCGCCAAAAGGTCGGAAGTCATTGACCATCGTCTGGTCGATCAGAATGTTGCGGTCGGCCAGAAACAGAACGCGCTTTTGCTTACCGATCTTCCAGTCCGATTTCCAGAGTCGCCAAATAATCTGAAAGGCGGTGTAGGTCTTGCCGGTGCCGGTTGCCATGACCAGCAGGACGCGATCCTGCCCCTTGGCGATGGCCTCCACGGCTGCATTGATGGCGTTGCGCTGGTAATAGCGTGGCCCCTTGTCGCTACCATCGTCGTAATAGGGTTGCAGGACGATTTTTTCCTGCGCGGCGTCGAGTTTTTTCCACTGCCGATATTTCGACCACAATTCGGCGGGGCTGGGGAAAGCGTCGAGCGCCAGATTGCTTTCGATTGCGACGCTTTGACCGGTGCGGTCGTGAAAGACAAAGCCGTTGCCGTTGCTGGAAAACACGAAGGGAACTTGCAGCGTCGTCGCGTAATCGAGGGCTTGTTGCATGCCGTGACCATCGGCGAACTTGCTTTTCTTGGCCTCGATCAGGGCGATGGGGTAGTGCTGGAAATACAGCACAAAGTCGGCCTTTTTGGCTTTGCCTCGGCTGACCAGTTTGCCGCGCACAATGATGCGCCCTTTGGTGAACGATACTTGCCGGCGAATCTGGGTGGTTTCATCCCAACCTGACTGAATCAAGGCCGGGGTGATGAACTTGACGCTGATGTCGTCTTCGCTGAGGTGGTGTTTGTTCATTTTTCGGGCGTTTTCAGGTGGGTGGTCGCGAAAGAATCAAAGCACGCAAATATCGCTAAAAACCCGGTTCACCGCAGCTTCCGGCTGCGAATCTCTTCCGCCAGTTGAAATACCGACATAGCGTAAAAACTGGAGCGGTTGTAGCGGGTGATGACGTAAAAGTTCTCGTAACCGAGCCAGTACTCAGTTTCCCGGCCGGGCGAAACGAGGTCGATCAATGCCACGCTGTGTTCCGGGTCGGCGCTGGTCAGGATGCCTTGCTCGGTCAGGTCGGCAACTTTCAGGCTGGGGCGGATGCCGGCTTCGATCAGGCTGCGTTGCGGTTCAACGCTGGTGCGGGCGCGGGTGGCGATCGGTTGGCCGGCAACCCAGCCGTGTTGTTCGAGAAAGCGGGCGACGCTGCCGATGGCGTCATTGACGCTGCCGGAGAGATCGATGCGTTGGTCGCCATCGAAATCCACCGCATAGCGGCGCTGGCTGCCGGGCATGAATTGCGGGATGCCGATGGCGCCTGCGAAGGAGCCTTTGACGCTGATCGGTTCGAGGCCGTTTTCGCGGGTGAGCAGCAGGAATTGCTCCAGCTCGGTGCGGAAAAAATCAGCGCGGCGTGGGTAATTGAAGGCCAGCGTGGCGAGTGCTTCGAGGACGCGGAAGCCGCCGGTATTGCCGCCGTATTCCGTTTCAACGCCAATGATGGCGACAATGATTTCTTCCGGCACGCCGTAAAGGGCGCGGGCGCGGGCCAGGGTCAGTTCATTTTCCTGCCAGAACTGGACGCCGCCGTTGATCCGGCGCTCATTCAAAAAGCGCGGCCGGTAGCGTTCCCAGGAGCGTTGCAGCGGCGAGACGGGGGGCTTGATCAGTTCCAGCACCCGTGGGTTGCTGCGGGTCTGGGCGAACTGGGCGAGCAGTTCATCGGCATTGAAGCCGTGGCGTTGTTCGAGGTCACGTGCGAAATCGATGACTGCCGGGTCATCGGCGAAAGTCTTGTTGTTGGGCGCGGCGCTGCAGAATCCGGCAACGGCGGCGAGGGTGGCAAAGAGCAGGGCGCCAAGGGTGTGTTTCAAATCCATCTCCATCAGGGGAATTGCGCGATTGCGGCGCGCAGTGTTTTCAGATCATTGTTATTTTTACCGTAGCGAGCCTGTAAATAGGCTTCAACGATTTGGTTGAACGGCGCTGCCAGGTCCGGGCGTTCGCGTTGAACGCGCTGGGCGAGGGTGAGCGGCGTTTCCCAGGGGGCGCAGTTTACTTGCCTTCGCGCCAACTGTCGCAGTGCTTTATGCCACAGGCGCGTTGCCGGGTCGTGACGCGGCTTCTGGTAAAGCGTCCAGGCGGTGACGATGGCGAGCAGCAGGCTGCAGGCAATGCCGAGCACGGTGGCCAGGCTGCGCCAGTCGGTATCCGGCAGGCCGAGGCGGGACAGCAGTTCGCGCTGGCGTTGAGGGTCGTAACCCAGCACCTGCTGATTCCAGGCGTTATTGATCGCTTCCCAGCGATGGCGCAGCGTCCGCAGCCATTCGCTGCGGACTTGAATCAGCGCCGGCAAGGGCTCGCCTTCCGAGAGCGCATCGAGAATCCCGGTTTCAATGCGGGCCGGGGAAACCGCCGCCGTCGGGTCAACGCGCACCCAGCCGCGGCCTTCCAGCCAGACTTCGGCCCAGGCATGGGCATCTGACTGGCGCACCACCAGATAGCCATCAACCGGGTTGCGTTCACCGCCCTGGTAGCCGCCAACGACGCGGGCCGGAATGCCGGCGTTACGCATCAGAACAACGAAGGCGGCGGCGTAGTGTTCGCAGAAGCCGCGCTTGGTCTGGAAGAGGAATTCATCAACGCTGTTGCCGCCCAGTAGCGGCGGGCGCAGCGTGTAGAAAAACTCGTTGGCGAAGAGGGCGAGCGCTTTCCCGATAATGGCGTCTGGCGTCGGTTCGCTTGTCCGCCAGCTGTTGGCCAATTGACGGGCTTGCGGATTTCGGCCGGCCGGCAAGGCCAGATTGCGGCGCAGCACGGCCGGGTCTTCGGCCGCATTAAAACGGTAATCAAGGCTGGCCGATAGCCTGAAACGCTGCCGTGTGCTGATCGGTTGGCGCGCTGCTGCGGTCAACTCGCCATTCAGGGCAATTTCTGGTGGCAGGTTGACGGGGGCATCCAGCGCCAGCAGCCAGCGTTGGTTATGAGCTTCCAGCGTCGTTTCGTAACTGATCGGCGGCGCAATGAGTTCGAGGTGCTCGGCAGCCTGACGGCCGGGGAAGGGCCGCCAGCTAGTGCCATCGAAGTTTTCCATGACCGGGCCGCGCCAGTAAAGCTTTCCCTTGGCGGGAATCTCGCCCTCGAAACGAACGCGGAAAGCGATGTCGCCATTTTGGGCCAGACTGGAAATACTCCCCGGCGACATGGTTTCCGATAGCCCGGTCTTGCCGCTATGGGCATCCTGCGGCAAACCCCAGAGCGGGCCATTGATCCGAGGAAAGAGCACATAAAGCACGAGCATGAAGGGAATGGCCTGGGCGCTGAGCACGGCGGCGTAGCGCAAGGTGGCGCGCAATGTACTGGCCGGGCCGCCATGCAGGCGCACCAGCGTCGCGGTCACGATCCACAGCGCGGCCAAGAGCCAGAGGCCGGTCGGGATGCTTTGTGAGTTGAAAAAATGAGTGAGCAGCAGGAAATAGCCCAGCGTGACGACCACCATCGCGTCGCGCTGACTCTTCACTTCAAGCAGTTTCATCGCCATGAACATGACCAGCATGGCGACGCCGGCCTCGCGCCCGAACAGCGTGCGAAATTCGACAAAGATGCCGGCGCAACCGGCAACCACCAGTAGCGCCAACAACCAGCGACCGGGCAGGCGCTGGTTCTGCCACCACAGCCAGCCACCCCAAAAAAGCATCAGCCCGGCAAAGGCACTCAGCCAGATGGGCTGGTGCAAAAAATGCGGCGCGATGGTGACTGCCGCCGCCGCAAAAAGCCAGGGTACGGCGGTATGGTCCAGCGCCAGGCGGGCCGGTGTGCTCATGCTTGAAACAAGGCGAGCGCTTCGAGGCAGCGCCGTTGATGGGCGTCGCCAGTATTGGGCAAAATTTCCTGCCCGGGCAGGCGTAGACCGTAGCTGCAACCCGCAGCTTCGGCGGTCAGCACCCAGCCGGTGAGTTGGGAAAGGCGGCTTTCAAGCGCCAGCGCCGGGTCGGTGAGCGCCCATTCGAGCTGCATTTCAACCTGAGCACCGCCGGCAAATTGCTTGACCAGCAAGGGCCGCTCGCCAGCATCGCGGGCGCTGGCTTTCCAGGCCACGTGGCGTGGTGAGTCGGCTGGCTGCCGTTCACGAAAGCCGGCAAAGTCCTCCTGACCGCCATCGCCGCTGCGTTCGCCGCTGGTCGTGGCGGAGGAGGGCGCGGGCAAAGGGGAATTGATCGGCTGCGGATAAACCAGACAGCGCATGGCGGGTTGCAGGTAACTCCAGGCGACGAAGAGGCCGAGCGGGTAGCGAGTGGCAAGGCGAACCCGCGGCAATGCCAGCCAGCCACGTTTCCGGGCGCTGACCGGAAGACTGATTTTTGCGCTTTCTTGAGGGTTGACCGCAGCAATCACCGTTTGGCCGTTTTCGGCTTCCAGTTCAAGCGCCAGGCGAGCTGATGGGCGGTCGTTGCCAAGGGTGAGTTGGAAGTGCGCCATTTCGCCGGTAAAAACCGGTTCGCTCCGGCCGGGCGTGATGATCAGCCCATAAAGATTACGAAAGGTATGCACCATGCCGATGATGCCCAGCCCGGCGAGCAGGAAAACCAGCGCGTGGCCGAGCGCCAGGGTGTAGTTGATGGCCCCGAGCAGCATGACGACCAAGGCCAGCGCAAAAAGCAGCCCGCCGCGCGTCGGGATAATGAAAATGCGCCGCTGCCCCAGACGCAAGGGCGCGGTGCCGTCGCTCTGCCAGCGAAACAGCTTTTGTTGCAGGGTGGCGACGATGCCCACGGTTTGATCAGGGAATGGCGACGCTGCGCATCAGGGTGCTGATTTCTTCAGCGCTGGCAAAGCCGCTGCCTTGCGCCGAACGTAACCGGTGGCGGGCGACGGCTGGGAAAACAGCTTGCACGTCATCCGGCAAAACCATCTCGCGCCCGGCCAGCCAGGCCCAGGCACGGGCAGCAGCAAGCAAGGCCAGCCCGGCGCGCGGCGAAAGGCCGTGCTGGAAGACAGGCGTCTGGCGGCTGGCTTCAACCAACGCCTGGACATAATCAATCAACGGGCCTGCCGCATAAATGGCGCCGACTTCCTTTTGCAAGGCCGGCAAATCGGCCGCCTGAACAAGCGGCGATAATTGTTCAGCACGCACCCGCTGGCCACCGGCCGCAAGCAACGCGCGTTCGGCAGCACGATCCGGGTAACCCAGTTCGATCCGCATCAGAAAGCGGTCAAGCTGGGATTCGGGCAGCGGAAACGTGCCGATCTGGTGCGCCGGGTTCTGGGTCGCAATCACGAAGAAGGGACGCGGCAGATCCCGCGTCTGGCCCTCAGTCGTCACCTGGCCTTCTTCCATGGCTTCAAGCAAAGCGCTTTGGGTCTTTGGCGTGGCACGGTTGATTTCGTCGGCCAGCACTAATTGAGCAAATACCGGCCCGGGCAGAAAGCGGAACTCACTTTTCTCGCGATCAAAAATGGAAACCCCCGTGATGTCGGCCGGTAGTAAATCACTGGTGAACTGAACCCGGGAAAACTGCAAACCGAGCAAGCGGGCCAGCGCATGCGCCAGGGTTGTCTTGCCCATACCGGGCAAATCCTCGATCAGTAAATGACCGTCGGCCAGCAGGCAGGCCAGGGCCTGGCGGATCTCCTTATCCTTGCCCAGAATGATTTTCCCGGCCGCGCTGAGGACTGCATCAAACGGCCGCGTGCGCCCGGAAAGTGTCGATAGTGTGTTGCCAAACATGCTCAAGTCCGTTTATGAGTATCAAGAGGCATTCTAATGCTTGAAGCGCCGCGTGAAATGGGACGATAATGCCATTTCGACGTGCGCTGCTTCGAGCGCCGGTTCGCAGAGAGAGAACAAGTGACAACCACTGCCTTCATCACCCACCGCGACTGCCAGTTGCATGACATGGGCTCGCATCACCCGGAATGCCCGCAGCGCCTTACGGCCATCAATGATCACCTGATCGCTCAGGGCATTGATGCTTATTTTGTTTACCACGACGCACCTCTGGCGACCTTCGAGCAGTTGCTGCGGGTGCATCCGGCATCGCATCTGGAACGTATCAAGCGCGCCTCACCGGAACATGGTGTCGTGCATCTTGACCCGGATACCGCAATGAATCCGCATACCTGGAAAGCTGCCTTGCGCGCGGCGGGGGCAGGCTGCCTTGGCGTGGATCTCGTGATGAGCGGGGAGTGCGAAAACGCATTTTGCGCTGTTCGCCCGCCCGGTCACCACGCCGAAAAAGCAACGCCGATGGGCTTTTGTTTCTTCAACAACATTGGTGTTGCCGCTCGTCACGCCCTGAAAGTCATGGCCTGGAACGTGTTGCAATCATCGATTTCGATGTGCACCACGGTAATGGCACCGAGGACTGTTTCGCTGGTGACGAACAGGTGTTGATGTGCAGTATTTTCCAACATCCTTTCTATCCCTACAGCGGCGCCGACAAACCCGCCGCCAATATGTGCAACGTACCGCTGGCGGCGGGTTGCGGTGGCGAAGAGTTCCGCGATGCGGTGACTCAGGTCTGGACGCCGCGCCTCCGTGAATTCAAGCCGCAAATGATCTTTATCTCGGCCGGTTTCGATGGCCATTACGAAGATGATATGGGCGGCCTCAAGCTGCTTGAAAAAGACTTTGCCTGGTGCACCGAGCACCTGAAAAAGCTGGCTGCTGAATTGTGCCAAAAACGCATCGTCTCCATGCTTGAGGGCGGCTATGTGATGACCTCTCTGGCGCGCAGTGTTGGCGCACATTTACGTGCTTTAGCGGATCTCTAAAGCACCCATTCCTTCAGAAAAAGCTCGGGGCGGGTTAAAATCCTGCCCTCTTTTTCACATTTCCAACGATTAACCGGACAAATTCATGGCGTTGATTGTTCAAAAATACGGCGGCACCTCAGTCGCCAATCCCGAGCGCATCAAGAATGTCGCAAAGCGGGTTGCCAGGTTTCAGGCACAAGGGCATCAGGTGGTTGTGGTCCTTTCGGCCATGAGCGGCGAAACCAACAAGCTGATTGCATTGGCCAAGGAAATTCAGGCCAACCCCGATCCGCGTGAGCTGGACATGCTGATGTCCACCGGCGAGCAAGTCACGATCGGCTTGCTGGCCATGGCGCTCAAGGAAATCGGCTGCAAGGCGAAGAGTTATACCGGCGGTCAGGTCAAAGTGCTGACCGACAGCACCTTCACCAAAGCCCGCATTCTGTCGATTGACGAAGCCAACATGCGGCGCGATCTCGACGCCGGCAATGTGGTTGTCGTCGCCGGTTTCCAGGGCGTTGATGCCGACGGCAATATCACCACGCTTGGCCGTGGCGGTTCAGATACCTCAGGTGTGGCGCTTGCTGCCGCGCTGAAGGCTGACGAGTGCCAGATCTACACCGACGTCGATGGCGTTTACACCACCGACCCGCGCGTTGTGCCGGAAGCCAAAAAGCTCGACACCATCACCTTTGAAGAAATGCTGGAAATGGCCAGCCTCGGCTCCAAGGTGCTACAGATTCGCTCCGTCGAATTCGCCGGCAAATACAAGGTCAAATTGCGCGTTCTTTCCAGCTTCCAGGACGAAGGGGAAGGCACGCTGATCACTGTTGAGGAAGACAAAAACATGGAACAACCGATTATCTCCGGCATCGCTTTCAACCGCGACGAAGCCAAGCTCACCATGCTCGGCGTCCCGGATACCCCGGGTATTGCCTATCAAATTCTCGGCTCGATTGCCGATGCCAATATTGACGTCGACATGATCATCCAGAACGTCGGTCATGATGGCACCACCGATTTCTCCTTTACCGTGAATCGTGGCGAATTCGCCAAGGCCCACAGCATTCTGGAAGGCGTCAAAGCCAAGCTGGGCGCGCGGGAAATTACCGGCGACAACAAGATCTGCAAAGTTTCCGCCGTCGGCGTCGGCATGCGCTCCCATCCAGGCGTCGCCAGCCAGATGTTCAAGGCACTGGCCGACGAAGGCATCAACATCCAGATGATCTCCACCTCCGAGATCAAGATTTCCGTCGTCCTCGACGAAAAATATCTGGAACTGGCCGTCCGAGTTCTGCACCGGACCTTCGGACTTGATCAGTAACGTTTGACCAAATGGCGCGGAGGCTATATCATCCGCGCTCTTCGAACGGAGACGTGGCCGAGTGGTCGAAGGCACACCCCTGCTAAGGGTGCATCCGGGCAAAACCTGGATCCAGGGTTCGAATCCCTGCGTCTCCGCCAGAAAGAGCAATTAAGCCCCTGATTTTAGGGGCTTTTTTGTTGTGCGCCCGGCATGGGCGCGATCTTGAAGGTGGAAGTCCTTCCGTAAGCTGACCACAGCGAACGAAGTGAAGCGCAACTGCATGAGGGCGACCGAGTGTGGGGAGGAAGCGTGTAGCGAAACCGCGAGCCGATGGACAAGAACCGAATATGAGGCGGTGCCGAGCAGGGCGAGTGGGCAACATTCCGCGAAGCTCTTGTGGTCAAAGCAAGGTGACGTAAATTCGGCGGTTGTGCGGGGAAGGATCGCGTTCTTACCCGGGGAGGCCTCGCCTCATGCCTGAAAGGGCGACGGTGTTGAACCGGAGCAAGGAGTCAGCAGAGGCCATAGTAGCTGCCAACACGGGGCGAAGGGCCGAAGGAGTAGGAGAGGAAACGCGGTAGTTATCGAAGATGGAATGTCTCAGATGTTCGCGAAAGCGAAGCTCGCCGGACTGGTAGATAGGGTGAAGCCCGACAAGCCGCGGCAGCGAGAAACCGGATTCGCCGAACTGTCTCTACGGAACCTCAGGCATCGGGTCGGGGAATCACAAATCCGATGACCTCAACTATTTCAACCGCCCGGTGCGGACCCGCATGCCGGGTGGTGTGGGAGGGGCCGGTCAGGTTTCCTGACCGCCCCTATCCCGATTTTAAAAAAACACAAACTATCGAGTTAACTATCAAATCTGGATTCCGTTGAAACGAGTCGATTTGTGTTGTTCAAAGTCCTTTCTTTTAAGGTAGGTGTTCCAGCTCTCGGAACTGTGGAGTCGATCAAATGACTCATTTCCCACGTTGACGTTTGTGATATTTAGCCGATAAAGGCTTCTCGCTACATTGATTCCAGTTTTTTTCAGTCACATATCACCACCTTGAGATGGTGATCATCTGCGCAAAATCCATGCAGACCAGCCAGTTCCAAAACACTGGCATCAACCCCACTCAGTAAATTCCCAAGAAATCAGCGAATGCCCTCCATGGTATTCGCTGATTTCGGGTAATCCCCCCATTTTTAGCAGCGGTCAGAAGTAGAGTGGGTTAAAAGAGCTGACTTCTGTTTCGGGGTAATGCCGCCGAGCGCCATGTTGGGGCGTTCGTGATTGTAGGTCCACATCCAG
Source organism: Candidatus Dechloromonas phosphorivorans (assembly GCA_016721185.1). Classification (GTDB taxonomy): domain Bacteria; phylum Pseudomonadota; class Gammaproteobacteria; order Burkholderiales; family Rhodocyclaceae; genus Azonexus; species Azonexus phosphorivorans. The sequence goes on from JADKIP010000005.1 coordinate 148,293, forward strand.
TCGGTCGCATAATTCTGCACCTCTTCAATCGACTCGAACAGGTAGTGGCTTAGCCAGTCGTAGCGGACTGTCCGGTTGTAGCGTTCGATGTAGGCGTTCTGCTGCGGGTTGCCGGGCTGGATGTGATCCAGCCGGATACCTTGCCGCGCTGCCCAAGCGATGAAAGTGCCGCTGATGTATTCCGGGCCGTTATCACTGCGAATTGCCAGTGGCTTGCCACGCCACTCGATGATCTGATCCAGCGCCCGGATGACCCGCTCGGACGGCAACGAAAGATCGATGTCGATGGCCAAGGCTTCCCGGTTGAAATCGTCGATCACATTGAACAATCGATAGCTCCGGCCGTCCGAAAGCTGATCATGCATGAAATCCATGGACCAGCATTGGTTGATGGTTTCCGGCACCGCTAACGGTTCCGGCCTCTCCCGAACAATCCGCTTTCTCGGCTTGATCCGCAGGTTCAGTTCCAGCTCCCGGTAAATTCGATATACACGTTTGTGGTTCCATCGATGGCCCTTCACGTTTGTCAGTGACCGGCCTATAGGATCCACTTGATGATCGGCATATTGGATCCAGGTCGTGATCGGCGTAATGGAGCCAGTCTGTGATCGGCATATAGGATCCACCTGCGGATCGCCGTATTGGTTCCACTGGCCATGAAGAGGTAAGCAACGGGCATTTCGGATTTCACCCATTCATCGCTACCCTCGGCGGCTTTTTGCCGAGGGAAGTGATGAGTCGAAGGAAGATCGAAATGCACCACTACCGACAAGCCCTGCTGCGTATGCGGCAAGGCGATTCCGACCGCGACATTGCCCGTAGCGGTCTCATGGGCCGGCGGACAGCCGCCAGTCTGCGGACGCTGGCCAGCGAACGAGACTGGCTCGCCACCGAACAGCCCGCACCCGACGATGCGACGATTGCCGAGGCGCTGGCGCCGAGCAAACGGGCCATCACCACCGTGTCCACGCTGGAGCCGCATCGGGAACGCATCGCCGCCTGGCTGGCGCAAGGCGTTTCCGGCGTCGTCATTCACACCGTCTTGAAGCGCGAACACGGCTTCACCGGCCATTACTCGGCGGTGCGCCGCATGCTGGACCGCCTGAAACAGGATATCCCGCCGAAGACCACGGTCCGCCTGAACTTCGCGCCCGGCGAAGCCGCCCAGGTGGATTTCGGGGCGGGACCAACGCTTGAACATCCCGCTGGCGGGCAACGCCGGACTTGGGCCTTCGTCATGACCCTCTGCTTCTCGCGTCACCAGTACGTCGAGTTTGTCTGGGATCAAACGGTGGCCACCTGGCTCGGCTGCCACCGCCGGGCCTTCGAATGGTTTGCCGCCGTGCCGGCCCGCGTCATCATCGATAACGCCAAATGCGCCATCGTCAAAGCCTGCATTCGTGATCCGGAAGTGCAGCGCTCCTATGCCGATTGCGCCGAAGGCTACGGTTTCAAGATCGACCCATGCCCACCCCACGATCCGCAGAAGAAAGGCATTGTCGAATCGGGCGTCAAATACCTGAAGGGCAACTTCCTGCCCTCAAATCCTTCCGTGATCTCACCGACCTCAACCGCCAGGCCAAGGCTTGGGCCATGGAAGAGGCCGGCACCCGACGGCACGGCACGACCGGCGAAGCACCGCTGGCCCGTTTCGAAATCGAGCGCGCCGTGCTCTTGCCGCTGCCCCCGGGTAGCGCCCGATCTTGGTGTCTGGTCACAAGCCAATGTCCATCCCGACTGCCATATTCAATTCGAGCATGCCTACTATTCCGTCCCCTTCAGTCTGGTCGGCAAACTGCTCTGGTTCAAGGCCACCGACGGCATGGTGACGATTTACCACGACTTCAAACCGGTCGCCGCCCACGGACGAACCCGCAAATACGGTGATCGGCGCACGGTGAATGACCATCTACCGCCCGACGCCCAGGCCTTCTTTGCCCATGACCGGGCTTGGTGTCTTGAGCAAGCCGGACGGATTGGTCCAGCCTGTGCCGAATTGATCGAGCGACTGCTGTCTGATCGCATCGTCGAACGGCTGCGTGCTGCGCAAGGCGTGTTGCGCTTGCAGAAATCCTATGCCGCCTCCCGACTGGAAGCGGCCTGCGCTCGGGCGCTGGCGCATGAGTCACCGTATTACCGCACGGTGAAGACCATTCTGGCCGGCGGTCATGATCTGCGGAGCGACGACTGGGCCGCTACCACCCCGGAGGCGATACCGCATTCAGGCCGTTTTGCCCGCAATGCCGCCAGCTTGTTTGCCGCCCCTGACACCGTCCAATGAGACCGCCGCTTTGTTCTCCATGGCCGAATCCGGCTTTCTGCCGGCTCAGCCATGGGTGAGCGTATCTCCCGCTGCCGGGCGTCAAGGTTGCGCTGCGCCGGGCGTTGCCCGACCTTGACCCCCGACCTCGGGAACTCCCGGCCAACCGGCCTATTTCATCCTGAAGGAAGAGCATGAACCCCATCCCTGAGCTTGCCCCAATCTGAAACAGCTCCGCCTCTCCGGCATCCTCGATTCGCTGGAAAGCAGAAATCGCCAAGCCATTGAAGCGAAGCTGGCGTACACCGAGTTTCTTTCGCTGCTGATCCACGATGAGGTCGCCCGCCGCGATCAGAAGAAGTTTGAATTACGCCTGCGCCGCGCCGCTTTCCGCGCCGGCAAGTCGCTTGAAGGCTTTGATTTCTCGCGCCTGCCGAATCTGAATCGATCCTTGATCCATGATCTGGCGACCGGGCGCTATCTGCAGGAGAAGGCGCCCGTGCTCATCGTCGGCCCCTGCGGCACCGGCAAAAGCCATCTGGCCCAAGCGCTCGGCCATTGCGCCGTACGCCAAGGCGTCGATGTGCTTTTTACGACGCAGGCTCAGTTGTGTGCCAGCCTGACCACGGCGCGGGCGGTCGGTACGGTCGAACGCAAAATCGCCACGCTGGCCCGGATTCCTTTGTTGATCATTGACGACTTTGGACTCAAACCCATGCGCCCGCCGGCCGATGAAGACTTCCATGACCTGATCGCCGAACGCTACGAGCAGGCGGCGACCATCGTCACCAGCAATCTCGATTTCACCGAGTGGGATCAGGCCTTCCCGGCCAACCGATTGCTCGCCGCTGCCACCCTGGATCGACTGCGCCATAACGCTTACTGCTTGACCCTCGACGGCGATTCTTATCGCTCGCCAAAACTGGCGCCGACAGCCCCAAAATCAGCACCCGTAAAACAGGTAAAATCCACCCCGCTTTAAGCCCCGATTTAGCCCGTTTTTACCTCTTCAAACTGGCTCCATTACGCCGATCATCGGTGGCTCCATATTGCCGGTCAATGACACACGTTACGCAGATACAGAAAGCACAACCCGAATCCCCAGTTGCGCTGGTTGTGGGTCAGGCGGATTAGCAGGTCGGCAATTTCGACATTCTCTGCTGAATGCTTTGCCTGGTAGCGGTAGCAGGTCTGGCTGATGCAAAACGCCAGGCAGGCCAGCCTGATGCTGACACCTTGCGCTACGGTTCGTTGCGCCATCTCGCGTCGGCAAGATGGCTTCACCACTTTTTTTGCAGCGCCTCCTGAACGATCTCGGCCTTGAGGCGTTCTTCGGCATACATCTTCTTGAGTCGCCGGTTCTCGTCTTCGAGTTCCTTGAGGCGAGCCATGAGCGAGGCATCCATGCCGCCGAATTTGCTGCGCCATTTGTAAAACGTGGCGGAACTGATGCCATGTTCCCGGCAGAGTTCCGGGACCGGGCTACCGCCTTCTGCTTGCTTGAGAATGGCGATGATCTGGCTGTCTGAAAAGCGTGACGTCTTCATGTAAAACTTCCTCGGGCTGCTGTGGAGAAAATTCTACTTTTAACTGCCGCTAATTTCCGGGGATTACCCTTCAGCTTGCCCAGCCACCGGGCAAAGGTTTCGCTCTGAATGATTTCGATCATGTGTTCAGTGTAATCCATGGGTTACACCCCAACAAGGTCGAATCCGTACGAATATGAAAAAGCCCACTCATAAGTGGCCTAACTCTTTGATTTTTTTGGTGCGAGCGGAGGGTTTCGAACCCCCGACCCCCGCCGTGTGAAGGCGGGATTTAGTGTTTTTTGACGTTCTAGGTTGTTCGCAAAACACACCTAAACTACTGATTTGCATCGAAAACATGTTCTTTGCTATTCGGGGTTGTTCGCGGTAGTATTTCCGTACAGATTCCGTACGGAAAAACACCATGTCGATTGACCTGAAATCAAAGACCTCTCGCCTCGAACTGGCGCCCCGCCGCGAGCCCTATTGGGAACGCATCTCTGCTGGCTTTCATATCGGCTACCGGAGGCTTGAATCTGGTGATGGAACTTGGATTGCTCGCATCAGATCCGATGATGGCAAGCAGAAGTACCAGGCCCTCGGCACATTCGATAAAAAGGATGACGCTGAAACCGAAGCCAGGAAGTGGCGAGACCGACTTGATCAGGGTGTCACCAAAAGCGACACGACGGTCACGGACGCCTGCAAAGACTATGTGATTCGCCAGAAGACGGAAAAAGGCCCTGCCAGCGCGCGAGATGCCGAAATCAGGTTCAAGCGCCTCGTCTACGACAAGCCGATCGGCAAGATTCCGCTCTCAAAACTCAAGACCACGGATGTTCGCAAGTGGGTGAATGACCAACTGGCAACAGACGACGATGATGACGATGAGGATCTTCGTAAATCGAAGGACTCCACGAACCGCAACCTGGCCTCGTTCAAGGCCGCTCTGAACCTGGCCCTGAAAGATCGACTCGTTGCCACCGATGCCGGGTGGAAAACCATCACGCCATTCCGAAGCGTCGGCCGGCGCCGTGAATACATGCTGAAGCAAACCGAGCGGACCGCGCTACTCGCTGCCTGCCCCTTGGACCTTCAGCCTCTAGTGAAGGGTTTACTTCTCACCGCAGCTCGATCTGGCGAACTGGCAAAGTCAGTCGTCTCCGATTTCGACAAGAAGCACGGAACCATGATTCTCGCAGGCAAGACCGGCCGGCGAATTGTTACCCTCTCCACGGCCGCGCGGGTATTCATGGCCGAGCAGTGCATAGACAAGCTACCCGCCGCGCCGATCTTCTCAGACAGTTTCGGCAACGCCTGGAAAAAGGACGCCTGGAAAAAACCTTTCAAGGCGGCAGTCAAGAAATCCAAGCTGCCCGACAATATCGTCACGTACCACCTACGGCATGCGGCGATATCCGAGCTGCTCTTGAGTGGCATGCAGACAAGCCTGGTGGCGATGCTGGCCGGCACCTCAACGGCAATGATCGACAAGCACTATGGCCACCTGCAACACGAGCAGACCCGCGTCATGCTGGATAGCGTCGCTATGATCTAACTTTGTCGGCTCGCACTGGCGACGATACACTGTTCATCCATCCAGTTATCGGTTCGTCACCATGCTCGTCGAAGTCCGCCTGATGCGTCACCAAGGCCGTCGCCTTCCCTGGCGCGACATCGACACCGGCAAAGCCTACCGCGGCGATCTGATGACCGTCTGCGCCACAGGAGGCGGTGACCGCCCTGTCGAGGCCAGGCTGGTCCTGACTGATGGCAAACCAAACTCGCTATTGCCGCCGCTCCACGAACCAATGCTGACCGGTTTCGGTGCCGATGTCTTCCACCTTCGCGGCATTGAGCGCCTGGAGTTAGCGGACGGCGTGCATGGGGTAGTCCAGGAGTGGCGGTGTACACCAGTTCGGTAATTCTGTTCAGTCGCCCTGGAGCGCCCGATCAACTTCAGAGATAGAAACCTTCCCGAACTTGTTCAGCTTGAGCTGTCCCGCTTTGACCATCCGCGAGACCGTCGCTCGGGAGACGCCGACCATCTCGGCGACCTGATCCTGGGTGACTTGGCTCGGCCGGGGGTGCGTCTCGGCGTAGAGTTGAACGGCTTTTAGGGCGATGCTCAGCGCGGTCGCTGCATCGACAGTCCCGTCAACTTGGCGAGCACTCCGGCGGCGGTCACCAATTCCGCGAGGTGGTCCGATATCCCGACGTCGTCTGTCTGCCCCTGATCTGCGCTCTACGCTCACGGTGCGTCCTCTGTTCCGATTGGTTTAATGCACGCCAGGCCTTCAACCTTGCCGCTGTTGATTACCGGGCTTACTGGATAGGCGCTTATCACTTCAGCGCTGCACGGCCTGAGCACCGCCTTCAGTGCCTCGATATCCTGGTTGCCCGGGTCAAGCCAGGCGTCGTACTGGTCTGGCGCCAGGATCACCGGCATGCGGTCGTGAATCGGCGCCATGACCTCGTTCGGTCCGGTCGTGATGATGCAGGTCGAGACGATCGTCTGGCCATACGGTGCCTTCCAGGCAGCGAGCAGGCCAGCGAACGCGAAGAAATCAGCATCGGTTGGGTGGATGTAATAGGGCTGCTTCTTGCCGGCGACCGTCTCACCACGGGCGTTGTTGAGTTTGCTTGTGGGCTCCTCGGCCCGTGAGGGGATCAAGCCCCAGCGGACCAGTTGCCCAACCCTGCCAGCGTCCGGCTTGAAGCGGATGACTGGTATCTGGCTTGTCGGCGCGATGTTGTAGCGCGGACCGAAGTCTGGGCAGGCCAGGAGCTGGAAGTGCTCGATCAGCCCCGCGGCTGTGGTGTTGAGGGCGTAGCGTCCGCACATTATTTAATAAATTGAAAAACCATCAAGGGTATCCACAAAGCATTCCAGCTATCATCGCAACCCATACTTCACACGGGAAGTCATCTTGGTATCCGCTGTTACCTTCTACATGGACGACTCTGGGACACGCCACCCTGATCGCAAAGTAACACTCGCGAAGCACGATCATGATTATTTCGCGCTAGGCGGTATCCTCGTCAACGATGAAGATGAATCCTTGGCCAAGGAGATGATCAAGTGTTTTAGATCCAAATGGCCGCAACTTGAAGGTATGCCGCTCCATTCAACGGAAATCAGGGGCTGCCACCAGAATTTTGCTTGGCTTGGCAAGGATGAAAATACCAAATACACCTTTTGGGCGGACCTTGAAAAACTGCTTCTGAGCCTGCCCGTTACTGGCCTAGCCTGTGTTATCGACCGTCCAGGGTACAACGCGAGGTATTCGGAGAAATATGGCCGGAGCAAATGGGCACTTTGCAAGAGTGCATTCTCTATTGCAATAGAGCGTGCCGCGAAATTTGCCGGGGCAAGGGATCGCAAACTTCGTGTCTATGTAGAAAAGTGCAACAAAGCTGACGACCGTGCGATTCGAGACTACTACGACGACCTTGTAGACCAAGGCCACTATTTCAATGCGACAACAGCAGCGAAATACAATCCGATGGCCGCGGATAGTTTTTCCAATTCACTCTATGAATTCAGATTCAAAGAAAAATCATCACCGTTGATGCAAATCGCCGACTTATATCTCTGGCCCATCTGCATTGGCGGTTATGACAGGAAGAACAGACCCTATTCGAGACTCGTCGAAGCAGGAAAGCTGGTTGAGTGTCGATTGCCCGCTGATAGAATTGCTGAACTCGGGACAAAATATTTCTGTTTTCAGGCAACTAACAACGCCTAGAAACACAAAAGCCGAACACATCGCTGTATTCGGCTTCTGCGCAGCCACCCTACGGTGACCTCGTGGGCCAGGCCCGATGCGGATACTATCAATCAGCTAGTCGACTAGTCCAATTAAAAAAATCTATTAAGAGTAAAGAATGTAATGGTCATTCCACATTCGCAAACCGCCCCTCTGCCCGCTTCGAGTCCTCCACCACCGCCTTGAGCAGCGCATTCCGCGCCACGCTCAGCCCATCCAGCTTGTGCCGCTTGTCTTCCGGCGAATCACCCGACCGCCGAACTTCCCGCATCTCGGCATTGATATCGCGCAGCCGCTCGTTCGCCCGAGTGAGTGGCTTGTATTCGCTGGCCATCGGCGCATCGTTCATCTCGTCGGCAAGGTCACCGCGGCCCATCTTGTCGAGCGCCCTGAGCGTGCCATGGAGCCGCCGGGCCGTAATACATTTCGTCGTACTTGGTTCTACTGGGGGTCACCACGCCGTTGTTATTCACGTCGACGTAAATGTGCCCTGGCAGTTCGGGGGTGCCGCTCTCGTGCGACACCAGATGCAGCTTCGCTCCGGTAAAGCCCAGCAGTTGATCCAGCTGCGCCACCTCCTGGCGGCGGGCGCTGGTTACGTCGAGGCTGTCTCCGACTCGATAGGGGAGGACGTCATGGCGGATGAATCCTGGTCCGAGGGCCTCCACGGCTTGTCGTACACTTTGCACAACGGGAACCCGATTGGCATCGGCGCCCACCAGTCGTCCGGGTTGTACGGCCGCAGCTGGGCTTTGTTGTAGCGGCGCTTGGCTTGCTTCATTGGTCTGCTCCGGCTCGTTCAAAGGCGCATTTTGCGCCTCCAGGGCCAGGATGTCTTGATCCATTTGTCTTAGCGCATACCCGACATCGAGACGATCGAGTTCGATGCTTTCCTTTGAACTGTCGATCCGGTGGTAACTTTTTAGGATGTTGGAAATTTAGCCGATTCTGCCGTCGGTTGCGGAAGGCGTAGGCACTCCCTGCGCATTTCCCAAGTGCCTGCCAACTATCTTTCAGACTAATCGGAGATACCATATGGAATATTCCAGGGGGAAGCATGGACACAAAAATCAGGATTGAAAACTTGCTGAAATCAGCAATTGGTGCGTTCGGACCTTGCCTACTTGCACTGACACTTAGCCTTGTCGGCTGTGGCGAGTCAACAACCTTATCTGAGAAAAAATCTGCTTCGATGGTTCTTCAGCGGGAGCCGGATCCGTTAGCCGAACTTCAAAAACGTGCGGATGCCGGTGAAGCGAAAGCGCAATTTGAGTTGGGACTGGAATATCGCCGCGGCAAGATCGCCACCAAAGATATTGCCAAGTCACTTGCGTGGTTTGAGAAAGCGGCAAGCCAAGGCTATGCCGATGCTCAGGCTGAACTTGGGATTGCGTACATCGACGGATTAGGGGTAGAGCGAAACAAAATAAAAGCCATTGAGTTGTGGGAGAAGGCTGCGCTACAGGGAAACGCTCAAGCAAATGTAAATCTCGGATACGTCTATCAGGAATACTCCTACAACGAACACGGCGATCCACTAGCATACACTTCTGAAAAATCTGCCAAATATTTTGATAAAGCTTTCAAGTTGCTTCTACCTGAATCTGAAAAAGGGGATGCAAGGGCGCAGCGAAGTTTAGGCGTGCTGTACGAATACGGCTGGGGGGTGGAAAATGATACAGAAAAGGCAGTTGAGTGGTATAGGAAGGCGGCAAATCAGGATGATCAAACCGCTCAGTCGATGCTTGCAGGAATGCTAGCGCATGGTCTGGGAACAGCAAAAGACATACTCAAAGCCATCGAGTGGTATCAAAAGGCTGCCGAAAAAGGCGACATAAAAGCGCAAGTAGCACTGGGTTCAATATACGCCAAAGGAGAGGGTACTCCCCGGAATCAAGCTTTGTCTTCCGAGTGGTATCTAAAAGCAGCCCACCAAGGGGATGTTGATGCTCAGTATATTGTTTTTTATCGCTATAAGAATGGCGTTGGAGCCATGCCAGATTATGTTCTTGCTTATGCTTGGCTAAATATCCTACTTGCAAATATAAATTTGGAAGAAAAGGCGCGAGAAGAGTTGGAGTCTCAAAGGGTCTATTTTGAACGTCGATTAAAGCCCGACGCACTTGCTGAAGCACAAAGACTTTCATCAGACTGGAAAAAAGGACAATCTCTTGCTAGGGTTGATGCCCCATTTACGGAAAAGAATGGCTCCGCCAGTAGCGACCGTCAGCTATTTAAAACCGGAACCGGAACCATGTTCATCGTTAGCAAGACCGGCGACGCTGTTACAAATCATCACGTTGCCGGCGAGTGCAAGGAAGTTCGAATCGCTGGGCGTGATGGCTCGGTGAAGGTTGTTACTACCGACAAGGTGAATGACCTAGCCCTTATAAAACTCTCCGGCAATGTCGAAGACACAGCGCCGATAGCTGCGGAACCAGCAAAGATACGTCAGGGCGAAGAGATAGTTGTCTTTGGTTTTCCATTGACCTGGGCACTGTCATCCGGCGGCAATCTAACTCCTGGCGTCATAAGTGCCATAACAGGGCTTGATAACAACACAAACCAGATTCAAATTACTGCACCAATTCAGCCGGGTTCCAGTGGAAGTCCCGTAATGAATAGCAAAGGTGAAGTTGTTGGTGTGGTGGCAGCAAAACTGTCTGATGCGAAGATGGCAAAATTAACAGGAGGAATTGGTCAGAACGTGAATTTTGCCGTGAGCGGCCAGACTCTAAAGGCGTTTCTTGATGCCAATAAAATTGCTTACAAGGATGGATCGGGGTTTGCTTTTAGCAACAAGAGCAAAGCTGACCTTGCCGATGATGCTAGGAGATGGACTTTACTTGTCGAGTGTTGGAAGTAGCGTAAGGATTCAGTCGCAAAAGCAGACACCGTGTCTTCTTTGCCGCATAGAGGAAATTTTCCATAGCGCCGGATCGTGTTTCCCGTAATAGAACATCTTTGACAAGATCAACCGATAGGCATACATTGATGGTCATGCGCCGATTTGAGTTTCAGCTTGCGGGCGCTTTATAAATGCAGCTAAAGCGGTGTCAAACCCGTTCTAGTGCGCAAGCCTGAACGGGTTTTTGCATTCTGGCGTGGCCCACCGCACGGGCCGGGGAGATTTACACCGACTTGCCATCCCCGTCATTCGACACCATGGCTAAAGAGGAGAAGCAGCATGCAACGTACCGATTGGAATTTCCAATACAGGGCCAGCCAGATCGCTGAAGCAACCCGCAGCAAGATCGACGACCACCAGGCGCGCCTGACCTTCTGGAAGGCAAACCGCGAAGCGGTACTGGCGACCATCCGCTTGGAAGGCATCGAAGTTGACGAGAAGATCGTCCTCGCCTTCCAAAGCTCGAAGGCACGTGACTGGGATCGCGATGGCCAGGTGGTCATCCGCAATGACCTGCAAAAAGCAGTGCAGGAGATTTACGATAAGTTGCGCGACCACCCTGAGGAACTCAGCGAGTTCAAGGCCTGGAAACAGGTGTTGCTGGCCCACCCCGAAGCCCCCCTGCCGCTCGACATTCAGGACTGGCTGCATTTCTTCGGAAGGCACTGAGGTGACCATCACTGCAGAACAGATCGACGCCTGCCACCAGGCCATTCAACAGGCGGACGGGCTGCTGATTACAGCCGGTGCTGGTCTGGGGGTCGATTCCGGCCTACCTGATTTCCGTGGCGACGGGGGCTTCTGGAAACACTATCCGGCGCTCGGGCGCCGAGGGATCGACTTCTCCAGTATTGCGTCGCCCGCCGCGTTCAAGGACAACGCCCGGTTGGCTTGGGGCTTTTACGGTCATCGATTGAATTTGTACCGAAGAACACTCCCCCACGATGGCTTCACCATTTTGAAACGCATTGGGGAATCCCTACCGCAGGGGACGTTCGTTTTTACGAGTAATGTCGATGGCCAGTTTCAGAAAGCTGGATTCTCGGGCGAGCGCGTGGCCGAGGTGCACGGCTCGATCCATCATCTGCAGTGTGTCACGGGCTGCCGGGATGACATCTGGCCAGCCGATGACTTTGAACCGGTGGTTGACGACGAGAACTGCTTGCTGACCTCGCCATTCCCGGTCTGTCCGCACTGTGGCGCTCTCGCCAGACCAAATATTTTAATGTTTGGTGACTGGCAGTGGTGTGGTCATCGCTCGGCGGCACAAAATGCTGCCCTGGGCAGTTGGCTCGGCAAGGTCGAACGATTACTCGTGATCGAGTTGGGGGCCGGAACCAGCATTCCAACGGTCAGAAGGCTGGGTGAGTCGATCAATGGCACGCTGATCCGCATCAACCCGCGTGAGGCCGATGCCCATCGAGCGTGCGATATTTCGATACGTTGTGGTGCCCTGACCGCACTGAAGCAAATTGAGCAGGCCTGGCAATTCTGAATCGGGTTGGCCCACCTCACGGGCCTGGCGATTTACACCCACTTGCTGGCCAGCCGATTCGGCAAACAGCTAAAAAGGAGAATATCTTGAGTGCTTACATTTGTTCAGATCGTCACATTGCGACGATCGCCACCTACTACGTCAGCCTGCTCGGAGCGGGCGATGCCCAAGAGATCGCGGATGCTCTGCTGGCCTGCAATATCGCCAGCGTCAATTACTACTACGACCAAGCAACCCCGATTAAGCCCTGCTGCCTGGATGCGGTTGCACCCGAACTCAGCTTCCCGGATCTCGTGGCGCTCTGCGAATGCTTGGACTACCAGTCCTGCGAGTTGCCAGACTACACCCACCCGCTACTTGAGGCGATCACCGCCCAGTTCAGAGTGAATTGCCGGCACAACGTCAAGTCGGCCCTCTGGAGCATCTGATCCGCCCCCCAGCCGGCAAATCTGGGCAATCCATCGACTCAGCACGGACACCAATTCCGCCTTGGTCACTGCCGATGAGACCCATCCGGCAGGCGTAAGCAAGTCGAGAAATTTCAGCACTTTAAGGTTGGCCTGCCATCCAGGCCGGGACGTTTTACACCCACTTGCCATCCCGTCAATCGACAAAGCGGCTAAAGAGGAGATCGTCATGATCATTAAGCAAAATAAGCAGTACGAACTTCACGCAACGCTGCAACGTTATAACGACCAGCATTCATTGACGCTGAGTCAGCGATGGCCCAAGGCGCTCCGTCCTCACCAGCGGCAGATTCTGCAAGTGCTGCTCAGTGATGCTGAACTGGCGACGTTCGCTGAGTTTCTCGCGACGACGGGAGAAACGACATGAACCGTCGTGACTTTCTGAAATCTCTCGCCGCCATTGGTGGTGCCATTGCCATTCCGTTTGATGCCATTGCCACTGCACCCGACCTAGTGATCAACCAGGCTTGGCAAGCCGCAATTCAAGCGCCGGTGACATTCTATGTGAACGAATATGGCGCGATCAGCACCGAGGCTGACCCCTATGCGTCGACCACCCGTCTGGCGCTGCTTGAACTTGAAGAGGTCTTTGATATCCGGATGCTGATCAGTCTCGCTCTCGAGGAGTGGCGTGTTGCCAACCTCATCGAGGAGGCCATGGCCGATGATGAAGCAGCCGATCCGGAGGGCGACTGGCAAGTCTGGCTGGCGCAGGCGGACAGCAATACGGTCGACGACCTGATCAGCGAAACGAACGACTGGTTAGACGGCGAACCCGATGAGCGGGACTGGGAAAAGGCCAACCATCGCGGTTACTCTGGCCGCGGTGCGGCACTGTCCTATTTCCGTGACTGTTTTGAGGATAACGATTTGCTCGATATCGTCATTGTCGAAGGCGACTGTCCGGGCAGCAGCTATTTCGCGGCTGAATTGCGGATGAGTCTGCCTGAGGCGAACGCGCTGGTTGAGGAGCATGGCATCCCGATCCGGTTTGAATGGGAGGCCTGATCATGGAAATCGACCTGAAGTTCAGGCCTGCTGGTTATTTTTGGCCACTCAGCCTGGCGACGCACTTGTTGTCGCGTGTCAAGGGTGCCGAGCGTCAGCGGCAGATTCGCCAACTCATTGCACAAGGCAAATTAAACGAGGTGGATGCCTGGCTCGCTGCCGAATCGTTAAGTGATGCGAGCAGAGTTCAACTCGGCCGTTGCCACCCCTCGCTGATGGGTGGTGAGTATCTGCCTGACTTGCGTTTGAACGAGGTCGAGATTGCACGCATCAGCCTTCTTTCGGTGACCGGGGATGTCATCAGTGTGCGCGCCACCCAGGGCAAGCGACGCATCTATTATCGCATCGTCGATGAGTATGAGGGTGATTCGGTGCCCGAGCATTCCCGACGGACGTCGATCAAGCCTTTGACCTTGAGCCAGCTCGAACGCTTTATCGAGCGTGCAAGCGCAGGCATGGATATTATTTATTTCAACTGGAGTCATGGCGAGGAGATTGACTCACTTCCCGCTTTTCTGACGGCGACATCGCCGTTCTATCCCGAGCTGGAGGCGCTCTACCAGCTACGCATTGCGACATGGATTGCTTCAGAAAAACAATTTTACGATGATGAGTTTTGAGCATGCACGCGCTTGAAATTATTACCCGGCTGAACGGCGAGACGCAAAGAGCACCCCACCCGTTGCACTTGCATCCGCGGATCTATGCGCTGCGCCGGCTTATCCGAGGAATGGAGTTTGGCAGCGAATATGTTTCACGTCTTTACAGCGCACTCTACAAATACGCCGATCAGATCGTCGAACGCCCGCACTACAAAGCAGACGAAGGATGGGATGACTTTGAAACGCTTCAGCAGGTGACGCTCAGAGATTGGATGGAAACGTCGATCTGTCGATTGGCTGGTCGCAGCATAGGGAATGAGGAGGAATAATCATGGTGTATAAGAAAAATGTGAATCTTGCTGATATCGCCCCAAACCACCCGTTTGCTCACGACTGCATTGTCATCGGCGGTTACCTTCCATCATGGAGCATCCAACAGCAATTACCCCGGGGTGGAAGTCACGGCGTCAATGGCTGGGTCAGTTGGGGATATGAGCGCCATGACGTGCATGTCAGCGCGAGAAAATGGAAGCGCATCCTTGCCGGCGAGCCGGTCATGGTCAAATCGATCGGCTGGTACGAAGGAAAAGATTGAAAATCCGCGTGTCCGTGGTTCGATTCCGCGATTGGCCACCAAGTATTCAAGCACTTAGCCTCGGATAACCTCCGGGGCTATTTGCTTTTTGGGTCACTTGTAACCAGTTTGTAACCGGGTTTCATCAATGGATACTCTTTATTAGTCCTTGATTGACTCGTGATAACAACCGGAAGCGGCAGAAGTAAGCAGTAAATGGAGTGGTAGTTCAGTTGGTTAGAATACCGGCCTGTCACGCCGGGGGTCGCGGGTTCGAGTCCCGTCCACTCCGCCAACCTCAAGAAGCGGCAGTAGCTCAGTTGGTAGAGCAGTGCATTCGTAATGCGAATGTCACCAGTTCGACTCCGGTCATCGGCACCAAATGATGCCCATGTAGCTCAGTGGTAGAGCACTCCCTTGGTAAGGGAGAGGTCGGAAGTTCGATTCTTCTCATGGTCACCACGCAGCATTCCGACCGATGATTGCTGACAGCAGCTAGTCAGGCAACTATCATCAATCCATGCCCAAATGGACACCCGCCCCCGGCACACTCGCTACCTACGTCGGTAGAACGAAGGCACAGACACGCAATGTCATCGTGATTGCTGAAGCGGTCGCTGGTCGGATGATTGTCGAGGCCATCGGGAAAAAAGGCGCCAATGTCAGACTGACCGTTAAGCGGGATAGCTTGCGAGAGCCACAGCCGGATTTATTTGGGTGAGCCAAATGCTTACTGACGACAATGACCGCTATCAACGTGTGTTGCACAGGATGCACATTGCCACTGAGCGTAAGCAGCCTTGGTGGGGCCTTTGCCCCATCCGAACAAAGCTGCGGTTTCAGGAAGCGATACGCATCTCGATGGATGAGCGAGAAAGAATCGTAAGCGAATTACAAGATGACCGGCGGCATTGGTATCTGACATGGTTGTTCTCGCGCCAACCATCAGAGCGCGTTCAGTTGCCTGATTGGCTGGTGGGCTAATTCCCCGAGGCAAACGTCATTAAATAATGCGCTATTTGTAGTCACTGGCGGCGATAGGCACCCTGCCTACCTAGTCGGCCCTGCAAAACGCCATGAACGCCCATAGGTAGAAGGTTTTCACCGGAAATCTTCGCCAAGAAATCCCCGAGAAATTAAAATAATACCCATGGAAACCTGAGAGAAATTGAGGGAAGTTCTGATGGCCACCGACGACTTTTTCCGCGCCCGACTCGATCAAATGATTGATCTCCGCCATCCCTTGGTGGTGCTCGCCGGTCGGTTGCCGTGGGGCCGGATCGAAGCCGCATTGGCGCCGGCCTTTGTCCGCAATAATCGGGCAGGCCAGGTGATGCCAGGCAGCGACCTGTTCGGAACGACGCTTGAAATTGCCGGTGCTGGCGTCAGTGCCGCCGGGCGGCCGCGTTTGCCAATCCGGCTGATGGCGGCGCTGCTCTACCTCAAGCACGCCTTCAACCTGAGTGACGAAGAACTGGTCGCCCGCTGGTCGGAGAACGTGGTGTGGCAATACTTCAGTGGTCTGGCGTACTACACGCCAAACTTTCCCTGCGACGCTACCCAAATTGGCCGCTTTCGCGCAGCCATCGGCGAAGCCGGGGTGGAAGAACTGCTCAAAGCAACCATCGACACGGCAGTGCAGACCAAAGCCGTGCGTCCGGCGGAGTTTGAACGAGTCATCGTCGATACCACCGTCCAGGAAAAGGCCATCGCCCATCCGGTCGATAGCCGCCTGCTGGAGATCGCCCGGGCCAAGGTCGTGCAAGTCGCGAAGCGCGTTGGGATCAGCTTGAAACAGACCTTCGTCCAGGAGGGCAAGGAACTGCGCCGCAAGGCCGGCGGCTACGCCCATGCCAAGCAGTTCAAGCGCCTGCGCCGCACCGTCAAACGCCAGCGCACGATCCTTGGCATCGTGCTGCGCGAAATCGGTCGCAAATTGGCAACCGCGAGCAGCGAATCGCCGAGCGCGATCGCCCACTTGAACACCTTGCTCGAACGCGCCGAGCGCATCCGCAAACAACAACCGAAGGACAAGAACAAGCTTTACGCCCTGCATGCACCGGAAGTCGAGTGCATCGGCAAGGTGCGACGTGAAGTCGCTTACATCATTGTCTCGCCCACTCACAAGGCTGGTGACGAGACCGGCCGTTCCGTCGGCCGTAGCCTACCTGTGCATGCGTCGCTGGCAACGGCGTCGTGTGAAGCCACGGGGACAACGTATTGGATCTTTAGATCACGGCGCTCTCTGCGAAGAAGCGACGTCACCTGCGAGCATCAACGCGGATGGAATGCAAGGCTGAGTGGCATGGTTAACGCAAGTGAACTGCTACAGGCATCGTTATGCATGACAAGCCAAAGATGCTGACAGGCTTGAACCAAAACGGTAAGTGGTCGGCTGCCCCCTCCTTTACCATGGGGCACACGGACAAGAAGGCCACCGGTATACAGGCAGAACCTACCCCACGCGTTGTGATGAATGCGGAACACGGTAAGCCCGACGTGCCGCCGGCAACGGCAGGCCAACCGCAAGGAAAGCTGATGGCGCAGCGGGTAAAGGATTGCGGGAAAGCCAAGGCTGTTCGGTAATAGAGCAGATACGGGCAACCTTGCCCGGCGCGAAAGCGAGCCGACTTCCGCAAGGTCTTTCATGGCAACAGACTCTGAGAAACCGAGCATCGGAGGAAAGCAGATGACGGTGTGGGTTCGCCTGGCGAAAGTCAAAGGACTTCCACTGGTGCGCCTCCGGCCGACCCCAGTCCTTGGAACCGGATTGATTGGAACCACGCGACCGACGAGGTTGCACGGCTGCAGAGACGCATTGCCAAGGCAACACAGGTTGGCCGGTGGAACAAGGTGAAATCCCTGCAACGCCTGCTAACCCGCTCGTACAGCGGCAAATGTCTAGCCGTCAAACGAGTGACGGAGAATGCTGGCAAACGAACAGCAGGTGTAGACGGACGAATCTGGGCAACCCCGATGTCCAGATTCACTGCCATTCAATCATTGAAACACCGGGGCTATCGGCCGCTACCGCTGCGGCGCGTGTTTATCCCGAAAAGCAATGGAAAGGAACGACCTCTGGGCATTCCCACCATGCATGACAGGGCGATGCAAGCGTTATGGCAAATGGCGCTGATTCCTGTGGCAGAGACCACGGCCGACCTGAACTCACACGGCTTTCGGCCAAAGCGTTCAACGGCCGATGCCATCGAGCAATGTTTTTGTGCGCTGGCAAAGCGTGACTCGGCTCAGTGGGTGCTTGAGGGTGATATCCGTGGATGCTTCGACAACATCTGCCACGAGTGGTTGTTGGCGAACATCCCGATGGATAAGGTCATTCTGCGTAAATGGTTGAAAGCGGGGTTCGTCGACAAAGGGGCTCAGTTTCCGACAGAAGCTGGAACGCCACAAGGCGGAATAGTTTCTCCAGTGTTGGCCAACATGACACTGGACGGACTGGAACGTGCGGTCAGCGAAGCTCTTGGGCCGACCAAGAATGCACGACAGCCCGCGAAAGCGCACGTCATCCGTTACGCGGATGACTTTGTGGTGACGGCAGCGAATCAGCGATTGCTGGAGCAGAACGTAAAACCGGCCGTGGAGGCATTTCTCTCGGTTCGGGGTCTGCAACTGGCACCTGAAAAGACGTTGATCACACACATTTCCAAGGGGTTTGATTTCCTTGGTCAAAATGTGCAAAGTACGGGAACAAGCTGCTGATCAAACCGGCTCGCAAGAGCCAACAGGCAATATTGAACAAGGTTGCGGATGTGCTGAAATCAAACAGGACCGCGACACAGGCTCAAGTGATCATGGTACTCAATCCGATTCTGCGAGGATGGGCCATGTACCATCGACATGTCGTGGCGGCGGATATCTTCTCCCGGATCGATCATCTGATATGGGTCAAGGTATGGCGTTGGGCAAGACGCCGTCATCCGAACAAGGAATGCGCTGGATCAAGGCGCGCTACTTTGAAGCGCCACGGTATGCGCGATTGGGTCTTTGCATGTGCAACAAAGCCAGCTGAGTTGGCCTATCGGCCTGTCCTCTTCCGGCTGGCTCAATTGCCCATCAAACGCCACACGAAAGTCTGTAGTCGAGCCAATCCATTTGATCCGGCATGGTCCTCATACTTTGAACAACGCGCCCATGCCATCTGACTCCGTTGTGACCTGCCCGGTCCAGAGATGGGCTGCTGAAAGGCTTGAGCCGTGTGCTGGGAAACTCGCCTGCACGGTTCTGAGGGGAGAGCACGCCGGTAACGGCGTGTTCTTACCCGACGGTAAAGCACGCAAGCCCTATGAGTTTGGCGTCAAGGCCAGTATCGCCGTGACCCACCAGAGCGGCCTGATGGTCGGGGCAAGAACCTTTCCCGGCAACCCCTACGACGGTCACATTCTCTCGGCACAACTGGAGCAGACGCGCATCCTGCTGGAGGATGTCGGGCGCGAGCCCAAAGAAGTCGTGGTTGATCTGGGCTTTCGCGGTGTGGATCGTGACAATCCCCAGGTGGAGATCATTCACCGTGGCAAGTACAAGTCGCTGACCAAGCAACAACGCCGATGGCTCAAGCGACGACAGGCGGTAGAACCGGCGATTGGTCATCTCAAATCGGATCACCGGATGGATCGCTGCTGGCTCCGGGGGCAACTGGGTGATGCGCTGCACGCGGTGTTGTGTGCCACCGGCTACAACCTGCGCTGGTTGCTGCGGGCCACCCGAGTTCGACAGTTACTGACGCAAGTGTCTGAATTTATTAGAGGCTGTTTTAAAAAATGCCACTACAGCAAGGTGAGTTGCTCCGGTAATTGTGGTTTTGTGAGGCTCAAAGCGGCCAAGATGTTGGCCTGCTCGGTGCTGGTGGTCGATAGCCCGGCGTTAGGCTGCGTCCCGTTCAGGGTAATGCGGTGATGCTGGATGCGACGTAGTTGGGCCAGTGCTTTTTCTGGCGAGGTCTTTGCGTCGGCGGCGCGCAGGCGCTGGCGCATGACCCGGTACAGAATGAGCGCGATGAAGCAGATTGAGGCATGCGCTTTGATTCGGTTGGGCAACCGATGATAGACGGGGCCGATCTCGATCTCTGACTTCAGGACGCGGAATCCACGCTCGATATCGGCAAGCGATTTGTAACGACGGACCAGATCGATCGGGCTCAGATCCTGGGTGTTGGTGATCAGCATCAGTTTGCCGTCCATCAGTTGGGCCTGCTGCAAGGCCTGATCGTCAATGCGGTAAGTGAATTGCTCGCTCTTTAAATCAACCTGGATGATCCGCGTCAAATGTGCCTCGCAGACAGCGCGGTAGAACTTGGCGCGTACGCCGCCATCTGACAGCTTGCGGCCGCGATAGCGCTTGCCGGTGTCCTGTTCATCCAGCTTGCCGACCCATTGCGTGGCTTGTTGTTCGAGCGTGGCAATCGTTTCAGCGCGTGCCGCCGTTTGAGCGGCGGCGGTATTGGGGTTGTGAGCGACGATCAGTCGCAAGTCATTCCACAGGGTTTCGCCCTGCGTTTCGTCCTTGGCTTGGGCAAAGAGCGCGGCGTGCAGCGGTGCCACCGCGTCGGCTACCTCACTGTAGCGGCGCCCCGGCACCGCCAGGATGAATTCGAGTGGCGTTCCGCACGGCAGCGTGATGGCCTGTAGCTCACTCAGATTGTCCTGCGATAACAAGCCTCGATCGGCGACCACGATCATGCGCTTGACCGCGAAGCAGCTCACCAGCTTCTCGATCGTCGGCTAGAGCGTCGTGACTTCCGCGGTATTGCCGTCAAACACCTCGTGATACAGCGGTAGCCCGTCCGCCGTTTGCACGACACCGAGCATGAATTGCCGTGCAATCAGGCCTTCCTTGCTCATGCCGAACTTGCGGATATCCTGCGCTTGTTCCGACAGCCCTGCCGCACGGATCGTCGTCATGTCATAGAACACCACCGACATATCCTGATCCACCAACGGTCGTAACAGTCCGCCACGGTCTGTTCGACGGCCTCATGCTGATCAAGCAGCGCATCCATGGCGCGCAGCAGTTGGTGATGGCTAACGGCCTTCAATGCCAAGCCGGGCAGTGTCACCGTTTCCAGCCAGCGCAGCACGCCCAGTTTGGATTCAGGATCACACAAGCGGTTGAACACCATGATGCGCAGCAACGCCTCGACATCAATCTCGTGGCGAGTACGACGAAAGACGCGCTGTAGCTGATCGAAGCCCAGTTCGTGCCACAGTTCCGTCAGCGCCCAGACGTCACCGAACGCACGAGCGGATTCAAAGACGATAGCCGGTGGTGCATTGACGGTGACCGGTTTGCCGGTGGCCCGGGCCAGGCCAGCGATCACTTGATCGAGCTGGCCGTCCAGCTGATCAAGCCGGCCCAGCGTAGCGACGGTGCGCTGCTTGGGTTTGCCGTGCTCATCACGGTAGGCCTCGACGAGTTGCAGGTAACGGCGTGAGCCGGACGAAGTGACTTTGACAAACATGCCGTTACTATACAACTCAAAAAAGTGACGTCAAATATTGCTTTTATTCATCTCTAAAATCACAAACGTGCCATTACAAAAACTTCTCAAAATTCGGCTTGAAACCCGCTTAAACGTTGAGGGCATGGGGTGAAAAATGGCTGTTTTTAGACGCAAACTGTCGAACCCGGGGGGCCATGCTCCGTCTGGGCCTGAAGGCCACTTTTTTGCGCCCGGTTTTACGGGAACTTATTGCGCTGCTCAATGGCGGTCATGCTCAATCCAACTCGCTCAACCAGAATTTCCGCTTGGCCGGAATGCTCAGATGAATTTTGCAGGGCCGACTACCTATCACAATGAATCACCGTCTTCTGTGCAGAGCAAGGCTACGGGCGATGACTCAAACGCCCCGCTGGGAACATTGCAACCTGCTGACGCATCTTCCGATGCCGCTACAGTCGCTCAACCAACCACGGGGCGCAACTCAGTGTAGCCACAAAAGAAAACTCCAGCAATTGAGCCCGGCCGCTAGGCAACCGGACTCTGCTGACGTTAAATCCCCGAAGGGCTGAACTTTCTTCGACCCCAGGACAACCGTTCCTGCCTGACGTGGTTCAGAAAGTCTGGCGCTCTCAGAAGGCTCACAGTTTACCGAGGGCAGAAGCCTTGGGCCGTGAGCCTTCCTTGAAACGCTGACATTGACCTGAAGGCATTGATAGCCAGCGAGTTTGTCAGTTGCTACAAGTTGGACGGGAGCGAACCCACGTCTGCTATTACCGGAGAACAGCCCGCATTCGCTGGTCAATCTGAAAACAACTCCGGTCAGACGACCCCCAACGCTCGCGGCAATTGATGCCCTAAAATGGCTCACTCAGTCGGCTCCAATTGCCGACAGGAAACCATCAAAGAGCGGCACTACAAGGCCAGTGATTCCTATGGCCGCTCTGACCGGTGCGTCGATGAAGTCGACTTGTTACTATCAGTAAGCTACCCACGCCATTCTTCACAAATATGGAAGTTATATCCCTAGTTGCATATCCATTGCAGATACCCCGATTAGGGCAATCGCTGCCGCCGTACTCGTCGGCGTCACTGCGGCAGCAATCGCCATGCCCTGAGTAATCGATTCACTCGGTGTGTTGTAGTTCAGCCAAAATCGATTGCAAAGGTTTTTGCAACAACTATTTTGTTATCGAGCAGATCAGGCACCCAACCCCAGGTTGCATCGCCCTTGAAGGAGTGGGCTGCACCCAGCATAGTGTTAATTAAAGAACCGCGAGTATCTGCTCCAGTGACAAGTTGGCTGACCCAGTAGTTCACATCGGCGTCTGGTGGTGCGGTGGCTCCAGAGCGGCCGAGTACGTTATGGTAAATTACCTTGATGAAATCGGAATTGCTCATACTGGCCGAGAATCCAGTCTGACTTGAATACTGAACACCAGCACTGTAAAAGGCATCGGCAATCTGATTAAGGTTTTGCCCAGTACCCATTTGATCAATCCAGTACTCCAGACCATTAGCATCGGGCACTCGGTTGAAGAATGCGACGTAAAGTTCAGCGAGGCGCGTAACATCGGCCTGAGGTGCCCCTGCAGCCTTTGCTTGGATGGTAAGACTAACCGAAATGTCATCAAAATCCAGCCATTCAACATTAGTCAGCGTGTCGACTTCATCCGTACCGGAATTGGCCCGGACTGTGTAGGTGTTACCACTCTTTATTAGTGTGTAGTTCCCAACATTGTCGGCGAAAGTGGCAATGTCGAAACCCGCTCCACCATCCAAAAAATCATCGCCTGCATCACCCCCTAGTTGGTCATTTCCCTCTGAGCCATACATAAAGTCATTTCCAGCATTGCCGGAAAATAGGTTTGCTATCTCATTTCCAACTATGGTATCTGTACCAGATCCACCGCTGACAATTTCGATATTTGAAATCTGATCGCTACCCTCTCCGAACGCACGGCCTGTAGTCAGGTTGATTATTAGCGATGACGTCATACTGGTGTAGTCAAGCCAATCCATTCCCTCTCCACCATCCAGAATATCGTCACCACGACCGCCAATAAGATGATCATCCCCATTTTGACCATAGACTACATCAGCACCATCCCCACCAATTAAAGCATTTGCGCCCACTGAACCTATAATTACATCATCAAAATTCGACCCGCCGACATTCTCAATACTCTGGAATGTATCAATTCCATGACCCCCAGATGATTTTCCCGTTGTTATATTTATGCTGATACCAAACACGGCTTCCGCATAAGATAGAATATCAATACCATCACCACCGTCTAAGAAATCGTCACCCAACCCACCATTGAGGTAATCATTGCCCCCTTCGCCAAATAGCGTGTCGTTACCATCACCTCCAAACAGGGAGTTTTCATTGGCGTCACCTGTTATTGAGTCCCCAAAATCAGAACCAAATACCCACTCTATACTTGATATAGAATCTATTCCCTCTCCACCGAACGCTACACCGGAACTTAAATTGACTGTTACTTGCTGCGTATAAGCAACAGCGTCAAGCTGGCCCGGACCTCCGTCAATGAAATCATTACCAGCCCCTCCCCAAACGTTATCATCGCCGTCTCCACCACTGATAATATCGTCACCGGAGTCACCAAATATCCCATCATCACCCGCATCGCCATATAAAGTATCGTTACCAGCATTTCCGCTAAGCATATCGTGACCAGTTCCGCCCCATATCTGATCATCACCACTCGTACCATCAAGTGTGTCATCACCATTTGTAGAAACTAAGGCACTATCGTCATTCCTGATGCCTCCTGGTATCGTTGCTGTTGAAATTGTCGCTCCTGAAGGTGAATTCAACGTTACAGTGAAGCTCTCATCATTTTCATATACTGAATCTCCAGCAATATATATGGTCACTGTTTTTGAAGACTCTCCAGTAGCAAATGAAATTGCTCCGCTTGGAAATAATCCTCCCGCGAAATCACTCCCATTCGCTTGAGATGAACTTACGTACCAAAGGACAGATGAAGCGCCTGCAAGGATGCCTGTACGCGTCACAGTGAATGAGAATGGAGTTGATCCAATTTGCCCTCATTCACTAACGACTGACCTGCGGTTATTCCAATCGCTGGTTGAGTCAATATATCTATATCCTCATAGATACTTAGGCTATATGCGAGAGCGGTGGAATTTTGATTCCAACCAGCATTTACGTAAAATATTCCAGAATATGGCGCCACCCAATCCCAGATTACATCACCTCCAACATAATCAGCTTGATCCGAATTAATTGCAATTGCATTTCCTAAACTGTCATATAACAACAGCCCAAATGGGTCAAATACTGATGTGCAGAATATGTCATAGGTTGCTCCTGCGATTGCATCGAATTTGTAGACTGGATGTGAAATAGCATCCGCATCAGTGCCAAGCACCATTGCGTAATGATCCCAATCATCTCCTCCACCGGTATAGGTAAAAAATGATAAGGTCGGCGCACTATTCATCCAAGGTGTATATAGATCAGGCAAATAGTCCAAAGTTGTATAGGCAGCCATGATGTTTTTCTTATTAATGATAGATGCATCTATTGACTACCAATATTGATACAAAGTCAATAGTGTTGTGAGCCCCTAGCTAGCCACACTTGAGGCTGCGAATGATTGCCCCAATGCTGCCATGCCGTTCAATCTCTTGAGCAAGGCTGCTGCCGACCTTGGCCAACAGTTCGTTAATCCGCTGCTCGCTCTCTTCGCGGCTCATCGGTGGCGGCGGTGGGCGATTGGCCTCCAGCTTCAACAGTCGGCGGTCAAGCACTGGCACGGCGCACCTCTTCCGGCGTAACAAACTCGATAATCATGTAGCAATAATCGGGGTGGTCGGGCTCAAAGCCATGACGGCGGATTGCCTCGTCGTTGGGCTCCCCTTTATCAGGAAAAATCAATTCATACTTCTGGACGCTCGTAACTCCTGAAATCTTGTCGAGTCTCTTGGAAAGTGCGCTCATTTCTTTGTTGCCTCCAGTGCGGTGATGCGTTGTTCCAGTTCATGCGTTTCGATTGAGCGGCGGCGATTCTCCACAATGCCCGCCAGCGTTGCGCCTTCTCCTGGCAGTAGCTCACCCATGCCGACCGCTTGCAGAATCGCGCCTTGTGCCTCTACGCAGCCGTCAGCGGTACGCGTGTCGGGCAGGTCAATATTTATCGGGCGCTCTCTCAGCGGCGGTGCCAGTCGTTCGATGACGAGGCGAGCAGCCATCAGGTCGCCACCTTTCGCAGCATCAATCACCGCTTTGGTGATTTCCTCTGCTCCCTGTTCCATCAGGTTCAGCACCATCATGGTTGCCTTGTTGCGCATCCCTTGTGGCTTGCCGGATGGATTACCGGACTGGCCTTTCTTCCATGCGTGCGGAGGCGCTTTGCGCTTTTCAATCATTGCTAATCCTTTCCAAATTCAGAGATTGATTATTCAGTTCGTCGAGCCAGTCGCCAGCGACCGATGGAATGCGAACCTCCGCCGTGTAGCCCTTCAACTTCAGTCGATGCGCGGCGGCGAAGGCGGCCTTCTGTCCGGCAAAGTTCTGGTCGTTGTCGGCAAATACCACGACCTCACGCACACCGTCGGGCGGCTCGAAACTTTCAATACCGCTGGTCGAGATACACGACCATACCGGCAGGGCGAACAATTCCGCAGCGGCGAGCGCAGTCTCGATGCCTTCAGTTATGCCAATGCGCTCAGAAATGGGTGCTAGTCGAATCGCCACCCCCGTCAGTGGCATTCCTTGCATTAGCTTCTTCGGATGCGACACAGGCGCTTTCTGTGCGTTTTGTAGGTATGTCCGATGCAATGAACGTGCTTCCCCGTCGGGTCCGGTCACGGTCGCCAGCATTGCTGGGAAATTGCCGGGCACGACGTCACCACGGTATGCCAAGCCAGGATGGAAGCGTATCGACTCGGGCAACTTGTTGAGCGTCAGGCCACGACCGCGCAAATAACGAACAACCTCATCGCCTGGCTGAATCGGTGCCGACTCCTTCCATACCCGGCGCAGGGCTTCCAGTTTGGCGTCGTCGCTGCGTTCGGACTTGATGGCCGATGAGGATGTCATACGTGGTGGGCACCGCTCGACCCTTCGATTGTTGAACTGAATTCATCGCTCAGCCTCGCGCGCCCACGCGCGCGGGCGCGTACTGCTCGGTTCCGCTCTTGCCGGTAACCCACTGTTCAACAGCCAACTCCACCGCGCGCCACACTGGCAGGTTCCTGGCCTTCGCTGCGTCGCGCAGCTGGTCAATCATGCCTCCGCCTATGGTTACCTCGAGCCGACGGCAGCCGGCCTCCTGGAGCCTCGCCCTGTGGGCCTGGACGTTGGTCATATTGTTCACTTTGGTGTCTCCTTGATCTTGAAGCCGGCGCGCACCACCTGGCCGCAGCAGGGGCAGTGTTCCTTGCCTGCTGCATTTTGTTCATCTCGCCGCTTAATGGCGGCGTGCAGGGTCGGGGGCTTTATGCCAGCCTCCTTGGCTGCAGCGCTCAATGATTTGCCCTGCTCGTAAAGCACCAGGGCGGCTTGGGTCTTAGACATGTTGCTCTCACTGACAAAAGGTTAGCTGCGATAACATTAATTTTAGCATAAGCAGCTAATACAAAATAGTTCTTGCAACCATTAGTACCTAATACTAATACCCTGCTCAGCAACACAAAATCACCTCTCAAACCAACCAGGAGCAAAACCATGAACACCGCCACCATCAGCCACAAAGGCGAAACCATCACGCTGCAAGTGCTCAACAACCACGACCAGGCCGATATCGCCGAACACTTCAACTTACTGGCCGATGGCTTTGCTCAGATCGTTCCAATCCTGCGCCGGCTCATCAACGAATGCCCTGATGCCGCTGGCCATGCCCGGGGCGCCCTGGCCATCGCCTTGGAGCACGGCCCATTGGCCTCAATGTGGGAAGGTGAATTTCTGCCAACACGATGAACGGACCGCCCGCACAAGACAAAGCCCGGATCGCTCCGGGCTTTTTTCATTCCAGTATCCGACAGTAACCATCAGCCAACTCAACGATGGGGTAGCCCTCATCGATCAACCGCTTGACATCACCGGGGTAAATATCGAAGTCGCACACTCGGGAGGTGTGCCCTTGTTGCAAACCCAAGTGCGTCAAGCGCATGGCCGCGATCAGAAACTCGTCGTGGCTGAACTCGCCTTTAAGCAGTTGGATCAAATCACGGTCTTCCAGCCGCCACTGACTGCGTTGCCTTGCGCTCTCCAGTCGCCGCGCGTGCTGCTCCTCGGCCATGCGTCTGATCGACTCTTTGGATAGCTGCATCATTCGATTCATATCGTTCTCCAACTCTGATTAGGTAGGAGGGATGCTAGGAGGCAGTTGCGACAGTTGCCGGCTGATGGGTTGCCTCGCGATTTTTTGCGGTTAGCCGCTATTACCTTGGCCACGGGGCGATGTCCGGAAATTGTGGAAACAGGCCCCCGCTGCGGTCGAGGCTGGGGATTCGCAGACAGGGCATGACCCAGATCAATAGGCCGCCGGTGCCTGGTGAATAAAATACGGCGCCATGACCAAATCAGATCTAATTTCCACCCTGGCCGGACGCTTTCCGCAGCTGACGAGGCCTGACGTCGACGCAGCCGTCGCGACAATCCTCAACGCCGCAGCCGATACGCTCTGTCGCGGCGGACGTATCGAGATCCGCGGGTTTGGCAGCTTTGCCCTCAACTACCGGCCGCCACGCTTGGGGCGGAATCCGAAGACCGGAGAGCGGGTACCGGTGCCGGGAAAATGGACGCCCCACTTCAAGGCTGGCAAGGAACTGCGCGAGCTGGTCGACCTGAAGCTGTAAGAAATCCTTAATGACTGTTAGGTATAGTCCCGCCCGCTGGAGACAATACAGAGGATTTCAAAATGACAAATCAGATCGAACAATTGCGCCAAAGGGCCGTGGCGCTCTGCGCTGAGCACGGTGTGACTGTGCGTTCCTATGGGCAAGCCTGGTGGCTCGTCGGCAATGGCATCAATCGCGTTGTGGCCGAACTGGCCGGACTGTGCCGGAGTGACATCGCCCCGCTGGGCGTCGCCAAGCGGTAAGGATTACCGACTCTCAAAAACAAACCCGCCGATTGGCGGGTTTGTCGTTTCTGGCTGCTCCTCGTTGCCGTGTGGTGCCAGTGCGCGGTGCGAAAAGGTTACAGGTTACAAGTTGCTAACTTTCACTATTCTGGGGAAATTACAATTCCCCAGACTGTAGAGATGGTTGTTGTTTACTGTGTATCTTGGCTGAACCTCTTGTAACTTGTAACTTGTAACCTAATAAAACCCAGTAAACACAAGGCTTTCAGAGGTTACAAGTTTTCCGCTAGTCGATAAAATCATCTTCGAGCTGACTTTCCGCAGTGGCATCCAACAGGCGACGAACCGCATCTTTGTCGGTTACAAGTTCTTTCGTCCAGACTGGCCGATGGGTATCCCCACCCCACTTCACAGGCTCCGGGAATTTACGGTAACCGAAGTCCAACATCAGTCGTTGCATGAAGTTCGTCTTGGGAGCATCCACGCCGCTGGAAACCATCGCCCGGGACAGCATCCGTGTCGAGACCACCTTATCGCTGAACCCTACACCACCAGACTCAATCAGTTCACGGGCGACTGTCGTTTCTTCGGACACGCCGAACCCAATCATCAACGATTTCTCATCAGTCATCGGGGCCGGGGAGTTTCGCTTGAAGCCCGACAGATCACGATCGAGAAACCAACGACGTAATGACGCAGCGTGATTGAAAATGCAGTCGTGCAACCGGTCGAAATATTCCCCGGGTTCGCACCCGACGATCTTGGCGAATTGTTTGATGTCGCGCCAGGGAACAAAGATAACCAGCCAGCGGCGATCATCATCTTTGAGCGGAAGGGCGTCCTTGTGATTGGTGAAAGCGATGTAATTCATCGTATTGGGAGCGTTGTACGGATCTTTTCCCTTTCGGTGGACCGATATGTTGTCGTTCGCGATACCGGGCTTCAGGGAGTTGAGAACGTCAAAGCGGTTCGTCCCTTGCAGCCGGATCTCCTCGAGTACCCCGACACAGGCACCTTCGCTCCACCCGTTGAAATCCGACTTGCTGATTACTTCCGGTGAGATAACGTTGACGTTTGGCTCACCCATTACCTGAGCCAAGAGCGTCCCGATGAGGCTCTTACCATCGCCTTCGATGCCTTGGATTACCGGAACGTGGCGGATCTTCAGGCTGGGGTACTGGACGTTGTGGGCCATGAAGTCAATCAGACGATCGGCCAGCCACTGACGGCCACTACACAACGCCAGGAGGTGACCAGCGATCACGGACACAACCTTGAGCCCCTCCACGGACAGAGTGTCGGCTTCTTTCGGTACCGAACTCGGGCGATAGGTGTTGACGCAGGTCACCCCTGGCCACGTAAAGTTTTTTCCTGCGACGGGAAGATATACACCTCGCGTGACAACCTTGATCGGAAAGACTTCGAGCGCGACATATTCAGCCGACATTCGATTACCTTCGTCATCTTTGGGACAGAGACGGTTATGTTTCGCGTTGAAGCCCTTCGAGCTCAGCCACTGGTCGGTATCGTACTGATAAAACAGGTCACGATCGGTGACGTAGTACCAATCTCGCAGCCAGTCGGGTGAATTGTCATTCTTCGGTTTGGTGCTAGCCTGTTTGATTAGTTTCTTTGCGGCGCCAATACCTGGTGTTTCCCCCCACGCCTTCAGCTTCTTGTTCAATTCTGCAGACAGGGCGTCACGCTGTTGATCACTGACAGTGGAATCAGCGGCGATGCCAGGGCAAACGATCTCCCGTAGCGTACCTTCGTCCGGTGCCGAACGGATCTTAGCGCGCCAACCTTCAAGCGTTGCCTGGCGGTCCTTTGCTCCCTGCTCGGCCTCTTCGGCCTGTTGCGCCTTGATCTCATCCAGCCCGGCCGCGTACTCCCGCATTGCTTGATCGCTCGGGCGGTGGCCGCAAGAAGTACCCTCAGCGTTTTCTCGCTCGAAAGCGTCCTCTGTTTCGACCTCATCCAGGTGGCCGAACTTGAACTCGCGGACCAGATCCCAGAGGTTGGCGATGCCAACGATCGGCCAGGTGTTGTGCGAACTGCCGACGTGCATGTCGTCGTCGTGGACCCACACGCCTTCCTTCGTCCCGCCTCCACCAGTCAGCCAGGTCCACCGACGCTGGCTGACATACTCAAAATCACCGTCAAGTAACTGCAGTAGCACCTGCTCGGCGCTGAAGGTCTTGTGGAACAAACCAATCAGCCCGTCCTTCTCCGACGGATCGACCAGCTTCATATCATTGCCGCCTTCGCCGGAGCCAGTGACGCGAGCTGACGTCAGAAGCGAGTCGCAAAGGACGAGGTCGACGTATTCATCTGTACCTTGGTGGAATCCACTTCGCTCGCGTATTGGATCTTCCCGACCCTCGAAAATTGGATCTGCTGTGTAGTTGTACTGCACCCGACGAAATACGGAAGCATCGACTTGCGGGCCGACATCCTTTGCGAAGGCTGTCATCTGCGCGGACGTATAAGGTGTTTTTGAGATGAAATGGATGTGGCACTTCAGCTTATTGCCAGGCTCGATGATCATCCTTGAACCGTCCTGCCCCACTTTTTCATAAGTCACCCCGGCGGAGGAGCTTAGGTGCCAGTAGAAACTAGCTCTCAGGAACGCTGGGTGTTTCGGCGCCAACACCTGTGCGATGTAGTCCTGAACAGCTAACTCGGTGTGGTCAATGGAACTGACAAAGTCCGGTTCAAAATTATCGACATCAATCATGAACCAGTGCAACGGTTGATCATTGAAATTAGTGCTGTCGCGGACGAAAAACCCAGGACCACGTCCTTTGGTAGCAGCCGAACGTCCGACAAAAGCACCACGAACCGGGCAACATTTTGGCATTTTGTGCAACGTGGATAGGAGGTCACGAAGACCGGGCCATCCTTTGGTTTCCTCTTTGTGTTCCTTAAAGCTCGCTGCCGCATCCGCATCGCGCCGAGTCCCATCAGCCAGATAGGTTTTGGTCAGATTGTATTGCTCATGGCATTCAAGTACCGTGATGTGGTCGGTCGGGATAGCGTGCATACCCTTGACGTATATCTGGCGAGTCAAAACGGGGTCGACGAAGCCGTCTTCGACACGGGGCTTTGCCGTGTGAATCAGCTTGTCAGGAAAAGGCAGTGTTCCCTTCTGGAACATGCCGCATTTTTCTTTTTTGACCAAAGCCCGGACCTGCTCCAAGGTCATCGGCTCAGGCATCCAGAACGCCAGGTATGCCAATTGTGTTTTCTTAAGGTCAATGCTCGGCTTCACCAGTCCGACAAAATCAAGGTTGTGAAACATCCTGGGTAGCGTTGCTCTGATCTCAAGCATCAACTTTTCACGGTCGGTCTCAGCAGTGCTCACACCGGCATCGAAGATGATCACATTCGAGAGGCGATCGACAAAGTTTGCACCCTTGAGAGGCCGGGTGGGAATCAATCCACCGTCGGCCATCACGGCAGCGTCATCGCCGACGTACGGGCCAAGAATAACCGAAGAGTTTTCGTCATTGAACAGGTCGGCGAAGACTCGAGCGATATCGTCCAGCGAGGCTACGGGAAGTTCCAGAACTCGCTTCGCTTCGCAGTTTTCCGGGGCACTCCGATTCTCGGAAAAGTTTGCACCGCGCAACACAGCGGTCAGAATTTCGGCCGATTCGACGACTGTGATAAAGTTGTGGATAGCAGTATTTTGTTGGGGCGCCTCTGCCGGGGCGCCCTTTTTATTGGTGGACATGGTTGCCCCCTCAGACGGCGATGCCGTGGGTGAGCAACTTCTCGATCGACTCCGTTTTGATACGGGTCGAACGCTGTCCGAAATGGATAACCTCCAGCTCCCCGGCGCCGATCAGTTGATACAGCTTGGTGCGGCCGACACGTAAAACGGCCATAGCCTCGAGGACCGTCAGCAGGCGGCCGGACGGGGTGGTAATACTTTGAATTTGGTTCATGACGAAATCCCGATGTAGTGCCGGGTTCGATCTAGGCTAGGCTCTCCTGAACAGCGATCCCCAAGGTGACCAGCGACCCAGAGACTCTGGGGGCTTTGCACTGGGCTTGGGAGGAGCCCTCGATGTTCAGGTTGCTGCTCTAAGGAGCAGCATTTCAGTTCGTTTGACGGTTTCACGTGTAAGTAGATCTGCGGTCAATGTACACCACATATTGAACAACGTCAAACAAATCAAGATGTTAGAAAAACTGACGGATAACATTGATTCGCATTACCGGTATCTTCCGTAACCACCGGGCTCGACATCGAACCGGCTTCAATCAAAGGGACTTTCCGTACAGATTCCGTACGGACATGAAAAAGACCACTCGAAAGCGGCCTAAGTACTTGATATTTATGGTGCGAGCGGAGGGTTTCGAACCCCCGACCCCCGCCGTGTGAAGGCGATGCTCTACCCCTGAGCTACGCTCGCATTTTAAGGATGAACGAAAATTTTTCGTTACCTTGTGAGGTGGTGTTGCTGGTCTTACTGTATTAAAAATTACTAGATATCAGAAACTTTAATTCTGACGCTGAACCTACCACTCGTTCAGGAGGCCAGCATTTGATCATAAGCTGCACAGCGAGTCAAACTCGTAAAGCCATATCAAGTGTGAAGTTCGACATTTCCCTGAAAAGCGCCGAGCTCAATGCTGTGAACACAGGCGAATCGTCCACGTTCGGGGGCTGGCCGTATCTCAAAAACTCATGGCGAATCCGACGGCAAAACCTCTGACATTTTGGCCAAAGGCATAGCGAGCGACGATGCGGGTCCGTGTCACAAAGACATCATAGGCACTTGAGTCAAACTCAAAGCCGCCGCCAAGCGAGGACATGTGGTCAAAACCCAGCAAGCCGCGCTGGCTACCGAGATAGGTTGTATGAGCTGCCTCAAGGACGTAGCGAAGCGGACGTTCAAGAACAGTCAGCCCGGTGGGTGCGCGGTAACGAGCATATAGACTACTGGCCTCGGCACTGGCTTTACCTTTGACACTGTCGGCAGTGTTACCAAAGGTCTTGAGCTGGATATTGCTGTAGCGCCATTCAATATCAATTTCTCGCTCGGGGGTGTTGTTCTCGTAATCCAGCATGATTGAACCGCCAAGGCCGTAGGCGTTCATCTTGCCGCCATCGAGAAAGTCAAGATCCCGTCCAGTTCGCCAGGCAAGATAACGGGAGCCCGCGGATAAGTCGCTGGCAACTTGTCCCAGTGCAAAATTGAATATCGGGCGCAACATCAGACCTTCAGCAATCGGAAAGTCCCAGCCGATGCCGCCCGAACCGGAGACCGTGTTCCACTTCGTTGGAATATCCCGGGTTTCCATCCCGTTGCTGGCGACGAATTTCGGGTCATATCGCATGTAAGCAGCACCGCCTTCCAGATATAACGGAACATCCTTACTGACCGTTGCACCACCGGCAAACTGGGTCATCATAAGTTCATTGTCTTTTCCGGTGCTGCTCTTGATTGACAGAAAACTACTGGTCAGATCGGGCACTACCGTAAAACACATCAGCGCCAAAGCATCATTAGCATGTTGCTTGACATTTGCGCCAATGATTCCAAATGACTGCGCCGATGAAGGACCAGATAAAACGATCAGAAAAATCGGTAGCGTATATTTTAGAGTGGAACGAATCATTGGCTCGGGCGCAAAAACAGTGTTGAAGCAGAAGAAACTCATTGAGATCAGGTTCGACTAGCCAAGGAGCACAGGCCGCATTATTCATGTTCATCATATGGTTTTCAACACTGGCCCAATAATTGACAGGCTGGCTGAGATGGAAGGTTACAAGACAAACTGACCGCATTGAGAAAAGTTGAATAGTGTTTGCAAAGCGCCTGCCCGGAGAGGTTATTGAGTATTCAATCGCATAGTTACACAGGGATTACAAAACGGTTTTGGCAAGGCGAATCGTACTGGCATGAATAGCGACGGTGTCATCAATATTCCGAGCGTAGCCCCCCGCCATGGCGATAGCGAGCGGAATGCCGAGCGATTTGCAGCGACTGAAAACGCGACGGTCACGCTCAAGCAACCCGGCAAAACTCAGACTGAGGCGCCCCAGGCGGTCGTCGTGATACGGGTCGGCGCCGGCCAGGTAAATAACCAGATCCGGATGTGCAAGATCAAACGCCGTGTTCAGCCCTTCGTCGAGGCGGACGAGGTAGGCGTCGTCCGTGCAACCATCGGGTAGCTCTATATCAAGGTCGCTCCGTTCTTTCTCAAATGGAAAATTGCGGGCGCCGTGAATGGAGAAGGTGAAAATACTGTCGTCGCCAGCCAGAATACTGGCCGTGCCATTGCCTTGATGAACGTCGCAATCGACGATCAGGACGCGCCTGGCTCGGCCTTCGCTCTGCATGGCACGAGCAGCAACGGCAGCATCGTTGAAAACGCAAAATCCTTCACCGCGCCCCTGGAAGGCATGGTGCGTACCGCCCGCCAGATTGGCCGAGACGCCATCAACGAACGCTGCACGGCAAGCACAAATGGTGGCCCCGGCGGAACGGCGCGAGCGTTCGACCATGCCTTCGCTCCAAGGAAAGCCAATCGCTTTTTGGGCCTTTTCTGGCAGTTGACCGCAGCAAACCTGCTCGATGTAGGCCCTGTCATGGGCGCGCGCAAGCTCCTCGTCAGTCGCGGCATGTGGGAGATAAAAATCGCTGGCGCTGAACTCGCCACTCGCCAGTAGCGACTCGCGCAGCCGTGAATATTTTTCCATCGGGAAACGGTGCCCGTCAGGTAGTGGCAGAACGAAGATGTCGGTATAAAAAGCTGCATCGTAGGCCGTAATCAGGAAACGACAAGTTCAATCAAATGCGGTCCACCAGCCAAAAACGCTTGGTGCAGCGCTTCCCGAAATGAGCCGTTACTAGCCGCATGGGCATAAGCAAGGCCAAAGGTCCGGGCTGCGTGTTCAAAGCTGATTTGCTGTGGCGTACGCCAGCCTTGCTCAAACTCCGGCAAGGCAGCTTGCGGCAGCAGGTCGAAAATACCGCCACCACCGTTGTTGACCGCAACGATGATGACATCGCGACCTTGAGCCAGCGCCAGGCCACCAAGGTCGTGCTGGCAGGTAAGGTCGCCGAGCAGCGCGACAACCCGACCACGCGAAGCCGCGATGCCGATGGCTGTCGAAATATTGCCGTCAATACCGCTGGCACCACGATTACCGTAAAAGTGAAGGCGCTTGTCGCCGCTCCCCGATTCGCTATCCAGTTGGCGAATAGCCAGCGAGTTACCGACGAAAACCGGTGTATTTTCAGGCAACGCTTCGATCAGAATCGAGACATGCGTGGCGACATTGCCGAAATGGACGCTAGCCTCTTTCTCGACAAAGGCAGCGTGCCAGCCAGAGGGTGTCGGCTCAGGCGCCTCGGCCAGCAATGCCCGGCAAACAGCCAGCGGCCCTGCGCGCAGGAGATGCGTCAGGCGATGCACCGGATCAGTCCAGCACGGCCAGGGCTCGACCAGCGCGTGGATGATTGCATTACTACTCAAGTAATTCTGCAGGTGGCGAGTCACCGGAAAGGCGCCGAAGCGCAGTATCCATTCGGGCTGATATTTTTCAACGAATTCCTGATCGGCCAGCCAGCGGTTGTAGCGCACGCACAGATGCGAACGCTCATGCGAACCGGAAGCGTAGATTTGAGAGTGGTTCGGCAAAAATCGGACAACTCAAGTGAGCGGCCAGCGCGCCCAAGGCTTCAGCAAAACCATCTTCAGTCGGAAGTTCACCGCAGACAATAAACCCAGGACGCCCCGAAATCGCGAGCGCCAGCGCCCGGATAGCCTCAGGATTCGGGACTTGCTCAGACCAGGAAATACAGATTTTCGCTAGCGGCGTAGCCGGCAGCATTTCGCCGATCGGCAACAAA
Organism: Candidatus Dechloromonas phosphorivorans; assembly: GCA_016721185.1. Classification (GTDB taxonomy): domain Bacteria; phylum Pseudomonadota; class Gammaproteobacteria; order Burkholderiales; family Rhodocyclaceae; genus Azonexus; species Azonexus phosphorivorans. The sequence continues at coordinate 184,310 of JADKIP010000005.1, forward strand.
GGTTCGCGGAACGGCTGGTTAATATGGACCGGCCCCGGCAACGGCCAGCAGGTTTGTTCAAAAATACGTGCAGCCAGCCGATGCAAGTAAGCGGGATCGAAACCGGCTTCGGGCGTACCGAGGGTGTAGCTGGCCCGAACGTGCGTGCCGAATAGCCGAACCTGGTCAATTGTCTGGTTACTTCCGCAGCCCTGTTGTTCGGGCGGCCGGTCGGCAGAAATAAAAATCAGCGGCGCGCCCGCCTGGTTGGCTTCAATCACGGCAGGCAACCAGTTGGCCGGGGCTGTACCAGAAGTTGCCAATACCAGCACCGGGCGTCGACTGGCCTTGGCAATACCCAAAGCGAAAAATGCCGCACTTCGCTCGTCGACCGCAACATCACACTGGAGCCCAGGTTGGCGCAGCATAGCCAAGGCCAACGGTGTCGAACGCGAACCGGGAGAAATTACTGCATGGTTTACACCTGCGGCAGAAAAACCGGCAAGCATGGCCTGTGACCAAAGGAAGTTAAGCGTGCCTGTATCGGTCATTATTTTTGAGGTTCTAAAAACAGCCTTGAATTGTAGTCGTTATAAACCTGGCCTTTATGCAGCGCCATGCTACTATTCGCGCCGTTCGTTGCGCTACGGGGAATCCCGCAAAGCTCGAAAGGAGTGGTAGTTCAGTTGGTTAGAATACCGGCCTGTCACGCCGGGGGTCGCGGGTTCGAGTCCCGTCCACTCCGCCAATATTACAAAAAGCCCTGATTATTCAGGGATTTTTGTATTTTAAGCCGTCGATTGTGGTGGGGCACTTCGCGGAGAAATCATGCGAGTTCCTCACTATCTGGCCCGTCTTGATGGGTAAGCGTCGTTCCGAGACCGTCTTGACCGTTCGATTTTGAAGTTGAGAAAGGCCAAGTTCAGGGCAGTGGCATCAAAGTGTAGCGGGTCAAATGAAGGCTCTGTTTGCGAAACCCGTTGGTTTTTCTATACTGAAGTCAAGAAGGCTAACGTGAGCAACTAAAGCATCGGCTGCTTGGCGGCGAGGCAAGCGATGATGCCCGTGACTGGGTCAATCGATGGGCCCAGGAGAGTCTGGCCTGTCCGCATTGTCAGGCGGCCCACGTGCAGCGCTGGGGCCGCGAGTCGGGGATTCAACGCTATCGGTGCTGTGACTGTCATCGCACCTTCAATGCCCTGACCGGCTCGCCGCTGGCCGGGCTGAAATGTCGTGAGGCATGGGCGGATTACACGAAGGCGATGATCGACGGCTGCAGTCTTCGAGTTGCCGCCCGCCGCTCAGGTGTTCATGCGAGCACGGCGTTTCGCTGGCGCCATCGACTGTTGCAGGGGCCAGCCCAGGAGCAAGACACCGAGTTGCACAATATCGTGGAAGCCGACGAGACGTATTTCCTTGAGTCGTTCAAAGGTCAGCGCAAACTGCCTCGTCCGGCGCGACATCGCGGAGGTTCTGCCGCCAAACGCGGCATGTCGGCCGAGCAAATTCCGGTGCTGGTCGTCGAGGATCGGGAAGGGCACCACTTCGATGCGGTGGTTCCCAAGGTTGATTTGCCCACGATCGGTTGCCTGCTCGCCCAAGTGCTCGCGCCCGATGCCTTGCTTTGCAGTGATGGCGCCAGCGTCTACCGCGCCACGGCCCGTCAGTTCGAGTTGGCGCATGAGTCGGTCAATGTAACGGCGGGGCAGTACGTTCGCCAGCAGGTCTTTCACGTCCAGCACGTCAATGCTTACGACTCGCGCCTTAAGCAATGGATCCGCCGCTTCAACGGCGTCGCCACGCACTACCTACCCAACTACCTCGGCTGGCGCCGCTTGATCGAACGCTGCGCCGGAAAACTCACGCCGGAAATATTTCTTCGGCATGCCATCGACTAAAACCAACGGGTTTCGAAAGGCTATGTACCCATAGCATGTTGAACCCTATCGATTCCCAAAGCGGCACGCAGGAAATCGGTAGCGGAGATTTCCCGGCTGTGCCGTTCAATCAGGCGTCGCCAGCCCAAATAGTTGCCCAAGTAACGGGTGGCCACGCCATGGAAGCGGCGCATCCATTCCTTGAGTCGGCTATCGTAGGCATTGACGTTCTGGACATGATAGACACCGGCGACGACACGCTGACCTGCGGCCAGATTGACCGGGCGGTGGGTGATCCCCATCTCTTTGGCCACAGCCGCCAGCGCCTTTTCGCTGTCGGTGCACAGAATGACATCGGCCGCCAGAAGCGGCTTGAGCACCGCCCCGATGTGCGCCTTGTCGGCCTTTTTCAGCATAAAGTCTGCCGTGTTCCCGGTGCGATCCCGGCAGATCAGTACCGCGGTCTGTTCTTCCGAGAGGCCACGTTTGCTGGCTTTGCAGCCCCGCTTGCGGGGTGCCCGACTTAAGCCTTCTCTTCTTCCCTTCTGCGATTCAAGAAAGTAAGTCTCATCGGCTTCGGCAATGCCCGCCAGGCTGATCGCCTGCTGGCCATTGGGCAACGTCAGGAAACGGTGGCGCCAGCGGAATGCCGTGTTGGGATGAATCCCGAGCGCCGCGGCACTTTTGCGGATGCTCGTCCCCTCAACCAACTGCTTCGCGTAGTCCATCCATTTTGCTTTGTGCCGAAGTCTCGCCAAGGGCGTATCGGTCAAGGCGTTGAAGGTCGCTCGGCAGGCGTTGCAGCGATACCGTTGCAAGCCATTGGCGAATCCCCAACGCGAAACCTGCTCGTGCGCGCAATGCGGGCAGACTGGCTTCTCGGCCATCCGGGTTTCAACCAATTGGTAGGATGCCGACGCCTGCGCCGCCGGTTGCAGCCGATCCATCAGTAATTGCCGCTGGTGCGGGGTCAGTTCCTTCAGCGCACTCGATAGTTTCCGGAAATCATGAGGCTTCATCTCAACACCTATCCGATTGATTCAGATAGCTTTGTTATAGACCAACAGTCAGCGATTACATAGCCTTTCGAAAACAGAGCCAAAATGAATCGCCGTGCCAGTCGAGCATTTGTTGGTGCTCGGGGTGATTGGGGGCAGCGATTGCAAAAACGAAATCTGAGTAACTGAGCTTCCCCCGGAAATTAGTCTGCCAAGGGTGACCTAAAATTGAGTCACTTTTGGAAGGCATGAAATGAAGATACCGAAGCAGGCATACACGACCGAGTTCAAGGAACTGGCGGTCAAGCGAGTAAAGGATGGCCAGAGCATCAGCACCGTGATCAAGGAACTCGGCCTTGGCGACCAGACCTTGCGCAATTGGGTAAAAGCATCAGCAGAAGGCAAGCTCAAAGGCGCTGGCGGCAAAGTGGTCACCCCCGAAGAAATGGAACTGTCCAGATTGCGCGTCGAGAACCTGCGGCTCAAGCGGGAGAACGAAATATTAAAAAAAGCGACGGCGTACTTTGCAAGGGATGTCCTGTGAAGTACGCCTGGATTGCCGAGCAGGGCTTGTGCTACCCGCTCGTGACGATGTGTGACGTGCTCGATGTCAGCATCAGTGGTTATCGCGCGTGGAAGCGTGGTGGTCGGCCGGATCGCCAGCGACTGACCGATGCCCAGACGCTGGCGCTGATTCGAGCCATTGATGCCGAGGTCAGAGGCGCCTACGGCAGTCCTCGGATGGTACGGGCGCTTCGGACAAGGGGCTTCCTGCTTGCCGGGAGCGCGTCGAACGACTGATGCGTGAGAATGGCATCCATGCCCGTCACAAACGGCGCTACAAGGTCACGACAGATTCGAAGCACGGGCTGCCGGTCGCAGCAATCCTCGACAGAAACTTCACACCGACGGCGCCGAATCAAGTCTGGACGCCCGACATCACCTACCTGTGGACCGATGAAGGTTGGCTGTACCTGGCCATCGTGCTTGATCTGTTTAACCGCGAAGTTGTTGGCTGGTCGCTGAAACCGCGCATGACGGCGGACATCGTGACCGATCCCCTGACCATGGTAAGCACCCGGCGAACCCATCTGTAAATTAAGGCGTTAGACCGCGAAGATTGTTCCCCCGTTAAAAACGATGGTGGACACTTTCGATGGAAATCCAGAAGCCAAGCCGGCGCCGGCGGTATCACTCGGAAGAATTCAAGAAAGCGGTGATTGAGGCGTGCTGCGAGCCAGGCGTCTCGGTCGCTGGCATTGCAATGAGCCAACGGGGTCAACGCGAACCAAGTCCGGCGCTGGATGCGTGAGCGTGGTATTGAACCGCCGACGCGGCGTGTTCCGATGCCCGTCATTGAAACCGCACCTGGGATAGCGCCAGCGTTCGTACAGTTGCCGCTAGCGCCGGCCGAATCAGCCTCGCGCGACATCCGGATCAAAATCCGGCGAGGCAATACCGCGATCAAGGTTGGCGGGGCACGCTCGTCTGCGACGACTACGCTGGCTACAAGGCGCTGATCGCCGAAGGCGTAACCGAAGCCGGTTGCATGGCGCATGCGCGTCGGAAGTTCTTCGATCTGCATGCCAACAACCAGAGTCAGATTGCCCAACAGGCGCTGACCACCATTCAGAAGCTTTATCAAGTCGAGCGGGAGGTCGCTGAGTTTGATCCAGATGAACGGCGACGAATACTGTCAACGGCGGTTTAAAACTGACACAGTTTTCTCACTTGCAGCGACTTAAAACTGATACACCCCAGATACTGTGCCGCATAGGTGTCTTGGAGGGCGGGCCGAAGGCCCAACCGGAAAGATGCCTATGCGGCGCGGCGCTCACTCAATAGTGACTGCCTTTCTTGCCTGAAACACACCGGCCTGGCGTTGATGCTTGAGGCGGTAACTCTCCCCATTAATCGGCAAGATGCGTGCGTGGTGAAGGAGGCGATCCAGTAATGCTGCGGTTAGCGTGGCATCCTGTGCAAAGGTCGTATCCCATTGCCCGAAGGGCAGATTACTGGTCACGATCAGTGAGCCTCGCTCGTAACGCGCAGCAATCACCTGGAAGAACAGATTGGCCTGTTCCCGGTTCATGGGCAGATAGCCGATTTCGTCAATGATCAGCAGCCGGTAGGCGCTGATTGCCCGATGCATGACCGTCTTGAGCTGGTTTTGCGCGTGCGCCACTGACAAGGTCAGCAGCAAGTCGGAGGCAGTGGTGAATCGGGTCTTGATGCCTGCCTGTGCTGCTCGATACCCCAACGCAATGGCGAGATGCGTTTTGCCGACACCGGAAGGGCCAACCAGCACCACGTTCTCATGGCGCTCAACAAAGCCCAGTCCAGCCAGTTCATCAATCTGACTCTTTTTAACGCCAGCGGCAAACTGGTAATCGAAATCATCGAGGGTCTTGATCGCCGGGAAACCGGCCAGCCGAGTCAGCATGGTTTGCTTGCGTACCTGTCGGCCGGCGGCTTCCGTTCTCAACAGTCCTTCCAAGAAATCGCTGTAAGCTGTTTCTTTCTCAGCAGCCTCTTGGCTGGCCACAGCATAACCTTGGGCGACAAAGGGTAGGCTCAATGTTTCGCACAGGCTAAGCATTCTCTCGTGCTGAAGATTCATGGTGCCACCTCAACCACGGCACGACACTGGGCCAGTAACTGTTCGGGACGGCCAGTGGGTGCTGTAACGGTGTCGCAGCCTCAATGTGCGCGGCGACTACTGCCGGACGAACCGCGACTGCATTTACGGAAGTGCCGACCACTGCTTGCGGTCGGGCCGCAGCGATGTCACCTCGCCAAGGCGCAGGAATCGCCTGAAGTTGGGCTTGCTCCTCCAGTAGTCGCTCACTCGGCTGGGTTTGGGTGGTGCCATGAATTCGCTCGTTAGCGACCTCCTTCAGCCACTGCCGAACCTCAACGTTGGCGGTGACTGAATCAAGTTGCAAACCGGCCTGCTTGAGCTTGGTGACCAGCGGAACGTAGAACGACCGGCGCAGGTAGCCATTGAAGCGCTCAACCTTGCCTTTGGTACGCGCCCGATAGGGGCGGCAGAGTTTGATGATAAAACCGCAGTGTTTGGCGTAGTCGAGAAAGCCGGCATGGTAACGATGCTCACCTGGCCCATCGACATCACGTTCGATAACGACGGTCTTCATGTTGTCGTAGAGAATGCGTCGGGAGACACCGCCCAGGGCGATAAAGGCTTTCTGGTGGCAGTCGATCAGCGTACCGACTTTCATGTCGGTGACGAATTCGACGTAACTTGCCCGGCTGTAGCCGAGCGTGGCGCAGAAGGCGTAAAGGGGATCGCTCCCTTTGCGGAATTCAACCCAGTCGACTTGCATCTGCTCACCCGGCGCCGTTTCAAACCGAACGACGGGTTCGACCGGCAGCGTGGGCCTGACGCCACGCAGGAAGCGCCGTAATTGGCTCATCCCACCTTGATAGCCTTGGGCTGAAATCTCCCGGTGTAGAACGGTGGCCGGTATCCAGAGCGGTTGCGCCGCCGCTTGCCGCTCCCGCAGGTAGGTTTCATAGGGCGTCACTTTGGCTAACCGCTGCTTTTGTCGCTCGTATTTGGGCTTTATGCCGGACGCCAGATGACTGCGTACCGTATTGACCGCACAACCAACTTCCGCCGCTATGCGCCGTAGGCTGAAACCGTGCTTTCTTAATACCTCGATTTCCATATACACCTCGTTTGTGATCACCGGCGCCTTAAATCCGCCGATCTTCTCTCAATTCGGTGTATCAACTTTCAATCGCTGGTCTGTATCAATTTACATCCGCCGCTGACACGGAACGTCGATCCGAAGCGGCCCCTCTTCAGTCAGCACGGTCTTACCACTGGCGCCGTTGCGGTGATTGCTGGCTTCGCCAGGCTTGTCGGCGCCGGGCAAGTAGCCGAGGTGATGACTGAGTTCCGCACTCAGTATGCGTTCGATCAGCGCCTTCTTGAACGCCATCGAGGCCGCATTGACCGCCTCGGCATCCATCGGGCCGGGGCAACCAGTACGCCAGCCATGCGTTTCAGGACAAGCTGAAGGAATACGGCATGGTCTGCTCAATGAGCCGCAAAGGAAATTGCTGGGACAACGCCCCCACTGAAAGCTGGTTCAACAGCTTCAAGAACGAATGGGTTCATGGCATTCGTTATGCCACCCATGCCAAAATGAAGGCCACCAGCTTTGAGTACATCGAGGTGTTCTACAACCGGAAACGGCAGCATTCGACCTTGGGTTACAGATCACCGATTCAGTTCATGGAGAACTGGCTCAGTGAGCAACAGCAGGAAAAACGGGTAGCATGAAACCCACCCTTTGGCAGACGAAATACAGGGGGAACCTCACTCACGCCTCACACACAGAAATTCTGACACCCCCAGATAGTGGTTAGCGCTGCGCATCCGGATTGGCAAAATAGAAATCAAGCGCCTCCTGCAAGTTCGCCACAGCCTCCTCCTTGGTCAACCCATCGGATACGATATCCAGCTCGATGCACTGCGCAATAAAAACGCCGTCCTCTGTATCGACCGTATAGTTAAGCTGAGTGGTCATCATTTTAAGATTGCAGTAGTTTTTTACACCCGGAGTCCTCGAACGGACCCTTCACAATCACCCAGCCATCCCCAGGTAAAAATTGCGAACAAACTTCGTGGTCGGCTTCTTGGCTGTGCCACTTGTACCAAGGCGCTGGCCCGGCCCATAGCGTGGAAGCGAATAGTGCGACTGCGAAGAATACAAAGTGTTTCATGGCTTCACCTGAAAGTAGACCAATTCATTGAATACAGTGCCATGCTCGACTACCCCTAACAGAAAGCCAGTGCCAATAGGGCAGGGTCGTCCAGCAGGTTCACTAAAGCATAACCCGCCACCCGATTGGCCGATAACCAAAAATAACTTGAAACTTCCAGCCACAAATCCCGCATCGGATTTCCGGAGCAGGGCTGCGGTTACTTGGTCGCTGGCTTTCTCCCTGGTGCAGCCGGCGGCGAGAAGCCCCTAATCCGGCACTGGATACCCTCTACCGCCACCCCCTGATTAAACCGAGTCACGCTGCATCGCGAAATCTCGCCTTGCTCCACCAGTTTGGATATCGAATCATGGACATCAGGCAAAGCAATACCCGTTGCCGCAGCAATTTCAGAATCAAGCAGTTGACCGTGTTTTTTCAAGTGCAGAAAAACGGATGAAGTATGCATCGTAAATCCTTTCAGTAAATGAGAGCCATTGCCCATAAAAGAGTCATGGGGCCATCGTTGGCTCTCTGGTAAAACAGTCAATCTATTTAACGGCGCAGACTGCCCGGCTGTGTGACTTGCGGGGGAAACGCTAGGAGAATCGGCGCAGGCGAAACTGACGAAGGTTGCTGGAACGGGTTTCCCTGGACCAACACAATCGCTGCGGTAGGGGCTGCCGCCAAAGCAAAAAGCATGATTGCCACAAACGCCGCCCGGGCATTCTCCGCATGCACCACCGCAATCGAAATCAAGGTAAGAAAGCCCAGAAAAGCCATACCCAGCCATTTCAGCGGATTGATGTGAGTCTGGCTCAATCCAATCCGCAAATTACGCTCATCACGAATATCCATCGCCTTGCTCAACATCTGCGCCTGAACATTTCCCCCGGTCGCCTGAGCCAATTGGATGCTGGATAAAAGCCCGAGCAGGGTATCCCCTTTGGCATTCACGTCTGGGCTAATCCTCCGTTGAGCCAGTAAGGGCCATTCCGCCGCATTCGCCTGCGCATAGTCGGCCAGCGCTTCGTGAACGTTGCTCTGGAGCGGTTCGTCCAAATGAGTTGACAGCGCAATCAAACTTCGCAGGGCATCTGCCTCTTTATAAACCGCATTCATTGCCCGATCATGTGCATTCCAAGTGTCATTAGCCAGGAAAGCCAAGGTTAACCCAAACAGCACACCGATGATGTTGATAAAGGGCGGAGCGACCCCATGTAGTAAACGTACCCACTGGACCCACGGTGAACGGCGCATCACCCAATGAATCAGAGCGACCGCGGCAAAAGTGCCCAGCACAGCAAACAGTGCATAGCCATAGTGATCGTAGGTATGCCAGCTCCCCAAGTTTATAACTCCCACAAATTGGAACGATCAGCAGCCAAATCAGGTCGTTGTCACGCCGGCTATTCAAGGCTACAAGCGGATAGCGGGTGCTATGATGAAATTCTCGTCGATCAGCAATCGGGCAAACAATGAAAGCTGGCTACACCGTGGAAAAGCAGACCACACAAAGCAAAAAGCCCAACCGTGTGGATTGGGCTAATGGCTTTTTACTCTGGCTCCCCGACCTGGGCTCGAACCAGGGACCTACGGATTAACAGTCCGGCGCTCTACCAACTGAGCTATCGAGGAACAGAGGCCCACATTATAGGGGTCGATTTCTCTTGTGGCAAGCATTTTCTGACTTTTTATAAGAAAAATATTTAGGTATGGATCTTGGGCTTGTTTATGTAAAGACGCCGACTGGCGATGAAGCAGTCAGGCAAAGTACGCATGTTGTTCAACGCAACCTTCGCATGGTTCTGGTTCAGGTTGATGGCAAGCTGAGCGTTGCTGAAATGGCGGTAAAAATTGGGAATGTGCAATTGGTTGAAGATGCACTACGGAAATTGGAGGAGGGGGGCTTCATTGCCCCAAGCCAAAATGGGGTATCCGTTTGGGAGGAGAGAGATCGGCAGGTGAGGGCGAGTCAGTCGCCAGCGCTATCCGAGTTCTCAACTTTTGCTGCGAAACCAAGTCCTGATGTCGAAACAGATTGCGCTAATCGCGTCATTAGAAGCTTTTTTTCGTTCAAGAAGCAGACTTTTCTTACATCGCAACGAATGGCGGATGGGGTTTCAATGCTCCACGCGTATGTTGAGCCCGAAATTCACGCTCCGAAGGAGATCCGTAGATACCTTTTATATAAACGTGTGCTGTTTGGTTTGATTGGTGTCTTTTGTTTTTTGCTGGGGCTCTCGTTTTTTTACCCTTACGCGAAGCTGGTGCCTGGCTTTGAGGTATCTGCTTCGCGTTTCCTGCAAACTCAGGTGCGTATTGGCCATATAGGTATGGCATTTTCACCGTGGCCACAACTAATTCTACGAGAGATTCGGTTGGGTGAGCGTGCAGAATCACGGATTGAGATGGTTCGGATCAACTCGCCATTCTCTTTATTAAGCCGGGGGTCGCAACGAATATCGAGCATAGAAGTCTCCGGCGCAACAATTACGGCGAATCTTATCGCCGAGTTACCATTTTTCAAGGTGCGCGATAATTTCGCGAGTAGTGAAATAGTAATTCAGGAAGTCAGGGTTAAGCAGAGTCAGGTTACGGTTCACGAGTTGGCGTTGCGTGATCTTTCGGGATTTATCCGCTTTAACTCGGATGGCTCGCTTGAAAATTCCTCATTTGAGGCGGTTGACCGCAGCATTCAACTCACTGTCGCGCCGGCTGCTGACGGGGTCGCATTAAAAATCAAGGGACGTGGCTGGAAGCCCTTTGATAATGCAATTTCTTTCGATGCTTTAGAAGCCGAAGGTTTGCTGCAAAAAGATAAATTGCTGATTCATGGTTTAGATACCACCGTGCTTGGTGGTCTTATTAAAGGAACTTGGTTATTCGACTGGAGCAAAGGACTGGTGATTGCCGGTGACGGTACGCTAACCCGACTCGATTGCCGCCAGGTTGGTCAGGTTTTTGCGCCATCGCTGAAACTTGAGGGCGACTTAGGTGGCAGATTGCATTTGAGAGCAAGCGGGGGTAATTGGGAGGGAATGTGGCAGAGTGTTGAGGCAACACTTGATGCCGAGATAACTCGGGGTGTTTTCACGGGTATCGATTTAGGTGAAGCTGCTCGGAATGGTGAGGGATCTGTGTCTCGAGCTGGTTCGACAAAATTTGACCACTTACGGACGGCGGTGACGATTAAGCGACACCAGATCAGGGGGCGCAATCTTCAGTTGAGTGCCGGTCGGATGGGCGCGAGTGGTCAGTTTGTTGCAAGCAGAGGCCAGATGGTTGAGGGTTATTTGACGGTGGGGATTCAAACTTCGGTATCGACCCTGCGCATACCGGTCAGAATTTCCGGAACGTTGCCTAATCTCGTCGTTACTGGCAGCAAATAAAAAGGGCGAGAACTTAGTCTCGCCCTTTTTTGCATGCTGATCTACTAATTAGCTCTTGGTAACGGCGGCAATTGCTTTGGCAACGTAATCAACATTCTTGGTGTTTAAAGCTGCCAAGCAGATACGGCCGGTCGACACTGCGTAAATGCCGAACTCGTCCTTCATCCGCTCTACCTGAGCAGCGGTCAGGCCCGTGTAGGAGAACATGCCGCGCTGTTGAACCACAAAGGAAAAGTCTTGAGCAACACCTTGTGCCTTGATGGCATCGACTAAGCCTGTACGCATGGCGCGGATACGATCACGCATGCCACCGAGTTCGGTTTCCCACATCTGGCGCAGTTCCGGTGAGGAGAGAACGGCGGCGACCAACGCACCACCGTGGATCGGTGGATTGGAGTAGTTGGTACGGATAACACGCTTAAGTTGCGACAGGACACGAGCGGACTCTTCTTTGCCAGCAGTAACGATGGACAATGCGCCAACGCGCTCGCCGTAGAGCGAAAAGCTCTTGGAGAACGAGCTGGAAACGAAAAACTGCAGGCCGGAGGCGGAGAAGGCGCGAACAGCGACTGCATCTGCATCAATCCCATCAGCAAAACCTTGGTAGGCCATATCAAGGAATGGAACCAGGCCACGTTCGCGGCAAAGTTCGACAACCTCTTGCCACTGGGCATCAGAGAGATCTGCACCGGTTGGGTTGTGGCAACAGGCGTGCAGGATGATGACCGAGCCAGCAGGCAGGTTATTCAGGCAGGCCTTCATGCCTGTGAAGTTAACGCCGCGGGTGGTGGCATCGTAGTATGGGTAGTTTTCGACGACGAAACCGGCAGACTCAAATAGGGCGCGGTGATTTTCCCAGGATGGGTCGCTAATATAGACCTTGGCATCCGGATTGAGGCGCTTCAAGTAGTCGGCACCAATCTTCAGCGCACCTGTGCCACCCAGTGCTTGAGCGGTGATAACCTGGCCTTTGGCGATCAGTTCGGAGTCGGCACCAAGTAATAGATTTTGGACGGCCTGGTTGTAGGCCGGTGCACCTTCGATCGGCTGGTAGCCGCGCGGCAAAGCTGCCTTCACGCGAGCCTCTTCAGCAATCTTGATTGCGCCAAGCAACGGAATCTTGCCGTTATCGTCAAAGTAGACACCGACGCCAAGGTTGACCTTGGTGCTACGGGTATCGGCGTTGAATGTTTCGTTCAGGCCGAGGATGGGGTCACGCGGGGCCATCTCAACCGCAGCAAAGATCGAAGAGGACATAAGGTCTCCATGAAATAATAGAAATGTTGTCAGCGCAGCGCTTTTGCTGCGTGATGAAAAACCTGAGAATTTTAGCATGAGCGAATCCAACACCAGCACCCCGGTTGTCTGCTTTGAAGGTAGTCCTTATCGACTGCATCAACCCTTTCCGCCCGCTGGCGATCAGCCAGAGGCCATTCGTCAGTTAGTCGAGGGGCTGGATGATGGTTTGTCGTTCCAGACCCTGTTGGGTGTGACCGGTTCCGGCAAGACCTACACGATGGCGAATGTGATTGCCAGAACGGGGCGGCCAGCCTTGATATTGGCACCGAACAAAACGCTGGCGGCACAGCTTTACTCGGAATTCAAAGAGTTTTTCCCGGAAAATGCCGTCGAGTACTTTGTTTCTTATTATGACTATTACCAGCCCGAGGCCTACGTTCCCTCGCGCGACCTGTTTATTGAGAAGGACAGCTCGATTAATGATCATATCGAGCAGATGCGTCTTTCTGCGACCAAAAGCCTGATCGAGCGGCGCGACGTGGTTATTGTGGCCACTGTTTCTTGCATTTACGGCCTTGGCGATCGCGACGAATATCACAACATGATTCTGACCATGCGGGTCGGTGATCGGCTTGATCAGAGAGCCATTGTCAAACACCTGAGTGATATGCAATACGACCGCAACGATATTGACTTCCATCGCGGTATCTTCCGCGTGCGCGGTGATGTTATTGATATTTTTCCGGCCGAACATGCCGAGCATGCAATACGAATCTCGCTATTTGATGATGAAATCGAAAGTTTGCAGTTTTTTGATCCATTGACTGGCCACCTCCTGCATAAAGCACTTCGCTTTACGGTTTTTCCGGCTTCACATTACGTGACGCCTCGCGAAACGGTGTTACGTGCGATCGAGGCAATCAAGGACGAACTGCGGGAGCGCGTTGATTTTTTTACCCGCAACAACCAATTGGTCGAAGCGCAACGGATTGAGCAACGTACCAAGTTTGATCTTGAACTGCTGGAACAGATTGGCTTTTGCAAGGGCATTGAAAACTATTCGCGCCATTTTTCTGGACGTAAACCGGGTGAGGCACCACCGACGCTGATCGATTACCTGCCGAAAGATGCACTGATGTTTATCGATGAGTCGCATGTATCGATTGGTCAAGTCGGTGGCATGTATAAAGGCGACCGCTCTCGCAAAGAAAATCTGGTCAATTACGGCTTCCGTCTGCCTTCTGCACTGGACAACCGGCCAATGCAGTTCAATGAATTCGAAGCTCATATGCGGCAAACGGTGTTTGTTTCCGCGACACCCGCCGATTACGAGAAGCAGCATTCAGGGCAGGTGGTGGAGCAGGTGGCAAGACCTACCGGGCTGATTGATCCGGAGGTTATTGTTCGTCCGGCAACAACGCAGGTTGATGATCTGATGGGCGAGATCAAAAAGCGGATTGAGGTTGGTGAACGTGTCCTGGTAACAACGTTAACGAAACGTATGTCTGAAGATTTGACGGACTTTCTCGCCGAAAATGGTATCAAAGTACGTTACCTGCATTCGGATATCGATACCGTTGAGCGAGTTGAAATCATCCGCGACCTTCGTCTGGGTGAGTTTGATGTACTGGTGGGAATCAATTTACTTCGTGAAGGTCTGGATATTCCTGAAGTGTCGCTGGTTGCCATTCTTGATGCGGACAAAGAGGGATTTTTGCGCTCGGAGCGATCTTTGATTCAGACCATCGGCCGAGCTGCACGCCACATCAATGGTACGGCCATCCTCTATGCTGATAAGATTACCAGGTCCATGCAGCTAGCCATTTCCGAAACCGGTCGGCGGCGGGAAAAGCAGATATGCTTCAACGCGGAGCACGGCATTACGCCGCGGGGTGTTTCCAAGAAAATCAAAGACATCATTGACGGTGTCTACAATGCTGAATCCGCAAAGACCGAACTCAAGGCAGCACAGCAGCAGGCTACCTATGAGGCAATGGATGAAAAGACTGTAGCCAAGGAAATCAAACGACTCGAGAAATTAATGCTCGAATGCGCGAGAAACCTTGAATTCGAAAAAGCGGCGGCAGCCCGCGACGACCTTTTCCGACTCAAGGAGCGGATATTCGGCGTGGTGCAGCACGACACTGACGGAGATGGGACAAAATGAATTTTCGCGTGCTGCTCGTGTGCATGGGCAACATTTGCCGCTCCCCAACAGCAGAAGGGGTTTTGCGACAATATATAAAAACCAATAACTTAGGTGATAAAGTTGAAGTTGATTCTGCAGGGACGCATGGCTATCACGTCGGTGAAGCGCCCGACTCCAGAACGCAGCGTGCTGCTGCAATACGGGGCTACAACCTTACCCAGCTGAGGGCGCGCAAAGTGGCCAGACAGGATCTCGATTACTTTGATCTGATTTTGGCTATGGATAAAAGTAACCTGGATAACTTGCAGCGCATGGCGACACCGGAGCAGCAGGAGCGGATTAAGCTCTTTATGCAATACGCCAAGAACTTTGATGACGAAGAGGTTCCTGACCCCTATTACGGCTTGGGGCATGGATTCGATTTGGTGCTGGACATGGTCGAAGATGCTTCGATAGGCTTGATTGAAGATATCAAGCAAAAAATCGGCGAGCTATAACATACGTTTTAAGTACCCAAAAAGAAGGGGCACCCGCGGGTGCCCCTTCCTTGTAAGTGCAAACAGTTTTACTTATGTGTCTCTACTGAAACCAATGGTTCTGAGTCAGCTTGATCATTAAGTGGTTTTTGTTTGCGCGGCCGCCCAAGCTTGATAGGTGCTTCCGGCTGAGCAACTACAGCTGCTGCCGTAGTCTGAACCATCATCAAGCCACTATCAGCCAATGTCTTTTCGAGATCGACAGGTTTCGGGGCGATTGCCACCGTTGGGGCAATGATTTCGATGCTTTTAACAACGTCGACCGCAGCAGGCATTTCCAAGGCTGGCTCAATATCAGCCGGAACAACCTCTGCGGCGACTGGCAGCGGTTCAGCAACCAATGGTGGAACTTCGATGATCGGGGCGACGACAGCGACTGCAGGTGTCACAGATTCCGGTGCCGGGATAACAACGATGACCTGTTCCTGGTTGATCACCTGAGTGTCACTATCCATTGATGGTGCTGAGTTTTCCTGAGCAAGCGCTTCTGAGGTGCTGGCTTCTGCATCATTGCGACGTTCGCTACGACCGCGACCACCACGACGACCGCGGCGACGAGCGCCTTGCTCTTCGCCAGTAACAGCTTCCTGGGTTTCTCTGGCGTTAATCGGTGCGTTGTCGTTAGCAACAGTGCCCACGTTTGAAACTTCTGGCATCAGTTTGTTTTCGACTGCCTCCGGTTGCTGGCGCTGGCGTTCCTTGCGCTCACCACGTGGGCGACGCTCCTGACGCTCACCGCTTGCTACGGTCGACTCTTCTCGCGGTGCTTTTTCAGCATTGCGCTCGTTGCGATTGCTACGTTCCGGACGCTCGTTGTTGCGAGGTTCAGTTGACTCTTCGGCGCTACGGCTGCTATTGCGGCCACCACGACGATTGTCGCGGCCGTCGCTGCGTTCGCGACGACCATCTTTGCGGCCTTCGCGTGGCTTTTTGGCCGGTTCGGGAGCGGGTGCTGGCTCAGCGGCCTTTGGTGGGGTACGGAACCACGAAAATATTTTCGAGAACAGACCGTTCTCTGTCGCGACTGGCGTTGAAGTAGATACCTCGACCGTCTTTTCGGGCAGGATTGGCGCGGGCTTTTCTGGGGAAATGCCCTTGATAACTGCCTCTTGGCGCGGCTTGGCTGCTTCCTGCTGAGTAGCCAGCTTGATGGCTTCCTCAATCGGTGCGTCGACCATCTTGTAGGAGGGCTCGCGAATTTCCTCGCTATTCATGTCGTCATGACGCAGCCGGGTAATGGTGTGCGCAGGTGTTTCGAGATGAACATTCGGTATCAGCAGGATCGTGGCCTTATGGCGCATCTCTATAGCCTGAATATCCGGGCGCTTTTCGTTGAGCAGGAAGGTGGCAACGTCAACGGGAACCTGGACATGGACGGCGCCGGTATTTTCCTTCATCGCTTCCTCTTCCAGAATGCGCAAAATGTGGAGCGCAGCAGATTCAGTGGAGCGAATATGACCGGTGCCGGTACAGCGTGGGCAGGAGATATAGCTGGTTTCGGCAAGGGCAGGGCGCAGACGCTGGCGGGATAGTTCCATCAAGCCAAAGCGGCTAATTTTGCCCATCTGGACGCGGGCGCGGTCGAAACGCAGCGCATCGCGCAAGCGATTTTCCACTTCGCGCTGATTGCGCTGGTTTTCCATGTCGATGAAGTCGATGACAATCAAGCCACCGAGGTCACGCAGGCGGAGCTGGCGAGCCAGTTCTTCAGCGGCCTCAAGGTTCGTTTTGAATGCCGTTTCTTCAATATCCGCACCTTTGGTCGAGCGACCGGAGTTGACGTCGACTGCAACCAGCGCTTCGGTGTGGTCAATGACAATAGCGCCGCCAGAAGGCAGATTGACTTGACGACCAAAGGCTGTTTCGATCTGGTGCTCGATCTGGAAACGGGAAAAAAGCGGCACATCGTCATGGTAGCGTTTGACGCGATGGACGTTGCCCGGCATGACTGTGTCCATGAAAGCACGTGCCTGCTCATAGACTTCGTCGGTGTCGATCAGGATTTCGCCGATTTCAGGCTGGAAATAATCGCGAATGGCGCGAATTACCAAGCTGCCTTCCAGATAAATCAGGAAAGCGCCACTTTGCTGTTTAGCGGCGCCTTCAATGGCGGTCCACAGTTGTAACAGGTAGTTCAGATCCCACTGCAGCTCTTCAGCCTGACGACCGATTGCAGCAGTCCGAGCGATCAGGCTCATGCCATTCGGCACTTCGAGTTGATCCATGGTTTCGCGCAGTTCAGTGCGCTCGTCACCATCAACGCGGCGTGATACACCGCCACCACGGGGGTTGTTCGGCATCAGAACCAGGTAGCGGCCAGCCAGGGAAACATAGGTGGTCAAAGCGGCGCCTTTGTTACCACGCTCGTCCTTGTCAACCTGAACGATCAGTTCCTGGCCTTCTTTCAGTGCTTCGCTGATCTTGGCTCGCCCGGCTTCAACGCCAGGTTGGAAGAATGAGCGAGACACTTCCTTGAAGGGCAAAAATCCGTGGCGATCAGCACCGTAATCAACGAAGCAGGCTTCTAGACTAGGTTCGATGCGGGTGATGACACCCTTGTAGATGTTGCTTTTGCGTTGTTCTTTGGCGGCCGATTCAATGTCTAGATCAATCAGTTTCTGACCATCGACAATGGCAACACGGAGTTCTTCGGCCTGTGTCGCGTTAAAGAGCATGCGTTTCATTATTTTGGGGCTCCCAGCACACCAAAGCACACGGCAATGGAGTACCCGAGCAGGCAGCGACAGTTTCAGTTATCGGGTTGCGTATTTATTTAAGGCAAAGGCGACTATGAAAGTGCTGATCAACAAACAGTCGCGTTGTTTTTTATTGAAAGGCGCGACTTGAAAATTCCTGCGACGGGCAATCCGTGCGTGCTTACGGCGGGCTAATCCATTAACATCACTACTTTTGGTGAGTGAACTTAACCAGTCGTTTTACGTTGCTTTGGCTTGCGCACGTCGCGCAAGTGAGTCTTCGAAACCTGCCGCCTGGCGGTCGCGCTAAAGGCGCGAGGCAAACGGTCTAACAGTTCTGAATCTCTTGCAAACCGAGACGTAAAACGCAGGCAGTATATTTCAAAATGAACAGTGCTGGTAACAATTCGGTCACCCATATCGTGATCAGTGAAGAAGAGCAGGGCCAGCGTATCGATAATTTCCTGATCCGCTGTTGTAAGGGGGTGCCGAAGAGTCACCTCTACCGTATTTTGCGTAGTGGTGAAGTGCGGGTTAATAGTGGGCGGATCGATGCGACCTACCGGCTATGTCTTGGCGATACGCTACGAATTCCACCAATCCGGATTGCCGAGCGTCCTCAGAATGAAGTGGATGAAGTCGCCAAGCAGCGCGTCGATTTGCCAATCATCTACGAGGACGAAGCGATGTTGGTGATCGACAAGCCCGAGGGGATTGCGGTGCACGGTGGCAGTGGGGTCAGTTTTGGTGTTATTGAAGCCTTGCGCCGGCAACGACCGCAGGCAAAATTCCTTGAATTGGCGCATCGACTCGACCGCGAGACTTCCGGGGTGTTGCTCGTCGGCAAAAAGAGGCTGGCACTAACCGCTTTGCACGATATGTTTCGTGAACACGGCGCCGGCGCTGACAAGCGTTACCTGGTGCTGGTCAAAGGGCGCTGGATGAATACAACCCAGCACGTCAAGCTGCCGCTGCATAAATATTTAACTGAAAGTGGTGAGCGACGGGTTTCGGTTAATCCTGAAGGCAAAGCGTCACATACGGTTTTCCGACTTTTGGCGCGCTGGCCCGAGATGAGTCTGCTTGAGGCGCAACTGAAAACCGGACGGACCCATCAGATTCGCGTGCACTTGGCACACCTGGGATTTCCGATTCTGGGTGATGAAAAATATGGTGAGTTCGCACTGAACAAGAGTCTCAAGCGCGACGGCCTGAAACGTATGGCGTTGCATGCGTGGCGAATGGCTTTTCGGCATCCGCTGACGGCTGTGCCGTTGGAATGCATTGCCCCCGTACCTGATGGCATTACTAGTTACATTGCTGCGGTCGACCACCAAAAAGCACGAGAATTTAGTGCTGATAATTTGAACGAGATTTTTTCCAGGGGCCACACCGCTTAATGAAATATCAACTCATTGTTTTTGATTGGGACGGGACGCTACAAGATTCTGCCGGCGCCATTGTGCAAGCGATCCAGGCAGCTTGTCGCGACCTCGAATTACCGGTGCCGGATGACGCTCGGGCGCGTCATGTGATCGGCCTTGGCCTGATTGACGCGATGCGTCATGCGGTTCCCGGTTTGGCGCCGGAGCGCTACCCGATCGTCGCGGAGCGCTATCGCTTTCATTATCTTGCCGGTGACGACCAGCTCTTGCTGTTTGCCGGGGTTCGGGAAATGCTGGGTCGCCTGCAGGCTGCCGGGCATGTTTTGACTGTCGCAACGGGTAAGAGTCGCCACGGCCTTGATCGGGCGCTTGATCATTCCGGCTTGCGTCCTTTCTTTCAGGCGACACGGTGTGCCGACGAGTGTCACTCAAAACCACACCCGCAGATGCTGGAAGAGTTAATGGCAGAGTTTGGCGTGACGGCAGAGTCAACAGTCATGATTGGTGACACCTCGCACGATCTCCTGATGGCTCGTAACGCGAGCGTCGATAGCCTTGGTGTCACCTATGGGGCGCACCAGCATGACCACTTGCTTGAACATCAACCGCTCGCCTGTCTGCATGATGTGCCGGAACTCGATCAGTGGTTGCAACGCTTCGCCTGATCTGTGCCAGCCACGAGTTGGTCGACGCAGGCCAGGGCTTCAGATTTACCGTGGCGCGGTATGGCCGGGAAGTTCCAGCCTTTGCAATTCGTTTCAATGGCCAGGTATTTGGCTATTTGAATGAATGCGGGCATGTCCCGACCCAGCTGGACTGGCTGCCGGGGGAGTTCTTCGATGATTCCAAGCTATACTTGATTTGCTCGGTTCATGGCGCGCTTTATGCTCCTGAGTCCGGTAGATGTCTCGGTGGACGGTGCCAGGGAAAAGGTTTGAAACCTCTCAAGCTGCGCGAGATCGAATCAGCAATATTTTTAGAGCAAGAAAGCAATTATGGATACCCCTCAATCCCCCATCAATGATCCCGCCTGGGAGCGAAAAACTTTGGAAAAGCTTGCCTTTTCAGTGCTCGACGAGCAACGGGCTCGTCGGCGCTGGGGTATATTTTTCAAATTCCTTGGTTTTGCCTACTTGCTCGTTGTACTCATCATGG
Source organism: Candidatus Dechloromonas phosphorivorans (assembly GCA_016721185.1). Lineage (GTDB taxonomy): Bacteria > Pseudomonadota > Gammaproteobacteria > Burkholderiales > Rhodocyclaceae > Azonexus > Azonexus phosphorivorans. The sequence goes on from JADKIP010000005.1 coordinate 204,447, forward strand.
TGGTCGATTGGGGTACGGGCGTCGAGCACCAAGAGCGCCACACTGCGTTGATTAATCTGAATGGTGTGATTCAGGCCAAAGGTGAAGCAAACGGAGAGAACATGGTTGCGGCATTGGCCGGCGCGTTCGAAGAAAAAAATGCGGCTGGTATTATTCTCCGCATCAACAGCCCGGGCGGTAGCCCGGTCCAATCCGGCATCATTAACGATGAAATCCATCGTTTGCGTGGCAAGCATCCCGAAAAGCCCCTTTATGTGGTGATTGAGGATATTTGCGCCTCCGGGGGGTATTACGTTGCGGTTGCTGCCGATAAAATTTACGTCAATAAGGCCAGTATCGTTGGTTCGATTGGCGTTTTGATGGATGGCTTCGGGGTAACCGGCACGATGGACAAGCTCGGCGTTGAGCGGCGTTTGCTGACAGCAGGTGAGAACAAGGGATTTCTCGATCCATTCTCACCTCAGGCGCCAGAACACAAGGCCCATGCACAATTGTTGTTGAATGACATTCATCAGCAATTCATTGATGTCGTAAAAGCTGGGCGTGGGACTCGTCTGAAAGAGACGCCTGAAATGTTTTCCGGATTGATGTGGACCGGGGCTCAGAGCATCCAGATGGGGTTGGCAGATGATTTCGGTAGTGTTGACTCGGTGGCGCGCGACGTAATCAAGGCTGAAAAAGTTCTTGATTACTCGATCCAAGACAATATCGCGGAGCGTTTTGCCAAGCGCCTTGGCGCAGGTGCGGTCAACGGCTTTTGGAAGGGTTTTTCCGAAAGTGCAATGAGCGCAACGCTGCGCTGACAATCAGGCCAGTAGCAAGAAAACGGTTGGACGCCGCTCAATTTCGGGCGGCGTTTTCTTTTTCCACTGAGCAATTGTGAGGGTTACTACGGATTCACTGGGCAAGGTGAGATCGGTGGCCACCGTCAATCGTGTTGTGGGTGAGCAAGTCTGCAAAATCCCCTCAAACATGGCCTTGTTGCGGTATGGCGTTTCAATGAACAGTTGCGTCTGTTTGTGCTTGCGGGAATCGCTTTCAAGGTCGCGTAAAGCTTTGGTTCGTTCAGCTTCTTTAGCCGGCAGGTAACCCAGGAAGGCAAAGCGCTGGCCATTTAATCCGGAGGCCATTAGTGCCAACAGTAGCGAAGACGGTCCAATGAGTGGCACGACTCGGATGTTTTCCTGTTGCGCCAGGGCAACCAAATTGGCGCCGGGGTCAGCCACCGCCGGGCATCCCGCTTCAGATAGCAAACCAACATCATGGCCGCTACGCAATGGGGCAAGAAGGCGGTCCAGCGCATCGGCTTTAGTGTGCTCATTCAGTTCTTCGAGCTGGAGTTCTTGCAAGGGCGTATCGGTGCCGGCAGCTTTCAAAAATGCACGAGCAGTTTTCGCCTGTTCAACCACAAAATATGTTAACGGGCGCACTGTTGCCAAGACGTTTGCCGGCAGAGAGTCTTGTGGTGCAGTCGGCCCGAGTGGAACCGGTATTAAGTAGAGCGTGCCCGCCATCAAAGAATCTCCATGCCCTGGTTGCGCAGTAGGTCGCACAAAGCAATCAGCGGCAGTCCGACTAGTGCGTTGGGGTCATCTCCTTGCATGCGGGTTAGTAGTGCGATGCCCAAGCCTTCCGATTTTGCTGATCCGGCACAGTTGTAGGCGGGTTCGCGTTGCAGGTAGTTCTCGATTTCCTTGTTCGTTAATTCACGGAAAGTGACCAGCGTAGTGACTCCGCGAGTCTCCGCATAACCTGTGCGAGAATTAAACAGAGAGAGCCCGGTGAAGAAATTAACCGTTTTGCCGGACAGTGCGCGCAATTGTGAAATGGCGCGCTCGTGGTTACCCGGTTTTCCATAGATTTCGCCGTTGACCGTAGCGACCTGGTCGCTACCGATAATCAGTGCATCGGGAAAGTCACTAGAAACGGCGCGCGCTTTGGCTTCAGAAAGCCGCAGCGCCATTGCTTCAGGCGCTTCATCAGGCAGGCGGGTTTCGTCTGTGTATGGGTTAGCAACTTCAAAAGGCAGGCCGAGTCGGCTCAGCAATTCGCGGCGATAAGGGGAGGTAGAGGCGAGGATTAGAGTTTGTGGCATGAAAGTTTCGTTACAACAAGGTGTTGCGTCGACTTCTTGAAGCAGCACTTTGTTTTGACTTGGAAAGCCAAAAATAATATCATCTCGCGTTTGAGTCGAAACAGTTCAAGAGTGAAAAGAATTTCAGACGCTTTTTTGTTTGCCAAGGAAGGCCGTGTTCTCGAGGGAACATTGGCAATTTCCGAATTGGAACGCCTGCATGATCTGCTGGTTGAAGTCTCTGGGGACGTCAGTTTCCGGCTTCAGGGTTTCAAAAGCGAACATGGAGAGTTGATGTTACATATTGAGGTGGCTGGTTTGCTGCCTTTGGCTTGTCAGCGTTGCCTGAAAGCAATTTCTTTTGATCTTGATGTAGATAGCCTGCTGGAACTTATTCCTGAAGGCGCCGACATGTCGCAAGACGAACTGGAAGATGACACCCGAGATTTCTTGCCGGTGGCGGGCGAACTAGATGTGGCGGAATTAGTGGAGGATGAAATCCTTCTGGCCCTTCCGGTCGCGCCGCGGCACGAAAAATGTGGTTTGCCTGGTGCAGCCGATGCTGGAGAGCGGATAAATCCGTTTGAGGCGTTGGCTGGGCTAAAAGGCAAGCCGAACTGATTTTTTTGGAGTACTAACATGGCCGTTCAACAGAACAAAAAATCCCCTTCCAAGCGTGGCATGCACCGCGCTCACGATTTCCTGACCAGCCCCCCGCTGGCAGTCGAGTCGACCACCGGTGAGGCGCATCTGCGCCACCACATTTCCCCGAACGGTTTCTACCGTGGGAAAAAAGTTCTGAAGGCAAAGGGCGAGTAATCAGTCATTCGAAAGGCAGGTAGTTCGTTTCGGACTGCCTGCCTTTTCTTTTGCCATGAAAACTCGCATCGCCATTGATTGCATGGGAGGAGACCACGGCCCGTCAGTGACGGTTCCGGCGGCTATCCAGTTCCTTGTAGGGCATCCGGCAGCCCATCTCGTCCTAGTTGGTAAGGATGACATTCTGCGTCCGTTGCTCGGCAGTCACGCTGAAGACGCACGCATACGCATCGTACATGCCACAGAAATAGTTGGCATGGATGAGTCGCCAGCGCTTGCCCTGCGTAACAAAAAAGACTCATCCATGCGTGTTGCCATTAATCTGGTCAAAGCAGGCGAGGCGGATGCGTGCGTTTCGGCAGGCAATACGGGGGCGCTGATGGCTATTTCCCGGTTTGTCTTGAAGATGTTGCCCGGCATTGATCGGCCAGCGATTTGCGCGCCGCTACCGACGGTTAATGGTCACACGCACATGCTTGATCTGGGTGCAAACGTCGATTGCAGCCCAGAACATCTGCTGCAATTTGGCATCATGGGTGCCATGCTCGTTTCTGCGATGGAGCATAAAGATCGGCCTACCGTGGGTATTCTGAATATCGGCGCGGAAGAGATTAAGGGTAATGAGGTAGTCAAGGCAGCCGCTGAGTTGTTGCGTGCTTCAGATCTCAACTTTATTGGTAATGTCGAAGGTGATGGCATTTTTAAAGGTGAGGCTGACGTAATTGTTTGTGACGGCTTCGTTGGGAATGTGGCCCTGAAAACCTCCGAAGGATTAGCTCAAATGCTGGCCTCCTCGTTGCGCAGTGAATTCAAGCGTAACTGGCTGACCAAAATTGCTGCACTTATTGCTATTTCTGTACTTAATAATTTTAAAAAGCGCTTCGACCATCGCTTGTACAATGGGGCGATTCTCCTTGGACTCAAGGGAATCTCCGTCAAGAGTCATGGTTCGGCGGACATGCTGGCTTTTGGTAACGCGATTTCTCGCGCCTACGATGCCGCTGAAAATCAGGTTTTGGAACGAATTGCCGGGCGCATCGCAGAGATGGCGTCAGCGCCAACCCTCGCAGTGGAGAATATCTGAATGTATGCTCGTTTGATCGGTACAGGTAGTTGCCTCCCTGGCAACCCCGTCACCAATAACGATCTTGCTGCGCGTGGAATCGATACCAACGATGAGTGGGTCGTTACGCGCACCGGGATTCGTAGTCGCTATTTGGCAGAGCCCGGTACAACTTCAAGCGAACTTGGTTTGGTGGCTGCTCAGCGAGCGCTTGAAATGGCCAATGTTGCCGCTAGTGACCTTGATTTAATCATCGTCGCCACCTCAACACCTGATTTTATTTTTCCAAGTACCGCTTGCTTGATTCAAGGTAAGTTAGGCAATAAAGGCGCCGCAGCGTTTGACGTGCAGGCGGTGTGCAGCGGCTTTGCTTATGCATTGGGAATTGCCGATAAATTTATTCGTTCCGGCAGCCACAAAAAAGTGCTGGTTATCGGCGCCGAAGTTTTTTCCCGGATTCTTGACTGGTCTGATCGGGGTACTTGCGTTCTTTTTGGCGATGGCGCGGGTGCGGTAGTGCTTGAGGCTTCTGAAAAACCAGGCATTCTCGCCACAGCAATGCATGCCGATGGCAGCCTGAGCGGGATTCTTAACGTCCCTGGTCAGATTGCGGGTGGTCAGGTAACAGGAGACCCGTTCCTGCGTATGGATGGGCCGGCAGTATTCAAATTTGCCGTGCGTGTTTTGGCTGATATCGCTGAAGAGGTTTGCCAGGTTGCGGGTATAAAGACCTGTGACGTTGATTGGTTGATTCCTCACCAGGCGAACATTCGCATCATTGAAGCCACCGGCAAGAGACTTGGCATCGACCGAGAGAAGGTTATTGTTACCGTGGCACATCATGGCAATACTTCGGCAGCTTCGGTGCCGTTAGCGCTTGACGAGGCCGTCCGAGACGGTCGCATTCAACGTGGCCAAAAAGTCTTAGTTGAAGGCGTTGGTGGCGGATTTACTTGGGGCGCTGCCCTGTTTGAATTCTGATTCAGGAGACGGAGACTTATGTCTTTTGCTTTCGTATTTCCCGGTCAAGGCTCACAGAGCGTTGGCATGATGGCCGCTTATGGCGATGCTGCTGTGGTTCGTGCCACGTTTGACGAAGCGTCGTCAGTTTTGGGTGATGATCTCTGGGCCATGGTTGCCGACGGGCCTGCTGAAGTTTTGACACAGACCGTAAATACACAGCCTGTGATGTTGACCGCGGGCGTTGCGGTTTGGCGCTTGTGGCAGGAAATGGGGGGCCGTAATCCCAGTATTTTGGCCGGGCACAGTCTTGGTGAATATTCCGCGCTAGTCGCGGCCGGTGTTATCGATTTTAAGGATGCCGTGCCGCTGGTGCGCTTGCGTGCGGCAGCCATGCAGCAAGCTGTGCCGGTGGGTACGGGCGCCATGGCAGCCATACTTGGCCTTGATACACCAAGTATCGTCGCCGCCTGTGCGGAGTCCGCACAGGGCGAAGTTGTCGAGCCGGTTAATTTCAACGCCAACGGCCAGACTGTCATTGCGGGTCATAAAGCTGCCGTTGAGCGCGCAATGGATGCCTGCAAAGCGAGGGGTGCAAAGATGGCCAAGGCGCTGCCGGTTTCAGCACCGTTCCATTCATCACTGATTCGACCGGCTGCGGAAAAATTGGCAGCCCGTCTTGCTGAATTGACGCTGAATGCGCCGTCTATTCCGGTTATAAACAATGTCGATGTTTCTATCGAAAACGATCCAGCCCAGATCAAGGATGCGCTCATTCGTCAGGCTTACAATCCCGTGCGTTGGGTTGAAACCATTCAGGCGATGGCTGGATTGGGCATTACCACGGTAGCGGAGTGCGGTCCGGGCAAGGTGCTGGCTGGTCTGACCAAGCGTTGTGCCGACGGTGTTGCCGGTGTCGCATTGGCAGATCGCGCTGCCATCGAAGTCAATATTGGTCTGGAGTAGTTCATGCTGACTGACAAAATAGCATTTGTTACTGGTGCTACTCGCGGGATTGGTCGTGCCATAGCACTACAGCTCGGTAATCAGGGGGCAACCGTGATTGGTACGGCAACCAGCACGGAAGGTGCAGACAAAATTTCTGCGTATCTCGCTGAGGCTGGTCTGAGCGGTAAAGGCATCGTGCTTGAAGTGTGCGACGCAGAGCAACTCAACAATACTTTGTCGACAATCGCCAAGGAATTCGGTGCCATCACCATTCTGGTCAATAATGCGGGGATTACCCGTGACAATTTGACCATGCGAATGAGCGATGATGAATGGGATGCGGTAATCGATACCAACCTGAAGGCAGTTTTTCGTCTGTCGCGTGGGGTAATGCGCGGCATGATGAAAGCCCGTTTTGGCCGTATTGTGAATATTACTTCGGTCGTTGGTTATTCTGGCAATGCGGGTCAAGCCAACTACTGCGCTGCCAAGGCTGGCGTTGCTGGCATGAGTCGCTCGCTGGCCCGTGAGCTGGGCAGTCGAAATATTACGGTCAATTGTGTTGCGCCAGGTTTTATTGCAACCGACATGACACACGCACTCGATGACAAGCAGAAGGAGGCTATGCTGGCTTCAATTCCGCTCGGTCGTGCTGGTACGCCGGAAGATATCGCCGGTGCTGTCAGCTTTTTGGTATCCCCGGCAGCTGCTTATGTCACCGGCACAACAGTGCATGTGAATGGCGGCATGTTCATGGATTGATTTCCACAAGCCTCGGCTTTTGGTAAACTTATATAATGTTTTTTTTCGTACCCCCTAGAGGGAAGGAGTTTTTCTAATGGATAACATCGTAGAGCGCGTCAAGAAGATTGTCGCCGAACAACTGGGCGTGAACGAAGCGGACATCAAGAACGAGTCCTCCTTTGTGGACGATCTGGGTGCGGATTCCCTGGATACCGTTGAGTTGGTCATGGCACTGGAGGAAGAGTTCGAGTGCGAAATCCCTGACGAGCAGGCCGAGAAGATCACCACTGTTCAACAAGCGGTTGATCACATCCTTGCCAACAAGAAGTAATTGAATTCTCGTTGACTCAGGCAAGGCCGGCCTCCTTGGCCGGCCTTGCCGTATTTGATTTCGGAGTGAACCTTGACACGTCGCAGAGTCGTAATTACCGGTCTGGGTATTGTTAGCCCGGTCGGAAACACCGTCGAAGAGGCATGGCAGAATATCCTGGCCGGTCGCTCCGGTATTGCCCATGTCACCAAATTCGATGCCTCCACCTTTCCTGCCCAAATTGCCGGTGAGGTCAAGAACTTTGATATCACGGACTATATTTCGGCCAAGGATGCGCGCCGGATGGATACTTTTATCCATTTTGGTATGGCTGCTGGCATTCAGGCGGTACGTGATGCCGGCCTGGATAAGGAAAATGCTGCCGACCTTGAGCGGGTAGGGGTGGCGATTGGTTCCGGTATTGGTGGTTTGCCGCTGATTGAGGAAACCAAGGAAGAGTATCTCGCTGGTGGTATCCGTAAGGTTTCGCCGTTCTTTGTACCAGGTTCGATCATTAATATGATTTCTGGCAACCTGTCGATCATGTTCGGTTTCAAAGGGCCGAATATCGCCCACGTATCGGCTTGCACGACTGGAACGCATTCGATTGGTGAGGCATCTCGCATTATCGAATATGGTGATGCTGACGTGATGATTGCCGGTGGTGCTGAATCGACCGTTTCGCCGTTAGGTATGGGCGGCTTTTGTGCTGCACGCGCCCTGTCGACCCGGAATGATGATCCGACAACGGCAAGTCGACCGTGGGACAAGGATCGTGATGGATTTGTACTGGGTGAGGGCGCTGGTGTCATGGTTCTCGAAGAGTACGAACATGCCAAGGCTCGTGGCGCCAAGATTTATGCTGAGTTGGTTGGCTACGGTATGAGTGCCGACGCTCATCACATAACGGCACCGAATTCTGACGGCCCGAGGCGCAGTATGCTGAATGCTCTGAAGAATGCGGGTCTGACGCCTTCTGACGTGCAATACGTTAACGCTCATGGCACATCGACGCCATTGGGTGACAAGAATGAAACCGAGGCAATCAAACTAGCCTTTGGTGATGCCGCCTACAAACTGGTGGTTAATTCGACCAAGTCGATGACTGGGCATCTGCTCGGCGGGGCTGGCGGTATTGAGTCGCTATTCACCGTGCTTGCATTGCATCATCAGATTTCACCGCCCACAATCAACATTTTCAATCAGGATCCGGAATGTGATCTTGATTTCTGCGCCAATCATGCACGGGAAATGAAGATTGATTATGCCTTGAAGAATAATTTTGGCTTCGGTGGAACCAACGGTTCGCTGGTATTCAAGCGTTTCTGATTTTTAACGCAGGATAGAACGGTGCAGTTTCCGATCACGATCGGGCTGCGCCGTTCCCGCTTTTTAGATACCGCTTTACTGCTTGTGGCATTCTTAGCCAGTCTCGCGGTACTTTGCCTTCCACAGGCAACAGTCATTCAGTTTGTTATCTGTGCCGCAATATGGATTATTGCAGGGCTGACTTGGCGGCATCTGACGCCATCCTTCTCAGCTATTCGCCTTGAGCATAGTGGGCAAGTATCTGTTGCTATTGAGGATAAAACTGATTTTTTGCCTGCCGAGATATTACCGGGTGCGACTGTTCATCTCTGGATTACGGTAATCAAATTGAAAACAGAGAATGGCCGTTCAAGGCCATTGATTGCTACGGTCGACTCACTAAATAAACAGAATTTCCGTCGTCTTCGGGTATTTTTGCGCTGGCAAGCCAAACTCAGTTCGCCGAGCGACGACGCCTGATGGTGGTGTTTTTTGCTTTTGGCAGCATATCCGGATAATCACGTGAGTAATGCAGGCCGCGACTTTCTTTCCGCAACATAGCGCAACGGACGATTAAATCAGCGGTAGTGACTAAATTTCGTAATTCAATCAGGTCATGGCTGACTCGAAACTTTGAGTAAAACTCATGAATTTCCCGTGTCAGCAAGCCGATTCGATGTTTGGCACGTTTCAGTCGCTTGGTGGTACGAACAATACCCACGTAATCCCACATGAACCGACGTAACTCGTCCCAGTTATGCGAGATAACGACCTCTTCATCGGCATCAGTCACTCGACTTTCATCCCAAAGGGGTAGGTCGGGGAATGCACCTGGTTTTGCCGCTAAAATGTCGTTGACCGCAGCCTCCGAGAAAACAAGACATTCAAGCAGCGAGTTCGAGGCTAGTCGATTTGCACCATGCAAACCTGTGCAAGAAGCTTCGCCAGCCACATAAAGTCCCGATACGTCCGTGCGCCCACGTAAGTCACTGACAATCCCTCCACACGTGTAATGCGCAGCAGGTACGACAGGGATGCCATCACGTGCAATGTCAATCCCAAGTTCCAGGCAGCGGGCGTGAATGTTCGGAAAGTGTGCGCGAATGAAGTCTTCGCCTTTATGCGAAATATCGAGGAAAACGCAGTCAAGTCCGCGCTTTTTCATCTCGAAGTCGATGGCTCGAGCCACCACATCCCTAGGGGCCAATTCAGCGCGCTTATCATGTTCAAGCATGAAGCGAGTGCCATCCGGCAAGCGGAGCAGGCCACCTTCGCCGCGCACCGCTTCAGAGATCAAAAATGATTTTGCCTGCGGGTGATACAGGCAGGTTGGGTGAAACTGGATGAATTCCATATTTGATATCCGACAACCGGCTCGAAAAGCCATTGCGATACCATCACCCGTCGATGTGTCAGGATTGGTTGTGTAGAGATAAACTTTGCCGGCGCCGCCTGTGGCAATGAGAGTGTTGGTAGCCCCGATCGTGATCACTTCGCCATTGCGACTATCCAGAACGTAAGCACCAAAGCAACGATTTTCCCCTGTACCCAGTTTTTCGCCGGTAATCAGGTCGATCGCGATATGGCTTTCGAGAATAGTGATATTCGGATTGGCTCGCACTTTTTTGGTCAGCGTATCCTGAACAGCAAATCCGGTAGCATCCGCGACGTGAATAACCCGGCGTGCACTATGCCCGCCCTCGCGAGTCAGATGGTAGCCAGCTTCGTCCTTGGTAAAGGGGACGCCCTGCTCAATCAGCCATTCAATAGCACGCTGCCCATTTTTGACGACAAAACGGGTAGCCGGTTCATCGTTGAGCCAGGCGCCAGCGATCAAGGTATCCTGGATGTGGGCCTCAATGGAGTCGCGACTATCAAGGACTGCGGCGATGCCACCCTGAGCCCAGCCTGACGCCGAATCTTCAAGCGTGCGTTTACTGACGAGAACGACCCGGCAATGATTGGCAAGCCGAAGCGCGGCCGATTGCCCAGCCAGACCGCTGCCAATGATAAGTACATCAAAATTCTGCAAGGCTGTTCCCCAGAGGGTTAGTTTTTTGCGGAATATAGCACGCAAGAAAGGATTCATCCCGTTACAGAGTGTCACAATTAAGGAGAACTACCTATCTACAGCGCAAAAAGGGCTGAGCTATACTTCGGGCTAGAAAACCATGAACAATAACTCCCCAGGGAAAACAAGCACCATGAGTGAGCGCGAGATCGATCAGGCACTGGTCGAGCGGGCACAAGGCGGAGATCAACGCGCCTTCGACCAGTTGGTAAGCAAGTATCAGCGCAAGCTGGGGCGATTGTTGTCGCGTTTTATTCGTGACCAGGCAGAGGTTGAGGATGTCTCCCAAGAGGCTTTTATCAAGGCATACCGAGCCTTACCCTCGTTTCGTGGTGATAGTGCGTTCTATACGTGGCTTTATCGTATTGGCATCAATACAGCCAAGAATTATTTGGTCTCTCAAGGGCGCCGCGCCCCGACGTCAACTGAATATGATGCCGAAGAGGCCGAGTCATTTGAAGATGCGAGCCAACTGCGGGACATCAATACACCGGAAAGTCTGTTGCTTTCCAAACAAATCGGTCAAACGGTGAATGGTGCTATGGATGCACTCCCGGAGGAACTTCGTACCGCTATTGTGCTGCGTGAAATTGAAGGATTGTCCTACGAAGAAATCGCCGGCATCATGGATTGCCCTATCGGTACTGTGCGTTCCCGTATTTTTCGAGCACGTGAGTCAGTCGCAGCGAAATTGCGCCCCTTGCTCGATATTGCGCCGGACCGGCGCTGGTAAAATGGATCAGCAAGCTAGTACGGTTAGTGCCATTATCAGAGCGCTTGATGGCAAAGAAGCCTTGGTTGAAGTCGAGGCTGGTGGTTGCGGCCGCTGCCACGAAAAAGGTGGTTGTGGTGGTCAGCAACTAACACAGATGTTTTGCGCCAGTCCGAAAACCTACCGGGTGAGCAATAACCTTGGCTTAGACATTGGTGACCGCGTCACACTAGAAATCGCAGCCGGCTGCGTACGCCGTACTGCAAATTTGGCCTACGGCGTGCCGTTGACCGCAACAATCATTGGTGCAGCCCTCGGCACGCTATTGGCCGGAGATTTTGGTGGCATTTTGGGTGCGGCAGTTTCTTTTGCGCTCTCCCTCTTCTATGTTCGTATGCGTTCTCACGACGCCTCTGGAAAATTTTCAGAACGCCCTTATATCGTTTCCCTTCCCTAGCTGAATCTGGAGGTATGCTGCCCATGAAACGACTAATAACCTATTTTTCGTTATGTCTTTTTTGTTCTTTGGCCGCTGCGCAGACACGTGGATTGCCAGACTTTACCGAGCTAGTTGAAAAGCAAGGTGCGGCTGTGGTCAATATCAGCACCACTCAAACGGCACGTGGACAAGCTCAAGTAATGCCATTCCCATTCGATGAGGACGATCCGGCTTTTGAGTTTTTCAAGCGTTTCATTCCACGTCAGCCAAATGGGGGGGCGCCACGTGAGTTTGAGAACAAGTCCTTGGGTTCTGGCTTCATGATCAGCAGTGATGGTTACATTCTGACGAATGCTCACGTTGTTGAGGGTGCGGATGAGGTGACGGTTCGCTTGACTGACAAGCGTGAATTCAAAGCCAAAACAATTGGAACAGATAAGCGCACGGATGTCGCTTTGATCAAGATCGAAGCGAATGGACTTCCTGCGGTTAAATTGGCTGATACCAATCAGCTCAAGGTCGGCGAATGGGTTGTCGCTATTGGTTCGCCTTTTGGTTTCGATAATTCGGTAACGGCAGGTATCGTTTCAGCCAAGGGGCGTTCGCTCCCTCAGGAAAACTACGTACCATTTATTCAAACTGATGTAGCGATTAATCCGGGCAACTCCGGTGGTCCTCTCTTCAATATGCGCGGCGAAGTGGTTGGGATTAATTCACAGATTTATAGCCGCAGCGGTGGCTATATGGGTGTTTCATTTGCTATCCCGATTGATGTGGCGATGGAGGTTCAGAGCCAACTTCGAGCTACCGGCAAGGTGAGCCGTGGTCGTCTGGGCGTCGTCATCCAGGAAGTTAATAAAGAGTTGGCCGACTCATTAGCGTTGAGCAAGCCGATGGGGGCTGTGGTGAATGCCGTTGAGAAAGGTGGGCCAGCTGAAAAGGCGGGTATCGAACCAGGTGATGTAATCTTGAAGTTCGACGGCAAAATGATCGCTAATTCGGCCGATTTGCCGCGAATGGTGGGTGCTGTTCGTCCTGGTACACGTTCCGTCGTTCAAGTTTGGCGTAAAGGGGCAATGCGCGATATTGCCGTCACCATTGGAGAAATTCCCGATGAAAAGCAGGCGAGTGCTCGACAACTTCGTGGCGCCAAGCCCCCTGAGCAAGCGGCAAACCGCATTGGCCTGGTTGTTAGCGAGCTGACGGCTGAGCAAAAGCGCGAATTGAAGATGAGTTCAGGGCTTCTCATCGAAGAGGTTCGTGGTGCCAGCTCCCGCGCCGACTTACGTCCGGGTGATGTTGTCATCGCGCTAATCAGTAAAGGAGCAACGTCTGAAGTCAAGACGGTAGAGCAATTCAACAAATTGCTGCTGCAGTTCGAGAAGGGCAGTAGCGTAACTTTGTTGATCCGCCGTGGCGAGATGCAGACCTTCGTGACGATTAAGGGTTTGAATGGGGGAAATTGAACTGACGCTGATCAGCCGAGGCTACTGTCATCTTTGTCATGACATGGAGGTTGCGCTGGCACCAATTGCAGCTGAGTTCGGGGTCAAGATAAAGGTTCTGGATGTAGATGCCGACCCGCTTCTTGAATCCAAGTACGACGAATTGGTACCTGTTTTATTGCACTGCGAAAGGGAACTCTGCCATTACTTTCTGGATGAGCCTAAAACCCGTGAGTATTTAGCCGAAATCCGCTAAAATCCTAGGTCTTCTGAACAGGGAAGGGCGCCGTAAAGCGCCCTTTTTTACAAGCATCAATGGATCACATTCGAAATTTCTCCATCATCGCCCACATCGACCATGGCAAGTCGACGCTGGCTGATCGCATTATCCACCTCTGCGGGGGCCTTTCAGATCGAGAGATGGAAGCACAGGTGCTCGACTCGATGGACATCGAGCGCGAGCGCGGCATTACCATCAAGGCTCAGACGGCTTCGCTGCAATACAAGGCACGTGATGGCAAGATTTATAACCTGAATCTGATCGACACCCCGGGTCACGTTGACTTCTCTTATGAGGTTTCACGTTCGCTCTCCGCTTGTGAGGGCGCCCTATTGGTGGTTGATGCCTCGCAAGGCGTCGAGGCTCAAACTGTAGCCAATTGCTATACCGCGCTAGAGTTGGAGGTCGAAGTCGTTCCGGTTTTGAACAAGATCGATTTGCCCTCGGCTGACCCGGACAACGCGCGTCAGGAAATTGAGGATGTGATCGGTATCGATGCAACCGATGCCGTACTCGCTTCAGCAAAAACCGGATTGGGTGTCGAGGATATCCTCGAAGCCGTCATTGCCCGGATCCCGCCGCCAAAAGGTGATCCGACAGCACCGCTCAAGGCACTGATTATCGACTCCTGGTTTGATAACTATGTCGGTGTCGTGATGCTGGTCCGGGTGGTTGATGGCGTGTTGCGACCGAAGGATAAGTTGTGTTTCATGGCAACCGGCGCAATGCAGCTCTGCGAACAGGTTGGTGTTTTCGCGCCGAAGTCGGAAGCACGTGAGGCACTACGGGCGGGCGAGGTGGGATTCGTTATTTCCGGCATCAAGGAGTTGAAAGCAGCGAAGGTCGGTGACACCATTACTACCGCTGACCGTAGGGCCGCTGCTGCATTGCCTGGCTTTAAGGAAATCAAGCCGCAGGTATTTGCCGGTTTGTACCCGATTGAATCCAACCAGTACGACTCGCTTCGCGAATCGCTTGAAAAGTTGAAACTCAATGATGCATCCCTGCATTATGAGCCAGAGGTTTCTCAGGCACTTGGCTTTGGTTTTCGCTGCGGCTTTCTCGGACTTCTACACATGGAGATCGTTCAGGAGCGTCTGGAGCGTGAATTTGATCAGGATCTGATTACTACAGCACCCACCGTAGTTTACGAAGTGGTCATGCGTGATGGCTCCATCATCGAGATTGAAAATCCAGCCAAATTGCCTGATCTCAGCAAAGTTGAGGAGGTTCGGGAACCGATCATTACGGCAACCATTTTTGTGCCACAGGATTTTCTGGGCAATGTTATTACCCTGTGCAATCTGAAGCGCGGTAATCAGGTGGATATGCACTACCACGGTCGCCAGGTGAAGGTGGTCTATGAAATGCCGATGGCTGAAGTCGTGATGGATTTCTTTGATAAATTAAAGTCATGCTCCAAGGGTTACGCCTCGCTTGATTACGATTTCAAGGAATATCGTGCGGCTGATGTCGTTAAATTGGATATTCTGATTAATAGTGAAAAAGTTGACGCCTTGTCGCTGATTGTGCATCGCGCCAATGCTCAATATCGTGGGCGTGCACTCGCATCCAAGATGCGGGAGTTGATTCCTCGTCAAATGTATGACGTGGCAATTCAGGCCGCCATTGGCTCACAAATCATTTCCCGCGAAAATGTTAAAGCCATGCGCAAGGATGTGCTGGCCAAGTGCTATGGCGGTGACATCAGTCGTAAAAAGAAACTGCTGGAAAAACAAAAGGCAGGCAAGAAACGCATGAAACAGGTTGGTAGTGTAGAGATTCCACAAGAAGCCTTCCTCGCTGTACTTCGCGTCGACAACTGAGAACTCCGATGAACTTTGCTTTGATTCTTTTTGTGCTACTGGTTTTTACCGGTGCACTTTATGCGGTCGACGTCCTGAAATGCCGAAAATTACGTGCCAAAGATGCTAAAGAACCACTTTGGGTCGAGTGGGGCGCGAGTTTTTTCCCGGTTATTCTGATTGTTTTTGTACTGCGCTCGTTTTTGTTTGAGCCGTTCAAAATTCCTTCTGGGTCAATGATCCCGACCTTGTTGGTTGGGGATTTCATTCTGGTTAATAAATTCACCTATGGCATTCGCCTGCCGGTGATTAACAAGAAAATTATTGATATCAACCTTCCACAACGAGGCGATGTAATGGTTTTTCGATACCCGGAAGATCCATCACTTGACTACATCAAGCGCGTTGTTGGTTTGCCAGGCGATACCGTTGCCTATCAAAACAAACGCCTTACGATTAACGGCCAAGTCGTAGAAGTAAGCAAAGTCGCCGATTACTTGCACCCGGAGCGTTTGTACTACTCTGAACAATATCAGGCCAAGATGGGCGTTGAACATCGCTTGCTTAACGATACCGACGCACCCGCCTTTGTTCCAGATGCTGCTCGCTTCCCGTACCGGGAAAATTGCACTTACAACGCCGCTGGCGTAATTTGCAAAGTACCCACAGGACATTATTTCATGATGGGTGACAACCGCGACAATAGCCGCGATAGCCGTGCCTGGGGCTTTGTTCCCGAACAAAATATTGTCGGCAAGGCATTTTTTGTCTGGCTGAATCTTAGCGACCTGAGCCGGATCGGTTCGTTCAAGTGAGGAAAACAAGATGAAATATCAACGTGGCGTTGCACTCTCTGGATTGATTTTCTGGGGCGTTATTTTTTTTCTGGTTGCGGTACTCGGCATGAAGGTGGCGCCAACCACCATTGAGTATTACAAGATACTCAAAAATACGAAGGCGGTTGTTGGACAAATTCCTCCCGAGGCAACGGTGGCAGATGTTCGTCGTGCCTTCGACAAGTATGCTGAAGTTGACCACCTAGTTGAGTTTCAATCTAACCAACTGGATATTTCTAAAGAGAACGGCAAGGTTGTGATCGAATTTGCTTACGAAAAACGTATTCCTCTCTTTTTAAACGTCAGCCTTTTGATTGATTACCAAGGGTCGACCGCAGGACAGTAAGGTATGACCGCTCTGTCTGTCGCGAGAACGCTAGGCCATAAATTTTCGGATGAAAAACTTCTCCGGACTGCACTGACCCACCGCAGTTTCGGTACGCCCAATAACGAGCGCCTGGAGTTTCTCGGCGATGGCATTCTCGATTGTGTGATTGCCGCGGCCCTGTTTCACCGTTTTCCGAACTTGCCAGAAGGTGATTTATCCCGCCTGCGGGCTAATCTTGTTCGGCAGGATGCCTTGCACCGATTGGCCGTCGGCCTGGAAATCGGAGAGTGTCTGCGTTTGGGCGAGGGTGAATTAAAGAGCGGTGGCGCTCAGCGCCCATCCATTCTGGCCGATGCCCTTGAAGCCTTGTTGGGCGCAATTTACCTCGATGCCGGATTTGATGCGGCGTATGCGGTCATTGCCCAGCTATATCAACCACTGCTTGATGAACTCAAGCCGGGGCAGGTTGATAAGGATGCAAAAACAAGTTTGCAGGAATGGTTGCAAGGTCGCAAAAAGCCTGTTCCACGCTATCTTTTGCTTGAAGCTACCGGCGCCGCCCACGAGCAGCGCTTCGAAGTGGCCTGCGAAATTGATAACCCCCCTTTACGCACTATCGGCTACGGCGCCAGTCGCCGTATTGCTGAACAAGTTGCCGCCGAAAAGGCATTGAAAGAATTGAAAGCATGAAGAAAATCCGCTCGGGTTATATCGCTATTGTGGGTCGCCCCAACGTCGGTAAATCGACCTTGCTCAACCGTTTGGTTGGGGAAAAAATCAGTATCGTATCGCGCAAGGCGCAAACAACAAGGCACCGGATCACCGGTATTGTGACGACGGACGAATCACAATTTGTCTTTGTGGATACGCCGGGTTTCCAGACCAAGTATGGCAATGCGCTGAATCGGGCAATGAATCGCGGGGTTACTCAAACATTGAGTGATGTCGATCTGGTGCTCTTCGTCATCGAAGCGGGACGTTACGATGCCAAGGATCAGGCTGTCGTAAAACTGCTACCGAAAGATCGGCCGGTCATTCTGGTCATCAACAAGACTGACCAGTTAAAGGATCGTAGTTCTTTGCTGCCATTCCTCGCCCAAGTCTCAGCGGAGCATGACTATGCTGCCATCGTGCCGATTAGTGCAACCAAAGGGAAACAGACTGACGAACTGCTCGCTGAGGCACGCAAACATCTGCCCAATGAAGGGTTGATGTTCCCCGAGGACGACTTGACTGACAAAAGCGAGCGTTTTCTGGCTGCCGAATACATTCGTGAGAAAGTTTTTCGTTTGCTCGGTGACGAGTTGCCTTACGCAACGACCGTCGAAATCGAAAAGTTTGAAATTGAAGGCAATCTGCGTCGAATTTTTGCTGCAATCGTGGTCGACCGCGATGGTCACAAAGCGATTGTCATCGGCAAAGGTGGTGAGTCACTCAAGCGGATTGCCAGCGAGGCACGTCAGGATATGGAACGGCTTTTTGGTGACAAGGTTTATCTTGAGATTTGGGTCAAGGTCAAATCTGGTTGGAACGATGATGAGCGTCTGTTAAAGAGTCTCGGTTACGAATGAACCTGCGGAGCAAAGTCGATGGCCAACCGGCCTACGTCTTGCATAGTTCCCCGTTCAGGGAAACCAGCCTCATCGTTGAAGTATTTTCCCGTGATTTTGGGCGTATGGCTTTGCTGGCACGTGGGGCGCGCCGCCCACGTTCTGCGATTCGCGGACTTTTGATGGGCTTCCAGCCACTTGAATTAAGCTGGTCCGGCAAGGGTGAAGTCCTGACGCTGATGAAAGCCGAATGGCAGGGTGGTCAGCCCTTGCTTGGCGGTGATGCTCTTTTTTGCGGGTATTACCTCAATGAATTGTTGATGCACCTGCTTCCCCGCGAGGATGCTCATGCGCGGCTTTTTATGCACTATGCCGAAATGCTTGCGCGATTGGGGGCTGACCCCAGCGGTAAAGTACGCGAAGCTGATTTGCGTAGCTTTGAAAAAGCATTGTTGCAGGAGCTTGGCTACGGCTTGACGTTGACCCACGACAGCCTGGGCAAGGCCATTATGCCGACCGATTTTTACGCCTACCGCATGGAGCAGGGCCCGGTACGCCTGGAACACGCCGAGGCTGCGGGACAGGCGGTTATTGGCCAGACCTTGCTGGATCTTGAGG
Organism: Candidatus Dechloromonas phosphorivorans; assembly: GCA_016721185.1. Lineage (GTDB taxonomy): Bacteria > Pseudomonadota > Gammaproteobacteria > Burkholderiales > Rhodocyclaceae > Azonexus > Azonexus phosphorivorans. The sequence continues at coordinate 222,757 of JADKIP010000005.1, forward strand.
CCGAAGATTTTTCCGACCCACGCTCGCGCATTGAGTCGAAGCAGTTGATGCGGACCTTGATGGCTTACTATCTGGCCGGTAAGGAGCTCGAAACACGTAAGATTTTCAGGGAGTTACAGGAGCTATGAATTGTCGTGTTGTGACGTATCATGACATATCAAAATAGGCTCTTTTCTGGACTCCAAGTTCCCGTATTTAAATAGGTTTATTTTTCTTCGTGTTTTAACGTCCCATAACATCTCTGGTATATTGAGTAGTCAGCTGAGTAGCTAGCGTGAGTAGCTAGCTGAGTAGCTGGAAAATTCATAGATCAGAGGCAAGAATGGGCGCTCTCAACGATATTCAGATTCGGCACTGGATCAAAGCAGCGGCTCCGGTCGCCAAGTCAGATGGCGATGGTCTGACTTTCACTTTGTCTGCGGCTGGTACCGCTTCTTGGGTGCTGCGCTACCGTTATGGTGGCAAGCAGCGCGAGAAGACAATTGGCAAGTTCCCCGATATTTCGCTTAAAAAGGCTCGAGAGTTGGCGTCTGCAGACCGGGTGCGCATTCAACAGGGAATGGACGTTGGACGTGAAAAGCAGATTGAGAAGCACGAACAGATTAAGGCGATGACTGTTAAGAGCCTTGTTGCCGACTATGAGGAAAAGGTTCTCCCCGGACTGGCAGCCTCGACCGGAGTCTCACGCCGTCAGAAGATCAGGACGTATATTTTCCCGGCCATTGGCCACCTGACTGCGCGGGACGTTAGTGGTGCTGACTTGGTAGATCTTCTGGAGCGGGTGAACGCCAAGCATCCCAAGCAGGTCAAGGAAGTGCTCAGCGTCGTCAAAACGATCTTCGACCACGCTCAGAGCAAGAAAATCATCGATATCAACCCTGCCGTCGGTATCTCGCACAAGGCCATCTCAGGTGTTGCAGGGAGGGCTGGCAGCACCAGGATCATGCTGAACGATGACGAAATCAAGGCGCTGCTCACTGCTTTGGGAAAGGCAAACCGCACCGTTGAGTTTGTTACTCGCATTCTTCTATCAACTGCGGTTCGTATCCAAGCCTTGATGCTCGCAGAGTGGGCTCACGTTGATTTCGAGAAGAAAACATGGCTTATCCCTCCTGGTGATGGCCGGAAATCAATTCGTGAGTTCGTTGTTCCACTGACCGAACAAGTCATTGGCTACTTCCAAGAGTTGAAAAAGATCGCGGGGAGGTCTGACTACGTTGTCCCCGTAATCAAGAAACGCAAGGAAGGTGATTACCCAATGCAGCCAGGGTCAGTAAATCATGCTCTTGAGCGCGTGTGCGCGGATCTCGGTGACAAAATCCGTGCCTTCTCACCGCATGACCTTCGTTCAACAGCGCGTAGCCACCTTGGTGCACTGGGTGTTCCTGTAGCTATTGCCGAGCGATGTTTGAACCATACGTTAGGTGGCTTGATCGCTGTCTATGACCAGCATGATTATTTGGTTGAACGTCGAAAGGCACTTGAGCAATGGAGTACCAAGCTGGATATTCTTGAGAAAATCCACAACAACGTGGTGATGCTCAATCAAGTGGCGTAAAAAAGCCGGGAGTTACCCCGGCCTATCGATACTGGCGGCTACCTTCAACCTTTAGCCAAAGCTTGCTTCAGTTCAGTAGCTTGAACTGATCGCGCAGGTGCCCGTTATCGACGTGGATCAAGTCGATTACCTGTTCCATCGGCTGTTCGCGATGATCCAGTTGGTATTGAGGAAGCAGGGCCCCGTATCGGAGATCGGCCGGGGCGGCGGGTCTTGGTAGTGGAAATGTTAGCTGGATAGGTCGCCATAGGCTTGCAACCTGCACCATCAGAGGTAGTCTGAATGCAGGAGGTCGAAATGAGAAAACTCATTTTTATCGGATGCATTGCACTGGGAGTATTGATCGGTTTGGTTTCCGGCGTAAATGGCGACTGGGGAACCCGGATTGTCATGATGTGTATCGGCGCCCTGGTTGGGACCGCCATCGGTGGCGGATTGACGCGGATGGGTTCCAAGCCGCTGCCGAAATCTGCTTCGTGGTTGGACTTACCGTACGGAGAAGGTACGCCGGAGGACGAGTTGGTTAAGAATTACTGGCGCGACCGGGGGCATGCACCATTCACGAAGCCGTCAGAGGTTACCCCCGACAGGCATATGTTCGATCCCGACAAACTTTACTGACTACTTCCGCAGTAGGTCCTTCACCACATCTTTTGCATTCTCGATCGTTGCTCCTGCATCCTTCCCTACCTGTTTGCCGGACTGAACCAATAGCGACTTTTTCGATGCAAGCGTTCCGTCATCGGTTTTGACGATCTCAGCCTTGGTGTCAAAGCCTGCACGGCTTGATGCAGCATCCGAGCGGATTTGATTGCCACTGGTGCGAACTTCATCTCGAATAGGCGATACAGTGGAGGCGGCGCGATGTGTCGGTGAGGCATTCCCAAACCGGGAGGTTTGTAGTCGGTTGGATTGATGTAGACCATCGATATCTGGCGTCAGCGCAGCATCGCTTCGCTGTTGTGCATGTTGCTCCCTGACGTCTCCAAAGGATGCTGGCAGGGCAGTTCCATCAGAAAACACCCGGTTTGGCCGAAGGGACTGCCGAGCCAATTCAGATTCCATCAAGGCATGGGCTGCGGCACTGTTGCCGCCATACTGCTCTGCATAGCGCATAAACATCTCCAGATTGTGCGGGTCCTGGGCGATGTCGATGGAAATGCTTTCTCCCTTTTCGTGGGCAGCAGAGACGCGTTCCGCGAAGGCCATACGTTCGGTGAGACTTGCCTCGGCGCGCTCCGAACGTGCATGTGTGGAGGCGAGCCGGGCTGTTATGTCGTTCGCTTCGCGGGAATCGTTGGTGATTGCGCTCATGAAGCCAGCATCGCGTGACACCCTGTCACCGAACTGTTTGAACTCTGCCAACTGTTCGCTGCTCATGGTGCTCAGAACCTTCCGCTCGTCGGCCGTCAGCGAAGATTGATAAGCCTTGCCGCTATTGGCATGGACTGAAGCGCTAGCAACGCCAGTATTCAGCCCCAATCGCCCAGAGGCTCCAAAGGCAATGCTGGCAACCTGAGATTGCGATAGTCCCGTACTGTCGGCGACTCCTTTAGCTATCTGATCCAGCCTATTCAATGTTTCACCCGTTTGCTCGAAGCTACTGGACGTAGAGCCGCTGCTACTACGCGATGAGCGCAATTTGCTCAATCCTCGAGAGAATGCCTCTGACAGAATGGCTGAGCGTTCGGTATTGGCTGCGACACTCTCGTTTTGTGCTGCATCGACCTGCTTGCTGGCTTGCTGCACATCCTGCTCAGACACCCGCATCAAAACCATCCTGGAAGCAAACCCCTGATTTCGTAACAGGCTGACGGCAGTACGACCGGTTAGGGCGTTCGACGAGAACGTATTTCCGGAAATGTCGTTTTGCCAACTGCCCATGAACGCCGACGTACGGTTGGGCGCCAGTTGCATCTGGTCCATACCGACGTTCCCCATCGAGACGTTACCAACGGTGGCGGCCGAGGTGCCGCCCGAGATCATCCCTTGTAACCCCGACAAGCCACCGACCAGCGCTGTTCCGAAGTTTTCCATGCGCTTCAGGGCGGCCCAGGCAATGAATGGAATGCTGATGGCGAGGTAACCGACAACAGCCTCTCCCGAGATTGCCCGCGAATAGATCGTTGAAGCTGTCTGCAATGCCAGCGATTTGCCCCCCGTTCCGAGGTCGGCAGCGGCGGCGAGGTCGTAAGCCGCGTAGATCGAAGCCATGTAGTTCAGGATGGCGTAGAGCGGCGGCCACAACTGAATCCAGATTAGCACGGCCGCATAGCCTTTGAAAGCGAGCATTGTCTCCCGTCCGCTGGTCAGCAGCAGGAGCATCACGAAGAGTGGAAACATCGCGTAGGTCACCGCCTCGACCACGTTGCGGAACACGGGCAGCGCTTGCTCGGCCACCTTGCCGTAATTGAGCCAGGAGGCGTTCTGTTGTGCCACCGCCTGGGCGCGGCCGACCGCCAGCACCATCGCCGCCGGATCATTAACCTTCTGACCGACGATCTTGCTGGTGTCCTCAAGCGCGTTGAGCATGGCGTTCTGCCGGATGATGTCGGCCGCCGTGGCTGCCGCGGTGGCGATGCTGTTCTTGATATAGGCCTGCTGGATTTGTCCGGCGATGGCCGCTGCAGCGGCAGCGCCGGGCAGTGTCGGATTGAGCTGAAAAGCCAGACGCCCCTGGATGCGGCCGATCTGGGCCGGCAAGCGGCCATTGAGGCTCAGATAGACATTGGGGCAGGTATCAACACCGACACTACCGCCAGCGCCGGTCAGCGTGCTGAAGCGCGCCGGATTGGGTGAAGCCATCAGCGGCCAGACATCGTCCGATGCAGAAAAGACCGCCGGATCGAGCGTGCCATCGATCAGGTCGTAGGTCGTGCAGTTGTGGATGAAATTGATCAGGTCGGTGCGGAAGGCCGGGTCCTGGAAAACCACGTTGCCAGTCTCGCGGATCAGCCGGTTGCCGAACATCAGTCCGTTCTGCTGGTAGCTCAGTTCGACCGGCAGGGCGCCGACGCCCGGGATAACCTGGAAGGCCGTTTCAAACAGACTGGTCAGCGTATTGCCGATCGTACTGGTGATGCCGCCCAGTGCGGCCACCCCGAACGGCACGTTGCCGACGACCTTGACGGCCGAACCGCCGGTCTTGTCCACGATGCCCACCGTGACCTTGGGTACGATCAGCACCGAGAAGACCAGCACGACTGTGCCCAGCCACTTCCAACCCTGCAACTTCTCGGGGGCGAAAGCGTAGGCAATCAGGGCCGCCACAAAACCGCAGAAGGCCACGGCCGCCAGGGCGGCGGCGTAGTCGCCCGAGGCGTGAATCGCCGCCGCGGCATTGAAGACACCGAACAGGCTGTCGGCGTTCTGGTAAGCGTAGATTTCCCACATGCTGCTTTCTCCTGTCGCGCTATCGCTTCGTCTCTATTGCGACAGGTAAGCGGCCTGCTGACCGAGCATGTCCATCACGTGTTGCGGCATGCTGGAGCGCAATTGGCGTTCGAGTTGCTCCAGGTGGTTCGATACCGCCCGGAAGGAGCCGACCTTCTGGTAGAGCAGGTTCTTTTCCTGGGAGAGTTGCATGAGCATGGCCTGCGCCCGCTGACGGACCTGGTTGGCCTGCTCGCGTTGCGACTGCTGCAGGGTGTAGTTCTTGTCCAGCGCAGCCATGCCCAGACGCAGATTGCGTTCAAGGAAAACATAGGCGTAGTCGGCGGCAATCACATCGCGGTACTGGGCGATCAGGCTGTCGGCCAAGCCCGATCCCGGGATGCTGGTGCCGATCGACAACATCTTGTAGACCGGCTCGGTGGTCTGATTGACGAAGCCGACCTCGGTCGAGTTATTGGGGATGGCGGTGCGCGTCGTGATTTTCTCGGCAATGGAGCGCATGATCGCTTCGACCTTGGCGGTAAAGGGCGTGTGGGTGTACGTGGTGTTCAAGGTGACGACGTCGCAATTGGTGTAGTCGTTGCACTTCAAGACATGCTGCACGACATCCGTTCCGGCGGCCGCACCCTGGCCGTAGAGCAACTGGCTGATCGAAGTCAGCGTCGGGGCAATCGGCTCGGGGTCACGGGCCGACTCTTCCGGGTAATAGATGATGGTGCCGACCAGGCTCATGATCAGTTCGCGCTCCGGGTCGTCGAGATAGGCGCCGGTGTATTGCAAGGCTTTCCAGGTCAGATTGCCGACGAAGGGTGCCTTGTTTTTCACCTTCGGGTCGCCCGAGGAGCGTGCCGACGACAGAATGCTGGGCCGATCCGTCGCACAGCGCCGACGCGCCGCATCGCGGTCGCTTTCCATGCCCATCTCGATGGCCAGATCGGCGCAGGTTTCCTGCGAACTGTAGCCAATCGATTCGGCCGCCGTGCTGACAATGGCCTTGGCGGTTTCGCAGGAATTGATCCGGGCATTGTTGATCCAGGTCTCCAGTCCCTTGGCCCACTTGGTCAGTCCGCCGAGCAGCGGCGAGACCGCCTCCAGGGCGAGCTGGAAAGCGATCCCCGGCAGCGCGGCCGTGATGTTCTTCAGCATGTTCTTGAACTCGGTCGCCGAAATGTGCGAGAAGGAACCACCGAAGACATCGATGCCGCCGCAACCGGCCTTGGCGCTGGGGAACTGGATGGCGGCCAACTGATAAACCTTGTTCGGCGAGCGCATCATCAAGCTGCCGCCGGTGTAGGTATTGAAGGTCTGGCCACGGAAGGCACCGGGGGCGGTGTAGTTGCCGATGGCGCCCAGATTGTTGAACATGTTGTTCACCTCGCTGTTGAGGTCGCCGGCCTGCAGTTGGAAGGACGGGATCGCCAGCAGCAGCGCCAGGAAAGTGGCAGCGCTACGCCGCAAATGAGGATGGTCGTAATGGTTCATGGCGCCTCCAGGGGTAGGGCGAGACCTTGCGTGGTTGTAGGCAGCATGGCCTCGGCTTGCGGAGCGGACACAGTGGCAATGCGTTCGAGTAACTGGGATTCCGAGAGCACCCCGAAGCCGATGGGAGATATCTTTCCGGTGAAGGGTTGAGCCAGAAAAACGGCGGGTACCTGGCTGACCTTCAGGGTGGTGGCAATGCCGTTGTCCGGGCGGGCATTGGGGAAACTCGGCAGCGGACCGCCGTCCACGCTGATGGCGACGACCTGGATGCCGTGACGGGCCTGGAAGGCTGCCAACGTCGGCGCGAAGGCATGGCAATACGGGCAGTCCGAGCGGTAGAAGAAAAACAGCACGTGATCCTTGCCGAGGTCGGCAATGGCGCGCGAGCGATCCACCAATTCGGCTTGGTCGAAGACTTCCAGGGCCTTGGCATTGACCGGGCGGCCCTGCAGGGTCGGGTCGAGTTGCGGTGTGGCCCAGGCCACGCGCTGTGCGACATCGGCGAAGTAGGAAGCGCGGGCGACGACCTGGGACTCCAGTTCCATGTAGCGCCGGACATTGGCTTCGCTCGGTCGCATGATGGCAATGTTGCGCGTCTCTTCCAGCGTTTTCTGGAGACGTTCGAATTCGACCAGTTCCGGTGCCCGCACCGGTTGAGCGGCGGCGCAGTTGCTGTGGTCTTGCCCGGCGGCAATGGATGTTCGTGTTCCTCTGGCGCTGGCGCTTCATAGAAATGCCAGCCGCGCCAACTGTCGGCCCAGTAGCGGGAGGCTGCATCCTGGGCTGCTGCACTATCGGTACCGAGCATAACGGCAAAGGTCAGCAGCAGGAGGAGGGCGGGGTGGTTGCGGATCGTCATGCGTGGCCCTACTTCAGAGATTGCGGTGGCTGGCCATCAAGGCAGTAGTTGATGCCGAAATCCATGGTCTGGCGGCGTGGGCTCGACGCACCGGGCAGTAGAACCCCGTCCTGCCAGAACCTGACATTCAAGCGGGCACAACCGGCCTGGGTGTAGCGCTTCTCGGTTGTGACGTCGATGTGGATCGGCGAGGTGGCAGCAAACCGTTGGGTGAGCGCCTCGGCAATCTCGCCACTGAGGATGCCATGGGCCTCGCCATTGACTGATTGAAGGGCGGCCAACATGACCGGTCGCGGATCCGAGACCGAGGCTCGGAGCAAGTCATCGGCGATGACCGGCGCCGCGAATCCGGCGATCAAGGCGGCGGCATAGGCGATTTTCATTGGCACTTCCCCTGTCCGTAGTAGCAGGTCGTCAGGCGCGCAGCATTGCTGCCCTGGATTGCGCCGGCATTGGGCAGTGTCGGGACAATGGAAGCGTAGAACTCGGTCAGGTCCATGGCCGCAAAGTCGAGGCTCTGGAGTTGCGCGATGGTGAACCCCGAGCAGTCGGGACTTTCGCCCGAGCCCCAGCCCTTGCCGACCTGCACGCGGCCCTGTTCATTGACGATCCGGGCGAGTTTGCTGTTGAAGCAACACTTGCCGGTGCTGTGTTCGAGGCAGGAGACGCACTTGCCGAAGAGGCGGAAGCAGGAGGAGCACCAGGTGCCGACGGTATGGCACAGGCCGGCCCCTTCCTTCATGGCGAGCTTGCCTTCTTCCTCGTTGCAGGACGACATCGACATGATGATGTAGATGACGATCGCAATGACCAGCGACCAGGGGTCGAAGGCGACGACCAGGCTTTCACCGGAGTAGAGCACGGCTGAACTGGCCGGTAGTGCCGTACCGTTGACCGCGACGGTGATGCCATAGGTGGTAAAGCTGCCGCTGAAACCGCCACCCAGTAACAAGGCCTGCATCCCCTGATAGAGGAACTCGCGGTTCTGGGAATTCATCAGCACGTCGTAGACCAAACTCGAGCCGGTACCGAACAGGCTCTGATTGGTCATGCCAGCACCAGATGAGTCGGAACTGCAACAGTTCTTCAGCAGGCGATCGCGACAGCGGTTGCCTTCGCCCTTGAAGACCTGCATTTTGGTGGTGTCGAGATACACGCCGGCCTCGCGTCCGGCTTCCATCATGGACATCGAACGGGCGAAGTCCGCATCGTTGGTGTAACTGGTATTGAAGCAGTTCGCGCCCAGGCAGTAGACGTTAGCCGGGCAGTTCGAGGCAGTAGTCGTGGTTTGCGCGGCAACAGGGCAGGTATAGGTGTCCTGGGTGATCTCGCACAGCCCGCTGCCGACATTCATCTGCTTGCAGGAACTGGTGGCCGGGGTGCAGCCATTGCTGACCAGCGGCGCGCACTCGTCGACCGGGGCACCTGAGGTGCAGGTCATTGTGCGCTCATAGGACCAGCAGGCACGGTTCACGGGGCGGCCTTCGATGGCCTTGGTTGCCGGGCCGTCGACGCAGGTGTCGGCAGTGGTAATAGCGCAGCGCCCACCCGCATTAAGCACGGCACTCTTGTCGACCCAGACATCGGTCTCGTGTTGCACCATGGCCGGCTGAATGAATGACAAGGGTAGGCTCCAACTTGAGCCAAACTGGAAGGTGTAATTGCACGTCCCGCCCGTGCAGCCGGAACCCGGCATCATGGTGACCGCGAACGGGCTCCAGCAATGGCCCTCCCAATGGGGGGCGAGGTTGGTGACATAGGTGGCCTGGCTGGCCGGTGTGGTCGGCAGGTCGACAGTTTGCCAACCGATGCAGGCCCCTTTGCCGCCCGCCGCATAGAAACGAAAACGCTGCAGCCCATCGCTGCGCAGTTGGCATTGCGCTTCCGCCACCATGTAGTCGGCGCCATTGCGGTTGACCTGGCCGTGGGCGACCCAGGTACCTTCGGTGCAACTGGGCTGGAGGTCGATCTCAACCGTCAGATCGCGCCGTGTCGTGTAGTTGCCGACACCGCTATAACGGTTGCAGACCTTGGTCGCGGTGCCCGCTGCGCTACTGACCTCAGCGGTGGTGCAGCCCGAGTAATAGTCGGCCAGGCTACCCAAGGCTCTCGACGGATTGCGGGCGATGTCGCGGGCCGCAGTGACTGCTGGATCGTAGGCGGAGACCGCCGGGCGGGGCGTGTTGGCCGAACTCAGCGCCCCATCCTGGGCCTGGCAGACCGGATCGTTGGTACTGGTCGCGCAGGTGCTCAGACGGATATTGGCCGCACCCGACAGGTTGGGCTGGCCGTAATACGCCGTTTCCGGTGGCGTCGTGGTGTATTCCGGCACGGCACTTGAGGCGCTGGGCATGTTCACTGTGCCGCGAATGACCGGGTTGGCCGCCTGGCCGGCGGCGGTGCCCTCTTCAAGTGGCCCGGCGATGGCGGCGCTCTGCGTCGTGACGAAGCAGAACAGCGTGATCCAGATGATCAGGCGGCGCATGGGGATCACCTATCCTCTGATGCGTTTCAGGAAGAGTTCGGCGGCTGGGCTAAAGCCAGGTGCAAAGCGCTGCATGTGCTCCAGCGCGTAATCCAGGCTGACGTCACCGGTCGACCGCAGGAAACTGTCGGCGGGCGCGCAACTCCCGCTAGCACAGGCAACGGGACGTGTGCCATCACGCACCAAGACGAAGCTGGGTACCTTGCTGATGGCGAAGCGGTCGAAGGCCAGCGGATCGATCTGGATTGCCACTTGCTGTTGGCCGATCAAGCCCTGGACCTGAGTAACCGTATCGCGCAGCGAACCGTTGGCGAAGCCGCGGATGACGATGGTGGCCTTGGCCCGCGCTGCCTGGTCGACCAGACCTTGCAGCGTGGCACGGGGCATGGTCATGCTGACGAAGATGAAAAGCCCTGGCCCGGTAGCGAGCCCCTGCGCCTGTGTCATCGCATCGGATTGCCCGGCATAGCCGCGAGCCAGCGCTTCCAGGTCGACCGGTATGCGCGTCGCCGGTTGGGGCAGCGCCTCAAGATTCGGGCTGTTCAGCGGCGCGGATCGGTGTCCGGCCTCGCTCGGCAGGGCGTACTTCTGGCGCGCCAACTCGATATCTTGCTCGGTGACCGTGGGGGTCTCACGCCGGGCGCGTTCGATGTCTGCCTCGGTGACGACCGGCGTTGTCTGCGCTAGGGCCGAAGTGCCGGCAACGAGTGCGGCGTTGAGTCCGAGGATCAGGGAGGCGAGGGTTCGATGCAAGTCAGTAGCCAACACAGCAATTCCTTTTGCGAAACAGCATGAAGGCGAAGTCCTCGCCGCGTACCGGGTATTCCTTGCCCGGCCCCCAGAGCACGGTGGTCCGCCCGAAGGGCTGGCAACAGCGGCCGCCTTCCTTGTCGGTGTTGGGAATGGGATAGGTGAGCTGAGTTTTGTAGGCGGTCTTGTCCATCACCGGCTCGAAGTACGGTCCGCACAGGCCGTCTTTGCCGTGCCAGCCCCAGGCCACCAACTCGCGGTGCATCTTGGCGCTCAAACGCTGGACCATCAGGGCGGCAGTCCGGACGCCACCCAAGTGGTAGGGGACATGCCCGTTAAGCGGATAGACGCCGCCCTGACAACCGGCACACCAGAACATCTCGCGTATGCCGAAGCCGACCGAGGCCGCCACGCAATCGGCGGCGCACGCGGCAATGGCGACCGGATTGGCAAACAGCACGGCATCTGGATTGAGGATCAGGGTGAGTTCGTCATCAGCCCACAAGGGATCGACTTCGGTCATGTAGGCCAGATCGAAGGAACTCTTCTCCAGGCAGGGAAAGTCGGTGACTACTTCCAGCCAGTACATCACCGGGTTCAAGTAGTAATGCGCCTGATAGAAACCGCCACCGTCGCCATCGCCTTCCGGGCGGGTAAAGCGGGCAGCCTCGGGGGCCGGGATGCCCGGGTCGAGGTCGATGCCGCCGAGCGAGACGAGGCAGAACGGTTTGCGCACCACTTCGACATGGCGAGCCGGTTCCCAAAAGCCGATCGACAAACCGACGATCGGATTGACCAGGCAACTGCAGACGGGGCTGGGTGGATTGTCGGTATCCTCCTGGTCGCCGAAATTGGCGATGCGCGCACTGCCAATGCTGATTGGCAGGATGCAGGACCAGCAGATATCGGTGATCGGATTCGGAAACTTGCCGGTGCAGGTGGCCGTGCCGGCGGCCAGGGCCGGCAGGGCGGAGAAGCCGAGGAGCAGCGCCAGAAGGAAAGGAAGGCTGTTTACAATGCAGCGTAGGCTCATGGCGCGATCTCCAGTTCGTCGATGCGCAGGCGCAGTCCTTCCTGCGATACCAGGGCAGGCACCTGAGTGATGCCGAGGCGGCGGGTGAGCAGACCCTGCTGATCGAAATAGACCGGCATGCGCCATGACTTCATCAAATCGAGGTAGGAGCCGCCGACCAGGATCGGCTTGACCCGCCCCTGGTAGAAGGCGATCAACTGCCGGGCACGGCCGACCTGGCGCGCGTCGCGCCCATCGAAAAGGAGCAGATGCCGGGACAGGGAGACCACCTCAAGCGGGTTCTTGCGGGTGCCGGCGGCAAACAGCAATTCGCCCCGGGGGCCGAGAATGTTGCGATCGAGCGTGAAGCTCGGGTCGAAGTAGAAGGTCCTGGCTGTCTCGGTCGAATGCAGGCCGGCGACCGGCGGCGGGTTTTTCACGGTGGCGATGCCGCGTTCCCGGGCCTGTACTTCGAGGCGCTTGAGTTCGCCGCTACGCTCCTTGTCGCGCAGACGTTGCTCGATCATGTGCAGAAGATGCGGTTCGCTGATTTCATAGGTCGGTCCGATGACGCCAAGATCAAGGGCCGGTGCGCCCGGTGCGGCCAGCAGCAGCGCGCAGAGCAGGGGTGAGGTGGCGATCAGTTGTTTCATCGCGCCGCCTTGCCCGAGCAGCGGATCTGTCCGGCGAGTTGTTCGCGCCCAGTAGTGTCGCCCAGGTGGTTCGCCCGAATCAGTGCCATCAGTGCTGGATCGCCGTCACCGTCGGCCATGGCCCGGCGCAATTCGGCTGGCGTCAGGGGGCGGCCGCAGCGCCGGGCGAAAGCGGCGAGGTAATCTCGGGCCCCGGCCTCGGCGGCAGGGGCGATTTGCCGAAGCAGGGCGAGATAGTCGGCCAGTGGGACGCTGTCAGAGGGCTGAACGCCTTGCGTGACGGGCGTGCCGACTTGGAGGCCTGGCGATGGGGCACCTGACAGAGGGCTCTGGCCCCATGCGCTGGAAAAGGCCAGAAGACCGAACAAGCTGAGACTAAAGACGGTGCGGAGCATGGCTGGCGTCTCAGAACAGCGGGATCACGACGCCGATCACCTGCTCCGCCCGGACCAGGCCACTTTCCTGATAGCGCGAGTCGAAGGAGTCGGGGCTGGTGCCCTGCACGTAGTAGTAGCGAGGCGGGATGACGGTCGGCGCAATCGGCGCGAGTGGCCGGCGGTCATAGGCCTTTGTTTTGGCCACCCCGACGTCCTCGCCATTGATGGCCACATGCCGGCCGGTTACCGTTACGGTATCGCCCGGTAAACCGCGCACGATCTTAAAAAAGGGCTGACCGCGCAATCCCGGATAACGCTGTTGCGCCTCGCCGGCAAAGGAGAAAACGATGAAATCGCCCCGCTGCAGTTGGTGCAGACCATGCTGCAGCCAGGCAACGCGATAAGGCAGGCTCGGTGTCCAGTTGAAAGGACTGGTACCCGCGGCGTCGCATCGATGAAGAGGCGGATATAGGCCAGACTCCAGATGGCGATGATCGGCAGGTAGAGGTACCAGCGCTGGCGGGCATGGCGCAGGAAGTCGCCCACGCACCCGAGGATTCGCCGTCCACGGCCGGGAGGTGCGGTGGGAATGGCGACTGTCGGTTGATGCGGGGCGTTGTTCATGGCGCGCTCACCTTTCTGCGCAGTGCGGCCGTCAGATCGACGGTATTCGGGGTCGCTCCGGCCACGGCCGCCTTGAGGACGACCAGGCAGTTGCATTCGCGTGGCAGTTCCTCAAGGGCGACCGGCAGGCGCTGGGCAAAGCTTCGCGCCATGAACAGGGCTTTTTGCCGGTCATCCTCGGAACTGGCCTTGGTCAGGATCTGGGTAAATTCGGCTTCCTTGGCGCGGTATACGTCAGCCACGTCGACCACGCCGATGACCAGCGCGGGGCGCAGGACGAGACGGTCGTAGGCGGTCAGGGTGACGCTCACACGACAGCATGCGTCAGCAAGCCTGGCGCAATAACTGGGCGGTATTCGGCTTCATACCGTATGCCCCGATGGCGCAGCAACTCGCTGATCGCCTCGTCGATGGACAGGCCCTGGGGCGCAATTCGTCGATCGGGGCGTTGTCTTCCAGCTTGTTGGAGAACAACAGGTGGTGGCCGGATCGAGGATGTTGCGGGCGACGCCTTCGCCGACCGGCGACGGATGTACAACTTCGGAGAAGACGCCGGCCTCGGTGCGCCGGGAATTGAGCAGCCGCTTCTTCGGTTCGTCCATGGTCAGCCGCGCCCTTGCGGTCCGAGCATTTGATGTTGGATTCGGGTTTCTGGCGGAGCAGGAAGACCCAGTCCGAGCAGTTGAAGGCGGCTTCCATCTGGGTCGAACCATAGAAGTCGTCGGCACTCTGGGTCGCCGTGCCGAGCGCACCGCCATACTTGCGGGCACGCCGGGCGGCTTCCTCGATGACCGCGGCCTTGACCGGATCGTCGGCACCAATATCGCCCAGTTGCTGTTTCAACTCGTCGACGAAGAGCACCTTGCGTCGATTCCGGGTTAGGTACATCTCGCCGGTGATCCGATGCAGCAGCAGGATATTGACGACGGCGTGCAGGTCGGGCCGGCGTTTCAGTTCCTCGTTCTCAATGACGATGAAGTCATTGGAAAAATCGATGTTGTTGCGGCCTTCAAAGAAGCGCTCGTATTGCCCGCCACGCGAATAGGGGGGTTGAGCATGATGGCGAGGTCCTGATAAACGCTGGTCGCCAACGACGCCCAGTTCCTCAATG
>JADKIP010000006.1 GCA_016721185.1 Candidatus Dechloromonas phosphorivorans
TTTCGCCGCAGATGGCCGAGGAAACGCTGGTCACGCGTGAATTCGAGATTCGCGACAAACCGCGCAAAATCACTGTGCGCAATACCGCATCGCTCGACAATAACTGGATCGGCCTTGGAGATGACGTTGGTCACCAAGGCCACCGGCGTGCCAGGCCGGCGGCGCGTGAGCTGGCTTATTACTACGGCCGCGATGGTGGCGAGAGCTGGTCCGAAGGCAGTCGGGATGACGAGATCGTTTTCCTCAATATTCCGCCCGGCACCTACTATCTTGGGGGTCGACCCGAAATGGACCTGGAAAAGCCGGTGCCGGTGCACGACACGATTGAGGTCTTCACCGGTGGTGCCGGTTGGTCAAATTTCATCATGGTGATGCTGTTTCTGGTCATCTTCCCGGTTTTTACCCGCTTGCGTTTTGCGGCCTTCGAAGCCCGGCGCTGGGCCGAAAGCGACCACGCGCCGGAGAGTAGTGACGATTCGGATGGGGACGACTGATGTTCAAAAACTTCAATCTTGGTGCCGGCATTCTCGCTCTTGCGCTGTTCGGCTACGCACAGCATCAGGGCTGGAACATGTTCGACAACGTGGCGAATCCGGGCTCGGGTAAATCGGGTGGCGGCAGCCGGATTTATCACAAGTAAAGTTGGCAAGACTGATAACGGTCATTCCCGCGCAGGCGGGAATCCATGTTCCGGACGGCTCTGGATTGCCGCCTGCGCGGGAATGACTAATATTGTCGCGCCGCGCTCAGTCGCCGCCACCACCACAGCCGCCGCCGTCGCCACCGCCACCATCCGAACTATCTGAGCTCGAACTCCCCGAATCACCCGAGCAGCCGCTGCTGCAACCGATATGGCTGGCGCAGAAGCCGCTGCCCGCTGCGCCCGGCGCGGAAGCCAGACAATCAAGCTGATAGATGAAGCCACCGGCAATCGCCAGCGTCGCATCCAACGCAAACAGTCGGGGCAGGCGCTCCGGCTTTTTCGGGTCAATCTTTTCGATGGCACAGGCCAGCCGCCAGGCGCGGCGAATACCATCGCTGGCCTGGGTTGGCGAACTCATGGCCGCGGCTGGCGTGTGGTGCAGAAAGCGGCCGAAGCCGTGGCGACAGAATTTGTCGTATTGGCGGGTGAACAGAATGAACTCGTGCCAGGCATCATCGACCACCTGCGAGGGCATGGGAAACCATGCGCCGGCGGGCGATGCGGCAAATCTGAAAGTAGTCGCGCAGGCCGACGAAAACCTCGCCGCGCTGCTCGGCTGTCAGTTCCGGCCGGCGCTCGGCCAGCCGCTGGTCGAGCCATTTCTGGTAGGGAAAGTTGTCGATGTATGCCGCCCGCCGTTGCCGGCTCCAGTTGCGCCAAAACAGGATGGCGATGGCGGCAAGGGCAGTGATGATGACGAGTTTGAGCATGCGCTTAGCCGTTGATGTCGAAGCAGAGATATTTGATTTCGAGGTAATCCTCGATGCCGTATTTCGAGCCCTCGCGGCCGATGCCCGACTGCTTGATGCCGCCGAAAGGCGCCACCTCGTTGGAAATCATGCCGGTATTGATCCCCACCATGCCGTATTCCAGCGCCTCGCCAACCCGCCAGCAGCGACCGATGTCGCGCGTGAAGAAGTAGGCGGCGAGACCGAATTCGGTCTCGTTAGCCAGCGCAATCGCCTCAGCTTCCGTTTCAAAGCGGAAGAGCGGCGCCACCGGGCCGAAGGTTTCCTCGCGGGCGACTTTCATCTCGGTCGTCACATCGGCCAGCACGGTGGGCTGGAAGAAATTGCCGCCGAGGGCATGGCGGGCGCCGCCGCACAAGACGCGAGCACCCTTGCCGACTGCATCGGCGACATGCGATTCGACCTTGGCCAGGCCGGCGGCGTTGATCAGCGGGCCAAGCACGACATCGGCGTCGGTGCCGGCGCCCACCTTCATGCCGGCGGTGCGCTCGGCAAGGCGGGCGGCGAACTCTTCGTAAATTCCCGATTGCACCAGAAAGCGGTTGGCGCAAACGCAGGTCTGGCCGGTATTGCGGTATTTTGCGATCAAAGCGCCGTCGACCGCAGCATTCACATCGGCGTCGTTGAAAACGATAAACGGCGCATTGCCGCCGAGCTCCAGCGACACCTTTTTCACCGTCGGGGCGCATTGCGCCATCAGCAAACGGCCCACCGCCGTCGAGCCGGTGAACGAGAGCTTGCGGACGATGGGATTGGCGGTCAGTTCGCCGCCAATCTCAATCGGGTTGCCGGTGACGACGTTGAATACTCCGGCCGGAAAGCCGGCCTGCTCGGCCAGCACGGCCAGCGCCAGGGCGGTCAGCGGCGTCTGCTCGGCCGGTTTGACGACCACCGGACAACCGGCAGCCAATGCTGGCGCCACCTTGCGGGTGATCATCGCGAGCGGGAAATTCCACGGCGTGATCGCAGCGCAAACGCCGATCGGCTGCTTGATGACGAGCAGCCGTTTGTCGGCGAGCGGACTGGGAATGCTTTCGCCGTAGGTGCGCTTGCTCTCTTCGGCGAACCACTCGATGAACGAGGCGCCGTAAATCACCTCGCCCTTCGCTTCGGCCAGCGGCTTGCCGCCTTCGGCCGTGATCAGTTGGGCCAGATCGTCGGCGTTGTCGATAATCAATTTGAACCAGACATCGAGCAGTTGCGCCCGGCGCTTGGCAGTCAAGGCGCGCCAGGCCGGCCAGACAGCTTCTGCCGCCTCGATGGCACGGCGGGTTTCAGCGGCGCCACAGCGCGGTACATCGGCCAAGGGCAAGCCGGTCGCCGGGTTCACCACCGTCAGCGTGGCCATGCTGTCGGCGGCCACCCAGTTTCCGGCAATAAAGTTGGTTGACCGTAGCAATTGCGGGTTTTGTAAGTTCATGGCCTTGAAAAATCCTGTAAAAACGGTAACTTGTAATATGTTCCGAAGAAAGTGCCTTAACTCAATGCGTCTTCCCGCACTATTCCCTGTTGCGCTGGTGGTGACCCTGCTGGCGGCTTGCAGTGGCCCCGCACCGCGTCTGGTGACGTCGACGGGCACTATATCGCAAGCCCCACTGGCCGTCAGCGAGCAGGGCAACGAGGTCGCGCTGTACGCGCTGGGCTTGATCGACACCGGCTATCGCTTCGGCGGCAAGAATCCAGATGCCGGGCTCGATTGCAGCGGCATGGTCAGCTACATCTACGGCCAGGCCGCGGGTTTGAAAGTGCAGGGGAGCGCCGCCGATATCGCCCGCAATGGCCGTCCCGTCGAACGGAACCTGCTGCGGCCGGGTGATCTGGTCTTTTTTAATACCCTCAAGCGGCCGTTTTCCCATGTCGGGATCTATCTGGGCGACCAGCGCTTTATTCATGCGCCTTCCAGCAATGGCCGCGTGCGCATCGACCGGCTGAATGATCGCTATTACGCGCAACGTTTCGAGGCTGCGCGCACCTTCTTCGACTGAGCGGTTTAGTGGGCTTGGCCTTCAATGGCCGCCGCAACCCGCTGCCGCAGATCGTCCAGATCACTTTCCGAGATGCCCAGATAATCCTGCGCCTTTTCAAACAGTTCGTGACCCACTTCGATATCCGTGTCATTGAGCAACTCGGTCATCAAATATTCCGCCACCTGCGTTACGGCGATAAAGGCCAGCGCGCCGCCAGGTAGCGTGCGGTCCGGCAATTCGTAAGCATCCGGCTCATGGTGAAAGCGGATCGCCTGACCCAAAATTGGCGGCAAGCCCCAGTTGCGGACCAGCAGTGATCCAATAATCGGGTGCGAGCAAGGGAAAAACGCCTCCTCCACCGCCGCCAGCATCTTGCCGTCCCGGCGAGCAGTCTCAATAACTTCAGCGTAATTCGGGAAGCGCCGCATCATCATCGGGATGGCGGCATCGTGGAATAGCGCATAGGTGTAGGCTGCATCCGGCGAAATGCCATACTGGCGCTTCGCGATCAGGCTGGCGACGATGGCCAGCATCGTCGTGCGTTGCCAGAATTTTTCCAGCCAGACGGCCGGTACGCCATTCATGCTGGCTCTCAGCGCCACGGAGACGACAACGCAGACAATATTCTTGGTGCCTAGCCGGTCGACCGCCTGGCGGACGCCGGATATCCTGTTACTGCTGCCATACAGCGGCGAGTTTGCCAGCTTGAGTGCAGCGGCCGACATGCTGGCATCGTTGCTGATCAAGTCAGCCAGTCGGCCAAGATCAGGCTCATCCTTTTGCGCTTCCTGCATGGCATTCGTCACCATACTCGGGCAGGCCGGGATGTCGATGGTCGACATCACCTTTAGCAGATCCTCGTGGGAAAGTTCGTGATCGATTAGATCTGACATCAGAGTCTGGCCTCTCAAATTGTTGCCAGCAAAACAGACTGGCCTTATCAGCATGGACTCAACCGCCGGCAAAAGGTAGAATCTCGCCTCCCTGATATCGATTCATTGGGCTTTTGCCCTGCTGACCGATATCTGATTGTTGCAGAAATGAATATTGCTTTAAGTCCCGTCAGGTGACAACCGCATTTGCTGTAATGTTGGACCCAAGCGCCCGTAGCTCAGCTGGATAGAGTGCTACCCTCCGAAGGTAGAAGTCGCACGTTCGAATCGTGTCGGGCGCACCAGATAAAAACGAAAAAAGGCACTTCTTTTGAAGCGCCTTTTTTCGTTTTGGCGATTCTATTCTCAAGCGAGGGGTATCTACCCTTCATCGCGACAGGGGCAATGCGCTCCTGTTCGTCCGCGCATCCCGAGCACTAAGCTCAGGTCGGGCCACAGGCCGTTCGCCTGAAGTTTTGAATGCCAAGGGCGTATTCTAATGTACTATCAGTTCCCACTGTATGTTCATCGCCCTCCTTGTTGCTTGCTTGGCAGACTTTGACCGTGGCAACCCCACTCCATTTCGCTATCCCGAGAGGCCGATGTTCAATGAATATACGAAAAATATATTTGTTTTCTATGCTTCTCTGCATTTCGTTGGCAGTGAATGCCGATGCATATCGGTGCAAAGGGGGGAATGGGCAGACCATGATCTCAACTTCTCCATGTGGTGACCGTTATTCGACGACCAAAGTGGTCGGTCAAGAGAGCTCTGATGCTCTTGCACTGCAACAGGCTCAAGCCGATCTGGAGCGGCAGAAACGGTGGCTGCAGTCGCGTGAGCGTGAACAGCAGGTCAACGCTTCGCAATATGCACCTATGCCAGCCACAAGGCGCATCAGCGGAGGCGCTGACGATCACGCCACCCGAGACAGAATTCATGCATGTCTAATGCACGTGACTGCCACTTTTGGTTTATCGCCTTCACAGGAGGCATGGCGGAAAGTCAATTGTTACAGAGGGACGGTTGGATTGCAGGATGAGTGTGAAAGTCGAGTTGCAGCGACTTCACGATTGAGTTCGCATGATGAGCAAATATACAAAGTGCAATGCAGGAGTCTTTGACTTGAATAAGCTGCGGCTGCCATTTTCCAAGGTCGCCATCTCGGGCGCAGCAGATGTCAGAAGGGTTAGATCCTCAAAGTCCTAACCCTTTTTCAATTGAGCCAAGCTATTCGCCTACCAAAGCGTGCGCTCTCGGAAAAACAGCTTGCTGCGGTCAACGGTAAAAAATGGCCAAAACCCATGTTGGCTGCCGCGAGTTGGCGAGTGCAAATTAAACGGCAAGCCGATATGCTGGCAGCCATGCACCTTGTTGTTTTCTCCTTCTCTTCGTCATGGATTTCTTTACTATCGAGGCTGGCCCGGGGCTGCCTTGGTATTGCCTGGCTGGTCCTGACGCTGCTTCAGGTTTCGCATGCTCAGGGGGCGAGGCTTGATGAGTTGCCGACCGGGCCGTTGGGGCAATGGGTGGAACTGCTGGTCGAGGCTGATGCCCCGTTGAGCCTGCCCGAGGCCTTGGCGCTGCAACGGCAAGGGGCTTTTCGTGCGACGGAGGCCGAGGTGCCTAAATTTGGCAGTGGCGCCCATCCTGTCTGGTTGCACCTTGCCGTTCTCAATACGTCCGACAAGCCGGAGCCGCGACGCTTGCTGCTGGAAGTTTCCTGGCTTGACCGGCTGGAACTTCATCATTTGCAAGGCGAGCGGGTCATCGGTCGCTGGCTTGCCGGCGATAGCGATGTCAGCCTGCAACACCCGGTGCCCGGCCTGGGTTTTGTCTTTGAGCCGGTTTTTCCGCCGGGGCAGAGCGATCTCTATCTCCGTGTGGCGACGCCGGACCCGCTGGTCCTGCCTTTACGCCTGCTTACCCCGGCGCAGGTGGAGGTCGTGCAACGCCAGTACAGCTATGGCTATGGCCTGCTGTATGGCTTCCTGCTGGCACTGATCCTTTATAACGCCATGCTTTATCTCGGCCTGCGCGATCGCGGCTATCTCGACTATTCGCTCTATCTCGGCAGTTTTGCGCTGCTCAATCTTTGCTACACCGGCCATGGTTATGCCTGGTTCTGGCCGCAATACCCAGCTTTTCAGCAGTATGTGATTCTTGTCATGATGGTTTTCGCGGGTTGCCTCGGGCTGCGTTTTGCCAGCGGCTTCCTTAATCTTCGGCAGCACGCACCACGGGCTGAGCTGTTCGTGCGGGGCCTGATGATCGCGGGGCTGCTTGCAATGTTACTGAGCGTGCTCTTGCAAAGTCAGCAGACCGCAGTGTTGATCGCCTTTTTGTTTGTCCTGATTTTTTCGGTAGCGATGGTTTGGCTCGGGATCATTACGGTGCAACATGGCCGGGTCGCCGGGCGCTACTTTTTGGTTGCGGCCCTGAGCGCGATGGTGGGGATGGCAACCTCCGCGCTTTCGGTGTGGGTGGGCCTGCCCTATACCCAGGCAGGTTTCCATGCGGCCGGCTGGGGTGTCGTGATCGAAGGGCTGCTGCTGACGCTGGCGCTGGCCTACCGGATGCGCCAGCATCAGCGGGCACGGGTCGAGGCCGAGCAACTGGCCCGGCTCGATTCATTGACCAGCCTGCTCAACCGCCGGGCCTTTCTCGAATGTGCGGGGCCGCTCTGGAGTACCGCCCTGCGCAATCGGCGGCCGTTGTCGGTGATGATGATGGATCTCGATTTTTTCAAGAAAATAAATGACACCTATGGCCACGCCATGGGTGATCAGGTGCTCGTCGCAGCCAGTCGCGTGCTGGCCGAAGCGTGTCGCAATGGCGATATCGCTGCGCGTTGGGGGGTGAAGAGTTCATCGTGGCGCTGCCGGAAACGGATGCAAAACAAGCATTAATATTGGCCGAGCGCTTGCGTGGGCAAATCGGCGCGCTGCAACTGAAAAAGAGTGGTCAGCCGATAAAAATATCAGCCAGTTTCGGCATTGTCGAACTTGGCGATCATGCCACCCTTGAGGCGCTGATCGACGAATCCGATCAGTGGCTTTATGCCGCAAAAAAAGCGGGGCGCAACCAGGTTTGCGGTGCTTTGCTGATGCAAGGGGTTTAGCCGGTTGATGCCTCCGCTACTTCGTTGACGTACTTTCTTGCCGTTTTGCAGTTTGGGCTGATTTGGCCACGCTGAGCACTTCTCCACACTTCAGGCGAGCTTGGCATGAGATGAATAGCACCATTGTGAGTGCTTACTTTTGCGGTGTAATACCGTTTCTTATTTCGTAATCCGCCAGACTGATGCCCGCATGGGTAAGCACCTCGCGTAGCGCCTTGATATCCATTTTGCTGCAGGTG
The DNA here is from genome assembly GCA_016721185.1 of Candidatus Dechloromonas phosphorivorans. Classification (GTDB taxonomy): domain Bacteria; phylum Pseudomonadota; class Gammaproteobacteria; order Burkholderiales; family Rhodocyclaceae; genus Azonexus; species Azonexus phosphorivorans. Next base: position 7,653 of record JADKIP010000006.1, read on the forward strand.
CTGCTGTTGTGAGGATGGTGCAGGAAGGCTTCGACTTTGTTGAGGGTGATCTTGAAGCGGGCGCCGTGCGAGGGTTCGATCTCGGCGCCGAGGTGGTGGAGCAGCGACTCGATTTCGCGCCAGTGAATATTGGCGCTCGGTGGATCCTGGAAGATGCTGCGCATCAGGCTGGCGTGCTTGTGGCTCATGATCGACTCCCGACTATTCAGGTGCCGTCATTTTATGCCGCCAGGAAAATTACTTCAGGAAAAGACGAGCTTCAGCAGCGCCAGGCAGAGCAATGTGTAGCCGGCCGCAACAAGGTCGTCAGCCATCACGCCGAAGCCGTTTTTGACGTGGGTGTCGAAATAACGCGCGGGCTGCGGTTTGGTGATGTCGAAATAGCGGAAAAGGGCGAAGGCGCTGAGTTGCCAGAGGAAAGTATTCGGTGTCAGGAGCAGGACCAGCCAGAAGGGGACGATTTCATCCCAGACGATACTGCCGTGATCGGGGTCGCCGATCGCTTTGCCGGTGACATCGATCAGCCAGATGCCGAGCAGGTAGGCTGCGGTCAACGCCAATAAAAGGCCAAAATCCGTGAAGTGGGGCTGGAAAAGCGGGAAGCTGATCCAGGCGAACAGGGTGCCGAAGGTGCCGGGCGCCCACGGGGCAAGGCCGCTACCGCAGCCGAGTGCAAAAAAGTGCACCGGGCTGGCCAGAAGAAACTTGAGGCTGGGGCGTTTCGACTTTTCAGGCAAAGTGGTCGAAGCCTTGGTGGTCGAATTCGATTGGCTGGCCCTCGGGGTCGAATACGGTGACCTTGCCGGTTGCGCTTTTATCCGGGCTGGCAACCGTGTTGGCCACCGGGTTTTCAATCATCTCGCCGATGCACCAGAGTGGCAGCTCAAGTTCGGCGGCGATGCGGCGAATGGCAAGGTGCTGCTCGGAGGGGGCGGTGAAGCAGAGTTCGTAGTCGTCGCCGCCGGCCAGTTGGCAATCGAGCGCCATACGGCGCAGATCGGCGTTGTAGCTTGCGCCGCTTCCCGCCAAGTCCCGCAATTGCGGCAGTTTGACCAGTTGCAGCGAGGCGGCACAACCTGAGCGTTCAGCAATGTGACCGAGGTCGGCGAGTAGCCCATCGGAAACGTCGATGGCGGCGCTGGCGATGCCTTTCAGGGCCAGGCCGAGGGCAACGCGCGGGCGGGGCTTTTCGAGCGCGGCGATGCACAGGCGCTGCCAGGGGCCGGGTAATTCGATTTTGCCTTGCAGTTGGGCCAGACCGAGGCTGGCCAGGCCGGGGCGGCCGGAGACCCAGATCTGGTCGCCGATTTTGGCGCCGTCGCGGCGCAGCGCCCGACCCGGTTCGACTTCGCCAATGGCGGTAATACTGAGGTTGAGTGGGCCTCTGGTGGTATCGCCACCGACCAGGTCAACGCCGTATTCGGCGGCGCAGGCGAAGAAGCCTTCCGCAAATTTGGCAATCCACGGCTCATCGGCTGCTGGCAGCGCGCCGGCCAGCGTGACCCAGCGCGGTTGGGCGCCCATCGCGGCGAGATCGGAAAGATTAACTGCCAGCGCCTTCCAGCCCAGATTCTTCGGATCGGTATCAGGCAAAAAATGCGTGCCGGCAACCAGCATGTCGGTCGTGATGGCGAGTTGCTTGCCGGGTGTCGGCTGCACCTAGGGCGCAGTCGTCACCGGGGCCGAGTACAGCGGAGGGGGTCGGCCGGGCGAAGTATTTGTCGATCAGCGCAAACTCGCCGGCCATCGTTTTAGCGGACCTGCTTCTTGGCAGCGAACTCTTCCGGGCGAACCAGCGCCGCGACCTTGTCGAGCACGCCATTGACGTACTTGTGGCCATCGGTGCCGCCAAAGGATTTGGTCAGCTCAATGGCTTCGTTGATGATGACGCGGTAGGGCGTCTCCGGGTGGTTGTTCAGCTCGAAGGCACCCATCATCAGAATGCAGGCTTCGACGGGCGACAGTTCACTGAACTCGCGGTCGATGTGCTTGCAGATCTGCCCCGACAATTTTTCCTGCTGCTGGATGACGCCACGCAGGGTGCCGACGAAGAATTCGCGGTCAGCCTTGGCGAAATCGTCCATCTCGGGGATCTGGGCTTCGATGGCGGCTTCATCGGCACCGCCGACGCGCCACTGGTAAAGGCCTTGCAGAATGAATTCACGGGAACGGCGGCGGGCCGATTTGGGCGGTGCGGCTGGCTCTTCCGGAAGGTTGCGGTCACTGGCAAAGGTGGTCATTGATCAAGTGCTTTCTGTAGGTTGGCCATTTCGACGGCAGCCTGGGCGCAGTCGCTGCCCTTGGGTTGCATGCGGACTTCGGCCTGTTCGTCGGTTTCGCAGGTCAGGACGCCGTTGGCGATGGGGACGCCGGTGTGCAGTTGGACTTCCATGATGGCGCGGCAAGCGTCGTTGGAAACAACCTCGAAATGGTAAGTGTCGCCACGGATGACGGCGCCGAGGGCCACCAGGGCGTCGTATTTGCCGCTAAGTGCCATGCTTTGCAACACGAGCGGAATTTCCAGCGCGCCGGGGACGTTGGCGATGACCATGTCGGCATCGCTCACGCCGAGGCGCTTGAGTTCGTTAACGCAGGCTGACAGCAGGCCTTCGCAGACCGGCAGGTTGAAACGGCTCATCACGATGCCGACTTTGAGGCCGGCGCCATTCAGGCTGTTGTCGTATTCGTAGATATTGTCAAAGCGCGACATGGCTTAAAGCTCCGCAGGAGAGGTGACGAAACCGGTGACTTCGAGGCCGAAGCCGGTCATGGAGGGCATTTTGCGTGGGCTGGAGAGCAGGCGCATTTTGCTGACGCCGTTGTCGCGCAAAATTTGGGCACCGATGCCGTAAGTGCGCGGGTCCCACTTGGTCTGGACGCGGGGTGATTGCTGGTTTTGACCGGTCAGGCGGGAAAGCAGGGCTTCGCCGTCCTCGGAGCGGTGCATCAAGACGATGACGCCGTGGCCTTTTTTCGCCAGCGCCGCCTGCGCTTCGTCGATGGAAAAGGATTGCTGCTTGCTGCCGGGGTCGAGGAAGTCGAGCACCGAGAGCGGTTCGTGGACACGAACCAAGGTTTCTTCACCGGCCGGGATTTGCCCTTTGACCAGTGCCAGATGGGTTGCTCCGCTGGCGCGGTCGACATAGGCGTGCAGCGCAAAATCACCGTGGGCGGTGGTGATGGTTTTGCTGACGACCCGCTCGACCAGCGTTTCCGAGGCGGCGCGGTAGTGAATGAGGTCGGCAATGGTGCCGATTTTCAGGCCATGTTCCTTGGCGAATTCCATCAACTCCGGCAGGCGTGCCATCGTGCCATCGTCGTTCATGATCTCGCAGATCGCGGCCGAGGGTTCCAGACCGGCCATGCCGGCGAGGTCGCAACCGGCTTCGGTGTGGCCGGCGCGCACCAGTACGCCACCCTCGCGGGCGGTGATCGGGAAAATGTGGCCGGGCTGGACGATATCGTCCGCCGTTGATGATTTTGCCACCGCAACCTGAATGGTGCGCGCCCGGTCGGCGGCGGAAATGCCGGTGGTGACACCCTCGGCAGCTTCGATCGAAACGGTGAAGGCGGTGCCGTACTGCGCCTTGTTGTTGCGTGCCATCTGGACCAGGCCGAGTTTCTTGCAGCGCGCTTCGGTCAGGGTCAGGCAGACCAGGCCGCGGCCGAACTTGGCCATGAAGTTGATCGCTTCGGCGGTGACGTGCTCGGCGGCCATGACGAGGTCGCCCTCGTTTTCGCGGTCTTCTTCATCGACCAGAATGACCATGCGGCCAGCCTTTATTTCAGCAACAATTTCGGCGGTAGAGGCAATGGCAGGATGGGGAGGCATGGGGGTCCGGAAAGCACAAAAATGGGGGTGCTATTTTCGCAGAAACAGGGGGATAGCACATGACTTTAAAGACTCGGTCGGCTGCCGGGCTGTCCTGTGCTGCCCCCTGGTTCAGGGTAGATAGGCTTCAACCTGAATACGCAGGCGGACTTCGTCGCTGATAAAAGGGATGCTGTTTTGCAGGCCGAAGTCGGCGCGGCGCAGGACGCCGTGGGCATCGGCGCCGCAGCCGCGTTTTCGGTTGGCAAGGTTGAAGCCGCATTTGAAGCGGCTGATTTCCAGGCGCATCGGCCTGGTTTCGCCGAGCAGGGTCAGGCTGCCTTCGACGGCAATCAGTTTTTCCTGATCAAAAATAAAGTGCTGGCTACGGAACAGGATGTTCGGGAAAGCCTCGACGTTGAACCAGGAATCGCCGCGCAGGATGTCGTCGCGCATAGCCAGCCCGGTATCGAGCGAAGCGGCTGCGATGGTGATGTCGATATGGCCGCGCCGCTGCTCAAGGTCGAAACCGACCTGGCCCGAGGTTCGGTTGAACTGGCCGCGCTGGGTGGAAAAGCCAAGGTGGTCGATTTCAAAAGAGGTGTAGGTGTGGCCGGGGTCGATCACATAGTCAAGCGCAGTGGCCGGCAGGGCGAGGCTGCTGAGCAGGGAAAGCAGAAATAGTTTGAATACCACGGTCAACGCCCAAAAATAGGAAAAATTGCGCTTGCTGAAATCAACTTGTCAGACTGTTTGCATCGCCGGGGGTTCCTGAATGCAGGCAAAATGTCGATTAATCCGCTTTTGGTCTGCATCCATCACCATGCGTCACGCCCTGCTTTTCTCCGTTTTCGTCATTGCCTCCTGCGGTTTGGCCTATGAGCTAATCGCCGGTGCGCTGGCGTCTTATCTGCTCGGCGATTCGGTCATGCAGTTTTCGACGGTGATCGGCACCTACCTGTTTGCGATGGGCGTGGGGTCGTGGCTGTCGAAATACATCACGCGCGATCTGATTGGGCGCTTCATTCAGATCGAACTGATGGTCGGGCTGCTCGGCGGCTTTTCGGCAGTTGGTCTGTTTTTGGTCTTCACCTGGCTCGGCGGCCCGTTCAAGCTGATTTTGTATCTTGTTGTGCTCGGCGTGGGCGTGTTGGTCGGGCTGGAAATTCCGTTGGTGATGCGCATCCTGAAGCGGGAGCTGGCCTTCAAGGATCTGGTGTCGCAAGTCCTCACTTTTGATTACCTGGGCGCCCTGGTGGTCTCCATTCTCTTTCCGCTGGTGTTGGCGCCGCAACTGGGCATGGTGCGTACCGGCTTGCTCTTCGGCTTGCTCAATGTAGCCGTGGCGCTCTGGGCGTTGCATTTGTTTCGTGACCAATTGCCGGCCCGGCGTTGGCTGGCAACGCAAAGCTGGGCCGTTTTTGCCGCGCTGGTTGCCGGTTTTGCCGGGGCCGGGCAATTGACCACGCTGGCCGAAGCTCACCTCTACGCCGACGAAATTGTCCACACCGAAACCACACCCTATCAACGCATTGTCGTCACCCGCTGGCGCGACGATCTACGGCTATTTCTCAACAACAACCTGCAATTTTCCTCGCACGATGAGTACCGCTACCACGAGGCGCTGGTTCACCCGGGGTTGGCCAGCCTGCCCGGGGCCAAGCGGGTGCTGGTGCTGGGCGGTGGTGACGGTCTGGCGGTACGGGAAATTCTCAAGTATCCGAATGTGGAAGCGGTAACGCTGGTCGATCTCGATCCGGCGATGACCGAACTGTTTTCCACCGCGCCGCAATTGGTCGCCCTGAATGCCGGGGCGCTGAAGTCGCCACGCGTCAAGGTGGTGAACGCCGATGCGCTGCAATGGCTGGAAGAGAGCCGGGAGTATTTCGATTTTGTCGTTATCGACTTTCCCGATCCGGCCAATTTCGCGCTCGGCAAGCTCTACACCTCGGCCTTTTACCGGCTACTGGAAAAGCGCTTGTCGGCGCACGGACTGATTGTCGTGCAGTCCACCTCGCCGCTCTACGCCCGGCAATCCTTCTGGTGTGTGGTGACAACGCTGGAGTCGGTCGGCTTCAAGACGGCGCCTTACCATGCGCTGGTGCCGTCCTTTGGCGAATGGGGCTTCATCATCGCCGGCCGGCCGGGGTTTTCAATCGCTGCTACGGTCGACCCGAAAAAGACGCGATTTTTGACCCCGGAAACGACGCCTGATTTATTCCGCTTTCCGGCCGACATGGCGCGCCTGCCGGCCGAGGTCAATCAGCTCAACAATCAGGTGCTGGTCCGTTACTTCGAGGCCGAGTGGCGCAAGGTTGTGCGTTGAACGATTGCTGCACCTGAGCCAGGTAGGGAATGATTTCGTCGAACGGTAGCGGTTTGCTGAACAGGTAGCCCTGTAGCACGTCGCAACCGAGGCGGCAGAGAAACTCCCGTTGTTGCTCGGTTTCCACCCCTTCGGCAACCAGCTTGAGGCCGAGATTGTGCCCGAGGGCGATGGTTGCTGCGCAGATCGCAGCGTCGTTGGCGTCTGTCTCGATATCGGTGACAAAGGAGCGATCGATCTTCAGGTGCTTGATCGGCAAGTGCTTCAGATAAGCGAGGGAGGAATAGCCGGTGCCGAAATCGTCAATCGCCAGCACAATGCCCATGTTTGCCAATTGATCAAGAATGTCCAGCGTCACCTCGGTATTCTGCATGGCCGTACTTTCGGTCACTTCCAGCTCGATGTCGCTCGGATCAAGGTTGTAACAGGCCAGCGCACCGCGCACCAGCATCAGCAGATTCTCATGACGCAACTGCTGTGCCGAAATGTTGATGGCGACGCGGATATTTTCAAATCCATGCGACTTGAGTTCGCGGGTGTACCGACAGGTTTCCCAAATTACCCAGTCGCCCAGCGGCTGGATCAGGCCGGTTTCTTCGGCAATGCCGATAAAGCGTAGTGGCGATACCGCCCCAAAAGTTGGGCTATTCCAGCGCAGCAGCGCTTCCAGTCCGATGACCTGACCCGTACCGGCGTTGATCTGCGGTTGAAAGTGCAGTGAAAATTCACTGCCGGTTGGCGAAATGGCTGCTACCGCGAGGCGCAGCGCACTTTCCAGGCGCAGGCGCTCGCCGGCGGCTTCATTCATCCGGCTGGCGTAAAACTGGTGGTTGTTCCGACCGGCGCTCTTGGCGTGATACATCGCCGAATCGGCATTGCGCAGCAGCGTTCCGGTGTCCTGCCCGTCGGTCGGGAAAAGGCTGATGCCAATGCTAGGGGTGGCGTAAAGCGAATAGCCATCGACCAGATAGCTGTCGGCCATGTTTTGCTGAATCTTGTTGGCAACGCGGGCCGCCACCATCGGGCCGTCAATTTCTGGAAGCACGACGACAAATTCGTCACCCCCCAGGCGAGCCACCAGATCGCTGGCGCGAATCGATTCACGCAGGCGCAAAGCCACTTTCTTCAAGAGTTCGTCACCAATATGGTGGCCGAGGGTGTCGTTGATGTTCTTGAAGTTGTCGAGATCAATCAGCATCAATGCCAGGCGGCGACCTTCGCGCTGGCAAATGCGCAAACTTTGCGTCAGTTGCGCCTCGAACGAAAGCCGGTTCGGCAACTGGGTGAGCGGGTCGTGGTAAGCCAGGTGGGCGAGGCGATCAGCCGCCTCTTTGCTGGAACTGATGTCGTTGAAATTGGCGACATAGTTTTGCGCCACGCCGGCTTCGTTGCGGATGACCGAGATCGACAACCATTTTGGATAGGTGCTGCCGTCCTTGCGCTTGTCCCAAATTTCGCCTTGCCAGAAGCCTTCCTGGGTCAGCGATTGCCACATCGCGCCAAAAAATGCCGGGTCGGCGTGGCCGGAGGAGAGAATTTTCGGATCTTCACCCAAAATTTCGTCAATGCCGTAACCAGTCATTTCGGTAAAAGCCGGATTGATTGCAACAATCCGGTTGCTGGCATTGGTAATCAGAATCGCTTCCCGGCTTTGCACAAAGGCACGCAACAACACCGACAATGTCGGCGGAATTCCACCCACATCTGAAGTCTTGCCGGGGGGCGAGCTACCAAGCTCTTGCGACATGCTGTCCTGTCTCCTCGTGACTATGCGGATAGCTTACACGTTGAAGAGGAAGTTTAGTACATCGCCATCTTTTACGATGTACTCCTTGCCCTCGGCGCGCATTTTGCCGGCTTCCTTGGCCCCGGCTTCGCCGTTGTAAGTAATGAAGTCGTCGAAGGCGATGGTCTGGGCGCGAATAAAGCCACGTTCGAAATCGGTATGAATCACGCCGGCAGCCTGCGGTGCGGTATCGCCCTGATGGATCGTCCAGGCGCGTACTTCCTTGACGCCTGCGGTGAAATAGGTGGCCAGGCCGAGCAGTTTGTAGCCGGTGCGGATCAGGCGATTCAGGCCGGGTTCGTCGAGACCGAGGTCAGCCAGGAACATCTGCTTTTCGTCATCCTCAAGATCGGCAATTTCCGACTCGATGGCGGCGCAAACGGCAACGACTTCGGCTTTTTCAGCGGCGGCGTGGGCGCGTACGCTATCCAGCAGCGGGTTGTTCTCGAAGCCATCTTCGGCGACGTTGGCGACATATAGCACCGGCTTGGCGGTAATCAGGCAAAGCGGCTTGATACTGAGCCATTCTTCCTTGGTCAGGTCAAGCGCCCGGACGGCCTTGGCCTGGTCAAGCTGGATAAAGCATTTGTCGAGGACGGCGACCAGTGCCTTGGCATCCTTGTCGCCAGCAGTGGCCGGTTTGCGGTAGCGGGCCAGGGCCTTTTCCACGGTCGACATGTCAGCGAGGGCTAATTCCGTGTCGATGATTTCGATATCACGCAAGGGATCAACGCCGCCGGAAACGTGAATCACGTTGTCGTCGGCAAAGCAGCGCACCACGTGCACCACGGCATCGGTTTCGCGAATGTTGGCCAGGAATTTGTTGCCCAGACCCTCACCCTTCGAGGCGCCAGCAACCAGGCCGGCGATATCGACAAACTCGACAATGGCCGGCTGCATGCGCTGCGGCTTGACGATTGCCGCCAGCTTGTCCATCCGCGGGTCCGGCACTTCAACGATGCCGACGTTCGGCTCGATGGTGCAGAACGGGTAATTTTCCGCCGCGATGCCCGACTTGGTCAGGGCGTTGAAGAGGGTGGATTTGCCGACGTTGGGCAGGCCGACGATGCCGCATTTCAATGACATTTGTTTTCCTAAGGTTTTGCGAACTAGACAGCTTTACCGTGCAACTGTTGTTGAGCGCCGGCAAAGTCTCCGGCGGCGAGTTTTGGCCAGGCCAGCAGACTGCGGGCGAGGGCGTATTCAATATCCGGCATTTCTTCCTTGCGCGGCGGGTGCAATACGAAGTCTACGACTTGTTGCGCCAGATTCAAGGTGCGCGGATGGCCGATACCCAGCCGCAGGCGCCAGAAATCGGGGGTGCCGAGCTTGGCCTGAATATCCTTCAGGCCGTTGTGGCCGCCGTTACCGCCGCCCTGCTTCAGGCGGATGCCGCCGGGTGGCAGATCGAGTTCGTCATGGATGACGAGAATCTCTGCCGCTGGAATCTTGTAAAAATTGGCCAGCGCCGCCACTGCCTGGCCGGAGCGATTCATGAAAGTGGTCGGTTGCAGCAACCAAAGCTCGCCACTACGGGCCGCCTTGCCAAAAAACTTGGGCTGCAGGGAGAGCGAGGTCTTCAGCTTGTCAGCCAACTGGTCGACGAACCAGAAACCGACATTGTGTCGGGTGGCGGCATATTCCTGGCCCGGATTACCGAGGCCGACGATCAGGCGAGGTGGATTCATGGCTGGAAAAATGAAATGGCCGCCGGCGGCAAAATGCCTGCGGCGGCCAATGCAGCGCGGGGCCGAAAATTACGCGGCGGCAGCTTCGCCTTCAGCGGCAGCAGCGCCACCGTGCTTGGCAACGATGCTGACCAGGATCGGGTCATCGGAGCCATGTTGAACCAGTTTGACACCGGCCGGCAGCGCGAGCTGGGAGGCGTGGATGTTGTCGCCGACATTCATCGCGCCGAGGTCGACAGTGATGAACTCAGGCAGATCCTTGGCCAGGCAATGCACTTCAACTTCGGTCTGAACGTGGTTGACCAGGCCATTGTTGAGCCTGACGCCGACACCGGCTTCTTCGTTGGTGTAATGCAGCGGCACCATCATGTGCAGTTCGTGGGTGGCATCAACGCGCTGGAAGTCAACGTGCAGAACGAGCGGCTTGTAGGCGTGAACTTGCGTATCGCGCAGCAGAACCTGCTCTTTTTTGCCATCCAGAACCAGATTGATAATGGTCGAGTGGAAGGCTTCTTTTTTCAGTTTGAGCAGAATGTCGTTGTGTTCGACTTCGATGGATTGCGGCACACCTTCGCCACCGTAAACGATACCGGGGACTTTGGACGCGCGGCGCAGGCGGCGGCTCGCACTCGTGCCCTGCAGCGTGCGCGTTTGCGCGATTAGTTCGAATTGCATGGTGTTACTCCAGGTTTTTCCTGATCCGCGACCAGAGCAGGAAGTTAAAAAAGCAGTTGCCTAGTTGCCTAGGGGTTAGAGCAGTTAGCTCAAGACCCTAGGCAACTCGGTCCTAATAACTAATCAATAAACAGCGAAGAGACTGAGTCGTCGTTACTGATCCGGCGAATGGTTTCGGCCATGATTTCGGCGACGGAAAGCTGACGAATACGGGAAGAATGGGCGGCATCATCGCGTAGCGGGATGGTGTCGGTGACGACCAGCGCATCAAGATCGGAGGTGTTCACCCGATCAATCGCCGGGCCGGAAAGGACCGGGTGCGTGCAGTAGGCGACGACCTGTTTGGCGCCGCGCTGCTTGAGTGCCGTGGCCGCCTTGCACAGCGTGCCGGCGGTATCGACCATGTCGTCCATGATGACGCAGGTACGGCCGTTGACTTCGCCGATGATGTTCATGACTTCGGAAACATTGGCTTTCGGGCGGCGCTTGTCGATGATCGCCAGGTCGCATTCGAGGCGTTTGGCCAATGAACGGGCGCGGACGACGCCGCCGTGATCCGGTGAAACGACCATCGGATTTTCGTAATTCTGCTTCATGATGTCATCGAGCAGAATGGGCAGGGCGTAGATGTTATCAACCGGGATGTCGAAGAATCCCTGAATCTGCTCAGCGTGCAGATCCATGGTCAAAACGCGGTCGACCCCGGAAGCAACCAGCATGTTAGCGACCAATTTGGCGGCGATGGGCACGCGCGAAGAGCGCGAACGACGATCCTGGCGGGCGTAACCAAAGTACGGGATGGCGGCGGTGATCCGGCCGGCCGAGGCGCGTTTCAACGAATCAACCATGACCAGCAGTTCCATCAGGTTGTCGTTGCATGGGGCGCAGGTGGATTGCAGGACAAAGATGTCACGGCCACGCACATGTTCTTGCAGTTCGACGCTGACTTCACCATCGGAGAAGCGACCGACATTGGCTCGGCCGAGATCAATGTTCAATTGGCTTGCGACGTCGGCGGCCAGTTTGGGATTGGCGTTGCCAGTGAAAACCATCAAGCTGTTAAAGGCCATGCTCACATTCCTCCGGGCATCTTTGCGATGTATGCACGTTTTGCCCGCCACAATGAAAATCGGGCAGGCTTGTGACCTGCCCGAAGGAAACTGGCTGGGGAAGAAGGATTCGAACCTTCGAATGCCGGAATCAAAATCCGGTGCCTTGACCAACTTGGCGACTCCCCAGCAGGTCGTCAGAACAGCTTTGCGTTCAAACGAGGCGCGAATTATATAGGCGCTTCAGACGGAAATCCAGTTTTTTGTCGGGGAATTTGCTGGGGTTGTTGTTGGTCTGCCTGGCACAAGCGACGCGCAGCGCTTTTTAAATTTCGACGCGGCAATTTTCAAATTGAGGCAAGCGGATGCTCGGGCAAGCCGTCGGCTAGCCAGGCGGTCATGTCGGCTGGGCATTTGGCGAAAACCGCTTCGGCCTGGCTGCGTTCGGCAAACCCGGCAAACACACAGGCGCCGGAGCCGGTCATCATCGCCTGTGGTGCGTATTGTTTGAGCCAGGCGAGATGCTCGGCGACGGCAGGAAATCTGGCGCAGGCCACCGGCTCAAGATCATTGTGGCCATCGCCGAAGTGCCAGTCGCCAGCGCTGATCGTCGGTGTGTCGCGGCGTAGTTCAGCGGCACCGAAAATTGCCGCAGTTGGGACGTTGACCGCAGGATGCAGCACGAGATAGGTGGCTGCGGGTAAGAAAACATCCGTGAAGGCTTCGCCGACGCCCTCGGCGAAGGTATTTTGGCCGTGAATGAAAACCGGGACGTCAGCACCCAGTATCAGGCCGAGTTTTTCCAGTTCAGCTCGTGAAAGGCCGGTCTGCCACAGGTGATTCAGGGCGAGCAGCACGGTTGCTGCATCCGAACTGCCGCCGCCAAGGCCGCCGCCCATCGGCAATTGTTTATCCAGATGAATCGTCGCGCCTTGGCCGCAGCCAGTGGCTTGTTGCAACAGGCGAGCCGCCCGAACGGTCAGGTCGGTATCCGCTGCGACGCCGGGGATGGGCGTGGCGAGAACGATCTTGCTGTCGGGTCGCGGCTCAAAATGCAGTTGGTCGGCGCGGTCGATGAAGCGGAAGACGGTTTGCAGTAAGTGGTAGCCATCGGCGCGGCGGCCGACTACGTGCAGGAAGAGATTGAGCTTGGCCGGCGCCGGCCAGGTGCTTTGCCAGTTGTAGAAAGCGCTGGGGCTGTTCACGGGTTTTCTTTCCATTCCTCGATGCGCAGGCGCAATTCGATCTCTTGATCCCGGCTCAAAGTAAGGCGCGCCGGCAGGGCTGCGGCAGCGTCGTCGTCATAGGCATAGTCGATTTGCCAGCCGGCTTCGCGCAACTGGGTCGGGCGCTGCTGTTCATCCTTGTCAATCTGGGCGGCAGTGCTGGCCCGGCCGAGTAGCCAGGCCGGCAGTCGCGAAATGGGCAGGCGCTGGCCGGTCACTTCTTCCATCAAGGCGTCAGGGTCGGCGGATTCCAGGGTTTTGCCATCGGCGGTACGCAGCAGCGAACGGCCCGCTGCTGTCTCGATTTCAGCCAGGCCATAGCCGAGTGGGCTGGATAAAAGGATGCGGTTGTCGCCGTTTTTATGGGTCCAGCTCAATCGACCGCCTGAGCTTTGCGCCGCCTGTTCCGGCAAGCTGACGCGCAGGGCGAAGCGGGCTTCGAGCGCAAAGTCGCTTACCTGGTCACGCGCCGGCATGCTGCCCGGCGGCACGCTGGCGCAAGCGGAGAGCAGGCTGGCAATGAGCAGGCTTGCAACGAGCGGGCTGCCAATGCGCAGCGCCGGGAGGCAGCGTTTCAAGGTTGCAGTTTCTTGAGGGCGCCGTTGATGACTTCGTTGTCCGGGAATTGCTTGGCTGCGTCGTTCAGCCGGCTGCGGGCATCGTCCTTGCGCTCCATCGCGGTCAGTACTTCAGCGATGTGGGCGACAATTTCGGGGTCGGCTTTGATGCTGTAGGCCTTTTCCAGTGTTTTCAATGCCTGTGTTAATTCACCTTGGCGATAAAGTACCCATCCCATGCTGTCCATGATGAATGGGTCTTCCGGCAGCAGGCTCAATGCCTTTTTGATCAGAACTCGTGCTTCGGGCAAATTAATATTGCGTTCTGCTAGCGAATAACCCAGTGCGTTGAGGGCGTGGGCGTGATCGGGCATCAGTTTTAGCAGGTGTTTGAGATGCGTCTCGAGAATTTCCGGTTTGCCGATACGCTCGGCAGTCAGCGCGGTTTCATAAAGCAGTTCCGGATTATCCGGCTGGCTGGTGAGCGCCATTTCGAGAACGATGAACGAGTCGTTCAACTTGCCTGCTTCGCGCAGTAATTGGGCTTCGGCGAGGATCAGCTGGGTTTGCTCTGAGGGTGTGCTGCTGCGCGAGCTGTGCAGAAATTCGCGTGCTTCTTCCGGTTTGCCTTGCTGCAGAAGGATCTGTGCGGCGCGGGCGCGGGCGGGTACGTACTGCTCGCCGCTTGTTACCAGGCGATATTGTTCCAGTGCCGCTTCCGGTTTTTTCTGCTCCTGGTCGAGCTGGCCAAGGAAAAAGTGGATCGTGCTCTTGTCCGGGTAATCCGTGGTCAGCAGTTTCTCCAGTTGCGCCCGCCCCGTAACGGTGTCGCCTTGCTGCAAGGCCAGCATGGCAACCGGGTAGATTACCTCCGGGTTGTCGGGGTTTTCCTTGATCAAGCGTTCAAAATGTTTGCGTGACTCGTTGTACTGCTTTTCGCTGATCAGCAGCCGGGCCAGCGTCAGCCGGGCTTCACGGGCGGTCGGGTTGCGCTCGACGAAATCACTCAGGCTGTCGATGGCAGTCAGGTTGGATTGCTTGGCTTGCAGCTGGGCGCGGGCCAGCGCGGCCGCCTCCCAGTCCGGGCGCAGAAGCAGCGCTTTTTCGGTTTCGGAAAGGGCGCGCAGATTGTCGCCGGCGTTGGCTGCAGCCTGTGCCATGGCAAGGTGCGCTTCCGGCAGGGCGTCATAGGGGGCAGCGACGCGGTCAACCAGGTTTTGTACGGCTTTTTTGTCGCTATGGCGGGCCAGCAGGCGGTTGAGCTGCAGCAGGTTGTTGCCGATATTGGGTTTGTCCTGCTCAAGCACCGTGGCTAGTTGCGGCGCTAGCTCGTCAATGCGGTTCGCCATGATCAGCATTGAGGATTCCGTCTGCTTGGCCTTCACCGAGTCCGGCTCGACTTCCAGCCACAGTTTGGTCAGTTCGAGGGCGCGGTCGTACTGGCGGGCGAGGCCGGCCACTTCGGTCGCCCGGGCAATAACCTTGGGGTCGCGCGTGCGTTGGGCGAGATCGCTCCAGGCATCGACGCCAAGCTTTATGTCACCCCGTTGCAGAGCAAATTCACCGATCAGCGACTGAAAGACGGTACGCGCCAGGATGTTTTCGGAAGAGGCGCGCACACTGGGGTTCTTGTCGGCTGCTTTGGTGGGGGCTTCGCCCGCTGCCGGGCTGAGTCCGCTGTGGGATAAACCCAGGGCCAGGGTCAGGGCGGCGACGATGAACTTCGGTTGCATGGTGGGCTTTCAGTCGAGGATGCGCATTGGAACGCATAGAATCATATAAGTTTGCGATGTTATTTGGGTTTGATTTGCGTAACAAGCGGAGGAACGGGTAATGCCGGAATTGCCGGAGGTGGAAGTTTGTCGGCGTGGCCTGGCGCCAGAGCTGGAAGGGGTGCAAATTGAAGGCGTGGTCATTCGGGCGCCGAAGTTGCGCGTCGTGATCCCGCCTGAGCTAAGCAGCCTGTTGCCGGGCTGTCGGGTCAGCGCGGTTCGCCGGCGCGGCAAATATCTTTTGCTGGATTGCCAGCGGGCGGGCGTGGAGGGGTGTCTGATTATCCACCTCGGGATGTCGGGCAATCTGCGCTTTGTGCCGCACGATCTGGCCCCGGCCAAGCATGATCACTTCGAACTGGTCCTGGCGGATCAGATACTGCGCTTTGCCGATCCCCGCCGTTTCGGCGTGGTGGTCTGGCAACCCGGGCCACCAGAGGAGGCCGAGCTTCACCCGTTGCTGGCATCGCAAGGGATCGAGCCACTCTCCGACGCTTTCACGGTCGACTGGCTTTTTGCGGCAAATTCCCGGCGCAGCGGGCCGATCAAGCCAGTCTTGATGGATAGCCATTCGGTGGTCGGTATCGGCAACATCTATGCCTCCGAAAGCCTGTTTCGGGCGGGAATTTCACCGTTGCGGGCGGCCAACCGGATCAGTCGGGCGCGTTGTGGCGTGCTCGTCGAGGCGATCAGGCAAACCTTGTCGGATGCGATTGCGGCGGGCGGCAGCAGTATTCGCGATTACGTCCATAGCGACGGCGGGGCGGGCTGCTTCCAGATTCAGGCGGGGGTTTACGATCGCGCCGGTGAGCCCTGTCTGCGTTGTGGCGGGGTGGTAAAGCAAGTTCGTCAAGCTGGGCGGAGTACTTACTATTGCCCCGGCTGTCAGCATTAAATTGTCGCTGCAAGCCCCTGTTTTTATGCTAGATTGAACAAATTCAAAGTGCTCACGGTGCCAGATATGTCGCTCGCCAACCAATTCGCTGCCTACACTGCCTGGCGCTCCCGTCTTTCATCCCATGTCGGTGAGTTTCAGGGCTGGCTGAATAAAAACGAGTTGTCGGATGGTCAGACAGATCTGCGTCTTACCCAGTTGCTTGAGCGATTGCGCGAGGATCGTCTGAATGTGGCCTTCGTTGCTGAGTTCTCGCGTGGCAAATCGGAACTGATCAACGCGATTTTCTTTGCCGATTATGGCAACCGGATGCTGCCATCCTCGGCCGGTCGCACGACGATGTGCCCGACTGAGTTGTTGTTTGATGCCAGCAAGCAGCCCTGCATTGAACTGTTGCCGATCCAGACGCGCGCGACCAATTCTGGCGTCACCGAATACAAGAGTTTTCCTGATGAATGGACCGTCGTGGCCTTGGATACCGAGTCGCCGGATGCCATGCAGGACGCGCTGCGCCACGTCAGCGAAACCACTCGCGTGGCGCCGGAAGAGGCCGCCCGCCTGGGTTTTGAGGTAGGCCAGGGCGAAGTCGAGCTTTACCGTATCGGTGCAGATGGCTTGGTTGAAGTGCCGCGCTGGCGCCATGCCATGATCAATTTTCCCCATCCGCTGCTCAAGCAAGGCCTGGTTATTCTCGATACGCCGGGTCTGAATGCGATTGGCGCCGAACCGGAATTGACCTTGTCGCAGCTCCCCAATGCGCACGCCGTGCTCTTCATTCTGGCTGCCGATACCGGCGTCACCCAGTCCGATCTGGCGATCTGGAAAGAGCATATCTGCGGTGGCGGCACACCCAAGCGCGGCCGCATGGTGGTGATGAACAAGATTGACGGCCAATGGGACGAGCTGAAAACGCTCAATGAAATTGATGCCGAGATCCAGAAGCAGGCAGATAGCTGCGCCAATATTCTCGCGTTGCCGGCCCAGCAGATTTTTCCGGTTTCGGCGCAAAAAGGCCTGGTAGCCAAGATCAATGGCGACAATGCCTTGCTGGAACGCAGTCGTTTGCCCTTGCTGGAATCGGCGCTCTCCGAGGAACTGATTCCCGCCAAGCGCGATATCGTTTGCGAAAATACCGAGAGTGAATTCGGCGATGTCAGCCGTCGCGTCCGCGGCCTGCTTGAATCCCGCCTTGCCGGTTTGCGCGAGCAATTGACCGAGCTGACCGAGCTGCGCGGCAAAAACAAGGGCGTTGTCGAATACATGATGGGCAAGGTTCGGGCCGAAAAAGACGAGTTCGAGTCCGGGCTGCAGCGCTATTACGCCGTGCGTAGCGTCTTTTCGACACTGACGAACAACCTGTTCGGCCACCTCGGGCTGGACAGCCTGCGCCAGCTGACCCACGAAACCCGCGAAACCATGCTCGACGCGGCTTTTTCCAAAACGCTGTCGGAAGCCATGCTGGATTACTTTGGGCGCTCGCGTCAGGCGCTGGTCAAATCGAATGAGGAAATCACGGAAATCCTGTCGATGATGGCTGCGGTCTACAAGAAATTTGCCGTCGAACACGGACTCAAGCTCGGTGCGCCGACGACCTTTTCATTGCTGCGTTATGAAAAAGAGCTTGATCGACTGCAAGCCTGGTGCGATTCGCACCTGAATACGATGGTCAGTTTGCTGACGACGGACAAGAAGCACATCACGCAAAAGTTTTTTGAGGAAGTGGCGGTGCAGGTTCGCCGTGCCTTTGAGCACGCCAACAAGGATGCCGAAATCTGGTTGCGCGCCATCATGGCGCCGATGGAGACGCAGGTTCGCGAACACCAGATTCAGCTGAAGCGACGTCTGGAAAGCATCAAGCGCATTCACCAGGCGACCGATACGCTGGAAGACCGAATTGCCGAGCTGGAAAGCGTCGAGAAGAATCTGCTGCAGCAGATTCAGTCGCTCGAAGAAATCGCTGGCCGCGTCCGGGAAATGTTATTGCCGCTCGATGTTGAGCTGGAGCAAGTGGCGGAGCTGGCTGCAGCGTAAGTGGCTCTTTGCGCTCGGCCTGACCCGACGAAGGTACTTCGTCGGCGTCTTTTGCCTTGGCTAAATATTGGCTTGAGCTAATCGCGCTTCGGCGTGCTGCGTTACCTTTGCTGGTGCTTTAAATTGACGATTTGAAGCGCACGCCGCGAGTTCGCATGATTCGTTCGGCCGCCAACACGCCACGATATTGCGCTTCCTCGAATAACGAAAATCCCGAAAGGTCGGCATGGGCCAGCGTGATGCGCCGGCTCTGGAAATTAGCCAGTTTTTCCCGTTGACCTTGGGGCTCGCCCCTGCTGCTATGGCCGCCCCAAAGGCTCCCCGGCACCGGGCGGCGCATCGCGTGGCCGTTGCGGAAGATGTCGAGGCGGGTGGTCAGGCGACGAATGTCCGGATGTACCCGTTCGAGTTCGGCCAGGATGCCTTCGGCCCAGGCTTCGCGTGGCGTTTCGAGCAGCAGGCGGCGACCTTCGGCTGGCGTAACGTCATGCAAGGCGCGGTAGTAGGTGAAGACCGTGCCGCTCAGGCGGCGGCGAATCAGTTGGTGGGTGGCGACGACATAGCCGAGGCCGGGACTGTCGTAGAAAACGTTATCCCAGGCGGGCGGGGCACCGTGGCGTTCTTCGGGGAAGTCCGATAAATGCAGGTTGGCGGTCAGCCACGGCGCGTAGTCGGCGGCGAGGGCTGCCGCTTTCAGCTCGCCCGGTATGGCTGGCCAGACGCGGGGCAGGACAAAGGCGGGGGCGGCCCAGATCAGTTGTTGGGCTTCAATGCGGACGGTTTTTGCCCCGAAAAGCACGTCGACCGCAACTGTCGATTTTCTTTCTTCAATGCGCCAGACCAAGGCGTCGGTCAGGACTCGCCCGGCGGCGCTTCGGGCCAGGCCGCGGGCCAGCCAGGCATTGCCTTCCGGTGCGGTGAGTACGGTGTCGCTGGCCGCATTGCTCGCTTCGCCGTTGCGGCAGGCAAAGTAATGCAGCCCGGCCCAGGCCGAGGTCTGATCGTGGGCCATGCCGTAATCGTCGCGGCAGGCATAGTTGGCCAGCCAGTGCAGCGTTGGCGCGGTGAAACCGTTGTCGTTGAGCCATTGGCTGAATGGAATGCGGTCGAGCTTGCGCCAGACGGGGTCGTGGCTGGAGTACTCCATCGGGATGGCGAAAGCCGGCCGACCGTCATTGCCCTTAGTGTGTTTGATTGCCTCCATCCGTTCATGGAAGCGTTTTTGCTGTTCGCGCTCAGCGGCATCAAGGCCCCGCTGCGGCAGCAAACCTTCGTCCCACAGGCCATTGCGATAGACCCGTTCCTGCGGCGTGGCGCAAAGGTATCGTTCGTCGTAGGTCGGTTGGGCTGCCTTCGGATCGCCCTGCAAGACGCCGAGTTCGGCCAGCAGTTCGCGCACCGCCTTCGATTCGCGGCTGGGTAGCGGCAAGTAATGCGCGCCCCACGGATAAGCAATGAACGGACTTTGTCCGGCACGTGAATTGCCCCCCGCCTCGCTTTCCATTTCCAGCACTAAAAAGTCGTCGACCGCAGCATTGGCCAATTTCCAGGCCGCCGAAAGGCCGGAAATGCCGCCGCCGACGATCAAAACGCCGGTCTGGCGGATTTCGGATGGGGCTGGAAACTGGCCGTCGCGCAGTCGGTGCCCCAGGGCGTGCGACATGCCGACCAGGTCGCCGGGAGGTAACGACGGTTTTCCTACGGGCGAACACCCGGCGAGGGCGGCTGCCCCCACCGTGTAAAGGAATTCGCGGCGGCTAGTCAAACTTGCGTAGCGACAGGCTGACCGAGAGTTGCGCGCCGAGCCAGCCGAGCAGGGCGCCGGCGCCGGACAGCACGACGACTTCGATCACGCCCGGTGCGCGCAGGCTGAAGGTGCTGCCGTAAAGCGCCGCGAGATCGCCGACCGGCCCGGCCAGCAGGCGTAGCGCGCCAATCACCAGCGCCGCGGCGAGCAGACCGCCGAGGGCGCCTTGCAGGGCACCAAAATAATAAAACGGGCGGCGAATGAAAACGTCCGTGGCGCCGATCATTCGCGCCACCTCGATTTCGGCAGCCTGGGCCATGACTTGCAGGCGTATGGTGTTGAAGGTTGCGGCAACCAGTCCGGCCGCAAAAATCCCGGCCAGCATCCAGAGCGCCAGCCGGCCGAGCTTGAGGAAAGCGTCGAAGCGTTTGACCCAGGCTGAATCGAGCTGGACATGGGCGACTTTCGGCCAGCCGGCAATTTCCTTGCGCAGAATTTCCAGCGCTTCCGGCTCGACATTGGTCGGTTCAACGATAAAGGCATCCGGCAGCGGGTTGCGTGGCAGGCTGGCGACAATTTCGGCCATGCCTTCGTTGGTCTGCATGCGCTTGAGCGCCGCCTCTTTGGGCACGAAGCGCCATTTGCCGGTGGCGGCCTGCTTCAGGCGGTTTTCGATATCACCGACATCTCTCTTGCTGGCATCAAGCTGCATGAACAGGCTGATCTGCTGGACTCCGGAGGTCGTGCGGCCGAGGTCGCGCAGATTGTCGAGCAGGACGTAACCGAGACCGGGGAGGGTCAGCGCAATGCCGATGACGAGTAGCGAAAGCAGCGTATTGAGCGGTGTCGCCCACAAACGCCGGAAAGCCGAGGCCATTGCGGCCCGATGCTGGGCGAACCAGGCGTTCATATCAGCCTCCCGTGGTCGAGGCGAAGCACGTTCGGGTGGTAACGATCGATCCAGTTCTGGTCATGAGTGGCAACCACCACGGTGACGCCGACTTGATGGAAGGCGACGAAGAGTTCGAGAATTTCGGTGGCCGATTCGGTATCGAGATTGCCGGTCGGCTCGTCGGCCAGTAGCACGGTCGGCCGATTGACCACGGCGCGGGCAATCGCCAGGCGTTGCTGCTCGCCGCCTGAGATGGCAATCGGCATCGCCTTTTCCCGATTCAGCAAGCCGACTTTGTCGAGCGCCGCCTGGGCGCGGCGAATCGCCTCACGCCGGGGCAGACCGACGATCTGCAATGGCAACAGCACATTGTCGAGAACGCTGCGGTCGAACAGCAGTTTCTGGTCCTGAAAAACCATGCCGAAATGTCGCCGCAGGTAGGGAATCGCGCTGCGCCGCAAGGCGGAAAGGTTCTGGCCGTTGACCACGAGGCTGCCGGCGGTCGGCCGTTCAATCGAGGCAATCAACTTGACCAAGGTTGTCTTGCCGGCGCCTGAGTGGCCGGTGATGAAGACCATCTGGCCGGCCGAAATTTCGAAGCTGACATCCTTGACGGCTTCGTAGCCGCCGGGATAGCGCTTGGTCAGGTTACTGGCAACGATCATTTTTTAGCTATTAGTTTTTAGATGTTAGGCGTTGGCGCTGGAAAGGCATGCATGATCCTGAATCCTATGAGCTCGATCCTATTCAAACAGTGCGTCGACAAAGTCCTTGGCGGCAAAGGGGCGCAGATCGTCGATCTGTTCGCCGACGCCGATGAAGCGGATGGGCTTCGGACATTGCCGGGCAATTGCCGCAATGACGCCGCCCTTGGCTGAACCGTCGAGCTTGGTCAGGACCAGGCCGGTGACGTGGATGGCCTTGTCGAATGCCCGCACCTGCTGCAGCGCGTTCTGGCCGATGTTGGCGTCGAGGACGAGCAGGGTTTCATGCGGCCCGGCGGGGTCGATCTTCTTGATGACGCGGCGCACCTTGGCGATTTCTTCCATCAAGTGCAATTGGGTCGGCAGGCGGCCAGCGGTGTCGGCCAGCACAATGTCGATGCCACGGGCTTTGGCGGCGGAAATGGCATCAAAAATCACGGCGGCCGGGTCGCCGTTTTCCTGGGCGATGACGGTGATGTTGTTGCGCTCGCCCCAGACTTCAAGCTGTTCGCGGGCGGCGGCGCGGAAAGTGTCGCCAGCAGCGAGCAGGACGCTCTTGCCCTGGCTCTGGTAGTAATGGGCCAGCTTGCCGATTGAAGTGGTTTTGCCGGCGCCATTGACCCCGGCGATCATGATCACGAATGGCTTGTGGCCGCTGACATCGAGCGGCTGCTCAAGCGGTTGCAAGGTGGCGAGCAGAGCATCGGCCAGTGCCTTCTGAATCGACTCCGGCGTATCCAGCTTGTCGCGTTTGGCGGCTTTTTTCAGCTCGTTGAGCAGGTGGGTGGTTGCCTCGATGCCGACATCGCTGGTCAGCAGCAGGGTTTCCAGCTCTTCCAGCAACTCGTCGTCGACCTTGCCGCGCGAGAAAATGTTTTTGAGCTTGCCACCCAACTGGGCGCGGGTCTTGGCCAGGCCCTTGAACAAGCGTTCGCGCCAGGTGGGCGCGGCGGCCGGGGGGGCTGCAGATGCGGGCGCAGGAGCGGCCGGCACTTCCGCCTTAGTGTCGGGGGCGGATTTTTTCAGGAAACTGAACATGGGGAAAGTGGTCTCAAGCGAAGCTGACAGGTGAGCGGCAAGTCGTTAAGATGCCGTTCGAATCGATGCAAAATTGATCCCGATTTTAGCAGAAAGACCTCTAAGAGAGCCCCGTTTTCCCATGCGCCTACAACAACTTATCCCATTTTTGCTGGTTCCCTGGCTGTTGACCGCAGCACACGCCAATCCTTACGAAATGACGCTCAAAAACGGCATGCGGGTCATCGTCAAGGAAGACCGAAGGGCGCCAACGGCGGTGCAGATGGTCTGGTATCGGGTGGGTAGCGTCGATGAAGTCGATGGCACTTCCGGCGTCGCCCACGTGCTGGAACACATGATGTTCAAGGGCACGCCGAGCGTCGGTCCGGGCGAGTTCAACAAGCGCGTCGCCGCCGCTGGTGGCCGGGATAACGCTTTTACCAGCCGCGATTACACCGCTTATTGCCAGCAGGTGCCCAAGGAAAAACTGGAAGAGATGATGCAGCTTGAGGCGGACCGTATGCGTCACCTCAATGTTGATGCCAAGGAGTTCGAGCAGGAGATCAAAGTGGTGATGGAGGAGCGTCGCATGCGCACCGACGACAATCCGCAATCCAAGCTTTTTGAGCAGATGACCGCCGTGGCATTTCAGGCGCACCCTTATCGCCGCCCGATCATCGGCTGGATGAACGATCTGGAAACGATGACGGCGGCCGACGCCAAAGCCTGGTACGACACCTGGTACGTGCCGAACAACGCTTACGCGGTGATTACTGGCGACGTCGATCACCATGCAGTTTTCGCGCTGGCGGAAAAATATTATGGCCCGCTCGAAGGGCGTGCCTTGCCGGTGCGCAAGGCGCAGACCGAGCCGACCCAGGAGGGCGTGCGCAAGGTGAGCGTCAAGGCGCCAGCGGAGTTGCCGGTGCTGATCATGGGCTACAAGGCGCCGGTACTGCGCGATGTCGAAAAAGACAGCGAGCCCTACGCGCTGGATATGCTGAGCGCCATTCTTGATGGCCATGACGCGGCCCGCTTCAACAAGAAACTGGTGCGCGAGAACAAGGTTGCCTTGTCGGTTGGCATCGATTACGACGGCACGGCGCGTGGGCCGGGCATGCTTTATCTGCATGGCAGCCCGTCGGAGGGCAAGACGGTGGCCGATCTGGAAGCCGCGCTGCGCGCCGAAATTGCCCATGTGCAAAAAGATGGCGTCAGCGAGCAGGAACTGAAGCGGGCCAAGGCGCAATTGCTGGCTAGTCAGGTCTACAAATTGGATTCGATGTTCGGCCAGGCGATGGAAATCGGTCAGAACGAATCTGCTGGTATTCCTTACCAAAAAATCAGCCGCATGCTGGAAAAGCTGCAGCAAGTGACTGCCGCTGAAATTCAGGCCGTTGCCCAGAAGTATTTCAACGATGATGCGCTGACCATCGGCGTTCTCGATCCGCAACCGCTGGATGGCAAAGCCCGTCGCCCGGCTGTTGCCACCCGCCATTAAGCATCATGAAATCACTGCCACAACCCCAACTGCCGGCACCAGACACCGGCCCTGGAAAATGACCATGAAAAAGCTGTTGACCGCAGTATTTACACTTCTTCTCGCTCAAGCCGCACTGGCTGGCGTCAAGATCGAGCATTGGGTCTCGCCAAGCGGTGCCCGCGTTTATTTTGTCGAGAGCCGTGTTCTGCCGATACTGGATGTCCAGGTCGATTTCGCCGCGGGTTCGATGTTCGATCCGGCCGGAAAATCCAGCCTCGCCGCACTGACGCTCAGCGTGCTCGATCTCGGCGCCGGCAAACTGGATGAAACCGCCATCGCCGAACAAATGGCCGATATTGGCGCCAATCTGGGCGGCGGGGCTGACACCGACCGGGCCAGTGTTTATCTGCGCACGCTCTCCAGTAAAGACAAGCGCGAGCCGGCGCTGGAAATTTTACGGACGGTATTGCATCAGCCGTTGTTCGATGCAGCCATTCTCGAGCGGGAAAAAGCACGCACCATCGCCGGTCTGAAGGAAGCCATGACTCGTCCGGATAGCATTGCCGGCAAGGCTTTCTGGGCGGCAATGTATCCGAATCACCCCTATGGCCAGCAGGCCTCGCCCGAAACCGTGGCGACCTTGACTCGCGACGACCTGGCCCGCTTCCATGCACGCTACTACACAGCGGCCAACGCCAGCATTACGCTGGTCGGCGATATTTCACGGGATGAAGCCGCGGCGATTGCCGAGAGTATTGTCGCCGGGTTGCCCAAAGGCGAAGCCGCAAAACTGCCGTTGCCGCCGCCGCAACCCAAAGGGAGCCTCGTCAAGCTGGCGCATCCCGCCAGCCAGGCGCACGTCTATATTGGTCTGCCTGCCATTGAACGGGGCAACCCGGACTTCTTCCCGCTATTGGTCGGCAACTACACGCTGGGCGGCGGCGGTTTTGTCTCGCGCCTGATGAAGGAAGTGCGCGATAAGCGCGGCTACGCCTACAGCGTCTTCAGCCATTTTGCCCCGTTGAAGCAAACCGGGCCTTTCCAGATTGGCCTGCAAACCAAGCGCTCGCAAGCCAATGATGCGATTAAAGTGGCGCGCGAGGTGCTTGATGGTTTCGTCAAGGATGGCCCGACCGAGGAGGAGCTGACCGCTGCCAAAGCCAATCTGACCGGCAGCTTTCCGCTGCGCCTCGACAGTAACAAAAAGCTGCTCGACAACGCCGCTGTGATCGGTTTTTACGGCCTGCCACTCGATTATCTCGATCAATATCAGGGGCGCATTCAGGCGGTTACGGTCAACGACATAAAACAGGCATTTTCCCGCCATGTGCGCCCGGCCGACTTGATCACCGTGACGGTGGCGGCAGATTGAACTCGGTTCGTATCATCGGCGGCACTTACCGTCGGCGTGTCCTGAGGTTTCCGGATAGCGAAGGTCTGCGACCGACGCCGGACCGGGTACGTGAAACCTTGTTCAACTGGCTGGGGCAGGAGCTGGATGGCTGGCATTGTCTTGATCTCTTCGCCGGCAGCGGCGCCCTGGGTTTCGAGGCGGCCTCCCGTGGCGCGGCGCGCGTGGTGATGATTGAAGAAACGCCACGTGTCATTGCAGCATTACGTGAAAACGCCGAAATGCTGCAAAATCCGCTGGAGATAGAGATCATCCGCAGGGATGCGCTACAATATTTGGCCTCGACGACCGCAAAGTTCGACTTGATCTTCCTTGATCCACCCTACAAAAAAGGCTGGATTCCCCGCCTGGATCCACTTCTTCCGGGTGTGCTAAAGGAAGATGCTGCGCTCTACGTTGAGTCAGAGGAAAAAATAGAGGCCCTTGGCGATTGGCGTACCGTGCGCCATGGCCGGGCAGGCGAAGTCCATTTTCACTTATTGCGGCGGCAGACAGCTTGAAAAAACTAGATCATCGCGTAGCCATCTACCCCGGCACCTTCGACCCGATTACCCGAGGGCATGAAGACCTCGTTCGGCGCGCTGCCAGCCTTTTCGACAAGCTGATTCTCGCCATTGCCGAAAGCCCGTCAAAGCAGCCGCGCTTTCCCCTGATTGACCGCGTCGAGATGGCGCAGGAAATCCTGGCGGACGTTAAAAATGTAGAAATCGTCGGCTTCAATACCCTGCTCATGGATTTTGTCCATGAAATGGGCGCCAAGGTCATTGTGCGCGGCCTGCGTGCTGTTTCCGACTTTGAATACGAGTTTCAGATGGCCGGAATGAACCGCAGCCTCTATCCTGAGGTCGAAACGGTGTTTCTCACTCCCGGCGAGCAATACATGTTCATCTCTGCCACCATGGTGCGTGAAATTGCGCGCCTGGGCGGCGATGTCGATAAATTTGTACAACCTTGTGTCCAAAAGCGCCTGCGGGCGAAACATTCAGCTTAAATAAGAGAGGAACAGCTATGGCTCTGATTATTACCGACGAGTGCATCAACTGCGATGTGTGCGAACCGGAGTGCCCCAACGAGGCGATCTCCCAGGGGGAAGAGATTTATGTGATCGATCCCGGCAAGTGCACCGAGTGCGTCGGTCACTACGATGAACCTCAGTGTGTCCAGGTTTGCCCGGTTGATTGCATTCCGAAGGATCCGAATGTGGTTGAAACCGAAGAGCTGCTTTGGGTCAAGTACGAAAAACTCACCGGCAACAAACGCCCCTGAGCCTTTTTGCAGACCCACAAAAAAACCCGCGAAATTCGCGGGTTTTTTTGTGGGTTCATTGTCGCCGGTTCGGCAGTTTAAAACTCCCTGCGCTTATGCCAAGGGGTTCGCATCAAGTAGTCGCTCGCATTCGGTCATCAGTGATTCGGCAATCTCGGAGTGATAGTTCGGGTCAAGTGCTTCCATCATTTCATGGGCGGTGTAGAGACCCGCTTCCCGCGAAAGCGTGTCGCCTATCTGGCGGGCCAGTTCGTCGCTTAATGCGGATAAATGCCGACGGTCGTTGATCGGCAGGCGGCGTTGGGAGCGGCTCAGCCAGTCGGCGCTGAGTGTGGCCCCCTGAGCCTCGGTCAGCCATTGGCCGTGTTCGTAATAGGCTGACAAACGTTCGGCCGTCAGGGCAAAAATCAGCGCGATATTGGTGCCACGATCATTTGCCGGCAGGGGTGAAGCCTTCTGCCAATTCATTGCATGTTCCTTTTTTGTGTCTTTCAACGATAGCACGGCGGACCGGGGGCTTGCCGTCCAACGCGGGAGCCGGGCGCTCTTCAGTCGGCTGTGAGTTTTCTCACTGCGGCCATTTCGGGGCTGTCTTAGAGTGGAGCCATGAACTGAAAAGCTGCTGATCAGCTGGATAGTGGGGTGTGAGATGAATGACTCGAAGGAAAAACGCTGCTGTGATGATCGACGCGACCGGGACTTTGGTCCGCCGGAAGGTTGGCGCGAGCGTCGGCGGTCAGTCGAAAGGCGTTTGCCCGAGGTGGAAGAGGTGCCATTTTCAGATTGGCTGGCGCAGATGCGTGGCCAGGACGTGAAGTCGGTCGTGGTGATTTGAGCGATCCCGTCGGGAATTGCCCCAACAAAAAGGCCCCAGGTTTAAGTGGGGCCTTTTTGTTGGGGCAATTTGCTGTGAAGTGAGCGAAGTGTTGTCAGCGAAGTGTTATCAGATATCCGCGATTTACTCTTCTTTTTCGTAGACCACGTCAGCGCGCCGGTTCTCGGCCCAGGACTCTTCATCACGCCCTTTCAGTTTGGGCTGTGATTCGCCCAGCGTTTTGAGGGTGATCTGCTTTTCCGTTGCGCCATGGCCGATCAAGACCTGACGAACGTTCTCGGCGCGCTTCAGGCCGAGGCGGGCATTGAAATCAGGCGCGCCGCGGTCATCGGCGTTGCCTTCGACCCTGACGCGGGACTTGGGGTTGGCTGTCAGGTAACGGGCGTGGGCTTGCAGTGCCGGGTCGAACTCACTGCGCACGGTGGCGCTGTTGTAATCAAAATAAACGCTGCGCTGGGTGCGCAAGCCGGCTTGATCCATTTTGGCGGCGGATCCGGCGGCTGCCGGTGCCGCTGATGCGGCTGGGGCGCTGTTCGCCGCCGTGGGGCTGTTTGCGGCGCGCTGCGGGTCCTGCAATTCAGCAGGAACTGGCTGGCCGAGCAGGCCGGGATGAACTTTTAGCTGGCCACTTTGAGAGATGTGTTTGCTCGGTGGCTGGTCACGAAATGTGCCGCAGGCCGCGAGTAGAGTGGAGAGCAGGAGAGTGGCAGGCAGGGTGGCGCGCATCGTGGTTTTCGGCAGCGAGAGTAATTCCGAATGATAGCCGCTTGGGGGATTAGCGAACAGGGCTGGATGGTGCGTTATGGGGGATTTGGGTGATCGATAGTTTGCTTTGGAATAAACAAATTCGTTGTTTGTCTTTGTGGTTATAAAAGCGTCCGCTAAATTACACCTTCTTGTTCAAAGAGGTGAGCCATGCCCCAATTCCGCAAATCGATTTCCGGCCTGTTGATGGCCTTGGTGGCCAGCGCTGCACTGGCTGACGCGACGCTGCTAAATGCGTCCTATGACGTGGCGCGCGACGTCTACAAGGATTTCAATCCGATGTTCCAGAAATACTGGAAACAGAAAACCGGCGAAGCGATCGAGCTCAAGCAGTCGCATGGCGGTTCGACCAAGCAGGTGCGCGCTGTGGCCGACGGTCTGGAGGCCGATGTCGTCACCATGAACCAGTCAAACGACATCGAGTTCCTGGCCGACAAAGGGCTGGTGGCCAAGGATTGGGCGAAGAAATTCCCGAATAACGCCTCGCCCTATACCTCGACGATGGTTTTCATCGTGCGCAAGGGCAACCCGAAGGCGATCAAGGATTGGAACGATCTGGCTGCCAGCGGCATGCAGGTCATCATTCCGCACCCGAAAAATACCGGCAATGGCCGCAATACCTATCTGTCAGCCTGGGCCTGGGCGTTGAAGCAGCCGGGCGGCAATGACAAGGCCGCGCAGGAGTTCGTCGGCAAATTGCTGAAGAATGCGCCGTTGTTCGCCGCCGGTGGGCGCGACGCGACGACGACCTTCATGCAGCGCAAGATGGGTGACGTGCTGATTACCTTCGAATCCGAAGCCGAAATGATCGCCAAGGAATTCGGCAAGGGTGAGTTCGAGGTGGTTATTCCCAGCCTGACGATGCAGACTGAATTCCCGGTGGCACTGGTCGAAAAGGTGGTCGACAAGAAAGGCACGCGCAAGCAGGCGCAGGCTTATCTCGAATATCTGTGGTCCAAGGAAGGGCAGGAAAACGCCGCCCAGAACTACCTGCGGCCACGTGATGCCGAGTTGCTGAAGAAGTACGCCCACTTCTTCCCGCCGGTGAAGACGTTTACCGTTGATGAAGTGTTTGGCGGCGCCAACAAGGCGTTTGCGGCCCACTTCAAGGATGGTGGCAGCTTCGACCAGATTTATCTGAGCAAGTAAGTGGCGACAAAAACTCACCGCGTGTTGCCCGGCTTCGGCCTGGCGCTGGGCTACACGCTGGTTTACCTGTCCATTCTGATCCTGCTGCCGCTGGGCGGCATGGTGCTCAAGGCGTCCGAACTGGGTTTTGGGCAAATCATGGATATCGCCCTCGGCGAGCGTTCGCTGGCGGCGTTTCGCGTCACTTTTGGCGCCTCGCTACTGGCTGCTGCGGTCAACGCCTTTTTTGGCCTGATTGTGGCGTGGATACTGGTGCGCTACTCCTTTCCCGGCAAACGCTTTGTCGATGCGCTGGTCGATCTGCCTTTCGCGCTGCCGACCGCCGTGGCCGGCATTACGCTGGCCACCTTGTACGCCGGCAACGGCTGGCTCGGCCAGTACATCGAACCGCTCGGCTTCAAGATTGCCTACACGCCGTCGGGCATTGTCGTAGCGCTGATCTTCATCACGCTGCCGTTCGTTGTCCGCACGTTGCAGCCAGTGATCGAGGATATTGAAATGGAGGTCGAGGAGGCTGCCGCAACGCTCGGCGCCTCGCGCTGGCAGACCTTCAGCCGAGTGATTTTCCCGTCCATTTTCCCGGCCTTGCTTACTGGTTTTGCATTGGCCTTTTCCCGGGCACTGGGTGAATACGGCTCGGTGATTTTCATTGCCGGCAATTTGCCGCTGATTTCTGAAATCACGCCACTGCTCATCATCTCCAAGCTGGAGCAGTACGACGTGCTGGGGGCGACGGCCCTGGCCGTGGTCATGCTGGTTTTGTCTTTTATCTTGTTGCTGACCGTCAATATGCTGCAGTGGTGGACGGCGAATCGCTACAAAAATAACGAGCCGCTGGAACTGGCTGCGGCGAAAGCGGCCGGAGGTGTCTCATGAAGTCGAATCGTGCCGCGCAGGAGCCGCGCTGGGTGCGCTATACCTTGCTGACGATCGGCCTGGGCTTCCTCTTTTTCTTCCTGGCTTTGCCTTTGGTGGCGGTGTTTGCCGAGGCCTTGGCGCAGGGTGTGCCGATTTACCTGGAAGCCTTGAAGGAGCCGGAAACCCGCTCAGCCATCTGGTTGACCGTAGTCATTGCGCTGGCCGTGCTGCCCTTCAATATCGTGTTTGGTGTGGCCGCTGCCTGGGCGATTGCCAAGTTCGATTTTCGCGGCAAGAGCCTGCTGATCACGCTGATCGACTTGCCGTTCGCGGTCAGTCCGGTCGTTGCCGGCCTCGTCTTTATCCTGCTTTTTGGCGCACAAGGAACGTTCGGGCCATGGCTTTCGGACACGACATCAAGATCATTTTCGCCGTGCCGGGGATGATCGTCGCGACGCTGTTCATCACCTTCCCTTTCATCGCCCGTGAGCTGATTCCGCTGATGCAGGCGCAAGGCAAGGAAGAGGAAGAGGCGGCGGTGTCGCTGGGTGCTTCTGGCTGGCAGATGTTCCGCCGGGTCACGTTGCCCAATATCAAGTGGGGGCTGCTGTACGGCGTGATTCTGTCGAATGCCCGGGCAATGGGCGAGTTTGGCGCAGTCTCGGTGGTTTCCGGCCATATTCGCGGCGAAACCAATACCTTGCCGCTGCACGTCGAAATTCTCTACAACGAATACAACGCCATCGGCGCCTTCGCCGCGGCTTCCATCCTCGCCCTGCTGGCGCTGGTTACCTTGTTCGCCAAGACCATCGTCGAATGGCGGATGAAGAAGGAAACCGACATGTTGAACACGGTGCTGGCCCCGGAGAAAACCTGATGAGTATCGAAATCCGCAATATCTCCAAGCGCTTCGGCAATTTTGTCGCGCTCGACAATATCAATCTCGACATCCCGACCGGTGAGCTGGTGGCTTTGCTTGGCCCGTCCGGCTGCGGCAAGACGACGCTGCTGCGCATCATCGCCGGCATGGAAAGCGCCGATGGCGGCGAAATTCTGTTCTCCGGCGCCGAGGCGACCCACCTGCACGCCCGCGAGCGCGAGGTCGGTTTCGTCTTCCAGCATTACGCCCTGTTCCGCCACATGACGGTGTTCGAGAATGTCGCTTTCGGCTTGCGCGTCAAGTCGCGCAAGGAGCGGCCGAGCGATGCCGAAATCAAGCGGCGGGTGATGGAATTGCTCGGTCTGGTTCAGCTCGACTGGCTGGCCGACCGCTATCCTTCGCAGCTTTCCGGCGGTCAGCGGCAGCGCATCGCGCTGGCCCGGGCACTGGCGGTGGAGCCGAAAGTGCTGCTGCTCGACGAGCCGTTCGGTGCGCTCGATACCAAGGTGCGCAAGGAGTTGCGCCGCTGGCTGCGCCATCTGCATGACGACATGCACATTTCCAGCGTCTTCGTGACGCACGACCAGGAAGAGGCGCTGGAAGTAGCTGACCGAGTGGTGGTGATGAACCATGGCAAGATCGAGCAGATTGGCTCGCCGGACGAGGTTTATTCCAATCCGGCGTCGCCCTTCGTCTATCAGTTTCTCGGCAATGTGAATGTGTTTCACAGTCGTTTGCATGGCAGTTATGCCGAGGTCGAGCGTAGTGGCGAGGTGGCGGAAAAAGCGACGGCTTTCGTTCGGCCGCACGATATCGACATCGCGCATCAACCGATGGAAGAGGGGTTGCAGGCAACGGTGCAGCATGTGCACCCAATCGGCCCGCTGGTTCGCGTCGAGCTCAATCACAACAACGAGATCATTGAGGTTGAGTTGTCGCGCGAACGTCACGAAGCCCTGCTACTGGCCGCCGGCCAGTCGGTCTGGTTCCGGCCGCGGCAGATGAAAGTGTTTGGTGCTGACGCATTGCCACGGTCAACCCCGGAAAAACAGGCATTTTTGTTCTGATCTAGATCGGGGAAACGGGCTGGGGGCGGGTGATATAATCGCCCCCCATTTCGTGCGATCCAGCCCAATTCGGTGATTTTTACCCTCGGCATCAACCATCACTCTGCGCCGCTCGCCATTCGCGAGCGCGTGGCGTTCAATGCCGAAAAATTGCATAGCGCGCTGGCTGATTTGACGCACAGTCAATCGGTCAAGGAGGTGGCGATTCTCTCCACCTGCAACCGTACCGAAATCTATTGTTCGGCCGAAACGCCGGAATTGGTCATCGACTGGTTGTCGCGCTATCACCAGGTCGACCGTGCCGATCTGGCGCCATATCTCTATACCCACGATCAGCCGGACGCAATTCGTCATGCCTTCCGTGTCGCCTGCGGACTTGATTCGATGGTCATCGGCGAGCCGCAGATTCTCGGCCAGATGAAAGATGCGGTGCGGGTTGCGGAAGAGAGCGGCACGCTCGGCACACAACTCCACAAGCTGTTTCAGCGCTCTTTTTCCGTCGCCAAGGAAGTGCGCAGCACGACGGCGATTGGCGCCAATATTGTTTCGATGGCGGCGGCGGGCGTGCATCTCGCCGAACGGATTTTCGAGTCGGTCGAACAGCAGCGCATCCTCTTCATCGGTGCCGGTGAAATGATCGAACTGTGTGCCGCCCACTTCTGTGCCCGGCAGCCGAAGCAGGTCACCATCGCCAACCGCACGCTGGAGCGTGGTCGGGTGTTGGCCGAACGTTACAACGGCACGGCCATTCGTCTCGATGACCTTGCCGAGCATCTGGCGCAGCACGACATCATCGTTTCCTGTACCGCCAGCCCCTTGCCGATCATCGGTCTTGGCATGGTCGAACGCGCCGTCAAGGCGCGCCGTCATCGGCCGATGTTCATGGTTGATCTCGCGGTGCCGCGCGATATCGAAGTCGAAGTGGGCGAGCTCGATGACGTTTTTCTCTACACCGTGGATGATCTGGCGCAGGTCGTGGAAAGCGGTCGCGAATCCCGCCAGGCCGCCGTGGTCGAGGCCGAAACGATCATCGCGACCCGGGTTCAGGATTTTCTCGGCTGGCTGCAGGCGCGCGATACCGTGCCGGTCATCCGTTCCCTGCGCGATTCGGCCGAGCGCATGCGTCGCCATGAAATCGAGCACGCCATGAAGTTGCTGGCCAAGGGTGAGGATCCGCAAAAAGTGCTCGAACATCTGTCGCAGCGCTTGACCAACAAATTTCTGCATGCGCCAACCCAGGCGCTCAATCTGGCCGAAGGCAGCGAGCGGGCCGAACTGCAGTCAGCTACCGCCCGGCTCTTTCATCTCCATTCGAGCGACTGAACGGCGGCTCGGCGTGCCGGGCGCCATGACCAGCCGGTTGCGGCCGCTGCGTTTGGCTTCGAGCAGCGCCGCGTCGGCGGCTTCGATCAAGGTTGCCGCTGTCGTGTAATCGGGCAGCGCGGCGATGCCGCAACTGAAGCTGACGCGTAGCGCACCACGGGCGTGGGCGTGCGGCAGCAGCGAGAAATCCTCACGAATTCGTTCAAGCAGGCAGTGCGCCCGGTCGAGATCGACGTCGGCCAACGCGATGATGAACTCCTCGCCGCCATAGCGCCCAAGCAGGTCGCTGCTGCGCAGGCGGCCGCGCAGCAGCCAGGCCAGGCTGCGGATCACCTGGTCGCCAACCGGATGTCCGTAATTGTCATTGACCGACTTGAAACGGTCGATGTCGATCATCGCCACGACCAGGCGCTGGGCCGGCGTATTGCTGCGCAGCATGGTTTCCAGCTGGCCCTTCGAGGTCGAGTGGTTGAGCAGGCCGGTCAGGCTGTCGTGGCGCCCGGAGTAGAGCATTTCGCGGTAGCGCTCGATCTTGGTCCGGACCACGGCGGCGAGGATGATCGGATTGATCGGCTTGGTCAGGAACTGGTCGCCGCCGAGGCGCAAGGCTTCGACCTGTTGCGCGATATCGGTTTCGCTGGACAGGTAGATTACCGGCAGCGCCCGGTATTCGGGAATCTGGCGCAGGGCGCGAGTGACTTCGACACCGGTGCAGAAGGGCATGTACATGTCCATCAGGATAGCGTCCGGGTGGTAGTCGGCGGCGGCCTGGAGCAGGATGCGCGGGTCGCCGATCGCCCGGCTGTCGATGCCGTGTTGCGACAGCGAACGGCGGATGTGGGCGACGGCGGTGGCCGAGTCTTCGACGACCAGCACGCGATGGACTTCATGTTCGCGGGTTTTGACCAGATCGAGGATGCGCGACAGCACGTCGCTGACCTTGTTGCCGACCGGGACGCAGGCGTCGGCGCCGGCGCGTTGCAGACGGACGATGCTTTCCAGGCTGGAGGGCACTGACAGGCAATAGAAATAGCTGGTCGGAAACTGGTTGCGCCGGGTCTTGATGCCGGCGACCGCATCAGGTGGGTAAACGCTGCCTTCGCGATCCGGAATGAAGACGATGGCGAGTGGCGGCTCGGCCATTTCCGGCGCCTCCTCCCAGCGCTGTTCGGTTGGGCTGAAGCCGAAAAAGGCGAGTTGTTCGGATAGTGACGCGGTCCACGGGTGTTCGGCGCGGGAAACGATCACGACTTGGCGGTGGCGACCCAGGATGTCTGCGCCGGTTTCGCCGTTGTCGTTGTCGCGACGTGCAATGATCGCCGGCGTCTCATGGCGATGCAGCTCGGTCAGGATGATGCCGAGATGGTGCTCGATGGCATCGGCTTCTTCGTCGGTGATCGGGTGCGTCGAACTGTCGCCGAACAGGCTGAGGGCGGTGTTTTCCAGCTCCTGGCAGGCGCGCACCAGCCCAGGCAGATGCTGTTGGCTGAGTTGTTCGGTGAGACTGTTTAGCGACAGCGTGAATTCGACGAAAACGTCTGAGTCGCCACCCTCTCGATAGCTTTTCCAGCGCAGTTCGAGGGTTTCCGCGAGGGCGATTAGCGAATGGGGGATGGCGAACATGGGCAGCTTTCCACAATCGGCGGATTATGCAATTGGAAAGACTCGCTGGCAATCGCCGTCCGTCGCCGATGGATGGTGTTCTCGGGTACCATTACGCCCCTTCGAACACCCGGGCCGGATGGCTGACTGAAATGAAAGCAAGCATTCGCCAAAAACTCGACCTGCTGGTCGACCGCCTCGATGAAATCGACCGCATGTTGTCGGCACCCGGTGTCGCCAACGATATGGATCAATTCCGTAAACTCACTCGCGAGCGCGCCGAACTGGAGCCGGTCGTGGTCCAGTTCAACGCATTTCGTCAGGCTGAAAATGACATTGCCGAGGCCGAAGCGATGCTTGCCGACCCGGATATGCGCGAGTTCGCCGAGGAAGAAATTGCCGCGACCAAGGCGCGGCTGCCCGAGTTGGAAGTCGACCTGCAAAAGCTGCTGTTGCCGCGCGACCCGAATGATGAAAAGAGCGTCATTCTGGAAATCCGGGCCGGTACGGGGGGCGATGAGTCGGCGTTGTTTGCCGGCAGCCTGTTTCGCATGTACACCCGATTTGCCGAGCGCCAGCGCTGGCAGGTCGAGGTGATTTCAGCCAGCGAGTCGGATCTCGGCGGTTATCGCGAAGTGATCTGCCGCATTGGCGGCACCGGCGCCTACTCCTGCCTGAAGTTCGAGTCCGGCGCCCATCGCGTCCAGCGCGTGCCGGAAACCGAAACGCAGGGGCGTATCCACACCTCGGCGTGCACCGTGGCGGTGATGCCGGAAGTGGATGAAGTCGGCGATGTCGACCTGAACCCGGCCGACTTGCGTATCGACACCTACCGTGCCTCCGGCGCCGGCGGACAGCACATCAACAAGACGGATTCCGCCGTGCGCGTCACCCACCTGCCGACCGGCATCGTCGCCGAATGTCAGGACGGCCGCTCGCAGCATGCCAACAAGGCTTCGGCGATGAAGGTGCTGGCAGCACGGATCAAGGATGTCCAGGTGCGGGCCCAGCAAAGCCACATCGCCAGCACGCGGAAGAACCTGATCGGCTCGGGGGATCGTTCCGAACGCATTCGCACCTACAATTTCCCGCAGGGCCGCGTTACGGATCACCGGATTAATCTGACCTTGTACAAGATCGCCGCGATCATGGATGGCGACATGGGCGAGTTGCTCGGAGCGCTGGCGGCCGAGCATCAGGCCGATCAGCTGGCCGAGCTCGCCGAACAGAACTGAAAATGACCCTGTTTTCCGCGTTGACCGCAGCCCGGCAAAAATCGACCGGCTCGATGCCCGTCTGCTGCTGCAATACGCCACCGGCTGCTCGCATACCGACTTGCTGGCTCGCCCGGAGACGCCGGTGATTGCGCCGGCTTACACCCAGTTTCTGGAGTGGGTCGAGCGCCGCGCCGCCGGCGAACCGCTGGCCTATCTGGTCGGCGAGGCGGAATTCCGCGGCCGGGTTTTCCAGGTCTCGCCCGATGTACTGATTCCGCGCCCGGAAACCGAAGTTTTGATCGAACTGGCGCTGAAAAAGCTGCACGGTGTGGCGGCGCCGAGAATCCTTGATCTCGGCACCGGCTCCGGCATCGTCGCCATTTCGCTGGCCCTGGAATGCCCGACGGCGCAGATTACTGCGGTCGACCTGTCTTTTGAGGCAATTTCGGTGGCCCGCAATAATGCCGGCCGGCTCGGCGCAACGGTTGATTTCCGCCAGAGCGACTGGTTTGAAAATCTGGCCGGCGAAACTTTCGACCTGATTGTTTCCAACCCGCCCTACGTCGCGAATGGCGATCCGCATCTAGAACTCAACGGCCTGCCTTTCGAGCCGCAAATGGCGCTGACCGACGGCGCCGATGGTCTCAACTGCATTCGCCGGATCGTCGCGGGTGCAGCGGCTCACTTGACGCCTGCCGGCTGGCTGCTCTTCGAGCATGGCTACGATCAGGGCGAGGCGAGCCGGAACTTATTGACTACTGCCGCGTTCAAAGCGGCATTCACCCATCCCGATCTGGCCGGCATCGACCGTGTCAGCGGTGCTTATCTTTAATCTGGAGAAACTATGTCCGACGTACAGAAGCGCATTCACGACACCGTCACCACTAACCCGGTGGTTCTTTACATGAAGGGCGATGCCCGCTTCCCGCAGTGCGGCTTTTCCGCCACTGTCGTGCAAGTCCTTAAAGCTTGCGGCGTCAATGATTTCATGACGGTCAACGTGCTGGCTGACGAAGAAATCCGCAATGGCGTCAAGGAATACGCCAACTGGCCGACCATTCCGCAGCTTTACATCAAGGGCGAATTCGTCGGTGGCTGCGACATCGTCAAGGAAATGTATCAGACGGGCGAATTGCAGAAGATGCTGGAAGGCGTTGCCCCGGCCTGACTCGCTTTCGGTGCTTCAAACGTAAAAAAACCGCCCTTGGCGGTTTTTTTACGTTTGAAGCACCGGGGAACGTTAGTTTTTCAAAAAAGTGCCCAGTTGTTTGGTGATTTTTGAAAGCTCCTGCTGGAAATTCAGTTGTCCGACTTGCGCTTCTGAAATCTGGTCGATACTGCTATTGACCAGATCCAGCAACATATCTTCCTGCTTTGGCGTCAGGCCAAGGTGTACGAAGAGTTTTTCCAGATTGCTTGTCATGTTGGCGATGGCCATGCTGCTGGCCGAGAGTGATTCATGTTGCCGGCGTTCTATCTCCGACAAGACCGCGCCGATTTGCTCCATCGTGGTCAGAATGGCGCCTTGCCGGCTGACGCTGCCGCTTTCTGCCATCAGTGCCGCGACACGTACATCGGCAGCCTCAACGAGGATGGCAAGGTTGTCCCGAATCCGGCCGGTCTTCTCCGCGTCCTCTTTCGGAATATTGTGGATCAGCAGCGAAACCCGGTCGTAATTAATCATCATGCGGCTATGGAAGTGCACGATCCGGCCCATCTCGCGGAGCCGCGCAAAAACAGCGGCATCGTGCGGCGAGGGCGCGCCACTGGAACTCACCTCAAGGGGAACCTCGCTGATCCGGAGCTCGACGGCGCCCGTGAGATCGTAGTTGGCAAGGCTGGCAATAATGGCTTCGGCAATTTCCCTGAAGTTCTTGCAACCGTTGTAATGCTGCAGCGCCTGAAGCAAGACCCCCATTTCGCCCATACTGCT
Source organism: Candidatus Dechloromonas phosphorivorans (assembly GCA_016721185.1). Taxonomy (GTDB): domain Bacteria; phylum Pseudomonadota; class Gammaproteobacteria; order Burkholderiales; family Rhodocyclaceae; genus Azonexus; species Azonexus phosphorivorans. The sequence goes on from JADKIP010000006.1 coordinate 45,618, forward strand.
CATCGCCGTCATTGCCGTGCTGCTGACGAAGCTGATCTTGTCCTCAAGTTGAATCCGCTCCTGCGCAAGATCAAGCAGCTCATTGTTGCGCTGGAGTAATTCGTCCTCGACAAGCTGGCGGCGCTTTATATCGCCTTCAAGTGCATCCTTGGCTTGTCGCAGTTCTGCGGTACGGACTTCAACCAGTTTTTCGAGATTGTCGTTCTGATCCTGCAAGGCATGCTCGGCCGTCTTGCGCTCGGAAATGTCCTGGAGCGTTTCGATAACGGCAACGACATTGCCCTGAGCGTCGTGTACCGGCGCGGCGGTGAAATACAGCCAGCGGCCATTGCCGCCTGCGTGAGGGAAGTAGCCTTCTGCTTCATAGGCGCCAGGGACGATCAGGGATGCACGAAAGTGGCCGGCCTCGTAGTGCGCCGAAGCAGCTTCCAGCTTTCCGGCAGCGATGAGGTCGGCCAGTACGGGGCGCCGCTCCGGGTAAAAACCTCGCCACTGATCACTGGTGCCAATCACTTCCGACGCGGGAACGCCGGTAATGAATTCGCAGGCTTGATTCCAGTGCGTTACTTTGAAATTGGCATCAATCACAAAGGTTGCCACCGGGCTACCTTGCAGAAGCGCATCCAGATATTCCCAATTGTCGCCCTGCTCGGCATTTTCTTCAAACTGGGATGTTGAGCTGTTTTTCATGCTTTTTGCGCTTCCAGAAGGGTTGAGCACGGGAAGACCACCCCGGTTTCGATATCTTGCGCCCTGGCTTTTCGCGTTCGGGCGATTGATTGTGTTGATGTTTGTAGTAAGCAATATTTCACGAAAAACAGATAATGTCAAAAGCATTTGTCTGGCGCATAGGCTTATCTTCAAAAATAACAGTTTTTGATATATATATATCGCTTATGCGATTAATGATATACCGAAATTTGTGACTGATTGTGGAATTTTTTGGAGCTTTTGTCGTGCGATAAAGCGCCCGGACATGCAACGAACCGCAGATCCGCTTCGAGGTCTTGATCCCCTGCCGGGCGTAGGCTTCTGCGCCCCAGGCGTATAAACCGGTATGGATCTATGCCAAGTTGGGAGGATTGGGGCGTAGCCCCGGCATCCAGGCGCTCAGGCTGGATGACGGGTGCAATCGCCAGGTACGTGACTTGTTAGCGCTGGCTTTCCACGAAGGCTTCGATGGCGTCCACCGAATCCAGCAGGCTGACATCGAATTCGAAATCGGAAAAATCGATGCCGAAGCTTTCTTCGAGAAACATGACGAGATTCATCGTCGCGAATGAGTCGAGCCGGCCGCTGACAAAAATCGACTCGGTATCCGACAGCGGGTTTTTGTCCCCGTGTTTTTCCAGGGACTCAACAAGAAAGTCGCGTAGTTTTTGTTTGGCTGCAATATCCATCAGATAACTCCAAAAAGGCTGGCCAGGAACGAGAGTCGCTCGCCCAGCGTGTGGGTGCGTGATCCGTCGCTGAACAGGTGCATGCAGACGACGAAGGACCAGACGCAAAGGAAAGAATAGAGTTTTCCGGGCAGCGTTGGCGAGGGGCGGATGCCGGCGTTGAGGCGGATCTGCGACAGGCCGACGCCGCTGGCCAGGATGACGCAGTAGAAAACATAACTGGCGTAGGTTTCAAGGGCTGCCGCCAGGCCGAGGCGGGCGACGAGGTCGATATCGCGGACAAAATGCCACAGGGCGTTGCCGACGGCCGCCGCCATGAAGGTGGCAAAGAACATGCGCAGGCGGGGATGGCTGCGGAACATCTTGAAGAAGGTCGGGGTGAAGAAAAAATCGACCAGCAGTTCCTTGAAGTAATAGTGGAAGCGGTTGAAGTAATCCATCAGGTTGCGGGATTCGAGCGGACGCCAGGAGCCGCGCGGCAGGCGGTAGCCGGCGAGGCGGGCAATACCGATGAAAAGATGGGCCCAGATGGCGATTTGCAGCGCGAACTGGGTGGTGGAGAGGATCAGGGCGGACCAGCTGAGGCCAATCGGGTAGGGCTGGTTTTGCAGAAAGGCATCCAGCGTTTGCGCGACGCTCGGGATGTTCAGTTGTTCGCCGAAGACCCAGGTCAGTCCGGTTTTTAATGCCAGCAGAACGGAGGACCAGAGCAGCAGCTTGACGGCCTTGAGCTGGGTGATGGCGAGTTCGTCCGGCGTCTTCGGCAAGCTTTTGCGCAGGAAGGCGGCGCCTTTGCCAAAGGGGAGATAAGTCGGGCTCCAGAAGGGGCGCAGCACGGCCAGTTGCAGGAGCGGCGGGCTGGGTGCCTTCGAGCGCTGGTCGACGATGGCGTAGGGAAGGAACCAAATGAACGGGGTGAGTGTGACCAGTAGCGACCAGAGCATCAGACGCGGCAGGCCTTGCAGGATATCGAGCGTCGTCAGACCGCAAAGAACGGCTTCTAGCGCCAGTAGCGTCAGCATGGGGCGGCGGGCGAGCAGGGATTTCGGATTGCGGCGGACCATGCTCAGAATGCAGCTTGTCCCGGCCAGGATGAGCAATAAAAACCCCGTTGCCAGCCAGGCAGCTGAGAATCCAGTGATGTTTTCCTGTTGTAGAACAATCCCGATGCGCTCGGCGAAATCGTTGTTGCCCAGCCCGGTTTCGACCAGGGTCATGGTCCAGGTGGCGGTGAACAGAATTGGGTTGCGCAACTGCGGCAGGGCAGCGGCGGCCATCGCGGCGCTAACCGCCAGAGCGGCCGCCCAATTGTCCAGGTAGCGGCTGACCACGGCTTGCGCGATGACGTAAATCAGCAGTTGGCCGAGGCGTGTTTGGGCGAAAGTGACAATCCGCTCACGTTCGTCGATGGCCAGAAAACTGCGCAGCGAGGCATGGCCGGATGGCTGGCGCCCGCCTTGCGGCAGCGTTGCCGTGGCGCTCACGCCGCGTCCCGGTCGAGCCAGAGGCGCAGCGCGTTACGGTCGACCTTGCCGCTTTGGTTGAGCGGCATTTTTTCCAGCGCAATAACCCGGCTCGGCACCATGTAGGACGGAATTCTCGTCTTGAGATCGGCGATGACGCCCGCGCCATTGATCGTCGGCGCGCCGATGAAGCTGACGATGCCGTGCGCCATGCCGTCGACCAGGGGCCAGGCGATGGAACCGACGACATCGGCGCCGCTGGTGAGGCGGAGATGGGCATCCACTTCTTCCAGTTCGACGCGATAGCCCATGACCTTGACCTGATTGTCGATCCGGCCGAGGCAGTGGAAGGTGCCCGCGGCATCCCTGATCGCCAGATCGCCGGTCAGATACCAGCGTTTGCCGTCGCGCACCGGAAAGCGTGCGGCGCTCAATTCCGGCGTACCGAGATAACCATCGGCCAGTTGCACGCCGGCAATGGCCAGTTCGCCCGGTGTGCCATCGGCTACCGCTTGGCCGTGCGCGTCAAAAATGGCAGCCTCGTTGCCGGGTAGCGGCCCACCAATGGCGACGACAGCGCGCCCCGGCGTGATGCTCAGCGGCGTGGCTTGGGCGAGACAGAAGACGGTGGCCTCGGTCGGGCCGTACAGGTTGAAAATGGTGCTGTTGGGTGCGGCGTTCTGCCAGGTCGTGACTGCCCCTTCGGGTAACTGTTCGCCACCGAAGACGGTAAGGCGCAGGCTGCTCAGGCTGTCGGGTTTGAGCGCCTTGATCTGGCGCAGCATGCCGGCCAGTGAAGGCACCGAGTTCCAGACCGTCAGCCCGGAATTTTGGGCAAATTTGACCGCGTTCATCACCATCGTGGCCGGCAGAATGTGCAGCGAGGCACCGGCTTCCCAGGTTGAAAACATGTTGTGCACGGAAAAATCGAAGCTCAGTTCGCAGGTTTCCAGCGCCCGGTCGCTGGCCTGCAGGCCGAGTTGTTCCGTGATCATCGCCACGTAATGTCGGGCGGTGCCGGCCGAGATCATCACGCCTTTGGGCACGCCGGTCGTGCCTGAGGTGAAGATGATGTAGGCGGTGTCACTGGCTGCCATCAGGGCCGGTGGCGTGGCCGATTCAGTGGCCAACGTGGTGGACAGGCCGTCGAGGGCGATCAGTTTGACCGTAGCGTTCGCCGGTGCAGCCGGGGCTTTGCCGGTGTGGATGACGATCGGCGGGCAGGCGGCGAGTACCCGCTCGCTGAGTAGTTTGGCGCCCTCTTCATCGGCAATGATTGCCGAAAGATTGCACAGCGAAAGCAGTGTCAGGATGCGCTCTTCCGGCAGCTTCAGGCCAATCGGCACATAGGTTGCACCGGCCCAGCAGGCGCCCATCAGGGCAACGCAGGCATCAATGCCGCGCGAGGCCAGAATGCCGACGCGAGGTGGGTTGCCGGCCGGGCCTTGCCAGCTTGCGCTGTGGCGCAGACTGGCGGCAATTTGCGCGGCTTTGCCGGCGAACTCGCGGTAGGTCAAGGTTTGCCCACGGCAAACCACAGCGGGTGCGTCGGGGGTGTTCAGGCTGTGGCGATAAATTGTGTTCGCAAGATTAGCGTTGATTTTCATGCTCTTTGAGGTTGGGTGTGGTTTGTTGATTGCCCCGCATCATCACGTGGGTGGTCACGGTGGCCGTCGGGCGCGCGGATTGTACCCATTTTTAGCCGAATTATCAGATACTTGGGCGCGGAGTCAGGGCCGGCGCTGCAATTTTCCTGCGCTTGCAAGCGCGGTGGCCAAATAATCGGGCTGGTCGGCGGTTGTCTTGGTTTTTCTCGACAGGGTGGTCGAGTGAGATGCTTCGGCGCGCAAGAGGTTCAAGGTGAGCCGACGAAAGAGGGAGCGCTTCCGGGCTGGCTGGCGGGCATGAATTTCCCGGCCAGCCCGGCCCTTAAAAATCAGCCAGGCGCTGGTTGGCGAGGGACAGCCGGGCGGCGAGAACGCCGAGGAAGCCCTGGTAGAAATGCATGCGGCAGCTCTCGCTGGCGCGTTGCAGGGCTTCGCCGCGCACGGTGACGATGTCAGCGATCGTGAGTGCCGTGATGTCGGCGCTACGCACTTGAGCCTGACGGCTGATCACGGCCATTTCACCAAAACAGTCGCCTTTACGCAGCACGTTCAAGGTTTTTTTGCCTTTGCCAACTTTCAGCTCGCCAGCGGTCAGGAAGCAGAAAAAATCGCCGGCTTCGCCTTCGCGCATGATCGTCGTACCCGGCGCAACGCGCTGCCAGCGGGAAAAACGCAGTACCGCCCAGATTTCGACATCGTTGAAGTCGCTGAAAAAGGGCAGGGCGCGCAGGGTGTCGAATTTTTCGGTTTCGGCAAACTCGGCGCGGGGAATCAGCAGTTGCCGGTTGCGCACGGCTTGGGCGAGGTCGTGGGCGAAATCTTCCCAGGTTTGATAGCGGGCGTCGCGGTCCTTGGTCATCGCCTTGCCGACGATGGTGTCGAGCACGGCCGGTAGCTCCGGGCGCAGGCTGGAGGGTTTCGGCCGTTCATCGTGCATGATCTGATAGACCATGTTGAACTGGTTGCTGGCCTCGAAAGGCAGGCGGCCGGTGAGCAGCTGGAACATCACAACGCCGAGCGAATGGATGTCGGTGCGGTGGTCCAGTGTCAGCTCCAGCACCTGTTCGGGCGACATGTAGGCCGGCGAGCCGATACCGGAAACCTGGGTGCGGTCGTTGTGGTTCTCGGTGATGGCGGCGCCGAAGTCGGAAATCTTGATTTCTGCATCTTCGGTCAGCAACAGGTTGGCCGGCTTGATGTCGCGGTGGGTGATGCCGATGCGGTGGGCGAAAGCGAGCGCCCGGGTGCATTTGAAAATCAGCTCGATTACGCGGTCGACCGCAAGCAGCTTGCCGGGGTGGGTATGCGCTTCCAGCGTGCCGCCGGCGATGTATTCCATAACGATGTAGCAGAGCTTTTCGGCCACCACCGCGTCGTAAATCTGGACGATGTGCGGGTGCCGGAGCTTGCCGACTAGCGAGGCTTCGTTGAGGAAGAGGTTGGTGTACAGCTTGCCCTGCTTCGGGTCGCTGAGGACTTCCGGGGTGGCGACCTTGATCGCCACCTCGCGCTGGGCGAAGGGGTCGCGACCGAGATAAACGGTACTGGACGCGCCTTCGCCGATCTTTCTCGAAAGCTCGTACTTGCCGAGCTTTTTGAGTATTGCCATGAGCTGCCCGGGCGCTGCCTTAGAGCCGGCTGCGGGCCCGGATGATGGCGGCGCGCACCTGCTCGGGGGCGGTGCCGCCGATGTGATTGCGCGAGGCCAGCGAACCTTCCACGGTCAACACGGAAAAAACGTCATTTTCCACTTGCGGGCAGAAAGCTTTCAGTTCATCCAGCGACAGTTGCGGCAGATCGACGCCTTTGGCTTCGGCCGCTTTGACGGCGTGGCCGACGGCTTCGTGGGCGTCGCGGAAGGGTAGGCCCTTCTTGGTCAGGTAATCGGCGAGGTCGGTCGCGGTGGCGAAGCCCTGGGTCAGCGCGGCCTTCATCGCTTCCGGCTTGACGGTGATGCCGCCGGCCATGTCGGCGAAGATGCGCAGCGTGTCGGTGACGGTGTCGACGGCGTCGAACAGCGGCTCTTTATCTTCCTGATTGTCCTTGTTGTAGGCCAGCGGCTGCGATTTCATCAGGGTGAGCAGCGACATCAACTGGCCGTAAACGCGGCCGGTCTTGCCCCGGGCCAGTTCCGGCACGTCCGGGTTCTTCTTCTGCGGCATGATCGAGGAGCCGGTGCAGAAACGGTCGGCGATCTGGATGAAGCCGACGCGCGGGCTCATCCACAACACCAGTTCTTCCGACAGGCGGCTGATGTGCATCATCAGCACCGAACAGGCGGCGGTGAATTCGATGGCGAAATCGCGATCCGAGACGGCATCCAGCGAGTTTTCGCAAACGCCGTCGAAGCCCAGTTCGGCGGCGACGAATTCGCGGTCGATCGGGTAGGTCGTGCCGGCCAGCGCGGCGGCGCCGAGCGGCAGGCGGTTGGTGCGCTTGCGGCAGTCGACGAAGCGCTCGGCATCGCGGCCGAACATTTCGAAGTAGGCCAGCATGTGGTGGCCGAAAGTGACCGGCTGGGCGACCTGCATGTGCGTGAAGCCGGGCATTGGGGTGGCGGCTTCTTTTTCCGCCAGATCAACCAGCGCTGAACGGAAGGCCTTGATCAGTTCAAGAATGTCGTCGATCGCATCGCGCAGATAAAGGCGGATGTCGGTGGCGACCTGGTCGTTGCGCGAACGGCCGGTGTGCAAGCGTTTGCCGGCGTCGCCGACCAGCGCGGTCAGGCGCTTTTCGATATTGAGATGCACATCTTCCAGGTCGAGCGACCATTCAAATTGGCCGGATTCGATCTCACGGGCGACGGTTTCCATGCCGCTGACGATGTCGGCCAGATCGCCGGCGCTGATGATGCTCTGCCTGGCCAGCATCTTGGCGTGGGCGAGCGAACCGCGGATGTCCTGGCGCCACATGCGCTGGTCAAAATCGACCGAGGCCGTGTAGCGTTTGACGAGATCGGAAACCGGCTCGGAGAAGCGTCCGGCCCAAGTGTATTGCGTGGCGTTGGTGGTCATGTCTTTGGTCTAGAATGGGGCAGTTAAGCGAAAAATCGAACGAAAAACGCGCAAAGAATGACAAGTATACGGCACTTTCCCGCAACCCATCCGCTACCTGACTGGCGTAATTTCGGCGTCATGCTGCGCGTCCTGCTCGGCATCAACTCGCTGGCACTGCTCGCGGCGCTGGCGCAGTCGCCCGATCTGGCTGGCTGGCTGGGGCGTTACGTCGAACTGGCGGCGGTGGTCGAGCCCTGGTTGCTGCTCAGTCTGGGCGTGCTGGCGCTGTCGCGGGATGCCTTGTGGCGCTTTCCGCTGCGCACCGGTCAAGCGCTGGTTTTGCTGCTGGCCGGCGGGTTGGCATTTGGCCTCTATGCCTACTGGCAGTCGCTGGCCTTGAGCGATGCCGGCAGCGCCTGGCGCTCGGCACTGCTGGCGATGGCGGCGGCGGCGATCATGCTCGGCTACTTTGAATTGCGGGCTCGCGGCTTCTCGCCGGCACAGACCGAAGCCCGGCTGGCGGCGTTGAATGCGCGTATCCGGCCACATTTTCTGTTCAATTCCCTGAATGCCGTGCTCTCGCTGATTCGCGCCCGGCCGCAGCAGGCCGAGGAGGCGCTGGAGTCGCTTTCCGACCTTTTTCGTGCCGCGATGCGCGATCCCGCATCATTGGTTAGCTTGGCTGACGAAATCGCCCTGAGCAAACAGTATCTGGAGCTTGAAAAGCTGCGGCTGGGTGATCGTCTTGCGGTCAACTGGGAAATTGGCCCAGTTTCGCTGGACTTGCCGATCCCGCCGTTGATGCTGCAGCCCTTGCTGGAGAACGCGGTTTATCACGGCATTGAGCCGGCGCCAGAAGGCGGCACGGTGCGTATTGCCATTGCGCAGCACGGCGACGAACTGGTGATCGCGATCGCCAACCCGACCGCCGGCCACCTGCAACATGCTGCGGGTAACCAGATTGCGGTGGGCAATATCCGCGAACGGCTGGCCTTGTATTACGATCTTGAAGCCCGGCTGGAGATTGAGGCCGCCGCCCACACTTACGAGGTTCGCATCGTCCTGCCATGCCGCCAGAAAGCCCTTTGAAAATCCTGCTGGTCGATGATGAACCGCTGGCTCGCGACCGCCTGCGCACGCTGCTCGGCGATATCGCCATTCAACTGACCAGCGAAGTGGTGGGCGAAGCGGGCAACGGTCTGGAGGCGCTGGCATTTCTGCGCGAACATCCGGTCGATGTCGTGCTGGCCGATATTCGTATGCCAGGGATGGATGGCATTGAACTGGCCGGCCACCTCGGCGCTTTCGAGAGGCCCCCGGCCGTCATTTTCACCACGGCTTACGACAATTACGCGGTGCAGGCCTTTGACTTGAATGCGCTCGATTACCTGCTCAAGCCGGTACGGACGCAGCGCCTGCTCACCGCCTTGCAAAAAATTCCCGCTACAACGGTGCTCGACCCGGCCATCCTGGCCGAAATCGGGCGAGCATCGCGCGGCAGTGGGCGGACCCACCTTTCCTGCCACGAACGCGGCCGCCTGCTACTGGTGCCGGTGTCGGAGGTGCTCTATTTCAAGGCCGATCTGAAATATGTCACGGCCCGCACGGTCGACCGGGAATACTTGCTCGACGAGGCGCTGACCCATCTCGAAACCGAGTTTGCCGAGCGTTTCATTCGCCTGCATCGCGCCGTGCTGGTCGCAAAAACGGCCCTGGCCGGTTTTGAGAAAGCCGCTGGCGATGATGCCGATGCTTACGGTTGGGCGCTCTTGCGTGGCGTGCCGGAAAAGCTGCCGGTCAGCCGCCGGCAATGGGTGCCCGCCAAGGCGCTGGTCACGCAATCCTGAAGTTCTGAATCCAGAGCGAAGCTTGCTTGGGTTTCAAATCTGTCCGCCTTTTGGGGGCGACGAAGCGGGTTCAGTAGGCGTTTCAATAAATTTCCGAGTGGCCTGACGGCCACTCGGAAAATCGGCCTTTTTGGGCCGTTGACCGCAGCAGGGGCATAGCCCCGTGCCGCAACGGTTTGATCAACGCTGCTTAGCTGCCCAGCGCCCGCGTCACCACCTCGGCCACATCACGCGACAATCCGGCATGGTCGCGGATGCTTTCCAGCGCCAGACGCGCATGCGCCTGCCGACCCGTATCAAACTTCTGCCAGCGATCGAAACTGCGAGCCAGCCGTGAGGCGACCTGCGGGTTGCGGGCGTCGAGCAGCTTGATCTGTTCGGCGACGAAGGCATAGCCCTCGGCGGTGTTGAAGCGCACGAGGTTGGCGCCGAAGTTGCGCAGCAGTGAATACACCTTGTTCGGATTGCCGATGTCGAAAGCCGGGTGAGCGGTGAGTTGCTTGACGGTGGTCAGCGTGTTGGGCAAACGGCTGCCGGATTGGGCAGCCAGCCATTTATCGACGACCAGCGCTTCGTGCTGCCAGCGTTCGTAGAACTCGGTCAGCGCCTGTTCGCGTTCCGGGCAATCGGTCTGGGCCAGCGCGGCGAGGGCACCGAACTGGTCGGTCATGTTGTCGGCGCTGCGGAATTGCTCGATAGCCAATTTGCGGGCAAGTTTTTGCGACCCATCGCCATCCAGTTCGAGCAGGTAGCTCAGGCAGACGTTGCGCAGGGCGCGGCGGCCGGCTTCTTCTGCGGTGGGCTGATAGGCGCCGCTCGGGGCGAGTGTGGCGTAGGTGGTATTCAGCTCGTCGGCCAGGGCAGCGGCCAGATGCCGGCGCAGACCGTTGCGGGCGGCGTGCAGGGCATCAGGGTCGACGATGTCGAGCGCTTCGGCCAGCGTCGATTCGCCGGGCAGGGTGAGGGCTTCGGTGACGAAGGCGGCACCGCGCTCGGCATGGGTCTGCAAGAGGCGGCGGGCGGCGGCGACGAAGCTTTCCGGCCAGACTGGGGTTTGGCCGGCGGCAATCGCAGCGGTGGCGTTGAGGATCAGTTGCGAAGCCAGACGCTGGCCGGCTTCCCAGGCATTGAACGGGTCGCTTTCGTGGGCCAGCAAAAGCGTCAGTTGTTCCGGCGTGTAGGCAAAATCGAGTACGACCGGCGCCGAGAAATCGCGGAGCAGCGACGGGACGGGTTCGGCGGTGATGCCGTCGAAGTGGAACTGCTGCGTGTTTTCGCTCAGGAGCAGCGTTTGTTCGGTGCCGGCGATGATTTGCCCGGCGGCATCGAATAGGGCGGTGCGGATCGGGATCAGGTAGGGCTGCTGGTCGCTGGCACGGCTATTCGATTGTTTGAAATGCAGCGTGTAACGGCCGGTTTTTGGCTCAAAAACGCCGTTGACCGCAACATTTGGTGTGCCGGGCTGGCTGTACCAGCGCATGAAGGGGGCGAAGTCGAAACCGGAGGCGGTGGCCATCGCGGCGACGAAATCCTCGCAGGTGACGGCCTGGCCGTCGTGGCGGCGGAAGTATTCGTCCATGCCGAGACGGAAGTTGTCGCGGCCGATCAGGGTCTGGATCATGCGGACGACTTCGGCGCCCTTGTCATAGACCGTGGCGGTGTAAAAATTGTTGATTTCGACGAACGAAGCCGGGCGCACCGGATGCGCCATCGGGCCGGCATCTTCCGGGAACTGGCCGGCGCGCAGGCCGCGCACTTCGCGGATGCGGGCGACCGACGGATTGTGCTCGTCAGCACCGAACTCCTGATCGCGGAAGACGGTCAGGCCTTCCTTCAGCGAGAGCTGGAACCAGTCGCGGCAGGTGACGCGGTTGCCGGTCCAGTTGTGGAAATATTCGTGGGCGACGACGCGGTCGATGTTCTCGAAATCGACATCGGTCGCCACGTCGCTGCGCGCCAACACGTACTTGGTGTTGAAGATGTTGAGACCCTTGTTCTCCATGGCGCCCATGTTGAAGTCGCCGACGGCGACGATCATGTAATGGTCGAGGTCGCATTCGAGACCGAAGCGCCCTTCATCCCAGCGCATCGATTTCTGCAGCGCGGCCATCGCGTGCGGGCACTGGTCGAGCTTGCCCGGTTCGACGTAGATGGCAAGCTGAACGCTGCGGCCGGAGGCGGTCTTGAAGCTGTCGAACAGGCCGTCCAGCTTGCCGGCGACGAGCGCGAACAGGTAGCACGGCTTGCGGAAGGGGTCGGCCCAGCGCGCCCAGTGGCGGCCATTGGCTTCCTCACCCTGCGCCACGGGGTTGCCGTTGGCGAGCAGGATGGGCAAGGCTTCCTTGTCAGCGTGCAGCGTCACGGTGTAGGTCGACATCACATCCGGGCGGTCGAGGAACCAGGTAATGCGGCGGAAACCCTGCGCTTCGCATTGGGTGAAATAGCCGTCCTTCGAGCGATACAGGCCGGATAGGCGGGTGTTCTTGTCCGGGTCGATGCGGACGACGGTCTGCAGCGTGAAGGCGTCGGGCAGGTCGGTCATGGTCAGCGTATTTTCGGTGGCCAAAAATGTCGCTTTTTTGCCGTCGACCGTAACACTCAGCGTTTCCAGTTCTTCGCCATCAAGAACCAGTGGCTGGTTCGCCGTGGCCGGGTTGCGGCGCATGGTCAGCGTTGCGGTAACAGTGGTGCTGCCCGTTTCGATGACGAAATCGAGGTCGACCGTGTCGACGAGGAAAGCCGGCGGGGTGTAATTCTTGAGGTAAATCGTTTGGGGCGTATCGGTTTTCATGGTTTGACGGAGCAATAAGCGAAGCGCCCGATGATACGTCAAACCTGATTTTGCCGAGTTTCGTTGCTCGGCCGAGCCCGCGATCGAACATCGGCAACGCTCAACTGCTATTCTCGCTGTCTAAGAAAATAACGCAGGATGCCAACCGTGATGGCCCTTCAACGCTTTGGGGTAAGCGCCTGGTTTCAGGTGCTCGCAGTTGTCGTTCTCGGCTGGTTGCTGACCACCGCCAGTGAACATTACGACCGTCGGCAAAGCGATCTGGCAAACATGAGCCGGATCGAAGTGCAGTTGCGTGCGGCGGCGCTGCGTCTGGAAAAAAATCTGGACAGTATATTGCAGGTCAATTACGACTTTGCCAGTGCGTTGCCCCCTGATTTATCCGGCAGCACTGAGGCCCTGCAGCCGCTTGCCGAAAGGCTGCTGGCCGGCCATCGCCGACTGATCAATGTCACTTTGTCGCGTAATTTCGAGGTCGTCTTCGTCTACCCCTTTGCGGGTAACGAGGCGGTGCTGGGCATGAATTACGCGAACCGCCCATACATCATGACCGGCGTTCAGCGGGCAATCGAGCAGCGCGGCACCGTCGTTACCGGGCCGATCAGTCTGGTGCAGAGCGGGCGCCTGGGCCTGGTTGGCCGAACCCCGGTTTTTGCCCCGTCCACGGAGGGCAAGCCGGGCGCATTCAAGGGCGTGGTGTCGACGGCGATTGATCTTGATGGGGTGCTGACTGACGCCGGCCTGGTTTCATCCACGCTGCCGTTCGATCTGGCCATTCGCGGGCGCGATGGCAGCGGGGCGCAGGGAGAAGTGTTTTTTGGCGACCCCGCCTTGTTCAAACAGGCGCATGCCGGTGTGGACCTGAATCTGCCCGGCGGTTCGTGGCGCGTGGCGGCCATTCCGAAGCATGTCCACGCGCCGGACAGCCTGCGTTCCTGGTTGATCCGCGGGATCGGTGCGCTCCTTACCCTCGCGCTGGTGCTGTGGCTGCTTGCCCGACAGCGCTCCCTGGCCGCGGCGCCGACTGCCGGGCAGCGTAGCGAAGCGCGGTACTTCAATCGCCTGGCGCCCAAAAAGCGGCTGGGGCTACGCAGCTTTTTGCTTGGCGCGCTGATCCTGGTCCTCCTGCCGATTATTGCGATCAGCGGCTGGATTTCCTATCTCAACGCCCAACAATCTTCCGATCAATTTGCCCAGTCGATTGCCGGGGCGCTGGGTGAGCGCATCCATGATCGCGTCACCCACTTTTTCGAGGTGCCCAGACGCATCGTCGCCTTCAATGTCGAACAGGCCGGCGCCGGTTTGCTCGACAACGACAAGCGCGAGCAGATGATGCAGCGTTTCCTCCTGCAAATCCGGCAGCAACCCCAGCTCACCTTCATTTCGGTCGGCATGGCCGATGGTGAATACTATGCCGGGAGCCGTCCGCCACTGGGGGCGGACAAGGGGGTGCGCCTGTTGCACGCCCGCCGGGCTGACCAGCGTGTCATGCACATCTACCGCGTTGACGATGCCGCCCGGCGCACGACGCTGGTCTCAAAAGCCAACAGCGATTTTGATGCCCGCACGCGCCCCTGGTTCAAGGCGGCGGTCAACGCCGGCCGCATGGCGTGGTATCCGGTCTACCGCTATGTCATCAACGATGCCGAGGGCGCGTATGACACGCTGGGCATCGGCATGTCGGCGCCCCTCTATGACCCGAAAGGGGAATTCATCGGTGTCACGGCGGCTGACGTTGCCTTGTCGCAACTCAGTAGCTTGCTCAGGGATGTCAGCGGCAATTCAAATGGCGTGGCGTTTGTTGCCGAAGCGGACGGCAAGCTGCTGGCCACCTCAACTGCGGAGGGGGTCTATCGGAGCCGTGACGGAGCCACCGAACGGGTTGATTTTGCCAGCAGTGAAAATCCGCTGCTGCGCGCCGCCGGTGCCGCGCTGAAAAAAGCCGGGCAGCCCGAGGGTAATGCCTTCGTCGAGCTTGATGGCGAGCGCCACCTGGTCGACTGGCGCACGCTGCAACTCGAACAAGGGCCGCAGCTGACCATTGGCGTCGTGGTGCCGAAAGCAAATTTCGACACGGCAGCCAGCAGCATGTTGCGCAACATCATCTATCTGGCGCTGATGGTGATGATCTTCAGTCTCTTCATCGGCCTGCTCGCAACCGATTGGGTGTCGCGACCGCTGATTCAGCTATCCCGGGCTTCGGCCAGGCTGGCGGCCGGTGACTGGCGTATCGACAGCGAAAGAACGAGTCCCATCCGCGAGGTGGCCGCCTTGTTCGAGGCGATGAACAGCATGGCCGCGCAGTTGCGCCGGCATACCGACAGCCTGGAAAGGCAGGCCGCTGACCTGCGGACGAGCAATCAGCGGCTGCAAATCGAGATCGCCGAGCGGATGAAGTCGGAAAGCCGTATCCAGGCGCTTAATGTGGACCTGGAAATCGCCAATCAAACCCTGGTCCTCGCCAAGGAGGCCGCCGAGTCGGCCAACAAGGCAAAATCGGCCTTCCTCGCCAATATGAGCCATGAGCTGCGGACCCCGATGCACGGAATCATGGGCATGATCTCTCTGGTGCGCGGCCGGCTGAGCGATGCGAAGGCGCAGCAGCAGCTCGACAAGGCCATGGGTGCGGCGGACCGGCTGCTCCTGATCATCAACGACATTCTCGATATCTCGAAGATTGAAGCCGAGTATCTGACGCTGGAGCAGGTCGAATTCAAGCTCGACAAAGTGCTGGATAACATGGTCAGCCTGATTGGCTACAAGGCTGAACAGAAGGGCCTGCAACTGCGCATTGAAGTCGCGCCGGAGATCGCCGGCCGCTTGTTCCGGGGGGATTCCTTGCGGCTTGGTCAGGTTCTGCTGAACCTGACCGGCAACGCCGTGAAATTTACCGAGCAAGGGGAGATCACGGTACGCGTCTTATTGCTCAAGGAAACGCCTGACGAGGCATTGTTGCATTTCGAAATTCAGGACCGTGGTATCGGTATCTCAAGCGAAGAAATGAAGCGCCTGTTCACCGCCTTCGAGCAGGCGGATAGTTCGATGACCCGAAAATACGGCGGGACGGGCCTGGGGCTGGCGATCAGCAAGCGGCTCGTCGAGATGATGCAAGGCAAGATTGGCGTCGATAGTGCGCCGGGCCTGGGTAGCACGTTCTGGTTCACCGTCCGTTTGGGCAAGGCTCTGGAGTGCAGCGCCCCGTCCGCGCCGACTTTTGTTCAGGAGGCGGCCGAGGCGCAATTGCAGCGCAAGTATTCAGGGGCGCGCATCCTGCTCGCGGAGGATGAACCGATCAGCCAGGAGGTTTCGCGCGAACTACTGGAAGAAGTTGGTCTGGTGGTGGACCTGGCCGAGGACGGCGCCCGGGCCGTGGCCTTGGCGCGCCTGGCTAGCTATGACCTGATCCTGATGGATATGCAGATGCCGATGATGAACGGTATCGAGGCGACGCAGGCGATCCGTGCCGACTCCGTCAACATGGATACGCCCATTCTGGCGATGACCGCCAATGCCTTTCATGAGGATCGCCTGGCTTGCCTTGATGCCGGGATGAACGACCACATCAGCAAACCGGTTATCCCGGAAGCTTTGTTCGAGACGCTGCTCAAGTGGCTGGAGCGCCCGGCGGCCTGATTGCCTGCCCCGCGTCCTCAGCGCCGTCGCCAGACCTGCCAGCGCTCCCGCCCGGAAAATACCGGAATCGAGTCGTCGACCGCAGCATCCTCGATCCGCTCGAAGTTGGCGCTCAGCAGGGCGTCGAGCTCGGCCGGCAAGATGCCGAAGGGCGGGCCTTTCGGCTGGTCACAGATAAAAAAGAAGCCGGCGAGCAGTCCGCCGGTGGGCAGCAGTGCGGCAACCCGCGTTCCCCAGTCAGCCCAGAGCTTGCGCGGCAGGGCGCAGAGGAAGGCGCGTTCGTAGATCAAGCCGAAATCGCTCGGGGTAAAGGTGAAAAAATCGTCGCAAATCAGGTTGACCGCAGCCGGCTGAACGCGCCCTTGTGCGGCCACTTGGCTCAGCACGTCGCGCGCGGCTTCAACCGCTTTCGGTGAAAAATCGAGCGCCGTGACTGGCCAGCCAAGTTCGGCCAGATGGGCGGCATCCCAGGCGCTGCCGCAGCCGGGAATCAGGGTGTTCAAAGGTGTCGGCTGACGGGCGATGAAGCGGGAAAAAGCCGCCGGGACGCGGCCAGCATCCCAGGGCGTGACGCCTTCATCGAAACGCTTGCACCAGAAATCCGGGTGCTCCGGGCGTTGCTCGGGGGGCTTGGCCGGGGGGGCAGGAGGGACGTCAGGCTGCGATAGAGTCATGGTTATTTCAGGGCCTTGCTGGATTGTTCGATGGCGTCGTCAAGATTGCTTGAATAGAAGTCGGGCAGGCGGGGGGGGGGGGGGGGGGGGGGGGGCGGGGGCGGGGGGGGGGGGGGGGGGGGGGGGGGGGGGGGGGGGTTTTCGGCGGGGGGGGGGGGGGGGGGGGGGGGGGGGGGGGCGGCCGGGGCGGGGGGGGCGCCCGCCCCCGGGGGGGGGGGGGGGGGGGGGGGGGGGGGGGGGGGGGGGGGGGGGGGGGGGGGGGGGGGGGGGGGGGGGGGGGGGGGGGGGGGGGGGGGGGCGCGGCGGCTGGCAGGTCGGTTGCGCTCAGAGCGGGTGCGGCCTGCCATGCTAGAATCAGCCCTCCCCAAAGCCCTGCAAATAGTCGCCCCATGCCTACTCCTTCGAAGATTGTCATTGCGTCCCGTGAATCCCGCCTGGCCATGTGGCAGGCTGTCCATGTCAGAGATCGCTTATCGAGTTTAAATCCGGGGGCGGAAGTTGTCATTCTCGGTATGACGACCAAGGGCGATCAGATTCTCGACCGTCCGCTCGCCGAAATTGGCGGCAAGGGCTTGTTCATCAAGGAACTCGAAGTGGCGATGGAAGAGGGCCGCGCTCACCTCGCCGTGCACTCGATGAAGGATGTGCCGATGGTGATGCCGGAAGGCTTCGTGCTGGCCGCCATCTCGGCCCGCGAAAATCCCTGCGATGCTTTCGTTTCCAATAAATATGCAGCGCTCGACGATCTGCCGGCCGGTGCCATTGTCGGTACCTCCAGCCTGCGCCGCGAATCGATCCTGCGCGCCAAATACCCGCAACTAGTGATCAAGAGCCTGCGCGGCAATCTCGATACCCGCCTGAAGAAGCTGGATGCCGGCGAGTACGACGCAATTATTCTCGCCGCCGCCGGCCTGATTCGCCTCGGCCTGGAAAATCGCATCAAATCCGTGTTGACCGCAGAACAGTCGCTGCCGGCACCCGGCCAGGGCGCGCTGGGTATTGAACTGCTCGATGGCGCGAGTGAAATGCTCGATGTCGTTGCCCCGCTGAACGATCCGGAAACCGCCCACTGCGTCAAAGCCGAGCGCGCTTTTTCGCGCGCCTTGGGTGGTAGTTGTCAGGTGCCGCTCGGCGGCTACGCGATTATCGACAATGGTCAGCTCTGGCTGCGCGGTTTTGTCGCGACGGCTGACGGTACGGAAATGATCAGTGCCGAATTGCGTGGTGATCCGGCCGATGACGAAGGGCTTGGTTTGCAGCTTGCACGACTGTTGCGCGCCAAAGGTGCCGACGCCATTCTGGAAAAGCTCGCGCACTGCAAATGAGCCCGCACGGCCCGCTCACCGGTCACACGATCGTTGTCACACGGCCACGGGCGCAGTCTGCCCATTTGGCTGAAGCCATCGCAGCGGCCGGTGGCACCCCGCTGGTTTTTCCCCTGCTCGAAATCTCGCCGGCCAGTGACCCGCAAGCGCTGCAAGCGGCAGCGGCCCATATCGTTGATTATGCGATGGCCATTTTTGTCAGCCCGAATGCGGTCGACTATGCCTTGCCGTCGATTCTGGCGAATGGCCCCTGGCCAGCCGGTTTGTGTCCCGCAACGCTTGGGCAAGGTTCGGTCAAGGCGTTGCTGGCACACGGTATTGAGGGCTGCATTGCGCCAACCGAGCGCTTCGATTCAGAAACCTTGCTCAGCCTGCCCGAGTTGGCACCCGAAAAAGTCCGGGGCAAGCGGATCGTGATTTTCCGTGGAGACGGTGGCCGCGAGTTGTTGGCTGACACGTTGCGCGAACGCGGCGCCGAGGTTGATTGCATCACCTGCTACCGCCGCTCCGGCCCGGCCGATGGGGCGGCGCCTTTGCTGGCCGCCTGGCGTGCCGGCCAGCTTGCCGCAATCACGGTTTCAAGCAGCGAAGGGATGCGTTACCTGGTTGATCTGCTTGATGCCGAGGGGCGCGAATTTCTGCAAAAAACCCCGATTTTCGTGCCGCACGCGCGGATTGCCGAAAACGCCCGGGCTTTGGGATTAAGCAACATTATCCTTACCGACGCCGCCGATGCCGGTATTCTCGCCGGCTTGCATGCTTATAATTGGTCAGCATGACGCCTGAAAACGATAAATCCTCCATGCCGCCCGAAATCACCAAGCCCGTACCGCGCGGCTTTGCTTGGCAAAAATTCGGCTTTTTTCTGGCGCTGCTCGCCCTGCTGCTTTCCGGCGGGCAATGGCTGGAAACTCGCCAGAAGTTGAATGATGCGCAGCAGGAAATGGCACGTCGTCTGGCCGAGGCCGATGTCGGCCAAAAAGAAGACCGCGGTGCCCAGAAGGAATTGCGCGAGCAGATTGAAGATCTGCAGGCCAAACTGGGGGCTGTTGAAGGCAAATTAAACGAATTTGAAGGCCAAAGCGCGACGCTGGAAACGCTTTACCAGGACATCGCGCGCGGTCGCGAGCAGGCGACGCTGCTCGAAGTCGAGCAAGCGATCACCCTGGCCGGCCAGCAGTTGCAACTGGCCGGCAATGTGCCGATTGCCATTCTTGCGCTGCAAACTGCCGACGCCCGTCTGGCTCGCCTCGACCGCCCGCAGTATTTGCCATTGCGCAAGGCGGTGGCCAAGGATCTGGAGCGTCTTGCTGCGCTCCCTTTTGCTGATATTCCCGGCATCAGTCTTCGTCTGGAGCAGGTAATTACCGCCGTCGACAAGCTGCCATTGGCCGCCTACGGTCGACCGCTGGAAAAGGCCGAAAAAGCGCCCGCCGGTGAGCTTGTGTCCTGGTGGCAGCGCAGCGCCGGTCAGCTTTGGCAGGAGATCAAGGGGCTGGTGCGGATTCAGCGGTTTGATCAGGCGGAAGCCGCATTGCTGGCGCCGGGGCAGGATTTTTTCCTCCGCGAAAATCTCAAGCTGCGCCTGCTCAACGCCCGTCTGGCCTTGTTGGCGCGCGATCAAGCCACTTACCGCAATGAAATCAAGGTGGCGCAAGAATGGCTGGCGCGCTATTTCCTGAACGATGACAAGGCCGTGCAGTCGGCGCTGGCGACACTGAAGCCAATGGCGTCCGCGCCGCTCAGCCTCGCGCTGCCTGACCTGAACGATAGCCAGAGCGCCTTGCGCGCTTTGCGCAACGGCAAGGAAAAGCGGTGAAAGCCCTGTTCTGGCTACTGGCGCTGTTTGCGCTGGCTGTCGCCGTTGCACTGGGGGCGCGCTATAACGACGGCTACGTGCTGCTGGTGATGCCGCCTTATCGCTCTGAAATCTCGCTGAATCTGTTTATTGTCGCCTTCGCAGCCCTTGTTTTTGCGCTCTACGGCGTACTGCGCGCCCTGGCGCTGACCTTTGGCCTGCCGCAGCGCGCCCGCGAATATCGCGAACGTCGGCAGCATGATCAGGCGGCCGCGGTTTTTCAGGACGCGGTGCGCTTGCTCTTTGAAGGCCGTTTTGGCCAGGCCTTGAAGAAGGCCACCGAGGCCCACAAGGCCGGGACGGCGCCGGGGCTTTCTGCCTTGATCGCCGCCCGCGCCGCACAGCGGATGCGTGAAACCCAAAAGCAGCAGGGCTGGATGCAACGTGCCAAGCTGGACGACCCGCGCACCGAAGCCGCCACCCTGATGCTGGAAGCGGAGATGATGAACGAGGCGCGCCAGTTCTCTGACGCACTGGTCGCCCTTGATCGGCTGCAGGCCAAACAGGGGCGTCACATCGCGGCGCTGCGGCTGGAGCTCCGCGCCCGGCAAGGCGTAAAAGACTGGGATGGGGTGCTCAAACTGGCCCGCCAACTGGTCAAGCGCGATGCGCTGCCGGTCGAGGTGGTGCGAGAAATCTGCACGCAGGCGCATCTGGCCAATATTGCCCGGCGGGCGGATGATCTTGGGCAACTCACGACTTATTTGCGGGCGCTGCCGGATGAGGAACGCGGCAATCGCGTTGCGCTGGCTGCGGCCAGATCGCTCGCGGCACTGAATGCGGAAGTCGAGGCGCAGAAACTGATCGAAACGGTGCTGGATGCCAGCGATGACGATGCCTGGGCACCGAAACTGGTGAGTATTTACGGGCGCCTGGCCGCTGGTGACCAGATGGTGCGAATTGCCAAGGCCGAAGCCTGGCTGCGTCGGCATCCGAAAGATGCCAGCATTCTCCTCGCCTTGGGCCGGATGTGTTTCCGCAAGCGGCTCTGGGGCAAGGCGCAGACCTATCTCGATGCCTCGCTGGCGGTTGAGGTGACGCAGGAGGCGCATCTCGAACTGGCGCGTTTATGTGACCAACTGGAACGCACGGAAGAAGCGAATAAACACTACCGGGCCAGTGCGCTACTTGACGCGCGCTAGGGCAGGACAAAAATAAAGGGAGGGGACGTGATGAGCATAGATATGCGCAAGATCTACAATTTTTACCCGGTCGAGCCTGCACCCAGTGCCGCAAACTTGCCAACGGGGGGCGATTTGTACTACGAATGCCTCGACTGTGCCGCCGTGGTGAACTCCGTGCCGTTTATCAAGGCCGCTTGTGTCTGTGGCAATTTGCAGGGTGGCGCCGGTAAGTTGAGCGTAAAAAACCCGGCACAAGTCCGGGTCGTCAGGGGCAAGCTGAAGTAGTTGTTAGGATCAAGGATCAAGCATTTTGCTCAAGCTTCTAGGCCACTCGATCCTCACTCCTAGGCAGCCCATTCCTGGGGTTTGAGGAAAACCTCGTACAGCTCTGCCTCGGGCGTTCCGACTTCCGGGTGCCAGTCGTAGCGCCATTTGACGATCGGGGGCATCGACATCAGGATTGATTCGGTGCGTCCGCCTGATTGCAGGCCGAATAACGTGCCACGGTCCCAGACGAGATTGAATTCGACGTAACGACCGCGCCGGTAGGCCTGGAAGTCGCGCTCGCGTTCGCCGTAAGGCGTTTCCCGGCGTTTGGCCAGTATCGGCAAATAGGCTTGGGTGAAAGCATTGCCGACCGCCTGGGTTAGCTCGAAACAGCGCCCGAAACTACCTTCGTTCAGGTCATCGAAAAAGACGCCGCCGACACCGCGTGGCTCGTTGCGGTGCTTGAGGAAAAAGTACTCGTCACACCATTGCTTGTATTTCGGATAAACATCTTTGCCGAACGGAGCCAGCGCATCCTTGCAGGTCTGATGAAAATGAGCCACATCTTCGTGTTGACCGTAGTAAGGCGTCATGTCCATGCCGCCACCGAACCACCAGACGTCGGGTTCGCCTTCCTTGCTGGCGACGAAGCAGCGCACATTCATATGCACCGTCGGGCAGTAAGGGTTGCGTGGGTGCATGACCAGCGAAACCCCCATTGCCTCCCAGGCCCGGCCGGCCAGTTGCGGACGAACGGCGGTGGCCGAGGCAGGTAGCGATTTGCCGGTGACGTGCGAGAAATTGACGCCGCCACGCTCGAAAAAGTTACCTTCCTCGATCAGTCGCGAAATGCCGCCGCCACCTTCCGGACGATCCCAGCTATCGGTGCGGAAGGCTTGGCCATCGAAGGCTTCCAGTTCGGCGACGATGCGGCTTTGCAGGCCGGTGAAAAACGCCTTGAGGCGGGTGGTGTCCATGCGGTCTCCAGAAATAAAAACGGGCGGCTCAGGTTTCCCGATGAGCTGCCCGGCGGTGGTTCTTGCTGAACGAGTTCAGCGACTGATGGCGCGGTGTCCGATGTCCTTGCGGAACTGCATGCCGTCGAACTGAATTTGTACGGCGGTCTCGTAAGCACGCTTCTGGGCCAGCTTGATGTTTTCACCCAGCGCGGTAACGCAGAGAACGCGACCGCCATTGGTCACCGCTTTGCTGTCCTGATTGGCCGTGCCGGCGTGGAAGACGTGGGCGTCCTCGCCAAAGCTGTTGCCGGCCGGCAGTCCGTGGATGACGTCGCCCTTCTTTGGCGTGTCCGGATAATTGGCCGCGGCCAGCACGACGCCCAGCGCGATCCGGCGATCCCATTCGGCCTCGACCTGATCCAGCGTGCCGTCGATGCCGTGTTCGAGCAGATCGACGAAATCGGACTTCAGGCGCATCAGGATCGGCTGGGTTTCCGGGTCGCCCATGCGGCAGTTGAATTCCAGCGTCTTGACCGAGCCGTCCTTGTTGATCATCAGGCCGGCGTAGAGGAAGCCGGTGAAGGGAATGCCGTCGGCCGCCATGCCGCGCACGGTCGGCAGGATGATTTCGCGCATCGCCTTGGCGTGCACTTCCGGCGTGACGCAGGGGGCCGGTGAATAGGCGCCCATGCCGCCGGTGTTCGGGCCTTGGTCGCCGTCGAAAATGCGCTTGTGATCCTGGCTGGAAGCCAGTGCGAGCACGTTCTTGCCATCGACCATGACGATGAAGCTGGCTTCCTCGCCGTCGAGGAAGTCCTCGATGACGACGCGGGCGCCGGCATCGCCTAACTTGTTGCTAGAGAGCATGTCGTCGATCGCGGCGTGGGCCTCTTCCAGCGACATCGCGACAACGACGCCCTTGCCCGCAGCCAGGCCGTCGGCCTTGATGACGATGGGCGCGCCCTGCTTGTCGATGTAGGCATGTGCTGCGGTCGACTCGGAAAAAGTCTCAAAACCGGCCGTCGGGATGTTGTGGCGGGCCATGAAACGCTTGGCGAAATCCTTGGAGGATTCAAGCTGGGCAGCTTCCTTGGTCGGGCCGAAGATTTTCAGACCACGGGCCCGGAAAATATTGACCACGCCAGCCGCCAACGGCGCTTCCGGGCCGACGACGGTGAGGTGGATCTTGTTCTGCTCGGCGAAATCAGCCAGGGCTTCCGGATCGGTGATGTTGATGTTTTCCAGCTCGTGCTCGCGCGCCGTGCCGGCGTTGCCCGGGGCGACGTAGACTTTCTGCATACCTTCGGTCTTCGCCAGACGCCAGGCCATGGCGTGCTCGCGGCCGCCGGAACCGATTACCAGTAGTTTCATGCTATTCCTTTACCCTCTTTGTTCTCTATTGGCTGCAAAATTGCTGTTCGCAAGGTACGCCGTCATAGTCGCCATCCATCTTGGTGCCGGGGCAATTCCGCAGAAACCATGTGGCTTCTGCGCAGGACGTCATTTGTGAGCAGTGAATCCGCCCGTCGCAGCGATAGTTGCTGGTTTCTGCCGGCATCTCAATCTTGGCCGTCGGTTGTTCAACGACTGGCGGTTCGTTAAAAACTTTGACGGTTGATCGTTCAGCCTGCTGCTCAACTATGGGCGACTCATCAAGGATCGGCTGATTCGTTTGGCGCTGATATTTGCCATAGGCTTGCCAGCCCAAAGCACCAACAATTAGCAGGATGATTAGCTTTTTCATCGGGTTAGTGCCGGAAGTGACGGGCGCCGGTAAAGACCATGGCCAGGCCATGTTCGTCGGCGGCAGCGATAACTTCTTCGTCGCGCATCGAACCGCCCGGCTGGATAACCGCTTTGGCACCGGCCGCGGCCAGTACGTCGACGCCATCGCGGAACGGGAAGAAGGCATCCGAGGCGACGACTGAACCGGTCAGGTCAAGGCCGGCGTGCTGGGCCTTGATACTGGCGATCTTGGTCGAATCGACGCGGCTCATCTGGCCGGCGCCGACGCCGAGCGTCATGCCGTTACCGCAGAAGACGATAGCGTTGGACTTGACGAACTTGGCGACGCGCTCGGCGAAGAGCAGGTCTTCGATTTGCTGGGCGGTCGGCTGGACCTTGGTGACGATCTTCAGGCCGCTGGCCTGGGCCGTGAAATTATCTGGAGTCTGGACCAGCAGGCCGCCGCCGACGCGCTTGAATTCCAGTGCGTTCAGCACGTGCGAGATCGGCACGACGAGGACGCGCAGGTTTTGCTTGGACGCCAGCGCTGCCTTGGCTTCGGCGGTGAAGGACGGGGCGATCAGCACTTCGACGAAGTGCTTGCGCTCGCTCATCGCATTGACCACGTCGATACCGACTTCGCCGTTGAAGGCGATGATGCCGCCGAAGGCTGAGGTCGAGTCGGTCTTGAAAGCTTTTTCGTAAGCGCCGAGCAGCGTGCCGTCGACTGCCACGCCGCACGGGTTGGCGTGCTTGACGATGACGCAGGCCGGAGCGGTGAAAGTTTTGACGCATTCCCAGGCGGCGTCGGAGTCGCCGATGTTGTTGTAGGACAGTTCCTTGCCCTGCAACTGGGTGTAGGCGGCGATGCTGCCGGCGAGCGGATTAGTGTCGCGGTAGAAGGCGGCGCTCTGGTGCGAGTTCTCGCCGTAACGCAGCGTTTCAACGCGGTCGAAGGCCAGTTGCAGTTTGGCCGGGAAAATGGCCGGGATCGGAGCGGCGGCTTCCGGCTGGGCTTCGGCGCCTTCGTCAAGGCCGGTCAGCCAGTTGGCGATCATGCTGTCGTAGCGGGCGGTGTGGGTGAAGGCCTTCTTGGCCAGGCCGAAGCGGGTGGCCAGTTGCAGGGCGCCAGCATTGGCTTGCATTTCAGCGATCAGCGGGGCGTAATCTTCCGGATCGGTGACGATGGCGACGCCGGCGTAGTTCTTGGCCGAGGAGCGGACCATGGCCGGACCACCGATGTCGATATTCTCGATGGCGTCTTCCAGCGTCACGCCAGCCTTGGCGATAGTGGCGGCGAACGGATAGAGGTTCACGCAGACCAGATCGATCATCGGGATGCCGTGGGCTTCGATGGTCGCCATGTGTTCCGGCAGGTCGCGCCGGGCCAGGATGCCGCCGTGCACTTTCGGGTGCAGGGTCTTGACGCGGCCGTCGAGCATTTCCGGGAAACCGGTGTAATCGCCGATTTCGGTCACGGTCAACCCGGCTTCGCGCAGCATTTTGGCGGTGCCGCCGGTGGACAAAAGGTTGACGCCCTGAGCCGCAAGGCCCTGAGCGAATTCGAGGACGCCCCGTTTGTCGGAGACGGAAATCAGCGCTTGCTTGATGGTCATTTTAGGATCGAGTGGCTAGGATTTAGGATCGAGTGCTTGGAATCGGGATGTTTTGCTAACAGCTAATAGCTAACAACTCGATCCTTACAATAATTGGTGTTCGGTGAGTTTTTTGCGCAAGGTATTGCGGTTGATGCCGAGCATGTCGGAGGCCAGTGTCTGGTTGCCGCCCGCCTTGGCGAGGACGACTTCCAGCATCGGCTTTTCGACGCTCTTCAGAACCATGTCGTAAATTGCGCAGGGTTTTTCGCCATCGAGATCGCGAAAATACTGCTCGAGTGCCCCCAGCACGCAAGCAGAAATGTCTTGTTGGCTCATGCTGCCAACGCCTCCTCTGAAATGTATTTTAGGTGTTCGCCTTGATCGGCCTGGTGGCAGAAAAAGTCGTTCACTGCCTGCATCTGTTGTTCGATGTTAGGCAGTTGATTCATGTGATGGCGGAACGCGGCCGAACCGACCAGTCCGCGGGTGTACCAGGCGATATGTTTGCGGGCGACGCGGAAGCCGGTTTCCAGACCGTAGAAGTCGTAGAGGTCTTCCAGGTGCGCCTGCAGAATTGCGTGGATCTCGGTGACCTGCGCCGGCGGCAGATGCTCGCCGGTCTTCAGGAAGTGTTCGATTTCGCGGAACAGCCAGGGGCGGCCCTGCGCAGCGCGGCCGATCATGATGCCGTCGGCGCCGGTCGTGTCGAGCACGAACTTGGCTTTTTCCGGGGTGGTGATGTCGCCGTTGGCGATCACCGGAATCTTGATCAGGGTCTTGACCATCGAAATGGTGTCGTACTCGGCCTCGCCGGTGTATTGCTGGCAACGGGTGCGGCCGTGGATGGCGACGGCGCGGATGCCGGCCGATTCGGCAATGCGCGCGATGTTCGGCGCGTTGCGGTTGGCCAGGTTCCAGCCGGTGCGGAATTTCAGGGTGACCGGGGTGTCCGGCACGGCGCCGACGACGGCATCGAGAATGCGGCCGACCAGGGTTTCGTCCTGCATCAGCGCCGAGCCGGCCATCACGTTGCAGATTTTCTTGGCCGGGCAGCCCATGTTGATGTCGATGATCTGGGCGCCGTTGTCCACGTTGTGACGGGCGGCTTCGGCCATCATGGCCGGATCGGCGCCGGCGATCTGGACCGAAATCGGCGCGACTTCACCGGTGTGATTGGCCCGGCGCAGCGTCTTGGCGCTGCCGTAGAGCAGCGAGTTGGAGGTGACCATTTCGGAGACGGCCAGGCCGGCGCCCATTTTCTTGCACAACTGACGGAAAGGGCGATCCGTGACGCCGGCCATGGGCGCGACGAACAGGTTGTTGCGAAGCTGGAAACCGACGAAATCCATGGGCGGGCGGGAAACTTGGGAAGCCCGAAATTTTACCCGAGTCGGCGCCTAAAAAATAGTCAAATTATAAAGCTGAGGGCTAAAAGCAGGGCATAGGCCAATTGCAATCCGGCACTGGCGGCGAGGATGCGATTGAAGACCGGGCCGGGGGCTTCGCGGTAAAAGCGCTGGATCAGCTTGAGGGCCAGCGGCAGGGAAAGGACAGGCAATGCCGCAAGCCAGCCGAGGCTGGCGGCAAGGAGTGGCAGCAGGGCATAGGGCGCCAGCATTTCAGCGGCATAGATGCGTTTCGTTGCTAGTCGGCCGAGCCGCACGGCCAGCGTGTTTTTGCCGTTTTTCGCATCGCCATCGAGGTCGCGATAGTTGTTGACGGTGATCACCGCGGCGGCGTGCAGGCCGACCAGTGCTGCGGCGATCAGCGCCGTGGGTGTCAGGCTCAAGGTCTGCAGATAATAGCTGCCGCCGACGGCGACCAGACCGAAGAAGATCCAGACGAAAAGTTCGCCGAGTGGCCGATAGGCAATCGGCGCCGGGCCGCCGGTGTAGGCCCAACCGGCGGTGAGCGAGGCGAGGCCGATGACGACGATGGGCCAGCCACCGTGCCAGACAAGGTAAATGCCGCACAGGAAGGCGAGGGCGAAGGCCAGCCAGGCACCGGTTTTGACCCGGTCGACGCTGAGCCAGCCTTCGGCGGTGGCACGTTTGGGGCCGAGGCGGTCAGGGGTGTCGGTGCCGCGCAGGAAATCGCCGACATCGTTGAATAAATTGGTGCCGATCTGGATCAGCGCGGCGGCGAGAATGGCGGCGAGTAGCGGCAGCCAGAGGGTGCGACCGATGTCGTGCCAGGCGACGGCGGTGCCGACGATGACCGGGGAAAGCGAAACCGAGAGGGTTTTTGGGCGGCAGGCAAGGAACCAGGCTTGTAGGCGGCTGGGGGTTACGGCCAAGCGCGGGCACCCCAGATCATGCGTTTGGCGACGAAGTGGCGGGCTGGCGGGCAGATGTCCAGTGCCAGCAGGCCGAGGCCGCGGGCCAGTTTGAGCGGGCCGAAATCGTTGGAGAAGGCGCGGACGATCTTGTCGGTGAAAAAGGCGCAGCCTTGGCGGTCGAGACGGCGGCTGGCGGCGTAGGCAGCCAGACTGCTGCGGTCGACGCCGTTTTTGAGCAAAATTTCAGAAAGTTGCCAGGCGTCGCGGAGGCCGAGATTGAAGCCTTGGCCGGAAACTGGGTGCAGGGTTTGGGCAGCGTTGCCGATCCAGATTTCGTTACCTTGCGCCAGTTTTTCCCGCATGCGGAGGAAGAGCGGGAAACGGCTGCGTGGGCCGGGTTTGGTGAAACCCATCCGGGTGCCAAACTGGCTTTGCAGCGCGGCGGTAAAGTTTGCGTCGTCCATTGCCATGACGGCGTCGGCCTTGGCGGGCGGTAGTGTGAAAACGACCGAGTATTCGTTGCCGAGTGGTAGCAGGGCGAGTGGGCCGTCCGGCGTGAAGCGTTCCCAGGCGCGATGCTGGTGCCCCGGTTGCGGGGTGATTTCAGCGATCACCGCGTGTTGATGGTAGTCGCTGACTTTGACGGCTGGGTCGTCGCCCGGTGTGCCTTCGGCGTGGATCAGCAGCGTTGTCTGAATTTTGCGTAAAACCCCGGCGTGGCGCAACGAGACGGTGACGTTATCGTCAGCAGGCGTGATGTCGAGGATTTCGACGTTATCGAGTAGGGCGTCGGCCGCTAGTTGCGTTGCCAACGCAGCTGCCAGGTCGCGGTAACGCACGACGTAACCGAGGGCTGGCAATTGATAATCGGCGCGGTCGATCAGGGTGCGACCGAAGCCGTCTTTTTGCGAAATATGGATGGTTTCGATCGGCGTCGCGGCGCGGGTCGGCCAGGCGTTGATCTGTTCAAGCAATTGGCGGGCGCCATGCGAAAGTGCGAGGGCGCGCGGGTCATTTTGCTGCGATTGCTGCGGTCGACGGTCCAAAAGGAGGGATTTTTGCCCACCAGCGGCGAGCGCCAGTTGCAGCGTCATGCCGACCGGACCGGCGCCGATGATCAGGATGTCGATGTGACTCAAGCACCGATTCAGTCATGGCGCATGACTTCCTCGATTTCGGCGACTGTTTTTGGCGCCGTGGTGTAAACGTGGCAACCCGTTTCTGTGACACGGACATCGTCTTCGATGCGGATGCCGATGCCGGCCAGCGCCAGCGGAATATCGTCAGCCGGGCGGATGTAGAGGCCGGGTTCGACGGTTAGCGTCATGCCCGGTTGCAGCTTTGCCCATTCTTCACCGACCTTGTATTCGCCTGCATCATGGACGTCGAGACCGAGCCAGTGGCCGGTGCGGTGCATGTAAAAGCGCTTGTAGTCGCCCTTTTCGATCAGGTTGTCGAGGTCACCCTTGAGCAGTTTCAAATCGACCAGGCCTTGGGTCAGTACGCGCACGGCGGCATCGTGGCCTTCCATGAAGTGGCGGCCGGGGGCGGTGGCGGCGACGGCGGCACTTTGGGCGGCGAGGACGATTTCGTAGATGTCTTTTTGCGCAGCATTGAAGCGGCCGCTAACCGGGAAGGTCCGGGTGATATCGGCGGCGTAACCGGCGACTTCGCAGCCGGCGTCGATCAGCACCAGCGTGTTGTCGTTGAGCACTTTGTCGTTGGAAACGTAGTGCAGGACGCAGGCATTGGCGCCGCCGGCGACGATCGGCGTGTAGGCGTGGGCATCGGCACCGCGACAACGGAATTCGTAGGTCAGTTCGGCTTCCAATTCGTACTCGGCCATGCCGGGGCGGCAGGCGTGCATGGCGCGGGCGTGGCCGGCGCTGGCAATGTCGGCGGAGCGTTGCTGGATGCCGGCCTCGGCGCCGTCTTTGACCAGACGCATGATATCCAGCTCGACCCGCAGGTCGTGGATGGCACGCGGGGCGCGTTTGCCCGCCCGGGTCTGGGCGCGCACTTCGTTCAGCGCCTTGGCGATGCGGCTGTCCCATTCGGCATCGTGGCCGATGGCGTGCCACAACGTGTCACGGTCGACGAGGAGTTCGGCCAATTTTTTGTCGAGTTGCTCGATAGGAAAGGCAGCATCGAAGCCGAAAGCGACCTTGGCCGCCTTCGGGCCGTAGCGGTAGCCATCCCAGATTTCGCGCTCTTCATGCTTTTCGCGGCAGAAGAGGATGGATTTGGGTTTCTTGCCGCCAATCAGCACGACCACGGCTTCCGGTTCCGGGAAGCCGCTCAGGTACCAGAAATAGCTGTCGAAGCGATAGAGATGGTGGGCGTCGCGGTTACGGATGACCTCCGGCGCGGTCGGAATGATGGCGACGCCGTCCCCGATGATTTGCAGCAGGCGCTTGCGACGGGCGATAAAGTGGGCGTGGCTCATACTTTCCTCAATTCGGCATCCCGAAGTTTTTGGTCCAACTCCGCCAGACGTTGCGGCGTACCTACGTCGACCCAGCGGCCAGTGTGACGTTCCCCGGTCAATGTCCCGGCGGCGATGGCGGCATCAAGCAGCGGGCGCAGTTTCATGATCGACCCTGGTTTTACCTCAGCGAAGAAAGACGGAGTGAAGACTGCGACACCGCTGTAGGTGAAGGTTTGCTCACCGTTGGCATAAACGACGCGGGCGCCGTCGAGGCTGAAATCACCGCTATTGTGGTGAGCCGGGTTGGGCACCATAACCAGATGGGCATCTGCGGTCGACTTCAAAAAACGGCCAAAATCAATATCGCAATAGACGTCGCCATTGACCACCAGAAACGGCTCATTGCCCAGCAAGGGCAGGGCGGCGGCAATCCCGCCAGCAGTTTCCAGTGCCCCCGGTGGTTCGGGCGAATATTGAATATGCAGGCCCCACTGCGCACCATCCCCCAGCGCCGCCTCGATTTGCGAACCGAGGTGGGCGTGGTTGACGACAATTTCCTTGAACCCAGCCGCCGCCAGTCGCTCCAGATGCCAGACGATGAGCGGCTTGCCACCCGCTGGCAGCAACGGCTTCGGCGTGTGGTCGGTCAGCGGCCGCATGCGTTCGCCGCGGCCGGCGGCAAGGATGAAAGCTTTCATAGGATCAAGGATGGAGTTAATAGGATTGAGTGGTTTTGCTAGCAGCTAACCGCTAGCGACTAACAATTAGCGGCGATAGCCGATTTGCTCGGTATTGCCTTCCAGCGCATCAAGCAGGTTTTGCAGCGGTTTCAAGGCGACGTAGCGGGCGGCTACCTTGCGGGCATAGCCCATGAAACGCGGCAGGTCTTCGCTGTATTTTTCCTTGCCGTCGCGATATTTCAGGCGGCAGAAAATGCCGAGCACCTTGAGGTGGCGCTGGATGCCCATCAGCTCGTAATCGCGCCAGAAATCGCCGAAGTCGGCACGCACCGGCAGGCCGGCGGCGCGGGCTTTTTCCCAGTAACGGACGACCCAGTCGATTTCCTGCTCTTCGTCCCAGGAGATGAAGGCGTCGCGGAACAGCGAAACGACGTCGTAGGCAATCGGCCCCATCACGGCATCCTGGAAGTCGATGATGCCGGGCGTCAGGTTGGCTTCGCTTTCGACCACCATCAGGTTGCGCGGCATGAAGTCGCGGTGGGTGAAGACCTTGGGCTGGGCCAGCGCCGAGTTGATCAGGAACTTGAAGGTCCGGTCGAGCATGACTTTTTCCTCGTCGCTCAACTGATAGCCGAGGTGGCGGCCGATGAACCATTCCGGGAAGAGGTCGAGCTCGCGGCGCAGCAAGGTGGCGTCGTAAGGCGGCAGGACGCCGGCCTTGGTCGAAAGCTGCCATTGCACCAGCGTGTCGAGCACCGGGCGCATCAGCGTGTCGGCCAGATTGAGGTCAGCGTTGATGGCGTCGAGGTAGCCGATGCGACCGAGGTCGGTGAGGACCAGGAATCCGTTGTCGAGATCGTGATCCAGCACGCGTGGGGCGGCGAGCTTGGCCTTGGCGAGCAGGCCGGCGACATGGATGAAAGGCTTGCAGTCTTCCTTGTCCGGCGGCGCATCCATCAGGATGCGTGTGCTGCCGTCCGGCAAGGTCAGCCGGAAATAACGGCGAAAGCTGGCGTCGGCCGAGGCGGGGGTAATCTGAATGCTCTGGTCCGGAAAGCGACCGGCAACCCAGTCTGTAACAAGTTGATCGCGCGACATCTGATAGGAGTGGGTTCGTTGTAAAATGGGCCGATTTTAACACCCGGGCACCGGCCAATCTGGTGTCGGCCCTCACTTGATCCCCTTAATGACCGGTTTTGTCCGCCGCCCGATCGCTGTGTTTGTCTGTTGCATGTTTGCCGGCGTGCAGGTGAGCCATGCCGCAATCGATACTGCGGGCCTGGAATTGCCCGTCCGTGAACCACTGGACTCTGCCTCGGCGGTGCCGCCGTCCCCTGTTTTGTCCGTGTCCGCCAACGACACGCCGATGAAACTGCGCATCGAGCGCAAGTTCAATGTTCTGGGTAAAAACAAGCCGCCGCCCGTTTCCGGCCCTGGTTTGCAGAATCCGGTCGAGTTGAAACAGGACGATAGTTATCCTTTGTTCGTTGTCGCCGATCAGGTTGATGGCCGAATGGATGAGGTGACCGAGGCGGAAGGCAATGTCGAATTGCGCAAAGCAGGTTCTTTGCTCTTTGCCGACAAAATGACTTATTGGCCACTTGAAGATGAGGTTGATGCCGTCGGTAACGTACGACTGCTGCAGGAAGGCACCGAAATCAAAACGCCGCATCTGCGGATGAAACTTACCGAGCAGATTGGTTTTGCCGAGAGCGCCGACTATTACATCGTCAAAGAAGTCCCGAGTAAATTTTACGAGCAGCGACAGAAAGTAACCCGGCCGAGAGCGGCGACCAGTAATGCCGTCGTTAGCAGTGCACCGATGATGCTGAATGTGCCGCAGAGTTACGGTCTGGCCAATGTCGGGCCGGCGACTCGTCCATCGGAGGGGAGTGGTCGTGCTGAGCGCATTGATTTTCAGGGAGAAAATCAGGTACAGCTGACGACCGCCACTTACTCGACCTGTAAGCCCGGGCGCCAGGACTGGTATCTGCAGGCCTCGGAGTTGCACATCGACTACGACGAAGATGTGGGTGACGCCAAGCACGCTTCAGTATGGTTCAAGGATGTGCCGATTTTTTATTCCCCGGTGGCCTCTTTTCCCCTGAATCAAAAGCGACTCTCGGGATTTTTGCATCCATTTTTTGTCGCGTCGTCAAAGAATGGCCTGGACATCACGCTGCCGTATTACTGGAATATTGCCCCCAACTACGACGCGACCTTTTACCCCCGTTATATGAACAAGCGTGGCTGGCAGTTGGGGGCTGAGATCGATTATCTCGGTTACAACTACAAGGGCGAGACCCGGGTTGAGTATCTGCCGAATGACGAGATCGAGGAGCGCAAACGCTACGCTTACCGAGTCAAGCATCAGCAGAACTTCGGCTCTGGTTTCTCCGGGGTGCTCAATTGGAATGGCGTTTCGGATGATATGTACTGGCAGGATATGTCATCCCGTTTGTTGCAGACCTCACTCACGCAACTGCCCAAACAAGCTGTTCTCAACTATTCACCTGTCCCCTGGCTGCAAACCAGTGCGCAAGTGTTGCGTTACCAAACCCTGCAGACCGACCCGGCGAATCCGATCACCCCGCCGTATTTCCTTGAGCCACAAATCAATATCATCGGCTATAAGCCGAATGTTCTGAAAACCGACTTTAGCCTGATCGGTCAGTATTCCCGTTTTACCCATCCGGACAAGGTTAACGGTGATCGCTTCGTCTTTTACCCGCAGGTCTCCTTGCCGGTCGTGCATCCAGCCTTTCAGATCACACCGAAGTTTGGTTTGCATATGACCAGCTATAAGCTGGATCGGCCGGTCAGCGGCACCGAAGAAACCAGTTTTTCCCGTGCGTTACCGACTTTTTCGCTGGATTCGACCGTGGTTTTCGAGCGCGAAGGCAAATTGCTGGATAACGAGTTCATCCAGACGCTTGAGCCCCGCCTCTATTACGTCAACATTCCGTACCGGGATCAAAACAACGCCAAATATCCAGTTTTTGACTCCGGCCTCACCGACTTCAATTTCGCGCAAATTTTTTCCGAGAACCGTTACAGCGGTTTCGACCGGATTAATGATGCCAACCAACTGACTGCAGCGCTGACGACCCGGATACTGGACGCGAGTACGGGCGTCGAACGTTTCAAGGCCATGGTGGGTCAGCGTTACTACTTCAACCCACAGAAAGTCAGTCTGCCGGGCGAGGTGGCGCGCCCCGCTGATTTTTCCAACTTCGTTGCCGCTGTAACAGGTCTGGTTTTGCCCAAAACCTATGCCGATGTTGCTTTGGAATACAACTTTAATGCCGGAACTATCGAGCGTTTTTCCGCTGGTAGCCGCTTTCAGCCGGAGCTTGGCAAGGTGCTGAGCGCCAGTTATCGCTACACCAGTGATCCCCTGACTCAGCTATCCACGGTCAGCCAGGTCGATATTGGCGCTCAGTGGCCGCTATCGGCGCAGTGGTTTGCCGTCGGCCGTTTCAATTACTCACTCCGTGACAAGCAGTTATTGGAAGCCATCGCCGGCTTTGAATATAACGCGGGTTGCTGGTCGACCCGCTTTGTTGCCCAGCGTCTGCAGGCGATTGCCGGGGAGCCGAGTGACTCAATCTTTGTTCAACTTGAACTCGCCGATTTCGCCAGCATCGGATCCAACCCGATTGGTCTGCTTCGTCGTAGCATTGCCGGCTACGGAAAATCCAATGAGCTGCCGACCAGCAGCAACCTGCTCACTACCCCATGATTGCCATGCCAAAATCCATCTTTCGCCTGCTTGCCCTGATCTTCTGCCTGAGCAGTCTTCCGGCCTCACCCCTGCTTGCGGCGCCGCAGGAACTGATCGAGGCTGACCATATCGTTGCCATCGTCGGCGACGAGGTCATTACCTACTACGAATTGCGCACCAAACTTGAGGCGGCGCTCAAGCAGTTACAAAAACAGGGTACGCCGCTACCGGCACAGGATGTGCTGGAAAAGCAGATGCTCGAACGCGTCATCATGGATCGGGTGCAACTGCAATATGCGCGTGAAACGGGTCTGCGGGTTGACGACACCCAGCTTGATCAGGCGATCGGCCGCATTGCCGCCAACAACAAGATGACGCCTCAAGAGTTCCGCCAGGCGCTTGAAAAAGATGGTATTGAGTACGCCAAGTTCCGCGAGGAAATTCGTGGCGAAATGACCACCGTCCGCCTGCGCGAGCGCGAGGTCGATAGCAAACTGGTCATTTCCGATGGCGAAATCGACAACTATCTGGCCAACCAGAAGGCGACTGGTGGCGGCGAGGAATACCAGTTGGCGCACATTTTGTTGCGCGCCCCCGAATCGGCCAGCCCTGAACAATTGCAAAAACTTCGCTTGCGCGGCGAACAGGCGCTGAAGCGCGCTCAGGCCGGGGAAAACTTTGCCGAACTGACTGCCGCTTTCTCCGATGCGCCGGACGCACTGAAAGGTGGCGATCTTGGCTGGCGTCCCCTGGATCGTCTGCCGTCCATTTACGCCGATGCCGCGGCGCGCCTGCAAGTCGAGCAGGTGAGTGAGTTGTTGCGATCATCCGCCGGTTTCCATGTCGTCAAACTGCTCGCCAAGCGCGGCGGCAGTGCGCCGGCTTCGGTGCAACAGACGCATGCCCGCCATATTCTGGTGCGTATTACCGAAGTTGTTTCCGAGCCCGAGGCACGCCGCAAGCTGGAAAATGTCCGTGAACGCATCGCCAATGGCGTCGATTTCGCCGAACAGGCCCGCCTTTACTCGCAGGATG
This sequence comes from Candidatus Dechloromonas phosphorivorans, assembly GCA_016721185.1. Lineage (GTDB taxonomy): Bacteria > Pseudomonadota > Gammaproteobacteria > Burkholderiales > Rhodocyclaceae > Azonexus > Azonexus phosphorivorans. Next base: position 81,030 of record JADKIP010000006.1, read on the forward strand.
GCTCGGCAGCCAAAGGGGGCGATCTGGGCTGGTTAAGTCCGGGCGACACCGTGCCGGAGTTCGAGCGGGCGATGGGCGCGCTGCAGCCGAATGAAGTCAGCCCGGTTATCCAGTCGCCGTTTGGCCTGCACCTGATTCAAGTGCTGGAACGCCGTGAACGGGATGTCTCCGCAGAACGCCAACGCGGTGTTGCGCGTCAGGCTCTGCGCGAACGCAAGCTCGACGAAGCCTATCAGGACTGGTTGCGTCAAATCCGTGATCGTACCTACGTCGAAAACCGCCTCGAACTCGGGCGGGCCCGGCGCGAAAGGGCGAGGAATCCAGGATAATGCCCCTCGTAATAGCCGTAACCAGCGGCGAGCCAGCCGGTATCGGTCCTGAGCTTTGTCTGCGGCTGGCGACTTTTCCCGGCGATGTGCAATTGGTGGTTATTGGTGACCGTAATTTGCTCGCCGAGCGGGCCAGGTTGCTCGGCTTGAATGTTGCTGTCCGTGCTTTTTGCCCGAAAAATCCGGTTGACCGCAGCATGCTGGATATCCTGCATATTCCGCTCGCCGCGCCATCAAAGCCCGGCCAACTCGATGCTGCCAACGGTCCCTATGTGCTGGCAGTGCTTGACCGCGCGCTGGCTGGTTGCCAATCCGGCGAATTCGCGGCGATGGTGACGGCGCCGGTGCACAAGGGCGTCATCAACGACGCCGGCGTCCCTTTCACCGGCCATACCGAATATCTCGCCGAGAAAACCGCAACGCCGCTCGTCGTCATGATGCTGGCGGGGAATACCGAGCGCGGCCCGCTGCGCGTCGCGCTGGTCACAACGCATTTGCCGCTGAAGGATGTGCCGGCTGCGATCACGGCCGATGTGCTGGAAAAAACCTTGCGTATCCTGCATGCCGACTTACAGCACAAATATGGCTTGGCCAGGCCGCGCATCCTCGTCGCTGGCCTTAACCCGCATGCTGGCGAAGGCGGCTATCTTGGCCGTGAGGAAATCGAGATCATTACGCCGGTGCTCGAGAAGTTGCGTGGCGAAGGGATGTTGCTTTCCGGGCCGCACCCGGCCGACACCATGTTCACACCGCCGGTGCTCGCCGAGGGCGATGCCGTCCTCGCCATGTATCACGATCAGGGCCTGACTGCGCTCAAATACGCCACTTTTGGCCAGGGCATCAATGTCACCCTCGGCCTGCCGATCATTCGTACTTCGGTCGATCACGGCACCGCACTGGCTTTGGCTGGCAGCGGCCGTGCCGACCCGGGCAGCCTCTTTGAAGCGGTTGCCGAAGCGGCCCGTATGGCCGCCAGAAAGGTTTGACCCGCATGAAAGAACACGTCGCCCGCAAACGCTTTGGGCAGAATTTTCTCGTTGATAGCGGCATCATCGCTGCCATTGTTTCCGCCATCGGGCCGCAGAAAGACCAGACGCTCGTCGAGATTGGCCCCGGTTTGGGGGCGATTACCGAGCCGCTGATGGCGCGCCTGGATCATCTGCATGTCGTCGAAATCGACCGCGACTTGATCGCCCGTCTGAAAAAACAGCACACGCCGGAACGGATGACCATCCACGAAGGCGATGCGCTGAATTTTGATTTCGCCACGATCGGCAAGGATTTGCGTCTGGTCGGCAACCTGCCGTACAACATCTCGACGCCGCTGCTTTTCCACCTCGCCAGCTACGTCGGCATCGTCCATGACATGCACTTCATGCTGCAAAAGGAAGTCGTCGAGCGCATGGTAGCGGTGCCTGGCGAGACGGATTTCAGTCGTATCTCGGTGATGTTGCAGTATCGCTTCCACATTGAATGGCTGATCGACGTGCCGCCGGAAAGCTTCGATCCGCCGCCCAAGGTTCAGTCAGCCTTCGTCCGTTTGATCCCGAAGGATGTTTCTGAACTGAATGCGAAAGACCCGGCCAAGTTCGCCCAGGTTGTCCAGACCGCCTTTTCGCAACGGCGCAAGATGCTGCGCAATACGCTCAAGAGTATTTTGAGCGACGCCGGCTTTGCCGAACTCGGCATCGTGCCTACCTGCCGCGCCGAAGATGTCACGGTCGAAGATTACGTTCGCATTGCCAATTACCTGACGTAAAAATACGAAAACCCGCCGCAGCGGGTTTTTTTATCCCTCGGCAGCCAGTGCCGAGCGAAGAGCTTACTTCTTCATCGGGCAGGTGTTCATGCCGAGCAGCGTGTAGGCCGGGCACCAGCCCATCAGTCCGGTTGCCAAAGGCACAATGCCGATGTAGCCCCACATAGGCAACAAACCGGCCACCGTGGCGCCAATCAGGCCCGCGCCAGCAATAATTCGAACCACTTTATCCATACCGCCAACATTGCCTGCCATGATTTTCTCCGTTGAGTAAGTGAGTACAGGGCGCACTTTATCGGTGACGGTAGCGGGCGTATGTAACCTGAGTCACACAGACGCCAGTCTTTGCAGGCCGGCGCGATCGATGATGCTGAGCTGTTCGCGACCCAGCGTCACCAGGCCTTGGGCAACGAACCCCTTGAGCAGGCGGCTGACGATTTCGCGGACGCTGCCCAGTTCATCGGCCAGTTGTTGGTGCGTCACGCTGAGCGTGTTTTGATTGCGCGCCAGTAGCAGCTTGGCGAGGCGTTGATCGAGGCGGGCAAAGGCGACTTCTTCGACCAACTGCATCAGCTCGGCAATACGCTCGGCGAAAAGGTGAAAAACGAAATCGCGAAAAGGCGCGTGTTCCATCATCAACGCCGAAAAACCATTCACTGGCAGCGCCAGCAAGGTCACCGGTGTTTCGGTGATGCCTCGCGCGTTGTAGTCGCTGCGCCCAAGCAGGCAACTTGAACTGATGATGCATGAGCCGCCGGGTGTCACCCGGTAAAGCAGCAGTTCGCGCCCATTCGCTGCCAGTTTGACGACTTTGATACTGCCTTCGAGCAGCAGCGGAAAGCCGTGGCAAGGCTGGTGCTCGGCAAATACTGGCGTTCCGGCTGGCAGGTGCATGATGCTTTTGGGCTGGAGCAGGTTCGCCAGCTGATCGGCCGGCAATCCAGCCAGCTGCGGGTACAGTTTCAGGACATTTTGCGGGTCGACCGTAGGGCCAGCCTTCGTCTCTGTGGTCCCAGGGCCAGTAGTTGCCTCTATGGTCGCACGGTCCGCCATTGTTCCCATGGTCGCAGCATTCGTCATCGTTTCAGGCCAGTGTTGCCCAGGCTGGGGCGTGATCGGACGGACGCTCCAATTTACGGGGGGCTCGGTCAATGCCGGCTGCGGTACAGGTTTCTGCCAGTGCTTTCGAGAGCAGGACGTGATCGATGCGCAGCCCTTGGTTTTTCTGGAAACCGAGCATTCGGTAATCCCACCAGGAGTAGGTTTTTTCCGGTTGCTCGAAAAGACGGAAGCTGTCTTCCAGGCCGAGGCCGATCAGGCGCTGAAACGCCGCACGTTCGGGTTCGGAGCAAAGAATGCTGCCGGCCCAGGCTTTTGGATCGTGCACGTCGCGGTCGTCCGGGGCAATGTTGTAATCACCACACAAGGCGAGTTTGGGGTGGGCGGCAAGCTCCTCGCCGAGCCAAATGGCCAGCGCATCGAGCCAGCGCAGTTTGTAATCGTACTTGTCGCTGCCGACCGCCTGGCCGTTCGGGATGTAGGCGCAAATGACGCGCGTGTCGCCGACGGTGCCGGTGATCAGGCGCTTTTGTTCATCGGGAAAATGCGGGTTGCCGTACAGCACATCCGTAATCGGCTGACGCGCCAACAGGGCAACGCCGTTATAGGTTTTCTGGCCCGAAAAGGCGACCTGATAACCCGCCGCCTCGATTTCAGCTCGCGGGAAATTCTGGTCTTCCTGCTTCAACTCCTGCAGGCACAGCACATCCGGTTGCTGCTCGGCCAGCCAGTCGAGCAGATGGGGAAGGCGAACCTTCAGCGAGTTGACATTCCAGGTGGCTATTTTCATGGGTTCGGAAGTGGGGGTAACTGTGCCAGCAGGAAGCACCGCTGATTCAGATACTCCTTTGTCGCGGCCTGCCTGCTGGTTTTGGGTTAGTTGGCTTTTTCCGCCGGGGGCAAGCCACCGGAAGGCTTGCTGCCATACGGCGCTGATTTTGGATAGCCGGCGAGGTCGAGCAGGTTGTTGTAAGCGCCGGACTCAAAACCGCGGAAACTTTGTTTGCCGACCTTCAGCGAGGGAATGAAAACGTCGCCGACCAATTGTTTCAGTTCGTTGGCGTCTTCCGCGTTCTGCAACATTTTCTCGGTGAAGGGAACGCCGCGTCCGTTGAGTATTTCGCGGGCCTGTTTGCAGTCGGTTGTGCAGTCGGCCGAGGTGTAGAGCGTTACCGGGAAGTTTTCCTTTGCCTTGCGTAAGGCAAAAGGAAGACCGTCCGCGTTTTCGTTGCTTTCACCTACTTTGGCGACGGTTTTGGCCGTGCTGGGTGGTGGTGAGTCGGAAATGATGACGCGCCCGGTCGAGTCGACCCAGCGGTAGGTTTCAGCCGAGACAGCGCTGCTGGCCAGGGCCAGGCACAGAATGAACAGCGGACGCATCATAGTTCTCCCCAAGCGGCGTGATTACGCAGCAATCATACCGCTATGGCGGAGCAATGCATCAACCCTCGGCTCGCGGCCGCGGAAGGCCTTGAAGGACTCGATCGCCGGGCGGGAACCGCCGACCGAGAGAATTTCGTCGAGGAAGCGCTTACCGGTGGAGGCATCGAAGGGATCGCCGGCTTCTTCAAAGGCGGCATAGGCGTCGGCTGACAGCACTTCAGCCCATTTGTAGCTGAAATAACCCGCCCCGTAGCCACCGCCGAAAATGTGCGAAAAACTGTTCGGGAAGCGGTGCCATTCGGGCGGGAAGAGGACGGCTACCTCGCGGCGCACTTCGTTCACCAGGTCCATCACGGTCAACGGCCCTTTCGGGTCAAAATCGCTGTGCAGCAGCATGTCGAACAGTGAAAACTCAATCTGACGCACCGCCATCATGCCGCTCTGGAAATTCTTGGCGGCCAGCATTTTGTCGAACAGTTCGCGCGGCAGCGCTTTGCCATTATCGACGTGGGCCGTCATGCCTTCGACGACTTCCCATTCCCAGCAATAGTTTTCCATGAACTGCGACGGCAGTTCGACCGCATCCCATTCGACGCCGTGGATGCCGGAAACGCCCAGTTCCTCGCCGCGCGTCAGCAGGTGGTGCAGGCCGTGGCCGGTTTCGTGGAAGAGCGTGATCACGTCGTCGTGGGTGAAGGTGGCCGGTTTGCCACCGACCGGGCGGGCAAAGTTGCAGTTCAGGTAGGCGATTGGCTTTTGAATGCCGCCGATGGTCCGCCGACGCGAGCGGGCTTCGTCCATCCAGGCGCCGCTGCGCTTGGTTTCGCGGGCGTAGAGGTCGAGATAGAACTGACCGACCAGTTCTCCGGTCGACGTCTCCAGGCGGTAAAAACGGACATCCTCATGCCAGACCGGTGCCGTGTCCGGCTTGACCTTGACGTTGAACAGGCTTTCGATGACCTTGAAAAGTCCGCCGATGACCTTGGGTTCGGTGAAATATTGCTTCACTTCCTGTTCGGAGAAAGCGTAGCGCGCCTGCAGCAGTTTCTCGGAAACATAGGACGCGTCCCAGGGCTGGAAATCTTCCAGACCGAGTTCATCCTTGGCAAAGGCGCGTAATTCGGCGATATCCTTGGCGGCAAACGGCTTGGCCTTGGCCGCCAGTTCGCGCAGGAAAGCCAGCACCTGGGCCGGGCTGTCGGCCATCTTGGGGGCCAGAGAAACCTCGGCATAATTGTTGTAACCAAGCATCTGCGCATCTTCCCGGCGCAGTTCCAGCATGCGGTTCATCACCGGCGTGTTGTCCCATTCCGGCTTGCTCGTGCCGTCGTTGAACTCGGCGGCGCGGGTGGCGTAAGCGCGGTACATGCGGGCGCGCAATTCGCGGTTATCGGCGTATTGCATCACCGGGCCGTAGGACGGCGCTTGTAGGCTGAAGCGCCAGCCTTCGACGCCGGCTTTTTCAGCCGAAGTCTTGGCGGCTTCCTTGGCATCATCCGGCAGGCCGGCCAGCACGGCTTCGTCGGTGACGATTTCGGCAAAGGCGTTGGTGGCGTCGAGGACGTTTTCCGAGAATTTGGCGGAGAGGCTGGAGAGCTCTTCCATGATCGCCTGGAAGTGCGGCTTCTGGTCTTCCGGCAGCTCGGCGCCGCTGAGGCGGAAATCGCGTACTTCGTTGTCGACGACTTTCTTCTGCTCGGTGTTCAGCGTGGCATATTCGGCGCTGGCGCGCAGCGCCTTGTATTTGTCGAACAGCTTGAGGTTCTGGCCGAGTTCGGCATAGAAGCGCGAAACCTCGGGCAGCATTTCGTTGTAGGCCTCACGCCAGGCCGGCACGTCGTTGACCGAATGCAGATGGCCAACAATGCCCCAGGCGCGGCCGAAAGGCTCCAGACCATCGGAAAGTGCACCAGCGAAATCCTGCCAGGTGGCCGGGGTGCTGTCGGCGGTCAGGCGTTCAACCAGCTCGCGTCCTGCGGTCAACAGCGATTCGATGGCGGGTTTGACATGTTCCGGTTGCACGGTGTCAAAGCGTGGCAGGTCGGAAAAGTCGAGCAGGGGATTTGGTGTCGTCATGGCGAATTTGTCTGGCTGCGAGGGGAATGAAAAAGGGCGGTCAGAGCCGCCCGGTATTTTTAGAGTGTCTTGCCAGTCAGGCGTTCATACGCCTCGATATATTTTGCGCTGGTCCGGGTGATGACATCGGCCGGCAGCTTGGGGCCGGGAGCAACTTTGCCCCAGTCCAGCGTTTCCAGATAGTCGCGGACGTACTGCTTGTCGTAGGACGGCGGGTTGATGCCTTCCTGATATTGATCGGCCGGCCAGAAACGGGAGGAATCCGGGGTCAGCGCTTCGTCGATCAGGAACAGCGTGCCGGCGGCATCGATACCGAATTCGAACTTGGTATCGGCGATGATGATGCCGCGGCCACGGGCGTAGGCGGAGGCTTCTTCGTAAAGCGCGATGGATACGGTACGGGCCTCGGCGCAGATTTCGGCGCCGTTCTTGCCGGTGCCGGCCAGTTGCTCGGCCAGTGCGGCGGCGCAGTTGGCCTGGGCGGTGGCGAAGGAAACGTTTTCGTCGTGATCGCCCACATCAGCCTTGGTGGCGGGCGTGAAGATCGGTGACGGCAGCTTGGCAGCCATTTTCAGGCCGGGCGGCAGGGCGATGCCGCAGATGGCGCCGGTTTCCTGATAATCCTTCCAGCCGGAACCGATGACGTAGCCGCGCACAACAGCTTCAATCGGCAGCGGACGCAAGCGTTTGACTACGACCGAACGGCCACGGACCTGCTCGCGTTCGTTTTCGGCCACGACGGATTCCGGGTCGATGCCGGTCAGTTGATTCGGCACGATGTGGCCGAGCTTCTCGAACCAGAAATTAGCGACAGCGGTCAGCACTTCGCCCTTGCGCGGAATTGGGTCGGGCAGGATGACGTCGAAGGCCGAGAGGCGATCGGTCGTAATAATCAGCAATTTATCGGCGTCGACCGCGTAAATGTCGCGAACTTTGCCCTTGGAGAGCAGTGGCAGGCTGGTAATGGACGACTGGAAGAGCGGAGTGGTCACGGCAAATTTCCCGAAAGCAAAAGATGGATTATAAATTAATGGGGGCCAGCTGCTTCAGCGGCGAGCTTTTTCCGCATCCGGCGCGTGCCCCAAAAGACCAGACCGGCGATGACCGGAATGGAGATGGCGGTAATGACGTCTGTGGACAGATGGTGCAAATCCTTGGTTCCCTTGGCGAGATATTGCACCAGTTGCGAACCGTAATAGGTCAGAACAACGACTGACAAACCTTCCACGGTTTCCTGCAGGCGCAGTTGCAAACTGGCGCGCTGATTCATCTGGCCGAGCAGTTCCTGATTTTGCCGCTCCAGTTCGATATCGACCCGGGTGCGCAGCAACTGGCTGTTGCGGGCGACGCGGGCGGAGAGTTCCTCCTGTCGCCGGCTGATCGCCTCGCAGGTGTTCATTGCCGGCAGCAGGCGGCGCTGCATGAATTCGTAAAAAGTCGGCAGGCCGGAAATGCGCGATTCGCGCAGCTCCTCGATGCGCTGCATGACGAGGCCGTGATAGGCGTGCGAGGCGCCGAAACGGAAGGTCGTCCGCGCCACGGAATGTTCCACCTCGGCGGCCAGACCAGAAAGGATGGAGAGCGCCTTGCGTTCGTCGTCCGGCGAACGGGCCTGGCCGATCTGGTCCATTAGTTCGGCCAGTTGCTTCTCGCCTTTGTAGAGCCAGCGGCTGACTTCCTTGGCGACCGGCAGGCCGAGCAGCGACATCATCCGGTAGGTTTCAATCTCAAGCAGACGCTGCACGGTGCGGCCGGCCTGGCGCTGCGTCAGGTTGGCGTTGAGCACCAGAAAGCGCGAGAAACCGTTGTCGATCTTGAAGTCGGTAAAAATCCAGGCGCCGTCGTCGGCCACTTTGGCGGCAACCATCGTTCGCCCGCTTGGGGTCAAATTGGCCAGCACTGATTCCGGGCTGATTTCCTCGGTTGACCGCAGCTCAAGGTGGGCCGCGACGATCAACTGCCCCGGGATACTGCCCAGCCAGTCCGGATGCACCGCATCGAAGGCCGTGGCATCCTGGTGCAGCGCCTCGCCGCTGACCAGTGGCCGGAAAAAGGTGTAACTCGAAAACTCGGTGTGCAACTCCCAGCGCATGCGGAAAGCGCCGGTTTCCAGCGTCATGTGCGAATCCGAGCTTTCGATCGAGCTGCAATTCTGGGCCTGGGTCAGCACCGTCAGATTGTCGCGCTCGGCCTGCACGGTGGTCGCGCTGTGCTTGAAGACCAGATGCGAAACCAGCATCGCCCCGACTAGCGGGATCGGTGGGCGGGCATGGAATTCGTTATTCAGGCGCTGGCGGAGCGGGTGCTCTTCCAGTTCGGCGATCATCAGGCGAGGGTGCATTTTAGGGAGGTCGGGCGCGGGCTCCGACACTGTTGCGGTGCAGCAGATTGTAGCTGATCAAGACTGGCTGTGTTGATTGCAATCCTGAGCGCCGCCCTGCTGGCGAGGGCGGCGGTTGATGCAGGCTGCGCTTGCCAGGACTATCGGCCGGGCGCGCTTTCCTTGATGGCGACCGCGACGCCGGATACCGGCCAAGTGCCACGGTCAACGCTTTTCGAGCCGGCAAAAACCAGCCAGCTTTGGCCGCCGTAGTGGGGCAAGGGGCGGGCCAACGCCTCCAGCGCCTTGGCGTCGTTGGCCGAAACGACAGCGACCGGCGCGCCGCTGGGCCGCAACAGGGTCCACACCTGCGCCGTGCCGCGGGTGGATAGTTCGGCCGGTCGCGCCGGCAGGCCGGCGGCGGCGAGGCTGGCGGCAACTTCGCTGTGCGTGCCGATGATCATGATCGGCCCGCCACTGCCCAGGCTGCCGGCCAGCGCCGCACCGGAAAGGTTTTGCGGCTTGGCCTCAAAGAAACGCTGGGCGAGGGTTGTTGCGGCATCCGCTGCGCCACCACTGGCCGCAATGACCAATCGGGGCGCCGGAGCGCCGAGCCACTGGCGCAGAATCGGCGGCATCTCCTGCGCATCGAGCTGGCGCCAAAGACGGATATCCGGGTCGATACGGAGAGTTTGCGGGCGAAAATCGAGGTCGACACTGACTTTTTCGCTGGCCTGTTTGACTGAAACCCAGCGTGTTTCGCGTTTGCTGCCGGCGGAGAGTTCAATGGGCAGGCGCGATACCAGCGGGGTGCCCTGTTGTTCGATCACTAAATCCAGTTGATAACGATTGCCCGTCGGTTTGAGCAGCGCGTCGCGTGCCTCCAGTTTTGGCGCGCCGCTGGCGTCGAGCCAGCCGGCGAAGAAAGCCTTGAGATCACGCCCCGAGGCGCCTTCAAAAGCAATCTGCAACTCTTGCCAGGAGGCGACGCGGAACTGGTTTTTCGCCCAGAAGTCGCGAATGCCCTGGCGGAAGGCCTTTTCACCGATCTGGTCGCGCAGCATGACAAAGAGCATCGCCGCCTTGCCGTAGCCGACCGCCGCCGAGGCGCTGTGGGTGCGGCCGCGAAACTCGCGCAAGGGCTGGCGTGCCTCGTTCGACAGCGCCGAGAAATCTCGTAACCAGCCGAGCCGCATGTCGCGCGAAGTGTCGTTGGCGACAGTTTCCTTGAAGGCGTAGTCGGCCATGAAGGTGGTCAATCCTTCGCTCCAGTTGCCTTGCTCGTAATTCACATAAACGCCGTTGCCCCACCAGTTGTGCAGAATTTCGTGGCCGAGCGAGGTGGCGCGAATGAATGGCAGCCGGAGTACATCGGCGCCGATATAGGTCAAGGTCGGCATGCCGAAACCGGTCGGGAGCGGGCTGGCGACGACCGAAAACTCGCTGTACGGATAAGCGCCGATTTCGTTGCTGTAGCGTTCGATATAGCGCCGGGAATCTTCCAGATAAGCCTCGGCCAGACCCGTTTCGGCGTCGAGGTCGGCCGGGAAGTAGGTGCGCAGCCGGAGCGCTGGTGTGCCGGTTTTGGCATCCTTGGGCAGCAATTTTTCCCGCACGCGCCACGGCCCGGCCATCAAATCAATGCCATCGGTCAGTTGGGCAAACTCAAAGGTCGCCCGGTAGCGTCCGTTGTTGCCTTCCGGTAGCGTTTCTTCCAGCAGGCGGCCGGCGACCAGCGCCCGTTGATCCGCCGGCAGGCTGAGTTTTACCCGAAAATTGAACATCGGCGAAGGTTGCGGATACCAGCCGCTGGACGACGGCAAAAAGCTGCCATTGGCCGATGCCATCGGCGGCATGGCGCGCAGCACGCTGCGGTGATCGCGGCCATTTTGCAGCGGTTTTAGCGGTCCACCGTAGCTGATGCGGACAGCGTCGCTGCCCTCCGGTAGCTGGATGCGCCACATCTGAAAGCCTTCGTCCCGCCCCAGCGAGACGAACTTCAGCGCTTTGCCGGCGACCTCGGCCGAACGAATGACCAGGGATTCATGCAGGACAAAACGAAAGTCACGGCGCGTCGGCTGAACCACGGCGACGGCTTCAAACTGGCTGCTTGCCGGCTCCAGGGAAACCTCCAGCTGCAGCGCGGGCGTGGCTGCCGGCGCGATGCCGGCTGCGACAAATAGTATTAAGCCAGCCAGCAGGCGCCGCAGGGTATCGAGTACGTGTCGATCGAACATGGGCTGAGAAATCGTGTGCCAAAGACTTATGCGCTGAATCATCCGCTGGCTCACGTTTTCGCCGGGAAGCGGACGACCAGATCAAGCGCCGTTTCACCGCGCTGGACGCGCAGCGGTAGCCAGGTGCCGGGGGGCTGGCGGCGAATGATCGAGATGACTGACCAGGTATTGCCCGGCGGGCTGCCGGCAACCTCGATCAGCCGGTCGCCCACGGCAAAGCCGCTGCGTTCGGCCAGACTGCCGGCGGTGATCGACTGGACTCGCACGCTGCCCTCGGCATCTTCAAGCGCGACGCCCAGGCGCGGCGGTTGCGGCGCAATCTTTGCGGCGACCGGCAAGGTGAACACCGCATCGGCCAAGCCGGATTCGAGATCGTCGCAAGCCATGTCTTCCGACCTCGGCAGCAGCGTAGCGATCTGATTGAACCCCAGGGCGCGCAACTGGTGCGGTACGCCGTGCCCATAGCGCAGGTGGCCGCTGCCCATGATGCCGACGAGCAGCGGTTTGTTGCCGTTTTTGTCCGCGACGGCCCGATTCGCCAGCCCTTCAGCCATCGCTCTATCCCAGGTTAGTTGGGCGTCGACGAAAGCCTCAAACGCTTTATCCGTCGCTTTGTCCGTCCGTGCCAGCTTGCCTGCCGCACGCTTCGGGCCGGGCATGTGCTCGCGGTAAATGCTCGACAGAATATCTCGATAGGCGGGAAGGGGCGGCGCGGGGCGGCTCAGGCCGGCGCGCTCGGCAGCCGGCACGTTGTCCCAGCCTTTTTCCCCAATCGCTTTGGTCAGGCTGCGCTCGACATTGAGCGCCACCATCGGAATCCGGTTGATGCGGGCAAACTCGAACAGCGGCAGGTAAAGCTCGGGCGGAAAGCTCCAGACGGTGTCCCACTCGGCCTGGGTCAGAAACTCTCGCACGGTCAATTTACCCTCGATCCAGCGGTCAAGCACCGGCTGCAGGCGGCGCGGGAACATCTCGAAACCGATCACCATGTCTGGCCGGTAGGCATAAAGCCCGGCCAGCGTTTGCAGTTGCCAGCGGTGATGATCCGCGTCGTCGTGCTGCTCGCCAAGCAGCACGAATTCGCGCTCGGCGGCATTCGCCAGCACCTTGTTTGCGGCAAGGCTCTTCGACTTGGCCGAGGCGGGCTCCAGCCAGCCACTGGCGACGTTACAGGTCTCAACAACGGCGGCTCGGCGCTTGTCGGCGGTGGCAACCCCCAGGCCGGTCATCATCAGCACCGCGCTTGCCATCAGTGTCCAGAGTAAAGGTTTGCTTTGCATGACCGTCTCGATTCTCTTGAGTGATGCTTTTTGAGTGCAATCGGCTATATCAGTTCCGGGTAATACGGAGAAACAATTGCTTCACGGCGCGGCGAATGCCAGACTCGGCGGCGTGAAAAAAACACTTTCCGAGGATAGCCCGAGTCGTCCGCTAACGCTGGTTTTCGGCGCCAGCGGCTACATCGGCACGCACCTCGTGCCGCGTCTGCTGGGCGAAGGGCGTTCAATACGTGCTGTCGCCCGGCGCCGGGCGCCGCTTGAAACCCGGGGCTGGCAAGGCGTCGAGATTATCGAAGCCGATGCGCTCAAGCCGGAAACGCTGAGCAAGGCTTTGGCCGGGGTCAGCATCGCTTATTACCTCGTGCATTCCATGGCCAGTGGCCGGCATTTCGGCCAACTGGATCTCGAAGCGGCCAGTAATTTTGCCGCTGCGGCGGCTTTGGCCGGCGTTCAGCGCATCGTCTATCTCGGCGGCATCATCCCTGAAGGCGCCCGTTCCGAGCATTTGCTCTCGCGGCGCGATACCGGCGAGCGCTTGCGGGCCGGCCCGGTGCCGGTGATCGAAATTCGCGCCGCCGTCATTGTCGGTGCCGGTTCCGCCGCCTACGAAGTGATTCGCGACCTGGTTTATCACTTGCCGATCATGGTCACGCCGAAGTGGGTGCAATCGCGCTCGGCACCTGTCGCGCTGGATAATTTGTTGACCTATCTGGTCCGCGTTGCCGAATTGCCCGAGGCCGAGGGGCAGATACTGGATGCGGGCGGCACGGATTTCCTCAGTTACGAAGAAATGATGCGGCAATTTGCCGACTGTGTTGGTCGGCGTCCGTTCATCATTCGCGTGCCGGTGCTGACGCCCAACCTGTCGTCGCGCTGGCTGGGGCTGGTGACCAGTGTGCCGACCAATATTGCCCGGGCGCTGATTCAGGGCCTCGAATACGACATTCCCGCCCAGGGCGACGCCCTGGCTAGGCTGGTGCCGCAGCGCCTGCTCGGTTTTCGTGAATCCGTCGAAGCTGCGCTCAACGCCGAGCGGCGTGAAGCCGGTGCGGGTGGCCCTTGGGTGGAGGGCGATCTAAGCTTTCGCAACCTCAAACCCAACTATGCTTTTTACGCCAAAAAGGCCGCCGGCAAGGCGGTGGCCAATGCCTCGGCGGCCAGCGTCTGGCGCCAACTCAGCTTGATGGGCGGTGAGCGCGGCTATTTTTACCTCGACATCCTGTGGCAACTCCGCGGCACGTTCGACTGGCTGATCGCCGGCCCCGGTCTTTGTCGTCGCCGCCCGCACCCGACTGAATTGCATCTGGGCGACAAGGTTGATTTCTGGACGGTGATCGCGATCGAACCCGAGCGCCGCCTGACCCTGAGCTTTGACATGAAAACCCCCGGCGCCGGCGTGCTGGAATTCGAGCTTGAGGAAATTGACGGAAAAACCCGGTTGACCGCAACCGCCTATTGGCATCCGGCGGGTGTCTGGGGCTTGCTCTACTGGTACTCGCTGGTGCCGCTGCATGTCATTTTGTTTGAAGGTATGACGAAGGCGATTGCCCGGCAGGCGGAGCTCAACGCGGTTTGAGTTGTGCCCCGGGCGCTCCGTGAGGCGCCTGGGCAAGAGAAACGACGGCAGGCGCGGCTCGCGCTTGATCAAAGGTCCAGTTGCAGCGCGGCGAGTCGGGCATAGAGCCCGCCTTGATGGCGCAGATCGTCCGGTGTGCCAATTTCAACGATACGGCCGTGTTCCATGACGACGATGCGGTCGGCTTTTTGCACGGTGGCCAGACGGTGGGCGATGATCAGCGTCGTTCTTCCCTGCATCGCGGCGTTAAGACCTTGCTGGACGAGGACTTCCGATTCGGCATCGAGCGCGCTGGTGGCTTCGTCGAGCAACAGCAGGCGCGCCCCTTTCAGGATGGCGCGGGCAATGGCGATGCGCTGGCGCTGGCCGCCGGACAGGCGGGTGCCGCGTTCGCCGAGGAAGGTCTGGTAGCCCTCGGGCAAACGCTCGATAAACTCATCCACCTGCGCCGCCCGGGCGGCCTGCCTGACTTCCTCATCGCTCGCCGAAGCGCGGCCGTAGCGGATGTTTTCCAGCGCATTGGCCGAAAAAATCACCGGGTCTTGCGAAACGATGGCGATGTCCTTGCGCAGATCGTGCAGGCGCAATTGGCGAATATCCTGATCGTTGATCCGGATGCAGCCCGCCGAAACCTCGTAATAACGCAGCAGTAACTGGAAGATGCTGGTTTTGCCGGCGCCCGAAGGCCCGACCAGCGCGACGCTTTCGCCCGGCGCGATGCGCAGGCAGATGTCGATTAAAGCCGGCGTTTGCGGGCGGGCCGGATAGGCAAAAGTGACATTTTCAAAACTGATCGAGGCCTGGGCCGACGGTGTCGGCGGCAGTGGTGTCGAGGCTTCACGGATCGCCGATTCGGCGTGCAGCAGATCGAGCAGGCGTTCGGCCGCACCGGCGGCGCGCATCACGTCGCCCCAGACTTCCGCCATCGTGCCGACCCCGCCCGCGACCAGCGCCGCGTAGAGCACAAAGGAGGCGAGTTGACCGACGGTGAGCAGGCCATCATTGACCTGACGGGCGCCGACCCAGAGGACAAAAATGATGGTGCCCATCACCGCCGTGATGATCAGCGCGGTGAGCGCCGCCCGCACACGGGTGCGCTTGATGGCCGTGACGAAGCTGGTTTCGGTGCGCTCGGTGAAACGCCTGGCCTCGGCGGGTTCCTGCGTGTAGGCCTGAACGGTTGGCATGGCGTTGAGGATTTCGCCGGCCAGCGCCGAGGCGTCGGCGATTTTGTCCTGCGATTCGCGCGACAGTTTTTTGACCTGGCGGCCGATGGCGATGATCGGCAGGATCAGCAAAGCCATCAGGCCGAGGTTGAGGGCGAAGAGGTAAAAGCTGGTGACGGCCAGCATGACCATGCCGCCGACAAACTGAAAGAGGCTGCGCAATCCCATCGAAATCGAGCTGCCGACCACGGTCTGGATCAACGTCGTGTCGCCGGTCAAGCGCGATAAAACCTCGCCGGTTTGCAAGGTTTCAAAAAACTGTGGTGATTGCCCGAGCACCCGCGTGTAAACCGCGCTGCGCAAGTCCGCCGTGGCCCGCTCGCCGATCCAGGAAACCGTATAAAAACGCGCCGCCACGGCCAATGCCCAGAAGCTGGCCAGGCCAAACAGGGCGATGAAATGGCCATTCAGACTCAAGGCGCCGAGCAGGCTGCCATTGGCTGGCGCACCTTTGCCAAAGCCGAAATCGATCAGATCACGAAAGGCCAGCGGGACCAGCAGAATGGTGGTGGAAGCCAGGCAGAGCAGGACAAACGCCAGCGCAATACGCGCCCGATAAGGCCGTAGAAAGGGCCAGAGGCCCGCCAGGGTTGAGAGCTTGCGGGGATGTTCCGGTGCTGTCTGGATTTTGTTTCGCATGGCTGATTATGCTTGATCGCGCTGGTGAACGACGTTGGTACAGGATCGTTCAAAGCCGCATGTTGGGGTCAATCGGCCCAGATACGGGAATCAGCGGAATGCTGCGGTCAACTCGAATTTCGGGCTATTTTTCGAGTCAGCGGCTGGCCGAGTGTTCACAAATTATCGCTGCGGTAAAACCCAAGGCTCATTTCCACAGGCCGCTATTGCAAGCTTCTGCAGCCGATGTTCAAGCACTCAACGCCCTTGGCGATCGAGCCATTTAAGGACCAGCGTATAGAAGCTTTCGGGATCAATCGGCTTGCTGATGAAGTCGTTCATGCCGGCCGCGAAGCAAAGCGCCCGGTCTTCTGCGAAGGCATTCGCCGTCATCGCAGCGATCGGCACATCATGCCCCGAGGCGAGGGCGCGAATCCGCCGGGTTGCTTCCAGGCCATCCATTCTGGGCATTTGCATGTCCATCAGAATCAGGTCGTAGTGCAGCCGGCTCGCCATCTCGACCGCCTCCACGCCGTCCCTGGCGATCTCGACGACCAGCCCGACTTCTTCAAGCATCATGGTGGCGATTTCGCAATTGATCGGCTCGTCTTCCGTCAGCAATATGCGGCGGCCACGGAAGGCTGTGCTGAGCCGCGCTTCCGCATCGCAGTACACCTCATTCGCGGGCAATGAATCCAGCGAGTCGCCTTTTTTCAGCCGGGCAGTGAACCAGAAAGTGCTGCCCTGGCCGGGAATGCTGGTCGCGCCCGCCTCGCCCTGCATGGTCTGGGCAATGCCCTTGGTGATGGTCAGCCCCAATCCGGTGCCGCCATATTTGCGCGTTGTTGAACTGTCGGCTTGTTCAAAGGGGTTGAAAAGGCGGGCCAGCGACTCGGGTGCGATGCCCGGGCCGGTATCGCTCACCTCAAAACGCAACAGCACCTGCGTCGAATCCTCTTCCTGCAAACTGACGCGCAATGTCACGCTGCCGGTTTCGGTAAATTTGATGCTGTTGATGGCGTAATTGAGGAGCGCCTGCTGCAGGCGCGTCGGGGCGCCAATCAGGCGGTAAGGCAGGGCGACCACCTCGGTCGTCAGGCGCAAGTTTTTCGCATTGGCCTTTTCCAGCAGCATCGAGCGAATGTTCTCGAAAAGTGTTTCGATGCGGACATTGGTTTCCTCCAGCACAAGCCGCCCGGCCTCGATTTTCGAGACATCAAGCACCGCGTTGATGGTTTCCAGCAGGTACTTTCCAGCGGCATCCAGTTTGTCCAGGCGCTCAAGCTGCTCCGGTGGGAGGCCGCCGCGCCGGATCAGGTTGGCCATGCCATTGATCGCATTGAGCGGCGTCCTGATTTCATGGCTCATATTGGCGAGGAAGGCGCTCTTCGATTTGTTGGCGCTCTCGGCTGCTTCCTTGGCCTGCGACAAATCCAGCGTCCGCGCCGCAACCGTCGCTTCCAGCGAGTCGCGCTGCTGCGCCAGGGCCTGTTCGCGCATTGCCACGTTGTCAGCCATCTGGTTGAAAGTTCGCGCCAGCTCGGTCAATTCATCCTGGCCGCTTTCCTCAACACGAACCTCTTTATCTCCGCGCGACAAGCGCCCGGCACCGGATCGCAACTGCTCCAGCCGGCGCAGGATAAGGCGATCCATGAACAACCCGACCGTCAGGAAAATCAACATAAAAGCGGTCAGATCAAGCCATAAACGGTTTGTCCAACGATCCCAAAAGCCCGCCTCAAAGCGCTCAAGGGGGAGCTTGATGCTCATAACGCCGCGCAGATCACCCACGGCATAGTCATAGGATTCGCCGTACTGATTGCGGATGCTTTCCGGTGCATTCTCCTGCTTGCCGTGGCACATCAGGCAATAAGGCTCGATCCAGATCGGTGCGGTGTAATGAAACCAGCGCTGTCCGGCGTCATCCTGAATCGCCTCCATCCGTTCAGGCGTTTCGCGGTTGCCCCGGAAAAATGCCATCGCCGCCAGCTCAAAGCGGTCGGCCTGATTGGCCGGATTGCGCGGGCGGTCTGAGACATTGTTAAAACGGTAGCCGTTGTTCGTCCAGTTGGCGTAATCCTGAGAAATTCGCGCCATCGAGTGCGCGGGCAGGAAGCCAATGGTTTTTTCATTGACCGGCAACTCACTGGCAATGAACTGCTGGTGATAAACGCGCCGGGTTGCCATCAGCAAGGCCCGCATGGCTTGCACGTCAATTTCCTGCTCAACCCGTTGGTCGCGGTGGATTTTTTGCCAGGAAGTCGTCAGATCCAGAGCCAGCACAGTCAAAAGCACCAGGCCCAAAACCAGCCACATTTTTACACGCAGCTTCATGGGTTTATCTTCAACGGGATTAGCGTCACGCTTGGCAGGTATTTCATGATCTGGCTAAGGTCGCGTACTCCGGTCAGGCTTGGTTATGCAGCAAGAATCACTCAAGGACAACGGATGTTGCCCAGTGGTCAGGTGGTGATTCATTGAGATTAATCGGCACCTGAGTTTGTGGACACAATGATGGATTCTACCGAAGAACAGGTAATGATATTTGGATTTTTTAAGGGGCGAAAAAATGGCGATGGAGTCCGCCATTTCGCTGAAAGCGCTTGGCTAAAGTGAGGCTGGTTTTGGTCGGTGCTGGGCTGAAAGTGCGAGCCATAACCGGAGGACGGCTCTGCCCGCCCAAGGTGCCCAGTGCCAACGATAGGCAGGGTTTAGATCAAATATTCAATGAAATTGAATCGCCGCGGGAGACTTCATCCAGTAAATGGCGGCGTAAATTCTGCTGGAAAATATAAATCTCTCGACAGGCTGGTGATGCTGGTCGAGGGGGGCTTGGTGCCCAATCCTGACCTTCGACCCGCCGACTGCCGATGGGCAGGTAACAAAGTTCAGTTGCCATTCCAGACGGCTGCTCACTGGCAAGTCGTCGACCTTCGTGGTCGTTGGAGATAGTCCTCTTGTGTGACAGCAAAATTTCTCTTTGCTGCAGTCCGATCAAGTCCACTATTTGCTGACCGATTAATGGAGTTGGCTTCATTTCTTGGCTTTTTGAGCACGAGTACTTGGCAAGCTAAGATAACGTCGTTCGTATGTATCCAACAGAGATGAAAGAGCGCTATCTACAGCGTCATGCTTTTCTGGATTTCTTAATTTACCCAACAACTTTAAGAAAAACTTATAAGACAATCGAACAATTAACTTCTTATCGGTTGTATATATCTCACGCACCCAATCTAATTCTGCCCCGGCCCGAAGAGAATCGTCGTCATCTCGCGTCACCAAGAAACCTAAACGCCCATACTGACCGTGAAGATAAGTAGACATCTGACGGTATTCGTCTCGACCTACCGATTTGTAATTTTTTGCATCAAAAACAACATGTCTAACCTCATAGTCCTTTTCGATACGGTGCCAAACATGTGATTTTGCTAGGTTCGTTCCAACAATATCCCGCCGTTGGACCGCATTTCCATTTGCTTTTCTCTCAATATTGCTCAGGTGCCCAGCAAAAACTGTTTGAATCGCAATAAGAACCCATTGCTCAAATTCTTCAGCGTGCCCCCGCCCTTCCTCGATGCTCCCCAATTCGGCGATAAGTGCCCCAATACGCTGACTACGAATTTCTGGAGAAACTGAAGTTACTTTAATTTCATACTCATCATTTATTTGCTCAGCTTCATCTGGCTCAAGAGCATTGCGAGATAGATTTAATGCAATCCAATAGCAAGGGTGAATTAATATCCGATCATGGGCAGTAAATTCTCGATCGGGTTGGCGCCCATCGTGACAAAAAGTAAATGTATTAGAGTTTTCATCATGTGTTCCTGCAAATCCAACGCTATACAACGAGCGGATCACACCATCACTCTTAAGAATGGCGTAGTCTTGTTGTGCTAGCGCACCTGCATTGGACACCTTTAACGCTTGAGACATCCCATCCAGAACTCCAAGAGCGTCTTGATATGTCATCTCTGGACTGCCATGCTCAAACATCGATACAGCAACTGGAAGAGACGGAATGATTGAAATGTACTCCTTTTTAAGATCATCCAATCGTGTTCCGGATATGGTTTTTGCAGTCTTTTCAACGTCCTGCAAAACAATAGATGAACGTTGCTCCCGAGCTGCGTTAAAGAATGCTTGATTCAAAAGTGACAGAAGGTCTCTGGGTCGATAGAGAGTGAACTGTAGACATTTCTTGAAGCCATCCTTTCCTTGCAACTCCCTTCCCAGTCCCTCATTTGCTGTACATCGATCCCAAATCTTTTGTACGTGCTCCATATTTAGAGAAAATGCCGAGTTCAACCGTTTAGCCACTAAATTTTGAAGTTGATGAGTATCCCAATGAATTGGTATAACCTCTCCTTCAATATTTCGTGTGTAATCAGGATCAAACTTCTGGACCGCGCGTAGAATGTTATCCCGTTGAAAAATAACCGGCCTTACGTGGTCATATCTCTTATTTAATTCGGCCGCAACTGCGATTGCGCCAGACACAATAGCAGCACCCATTTCATCATTTTCATAACCTTCATCAAGACGGTCAATTAGAATAAAAAATCGGACTGATGAACTTTTTAATAACTCTAAAAACTGAGCTTCAATTTCTACTAAATTCACATCGCTGTGAATACTTCCGATAATAAGTTCAACCTCCTCGCCTGACCGTAGAGTCGGTCCAAAACGTACAATAAGTTTGTTAAAAAAACCACCTGGAGCTGCCTGCCAAAGTTTGATGTGCTCCTCTACTGTACGAAATTGGCTAATACGCTCACGTGTTTTGAAGTGCTTTGCGAGATGGCAAAGCATTTCCATAATTAGGCCATATTTCCAAACGACTCTAGAAATTGAACGGACATAGGAATATTTTTCGTGAAATGGCTTAAAAACCGCACGGAAACTGATTGTTTGATAATCCTCTGGTGCAATAGCGATTACATTAGCCCCCTTCTGCCCTCCCCAGAAATTCTGCAACTTAGCAAACATTGCACTTTTTCCAGTGCCTCGGCGGCCGACAACTACCGTGCTATCTTTGGTCTCGATGATTGAGCGATATTCCGGTGTCTCAATAAAATTGGGCAAGAGCAACTTGATGTCATTTTCGGCAGTTTGCTCACCCAACAAGGTTGCTCGGATCGGTTTCAATTGTTGCATCACATTCCAATTCTTTAAGATGGCTAGTTCATCAACATAAAACTAAGTTTTGTTGAGATTACATCACAATATTTCATTACTTGGTTCGATCCATCACAATAGCCACCCTCAAAGGCAGTTTGGCGGAGTAATCCAGTCGTTTGCTCTGATGTGGAGGGATCACTTTGGCCGAGTTGCGTGAATTGACTGTCCGGCAGGTTTTGAAGCGCAGCAGTCGTTGAGGTGACGACTTTACGGTCAGGACGTGTGGCAGCAGTTGGCCGGGAAGCGACGGATGAGCGATATCCGCGGCTTGATTGTTCTTCCCAATAAATCATTAAGATTAACCTTCAATTATTTTGAATCAAGGTTTATTTTTTCCACTTCGCCCAGGGGTCTGAATCGCTACGAGTAGAGGGTTTTTTATAATCCGTCACACGCTTGTCCGAGTTGGGTCGGTGGCCTTTATCTGCGTCGTGCATGGCTGTCTTTATGGCACGCTTTTCGCGCAACCGATCAGCGTCTTCCAGACTTAATTCAGCCGGGCTTCCCGGTGTTTGGCTCTCGGGAATAATGCGATCTCTGGGGGGTAATTCAAATTGCTCGGCAGATGCTCGCGGCAAGCTCTTGAATTGATATAAATAAAATGCTTCGACTTTCTCGCGTGCCCAGTCCGTTTTTTTAAGGAATTTCACGCTGGAATCAATGCTTGGATTGTTGTTAAAACAATTGATATTTAAATAGGAAAATAAAATATCAAAGCCGTAGTAATTGACTATTTCAGTGATTACTTGTTTTAAACCAATGCCGTGCAAAGGGTTGTTATTATAATTTATATTATTTTCCATAGGATTTTCCGAGCTGGTGCCAAATTAATCATTATACCTGTCGCGGCTTGGCAATCTGCTCAGTTGGTCTTTGGCAACAGTCTCACCGCTGCGCTTCAGGCAGGTGGGAAGCAGGTGGAAAAAGGGCGGCCAGCACTTCTTCAGTAGCGAGCGGCTTTTTGGACTGTTCGGTTAGCCAGATAAAGCGCTCGCCGGGGGCGTCGACCGTGGCTGCCTGGGCGGCGGGTAGTTCGGTGTTTTCGTTGGTGAGGACAACGACGCGGCCAAGTCCCGGGGTTCTGGCCAGAATGCCGAGTTCGTGCAGGCAGCCGGCGTTTTTTTCCTTGAAATTGCGCAGGTCCATCAGCACCACATCGCTCAACCCAACCAGCCGGTCCAGCGCTTGCTGCCAGGTGGTGTCGTGGCAATAGCACTCGTTGACGCGGTGGCGTCCTTCGACATCGGGCAGCAGTTCGAAGTGGGCAATATGCTGCGCCAGATCGGCGGGGCTGCGGATGAAGCGTTCGCCGAGTCGGCCGTCGATGAAGGTGAAAATGTCATCGGCGTCGACGGTTCGATCGACCAGATCGGTGCCGGCGATCAGCACGGTATTGCCGGTCAGGCGCCAGCGTTCAATCACGCGGTCGAACAGGTTCTGGACATTGGCGTCTTGCTGAAAGACCCGCAAAATCAGCAGCGTTGGGGGCCGGCTAGAGGTGGCTGAACTTGCTGTACTGGCACCGCGCTGCATGAGTTTGCCGCCGAGCGGAATCCACAGCAGCGGCGCGAAGCAGATGAGGGCGCCCCAGCCGAGATCGCCCATCGCACCGAGTGCCGGACCGGTCAGGGCGATGATCCAGACGGCGGTGAACAGGTAAAACAGTTCGGAAATCTGTCGTTGCCGGTAGGCCTGCGCCAACCAGCGGCCCAGCGCCCGGGCCGGCCACCAGGCGAACAGCCAGGGGAGCAGCGCAAAGCTGGCGAATGCGGCGGTGGCGCCGAGCCAGCTGGCCAGCCAATGAACGAACGGGCTGTTGGCTGCGATCAGCGCTGCGAGAATATCCAGACCCAATTGCGAGGAGGCGCTGAACACCACGAAAATGGGGGCCAGCCAGGGGCCCACGGCGCGGGTGGCGCCGCCGAGGCAGAGTGCAGTGACGACCACCAGCGGCAGCGTGATATCGGCCAGCATCCACTGCAAAATTTGCGGGAAGGTGACGACCTCCGTGGTTCGCCAACTGAGCAGGAATACCGATAGCCAGAACCAGCCGAACATGGCGCTGATAAAACGCAGGCGGGTCCAGCGATTGATCACGGCGATGACTGGCAGCACCGGCCAGGCGTAAGCAGCGCCGAGGGCGGCGACGCTTTTTAGCGTGATCGGTCCATCGGCCAGCGTTTGCATGATCAGCGTTCGCGTCAGTGCGATGACGAGGGTGAGCGCGACAAAGGAGATGATGAGCCGGCGGTAGGCGCGGCGGTTGTCATCGAGCGTCAGCGGCGCTGGCGAGGTGGTGGTGCGGGGCGGGAAATTAAGTGCGCTGCCGGCAGTTGCGCCGATGGAAGCAAGGGCAGGCTCCTGGGTCACAGAAGCAATGCCTGATCCTGCGGTCAACCCGGTATTTAACGGAGTTTTCATCAGGCGCTGCATGCTCGCCCGGTAGCGGTAGGCGATGACCCTGGCGCCGATCACCGCCAGTAGGGTGGCGATGACCAGTACCGTCAGGATCTTGCCCGATTCCATGCCTCAGGCCGTCGCTTGCAGGCCGGAAACATAGACCAGCCGGCCGCTGGTGTCGGGTACGTAACTCAGGCATTGGCGGCGGTTTGGGCCTTGGCCGGGGGCTTTCAGCGAAATGTGCACCCAGCCGGAATTCGGCCCTTGGCGCGGGTCGTAGCATTCGCAAATGATCTGGTCGAAATCGGCCAGATGGTCACGCGCCCAGCTTGCCAGTGTCAGCGTTGCCATGCCGACAATCTCGATATCGCAGGCCTCGCCCCGGGCGTGCTGGCTGGTGCTGAGCCAAGTGGTCGGCTTGTTTTTCAGCACCCGTTCAAGCGCCTGGCTACGGTAAACGCTATTTGGCGTAAAGGAGCCGAAGGTGTCGCGAATCGGTTGCAGCACATGGCGGGCGAGGTGGATGGCGGCGCGCAGATGTTGTTCGCTGGTGAAATCGTTGTCGATGGCACGGCGGCTGGCTAGGTCGGATTTGGTCAGCTCATAGACGCGGAAGTTGGGCGCAATCAAGGCGCGTGGGTTGAGTTCCTTGAAGCTGATTTTGTCGAGCGGGGTGGCCGTCAGGTCAGGTGCTTCCGACAGGTTGGGTGCCGCCCTTGCGCCGGGGTCCAAAACCGCTGCTCGCGCGGTGGCTGCTTTTGGGGCGTCCGGCAGCGGGTCGGTGGGTGGCGTGGTGACCGTCGGCGCGCGTTTGCGGCGGATTAGACCCTTGGGTTTTGGCGTCTTGGGGGCTCGCGGGCTCATTGCAGGCTCTCCTTCAGTTGTTCAAGGATGCGAATTGTCACCTTGTCGCGGGGTGACCAAAGATCGAGCAGGAAGGCGATGTTTTCGCACAGCGACGAGATCTCGCGGGGGCTGGCGGCGCGGCCGATGGCGTCGCGGTAGGCCGCCAGAATGGGTGCTGCCGCTTCGCCGGGGGAGGCTGCGGCGCGTTGGCGCGGGGTGATCGTGCCTTGCGCCAGCAGGCGCGTCAGTTCGAGGTCGGCGAGGCTGGCCGCATCCCAGAAATTCGGGTCTTCGGCACTGCTGCGGACTTTTTCCCGGTAAAGCGTATCCAGTTCTTGTGCCAGTCCGGCCAGCGGGTCGGCGCTACCTGGTCCATCATCGCTATCGTCGCGCTGCGCGGCCAGCAGGCCGGCGGCCACCCAGTTGGTGAAAGAGTAGGCGTCGGCTTGGCGGTCGAAGGACAGGCGGTAGTGGTGGGCCATGTTGACCAGGGCCTCCAGTTGCCGCGGCGGCTCCTCAAGCTGGGCCAGACGCTTGTAGGCGCTGCCGAGCAGATTGAGGCGTTCGACCGTGGGGGCGCGCCGGCACAGGGTGTCGAGGTCGAGAATGGCTGATTCGATACTGGCCACGCCGTTGAGCCGGACATCCTCACGCTTGGCTTTCGGTAGGTGCCGGGCTTTCTGCCAGCGTTCAGCGGCGAGACGGACGCGGAAGTTGGCGTATTGCTCCAGGGCGCGCATCGAGCACTCGCCTTTTTCGGCGGTGAGGGCTTTGCCCAGCCATTCGATGGCCTTTTCCCAATCGCGGATTTCGCCCCAGGCCAGCCCGAGCGCGGCGCAGATGTCGGCCCGTTGCAACCATTTTCCGGCCTGGTTTTCTGGAATGCGGGCGATGCGGCGGGTGATGCGCTCGCCGCCATCTTCACTGCCGCCCGCCCGGAAATCGGCGGCCAGGTTTTCCAGTTCGGCAACCAGCTCATGCGGGGTGCTGAAATCCGGCCAGACCCGTTGTGCGGCACTACCGTCACGATGGAAGCGGAAATCCGGGTCGCCGTAGCACTGGTAAGCGCCCCAGGTGTTCACGTCCGGGCAGCGGGTCCAGACATCTTCGCGGGCAACCCGGACCGCTTCGCCGAAGGCTTCGCCAGACAGCATGGCCTGGTAGAAGGAGGCGGCGAAGGTTTGCCCGGCGCGGTCGTCCACCGCCCAACCGGCGGCGATGACGGCACGCACGCCCATGCGGACGAATTCTTCACCGAGGTTGGCGGCGAGGCCAAGCCGGTCAAGCTCGCGCTCCCCATCAACCCGGCCGAGATGGCAGCAGTTGATGAAGACCAATTCGGGGACAAAACGCATCTGGGCGATGTCGCCCGGCGTCAGGAAACTGTCGGCGCCGATCACCATGCCGGAAATCGGTTTTTCGCCCTTTTTGGCGGTTGACCGCAGGAATTGATGCACGCCATGCCCGGCCAGATGGAGGATGCGCCAACTGTCCTTGTGGATCGCTTCCATGATCGGCGTTGTCGTCTGATCGATGCAGTCGAGCACCTCATAACCCGCGTTGGCCAGTTGTTCGGCAACTTGCCGCGCTTCTTCACGCGCCCCCGGTAGATCGGAAAAATCAGCCGCGCAGGCGAGGTCGGGATTGCCAATGACCAGCGCGGTATTGCCCATGCCATGCACCGGCTGCTGGCGGAATTCGGTGGTGCGGAATTGACGGATGAAACCAGCGGCGACGGCAGGCGGGCGCTCGCCATTGGACCAGCGGTTTTCCAGCAATTCCCACGGGTAAGGCGCGGTCTGGCGATCGACCATCACCACCATGTTGCCTTGCTGCGGCGCCAGTTCGCGCAGGCGCAGCGGCAGCAGCATTTCAAACAAAGTCTTGGCCGCTGAAGAGTTTTGCCCGGTGTCGCGGCTGGCGATCTGGATGAAACTTTGCGCCAGCGCGAGTTGGCCGGTGGCCAGCGTTTCTTCGGCGCGCGCCCGGTCAGTCGGGAAAATGAAGCGCAGGCGACCGTCTTCTTCAAGGATTTCAAGGCGCTGATACCACTCGGGCGCCTCCCCGAAGCGCACCCGTCGGCGGCCGCCTTGCCCGGTTTCAACCGATTTGGCCGGCCAGCGAATGGCGTTGCTCAGGGCATCATTTTGCAATACTCGGCCCAGCGCATCGGCGGCGGCAATGGCGACATCTTCATAGAGTTCGAGGAACTCCATGCGGTCGATTAAAACCCGGTTGTCGAGTCCCTGTTCGGCCAGCCGGCGATTGGTGCAGACGGCGGCGCGCAGGATGGCTTCGAGGGAGTCGCCAATCGGCAGGCCGCCAGCGCCGGTCCCGACCAGCAGGCAGGTGACGGCGGCGGAGCGGGGGCGGCCGAAATCGCCGAAGCGTTTGTCCGGCCAGTGCGCGACTTCAAGCGCAAAGCTGAGCAGCGCTGAGCGCATCGAGTCTTCGAGCAGGCCGGGGCTGAGCCCGCCGACCTGGCCGAGGCCGACGACAATGGCGCCGGCCGGCTTGGCCGTGGCCGAGTCGTTGAGGAAAACCGTGCTGCTGCCGAGTTGACCGGGGTAAATGCCGAGATCGAGCCGGCGGGTGAGCGCGCCGCCCAGTTGCTTGTCGAGCACCGCTTCGGCACTGACCACGGTGTCGCCGCGATAGTGGCCGACGACCAAGGGGTAGCGGGCATAGGCCAGGTTGCCGTGGCGGATGCCGACCTCGATGATCGGCACGGCGGCAGTGGCTTTGTCCTCAATGATCGGCGCCGTGCCGGAGAAGCCGAAGCCGCCGATGTCGGCGGGGGCGGGGATGCTGTCGACCGGCGGCGTGGCCGGCAAGACGAAGCGTTCCTCGCCCGCTGCAGCGCGCGCCCGGGCCGGCGGCGTGGCCGGAAGGAGCCCGGTTTGGCCGTTGACCAGAATGTCGAGGTAACCGGGGAAGGCTTTGGGCTGGGCGCACAGTGCGTCGTGGGCGGTGTTTTCGACATACCAGGTGGGCACGCCGGGCAGGCGGCCGGATTGCCAGCTCACCGTGCCGTCGCCTTCGCGGGTGGCGATGAATTCGAGGCGCTTGAGATCGGGGCGCCACCAGGCGTCAGCCGAACTTAATTGGTAGTCGATCACGGTGGCCGGCTGGCAACCGGCCACATAGGCCATGAAGCGTGGGTCGGGTTGCGCTGCCCGGATCAGTTTCCAGGTGGTGGCGGCTTCCTGCAACGCGGCCTGGTCGGCGGTTTGCCAGCGCGCGCCGAGTTCCTTTTTCAGCTTTTGCCAGCGGCTGGTTTCGGCGAAGTCCGGATCATCCGGGGCGAAGGGTAAAAGTTCGAGCAGCCCGGGGTAGTTGGCCACCAGCCCGATGATCTGGTCGGTGCTTTGGGTGATATCGAGTAATGAGAGCTTGGATTGCGTCGGGTTGAAACCGGTCAACCAGCGCACGGCTTCATAGGAGCCGAGGTTGGGTGTACCAAGCATGAGGAAACGGCTACCCGGCAGGCGAATGATGCGCTGCCAGAGGGCCGTACCGGCGCCGCCGTCGGCGATCATCGAGCGCACCACCAGACCGCCCATCGAGTGGGCGACCAGACGCAGCGGTTGACCGCTGCGCTCGGCTTGGGTGACCAGCGGTTCGAGCGTTTGCGCCAGACGGGCCGCGGCCTGGCGTACCGAGTAGCGCCAGTCGTAAGGGAAGAGTTCAACCTGATGGCTGCGCGCCAGGAATTCGACCAGCGGCCCGTAGAACTGATCGACCAAGCCCACCGGCGTAATGCCGTCGCGCCCCGCCGCCAGCCGCTTCAGGCCGCCTTTGAGCAAGGCCCAGTAGTCGAGCCAGACGGTGTCGTCGCCGACCCGCAACTGGCTGCCCATCGTGCCGGGCAGCACCACGACGATGGGGCGTGGCTTGATGCCGCTGCGGCTGCGTGCGACGGCGTCGCGGCAGCGCTGCGTAGGGTCGGGGGCGTTGGCAAAGGCGGTGGCGATAGGCTGGAACCCGGCGTTGTCGCCGTCTTCACGGCTCAGGCCGTCCTTCAGCCAGCGGACGCTTTGTTCGTTGGTGAAATAACGGAAATGATTGACCTTCGGCCCCTCGTCCCGGCGCAGGCGGCCGGCGTTGGCGAGGCGGGGCAGGCCGCCGCTCATCGAGCCGGTATCTACCACCAGGTCGTGTTCATTGCGGTAGAACCAGTCGGTGGCGATGACTTTCAGGGTATTCCACAGGCCGTCGCCGGCCTCAATGTCGCCCGCGATCACCGACAAATCGGCGCTGCTGACCAGTTCCGGTGTGCCGTTCAGGAGACGGGTGAGCGCCGAGCCGGGCATCATCGCTTCGAGGCCGGGCAGGGTGCGCGGGTCGGTGCGCTCCTTGACCACCGCCAGCAGGAAATCGAGCCCATCGCCAAACAGGCCGTTGCCGGTGGCGGCGTCGACCAGATAATCGAGCACCGAGAGCCAGCGATCGAGCCGTCCGGAGGCCAGCGTCGTGCCGCGGGCCGGGCAGGCGACACGGACAAAGCGCGAGACACGCAGTTTTTTTGTGCCAAGCAGTTCGACCAGATCATTCAGGCGTTTGCGGTCGTCCTGGTAGGCTGCGTTGTGGGCAATGACTTCATCGTCGGTGAGCGGCGAAAGGCCGAGTTGCGGGGCAATGCTGCGGTCAACCGCAAAAAATGCCTGAATTTTGTCCTCGGTCAAAACCTCGGCCAGATTGGCGCAGCCGGACAACGCAATGAGCTCCCCGACCAGGCCGCCGCGCGAATGGCTGACCAGATGCACCTCGGCCCGCTCGGGCAGGCGCTCGATCAAATCAATTGCATTGGCGAGCGGGCTTTCGCTCAGCGAGCGATGTTCCAGACCAAACACCCGCTTGCCGTAAATCGGCGCCAGCGTCTGCCGTAGCCGGCCGCCTTCGGTATTGGCCGGATCCCACAGCTTGCCAAAACTGCCCTCGGTACTCGATGCCGTGCCGTGCAGGAAAATCAGGATCGGGCCTTGATCGGCCGGAATTGCCTCGCTTTTAGGCACCGGCGTCAGATGAAACTTGCCGGCCATGTCGAGGCGATAAAGACCGGGCGGATGATCCCCCAATATTTTCTGCTCGAAAACGATGCCGAGTTTGCGGGCGGATTTCTCCACCAGATTAATTCCGAAGAACTCCAGGACCCGGATGCCCAGCCCGACAATGCCGCGTTCGCCGCCCCGATCGTCACTCACTACCCGGCGTGGCGCCAGTCGAGAAAACTCCCAGGCACCGCCGGCATCCCTTGACGGCAGCGCGCCGTATTCATGGGTCAGGTCATCGACCCGCGACCAAAGGACGAAACCATTGTCCAGTTCAACCCGGACCACGCTGTCGCCGGCCACCTCGATTTCATCGCTGGCGCCGTCGCGGGCAGCGCCGGGAACCATGCGGTAAAGTGGAGTGGGCGCGCCGGCCTTGCGGCTGCGAGCGTTGCCCAGGCTATCGCCCAAGCTGTCGTCCAGGGTGCCGCGAATCTTGTAGAGATGCTGTGCCATGGGAGGCTCCTCGGTGGGGTTGGGGCGCCGGGGGCGCGCCGGTCAGGCGAAAACCTTGCCTTTGCGTGCCGTGTCGCTGCCGACAATTTGCGGCGACTGCGGGTAGCTCGCCGAGGGCAGGTGTTTGATCATCGCCTTGTGCCAGTCGGCGTAAGTGCCGTCGGCCTTGAGCGCCTTCAGGGCTTTCAGCGCGTAGTAGGTGAAAGCGCCGTTGTAGCGGCCGTTGATCCGGGCGTCGTAGCTGTAGTTGTTGGGGCCTTCCTTGCAGCCGGCAAGCAGCAAATCACCGAGCATGCGTGAATAGGCGGCGAGCAAGGGCGAGCCGCCCAGCGGTGAAACCACGGTGGCCGCCAGTTTGCCGGCACGATTCTTCGGCAGCAGTTTTTCGGGTAGCCAATTGCCCATCGGCATGAAGCGCGGCCGGGTGTCGGCATCCGCTTCCGCCTTGGCCGCACGGGTAACGGTGCCGGAGTGGCAACTGTCGGCAATCAGCACGATACGCACACCGGATTTGCGCGTAGCAAAGAGGCCCTTGATTTCGTCGTCGGTCAGGGCCTGGCCGTTGGTTTGCAGATCGTACGGGCAAAGTGCCTCGTCAAGCCCGTCGGCTTCGTCGCCATCGGTATCCGGCTGGTAGGTGCCGTGGCCGGAAAAAGTGATGACCAGACTGTCATTCTTGGACGCCTTGCCGATCAGGTTGCTCATTGCCTGCATCATTGCCGCCTTGGTTGCCTCGGCATCGAGCAGCTTGGTGACGGCATAGCCGCGTTCGCTCAGGGCGCCCGCCCAGTCGTTGGCGTCGTTGACGCAGCCCTGCAGATCCATGTGAGTGCCGGGGTAATTGTTGATGCCGATACAAAGTGCTTTCTTGGCCATGGTATGTCTCCTTGATTGCGTCGATGCGGGTTCAACTGCTGCGGGTAAGTCTCCGAGTACCTGTTTTGTGGTGGTCAGTACGGGTGCTACTTTTGCCAGATTGCCTGGCTGGGTTGTCATTTGAGCGTGCCCAGCCAGCGGGGCGTGCCGCCGCTAGCTGGGTTGTCTGGCTCATCCTGATGCGGCCGTTTTGCACAATGGAATTTCTCCCCTGAAGCTAACAAGCGTTCATATGACTATGACAAATTCTAGCAACTGTGATGCAGTTATTTGCAACTATTTTTGGGTTTGTGGTAAGGGCCGTTGTGCTGGATTTGTCCAGATTTTGTTTGCTCTGGACGTTCAGGCCGGCGGGGAGGGCGTTTTGACGGCGGCGAAATATTTTGCGTTTCGTTTCACGCGAGCGCTGCAGATTTCCTGAGTTGCCGAAGCTCAGAAACGAAAAAGCCGCCTTTCGGCGGCTCTGCTGCGACCACAGAAACAACGGCTGGCCCTAGGGCCAACGCTAAAAAAACGCTTATTTGACGATCTGGTTCAACTCGCCCTTGGCGTAACGCTCGGCCATCTTTTCCAGTGGGATAACCTTGATCTTGCTCGCCTGGCCGGTACAGCCAAAAGCTTCGTAACGGGCCAGACAGATTTTCTTGGCGGCTTCGCGGGCCGGCTTCAGGTAGTCGCGCGGGTCGAACTTGTCCGGATGTTCGGCCAGATAACGGCGAATGGCGCCGGTCATGGCCAGACGGATGTCGGTGTCGATATTGATCTTGCGCACGCCGTGGGCGATGCCCTTGACGATTTCCTCAACCGGCACGCCGTAGGTTTCTTTCATGTCGCCGCCGAATTCGCGGATTTCGGCGAGCAGTTCCTGCGGCACGCTGGACGAACCATGCATCACCAAATGGGTGTTCGGGATGCGGGCGTGGATTTCCTTGATACGGTCGATGGCGAGGATGTCGCCGGTCGGGCGCTTGGTGAATTTATAGGCGCCGTGGCTGGTGCCGATGGCGATGGCCAGCGCGTCGCAGTTGGTTTGCTTGACGAAATCGGCCGCCTGATCCGGGTCGGTCAGCAGTTGTTCGCGGGTCATGTGGCCGTCAGCGCCGTGGCCGTCTTCCTTGTCACCCTGCATGGTTTCCAGCGAACCCAGCACGCCGAGTTCGGCTTCGACGGAGACGCCGATGGCGTGGGCAAACTTGACGGTTTCACGCGAGACGGCGACGTTGTATTCGTAGGACGAAGTGGTCTTGCCATCGGCTTCCAGCGAACCGTCCATCATCACCGAGGTAAAGCCGGAGCGGATGGCGCTCATGCAGACGGCCGGGCTCTGGCCGTGGTCCTGGTGCATGACGATGGGGAGGTGCGGGTAGGCTTCGAGGGCGGCGAGAATCTGGTGGCGCAGGAAAGGTTCGCCGGCATATTTGCGGGCGCCGGCCGAGGCTTGCATGATGACCGGGGCGTCGATCAGGCTGGCGGCTTCGCAAATGGCCCAAACCTGTTCCATATTGTTGACGTTGAAAGCGGGTAGACCGTAGCCATTTTCGGCGGCGTGGTCGAGCAGTTGGCGCATGGATACGAGCGGCATGGGAACTCCTGTTCGGTAATGTGTTTAGTTGATTGGTCTATTTTAGATGATTTGATGCTCGCCCACCCGGACGATCTTCAAGGTGTTGGTGCCGCCGGCGCAGCCAATCGGTTCGCCAATCGTCAGGGCAATCAGATCACCCTTTTGGACGACGCCGCGGTCGATCAGGAGTTGCTCGGCTTCGGCCAGCAAGAGGTCGCGATCGGTGTGCTGCTGCTTCATCAGGAGTGGGCAGACCGCGCGGTAAAGCACCATGCGGCCGACCGATTCGGCATCCGGCGTCAGTGCGTAGATCGGCACGCCACAGTTCAGGCGGCTCATCCACAGGGCGGTTGAACCGGACTGGGTGAGCGCGGCAATGGCCTTGACCTTGAGGTGATGCGCCGTCCATATGGCGGCCATGGCAATCGACTGGTCGATGCGGGTGAAGACGCGGTCGAGGAATTCGCGATCCAGCGTTACTTCGGCCGAGCGCTCGGCTTCGACACAAATGCGCGCCATCGACTCGACGGTTTCGACCGGATAAATACCGCTGGCCGTTTCGGCTGACAGCATCACCGCGTCGGTGCCATCGAGCACGGCATTGGCGACATCGGAAACTTCGGCGCGAGTCGGCACCGGCGAGGTGATCATCGATTCCATCATCTGCGTGGCGGTGATGGTCAGTTTGTTACGATCACGCGCCATGCGGATCATTTTTTTCTGCAGCGCCGGCACGGTGGCATCACCAACTTCAACGGCGAGATCGCCACGGGCGACCATGATGCCGTCGGAGGCATCAAGAATTTCAGCCAGATTGGTAATCGCTTCGACGCGTTCGATCTTGGCGATCAGCACCGCCGTACTGCCGGCAGCGCGTAACAACTGGCGCGCCATATACATATCGGCCGCACTTTTCGGGAAGGAAACGGCGACGAAATCGACGCCGATCTGGGCGGCCGTCTTGATGTCATCCATATCCTTGGCGGTCAGCGCCGGCGCGGTCAGGCCGCCGCCCTGGCGGTTGATCCCCTTATTGTTGGACAGGGTGCCGCCCACCAGTACGCGGGTATGAATTTCGTGACCACGTACGCCCAGCACTTCCAGCTTGAGGCGGCCATCGTCGAGCAGCAGGATGTCGCCATTGACCACATCCTTGGGCAGGTCCTTGTAATCCAGGCCAACCCGCTCCTGATTGCCCAGCGCACACTTGGCATCAAGGATGAAATTCTCGCCGACGACGAGGCTGATCTTGCCGTCCTCGAACTTGCCCACGCGGATTTTTGGCCCCTGCAGATCACCCAGAATGCCCACGGTGCGACCGAATTTGGCGGCAGCGGCGCGGATGGCAGTAGTTCGGGCAAGGTGATCCTCGACGGTGCCGTGCGAGAAGTTCATCCGAACGACATCGACGCCCGCCTGAACCATGCGTTCGAGAACTTCGGCGGTCGAAGAGGCGGGGCCGAGGGTGGCAACAATCTTGGTGTGGCGTGACATGGTTGTTGTTCCCCGGGTGGGGGGGTTTTGTTTTTTGGACACCGCAGCGCGGTCAACCGGATTTTTTGCCTTATTTTGCTGCGCGTTCTTCAAGAATAGCGATGGCTGGCAGGGTTTTGCCTTCGAGGAATTCCAGGAAGGCGCCGCCGCCGGTGGAGATGTAGCCGACGTCGTCGTGGATGTGGAACTTGGCGATGGCGGCCAGCGTGTCGCCGCCGCCGGCAATCGAGAAGGCTTCGGAGTGGGCGATGGCGGAGGCCATCATTTTTGTGCCGCCGGCGAACTGCGGTAGTTCAAAAACCCCGACCGGGCCGTTCCAGACGATGGTGCCGGCGTTGGCGATGATTTCCGAGAACTTGGCTGCCGTCTTCGGGCCAACGTCGAGGATGCGGTCGTTGATTGCACGTCGTCCACGGAGATCTTGTTGGCACGAGCCAGCGCGGAGACTTCGTCAGCGACGACGACGTCGACCGGGAGCGGCACTTCGGCGCCGCGTTCCTTCATGATGTCCATGATGGTGTGAGCTTCCTTGACCAGATCGGCTTCGGCCAGCGAGTGACCAATGCGCTTGCCCGAAGCGAGCAGGAAGGTATTGGCAATGCCTCCGCCGACGATTAATTGGTCGACCTTGTTGGCCAGCGATTTGAGGATGGTCAGTTTGCTCGACACCTTGGAGCCGCCGACGATGGCGACCAGCGGGCGTTTCGGGTTGGTCAGTGCCTTGGTCAGTGCGTCGATTTCCGCACCCATCAGCATGCCGGCGCAGGCCACCGGGGCGAATTTTGCGATGCCGTGCGTGGTGGCTTCAGCGCGGTGGGCGGTGCCGAAAGCATCATTGACGTAGATGTCACAGAGCTTGGCCATCTTCTGGGCCAGTTCTTCGTTGTTCTTCTTTTCGCCCTTGTTGACGCGGCAGTTTTCAAGCAGGACGACTTCGCCCGGCTTCACTTCAAAGCCGCCATCGACCCAGTCGGTGATCAGGCGAACCGAGGTGTGCAGCATCTGGCCGAGGCGCACGGCGACCGGCATCAGGCTGTCTTCATGGCTCAACTCGCCTTCGGTCGGGCGACCAAGGTGGGAGGTGACCATGACTGCGGCGCCTTTTTCCAGGCAGTACTTGATCGATGGCAGCGAGGCACGGATGCGGGTGTCTTCGGTGATATTGCCGGCTTCGTCCTGCGGCACGTTGAGGTCGGCGCGGATGAAGACGCGCTTGCCGGATACATCGAGGTCGGTGAGTTTGATGACGTTCATGGTTCTCTCCTGAGCGGATGGTTAATTTCGTGGGGTAGGTGGGCGGTTTGGCCAAAGGCGCGACCAGTGGTCGGCTACTTCCAGCATGCGGTTGGCGAAGCCCCATTCGTTGTCGAACCAGACGAAAAGGTTGGCCAGGTGCGGGCCGGCGGTGCGGGTCTGGCTGCCATCAATGATGGCGGAATGCGGGTCGTGGTTGAAGTCGATCGAGGCATGGGCGGCCTCGGAATAGGCGATCAATCGGGCGAATGGCCCCGCTGCCGCAGCGGCCAGCAGCTGGTTGATCTCGCTGGCCGACACCGGGCGTTTGGTGGTGAGGGTGAGATCGATCGCCGAAACATTCAGGGTCGGAACGCGGATCGCCTTGGCGTGCACCCGGCCGGTCAGTTGTGGCAATAAACGCTCGATGCCGCGGGCAAGACCGGTGGACACCGGAATGATCGACTGCATGGCGGAGCGCGTGCGGCGCAGGTCGTCATGGTGGTAACCGTCGATCAGCGGCTGGTCGTTCATCACCGAATGCAGCGTCGTGAGCAGCACCTGTTCGATGCCGATTTCGCGGTCGAGCAGGTCGAGGACCGGGACAATGGCATTGGTCGTGCAGGAGGCAGCGGAAACCAGTTTTTCACTACCATTCAGGCTGTGCTGGTTGATACCGGAAACGATGGTTGCGTCGACATCATTGCCGCTGTTGCCGGGATGGGATAACAGCAGGCGCGGGCAGCCGGCATCGATAAAGCGGGTCAATTCTGCCCGTTGACCGTAGCTGCCGGAGGATTCGATCACCAGATCGATCCCGAGGCCGCGCCAATCAACCTCTTCCGGTCGGCGGGCATGGCTGATGGCGATTGGTTGACCGTCGACGATCAGTGTGCCGTCGCCAAGCTCAACCTGGCCGGGGAAGCGGCCGTGGGTTGAGTCATAACGGGTCAGGTAAGCCATGCTCTCCAGATTGGCCGGCTCGTTGATGGCGACGACCTGGAGATTGTGGGCCACCGGAGATTCGAGCAGGGCGCGCAGGAAACAACGACCGATACGGCCGTAGCCGTTAATAGCAAGACGCAGGGGCATGGGGGGTCGGTTGTTTTCCGCTGGGCGTTATTTCGGCATTTCGCCGCTGGCTTCTGGGTCGTACTCGACGTAGACCAAATCGAGCGGCGTGCTGCCCTTGCAGATGCGGAAAGGGTAGATCGACACTTTGGCATTGAAATCGAGCTTGCCCATGCCTTTAATGAAGACTTCGGCCCGGCCGCGATCATCGCCAAAATAGAAAGGAATGTTCTGCTTGCCGGTGCACCAGCTGGTTTCGTTGGTGGGCTTGCCGACAATAGCCAGAGCTTCATCGTAGGTCATGCCGATTTTCAGTTTGCCGAAAGGGTGGTCGGCCGGTGGATTGCCGACGATGACCGGAGCGGGCGGCTCCTCGGCCTTGGCGGCCTCTTCGGCAAACAGGCTGGGGGCAGTGAAAAACAGGCTGGCGATCAGGGTTGTGAAGGCAATACGGTGCAAGTTCGGCATTTTGAGTCCTCCAGAAACGTGACAGGTGGGAAACAAAAGGGGCCTTGCGGCCCCTTTTTTGCTGCAAACCGCTTACTTGACGGCCATCCAGGCGCGGGCGGCATCGATCATGCGGCAGGAATAGCCCCACTCGTTGTCGTACCAGGCCAGGACTTTAACCAGCGTGCTGCCGTCTTCACCTTGAATGACGCGGGTTTGCGTCGCATCGAAGGTGGAGGAAACGGTGGTGTGGTTGAAGTCGGACGACACCAGCGGCTCGTTGTTCACATCCATGATGCCCTTGAGCGGGCCGTTGGCGGCGGCGGTCATCAAGGCATTGATTTCATCCTTGGTGGTGGCGCGGCCGGCGGTGAAGGTCAGGTCGACCAGCGAGACGTTGATGGTCGGGACGCGCAGGGCGAAACCATCGACCTTGCCGACCAGTTGTGGCAGCACCAGGCCGACGGCCTTGGCAGCACCGGTCTTGGTCGGGATGATGTTGGCAGCAGCAGCGCGGGCGCGGCGCAGGTCCTTATGGCGGACGTCGACGGTGACCTGGTCGTTGGTGTAGGCGTGGATGGTGGTCATCAGGCCCTGCTTGATGCCGATGGCGTCAGACAGGATCTTGGCGACCGGGGCCAGGCAGTTGGTCGTGCAGGAGGCGTTGGAGACGACGGTCATGCCGGGCTTCAGCGCGCTTTCGTTAACGCCCATGACGATGGTGGTATCGACATCGTCGCCACCCGGCGCGGAGATCAGGACGCGCTTGGCGCCCTGGTCGAGCAGGGCTTGTGCCTTGGCTTTGGTGGTGTAGGCGCCGGTGCACTCGAGCAGCATATCAACGCCGTGGTCGGCCCAGTTGATGTCCTTCGGGTTCTTGGTCGAGTAGAAGGCGATGCGCTTGCCGTCGATGATGATGCAGTTCTCGCCATCGGTTTCGACGGAGGTGCGGAAACGGCCGTGCGTGGTGTCGTACTTGAGCAGATGCGAGTTGGTCGCGAGATCACCAGCGGCGTTGATCGCCACGACGTCGAATTCATTCTGCAGGCCTTGCTCGTAAATCGCCCGCAGCGTGCAGCGACCGATACGACCGAAACCATTAATTGCAACCTTGATAGCCATGTGATTCCCCTCTTTGTTGAATTTGAATCAGGACAAAAGTTCTTTTGCGGTCTTGACGACGTTGGCGACGGTGAAGCCAAACAGCTCCATCAGTTCCCCGGCCGGGGCGGATTCGCCAAAGCGGTCGATGCCGACCACGGCGCCATGCAGGCCGACGTACTTGCGCCAGAAATCGGGATGCGCCGCTTCGATGGCGATGCGTTTCTTGCAACTGCCCAGGACGGCCGCCTTGTATTCAGCGCTCTGGCGGTCGAAGACGTTGGTGCAGGGCATCGAAACGACGCGGGTAGCAATGCCGTCACCGGCCAGTGCCGCTTGCGCATCCAGGGCCAGCTTGATTTCAGAGCCGGTGGCGATAAAGGTGATTTGCGCCTCGCCCGCACATTCGGAAAGCACGTAACCGCCCTTGCGGATATCGTCGTCCGCGATGTTCTGCGTCACGGTCGGCAAATTCTGGCGCGACAGGGCAAGCAAACTTGGGCCATTCTGACGGTCGACCGCAGCTGTCCAGGCAATGGCCGTTTCGGTTGCATCGGCCGGGCGCCAGACGTCGAGATTCGGAATGATGCGCAGGCTGGGGATGTGCTCGACCGGCTGATGCGTCGGGCCATCTTCGCCGAGGCCGATGGAGTCATGGGTATAAACCATGATCTGGCGCTGCTTCATCAGCGCGGCCATACGGATGCCGTTGCGGGCGTAGTCGGAGAAGACCAGGAAGGTGGCCGTGTAGGGCACCAGACCACCATGCAGCGCAATGCCGTTGGCGATGGCCGTCATGCCGAATTCGCGGACGCCGTAGTAGCAGTAATTGCCGCCTTCCGTGCGGGTGGCGCCCTTGCTGCCCTTGACGAAAGTCAGGTTGGAGCCGGCCAGGTCAGCCGAGCCGCCGAAGATTTCCGGCACGGCCGGGACTAGCGCGGCGATGGCATTCTGCGACGCCTTGCGGGTGGCGATGTTCTCGGCCTTGTCGCGACAGGTGGCGATGTAGGCAGCCTTGGTCGCTTCCCAGTTGACCGGCAGTTCGCCCTTGATAACGCGGCGTTCGAACTCGGCGGCTTCGGCTGGGAAGGCGGCCTGGTAGGCGGCGAAGCGCGTGTTCCAGTTTTCTTCAAAAATGGCACCGCGCGGCTTGCCGTTCCAGGCTGCGTAAACTTCATCGGGAATCACGAACGGCGGGTGATTCCAGCCGATATATTCACGGGCAGCAGCAATTTCGTCCTTGCCGAGTGGTGCGCCGTGGCAATCATGCGAACCCTGCTTGTTAGGCGAACCGGCGCCGATGGTTGTCTTGCAGCAGATCAGACTGGGCTTGTCGGTCACCGCCTTGGCGGCGAGCAGGGCGCGTTCGATGGCATCGGAGTCATGGCCGTCAACGTGCGCCACAACGTGCCAGCCGTAGGCTTCGAAGCGCTTGGGGGTGTCGTCGGTGAACCAGCCTTCGACGTGACCATCGATGGAAATGCCGTTATCGTCCCAGAAAGCGATCAGCTTGCCGAGGCCCAGCGTGCCGGCCAGTGAGCAGGCTTCGTGCGAAATGCCTTCCATCAGGCAACCATCGCCGAGGAAGGTGTAGGTGTGGTGATTGACGATTTCGTGGCCAGGCTTGTTGAACTCGGCAGCCAGCACCTTTTCGGCCAGCGCGAAGCCGACGGCGTTAGTGATGCCCTGGCCGAGTGGGCCGGTCGTGGTTTCAACGCCAGGCGTGTAACCAAACTCGGGGTGCCCCGGTGTCTTGGCATGCAACTGGCGGAAATTTTTCAGATCATCGATCGACAGATCGTAACCAGTGAGGTGCAGCAGCGCATAAACCAGCATCGAGCCGTGGCCGTTCGACATCACGAAACGGTCGCGGTCCGGCCAGTGCGGGTTGGCCGGGTTGTGGCGCAGCTGGCGGCGCCACAGAACCTCGGCGATTTCCGCCATGCCCATCGGGGCACCCGGATGGCCGGAATTGGCCTGTTGCACGGCATCCATTGCCAGGGCGCGAATGGCGCCAGTCAGAGGAGAAAACTTCGGAGTGTTGCTGACGCTCATGATCGGGGAATCCAGCCGGCGGAAAAGGTGAAATTATCCGGGAAATGCCCTCTTTTGGGTAGGGCAATATGGCAAAACGGGAGGCTTGCCGGCCTCCCGTTGTCGCTTATTGAACCTTCGGGTCGTAGTTGATCATCATCAACACGCCCTGGCCGCCACCCATACCGCCGCCGGTGTAGGCAACGCTGCCTTGACCCGCGTAGACCGCTTCATAGCGGTGGCTGTCAGTCCCGTAATAGAAGGGAATGAAGGCTTTGGCCGTAACGTAGCCGCGGATGTTGCTGGTGACGCCGAGGATGCGTTCGACTTCGCTCTGGTGCATACCGATCTGCAGTTTTGCCCATTTGCTGTTGGCCGGAATGTTGCCGTAAATCTCGCCGTCGAAAGTGCCATCACGGGATTTGACGACGCGGGGTTGGCCGGGCTCGCTTGGCTTGGCGGCTTCCTTGCTCGGTGCGGCAGCAGCGGGTGCAACTGCCGCTGCCGGGGCTGCGGCTGGCTCGCTGGCTTTGGTGGCTGTTGCTGCCGTACTCGGTTTGGCCGGTTCGCAATCAACTGCTACTGGTTCGGCTTTCTTGGTCTTGCTGGTTTTCTTCGTGGACTTTGACTTTACCTTGGCGGTCGGCTCGGGCGGGCAGGCTGGCTTGCTGACCACGGGTGCGGCTTCGGGGGCTGCAGCAGCGACGGGTGCGGCGGGCTGGTCAGGCTTGGTTTCTTTACTGACGCAACCGCTGCCCAGAATGGCGGCGGCAAGGACGAGGGCAAGTGTGCGTGACTGCATGACGAAATTCCTTCAGGGGTTGTGCGGTTTGTTTTGTGGCGAAATCAGGTGCGATGGTAGCCAGTGATGCGGTCAACCTCGTTTTTCGACCCTAAAATGACCGGTACGCGCTGGTGCAGTTTGCCCGGCTTGATCTCCAGGATGCGTTGGAGCCCGGTGCTGGCAGCACCGCCGGCCTGCTCGATCAGCAGCGCCATCGGGTTGGCCTCGTACATCAGGCGCAGCTTGCCGCCCTGGCCTTGCAACTTGCTGTCGATCGGGTACATGAAGATGCCGCCGCGCGTCATGATGCGATGCACATCGGCCACCATCGAGGCGACCCAGCGCATGTTGTAGTCCTTGCCGAGCGGCCCGGTTTTGCCTTGCTGCATTTCATGAACGTAGCGCTGGACCGGGGCTTCCCAGAAACGCTGGTTGGCCATATTGATGGCGAACTCCTGCGTATCGGCGGGAATCTGTACATTTTCCTGGGTCAAGACAAACTGGCCTTGCTCGCGGTCCAGCGTGAAGACGACGACGCCGTCACCTACCGTCAGGACCAGCACGGTGGTCGGGCCATAAACCGCATAGCCGGCAGCAACCTGCGCCGTGCCGGGCTGCAGGAAGGCGGCTTCAGCGGCGGCTGCAGTGCTGAGATCGGCGCCCTCCGGGCATTTCAGGACAGAAAAAATGGTGCCGATGGAAACGTTGACGTCGATATTGGAAGAGCCGTCGAGCGGATCGAAGAGCAGCAGGTATTCACCCTGTGGATAGCGATTCGGGATGGTGTGCGGCAGATCCATCTCTTCGGAAGCCATGGCGGCAAGATGGCCACCCCATTCGTTGGCTTCGAGCAGGATTTCGTTGGACAGGACATCCAGCTTCTTCTGGGCTTCGCCCTGCACATTGTCGCTGCCGGCTTCGCCCAGCACGCCACCCAGTCCGCCCTTGCCGATGGCGATCGAAATGGCCTGGCAGGCTCGCGAAACAATTTCAATCAGGAATTTGAGATCGGCGGTGATGACACCGCGGTTACGTTGTTCTTCAGTTAAGTAGCGGGCCAGCGTGCGCTCTGCCATGTTGATTCCCTGCGTCATGACGAAAGGGCAGATTTTACCCCGCCGGGCAGCGGGCGTGC
Organism: Candidatus Dechloromonas phosphorivorans; assembly: GCA_016721185.1. Classification (GTDB taxonomy): domain Bacteria; phylum Pseudomonadota; class Gammaproteobacteria; order Burkholderiales; family Rhodocyclaceae; genus Azonexus; species Azonexus phosphorivorans. The sequence goes on from JADKIP010000006.1 coordinate 122,563, forward strand.
AGAAAGGCGAAGGCGGCGGCGCTGCTGAGCGGTTTGCTGAGCAGGAAACCCTGAACCTCGTCACAGCCGTTGCTGCGCAACAGTTCAAGTTGGTCCTCGGTTTCGACACCCTCGGCGATGACGTTCAGGCCTAGCGAATGGGCCAGGGCGATTGTCCCGAAGGCGATGGCGCGATCATTCAGGTCGGTTTCGATATCCGCGACGAACGAGCGATCAATCTTCAAATGGTCAATCGGAAACAGCTTGAGATAGGCCAGCGAAGAGTAGCCGGTGCCGAAGTCGTCGATGGCGAGCGAGATGCCCATGCGACCGAGGCGTTGCAGAATTTCGATGGCCTCCTCCGGATTTTCCATCACCGAGCTCTCGGTCAGCTCAAGCTCCAGGAGCGTTGGCGGAAGATCGGTTTCGGCCAGGACGCCGGCGACCATCTCGCAAAAGTCGCGGCGACGAAGCTGTCGCGCCGAGACGTTGACCGCGATCCGAATGGGTTTTAGCCCCTTGTCGATCCAGTGTTTCATTTCGCGGCAGGCGTTGAGCAGGACCCACTCGCCGATCTCGACGATAAGCCCGGATTCTTCGGCGATAGGAATGAAACGGTCCGGCGTGATCATGCCGTTGATCGGGTGGTGCCAACGCAGCAGGGCTTCAACGCCTGTTGGTTGCGAAGCATCGGCCAGAAACTGGGGCTGAAAGCAGAGCGCAAGCTCGTTGCGGTTAATGGCATGGCGCAACTTGTGTTCAATATCAAGGCGGTCGGCTGTCACCCGATTCATCTCGGCCGTGAAAAACTGGTAGTTATTCCGGCCGGCGGCCTTGGCGTGGTACATCGCCACGTCGGCATTTTTCATCACGGTTTGGCCATCCGGACCATCGTCCGGAAAAATGCTGATGCCAATGGAGGGGCTGGTGTGCAGTTCGTGCCCCTCGGCTTCAATGGATGTCGATAGCTTGGCAATGACTTTGCCGGCAACAATGGCGGCATCGGCCGGTGTGACGATGCCTGGCAGGATGATCACGAATTCATCGCCGCCCAGTCGGGCGACAAAGTCTGTCTCGCGGATGACGCTGGAAAGCCGGCAGGCGACTTCGCGCAAGAGTTCATCGCCAACCTGATGCCCCAGTGTGTCATTGATGATCTTGAAGCGATCGAGGTCAATGAACATGATGGCAAGGCGCCAATGGTGACGCCGCGCCTCGGGGAGCAACTGGGCAAGGCGCATGGCCAGTGCCATACGATTGGGCAGGCCGGTCAATGCGTCGTGCTGCGCAATATGGCGCATGCGGTCTTCCGCCTGTTTGCGCTCGGTAATATCCGCCAGAATCCAGATGTAGTGGGCCGGCTCTCCGGTGTAAGGATCGTCTACCCGGCTGACACGCAGGCCAGCCGGAATCTCCTCGCCATGTTTTGTGGTGACTTCCAGTTCGCCGCTCCAGGTGCCACGCAGGCCGACATCCTCCTGGAATGCTTCAGGGCTTTGTCCGTGCGCCAGTTTGATCAGGGCAAACACGGTGTGGCCTAAGAGCTCGAAGGGTTCGTAGCCGGTCATCAGTGTCGTGGCCGGGTTGATCGACAGAATGCGGTGCGCCTCGTCGGTGAAGATGATGCCGGCCGGCGAATGGCTGTAGACCTTCTGGGCCAGTTGCTCGCGCTCGGCGCTGGCGCGGCGCTCGCTGACATCCGTGTAAATGGTCACGAAGCCGCCATCGGCCAGCGGTGCACCACGAATATCAAGTGTTTTGCCGTTCGGGCGGGTCCGCTCGAAATGGTGAGGTGCCGGACTTTGGGCGCGCACCATCATGGCCGCAACGATAGCCTCCGGCTCGCCTGGCCCGTATTCGCCGCGTTCGGCATTGAAACGGAAAATTGCTTCGAGGGTGACCGGTCCCGCCTCAATCAGCGAGGGCGGAAAATCCAGTAATCGGAGCAGTTCCTGATTGTGCAGTACCAGATTTTTATCCCGGTCGAACAGGCTGATGGCGCTCGGGATGCTCTCGATCACGGTTTGCAGCAAATCGTGCTGGGCGCGCAAAGCATCTTCGGTTTTCTTTTGCTCGGTAATGTCCGTGTAAGTGGTGATGAAGCCGGACAGTTGCCCGTCAATAAACAGGGGCTCGCCTTGAATGAGGTGGGTTCGGCCGCTGGGCTGGGTGCGCTCGACGTGATGCGCCTTGAATTCAAGCGCCAGCGCCGTGATGCGGGAGACGTGGTCTTCGACCTTCCCCGGCCCGTATTCGCCGCGAGTGGCCGGAATGCGGATCAGGTCAGAAAAGTGAACGCCGTCGTAAACCGCACTGGCGGGCAGGTTTAAAACTTCGAGGAAGCCGGCATTCCAGACGCGTAGACGAAGGTGTTCGTCAAAAACACTGATCCCCTGCGGCATGTTCGACATGATGGCTTGCAGGTAGGCGTGTTTGTGTCTGGATTCAGTAGTGTTCGATGACGAGTTATTCAATGGGGCTAGCGCCTTGTGAATTAATTTGGCGATGCTTCAAATGATAGCGTATGCGCCGTCTGCTTCGGCCCCCGGCAATCAATGTACTTGTCGGTTGGCGGCGGGAAAACGTTCCTAAAAGGCCTTCCCTATGAAGCCTTCCATTTGATCGAGCAGCCGATCGAGGCAATCTGTTCGCCTGGGCCGCGACCGCTGGCGGAAATCTGTCGCATGGCCTCAAAAAGCTCACGCCGAGCGTCTGGCGGGGCCGGGTTGCGCCCGGATGCATCGAGGCGGCCACGATATTGCAGTTCAAGTTGGGCGTTATAACCAAAGAAGTCCGGGGTGCAGACCGCTCCGTAAGCCTGAGCAACTTCCTGGCTCTCATCAATCAGGTAAGGAAAGGGAAAATTGAGGCTGCCGCCCATTGCTGCATGCTTTTTGGCGAATCTTCCGGGTTGACCGTAGCATCGTTGCTCATGATCGCCACGCTGCCGATACCCAGGGTGGACAACTCGCGGCAGTCCCGTATCAGGCGGTCGATGATGGCTTTGACGAAGGGGCAGTGATTGCAGATGAACATGACCAGCAATCCGTTCGGGCCGCGGCAACTGGCCAGCGTGTGGCGCTTGCCGTCAATGCCGGGAAGGTCGAAATCGACGGCGGGCTGGCCAAAATCACAGACTGGTGGGTTGAGGGCAACCATGTTTTTTCCCTCCAAAAGGCAATTCGCCGATAATAGCACCGATGAATCTGCCTCGTTTTTACTGCCGTGAAGCGCTCTCGCCGGGGGCGCATATCGACCTTCCCGAACCCGTGGCGCGCCATGCGGTGCGGGTGTTACGCCTGCCGCCAGGCGCCTCGATGATTTTGTTCGATGGCCGTGGCGGCGAGTATGAAGCGCACATTGAACGGATCGAGAAAACCCGGGTTGTGGTGGTTTTAGGCGCCTGGCGTGAGCTTGAACGAGAATCGAAGCTGGTCGTGACACTGATCCAGGCCGTACAGGCTGGCGAGAAGATGGATTTCACCATCCAGAAAGCGGTTGAGTTGGGGTGACTGACATTGTTCCGGTCGACAGCCGCCGTAGCGTCATCCGGCTGACGGGTGAGCGGGCCGCCAAGCGCGTCGCCCACTGGCAGGGTGTGGCGGCTTCAGCCTGCGAACAGTGCGGGCGCAATCAAGTGCCTCTGGTTGCTCCGCTGGAAAAACTGGAGCATTGGCTGGCGAGGCCGGCCCGTCCCGGCTTGCGCCTGATGTTAGCGCCGGGTGCCGAGTATTCGCTGGCCGATTTGCCGCCGGTCAAGGATGTGCAACTGTTGATCGGTGCCGAGGGCGGGCTCGATCCGCAGGAAATGCTGGCGGCGGAGCAGGCCGGCTTTCAGGCCGTGCGCCTGGGGCCGCGTGTTTTGCGTACGGAGACCGCCGGGTTGGCAGCTTTGGCTGCCTTGCAGGCACTTTGGGGTGATTTCAGGGGGTAATCATGTTTGAGTCAGCAGAGCTTGGCCACAAGATTGACAAGGAAACCTTCAAGAAAGAGGTGCCGAAGTTGCGCGCCGCCTTGCTTGATGCGCAGTACGAGATGCTGGAGAAAAAGGAGTTCCCGGTCGTCATCCTGATTAGTGGGGTCGACGGTAGCGGCAAGGGCGAAACGATCAATCTGCTCTATTCGTGGATGGATCCCCGGCATATTTCGACGCTGGCTTTTGCGGCGCCCAGCGATGAGGAGCGTTCGCGTCCTTATATGTGGCGATATTGGCGCGCCCTGCCGCCGCAAGGGAAGGTCGGCATTTTTGCCGGATCCTGGTATTCGCAGCCGATTACCGACCGGATTACCGGAAATATGCGCCGCTCCGAAATGGACGAGCGCCTGGATGACATCAATCGTTTCGAGGCCATGCTGGTCAATGAAGGCGCGCTGGTCCTCAAATTCTGGTTCCATCTTTCCAAGGATGGTCAGAAGCAACGGCTGAAAGCGCTGGAGAAAAATCCGCATACCGCCTGGCGGGTGACCAAGGAAAGCTACGATCGCCTGAAAACCTACGGTAAGTTGCAGGAGGTGGCGGGGCATGTCTTGCGCGTGACCAATACGGCGCACGCACCGTGGATTATTGTTGAAGGGACGGATGATGAATACCGCTCCCTGACGGTCGGTCGCATCGTGCTCGACGCAATTCAGCGCCGCCTGCAACAAAAGGCGCGTCAACAGGTGCCCGTGGCGCCACCGATTGTGCATACGATCGACCAGAAAAATGTGCTCAGCGAACTGAATTTGACGCAGACGCTGGCCAAGAAGGATTACGAGCGCGATCTGGCTAAGTATCAGGCGCGGCTCTCCGAACTGGTTCGCGATCCACGGTTTGTCGGCAAGCGTTCGCTGGTGTTGGTCTTTGAAGGTTCGGATGCCGCCGGCAAGGGCGGCGCCATTCGGCGGGTCGGGGCGGCGATGGATGCCCGGCAGTATCAGATCATTCCGATTGCTGCGCCGACCGAAGAGGAGCGCGCGCAGCCCTACCTCTGGCGTTTCTGGCGGCACTTGCCGCGCACCGGGCGGGCGGCGATTTTTGACCGCTCCTGGTATGGCCGGGTGCTGGTCGAGCGCGTTGAGGGTTTCTGTACGGAACCTGACTGGTTGCGCGCCTACGCAGAGATTGACGATTTTGAACACCAGATGGTGGAAGCGGGTGCCGTGGTGATCAAATTCTGGCTGCAGATCAGCGCCGATGAGCAATTGCGCCGCTTCAAGGAGCGCCAGGATACCGAGTTCAAGCGCTTCAAAATTACCGACGAGGACTGGCGCAATCGCGAAAAATGGGATGACTACGTTTCTGCGGTTTGTGACATGGTTGACCGTACCTCGACCGGTTTGGCCCCTTGGACCCTGGTTGAAGCCAACGACAAGAATTTTGCCCGGGTGAAGGTGTTGAGAACGGTTTGTGAGCGCCTGGAAAGCGCGTTGAAAGACGAAGACGGAAAATACGGCGACAAATGAGCGATACCCCTTACGACGAGCACTTCGTTTCCTGGTTCCGGGCGGTAACGCCCTACATCAACGCCTTTCGCGGCAAGACGTTTGTTATTGCCTTCGGCGGCAAGGCGGTGGCCAGCGAGTTTGCCAAGACGCTGGCCTATGACGTGAATTTGCTGGTCAGCCTGGGTATACGGCTGGTGCTGGTGCACGGCGCGCGGCCGCAGATCGAGGAGGAGTTGCGCGAAAAGAACCTGGAGTCGATCTACCACCGCGGTTACCGTGTGACCAACGCCGAAGCGCTGGATTGCGTGCTTGATGCGGTCGGCAGCGTTTATCTCGAAATCGAAGCCATGTTGTCGCAGGGTTTGCCCAATACGCCGATGGCGAACAGCCGGATTCGCGTTATCGGCGGCAACTTTATTACGGGGCAGCCAATTGGCGTGCTCGACGGCATCGACATGCAGTACGCCGGCAAGGTGCGCAAGGTCGATAGCGAAGGCATCAATGCCCAGTTGGGTCTGGGCAACATCGTGCTGCTCAATTGCGAAGGGCCGTCACCGACCGGCGAGATTTTCAACCTGCAAATGGAAGAGGCGGCAGAGGCCGTCGCTGCCGGCATCCGGGCTGACAAGCTGGTTTATTTGACCGACAGCCGTGGCGTTACGGATGAGGCAGGTGAGTTGCTTGATGCGATGACGGCTGATGAGGTTGAAGAAATGCTCAAGGGGGCAGAGTGGCTGTCGAGCGATATCCGCCGCTATCTGCCTTGTTCGGTGAGGGCGAGCCGGGCTGGCGTCGGCCGCGTGCATCTGATTGGTTTTGAACAGGATGGCGCGCTGCTGCGCGAGCTATTTACGCACGATGGCGTCGGTACGGTCGTGACCCGGGAGTCGCTGGAAAATATCCGCGAAGCCAAGCCGGACGATATTGCAGCGCTGATCGCCCTGATCGAACCGATGGAGCAGGAGGGGATTCTGGTGCATCGGCCGCGCGAACTGCTGGAGCGAGAGGTCGAACACTTCTCGATCATGTTGCACGACGGGATCATTGTGGGCTGCGCCGCGCTTTATCCGCATTCGGAGGAGGAGGCAGAACTCGCCTGTCTGGCCGTTAGCCAGGAGCATCGTGAATGGGGCTATGGCGAGCAGTTGATGAAGCGTATTGAGCGACGCGCCCGCAAGATGGGGGTGAAACGCCTCTGTGTTTTAACCACGCGGACCGAGCACTGGTTTGTCGAGCGCGGCTTCAAACTGGGTACGGTCGACGATCTGCCGGCTAAAAAACGCGATATGTACAACTATCAGCGGCGTTCAAAGGTGTTGTTCAAAACGCTTTGAGTCACAGTCGTTAAGGAGAGAGAGCAAGCGATTACTCGCTCCTCTCTCCATTGATCAGGCCGGTGCCGAGCTGCAGATCAGGTGATCGAAAGCGCTCAACGAAACCTTTGCGCCTTCACCCATGGCGATGATGATCTGCTTGAAGGGCACGGTAGTACAGTCACCGGCAGCAAACACGCCGGGAACCGAGGTTTGACCCCTGGCGTCGACTTCGATTTCACCCCGGTTTGACAGGTTGACCGTAGAGCTTTCAGCCAGTCGGTGTTCAGCAACAGGCCGATTTGAACAAAAATCCCGTCCGAGATCGATCCGCTTCGCTTCATCGGTGTTGCGATCCTTGTAGAGCAAGCCATTTACCTTGTTGCCGTCGCCGGTGACCTCGGTACTCAGTGCTTTGGTGATGACCGTCACGTTGGGCAGACTGAACAGCTTTTCTGCAACACCGCATCGGCGTAACTGGCCGTCGAATTCCAGCAAGGTGACATGGCCGACGATGCCGGCAAGGTCAATCGCCGCTTCGACGCCCGAATTGCCGCCGCCAATGACGGCAACGCGCTTGCCCATGAACAGCGGACCATCACAGTGCGGGCAATAAGCCACACCCTTGCCACGGTATTCCTGTTCGCCCGGCACGTTCATCTCACGCCAGCGAGCGCCAGTTGAAATAATGACCGACTTGCTCTTCAGCGAAGCCCCGTTTTCGAGCTTGATTTCGATCAGTTCGCCCGGAATCAGTTGGATTGCGCGCTGCAGATTCATGATGTCGACTTCGTACTCGCGGACGTGTTGTTCCAATGCCATCGCCAGTTTCGGGCCATCTGTTTCTTTTACCGAAATAAAGTTTTCGATCGCCAGCGTATCAATACCTGCCCGCCAAAGTGCTCTGCCACGACGCCGGTGCGGATACCCTTGCGGGCCGCGTAAATGGCTGCCGATGCGCCAGCCGGGCCACCGCCTACAATCAGTACATCGTAGGGGCCTTGGCGTTGAGTCTTTCGGCATCGCGCGCCGCCGAGCCGGTGTCCAGTTTGGCAATAATTTCTTCAATGCTCATCCGGCCCTGACCGAACTCCTTGCCGTTAAGGAATACCGTCGGCACCGCCATGATCTTGCGGATATTGACCTCGTCCTGAAACAGTGCGCCATCAATCATCGTGTGGCTGATGCCCGGATTAATCACCGCCATCAGATTCAGAGCTTGCACAACATCCGGGCAGTTATGGCAGGAAAGTGAAATAAAGGTTTCAAAATGGAAGGTACCAGGAAGATTCCTGATTTGTTCAATGATCTCGGCTTCCACCTTGGGCGGATGGCCGCCTGTCTGCAACAGCGCAGGACTAAAGAGGTAAATTCATGCCCCATCGGGATGCCGGCAAAGCGGATCCGGGCCGTTTCTCCGGGCTGGGCGATGGCGAATGACGGGCGCAGCGCGGACTCACCGTTTCAAGCAGGCTGACCTTGTCGGAAAGCTCGGTGATGTCCTTCAGCAGGCCAAGCATTTCCTCAGGTTGGCCGCCCTCATTTAGCGTCGCAATCAGTTCGATCGGGCGCTGAAGTTTTCGAGGTAGCCCTTGAGTTGAGTCTTTATGTTTGTATCGAGCATGCTGTTCTCCTTGTGTTTTTAATTCCACTGGAAAGGGCGGCCCGAAGCCTCCACCTTTGCGCTGGAATCTATGCCGCTCCCGGATTGGGAGCGGATTGACTCTCTGATTTGCTACTTAGATCTTGCCAACCAGATCCAGGAAGGCGTCAGGGTAGCGTCGCCTGGGGTCCATTGGCCGGGCAAACTTCGCCGGGGTGGGAGGCTACGTATTGAGCGGCTGCACCTTGCGCAGCAGTTCCTTGGCATCACGGCCAATGCCCAGGTCGTGAATTTCTGCAACCTTGATCACGCCTTCCGGATTGATGACAAAAGTCCCGCGCAATGCCAAGCCTTCTTCTTCAATCATCACGTCGAAGTTGCGGGTGATTGCGCCGGTCGGATCGCCGATCATCAGGTAGGTGATTTTCTGGATGGTGTCGAGGTGTCGTGCCATGCCTTGTGGGTGAAGTGCGTGTCCGGTGGACACTGAGTAGCACTCGACGCCCAGTTTCTGGAATTCAGGATAAACGTCAGCCAGGTCACCGAGTTCGGTCGGGCAGACAAACGTGAAGTCGGCGGGGTAAAAGAAGACGATAGACCACTTGCCTTTCAGGTCGGCATCGGAAACTGGGATGAACTTGCCATTCAGAAAAGCGGTGGCTTTAAACGGTTTGATTTGGCTGTTGATGATCGACATGGTGATTTCTCCTGGTGGTTAAAAAGTGACAACGAACGAATGTTAGTGGTGAGCCAATAATTTGACCAATTGATCAAGTTAATTGTATTGATAGTTTATGGATATATTAGCTTGCAATTAAATAGAGTCCACTATTCATTGTTGTAACTAGCTAAAAAGTATTATTTATACAATTCATTAGAACTACTACCAATCTGCAAGCGTCAAGTAGTTGACGCAAATCAAGTGCAGTCATTTGATGATCAGGAAGACTGCAAACCTTGCTACTGCTCAATGCAGATGCTCTTTGAGGTCTAGGTCGGATGAATATTTCCAGTGCCATTTGTACATTGCGCCAGCGCGGCTCGAAGAGGCTTGTGCTGCGTTGCTCCAAATGCCGGGTGTGGAGATTCCTGCTCGGACCCCGGAAGGAAGGTTGTCGTCACGCTAGAGGACGACGATACAAATTTGGCTGCGGACAGTTACGTGGCTTTGCATGGTATTCCCGGTGTTGCATCGGTAGCCATGGTTTATCAATACAGCGGCAACGAATCAGACAACGAGGAGGTAAGGCGTGAAACTCAATCGACGGGAATTCATCAAAGCCAATGCAGCCGCGGCGGCGATATCGGCGGCAGGGTTGCCAGGTGCCACGGCGGTTGCCGCTCGGGCAAAGACGAAATTCGCTGGGACAAGGCTCCATGCCGTTTCTGCGGTACCGGCTGCAGTGTTTTGGTCGGAACACAGGACGGACGGGTTGTAGCAACCCAGGGTGACCCGGATGCGCCGGTTAACCGCGGCTTGAACTGCATCAAGGGCTACTTCCTCTCCAAGATCATGTACGGCGGTGACCGTCTCAAGACGCCGATGTTGCGGATGACCGACGGCAAGTACGACAAAAATGGCGAATTCGCTCCGATTACCTGGAAACAGGCTTTCGATATCATGGAAGAAAAGGCCAAGGCGACGCTAAAGGCCAAGGGGCCGGATGCCTTGGCCATGTTCGGTTCCGGCCAATGGACGAGTTTGGGAAGGCTATGCTGCTGCCAAGCTGATGAAGGCTGGTTTTCCGTACCAGCAATCTTGATCCCCAACGCACGCCACTGTAGGCCTCGGCGGTTGCAGGTTTCATGCGTACCTTCGGCATCGACGAGCCGATGGGCTGCTATGACGATATCGAGCATGCCGACGCCTTTGTGCTTTTGGGGCTCCAACATGGCCGAAATGCACCCGATTCTCTGGACGCGCATTACCGACCGCAAAGCTCTCCAGCAAGAACGTCAAAGTTGCGGTGTTGTCGACTTTCGAGCATCGCTCCTACGAGCTAGCCGATATTCCGATGATTTTCACGCCGCAGACCGGACTTGGCGATCCTGAATTACATCGCCAACTACATCATCAGAACGGCAAGGTAAATCAGGCATTCATCGACAAGAATATCAATTTCAAGAAGAGCGCGACTGACATCGGCTACGGCCTGCGCCCAACGCATGCCCTTGAAAAGGACGCAACCAGTAACGGTTATCCCGGTGCTGACGGGAAGCCAAAGGGTGATACCGGCAAGTCCGAGGCAATCACCTTCGACGAATACAAAGAAATTTGTTGCCGAATATACCGTTGAGAAAGTTTCAAAGCTTTCCGGTGTATCGGAGAAGGATCTCAAGTCGCTGGCTGAGTTGTATGCCGACCCCAAGATCAAGGTTACTTCCTTCTGGACCATGGGTTTCAATCAGCATACCCGCGGTACCTGGGCCAACAACCTTGTCTATAACATCCACCTGCTGACTGGCAAGATTTCCGAGCCAGGCAACAGCCCGTTCTCGCTGACGGGGCAGCCTTCCGCTTGCGGTACGGCTCGCGAAGTCGGCACTTTCTCGCATCGACTGCCGGCCGACATGGTCGTTACCAATCCAGAGCATCGCAAGCATGCCGAACACCTTTGGGGTTTGCCGGATGGCACTATTCCCGACAAGGTCGGCTACCACGCGGTCGCAATGGCCCGTGCGTTGAAGGATGGCAAGGTCAACTTTTACTGGCAGCAGTGCAATAACAATATGCAGGCCGGTCCGAACATCAACGAGGAGCTTTTCCCGGGCTGGCGTAAACCGAAAGCTTTATCGTTGTTTCCGATCCGTATCCAACTGTTTCTGCGATGGCCGCAGACTTGATTCTGCCGACTTCAATGTGGGTTGAAGGAAGGTGCCTACGGTAATGCCGAGCGCCGTACCCAGTTCTGGCGGCAGCAAGGTCAAGGGCCGGGCGAGTCGCGTTCTGACCTGTGGCAGCTTATTGAATTCTCCAAGCGCTTCAAGATGGAAGAGGTCTGGCCGGCTGATCTTCTTGCCAAGGCACCGAGCTTCAAGGGCAAGACCATGTATGACGTGCTCTATGCGAATGGTGTGGTCAATAAGTTCAAAGTGACGGATATCCAAGCTGGTTTCGACAACGATGAAGCCAAACTCCTGGGTTTCTACGCACAAAAGGGGCTTTTCGAAGAATATGCTGCATTCGGTCGTGGCCATGGTCATGATCTGGCTTCCTTCGAAACCTACCATCAGGCGCGCGGACTTCGCTGGCCGGTTGTCGATGGTAAAGAAACGCTATAGCGTTTCCGTGAAGACTACGATCCTTATGTCAAGAAAGGCGAGGGCGTAAAGTTTTACGGTCATAAAGGACGGCAAAGCGATCATTTTCGCGCTGCCTTACCAACCTGCTGCCGAGGTTCCGGATAAAGAGTTTGATCTCTGGATGTCCCACCGGTCGGGTGCTCGAACACTGGCACACGGGACAATGACGCGTCAGGTGCCTGGAGCTTTATAAGGCATTTCCGGATGCTGTTGTGTTCATGCACCCGGACGATGCGAAGGCTCGTAAGTTGCAGCGCGGCATGGAGGTCAAAGTGGCTTCCCGTCGTGGTGAGATTACGCTTCGTATCGAAACGCGTGGCCGTAACAAGCCACCGCGCGGCTTGGTCTTCATTCCTTTCTTTGATCATGGGCGTCTGGTCAATAAGTTGACTTTGGATGCGACTTGCCCGATTTCAAGGAAACTGACTACAAGAAGTGCGCTGTCAAGGTAACCAGGGGCCTGATACGGTCAACCTAGAAATGAATAAAAACGGCCGTGGGCATTGCCCCGGTCGTCCATAGGAGGAAAGAAACATGCGATTTATCCCTGCCCTTGCTCTGGCGGCTACAGTGCTCCTTTCTGGAGTAAGCAGCGTCGGTGCGCAGGAAAAATATAGTCAATCAAATCGGCAATGTGACTATCGAGGAAATTCAAGGTCGATATGTTCCGCCTGAAAAGGACCAGCAAACAATTACCCGTAACTTCCAAAAGCAACCGCCGCTGATTCGCATAGCGTCGAGGGTTGCGTCATTACCCCAGAACTTCAATAAGTGCATGGACTGTCACTCAAGGAGCAGGCCGAAGAAACCAGCGCGACCAAAAGGTCCTTAAGTCGCACTATCTGGATCGGGAAGACAAGAAGCCAGCCAATATTTCTCCCCGTCGTTATTTCTGCCAGCAGTGTCACGTGCCGCAATTCGACGCAAAACCACTTGTCGAAACACGTACAAACCAGCGGCTAAAGGAAGCTGAATAATGAGCCTGAACAAATACATACCGAGTTAGGTAAAACGTATCGGCGTGGTGACGGTGTTGCTACTGTTTGTGGCCGGTATTGTTTTTGGAGTGGTTTTAACTGGGCGCTCGAAGCAACCAATAAAGAGTCATTCTGTATTTCTTGTCATGAAATGCAGAAAGAAAATGTCTTGAGATTATCAGAACACGATCCACTACACCAACCGTTACCGGTGTAAGAGCGACCTGCCCGGATTGGCCCGACGTGCCTAAAGGAGTGAGAGGGGCCGAAGATGATTATGCGCAAGATCCAATTCGGGCATCACAACGAGGTTTGCACAAGCTTTTGAGGCTGACAATCGATACGCCAAGAAAAGTTCAATGCCAAGCGGGCCGAATTTTGGCACAGAACGAATGGGACTGGCGGATGAAGGCCAATGACTCTCGGGAGTGCCGCAACTGTCCACCTTCGACTACATGGATCTATACAACGAGCAGGGTAATCGTGCTGCGACGTCATGCATCAGTAGCGTTTGATGAAGACAGAGACCTGTATTGATTATCCCACAAAGAGGAATTATTGCACACACCTTGCCGCAAATTGATCAGCATTGGCAAGCCAAGCTTATGTAATGAAGGTGCTGCCGAGATTTCCCCACGGGAAAATCCGAGGAAGAAAGCAAGTAAATACTCTTTCCTTTTAGTAGTTTGCGCCAGTCAACAACCCGGTCATGCCGGGGTTGTCTTTAGTGGATCGTGTTTGGACTCAACATTGTTTAAATCGTAAATTTTGTTGTATCCTTGCAAAATAAGATTTTTCGTGCCAACACTTCTTTATTTAGGTGTGCTACTTTAAGTTGCTGCCGTTCTATCGGCCAGTTTCCTTAAATATAAACAAGTAACAGGAGGCACTTAGATGAATAAATCCGAGCTGGTCGAAGTTGCTGCAAAAGAAGCTGGTATTACCAAGGCTGCTGCTGATAAGGTGTTGTCCGCCATCGTCGGTGCAGTAGTCCAGACCGTCGCCAAAGGTGAGTCAGTTACACTCGTTGGTTTTGGTACTTTCAAGTCGGCAGCGCGTGCTGCGCGTACTGGCAAGAACCAAAGACCGGTGCTACGCTGAAGATTCCCGCACCACGGTTCCAAAATTCACTGCTGGTACCGCCTTTAAAGGGCTGCCGTTGCACGCAAGAAGTCCCCTGCCAAAAAAATAATCTGGCATTACTCAATGCAGACTCGCTTTGACGCTCCGCTTTTTTAATTGCGATGACCTTAATTCCGAAACCACGCCTGACAATCCGCCCGTAGTGGCTGAGTCCTGCCTGCGGCCCCTCCGCCCAACGACAATCGTCGCCGTCTGCGTGAACTTCTTTCTGTCGCCGAGCGCGATAGAACGGATGAGCAGTGGGATGAAATTATCGAGCTGGAAATACAGCTTGCACCTGGCAACCGCATTTCCGGCAATGAGCCGCATAGTGTTGGTCAAGAGCGCCCACCGATGTTTCATAACAAGCCGACAGGTACGGGGCAGGCGAAAAAGCACCCGGCCACGAGCAACAACAGGCGGCAGTAGTAATAGAATAATAATCGTCGACCGCGCCAGAACAAGCCGCCTTCCGGCGGGAACCCGCCTGAGCGCCTTGTTTGATTTTATCGAGGCAAAATAATCGCCGTTATGCAGCAATTTGACCTGATCATCGTCGGCGGCGGTTTGGCTGGCGCCAGGTTGGCGCTTGCCCTGCGCGACAGTCGGCTGCGTATCGCCCTGGGTGAGCCCCAGCCACCGTCCGGCCCTGGAGGGCTGGGATGCGCTTGTTTACGCGGTCAGTCCGGTCAATGCTGCTTTCTGGAGTCGATTGGTGCCTGGCGGCATCTCGATGCCTCTCGTCTTACGCCAATTCGCGCCATGCAAATTTTGGCGATGCGGGAGGCAAGCTTGAGTTTTCGACATTTGAAGCGGGTGTTCCGAACTAGGCTGGATTCTCGAATCCTCGTTGATGGCCTGCGAGTTTTGGGGAAAGCGCTAAACGCCAAGCAATCTCACTTTGTTTTGCCCTGCCAGGCCGGCGCAGCGAGTTTTCGGCCAGAGGCCGCCGTTCTCACCTTGAGTGATGGCGCGACGCTCTCGGAAACTGCTGGTCGGGGCCGATGGGCGCGATTCCTGGGTGCGTCAGGCGGCCGGATTGACAGCGGTCAACACGTCCTATGGCGAAAAAGGGCTGGTCGCCAACTTCGCGACGGAAAAGCCGCATCGCAATATTGCCTATCAATGGTTTCGTGATGATGGCGTGCTGGCTTATCTGCCGCTACCCGGGAACCGTATTTCAATCGTCTGGTCTGATGATGACCATGCCGACGCGCTTTGCGCTTTGCCCCGGACCAGCTTTGCGACCGAGGTTCCGAGGCTGGACGTCTCGCCTGGGCGACTCCGGCCCATCACTGCGCCGGCTGCCTTTCCCTTCCGCGTCTGATGCAGTGCCTCCAGACGGTTGCGCCTCGTCTCGCGCTGGTTGGCATGCTGCGGCTCACGGTATTCATCCGCTTTCCGGCCATGGCATCAATCTCGGTTTTCAGGATGCCAAAGCGTTGGCTGCGCTGTTGTCCGCGGCACCGCCCTGGCGCGATATCGGTGAACTGCGTTTTCTGCAGCGCTACCAAGGGCGCGTCGTGAAGAAACGATTGGTGCAGACGACGACAGATGGCTTGCGCCGCCTGTTTCGCCAAGCGCCGCCGGGGCTGCGGTCCTTACGCAATCTCGGGTTGAATCTGACCAACGGTTGCCAGTTGAAAAAATACCCTGGTGCGCTACGCACTGGAACCCTCTAGGAGAATTTGATGTTGAAAAAATTGTTACCGCTTGCCCTGCTGCTGGCTTTCGGATCCGCTGTCGTGGCCGATGAGGCGGATATCAAGAAGGGATGGAGGCCAAGCTCGGGTGCAAGGTGGAAAGTGTCAGCAAGTCGGCTATCTCGGCCTTTACGAGGTTTTACGCGAGGTAATATTTTACCGACGAAAAAATGACGGCGATCATGGTCGGTGGTCAGTTGATCGACGGCAAGAGCATGAAAAATGACCGAAGATCGGATGAAGAAACTGACCGCGATCAAATTCACGAATTGCCGCTGGAGCGTGCGATCAAGCAGGTTCGCGGGGATGGCAAGCGCCTGCTGGCAACTTTCGAGGATCCCAACTGCGGCTACTGCAACGCCTGGCCAAAGATTTGCTCGAAGTTGGATAACGTGACGATTTACACCTTCCTGTATCCGATTTTGTCCGAGGACTCTGTCCGCAAGTCAAAGCAGATCTGGTGTTCGGCTGACCGTGCCAAGTCCTGGAATGACTGGATGGTTGATGGCAGGCAGCCCGCCGGCCAGGATGATTGCGACACCACGGCGCCGGTTGGCAAGAATCAGGAGTTTGGCCGTAAGTTGAATATCACCCGGAACGCCAACCATGTTCTTTGCAGACGGTGAGCGGGTTCCGGGGGCGATGGCGCTGGATCGTATCGAGCAAAAAGCTTAATCTCAAATAATCCAAGTTGGGTTCATGTTAAAAGGGCAGCCAGGCTGCCTCTGTCTTCTGGCGAGGTTGCCTCGAGCTAGCGGAGCCTTGCCCTTGGTTTGTTCAAGGGCTAAAAAGCCCGTTTTCCGTTTTTACCACGACGGCATTTCCTTGAGGCGCTATTTTGGTTGCCTCAACTCTTATAAGTCACTTTAAGTGTCCTTTTCAGCCTATTGATTTTTAAGGAAATTTCCCTAAAATCTCTCGACAAAGTTCCGTAAGTCCTTGTTGCATAAGGAAAAATTCGCAATTCCACTATTGACTGTGGGGTGATCATGTTCTAAAGTGGGAAACGTGTTCGAAAAGTGGGTAAACGAGGCGGGGCAAGGGATGTTCGAAGGGCTGCAGCAATCCAGTCTGGATGCGAAGGGGCGGCTTGCCATACCGGCAAGGCACCGCGACCCCCTGCTCGCCGCCGCTGAAGGCTCGCTCGTCCTGACGGCGCACCCGCATCGCTGTCTGCTGCTTTACCCGTCGCCGGCCTGGCAGCCGATTCGCGACCAGATTCTCAAGGCGTCCAGCCTTGACCCGAAGGCGGCGCCGATCAAGCGCGTGCTGGTAGGTAATGCGCGTACCGAAGAGCTTGATTCCGCTGGCCGCATCCTGGTCGCGCCGAATTGCGCGAATACGCCAAGCTGGAAAAAACCGTTTATCTGGTCGGCATGGGGTCGCACTTCGAAATCTGGAGCGAGGCTGGCTGGAAGCAGCAGAATGATCTGGCTGCGGAGGCGCTGTCCGGCGACCTGCCGCCGGGCTTCGGGGATCTGGTCCTGTGACCGCGGTGGGTAGCACCCATGTCACGGTGCTGCTCGATGAGGCCGGTGAGTCCCTGGCGATCAAAGCCGACGGCACTTCTATGGACGCCACCTTCCGGGCGCGGCGGACATAGCCGCCGCATTCTCTCAAGTTGAATGAAAAAGGCCGCCTGGTGGCGTTCGACCGCGACCTTCACGCCATTGCGGCGGGCGTGTCGATGGAATTTTGTTTGATGTAGGGGTGTCGTCGCCGCAAATCGACGACGGGGAGCGCGGCTTCAGCTTCCGCTACGACGCGCCGCTCGACATGCGCATGGATACGACGCAGGGCGAGACGGCGGCAGCGTGGCTGGCGCGGGCCGAGATCAGAGACATTACGGAGGTTATAAGAAATTATGGCGAAGAACGGTTTGCTTTCCAGATTGCAAAGAAGATTGTGGCTGCTCGGCTCGAACAACCATTGTCACAACAAGGTCAGTTCGCGGCCCTCGTACGCTAGACCGTGCGCACCCGTGAGCCAGGGCAGGACCCGGCGACGCGCAGCTTTCAAGCTTACGGATTCATATCAATCAAGAGCTCCGCCAGCTGGAGGTAGCCCTGCCGCAGGCGTTCGAGTTGCTGAAGCCGGGTGGCCGCCTGGTGGTGATTTCCTTCCATTCGCTGGAAGACCGCATCGTCAAAAACTTCATGCGCCAAGAGTCGACTGCAGATGACTTGCCGAAAGGTTTGCCTTTGCGTGCCGATCCGTTGCCCAAGCCGAAGCTGCGGCTGATTGGCAAAATGATCAAACCATCAGCGGCCGAAATTGCCGCCAATCCGCGGGCCCGGAGCGCCGTGATGCGCGTGGCGGAAAAGCTGTAATGGTCCGTTTCAACATGATCCTTCTGCTGTCGTTGTCGTTTGCGCGCTGGGTGTGGTGACCTCGCAGCATCGTGGCCGTAAGCTGTTTCAGGATCTCGAGTTGGAGCAAGAGCGGGCGCGGCAGCTGGATGTTGAATATGGTCAGCTGCAGCTCGAGATGTCGACCTGGGCGACGCATCCACGGATCGAAAAATTGCCCCTGAACGTCTGCATGGTCTCACCGGACGCGCTGGGGCGGGTTCACGCCACCTGCCGCTGCGCCGGTGGTAAAGAAGGGGGCGCGCTGATGGTTGTCCGTCGTCGTCCCCAGCGTGGACATCGCTTTACCGAAAGCCCGGTGCTGCAATTGGCCCTGCAGGGCTGGCGTTCGCGCACGGTTGGCTTGTTGTTGATGGCCGCGTTTCTGGCCCTGGTGGCGCGTGGTTTCTACCTGCAGGTAATCAATGACTTTCTGCAGGAAAAGGGCGATCCCGCTATCGCCGCGACATCGAGATTTCCGCCTCGCGAGGCAAGATCGTCGACCGCAATGGCGACATGCTGGCGGTGTCTACGCCGATGAAGTCCATCTGGGCGATTCCGGGGATGCGCGGGCGATGCCGGCCGAGCAGAAGCACCAATTGGCCGCGCTGCTCGACATGCGCGTAAGGAGCTGGATGGCAAGATCGCTTCCGACAAGACCTTCGTTTACGTCAAGCGTCAGGTGCCGCCGGAAACGGCGGATCGGATCGCGGCCTAAGCTGCCTGGCGTCCATCAGGGAAAGGAATATCGCCGTTATTACCCGACCGGTGACATGACGGCTCACATCGTCGGCTTTACCGGCGTTGATGATAAAGGTCTGGAAGGCGTCGAGCTGGCATTCCAGAATAGTTTGCTCGGTCATGTTGGCAGCCGGAGCGTGATCAAGGATCGGCGCGGCCAGATTGTCGAAGACGTCGGTGCGCTGAAGCCGCCGATGGATGGCAAGGATGTCCGGCTGGCGCTCGATTCGAAGATTCAATATCTCGCCTACAGCCAGCTCAAGGCGGCGGTCGAGACGAATAATGCCAAGGCCGGCGGGGCGATCGTCATCGATGCGCGGACCGGCGAGATACTGGCGCTGGCCAACTGGCCGACCTACAACCCGAACAACCGCCAGAACCTGTCCGGCGCCCAATTGCGCAACCGCGCGCTGACCGATACCTTCGAGCCGGGGTCGGTGATGAAGCCGTTTACCGCCGCCTTGGCGCTGGAAAAGGGCAAGGTTCGCTTCGACACCGTGATCGATACCACGCCGGGCCGGCTGACCATCGGCTCGGCGACCATTTCCGATGCCCATCCGCATGGTGCGCTGACCGTCGCCGAAGTGATCCAGAAATCCTCCAACGTCGGCACCACCAAGATTGCCCTTGGCTTTACGCCGAAAGAAATGTGGGAAATGTTCGACAGCGTCGGTTTTGGGCAGGCGCCCAATCTTGGCTTCCCGGGCGAGGTCAATGGCCGCTTGCGGCCGTGGAAGAGCTGGCGGCCGATTGAGCAGGCGACGATGTCCTACGGTCACGGCATTTCGGTCAGCCTGGTGCAGTTGGCGCGGGCCTACACCGTGTTTGCCCGTGACGGCGAGGTTGATGTCCCCCTGTCGCTGGCCCGGCTCGACGAAACGCCGGTACCCTGGCGTTCGCGTCTTTTCGCCGCAGACCACCCGGGAAGTCCGGGCCATGCTGGAAATGGCCGTGCAGCCGGAAGGTACCGCGCCGAAAGCCGCGCGTGCCGGGATACCGCGTCGGCGGCAAGACCGGCACCGCATACAAGATCGAGGGTGGCGTCTACGCCAGGAAATACATCGCCTCCTTTGTCGGTATCGCGCCGATCAGCGATCCGCGTCTGGTCGTCGCGGTGATGATCGACGAGCCGACGGCTGGCGGTCACTATGGCGGCGACGTGGCCGGCCCAGCGTTTTCGCAGATCACCGGCGGTGCCTTGCGTACCTTGGGCATTCCGCCGGATGCGCCGATTCAGGTGGCCGAGGCCGGGGCCGGAAAGGGGCGCGTGCGAGCACGCCGCGCGAAATTCTTGACCGCCTGGAAGCGCTGGGCATCGAGCCGACCAGGCGTTGCCGACGACAGCCGGCAGGTTCTGGCCGGGCGATCTCTTCCTGGCTTATCCGGGCGATCTGGCCGATGGCCGTCGTTATATTGCCGATGCCCTGGCGCGTGGCGCCGTGGCTGTGCTCTGGCAGCCGGGCGCGATTTTGATTCTGGAATTCGGCGTTGACCGTGGCCAGCTAACCTGCCGGTCGATGCCCTGCGTCCGCTCGCCGGACCGCTGGCCCATGCCGTCTATGGTCACCCGAGCGAAAACCTGTCGCTGATCGCCATCACCGGCACCAATGGCAAGACGACGATCAGCCAGTGCCTGGCCCGCGCCTACCCGAAGCCTTGCGCGATCATCGGTACGCTCGGCGCCGGCTTCCCGGATGCGCTGGTCGAAACCGGCTTCACGACGCCGGAAGCGACGACCCTGATGCGTTATCTGGCCGAAGTTTCGCGTGAGCGGCGCCGCCGCCTGCGCGCTGGAAGCCAGCTCGATCGGCATCGAGGAGGGCCGGATGAACGGCGCCCGCGTCGACGTCGCGGTGTTCACCAACTTCACCCGCGACCACCTCGATTACCACGGCAGCATGGAAGCCTATGCCGCCGCCAAGGAAAGCTCTTCCGCTGGCCGCGCCTGCGCACGGCGATCATCAATCTGGATGACGAGTTGGGCGTCAGCTGGCCCGCGAGACGACGGCCATGCGCGTTCTCGGTTACGCCATCGGCGAACCCAAGCGCGACTTTCCGGCGCTGGTGCGGGCCGAAAATCTGGTCGATACGCCCTTTGGTCAGCGCTTCACCTGGTCCTGCCGAACGGTCGCGCCATCGTTGATACCGGCCTGGTCGGGCGTTACAACATTTCAATCTGCTGGCCGTCGCGGCCGTCCTGCACGATGCCGGTCTGCCGCCGCCGATGTGGCGCGCCGCCTGTCCGAACTGACGCCCGCCGCCGGGCCAGATGGAGCGCGTTGGCGGCAACGGCGAGCCGCTGGTCGTCATCGACTATGCCCACACCCCGGACGCCCTGGAAAATGCCCTGCAAGCACTGCGCGACGTGGCAACCCCGCGCGGTGGCCGCCTGTGCGTCGTCTTCGGTTGCGGCGGCGACCGCGACAAGGGCAAGCGTCCGCAAATGGGCCAGATCGCCGAACGCCTGGCCGACCGCGTGCTGGTTACCAGCGACAACCCCCGCAGCGAAGCGCCGCAGAGCCATCATCGACGAGATTCTGGCCGGCATGACCCAGGCCGAAGTCGAACCGACCGCGCGCAGGCGATCCGCCGCGCCGTACTCGAAGCCGGTGACAGCGATATGATCCTGCTCGCTGGCAAAGGGCATGAGACCTATCAGGATATGGCGCCGGCGTTCGTACTCCCTTTTCCGACCTCGAGCAGGCGCAGAGCAGCGCTTGCCACTGCGCATCGCAATTTCAAGGAGGTGGCGGCTTGAACTGGCTGCTCTCGCAAGTCGCCCAAGCCGTGGGTGCGCCTATGATCGGCGCCGACGTCCCCGTCGACGGCGTTTCCACCGATACTCGGGCCGTAGCGCCGGCCGGTTGTTTATCGCCCTGGCCGGCGAGCGTTTCGATGCCCATGAATTTCTCGATCAGGCCGTGGCGGCCGGTGCCGTCGCGCTGCTGGTCGCTGACGAAAGCAAGTTGCCGGCCGGCGTTTCCGCCCTGGTCGTGGATGACGCGCCTGGCCCTGGGGCGTCTGGCCGCTGCCTGGCGCGCCCAGTTCAGCCTGCCGGTGATCGCCGTGACGGGTTCGAATGGCAAGACGACGACCAAGGAAATGGTCGCCGCCATCCTGAAGGCCGCATTCGGGGCGGCGGTGCTGTCGACCCGGGGCAACCTGAACAACGACATCGGCCTGCCGCTGACCCTGCTTGGCCTGCGCGCCTCGCACCGCGCCGCGGTGATCGAAATGGGCATGAACCATCCGGGCGAAATCGCCTATCTGGCGCCGATCGGCGCGCCGACCGTGGCGCTGGTCACCAACGCCCAGCGCGCCCACCTCGAAGGCATGGGCGATCTGGACGAAGTGGCGCGGGAAAAGGGGCCATCTTCGGCGGCCTGTCGGCAGATGGTGTCGCCGTGGTCAATGCTGACGACCACTACGCGACCTCTGGCGCGGGATGGCCAAGCTCATCCGGTGCGGACTTTGCCATCGACCATGCGGCCGATGTCTCAGGCAGGTCCGTCAGCTACTGGATTGGAAATCGGCCCTTCGGTTGAGCGCCCCGGAAGGCCAGGCTGAACTTCGCTTCTCCATTCCCGGCCGGCACAACGCCCGCAATGCCGTGGCTGCCGCCGCCTGCCTCGCCGCCAAGCCTCCCGATGGCCGCCGTGGTCGCGGGCTGGAAGCCTTCCCCGGTGTCAAGGCCGTCTGCAACGCCGTGCCGGCATCAGAGGCGCCGAGATTCTCGACGATACCTACAACGCCAATCCGGATTCGGTACGCGCCGGCATCGACGTGCTGGCCGCGACCATCGGCCGCAAGCTGCTGGTGCTCGGCGACATGGGCGAAATCGGCGAAGCCAGCGGCCAGTATCACGACGAAATCGGCGGCTACGCCAAGAGCCAGGGCATTGACCGGCTGTTCGCGCTGGGCGATGCGGCGCAACTAGCGGTGCGCAACTTCGGCGAAGGCGCCAAGCATTACTGCAACGTCGACAAGCTGATTGCCGCGGTCGACAAGGAGTTGGGCCCCGAAACCACCGTGCTGGTCAAGGGTTCGCGCTTCATGAAAATGGAACGGGTGGCCGATGCGCTGGCAGCACCCGTCGCTCCCGAGGAGAAACACTGATGCTGCTGGCACTGGCCCAATGGCTCGCCCAGGACGTTCGCTTCTTCAACGTCTTCAACTACATCACGCTGCGCACCGTGCTGGCAGCGATGACGGCCCTGCTGATCTGCTTCAGCCGGCCCGGCAGTCATCCGCTGGCTTGCCGCCAAAAAATCAGCCAGGCGGTGCGCAACGACGGCCGCCAAACCCACCTTGTCAAATCCGGCACGCCGACCATGGGCGGCGTCCTGATCCTGATCGCCATCGGCATCACGACCCTGCTCTGGGGCGACTTGACGAATAAATACGTGTGGACGGTGCTGGTCGTCACGCTCGGCTATGGCATCGTCGGCTGGTACGACGACTGGAAGAAGGTCGTCTATCGCGACCCGAACGGCCTGGCCAGCCGCTGGAAATTCTTCTGGCAGTCGGTGCTCGGCATCGGTGCCGCACTGTTCATCGCCTTCTCGGCCAAAATGCCGGGCCCAGACCGAGCAGGTCGTCCCCTTCTTCAAGTCATGGCGCACCCGCTGGGCATCGACGGGTTCATTGTGCTGACTTATTTCGTCATTAACGGGCACCAATAATGCCGGTCGCCAAATCTGACGGATACGACCTCTGGATGGCGTGGCGTTCATGCCGACACTGATGATCGCCGCCGCCCCTTGTCATCTTCCCTACGTCACCGGCCACTCATTGTTGGGAGGAACACCTGCCGATACCGTAACAGCCCGGGGCTGGTGGTTGTTGCATCCTGCTCGATTGCGATTGCCGGGCTGGTCTGGAGTTTCCTGTGGTTCAACGCTTACCCGGCCAAAGTGTTCATAGGCGACGTCGGCGCCCTGGCGCTGGGCGCGGCGCGGGTACAGTGGCCGTGATCCTGCGCCGGGAAATCGTCCTGCTGATCATGGGCGGCGTATTCGTCATCGAAACCCTGTCGGTGATGTTGGGTAGGTTAGTTCAAATACACCAAGAAACCTTTATCGGCGAGGGCCGACGCATCCTGCGCATGGCGCCGCTGCACCACCACCTCCGAACAATCCGGCTGGAAGGAAACGCAGGTTGTCGTCCGCTACTGGATCATCACCATCAGCTCAACAGGTGGCGACGGGATCGCTCCGTTGAAGTTGCGCTAAATGGATCTCAAAGAAGAAACACGTTCTGGTCCCCGGACTCCGGTGAGTCCGGACTGGCGATAGCCGAAATGGCTGCATCGCCAGGGGCGCGTTAGTCCGGGTCGCCGGTCACGCGATAACCCGCCCAACCTGAAGGCGCTGGGGCGAGTGGCGCCGGGTGCCGGAACTGATCACCGGGCCGTTGACGGGAGCCCCCCTTCGCCTGGGCGAGCTGGTCGCCCTTTCTCCGGGCGTGTCCAAAAACCGACGCCGGTGATTGCTGCCGGTCGACAGCGAAACTGACCTCGGAAATCGAGTTATTGCCGCCGGTGTGCGCGGAGCAGGTGCCGGGCTCGAAAATCATTACCATCACCGGTAGCAACGGCAAAACGACGACCACCGCGCTGACCGCCCACCCTGCGGAACGTGTCGGTGTGTCGGCCGTCGCCTGCGGCAACGTTTCGCCGTCCGCCCTCGATGCGTTGATGGATGCCCGGGACGCCGGCACTCAAGGGCGTACCGCCAAGTTTAGTAAATGGCCGGGCTATCCGGTTTCCAGCTCCGAAACGACGCACCCCTGAACACCACCACGGCCACCGTCCTGAATATTTCCGAAGACCATCTCGACCGTTACGAGGAGCAGTCTGGCCAACTACGCCGGCGCCAAGTCGCGGGTCTTCCAGGGTAAGGGCGTCTTGTGGTGCTGAATCGTGGCGACTGACGGTCGATGGCCAATGGTCGTTGCGGCCCGGAAGATGGTGACCTTCGGTCTGAATGCTGCGCCGCGCGGGTATCGACTACGGCTTGGACCGACGGCGCCATCTGCAGAGACAAAAAAACTTTGTCACGGTCGATTTCTTGGGGTGTCCGGTCTGCACAATGCCGCCAACGCGATGGCGGCGATGGCCGGTGAATGCCAGAAGCGGTCGGCGTGGCGCTCGGCACGCCTGCTCGAGACCACTCAGAAGCCTTCACAGGCCTGCCGCACCGGGTCGAAACATTGGCGAAATCAAGCGGCGTGCTTTATGACGATGACTCAAAGGCACCAATGTCAGCGCCACCTGGCCGCCATCGAGGCTATGGGCCACCAAGGGTCGCCATCGTTCTCGGCGGCGACGGCAAGGGCCAGGATTTCTCGCCGCTCAAGCTGGCCCTGGAAAAACACGGTCGCGCCGTGGCGCTGATCGGCCGCGATGCCGCAGCCATCG
>JADKIP010000007.1 GCA_016721185.1 Candidatus Dechloromonas phosphorivorans
CGGGACCAGCAGAATGGTGGTGGAAGCGAGGCAGAGCAGGACGAACGCCAGCGCAACACGTGCCCGATAGGGTCGTAGAAAGGGCCAGAGGCCGGCCAGGGTTGAGAGCTTGCGGGGATGTTCAGGCGCTGTCTGGATTTTGTTTCGCATGGCTGATTATGCTTGATCGCGCTGGTGAACGACGTTGGTACAGGTTCGTTCAAGGCCGCAAGTTGGGATCAATCGGCCCGGATACGGGAATCAGCGGAATGCTGTGGTCAACTCGAATTTCGGGCTATTTTTCGAGTCAGCGGCCGGGCCGAGAAACCATAAATTATCGCTTGTAAAACCCAAGGCTCATTTCCACAGGCCGTTATTGCAAGCTTCTGCAGCCGATGTTCACACTCAACGCCCTTGGCGATCGGAGCCATTTAAGGACCAGCGTATAGAAGCTGGATCAATCGGCCTGCTGATGAAGCCGTTCATGCCGGCCGCGAAGCAAAGCGCCCGGTCTTCTGCGAAGGCATTCGCCGTCATCGCAGCGATCGGCACTTCATGCCCCGAGGCGAGGGCGCGAACTGCCGGTTGCTTCAGGCCATCCATTCTGGGCACATTTGCATGTCCATCAGAATCCCGTCGCAGTGCAGCCGGCCCGCCATCTCGACCGCCTCCACGCTGTCCCCTGGCGATCTCGACGATTTTCCAGCCTGACTTCTTCAAGCATCATGGTGGCGATTTCGCACTGATCGGCCGGTTTTCCGTCAGCATAATATGCGGCGTCACGGAAGTTGCCGCGCGGGAGCCGCGCTTCCGCATCGCAGTACCCCGCCTCAGTCGAGGGCAATGAATCCAGCGGTCATTTTTTCAGCCGTGGGCAGCAAACCAGAAAGTACTGCCCTGGCCGGGAACGCTGGTCGCGCTTCGCCTCGCCTTTGCATGGTCTGGGTAATGCCTGGTGATGGTCAGCCCCAACCGGTGAGGCCATTATTTGCGCGTTGCACAACCGTTTGGCTTGTTCAAAGGGGTTGAAAAGGCGGGCCAGCGACCCGGGTGCGATGCCCGCCGGTATATCGCTCACCTCAAAACGCAACAGCATCTGCGTCGAACTTTCCGCAAACTGACGCGCACGTCACGTCGGCGGTTTCGGTAAATTTGATGCTGCTGATGGCGTAACTGATGAGGGCCGCCCCGTTCCAGGCGCGTCGGGGTGCCAATCAGGCGGTAAGGCAGGGCGACCACCCGGTCGTCGTGGGCGCAAGTTTTTCGTATTGGCCTTTCCAGCAGCATCGAGCGAATGCTCTCGAAAAGTGTTTACTTTGCGGACATTGGTTTCTCCAGCACAAGCCGCCCGGCTCGATTTTCGAGACATCAAGCACCGCGTTGATGGTTTCCAGCAGGTACTTCCAGCGGCATCCAGTTTGTCCAGGCGCTCAAGTTGCTCGGTGGGAGGCCGCGCCGGATCAGGCTGGCGTGGCCATTGATCGCATTGAGCGGCGTCCTGATTTCATGGCTCATATTGGCGAGGAAGGCGCGGGTCGATTTGTTATGCTCTCGGCTGCTTCCCTTTGGCCCGCGCATTAAATCCAGCGTCTCGCGCCGCAACCGTCGCTTCCAGCGAGTCGCGCTGCTGCGCCAGGGCCTGTTCGCGCATTGCCACATGCCGTCAGCCATCTGGTTGAAAGTTTGCGCCAGCTCGGTCAATTCATCCTGGCTGCTTTCCTCAACACGAACCTTCTTTATCTCCGCGCGACAAGCGCCCGGCACTGGATCGCAACTGCTCCAGCCGGCGCAGGATAAGGCGATCCATGAACAACCCGACCGTCAGGAAAAATCAACATAAAAGCGGTCAGATCGTCTTACAAACGGTTTGTCCAACGATCCCAAAAGCCCGCCTCAAAGCGCTCAAGGGGGAGCTTGATGCTCATAACGCTTCAGATCACCCACGGCATAGTCATAGGATTCGCCGTACTGATTGGTGATGCTTTCTGGTGCATTCTCCCGCTTTGCCGTGGCACATCAGGCAATAAGGCTCGATCCAGATCGGTGCGGTGTAATGAAACCAGCGCTGTCCGGCGTCATCCTGAATCGCCTCCATCCGTTCAGGCGTTTGCGGTTGCCCCTGGGTAACGCCATCGCCGCCAGCTCAGCGGTCGGCCTGATTGGCCGGATTGCGCGGGCGGTCTGGAGACATTGTTCCAGGGGGGCCAGCCGTTGTTCGGGTCCAGTTGGCGTAATCTCCCAAATTCGCGCCATCGAGTGCGCGGGCAGGAAGCCAATGGTTTTTTCATTGACCGGCAACTCACCGGCAATGAACTGCTGGTGATAAACGCGCTGGTTGCCATCAGCAAGGCCCGCTTGGTTTGCAATGTCAATTTCCTGCTCAACCCGTTGGTCGCGGTGGATTTTGCCAGGAAGTCGTCAGATCCAGAGCCAGCACAGTCAGCACCAGGCCCAAAACCAGCCACATTTTTACACGCAGCTTCATGGGTTTATCTTCAACGGGATTAGCGTCACGCTTGGCAGGTATCACGATCTGGCTAAGGTCGTACTCCGGTCAGGCTTATGCAGCAAGAATCACCAGAGGATGTTTCCGAGGCTCTTGGATAGACCATCATTTGATATAAAGGAATAAAAAATTGCAACCAAACCAAGAACCAACGAGGTCATGGTGCTGCATTAGAAACTCGGTAAGATTGGTTGATTTGCCAAGGCCCAGTAGAAACCATAACCAGCACAAAGACCAAAGTACTTAGTCGGTCCTGCAAAATTCATCTGAGCGCTCCGTTCAAGCGGAAATTCTGAGTGAGCGAGTTGGATCGGGCATGGTCGCTGCTGAGGAGCGCAATCAACAGCAGTAAAACCGGGCGCAAAAAAGTGGCCTTTAGGCCCAGACGGAGCATAGCCCGCAGCAACCAGCGCAGGTTGTAGCCGGTAGCACACAGCACGGCATGCAGGGCATCCCCTGTTGTCCTTGGAGCCAGCAGCGATCCATCCGGTTATCCGACTTGAGGTGGCCAATCGCTGGTTCTACCGCCTGTCGTCGCTTGAGCCAGCGGCGCTGTTGCTTGGTCAGCGACTTGTACTTGCCGCGATGAATGATCTCCACCTGGGGATTGTCACGATCGACGCCACGAAAGCCCAGATCAACGACCACTTCTTTCGGCGACCGGCCCACATCTTCGAGCAGGATGTTTGTCTGTTCGAGTTGTGCCGAGAGAATGTGACCATCATAGGGGTTGCCGGGAAAGGTTCGCGCCCCGACCATCAGGCCGCTCTTGTGGGTTACGACGATGCTGGCCTTGACACCGAACTCGTAGGGTTTCCGGGCTTTGCCCTTGCCGATGCATTCGACTTCCGGCGCATGCAGGGCGTACAGCTTGTTCTTATCCTTCGGTTGTTGCTTGTGAATGCGTTCGGCCCGTTCGAGCAGCGTGTTCAGAGGAGCGATGGCACTCGGCGATTCACTGATCGGGCTCGTCAGTTTGCGTTTGATTTCGCGCAGCACGATACCGAGGATGGTGCGCTGGCGTTTGACGGTGCGCCGCAGGCGCTTGAACTGTTTGGCGTGGGCGTAGCCGCCGGCCTTGCGGCGCAGTTCCTTGCCTTCTTTCACGAAGGTCTGTTTCAAGGCGATGCCGACGCGCTTCGCGGCTTGCACAACCTTGGCCCGGGCGATTTCCAGCAAGCGGCTATCGACCGGATGGGCGATGGCTTTCTCCTGGACGGTGGTGTCAACAATGACCCGTTCGAATTCCGCCGGTCGTATGGCTTTGCTCTGCACGGCCGTGTCGATGGTTGCCTTGAGCAGTTCTTCCACCCCGGCTTCGCCGATGGCGGTGCGAAAGCGGCCAATCTGGGTGGCATCGCAGGGGAGTGTCGGCGTGTAGTAGTCCTGGCCGCTGAAGTATTGCCAGACCACGTTCTCCGACCAGCGGGCCACCAGTTCCTCGTCGCTCAGGTTGAAGGCGTGCTTGAGGTAGAGCAGTGCGGCCATCAAGCGGATCGGCAGACGTGGCCGGCCGGCGGCACTGACCCCGGCACCAGCAATCTCCAGCGTCGTCCCGAACAAATCGCTGCCGGGCATCACCTTCCCTGCCCGATTCTTGCGGGCAAAGGCCGGCGCCAAAGCGGCTTCGATCTGGCCCCAAGGCAATCGACCTGCGAGCACCACCAAGGGATGTCGGAGATCAATCATTTGATCGAGTCGGGCGCGGAAAAAATCGTCGGTAGCCATCAGAACTTCCCTCAATTTCTCTCAGGTTTCCACAGGCATTATTTTAATTTCTCGGGGATTCCATGGGGAAGATTTCCGGTGCAAACCATCTGTTCATAAGCGTTTCCGGACTTTTGCAGGGCCGACTACTTACTATATAGTCGGTCCTGCAAAATTCATCTGAGCGCTCCGTTCAAGCGGAAATTCTGAGTGAGCGAGTTGGATCGGGCATGGTCCTGCTGAGGAGCGCAATCAACAGCAGTAAAACCGGGCGCAAAAAGTGGCCTTTAGGCCCAGACGGAGCATAGCCCGCAGCAACCAGCGCAGGTTGTAGCCGGTAGCACACAGCACGGCATGCAGGGCATCCCCTGTTGTCCTTGGAGCCAGCAGCGATCCATCCGGTGATCCGACTTGAGGTGGCCAATCGCTGGTTCTACCGCCTGTCGTCAGCCGAGCCAGCGGCGCTGTTGTTGCTTGGTCAGCGACTTGCCTTGCCGCGATGAATGATCTCCCCTGGGGATTGTCACGATCGACGCCACGAAAGCCCAGATCAACCACCACTTCTTTCGGTGACCGGCCCACATCTTCGAGCAGGATGTTCGTCTGTTCGAGTTGTGCTGAGAGAATGTGACCATCATAGGGGTTGCCGGGAAAGGTTCGCGCGCCCCGACCATCAGGCCGCTCTTGTGGGTTACGACGATGCTGGCCTTGACACCGAACTCGTAGGGTTTCGGGCTTTGCCCTTGCCGATGCATTCGACTTCCGGCGCATGCAGGGCATACAGCTTGTTTTGTCCTTCGGTTGTTGCTTGCGGATGCGTTCGGCCCGTTCGAGCAGCGTGTTCAGAGGAGCGATGGCACTCGGCGATTCACTGATCGGGCTCGTCAGTTTGCGTTTGATTTCGCGCAGCACGATGCCAAGGATCGTGCGCTGGCGTTTGACCGTGCGCCGCAGACGCTTGAACTGTTTCGCGTGGGCGTAGCCGCCGGCCTTGCGGCGCAGTTCCTTGCCTTCTTTCACGAAGGTCTGTTTCAAGGCGATGCCGACGCGCTTCGCGGCTTGCACAACCTTGGCCCGGGCGATTTCCAGCAAGCGGCTATCGACCGGATGGGCGATGGCTTTCCTGGACGGTGGTGTCAACCAATGACCCGTTCGAATTCCGCCGGTCGTATGGCTCTGCTCTGCACGGCCGTGTCGATGGTTGCCTTGAGCAGTTCTTCCACTCCCGCTTCGCCGATGGCCGTGCGAAAGCGGCCAATTTGGGTGCCATCGCAGGGCAGTTGCGGCGTGTAGTAGTCCTGACCACTAAAGTATTGCCAGACCACGTTCTCCGACCAGCGGGCGACCAGTTCCTCGTCGCTCAGGTTGAAGGCGTGCTTGAGATAGAGCAGCGCCGCCATCAGCCGGATCGGCAAACGCGGCCAGCCGGCGGCACTGACACCGGCGCCGGCAATCTCCAACGTCGTCCCGAACAAATCACTGCCTAGCATCACCTTCCCTGCCCGATGCTTGCGGGCAAAGGCCGGCGCCAAAGCGGCTTCGATCTGCCCCAAGGCAATCGACCTGCGAGCACCACCAAGGGATGTCGGAGATCAATCATTTGATCGAGTCGGGCGCGGAAAAATCGTCGGTAGCCATCAGAACTTCCCTCAATTTCTCTCAGGTTTCCACAGGCATTATTTTAATTTCTCGGGGATTCCATGGGGAAGATTTCCGGTGCAAACCATCTGTTCATAAGCGTTTCCGGACTTTTGCAGGGCCGACTATATAAATGAAATGCAATTTCAGCTTTTCGTTTGCTTCGTTCATTGAAAACCCTTTGCTTTCCCCCGTCCAAGTAACACGGGGGGCTATGGATACATGGAAATAGGTAATCCGCGGGAGATTACGCCTTTAGCATTCTTTCCTCAAGATAAACAGCATACGTGGCGGGCCTGCACGCGCCGTGCGGCGCGCGGGCGTAACCACCATTGAAAACGCTCTGCCCTTCGATGAAGTGCAACAAAAGCGTTCTCAGGAAACCAAGGCTGAAAGGGAATCATTGCTTCTCGAACTGGCTGGCGTTCGGTGGCATGTGGCTTTGCCGATGGATCTCATTTTGCCGAGCAATATCGAGGCTTTCAGCATAGCGACACGGTATCGACGAAGGGCAGCTACGCCAAGCTGACAAATGCGACCGCCCAAACGAAAAAAGGCACTTCAAAAGAAGTGCCTTTTTTCGTTTTTATCTGGTGCGCCCGACACGATTCGAACGTGCGACTTCTACCTTCGGAGGGTAGCACTCTATCCAGCTGAGCTACGGGCGCTTGGGTCCAACATTACAGCAAATGCGGTTGTCACCTGACGGGACTTAAAGCAAAATTCATTTTTGTGACAACCTGTTAGCGTTCAGCAGGGTAAAAATCCAACGAAACGATATCAAGGAGGCAGGATTCTACCTTTAGCAAGCGGTTGAGTCCATGCTGATAAGGCTAGTCCATTTTTGCTGGCAACAATTTGAGAGGCAAGGCACTGATGTCAGATCTAATCGATCACGAACTTTCCCACGAAGACCTCCAAAAGGTCATGTCAACTATCGACATTCCGGCCTGCCCCATCGTGGTCACGAACGCCATGCAGGAAGCACAAAAGGATGAGCCTGATCTTGGCAATCTGGCCAAGCTGATTGGCAACGATGCCGGCCTGTCCGCAGCTGCGCTCAAGCTGGCCAATTCGCCGCTGTATGGCAGCAGTAACAGGATATCCGGCGTCCGCCAGGCCGTTGACCGCCTGGGCACCAAGAACATCGTCTGCGTTGTTGTCTCCGTGGCGCTGAGAGCCAGCATGAATGGCGTGCCGGCGGCCTGGCTGGAAAAATTCTGGCAACGCACGACGTTGCTGGCCATCATCGCCAGCCTGATCGCGAAGCGCCAGTACGGTATTTCGCCGGATGCTGCCTACACCTATGCGCTGTTCCACGATGCCGCCATCCCGATGATGATGCGGCGCTTCCCGAATTACGTCGAAGTGATTGAGGCGGCTCGCCGGGACGGCAAGATGCTGGCGGCTGCAGAAGAAGAGTATTTCCCTTGCTCGCACCCGATTGTTGGGTCGCTACTGGTTCGCAACTGGGGATTGCCGCCGATTCTGGGTCAGGCGATCCGCTTTCACCATGAGCCGGATGCTTACGAATTGCCGGACCGCACGCTACCTGGCGGCGCGCTGGCCTTTATCGCCGTGACGCAGGTGGCGGAATATTTGATGACCGAGTTGCTCAATGACACGGATATCGAAGTCGGTCACGAGCTGTTTGAAAAGGCGCAGGATTATCTGGGCATCTCGGAAAGTGACCTGGATGATCTGCGGCAGCGGGTTGCGGCGGCCATTGAAGGCGAAACCCACTAAACCGCTCAGTCGAAGAAGGTACGCGCAGCCTCGAAACGCTGCGCGTAATAGCGATCATTCAGCCGGTCGATGCGCACGCGGCCATTGCTGGAAGGCGCATGAATAAAGCGCTGGTCGCCCAGATAGATCCCGACATGGGAAAACGGCCGCTTGAGGGTATTAAAAAAGACCAGATCACCCGGCCGCAGCAGGTTCCGTTCGACGGGACGGCCATTGCGGGCAATATCGGCGGCGCTGCCCTGGACTTTCAAACCGGCGGCCTGACCGTAGATGTAACTCACCATACCGCTGCAATCAAGCCCGGCGTCGGGGTTCTTGCCACCGAAGCGATAGCCGGTATCGATCAAACCCAGCGCGTACAGCGCGACCTCGTTGCCCTGCTCGCTGACGGCCAGTGGGGCTTGCGATATAGTGCCCGTCGACGTCACCGGACGCGGTGCGGGGCCACTGCAAGCCGCCAGCAGGGTCACCACCAGCGCAACGGGGAATAGTGCGGGAAGACGCATTGAGTTAAGGCACTTTCTTCGGAACATATTACAAGTTACCGTTTTTACAGGATTTTTCAAGGCCATGAACTTACAAAACCCGCAATTGCTACGGTCAACCAACTTTATTGCCGGAAATTGGGTAGCCGCCGACAGCAAGGCCACGCTGACGGTGGTGAACCCGGCGACCGACCTGCCCTTGGCCGAGGTGCCGCGTTGCGGCGCCGTTGAAACCCGCCGTGCCATCGAGGCCGCAGAAGCCGCCTGGCCGGCCTGGCGCGCCTTGACTGCCAAGCGCCGGGCGCAATTGCTCGATGTCTGGTTCAAATTGATCATCGACAATGCCGACGATCTGGCCCAACTGGTCACGGCCGAATGCGGCAAACCGCTGGCCGAGGCCAAGGGGGAAGTGATCTACGGCGCCTCGTTCATCGAGTGGTTTGCCGAAGAGAGCAAGCGCACCTACGGCGAAAGCATTCCCAGTCCGCTCGCCGACAAACGTCTGCTCGTCATCAAACAGCCGATTGGCGTTTGCGCGGCGATCACGCCGTGGAATTTCCCGCTCGCGATGATCACCCGCAAGGTGGCGCCGGCGCTGGCGGCTGGTTGCCCGGTGGTCGTCAAGCCGGCCGAACAGACGCCGCTGACCGCCCTGGCGCTGGCCGTATTGGCCGAGCAGGCCGGCTTTCCAGCGGGCGTTTTCAATGTCGTCACCGGCAACCCGGTTGAAATTGGCGGCGAGCTGACGGCCAATCCGATCGTCCGCAAGCTCTCGTTCACCGGCTCGACGGCTGTGGGCCGTTTGCTGATGGCGCAATGCGCCCCGACGGTGAAAAAGGTGTTGCTGGAGCTCGGCGGCAATGCCCCGTTTATCGTTTTCAACGACGCCGATGTGAATGCTGCGGTCGACGGCGCTTTGATCGCAAAATACCGCAACACCGGCCAGACCTGCGTTTGCGCCAACCGTTTCCTCGTCCAGTCGGGCATTTACGAAGAGTTCGCCGCCCGTCTTGCCGAGCGCACCGCGGGCATGAAGGTGGGCGCCGGCACCGAGGCCGGTGTCGTGCTTGGCCCGCTGATCAACGCAGCGGGTTTGGCGAAAGTTGAATCGCATGTTGCCGATGCCGTTGGCAAAGGTGCTCGCGTCTTGTGCGGCGGCGCCCGCCATGCCCTCGGCGGCAACTTCTTCCAGCCGACCGTGCTGGCCGATGTGACGACCGAGATGAAGGTCGCCCGCGAGGAAACCTTCGGCCCGGTGGCGCCGCTCTTCCGCTTTGAAACGGAAGCCGAGGCGATTGCGCTGGCCAACGATACCGAATTCGGCCTCGCCGCTTATTTCTTCAGCCGCGACATCGGGCGCTGCTGGCGGGTCGGCGAGGCGCTGGAATACGGCATGGTGGGGATCAATACCGGGCTGATCTCGAACGAGGTGGCACCCTTCGGCGGCATCAAGCAGTCGGGCATCGGTCGCGAGGGATCGAAATACGGCATCGAGGATTATCTCGAAATCAAATACCTCTGCTTCGACATCAACGGTTGATTTCATGTTCAAACTCGTCATCATCACTGCCCTTGCCGCCATCGCCATCCTGTTTTGGCGCAACTGGAGCCGGCAACGGCGGGCGGCATACATCGACAACTTTCCCTACCAGAAATGGCTCGACCAGCGGCTGGCCGAGCGCCGGCCGGAACTGACAGCCGAGCAGCGCGGCGAAGTTTTTGTCGGCCTGCGCGACTACTTTCAGATTTGCCGCATCGCCCGCCGGCGCATGGTTTCCATGCCCTCGCAGGTGGTCGATGATGCCTGGCACGAGTTCATTCTGTTCACCCGCCAATACGACAAATTCTGTCGCCACGGCTTCGGCCGCTTTCTGCACCACACGCCGGCCGCAGCCATGAGTTCGCCAACGCAGGCCAGCGATGGCATCCGCCGCGCCTGGCGGCTGGCCTGTGCTATCGAAAAGATTGACCCGAAAAAACCGGAACGCCTGCCCCGACTGTTTGCGCTCGATGCGACGCTGGCGATTGCCGGCGGCTTCGTCTATCAGCTCGACTGCATGGCTGCCGCACCGGGCGCCGCGGGCAGCGGCTTCTGCGCCAGCCATATCGGTTGCAGCAGCGGCTGTTCGGGTGATTCGGGTTCAGATAGTTCGGATGGCGGCAGTGACGGCGGCGGCTGTGGTGGTGGCGACTAAACACGGCACAACAATCCGAGTCATTCCCGCGCAGGCGGGAATCTAGAGCCGTCCAGAACGTGGATTCCCGCCTGCGCGGGAATGACCGTTTTCAAACCGTTATCGGTCTTGCCAACTTTACTTGTGATAAATCCGGCTGCCGCCACCCGATTTACCCGAGCCCGGATTCGCCACGTTATCAAACATGTTCCAGCCCTGATGTTGCGCATAACCGAATAACGCCAAGGCGAAAATGCCGACCGCAAGATTGAAGTTTTTGAACATCAGTCGTCCCCATCCGAATCGTCACTACTCTCCGGCGCGTGGTCGCTTTCGGCCCAGCGCCGGGCTTCGAAGGCCGCAAAACGCAAGCGGGTAAAAACCGGGAAGATGACCAGAAACAGCATCACCATGATGAAATTTGACCAACCGGCACCACCGGTGAAGACCTCAATCGTGTCGTGCACCGGCACCGGCTTTTCCGGGGCCATTTCGGGGTCGACCGCAAGATAGTAGGTGCCGGGCGGAATATTGAGGAAAACGATCTCGTCATCCCGACTGCCTTCGGACCAGCTCTCGCCACCATCGCGGCCGTAGTAATAAGCCAGCTCACGCGCCGCCGGCCAAGCCGCGCCGGTGGCCTTGTTGACCAACGTCATCTCAAGGCCGATCCAGTTATTGTCGAGCGATGCGGTATTGCGCACAGTGATTTTGCGCGGTTTGTCGCGAATCTCGAATTCACGCGTGACCAGCGTTTCCTCGGCCATCTGCGGCGAAAAATTCAGGTCCTGGCGGAGCAGTTGCTTGCCGCTGGCGATGAAGACAAAGAACAGCTGCAATACGATCGCCAGCAAGGCCAGTTTCCAGAACAGTTTGCAGATGCGCTGGTGACTGTCGCCCCACGGATTGGGCTGGTTGGCGAAAACGCCGATCGGCGTCGGCAATTTGCCGGACAGCTTGAAGGCCTCGGCCAGCACCGCCGGTTCAACGTAAAACCCTTGCGACCAGGTCAGGTCATTCGCCGTCGATTCGCGCGACAGCATCAGCGGCGGCGCGACGTAATCGACCACCCGATTGGTTTCGCCGCGACGGACGCGCCAGGTGAATTCACCAGCCACCTGAATCACCTCGGCTGCCGGCGTCGAGGCGAAATGCTTGAAGCTCTGGTCGGCCCAGCGCACGTCGGCCAGTTCGACGGCACCACCGCCGGCCGGCGGTTTGGAAAGAACGTCGGCAATATTCCAGTGGCCGTTGTATTCCGTCAGCCAGCGATAGGTGCCGCGATCTTGCGCACCATCGGCGGCCAGCAGATATTCCCGCCAAGCATAGGCAATGCCGTCGACCTTGCTCTGCTTGACGAGGAAACCGATCACCTCGACCGGCTTGCCCTCCAGCGTGCCCTTGCTGCCCAGCGGCAGGCGCGGCAGATACTTTTCATCGCGATTACCGAGCGCTTTCGAGAGCAATTTGTGGTTCTGGTCCGCGGTATCGACCACCGCGCCGCAACTGGCGCAGCCGACCGCGAGAATTTCCTTCGAGCGCGCCTGCATCGGGGCGCCGCAACTCGGGCAACGGAAGACTTGCGCCGTCACCGTATGCGTCGGGATCGGCATACCCTGACGCAGATTGTTCATTTTCAGCGAGGCGAAAGCGACCGCTTCGCCGATGAAAAGCAGCGGCGGCGTTTCCGAGTAATCCAGCGTTGCGAAACTCGGTCCCGAATTTGCCCCACTTCTCAGGTCGACCGCAGCAACCGGATAACCAGCCCCGACCTTGAACGGCAGCTCGCCCTGACCAGCAATACATTCCGCTTCTTCGATATTGCTGACCGTCCACGCCTGACTGGCCAGCACGAAGCGTTGGCCAATTTTCAGGTCATCGAACTTCGGCAGGGCATCCTGAACGTACTGGGCAAAAGTGAGCACATACTCACCGCCCGCCTCCGACAGCCAGCCGGTACGCATGTCGTCAAACATCAGGTGCCATTCGTTCCAGACACCCTGGCTGTACTTGATCTGGATGCGCCCGATCAGCGCGAAATGGACGCCTTTATAGCTACCCTCGGCGCCCAGTTGCAGGGGGGAACGGTCCTCGACCAGCGCTGCCATCTTGCCGATGTCTTCCAGCGCCTGGTCGTGGCGAACCAGCGTGCTCTGGCAGTATTCACAGACGGCAAAGATCGACGCCGCCGATTTGAAAACAACCGGCGCGCCGCAGGAAGGGCAGGGAGCAGTGACAGCCACAGTGCTGCGGTCAACTCAGTTTTTTGAGCAATTCCGCTTTTTTGGCGTCGAACTCGGCCTGGCTCAACACACCTTTTTCAACCAGCCCATGCAGTTTTTCCAGCGTTGCGACGACCTCGTCGGCCGAAACTGAAGCGACGGCAGCAGCCGGCGCAGCAACACCAGGGGCCGCGCCAGTCACCGGCATGGCTGAGGCCATCGCCTGCCCCATCACCTGACCGAAACCGACGCCAGCCCCAAGGCCAACCCCCATGCCAGCCATGCCGCCTTCGTTCTTCGCCGCTTCGGGAATGGCGTTGGCGACCTGGTACTGCGTGAAGCGCCCCATGTCGCCGATGATGTTCATGCCGATTTTCTGGTCGAGAATCTTCTGCAACTCTTCCGGCAACGACACGTTCTGGACGACCAGCGAATCCAGCGTCAGGCCGTATTCGGCGAACATCGGGGCCATCTTGAACATCATGGCCTTGCCGAATTCATCCTGATTGCCGGCCATATCGATGAAAGCCACGCCTGAATCACCGAACAAATCGGTCATGCCGGCAACCATCGTGTTGCGTAGCTGGCCTTCCAGTTCATCGCGGGTATAGACGCCGCGGGTGCCGGAAATCTTCTGGTAGAAGACCTTCGGGTCAGTCAGATGATAGGAATAGATGCCGAAGGCGCGCATCCGGACAATGCCGAAATCCTTGTCGCGGATGGTGATCGGGTTTGGCGTGCCCCATTTCTGGTCAAGCTGGGTACGCGTCGAGAAGAAGTAAACATCGGACTTGAAGGGGGACTCAAAGAGCTTGTCCCAGTTTTTCAGGTAGGTGAGCACCGGCAAGGTCTGCGTCGTCAGCTTGTACATGCCGGGGCTGAAAACGTCGGCCACGGTGCCTTCGTTGACGAACATCGCCATCTGCGAATCGCGCACCGTCAGGCTGGCGCCATTCTGGATTTCCATTTCCTGCATCGGGAAGCGCCAGGCCAGCGTGCCGTCGCCCTCCTCGGTCCATTGCAGGATGTCGATAAACTGTTTCTTGATGAAATCCATCAGGGCCATAACGAACTCCTTAAATAATCAGACAATGCAGCCGGCATTCAGGATGCCGGTGCTGAGGGAAAGCGAGGCGAGAAAGATGCCAGAGGCCAGTTTGCCTTCTTGAATATTCTGGTTGATCTGCGGCAAGGCCAGTCGGGCAGCAACATAAGTCAACAGTTGCAAGGCCCCGGCCACGACGCCCCAGCCGATCATGGCGTAAAGGTTGTGGCTAACCGCGACCGAAACGGCAATCGGCATGGCAAAGCCGAGCAGCGCGCCGCCCAGACTGACTGCGGCGGCGGTATTGCCGCTGCGAATCAGCGCCAGTTCGTTATAGGGCGTAACCAGCACGTAGAGCGCCAGAAAGCCGCCAAGCAGCCCGATGGCGGTCGCGAAAAAACTGGCAAAGGCGGGCAGAGCGTTGATTACCGGATCGAACATGGAATCCCCCGGGGATAGTGCAATAGCGAAAGATTGTCACCGCTTGGCGGGGTTTATTCAAGCCTGATAACTGACCCGCGTTTTTTAGCCATCCCAATCCCGGATTTTGCCCCAAGGGATACCGTCCCTTCGAGACCAATAGGGGAGGGAGAAGCAGTATTTGCGCTTAATTTTCCGTAGCGAGTTGGCGCAAGCCTTCGAGCGGCAGATTTTCAAACACCTGACATGGAATGCTCAGGTGCGCCGCCAATAGTGCCGCGTTGCCGCCGGAAAGCAGGCAACGGCCATCGCTTGCCGCCAAGCGGGCAAAAGCGCGTTCGATGGCGCCGGCCTGCGCCTCAATGGCGCCGCTGACAATGGCGTCGTCGGTACAACGCGGCAGCGGGGAATAATGCCCATTGGCGAAAGGCAGGCCGGCGGTATCGCGGGCCAGCGCACGGTGCATCAGATCGAGGCCGGGCAAAATCAGCCCGCCCAGGAAATTACCTTGCGCGTCCAGCGTGTCGATCGTCGTCGCGGTGCCGGCCATCACCACGACACAGGCGGCAGAAGTCTGGGCCCGGGCGCCGAGCAGGGCACACCAGCGGTCAACGCCCAATTGCGCCGGATTTTTATAGTGGTTGGTAACGCCGCCGCGCCTCGCCTCGGCTTTCACCTCGTGGAACATCGGCTGCCAGGCGCCTAGTTGTTCACGAATCCGCTGGGCGGCTTCAGCCCCCGCGACATTCGCCAGCAGCACCTTCACCGCATGTGGCCATTCGCGGGGCAAGGTCGCCAATTGAGGGGCATCGGCATGGGCAACTGCGCCCTGTGCGAGCCACGTCCGGCCGTCATGAACGCCCCATTTGATGCGGCTGTTGCCACTGTCGAGACAAACAATCATGCGGGGTGTACCCCAAGAGTATTTCCTGCGGGGCGCACGCTGACATCGCCGGAAAAGATGCGCTCGATGCCGGACGCCGTTTCGAGCAGCAAGGCACCATCGTCATCGGCACCGAGGCAGCGCCCGACCAGCGGCGCGGCGTCTTCACCGAGAATCTGCACGCTGTCACCTTGCCAGGCGTGGCGTTGCTGCCATTCCGTTTTCAGGCCAAAAAAGCCGTCGACCGCAAAAGTCTCCAGGACGCGATGCAATTCCTGCAGGATGGCCGCCAGCACGACATAGCGCTCGGGGACGGCGCTTAGCACCTGACTCAGGCCAGCGGCCGGTTGCGGCAGATCACCGGTTGGCGGCGAAAGATTCAAGCCGATACCGATAATCGCCTGCGTGCCGCGCCGGTCGGAGGAGAGCTCGATAAGAATCCCGGCCAGCTTGGCGTAGCCCTCTCCGTCACGCAGCAGGACATCGTTCGGCCACTTCAGCCAAACCCCTTGCGCCCCGAGGCTTTCCAGCCCGCTGGCCAGCCCGACACCCACCGCCAGCGACAACCCGCTCAAACGCGCCAAGGGTCCGGAAAAACGCCAGAGCAGGGAAAAGGTCAAACTGGATTCAGGCGCGGAAAGCCAGCTGCGGCCACGACGACCACGGCCGGCGGTTTGGCGATCAGCCACGATCACCGTCCCGGATGGGGCGCCACTTTCGGCGCGGCGCATCAATTCGCTATTGGTCGAATCGCATTCGTCCAGCGCATCAACGTCGAAACGCCCGGCCAGCAGGCCGAGCCGGGATTTTAGGAGAACGGGATCAAGCAGTGCCATGCGGCAGATTTTACTCCGCCGCTGTGTCCTTGCCGCCCTCGATGCCGAGATCGGCAATTTTCCGGGTAATCGTGTTGCGGCCAATGCCCAGCGCCTGCGCCGCCTCGATCCGCCGCCCGCCGGTGTGGGTCAGCGCCCGCGAAATGACGATGCGCTCAAAGATCTGCGACAAGACGCCGTGCACATCCGGCACGCCCCGCGCCAACAGACGATCCACTTCGCCTTCCAGCGCACTTTCCCAATCCGAGCTCATCGCCACCGGGCTGGAGTCTCTGAGTTCGCCCGGCAAGTCGCCAATCTCGACCAGTTGGCCGGGTGCCATGACGGTAAGCCAGTGGCAAATATTTTCCAGTTGGCGAACGTTGCCCTGGAAATCCAGGCCGCTCAGATATTTCAGCGCCGCTTCCGACAAACGCTTGGTTTCAACACTCAGTTCGCGCGCACTTTTCTGCAGGAAATGGCGGGTGAGCAGCGGAATATCCTCACGCCGTTCGCGCAACGACGGCAGGCGAATGCGGATGACGTTCAGACGATGGAACAAGTCCTCGCGGAACAAGCCTTCCTTGACCCGCGTTTCCAGATTCTGGTGCGTCGCAGCAATCACCCGAACATTGGCCTTGATCGGCGAGTGACCGCCAACCCGGTAAAAATGCCCATCCGACAGCACGCGCAACAGTCGTGTCTGCAGCTCGGAAGGCATGTCACCGATTTCATCGAGAAACAACGTGCCGCTCTCGGCCTGCTCGAAACGGCCCCGGCGCTGCGTCTGGGCGCCGGTAAATGAGCCGCGCTCATGGCCAAATAGCTCGGATTCGAGCAAGTCTTTCGGAATCGCCGCCGTATTGATCGCAATGAAAGCCTTGTCGGCACGCGGACTGTGCCGGTGCAAAGCCTGGGCAACCAGTTCCTTGCCGGAACCGGATTCGCCGGTGATCAACACGGTGGCATGCGACAACGCCAGACGACCAATGGCGCGGAAGACTTCCTGCATGGCCGGCGCCTGGCCGAGAATTTCCGGCACCAAGCCGACCTCCTCGGGGGCACCGCTTTGGTGCATTGATTCATCAATCGCGCGCCGGATCAGCTCGATAGCCTGCTCGACGTCGAAAGGTTTGGGCAAGTATTCAAAGGCGCCGCCCTGAAAAGCGGCGACGGCGCTTTCGAGATCGGAATAGGCCGTGATGATGATGACCGGCACCGACGGGAAGCGGGTTTTGACTTCCTGCAGCAGCTCCAAGCCCGACTGGCCGGGCATGCGAATGTCCGACATCAGCACCTGCGGCGGCTCGACACCCAGTTGGAGCTGGGAAATGGCCTCGGTCGCCGAGGCAAAACTCTTGTAGGGGATGCCTTCGCGGGACAGGGCCTTTTCCAGCACCCAGCGGATAGAGCGATCGTCGTCTACGATCCAGACGGGTTTCATGTTTGGTGGCTCATCTCGTCGTTAGTATGGCTAATGGATAAGCAAAAGCCAGGCCCGAAACGGGTCAGGCCAGCCCGATCGGCAGGCGGAGCGTAAACACCGTATGACCCGGACGGCTGGAACAGTCGATTGTGCCGTGATGATGCTGAACGAAATTTTGCGCGATGGTCAGCCCAAGGCCGCTGCCGCCCTCCCGCCCGGAAACCAGCGGATAGAACATGCGCTCGCGAATATCGTCGGGAATGCCCGGGCCGTTGTCGAGCACCTTGAGCTCCATCGCCAGCTTGTAGCGCTTTTTGGCCAAGGTCACCTGGCGCAGGATACGGGTGCGCAGCACGATTTCGCCCTCGCCATTCATCGCCTGCGCCGCATTGCGCGCAATATTGAGCACCGCCTGAATCAACTGCTCGCGATCGCCGATCAGCTCGGGCAGGCTGGTGTCGTAATCGCGCACGATTTGCAGCGAGCCCGGAAATTCAGCCTTGAGCAGACTGCGCACCCGCT
Organism: Candidatus Dechloromonas phosphorivorans; assembly: GCA_016721185.1. Taxonomy (GTDB): domain Bacteria; phylum Pseudomonadota; class Gammaproteobacteria; order Burkholderiales; family Rhodocyclaceae; genus Azonexus; species Azonexus phosphorivorans. Next base: position 17,569 of record JADKIP010000007.1, read on the forward strand.
CAAGAATTTCGTGGATATTGACCGTCGCCGGCAACATCGGGCGATGCGGCCGGAGCAGGCGCTGCATCAAGTCCTGCAAGCGATCGGCTTCCTTGATGATGACCTGGGTGTACTCTTTCAAGGCGGGATTGGGCAGTTCGTATTCCAGCAACTGCGCCGCACCACGGATGCCGCCAAGCGGATTCTTGATCTCATGCGCCAGATTGCGGATCAATTCGCGGCTCGCTTGCTGCTGCTCAATCAGGCGTTCCTCACGCGTTGCCGCCAGATGATGCTCAATCGGCTGCAACTCAAGCAACAGGCGCGCCCCGGTTGCCATGTCCGGACGCAAAGGCGTCACCGTGCAATTCAGGTGCATTTTCTCGCCATCACCGCGCACCAGTTCGATGTTCTGGCCGGTGTAACCCCAATTGTTGTTCAAGCCATTATCAAGCGCCGACTGCAGCGTCGCCGAACCGGTGCAAACGGCGGCCAGCGTCTTGCCGACGACCGAATGACCACTCACCGCCAGCAGGTTTTCACCGGCGGCGTTGATGTAGCGAATAAGCTGGCCGTCATCAATCAACAGCACCGCCGAGGCCAAAAGATCAAGGCCGGCAAAGGAGGGATGGGTAACATTCATGCGCGTTATTGTAGCGATTCAGCGCCTGATTTACCGTACAACTTGCCTTACTGACTATTCGTTCATTATTATTGGATGACTCGCCATCGGTCCCGAATCATGCACAAACTTGCACCACCTGCCTCATTGCTGCTCTGCGCCACCCTGCTGCTCACGGGCTGCAAGGCGGGCGACCCACCCGCCCCCTCCAACCAGATCGTATTGGTTCAGCCAGCCGCCAGCGCCACGGCAACTGCCGGCGTCTATACCGGCGAAATCCGCGCCCGCCATGAATTCGATCTGGCTTTTCGGGTCGCCGGCAAACTGGCCGCACGCCTGGTCGATGCCGGCGCCGAAATCAAGGCCGGCCAGCCGCTGGCGAAGCTTGACCCGGCCGATCTCGAACTTGCCGCCAGCGCCGCCCGCGCCCAATTGACGGCGGCCGAGAGCGATTTCGCCACGGCACGTGCAGACCGCGAGCGTTATGCCGGTTTGCTCGGCAAGAAGTTTGTCAGCCAGGCGGCTTTTGAAGCCAAGGACAATGCGTTCAAAAGCGCCCAGGCAAGGCTTGAGCAAGCCCGCTCGCAAAGCCGGATCAGCGGCAATCAGGCGAGCTATGGCACATTGAGCAGCGAATTCCCGGCCATTGTGACCGCCGTGCTGGCGGATGCCGGACAGGTGCTGGCCGCCGGTCAAGCGGTGTTCCGACTGGCGCGACCGGAAGAAAAGGAAGTCCTGATCGCCGTTCCGGAAAGCCGACTGGCCGAATTGAAGGCGGCAAAGACGCTTGCGGTCAACCTCTGGGCTGACCCAAAAATCAGTATGAGCGGCGAGCTGCGCGAGCTTTCCCCGGCGGCCGATGCAACGACCCGCACCTACGCCGCACGTATCCGGATTCAAAATCCGCCGCCGGAAGTTCGTCTCGGCATGACCGCCCGCGTTGCGCTCAATGCCGCCAGCGATAACCGTCTGGCGGTCCCGCTGGCCGCGGTGGTGAATCAGGGCAACGGGCCACTGGTCTGGGTGGTCAGCGAAGGTAAAGCCAAGCCGCGCCCGGTCAAGGTGGGGGAATTCAGCGAGCAGACGGTGAGCATTACCGAAGGCTTGCAAGCCGGCGAACTGGTGATCATCACAGGCGCCAGCAAGCTGGTCGATGGGCAGGCTGTCGAAGCCAAAAATGCCCCGTTGCCAGCCGAGCAGCGCTAAGCCGTGAGCCAGCGCTTCAACCTTTCCGACTGGACGCTGCACCACCGCACGCTGGTGGGCTATTTGCTGTTCGCCATCGCCGTGATGGGCATTTTTGCCTATGGCAAATTGAGCCAGGCCGAAGACCCGCCGTACACTTTCAAGGCGATGCTGATCCGCACCCAATGGCCGGGCGCCACGGCCCGTCAGGTCGAACAGCAACTGACCGACAAGATCGAGAAGAAGCTGCAGGAAACGCCGAATATTGACCGCGTTCAAAGCTACTCAAGGCCCGGCGAATCGACGGTGATATTTTTCGCCAAGGACAATACGCCGCCGGCCCAGGTGCCGGAGGTGTATTACCAGGTGCGCAAGAAAATCGGCGACATTCGCCACACCTTGCCGGCCGGGGTTCAGGGGCCTTTTTTCAACGACGAATACGGCGACGTTTTTGGCAATATTTACGCGTTGACCGCAGAAGGCTTCGATTACCCGCAATTCAAGGATGCCGCCGAGCGGATTCGCGATGAGTTGTTGCGCGTACCCGGTGTCGGCAAGGTTGAAATCTTCGGCATTCAGGATGAAAAGATTTTTATCGAGCTGTCGAATGCCAAACTGGCGACGCTCGGGCTCGATCAATCGATCATCGTTCAGGCGCTCAACCAGCAAAACACCGTCGCCGGTGCCGGTTTTTTCGAGACCCAGAGCGAGCGGATTCAGGTTCGGCCGGGTGGCGCTTTTGACAGCGTCCAGGCCGTTGCGGATACGCTGATTCGCGCCGGCAACCGCAGCTTCCGGCTCGGCGACATCGCAACCGTCAAGCGCGGCACGATCGATCCACCGAACACGCTCATTCGCTACGGCGGCAAACAGGCGCTGGCGATTGGCGTGACGATAGCCCGGGGCGGCGACGTCATCGAGATCGGCCAAGCCTTGCGAAGCCGTATCGCCAAATTGCAGGCGGCGTTGCCAGTGGGTGTGGAAATCAGCGAAGCGGCGAGCCAACCGGAAGCGGTCAAACGCTCGGTCGACGCCTTCGTGAGCGCGCTCAGCGAGGCGGTGATCATCGTCCTACTCGTCACCTTCATCAGCCTTGGCTTGCGCACTGGCCTAGTCGTCGCCATCTCCATTCCACTCGTGCTGGCCGCCACTTTCCTGGCGATGAACATGCTCAATGTCGGCCTGCACAAGGTCTCGCTCGGCGCCCTGGTGCTGGCGCTCGGCCTGCTCGTCGATGACGCGATCATCGCGGTCGAAATGATGTGGGTGAAGATGGAACAAGGCTGGGAACGCACGCGCGCCGCTTCGTTTGCCTACACCAGCACCGCCGGGCCCATGCTTTCGGGCACGCTGGTCACCGTGGCTGGCTTCATTCCGATCGCGCTGGCCAAGTCGTCGACCGGTGAATATGCCTTCGCCTTCTTCCAGATCAACGCCATCGCGCTGGTCATTTCCTGGCTCGCGGCGGTCGTTGCGATTCCCTGGCTGGGCTACAAATTACTGCCAAATCCGCGTGCACCGCAGCAACCGGGCCTGATCGAACGCCGCCTGCCACGCCTGGCACAATTACTCGCCAGACTCGGCCTGGCACGCCGCACAAAGCCCGGCAGCAGCACCCCGCACAGTGAAGACCATGATGTTTATGGCACGCCTTTCTACAACCATTTCCGCAAGCTGGTGGCCTGGTGCGTCAAGCGACGCTGGCTGGTCATCGGCCTCACCGTCGCGCTATTCGCACTGTCGATCTTTGGCATGGGCAAGGTACAGAAACAGTTCTTCCCGAATTCGACACGCCTGGAACTCAATGTCGAGCTGCGCTTGCCCGAGGGCGCCTCGGTCACCGCCACGGATGCCGAAGCCAAACGGCTTGAGGAATGGCTCGACAAGGACAAGGCCGAGTTCGATCAGTTCGAGCATTACATCACTTACGTCGGTGCCGGCTCACCGCGCTATTACCTGGGCCTCGACCAGCAACTGCCCGCCACCAACGTCAGCCAGCTTGTCATTCTGACGCGTGACGTTAAGGCGCGAGAAGCTGTCCGCGGTCGACTGATAGAACTGTTTGAAAACGATGGCTTCAATGCCCGCGGCAACATCAGCCGTGTCGAAAACGGGCCACCGGTAGGCTATCCGGTCCAGTTTCGCGTTTCCGGGGAAAATATCGACATGTTGCGGAAAATTGCCAGCCAAGTCGCTGAAGTGATGCGTCAGGACCCGGCGCTTTCCAATGTCAATTTCGACTGGCGCGAGCTATCCAAAGCCATTGAAATCGAGATCGACCAGGACAAGGCCCGCCTGCTCGGTGTTTCCAGCCAGGATCTCGCGGCGCTGCTCAATATGTCGCTGAATGGTTACACGATCACCAGCTTCCGCGAAGGCGAGAAAACCATTGACGTCGTCCTCCGCGGCGACCGCGAAGAGCGCGCCCACCTCTCGGCGCTGCCCGACCTTGCCGTGCCGACCCGCAGTGGCAAGAGCGTGCCGCTCAGCCAGATCGGCCGCCTCAAGCACACCTTCGAGCCAGGCTTGATCTGGCGCCGTGACCGCCTGCCCACCATCACGGTACGTGGCAATTTGTACGGCAAAATTCAGCCCGCCACCATCGTTGACCGCATCGCACCGGAAATCGGCAAAATCCAGGCCGCGCTGCCCGACGGTTACCGCATCGTCACCGGCGGTTCAGTCGAGGAATCCGGTAAAGGCTCGGCCTCCGTGATGGCGGGGATTCCGCTCTTTGTACTGGCGGTAGTCACGGTTCTGATGATTCAGCTGCAAAGCATTTCCCGCGTCAGCATGGTGTTATTGACCGCGCCGCTCGGCATCATCGGGATCGCGCTGTTCCTGCTGCTGTTCAATCAGCCCTTCGGCTTCATGGCGTTGCTCGGCACCATTGCGTTGTCCGGGATGATCATGCGCAACTCGGTGATCCTGGTTGACCAGATCGAGCAGGATCTGGCGGCCGGCAAAGCGCGCGGCGCGGCAATCGTCGAATCGACCGTCCGCCGCTTCCGGCCCATCGTCCTGACCGCCGCCGCCGCCGTACTGGCGATGATTCCCTTGTCGCGGAATGACTTCTTCGGGCCAATGGCCGTCGCCATCATGGGCGGCCTGATTGTCGCCACCGCCCTGACGCTGCTCTTCCTGCCGGCGCTTTACGCAGCCTGGTATAAAGTCAGGATCGAGGCTTGAGTTATTAGCTGTTAGCAATAAATGAAGGGCGCCTTGGCGCCCTTTAACTTCACTAACCACTTGATCCAAATAGCTAGCAGCTACCTGAGGTTGCTCAGTTCTTTCTGAATCGCCTGAATGTTGCGCTCATGCTGCGCCACGCGATCACGATAAGGCGCCATGCGTTCCGGCGAACCGCGTAAAGCCTCCTGCTCGCTCAGGTCTTTACGCGCCTGTTCAAGGTTGCGCTGCTCGCCGGCCAGTTCCTGATCGAGAATATGCCGACGATCGGTATCACGCGCCTTCTGCGTATCTTCTTGCACCCGCGGAAAGCCTGCCGGCGACGGGTTGGCCGAAGCGCCAACCGGCTTGGCTCTGGGTGGTGGTGGCGGCATGGAGGATTCCGGACCACTGACGACCGCCTTGCAGTTTTTATCGACGCGCGTATTGGAAATCAACGTTCCGCCGTTGGCATCGATACATTTGTAGATGGTCTGGGCCGAAACCGGCATCGCTACGGCGGCAATCAGTAAGGCAAGGGAACAGCGAGTCATCTTCATCAATCCTCGTAACCATTTTAGTGTATCGGGTTAACGTGCGACATGACAAAACGTGAACAAAAAAAGGGCGGGTAAAACCCGCCCTTCTCTGCATCAGTGCAGCTTAGCAGCTGTAATACAGGTCAAACTCAACAGGGTGCGTGGTCATGCGAACACGATTGACTTCTTCCATCTTCAGGGCGATGTAGGCATCGATCCAGTCGTTGGAGAAGACGCCACCGCGGGTCAGGAACTCGCGATCCTTGTCCAGCGAAGCCAGGGCTTCTTCCAGCGAGGCACAGACGGTCGGGATCTTTGCATCCTCTTCCGGCGGCAGGTCGTACAGGTTCTTGTCAGCCGGATCGCCAGGGTGAATCTTGTTCTGGATACCATCCAGGCCAGCCATCATCAGTGCGGAGAAGCACAGGTAAGGGTTGGCAATCGGATCCGGGAAACGGGTCTCGATACGACGTGCCTTGGTCGAGGCAACGTACGGAATACGGATGGAAGCAGAACGGTTCTTGGCGGAGTAAGCCAGTTTGACCGGGGCTTCGTAATGCGGGACCAGACGCTTGTAGGAGTTGGTGCCCGGGTTGGTAATGGCGTTCAGCGCCTTGGCGTGCTTGATGATGCCGCCGATGTAGAACAGGGCGGTTTCAGACAGACCCGCATAGCCGTCACCGGCGAACAGGTTTTTGCCGTCTTTCCAGATGGACTGGTGAACGTGCATACCGGAACCGTTGTCGCCAACGATGGGCTTCGGCATGAAGGTGGCGGTCTTGCCGTACTGGTGGGCAACGTTGTGCACCACGTACTTGAGGATCTGGGTCTGGTCGGCGCGCTTGACCAGGGTGTTGAACACGGTACCGATTTCGCACTGACCGGCAGTGGCGACTTCGTGGTGGTGAACTTCAACCGGGCAGCCAAGTGATTCCAGTGCCAGACACATGGCGGAACGAATGTCGTGCAGGCTGTCGACTGGGGGAACGGGGAAGTAGCCGCCCTTGACGGTCGGGCGGTGGCCTGTGCCGCCGCCGCCTTCGGTTTTTTCGCCGGAGGTCCAAGCCGCTTCTGAAGAGTAAATCTTCAGGCTGCAACCTGACATATCGACGTTCCAATCAACGGAGTCGAAAATGAAGAATTCAGGTTCCGGGCCAAAGTAGGCGGTATCGCCAATGCCGGAGGATTTCAGATAGGCTTCGGCACGCTTGCCGATGGAGCGCGGGTCGCGGTCGTAGCCACGGCCATCAGCCGGATCAACGACGTCGCAGGTAATGACGATGGTGGTTTCGTCAAAAAACGGGTCGATGTAGGCGGTCGCCGGGTCCGGCATCAGTTGCATGTCGGAAGCTTGAATGCCCTTCCAGCCAGCAATGGAGGAACCGTCGAAAGCGTGACCGTTTTCGAACTTGTCTTCGTCAAAAGCGGAGACCGGCACGGTGACGTGCTGTTCCTTGCCACGGGTATCGGTAAAGCGGAAATCGACGAATTTGGCGTCGTTTTCCTTGACCATCTTAATCACGTCTTGCGGGGTTGCCATAAGCGTCAGTCTCCTAAGAAAACAAGTTGCCGGCTGGTCCGGCGAGAATCAAAAAATTTCGCAACGCAGGGAAATTAGCAGAAAGCGTGCCAATGGCCAGCGGCTGAGTTATGTATTTTGCCACAAGGAGATGCCGGGTTAAAACAAAGAATTGGCGCACCAGTTGAGTGCAAAACCTCGCCAGGCCGCACTAATTTGGTGCAACACAACAAATTAGCGACACCAGTCGAATGGCGGGATGCTCACGCAAGCGCTCGCCCAAAGCGGCTTCAGCTTGGCGTAAAGCATCGCCATTCTCAAAAAACCCATGCTTGAGAAAAACCTCGACCTCAACCTGGCCGTTCAAATAATGCAGAACCACTTTCTCTGGCGGCGGCAATTCAGCCAGTAATGGCTTGAGTTCCAGCAGCACGGCATCGCGCCCCGGCAGTCGGGCAGCGGCGGCATCGGGATCAAGGTCATCTTCGGGGTCGATATGGACCAGAACATCCAGCACCTCCGGGTGCTCGCGCAAGACGCGAGCGCGTGCGTGCTCGGCAATTCGATGACCTTCGGAAACGCTGATCCTTGCGTCGACCTGAACGTGGGCATCGACCAGCGCCTGATGCGCCATTCGTCGTGTCCGTAACTCGTGCAAACCGAGCACGCCCGGCGTCTTTAGCAAGGTTTGGCGAATCAACTCAACCTGCGCTTCATCCAGACCGGTATCGATCAACTCCTTCAAAGCACCCCACGACAATTCAGCGCCCATGCGCAAGATCATGAAGCCCATCAAGGCGGCGGCGAGCAGGTCGAGAAATGACCAGCCGAGCAGCGCGCCGCCGATGCCAACCACGACAACCAGCGCCGAAGCGGCATCGGCCCGGGTATGCAAGGCATTGGCGATCATCAGTTGCGAGCGCAAACGCTCGGCAACGCGGATCAGGTAGCGATAGAGCACCTCCTTGGAGACCACGGTTGCGATCGCAACCCACAGCGCGGATAGCTGAATGGCGGGAAGCACCTCGGCATGTTGCAGGCGGAGGCCGGACTCCCAAAGAATACCGCCACCAATCAGCGTCAGTGATGCACCGAGAATCAGCGTGGCGGCAGTCTCAACCCGGGCATGCCCGTAGGGATGCGCCTGATCGGCGGGATGGGCGCTCTGCCGGCTGGCGTAGATCACCAGAAAGTCGGAGAGCAGATCGGAAAATGAATGCAGGCCGTGGGCAATCAGCGATTGCGAGTGGGCGAGCCAGCCGACTACCAACTGCACAACGGTCATCACCAGATTGACCGCCACGCTCACCCATGTCGCGCGCTGCGCCTCAAGCGAGCGCTCGGCTTGCCCGGTGGCCGGAGATGGGTGATGTTCGTGTGCCATGTTGTCTAGCCTATACTATTGGCCTCTGATTCTAGCAGCCAAAAATTATGGGAAAGCTAAGCGCCATTCTTGAACTTGCCAGCGAACGGGGCCGCGCCCTTGAGCGCCCCTATCTCGGCGAATTGACGCCGCAAGAGGCTTACACGGTGCTGCAACTCGCCCCCGGCGCCAAGATTGTCGACGTCCGGACGCGTGCCGAGTGGGACTGGGTGGGCCGGGTGCCTGGCGCCATTGAAATCGAATGGAATCAGTATCCGGGTGGCGTGCGAAATCCGAATTTTGTCGCTCAGCTCAAGCGGCAAGTTGATCCGGAATCCCTCGTCATGTTCATTTGCCGCAGCGGCGTCCGTTCGATTGGTGCGGCGGCCCTGGCCACAGAGGCGGGATACAACAGTTGCTTTAACGTCCTGGAAGGCTTTGAGGGCGACAAGGATGCCAATGGCCACCGCAACAACATCGGCGGCTGGCGTCGAGCCGGGCTGCCCTGGAGTCAGGGATAATCGTTGTGCCGAAGGGTAATTTCTGAAAGCTGCGGTCAACCGCAAAAAAAGCCAAATTTTAGAGAACAGCATGCAAACAGCCACTATCTCCTTTGACCCGTTCAATAAACTCAGCGACGAGGCTTGCCAGGAACGCATTCGCGTTGCTCGCGCCAAACTCGGCAAAAAAGCCGTCATTCTTTGCCACCATTACCAGCGCGCCGACGTTTATCAGCACGCCGACCTGACCGGCGATTCGCTGAAGCTCTCGCGCCTGGCCTCGCAGACGGATTCCGAATACGTTATTTTCTGCGGCGTGCATTTCATGGCGGAAGTTGCCGACATCATGACCGCGCCGCATCAGGTCGCCATCCTGCCCGACCTCGCGGCGGGCTGCTCGATGGCCGACATGGCCAACCTGGCAAAAGTCGAGCGCTGCTGGCGTGAGTTGAACGAGGTGCTGAACGCCGAGGAAGAAGTGACCCCGGTCACTTACATCAACTCAGCCGCCGACCTGAAAGCTTTTTGTGGCGAACATGGCGGCATCGTCTGCACTTCATCCAATGCCGGCACGATCGCCAAATGGGCTTTCGAGCGTCGGCCCAAGGTCTTGTTTTTCCCTGACCAGCACCTCGGACGCTGGACTGGCCACAACATGGGCATTCCGATGGACGAAATGGTCGTCTGGGACCCCGACCTTGAGTTGGGCGGATTGACCCCGGCGCAAATCAAGAAAGCCCGCATCCTGCTCTGGAAAGGCCACTGCTCGGTGCACCAGATGTTCCAGAAGTCGAACATCGACGCCTTCCGCGCCAAATACCCGGATGGCTTGGTGATTTCCCACCCGGAATGCAACTTTGAAGTCTGTGCCGCCTCGGATTACGTCGGCTCGACTGAACATATCGTCAAGACCATCAAGGAAGCACCGGAAGGTACCCGCTGGCTGGTCGGCACCGAACTGAATCTGGTTGATCGACTGGCCAGGGAAGTCCTGCCGCAGAACAAGATTGTCCAGTTCATGGCAACCACCATCTGCATGTGCTCGACAATGCAGCGCATCGACCCGCAACATCTGGCCTGGACGCTGGAAAACCTGGTCGACGGCAAGGTGGTCAATCAGATCAAGGTGCCAGCGCACGAGGCTGTCCTGGCCAAACTGGCACTCGACAGGATGTTGGCAATTTCCTGAAGTTTTGCCGGCTTGCCTATAGAAGGCGGGGGAAAGCCCCCACTTCGTTCTCCGGCTGTGACTTAACTCACAGTACGGATCGATACTCATTTTGAAGGGCATTGAATAATGCGTTCTAATACGCACACTCAGTTCAATACCCTAAAAATGGTAAATTTCTATTTTATTTTGTAAAAACCTGCCGCGAACACCGAGAACTCCACACAAAAGGTGCAGATGCAGATTGCCGACAAAAAATGTGAATTCCCTCTGCTATTGAGCACGAGGAGAATTCGCCAAAATAGAACCAGATTGCAAAAAATGTACAAAAATAAATTAAAAAAGTTCATTAGCCGAATTATTTCCCTTTCGTTGATTTTTGCGCTTTCTGGGGAATTTGCACTATCGGCCAGCAAGCAGGAATTATCCAGCCCCCCCCTTTTGCGCCAAGAGACTCTCTCGTTTAAACAAATGGGCGCCTACTCGCCGTTGAAACTACGAGGCGTTGATGGCAGCCAGTCTCTTCCTTTCAGCGTTCGCCTGGATGAAACCATCACTCGCGCTCGCCTGAAACTCGGCTTCAATTACTCTCCAGCGTTACTGCAAGAACTCTCCCATTTGAAAGTACTGGTCAATGAGGAGGTGATTGCAGTATTTCCACTGCCCAAGGACAAAGCCAGCAGCGGAGAGATAAGAGAGGTGGATATCGACCCCCGCCTGATTACGGACTTCAACCGGATTCGCCTTCAGCTTATTGGGCACTACACGCTGGAATGTGAAGACCCTCTGCACTCCAGTCTCTGGGCCAGTGTTAGCAACCAAAGCCAGCTTGAACTAACGACCCGGATGATCACACTTCCGACCGATCTCGCACTGCTGCCAGCACCATTTTTTGATCGGCGCGACAGTCGGCGCCTTGAACTGCCGTTTGTCTTTGGCGCCCGTCCTTCCATGGAAACCCTGCGCGCCTCCGGCGTCATCGCCTCCTGGCTGGGTGCGCAAGCCAGCTATAGGGGAGCCCGCTTTTCGGCAAACTTTGACCGTTTACCAGTGCAACACGCGATTGTCGTTGCTACCAATGACGAATTACCCCAGTCCCTCCATTTGGAAAAGGTTCAGGGACCGACCTTGGCCGTTGTATCCAATATCGACAATCCAGCCATAAAGTACCTGCTGGTTTTAGGACGAGACAGCGACGACCTGAAATTGGCAGCCGATGCCCTGGTTCTCGGCCAAGCAACATTAAGCGGACAGACAGCGACAATCAACAGTGTCAAGTACGAAGAGCGTCGCGCCGCCTACGATGCGCCAAACTGGATAAGCACCTCACGAGCAGTGCGTTTCGCTGAACTGGTTTCAAACCAGAACGAGTTGCAGGTGAGCGGGCACCTGCCGGATACCATCAAAGTGGGCGCCCGCCTCGCCCCGGACTTATTCACGTGGCCAACCCGCGGCGTTCCCATCAATCTGCGTTACAGATACACCCCGCCAGCCGCAATCGATGAATCAACCTTGAGCGTTAGCATCAACAACCAATTCATTCAGGCATTCCGCCTTTTCGGTAGCCAGCAGACTGGAGAAAAAAGCCGCTTTTCGCTACCCCTCATCCACGACACGATGGCCACCTCCTCTGACGAAGTGCGCATCCCGGCATTCCAAGTGGGCAGCGACAATCAGTTACAGTTCCAGTTTGCATTCGGATATGCCAAGGATGGCAAATGCCGCGCAGATGCGCTTGATTTGACTCGGGCCGCGATAGACCCGGATTCGACTATCGACCTTACCGGCTTCCCCCACTACACGGCGATGCCCAATCTTGCCTATTTCGCAAACTCTGGCTATCCATTCACCAAGTATGCTGACTTGGCAGAAACCGTGGTCATCATGCCGGACACCCCAGTGGTACAGGATGTTGAGGTTTTTCTGTCGACGCTAGGACACCTGGGCCGCTCCACCGGGTTGCCTGGCATGCGATTTAAAATAAACAAAGCCAGCGAGGTCAACGAATCAGGCAATACCGACCTTCTGGTAATCGGCTCCGGTAGCGCGAATAAAATACTGAGCGGCTGGTCCCAAGCATTGCCGAATATCATAGATGGCAGCAAACGCCTGTTTAAGCCGATGATTCAGAACGATCTTGGCTTGGCCAACTGGTTCGGAATTGACAAGCCAGACCTTAAACTCTTTGCCGGTGAGGGTAATCTGAGCACTGATGGCCCACTGGCTGCCTGGCTAGGCTTTCAGTCCCCCCTTAAAAGTGGGCGCAGCGTCATCGCACTAACCGCTAACAACAGCGATGCCCTTTTGTCGGGAATTGATGCCCTGCAAGATGGAGAAAAGATCAGCAAGATACAGGGAGACGTTGCCTTCATCCGGAACAACAGTGTTGAAAGTTTTCGCACCAGCGAACCCTACTATGTCGGCAGCCTGCCCTGGTGGATGGTGATCTGGTATCACCTTTCACGCTACCCGATTCTGCTCTCCATCATGGGCCTGATTGCGGGATTGATTTTAGCTGCGTGGTTGTTCTCGACACTGCAATCCATCGCTGCAAAGCGCTTAGGCAAGTAACTCGAGCCCGACGACATGTTTATTGTTGCTCTCTGCTCCACATGTGGCGGTGTCGGCCGGACTACGGTCACTGCGGGATTGTCCAGCGCCCTTGGCAGAAAAGGGCGACGGGTATTGGCTATCGATCTAGACCCACAAAATATGTTGGGTCTTCATCTGGGCATCAATCTTCTGTCGGATGGCTTGGCAACAAGTTCCGGCGACACTTGGATGGAGACCTCCTGGCGCACCAGTGACGGCGTGGATTTTGTGCCATTCGGGAACCCATCTGCCGATGTCGCCTGGCAACTGGAGGTGGAGCTCAAACGCGATCCGGGCTGGCTAAGCCAACGCCTTTCCCGGCTTGATTTCCCCGACGAGGGCATTGTGCTTATTGATAGCGCGCGATTGCCGTCCCGCTGGGGAGAAGCGGCGCGCCATGCAGCCGATCTCACCTTATTCCTCGGGCACCCGGATCCGGGCAGTCTGGGCGGCTTTGATGCATTATCCCGAGGCAGCAAATCTCAGGACAACATCGCCTTTCTGCTCAATGACGTTGATCCAACGCGAACGCTTCATCGAGATGCTTTGTTACTAGCCCGCAATCGTTGGCCGGACACATGTCTGCAATACCCGATCCACCGGGATGAAGCCGTGGCCGAAGCCTTGGCGCATGGTCAATCAATTTTCGACTACGCCACCCGAGCCCAGGCCGCACATGACCTGCAAGGTGTTGCAACCTGGCTGCTGAATCGCCATTCGATGACAGCACGATGACATTGCCAACTGCAATCAGATCCGCCCTGCTGTTTTTTGCTGCACAATTGGCAGTCACCATACCGAATAGTCCAAGACAATGGTTATGGCGTCTTTTCATCAAACCCGTTTGCCTTCCCAGCCGCCCACTAAATCCGCCCAGCAGGCTAATCGCACGCCTGTCCCGAAAACTTGGCGTAATCGATTATCGAGACACTAGCGAATGGGTGCTCCGCCTACTTTTCTTGCCCTCACATCGCGCCGCCTCTGAAGCAAACGAAACAGAACTTGCTCCAGGTTTTTTCGAGCGCCTGACCCAACCCCTTACTTCTTTTGTCACTGTCATTTGGGAGCACATCGGGCCGGCAGCCAGCCGTCTCATCCCACATACCGATTACCCTGCATTCAGCGCACGCCTCAATCGCTGGGCAGAAGTGGTTGCCATAAAGCACCCCTTCGTACAATGGGTGTTGTTGATACTTGCCACCCTTCTGTTCACCGTTGCTTCGACAACGCCTATGAACTGGGCCGAGCAACTGGTGTTTTCTCTCTTCATATGGTGGCTGGCGCTTTTCATACGGCGACTTCCCGGTAACTTGCCGACCCTTATGTTGATGATTGTTTCGCTACTCGCCTCATGCCGGTACATCTGGTGGCGAGCCACCACAACGCTTGATCTTGAGCCAGGCCCCAGCCTTTTCTTAGGGTTCCTGCTATTTGCGGCGGAGTGTTACACGTGGCTGGTACTCCTGCTGGGTTACCTGCAGACATTGCGACCGCTCAACCGAAAGCCTGTCGCTTTGCCTACCGGCTTTTCCGATTGGCCGACCGTTGACGTCTTCATTCCAACCTATAACGAGCCACTGAAGGTAATACGCGCCACCGTATTTGCCGCCCAGGGAATGGACTGGCCGCAGGAAAAACTGCGGATATTTATTCTCGACGATGGTCGCCGCGAACAATTTCGTGAATTTGCCGAAACAGTCGGGGTTGGCTACATCATCCGCCCGGACAATTTCCACGCCAAGGCCGGCAACCTGAATCACGCGCTAACCAAGACTACCGGAGAATTTGTTGCAATTTTCGATTGTGACCACATTCCGACGCGCTCTTTCCTGCAGGTCGGCATGGGCTGGTTTCTCAAAGACCCCAATTGTGCGATGTTGCAAACGCCCCATCATTTTTTTTCGCCTGACCCATTTGAGCGAAATCTTGACACCTTCAAGCGCGTACCCAATGAAGGTGAATTGTTTTATGGTTTGATTCAGGACGGCAACGATCTATGGAACGCCACTTTTTTCTGTGGCTCATGTGCAATTATTCGACGAGGCCCGCTAGAAGAAATTGGCGGGATAGCCATTGAAACCGTCACTGAGGACGCCCATACAGCACTCAAGCTGAATCGGCGTGGATATTCGACGGCATATTTGAATATTACGCAGGCGGCTGGGCTGGCTACCGAAAGTCTATCGGCACACATCGGTCAGCGCATCCGCTGGGCGAGAGGAATGGCCCAGATATTCCGCCTGGACAACCCATTCCTGGGCAAGGGACTTTCATTTTTTCAGCGCCTTTGCTACAGCAATTCGATGCTACATTTTTTCTCCGGCATCCCTCGCCTGATTTTTCTGACAGCCCCACTGTGCTACCTATGGTTTGGCATGCACATTATCAACACAGAAGCTATTTACATTCTGATTTACGCACTGCCGCACATCGTCCTTTCCAGCATTGCTAATTCACGAAACCAAGGAGCACACCGACACTCCTTTTGGGGTGAGGTGTACGAATCTGTCCTTGCCTGGTACATCACCCTGCCCACCACCGTCGCCTTGCTCAACCCACATTTTGGCAAATTCAACGTGACCGCAAAGGGTGGATTGGTCGCTGAGAAATTTTTCGACTGGACGATCTCCAAACCCTACATTTTACTGGTGGCCCTGAATTTTCTTGGCATAGGTGTTGGAATTGGCCGCCTGCTCTGGTGGAATGCCTACGAACCAGGGACTGTTTTGCTCAATCTAGCTTGGACCCTATTCAACATGATCATCCTCGGGGCAGCGATCAGCGTCGCCAGTGAGGCTCGCCAAGTCCGCGTGAACCATCGGGTCGCCATCCGTGTTCCCGCCATCCTTCAACTTGGTGATGGCCGGGCATTGCACGTTTACACCCAGGATTATTCCTTGGGCGGATTGGGCCTTGCTCTACCTGAAGAGATCTCCGCCACCGAACTAGCCAAGGCAGGCGATAAGGTATGGGTAACGCTTGATCGCGGCGATCAGGAATGCGCCTTCCCTGCTCGCGTCGTCATGGCTAACAAAAGCCAGCTCGGACTGCAGTTTGATGAACTTTCGATTGCCGACGAACGGCGTCTGGTCCAGTGCACCTTCGGGCGTGCAGACGCCTGGATTGGCAAGAATGATGGCCGACCCAATGACAAACCGCTGGAAGGTTTCCGTGAAGTATGCAGCCTTGGCTTGCGTGGTTACCTACGAATTTTTCAGAGAATACGCCAGAGCCTGACTAACAACCTACACAGCGTCGCTCAGCATATTGTAGAAAAGTTTGAATCTCCGGCATCACCAACGCACCTCAGCAGCAAGGTCATCAGTCGACTTTGACCGAACATTGGACATAGGGAAAAGAACCAGGATGGGTTACTGGAGTTATTATTTTTTCGCCAAGTTATTTCTGTTTTTTGGGAAATACATCGGCTTCAACATTTGGCCGAATTTGTTGTTTGCGGCAGCACTGCTTATCCCCGTGCGGAACACCCCGTGGATATGGATGCGACAGATTGCGGCAACCGTTGCCGGTATATCGTTGCTCTACCACGACTCCTGGCTCCCGCCACTTGATCGCGTTGTTTCACAATCAACAAATCTGGAAGGCTTCAGCCTGGCCTATGCAATTGAACTCATCGGGCGGTTTATTGACATTCGAATCGTCGCCGCCCTCGCGTTTGGCTATCTACTCTACTTGCTCCTCGGACGTCGTCTACGAATGAGTTCCTTTGCCATTCTTGGCATTGTATTTGCACCGTTGGCGATGCCACTCTTTAATGACATGGCCAAAAATAACAGCGCATCAGCCATTGACACTTCGGGAATTTCAATACCAAAACCGGCGCCAACTGTCGCCATTGACGACGCCACGCTAAATGCCGCATTGAAGACATTCCACGAAGAAGAATCAACGCGACGCGTCTCTTTCCCCGAAAAGGCACAAGGAGCCGCTGATTTCGACGTGATTCTGCTGCACGTTTGCTCCCTGGCCTGGGATGACCTGGATTTTATCGGAGAGAGAAACAATCCCCTGCTGCAAAAATTCGACATTATCTTTGAGCGGTTTAACTCGGCGGCAAGTTACAGCGGGCCGTCTGTCATCCGTCTGCTAAGAGCAAATTGTGGTCAGGCAAGCCACCACGACCTTTATGGCCCACCAAGCGCACAATGTTCCCTGATGCAAAATTTTGAGCGCGCCGGCTTTAAACCCCAGCTACTCATGAACCACGATGGGCATTATGGAAACTTTCTTGCTGACGCTAGGGAGCGCGGTGGCCTGAACGTGACTCCTGAAGAGAATCGTGGCAGCCCGGTCGCCATGCGCAGCTTTGACGACTCACCAATTTACGATGACTACAGCCTGCTAAAACAATGGTCAGATAAGCAATCCGCTGAAAAAGGCGTGCCACGGGCTCTTTATTACAATTCCATTTCGTTGCACGATGGCAACAGGCTACCAGGCAGTCGTAGCGGAAGCTCTTTGTCAACCTACCCGGCTCGTGTCAAAAAGCTACTTCAAGACTTTGAAAATTTCTTTAACCATCTTGAAAAGTCGGGGCGAAATGTTGTTGTCGTCTTCATTCCCGAGCACGGCGCCTCCATTCGCGGCGACAAGATGCAGATCTCGGGTATGCGTGAAATTCCAAACCCACGAATCACCCAGATACCCGTTGGCATCAAGTTGATTGGCGCGGCATTCAAACCGGAGAAGAAACCGCTGGTACTCAACCAACCGGTCAGCTACCTGGGGCTCGCCGGGTTACTGAATGCTTTTATCAGCCAGTCGCCATTTGGCCCCAAGGCAGGTCAGCTCTCTGAATATCTGCAGAACATCCCATCGACACCGCTGGTTTCAGAGAATGACGCTTTGACAATGATGCGCCATGGCGAACGAGACTTCATGCTGTCACCCGGATCATCTTGGGTTGAATACGAGACAGACCGATGACCAATAAAGCCCCCAAGCTTCCGCCATTGCTATCGCCCGATGTTGCTGCGCTCTATCGGCACATCAATGGAACGATGTTGGTGGATTACACCAATTTCGTGAGTCAGGCGCAGGCAAACATCGTCTTGCAAACTTGGCCGTCACTCCTTCCGTGGACGCCAGAAACACCCAAAAAGGCCTGATTTATGTGGGGAAAGAAGCACACTGTGAGTAAGCTGGGCATACCGGGGTTGCCTCAGGCTGCCGGCCAGATTCAGCCGGGCCGGATAGTCGCCATTCTTAGCCATCATCCGGTGGCAAGGGAGAGCCTGATTGCTGGGCTGGTTGTTCAGAACATCAAATCGCAACGGATCGGAATCGCGCAGAACGCCCCACCTGAATCCCTGATGCGTTTGATGGAGTCAGTGGGCATCGATGGATACGCAGCTTGCCGAAACGAAGAACTAGTCGTCTTCACCCTCTCCACTGACTGCAAAGTGCAGGCTGACAAGTTCGGCGCTCAAGCCTGCATCGAAGAATTCGACTATTTTGCCTTACCGACATCCAGCCTGATCATCATTGAAGGCGCCGAACAGCTTTTTTCGTCAACGGCTACGGTCAACCTCCATAAAACCCTAAAAACCATTCGCCGCTGGACGCACGCCCGCCAGCATAAGTTGGTACTCCTGTTCAGCGAGGAGGCTTGCACAGAAAACCTGCGCCAACGCTTTCGCGTCGAAGAAGGTGCGCTGGACGGGCTGGTTTTTCTTGACAGCGATGGCGGTCACTACAACTGGAACATTGACTACTGGATAACCACCGAAGCAACACTCTCGTCACGGGCCTTCAGTCTTGGCCTGGATGAAAGCAACACGTTGCTGATTGCCACCGGTGCCGAAATCGATACGCTGGAAAGCACCGTGCGCGCAGCGCCTGATCAGGATCGGGTGGTCGCGGCAAAGGCTGCCATCGACCAAGAAAAAGGTATTCCTGTGCACTGGGAAAGCGCGAATTCCCTCGACGAGATACTCGAACAGTCGAAAGACATGGTCGCGGCAACCATCATTCTGGTCCATGACAACGCTACTGAATTCGAGCACCTGCTCAAGGTGATTCACACCCTTCGTCGGCAGTGTGGCCGGGGGTTAAAGCTGGTCATTCGGGAAAGAACAAAGCGCCTGCGCTACACCCACGAACTCTTGCTTACGGCACTTGGCGCCAATCTCGTGGTTTACGCCGATGTCAGTTTCTCGCGCTTTCTCTCACTATTACGTGGGCTTCACGGCCAACGCTTCAATCATGAGATCACGGCCGATTTCGACGCTGCACTATCAATGATCATGCCACCTAGAGCCTCAGGCTATCTGCCGCCCCAGTCTTTTGCTGCGACCATCATCGGAACACTGGAGCGAGGGCAGGCCATGGGTCTCGAAAGCGCGTTGACGCGTCTGACGATCAATCCTGAAATCCCTCACCTTGATACCTTGAGGGCATGCCGAACAAAACGTCCAGGTGACATCTTTACGGTCGACAAGGATTTTCTCTATATTTTCCTGTTTGCCTGCCGTGAACCGGATATCGACGCCACGCTGGAGCGACTGATCAACGTCCCGCTCGGCGTGTTTTTTGAAGCCGAAGTTCGCTTCCCCACTTACGAATCGATCCTTCCGGTCATCTCAAAGATCGAACAACAAGAAGGTTTGATTGATTACAGCACGATGCTGGCCGAACATCTCCGACAGCAAACGCCCCCTCAACCGAAAGAGATAGAACCAACCACTGTCCTTCCGCAGGCCTTGAGCACCCCGTTTCACAATCCCTTGCCGGTAATGCCACCTACGTCCGCTGCCCACTCGCCACGGACAGCGGAACGGTGTCCGCTGCATCCAAAAATCGTCCAGGCAATCTGAAATATATGCGCTACGACCCTATCGTCTTCATATTTGCCCGCTTTCTGCTCATCGGGTTGGCCTTAGGCTTTCCCAGTTATTTTATTTTCAGGCGAATGCAAGTCAATCCAGCCTGGATTCGGCTACGCCACCGTTTTCTGACACATCGAAAAACAACCACATTTTTAAAACGCTACGATCCTGATCAGCCCTGATGCCGTACATCAAATTTTCCAAGAGTCTGTTGAATAGTTGCGTCAACTTTGCGATCGGGGCGTTACTACTGTTTGCCCTGCCCACTCACATCACGTTGGCGGCTACGCCATCCTGCCAGCCCTGGGCCGACTGGCAATCTTTCAAAACAAACTTCATGAATGATGGCGGCCGAATCGTCGATATCGACACCCCCCGGAAACATACCGTCTCAGAAGCACAGGCCTATGGGCTATTTTTTGCCTTGGTCGCAAATGACCGACAGGCATTCGAGAAAATTCTGCGATGGACGGAAAACAACCTAGCGGCAGGCGATCTGACTTCACGCTTGCCAGCATGGCAGTGGGGCTTCAAGGACGACGGCGACTGGGGGGTAGTCGACGACAATCCGGCAGCCGATGCCGATCTCTGGATCGCCTACGCACTGGGCGAAGCCGGTCGCCTCTGGAACGACCGTCGCTATGTAGCATTAGCCAACCTTTTGGCGAACCGCATCTGGCGGGAAGAAACAGTCGACATTCCAGGACTTGGTCGTACCTTGTTGCCCGCACCTAAAGGTTTCAATCCAGAAAAAGGGACCTGGCGGCTCAACCCAAGCTATGTTCCGATCCAATTGCTCCGGCGCTTCAAAGCACTCTATCCGCAAGTCTCCTGGACAAGCGTTGTCGACAGCTCGTTCCGGGTGCTGGTCGACTCTGCGCCTAAGGGTTTTTCCCCGGACTGGGTAAGTTATAAAGTACCCACAGGATTTTTGCCAGACACCAAAACCCGGGCCGAGGGCTCCTACGATTCAATCCGCGTCTATCTCTGGGTTGGCATGCTTTCCCCGGCTGAACCACTGCGTCAGCCATTGCTCAAGGCATTGCGCCCCATGGCGGAGACCATCATCAGCCAAGGCCTTCCACCAGAAAAAATCAACGTGACAACCGGGGAGTTCACCCAAGGAGGCCCCGTCGGATTTTCCGCGGCAGTCATCCCGTTTCTCGATGCCATTGGCGAACCTGCAGCCAGCCTGGAACAACGCCAGAGAATCGAAGCACGCCCCTTGTCAGAGCGCCCGCTAGCCTATTATGAAAACGCTCTCGCGTTATTTGCCATGGGCTGGAAAGACGCTTATTACCGCTTCGAAGCTGACGGCCTTTTAGTGCCGCGCTGGAAGGAACAAGCATGTCCAATCCCCGCCAGTCAGTCCTCGCGCTAAGTATTTCGTGCGCGCTGTTTCTTGCTGCCCCCGGGCTGCAAGCGAACACCACAGATCAGCTTCTGGCCAGCGCTCGTCTTTGGGAAGGCAAGAGCCGGCCTGATCTTTCGCGTTTGGCGCTGGACAAGGCCCTGCTCATTTCGCCAGGAAATCCGGAGATTCTCTCGCTGATCGGACAAACTGCACTAACCTCGGGCCGACAAGCCGAGGCGCAAAGCATCCTGGTTACTTTGAAAAAAAGCCATCCAGAACACGAGGCCACCCGCGAACTTGAGGACTTCATCCACGCGCTCACAATTGAACGCAAGGCATTGTCCACGGCTAGAATTTTGGCCCGGTCCGGCCGCAACACGGACGCCGCCGCAATCATGCGCCGCATTTTTCCGCGCGGTGCGCCAACTGGAGAACTCGGTATTGAGTACTGGCTGATCATTGCCAGCAGCAATGAACGAGGCTGGAAAGAGGCCCGCAGTGGCCTGCAAAGCCTGATCCGGCGCTATCCCGAAGATGATCGCTACTATCTGGCCCTCAATCAACTACTTCTTGATCAGCCGGCGGCACGACCAGCCGTTCTGAAAGATCTGGCTCGATTGGCCAAAGCCGGAGAGGTCAATCGCCAGAAACTAAACGATCTTTGGCGCCGAGGCTTGCTGAGTGCGGGCAACCAGGCCTACCTCATCCCGTTGTTCGGCGAATACCTGCTTTACACACCGGAGGACAGGGATATCCGAGAACGGCTTGGCGAGCTTCAACGGACCGAGGAAGCACGGCAAAGGATCGCCCATGACCCGGCAATAATCGCCAGACGGGCAGCATTGGCACATCTTGAGAAGGGCAATATCGACGAGGCCGAGCGCCTGCTAGACCGCGCGCTGGAAAAGCGCCCTAGGGATGCTGAAGCCATCGGCAGCCTCGGTCTGATCGCCCTCCGCCGTGGAGAACACCAACAAGCTGAACAACAGTTCTTGCAAGCAGCCCGTCTGGCTTCGCCTAGCGAACGCCAGCGCTGGCGTGATCTGGCAGATACCGCCCGGTTCTGGGGCTATCTAGCCCAGGCTGAACAAGCCCGTGACAAAGGCGACTTGGCTGACGCGGAATCATTGGCGCAAAAAGCGCTAGGCATGGAACATGATCGTTCGGAGGCGCTGGCTACCCTAGGCGGAATTGCTGCGGACAAAAATGAATTCAGCCGTGCCGAAGTGCTCTATCGTCAAGCGTTGAATCTGGAGGCAGAAAACAGTAAGGCCCTGCGCGGACTGATCAGCCTGCTCTCTCGCACTGAACGACGTGATGAGGCTTTCCGCTTGGCCAACGCACAGCTGGAAAAAGGGGGAGAAAATATCGAGCGCGCAACTCAATTGAAAGCCTCCTTGCTGCGCGACGAAGCGGAGTCACTAATCACTGCGGGTCGCTATAGTCAAGCCATTGCCAATTTGGAAAGCGCCGTCAGCCTGGCCCCACAGGACGCCTGGCTACGCTACTCGCTGGCGCGGCTTTATGCCCGGCTGGATCTTCCTGCCTTGGGCGATCAGTTACTGCGGGAGGGGGTGAGCCTGGCCCCAGAGAGTGACGAAATGCACCATGCCTATGCACTCTATCTTGGCAGCAGGGATGCGTTTGAAGATGCGTTGCGCGAGGTCGACATGATTCCCGAGAGCGCGCGAAAAGCAAGCATTGACGAATTGGAGAGCCGACTTTGGGTGCAACTGCGTGGCCAGCAAGCCCGCGAGCTTTTCGCCAATGGCAACCGGGATGAGGCGAGACGGATGCTGCTTCTGGCCGAGCCAATGGCCGCCAGAGCAGAAGATCAAATCCCCATGCTCGCCAATACATGGGTCGACATTGGCTATCCCGAACACGGCATTCTATTGTTGCAACAACACATAGCGCGTCAGCCCGAAAACATTCAGCGCCTTAAACTGGCACAAGCAGCGCTACTCAATCGTACGCAGCGCGATTCTGAACTCGAACCTTACTTGCGCGACCTGCTCGCCGAGGGCAAATGGACGACAGCCGAGGAAGCCGAGTTGCTGAGCATCGAAGCCAGCTACGTCTTGCGTCATGTTGACCAACTGCGTCAGGATGGTAGCTATGCCCTTGCTCAGGCTCACCTAGAGAAGTTGCTCAACGAGCAACCCAATGATCCAATGCTTCTCAAGGCCCAGGCGCGGCTCCTGACCACACAAGGAGACTGGCTGTCAGCACTGCCCATCTATCGTCACCTGGCCGCGCAAAACCCGCTTGATTTCGAGACCCGACTTGACCTGGTCCGCACTCTGCGCGAAGTGGGTTTTCGCGCCGAATCGCTGGCCGAATTACAAGTGATCGAGCCACAAACTCACCACGACGATATTGATCTACGCCTTAGCGTAGCGAGGCAATATCAGGGCCTCGGCGAGTTTGCAGCAGCCCGGCGAATACTTGCTGAACTCCAACAACAAGCGCCAAACAACCCGGATGTCCTGTTAAACGCCGGAAGGCTTGAAAAAAATGATCGTCGTTACGAGCAAGCGCTCGCCTATTTTGTTCAAGCGCGACTAGTGGAACAGAGCCCACTTACCCCGACCTTGCTCAGCGCGAACGATACGGCTGATGCTGCATGGTTACGGATTAGCTTGACGCTGAACGATGAACGCCATGCCCAGCAGCAGCTCATTCCTGACGATTTAGAAGACGTTGCTGCACCGTCGCTCAAAGCCGCTTCAAGCCTCGGCGCCGCCGATGTAATTTCACCGGAGCATCGCCCTTTTCTCGAAACATTCAACACTGCCCCACAAACTGACGTTCCGCCAGTCGGCATTTCGCTAGCCACCCGTCCATCGCAGGCAGAAGAAGAAATCCGGAATATAGAACGTCGCCAAAATGGCTATATTGCCAGCGGTTGGGAGAATCGTTCAAAACGCGGCGATGCCGGGATCTCGGCACTTTCGACCAATTCAATTCCGGTCGAAGGGAAGTTACCGGTAGGTTATTCGGGCCACGTTTTTGCTCGGGTCGACTATGTTTCCATCAAGGCAGGCACCCTGCCCGCCTCTACGCCTGGCGCCCCAGTGGAGTTCGGCAAGATTCCCGCCTACGGAAGCAGCAGTTCGGAAAATCAGTCGGCAACCGGTACTGCCGTGGCAATCGGCTACGAAAATGATGACTATCGTTTCGACATTGGCAGCACACCGTTAGGTTTTCCGGTTCAGGACATTGTTGGCGGCGTCAAGACCAGCGGCTCAATCGGTAATGCCTACTACTCGCTGGATATTTCTCGGCGCCCACTGGATTCCAGCATGCTCGCTTATGCGGGCGCCAAAGATCCGGTTACTGGCGAAGTTTGGGGCGGCATTCGAGCCAACGGCATTAACCTGTGGGCGGGTTGGGACGTCGGTCAATTGGGACTCTATGGATCAATTGGCGCGCACCTGCTAACCGGCAAGAATGTCCCGCAAAACTCCCGTTTCGCTACTCGGGTTGGCGCCGATTGGATGGTGACAAAAAAAGAGGATATGCGAATTGCCGTGGGCGCCGCAGTAACTTACTGGACCTACGATCAAGACCTGAGCAATTACACATTTGGTCAGGGCGGTTATTACAGCCCGCAATCATATAGCGCGATCTCACTCCCAATTTTTTGGACCGGCCGTAACGGAAAACTGGCTTATTATTTGCGAGGCAGTGTTTCCTTTTCGAGGAGTAACAGTGATGAATCGGATTACTTCCCAACCCGCCATGATCTCCAAATGGTAGCAGGGAATCAAAAGTTTTCAGGCGGGCCAGGCTCGGGCGTAGGCTATGCCGGCAGTGCAATTCTTGAATATCAGTTACTACCTGATTTATTCATCGGCGGACGCTTTGAATTTGACCGCTCCGCTTACTACGCGCCCAACTATTATCTGATTTATCTGCGGCACACTTTTGAACCTCGGACCGAACCCATTCCCTTCAAGCCAGTGCCGCTAAAAGCCTATTCACAATTCTGACAAGACAAAATAGCCCCCACCGGTACCAGCCTACTTTGAGAGAGCCAACTGACGTGACTTCACCCCGACTACACGTCGCAACCTTCAACATCCACAAGGGCTTTTCGCAGTTCAACCGGCGAATGATGGTGCATGAGTTGCGTGAGCGCCTGCGCAGCCTCAACCCGGATATCCTGTTTTTACAAGAAGTTCAAGGTCTGCACCTGGGACATGCCGAGAGCCACCAAAACTGGCCGGCCGGGTCACAGCACGATTTTCTGGCCGAAGATGTCTGGGCCGCATCGGCCTATGGTCGCAACATGGTTTATGACCACGGTCATCATGGCAATGCAATCCTCTCGCGCTTTCCCATCCTGCATTCGCACAATCAGGACGTTACTCACCTGCGTTTTGAAAAACGCGGCCTGCTGCATTGCCGGATCGAACTGCCGGAAGGCCCGGCGGCGCATTGCGTCTGCGTCCACCTTTCACTTTTCGGCTACTCCCGCCGCAAGCAAATGACCGCCCTGGCCGACCACATTGAGCAGATGGCTGAACCCAATTCGCCACTGATCATCGCCGGCGATTTCAACGACTGGAGCAATAGCGCCGGACTCCAGCTGACGCGACGCCTTGGCTTGAGCGAAGTATTCAGCAACCGCGACGGTTCGCCGGCCTGCAGTTTTCCGGCAGCACGGCCGATGTTCCGGCTCGACCGCATTTACGTGCGCGGCTTTGACGTCAAGCAAACCGAGGTTCACCACGGCTTACCGTGGTCGGCCATTTCCGATCACGCCGCGCTATCAGCCCATCTGGCAAGGCATGGCGGCTGACTTTCTGCCGGGCAACCGGCTCACGCTGCTCAATTCGGGCGGCGAGTACTTCCCCGCCTTGCTGGCCGCCATCGAATCGGCAACGCTGGAAATTTATCTCGAAAGCTACATTTTTGCCGATGATGAAATCGGTCATCAAATCGCCGCGGCGCTTTGCCGGGCGGCCCGGCGTGGCGTCCAGGTCAATGTCACGGTCGACGGCTTTGGCGGGCAAAATTTCAGTGCGGACTTTCTGGCCCAACTCACGGAAGCCGGCGTTCGCGCCATGATTTACCGCCCCGAAATCGGGCGCTTCCATATCCGCCGGCATCGCTTGCGCCGGCTCCATCGCAAGCTGGCGGTGATCGATGCCCGAATCGCTTTCGTCGGCGGCATCAATATCGTCGATGACAACAACGCCCCGCCCGACATGCGGCCGCGCTATGACTACGCGGCCAGTATCGAAGGGCCGACCGTGCAGCAGGTGCATCATGCGGTTCGGCGCCTTTGGGAGATTGTCTCCTGGGTGAATTTCAAGCGCCGCTTCCGGCTTCAGGCGCTCACCACGCCGTGCTGCGGAGCGGTCGGCTCGCAGATTGCCGCTTTTCAAATCCGCGACAACATCCGCCATCGCAACGACATCCTGCACGCCTACATTGACGCCATCAATGCGGCGGAACACGACATCCTGATTGCCAACGCCTACTTTCTGCCCGGCGTGCGTTTTGGCCGCGCCCTGCAGGCGGCGGCCCGGCGCGGGGTAAAGATTTCCGTGCTGTTGCAGGGCAAGACCGACCACCCCTTGCTGCGCTTCGCAACGCAGGCGCTTTACTCGGCGGCACTGGAAAGCGGCATCCGTATTTTTGAGTACGAAAAAAGCTTCATGCACGCCAAAGTGGCGGTGATTGATCGCCACTGGGCGACGGTAGGCTCCTCCAACATTGACCCTTTCAGCCTTTTACTGGCCAAGGAGGCCAACCTCGTCGTGCGCGACCGCCCATTCGCCGGCGCGCTGGAGGACAGTATCAGGCAGGCGATTGCCTGCGGCGGCCGCGAAATGGGTCTGGCGGAAATGAGTTGCCAGCCCTGGCATTCCCGCTTCATGCGCTGGCTCAGTTATGGTCTGGTGCGTGCCCTGGTGGGCATTACCGGGTACGGCCCAAAACACTGGCAGGCCGACGAGGAAACCCCCGGACTTACGGCAGAAGCGGCCAAGCAATAGTTGCAACGGGCGGGATCAGCGGAAAACGCCAGTGCTCCCTCGCCCATGCCCAAACCTCCTTGACCGAAGCACGAGCCAGTGCTTCCGGGACTGGCTGCCCAAGAAACTGCAAGGCGCGAACCAGCGAGTAGGCAGCCTTCGTCACATCAAGCGCCGGCGCCAGGGTTTGTTTGGAGAGCTTCTCGCCGGCAGCATTGGTGGCCACCGGCAAATGGGCATAGCGCGGCTCGGCAAAACCCAGGCAACGCTGCAGCCAGATCTGGCGCGGCGTCGATGCCAGCAAATCGGCACCGCGTACGATGTCGGAAATACCCTGAAAATCATCGTCGACCGTAACCGCCAACTGATAAGCGAATAAACCGTCGGCCCGGTGCAGCACGAAGTCACCGACATCACGCGCCAGCCGCTGGGCTACCCGCCCCTGCACCCGATCAGTAAAGGCAATTTCCTCGTCGCTCACGCGCAGCCGCCAGGCGCGTGCCGAACGTCCTGCCGGCAAGCCGTCGCGGCAGGTGCCGGGGTAAATCAGCCCGCCATCAATTGCTGGCTGTATTGTTGCCCGCGTTGTTGCCTGACTCGCTGCCTGAATCATTTCCTGACTCGCCGAATCGGCAATTTCCTTGCGCGAACAGGCGCAGCCATAAGCCAGGCCAGCCGCTTGCAGTTGCGCCAAGGCCTCGGCATACGCGGCCAGACGCTGACTTTGCCAAAGCACCGGGCCATCCCATTCAAAGCCGAAAGCTTCCAGCGTCGCGAGAATGTGCTCCGCCGCCCCCGGCACGTTGCGCGGCGTATCGACATCCTCCATCCGCAGTAACCACTCACCGCCCTGCGTCCGGGCATCGAGATAGCTGCCCACCGCGGCAACCAGCGAGCCAAAATGCAATGGCCCGGTGGGGGAGGGCGCAAATCGCCCGCGATAGTTCGGCTTCATCGTTTACGCAAAAACCCGCGCAAACAGCTCGTCGGCCAAAACCTCAAACCGGCCGCTCGCAAAATCAAATTCACCGACCTTGAACAGCGGCCCACCAATCACCGCCGCCTCATAAACCATCCAGGCGAGCTTACCCACCGTCAACTGAAGCGGCGGCAGCGGGTTTCTGGCGCGCAATTCAGCAAGCACCTCCGGCAAAGGCAAAACCGCTTGATACAAACCAAAGGTCACATGCGGCACAAAACCGGCATCGGCATCGTTATCCTCACCCGCCAAAATCTGCCGCAACTGCGCAATGCCGCCCACCAGATCGCGCACCGAAAAATAAGCCGCAGAAGCGAAGCTGTCCGGCGCGCCGACTTCCAGACAAAAACTCGCCGGTGCTGCGGCGACCAGCGCCTGACACTGTGCCGAAAAATGGGCAAAACCGTAATCATCCGCCCGCCCCAAAGTTGCCCCCGGGAAACCACAAATACCGATCGTCAGATGCGGCTGGCGGGCATAACCGGGCAGCCAATACGCAGGCAGCGCAGCCCGAATTTCAGCACTGGCCTGCCGCAAATCCGGCAGATCGAGATCCAGCGCCCATACTGCAAAATACCGCCGCCCCTGCCGCCAATCGACAAAATCCTTCTGCTCACAGGGCTGCGTCAGCAAAGGCATGGCGCACCGGAGATGCTCATTTTCTTCATCTAGAAAGTGTACTGAATGCCCAGTGCCAGACCGTTTGCGGTATCTCCCGGGCTGACCGTGTAGTAATCATAGGCCCCGGTACCCGATGGCGCGAAGGCGGCGGCCGGGTCGTTGAGATGCCGGGAATAGGCGAGGTAAGCCTTGGTCTGCAGATTGATCGTTTCCATCCAGGCGGCGGCATAAACCAGACCGCGGTCGCTGACTGGCGCATCCCGCGTATGCCCTTCCCCATAGTTGAGCCAAAGCTGGCCAGAGCTTGTCACATCGATCCGCGAGCCAATGAACCAGCTGCGCCACTCGCTGGCAACGCCTTGATCAGGACTGATATTGGCCCCGGCCAGCCCCCCCATGATCTTCACTTTGCCGATCTGGTAGCTGCCGCCGGCAAAGGCGAAGCGGGTGCGCTGGCTGGCATAGGCGTTGTGATTGTCGTTCAGGTAAGACACCCCCAAGCCGAGTGGCCCCTGCGTGTAGTTGAGGCTCAGCCCCAGCGCGTTCTCATCGGATTTGCCCGTTTTTCCCCCCAGCGCCACCATGCCCATCCCGCTAAATCCCCGGTATTTCGGTGCGGCGTAAACCACCGCACTGTCGTAGCGAGTCGGGCCTGGCTTGACGTTGCCGTCGTTGGTAGGCGAGCCGTAACCGTTCTCGAACGAGTCGAAACGGATGGTCTCAAGAAAATAGGGCGAATATTGCCGCCCGAAAGTCAGCTTGCCGAGCCGGCCTTCCACACCGACATAGGCCTGCCGGCCAAATAACCGGGTGTTGCCGCCGCTACTCTGCGCCGGGCGTCCATTGTTGCCGAAAAATCCGGCCTCCAACGTGTAAACAAGCTTCACGTTCCCGGTAAGATCACTCGCCCCCTTGACGCCAACCCGGCTGCCATTCATGCCGCCCGACTCCATCGCCAGTCGTGAGCCCGGAGAACCGCCCCAGTTAGCTTCGGCAAACAAATCCAGCTTGCCGTAAAAGGTCATCAGGGATGGTGGCGGCAGGCTGGCCGGTAGCGCCTCCGCCGGGGTGGATGTAGGGGTTTGGGTAGATGCGGGCACTGCTGCTGGCGTGTTTGCGGCAACCGGCGCAACGGGGGCTGGCGCGGCGAGGGCTGGCCGGGCCAGCGGCTTGGCATCAGGTTCAGCGGCGGTAAGCGCGGTCGGGTGTCGCTCACTCGCCTGCTTTTCCAGTTGCTCGATTCGCGCCTGCTGATGCTGCAGCAGCTTTTGCATCTCCCCCAGTGTGGCGCGCATCTGTTGCAACTCGCTGGCAGCGAATGCTTCGGTCGACCCGAAAAAAACGGTAAAAATCACCAACGGCAAAAGGCGAGTTTTGAACATGGGGCGCTTTCAGTCCTGAATGGAGGCGAGCGCCTACATCACAAAACAGGCGTAAAAATTAAGGGGGAAAGTCATCGCTGACATTCCCCCCAGTCGAGAGTTTATTCCAGGTTCTGGATCTGCTCGCGCATTTGCTCGATCAGCAGCTTCAGGTCCATTGCCGCCTGCGAAACCTCGGTAATTGCCGATTTCGAGCCCAGCGTATTGGCCTCGCGATTCAACTCCTGCATCAGGAAATCAAGTCGCTTGCCGCTCGCGCCGCCCTGCTTCAATACACGCTCGACTTCATCGAGATGCGTGCTCAGGCGGCTGATCTCTTCCGCCACATCAATCCGCGTCGCAAAAACGGCAACTTCTTGCAGAATGCGGTCATCGCTGGCATTGCCCAGCGCTTCCTGCAGTCGCTGGCGCAGCTTGTCGGTGAACAACTGCTGGGCCTCGGGAATGCGCGGTGCTACCTGGCGAACGATCTCGCGCATGGCGTTGACGCGGTCAACGATCATGGCGGCCAGTTTTTCACCTTCCCGGCCACGCGTTGCGGTGAAGTCATCAATCGCCTCACGAGCCAACGCCAGAATGACCGGGTTGAGTGCAGCGAAGTCGACACTCTGGTCGCCGAACATGCCGGGCCAGCGCAGTACGTCGTTGACCGACAGTGGGCCGGCTTCCGGCATTTCCTGGCGCACCCGGTCGCTCAAACTCTTCAGCGACCCAAGCAAATCCGTATTCAGTTGCAATTGCTCGCCACGGGCGGCCGCCGCATTGAAGGTGAGTCTACACTCCACTTTGCCGCGGCTCAGGCGCGCCGAGAGCATTTCGCGGAGCGGCATTTCGAGCGAGCGCAACTCCTCGGTAATCCGGAAGTGAAAATCGAGATAGCGCGAATTAACGCTTTTGAGTTCAAGCTGTAGTGATCCGCGCTCGATATCGCGCGTTTTCACCGCATAACCAGTCATACTACAAATCATTTTTGGGGGATCTCCGGCTTTACAGGCCGGACAACACGCCCGAAAATGCCTGAATTTGCATCATAACCGCGAGATCCATGGCGCAACAAGCCAATGAGCCGCTTCCCAGCGGCCACCTGCTGGAGGAGCCATGATAGACCGCCAGCTTTCGCTCGGCGGTTTTTCCATCGTGTACCTCGCCTGGGATCCTGCCGGCAAGCAGGTCGCGATCAAGGAATACATTCCCAACAGCCTCGCTTTGCGGGGCAAAGGCGAAACCAAACCGGTCATCACCGCCGACCACATCGGCGCTTTCCGCTACGGCATGAAATGCTTTTTTGAGGAAGGCCGCGCCCTGGCCCGCCTGTCGCACCCGAACGTGATCCGCGTTTTGAATTTTTTTCGCGCCAACGGCACGGTTTATTTAGTCATGGAATACGAACACGGTCGCACCTTGCAGGAATACATCCAGAAGCATCAAGGCCACATTTCCGAGCGTTTCATGCGCGGCGTTTTACCCGCATGCTGAATGGTCTGCGCGAGGTCCATTCGCACAAACTTTTGCACCTCGACATGAAGCCTTCCAACATTTATCTACGGGCCGACAACACGCCGGTGCTGATCGATTTTGGCGCCGCACGGCAAACCCTGGCCAGCGATCAACCGATGCTGAAGCCGATGTACACGCCCGGCTTTGCCTCGCCGGAACACTACAACACGCGCAAGGATCTTGGCCCGTGGAGCGACATTTACAGCGTGGGCGCCTCGATGTACGCCTGTCTGGCGGGTTGCGCGCCGCAAGCGGCCGATGCCCGGCTGAACAAGGATATTCTGGTGCCGGCGATGATGCGCTGGGATGGTCAGTTCTCCGACCGCATGCTGGAAATCATCGACTGGTGTCTGAACCTTAATCATCTTTACCGGCCGCAAAGCGTTTTTGCCCTGCAGAAAGCGCTGGTTGAAGCCGTGACGCCACCGGCCCCGAAAGTCAATCCAAACTGGCTGGGTCGCTTCGTTGAAACATTGAGGAAACCGACCAAATGAGATTCACCATTTATCAGGAAAGTCGTCAGGGTGGACGGGCCAATAACGAGGACCGAACCACTTGTTGCTACTCGCGTGATGCGCTGCTGATGGTCATCGCCGACGGCATGGGCGGTCACCATTACGGCGAAATTGCCTCGCAAATTGCGGTCCAGACAATGGCTGACGTTTTCCAGCGCGAGGCCCGCCCGGTGCTGGCCGACCCTTTCCGCTTTCTGCAGAAGGGCATGACCAATGCCCACCACGCCATTACCGATTACGCGGCGCGCCACAAGCTGAAAGACTCGCCGCGCACGACCTGCGTCGCCTGCGTGGTACAGGACAACATCGCCTATTGGGCGCACGCCGGCGACTCCCGGCTGTATCTGATGCGCGACGACCGCGTCATCGCCCAAACCCGCGATCACTCAAGAATTCGCCTGTTGATCGATGAGGGAATGATTAGCGAGGCGCAGGCTGCGGTGCACCCGGATCGCAACAAAATTTACAGTTGCCTGGGCAGCCCGACGCCGCCGGAAATCGAGTTTTCCCGCAAGACCCCGCTGACCCATGGCGACATCGTGCTGCTCAGCACCGACGGCCTGTGGGGCGTCACTTCCGGCGAACAGATGGCGTTAGCGCTCAAGGGCCCCAATTTTCTGCAGACCGTCCCGAAGCTGCTCGCCGACGCCGAAGTCAAGGGCGGGCCGCATGGCGACAATCTTTCAGTCGTGGCCGTGCGCTGGGAAGACAGTTATGTCGAGGAA
The DNA here is from genome assembly GCA_016721185.1 of Candidatus Dechloromonas phosphorivorans. Lineage (GTDB taxonomy): Bacteria > Pseudomonadota > Gammaproteobacteria > Burkholderiales > Rhodocyclaceae > Azonexus > Azonexus phosphorivorans. The sequence goes on from JADKIP010000007.1 coordinate 50,112, forward strand.
GAAAGCAGCGCGATTTCTACCATGACCATGACCCAGGATGAAGTCACGACGCGCCTTGAAGAATTCGGCCGCAACCCCAGCTACAAGAGCGATCTCTCCGAAGACGAAATTGAAAAGGCGATTGAGGAAATCCGCAACGCCATCGACAAATACAATCCGAAAAAATAAGGAAACCCATGCGCCCCAGCCAACGCCAATCCGACCAGCTCCGTCTGGTTCGTCTGACCCGCAATTTCACCCGCCACGCCGAAGGTTCGGTCCTCGTCGAAATGGGCGATACCCAGGTGCTATGCACCGCCAGCGTTGAAGAAAACGTCCCACCCTTCCTGCGTGGCAAAGGCCGCGGCTGGGTGACCGCCGAATACGGCATGTTGCCGCGCGCGACGCACACGCGGAGCGCCCGTGAAGCGGCAAAAGGCAAGCAGACCGGCCGCACCCAGGAAATCCAGCGCCTGATCGGCCGCGCCCTGCGCGCCGTGGTCGACCTGAAAGCCCTCGGCGAACGCCAGATCACGCTCGACTGCGACGTGTTGCAGGCCGATGGCGGCACCCGCTGCGCCTCGATCACCGGCGCCTGGGTTGCGCTCTACGATGCCTGCGAAAAGCTGGTCACTTCGGGCAAGCTGGCGGAAAATCCGGTGCGCGACCACGTGGCTGCGATTTCGGTCGGCATCTACAAAGGCAGCCCGGTGCTCGATCTTGATTACCCGGAAGATTCTGACTGCGACACCGACATGAACGTCGTGATGACCGGCAGCGGCGGCATTGTCGAAATTCAGGGCACGGCTGAAGGAGAGCCGTTCACCCGCCAGCAGATGAACGCGCTGACCGATCTGGCCGAAGCCGGCATTCGCCAGTTGATTGCGGCGCAAGAGACAGCACTCAGTGCCTAAGCTTTACGAATACCTCGGGCTGATTGTTTTTTCTACGCGAATGAACACGAACCTGTACACGTTCATTGCCGTAAGGAAAATCGCGAAAGTCGGGCCGAGTTGATCCTGATTGATGGAAAATCGTTGAAATACGGTTGACCGGCGTCCGTGGCAAACTGCCATTGAACTTGGTCGAAACGCGAGACTTCCGCACACTGGTTGAACACTTTTCCGCAGAGATCGTCCAAAAATGGATCGATTTTTTCGTCTTGCACAAAACAGTGACTGCTGAATCCATTTCCCGGAGGCTGAAATGACCCAGATTGAAATTACCGGACTCACGCCGGCAGGCGACTACCGCCTGCGTCTCATTCAACGACGGCAGGAACAGGAAGTCGATTTCCTGCCTTTCCTCATCTCCCGCCATCCGGCTATCCGGGCGTTTCTGGCGCCGGAACGCTTTGCCACTTACCGCCTGGAATATGGCGATCTGGTCTGGGGTGATTTCGAGCTTTGCTTTCCGATTGTCGATCTTTACGAAAACCATCTGCTCCCAACGATATCTCCCTCGCTGCATGAAAAAACTCGTCCTCGCCTCCAATAACGCCAAGAAAATGAAAGAGCTGAACGCGCTGCTGGCGCCGCTCGGTTTCGAAGTCATTCCCCAAGGCCAGCTCGGCATTCCGGAAGCGGAAGAACCGCATTGCACTTTTGTTGAAAATGCGCTGGCCAAGGCCCGACACGCGGCGCAACTTTCCGGCTTGCCGGCGTTGGCCGACGATTCCGGGCTGTGCGTCGCAACACTCAGTGGCGCCCCCGGCGTTTATTCGGCGCGCTATGCCGGCGAGCCGAAATCGGATGCGCGCAACAATGCCAAACTGCTCGCCGATCTGGCTGGCCAGAACGACCGGCGCGCCCATTTTGCCTGTGTCCTGGTGCTGGTTCGGGCCGCCGACGACCCGCAACCGATTATTGCCGAAGGCGAATGGCACGGCGAAATTCTCACCACCCAGCGCGGCGCCGACGGCTTCGGCTACGACCCACTGTTCTATGTTCCGACCCACTGCCAGACCGCGGCCGAACTGGATGGTGCGATCAAGAACCAGCTATCGCATCGTGGCCAGGCCATGCAAAAGCTGATCGCCCGCTTGCCAGGACTGTAAAACTGTGGCCCGGACCATCCCCATTTTTGCCGCAAAAACGGCGTCGACCGTCCCCCAAGGGGACTTCCTTCGGGGCGCAGCCAGACCACTCGAATTCCGCATTTCTCCACCGCTGGCGCTTTATGTCCATGCGCCGTGGTGCGTCCAGAAGTGCCCGTATTGCGACTTCAACTCGCATGAGGCCGATGGCGAGATTCCGGAAGCCGAATATGTCGCCGCGCTGATCGCCGATCTGCAATCCGCCCTGCCGCTGATCTGGGGCCGGCCGGTGACCAGCGTTTTCGGCGGCGGCACCCCAGCCTGCTCTCGCCGGCCGCCATCGACGAGCTAATTGCCGCCTTCCGGGCCCTCGCCATGCTCTCGCCGGAAGCTGAAATCACGCTGGAAGCCAACCCGGGCACGGTTGAAGCTGCCAAGTTCACCGGTTTCCGCAACGCCGGTGTTAACCGCTTGTCGCTCGGCATCCAAAGTTTCAATGACGAACATCTGCAAGCACTCGGCCGCATCCACGGTGCCGCCGAAGCCAAGCGCGCTGCCCAGTTGGCCGGCGAGCATTTCGAGTCGTTCAATCTGGATCTGATGTACGGCCTGCCCGGCCAGACACATGCCCAAGCACTCAGCGATGTCGAGACGGCGCTCGGTTTTTCGCCGTCACATCTTTCGTGCTACCAACTGACTTTGAGCCGAACACCGCTTCGCCGCCTTCCCGCCGGTGCTGCCGGAAAGCGATATTTGCGCCGATGGGGAGGCGATCGAAGCTCGGCTGGCGACTGCCGGTTACTTCCATTACGAAACTTCAGCCTTCCGCGCTGACCGGCAGCAATGCCGCCACAACCTGAATTACTGGCATTTTGGCGACTACCTCGGGATCGGCGCCGGCGCCATTCCAAACTGACGCTGCACGACCGTGCTGCGCCAGATGCGCTGGAAACACCCGAAGGCTTATGGACAACATCCGCAGCGGCCAGCCGGTGCAGGACGAAACCCGGTCGAACTGGCCAGCCTGCCCTTCGAGTTCATGATGAATGCACTGCGTCTGGCCGATGGCTTCCCGCCAGCGCTGTTTGAGGCGAGGACGGCCCAGCCGCTGAGCAATATCCTGCCAAAATCCAGCCGCCGAAGCCGAAGGGTTGCTTGCATTGAGCGCCTGGCCCCAACCCAAAGGTCGGCGCTTTTGAACGTTCTGCTCGAACGTTTCCCTAGCAAGCGCGGCCTGAGCCAGGGCCGCGCCATGCTGCATCAGCTGAACAAACCACCCCACGCAGATCCATGCCTTGCGCCAGCAAATCCCCGCCTTCCGGCAACTGACCGTTCGGCGTCATGCCATCGACCAGCGACGGCAGCATTTCGGCCAAGCTACCCGAGGCTTGCTCTTGGCTGACACCGGAGTTTGCGCGATATCCTGCAACGACGAACCGCCCAGCATCGCCTGAATCTGCTCGGCTGAAATTGGCAGATTCTGGCCATTGGATACCCAGGAACTGACGATTTCGCCCAAAACCACCTTGCTGAAAGGTGAATCAGACCTTCCAGACCGCCAATTTTCGGATCATTGACGAGCTGGCCTTGACTGCCTGAAGCAGGCCACCTGGCTACCCGCTTCACCACCGGCGAGTGCGCTGACCACTTGATCAAAAGACCCATGCTGATTCTCCATTGGAACACTAATAAATATGAAATATCGGTATTCTGCAAGCGTCATCCCAGACTGCGGCATGACCAGGCAAACAAATTTTGCGAAAGAAACATTTGAGCGGCCAATCATACGTCAGGCAGCCAACGGCGATTGTGACATTTGCTCAGGCAAGGGTTCAAAACGCAGCCAAACAGCAAATCTCGTACCGCGTGCCGGTGCGCTATCGACGGTGATTTTTTCCACCATAACGTTCAACCAGTGACTGACTGACCCATAAACTAAGCCCGGTGCCCCGGGTTTCCCGGCGGTAAAGAACGGCTTGAACAAGCGTTCGCGGTCTTCGTCGCTGATCCCGGGGCCGGAGCCGGTGACGGCCAGACGCAGGCCAATCGGCATGTCGGCCTCTCCCAATCCTCCGCCGCCAGCGTCAGCACGCCGCCGTCGGGCATCGCCTGAATGGCATTGACCATCAGATTGATCAGCACCTGCTGCAATTCATTGCTGCGGTTGCGACAGCATTTTGTTGCGCGTCGAGTCGAAGTGCTGCTCGATGGCGATATTGCCTTTCTTCAGCAAATGACCGACCAGCACCGGCTATCCTGGATCAGCGGCGCCGGGGCTACCGGTTTCCAGATAGCCGACGTAATCCTGCGGCCGAGCGAACTGCAGCAGCT
>JADKIP010000008.1 GCA_016721185.1 Candidatus Dechloromonas phosphorivorans
CCGAAGTTACGGTGTTAATTTGCCGAGTTCCTTCTCCTGAGTTCTCTCAAGCGCCTTAGAATTTTCATCCTGCCCACCTGTGTCGGTTTGCGGTACGGTCAATTCTAGACTGAAGCTTAGTGGCTTTTCCTGGAAGCTTGGTATCAGTCACTTCAGTGCCGTAGCACCTCGTTATCACGCCTCAGCTTAGCCCCCGGATTTGCCTAAGGGGCACGCCTACACGCTTGAACCACCTATTCCAACAGATGGCTGACCTAACCTTCTCCGTCCCCACATCGCATCTAGAATCGGTACAGGAATATTGACCTGTTTCCCATCGACTACGCATTTCTGCCTCGCCTTAGGGGCCGACTCACCCTACGCCGATGAACGTTGCGTAGGAAACCTTGGGCTTTCGGCGAGGGAGCTTTTCACTCCCTTTATCGCTACTCATGTCAGCATTCGCACTTCTGATATCTCCAGCATCCTTCTCAAGACACCTTCACAGACCTACAGAACGCTCCCCTACCATATCTTTCGATATCCGCAGCTTCGGTGCACGGTTTGAGCCCCGTTACATCTTCCGCGCAGGACGACTCGACTAGTGAGCTATTACGCTTTCTTTAAAGGATGGCTGCTTCTAAGCCAACTTCCTAGCTGTCTATGCCTTCCCACTTCGTTTCCCACTTAACTGTGTCTTTGGGACCTTAGCTGGCGGTCTGGGTTGTTTCCCTCTTGACAATGGACGTTAGCACCCACTGTCTGTCTGCCTTGCTCGCACTTGACGGTATTCAGAGTTTGCAATGGTTTGGTAAGTCGCGATGACCCCCTAGCCATAACAGTGCTTTACCCCCGTCAGTGATACAAAACGCACTACCTAAATAGTTTTCGGGGAGAACCAGCTATTTCCGGATTTGTTTAGCCTTTCACCCCTATCCACAGCTCATCCCCTAATTTTTCAACATTAGTGGGTTCGGACCTCCAGTACCTGTTACGGCACCTTCATCCTGGCCATGGATAGATCATCCGGTTTCGGGTCACGCCTAGCAACTAAATCGCCCTTATCAGACTCGCTTTCGCTGCGCCTCCCCTATTCGGTTAAGCTTGCTACTAAACGTAAGTCGCTGACCCATTATACAAAGGTACGCAGTCACGGAACAAGTCCGCTCCCACTGTTTGTATGCATGCGGTTTCAGGATCTATTTCACTCCCCTCCCGGGGTTCTTTTCGCCTTTCCCTCACGGTACTAGTTCACTATCGGTCGATCACGAGTATTTAGCCTTGGAGGATGGTCCCCCATATTCAGACAGGGTTTCACGTGCCCCGCCCTACTTGTCGCTAACTTAGTACCACGGATTTGTTTTCATATACGGGGCTATCACCCACTACGGCCGGACTTTCCATTCCGTTCTATTAACAATTCCGCTATCACTAGCAGGCTCTTCCCCGTTCGCTCGCCGCTACTCAGGGAATCTCGGTTGATTTCTTTTCCTCCGGCTACTTAGATGTTTCAGTTCGCCGGGTTCGCCTCCCATACCTATGTATTCAGTATGGGATACCTCTTACGAGGTGGGTTTCCCCATTCGGAGATCGGGGGATCAAAGCTTCATTGCCAGCTCCCCCCCGCTTTTCGCAGGCTTGCACGTCCTTCATCGCCTGTGATCGCCAAGGCATCCACCACATGCACTTAGTCGCTTGATCCTATAACCTTGTAGTCTCTTACGAGACCGGCTACAGGCAAACTCATATTTGTGCGATCTTGATACTCAATATCAAGATCGATGCAATCACAACGCATCACCCAAACCTCATCAGCTCGGGTGACACAACCTTCTTCCGTTTTGTTAAAGAGCGTAGCGTTTGATTTCTCAAAAGCCAGTGTTAAACAGGTTTGTTTAACACTGGTTTCTGCTTGAGGATCTTGGTGGAGGATAACGGGATCGAACCGTTGACCCCCTGCTTGCAAAGCAGGTGCTCTCCCAGCTGAGCTAATCCCCCTCTAAACGCGCCATGCTGCGTTGCTCAACATCTTGCATAGCGTTGCTATGCGGCGATGCCTCGCGCCTTGCCTGACTCGTTTATCTGATAAGACGTTGGTGGGTCTGGTTGGAATCGAACCAACGACCCCCGCCTTATCAAGACGATGCTCTAACCGACTGAGCTACAGACCCTCGTCTGTTTGCTACTCATGAACAACCGATAGGTTGTGGGTGCGAGAATGCTTTTTCTCTAGAAAGGAGGTGATCCAGCCGCAGGTTCCCCTACGGCTACCTTGTTACGACTTCACCCCAGTCACGAACCCCGCCGTGGTAAGCGCCCTCCTTGCGGTTAGGCTACCTACTTCTGGCGGAACCCGCTCCCATGGTGTGACGGGCGGTGTGTACAAGACCCGGGAACGTATTCACCGTGACATGCTGATCCACGATTACTAGCGATTCCGACTTCATGCAGGCGAGTTGCAGCCTACAATCCGGACTACGATCGGCTTTATGGGATTGGCTCCCCCTCGCGGGTTGGCGACCCTTTGTACCGACCATTGTATGACGTGTGAAGCCCTACCCATAAGGGCCATGAGGACTTGACGTCATCCCCACCTTCCTCCGGTTTGTCACCGGCAGTCTCGTTAAAGTGCCCAACTGAATGATGGCAATTAACGACAAGGGTTGCGCTCGTTGCGGGACTTAACCCAACATCTCACGACACGAGCTGACGACAGCCATGCAGCACCTGTGTTCAGGTTCCCTTTCGGGCACCAATCCATCTCTGGAAAGTTCCTGACATGTCAAGGGTAGGTAAGGTTTTTCGCGTTGCATCGAATTAATCCACATCATCCACCGCTTGTGCGGGTCCCCGTCAATTCCTTTGAGTTTTAACCTTGCGGCCGTACTCCCCAGGTGGATTACTTATTGTGTTAACTCCGGCACGGAAGGGGTCAGACCCCCCACACCTAGTAATCATCGTTTACAGCGTGGACTACCAGGGTATCTAATCCTGTTTGCTACCCACGCTTTCGTGCATGAGCGTCAGTATCGACCCAGGGGCTGCCTTCGCCATTGGTGTTCCTCCACATCTCTACGCATTTCACTGCTACACGTGGAATTCCACCCCCCTCTGCCGTACTCTAGCCTTGCAGTCACAAACGCAGTTCCCAGGTTAAGCCCGGGATTTCACGCCTGTCTTACAAAACCGCCTGCGCACGCTTTACGCCCAGTAATTCCGATTAACGCTCGCACCCTACGTATTACCGCGGCTGCTGGCACGTAGTTAGCCGGTGCTTCTTATTCCGGTACCGTCATCTGCACAGGGTATTAACCCATGCATTTTCTTCCCGGCTGAAAGAGCTTTACAACCCGAAGGCCTTCTTCACTCACGCGGCATGGCTGGATCAGGGTTGCCCCCATTGTCCAAAATTCCCCACTGCTGCCTCCCGTAGGAGTCTGGACCGTGTCTCAGTTCCAGTGTGGCGGATCATCCTCTCAGACCCGCTACAGATCGTCGCCTTGGTGAGCTTTTACCTCACCAACTAGCTAATCTGATATCGGCCGCTCAATCAGCGCAAGGTCTTGCGATCCCCTGCTTTCCTGCTCACAGAATATGCGGTATTAGCGTAACTTTCGCTACGTTATCCCCCACTGAATGGTACGTTCCGATACATTACTCACCCGTTCGCCACTCGTCAGCGGAGCAAGCTCCCTGTTACCGTTCGACTTGCATGTGTAAGGCATGCCGCCAGCGTTCAATCTGAGCCAGGATCAAACTCTTCAGTTTAATCCAACCAAATCAACAATTCACTGACAGTAATTCTCATTACTTCGATGGATCTCTCCATCCGTGTGACTGCTTTAATGCTTTTGTGTGACCAAAGTCACTTCGCATCAAGGCACCCACACCTATCGGTTGTCCAAATTTTTAAAGATCATCTTCGCTGCGCCAGACCCTAAAGCCCGTCTGCAGCACAGAAGAAAGATTATGAACCCTTCTTCCTAATCCGTCAAGCTCAACGTTCATCTAACCGCTAAACCCGACTCCCCTACTACCGCCGAAAACACCGCCTGCTGCAGGAGAGCGCCGCATTCTACAGCCTTAAATACATTCGTCAATACTTCCTCGAAAATAATTCACAACACTACTGCACACCCACTCTTTGGGAACAGAAAGAAGCCCTCTTACAACAGCGCAGCCAAACCGCCAAGGGGACTATAGCTACGCAGAGCTTTATTGCCAGCTGATCAAGCCGTAGTTTTTCTTGCCTCGGCGCAGCACCGTGAAACGATTGAACAATTGCTCATCCTGGCAAAAAACATGATCCAGCGCATCGACCTTGCTGCCATTAATGCTGACGCTACCGCCCTGGATAAAGGTGCGAGCTTCGGATTTGGACTTGGCCAGGCTCGCCGCAACCAGTGCGTCGATCAGGCCATCAGCCGACTTGTCCAGCAGAACGCCGGGCATGCCATCCTGGGCTAGCTGCTCAAGGTCAGCTTCGGTCAGCGCACTCAACTGGCCAGAGAACAGACTCTGGCTGATGCGCTGAGCGGCCTCTAGGGCCTCAGGACCGTGTACGAGGCTGGTAGCCTCCTCGGCAAGGATGCGTTGGGCTTCGGGCTTGGCGCCACTGGCCTTGTCGGCAGCCTCGATCTCGGCAATCCGGGAAACTGGCAGGAACGTGAAATAGCGCAGGAATTTATAAGCATCTGCATCACTGGTGTTCAGCCAGAACTGGTAAAAGGCGTACGGCGAGGTCTTCTTGGCGTCGAGCCAGATGGCGCCGGACTCTGTTTTGCCAAATTTGGTGCCGTCGGCTTTGGTTACCAGCGGCAGAGTCAGGCCAAAAACATGTTGGTGATTCAGGCGGCGTGTCAGGTCGGTGCCGGCGACGATGTTACCCCACTGGTCAGAGCCACCAATCTGCAACTGGCAGCCATAGCGCTTGTTCAGCTCGGCGAAGTCATAGCCCTGCAGAAGGCTGTAGGAGAACTCAGTGTAGGAGATGCCCTGATCTTCACGCTGGAGGCGTTGCTGTACGGACTCCTTCTTGATCATGGCATTGACCGAGAAGTGTTTGCCGATGTCGCGCATGAACTCAAGTGCGCCCATGCCGCCAAACCAGTCATAGTTATTGGCGACAATAGCTGCATTGGGACCATCGAACAGGAGGAAAGGGACGACTTGGCCACGAATTTTATCTACCCAGCTGGCGATGATGTCAGGCGTATTGAGCTTGCGCTCGGTAGCCTTGAAGCTCGGGTCACCGATCATGCCGGTAGCGCCGCCAACAAGCGCGATGGGCTTGTGGCCAGCTTCCTGGAACCGTTTGAGGATCAGCACCGGAACGAGGTGGCCAAGGTGCAGACTGTCCGCCGTCGGGTCGAAGCCGCAATACAGCGTCACAGACTCCCCGGCCAGCAACTGATCGAGCGCTTGCGCGTCGGTGATCTGGGCGATCAGGCCGCGATCCTGCAGATCCTGGATGAGGGGGGACTGGTACATTGCGTTTTCTCCACGAGACAGGCGCCGGGTGCGCCGAAATTTCAACTCCCAATTTTAGCAGAGCCAACAGCGGACAGAATCTTGCCCAGGGCTTTTAGGACAAGACCAATAACCCCTTAGAGGACCCGAGAGTTCGGCGCGAGAAGAGCTAGAAGCATCAATGTCCCCACAAACCCGACTACCGCCTCAGCTTGGCGCGTGAGGAATAGAGGTGAATCAGATTGGAAACGAAATGGCCCGGGCACGACTCTGAGCAACTGATGCCCGATGCACGCTGACGCGTTTAGGCTGCGACAAATCCCCCACAGACCCAGCAAATGCTGAACGTCGTTGGGAACCGTGAAGAAAAAGTATAGAACTCCGAGCCAGCTACAGTGCGGGTATGCTGGTAGTTTATAGTCAGAGGAGCCCTCCCGATAGCGCCCCGCGCGCTGCTCGGGACACTGGTTTGGGACACCAAGCCAGTTCGGAGGGCTAAAAACACCAAACCCGCTGACGACTCAACGGGTGATGGGCAGAATCGAACTATGACCGCTATCGCTTGCCACTCATGGGCAATCAACACATCCGAAAGAATTGTTACCCGTATCGTTACCCGTCTTGGTACGCGGTGCCCTTCCGAGCAATCAGCGATCCTTGCTAGTACCCTAGTTCTTGCGCCTCATTCCAAAGCCCGTAACTAGCTGACCTGTAGGCTATTCCTCCGGCCAGGAATGGTTGAGACAGGGGGATGTGTAAAGATGTCCGACATTGTTCGCTTACGTCTTATCTCTCACCCTGCGCCGTCTTCGAGCCCTCCACCACCGCCTTGAGCAGCGCATTCCGAGCCACGCTCAGCGCATCCAGCTTGTGCCGCTTGTCTTCCGGCGAATCACCCGACCGCCGAACCTCCCGCATCTCGGCATTGATATCGCGCAGCCGCTCGTTCGCCCGGGTGAGTGGCTTGTACTCGCTGGCCATCGGCGCGTCGTTCATCTCGTCGGCAAGGTCACCGCGGCCCATCTTGTCGAGCGCCCTGAGCGTGCCATGCAGCCGCCGGGCCGTAATACATTTCGACGTACTTGGTCGACTGGGGGGTGGCCGCGCCGTTGTTATTCACATCGAGGTAAATGTGCGCTGGCAGTTCGCGGGCGCCGCTCTCGTGCGATACCAGGTGCAGCTTCGCCCCGGTCAGGCCCACCAGTCGCTCCAGTTGCGCCACCTCCTGGCGGCGAGCGCTGGTTACTTCAGGACTGTCTCCGGCTCGCTCGGGGAGGACGTCGTGACGCGAGTAGCCCAGTCCGACGGCAGACACGGCTTCTCGATTATCAAGCACAGCGGGAACCCGATTGGCATCGGTGCCCACCAGTCGTCCGGGTTGTACGGCCGCAACTGGGCTCTGTTGTAGCGGCGCTTGGCTTGCTTCATTGGTCTGCTCCGGCTCGGTCAAAGGCACATTCTGCGCCTCCAGGGCCAGGATGTCTTGATCCATTTGTCCTAGCGCATATTCGACATTGAGATGATCATGTTTGATGGCGTTTTTCTGAGCATTCCGAGCTCCGTGAGACTGGTGTTCGCGAAGAAATGACTTTGCGCTATAAAGCGAGTGGTAGCGCCGATATCACGGGCCTATCCCCGCAAGCGCGGGGGAAACGATGCGCGGATCGGTGGCTACCCGGACGCGATCGGCTTCTTTGCCGCGCGCACCGGTGCCGTAGTAGCGTCCGTCTAGGTTGTTTCGTTCGGCTTGGGAGTAGTGGGTGCCGTGGACGGTGACGGCACCTGGGGCTGCGGTTCCTTAGCCCCCCACTTTTTGGCCATCGCCTGGAGTGCGTCCTCCAGTCCGTTCATCGCCGGCAGCATCGGATCGTCGCTGTTCGACGGGGCTGCGCTGGACTCGTCCTTCTCGGACGAGTTGGTCGAAGAGGACGTCAGCTTCGGCCCGAAGCTGATCTGATCGTGCGCGAGCGGATGCGTCGGCGGGATTGGCCGCCTTCCCAGTGAAGCCATAGCGGTTCCTTCCTTTGTTGAGGAAATCAACATAAATGTTAGAGTAACTTACAGCATAGTCGTCGCTGCGCCACTTCCTGGCGGCGGGCGCTGGGTTACGCCGAGGCTGTCTCCGACGCGATCGGGGAGGACGTCGTGGCGGATGAATCCTCGTCCGAGGGCCTCCACGGCTTGTCGTACACTTTGCACAGCGGGAACCCGATTGGCATCGGCGCGATCCAGTCGTGGTGATTGTACGGCCGCAACTGGGCTCTGTTGTAGCAGCGCTTGGCTTGCTTCATTGGTCTGCTCCGGCTCGTTTAAAGGGGCATTTGGCGATCAAAGTGGCAGTCAGGTGATTCCAAAGTGAATCTATTGAGTTATGCATAAGCAAACATTAAATATGCGCAGGAAGGCCACACAACAAGCCCCGCGATACTTAGCATCGGCGGCTGAATGACTCGCTCAAGAAGGACCATAGGAATTTGTGCGAGAAGGCCAATGGCAAACACCGCTATCGGTGTCCACCATGAGAACTGAAGAAAGCAGAAAACCAGAAACGCGAGGCCTGTAAGCATTCCCGTAAATCCAAATATATTTACAGCAAGGCCCAGAGCTCGACTCTCACCATTAAAATTTTTCCCATGTAACTGCTGATAGAAGACAAATGTTCCGAACACAACGTAGGCTGTTAATTCTACTTTGTCAGATTAGTTTTCAATTTGATGCCCCAAGGGTTTCGGCCTGTTTTCGATAAGCAGATTGGCTTGCCTTGAGGCGTCGTCGATGGCGATCCTCGATCATGGCGACGAGATCGTCATCAGTTTTGACCTTGCTGGGCAGCTTGTGACGCAGGATGTCGATCAGGTCATGGCAGGAGAGCATGCTGGCGGTGATTTCCCGATGCGCCAGGCGCTCTTTGGCGAGGAACATCAGGGCGATCATGACCAATGCCATGTGGTGATGCCAAGCTTGCCAGCCTCGGGCCTGATAGTCGGCCATACCGCAGGTGCTCTTGGCATCCTCAAAGGCCCGTTCGACGAAATGGCGGTCGGCCTGCATGCTGGCTAGTCGGCGTAGTGAGGCCTGAGGTTTGGCATTGGCGAAACAGAACTTGAGTTTGCTGCCACCGATCTCCCGGCGCACCAGCAGATGCCAGCAACGTGCTGTTGTCGCTTTGCCATTCCAGACATGGACCCGACGGGTCAGATACTCGGCAATAACCTCGCCCTTCTCGCCGGGGCGTACCGACAACCGGCGCCAGGCGCTGTCGGGTTGGGCGCGCGCCCAGTCAGTCACCGTCTGGGCCGCGGTTTGCGCGCATAAAATCTTGGGCACTTTGCCGCGGGGTGAGGTGCGCTCAGGGATGGCTGGCTGCGGATTCGCCAGATAAATGCCTTAGTCGGCATGAATCTCGGCGAGAAAGGTTTCGCCTTCGTCATCCAGATCGTTCAACAGCCAGGGCAGATGGCCGTAACCGGCATCGAACACGACATGGCTGTAATGCAGACCCTCGCGCCGCAGGTGCAACAACAAATCCAGGGCGATCTCCCCTTTGGTTCGGAAGGCCAGCGCGCCATCCTTTAAAGGTTCTTCAGTCAGAATGTTGTGGCGAATTTGCTACCCTCACAATTTTGCTTTGACACAAAGATCAGCCTGGCATATCCTGACCCCAGTAGCGCCGATTTGAGTTTCAGCTTGCGGGCGCTTTATAAATGCAGCTAAAGCGGTGTCAAACCCGTTCTAGTGCGCAAGCCTGAACGGGTTTTTGCATTCTGGCGTGGCCCACCGCACGGGCCGGGGAGATTTACACCGACTTGCCATCCCCGTCCTTTGACACCATGGCTAAAGAGGAGAAGCAGCATGCAACGTACCGATTGGACTTTCCAATACAGGGCCAGCCAGATCGCTGAAGCAACCCGCAGCAAGATCGACTACCACCAGGAGCGCCTGACCTTCTGGAAGGCAAAACGCGAAGAAGTTCTGGCGACCATCCGCGCTGAAGGCATCGAAGTCGACGAGAAGATTGTCCTCGCCTTCCAAAACCCGAAGGCCCGTGACTGGGATCGCGGTGGCCAGGTAATCATTCGCAATGACCTGCAAAAAGCATTGCAGGAGATTTACGACAAGCTGCGCGACCACACTGAGGCACTCAGCGAGTTCGAGGCCTGGGAACAGGTGTTGCTCGCCCACCCCGAAGCCCCCTTGCCGCTCGACATTCAGGACTGGCTGCATTTCTTCGGAAGGCACTGAGATGACCATCACACCAGAGCAGATTGACGCCTGCCGCCAAGCCATTCAACAGGCGGACGGGCTGCTGATTACAGCCGGTGCCGGGCTGGGGGTCGATTCCGGCCTACCTGATTTCCGTGGCGACGGGGCTTCTGGAAACACTATCCGGCGCTCGGGCGCCGAGGGATCGACTTCTCCAGTATTGCGTCGCCCGCCGCGTTCAAGGATAACGCCCGGCTGGCCTGGGGCTTTTACGGTCATCGATTGAATTTGTACCGAAGAACCCTCCCCCACGACGGCTTCGCCATTTTGAAACGCATTGGTGAGCGCCTGCCGCAGGGGGCGTTCGTTTTTACCAGCAATGTCGATGGCCAGTTTCAGAAAGCCGGATTCTCGGGCGAGCACGTGGCCGAGGTGCACGGCTCAATCCATCATCTGCAGTGTGTGACGGGCTGCCGGGATGACATCTGGCCAGCCGATGACTTTGAACCGGTGGTTGACGACGAGAACTGCTTGCTGACCTCGCCATTCCCGGTCTGTCCGCATTGTGGCGCTCTCGCCAGACCTAATATTTTAATGTTTGGTGACTGGCAGTGGCGTGCTCAACGCTCGGCGGCACAGAAGGTAGCCCTGGGTAGTTGGCTCGGCAAGGTTGAACGATTACTGGTTATCGAGTTGGGGGCCGGAACCAGCATTCCAACGGTCAGAAGGCTGGGTGAGTCGATCAATGGCACGCTGATCCGCATCAACCCGCGTGAGGCCGATGCCCATCGAGCGTGCGATATTTCGATACGTTGTGGTGCCCTGACCGCACTGAAGCAAATTGAGCAGGCCTGGCAATTCTGAATCGGGTTGGCCCACCTCACGGGCCTGGCGATTTACACCCACTTGCTGGCCAGCCGATTCGGCAAACAGCTAAAAAGGAGAATATCTTGAGTGCTTACATTTGTTCAGATCGTCACATTGCGACGATCGCCACCTACTACGTCAGCCTGCTCGGAGCGGGCGATGCCCAAGAGATCGCGGATGCTCTGCTGGCCTGCAATATCGCCAGCGTCAATTACTACTACGACCAAGCAACCCCGATTAAGCCCTGCTGCCTGGATGCGGTTGCACCCGAACTCAGCTTCCCGGATCTCGTGGCGCTCTGCGAATGCTTGGACTACCAGTCCTGCGAGTTGCCAGACTACACCCACCCGCTACTTGGAGGCGATCACCGCCCAGTTCAGAGTGAATTGCCGGCACAACGTCAAGTCGGCCCTCTGGAGCATCTGATCCGCCCCCCAGCCGGCAAATCTGGGCAATCCATCGACTCAGCACGGACACCAATTCCGCCTTGGTCACTGCCGATGAGACCCATCCGGCAGGCGTAAGCAAGTCGAGAAATTTCAGCACTTTAAGGTTGGCCTGCCATCCAGGCCGGGACGTTTTACACCCACTTGCCATCCCGTCAATCGACAAAGCGGCTAAAGAGGAGATCGTCATGATCATTAAGCAAAATAAGCAGTACGAACTTCACGCAACGCTGCAACGTTATAACGACCAGCATTCATTGACGCTGAGTCAGCGATGGCCCAAGGCGCTCCGTCCTCACCAGCGGCAGATTCTGCAAGTGCTGCTCAGTGATGCTGAACTGGCGACGTTCGCTGAGTTTCTCGCGACGACGGGAGAAACGACATGAACCGTCGTGACTTTCTGAAATCTCTCGCCGCCATTGGTGGTGCCATTGCCATTCCGTTTGATGCCATTGCCAGCGCACCCGACTTAGTGATCAACCAGGCTTGGCAAGCCGCCATCGCAGCGCCAGTGACATTCTATGTGAACGAATATGGCGCGATCAGCACCGAGGCTGACCCCTATGCGTCGACCACCCGTCTGGCGCTGCTTGAACTTGAAGAGGTCTTTGATATCCGGATGCTGATCAGTCTCGCTCTCGAGGAGTGGCGTGTTGCCAACCTCATCGAGGAGGCCATGGCCGACGATGAAGCAGCCGATCCGGAGGGAGACTGGCAAACCTGGCTGGCGCAGGCGGACAGCAATACGGTCGACGATTTGATCAGCGAAACGAACGACTGGTTAGACGGCGAACCCGATGAGCGGGACTGGGAAAAGGCCAACCATCGCGGTTACTCGGGCCGCGGTGCGGCACTGTCCTATTTCCGTGACTGTTTTGAGGATAACGATTTGCTCGATATCGTCATTGTCGAAGGCGACTGTCCGGGCAGCAGCTATTTCGCGGCTGAATTGCGGATGAGTCTGCCTGAGGCGAACGCGCTGGTTGAGGAGCATGGCATCCCGATCCGGTTTGAATGGGAGGCCTGATCATGGAAATCGACCTGAAATTCAGGCCTGCTGGTTATTTTTGGCCACTCAGCCTGGCGACGCACTTGTTGTCGCGTGTCAAGGGTGCCGAGCGTCAGCGGCAGATTCGCCAACTCATTGCACAAGGCAAATTAAACGAGGTGGATGCCTGGCTCGCTGCCGAATCGTTAAGTGATGCGAGCAGAGTTCAACTCGGCCGTTGCCACCCCTCGCTGATGGGTGGTGAGTATCTGCCTGACTTGCGTTTGAACGAGGTCGAGATTGCACGCATCAGCCTTCTTTCGGTGACCGGGGATGTCATCAGTGTGCGCGCCACCCAGGGCAAGCGACGCATCTATTATCGCATCGTCGATGAGTATGAGGGTGATTCGGTGCCCGAGCATTCCCGACGGACGTCGATCAAGCCTTTGACCTTGAGCCAGCTCGAACGCTTTATCGAGCGTGCAAGCGCAGGCATGGATATTATTTATTTCAACTGGAGTCATGGCGAGGAGATTGACTCACTTCCCGCTTTTCTGACGGCGACATCGCCGTTCTATCCCGAGCTGGAGGCGCTCTACCAGCTACGCATTGCGACATGGATTGCTTCAGAAAAACAATTTTACGATGATGAGTTTTGAGCATGCACGCGCTTGAAATTATTACCCGGCTGAACGGCGAGACGCAAAGAGCACCCCACCCGTTGCACTTGCATCCGCGGATCTATGCGCTGCGCCGGCTTATCCGAGGAATGGAGTTTGGCAGCGAATATGTTTCACGTCTTTACAGCGCACTCTACAAATACGCCGATCAGATCGTCGAACGCCCGCACTACAAAGCAGACGAAGGATGGGATGACTTTGAAACGCTTCAGCAGGTGACGCTCAGAGATTGGATGGAAACGTCGATCTGTCGATTGGGCGGTCGCAGCAGAGGGAATGAGGAGGAATAATCATGGCACTCAAGGGAAATGTGAATCTTGCTGATATCGCCCCAAACCATCCGTTCGCTCACGACTGCATCATCATCGGTGGTTTCCATCCATCATGGAGTATCCAACAGCAATTACCCCGGGGTGGAAGTCACGGCGTCAATGGCTGGGTCAGTTGGGGGTATGAGCGCCATGACGTGCATGTCAGCGCGAGAAAATGGAAGCGCATCCTTGCCGGCGAGTCGGTCATGGTCAAATCGATCGGCTGGTACGAAGGAAAGTCATTCACCTGTCGCTGGTACTTTGACCTGAGCGCGGAAAACACGCTGGTGGTGCGTTATGGGGATGACGGTGCGGACGGGTACATCGGGAATATTTGGGATGCCGATATTGAAGCCGTTGGCAAATGATCAGCCTCATTCAGATGACGACAATTGTATTGCTGCCTGGCGGCAACGTGTGCCCAATAGGCTTGATGACGGAATCAAGTTATCTGGCCGCTTACCAATCTGATTGCTGCCACTTGAGCGCAAAGAAATTAGGGGAGAGGCATGACAGAATTAGAAAATGAGCTATTGAACGGCGACTTAATTAGCAACTATGAAAAGAAAGAGTTGAGGCTGTGGAGATCTGTTCAAGGGATTAGCCTATTCGCAGTTACGATAACCATATTAAGCAGTCTTATTCTCGGGGCATCGATATTAGACGAGGTAGCACACTCCCCGCTGAAGCACGCAATTATCGGAATCGTTATATGCATATCTGCTATTTCGCTTCCTTTATTGGCTTTATTTGGCCACCACTACCACTCTATGCTTATTGGCATTCAAACACGGCGGGCAGAGCGAGCAGAAGCTTGGGCTAAACATCTCGAGGGACGGTTGCGAATCCTCGAGAAAACCATTGGCAACGGTGAAAAATTAACTACAACATGACCCCCTGTTCCAGCAGATGGTGAATGGGCCGATGCCGGGCTCAATGCGCTGCTCGGTTGCGTCAAAATATCGCCCTACCACATCGACTGGAAGGAGCTGGAGCGTATCGACCACGAAATAGTGTGCAGGGCAATGCGACAGAGTTGGCCTGGGATATCCAACGAGGACATCGATTACTGGTTGAGCCTCTGACCGTCACCAATATTCAGGGGGGAGTTACTGCCTTCCTGATTCGCTCAATACGCCGAACCAGCGCAATCCGTCCGATGTCTCGAAGGGATTCATGAGCGGAGCTTGGCTGGTATGTCAGCGTTTGTGAGTCTAGGTCAAAATCCACCAGGGCTTTATAGGTACGGTTTCCGGCAAGCGCCCCCAGTTCGTCGGCGACCTGTTGTGTTGGCATTTCCGGGAACTCGGTTACCATCGTCCTGATCAAGACATTTAGTCCATCGGAACCACGGCGCCTGGAACTGGCCTTGCTGGCTTGCCCGTACATGTGAAGGACTTCGTTACCAACACGGTAGAACTGAGCCCAATCGCGGCGCTTGACGTAATTCATGGTGAGCAGCGCCACGAACTGCCCCCAGCTGCTGCGCCTGTCGCCTCTCCGCCTGATTACCTCCAGCACAGGCGCCAGTGTTGGAAGGTCTTCGTGAATATCCTCAAGCTCTCCGCAGACTTCCAACCACACCCCGACAGCCTTCATCTCGAGCTGGTAGCGTGCAGACGTGATGCCAGTAAGGCGCCACGCGCAAGCGTTGAGGATGTCATACGTGGTGGGTACAGCTCGAACCTTCGATTGTTGAACGGAATTCATCGCTCAGCCTCGCGCGCCCACGCCCGCGCGTACTGGTGCCAAAACACGTGAACGGTATTCATCCCTCGCGCGCGGGCGCGTATTGTTCAGCTCCGCCCTTGCCGGTAACCCACTGTTCAACAGCCAACTCCACCGCGCGCCACACTGGCAGGTTCCTAGCCTTCGCTGCGTCGCGCAGCTGGTCAATCATGCCTCCGCCTATGCTTACCTCGAGCCGACGGCAGCCGGCCTCCTGGAGCCTCGCCCTGTGGGCCTGGACGTTGGTCATATTGTTCACTTTGGTGTCTCCTTGATCTTGAAGCCGGCGCGCACCACCTGGCCACAGCAGGGGCAGTGTTCCTTGGTCTTCTTGGCTTCTTCCCGCACCATCGCAACATACAGCGTCGAGGTTGCGATGCCGGCTTTCTTTGCGGCCGCATAGGGCGTCATGTCTGGATCTTCGCGCAACATCTGGAGCGCCAATTGGGTTTTGCTGGTCATCTAGTTACCTGGTATCGATTTAACGCACAGAAGAAATAATACTACATAGTGCTTTACATTCACTATGTAGCGCTATATAGTTAATTTACACCAACCAACCACCAGGAGAAACACCATGACCGCAAACACCAAAGACGCCATCGAATCCGCCACCCTGACGCTCGACTGCACCGAATCCCTACTTACCTCCATCGCCGCCGGCCTGACCTCCACTACAGGAGTACCGACCGGAGCAACGATCGCAAACAGTCTCCTTGCCGTGCAGCGTCTAATCGCACAAGCAAAGGCAGAACTCGACGCCTGCTGAACGGACCGCCTGCACAAGACAAAGCCCGGAGCGATCCGGGCTTTTTTTTCATTCCAGTATCCGACAGTAACCGTCGACCAGCTCAACGATGGGGTAGCCCTCGTCGATCAGCCGCTTGACATCACCGGGGTAAATATCGAAGTCGCACATTCGGGAGGTGTGCCCTTGTTGCAATCCCAGGTGCGTCAAGCGCATGGCCGCGAGCAGAAACTCGTCGTGGCTGAACTCGCCTTTAAGCAGTTGGATCAAATCACGGTCTTCCTGCCGCCACTGACTGCGTTGCCTTTCGCGCTCCAGTCGCCGCGCGTGCTGCTCCTCGGCCATGTGTTTGATCGACTCTTTGGATAGCTGCATCATTCGATTCATATCGTTCTCCAACTCTGATTAGGTAGGAGGGATGCTAGGAGGCAGTTGCGACAGTTGCCGGCTGATGGGTTGCCTCGCGATTTTTTGCGGTTAGCCGCTATTACGGGGCGATGTCCGGAAATTGCGGGAACTCCCCCCGCCTCACTGGATAAAATGCGGCCGCCGAGCTTTGAGGCTGGGCGGCCGGATGATCGTTGCCGGGGGCTCACCAGGCGGAATAGCAAACCGGCGCTGAGTCCCTTGAGTCCTCTACTCAGCTATTGTTTACTGTACACAGAAAATATATGTTTGCCCTCTTACCCTTACCATTTATTTCTGTAATAAATACTTTTAAGAAAGTAAAGGACTCAAGGGACTCAAAAGGAGAAAGCCCTGTGTTAGCAAGGCTTTCCGGTCGGTGACTAAAGGACTCAAGGGCCAATCAGTAGGGGACTCAGCGGACTCAAAACAAGCCGTTTGCAATGGCTTCAATCACATCCTTGCGAAGGCGAATACCTGGATAGCAATCATGCTGCTTCGCCGCCTCGTCCCGCGGCCTCGTCATCGCCCCAATGTCCGGGAATCCAGCCCTAAGTTTCTGGCTGAAAAGCGACTTAGATCCAGGGTTAGCAATGTTCTCTTCACGGCACCATTGGCGATAAGCGTCAAATAGATTGCTGACCCGATTCGCCACGGGTGCCTTTTCTGTACTGAAGCCGGTGTCGCTGAGCTCGCAATTTTCCCTGACAAATTTACCGACATGGTTGTTTGCATCGGCGGTATCGGCAACCAATTGCCCCGCACTCTTCGGCTGCACAAACCGGCCGCGGTTGGCCAGGCTGCGCTTCCCGTCGAGAGCCCAGTTGAGGATTCCAGGCAATTCGGCAAGCAGCTTTCCGGTAAGCGTAGTGTCCTCATGGCCATAGAAGCTGCGGCTCATCTTTAGGATGACCAGACGGCCAACCAGAGCACCAGAGGCATCACCGAGACTAAGCAGCTCATTGGACAAGATCACGAACCGTGTCGGCAGCTTCCCGGTCCAGTAGCTCTTGTATTTGCGATCAAAGGTGATCGTGTCCTCACCGCTGATCGACAGAAATCGCTCAACAACCGTTTGCGACTCCTTGCCACCGCCACGGGCGTCTCCAATAATCGCCAGCAGCTTGCCGACAAGGCACTCCAGCCCCGTAGGCGACGCAAGCGATGACATGGTCGGAGCCGCTCGATTCATGGCCCCAACCAGTTCGCCGAGCACACGGGCGATAGTGCCCTTGCCGCTGCGCTTGGGGCCGATAAGCATGAAAATCTTCTGTTGCCGGGTATCTGCGGTCAAGGAGTAACCGAACAACTCTTGCAGCGCCGCTTTGCTTTCCTGGTCTGCCCCCCAGAGATCGTCAATGAACTTCATCCAGGTCGGGCATTTCGCTCCAGGATCAAAATCGAACGGCAGGCAGTTGGTCGTAAAAAACCTGGGCGTATGCTTAAAGAGCTCGCCGGCCTCTACGTCGAGGATGCCGTTTTGCATGACGATCAGGTTCATCGGGTCGCCTCCATCAAGGCCAGGCAGCCAAGAAGGGGGTGAGGGAATATCACTGGCCAGCACAGCGCGCAGCGCGTCGACTACACCTGACACCTCATTCCTGCCCGGCTTGAACCGGACAAGGTCGCCGTTCTCGTTACGGCACATCGATGCACCGAGAAACTCCCAGGCAAGTTTGCGAATCGATTCCTCGTCGCGCTCCGAATAACAACGCCCGTCGAAGCGAAACCAGCTACCGTTCGCGCGGACTGCCAGACGCTGCTTATTTTGGTCGCGAAAATCGGCCTTCATAAACTCGCGTGCATTGGCGTACTGATCGGCAGCATCAAGAATGCGCAGTCCGGCTTTTGCGGGAGGGTCAACCGGCCTCGTCATTCGGCGAACCTCTTCGATCTTTGGCGCTGCCTGGCTTGGACTCAATGCTTTCAGCCGCTGCTGAATGGCTTTATCCAGGGTTGCCGACGTGCCAGGATCGACGGCCTTGGCCTTCAGGCTGCGCACCTGTTCGCACAATTCTCCAGAGACCTCGGCCATGGTCGCGCTGCTGATCTTATTAACGAGGCTGGCTAGTGCGCTCTGGCGATCAGCCTGTTCAGCGGCGATCGCTGCCTTGATCTCATCCAGCCCGCTGGCGTACTCCACCATGGCCTGGTTCGACGGTTTGGCCTGGATCGGCAGGCTGTCGATATTGATCTGCTCGAACTCATCAGAGGCCTTGTCGAGATGGCCGAACTTGAACTCACGGACCAGATCCCAGAGGTTGGCAATGCCGACGATCGGCCAGGTATTGTGCGAACTGCCGACGTGCAGATCATCGTCATGGACCCACACCCCCTCGGGCGTGCCACCGCCGTTCACCCAGGTCCAGCGGCGCTGGCTGACCTGCTCAAACTCGCCGTCGAACAGGCCAAGCAGCACCTCTTCAGCGCTGTACGTCCGATGGAACAGACCGATCAGCCCGTCCTTCTCCGACGGGTCGACCAACTTCATGTCGTTGCCGCCTTCGCCAGCACCCTGGTCGCGCGCCTGGGCCAGCATCGCCTCACCGATCACAAGTGGCAGGGTGTCCCGCAGACCGCGACACAACCCAGAACGCACCGGCACCGGATCGATTCGGCCTTCCTCAAAGATCGGGGTGGCCGTGTAGCGCACCTGTACCCGGCGATAGACCACTTTATCGACCTGGGGGCCGATCGCCTTGGCCCACTCGTAAAGCTCCGAGCACTTGCGCGGTGTCTCCAGCCAGAACCAGACGTGACATTTCAGGACGTCAAGGTTGCTCGGCTGCCCGGCGGAGCTGGACAGCTGCCAGTGGAAGCTGACGTTCTGGAATTCAGGGGGCAGCACCTTGCGGATGTACTCCTGAATGCAGATGTCCGGCTCTTCGACCGGGTCACCGAAGCCGGGCTTGTACTTATCGACGTCGATGATGAAGGTGTGCAGCGGCTGGTCGCTGAAATTCTGATTGGTTCGGGCGTAGGCGTTTTTGTATTTCGTCGCCATCGCCTTGTCCTTGCCGACGAACTTGCCGTGGATCTGGCAGCGGTTCGACATCGGCTCAAGCTCGGTGAGCAGGGCGGACAGTTCGTCAAGGTTGGCGACCGGCACTTCGTGGATCTTGTAGTGGGCGGCGTCGTCGTAGGAGCTGGTCCCGCCGTCGGCTTTATAGACCTTGGTCAGCAGTGGGCCGAGGGTTTCGAGGACAGTGATTTTTTCAGCTGAACTTACGGTAGACTCTGCGGTGTGCGCAGTATCTTTGGCTGTGCCGGCGGGGGCTGGCATGGCCACTTTCATTTTCGAGGGTGTGCGCGACATGATTCGACCCTCAGACAGCGATGCCGTGGGTGAGCAACTTCTCGATCGACTCCGTTTTGATACGGGTCGAGCGCTGTCCGAAATGGATAACCTCCAGATGCCCATTGCCGATCAGTTGATACAGCTTGGTGCGGCCGACACGTAAAACGGCCATAGCCTCGAGGACCGTCAGCAGGCGGCCGGACGGGGTGGTGATACTTTGAATTTGGTTCACGGTGGAACTCCGGTACAGCGCCGGGTTCGATCTAGGCTAGGCTCTCCTGAACAGCGATCCCCAAGGTGACCAGCGACCCAGAGGTTCTGAGGTCTCTGGGGGCACGCACTGGGCTTGGGAGGAGCCCTCGATGTTCAGGTTGCTGCTCCAAGGAGCAGCATTTCAGTTCGTTTGACGGTTTCACGTGTAAGTAGATCTGCGGTCAATGTACACCACATATTGAACAACGTCAAACAAATCAAGATGTTAGAAAAACTTACGGATAACATTGATTCGCATTACCGGCATCTTGAAAGAAAAGCGTTAGTTTTACTTACGCCCTACGCAGCCTCGGGCTGCAACTGGATAACCTGGCCACCACGCTTCACGGCGTCGAGCTGATCGGCGTACCACTGGGCCAGCCTCACCCGGTGATCGTAGAACGTTGCTCTGGCATAGCTCGCAACCGTTTGATCCTTCTTGCCGTGGGCGATCGCCGCCTCCATGACATCAAAAGGCCACAGCCCTGAATCTTCGGCATGCGTCCGGAAGACAGCCCTGAAACCATGAGCGTCAACGTTGTCGTGGCCTGCCGTCCGGCGCACCGCCTTCAAGATGGCCATGTCGCTGACCGTAGCCGCAGCCGCGCCTCGCTTGGCGGGGAACAGATACTCGCCATCACCGGTGAGCTGGTGCAACTCGCGCAGCATCAACACTGTTTGTTTGGCCAGGGGGATACTGTGGATCTTGCGACCTTTCATGCGCGCGGCCGGGATGGTCCAGCTGGACGCGTCCAGATCGAACTCCTTCCAGCTGGCTCCGCGCGCTTCGCCAGGGCGGGTCGCGGTCAGCATCATTAGGCGCACACAGGCAATGTTGGCGAACTCTCCCCGGCACGCGTCCAGACGGTGCATGAAACCATTCATCTCGGACCACGGCAGGGCTGCCATGTGGCCTCGTACGTGCTTGGCAAAGACGTTGGAACGCAGCGCGTGGGCCGGGTTGTCGCCCCTGAAGTAGCCATTGGACTTGGCCAGGTCGAAGATCTCCCCGGCAATGCTCAAGACAAAGCGGAGCATATCCAGGCTGCCGCGCGCTTCGATTGGACGCAATACGTCCTTCAGGAATGGCGTCTCGATCTTCTGGATCGGCACCACTCCCAGCCGAGGTGTCAAATTCGCCTTGATTGATCCTTCGATCTTGGCGATGTAGCTCGCCGAAATCCCGTTTTTCTTTTTTACGGTAATCAGCTCTTCAGCCACCGACTGGAAAGTCGTGTCTTGGGCGGACTTCTGCTTGATTGCATACAGGCGACGCTCGGTCAATGGATCAAGGCCCTCGCTCTGCTGCTTGCGGACCGCTGCGGCCTTCGCTCTGGCTTCGGCCAAAGAAGTTTCAGGAAAGGTGCCTAGCTGCAGGGTGGTTTCCTTACCACCTTTCGCTGTTTTGAACTGCCAGTATCTGGCACCGTTCGGCCGGACTACCAGGCGTAGACCGCCGCCATCAGCGAGGATGCGCGCTTTACCGGAGGGGTCAGGCTTAGCCTGTTTCACCTCAACCGCTGAGAGTCTCTCAATCCCTTGTGCCATGGCCATCTCCAGGCAGAGACGGGTAACGGGTTGTTACCCGTCTGTGTTGTTACCCGGAATATTACCCGTCTGTTACCCGGATGTACAACGACAAAGAAATGACTAAACGAACAACCCGCAGACGTGAAAAAGGCCGAAAACCTTGTATTTACTAGGGTTTCGGCCTTTAGATCGGAGCTAACGAACAACTCCGAATAGTGTTACTGGTGGTGATGGGCAGAATCGAACTGCCGACCTATGGGTTATGAATCCCTAGGATAAGGCATTTTTCGGCATTGTTTAGCGTTGATAAAATAGCAACTAACCAAGCAAATACAATGATTTACTGTTTTATTGCATTGCATGGCGTTGAACGGTATTGATACAATAGGGAGCAATGAGGGAGCAACGGATTAGCCATTGCTCCCTCTCCAACCGGCAGGAGGCTTCCATAATGGCAACGAACAGAACGCACATCACACTGGAGCGCATACGGAAACTTCAGCCGCCCGCTGGCAAGCAGGCTGTTTATGTTTTCGATGACGACCCCCGCTGTTTATCTGTGCGAATCACGCCAGCCGGGGCCAAGTCATTCATCTATTCCGGCAAGCTTAACGGCTCGCCATTCCGGGTAACGATTGGCAGCACGGAAGTCTGGAATCTTGATGACGCACGCGCCGAAGCCCGCCGCCTCCAAACACTGACCGACCAAGGAACAGACCCACGGTTAGAGAAAGCCGAACGACTGGCGACCACCGCAGCTAAGCAAGAAGCCGCACGCCATGCCGACATGCCCGCCTTGGATGTTTGGGCCGCCTATGTAGAGGCCCGCCGTGCCCGGTGGAGTGACAAGCACCTAGCCGACCATGGGAAGGTGAGCAAGGAAGGCGGGGAGCCTCGCACCAGAGGAAGGCGACCCGGCGAATCTGACAAGACACTGCCCGGCATTCTTCGCCCCCTTCTGCTACTTCCCTTGGAACAAATCGACGCCGACCGAGTGCAATCATGGCTCCACGAAGAGGCCGCCAAGCGCCCAACCCATGCCCGCCTAGCCTTTGGCCTGCTACGTGCGTTCCTGAATTGGTGCTCTGATTCACCCAAGCACAGAGATTGCACCCACTCTGACGCCTGCACCGCCCGCCTAGCCAAAAACGAACTACCGAAGAAAGCCGCCAAGAACGACTGTATGCAACGCGAGCAACTGCCCGCATGGTTCGGTGCAGTTCGGCGCATTGGCAACCCTGTTGTTTCTGCCTACCTGCAAGCGGCATTACTGACCGGCGCAAGACGCGAGGAACTAGCACTGCTGACTTGGGAAAACTTGGATTTCCAATGGAAGGCAATCAACATCCGGGACAAGGTAGATGGCGAGCGGATTATTCCGCTGACGCCCTATGTTGCATCCTTGCTCGCTCCCCTGCCCCGCCGCACGATGATGGTTGATGGCAAGCAGGTTGCAAACCCTTGGGTATTCAGCAGCCCCGCCGCTGAGTCTGGAAGGCTGCAAGAACCGCGCATAGGCCACAACAAGGCGCTATCCGCTGCCGGGCTGCCAGAGCTTTCAATTCATGGCCTGCGCCGTTCCTTTGGCACCCTTGCTGAATGGGTAGAGTGCCCTGCCGGTGTATCAGCGCAAATCATGGGGCATAAGCCTTCTGCAACAGCCGAAAAGCATTACCGCGTTCGCCCTCTCGACTTGCTGCGAATGTGGCACACCAAGATAGAAGGCTGGATTCTGGAGCAGGCAGGGATTGAACAGCCAGCCGAAGATGCAAAGCCGGGATTGCGGGTAATTAACGCTTGATGTTTATACAACTATTTATATAATCAAACTATGAAACCAGTTGAGTTTTGCGGTGATTCGATAGATGCCCTGCGAGCTTTTCCAGAAGGTGCCAAGCGTGAAGCCGGTTACCAGATAGACAAGGTTCAGCACGGCGAAGAGCCGGACGACTGGAAGCCAATGGCAACTATCGGGGGCGGGGTGAAGGAAATCCGCATCTGGGACGAGGCCGGGACGTTTCGGGTTATCTATCTGGCCAAGCTGGCGGATGCCGTCTATGTGCTGCATTGCTTCCAGAAGAAAACGCAGCAGACAAGCGAGCGCGATATTCGACTGGCACGAAAGCGGTTCAAGGAATTAACGGAGGCACAGAAATGAGCGAGCAACGATTTAACAGCGTATGGGATGCAATTGAGGACACACCGCAGCAAGCGGCGAGTATGCGCGTCCGTTCTGAATTGATGATGGCATTGCAAAAGTGGCTCAAGGCTGAAGGACTGACTCAAGCGACTGCTGCCGGTCTATTCGGCGTGACTCAACCGCGTGTTTCTGACTTGATGCGCGGGCGAATCAATTTGTTCTCACTCGACACCCTGATTGATATGGCGGCAACGGCGGGGCTTGCGCCTTCTGTGACCATCAAGAAGCCGAAAGCCAAGAAGGCAGCGCACCAAGAGGCACTGGCAGCATGAGCCGAATGCTCAACCCGCTCCACCCCGGCGAAACGCTTCGAGAGGATGTGTTGCCAGCCTTGGGGTTGAGTGTGACCGCCGCAGCTGCACAGCTTGGCGTTACGCGTGCCGCTTTCTCTCGTGTGCTGAATGCCCGCGCTGCCATCTCACCAGAAATGGCTCTTCGTATTGAGGGCTGGCTAGGTATTGAGAACGGGGGGCGGGCTGACGCATGGATTGCACAGCAAGCATCTTTCGACTTGTGGAAAGCACGAGAGGCAGGCGCGCCCACCGTTCAGCGAGCAACAGTAGAGGGTAACGCAGCCGCCTAAAACAGTATTCCTGAACAAGGAGCCGAACATGGACAGACAAGCACTGAATCAAAAGGCAACATTAAGCCTGCATGAAGCCGCGCAATTCTTGACTACGGGCCTTGTGTCGACGCATGACGCAGAAGTGATGCTGGCTCGTGCGATTGAGCACAACGAACTACGCGCCAACGTAAAGCGGTGGGCGACGGAACAATGGGAAGGCAAGCAACTTCCGGGAAATATCAACCGACTGGAAACGTTTATCGAGCGTGCCGACTTGGATGCTTGGTTGAAGAGCAACGCCGCCGCCTGACGGACTAAACTCAGGCAAAGCGGGAAGCCCTGGTGCTAGTGACACCAAGGCTTCCCTAACCAAGAAGCAACTAAACAGGAGTTACATCATGGCTGAAACCAATAGTACCAACAGCGAGATTGCATCGAATCGGTACATTTCAATGTCGGCAGACGAGCGCACCGGAGCCGCCCTTGAGATTGCAGAGGAAATATCAGAGCAGGGAGAGCGGCTTTTTTGCTTGGCATCGGCTTTGCGAGACAACTTGGCGGCAAATTTCGACGAAATGAAAGGTCATTCTGGAGCTTTGCGGCTCGCTGAGTTGCTCGAAGAGTTGATGGGCGAGAAAGGTTCGCAGAATAGCCTTCTCGACTGTTTGAAGGCAATGCAGCCGGCCTAACCGAGTGCGCCGCCCCCTAGTCCGGCCAGACGAACAGCGGAATCCTTCACCGCTTGGGGCGGTACCTGATTGAAGGCGGCACGGAAGGTGTGCATTAAATGGAACTGTCATTTTCGGTAAATGGCCGCGAGGCATTGCCAGTGCGCGCCGTCCCTTGGGTCGTGGGCGCAGAGGCGTTTACGCGCAAGATTCTTCTGCCACCCTCCTTAATCGTTCAAATCGCCCGTCTCGCCTGCGACGCCAAGGACACCATTCCCTGCAGTCCGCTACTGCGCCTGTACCGCTACGACAAAGACAGAGTGCTTCCTGTTACCTCCGAGCGCCTTGACGCCATCGCACCAGAACATGATTTCCAGGAAGAAGCCGATGAGCCGCTGCGCGAATCGACCAGCCGACTACCCGCTGGCGTATTTGTGTTCTTGGACGAGTTGCGGCGTTGCGTTGACTGGCAATACCCGCCGGGGTGCCATGACGAGGTCTGCCGAGATTTAGTTGCACTCAACACCAGCCCAGACTTACCCGACGAGATGATTGAGCGGCTACAGGAGGGTTTTGTCGCCCCCAGACCTAACGCAGCAGGCGAACGCTCCCGCCCTCGAAAAATACTCTTTTGGCTCGCCCCAAACGAAATTCTGATTCCTGCCGACCAAGTGGCCGGCACAATTGCCGAAACCCTATATCCGCCTTTGTTGCGTGATGGCACGTCGAATGACCGGAACGCAGTTGAAAGGCTGAAGGCAGAGCGTGAGCATTCACAGAAGTTGAGCGAAAAGCATCCGAACTTGCCGGATGGCTACAAATTCAGCGTTGCTGATTTATCTGATTACTTGGAAGGGTTGAGCTTAGAAATTGATGTGCGGCACCGCTCGCCCACGAGTGTTGGAGCAGCACAAGGTACGATTGGATGGTTCGACGCGACTTTGGGCGCAGCAATTTGGTTTAACCTCCACGCCGTCAAGCCTCAAGAAGTGGCAATGTTGCTATGTGGATTCAATCCGCATGACAACAAATGTGACCCACTAGCAGACTCAACCGACGAAACATCTCCGGATGATTACAAACGACTGCTACGCGTACTTGAAGATATTTCCGATGCAGGTAGCCAACCTCGCACGCTCCTGCAGTGGTTAGCCATTGCCAGGGACAAGGGATTGAAATATCACTCTTGGATTGATGAATACGAAAATGCCGTTGCGCTAGTGCGGGAAGGCAATGAGCAGAATGTCTCTTATGGAGCGCCAGAGAGTGATTCGCCCCAAGAAAAACAGGCCAATTTGAGCGTTGACCATAACGATTCGACACCACCGGGTAAGTTGCCAAATGTTGCTTGCGGTAGGTTGGCAGTATTTGCAGCGTGGGAAATTGAGGGAAAAAAACAGCGAGCCGCTACACAAGGCGAAGTTATGGAGTTAATGCAAACGTGGGCAGATGACGGAAGCCACCCCCATACCTTAATGAAGTCAGTCAAGGATAAACGGGCAGTTGAATGGAAAACAAAGAGTGGGAAATCGAGAATTTACGATATTGAGGCGTGCGGAAAAACTCTTGAAACATGGATGAAAAACCGCGCCTAGAGAGAATCTAGCGACACTAGAAAGAGAGTGCGGAGCCTAGCAAAATGACGGGCATGCAAAGAAATTCAATGGCGTTGAACCCCAACAAAGGAGCAACGCCATGAAGCAAATCACCACCGCACCGACCTCCCGCACTGGTGCAAAAGTCACCACCGAAGAACTCGCCGCCACTTTTCACGTAGCAACACAAACCCCCCGCGCCTCACTTTGCCGCCTTGGTCATTGGATGGGCATGCGCCCGGTAAAGCTGCCGAATGGCCGCCTACTCTGGGACGCTGCAGAAGTTGAACGTCTGGCATCGGGCGGGGCGGCAAAATGAAAACGCCCGACCTTCCCGAAGGAAAACCGAGCGCCCCAAGCAAGCGCCATTTTAACCTGACTGGTGAGCTGTTTCCCGACACCCTACCGTCTGTAATTCCCGCCCGCTGGCCGAATCGCGGCACCCGCGCTGATGATGCGCTTCAAGCACTTTTGCAAGGCCCGCAAAACCAAGCGGATTACTGGCCTAGCTGGCGACTTGGGGCCAGCATCAAGAGCCTGCAATACCTTGGGTGGGCGTTCATTAAGCGCGACATTGTCAAGCCCGGCTGCCGTGGGCCGATTACCGAGTATGCGCTTGACCGAACCGACCCGAGCACCGCCGTTGCGCTGGGTACTCATGGCTACGAGGTGCCGCAATGATGCGCGACCAATTCACCGAACTGGAACGCGCCCGCTCTGCCCTCCTTGCTCTCGACGCCGGAAGCGACCGTGAAACATGGGTACGCCATGCCATGAGCGCCAAGGCTGCCGGTATCGACTTCGAGGAATTCCACAACTGGAGCGCCGGGGCAGGCAACTACCGCAACGAAGCCGAATGCCGCTCTGTCTGGAACAGCATCAAGGAGGGTGGCGTAACGGCTGCCAGCCTGTTTCGTTCTGCGCTGGCTGCGGGTTGGACGGATGGCACGGAAGCGAGGCCAAAACGCCCACAATCGCGCAAGAAAGAGCGCCAGCAACCCGAGCCGACCAAGCCCGCATTTCACGCCCCTGTAACGCTGTGGAACGCCTGCAAGCCTGCGACTGCCGACCATGAATATATCGACCGGAAAAATGGTTTGCCGGATGGCCTGCGCTGTTACTCGGGGAGCCTGACAATTGCCGGACAAGCCTGCGACGGGGCGTTAGTGCTGCCGTGCTTCACTCTCTCAGGAGAACTGGCCAGCCTGCAATTCGTGACCGGGGGCGGCAAGCCATTCCTGCCCGGCGTGAAACTGCCTGCCGATGGCTGCCTGATTGTTGGCGGGCCGATTGCCGACAAACCCGTTTATCTGGTGGAAGGTATCGGCCAAGCGTGGAGCGCCCACCAAGCGACCGCCTGCCCGGCTGTGGTGTGCTTCGGATGGGGGCGAGTGGCGAAGGTTGCCGAGGCGCTGCGAGCCAAGTACCCGAACGCCAGGCTGGTCATCGTTCCCGATGGTGGTAAGGAGCAACAAGCCGAGGCCATCGCCCGCCATGTTCGTGGGGCATGGGTGGAAATGCCGGAAGGCAGCGCCAACAATTTCGACCTGAACGACCACCACCAAGCGCACGACCTGAAAGCGGTTCGTACTCTTCTGGAGCAAGCCAAGGAGCCGCCGCAACGGTACCGACTGCTGACACCTGCCGACCTTTCCTGTTTGCTGCCTGTGCGCTGGCGCGTGCGTGGTGTGCTGCCGTTTGAAGGCATCGGCGGAATCTTTGGCCCTTCTGGTTCCGGCAAGTCGTTTTTTACAATCGACCTGCTGGCAGCTGTGGCCAGTGGTGGCGAGTGGTTCGGCTGCCGTGTGAAGGCTGCGCCCGTGTTGTATATCGCGCTGGAAGGTGAGGCGGGCATATCGCAACGGGTGAAGGCGTACGAAATGAAGCATGGCCCGGTATCGCCCGGCTTTCGTTTCATGCTGCAAGCCCTCGACATTCGCAACGCTGGCGACCGTGCCGACTTGGTGCAAGCCATCAAGGCCGCTGGCTGGTGTGGTGGCGTGCTCTGTCTTGATACCTTGAACCGCGCCGCGCCCGGCATGGATGAAAACGACAGCAAGAGCATGGGCGAGGTAATCAGCGCAGCGAAAGCCCTACAGGCCGAATTGGGCGGGCTGGTGCTGCTGGTGCATCACACCGGCAAGGATGCGACCAAGGGGATGCGCGGACATTCCAGTTTGCACGCTGCGCTTGATGCTGCCGTAGAGGTTTGCCGTGATGGTGACCGCCGCGAATGGAAGATGCACAAATCCAAGGATGGCGAGGACGGCGAGGCCCACCCGTTCCGCTTGGGCGTGGTCGAAGTCGGCAGCGATGACGAAGGCGAGCCGATTACAAGCTGCGTAGTCGTACCAGAGGAAAGTACAGGGGAGGCTGTGCGCCGGGCTCTGCCGCCGAAATCTGGCAATCAGCGCGTTATATGGGATGCACTTGGCGAACTGTTCCGGGCCGCCGGTAGTTACGCACCAGAAGGAGCGCCCAAGGAGTTACCACCGGGCCGCCCGTGCCTTCTTCTTGATGCCGCTATTGATGGAGCCCGCACCCGCCTTGTATGCGACCCCAAGCGCCAGACAGAGCGCACACAGGCAGCAATCACCGGCCTGATTAATCGCGGGCTGCTAGAGCACCGGGAGGGCTGGATATGGTGCGCCTGATGCCCTTAATAAACCATCTTCATTTTCCCGTTTTTCTTCCCGTTTCGTTCCCGCCCTCTTATAGGGGCGCGGGAATCGCGGGAAAGGTTCGGCGTTCCTGTTTTCGGGACATTTCGGGAATC
Organism: Candidatus Dechloromonas phosphorivorans; assembly: GCA_016721185.1. GTDB lineage: Bacteria > Pseudomonadota > Gammaproteobacteria > Burkholderiales > Rhodocyclaceae > Azonexus > Azonexus phosphorivorans. The sequence goes on from JADKIP010000008.1 coordinate 28,709, forward strand.
GCGGGAAAACGGGAAAGCAATCTTTTCTGGGACGAAGGGGTGTGGCCTGTGCCTGCAATTTGTGCGCATTGTCAGTGTGCCAATTTCCCAAATGATTTCGGATAACGGCGAAAGGAAACCCAATGGGCGGTTACGGTAGCGGGCGGCAGGGTGGGAAACGTTCAACCGACAGTATGAATCCATTGGATATTCGTCGGCTGCATCGGGCTGGCCTGCTGACACCGGGGCGGGCCTTCAGTTGGCAATGGACTGTCGGCGGCAAAGAGGTGGCGTCAATCCGGCTACGAACGGAAGGCGACCACGTGATTCTCGATTACCGAAACCGAAGCCATGGCGGCGAGTGGCGACCGATGGAATACCCGGTTTATCTGGAATGGACGAATTGCACCTTGGGTGGCCGGCGAGTGTGGTTTCGCTGTCCGGCGGAAGGATGCGGGCGGCGCGTGGCGGTTCTGTTCGGCAGCTCAATCTTCGCCTGCCGGCATTGTCACGGACTGGCTTATGAATCGACGCGGGAAAATAGCGGCGACCGGGCAATGCGGCGGGCGGATGCCATTCGCAAGCGGATGAAGTGGGTGCCGGGCACAGCCAATCCCAAGGGCGACAAACCGAAAGGGATGCACTGGCGCACCTTCTGGCGCTTGAGTGCCGAGTACGATGCTTTTGCCAATACATCATGGGCAGAAACAGCTCGGTGTTTGGGGATGATTCCTCGATAGTTACCAAGCCGGTTACCAAGAAATCTGCGATTCGCAAAGTTAGTTGATGCCGGGCCGGTTAACGCGCAGGTTAACGCCGAGCAGCATGTTTCTTGGGGCGGCCCTGAGGTACGCAGAGCGAAGTGCGCAGGCCGGTACGCACGGAAACGATGGTATCCAGATGACGGTATCCAAGCTGGTTTCCAGAGAACTGGCTGGTTACACAGGCGCTGGTTACACCTCAGGTTGCACAAAAAGCTGATTAGCAAGCAGGCGGTTAGCGCCCCGGTTAGCGCAAACCATGCGGCGCGCTATGCTGAAATTGCTTGGCTGAACGTCAAAAAATTTGTCACCGCCTGCGGGAGTCCATTCGGAGACTTGAGGATGGTTAGTGGCTTCAATGGCAATCGCAATCTCAGGTTTTCTCTGGTTCGCATGCCACATGGCATTTGCCCTGTTTGTCGAGTAACCAGCGCGGTGGCGCAATCTTTCGGACTTTCTGAACCACCTCAGACAAGAACGGCTGTCCTGGGGGCGTAGAAAGTTAAGCCCTTCGGGGCTTTAACGTCAGCAGAGTCCGGTTGCCTAGCGGTCGGGCTCAATTGCTGGCGGTTTCTTTTGGCCGGAAAGTGCCACCAAGTATCGACACGGCCTATCCACCAATCTGTATTCCAATGAGTCGTCGACGCAGTTTTCGCATTGCTTCCCGGCCTGCGTCAATTGGCCGTTGCTCGCGGCCAGCAGGAGCTTCGGTTGTGTCTTTGTTTGCTCCATTGCCTACCCAAACAAATCCGGCTGTGGTTCCCGCAAACTATCCCGCTTAACGGTCAGCCTGACATTAGCGCCCTTCTTTCCGATAGCCTCAACAATCATTCGTCCGGCGACCGCTTCAGCAATCACGATGACATTGCGTGTCTGTGCCTTGGTTCTGCCAATGTAGGTAGCGAGCGTGCCGGGGGCGGGTGTCCATTTGAGCATGGATTGATGATAGTTGCCTGACTGGCTGCTGTCAGCACTCATCGTTGGATGAATGATATTGCCACTATCGAACGTCTATGTTGAGCAAGGTCGTTCATTGGGGCGCAGTTTCCGAAAGATTTATGGAACACCAGCAACTATTTCGTGCATCAACCTATATTCAGGCGCTGGAACATTGAACGCTACGGGAGCAACAGGGGAGCAATGAGACTGTAAACGACAAAGCCCCAGTCAGAAACCGGGGCTAAGTCTTTGATTCTTTGGTGGTGATGGGCAGAATCGAACTGCCGACCTATGGGTTATGAATCCATCGCTCTAACCGACTGAGCTACATCACCACGCTTTCAAGGCCGCGGATTGTAGTTTGCCTGGCTTTCCCCGGTCAACGAATTTATGCTCGGTTATAATCTACTTTTTCTTTAATTGCCCCGTTGCCCAACTGGCGACCCTGAATTGCAAAGTAATTTATCCATGCCAAAAAAACTGTTCATCCGCACTTTTGGGTGCCAGATGAATGAGTACGATTCGGACAAAATGGCCGACGTGCTCAATGCCTCGGAAGGTATTGTCAAAACCGACAAGCCGGAAGACGCCGACATCATTCTGTTCAATACCTGTTCTGTGCGCGAGAAGGCTCAAGAGAAGGTCTTTCACGATCTCGGCCGGGTCAGGCATTTGAAGAAGCTGAACCCCAACCTGATTATTGGCGTTGGCGGTTGCGTCGCCAGCCAAGAGGGCGATGCAATCATTGCCCGTGCGCCTTACGTCGATATCGTCTTTGGGCCGCAAACCTTGCATCGTCTGCCGCAACTGATTGCCGAGCGCAAAAGCAAGGGCAAGGCAGCGGTGGATATTTCCTTCCCGGAAATCGAAAAGTTCGACTCAATGCCGCCAGCTGAAGTGAAAGGCGCGACGGCTTTCGTTTCCATCATGGAAGGCTGCTCCAAGTTTTGCACTTTCTGCATTGTTCCCTACACGCGCGGCGGTGAAGTTTCGCGGCCGTTTGATGATGTGCTGACCGAAGTTGCTGGCCTGGCCAGCCAAGGCGTCAAGGAAGTGACTTTGCTTGGCCAGAATGTCAATGCGTTTCGCGGCGCAATGGCTGACTCGGAAGAGTTTGCCGACCTCGCCATATTGATCGAGTACATCGCCGAAATCCCGGGTATCGAGCGCATTCGTTACACCACGTCGCACCCGCGCGAGATGTCGCAACGGCTGATCGACACCTACGCCACGGTGCCGAAGCTGGTTTCGCACATGCACTTGCCGGTTCAGTCGGGCGCTGACCGTGTGCTGGCCGCGATGAAACGGGGCTATACGGCAATCGAGTACAAGTCGATCATCCGCAAGCTGCGGGCGGCACGGCCGGATATTTCGCTGTCGTCGGATTTCATTGTCGGCTTCCCCGGCGAGACGGACGAGGACTTCGAAAAGACCATGAAGCTGATCGAAGACGTTGGTTTTGACGCTTCCTTTTCCTTCATTTACAGCCCGCGCCCCGGCACTCCGGCTGAGGAGATGGAAGACTCGACGCCTAATGACGTCAAATCCGCCCGCCTTTCCCGCTTGCAGAAACGTATCGAGGAACAGGCGCAGGTCATCAGCCAGTCCATGGTTGGCACTGTGCAACGCGTTTTGATCGAAGGCACCTCGAAAAAGGATGTTCTCGAACTGGCCGGGCGCACGGACAACAATCGTATCGTCAATCTCGTCGGCAATCCGCGGCTGATCAATACCTTTGTCGATGTGCGGATCACCGCCGCATTGCCGCATAGTTTGAGGGGCGAGATTGTTATCCGAGAAGCCTAAGGCTGCACACAAAGGCCGGCCAGTGGAAGTTTCGCTTGCGCCGGTCGACAACGTTTTACTGGCAAATTTGTGCGGCCCGCTTGACGAGAATATCCGCCAGATCGAAACCGGTTTTGACGTCACCATTCAGCGCCGCAACGAGCGCTTTTCGGTGCGCGGTGAGAAAGCGCGGTTAACTGCCGATGCCATTCGCCACTTCTATGCGTTAGCGCGGGCGCCGCTCTCGGTCGATGAAATCCAGCTTGGCCTGATCGAGCTGCTCAACGCACCGGTACACCGGGTTTCACTTGGCCCCAATAGCGTTCTTGAAGGCCCGCAACTCCTCACCCGCAAAACTGATCTGCACGGCCGTACACCGCGCCAAGTGGCCTATCTGAAAGCGATTCAGGAACACGACATCACTTTCGGCATTGGCCCGGCCGGCACCGGCAAGACCTATCTGGCCGTCGCTAGCGCGGTCGATGCGCTTGAACGTGACATGGTCGAACGCATCATCCTGACCCGTCCGGCGGTTGAGGCCGGCGAACGGCTCGGCTTTTTACCGGGCGATCTGACGCAAAAAATTGATCCGTACCTACGCCCGCTTTACGACGCGTTGTACGACTTGATGGGCCATGACCGGGTCAGCAAGCTTTACGAGAAGAACGCCATAGAAATTGCGCCACTCGCCTTCATGCGCGGCCGGACGCTGAATCACGCCTTCATCATTCTCGACGAAGCGCAAAACACGACGCCCGAGCAGATGAAGATGTTCCTGACCCGCATCGGGATTGGCGCCAAGGCCGTCGTCACCGGCGACCTGACCCAGATCGACCTGGCCAAAGGCCAAAAGAGTGGCCTGCGCGAAGCCCGCGAAATCCTGAAAGATGTGCGCGGCTTGGCATTTACCGAATTTTTGAAAGAAGACGTCGTGCGCCACCCGCTGGTCGCCCGCATCGTTGCCGCCTATGAATCCCAAACCAAGCAAACGCCTTAACCTTTCCGTGCAATACGCCTGTAACAAGGCCGACCTACCATTGCGGGCAGATTTTGTTCGCTGGGCGCGAGCGGCTTTGGTCGGCGGTGGCGAAATAGCCATCCGGCTAGTCGAGATCGACGAAGGCCAGGCACTCAACAAGGAATACCGGGGCAAGGATTACGCGACCAACGTCCTGTCTTTCCCTTATGACATTGAGCCGGTCGTCAGTGGTGATCTGGTGATCTGCCCGGCCGTGGTGGCACGCGAGGCAACCGAGCAAAACAAGCTTCTGGCGGCCCATTACGCCCACTTGGTGGTGCATGGTATGCTGCATTTGCAGGGCTGGGATCATGAAAATGATGACGATGCCCAAGCGATGGAAGAAGAAGAAACGGAGATTCTTGCTGCAATGGGTTATCCAGATCCTTACCTGGATGAATGCGCGGCCTAAAAATTATGGACACCCCCAGTAGACCGAGTTTTATCGAACGACTGACTTCCCTGCTCCTGCGCGAACCCGAAGACCGCGAGCAGTTGCTTGAAATCCTGCACTCGGCTTACGAGCGCAACCTGATGGATGCCGATGCGCTGACCATCATCGAAGGGGCCTTGGCCGCCTCCGACACCCGCGTTACCGACGTGATGATTCCTCGGGCGCAAATGTATGTGGTCGACATTGATGACCCAATGGACGAAATCATCCCGGTTGTGATCGAAGCGGCTCACTCGCGCTTTCCGGTAATCAACGGCGACCGCGACAAAGTACTGGGGGTTTTGCTCGCCAAGGATTTGCTGCGCATTCACACCGAAAAGAACTTCGACCTCCGCGACTGGCTGCGCCCTGTCGTCTTCATCCCAGAATCCAAGCGCCTCAACGTCCTGCTCCGTGAATTCCGCGTCTCGCGCAATCACATGGCGATCGTGGTCAACGAATACGGTGGCGTCGCCGGGCTGGTCACCATCGAAGACGTGCTCGAACAGATCGTTGGCGACATCGAGGACGAATACGACTTCGACGAGGCGCACGACAATATCCGCCTCGATACCAGCGGCCGTTTCCGCGTCAAGGCGCGGACCGAGATTTGCGATTTCAACGAGGCTTTCTCGACCACGTTCTCGGACGAGGAATTCGATACTGTGGGTGGTCTGGTCCTGCGCCACCTCGGCCGCGTGCCGAAACGCAACGAAATCATCGACATCGACGGCACCCGCTTCCAGGTGCTGCGCGCCGACAGCCGCCGGCTTTACACCCTGCTCGTCACGCCGCCCGCCAAACCCGAAGCCGGTGCTGAAGACTTTACTGGCTAAGAACCGGGCCGCGCACTACGTCATTGCCGCCCTGATTGGGGCCAGTGGCGTACTTTGCTTCGCACCGTTTGAACTCTTCTGGCTGGCGCCTGCCGTCTGGCTGGGTCTGTTTGTACTGCTGCGCAGCGCCGACTCAGCCAAACAAGCGGCGCTCACCGGACTGAGTTTCGGCCTCGGCTTTTTCCTGACGGGCGTCTCCTGGGTCTACGTCAGCCTGTCAGTCTTCGGCGGCATGCCGTGGTGGCTGGCCGGCATTGCGGCCTTCCTGTTCTGCAGCGTCATGGCGCTCTTCCCAAGTTTGGCTGGCTGGATTTTCAAACGCTGGCAACCGGCCGCACCTTGGCGGCAGGCATTGCTCTTCGCGGTGCTGATTGCTGCGGTCGACTGGCTAAGAAGCTGGATTTTCACGGGCTTCCCGTGGCTCGCCGTGGGCTATTCGCAAGCACCGCCCAGCCCGCTGGCTGGTTTTGCCCCCCTGTTTGGCGTGCATGGCCTGAGCTTGCTGGTCGCCCTCTCCGGGGCTTTGCTGCTGCGCTGGCGAGTTGGCCTGGGGTTTATCGCCATCGCCACGGCCAGCGGCTTTGGCCTGCAACAAGCACCGTGGACAACGCCGATTGGCGCGCCGATCAGTGTTGCGCTGATTCAGGGCAACGTGCCCCAGGAGATGAAGTTCAGACCGGAAGCGTTTTTCCGCACGCTGAACCTCTATCGCGAACTGGTCGAGCAAAATCCGGCGCAGCTGACCCTGCTGCCAGAAACCGCGATTCCCGCCTTTTTTGACCAACTGCCGCCCGATTACATTGAATCCCTGAAAGCCACCGCCCTGGCGCAGGGTGGCGATCTGATCGTCGGCGCCTTGAGCGGCGATGCCCAGCGCTACTGGAATAGCGCCATCAGTATCGGTAGTTCGCCACTACAGGTTTACAGCAAGAGCCATCTCGTGCCATTCGGCGAAATCATTCCGCCGGGCTTTTCGTGGTTCATGAATATCGCCAGCATCCCGATGTCCGCCTTTTCACGCGGCCCGGAAACGCAACTGCCGCTCGCCGTGGCCGGCCAGCAGGTGGCGATCAATATTTGTTACGAGGATGTTTTTGGCGAGGAAATCATTCGCGCACTGCCGCAGGCCGGCATTCTCGCCAATCTCTCCAACACCGCCTGGTTCGGGCGCTCGCTAGCTCAGCCGCAACACTTGCAGATCGCCCGCATGCGTGCCGTTGAAACCGGCCGACCGATGCTGCGAGCAACCAACACGGGCATGACCGCCGTGATTGGCGCCGATGGTTCGCTGCAGGCGGTTCTGCCACCATTCACGCAGGGCGTTCTAAAAGCGAAAGTTCAAGCCTATCAGGGGATGACGCCATACGCCCTGATCGGCAATTACGGGTTTCTGCTACTGGCCGGCCTCTTGTTGCTCGCCAGCCGGTGGCCCCCACGCCGTTAATTTCAGGTCGTGCGGCGAGCGATGAAAGCTTGTTCCAGCCGCTGCTTTTCGGCGAGCACCTTGGTCGAATAGCGCCGGTCAGGATCATTGATCGCCCCACCGAACTGCTGCAAACCATCTTCCAGGCCACCGTTACGGCGGATTGATTCTTTCAGGACACGTGCCCCGACCTGGACATTGGTCACGGGATTGAGGAAGGCGGATTGATCAGCCTCTTCAGGCAGTTTGTCGAGATGGAAACGGGGAACCACCTGCATCAGGCCCTGCGCGCCAAACACGCTCTGGGAAAATGGGTTGAAGCCCGACTCGACGCCAATGACCGCCACGATCAGCAGCGGATCAAGCCGTAATTCACGGCCGACAGACTGCGCGGTGGCAAAAATCGGCTGCAATGCTTCGGTCGACACACGGTAACGCCGGGAAACATAATTCAGCGCCCCCTGCATCTTAGGGCTCAGCGTCTCGACCAATGGCTGGGGAGCGGCGGGCAACTCGATGCTTTCTTCTTCGGGCACCGTCGCCTCGGCTGAGGTAACGAACGACTTGAGCAGATCGGCCAGACCAAGGTGGCCGGTTTGCAGGCCGATCAGCGCCATGACAAAAACCAGGCCGGCGACCATCAGGAACTTCTGGAGCAGCGCAAGCGCTACTGATGAAACACGGCTCATCGCCGCTGGGAAAACAGTCGAAGCGAACATGCGACCTCCTTCACTGTTGTCATTGCCGAAAGACATCTCCAACAACGAACGGTTACTGGGAGTACGACACCGGTAGCGTTCCAAAGCGAGGGTGAAAACCCTGCGCCAGACCCCGTGGGAGCCCCTGGAAAACCGATGCTGCACCGCAACATGAAATTCAGTCTATTGATTCGATTGAGTTTTGTCAATGAACACCAACCAACACGGGGGTTAATGTGTTGCGCCGCAACAACACTCAGCCAGCCAAACCGCAGCCGGCGGACGATCCCGGGCATGCCGGGCGCCTGCTGCCGGATGATGGCAAAAGCTAGTAAAATCGAGCGCATTCTGTCATTTCGAGTGCGTCCGATGACCACCAGCAAAAAACCCACCTTTCAGGAAACCATTCTGCGTTTGCAGACCTACTGGAACAATCAAGGCTGTGCGCTTTTGCAGCCTTACGACATGGAAGTCGGCGCCGGCACCAGCCACACCGCCACCTTCCTGCGCGCCATTGGTCCCGAGCCCTGGAAGGCCGCCTACGTGCAGCCTTCGCGCCGGCCGAAGGATGGTCGCTATGGCGAAAACCCGAACCGCATGCAGCACTATTACCAATATCAGGTCGTGCTGAAACCGGCGCCGGACAATATTCTGGAACTCTATCTCGGCTCGCTCGAAGCCTTGGGTTTCGATCTGAAGAAAAATGACGTTCGCTTCGTTGAAGACGATTGGGAAAACCCGACGCTGGGCGCCTGGGGTCTGGGCTGGGAGGTCTGGATGAACGGCATGGAAGTGACGCAATTCACCTACTTCCAGCAGGTCGGCGGCATCGATTGCAAGCCGATCACCGGCGAAATTACCTACGGTCTGGAACGCCTCTCGATGTACCTGCAGGGCGTCGAAAACGTCTATGACCTGCAATGGACGGAAGGTCTGACTTATGGTGACGTTTATCACCAGAATGAAGTTGAGCAATCCGCCTACAACTTTGAACACAGCGATGCCGACTTCCTGTTCACCGCCTTCGGTGCCCACGAAAAGCAGGCCCAGCATCTGATGACCGCCCAGTTGTCGCTGCCGGCCTACGAGCAAGTCCTGAAAGCTGCCCACACTTTCAATCTGCTGGATGCCCGCGGCGCCATTTCGGTGACCGAGCGCGCCGCTTACATTGGCCGCATCCGCAACCTGGCACGTGCCGTGGCGCAGGCTTATCTCGACAGCCGTGCCCGCCTCGGTTTCCCGATGGCGCCGAAAGCGTGGGCCGATGAAGTGCTGGCCCAGATTGAAAAGAAAGTAGCCTGATCATGTCGTCAAAAAACCTGCTCGTTGAACTGTTTGTCGAAGAACTGCCGCCCAAGGCGCTGAAGAAACTCGGTGAAGTGTTTGCCCAAACGCTGGCACAAGGCTTGAAAAATGCCGGTTTAGCCGCGTCGACCGCAGCAATCACTCCTTACGCCTCGCCCCGCCGGCTGGCCGCTCATGTCACCGAAGTCCTGTCCGTGGCGGCTGACAAGGCGGTGGCGCAGAAGCTGATGCCCGTCGCCGTCGGCCTCGACGCCAGTGGCAACGCCACCCCGGCGCTGCTCAAGAAGCTCGCTGCCTTGGGCGCCGATGCTTCCGTCGTGCCCAGCCTGCGTCGTGAACACGATGGCAAGGCCGACGTGCTGTTCTATGACAGCCAGGCCAAAGGCGCAACGCTGGCCGAAGGCCTGCAGAAAGCGCTGGAAGCCGCACTGGCTGCGCTACCGATTCCGAAGATGATGACTTATCAGCTGAAAGATGGCTGGAGCAGTGTCAATTTTGTTCGCCCGGCGCATGGCCTGGTCGCCTTGCACGGCGCCGATGTCGTGCCGCTGGCCATCCTCGGCCTGACTTCCGGCCGTGAAACGCATGGCCATCGCTTTGAAGCGGCGGTTGATCCGGTGGTGATAGCCGATGCCGACAATTACGCCAACAAACTGGCGGCCGATGGCGCCGTAATTGCCAGCTTTACCGAGCGCCGCGCCGAGATCGCTCGCCAAGTGCTGGCGGCCGCCGCCAAAGCGGGCCCGAACCTGACGCCGATTGACGATGACGCGCTGCTCGATGAAGTCACTGCGTTGGTCGAACGACCCAATGTGCTGATCGGTCAGTTCGAGGAAGAATTCCTCGGTGTACCGCAGGAATGCCTGATTTTGACCATGAAGGCCAACCAGAAGTATTTTCCGTTGCTCGACACCGCCGGCAAGCTGACCAACAAATTCCTCGTCGTCAGCAACATCAGCCCGGCCGACCCGAGCGCGGTGATTGGCGGCAACGAGCGCGTCGTGCGGCCGCGTCTGGCGGACGCCAAATTCTTCTTCGACCAGGACCGCAAGCGCTCGCTGGAGTCACGCATTCTCGGCCTGGCCAAGGTGGTTTACCACAACAAGCTGGGCACTCAAGGTGAGCGGACACAGCGTGTCGGCTCGATCGCCAACACAATCGGCGAGCGACTGGGCGGTGAGCAACTCGGGCTGCGTGCCAACCGCGCCGCCTTGCTCTCCAAGGCCGATCTGCTGACGGATATGGTCGGCGAATTCCCCGAGCTACAAGGCATCATGGGCCGCTACTACGCGCTGCACGATGGCCTTTTGCCCGACATGGCCGACGCGATTGAAGACCATTACAAGCCGCGCTTTGCTGGCGATACGCTGCCGCGCAACCCGGTCGGCACCGTGGTCGCGCTGGCCGACAAGCTGGAAACGCTGGTCGGCATGTTCGGTATCGGCCAGATTCCGACCGGCGACCGCGACCCCTTCGCGCTGCGTCGTCATGCCTTGGGCGTGATTCGCATGTTGGCGGAAAATGACCTCGACCTGCCGCTCGACAAACTGCTGCAAACCGCCGCCGCCCCGTTTGCTGCGGTCGACGGCTTTAAAGCAGCAGAAAGCGCGCTTGCCGATTTCATCTACGACCGCCTCGCCGGCAGCCTGCGCGAACAGGGCTACACGGCGCAGGAAGTCGATGCCGTCGTTTCGCAACGGCCGCAGCGGCTGGGTGACATTCCCAAGCGCCTGGCTGCCGTGCGCACCTTTGCCGCGCTGCCGGAATCAGCCAGCCTGGCAGCGGCCAACAAGCGCGTTGGCAACATCCTGAAAAAGGTGGACGGTGAAGTCGCAGCAAAAATTGACCCGGCGCTGCTCAGCGAAGCGGCTGAAATTGCCCTGAATAACGCGTTGACCGCAGTCAAGCCACAGGCCGACAGCGCTTTTGCCGCCGGCGATTACACCGGCTCGCTGCAGGCCTTGGCAGCCTTGAAGGAGCCGGTCGATTGCTTCTTCAACGACGTCATGGTCAATGCCGAAGACCCGGCCCTGCGCGCCAACCGGCTCGGCTTGCTGGCTACCCTGCATCTGGCAATGAACCAGGTGGCCGACATATCGAAGCTCTCGGCATGAAACTCGTCATCCTCGACCGCGACGGCGTCATCAACTTCGATTCCGCCCAGTTCATCAAGAACCCGGCCGAGTGGAAGCCGATCCCGGGCAGCCTGGAAGCCATCGCCAAGCTCAACCATGCCGGCTACCGCGTGGTCGTCGCGACCAACCAGTCCGGCATCGGGCGCGGCCTGTTCGACATGGATACGCTGAACAGCATCCACGAAAAGATGCACAAGGCGCTGTTCGCGGTGGGCGGTCGGGTCGATGCAATTTTCTATTGCCCGCATGCGGCAGATTCGGCTTGCGAATGCCGCAAACCCAAACCCGGCATGTTCAAGCGTATTTCCGAAACACTTAATGTCGACCTCAAAGGCGTGGCAGCCATCGGCGATTCGCTGCGTGACCTGCAAGCAGCGGCGGTCTATGGCTGCAAGCCGGTCCTCGTCCTCACCGGTAAGGGCGAAAAAACCAATGCCGAAGGCAATCTCCCGGAAGGCACCGTGACCTACCCCAGCCTGGCCAGTGCCGTCGATGGCCTTCTGCTGAAGGTCAAGCCATGAGCGCCGTCCGTTCCACCCTTTTTATGGTTTGGGCCTTGATCTGGTCCGTCCTGGTCGCACCGCTGGTCGTCATCGCCGCCCTGCTACTGCGCGGCCGCTGGGGCTATCACGCCGGCAAGGTCTGGCGTCTCGGCATCCAGTGGGGCGTCGAAAATCTGCTCGGCATCCGTCCCAAGGTCATCGGGCTGGAAAACATGCCGCCGGAACCCTGCGTCATTCTTTCCAAGCACCAGTCGGCCTGGGAAACGATGACTCTGCAGGACTACGTGCCAAAGGGCGCCTACTGCGTTTTCGTCCTGAAAAAAGAGTTGCTGACCGTGCCGTTCATCGGCTGGGGGCTGGCGGCCATGAAGATGATTTCGATCGACCGCAAAGCCGGCAAGGATGCGCTCGATCAAGTTGTCCAACAGGGCCGCGAACGCTTGCAACAAGGGTTTTACGTGATTGTTTTTCCGGAAGGGACGCGCGTCGCGCCGGGCCAGAAAAAACGTTACAAGGCGGGCGGCGCCTACCTGGCCACCCACGTTGGTTGCAAGGTTGTGCCGATTGCCCACAACGCCGGCGAACTATGGCCGCGGCAGGCTTTCCTGAAAAAGTCGGGCACCGTGACCGTCAGCATCGGCCCGGCTTTCGACGCCAGCGGCATGACGGAAAACGAAGTCAATCAGCGCGCCGAAGCGTGGATCGAAGCCGAAATGCGGCGTCTTTCACCGCATCGTTATCTTGATGCCGCCGACACCCAAGCCTGAAGCCGCGCGCCACCTGGCGCATCAAATCAGTATCGCCGGCCAGACCGTCGCCTATCAATTAAAGCGCAGCCAGCGGCGCACGATCGGGCTTTCCATCGACCATCGCGGCCTGCGCATCGGCGCACCGCTGCGCGCCCGGCAAGGCGATATCGAATCGCTGATCCAACAACACGGCCAGTGGGTGCTCGACAAACTCGCCGCCTGGCGCGACCGCCCTGCCCCGGAAAAACTCGCCGTGATCAACGGCACCGTCATTTTTACCCTGGGCGAGCCGTTGACCGTAGCAATCGGCGAGAGCAAGCGGGCCAGTTGGCAATTTGCCGGCAACCAGTTGCGGCTCAATATTTCGCCGACGGTCGACGCCAATCAATTGCTGGAAAAGGCGCTGCGCGAAAAGGCCCGGGCCACATTCACCGAACGGCTGGCTCATTACGCCCCACTGCTCGGCGTTGGCCTGCCGCCGCTACGCCTCTCCTCGGCCCGCACGCGCTGGGGCAGTTGCAGCCACCATGGCGGCATTGCGCTGAACTGGCGGCTGATTTTCATGCCGCTGGCGATTGTCGATTACGTCGTCGCGCACGAACTCGCCCACCTCAAGGAAATGAACCACAGCCCACGCTTCTGGTCAGTCGTTGAGCAACTTTGCCCGGACTGGAAGGCCCGCCGACTTGAACTGCGGCAACTGGCCCACCAGATTCCAAAACTCTAAAACCAAGGAAAACAGCATGCGCATTCTGCACACCATGATTCGCGTTGGCGACCTCGACAAGTCGATTGCCTTCTATACCGAAACCCTCGGCATGCAGTTGCTGCGCCGTCAGGATTACCCGGAAGGCCGCTTCACGCTAGCTTTCGTCGGCTACGGCCCGGAAAGCGAAGGCGCCGTGCTCGAACTGACCCACAACTGGGATACGCCGAGCTACGACCTGGGCAATGGCTATGGCCACATCGCGCTGGCAGTACCGGATGCTGCGGCAGCCTGCGCCGAGATCAAGCGCCTGGGTGGCAAAGTGGTCCGCGAGGCCGGCCCGATGAAGCATGGCACCACCATCATCGCCTTTGCCGAAGACCCGGATGGCTACAAGATCGAGCTGATTCAGCGCGGTTAAACCAACGCACCACGGAGATCGACCATGAGCTTCCCCGAGTTTTTCGCCCGTATTCCCGGGATCACCCTGCGCGATCCGCTGGCCGAGTTGCTCGGTGCTGCCGAGGGCGGCCTGATCGACTACCGCTTCGCCGACGCCGTCAAACTGGCCGGCCATTCCTGCCCGACCGTCGCCGGCGCCTGGCTGATGACCGTGCGCGCGCTGCAAGCCTTGTACGGTGACGAAATTCCCGAACGCGGCAATATCGTCGTGGCGCTGCATGAAGACCTTGATAGCGGCGTTGCCGGCGTCATGGCCAGTATCGCAACACTGCTCACCGGAGCCACTGGCGATGGCGGCTTCAAGGGCCTGGGCGGCCGTTACTCCCGGCGCAATTTGCTGCATTTTGGTGTGGCGGGGATTGCCGGCATGGCTTTTACCCGGCTCGACAACAATGCTGCGGTCGACTGCAAATTACGCCTCGATTTGGTGCCGGCCGACCCACGCATGGGTAGCCTGTTGCCAGCCGTGGTACGCGGCACGGCGGATGAGGCCGAGCGAAAACTGTTTGGCGAACTCTGGCAGGACCGGGTGAAACGTATTCTGATCGATCAGGCCAATCATCCCGAGATCGTTAAGATTGAACGCCTGCGTTAGCAAGACGCTTGCAGAATCTTTGCCGTCACGGCCGTAAAATGGTCGGGCGCATTATTAGCCCCCCCTGCCCGGCGACTAGGCCATGGCCTCCCGGGCCACCATCTCGAAGCGATCCACGACATTCGCCCAGTTACGCGGCAACATCGTATAGCGCGCTGCTGCAGACAGCTCGGGCAGACGCTCCCGATGGCTGGCCAGCGCTAAAGCCGCGGCGAGATAACTGGCCTCGTCACCGGGTTGCACCAACTGGCCATTGGCCCCATCACTGATCAATTCGGCCGCGGCCGCGCTGCGATAAGCGAGTACCGGCAGGCCACTGGCCATCGCCTCAGCCACGACGTTGCCGTAGGTTTCACTCAAACTTGGAAACAGGAAAAGGTCAGCACTGGCGTAATGAGTCGCCAAATCTTCACCCAGGCGAGTACCCGCAAAATAATGATCGGGATGCGCCGAGCGCAGGCGGGCCGCTGAAGGGCCGTCGCCCACCCAGATCATTTTCGCGCTGGGCAAAACATGCTGAATGGCGGCAAAGCTTTTCTCGATCAGCGCCAGATTTTTCTCTGCCGCCAGTCGCCCGACATAGAGGCAAGCCAGCGCCCCCGGTGCCAAACCCCAGGCCTGACGCAAGGCTGGCGAGTGACGTTGCGGGTCGAACAAGCGGGTATCGACCCCACGCCCGACCACCCGCACGCCGATAATGCCTTCACCGGCCAGATCGGCGGCCAGCGCAGCGGTCGGCACCATGGTGGCACGCGTTCGGCGATGCAGCGTGCGGAGATACGCCGCCACCGCCGGGCGCATCCAGCCGAAACCGTAATGCACGCTGTAACGGTCGAAATTGGTATGAAAGCCGGAAGTGACCGGAATACCCAGCCGCCGCGCCACACTAACAGCCGACCAGCCGAGCGGGC
The DNA here is from genome assembly GCA_016721185.1 of Candidatus Dechloromonas phosphorivorans. GTDB lineage: Bacteria > Pseudomonadota > Gammaproteobacteria > Burkholderiales > Rhodocyclaceae > Azonexus > Azonexus phosphorivorans. Next base: position 43,947 of record JADKIP010000008.1, read on the forward strand.
CTTCGGTCACGACATGCACCAGATCCGGCCGCTGCTGCCGCCAGCGTCGGGCCAGATTGCCGCCGGCCGGCAAACCGAAACGCAGGCCGGGATAACCGGGCAGCGGCAGGCCGGGCATGGGTGTTTCATGTTCGCCACCGGCATCAGCCTTGCCCTGGCGCGGCCGAATCACACTGACTCGGTGGCCGCGCTCACGCATGCCGCTGACCAGACGCCCCACCGTCATCGCCACGCCATTCACCTCGGGCGGGAAGGTTTCGGTGACAAAGGTAATTTTCAGCGACATCAGGCCCCCTGCAGCAAAACGCAAGTCCAGACCACGGCCACCGTGAGCAAAGAAACAAGCACCGCTGCACTGCCGATATCCTTGGCCCGCTTGGCGAGCCGATGGTTTTCCAGACTGACGCGGTCGACCACCGCTTCAATGGCCGAATTGAGCAACTCGACGACCAGCACCAGCAAGACGCTGGCGACCATCAAACCGCGCCCGATCCACGGCACCGGCAAAAGCAGCGCCGTCGGAATCAGCAACACCGCCAGCCAGACCTCCTGCCGGAAAGCGTCTTCGCACAGGTAAGCCGCCTTGAGGCCGGCAATTGAGTAACCCAAAGCATTCCAGACCCGGCGCAGCCCGGTCTTGCCCTTGTAAGGCGATTCATTAGCCGGGTCGAGACCCAGTTCTTGCGGCAAAGGTTGCGGCATGGCATCTCCGTGAAAGCACTCACGGTAATCAGGCATTGCTAAGGCTTGATGACAGCCTCTGTAATCCAAATATCAAAATCTGCAGCGATAATCGCCGGCTCATGAAAAATCTACTGTCCATTTCTCTGCTGGGGTTCGCGATCTCCTTGGCAACGCCCGCCCAGGCGGCTCGCCCGATGATTACCGACGATGCCCGTCTGACCGATGCCGGTGCCTGCCAGATGGAAACGTGGGTGCATATTCATCAAGATGAGCGCGAGTTCTGGGCCTTGCCGGCATGTAATCCCGGCGGGAATTTCGAGCTAACGTTGGGTGGTGCGCTGGCTTATACCGACGGCAAGAAGCAGCATGGCGCGCTGCTTGTGCAGGGCAAAACCCTGATCAAGCCGCTCACGACCAACAGCTACGGCATCGGCTTTGCTGCCGGCTATGCCACCCAGCCGGGCAGCGAGCAATCGGGGTCACCTTACCTGTATGTGCCGGTCAGTTTTTCGCTGGCGGATGACCGCGTCGTCATTCACACCAACCTCGGCAATCTGCGCGAACGCGAAACCCGGAAAAACCACCTGACCTGGGGCGTCGGTGGCGAGTTGCAAACTACCGAACGACTTTATGTCATTGCCGAAAGTTACGGTCAGGACAAAGGCAGCGCATTTTTTCAAACCGGGCTGCGCTACTGGGTCATACCCGGCCACGTTCAGATCGACACTACCTACGGCAGCCGATTTGGGCATAGCCGTGAGGAACGCTGGCTTTCAATCGGGTTACGGCTGATCACCCCATCTTTGTAACATTTCTGTAAAGAAGCAGATCGCCGCCCCGTGGTAAAAGCCTTTATCCCATAATTTGGAATTGTCACTCATGGTTTTCTTCGAGCTTTTTGCGCACAACCCCACGATCATCCACGTTGCTGCCGGGCAGCCGCTGTTTTCCGAGGGCGAAGAGGGGCACATGATGTTCGTCTTATCGACCGGCACGGCCAATGTTCTGGTCAGTGGTCACGTCCTTGAAACCTTGCAGCACGGCAGTATCGTCGGTGAAGTGGGCATCGTCCTGCCCGGCCCGCGTTCGGCGAGCGTGGTGGCACAGACCGATTGCGAGTTTGTCGCGGTCGACGAAAAACGCTTTCAGTTTCTCGTCCAACAAACGCCGTTTTTCGCGACCCAGGTCATGCGCGTCATGGCCGAGCGACTGCGCCGGGTCAATCAGCGGCTATCGCCGACCCATCCCGTTTAATTCGGCTGCAGCGAACGAAACTCGCCGCACCAGGCATGCAGGCTGACGGCGGGAAAACGCCAGTGGTGGGTTTCACGCGGTGAGCTTTCGCCGGCGAACGCGGGCGGAAAGCGGTGACAAGTGCCATTCAGCGCGTCAGTGAATTTGAAATAGCGGCACTGCGCGCAGTTTTCTTCAATTGCATCATTCATCGTTGTTTACTCGGACGGGTGATCAGGCGGCTGCGGTCAACGGCCTTTCCGATGCAATTGGAAGGCCTGCCTGTTCGCGGTAGAGGCAGGCCAACCGTGCCGCCATCGCCACATCCGACCATTCCTGCGCGTACACCGGGGCTTCCTGGCGCAGGTGGTGCCAAGCGCTGGGCTGATTCAGAAAATTGCCCAGCGTTTCGCCAAATGCCTTGACCTCGGCCGGGGGTGAAATGGCACCACGGCCGGGCGAGAGAATATCCGTCGTCCCCATTTCGGACAGGGCGATCACCGGCAAACCAGCCGCCATTGCCTCCAGCAGCACCAGGCCTTGCGTTTCGGTACGTGAGGCAAAAACAAAGGCATTGGCGGCGGCATAGCAATCCGGCAACGCCTGCTTGCGATCGAGATAGCCGATGAACTGAACCGAATCCCGCAAGCCGAGGTTTTTGACCTGGGCTTTCAGATCGTCCATCGCCGGGCCTTCGCCGGCCACCACCAGCAAAACATCCGGCCGCAATTGGCGAGCATGGATCAGGGCTTCGAGCAGGAAGCCAATGTTTTTCTCATGCGCCACCCGCCCGACGAAGAGCGCCAGCGGGCGGGTCGAAAGAATGCCGTGCTGGTAACGAAAAGCCTGCCCGTTACCGCCGGCAAACTGAGCGAGCGGAATGCCGGTCGGCAGCACATGCAGCGGCACGGTGACGCCGTAGCTATTCAGGCGTTGCTGCATGGCCGTTGAAGGCACGATGACGGCATCGAGCGCGTTGCACTGGCGGCGCGACAGGGCGCGCGCCTGGCCCTTGAGCCAGCCCGAGGGCAGGAAGGGCGCGTAGTGTTGCAGGTATTCCTCGAACAGCGTGTGATAGGTGGCGACCACCGGCAGGCCGAGCGTGCGGGCCGCTTTCAGGCCGGCGTACTGGGCGATGAACGGGGTCTGGATATGGATCAGGTCGCAATCCTGTGCCGCTTCAAGCACGGTGCGATGCATGGCGCGCCAGCCGACCAGACGGTCTTCAGGATCACCCGGCACCGGCCGCCCGGCGACGCGAATGATGCCCGGCTCATCCGGCTCATCGCCATAGCGCGGCACCACCAGCCGGACCTCGACACCCTGCCCGGCTAGCGTTTTGCGGAAGGTTTCAATCGAGGTGGACACCCCATTGACCCGGGGAAAATAAACGTCAGACACCATCAGGATGCGCATTCAAGCCTCCGCATGTTCGGGTTCGATAATGGGCGTGGCGAGTACGGGGAGCGTTTGGTGCATGCCCCATTCAACCAGCTCAAGGCGACCGTCGAAGTGCTCGACGATGGCCGTACAGGAGTCGACCCAGTCGCCGCAATTGACGTAACTGAGGCCGTCGATTTCGCGGATCGTCGCCCAGTGGATATGGCCGCAGATGACGCCATCCAGCCCCCGTTCGCGGGCGTGATGGATCGCCGAATCTTCAAAGTCGAAAATGAAATTGAGCGCCGTTTTGACCTTGCGCTTGGCGTAGCCAGCCAGCGACCAGTAGCCTGAAATGCCGAGCTTGCGCCGCCCCCAGGACAGCCAGTGATTGAGCCGGACCAGCAGGTCGTAAGCCTTGTCGCCGAGCACCGCGACCCAGCGATGGTGGCGCGTCACCTGATCGAAAACGTCGCCGTGAATGAGCAGGAAACGCCGGCCGTCGGCGGTTTCGTGAATCAGCTCATCAACCACTTCGATCTCGCCGAAAATGATGCCGCAGTAGTCGCGCAAACTTCGTCGTGGTTGCCGGGAATGAACACCACTCGCTCACCATGCCGCGCCCGACGCAGCAGTTTCTGGACCACGGTGTTCTGCGCCGGCGTCCAGTAAATGCTGCGGCTCATCGCCCAGAAGTCGATGATGTCGCCGATCAGATAAGTCTGTTCAGCCTGGTATTCGCGGAGGAAATCGAGCAGACGATCCGCCTGGCACGCCCGCGTGCCGAGGTGGATGTCGGAGAGAAAAACTGATCTGACCTTGGGCATGACTGCCACGATAGCCAACGGTCGTGAAGGGCTTGTGACGCGTAGATGACAATATGGTTACGGCCATGAAAGCAATGGCCGGTCGCAGGACCATAGAGGCAACGACTAGCCGTACGGTCAACCGGAAATTTCACTGAAATATGAAATGTTTTCCCGCACTCCCGCTGTGTCCGAAAACCTGCTCTTTTGCCCCTGCCAGATCAGAGTTGAAGTAAATCACGCGTTAAGCTACGCTACACACATGATCAAAAACTTCAGGCACCGAGGTATTCAGGCTTTTTTCCAGACCGGCTCCAAAGCGGGTATTCAGCCACATCACGCCGCACGTATTGCCCGTCAGCTAAAGCACCTTGATCGTGCCAAACGACCGGAAGACATGAATATACCGGGCTGGAAGCTGCACTCGTTGACGCACAACCTGGCGGGTCACTGGTCGGTCTGGGTCAACGGCAACTGGCGACTGACTTTCACCTTCGAAGGCGAAGATGCCGTATTGGTCGATTATCAGGATTACCACTAGGAGATTTCCATGGAACGAATGTTCAACCCACCGCACCCCGGCGAAACACTGAAGGAAGACGTGCTACCAGCCTTGGGGCTGACCGTTACCGAAGCAGCGCAACAATTGGGCGTAACGCGTACCGCCTTGTCGCGGGTACTCAACGGCCATGCCGCAATTTCGCCCGAGATGGCACGACGCATCGAAGCCTGGCTCGGCCCCGACCGCGGCGGTCGCGCCGAACTTTGGCTGGGGCTGCAAATGGATTACGACCTGTGGGTCGCCCAACAGCGGCCAGCGCCGAAAGTTACGCGAGCGCCCGAGTTGCTGGCGGCGTGAGGTTTTGATGACTTGAAGAAATACCGTGTTGGGCTTTGATTTACCGAGGGCCAACCGTGGTCTGTCCTCAGGAACCAATCGAATCGAGTCGGCCCTTTGACTCATCTCCCCTTATGGCCACTAAATGGATGCATATCGCTGAGAGTATTTTTCAAGTTCTAGCTTTAGCGTCGCAGTATTGCTAAACAACCCCCTCGCACGAGTCTCCATTTCCCTTGCTATAGCAAAAGACTCCTCAAGCACAACAGGGTCATCCATTGCCCCGTCTTTAAACTGATCTAGTCCTACTTGAACCGTATTGGTAAGTGATGCGATTTCATTCTCATAAGTTTGGACTAACCCGCTGAGTGCGTTGTGACGCATGAGCACTTCCTCGGCACAAGAAGATGCCAATCGGCCGCACGATCCTGCACTTTCCAAAGCGCTGAAAATGCTAGCTATTTCACGAATAACGAAATGCAGATTTAGAAGCACGAGACGCGCCTCCACTAGCGCGTGCCAGACCTGAGTACATTTTTCAGCCACAATAAGTTTCCGCGACTGGTACCAAGATTTGTATGCTACCCAGAAACCAGCTATCGATACGATCAGCGCTAAGGCGGCAATTTGATCTGATGTCATCGACCTCCCCAAAAACTACTATTCAGACAAAAAGCAAAGGGGCCTGGCTCGAATTACCAGTCTCACGACGAAGGACGTATCGGGAAGCGACCGATTTTTTCGAGAAATAAGACAAAAGTGAGCGCTACTATTTACTCACTCTTTCTCGCCATACGGCACCCCACGCTCCTGAACACCCAAAGCCACCTGTCCCAAACCCGGCCTGATCTGCTCAATAACGCCATTGTGGCTGACCACGATGGCCGTACCGGTTTGCGCAGCCAGTTCATGCGCACGGCGAGCGGCGCGTTGCATGGCGTGTTGCGACAGGCGCAGATCGGCGTCGCGTGCCGCTTCGATGGATTGCTTGTTCATGGTTTCTCGCTCCAGTCCAGAAGCACCGGTGTAGTACCGGCATTGTCATACAGCGCCCAGGCATCGACCTTGGGGGCATACAGTTCTTTGAGGTACTGACGCCCGGCTGCATAGCGTCGACGGATCACCGGCTCGGGAATATTGTGTCCGCCTTGCTTGACCCGCTGTGCGACACGGGCAATCGCCTCTTCGGCGCTGTCCAGTTGTAGGAATAAAAGCTTCACCCGATAGCCTGCCGCCTGCCATTGGTCGATCAGGCGCAGGTAACCACGTCCGGAGAGCGTGGTTTCGAAAGCAAAACTCACGCGTGCTGCAAAGTGACGCCGTAATTCCTGCAACATCAAACGCCCGGCTTGGATGGCAGCGCTTTCCGGTGCAAACGGGGCAAGACCGGCGGCGATTAGGTCAGCATTCACGAACACTGGACACCCGGCCTCATTGGGCAGGAACTCCCTGGCAAAGGTTGTCTTCCCCGCGCCATTCGGTCCTGCAATGATGATCACGCGCAAATCGTTTGCCATCCTCAAACCGCCAACGCAAAGTTGGGCTTGGCGGCGAGCTTGTCGATTTTATTAGTTGGTGCGTTCATTGTTCGTGATTGGCGCTGGCGTTTAGTGATTGCTGATATTAGCAGCGCGATGCATTTTCCGGTGCTAGCCCGGTTTGCTATGACGACACGGGTCGCGTCATTGGCGACTCAGTGCGATTTTGGACAGCTACGGTCGACGCCAAATTTGGACTGATTTTCCGGTTGACCATGCGGCCGGCCGTTGCCTCTATAGTTGTGAGACTTTCAAACCGCCATCGCCAGCGGCTAATGCCGCCAGATATACAAAGCCAGACAAAGTGCAGCGCCGACGAGGTAGAGGATTGCTGTACTGGAAATGGCGTAGGGATAGAGCATCAGCGCGACGCCGATCCATTTGACCTTGTTGAGCGACAGGCGCTTGCCGTAGCGGTAGGCGGCAAAGCCGATCAGACCGAAGAGGATTGCGCCGATGAGATAGGCCGGGGTAGGCAAGGACAAGCCGAGGCTACCGAGGGTGTTCAATTCATCCACGGCGCTTGCCCGGCCGCCCCGGCTTCAGCCAGTATTGAAATGCCTCTTCGTAAACTTCGACATCCAGTTCCATGACTTGCGCTTGCAGCCGAGCTTGGGCATCGGCGACGGCTTTGTTGTATACGAGCGGGCCAACTTCCTTGAGGAAAAAGCCGAGCAGCGCACCGGCCGCCAGATTGCCGATTTCGTCGTCCATGTTTTCGGCGAAGTAGCGCTGAATCGAAACGATGGCCGCCTGAGTGGCGTCGCTGGAGATTTCGATGGTCATTGAATTAGGCATGCTGAGAAGGTAGTTAGTCAGTGTAGACGTAGCAGCTCGAAAGCAGGTCTGTTGGCATCGCCCAGCAGGGTAATCGTCATTGCCGGCAGCGCGGGAATGACGTTGAGCCAAGAAATTATCATCTGAACAAGTTTGCACGGGTTGTAACAGCCAAGCCTTGACTCGGCTGCGGTCGACGCCTAAATTCGCCCGATTTCCCTCATCGCACGCCCCCAGGAGACTCCATGAAAATCGGCACCCCGCTTTCCCCCACTGCCAAGCGCGTCATGCTGCTCGGCGCCGGCGAACTCGGCAAGGAAGTGATCATTGCGCTGCAACGGCTGGGCGTTGAGGTGATTGCCGTGGACCGTTATGAAAATGCCCCCGGCCATCAGGTGGCGCATCGCGCCCATGTCATTTCGATGACCGATGGCGCGGCGCTGCGCCAGTTGGTTGAACTGGAAAAGCCGGATCTGATCGTGCCGGAAATCGAAGCGATTGCCACCGACATGCTGGTCGAGATCGAGGCGGCCGGGCTGGCCGAAGTCATCCCCACTGCCCGCGCCACCAAATTGACCATGAACCGCGAAGGCATCCGCCGGCTGGCCGCCGAAGAACTGGGCGTACCGACCTCGGCCTACCGTTTCGCCGATACGCTGGCCGAATTGCAGGCGGCAATTGATGGCGCCAATGGAGAAAAAGGGATTGGCTACCCGTGCATCGTCAAACCGGTGATGTCCTCCTCCGGCAAGGGCCAATCAATGCTGCGCGGCCCGGCCGATGTGCAGACCGCCTGGGACACTGCAGCCAGCGGCGGCCGGGTCAATGCCGGGCGAATCATTGTCGAAGGCGTCATCGATTTTGATTACGAAATCACCCTGCTCACCGTGCGCGCCCTCAATGAAAGCGGCGTCGTGCAGACTTATTTCTGCGAACCAATCGGCCACATTCAGGTGTCCGGCGATTACGTCGAATCCTGGCAGCCGCAGCCGATGAGCCCGGCGGCGCTGCAAAAATCACAGGAAATCGCCGCCGCCGTCACCGGCAACCTCGGCGGGCGCGGCCTGTTCGGCGTCGAGCTGTTTATCAAAGGCGATCAGGTCTGGTTCTCCGAAGTCAGCCCGCGGCCGCACGACACCGGGCTGGTCACGCTCTGCTCGCAACGCTTCTCGGAATTTGAACTGCACGCCCGCGCCATTCTCGGCCTGCCGGTCGACACCGCCTTGCGCGAACCCGGCGCTTCGGCCGTGATTTACGGCGGCATGGAAGAAAAAGGCATTGCCTTTGCAGGCATCGAACACGCCCTCGCCGTACCACGTAGCGATTTGCGCCTGTTCGGCAAACCGGAATCGTTCAAGAAGCGCCGGATGGGCGTTGCCGTGGCCAATGGCGACGACATCACGCAAGCAAGGGAACGGGCCAAACTGGCCGCCAGCCGGGTCAAACCCGTCAAGTCCTGATGTGTTTCGACCGCAGCATTCATGAAAAACATGAATGCTGCGGTCGACGGGGAATTCAGCTAAAAATCAATGCCGTACAGCCAGGAATCCGGGCCTTCCGGGCTGTGGATTCCACCGGCCCGGAAATGACGATTAATCGCGCAAGAACAGCTTCAAGCCGCCGTCGTCAGTGCCTTGGTCAGCAGCTCAGCCACCAGCGCATTGATCCCGCCTTCGTGGGCAAGGCCTTGCGCCTGTACCTGCTTGACTAGATCACCCGGCAACTTGCAGGCAAAGGGGATCAAACCGGCGGCCTGATCGAGCTTGCGCTGTTCGCGCTTGTCGACACCGCCACCTGCACCGGCACCGAAACGGTCGGGAATACCACCGGCGCCGATTTTGCCGTTGATTTTGCTACCGCGATTTTTTTCAAGATCGGTTTTGGTCATGCTCATGGGGTGTTTTCCTTAAATTCAATGCGTTGGCGAAATCGCCTGCGGCCCGAATTATCGCCGATAGGCGGCGGATCACGCCGGAAATCAGCCGATCAACCCGCTTTTGGACTTGCAAAACCGCCCATTCGCTTCAAGGAACAGGCGGCTGAAATCGATCAGCAATTACCTTTTTTGGCCTGGCCCGGCGGACAATTTTGGCCCTGCCCCTTGCCGTTACCTTTGCCGTGATGTTTGTCCCAGTAAACCGGGTCGCGCCAGGTTTGGCCGTCCCAGTAGTAGCCGCGGCGGTCGCGGTCACCAAAGGTGATGGTGGTGTTACCGGACTGAATTTTGACGTTATCAACGTTGATTCGCACATCAGCCGCTTGCGCAAAAATGGGCAAGCCAACCAGCAGGGTAAGGATCAATAGTGATTTTTTCATCGTGAACTCCAGCGTATTCAGCGGGTTGTGTCGCGCCGGCACATCAGCCCAGGGAAATGGCTGCCTGGGGCGGCGGCGAATACAGCTTGATTCTAGCAAACAGGCTGCCGCCCGAAGGCGGCCTGCGCATCAGAGCCCGACGATGCGATTCGCCGGGAAGTGCGCTGCGAATCGGCTACCGACGCCGGGCGTGCTTTTTATCTCCAGTTGAGCTTGGTGCCGGCTCAGCGAATGCTTGACGATTGCCAGCCCCAACCCGGTCCCCCCCGCGTCGCGCGAACGGCCACGGTCGACACGATAAAAACGTTCGGTCAGGCGCGGAATGTGTTTGGGGTCGATGCCGATCCCGCTGTCCTGCACGGCGAATTCCGCCCCTGCGCGTTGGCATGCCAGCTGATCCGAACCGTGCCGCCGGGTGGCGTGTAGCGCACGGCGTTGGCGACGAGGTTGCCGAAAGCGCTGACCAGTTCCGGCTCGGCCCCGCTCAAATCGCCCCGGCCATCGGTTTCGGCGATGATGGTGTGACGCCCGTGCGATAGCCCTTCGGCATCGCGCCGCAGCTTGTCGATCAGGTTGGCCATATCGACAATGTCGTTTTGCGGCGGTGGCGCCGACTCGATGGACGACAGGGTCAGCAGATCCTGAACGATCATTTCCATGCGCGTTGACTGCTCGGACATCATGCCGAGATAGCGCTGCCTCTCGTCGCGGTCGAGCTCGATTTCCTGCAAGGTTTCGAGAAAACCGGCGAGCACGGTCAGCGGGGTGCGCAATTCGTGCGAAACATTGGCAACAAAATCGCGGCGCATGCGGTCGAGGCGGTCGGTCTGCGTCACATCCTTGATCTGCATGAGCCGCCGGTCGCCGGCATAGGGAATCATGTAGATCGACAGCACGCGGTCCTCGGAACGATCCGAGCGCAACGTCAATGGCCGGCTAAAATCGGCTTCTTGCAGGTAGTGAACAAATTCCGGCTGGCGCACCAGATTGACGATCGGCTGGCCGCGGTCGGTGCGGATCACCAGCGCCAGTTGCGTCTCGGCCGTGGTGTTGAAGAAAAGAATGTGATTATTCGGATCGAGCAGGACAACGACATCGGTCAGCGCCTGCCCCGCCTCAATCAACATGGCGATTTCTTATCGCGCTTGGCGATTTGTTCTCTCAGGTCTTTCTCATGGCGATACAAACGCCCGAATATACCGTCCCAGGAACCTTCGCCTTCCAGATTGCCATCCACCACCGGCGCCTTTGACCAGCGCTCCAGCCGGGCAAAGTTGCGAAAGTGAAAGACCATCTGCAAAGCCAGGCCGGCACAGAAAACCGACCAGCCAGCCCATTGCGCGACAAAATACCCCACCGGCAGCGCAATGAGTGCCGTCAGCAACGCCAGCAGCAGCGCCCGAATCAATTGTTCCGACACGCCAATCAAGCTCCCCGAAAGCGGTAACCGGTGCCGCGTACCGTTTCAATCCGTTCGTGATGGCCGCTACTTTCCAGCGCGGCACGCAGACGTCGAATATGGACGTCGACCGTGCGTTCCTCGATAAAGACGTGGTCGCCCCAGACTTCATCGAGCAATTGTGCCCGCGAGTAGACCCGTTCCGAATGCGTCATGAAGAAAAACAGCAGGCGAAACTCGGTAGGCCCCAGTTCAATCGGCTGACCAGCCGCGAGTACGCGGTGTGTTGCCGGGTTGAGCGCCAGATCGCCCACTTCGACCGCTTCACCGGCCAGATGCGGCGCCCGACGTCGCAGCACGGCGCGGACCCGGGCAACCAGCTCCTTCGGTGAAAATGGCTTGGTCACGTAATCGTCAGCGCCGGCTTCCAGCCCTTGCACCTTGTCTTCTTCATGGACACGGGCGGTGAGCATGATGATCGGCAGCTCGCGCGTCCGTTCGTCGGCGCGCAGCTTCTGGCCAGCGCCACACCGGACTGGCCCGGCAACATCCAGTCAAGAATCAGCAGGTCCGGCAGGGCGGCGCGAATAGCCGATTCGGCCTCCTCGGCGCTACTGGTGCGAACTACGAGAAAACCGGCGTGCTTGAGGTTGATGACGACCAGTTCCTGGATCGCCGGCTCGTCCTCAACGACCAGAATAGTCGGTGTCACTTGATGCCCTCTTTGCCGGTATGGCGAATATCGCGCCCTTCAACGACGTAAATCACCTGCTCGGAAATGTTTTTGGCGTGATCGCCGATCCGCTCAATGGCGCGGGCAATGGTGATGATGTCGATCGAGGTGGTGATCGTCCGCGGGTCTTCCATCATGTGCGTAATCAACTGACGGATGATCGATTTGAATTCGGTGTCGACCTCGGAATCGGCACGAATGACCGATCTCGCCTGTTCGGTATCAAGCCGAGCAAAGGCATCCAGTGCCTGGCGCACCATGATGAGGGCGGCTTCGGCAAGATGCCGGACGCCAATGCCGAATTGCGACGGAACGTGGCCATTTTCGTAAATGCGGCGCACCCCCTTGGCAATTTTCTTGGCCTCGTCACCAGCCCGTTCCAGGTCAGTCACAATCTTGCTGATGCCCAGCACCAGGCGCAGATCGAAGCCGCCGGCTGGCGCTTGGCGATGATGTGGGCGCAGTCGTCGTCAATGGCTTTTTCAAGCTCATTCACTTTGTGGTCGGCATCGACGATGCTCTTGACGCTGCCAATTTCACCGGTGGCGTAGGCATCCACGGCAGAAGAAATCTGGGTTTCAACCATGCCGCCCATTTGCAGGACATGGGTGCGGAGGCGACCGAGGTCTTCGTCGAACTGGCTGGAGAGGTGTTGGCTTTCGTTCATTTCAAATTTCCTTATTTCATTTCGCCAAGTGCCGAAACACCCGGACGAGGCGCCGAAAGTGCCGGAGCACGCCAAAGCGAATTCGCCAAAGTGTCGGTCATGGCAAAGTGGAATTAACCCATGCGGCCGGTGATGTAGTCTTCAGTGCGCTTGTCCTGCGGCTTGATGAAAATCTCGTCGGTCTTGCCGAATTCGATCATCTCGCCGAGATACATGTACGCCGTGTAATCTGAAACCCGGGCAGCCTGTTGCATGTTGTGGGTGACGATCAAAATCGTGACGCGCTTCTTGAGTTCATGCACCAGCTCTTCGATAGCGCCGGTGGCAATCGGGTCAAGCGCCGAGGTCGGCTCATCAAACAGCAACAATTCAGGGTCCGTCGCCAGGGCGCGGGCAATACACAAACGCTGTTGCTGGCCGCCGGAAAGATTGGGCGCCAGATCCTGCAGGCGATCCTTCACTTCGTCCCAGAAATGGCCGCGCCGCGCAGCGCCTGTTCCACCTTGTCGTCGAGCGCCCGCTTGTTGTTCTCGCCGCGCACGCGCAGGCCGTAGGCAACGTTTTCGAAGATGGTTTTCGGAAACGGGTTCGGCTTCTGGAAAACCATACCGATGCGCATACGGACTTCGATCGGATCAACCTCTGGCGCCAGCAGGTTGGTGTTATCCGGGAAGAAGCGGATTTCGCCTTCGTAACGGTTACCCGGATAGAGGTCGTGCATGCGGTTGAAGCTGCGCAGATAAGTCGACTTGCCGCAACCGGAAGGACCGATCAGCGCGGTCACTTTCTTGTCGTAAATCGGCATGTTGATGTTACTCAAGGCCTGCTTTTCACCGTAATAAAAAATCCAGGTTACGGGCTTCCGCCCCCGAGGTGGGTTGGTCGTGAATCTGCATTTTAGGTCCATTTCAGTATTCATTTTTCAGTGTTTTTGGCGTTGACCGCAGGGCCGAGCGTCGCTGACATGAAGTTGCCAAAGTCAGGCGCGTTCCGGCATGGAATTACCACTTGATGTTTTTACGCATCTTGTAGCGCAGATAGATCGCAACGGCGTTCATCGACAGCACCATGGCCATCAGCACAAAGCCCGCAGCTGCCGCATTCACTTCAAAGGCCGGGTCAGACGCGAGGTCCAGTTGAAAATCTGGATCGGCATGACCGTGAAAGCGAGAGCACCCAGTCGAACATGCCCGCCGTCACGCCATCGGCGCCCGTGGTGAAGGCGGCACAGGCGGCAGGAAGGCGATGAAGGTCAGCGCGCCAATCGTGATGATCGGGGCAGTTTCGCCAATGGCGCGGGCCAGGCCGATGATCACGCCAGTCAGGATGCCAGGCATGGCATACGGAATGATGTGGTAGCGGCAGGTTTGCCAGCGGGTGGCGCCGACCGCCATCGAGCCTTCACGAATCATCGCCGGAATGGCGCGGATGGCTTCGCGGGTCGAGACGATAACGATGGGCAGAATGAGCAGTGCCAGCGTCAGGCCGGCCGAGAGGATGCTTTGCCCGAGGCCAAAGGCATAGACAAAGATGCCCAGTGCCAGCAGACCATAAACAATCGAGGGCACCGCCGCCAGATTGGTGATGTTGATCTCGATGATATCGGTCACCCAGTTGCTCTTGGCGTATTCCTCAAGATAGATGCCGGCTGCAACACCGAGGGGCACCGCGGCCATCGCCGTCACCAGCATGACCAGAATGGTGCCGACCCAGGCCGAGAGAATGCCGGACTGCCCGGCGCGACGGGAGGCGAAGTTGGTGAAGAAATCGAGCGTCAGGCGATCAATACCGCGCATCAGCATGTCGCTGACCAGCAGGAAGATCACCAGCAGGGCGATTCCCAGACACAAGATACCGAGTGCCTGAAAGACCGTGTCCTTCATTTTCCCGCGGGCAATCAGCTTGCGGATTTGTTCAGTCGTTAAAGTTTGCATGTTAGTAAGCCTCACGGAAGCGACGGCGCAACCACTGGCCTGCGATGTTGAAGGCAAGTGTGATCAGCAGCAGGGTCAGACCTGCGGCAAAGATGGTTTGATAACCGATGGAGCCGTGCGGCAAATCGCCGAGCGCCACCTGAACGATGTAGGAAGTGATGGTGGCCGCAGGCTCCATCGGGTTCCAGGTCAGGTTCGGCTGCATACCGGCGGCAACGGCGAGAATCATCGTTTCACCGACGGCGCGCGAAATGGCCAGGATGTAGGAAGCGGCCAGACCGGAAACGGCCGCCGGCACCACGACATGGATGGCGGTATAAAGTTTGGTCGACCCCATCGCATAAGCCCCTTCACGCATGCTCATCGGCACGGCGCGCATGGCATCCTCGGACAGCGAAACAATGTAGGGAACAATCATGATGCCCATCACCAGACCGGCAGAAAGTAGCGAAAAACCCGGCAGTTGCGGGAAAATCGTTTGCAGCAGGGGAGTGACGATCAACAGCGCAAAGTAACCGAAGACGATGGTGGGAATGCCGCCGAGCAGTTCGAGCACCGGCTTGGCGATCTCACGGACTTTCGGGTTGGCGAATCCGGAAAGGTAGATCGCGATGATCGTCCCCATCGGAATGGCGACCAGCAGCGCAACACCGGATGAAACCAGGTACCGGAGATCAGCACCATGATGCCGTAATGGGCATCGTCAAATAGCGGCGTCCATTGGTTGTCGGTCAGAAAATCGACATGCTGACGCCGTGGAAAAAATTGATCGACTCGGAACCAGCACATAGACGATACCGACGGTGGTCAGCACGGAGAGATCCGTCGCAGCGGCGAACAAAACCATTTCAATCAGGCGTTCGCTGAAATGCCGCATGGCATTCTTGGCCAGACGGTCGCTGACCTGGTGCAGGTCTGAAGCATTTGGGGAAGACATAACGTGACTCACTTGAGAAATCCTTTCGGATAAAAAACCAGCCCCGAAGGGCCGGCTTTCGCTACGGGCAGCAAACTGCCCGAGCAAAGTTTAGCATCTTGGCTTCGCGTTTCATCAGATCTTCGACAGTGATACCGATTTCATTCTTGCCACCGAACACGGTGCCGATCTTGTTGTCCTTGACGTGCTTCAGGTTGCCTTCGTAGGCAGCCTTCGGCAGCGGCACGTACTTGACTTCGCGGACCAGCGTCTCGGCATGCTTCATGTAGAACTCGGGAACTCACGCACTTCCGGCTTTTCCAGGACTTCTGCTTGACGTAAACAAAAAAATCGGGCGGGGAAAGCGGCATAGGTACCGTTCTCAACATTGGCGCCAGACGGCCTCAACTGCTTGCCGGAGGCCGGATTGACGATCGGCAGGCCCTTCAGGCGTTAGCCATGTTCTCGGCGTAGTAGGCGTAACCGAAGTAACCGATGGCACTGACGTCACGGGAAACACCCTGGACCAGCACATTGTCATCTTCCGATGCGGTGTAGTCGCCGCGCGATGACTTGGCCTTGCCGACGATGGCTTCGGTGAAGTATTCAAAGGTGCCGGAATCCCAGCGCCAGCGCCGAACAGTTTGACCGGGGCATCAGGCCAGGCCGGATTGACCTGGTTCCAC
>JADKIP010000009.1 GCA_016721185.1 Candidatus Dechloromonas phosphorivorans
GAGTGAAATAGATCCTGAAACCGCATGCATACAAACAGGGAGCGGACTTGTTCCGTGACTGCGTACCTTTGTATAATGGGTCAGCGACTTACGTTTAGTAGCGCTTAACCGAATAGGGAGGCGCAGCGAAAGCGAGTCTGATAAGGGCGATTTAGTTGCTAGGCGACCCGAAACCGGATGATCTATCCATGGCCAGGATGAAGGTGCCGTAACAGGGACTGGAGGTCCGAACCCACTAATGTTGAAAAATTAGGGATGAGCTGTGGATAGGGGTGAAAGGCTAAACAAATCCGGAAATAGCTGGTTCTCCCGAAAACTATTTAGGTAGTGCGTTTTGTATCACTGACGGGGGTAAAGCACTTTGTTATGGCTAAGGGGTCATCGCGACTTACCAAACCATTGCAAACTCTGAATACCGTCAAAGTGCGAGCAAGGCAGACAGACAGTGGGTGCTAACGTCCATTGTCAAGAGGGAAACAACCCAGACCGCCAGCTAAGGTCCCAAAGACACAGTTAAGGGGAAACGAAGTGGAAGGCATAGACAGCTAGGAAGTTGGCTTAGGAAGCAGCCATCCTTTAAAGAAAGCGTAATAGCTCACTAGTCGAGTCGTCCTGCGCGGAAGATGTAACGGGGCTCAAACTGTACCTCGAAGCTGCGGATATCGAAAGATATGGTAGGGGAGCGTTCTGTAGGTCTGTGAAGGTGTCTTGAGAAGGATGCTGGAGATATCAGAAGTGCGAATGCTGACATGAGTAGCGATAAAGGGGTGGAAAGCTCCCTCGCCGAAAGCCCAAGGTTTCTACGCAACGTTCATCGGCGTAGGGTGAGTCGGCCCCTGGGCGAGGCAGAAATGCGTAGTCGATGGGAAACAGGTCAATATTCCTGTACCGATTCTAGATGCGATGTGGGGACGGAGAAGGTTAGGTCAGCCATCTGTTGGAATAGGTGGTTCAAGCGGTAGGCGTGCCCTTAGGGCAAATCCGGGGCTAAGCTGAGGCGTGATAACGAGGTGCTACGGCACTGAAGTGACTGATACCAAGCTTCCAGGAAAAGCCACTAAGCTTCAGTCTAGAATTGACCGTACCGCAAACCGACACAGGTGGGCAGGATGAAAATTCTAAGGCGCTTGAGAGAACTCAGGAGAAGGAACTCGGCAAATTAACACCGTAACTTCGGGAGAAGGTGTGCCCCGGTAGGTTGTAGAGCCTCGCGCTCGAAGGCCGATGGGGTTGCAGTGAAATGGTGGCTGCGACTGTTTAATAAAACACAGCTCTCTGCAAACACGAAAGTGGACGTATAGGAGTGACGCCTGCCCGGTGCCGGAAGGTTAATTGATGGGGTGCAAGCTCTTGATCGAAGCCCCGTAAACGGCGGCCGCAACTATAACGGTCCTAAGGTAGCGAAATTCCTTGTCGGGTAAGTTCCGACCTGCACGAATGGCGTAACGATGGCCACACACTGTCTCCTCCTGAGACTCAGCGAAGTTGAAATGTTGTGAAGATGCAATCTCCCCGCGGCAAGACGGAAAGACCCCATGAACCTTTACTGTAGCTTTGCATTGGACTTTGAACCGGTCTGTGTAGGATAGGTGGGAGACTATGAAACCGGGACGCTAGTCTCGGTGGAGTCAACTTGAAATACCACCTGGTTTGTTTGAGGTTCTAACCTTGATCCGTGAATCGGATCGGGGACCGTGCATGGTGGGCAGTTTGACTGGGGCGGTCTCCTCCCAAAGGTAACGGAGGAGTACGAAGGTACGCTTAGGGCGGTCGGACATCGCCCATAAAGTGCAATGGCAAAAGCGTGCTTGACTGCGAGACCCACAAGTCGAGCAGGTGCGAAAGCAGGTCATAGTGATCCGGTGGTTCTGTATGGAAGGGCCATGCTCAACGGATAAAAAGGTACTCTGGGGATAACAGGCTTATACCGCCCAAGAGTTCATATCGACGGCGGTGTTTGGCACCTCGATGTCGGCCTCATCTCATCCCAGGGCTGTAGCCGGTCCCAAGGGCATGGCTGTTCGCCATTTAAAGAGGTACGTGAGCTGGGTTTAAAACGTCGTGAGACAGTTTGGTCCCTATCTGCCGTGGGCGCTGGAAATTTGAAGGGGGCTGCTCCTAGTACGAGAGGACCGGAGGGACGAACCTCTGGTATACCGGTTATGACGCCAGTCGTATCGCCGGGTAGCTAATGTTCGGAAGAGATAAACGCTGAAAGCATCTAAGCGTGAAACTCGCCTTAAGATAAGATTTCCCGGAGTCTTGAACTCCTTAAAGGGTCGTCGAAGACCACGACGTTGATAGGTCAGGTGTGGAAGCGCAGTAATGCGTTAAGCTAACTGGATACTAATTGCCCGTACGGCCGATCCTATAACCTTGTAATACACTGCACGCAACTCATAAAGCAGTCACAACATACAACCTTCTCCCTTTGCGTTTGCGACGCCCTACAGGCGACAAACTACAAATTACTTGGCGGCTATAGCCTGCTGGACCCACCCCTTCCCTTCCCGAACAGGACCGTGAAACAGCAACGCGCCGATGATAGTGAGTATTTCGCTCGCGAAAGTAGGTCACCGCCAGGCACCCCATCCAACAAAACCCCGTCTGAGCATTCAGGCGGGGTTTTGTTCGTCTACGATAGATAAAAATTAAGCCCTCGGCGAAGTCATCTGTAAATTGAGGGCTTAGACCGTGAAGATAGTGCCCACTAAAGAAGATGGTGGACACTATCGATGGAAATCGAGAAGCCAAGTCGGCTCAGGCGGTGTAAGCCCCCGACAAACCCAGGTTAGGTAAGGATTTGAGGTTTCCAGCGATGCGGCAGCAATTTGTCGATGCGGATTGCGGTCTGAGTTGGCAAACGAGTCAGAACATCCTTCAGGTAGGCCAAAGGTTCGTGTCCGTTGAGCTTGGCCGATTGAATTAGGCTCATGATCGCGGCGGCGCGTTTGCCGGCGCGCAGGCTTCCGGCAAATAGCCAGTTCTTTCGGCCGAGCGCGATGGGCCGGATCTGATTCACGATCCAGTTATTGTCGATTGGCACCTGACCATCAGACAGGTAATGCGTCAGCGCCACCCAGCGTTTCAGGCTGTAGTCGATTGCACGGGCGGTTGCCGAACCATTGGGTACCGGCATAAAGGCGGGTTCTGTGCCGCGCGCCGGTGAAATCGACCGTGCCGGCAGGCTGCGGCTCGGCGGCTCAATGCCCGGTTCCCGCATCCAGCGACGGACCTGATTCGCATTGACGCCATTGGCCAAAGCAATGCCGGCAACTGAAGCGCGGCCTCACAACAACAGGCAGCAATCACTGCCTGCTTGAACTCTTCTGTATGGTTCCGCCTCCGGCGGCTTGGCTCTCGATTTCCATAGTGTCCACTATCGTTTTTGGTGGACACTATCTTCACGGTCTAAGCCCTCCAATTTACAGATGACTTCACCGGGGGCTTACGATTATCCGAAAAGGCTGATGTTGGGAGGAGTGAAATGGCTGCTGATGCTTCGATTTTTCTGCCTGAAGAGCTTGTTCTTGAAGTGTCCGAAATTGACGCTCAGCATCAAGCTCTTTTTGCTCAACGAAGAGATCAAGACCATCTGCGTTGAGGAAAATCATTTGCCGCTTGATCGGGCGGAAGCTTTGTTGATGGCTTTACAGGAGCACTTCAACACTGAGGAGCGTTTGGCATTTGCCGTTGGCCACGATTTCGCAGAACACGCCTTGAAACATGAAAAGATGATGGCAGTGATCCGTAATGGAATCGCCAAGGTAAATGCTGGTACAAAAGATGTCTTCGGTTTGCTGCGCTACGTCGAATACTGGTTTGAGCGACACATCGCTGAAGAAGATAAAGCGCTTGGTGTCAAACTACTGGCCTCAGTTTCGTTATGCGGCGCTAAAAATAACTGAGGACCCGCTTCTCACGCAAGAGCTTGAAAAGCAGGGGGAGTTCTTTACGCAGAGCGATATTCGCAATCTATGCGGCTTGTTTTTCCTGAGCGGAAGCAGCTTCACGAGATCGCTTGGCTTCGTCGAGCAGGTATCGTTGATAGTCGTCCAAATCGCCATCGAATGGTTCAATCCCACCCCGCGAGACGAGCCAGAACTCATCACAAACGGCACGTAGCAGGGCTCGGTCGTGGCTGACCAACATAACCGTACCTTCAAACTCATTAAGGGCGACGCTGAGTGCT
Organism: Candidatus Dechloromonas phosphorivorans; assembly: GCA_016721185.1. Lineage (GTDB taxonomy): Bacteria > Pseudomonadota > Gammaproteobacteria > Burkholderiales > Rhodocyclaceae > Azonexus > Azonexus phosphorivorans. The sequence continues at coordinate 4,193 of JADKIP010000009.1, forward strand.
TCGCGGGTGGCCAGGTCGAGGTGGTTGGTTGGCTCGTCAAGCAGCAGCAAGTTGGGGCGTTGCCAGACGATCATGCAAAGCACCAGCCGGGCCTTTTCGCCGCCGCTCATCGTGCCGACCGTTTGCCTGACCATCTCGCCGCCGAAATTGAAGGTGCCGAGGAAATTACGCAATTCCTGCTCGCGCCCCGGCACATTGCCGCGGCCTGATGCGATGGCCTCCTTGGCGAGGCGAACCATGTGCTCAAGTGGCGTGTCCTGTGGGCGCAGCACGTCGAGTTCCTGCTGGGCGAAATAGCCGATGTTCAGGCCTTTGCCTTCGGTGACTTCACCACTGATCGCCGTCAGGTCGCGGGCAATGGTTTTGACCAGCGTTGACTTGCCCTGACCGTTGGCGCCAAGAATGCCGATGCGCTGGCCGGCATGGACCGAACGGTTGATGTTGCGGACGATGACGGTCGGCTCGCTACCGGCTGGCGCATCTTCCGCCGGCGGATAGCCGATGACGGTATTGACCATCGAGAGCATGGGGTTGGGCAGGTTGGCGGGTTCCTGAAATTCGAAAGTGAATTCAGCATCAGCCAGCACCGGGGCAATTTTTTCCATCCGTTCCAGCGCCTTGACCCGGCTCTGCGCCTGCTTCGCCTTGCTCGCCTTGGCCTTGAAGCGGGTGATGAAAGATTGAAGGTGAGCGATTTTTCCGCCTGCTTGGCCAGCGTCGCCTGTTGCAGCAACAGCTGTTCGGCGCGCATATCTTCGAACTTGCTGTAATTGCCGCCGTAACGGACCAACTTGGCATTGTCGATATGCAGCGTGACCTCGGTGATGGCATCAAGGAACTCGCGGTCATGGCTGATCATCACCAGCGTGCCCGGGTAACGCTTGAGCCAGGCCTCGAGCCAAACGAGGGCGTCGAGGTCAAGGTGGTTGGTCGGCTCGTCGAGCAACAAAATGTCGGACGGGCACATTAGGGCGCGGGCCAGTTGCAGGCGCATCCGCCAACCGCCGGAAAAACTGTTGACCGGATTATTCAGCTCGGCGACCTTGAAACCGAGGCCGAGAATCAGCGATTGCGCCCGCGATTCAGCATCGTGTTCGCCGGCGTCGTTGAGCGCCATGTAGGCTTCCGCCATGCGCATGCCATCGTCACTCGCCTCTGCGTCATGCACTTCGTTGCGCGCCGCCAGTAGGGTGACGTCACCGTCGATGACGAAATCGGTAGCCGATTGTTCGGTTTCCGGCATGTCCTGCGCGACCTGCCCCATCCGCCATTGTTTGGGAATGGAATAGTCACCGCCATCCTCGTGCAGCGTGCCATTGAGCAAGGCAAACAGCGTCGATTTGCCGGCGCCATTGCGGCCGACCAGGCCGACTTTTTCACCGGGATTGATGGTGACGGAGGTCTTGTCGAGCAGCACTTTGGAACTACGGCGCAAGGTAACGTTTTTGAGGATGATCACGGGCAAAGCTTTCTGAAGGGTTGCGCATGACTGCTGGCGAAGCATTCTGCGCTTACAAAAAAACAGGCACTCAAATCATCGGCTCGGGGGTGAGTGAATGGCTTGAGTGCTGAGGTCTTGCGTCGGGGCGCCATGAACGGCGCGGCAAAATCAGGCGTTCGGCGTGGTCTCGCCGGTGGTGGTTGCATCAGGAGTTTCGGCGGAGGGATCGCTCTCATCAGCCGCTTTTTGGCCAGCTTTTGCTGACGTTTTTCTTCCTGCTTGCTCTTCTTTGCCAGATCCCTTTGGCGCTTTTCGAACTGGTAGTTTGGTTTGGCCAAGAGGTTACCTTTGATGGTGGCAAGTGCCGATTGGAGCGGCATAAATCTGATGAAAACTCGCGAAATCGAGCCGCGAAACCCAGCATTATGCCACTATCGAGGGCTCAGCAGTCTGCCTTTGTGAACCTGCCGCGAAGCTAACAGGAAATCAGCAAACCCTTTGCGGGAGTTCCGTTGTTTCAGATATGGCTACTGTTGGCCTTGCCGTCTGCTCATAGAGTGACTCGACCCGTTCCCTTGCCCAAGGCGTACGGCGAAGGAATTTCAAACTGGATGCGATGCTGGGTTCATGGTTAAAGCAGCGTATGTCGATTTGCCGGCCCAATTCCTCCCAGCCGTAGTTTTTCACAAGGACGTTCAACATCATCTCCAGGGTGATGCCATGGCTGGGGTTGTTTGCTTGCGTGTTGCTCATTGTTTCTCCTCGGGTAGCGGTCAGACTGTGTGCCGATCATGACAGTAACAACGGCCAGCGAGAAGCCCGGTGGAACTCGGTCAAACTCCTCAACGGTATTTTTGACAATACTCCCGTCAAGGATGCACAAGTACGACTGTGCCTGCGGGGCGAGCTATACAATTGAAATATCGACGTAACTATCGGAGCCTACGATGCCTGCTTTTTCTAAAGAGACAACAATGGATTTGTTGCTGTGGCGCCATGCCGAAGCCGAAGATGGCGAAGATGATTTGAAGCGCCGCCTGACTGATCGAGGTGAGAAGCAGGCGCGGCTCATGGCGAAGTGGATACGTGAGCACCAGCCGAAAGATTTACGCATTATCGTTAGCCACGCGGTGCGCACACAGCAGACTGCCGAGGCGCTTAAACTGCCTTTTGAAACTCAGCGCAAGATTGGTCCGGAGGCTTGCGTTTCCGAGTTGATTGCCGCCTCGGGTTGGCCACAGGCCAGTGGCGCGGTGCTGATTGTGGGGCACCAGCCTTCGCTGGGGCGCATGGCGTCCTTGCTTCTGGCCGGCCAGGAGTCCGATTGGACGATCAAAAAAGGAGCGCTTTGGTGGCTGACCAACCGCGTTCGGCGTGGCGAAACCCAGACAGTTTTGCGTGCCGTCATCCCGGCTGAGTTTCTGGAGTAGACAAAGCGCTATCTTTGCCGTGGAATAAGCGCTTTGCATCAATTGATGGAGAGAGGCATGGCAACCAAGAAAAATAATGTTTCAGACTCAGCACCGGCGCTGACTGTTAAAAAGCCGCCATCACGCTCGGTGCGCCAGCGTGCGGTGACTCGCGGTGATGTTCCTCCGGTGCTGACTGCGCCGGGCATTGAAGGCTTTACCGTGCATGCTGCGGTCGACGCCGCCCAGGAGTCAAAAATGGGGGCCATGCAGGATGTGATTGCCGGCATGCCGGTCGATGAGTCGATGGCTTTACTCAAAAGCCTGCTTAAACAGCAACGCATGATCACCGGCGTGCGCACGGCCAATCCGGATGAGGATTTGGCCAAGGATTGGCGGAATGGTGGTTATCCCTATAAAAACCTGATGCAGCGCCGCAACTACGAGCGGCAGAAATACCGCCTGCAGGTCGAGTTGCTGAAGTTGCAGGCCTGGGTCAAGGAAACCGGGCAGAAGGTGGTGATTCTCTTTGAAGGGCGCGATGCGGCCGGCAAGGGCGGCACGATCAAGCGCTTGATGGAGCATCTGAATCCTCGCGGCGCGCGCGTCGTGGCGCTGGAAAAGCCCAGTGAAATCGAGCAAGGACAGTGGTATTTCCAGCGTTACGTTCAGCATCTGCCGACCCGTGGCGAGATCGTGCTGCTTGATCGCTCCTGGTACAACCGTTCCGGTGTCGAGCGGGTCATGGGCTTCTGTTCGGATCAGGAATACGCCGAGTTTGTTCGCCAGGCGCCCGAGTTTGAACGAATGCTGGTGCGCAATGGCACCCATCTGATCAAGTTCTGGTTTTCAGTCAGCCGCGAAGAGCAGCGCCGCCGTTTTGGCGAGCGGAAGGTGCATCCGCTCAAGCAGTGGAAGCTGTCACCGATTGACCTTGCTTCGCTCGACAAATGGGACGATTACACCAAGGCCAAGGAGGCGATGTTCTTCCATACCGATACCGCCGATGCGCCGTGGACGGTGATCAAATCAAACTGCAAAAAGCGGGCACGGCTCAATGCCATGCGCTATGTGCTGCACAAGTTGCCTTACAACAATAAGGACACTGCACGCATAGGCAATCTTGACCCGCTGATTGTCGGCCGGGCCAATGTGGTTTATGAGCGCGGCGAGCAGCAGGGGCTGCCGATTCTGTAAGTTTTGGCCAAGGGGTCAATCGCGATTTTGGCCCTTTTCCCCGGTTGACCGCAGCAAGCCTAATCTTGCGCTAACTGATGACGTAGGAAGCGCCGCCGGTGGCGATGAGCAGGCCGGCATCGTTTTCCAGCGTCATTTGCACCGAGGCGATGCGGCCACCGAGACGGGTAATCCGTCCGGTGGCCGTAAATTTTTTGCCCATGCCCTGATGCAGATAATCGGTGCGCAGGTCGATGGTGCCGATCCGGCCGAAGCGGTGGCCGACTTGTTCGGTGGTTTCATTATTGAATTTTTCAGCCACGGCGACGGTGACAGCCAGCCCACCGACGGTGTCGAGTACGGTGGCGATCACGCCGCCATGCAGGCGACCATGCAGGAAGTGACCGATCAGGTCGGGGCGCATGGCAAAGCTGATCTGTGGGGCAACCGGGTCAAGCGATTCAACCTTGAAACCGAGCAGTTCGTTAAAACAGAGCTTGTGTTCAAAAACGTCGCGTAGGGTGGCTTCGAGACGGGTTTGCTCCTCAAGGGAGCGGCGGGGCAGTGTGGGGGTCATTGGGTCCGATAGGCATAAAAAAGGGCGACGGGGTTGCCGTCGCCCAAATCGAACGCAATTTTAACCCAGCTTACTTCTTGCGCGGCGCCGGGACGTCGGTGCAGGTGCCGTGCGCCACTTCGGCAGCCATGCCGATCGTTTCACCCAGTGTCGGGTGCGGGTGGATGGTTTTGCCAATATCGACGGAATCACAACCCATTTCGATGGCCAGGCAGACTTCGCCGATCATGTCGCCGGCGTTCGGGCCGACGATGGCCCCGCCAATAACGCGATGCGTTTCCGCATCAAAGATCAGCTTGGTGAAACCGTAATCGCAGCCGTTGGCAATCGCCCGACCGGAAGCAGCCCAGGGGAACTTGGCCGACTCGACCTTGCGGCCTTCCTTCTTGGCCTGGTCTTCCGTGTAACCGACCCATGCCACTTCCGGATGGGTGTAGGCGACGCTGGGAATCACCGACGCATCGAAGGCAGCCTTGTGGCCCGCCGCGACTTCCGCCGCGACGTGGGCTTCATGCACCGCCTTGTGGGCGAGCATGGGCTGACCAACGAGGTCACCGATGGCGAAGATGTGCGGCACGTTGGTGCGCATCTGGGCATCGACGTTGATGAAGCCGCGATCGGTAACCGCGACACCGGCTTTTTCGGCACCGATCTTGCTGCCGTTCGGTGAGCGGCCGGCGGCTTGCAGGATCATGTCGTAACGCACGGCATCGGCATTCGGTGCGCCTTCGCCTTCAAACTTGACCCACAGGCCATCGTCCTTGGCGTCGACGGCAACGGTCTTGGTCTTCAGCATGATCTTGTCGAAACGGCTGACGTTCTGCTTTTCCCAGACCTTGACTGCGTCGCGATCCGGGCCTTGCATCAGGCCATCCATCATTTCGACGACATCGACTTTGGCGCCCAAAGTGGAGTAGACCGTCGCCATCTCGAGGCCGATGATGCCGCCACCGATGACCAGCATCTTCTTCGGCACGAAGCGCATTTCGAGTGCCCCGGTCGAATCGACGATACGCGGGTCTTTCGGAATGAAGGGCAGATGCATGGCCGCTGAGCCGGCAGCGATGATGCACTTCTGGAACTTGATGACCTTCTTGCTACCGGTCTTGTCCTGGCCCGTGCCTTCGGTGACCTCAACCTCGATGTGATGCGGATCGAGGAAAGTGCCGTAACCGCGCACGATGTCGACCTTGCGGCCCTTGGCCATGCCGGCCAGACCGCCGGTCAGCTTGCCGACGACCTTTTCCTTGTGGGCGCGCAGCTTGTCGATATCGACCTGCGGCGCGGCAAAGCTGACCCCAAGATCGGCCATGTGGTTGGCTTCGTCCATCACCGCGGCGACATGCAGCAGCGCCTTGGACGGAATGCAGCCGACGTTCAGACAAACGCCGCCGAGCGTGGCGTAACGCTCGACGATGATCGTCTTCATGCCGAGGTCGGCCGAGCGGAAGGCGGCGGAGTAGCCGCCAGGCCCGGCGCCGAGCACCAGCATTTCGCATTCCAGATCGGCGCTGCCGCCGTGGCTGGCGGCGACCGGGGCCGGTGCAGCAGCAACTGCTGCGGTCGACTCGGTTTTTGGCGCAATTTCCGGGTTGACCGCAGCAGTGCCGCTTTCAACCTTGATCAACAAAGCGCCTTCACCAACCTTGGCGCCGAGCTGAACCAGCACTTCCTTGACGACGCCTTCAACCGGACTCGGCACATCCATCGTTGCCTTGTCCGATTCCAACGTGCAAATCGCATCATCGACCTTGATGCTGTCGCCGACCTTGACGAACAGGTCGATGATCGGCACTTCGGCGAAATCGCCGATATCGGGGACTTTAACTTCTACCAGATTGCTCATGGTCATACCCCTTTACAGCGCGACGCGGCGGAAATCGGCCAGCAACTGGGCGATATAGACATTGAAGCGGGTCGCCAGCGCACCGTCGATGACGCGGTGATCAGCAGTCAGCGATAGCGGCAGTGTCAGACGCGGTACGAAGGCCTTGCCATCCCAAACCGGCTTCATGGCCGACTTGTTGACCCCGAGAATGGCTACTTCCGGCGCATTGACGATCGGTGCAAAGTAAGTGCCGCCGATACCGCCCAGGCTGGAAATCGTGAAGCAGGCGCCAGACATGTCGGCCGGCTTCAGCTTGCCATCACGGGCTTGCTTGGCCAGATCGCCCGATTCCTGTGCCAGTTCAAAGACCGACTTCTTGTCGACGTTCTTCACCACCGGGACCATCAGGCCATTCGGCGTGTCGGCCGCGAAACCGATGTTGTAGTACTTCTTCAACACCAGATTGTCGCCATCAAGTGAGGCATTGAATTCCGGGAATTTCTGCAGACCCTTGACGCAAGCCTTCATCAGGAAAGCCAGCATGGTCAGCTTGGCGCCGCCACCCTTTTCGTTTTCCTTGTTGAGCAGCACGCGGAAAGCTTCGATGTCGGTGATGTCGGCATCTTCGTGATAAGTCACGGCCGGGATCATCACCCAGTTGCGTGACAGGTTCTGGCCGGAAATTTTCTTGATGCGCGACAGCGGCTTGACCTCGATCTCGCCGAACTTGGCGAAATCGACCTTCGGCCAGGGCAGCAGATCGAGCACGCCGCCACCCACAACACCACCACTGGCAGCAGCGACCGGGCCGGAAATGGCGCCGGACATCACGCCCTTGACGTACTTGGTCAAGTCTTCCTTGACGATGCGGTTCTTCGGGCCGGTGGCCGGCACCTTGGCCAGATCGACACCGAGTTCGCGGGCATAGGCCCGGACGGACGGCGAGGCGTGAACCTTGGAACCGACTGGCAGAGCCGGGGCCAATGCTGCCGGGGCTGCTGCGGTCGACGCCGAAGCCGGGGCAGAAACCGGTGCTGCGGCAGCGGCGGACGCCGGCGCAGCGGCTTGTGCGACCGGGGCTGCGGCGGATGCGGAAGCTCCCGTCTCAACCTTGATCAACACCGTGCCTTCGCCAACCTTGGAACCGAGCTGAACCAGCACTTCCTTGATGATGCCGGCCACGGTGGAAGGCACATCCATCGTCGCCTTGTCGGATTCCAGCGTGGCAATTGCGTCGTCGACCTTGATGCTGTCGCCGACCTTGACGTACAACTCGATCACCGGCACTTCGGCGAAGTCGCCGATATCCGGCACCTTGACTTCAACCACGCCACCACCGGCCGCCGGAGCAGCGGCTGCAGCAACCGGCGCGGCGGCGGGGGCCGCCGCTGGAGCAGCCGCTTGTGCGGCCGGTGCCGGCGCAGCAGCAGCGCCACCCGTTTCAACCTTGATCAGCACAGAACCTTCGCCGACCTTGGAACCGAGTTGGACCAAAACTTCCTTGATAACGCCGTCGACCGTGGAAGGCACATCCATCGTCGCCTTGTCGGATTCCAGCGTGGCAATGGCGTCGTCGACCTTGATGCTGTCGCCGACCTTGACGTACAACTCGATCACCGGCACTTCGGCGAAATCGCCGATATCGGGGACTTTGACTTCAATGATTTGGCTCATGTTGTCTCTCCCTGTTAAACCGACATCGGGTTGGGTTTGTTCGGGTCAAGGTTGTACTTGACCAGGGCGGCAGCAACCACTTCGCGCTTGATTTCGCCGTTGTCGGCCAGCGCCTTGAGGGCAGCCAGCGTCACCCAGTGACGGTCGACCTCGAAGAAGTGACGCAATTTCTCGCGGGTGTCGGAACGACCGAAGCCGTCGGTGCCCAGCGTGACATACGGAGCCTTGACGAACGGACGAATCTGTTCGGAGAGCAGCTTGATGTAGTCGGTGGAAGCGATGACCGGACCCTTGGCGCCTGCCAGCTTTTGCTCGACGTGCGACAACTTCGGCTCTTCCAGCGGATGCAGCATGTTCCAGCGCTGAGTATCCTGACCATTGCGGGCCAGTTCATTGAAGCTCGGGCAGCCCCACAGGTCAGCCTCGACGCCCCAATCGTTCTTGAGCAGGTCGGCGGCAGCGATGACTTCGCGGAAGATGGTACCGGCGCCAAGCAGTTGCACGCGCGGGCCAGCCGTTTCGGGACCCTTTCTGAAGCTGTACATGCCTTTGATGATGTCGGCTTCCGAGCCGACCGGCATTTCCGGGTGCTCGTAGTTCTCGTTCATCACCGTCAGGTAATAGAAGACATCTTCCTGCTCCTGGAACATGCGGCGCATGCCGTCCTGCGTCACCACGGCGACTTCGTACTGGAAGGTCGGGTCGTAGGAAATACAGTTCGGGATCAGGTTGGAGAGAATCAGGCTATGGCCGTCTTCGTGCTGCAGGCCTTCGCCGTTCAGCGTTGTACGACCGGCGGTGCCGCCGATCAGGAAGCCGCGGGCGCGTTGGTCGCCGGCAGCCCAGCACAGGTCGAGCACGCGCTGCATGCCGAACATCGAATAGCAAATGTAGAACGGAATGGTCTGGACGTTATGCACGGAATACGAAGTGGCGGCGGCGATCCAGTCGCTCATCGCACCGGCTTCGTTGATGCCTTCCTGCAGTACCTGGCCGGTCTTCGATTCCTTGTAGAACATCAGCTGGTCATGGTCTTCCGGCACATAGTTCTGGCCTTCCTGATTCCAGATGCCGACCGAGCGGAACATGCCTTCCATACCAAAGGTGCGGGATTCGTCGGGCACGATGGGCACGACGTTCTTGCCAACATTCTTGTCCTTCAACATCATGTTCATGATGCGGACGATCGCCATCGTCGTTGACAATTCGCGGCCTTCGCCGGATGCCTTCAACAGTGCGGCAAAGGATTCGAGCGGCGGAATGGCCAGCGGTTCGGCCTTGCGACGACGCTGCGGCAGGAAACCGCCGAGGTCCATGCGGCGCTGCATCATGTATTTGTGCTCTGCCGAATCTTCGGCAAAAGTCAGGTAGGGCAGCTCTTCCAGCTGGTCGTCCGGCACCGGCAGGTTGAAACGGTCGCGGAAGCGGCCGATCTGTTCCTTGTCCAGCTTCTTCTGCTGGTGAGAAATATTCATGGCTTCGCCGGCATCGCCCATACCAAAGCCTTTGATGGTCTTGGCGAGGATCAGCGTCGGAGCACCCTTGTGCTTGATCGCACGGTCGTAAGCGGCAAAAATCTTGAAAATGTCGTGGCCGCCACGATTCAGTTGCCAGACTTCATCGTCGGTCCAGTCGGCAACCAGATTGCGCAGTTCCGGCGTGTTGAAGAAATGCTCGCGCACGTAGGCGCCGTTCTTGGCCTTGAAGGTCTGGTACTCACCGTCGCACAGTTCCATCATGCGTTTCTTCAGGATGCCCGACTGGTCGCGTTGTAGCAGCGTATCCCAATGGGTGCCCCAGATCAGCTTGACGACATTCCAGCCGGCACCGCGGAATTCGGATTCCAGTTCCTGAATGATCTTGCCATTGCCGCGCACCGGGCCATCCAGACGCTGCAGGTTGCAGTTGATGACGAAAATCAGGTTGTCGAGCTTCTCGCGACCGGCCATGCCGATGGCGCCGAGCGATTCGACTTCGTCGGTCTCGCCGTCGCCCAGGAAGGCCCAGACCTTGCGATCACCGGCCTTGGCCAGCCCGCGGGAGTCGAGGTACTTCATGAAGCGAGCCTGATAGATGGCCTGGATCGGGCCGAGGCCCATCGAAACCGTCGGGAATTGCCAGAAGTCGGGCATCAGCCACGGGTGCGGGTAGGACGAAATGCCCTTGCCACCGGTTTCCTGGCGGAAGTTGTCCATCTGGTCCTGGGTCAGACGCCCCAGCATGAAAGCGCGGGAATAGACGCCCGGAACAGAATGGCCCTGGAAGAAAATCAGGTCGCCACCGGACGGGTCATTGATGCTGCGCCAGAAATGCGAAAAGCCGACGTCGTACAGCGCGGCGGCGGAAGCGAAGGAGGCAATGTGGCCGCCAACGTTGGTGTCCTTGTTGGCACGCACGACCATGGCCATAGCGTTCCAGCGGATGTAGCTGTGGATCTTGATTTCCATGTCCGGAATGCCCGGGTACTTGGGCTGCTGGTCGGCCGGAATAGTGTTGATGTATTCGGTATTGGCCGAGTAAGGGAGATCGACACCGGCCCCGCGGGCTTGGCCAATGACCTTCTCGATCAGGTAATGGGCGCGATCGGCGCCTTCTTGAGCGATGACGCCATCAACGGCGTCCATCCATTCTTTGGTTTCCTGCGGATCAAGATCAGCGGGGTCAGGCAGGGCGTTCGGCTGGTTAGCCATGTTTTGTCTCCTAGTTTGGTTGCATTCTGTTTTGCCCACATAGCAAAACAACTTTAACTCTGAACGAGGCGGCTTGGGTGACTCTTCCGCCCCGAGATTTCCCTTACTTGGTGTTTCGCATTGTAAAATCAAAATTCACATCGTGCAATATTGTGGTTTTCCCTTAGGCGAGATATTGTCGATTTGTAAGTGAGACAAAATAGAAAAGAGAAATGACTTGCGCTGTATCAAATAGCTGATTGGGCGGCTCCCTATAATCGAAGGCTTTCGCATTGATCAGAGGAGCACCCATGGCAGCAGTGATGCCTGCAGTGGCGGCCAGCCGCCTTCTTTTGTCCGGAAATGAAGCGGTTGCCCGCGCCGTCTGGGAGGCGGGCGTCAAGGTGGCTGCTGCTTACCCTGGAACGCCGTCGACCGAGATGATGGAAGTGGTTTCGACCTATCCGGATCTCTACGCCGAGTGGTCGGTCAATGAAAAAGTTTCGCTGGAAGTGGCGATCGGGGCTGCCTACGCGGGCTCGCGCGCTTTTTGCTGCATGAAGCACGTCGGCATGAATGTCGCCTCCGATGCGCTGATGACCCTGACCCTGACCGGCGTGATTGGCGGTCTGGTGATCGCTATTGCCGACGACGTCGGTTTGTCCTCCTCGCAGAACGAGCAGGATTCCCGTTACTGGGGGCGCTTCGCGCACGTGCCGGTGCTGGAGCCTGCGGATTCGCAGGAGGCTTACGAGATGACGCTTTACGGCTACGAGCTCTCGGAGAAATATCAGGTGCCGGTCATTTTGCGGATGACGACGCGGATCAATCACGTGAAATCGCTGGTGATAGTCGGCGAGCGCGTGCCGCAAGTCAGTGCCGGATTTAAAAAAGAGCCGGGCCGTTTCGTCATGGTGCCGGGCAATGCCGGCAAACGTATTCCGCTGATGTTCAAGCGCGACATCGAACTGCGCGCCCTGGCCGAAACCTCGCCACTGAATTTCATCGAGGATGGCTCGGACAAGCGGGTCGGTTTTATCGCCTCCGGCCCCGCCTACATGCACGTCAAGGAATCATTCCCGGATGCGCCGGTACTTAAGCTCGGCTTCTCCTGCCCGGTGCCTTTCGAGATGTGCCGCCAGTTTGCTGCGATGGTCGATCAGGTGGTGGTGGTCGAGGAAGTCGAGCCGCTGATTGAAACCGAACTCAAGGCCCAGGGCCTGAAGGTGATTGGCAAGGAAATCCTGCCATTGCAGGGTGAGCTGTCACCCAATGTGTTGAAGCCCGCCATCGCCCGCTTGCTTGGCGAAAAAGTGCCGGAAATGCAGTCGACCGTAGCAATGAAGGTTTTCCCGCGGCCGCCGACCATGTGCGTTGCCTGCCCGCACCTCGGCGTCTATTACACGCTGTCGCAAGTGCGCAATCTGACGATTTCCGGCGACATCGGCTGCTACACGCTCGGTGCCGGTCATCCGTGGAATGCGCTGGATACCTGCGTTTCGATGGGCGCCTCGATGGGCATGGCGCTCGGGCTGGATAAAGGTCGAGGCGAAGCCGACAAGGACAAGCGGATTGTTGCCGTGATCGGCGATTCGACTTTCCTGCACATGGGTATGCAGGGCCTGCTCGACATGGTCTACAACAAGGGCAATGTCACCGTGCTGTTGCTCGACAACCGCGCTGTCGGCATGACCGGCGGTCAGGATAATCCGGGCAACGGCCGCGACATTTACGGTGACGATGCGCCTCGGGTCGATTTCGCCAAGCTGGTGGCGGCGCTCGGTGTCAAGGAAGAGCGTATTCATACGGTCAACCCCTATGAGCTGCCGGTTTTGTTCAAGACTATCCGCGACGAAGTGAAGGTGCCGGAAGTCTCGGTCATCATCACTGATCAGCCTTGTGTGCTGATCAAGGACTATCACAAGATGAGGCCGTTCGAGGTCATCGACGACAAGTGCACCGGTTGCGGCAACTGTATCGATGTGGGCTGTCCGGCCATCCACGTGACGCGGCGTGCCAAGGAAATCAAGCCGAACGGCCGCGAAGTCGATCTCGCCTTTGTGCGGATCGAAAGCTCGGTCTGTACCGGTTGCACCCTGTGTGTCCAGCCTTGCGCGCCAGGTGCCATCGTTCATTACGCGCCGGTGTCGCCGATCAAGCTGGTCAATATGGGCTGCGGGTCCTGCAATGAGTGAAAACACCAATATTCTCGTCGTCGGGATCGGCGGCCAGGGCGTGATGACGGCGACGGAAATCCTCGCTGAAGCGGCCATTGCTTTTGGTCACGACGCCAAAAAAACCGAAGTGGCCGGCATGGCGCAGCGGGGCGGCGTCGTTTCCTCGCATCTGCGTTTTGGCAAAAAAGTGCTGTCGCCGCAAATTACCCCGGGCACGGCGGATGTCCTGCTCGGCTTCGAGTCGGCGGAAACCATGCGCTGGCAACACATGTTGCGCCCGGATGGCATCACCTTGATGAACACCGCCCGGCTGGTGCCGCCGGTCGTTGAGCTGGGCTTGTTTGATTACCCGGACGATCCTCTCGCTGAAATCAAGAAGGTCGGCCGCAAGGTTGTTGCTTTCGACGCCACTTCAATTGCCCAGGAACTCGGCGATATTCGTCTGGGCAATACTGTCATGCTCGGGGCGATTGCCGACCATCTGCCGTTTTCGGCCGAGGTGCTGCTTGACTGCGTTCTCAAGCGTTTCCAGCGCAAGGGTGAAAAGCTGGTCGAGTTGAACCGCCGGGCTTTCGAGGCCGGGCGCGCCGCGGTCGGCGAAGCGGAATCCGCCGTCGCGTAATCTGGTAAAATGCGCGCCAATTCAAAGGGAAAGGCAACCGCCTTTCCCCTTTTCATTTTTGTTGGATGCGACGATGACGGCACAAATTATTGATGGCAAGGCGCTGGCTGAAGAGCTGCGTCAAAGCTTCAAGGCGCGGGTTGATGCGCTGACGGCCAAAGGGCATCGCCCCGGCCTGGTGGTTATTCTGGTCGGTGCCGATCCGGCCTCCGAAGTTTATGTGCGCAACAAGGTCAATGGCTGCCTGGCGATCGGCATGCATTCCGAGAAAATTACTTACGATGCTGCGGTCGACCCGCAAATCGTGCTGAAAAAGATTGCCGAGCTGAACGCCAATCCCAATATCCACGGCATTTTGGTGCAACTACCCTTGCCCAAACATTTCGATGAAGAAGCCGTGCTCGAAGCGATTGCGGTCGATAAGGATGTTGATGGCTTCCACGCTGAAAACGTCGGTGCGCTGGCGCAGGGCAATCCGCGTTTTATCCCCTGTACCCCGTACGGCGTGATGAAAATGTTTGAAAAAGGCCATGTTGATCTGAGCGGCAAGGAAGCGGTTGTCATCGGTCGCTCCAACATCGTCGGCAAGCCGATGGCGCTGCTGCTGATCAACGCTGGGGCTACTGTCACCGTCTGCAACTCGCGGACTAAAGACCTGATTGGCCATACCCGTCGCGCCGATATTCTGGTCGCCGCTGTCGGCAAACCGCGTTTCGTCACCGCCGATATGGTCAAGCCGGGCGCTGTCGTGATCGATGTCGGTATCAACCGTTTGCCGGATGGCAAACTGTGTGGCGACGTAGATTTCGCCGGCTGTCTCGAAGTCGCTGGCCAGATCACGCCCGTGCCGGGTGGCGTCGGCCCGATGACCATCACCATGCTGCTCGCCAATACCATTGAAGCGGCTGAACGCAAGGCGGCATGAAACTAATTTGCCTGGCTGCTGACGAAGGCAGTCCGGCATGGCGCTGGTTCAGTAACCGTCAGGCAGATCTATTCAACGTTCACGCATAGCGTGATTTTGTGAGAGAAAAAATATGAGCAAACAAGTTCTAGTCGGTATCGTCATGGGTTCGGACAGCGACTGGCCGATCATGAAAGCCGCGGCCGAAACCCTCAAGAATATGGGTATTCCTTACGAAGCCAAGGTGCTTTCGGCGCATCGCACGCCGGATCAGGCGCTTGATTACGCCGCCACGGCGGCGGATCGCGGCATCAAGGTATTGATCGGTGCGGCCGGCGGTGCCGCCCATCTGGCCGGCGTCCTGGCTGCCAAGACGCAGATTCCCGTGCTCGGTGTGCCGATGCCGTCGAAGCATCTGATGGGTCTGGATTCCCTGCTTTCCATGGTGCAGATGCCGGGTGGTATTCCTGTTGCCACGTTTGCAGTCGGTGAAGCCGGCGCAACCAACGCAGCGTTGTTTGCCGTCTCCATTCTGGCGCTCGGCGATGCGGCCGTGGCCGAAAAACTCAACCAGTTCCGCCTCGACCAGACCGAGAAAGTGCTCGCCAAGACCTTGCCGGATCTGGCTTGATCGCTCTCGCCGCTCCCTTGCGCCAATGACCCCGGATTTCGATCGCGCCGTTGCCCTTTTGCGGGCCGGCGAGCTGGTTGCCTTCCCGACTGAAACGGTCTATGGCCTGGGGGCGGATGCCGCCAATCCGGCGGCTGTAGCCAAAATATTTGCGGCCAAAGGCCGCCCGGCCGACCATCCTCTGATTGTTCATATTTGTGGCCATGACGCGGTCGACCGCTGGGCGGAGCAAGTTCCTGCCTTTGCCTGGGAACTGATGGAAGCTTTCTGGCCTGGCCCGCTGACCCTGATTCTGAAAAAGCAGGCCTGGGTACCGGATGCAGTGACTGGCGGGCAGGAGACGGTCGGTCTGCGTGTTCCCGGTCATCCGCTGGCGCTTGAACTGCTGCGCCGCTTCGCCGCCAGTGGTGGCGGGGTTTCTGGTCAAGCCGGCATTGCCGCACCCTCGGCCAACCGTTTCGGCCGGATCAGCCCCACTACCGCCGCCCATGTCCTGGAAGAACTCGGCAGTGGGCCAAATTCGCGCGTGCCGTTGATCCTCGATGGTGGCCCCTGCGCCGTGGGCATCGAATCGACGATTGTTGATTGCTCACGCGGTGAGCCGGTGGTGTTACGCCCCGGGCACATCGCCCCGGCGCATCTCGAAGCGGTGATCGGTTGCCGTCCCTTGATTGAAACGGCAAGCGGTGCGCCGCGCGTCTCGGGTTCGCTCGCTGCACACTATGCGCCGCAAACCCCGATGCGCCTGATCAGCAGCGAACGGCTGCTTGATTTCATCAACGCTCAGCGCCACAAGGGTGATATCTGCGGCGTTATCAGTCACAACCAGCCGCCGCAAGCAGGCATGCCGCACCTCTGGCGAATGCTCCCGGCCGACCCGATTGGCTATGCCCATGACTTGTATGCGGCGCTGCGCGAGATGGATCATGCCGGGGTCAGCCTGATTACCGTCGAGTCTTTGCCTGACAGCCCGGTTTGGGCTGCGGTCGCTGACCGTCTGCGCCGCGCCGTTGCTGGTGCCGGTCAACCCTGAAATTGCTTAAATTTCCAGCAGGCGTTCCACTTTTGCTGCGCAGATAAAATCGTTTTCCGACAAGCCGTTGACGTCGTGCGTCCAATAGCTGACGCGGCAACGGTTGTAGCCCACTATCAGGTCCGGGTGATGGTCTTCCCGCAGTGAAATCCAGGCCAGCGCATTCACGAACACCATCGTTTCCGCATAGTTTTTGAAGGCAAACGATTTTTCCAGTTTGTTGTCCTGCAGAAGCCAGTCAGGCAGCTTTTCCAGCAAGGCTAGGCAGGTGGTCACATCCAGCGGTGGGGTGCCTGATTTGCAGGGCTGGCAGCGTTTGTTGGCGATATCGCAACTAGTCATTTTGAAGCCTTCCTGGTGAGTTCGCGGTAAGGCTTGGAGTCGCCTGGTCCGGCGGCGTTCCTCGGCAAAGTAGTCCACCTGCTTTTGGGCGTTGAGATGGGCATGAGGGTGGTATAGAATCAAAGTCAATTGGGGGTATAGCTCAGTTGGGAGAGCGCGACGTTCGCAACGTCGAGGCCAGCGGTTCGATCCCGCTTACCTCCACCATTCAACTCGGAACACTGCTCGATTCCGATTGGATAATTTCATTTTTCCGGTTTCGGCCGAATTAGGGTTTTCCCTACTCACGGAGCATGCCTCTCTCCCTCAATACTAGGCCGCATCGGGGATGCTCATCGAATAATCGAAGGCCCTGTTCCGAAGTCGTATTTTTGCACAGCCGTTCTTATTGAGGAGCCTGTCATGACGCTAGCGGCCAAAGTCCGTACCCACAAAATTTCACCCAATGCAGTGCTTTGCGTTTCCGGAAGTTACAACCTGATTGGCGCCGAGTCGCCGGCGATTGAGGCGATGACCGATCTGGGGCGGGTCAGTGCCGCCACCATCAGCGCCGGTGCTTCGCTGGCCGAGGCCAATTCGACGATGATTGCCCGCGGTGTTCGGTTATTGCTGGTAACCGGCGATGGTGGGCAACTGGAGGGGCTGGTGACGGCCCGCGATACGCTGGGGGAAAAACCGATGCAGTTGGCGCAGGCACGGGGGGTGAAACCGGGCGAACTGGCTGTCTCTCACCTGATGTGTCCGTTGAGCGATATCGACATGCTGTCGCTCAAGGATGTGATGAATGCGCGGGTGGTGGATATTCTTGATGCGCTCAAGTTGCTTGGGCGGCAGCATATTCTGGTTGAGGATGTCGATCCGGCGAACGGCAAGCCGCGTGTTCGCGGCATTTTTTCGGCGACCCAGATCGGCCGCCTGCTCGGGGTGCCGATCCAGACTTTCGACCTGGCCCGGACTTTCGGCGAGATTGAGGCGGCTTTGGCCCATTGATGTCGGCGGACAATTTGCGCGAACTGGCTACACGGACATTGCTTTCGCGCTTTGCTGATATGTGCGAAGGCGCGGTGATTGTCGATGCCGAAGCGCGGGTTGTCTGGATGAATGACCGTTACCCGGCACGCCTCGGTATCGTTGATCCAGCGGCGGCGATTGGCCAGCCGATTGAGCAGGTGATCCCGAACAGCCTGATGCGGCAGGTGATTGAGACTGGGCGGCCAATCATGCTCGACATCATGGATTTCGGCGACGAATCCTTCGTGGTGAATCGATTGCCCCTGCGGGATGATGCAGGGGCGATCATCGGCGCGGTCGGTTTCGTCCTTTACGACGACCCGCGTCATCTGGCGCCGGTCTTTTCACGCTATCAGCGGCTGCGTGCCGATCTGCAGGAGGCCGAGCGCAAGCTGGCCGAGGCCCGCCGCACCAAGTACAGTTTTTCCAGTTTTATCGGCGTTAGCCAGGCCTCTGGTGAAGTCAAGCAACTGGCCAGACGAGCCGCGCAGACGGCTGCCTCCGTACTGATTCTCGGTGAGACGGGCACTGGCAAGGAGTTGCTGGCCCAGGCGATTCACGCTGCCAGCCCGCGTGCCAACGCGCCCTTTGTCGCGGTCAACATCGCCGCCGTGCCGGAAACCTTGCTCGAAGCCGAGTTCTTTGGCGTCGCAGCGGGGGCCTACACCGGCGCCGACAAGCGCGGGCGGGACGGCAAGTTCAAGCTGGCCGATGGCGGCACGCTGTTTCTCGATGAAATCGGCGACATGTCGCTGGCGCTCCAGGCCAAACTGTTGCGCACCTTGCAGGAGCGGGAAGTCGAACCGGTCGGCTCGAATCGCCTGATCAGTGTCGATGTCCGGATCATTGCGGCGACCAGTCGTAACCTGGAAAAAATGGTCAGCGCTGGCGAGTTTCGCGCCGATCTTTATTACCGGCTCAACGTCATCACCCTCAAGACACCGCCATTGCGGGCGCGTGTGGAAGACCTGCCGATCCTGGCCGAGTATCTGCTCGAACACATCTGCCGGCAGCAGGGTGTCCCGCTGCGGGGATCAGAGCCGGGGCCATTGACCGTTTGGCCTGCCATGACTGGCCGGGCAACGTGCGCGAACTGGCCAATGTGCTGGAGCGGGCATTGCTGGCTTCCGACAACGATTGTCTGGAGGCGGCGGATCTTGACGGCGTGATGCCTGCACCCAGCGTCGTTGCGGCCAGCAATCGGATGGAAATTGCCGAGGTTGTGGCGCAGGCCGAGCGTGACGCGATTGCTGCCGCCTTGCGCGCCACCCGTGGGAACAAGGCGCAGGCAGCCAAAGTGTTGGGGATTTCCCGGGCGGCCTTGTACGAAAAGATTGCAGTGCTGGGAGTCAGCGCGACGGTGGCGTGAACTGTCTGCCTGGCCGGACAGGGTGTATCGCCAGCTTGACGATTGAATGCTGCGGTCGACCCTAAAAAATGGTCGATTTTTAGTTGAATCAATGAGTTGGCTTCGCTGGCTCAATACGTGCTGTTGTTGTCCCGCAAAACTAATTTTAAGGAGACAAAACCGTGGACTTTCTAATCGTACTGGCCTCATTGGTCTTTCTGATGTTTGTAGCCTATCGCGGCTACAGCGTCATCCTCTTCGCGCCGATTGCTGCAATGGGCGCGGTCCTGTTTATCGACCCCAACATGGTGGCGCCGATGTTTACCGGCCTCTTCATGGACAAGATGGTCGGTTTCGTTAAAAACTTCTTCCCCGTCTTCCTGCTCGGCGCGGTCTTCGGCAAGGTGATTGAACTCTCCGGCTTTTCGAAATCGATTGTCGCCGCGGTGATCAAGATCATCGGTGGCGAGCGGGCGATGCTCGCCATCATCGTCGTCTGCGCCGTCCTCACTTACGGCGGCGTCTCGCTGTTTGTCGTGGTCTTCGCGGTCTATCCGTTTGCGGCTGAAATGTTCCGTCAAGGCGGCATTCCCAAGCGCCTGATTCCCGGCACGATTGCGCTGGGCGCCTTCACCTTCACGATGGATTCCCTGCCCGGCACGCCGCAGATCCAGAACATCATCCCGACCACCTTCTTCAAGACCGATATTTACGCCGCCCCCTGGCTGGGCGTGATCGGTGCCATCTTTATCCTGATTTGTGGCCTGAGCTATCTCGAATGGTGCCGTCGCCGTGCTGCCGCTGCCGGTGAAGGTTATGGCGTTGGCCATACCAACGAGCCGGAAGCGTTCGAGCATGAGAATCTGGCGCACCCGCTGATCGCGATCCTGCCGTTGATCATGGTCGGCGTGATGAACAAGGTATTCACCACGGCGATACCGGTCCTCTATGGCGAGAAGGTTTCCTTCATTCCGGCGGTGATCGGCAAGGTCGCGCCGGTGGTGCAACAAACCAAGGCGGTGGCGGCGATCTGGGCCGTCGAAGGCGCCTTGCTGGTTGGGATTGCGACGGTCTTCATCTTTGCCTGGAAAACCGTGGTGACCAAATTTGCCGAAGGCAGCAAGGGAGCGATCGGCGGCGCGCTGTTGGCGACGATGAATACCGCTTCCGAATACGGTTTCGGTGCGGTGATTGCCGCCTTGCCGGGCTTCCTGGTGGTGGCCAATGCCCTCAGCGCCATTCCCAATCCGCTGATCAATGAAGCGATTACCGTCACCGCGCTGGCCGGCATTACCGGTTCGGCCTCGGGCGGCATGGGCATCGCGCTGGCCGCGATGGCCGATACCTTCATTGCCAATGCCAACGCCGCGGGTATTCCGCTTGAAGTCTTCCATCGCGTTGCCTCGATGGCCTCCGGCGGCATGGATACCCTGCCGCACAACGGCGCGGTGATTACGCTGCTGGCGGTGACCGGCCTGACCCATCGTCAGTCGTACAAGGATATTTTCGCCATCACCTGTATCAAGACCATGGCAGTGTTTGTCGTGATCGCCGTTTATTACGCAACCGGCATCGTCTAAGGAAGCGCTGACTGATCCGTCATTCCCGCCTCGCCCGCCGCGAAGCGGATTCCCGGGTGTGTCGAGGTCGCGGGAATGACAAAATGGATCAAATGAGCTGTTCCCTAAGCAGGGCTGGTTAAAACAAAATAAGGAGACAAAAATGGCCAATTCATCTTCACCGCACCCGATGGCTGCCTCGCTGCGCGCTTCGGATACCGGCAAAATCGTTTCCGCCCGTGATGCCGTCCGCCTGATCAAGGACGGTGATACCGTGGCCACGGGCGGCTTCGTCGGCATCGGCTTTGCCGAGAATATTGCTATTGCCCTGGAGCAACGCTTTCTCGAAGGCGAGGAGGCTGATCTGCATGGTCTCGGCAGCCCGCGCAACCTGACGCTGGTCTCGCAGCCGGGCAGGGGCGATGGCAAGGAGCGTGGCCTTAACCACCTAGGCCATGACGGTCTGGTCAGTCGGGTGATTGGCGGCCACTGGGGCCTGGTGCCCAAGTTGCAGCAACTGGCCGTGGCCAACCGGATTGAAGCCTATAACCTGCCGCAGGGGGTGATTGCTCACCTTTTCCGCGACATCGCCGCCGGCAAACCGGGCACCATCACCAGCGTCGGTCTGGGGACATTTGTCGATCCGCGTTTTGGCGGTGGCAAGTTGAACGAGATGACGACAGCCGACCTCGTTCGAGTCATGGAAATCGATGGCGAGGAATATCTGTTCTACAAGGCATTTCCGATCAATATCGGCATCATTCGCGGCACGACGGCCGACCCGGACGGCAATATCACGATGGAGAAGGAGGCGCTGACGCTGGAAGCGCAGGCCATCGCGATGGCGGCGCGCAACTCCGGCGGCATCGTCATCGTGCAGGTCGAACGCATCGCCGAGCGCGGGACGCTGAACCCGCGCCAGGTGAAAATCCCCGGCATTCTGGTCGATTGCGTCGTGGTCGCCGAAAAGCCCGAATACCACATGCAGACCTTCAGCGAGCAATACAGCCCGGCCTTCGCCGGCGAAATCAAGGTGCCGATGTCGGCGATTGCCGCGATGCCGATGAGCGAACGCAAGATCATCGCTCGTCGGGCGGCGCTCGAGTTGAAGGTCAATGCCGTGGTCAACCTGCATCGGCATGCCGGAAGGCGTTGCCAATGTCGCTGCTGAGGAGCAGGTGATCGACCTGATGACGCTGACCGCCGAGCCCGGCGTGATCGGCGGTGTACCTGCCGGCGGCCTGAGTTTCGGCGCCGCGACCAACGCGCAGGCGATTATCGACCAGCCCAGCCAGTTCGATTTCTACGATGGTGGCGGCCTCGATATTGCGTTCCTCGGGTTGGCCCAGGCCGACAAGCAGGGCAATCTGAATGTCTCCAAATTCGGCCCGCGGCTGGCCGGGGCGGGCGGCTTCATCAATATTTCGCAGAAGGCCAAAAGGTGGTGTTTGTCGGCACGTTTACCGCCGGCAATCTGGAAGTGCGGTCGACGCCGGAAAATTGCTGATTCTGGAAGACGGCAAGGCGAAGAAGTTCGTCGACGAGGTTGAACACCGCACTTCAACGGCCCGCAGGCGGCCAAAGTGGGGCAAGAGTGTGCTTTACGTCACTGAGCGCTGCGTCTTCAGGCTGACCGCCGAGGGGCTGGAGCTGACCGAAATCGCACCAGGTATCGATCTGCAAAAGGACATTCTCGACAAGATGGATTTCACGCCCATCATGCACTGCGAACCGACGCTGATGGATGCTCGTATCTTCATGGACGAGCCGATGAATATTCGCGCCGAAATGCTCGAACGGCCAATGGCCGAACGGCTATCCTACGATCCGGCGCAAAACCAGTTCTTCCTCGATTTCGCTGGCCTTTCGGTGCGCACCGAGGCCGACATTGCGAAGATTCTGGAGGCGGTGGAAAACCATCTGGCGCCAGTCGGACACAAGGTTAACGCCATCGTCAATTACGACCGTTTTTCCATCGTGCCGGAACTGGTCGATGACTACATCGGCGTCGTTAATGGCATCATGGATCGTCATTACCATGACGTGACGCTATACCGCCAGCACCTTCCTCCAGATGAAATGGGTGAGGCGCTGGAGAAGCAACAAATTCAGCCACATATCTACGAGAGCGCCGACGAGGCACGGGGGCATCTCGGGCAGTAGTTGATGACCGGTGAGTCACTTGGCGAATGACATAGGCGATTGCCACGGTATGATTCGCCGATTACTGCGGTCAACACAGGTTTTGCATGAAATCCATTTCTACGGGTCCGCTCATCGGGCGGAAAACCCGCGTTGTTCTGGCGCTGGCAGCCCGGTGGCGGTTGGCGTCTTTTTCCTTGCTGGTTCGATATCGGATAAACCAGCGGGAAACTGGCAGAAACGACGAAGGCCAGCTCGGCAAAGCCGGCTTTAACGGTCAGCTTGGTAACGCCGGAAAAGCTCGACTGGCCGCAGGTGCTGCCGCCAATGGCAGCGTCGTCGCCCAGCAGGAAGCCGTGATCGGGCCGGAGATCAGCAATTACCGGAT
>JADKIP010000010.1 GCA_016721185.1 Candidatus Dechloromonas phosphorivorans
AAGCGCTTTCTTAAAGATGCAAAGGGAACTCCAGTCACTGATTTTTGGAACGACGTAAACCGCATCAGCCCAACATCTGCCGAACGACTAGACTATCCGACCCAAAAACCTGAAGCTTTGCTCGACCGTATCATCCGCGCCTCCTGCCCCGAAAACGGTCTGGTCGCCGACTTCAACGGCGGTTCAGGCACCACTGCCGCCGTCGCCGAAAAGCTCGGCCGGCGCTGGATCAGCACCGACCTCGGCAAGCCGGCCTGCATGATCATGCGCAAGCGGCTGATCGACCAGAATGCCCGGCCTTTCCTTTATCAAGCGATCGGTGATTATCAGGTGGAAGCGGCGAAAGCTGCGCTCGGCCGTGATTTTCGCATCGGCGATTTGTCGCAAATTGTCCTCTCGCTCTACGGCGCCTTGCCTTTGCCAGCCGAGGAAAACCCGGTGCGTAATCTCGGCCAAGTCACCGGGGGCGGTAGCAAGACGCTGGTGTTGGCCGATTCGCCGAACAAGCTGACCGGGGCGGCGACCCTGAAGAAGGCCATTGCCCAGCGCGACAACCTGATGGGCGGCTGGGATCGCGTCGTCGTCCTCGGCTGGAATTTTGAGCCGTCGATTGGCGAGACCATTAACGCGCTGAACGATAGCCGGCTGGAGGTGCTGGTTATTCCGCCTGATCTGATGGATCGCCTGAAGAAAAAAGGCGGTCTGGAGAAGCTGCGGCGCGGTGCGATTTTCTAGCCTGCAATATCTGACCATTTTTCCGGTTGACCGCAGTGCTGCGGTCAACGGCGAAGAAACCCTAAAAATTACCCTGAAAAATTACGTGCTGCTCTCGCCGGAAGCAATTAATCTCGACGAAGCCAACCGCAGCAAGCTGCAAGCCATCGCCAATGCTGATCCGTTGGCGCTGATTGAATATTGGGCAGTCGACCCCGATTACGACGGCAAGGTGTTCCGCTCCGTCTGGCAGGATTACCGGGGCAATACCGACAACGACGGCGACCCGCTGAGGGTGATTACCGAAGCCAAGTTCACCACCGCCGCCCAAAATGGCCCGCGCCGGGTTTGTGTGCGGGTGGTCGATGTGTTTGGTTTTGAAGCTGAGGCGAATGTGACTGTGGCGGCGCTGTCATGAGTAAAGGCGCTGATTTTCTCCCGCTTGCGGCTGGCCTCACCGCCAAAACACAACAACTCTGCCTTGGTCTGGAAGACGGTAGCGCCGATCTCTACGATCTGGTGACGCCGACGACTGCCGAATTACTGCGTTGGTGGTTTCTCGAAGACATTTGCCAGACGCGTCGTTTCAACTTTCACCCCGGCCAGCGGCAGGCGATTTTGAATGCCATCGTGGCGCATGAGGTCTTGGCGGCGCCGACGTTACAGGCGCTCTACAAACAGGTTGCACCCGAGGCGCTGCTTGAGGGCAAAACGCTGAATGAGGTGGCGAGCGCCAAGCATGCACACCCCAAGTATTGCCTGAAGATGGCGACGGGCACCGGTAAAACCTGGGTGTTGCAGGCGTTACTTGTCTGGCAACTGCTCAACGCCAACGCGGCACGGGCGAGTGCTGCGGTCGACCCGCGGTTTACCCGAAATTTCCTGATCGTCGCGCCGGGTTTGATTGTGTATGACCGTCTGCTTGATGCCTTTTGCGGCAAATTGCAGGGCGGCGTCCGTGATTTTTCAAGCTCCGATGTGGCGCGTTACGCTGAGCTGTTTTTGCCGGAAGGTTTGCGCGAAACGGTGTTCGGTTTTGTGCGCGGCAATGTCTGCGCCAAGGAAGAGATCGGCTTGAAGACGACCGGCAACGGCCTGCTGGCGATTGCCAACTGGCATTTGCTGTCCGAAGCGGATGAGGTGGTCGACGATGCCGAGTTTGAGGCCCCCGGTGCGCCGCTTGCGCCGCAACAAGTCATCGCCGGCCTGTTGCCGCTGAGGCCGGGCAAATCCACCGGCAATAGCCTTGATGTACTGGATCGGCGCTACGCCCGCGGTGGCGTCCTCGACTATCTCGCCGGACTCAGCGATTTGGTGGTCTTCAACGATGAGGCGCACCACATCCATGAGGTGAAGAAAGAGGGCGAAACGACCGAGGTGGAATGGCAGAAAAGTTTGTCACGCATTGCCGAAAGCAAGGGGCGGCAGTTCGTGCAGATCGACTTTTCGGCGACGCCCTACAACGACGTGGGCTCGGGTAAAAACAAGCGCAAGGTGTTTTTCCCGCACATCATTGTGGATTTCGACTTGAAAGCGGCGATGAGCGCCGGCTTAGTTAAGTCGCTGGTCCTTGATCGGCGCAAGGAAATCGGAGCCTTGCCACTGGAGTTCAAAGCTGAGCGAGACGAGGATGGCAATCCGACGCTTTCGGAAGGTCAACGCGTCATGTTGCGCGCCGGCTTTGCCAAGCTGAAGAAGCTGGAAACTGACTTTGCTACGGTCGACGCCTCCCGGCACCCAAAAATGCTCGTCGTTTGCGAAGACACGACGGTTTCGCCTTTGGTGACCCGCTTTTTTGTCGATGAGTTCGGGCTGGCTGACGATGAAATCATGGCGGTCGATTCCGGGAAAAAAGCTGAACTGGGCGAAAAAGACTGGGCGCCGCTGCGCGAACGGCTATTCGACGTGGATCGCCACGCCCGCCCACGGGTCATTGTCAGCGTCTTGATGCTGCGCGAAGGCTTCGACGTGAACAACATTTGCGTCATCGTGCCATTGCGTTCATCACAAGCGCAGATTCTGCTTGAACAGACCATCGGACGAGGCTTGCGCCTGATGTGGCGCGATGCTGAGTTTGACGAAATCAAGCGCGAAAACCGTGAGCGGATTAAAACCGGGCTGGAGCCAAGGAGCCTGATCGATGCTCTCCATCGTCGAACACCCGGCTTTCCAGTCCTTTTACGACGATTTGATGGCTGCTGGCCTGGCCGGCACCACCAGCGAGGAAATTGATAGTACGAGCAGCGCTGGTGACCTGATCTCGGTCGGGCTGCGCGAAGGGTACGAGGCATTTGACTTCGCTATCCCGTTCATCTTTCACGAGGCAGAGGAAAGGCTGGAGCATGACGCGCCATCCCCGGCCAGCCTGCTGCCTTTTACCGCCATGCCGCGTGACGAGCTGAAAACCATGCTCGGCAAGGGCGATGTCTTTGTTTCTCAGGATTTACAGACGAGCACCTTGTTTGGCGATTACCGGGTCGATGGCGCGGTGATGAACGTCACCGGCTATAACGATTTTCTGACTCGCCTGACCCGGCGTATCGGTCAGGCGCTTTCTCAGCCTTTGCCCAAAGGCAACAAAATCGCCGCTCATCTGGCCAACCCGTATTTGCAGGTGAATACTGCTGAACTTGCCGGTTGGTTGGAGGATTACATTCGTGAGCGATTGTTCGGCGCTGATTTCGAGCCCTTGGCTGACGAAAACTGGCGCTTGTTGCTGCTACAGCCGGTGCTTGACCACATCACCCGCGTCTTTGCCGTGGCGTTGATCGAGTCGGAAGCGCGCCCGATATTGGGCGAAACCGAGGTGCGTTATCGCTATCTTTCAGAAGTCGCCAAGCTGCCGATGCGTGAGACGAGTTCGCTACCCGTGCGCAAGTGTATTTATGAACGTTTGCCATTCCCGGTACGCAATGGCGGGCTTGAACGAGTATTTATAGAATGGGCGCAGGCGGATAGTGATGTTGAGGCTTTTTGCAAAATCAGTGAGACACGCCATGATTTTGTCAGGCTGCGCTATGTGAAGGAAGATGGTTTGCCTGCCTTTTACTC
Source organism: Candidatus Dechloromonas phosphorivorans (assembly GCA_016721185.1). Lineage (GTDB taxonomy): Bacteria > Pseudomonadota > Gammaproteobacteria > Burkholderiales > Rhodocyclaceae > Azonexus > Azonexus phosphorivorans. Next base: position 3,766 of record JADKIP010000010.1, read on the forward strand.
GCCAGATTTCCTCGTTCGTACGGTCGACGCGGTTTATTTGGTGGAAACCAAGGCTCAGGAACAATTGAATAATCCAAATGTGCAACGCAAATTGAAAGCGGCAACCGCCTGGTGTGAGCGGATCAGCGGCTTGCCGATCCAGGACGGCCAAGTGGAACGTCCTTGGCATTACGTGCTGCTCGGTGAGCGCTTGTTTGCCGAGTGGCGCGAGAAGGGCGCACGTTTGCCGGCGTTGTTGAATTTTGCGCGGGTGCGGCCGCTAGCCGTAGCCAGCGCGCAGGGGCGTCTTGAGCTTTGAGGGCTGAATTTTCCCGCACCGCTTCATTCCATCTCCAGGCGCTTTGGAGTACTCTTTAGGGTTTTCCCTCACAGCAGAAAACCCAAGGAGATTTCGTGGAAAAAGATTTGCGCGAAGCTGCACTTGAATACCATCGCTGGCCCACGCCGGGCAAGATTTCCGTTCGTCCGACCAAGGGCCTGACCAATCAGCGCGATCTGGCGCTGGCTTACTCGCCGGGTGTTGCCGCCGCGTGCGATGCGATTGTCGAAGATCCCGCCACCGCCGCCTGGTACACCTCGCGTGCCAATCTGGTTGGCGTCATTACCAACGGTACCGCTGTCCTCGGTCTCGGCAATATCGGCCCACTGGCCGCCAAGCCGGTGATGGAAGGCAAGGGCTGTTTATTCAAGAAGTTCGCCGGTATTGACGTCTTCGACATCGAACTGGCCGAGAACGACCCCGATAAGCTGATCGACATGATTGCCGCGATGGAGCCGACGCTTGGCGGTATCAACCTCGAAGACATCAAGGCGCCGGAGTGCTTCTATATTGAAGAGAAAGCTCAAAGAGCGGATGAATATCCCGGTTTTCCACGACGATCAGCACGGCACGGCGATTATTTCTGCCGCTGCCATGCTGAATGGCCTGAAAGTCGTCGGCAAGAAGATCGACGAAATCCAGGTGGTTTGTTCCGGTGCCGGTGCTGCCGCCATTTCCTGTCTCAACCTGTGGTGCGATCTCGGTGTCAAGCGCGAGAACATCACGGTTTGTGATTCAAAGGCGTGATCTACGTCGGTCGTCCGGGCGGCATGGACGAAACCAAGGCGCGTTATGCCCGGGAAACGAGCAATCGCACGCTGGGCGATGCGATGGTCGGCGCCGATGTCTTCCTCGGCCTTTCCGCGGCTGGCGTGCTGAAGCAGGAGATGGTCGCGAGCATGGGCGAAAAGCCGATGGTGTTTGCCCTCGCCAACCCGACCCCGGAAATCATGCCGGAACTGGCCAAGGCCGTGCGCCCGGACGTCATCATCGCCACCGGCCGTTCCGACTATGTGAACCAGGTCAATAACGTCCTCTGCTTCCCCTTCATCTTCCGTGGCGCGCTCGATGTCGGCGCTACCCGCATTACCGAAGAAATGAAGATGGCCAGCGTTCGCGCCATTGCCGAACTGGCTGAAGCCGAAGTGACCGATGAAGTCGCCATGGCCTATCCCGGCCATGACCTGTCTTTCGGCCCGGAATACCTGATTCCAAAGCCTTTCGACCCGCGCCTGATTGTCAAGATCGCCCCGGCCGTGGCCCAGGCGGCGATGGATTCCGGCGTGGCAACGCGGCCGATTACTGATTTTGATGCCTACCGCGCCAAGCTCTCCGAGTTCGTCTATCACACCGGTGTCGGCATGCGAGCCATTTTCCAGGCCGCCCGTCAGGCTCAGGGCAAGCGCATCATTTTTGCCGAAGGTGAAGATGAGCGCGTGCTGCGCGCCGCTCAGGTAGTTATCGAAGAAAAATTCGCCCGCCCGATTCTGATCGGTCGTCCTGGCGTGATCGAACATCGTCTCGAAAAAGCCAAGCTGCGTATCCGGCCGGGGGTCGATTTCGATATCGTCAATCCGGAGTCGGACGAGCGTTTTCGGGAGTGCTGGACGGCGTACCACAAGCTGATGGCCCGCAGCGGCGTGACGCCGGCGATCGCCAAAGAGGCGATGCGCCGCAAGCCAACGCTGATCGGTTCGATGTTGCTGAAGCTGGGTTATGCCGATGGCCTGATCTGCGGTATGACCGGGCAGTTCAGCCATCACCTTGGGGTGATTGATCATGTAATCGGCAAGCGCGAGGGCGTGACCGTGTTGGCGGCGATGAATTATCTGATGTTGCCGGCACGTTCGCTGTTTATCTGCGATACGCATGTGAACGAGAACCCGACGGCGGAGGAAATTGCCGAAATGACCGTGATGGCAGCAGAACAGGTCAAACGTTTTGGTGTTCATCCAAAGGTCGCGCTGCTGTCGCACTCCAATTTTGGTTCCAGCAATTCCGAATCAGCCAGGAAGATGAGCCGTGCAGCCACTTTGGTGTCGGCAATGTCGGCGGGTGAAATCGAAATTGACGGTGAAATGCATGGTGACTCGGCTTTGTCCGAGGACATTCGTCAAGAAGCGAATCCCGACTCACCGCTCAAGGGCGAAGCCAACTTGTTGGTGATGCCGAATATCGACGCTGCCAGCATTGCCTACAATCTGATCAAGATGACCGGTGGTGAAGGTGTGACGATTGGCCCGATTCTGCTGGGTACGGCGCGTCCGGTGCATGTGCTGACTGCTACCGCGACAGTCCGCCGCTTGGTCAACATGACGGCCTTGGCCGTGGTGGAGTCCATGGTGCGCTAATTCGGCGGTGCGATCCCTGAGCGTTTGCTCGGGGAATGGCATAGTTTGCTGGCCGGCCGTCACCTGATCAAGGGACGGCCGGTTTTTATTGCCTGGGTATCCGGGAAAATGAAGAATTGAGTCCGGAAATTGGCCAGTTTTTATGGTTGACCGCAGGAAGCGGCTATTCCGTTGGCAGCGGGAATTTACCTTGCGAGCGCCGCCAGCAGCTTGTCGTGAATACCACCGAACCCGCCGTTACTCATGACCAGAATATGGTCGCCGGGTCGAGCAGTGGCGACGATTTTGCTGACCAGTTGCTCCAGGTTGTCTTCAACCACGGCCCGTTCTCCCATCGGCGCCAGGGCTTCACGAGCATCCCAGCCCAGATTGGCGGCATAGCAAAAGGCTGCGTCGACTTCGCTCAAGCTGCCGGGAAGCTGACTCTTCATGGCACCCAGTTTCATTGTGTTGGAGCGCGGTTCAAGCACCGCCAGAATGCGGGCCTGGCCGACCTTGCGCCGCAAACCGGCGACGGTCGTGGCAATAGCCGTCGGATGGTGGGCAAAATCGTCGTAGACCGTGACGCCCGCCACTTCACCACGGACCTCCATCCGCCGTTTGACGTTGCCGAAGCGGGAAGCGCTTCCAGCCCCTTGTCGAGCGGCACGCCCACGTGGCGGGCGGCGATCAGTGCGGCGCAGGCGTTGGCCCGGTTGTGCTCGCCGGATAGTTGCCAGATGGCACGGCCGATTTCACCATCGGCGCCATGCAGAATCAGTTCGCCGCTGGCGTCGTCGCCAGTGACCCGGTAGCCGGCTGGGGTGTTGAAACGCTCGACCGGCGTCCAGCAACCGCGTTGCAGAACGCGCTCCAGACTGGCCTCGGCCGCATTGGAAACAATCAGGCCGGAGGCGGGCAGGGTGCGGACAAGGTGGTGAAACTGCGTTTCGATAGCACCCAGATCGGCGAAGATGTCGGCGTGATCGAATTCCAGATTGTTCAGAACGACGGTGCGCGGCCGGTAATGGACGAATTTTGAACGCTTGTCGCAGAAGGCCGTGTCGTATTCGTCGGCTTCGATGACAAAGAAAGGCGTCTCGCCGAGTCGGGCCGAAACGCCGAAATTCAGCGGCACGCCGCCGATCAGGAAGCCTGGCTGCATATTGGCGTCTTCGAGGATCCAGGCCAGCATCGAGGCGGTCGTCGTTTTGCCATGCGTGCCGGCGACGCCGAGCACCCAGCGGCCGTGCAGCACCTGTTCGGCCAGCCATTGCGGGCCGGAGATGTAAGGCAAGCCTTTGTCGAGCACGGCTTCAAGCAGCGGGTTGCCACGCGAAATGGCATTGCCGATGACGAAAACGTCGGGTTGCAGCGCCAGTTGGCTAAGGTCAAAGCCTTCAATCAATTCAACGCCCGCGGCGCGAAGCTGGTCGCTCATCGGCGGATAGACGTTGGCGTCGCAGCCCGTTACCTTGTGACCGGTGGCAATCGCCAGTTGGGCGACGCCGCCCATGAAGGTGCCGCAGATACCCAGAATATGAATGTGCATGTCACATAGACCCGTTAGAATGGGGGCGATTTTACCCTGATCGAGCCGCCATGCCCCGTCATGAAAGCCAACGCCCAAGCGCCAGTCACCGGGCTAATATCGCCAGTGCCGCTGCCCGTCTGATGGCGGAAGATGGCATTACTGATTATCACCAGGCCAAGCGCAAGGCTGCCCGCCAGCTCGGCTTGCCTGAACATAGTCCGTTTCCAGATAACGCCGAAGTTGAGGCTGAATTGCGGGCTTATCGCAGCCTTTACCAGGAAGAAGGTCACGCCGAGCTGATTGAAGCCTTGCGCCACACGGCACTTGAACTGCTTGATTTGCTCGCCGAGTTTCATCCTTACCTGACCGGTTCAGTGCTTGATGGCACAGCTGGCGAGCACTCCAGAATCGACATCCTGTTATTTGCCGATAGTGCCAAGGAGGTCGAGATATTTCTCCTCAATCGTGGCATCAATGTCGGGCATGTCGATGCGCGCAATGAGCGTGTCGAAGCCGTACTGCTTATCCAGACCGATACGGTCGAGGCCAACCTGGTTATTTTTTCCCGCCAACAGGAAAGAGTGAGTCTGAAGCACCGTGACGGTCGGACGCGTGAGCGAATCAGGGCGGATGCCCTGCGTGCCCTGCTTGCTGAGTAGACTAGACAAAATGCGCCTAATTGCGGCAAACTTGCAGCCATGACGAAGCGAAAATCAGCTTCCAAGCCGATCGAGAAAGCCCGAATCCTTGTGATTCACGGGCCAAATCTGAATCTGCTTGGCACCCGGGAACCTGAACATTACGGTCGAGTCACGCTGACTGACATCAATGTCGGGCTGGCTCGCCTGGCCGAAGCGGCCGGGGTCGAACTCGATGCTTTTCAGAGCAATCATGAAGGGGCGCTGATCGAGCGTATTCATGCCGCTCGCGAACAAGGCGTGCGCGCGATCATCATCAATCCGGCGGCCTACACCCATACCAGCGTTGCCTTGCGCGACGCTCTGGCAGCGGTGGCGATTCCGTTCGTCGAGGTGCATTTATCCAATGTGCACGCCCGGGAGCCTTTCCGGCACCATTCTTATTTTTCCGATCTGGCCATTGGCGTCATTTGTGGCCTCGGTCATCAGGGCTACATGCTGGCTCTGGAATATCTGCTTAATAAACTCAACATCGAATAGTCCGGCTTCGGCCGGCTTTTTGCGTCCAAGCGGCGCAATACAGAAGGGAGTCATCCATGGATCTGCGTAAACTCAAGAAACTCATCGACCTCGTTCAGGAATCCGGCATTTCGGAACTGGAAGTTACTGAAGGCGAAGAAAAGTACGGATCGTCAAACATTACGGCACCGTTGCTGCGGCACCGATGCAGCAATACGTCCTGCCCGCTGCGGCACCGGCGGTCTCCTCGGTAAATCTTGATGACGAAGATGAATTTCCTGAAGGCCACGTCGTCAAGTCGCCGATGGTCGGTACCTTCTATCGTTCCCCTTCGCCGGGTGCCGAGTCCTTTGTCCAGATTGGTCAGACGGTAAAGCAGGGCGAAACAATCGCCATTATCGAAGCCATGAAGCTGCTCAACGAGATTGAGGCTGATGCTTCCGGCGTGATCAAGGCCATTCTTCTGGACAACGGCGAGCCGGTCGAATTTGGCGAGCCGCTGTTTGTGATCGGTTAATCCGTCATGATGTTTGAAAAAATTCTAATTGCTAACCGGGGCGAGATCGCGCTGCGTATTCAGCGCGCCTGTCGCGAACTCGGCATCAAGACGGTCGTCGTCCATTCCGAGGCTGATCGCGAAGCAAAATACGTCAAGCTCGCCGATGAGTCGGTTTGTATTGGCCCTGCACCGTCTTCGCTGAGTTATCTGAACGTGCCGGCGATTATTTCGGCCGCTGAAGTTACCGATGCCCAGGCAATTCATCCCGGCTACGGTTTTCTCTCTGAAAATGCCGATTTTGCCGAGCGTGTCGAAACCTCGGGTTTCGTCTTCATTGGCCCACGCGCTGAGACTATCCGCATGATGGGCGACAAGGTTTCGGCTAAGGCGGCGATGAAAGAGGCTGGCGTGCCCTGCGTTCCGGGTTCCGAGGGCGCCTTGCCGGAAGATCCGAAAGAAATCGTTCGCATTGCTCGGGCGGTAGGTTATCCGGTCATTATCAAGGCGGCTGGCGGTGGTGGCGGCCGAGGCATGCGCGTTGTCCATACCGAGGCGGCGCTGCTCAATGCGGTCCAGTTGACTCGCCAGGAAGCGGGCAGTTTTTTCAATAATCCTGCGGTGTACATGGAAAAGTATCTGGAAAGCCCACGTCACGTGGAAATTCAGGTGCTGGCCGACGAATTCAAGAACGCGATTTATCTCGGCGAGCGCGATTGTTCGATGCAGCGTCGCCATCAAAAAGTGATTGAAGAGGCGCCGGCGCCGCATATTCCGGCGCGTTTGATTGGCCGTATTGGCGAGCGTTGTGCTGAGGCTTGCCGCAAGATTGGCTACCGGGGGGCGGGGACGTTTGAATTTCTTTACGAGAACAATGAGTTCTACTTCATTGAAATGAACACCCGCGTTCAGGTCGAGCACCCGGTCACTGAAATGATTACCGGTGTCGATATCGTTCAGGAGCAGATTCGCGTCGCTGCCGGCGAAAAGTTACGCTATCGCCAGAAGGACATTGTCTTCCGTGGCCATGCTATCGAATGCCGGATTAACGCCGAAGATCCCTTCACGTTCGTGCCATGTCCAGGCAAGATCGAGCTTTACCACCCACCCGGCGGCCCTGGCATCCGGGTCGATTCGCACATTTATCAGGGCTACACCGTGCCTTCCCATTACGACTCGATGGTTGCCAAGGTGATTTCCTACGGAGATACCCGTGAGCAGGCGATTCGTCGGATGCGGATTGCGTTATCTGAAATGAGCATTCAAGGCATCAAGACCAACATTCCGTTGCATCAGGAGCTGATGCTCGATGCTCGCTTTATTGAAGGCGGCACCAATATCCATTATCTCGAACAAAAACTCGCCGATCAGGGCGAAGTGAAGAAGTAGACGATGGGCTGGTTAAGTGTCAGTTTTTTGACCGACGCATCACGCGCCGATCCGTTGTGCGATGCCTTGATGGCGGCGGGTGCGCTGTCTGCTTCGATTGAGGATGCTGATGCCGGTACACCGGATGAGCGGCCGCAGTTTGGCGAGCCAGGCTCGATTAACTCACCGGGCTGGGATCATTCGCGCGTTGTTGCATTGCTTGAGGAAGATGCCGACGTGCCTGCGCTGCTCGCCGAGGCTTCTGCGGCCATTGGGCTGAGCGAGCCGCTCAACTATGCGGTGGGAACGGTCGCCGATCAAAACTGGGTGCAACTGACTCAGTCGCAATTCGACCCGATTCGCGTTTCCGAACGTCTATGGATCGTGCCTTCCTGGCACGAGTCACCCGACCCGGCGGCAATCAATTTGATTCTCGACCCGGGCATGGCTTTTGGTACGGGTTCTCATCCGACCACCCGGCTTTGTCTGGAATGGCTGGAGCGCACCGTTTCTCCAAGCTGCTCGGTGCTTGACTATGGTTGCGGTTCGGGAATTCTCGCCATTGCAGCGGCACGTTTGGGTGCCGGGCGGGTTGCCGGGGTTGATATTGATCCGCAGGCGGTGGAGTCGGCCCGGGCCAATGCAGAACGCAATGAAGTAAGTGCGCTGTTTGCCGATTCGGCGGAGCCGGTAGCTGGCGAATATGATCTCGTGGTCGCCAATATTCTCTCCAATCCGTTGCGCGTCCTTGCCCCGGCGATATGTGCGCATGTCCGCTCGGGCGGTTGTCTGGCACTTTCCGGCATCCTGCGTGAGCAAGCCGAAGAAATTATTGCCATTTATGCTCAATGGCTGCCGATGGAAGTAGCCGATACGCGTGAAGACTGGGTTTGCTTGAGCGGAGTCAAACCCTGATGCGGACACGCTGCCCGGTTTGCAGCACGATTTTTCGTGTTACCTCCGAGCAGCTACGCCTGAAGGCAGGCAAGGTCCGCTGCGGTCATTGTCAGTCCGTTTTCAATGCGTTTGATGAGTTTCTTGAGGATGCACCCGCACCTGAGGAAGTTTCCATCAAGCCCGAAGCGGCGCTGACGGAACCTCCGCCAGAAGTCTTTCCTGCATCGTTAAATCCCGCCTTGCCCGAGGCAGAGTTTTCGGCACCTGTTGAGGAAGAACCGCTCGCAACGACTGCTGGTTTTCCGGCTGAGTCAGCTGAAGAAGCCGAACAGGCAGAGGCTGAAATTGCAGAAGTAGTTACTGAGGAAGTCGAGCCCGCCCAGGAACGCTTGCGCGAAGCGCTCCCCGAAATGCCTTTGTCTGAGCTTCCTGTCGCAAATGAAGAGCAAGCCGAATTGCCCGCACCAAGGCTTGAAACCCCTGACGAATCGACCTCGGCGGCCCGCGAAGCCGGCTTGGTTGCCGCCCGTGAATTGAACGATGCGCCCGGCTATAACCGCTGGGCGGCGGGAACGCTGACCGGGAGCGGTCTGGGCTCTTTCGAGGGCGATATGCAGCAGCGCAGCGTCTGGCCCTTCGTGACGGTTGCTTTGTTGTTGCTGCTTGTCTTGCTCGGCCAGTTGCTGCACCATTTCCGGACTGACCTGGTGTCGCGCTGGCCCACGGCTGCGGCGCTTTACGAGTTGGCTGCGGTCGACGTCCCTTTGCCGCGAAATTCCGATCTGGTAGCTATCGAAACATCTGATCTGCAATCAGACAATGCCCGCGGCCTGTTTGTTTTACAGGCAAGCTTGCATAACCGTGCCAGTTATCCTCAGGCTTGGCCTGCTCTTGAACTGACCTTGACTGACACCAACGATACGGTGGTTTCCCGCCGGGTTTTGATGGCCGCTGAGTACCTTCCCCCGGCGATTAATTCGGCTGCTTTCCCGGCGAATGGCGAAACTGCCATCAAATTGTGGATCGAAGCCAAGAATATCGGTGCCGCCGGTTACCGACTTTACGTTTTCTACCCTTAAGCGCTTATGACAACTTTAATTTGCGGTTCGCTCGCCTTTGACAACATCATGGTCTTTCCGGACCGTTTCAAAAATCACATCCTGCCGGAACAGATTCACATCCTGAACGTTGCTTTTCTGGTGCCGGAACTGCGCCGTGAATATGGCGGCTGTGCCGGCAACATTGCCTACAATCTGATGCTGCTCGGCGGTGAGCCACTGATCATGGCCACCGTGGGCGATGACGCCACGCCCTACCTTGATCGTCTGGATAAACTGGGCCTGCCCCGCACGCATGTTCGTCACGTCGCTGGCAGTTTTACCGCCCAGGCTTTCATTACGACTGATCTGGACGATAACCAGATCACCGCCTTTCACCCGGGTGCGATGAGCTTTTCGCATCTGAACAAGGTTGAACAGGCAACGAGCGCGAAGCTCGGTATCGTCGCACCGGATGGCCGGGAAGGCATGATGCAGCACGCTCGTGACTTTGCGGCGGCGGATTTGCCTTTCATTTTCGACCCCGGTCAGGGCTTGCCGATGTTCAACGGTGACGAGTTGCTGGAGTTCATGAAGCTTGCGGAGTACGCCTGTTTCAATGACTACGAAGCCAAGCTGCTCTGTGACCGGACCGGCCGTAGCCTTGATCAACTGGCGGGCGAAGTGAAAGCGTTGATCGTCACCAAGGGCGGCGAGGGTTCGGAAATTCGCGCCAATGGTCAGCGTTACGATATTCCCTGCGTGCAGGCGGATGAGGTCGTTGACCCGACTGGTTGCGGCGACGCCTACCGTTCCGGCCTGCTTTATGGCATTGCCAACGGCTTTGACTGGGTCAAAACCGGGCAGTTGGCGGCGGTGATGGGGGCAATCAAGATTGCCCATCGCGGCGGCCAAAATCACCAGCCCAGCCGTGAGCAAATTGCGGCCCGTTACCAACGTGCCTTTGGCCCTTTACCTTGGTGAAATCAATGATGAAAACCCTCTCTTTGCTACTGATTTCGCTTGCCGTGTTGGCTGGTTGTGCCACTAGCAAGTCGGGCGATGTTTATACCCGCGACCAGGCGCGCCGCGAACAAAACATCCGGATGGGCGTTGTCGAATCTGTCCGCGAGGTGTTGATGGAAGGCACCAAGTCGCCCGTCGGTGCCATCGCCGGCGCGGCGGTTGGCGGTGTCGCCGGCAGCACGCTCGGTGGTGGCAAAGGCTCGACGATTGCAGCGGTCATTGGTGCAGTCGCTGGTGGTCTTGCTGGCAGTGCGATTGAAGAAGGGGTGACCCGCAAGCAGGCGATGGAAATTACCATCAAGATGGACAATGGGCAGTTGATCGCAATCGTTCAGGAAGGCGATCCGCTTGAATTTCGTCCCGGTGATCGCGTCCGCATAATTTCCTCCGGCGGGGAATCGCGCGTGACGCGTTGAAATCTTGCCGTAAAACAGGTGCAATAGCCTTGTAACGCGACTATTCCATGCTGTCTCCACACCATAAATGGAGAGCAGCATGGAAAAAATACAAACAGGCGTCGAGCAACGCCGCGCCAAACGGCCCAGTCTTGCGGTTGGCTTTGCCCGTAGCCAGAGCGATATCCTTGAGGCCCAACGTTTGCGTTACCGGGTTTTTGCTGGGGAAATGGGCGCCAACCTGCCGAGCCGTACGCCGGGGGTGGATCACGATGTTTTCGATCCTTATTGCGATCACCTGGTGGTGCGCGACACGCAAAGCGGCGAAGTCGTCGGCACCTATCGTATTCTCTCGCCGGAAAACGCCCGTCAGGTCGGTTACTACTCGGAAAATGAGTTCGACCTGACCCGCCTGCAACACCTGCGTTCGCGCCTGGTCGAGATTGGTCGCTCCTGCGTTCATCCCGATTACCGCACCGGGGCGACGATCACGCTGCTCTGGTCCGGCCTGGCCCAATACATGACCGAGCGCGGTTACGATTACCTGATGGGTTGTGCCTCGATCAGCATGGCGGACGGCGGCCATGCCGCAGCCAGCTTGTATAATCGTCTTTCCGAGGATCATCTCGGACCGCTGGAGTACCGTGTTTTCCCGCGTTGTCCGCTACCGCTGGCTGCCTTGCAGCAGGACCGGCCGGCAGAAACGCCGCCGCTAATCAAGGGCTATTTGCGGGCGGGGCATGGATCTGCGGTGAACCGGCTTGGGATCCTGATTTCAATACCGCCGATCTGCCCATCCTGCTGCAGATGGCGAAAGTGTCAAACCGTTACGCCAAACACTATCTGGAATAAGAAGACTGCATACCAATAACATTCTCGTCCGCGCCTTCCGGATATTTCGCCTGGCCCTGCTGGTTTTCAGCGGGGCTTTTTTCGTGCTCTGCGTTTTCCCGGTTTG
>JADKIP010000011.1:0-225000 GCA_016721185.1 Candidatus Dechloromonas phosphorivorans
CCATTGAAAGACCGTATTCGATTTCGAAGACCGCCTTCTGGGCTTACCCAGATCTTCCGAACCTTTGAAACTGATACGGTCACCAGAGCCACAATACCAGAAGCAAATTCGCTTGTTTTTCTGAGTCATGCGGAACAGCGCCGTCATCGTCACCGCGAACCATGTAACCGTAGTCAGCGCGACCGCAAAGGGTGACATTGACCGCGCGAAAGCAGCGGAGGAAGCCACAGTCCCGGCCAGGGCCAGAGCGACAATTTTCTTTGCATCCTGAAATCTCCTAGCGGCTGGTTTTTAACCGAGTTCCGGAACTTACGGAACTGATTACGCCCCCTTTCTCGGATTGAGAAGGGAAAGGGATTGTCGCAAAGAGCATGGAGCGCTAGCAACGGACGTTTGCGCCGCGGAGGACTTTTCTCCGCCTACGTTGTTTCGAGCAACACGTCTGTTTGACCAGACCAAACTCCTGACTGCCTTTAGCCGCGTATTGATTTGACGACGAAGGCTATTAGATCAGCAAAACCCATTTGACAAGGAAGTGTTATGGGATCTGCAATAGCCCGCCCACGTTCTCACGAAGGCCGACTATCTCTGTGGCGAGGAACTCCCCGAACCCGTCATGAACACGTTGATGGTCAGATTTTTGCCATGGCCGGTGCCACGAAAACGCACGGGACGATTGCCCTGAACATAAGCGTTGCACTCCGCGCCCAGTTGCGCGGTACCCTTGCCGCGCCTGGGTGGGCTGACATGAAGGTCAACGTGGCGATAGCGCATTCTTACTATTATCCGGACGTGGTGGCCACCTGTGCCGACGAGGATCTGCGCCTTGATCCGCCGCAGAGTTTGTCACCGCCCCAAAACTGATTGTTGGCACTGCTGTCCCCAAGTACGGAGAAAACTGACCGGCGAGAAAAGTGGATTGCCTACCGCCAACTGGACAGTTTGCAGGAGTACGCTTTGGTCGACCAGGGAGCGGCAGTGGGGTTGAGGTATTTCGCCGCAACGAGACGGGCTGGATGCAGGAAATTGCGACGGCTGGAGAATCGATCAGCCTGAGAAGGCTGGGGATTTCACTGGCGTTGACAGATATTTACGAAGATGCGGCAGTGCCGAAATGGGTGAGCCGATAGAGAAACCCGATAGCGGGCTGACTGAGCTCAGGCAGCCGAGGCTACGGCCGAACCGGCCGTTCAGGCAAATAGCCGAGCTCAGTTCTTCACCCGGTTCCGGGGCGCGCATGAAGGCCTCACCCACAAGAAAGGCGTTGACTTGGTGCCGCGCATCAGGGCAACGTCCTCTGCAGTGACGATGCCGCTTTCGGTGACGACGATGCGGTCGGCGGGAATGCGGGCGAGCAGACCGAGCGTGGTATCGAGGTGACCTCAGGGTGCGCAGGTTACGGTTGTTGATGCCAAGTAGCGGCGTTTTGAGTTGCAATGCGACGTCCACCTTCTTCGCCGTTATGGACCTCAACCAGCACGGCCATACCGTAATGGTGGGCCAATGCTTCAGGGCTTGCATCTGCGGCAGGCTGAGCGCCGCGGCGATGAGCAGGATGCAGTCGGCACCCATGGCGCGAGCTTCTGTGACCTGATACGGGTCGACCATGAAGTCCTTGCGCAGCACCGGTAGCGCACAGGCGGCACGGGCGGTTTGCAGGTATTCCGGGGCGCCTTGAAAATATTCGCGATCGGTCAGTACCGACAGACAGGCGGCACCATGTTTTTCGTAGCTTTGGGCGATTTCGCCCGGGTGAAAGTCTGGACGAATGACCCTTTTGACGGGCTAGCCTTCTTGATTTCGGCGATTATTGCGGGTTGACCGCAGGATAGTTTGTGGCGAATGGCACCGAGAAAATCACGCGGGGCGGACTGGGCGGCGGCTTCGGTTTCAAGTGCGGCAAGCGGTTTGACGGCTGAGGCAGCGGCGATTTCTTGCGCTTGGTAGCGATGATTTTATTGAGGATGTCGAGATTTTCGGGGACTCTGAGGGTTCGTCGTGTCGTCGAAGATTTCATCGACGCTGATACGCGCGTTGAGCGACGGCAGTTCAAACTCTTCGCCGGGACGATATTCGTGGAGCACCCAATGGTTTCGGCGCTGCGACGGAATATCTCGATACGTTTGCCTTGAGATCAACGATCCCGAATTCCTGAAGGCTTTCGAGTTGGCGGTACTGGGCAACTTTCGCCACGGTCGAAAGCAGCAGTTGATTCGGAGAGAATTTCGATGATCAACGAAGGATGGCTGATGAATTGCGGGGTAAGGCGATCACGAGGTCGCAGGTGACGACGACATCCGGGTAAAATAGCGTTCCGAGGATAACTCTGGTCTTGATCGCTTCAGCGAACACTCGGCAGGTGCGCCTTTAAGCTCTCGACGCAGGGCAAAGCAAAATTAAGGGTTGCCGTACCCGTGGCTCTGTCGAACGCCGACCATGGCAAAAGAGACTTACCATTGATGTATTCATGTTTTTCTGCCGGAACTCCTCCCAAGCCAAATAGGCTTCTGCATCGAATGTTGGTGGCTTCTCGAGGGCAAGGCCATGCCAATCTCCTTAAACAGTCAGTTTGCGGGTGAGGGACAAAGGTATTCAGTTTTGTCGCGCTGCGCCCGACGCAATCATCTCGAAGGCCTGTTCCACGCCGTCGGCCAGCGTTTCGGCCAGGGCGCACACATAAATACTGGCCCCGGCATTGAGGGCGACAGATGTCGCGGGCGGCACCGAGTTTGTTTTCCAGCGCGCCGAGCAGCATGATTTTCGACTCTTCGACTAAACTTGCAGCACTTTAGGATCGGCACCGGCAGGCTGAATTGTTCCGGTGAATTTCGTGGCCGCTGACTCGGCCATCTTTCAGCTCGCCAACCAACGTCTGGCCGGAGATGGAGATTTCGTCCAGTCCTTCGCGACCAAAAAACCGTCAGCGCCCGCGGCTGCCCAAGCGCTGCAATACACGCACAAAATACCGACGAGATCCGGTGGAAGACGCCCATGACTTGTTGCGGCGCGTTGGCCGGGTTGGTCAGCGGACCGAGGATATTGAAAATCGTCCGCACGCCCAGTTCGTGGCGGACCGGTGCGGCGTTTTCATCGCGCTGTGGTGGTTGGTGCGAACATGAAGCCGACACCGGTTTCGGCAATCGATTGAGCGACTTGTGCCGGATTGAGATTGATGTTGGCGCCGAGCGCTTCGAGCACATCAGCGCTGCCCGACTGGCTGGAGACGGAGCGGCCGCCGTGCTTGGCGATCTGCGCGCCGGCAGCGGCGGCGACGAACATCGCGGCGGTGGAGATATTGAAGGTGTGGGCGCCGTCGCCACCGGTGCCGCAGGTATCAACCAGACGGCTGGTGTCGGCGATCTCAACCTTGGTCGACAATTCACGCATCACCGTCGCGGCAGCGGCGATTTCGCCGACGGTTTCCTTCTTGAGGCGGAGCCCGGTGATGATGGCGGCGATCATCACCGGTGTGACTTCACCGCCCATGATCTGGCGCATCAGCGAGACCATTTCGTCATGGAAAATTTCGCGGTGTTCAATCACGCGCCGAGGGCGGCTTGCGGGGTCATTTCTTGAACTCGTCCAGGAGGTTTTGAGCAGGTCGACCGCGTTCGGTCAGGATCGATTCAGGGTGGAACTGGACGCCTTCGACGGCCAGCGTTTTGTGGCGGACGCCCATGATTTCGCCATCGTCGGTCCAGGCGGTAATGTCGACGCAATCCGGCAGCGATTCGCGCTCGATGGCCAGCGAGTGATAACGGGTGCAGGTCAGCGGATTGGGCAGGTCTTTGAAAACACCGACATTTTTGTGGTTGACCGCAGAAACCTTGCCGTGCATCAGTTTCTTGGCATGCACGACCTTGCCGCCAAAGGCCTCGCCGATGGACTGGTGGCCGAGGCACACGCCGAGCAGCGGAATCTTGCCAGCAAACTCGCGGATTGCCGCCAGCGAGATGCCGGCCTGCGCCGGCGCGCAGGGGCCGGGGGAAATCACCAGATAGTCGGGTTGAGCCGCGCCACTTCAGCAACGGTGATCGCGTCGTTGCGGTAGACCTGAACCTCCTGACCGAGCTCGCCAAAGTACTGGACCAGGTTGTAGGTGAAGCTGTCGTAATTGTCGATCATCAGCAGCATGCTGTTGATTCCTTGCCTGTTTCGTAAGCCCTGAATTCTACCTTAATCCCATTTTTCAGCCGGGAACGCCCGTTCGATTCCGCCGGACCGCCTTTGCATCATCGCGCCGTTCCGCGACGAGAAAGATCGACATCGCGCAACTGGCCACGCTCGGATTGCCGCTGGTGCGGCATTGATGCCCTCCTTCCGAGCGACGGAAAACCGAGACAGAAACGACCCAACAAATCGGCTTTCCGGCAGCGCACTGGCGTCACGAAAAAAAATCCTCGCAAAATCATGACGATAGAAAAGATCAGCAACCTGAATCAGCTGGCACGAGACATGCGATATAGGCGTTTTGAAACCGACTGCCGGTTTCTTCAATTTACAACATCAAGGAGACTCCATGAATCTGATCCTCGCCCGCTGCACGCCGATCGCTGCCGCCTGCCTCGCGGCCTTTCCGGCTTTGCCGACAAACCCAACGTCGTCATTCTGGCCACCGGCGGCACCATCGCCGGCGCCGGTGCCGGGGTGGCCAACAGCGCCACCTACCAGGCGGCCAAGGTGCCGGTGGACAAGCTGATTGCCGGTATCCCGACTTTGAGCGAGGTCGCCAACGTCCGCGGCGAGCAGGTCTTTCAGATCGCCTCCGAGAGTTTCAGCAACGAACATCTGCTCACCCTCGCCAAGCGGGTTTCGGCACTGGCCAAGCAGGCCGACGTCGATGGGATTGTCGTCACCCACGGCACCGATACGCTGGAGGAAACCGCTTACTTTCTGAACATGGTGGTCCATACCGGCAAGCCCATCGTGGTCGTCGGTTCGATGCGCCCAGGCACCGCGATGTCGGCCGATGGCACGCTCAACCTGTTCAATGCGGTCAGCGTCGCCGCCAGCCAGAATGCCAACGGCAGGGCGTGCTCGTCGCCATGAACGACGAGATCAACAGCGGCCGCGACGTCGCCAAGACGATCAACATCAGGACCGAAGCCTTCAAGAGCATCTGGGGACCGCTCGGCATGGTGGTCGAAGGCAAGAACTACTGGTTCCGCCTGCCAGCCAAGCGCCACACCATCAACTCCGAGTTCGATATCGACCAGATCGACAGCCTGCCCCGCGTTGATATCGCCTATGCCCACGGCAACGTGACCGCCACCGCCTATCGCGCTTTCGCCGATCAGGGCGCCAAGGCGATCATTCACGCCGGCACCGGCAACGGCTCGGTGGCGGCGCCGCTCGTCCCCGTGCTGCGTGAATTGCGTGACAAGGGCGTGCAGATCATCCGTTCCTCCCACGTCAATGCCGGCGGCTTCGTCGTGCGCAATGCCGAACAGCCAGACGACAAGTACGACTGGACCGTCGCTCATGACCTGAATCCCCAAAAGGCCCGCATCCTGGCCATGGTGGCGCTGACCAAAACCAGCGACAGCAAGGAAATCCAGCGCATCTTCTGGGAATACTGAGCACCAGGCCTTGATCCAGTCATTCCCGCCGACGTGGAAATGACCTGATCGGGCTTCACCACAAACTGGATCAAGCCCGGCCCTCGGCCGGCTTGACGCCCCTCGCCCCTCGCCCCAGAGCGCAAATACGCCGCACCCACAGTGCAGGCGGCGGGATTGTTCGTCTTTTGAAAAGGATAGGAATCATGAAGAAAATTGTTATCGCACTCGCCTCGGCCGGCCTGTTTACCGCCGCCACGCCAGGTATTTCCCAAGCCGGCGAACTGGAGGAGATGCGAGCCACATTGCAAAAACTGCAGGCGCAACTCGAACCCATGCAGGCACGGATCACCCAGCTTGAGGCACAGAAGAATGAGCCCAAGGCTTCCCCGGCAGCCGCTTCGACCGTGCCGGTACGATCCGCGTCGGCCTTCGGTGGCAACCCGAATGTCACTCTCTACGGCAAACTCGACGTTTTCGCCGAGTACAACAGCGGTGGCGGCCAGGGGGATCGCGTCGCGCTTGAGTCCGGCGGCCTCAACGGCAGCCGGCTCGGCTTCAAGGGCGGTGCCGACATTACCGAAGGCGTGCGCGGTATCTTCCAAGTCGAGGCTGGCTATTTCGCCAACAATGGCTCGCTGGCCCAGGGCGGAAGGATTTTCGGGCGGCAGGCCTACGCCGGCATTGAAGGCAAATACGGGCGCCTGACGGCGGGCCGCCAGTACTCGCCGCTCTACAACACGGTTATTAGTTTTGACCCGTACGAGCAGGGCTACGGTTCACCAACGACCGACGGCAACGTCAGCACCGGCAGCACGCGCTTCGACAGCTCGATCGTCTATGCCAGCCCGAAGATCAACGGCTTGAGCGCCAACGTTATGGTGGCCTTGGGCGGCGAAACCGGCAACACCAGCAACAACGCGGCAGCCCTTGCGGTCAACTATGAAAACGGCCCATTCGGCGCCTCCGTTGCCTACCAGAACGACGACCATGTCAGCGCCTCAAGCTCGGTGATCGAGAACGCCTTCATCGGCGCCAGCTATCAGGTAAAAAACACCAAACTGATGGCTGGCGTTGGCCGCGTCGACACCGACCCCGATGTCGGCAACAGCAAGACCCGGAACGAATGGATGATCGGCAGCCAGTCGGCACTGACCGCCACCGGTCAACTACTGCTGGCCTACGCCGAGGGTCGCACCCAGGATGCCGCGCCGAGTGACAAGAGTTGTGTCGCCACCATCGGTTGGGTCGAGACTATCAGCGCCCAATCGCGGATTTACGGGATCATCTCGCACCACTGGAACGATGCCGGCGCCGCCCTGGTCCCGATGGGCACCAGTTCGGCCAACAACTACGTGGTCAATCCGGGTGATTCCCCACCGGTTTGGCGCTGGGCTATCAGTATTCATTCTGAGCCGGCTCAGCCATGAGCTGAGATCGACAGGCACTGCGGCCGTTCGAGAACCCGAACGACCGCAGCGGGCAATACCGGGAGAATCCGTCGATACCGGACGGCAAGAAACGGCAAGTGCCATTTGATTCAAGCAGATTTCCGAGCCAACGGCCGGCTTAAAATGCGGCCCGAGGCATCCGCCTTGTTCAGATCAAACCGTATTTCTTCAGCTTGTCGTGCAGCGTCGTGCGGGCGATCTTCAGTGCATCGCTGGTCCGCGCGATATTGCCGTCCTGCTTGGTGAATTCGTTGGCAATCAGCACGCGCTCGTAGTTTTCGACCGCTTCGGTCAGCGATTGCGAGGTATTGCAGACACTAGGCATCGCGCCATCACGGCCGATGCCGAGGGCGTGGCAGTCGGCGGTGTTGCGCAGTTCGCGGATGTTGCCGGGCCAGTCGAGGGCCATCAGGCGGCGCAGGTGTTCCGAAGTCAGCACCGGCGGCGGGCGGTTGTAGCGTTTGGCCGCCTGGAGCAGGAATTCGTCGTAGAGGGCCGGGATGTCTTCGCGGCGTTCGCGCAATGCGGGGAGTTCGATGCGGACGACGTTGAGGCGGTAATAGAGGTCGGCGCGAAACCTGCCCTGATCGGAAAGTAATTTCAGGTCTTCCTTGCTGGCGGCGACGACCCGACAGGAAACGGGAATCAGCTGGTTGGAGCCGAGGCGTTCGATGACACGTTCCTGCAAGACGCGCAGCAGTTTGATCTGCATAGCCATCGGCATCGACTCGACTTCATCGAGGAACAGGGTGCCGCCGCTGGCGTATTCGACCTTGCCGATACGGCGTTTCTGGGCGCCGGTGAAGGCGCCGGATTCGTGACCAAAGAGTTCGCTGTCGAGCAGGCTGTCGGCCATGCCGCCGCAGTTCAACGCGACGTAATTTTCCTGACGGGCGCCGGAAAGGTCGTGCAGGCAGCGGGCGACCATTTCCTTGCCGGTGCCGGTTTCGCCGAAAATCAGCACGTCGACCGCAGCATTCGCCACGTCGAGGATCAGTTGCCGAACCTTGGCCATTTGCGGCGAGCGGCCGATCAGCCGGGCCTCCAGATCGTCGCGATGATCGAGGCGACGGCGCAGGGCTTCGACTTCGAGGACCAGTTCGCGTTTTTCCAGCGCCCGGCGGACGACCTCGACCAGATCGCCGGTCGAAAACGGCTTCTGCATGAAATCGTAGGCGCCGCTGCGCATCGCTTCGACGGCCAGCGTCACGTCGCCGTGGCCGGTGATGATGATGACCGGCAGGTTGGGGTCGAGCTGATTGACCCAGCGCAGCAGCGCCATGCCGTCCATGCCGGGCAGGCGCATGTCGGTGACGACGATGCCCGGGTAGCCGGCGGCCAGGCGGCGCTGCGCCTCTTCGGCCGAGCCGACGGCCTCGACCGGAATGCCGGCCAGTTGCATGGCCTGTTCGCAACCGAGGCGGACGTTGGGATCGTCCTCGATCAGCAGGACGGAAAGCTGGGGTTTCATGGCGAGGCCTTATCGCTGGCGGAAATGGAAGTTGCGGGGAGTGGCGGCAGCAGCACGACAAAGCGCGCCCCGCCGCCGGGGGCCGGGCCGGCCAGCAGGTCGCCGCCGAAATCGCGCAGGATGTCGCGCGAGATGGTCAGCCCGAGCCCGAGGCCTTCGCCCGGCTGCTTGGTGGTGAAGAAAGGCTCGAACAAGTGTTCCAGCGCTTCTTCGGTAAACCCGAAGCCGCTGTCGGCGACGGCCAGCGCAAGCTGCCCGGACGAGGCGCGCTCGACGGAGAAGCTCAGGCGGCGTACCGGCTCGTCGGCCATGGCGTCGATGGCGTTGCCGATCAGATTGACCAGCACCTGCTGCAGCCGGTTCTGGTCGCACCAGGCGATCCATGAATTTGGCTCAATTTTCCGGTCGACCGCAACATTCTGTTTACGCAGGCGCTGGTCGAACAAAAACAGCGCGCTATCGACCGCCTGCGCCACATCGACCGCGACCGAAACCGCCGGCGACTTGCGGGCGAAGGTTTTGAGCGGCGTGATGATGCCGCCGGCCTGCTCGGCTAACTGGCCGACGATGCCGAGATTCTTTTCCGCCGTCGCCAGATCGCCGCGATGCATGAACTCGATCGCATTGGCCGACAGCGTGCGGATGGCGCCAAGTGGTTGGCTGAGTTCGTGCGTGATGCCGGTCGCCATCTGACCGAGCACCGCCAGTTTGGCGGCCTGAACCAGTTCATCCTGGGCGGCGCGCAGGGTTTGTTCGGCCCGATGGCGTTCGCTGACTTCGCTTTGCAGACGCGTTACCGCTTCGGAAAGATCGACGGTGCGTTCAGCGACGCTGCGCTCCAGTGCCTGATTGGCTTTTTCCAACATCGCTCGCCTCTTCCCGGCCACGCGCCAGGCGGCGGCGCTGATTCTGATAGAGCACCCAGAGCAGCAAACAGCCGATGGCCGCCGAGGCCAGCGCGGCATGGGTCGAGGCCTGCACCGCCAAATGGCGCATGTCGGAGAAAACGATAATGCGCCAGGCGGTGCCGGGCAAATGCCGGCTCAGGGCGAGATAGGTTTTGGTCGCCTGCAGCGGGTTTTGCTCAGCGCGCAAATGTTTGGGCAGGCGAACGACGGTACCGTCTTCGGCTGGATCAACGGCAATTTCAGTACGGTGCCACCCAGCGTCTGGCCGGCAAACTGCTCACGACTGACTCTATCCAGCGCTTCCGGGGCCAGCGCTTGCAGCGTCGCGTAACGCCATTCCGGCGGCGAGGCGAGCAGGACAATCCCGTTGCTATCGACAATCAGGGCCGGCGCCTCCTGCGCCAGCCAGCGCCGTTCGATCTCGCGGATGCTCGATTTGACGACCGCGACGCCGATCACCCGCCATTCCTGCTGCTCATCGCGAATCGGCAAGGCAAAGAAATAGCCCGGTTCGTTGCGCACGGTGTCCACCGCGTAGTGGCGAGCCGGCGTGCCGCTCACCGCGCTGCGAAAAAATGGCATATAGGAGAGGTTCGAGCTCAGCATGTTGTCGGAAAAGATCCAGTCGCTGGAGGCGACCACCCGTCCATCCAGATCGAGCACGAAGATGGCCGGGCCGCCCAGATGGTCGTTGAGTTTTTCCAGAAAACGGTTGGCTGCGGGCTGTAGCACATCTCGCCTTTCGGGCGGCGCCCGCAGCAGAGCGAGGACGTCCGAACTCAACTCGACGGCACTGGGAATCGAGGCGTGCCGCGTCACTTCGCTGTCGATGGCAGCGGCGAGGACATCCAGTTGATGACTGGCCTCGTCGCGCAAGTGATTGAAGCCCTGTTTCTCGGAAATCTTGAAGGTCAGCACCCCGGCCAGCAGGAACAAGGCCAGCAGAATCACGGCACCAAGGGCACGGTGCGGTTTGGGCAGGCGGACAGGCGGGCTGGTGTTGGGTTCAGTCATGAGCAGGCGGGCGACAGGGAGAGTTGATTGTACGGCTGAAATTTGCCCTTCCCGGGCCGTCGACCGCAGCAGCAGGGACAGTGCACAGCGGGCACAGCAGGCACAGCGCTTGCCGCCACTCAGGCACCGGCCATGAAACTGCGGATGCCCGAACCGACGAACTGGACGCAGCACCCGCCAGGTTGCGGCGATGCTGGCCACCGTCGTGACCTCGGCGAGCAGACGCTCCGGCCAACATCAGTCGCCAACCCGCACGACTTGATATTGGCTTTGGCATACGGCACCGGATCAGGGATACAGGCCGCGCTGCTCGCGTGCGGCCAAAACCCGCTGGCAGGCAATGATGAAGGTTGCCGTGCGCAGCGAGACATGGCGTTCATCGGCCATCGCCCAGATGGCATCGAAGGCGCCAACCATGATGTGTTCGAGGCGGCTGTTGATCTCCTCCTCGCTCCAGAAAAAGCTGGAGAAGTCCTGCACCCACTCAAAGTAAGACACCGTGACGCCGCCGGCATTGGCCAGCACGTCCGGCACCACCAGGATGCCACGGTCACGCAAAATATCATCAGCGGCCGGCGTGGTCGGGCCATTGGCACCCTCGACGACGATGCGCGTCTTGATCGTGGCGGCCCGCGCGGGAAGGATCTGCCCTTCGAGCGCAGCCGGTACCAAAAAGTCGGACGGCAGCAACCAGAAGTCGTCGACTGAAACCGGGCTCGCCCCCGGAAAGTCTTTCAGCCCGCCGGTGCTGGCGACGTGGGCGAGCGCGGCATGAATGTCGATACCGGCTTCGTTGGCAAGGGTCGCCGAATGATCCTGCAGGGCAATAACGGTCGCCCCGGCTTCATGGAACATGCGGGCAGCGATGCCACCGACATTGCCAAAGCCCTGAACGACGACGCGCGCGCCCTTGATTGGCACATGGCTACGGCGGCCGGCTTCACGGGCGGCAATAAAGACACCCCGCCCGGTTGCTTCGTGCCGGCCGAGCGAGCCGCCCAGCGAAATCGGCTTGCCGGTGACGACGCCAGTTGCCGTCGAGCCGGTATTCATCGAGTAGGTGTCCATCATCCAGGCCATCGTCTGCTCGTTGGTGCCGATGTCGGGTGCCGGAATATCCTTGCCCGGCCCGATGATGACGCCGATTTCCGAGGTGTAGCGCCGGGTGATGCGTTCCAGTTCATCGCGTGAATGGGCGCGCGGATCAAGCCGGATGCCGCCTTTGGCACCGCCATAAGGCAGGTTGACCGCCGCGTTCTTGATCGTCATCCAGCCCGACAGCGCCATCACTTCGTTCAGCGTTACCGCCGGATGGAAGCGCACGCCGCCCTTGCCCGGCCCGCGCGACAGGTTGTGCTGGACGCGGTAGCCCTCGTAGTGGGCAACCGTGCCATCGTCGCGATGCACCGGCACATCGACGATCAGGATTCGCTTCGGGTGCTTCAGGGTGTCGACCCACTTGGACAACGAACCCATATGCGGCGCAACGCGGTCGATCTGCTCGACAAAGCTGGCCCAGGGTTCCGGTGCCGCCGGATTGAGGAAGGAAAGGCCGCTCTGTTCTGGATGCTTGGCGGTATCGGTTTTCTTGGTGTGGCTCATGCTGTCTCCTCGTCTGATCTAATCGTTATTAGTGGTGCAGGATCTTGGCCAGGAACTGTTGCGCCCTTTCCGATCGCGGATTGGCGAAGAACTCTTCCTTGCTGTCATCTTCAACAATGTGCCCCTGATCCATGAAGATGACGCGGTCGGCAACGCGCTTGGCAAAGCCCATTTCGTGCGTGACGCACATCATGGTCATGCCTTCGTGGGCCAGTTCGGTCATCACATCGAGCACTTCATTGACCATTTCCGGATCGAGGGCCGAGGTCGGCTCGTCGAACAGCATGCAGATCGGGTCCATCGCCAGTGCGCGGGCAATCGCCACGCGCTGCTGCTGGCCGCCGGACAGCTGGCCGGGGAACTTGGCGGCCTGCGCCTTGAGGCCGACCCGGTCGAGCAGCTTGAGGCCCTTGTCCATCGCCTCCTCCTGGCTGCGGCCGAGCACCTTGACCTGGGCGATCGCCAGGTTCTGGGTGATGCTCATGTGCGGGAACAGCTCGAAGTTCTGGAAGACCATGCCAACCTTGGCGCGCAGCTTGGAGAGGTTAGTCTTTGGGTCGCCGACCGAGGTGCCATCGACGAATATCTCGCCGGCCTGGAAGGGTTCCAAGCCATTGACGCACTTGATCAGCGTCGATTTGCCGGAACCGGACGGACCGCAGACGACGATCACTTCACCCTTGCTGACGGAGGTGGTGCAATCGGTAAGCACCTTGAAGTCGCCGTAATGTTTGCTGACGTTTGTAATCTTGATCATGGGATTTCTCCTTGAGGCTGGCGCTCAGGCCGTGGAATATTTTTTCTGGAGGCGCTTCACCAGCAGCGAGGCGGAGAAGCAGATGACGAAATAAACAGCGCCAGCAAAAAGCAGCATTTCAACCAGTCGACCGTCGCGGTCACCGACCTTGTAGGCGGCACCGAAGAAGTCGGCCAGGGCCGAGACGTAGACCAGCGAGGTGTCCTGGAAGAGGATGATGCCCTGGGTCAGCAGCAGCGGCACCATGTTGCGGAAGGCCTGCGGCAGCACGACGAGGCGCATGGCCTGGGCGTAGGTCATGCCCAGTGCCGAAGCCGCAGAAATCTGCCCCTTCGGCACGCTCTGGATGCCGGCCCGGATGATTTCCGAGTAATAGGCTGACTCGAACAGGGCAAAACCGGCCATGGCTGAAGACAAACGCATGTCCGTCCCCCGCGGAATGTTGAACAGCTGCCCAACAAATTCCGGCACGATCAGGAAGAACCAGAGCAGCACCATGACCAGCGGCACGGCGCGGAACAGGTTGACGTAGCCGGCGGCGAACCAGGACAGCGCCTTGATCGGCGACAGCCGCATCATGGCCAGCAAGGTGCCCCAGACGATGCCGATCAGCACGGCCTGCACGGTGATGACCAGCGTAACCTTCATGCCTTCCCAGAGGAAGGGCAAGGCGCCGGGGATCGAAGACCAGTCGAATTCGTACATGTTATTTGCCTCCGATATAGCCGGGCACCGCAATGCGCCGCTCGAACTTGTGCATAAGGGTCATCACGGTGACGTTGATGATGATGTAGGACAGCGTCACGGCAATGAAGGACTCGAAGGGCTGCGCCGTGTAATCGACCAGCTGGCGGCCCTGGGCGGCCAGTTCGAGGAGACCGATGGTGGAGCAGACGGCTGAGTTCTTGAAGATGTTGAGGAACTCGGAAGTCAGCGGCGGCACGACCAGACGGAAGGCCATCGGCAGCATCACGAAACGGTAGGTCTGCGGCAGCGTGAAGCCGAGCGCCAGGCCGGCGTTCTTCTGGCCTCTGGGCAGCGAATAGATGCCGGCCCGCACCTGCTCGGCAACCCGGGCGCTGGTAAACAAACCCAGGCAGATCATCGAGGCGAGGAATTGCTGCATCACCGGATTCGACTGCTTGTAGGCATCGCCGATACTGGCCGGCAGCAGCTCGGGCAGCACGAAGTACCAGATGAACAACTGCACGAGCAGCGGCACGTTGCGAAACATCTCGACATAGGCGGTGGCGAAGCCGGCCAGCACCTTGTTCGGTACGGTGCGCAGGACACCGACCAGCGCCCCGAGCAACAAGGCAATCACCCACGCGCTGAGCGACAGCCCGATGGTCATTTTGAAGCCGGCGAACATCCAGCCGAGATAGGTGTCGTCGCCGCTTGCGCTCGGCTGCAGGAAGACACCCCAGTTCCATTGGTAATTCATGATTTCCTCCTCATCAGCGGGGTCGACCGCAGGCCGCCCCGCATTGCCCCGGTGAGCTGATTACTCGAAAGCCTTGTCATTCGGCGCCTTGAACGCCGCTTTCATTTCTTCGGAAAGCGGCATGCCGAGATTCAGACCTTTGGGTGGAATCGGATTCATAAACCATTTGGCGTAGATCTGCTCGGCCTCGCCGGAAGTCAAAGCCTTGGTCAGCGCGGCATCGACCACTTTCTTGAAGGCCGGGTCATCCTTGCGCAACATGCAGCCATAGGCTTCCTTCGATTGGGCGGTGCCGACCACCACCCAGTCGCTGGCCCGCTTGGCCTTGGCCATTTCGCCGTAGAGCAGCGCGTCGTCCATCATGAAGGCGACGGCGCGGCCAGTTTCGAGGGTGAGGAAGGCTTCGCCATGATCCTTGGCGGAGATGACGCTCATGCCCATTTTCTTTTCTTCGTTCATCCGGCGCAGCAAACGCTCGGAAGTGGTGCCGGCAGTGGTGACGACATTCTTGCCGGCGAGATCGGCAAAGTCGTTGATGCCGGCGGTTTTCTTGGCCATCAGCTTGGTGCCGATCACGAAGATGGTGGTCGAAAAGCCGACCTGCTTCTGGCGCTCGAGATTGTTGGTGGTAGAGCCGCATTCGATGTCGATCGTGCCGTTCTGCACCAGCGTGATGCGGTTGGCCGAGGTGACGGGCATCAGTTTGATGTCGATCTTGGCCAGCTTGAGTTCAGCCTTGATGCCTTCGACGGCCTTGAGCATCAGTTCATGCGAATAACCGATGACTTGCTGCTTGTCGTCGTAATAAGAGAAGGGAATCGAAGATTCGCGGTGGCCGAGGGTGATGGTGCCGGTGTCCTTGATCTTTTTCAGGGTCAGGGATTCCTGCGCCTGGGCCGGCAAAACAGCGGCAGCACTCAGGGCGGTGGCAATTGCGGCGGTAATGGCAAGTTTTTTCATGTCGTCTCCTGTTGGGGGAAAGAAGCCGCTGAGTGGCTTCGATGCCTATTAGTATGCAGGGGACGTGCCAGCTATGGGCACTTATTGAAAGAAGGCAGGAGCACTGGTTTCATTGGGTTTTATCCAATGGAAGAAAATGTGACCATCGGAATTCCGTCACCCACGTTTTTGCCGACCTCGGATTTCCGACAACTAGAGTGCTGCGGTCAACACTAAAAAATGACCAAATTTGAAGACAAGGGAAATTACCCTCCCCCACTCTTCCCTGAGCCAATGCAGAGGCAAGCCGGTCTGGTGCTTTGCTCAGGATGGTCTAGGATTAAAAGTGTCAGGCAGACGATGAACAGTCGCTCTCAGGAAGGCTGCCTCCCCCTTCTGGCCTTAAAGGATAAGCACCATGCTCAATACATTAGCCAGCACCCAACTCTATCAACGACCATTGACGCCAGCCGCCGATCCTGCGGCAACTGCGGTGCGCAGCGGTGGCGAACAAGTCGATGCTGCGGAAAATCGGGGCAGCGCGCGTGATCAATTGAATGTGCAGATTCTGGAAGCCTCGGCGAAGGTCTCCCTGAAGGCGGGCGATCAGTCGCAAGCCTTGCTGTTCCGGGGCGCCATTGAGCGAATCAATGAACTCCTGAGCCCGACACTCGGCCCCGACGCCATTCAGGCCAAAATGAGCGAAGACAACTCGCCGGAAGCAACGGCCGAACGCATCCTTTCATTATCCACGGGCTTTTACGACGCCTATGCCGCACAACGCCCCGATGACAACCCGGAAGAGGTAGCCAAGGATTTCGTCAATTTGATTCGTGGTGGCTTTGAAAAAGGCTTTTCCGAAGCCCAAGAGATTCTGCAAGGATTGAAAGTTTTCAACGGTGACATTGAAACGGGTGTCATGAAAACCTTTGAGTTGGTTAACAAAGGCTACGACGACTTTCTCGCCAGCAAGTTGAACCCCGAGCAAAAAACAGCGAGCGCGGAAACGGCTTGATTGCGCTTGAGTAGATCCACGGAGACTGGATTGCTAAATTTCAACTGAAAATCAGCTGAAATCCATCGTTTGCTGCGGTCGACGCAAAAAAGCCGCCTATTTTCAGGCGGCTTTTCATGGGTACCCAACTCAAGCATGGCGAGACTGGGCCAATTAAATGCGTCTTCAAACTTGACACCTGCTCACCCTGTTTTTTTGAAAAAAACAAAATCAGGATACGTCGCTCGATACTGGCGGCTGATAAACCACGATGGTCGAACCGCCTCGCTGCTTGGCCTGATACATCGCGCTGTCCGCGTTTTGCATCAGCGCCACTTCGTCCAGGCCGCGCTCAGGGTAAAGCGCAACACCAATGCTGGCATCAATTTTCAGCTGCAAATCGCCAATCACGAATACCTGATCAAGTGCATCGAAAATCATCTTTGCGACGGCTAATGCATCCGATTCGTTGGCAATCAACGGTAGCAAGACCACAAACTCATCGCCCCCCAAACGGGCGACGGTATCGGACGCCCGCGCCCCGTCGAGCAAACGCCGGGCGACTTCCTGCAACAACAGGTCACCGACATGGTGGCCGTGGGTATCGTTGACTGGCTTGAACTTGTCGAGATCAATAAACAGCAGAGCCATCCGGCTCCGCTCACGCTGCGCTGTCGCAAAGGCCTGACTTAAACGATCGCCCAGCAAAGTTCGGTTGGGCAAATCGGTCAGCGGATCATGGTGCGCCAGGCGATGCACCTTGGCCTCAGCCGATTTTCGTTCGCTGATGTCGGCAAATACTGCAACGTAATGAATCAACTCGCCCCTGGCGTCACACAGGCGTTTGATCGACAACCACTCGATATAAAAGCTGCCATTCTTATGGCGATTCTTGACCTCGCCCCGCCAGCTACCGGTGTCATTAAGACTGCCCCACAATGCTTGATAAAACGCCGGCGGATGGGTGCCGGCGGATAACAGCCGGGGGTTCCTGCCCAGCACATCTTCGGCGGCATAGCCGGTTATCTGGGTAAATGCCGGATTGACGCGAATAATCCGGTTCTCGGCGTCGGAGATCATGACTGCTTCATCAACGGTGTTAAACACCGTTTCAGAGAGCATCCACTCCTTCTCACGCTCACGGCGCTTTGATATGTCGCGGATAAAGGCATTGAACTCGACACCAGCGCTACTGGACAAACGGGAAACGGTCAGTTCAATCGGAAACACATGACCATCGCGATGCAAGCCCTCAATCTCAACCCGTTTGTTCAGGATATGAGCCTGCCCGGTACTCAGCAGCCGGGCCAAACCCTGTGCATGCGCTTCCCGATAGCCTTCCGGAACAATCACATCGGCGAGAAGACGCCCTATCACTTCATCGCGCGTCCAGCCAAATACGGTGTAAGCCTGCCCGGTCCAGTCAGTGATACGCCCCGCGGAATTCATCCGGACGACCGCATCCAGTGCATATTCCATGACCGCATTAAGATCGGCCTCACTAGCGGCAAGGCGCGACAATTGCACCGAGCCGGCAGCTGCCAAATAGGCCGATTGCAGCCAAAGCAGAAAACCCAGTCCCGCAGCCGTCGCCAAAGACAACAAAGCCAGCACCAGATTTGTCGAAAACAGTATTCCGCCGGCAGCACTAAGCGCCAGCGAGCAGCCCATAAGAATCAGGCGAAGCAGATGAATCAAGCCTTGCGAACTGGAAATCATGGTTCCAGTATAAACATCAGTCGCACCCAAAGCGGACCAGTGAATAACTAAGCCAAAATAACGTGCAGGAAAACAAAAGCCCCGGCAGACTGAATCAACCGGGGCAGCGTTATCTCAGTCGACCCGCGTATCCAGCCCTTGCTCGGCCAGTTCCGCAGCACGCAATACAGCGCGGGCCTTGGTCTGGGTTTCGACCCATTCGGAATGCGGGTCGGAGTCGGCAACGATGCCAGCACCGGCCTGAACGTACAGTTTTTTGTCCTTGACCACAGCCGTGCGGATGGCAATAGCCAGATCCATGTCGCCATGAAAGCCGAGGTAGCCGACAGCGCCAGCGTAAATACCGCGCTTGATCGGTTCGAGTTCATCAATGATTTCCATGGCGCGCACCTTGGGCGCACCGGAAACGGTGCCGGCCGGGAAGGTGGCTTTCAGCACGTCGAGCGCATCCAGCCCGGCCTGCAACTTGCCTTCAACGTTGGAGACGATGTGCATCACATGCGAGTAGCGCTCGATCAGCATGTTTTCGGTGAGCTTGACGCTGCCCACTTTGGCGACGCGGCCGCAGTCGTTGCGGCCAAGATCAAGCAACTGGGTGTGCTCGGCGCGCTCCTTTTCATCGGCCAGCAACTCAACCGCCAGCGCGGCATCTTCTTCCGGCGTCGCGCCGCGTTTGCGGGTACCGGCAATCGGCCGAACGGTGACGCGGTCACCTTCGAGACGCACCAGAATTTCCGGCGAAGCACCGACCACATGGAAGTCTTCAAAATCGAAGTAGAACATGTAGGGCGACGGATTCAGGCTGCGCAGCGTGCGATAGAGCGCCAGCGGGCTGGCCAGGAAAGGCTTGGTCATCCGCTGCGAGATCACGACCTGCATGATGTCGCCTTCGGTAATGTATTCCTTGGCCTTGAGCACGGCTTTCTTGAACGCCGCTTCGCCAAAGGTGGATACCGCCGGTTCAGAGTGTACGGGCTGCTCGCTGGGAATCGTCACCGGCGTGCGCAGCTTGCCCAACAACTCTTTCAGGCGCGCTTGCGCCTTCTGGTAGGCACCGGGGAAACCGGGTTCGGCGTAAACAATCAGGGTCAGCTTGCCGGACAAATTGTCGACGACAGCGATTTCTTCGGAGAGCAGCAGGCCAATATCGGGCGTGCCAATCTCGTCCGGCTTGTGGGTGCGCGTCAGGCGGGTTTCGACGTAACGCACGGTGTCGTAACCGAAGCAGCCGACCAGACCGCCGCAGAAGCGTGGCAGGCCAGCGCTGGGCGGCGCCCGGAAACGCTGCATGAACTTGCCGATGAAATCGAGCGGGTTGGTGTCGTTCTCGCGTTCGGCAACGCGGTTGCCGGTCAAAACCAGCACTTGATGGCCATGCACGACGATGCGGGTCTGGGCGGCCAGGCCAATGATCGAGTAGCGCCCAAAGCGTTCACCACCCTGCACCGATTCGAGCAGATAGGAATAGTGGCCGTTGTTCGGGCCGCTGGTCAGCTTGAGATAAATGGAGAGCGGCGTGTCGAGATCGGCAAACGTTTCCAGCGTCACGGGAATACGGTTGTAGCCTTGCGCGGCAAGCGAATTGAATTCTGTTTCAGTCATGGGTAACGCCTCGAAAATGACAGGAAATTGCGACTGGGAGCATGGCGCCATGAAGGCGCGCGAAGGAAGTTCAGGGGCGCCAGCGACGCCAGTCCTGAGCACCATCGAAGGGCCAACCGTGCCATTTGTTCCAGCTACGCAATGGGGTCATTTGTTCGTGAGGTCTTGAAAAGTGAGGGCTTGCCGGTAGGCGGCAAGCAAATCGGATACTAGCGCATCGCAATCTGCACTGTCCACCGGCTCACCCTCGTTGTAGCCGTAGGGCACGGCGTAGGCCAGACAACCGGCAGCGTGGGCAGCCTGGATGTCATTTTTCGAGTCGCCGATATGCAGGTTGCGGTCGGGCCGAACGTTGAACAGCCGGCAGGCGTGGAGGACCGGCTCGGGGTGCGGTTTCTTGTGGGCGGTGGTGTCGCCGGAAACGATCACGTCAAAGTAATCGGTCATGCCCATGCGCTCCAACAGCGCTTCGGTGAACATGCCGGGCTTGTTGGTGACGACGCCCATTTTCACGCCGCTGGCTTTCCAAGCCTGCAGGCCTTCCAGAACGCCCGGATAAATCTGGGTAAATTTGCCGTTGACCGCAGCATAGTGGCGCTTGAAGGATTCGATGGCCAGATGCAGCTTTTCAGCACTCGGCGGCTGACTGTGGGTCAGGCAGCGCTCAACCAGCACGGCCATGCCCTTGCCGACGAAGCCGTGCACTTCCGCCTGGCTGCGCGGAGGCTCACCGATTTCTTCAAGCATCAAACGACACCCTTCAGCCAGATCAGCGATGGTGTCGAGCAGCGTGCCGTCGAGGTCGAAGGTGACGGATTGGAGATGTTGTGGTTAGCTGTTGTAGTTGTTAGTGGCGAGGTTCTGGGTTTGCTGGCGACTGGCGACTAATCAGCTAGCAACTCGGCGCGCAGTGCCGCAATGATCGAGTTATAGCGCTGCGGATCGGTGTCTTTGCCTGCACCATAAACGGCGGAGCCGGCCACGAAGGCATCGACGCCAGCGCGGGCAATTTCGGCGATATTGGAGACATTCACCCCCCCATCGATTTCCAGACGGATGCGGCGGCCGCTTTCCTTTTCATAGGCATCCAGCTTGGCGCGGGCCTGGCGGGCCTTGGCCAAGGTGCCGGGAATGAATTTCTGCCCACCAAAACCGGGATTGACGCTCATCAGCAGGATGACGTCGATCTTGTCCATGACGTAATCCATGTACTCAAGCGGCGTCGCCGGATTGAAGACGAGGCCGGCCTGACAACCGGCATCGCGGATCAACCCGAGGCTGCGATCAACGTGCTCGGAAGCTTCCGGGTGGAAGGTAATGATATTGGCGCCGGCCTTGGCGAAATCGGGAATGATGCGATCAACCGGCTTGACCATCAGATGCACGTCAATCGGCGCCGTAGTGCACGGGCGAATGGCTTCGCAAACCAGCGGCCCAATCGTCAAATTGGGAACATAATGGTTGTCCATCACGTCAAAGTGAATCCAGTCGGCGCCCGAGGCGATGACGTTGGCCACCTCCTCGCCCAGCTTGGCGAAGTTGGCAGAAAGCAGGCTCGGTGCGATGATGAAATCTCTGGCTGACATGATTTATTCCTAAACAAGAACAGATAACCGAAATTATCCCATGCCCGACTCCAACAAGTACCGCATCGACATCCACCCGGTAGCGCAGTTCATCCCGGACCAGTCCGATCCGGACGAAAATCGCTATCTTTTTGCCTACACCATCACCATCAAGAACGTCGGCGAAGTGCCGGCGCAACTGATTTCGCGTCACTGGATCATTACCGATGGCAACAACGAGCAGCAGGAAGTCCGTGGCCTCGGCGTCGTCGGCAAGCAACCGCTGCTCAAGCCGGGCGAGAGTTTTCAGTACTCTAGCGGCTCCTCGCTGAGCACCCCGGTCGGTACCATGAAAGGGACTTACCAGATGGTGGCCGAGGACGGCACGCACTTCAATGCAGAAATCCCCGAATTTGCCCTTGCCATGCCGCGGGTATTGCACTGAGCCTGAAGCACAGCTACACGCTGATCGCCCCGTTTTACGACGCGGCGATTGGCCGTGCCACCCACGCCGCACGCAAGCGCAGTCTGGCTAGCCTGCCGACCAAACCCCAGCGTGTCTTGCTCGCCGGTGTCGGCACCGGTCTGGATTTGCCGCACCTGCCGCCGCAACACCATTACGTCGGCCTCGACCTCAACAGTGCGATGTTGCGCCGCGCCCTGCCGCGGGTTGGGCCGATCGATTTCAACGCAGTTCAAGGCGACGCCCAGCGCCTGCCCTTCGCCGATGCCAGCTTTGACAGCGCCGTGCTGCATCTGATTCTGGCCGTGGTGCCGGAGCCAGCGCATTGCTTTGCCGAGATCGCCCGTGTTTTGCGGCCGGGCGGCACCGTACTGGTCTTCGACAAATTTCTCCGCCGTGGCCAGCCCGCCTTGTTACGGCGACTGGCCAACCCGCTGGTCCGCCGGGTCGCCACCCGGCTCGATGTGATTTTTGAAGACCTGCTCGCCGAAGCACCGGATCTGGTGCTGGAGCATGACCAACCGGCCTTAGCCGGCGGCTGGTTCAGAATGATCCGGCTGCACCGGCGCTGAAACCGCTGGTGCGGGGGGCTCGTCTTTGCCTAGCTCATCCTCGATCCAGGCCAGCAGCAGCGTATAAGTTACCGCCAGCACCACCGGGCCAATGAAAATACCGATCAGGCCAAAGCCCAGCATGCCGCCGATGACACCGGCAAAAATCAGCAGCAAAGGCAGGTCGGCACCTTTCTTGATCAGCATCGGACGCAGGATGTTATCGAGTGTGGTGACAAAGATGCTCCACACCAACAAGGCAGTCGCCCAGCCACTATCGCCGGTCCAGTACATCCAGCCCACCGCCGAAAAAAGAACCAGCCCGGGGCCGATCTGGGCGATGCAAAACATCAGCATGAGCGCCGAGAGCAGGGAAGCGAACGGCACGCCGGCTACAGCCAGGCCAACTCCGCCGAGTACCGTCTGGACAATGGCGGTCACGCCCACCCCGAGCGCCACGCCACGAATGGCCTGCCTGGCCAGAATGACCGAATTTTCACCACGCTCGCCGGCCAGGCGACGGCCAAAACGGAGCACCATCCGGGCTGCAGTTTCACCCGAAGCATAGAGAATGGCGGCGACGATGACGACCAGCAGGAACTGGATAAGCATGCCACCCAGACCACCGACTTGCGAAAGCACCCATTTCCCCGTATCGGCCGCATACGGTGTGATCTTGGCGAAGATTCCAGCGGCGCCGCTCGCGGCCAACTGGGTCCATAGCGTCGCAATCCGCTCGCCCACCAGCGGCAAGGTCGCTACCCAGTTTGGCGGCTTCGGCAGACCGTTTTCAGCAATGTGGTGGCCTGCTGCGGTCAACTGATCGGAATGCTCGGAAATGGTGTCGATCGCCAGCCAGAGCGGCAAGACCAGCAAAAGCAACATCCCGACCGTCATCACCGTCACCGCCGGGGCACGGCGATTGCCGAAACGCGCTTCCAGCATTTTCAGCAGCGGCCAGGTGGCAACCACAATCATCGTCGCCCACACCGTAGCCGCCAGAAAGGGGCGCAATACCCAGACCGACAGCCCGATCAGCCCGATGATGCAAAAAATCGCCAGCGTCGTGCGCGTCAGGTCAGGTCGAGTCTCGGTCATGATCAACTCCGGTAATCGGCATTAATCTTGACGTAGTCATATGAAAAATCGCAGGTGTAAACACTCGCCTTTTCCGGCCCGCGTCCGAGGTCGACGCGAACGGTAATTTCGGCCTGGGCCATGACCCGCGCCCCATCCTCTTCCTTATAGGCGGCAGCCCGGCCACCGTTCTCGGCCACCAGCACATCGTCGAGCCAGACGCGAACGCCATCAACGTCGAGATCGTTGATACCGGCATAGCCGACGGCAGCAAGAATGCGCCCGAGATTGGGGTCGGAGGCGAAGAAAGCAGTCTTGACCAGCGGCGAATGGCCGATGGCGTAGCCGATCTGGCGGCACTCGGCAATCGTCTTGCCGCCTTCGACCGCGACGGTAATGAACTTGGTGGCGCCCTCACCATCACGAACGATGGCCTGGGCCAGTTCAACCGAAACAGCGATGATTGCCGCCTTGACTTCGGCCCAGCCGCTATCGGTCGCGTGAGTGAAACTGGCGCCAGACTGCCCGGTGGCAATCATTACGTAGGAGTCGTTGGTTGACGTATCGCCATCAACGGTAATGCAATTGAACGAGGCATCGGCCGCTTCCTTGACCAGCGAGTCAAGCAGCGACTGGGCGATGCCGGCATCGGTAGCAAGAAAACCTAGCATCGTCGCCATGTTGGGCCGGATCATGCCGGCGCCCTTGGAGACACCGGAAATCGTCACTTTTTTGCCGTTGACCGTAACAATCCTGGACGCCGCCTTGGCGACGGTGTCGGTGGTCATGATGCCGTGTGCTGCGGCATGCCAGTTATCTGCCTTGAGATCGGCCTGCGCCGCCGGCAATCCAGCCTTGATGCGGTCAACCGGCAAAAGCTCAAGAATAACCCCGGTCGAAAACGGTAAAACCTGCTCGGCAGCAACCCCCAACAGCGCGCCAACCGCTTCGCATGTTGCTTGCGCCGCCTGGCGGCCCGGCTCACCGGTGCCGGCATTGGCAATGCCGGTATTAATCACCAGCGCGCGAATTTCCTGGCCAGCCGCCAGATGCTTGCGGCAAAGCTGGACCGGCGCGGCGCAGAAACGATTTTGGGTGAACACACCGGCCACCGTGCAACCGGCATCCAGCGCCACCAGCGTCAGGTCGCGGCGATTTTTCTTGCGAATTTCGGCTTCAGCAACACCGAGGCGAACACCCGCCACAGGAAACAGTTGATCAGCGGCAGGGGTAGCGTAATTGACAGGCATTCTCATGGCTCCAAAAGCATCAAGGCACCTCGTGGGTGCCTTGGGGGGGATCAGAACAAATCAGGACAGTTTTCCGTGGCAGTGCTTGTATTTCTTCCCGCTCCCACAAGGGCAGGGATCGTTGCGCCCTACTTTCGGGCCAGCATCGGCCGGTTCTTGTGGCGGAGTTTCACCAATAGTCGTACCCAGCGCCTCGTCGTAACCGGCATGTTGATACTGGACGTTCTGGACATCGGCGTGCGGCGCGGTTTCCTCGACATCTTCCGGCGAACGAATCTGCACGGTGAAGACGATACGGGTGACTTCCTTGCGGACCTGATCGAGCAAGCCCTCGAACAACTCGAAAGCTTCACGCTTGTATTCCTGCTTCGGATTCTTCTGGGCGTAACCGCGCAAATGAATACCCTGACGCAGATGATCAAGCGCCGCCAGATGTTCGCGCCAGTGCGTATCGAGGCTCTGCAGCATCACATTACGCTCGAACTGGTGGAAAGTAGCCTCGCCGACCAGTTCGGTCTTGGCCAGATAGGCCGCATCGGCCTCCTGAATAATGCGGGCAAGGATTTCTTCAGCCGAAATCGTCGGTTCTTCCTTGATCCACTGGGCGGCTGGTGCAGCAATCTGCAACTCAGCTGCCAGCGTGCGCTCCAGACCCGGCATGTCCCACTGCTCCTCGACCGAATCTGCCGGCACATGTGCCCGGAAAATATCGGCGATGACACCGTGACGCATGGCGGTGGTGGTTTCCGAAATATCGTCGGATTCCAGCAACTCATTGCGCTGCTGGTAGATCACCTTGCGCTGGTCGTTGGAAACATCGTCGTACTCAAGCAGTTGCTTGCGGATATCGAAGTTGCGGGCTTCCACCTTACGCTGCGCCGATTCCAGCGAGCGAGTAACGAGCGGATGCTCAATAGCCTCGCCTTCCGGCATCTTCAACTTTTCCATGATGCTGCGCAGACGCTCGCCGGCAAAAATGCGCAGCAAAGGATCATCCAGCGACAAATAGAAGCGCGAGGAGCCGGCGTCACCCTGACGACCGGCGCGACCCCGCAACTGGTTGTCGATACGACGCGACTCATGTCGCTCAGAGCCGATGATATGCAGACCGCCAGCGGCCAGCACCTGGTTGTGCACGGCCTGCCATTCTTCACGCTTTTGCGCAATCGTCGCTTCGCGCTCGGCTTCCGGCAGCGACTCGTCGTGCTTGATGGCCGAGAGAATCTTTTCAATATTGCCGCCGAGCACGATGTCAGTGCCTCGACCGGCCATGTTGGTGGCGATGGTAACCATCCCCGGCTGGCCGGCCTGGACAACAATTTCCGCCTCACGGGCATGCTGCTTGGCGTTGAGCACCTGATGCGGCACTTTTTCCTTGTCGAGCAGGCTGGAAAGCAGTTCGGAGGCTTCGATCGAAGTCGTACCGACCAGCACCGGCTGGCCACGTTTGGCGCAATCCTTGATGTCGGCAATGATCGCCGCATTTTTCTCACCGGCGGTCTTGAAGACCTGATCGTTCATGTCCTTGCGGACCATCGGCCGATGCGTCGGGATAACCACGGTTTCCAGACCATAAATCTGCTGGAATTCATAGGCTTCGGTATCAGCCGTCCCGGTCATGCCGGACAGCTTGCCGTACATGCGGAAATAGTTCTGGAAAGTGATCGAGGCCAAGGTCTGGTTCTCGGACTGGATCTGCACGCCTTCCTTGGCTTCAACCGCCTGATGCAGACCATCGGACCAGCGGCGACCGGACATCAGGCGACCGGTAAACTCGTCGACAATGACCACTTCGCCGTTCTGCACGACATATTGCTGATCCTTCTGGAACAGCGACAGGGCGCGCAGCGCTGCATTGAGGTGATGCATCAGCGTGATATTGGCGGTTTCGTAAAGACTGCGCCCTTCCTGCAGCAAACCGTGTTCAAGCAGCAACTGCTCGGCATGCTCATAGCCGGCTTCGGAAAGATGGACCTGATGGCCTTTCTCATCGACCCAGTAATCTCCCTCGCCGTTTTCTTCCATCGTCCGCGTCAGTAGAGGAACGATGTCCTTCATGCGCAGGTAATTTTCTGTGTGATCTTCAGCCTGGCCGGAAATGATCAGCGGCGTCCGCGCCTCATCAATCAGGATGGAGTCCACCTCGTCGACAATGGCGAAATTCAGGCCGCGCTGAACGCGCTCGCCACCCGAATAAACCATGTTGTCGCGCAGATAGTCGAAACCGAATTCGTTGTTGGTGCCGTAGGTGATATCGGAAGCGTAGGCTGCCTGTTTCGCCTCGTGATCCATCTGCGACAGATTGACGCCGACGGACAAACCCAGGAAACGATGAAGACGCCCCATCCACTCGGCATCACGACTGGCCAGGTAATCATTGACCGTGATGACATGGACGCCCTTGCCAGAGATGGCATTCAGATAGGCCGGCAAGGTACCGACCAGCGTCTTGCCTTCACCGGTGCGCATTTCGGCAATCTTGCCGTCATGCAGCACCATGCCGCCCACCAGCTGCATGTCGAAATGGCGCATGCCCAGTTCGCGCTTGCCAGCTTCGCGAACCACCGCAAAGGCTTCAGGCAGCAGGTCATCAAGCGATTCGCCATTGGCGTGGCGCTGACGGAATTCATCCGTCTTGGCACGCAATTGCTCATCGCTAAGTCCTTGCAACGCAGGCTCAAGCGCATTGATGCGGCGAACGGTTAGGGAATATTGCTTGATCAGCCGGTCGTTGCGGCTGCCGAAAATCTTTTTGAGTAGGCCGGAAATCATTGCGATCGAAGGTGGTTGCGCTAAATGCGACGAGGCGCGGATTCTAACACGCTGCCCCGGCGCCAAGCAGATGACCTAAATCAAGGGCACAAATCCACTCATTCAGCGGCGCTTGAGTTGGGCAAACTCGGCCCCCTGCTTCAGAAAGCGTGCCGGGTTTTGCGCCACGCCGAGCATCCTCACTTCGAAATGCAGGTGCGGACCAGTTGAACGTCCGCTGGTCCCCACCGCACCAATTTTTTCGCCACGCTTGACCAGCATGCCCGGCTTGACGTCCACAGAGGAAAGGTGGGCGTAACGCGAGGTCAGACCATCGCCGTGATCAACATCGATCACGTTGCCATAGTCGGCATGGTAATTCGCAGAAAGGACAACGCCGTCCGCCGCCACGACCACTGGCGTACCTGCTTCGGCGCTGAAATCGAGCCCCTCATGCATCGACCGCAAGCCCGCGATCGGATCGCTACGGTAACCGAAGGGCGACCCGAAAACAGCCTCCTTGACCGGCAATATCGTCGGCAACAGTCGTTCGCTAACCCGCTTTTCGAGCAGTTTGGACTCAAGCATACTGAGTTCATCTGTCTTGTTCTCGACCGCCTGCGCCAGACGATCTATCTCGCGCTGCAATTCGTCTGCAGCCATCGGAACCGGCAAAAACGGGCCACCCTGGCCAGGCCGTACCGCCGTTTCCGGCTCGATCTTGCGCCCTGCCAAGCCCGTAACTCGCTCGCCCAAACTATCGAGTTGTGAAACCTTGGCTTGTAACTCGCCAAGCCGGGTCGCCATCAGCTGTAAATTGTTACTGACGTAGCTCTCTACCTTTTTCGACTCCTGCTGCTGCATTGAAACCAACAGCTTTTCAACAACGGGCAAACGCCAATGTACCGACAACCAGGAAAATAGTGCCGAGGTTGAAAACAGGACAACAAGAGAGACGACAACGACCGTCAGCACGTGCCGAGGCATAATAGTGATTGTTCGCGCCGCCTTGAGATGGCGCGAAACCAGAATAATCTGCATGGAACCTCCTATGTACAAAGGGCCTGAGCAATATCTTGACAGCGACGCTGCCGCCAGCAGGGTGATGGCCCATGCACGGCTGTTGCTCAAGCTCTCGCGCTACTTTGAAGCGATTGCCCCGGCAGGGCTACGCGACTCGGCACACGTTGCCAATTACAAGTCGGGGAAAGTCGTTATCCACGCCGACAACGGCGCGGTCGCCACTAAAATTCGCCAGATGAGTCAGCGTTTTTGTGACGAGTTATCGAAAAGAGGGGCGGAGTGTAACGGCATTGAAGTAAAAGTTCAACCGCGGCAAATCCCTTTTCAATCAACGACCTCGACGATAAAACCGATATCGGTCAAGGCCTGCAGTGTGCTGCGGTCGACCACCGAAAAGCTGCCAAAAGGGCCATTACGAGAGGCGTTGGACCGGCTGTTGGCGCGCGCAGCTAAAGAGGAATGATCGCGACGCGCTCGATAATCATCAGCGCAAAAACGATCAGGGCGAAGACAATGCCGTATTGGAAAAGCCGCCAGGAAAAAGCCAGGTATTGACGCTTTCCGGTGATTGCGTAAATCAGCAGGCCAGCGCCCACGGCCACCACCAGAATGACTGCCAGCAAACGTAGCAGCCACATGGTGAATTACGCCAGTTGATTCAGCCAGCGGGTAACGCCCTGAGGGGCGCGCTCGGCGGGCTCAAAAGTGACCATTTCCCAGGATTCCTGATGATTCAGGAGTTCGCGAGCCAGCTGATTGTTCAGCGCATGACCGCCCTTGTGCGAGGAAAACGCTGCCAGCAAAGGGTGGCCGAGCAAGTAAAGGTCGCCCACAGCGTCGAGAATCTTGTGTTTGACGAACTCGTCGCCGTAACGCAGGCCATCCTGGTTCAGGACACGGAATTCGTCGAGAACGATGGCGTTTTCGAGACCGCCACCGAGAGCCAAGCCATTTTCGCGCAGGTATTCGACTTCCTGCATGAATCCAAAAGTCCGGGCGCGCGCGACATCACGCACGTAGGAATTCTCGGCAAAATCGATGTGGGCCTTTTGGGCCGATTTGTCGATGGCCGGGTGGTTGAAGACAATCGAGAACGACAAACTGTAGCCGTCGTAAGGCTCAAAACGCGCCCACTTGTCGCCATCGCGCACTTCGATTGGCTGGGTGACGCGGATGAATTTTTTGGCAGCGTTCTGTTCTTCAATCCCCGCTGACTGGATCAGGAAAACGAAGGGCGACGCCGAACCGTCAAGAATCGGTACTTCGGGGGCATCCAAATCAACCCAGGCGTTGTCGATGCCGAGGCCGGCAAAGGCCGACATCAGGTGTTCAATGGTCCCGACTTTAACCCCGTCTTTTTCCAGACAGGAGCACATGCGGGTATCACCAACTAGAAAAGCGGCGGCGGGAATATCAACTGGTTCAGGCAGGTCGACACGACGAAAGACGATGCCGCTATCCGGAGCGGCCGGACGCAGGGCCATATTGACCTTGACGCCACCATGCAGGCCAACGCCTGAAGCGCGAACGATTGTCTTGAGCGTGCGTTGCTTTAGCATGCAAGTACTTGAATAATTGGGGGAGCGGCGCATTGTAGCACAAGGCGCCGCCGCCCTTTTTCAGAGGAAAGCGTTACTAATTTCAGTCAGCCTGCTTGCGCAGAAAGGCTGGAATGTCATAACGGTCGACACCGCTGTTGGCCAGCGCTTCGACGGTGACGTTACGCTGACTGCTGCCCCGGCCACGCAAAACGGCAGGAACATCCAGATGCGAGTAGTCCGGCGTCGAACCAAAGGCAACCGCGTCACCCGTGCCCGTTGCCTGCAGCACCGGCGTATTGATCACTTCGAAGGTCTGACGATTGCGCGCTGCAGCCACTTGGCCGAGACCTGTCGCAACCACGGTGACGCGCAAGGCATCGCCCATCAATTCGTCATACACAGCGCCGAAAATAATGTGTGCGTCGTCCGCCGCAAAGGCTTTGACGGTATTCATCACTTCGTTGACTTCCTTCATCTTCAGGCCGCCCTTGGCCGCCGTGATATTGACCAGCACGCCTTTGGCGCCGGACAGGTTAACGCCTTCCAGCAGTGGCGAAGCAACGGCCTGCTCAGCAGCGATGCGAGCGCGGTCGACGCCA
The DNA here is from genome assembly GCA_016721185.1 of Candidatus Dechloromonas phosphorivorans. Lineage (GTDB taxonomy): Bacteria > Pseudomonadota > Gammaproteobacteria > Burkholderiales > Rhodocyclaceae > Azonexus > Azonexus phosphorivorans. The sequence continues at coordinate 30,280 of JADKIP010000011.1, forward strand.
GCGGCAGCAGAAGAACCCATCATGGCGCGGCCCATTTCGCCCATCACCGTACGGACGTCTTCAAAGTCGACGTTGACCAGACCGGGATAAGTAATGATTTCAGCAATGCCGCCGACGGCGTTTTTCAGCACATCGTCAGCCGCCTTGAAGCAATCGTCGACATCGGCATCGTCACCCATGACTTCCATCAGCTTGTCATTGAGGATGACGATCAGCGAATCAACGTGCTTGGAAAATTCTGCGATACCGGCTTCAGCCGCCTTCATGCGCTTGTTGCCTTCAAAGCTGAACGGCTTGGTGACCACGCCCACGGTCAAAATACCCATTTCGCGAGCGATTTCAGCTACGACAGGTGCCGCACCGGTGCCCGTACCACCACCCATACCGGCGGTAATAAAAGCCATGTGGGCGCCTTCCAGCGAAGCGCGAATTTCGTCGCGATGCGCCTGAGCAGCTTCCTGACCTTTTTCCGGCTTGGCGCCAGCACCCAGACCCGTTTTGCCCAAGGACAATTTGCTCGGTGCCGCATTGCGACTCAGCGCCTGGGCATCGGTGTTGGCTGCAATAAACTCGACGCCGTTCACGCCTTCAAGAATCATGTGTTCGATGGCATTGCCACCTGCGCCACCGACCCCGAAAACCTTGATGATGGTGCCGCTCTCTTCCTTCTCGATGATCTCAAACATGACTACCTCCTCTGAAAAACCGGTCAAAAAACAAAATTAAAAATTCTTGGCAAACCACGAACGCATGCCTTCAAAAACATCCTTCATGCCCTGCTTTTCCTTGATCTTCTGGCCGCGCTTGCGCTGCGCCTGAGCTTCCAGCAGCAGGCCGAAAGCAGTGGAAAAGCGCGGGCTTTGCACGACATCTGCCAGGCTCCCGGTGTATTTCGGGTTACCGAGACGAACCGGCATGTGAAAGATTTCCTCACCCAGTTCGACCATGCCGGGCATGACGCTGGCCCCGCCGGTGAGCACGATGCCGGAGGAGAGAACCTCCTCAAAACCAGCCCGGCGTAGCTCGTTCTGGATTAATTCGTAAAGCTCCTCGACACGCGGCTGAATGACATCAGACAGCGCACGGCGGCTCAATTTGCGGCTCGGACGGTCGTCGACCCCAGCCACTTCCAGACTTTGCGCTGCATCGGCCAATTGCGACAAGGCACAACCATAGCGGCACTTGATGTCCTCGGCTTCGCGAGTCGGGGTGCGTAATGCCATTGCAATATCATTGGTAATCTGGTCACCGGCAATCGGGATCACCGAGGTATAGCGAATCGCCCCTTGCGTCCAGACGGCGATATCCGTCGTGCCGCCGCCGATGTCGATCAGGCAAACGCCGAGATCCTTCTCGTCCTCGGAAAGTACGGCGTAGCTGGAAGCCAGCGGCTGCAGCATCAGGTCATTCACTTCCAGCCCGCAGCGGCGCACGCATTTGACAATATTCTGGGCGGCAGAAACGGCACCGGTAACGATGTGCGTCTTCACCTCCAGACGCATGCCGCTCATCCCGATCGGCTCACGAATACCGTCCTGGCCATCGATGACGAATTCCTGGGTCAGGATATGCAGGATTTCCTGATCCGCCGGAATCGGCATCGCCTTGGCGGTTTCGATAACGCGCTCGACATCGCTTTGAGTGACTTCTTTTTCCTTGATCGCCACCATGCCATTCGAGTTGAAGCTCTTGATATGGCTGCCGGCGATACCGGTATAAACATTACTCACCTTGCAATCGGCCATCAGTTCGACTTCCTGAATGACCCGGCTAATGGTGTGCACCGTATCTTCGATGTTCACCACGACGCCTTTTTTCAGGCCGCGCGAATCCTGCGACCCCATGCCGATCACATTCAGATGGCCTTCTTGATTGATTTCGGCAACGAGCGCGACAATTTTCGACGTCCCGATGTCCAGACCAACCACCAAATCCTTGTTATCCCTGCTCATATAACTATTTCCCCTTCCCCTCGCCCGCGACTCGCATCGCAAAGCCGTTCGGATAACGCAAATCCACCACAGCCGGCCGTACCGCCTGCTTGGCGACCGTTTCCGGATAGACCTCGATAAATCGTTGCAAACGTACGCCGACGGGCGCTTTTGGCTGCTCGCGGCCCATATCCACCAACATGCCGTTGGCCAGTTTCAATTGCCAGGCCAGACGCGGCGACAGCGTGACCTGAACTGGCCGCTCGCCCACCGCCCTGAAGCTCTCCACCAACTCGCTGTAGCGCTTCAAAACTTCCGGCGCAGTTCCTTGCGGGCCGTAAAGCAGCGGCAATGAGGTCAATTCCTCTACCGTCGGCATGGCCGAAAACACTTCGCCATAACTGTCCACCAACTCGCCACGCCCCTCGCCCCAGCGCGCCAGCGGACGATGCTCTTCGACCTTGACTTCCAGCTTGGCCGGCCAAATCCGCCGCACCTCGACCTTGCGCACCCAGGGCAGGGTTTCCAGCGCGCCGCGCACGTGCTCCAGATTCAGGCTGAAAAAATTGCCTTTCAGCGCCAAGGGCAAAACCTGTTCCACTTCCGACTGCCGGGTGTGCGCCAATGGCTCGGCAAACACCACCTGACGCACTGGCAAAGACGGCACGCGCACCAGCCAGACCGCCGCTGCAGCCAGGCACGCGGCGGCGGCTGCCAAAATCAGCAGGTCGGCAATCGCGTTCAGCAGGTGCGGTTTGTTCCACATTCATCGGCTCAGTCGTTTGTTGCTAGTTCAAGGACGCGACGTACCAGCGCCGGGTATTCCATACCAGCCACCCGGGCGGCCATCGGTACCAGTGAGTGGTCGGTCATACCGGGCGCCGTGTTGACTTCGAGGTAGTAGTGATTGCCCGCCTCGTCCATCAAAAAATCGACCCGCCCCCAGCCCCGGCCACCGAGGATGCGGAAGGCTTCGAGGGCACCTTTGCGAATTTCGGCTTCTTTCGCTTCCGACAAACCACAGGGGCACAGGTAACGCGTGTCGTCGCGGTTGTATTTGGCCTCGTAGTCGTACCAGTCGGTCGCCGGTTCAATCTTGATGATGGGCAGCGCGACCATGTCATCGCCACAGCCAATGATTCCAACCGTGTATTCGCCGCCCATCACGCCCTTTTCGGCGATCACCAGCGAGTCATATTTGGCGGCTTCGCCGTAGGCCAGATGCAGCGTTTCGCGTTCCTTGACCTTGCTGATGCCGATTGAGGAGCCTTCATGGGCCGGCTTGACGAAAATCGGCAGACCGAGTTCCTCTTCAACTTCGGCAAAATCCGAATCGGCGTTGAGTAGCTTGTATTCCGGAACCGGCAAACCGGCAGCTTGCCAGAGCAATTTGGTGCGAAATTTATCCATGCCCAGGGCCGAGGCCATGACGCCGGAACCGGTGTAGGGAATGTGCATCAATTCCAAAGCGCCCTGAATCGTGCCGTCTTCGCCGTGGCGGCCGTGCAGCGCGATGAAGGCGCGGTCGTAGCCCTTCAGGGCATCGAGCGGCTGTTCGGCGGGGTCGAAGGCGTGGGCATCGATGCCCTGCCCTTGCAGCGCGGCCAACACACGCGATCCGCTATTCAGGGAAACTTCGCGCTCGGCGGAGGTACCGCCGAAGAGGACTGCGACTTTACCGAAACCGCTCATTTCAACTCCACCACTTTGCCCGGCACGGCACCGATCGAACCGGCGCCCATGCACAACACCACGTCGCCATCACGGGCGACATCCATAATCGTTTGCGGCATGGCCGCAATATCTTCGACAAACATCGGTTCGACCTTGCCCACCACGCGCAAGGCACGGGCCAGCGAACGACCGTCAGCGGCAACAATCGGCGCTTCGCCAGCGGCATAGATTTCTGCCAATAAAAGGGCGTCGACCGTGGAAAGCACCTTGACGAAGTCTTCAAAACAGTCGCGGGTCCGCGTGTAGCGATGTGGCTGGAAGGCCAGTACCAGGCGGCGGCCGGGGAAGGCGCCGCGGGCAGCGGCCAGCGTTGCCGCCATTTCGACCGGGTGATGGCCGTAGTCGTCGACCAGCGTGAAGCTACCGCCCGCAGTGCCGTCGCTATTTTGCAAGGCCACTTCGCCGTAACGCTGGAAGCGCCGATCGACGCCCTTGAATTCGGCCAGCGCCTTGATGATCGCGGCGTCGGAAATCTGAACTTCCGTGGCGACGGCAATGGCCGCCAGCGCATTGAGGACGTTGTGCAGCCCCGGCAGGTTGAGCGTGATCGGCAGGCGCGACACCGAGCCATTGACGCGGACGCAATCGAAGCGCATCTGACCATCTGCGGCGACGATATTTTCGGCGTAAAAATTGCAGCTATCGTTCAGACCGTAGGTGATGATCTGCTTGGGCACCTGCGGCATGATGGCGCGCACGTTGGGATCATCACCGCAAAGAACGGCCACGCCGTAGAACGGCAGACGATTGAGGAAATTGACAAAGGCCCCTTTCAACCGCTCAAAATCGTGGCCGTAGGTTTCCATGTGGTCGGCGTCGATGTTGGTCACGACCGAAATCACCGGCGACAAGAAGAGGAAAGAGGCATCGGATTCGTCGGCTTCGGCCACCAGGAAATCGCCGCTACCCAAACGGGCATTGGCGCCAGCCGCATTCAAACGCCCGCCAATGACGAAGGTCGGATCAACGCCGCCCTCGGCCAGGATGCTGGCAACCAGGCTGGTGGTGGTGGTCTTGCCATGCGTCCCGGCGATGGCGATACCATGTTTCAGGCGCATCAGTTCAGCCAGCATCTGGGCGCGCGGAACCACCGGAATATGGCGTTCACGTGCGGCGATCACTTCCGGGTTGTCGCCCTTGACCGCCGTTGAAATCACCACCGCATCGGCACCCGCGATATTTTCCGCGTTGTGCCCAAGCATCACCTTGATGCCTTCGCCTTCGAGCCGGCGAGTCGTCGCGCTGGCGGCCAGATCGGAGCCGGTGACGGTGTAATCGAGGTGCACCAGCACTTCGGCGATACCGCTCATGCCGGAACCACCGACGCCGACGAAGTGGATATGTTTGACTTTATGTTTCATTTCGCGCTCTCTGCACAAATATTCGCCACTTCTTCGGTGGCATCGGGCTTGGCCAGACTGCGGGCCTTTTCAGCCATTTCCAGCAGTTGACCGCGGGAGTAGTTGCGGATCAGCGCAATCGCATCCGGCGTCAGTTCAGGCTGCGGCAGCAGGAAGGCACCGCCGACATTGACCAGGAAGCGGGCATTGCCGGTTTGGTGGTCATCCACCGCATGCGGAAAAGGCACCAGAATGCTTGCCACACCGGCCGCCGCCAGCTCTGCTACGGTCAACGCGCCAGAACGGCAAATAACCAGGTCGGCCCATTCGTAAGCGCCGGCCATGTCTTCGATAAAGGAGACGCAATGAGCCTGAACACCCACTGCGGCGTAATTGGCTTTCAAGGCCTCAATGTGCTTTTCGCCAGCCTGGTGGACGATTTGCGGTTGCTCGTCTTCGGCCAGCAAGGCCAGTCCTTGGGGAACCATTTCATTCAACACCTGGGCGCCGAGACTGCCGCCGATGACCAGCAAGCGCAGCGCGCCGGTCCGTTCGGCAAAACGCTCGGCCGGCGGGGCAATCTTCGCAATTTCCGGGCGCACCGGATTGCCCGCCCAGACGCCTTTTTTCAGGACTTCCGGAAAACCGGTGGCGATGCGGTCGGCGACACCGGCCAGTACACGATTAGCCAGACCAGCCACTGAATTTTGTTCATGCACGACCAGCGGCTTGCCCAGTAGCGCCGCCATCATGCCGCCGGGGAAAGTGATGTAGCCGCCCATGCCGAGCACCACATTCGGTTGCAGCTGGCGAATCGCCTTTTGCGCCTGCCAAAAACCTTTGAGCAAATTGAGCGGCAATAGCAGCTTGCGCATCAAACCCTTGCCGCGCAATGCGGCAAATTTCAGCCAGACCATTTCAAAACCATGCTGTGGCACCAGACGGGCTTCCATCCCATCCGGATTACCCAGCCAGACAACCCGCCAGCCGCGCTCACGCATTTTTTCAGCGACCGCCAAGGCGGGGAAAATGTGGCCACCCGTACCGCCAGCCATGATCAGAATAGTCCGGCTCATACTTTGCCGCCGCGCATCAATTGTCGATTTTCCCAATCGACGCGAAGAAGGATCGCCAGTGCGACGCAATTGGCCAGAATGCCCGATCCGCCGAAGCTCATCAGCGGCAGGGTCAGGCCCTTGGTCGGCAGCAAACCCATATTGACACCCATATTGATAAAGGACTGAACACCAATCCAGATACCCATGCCCATCGCTACCAACGCCGGATAAAGGCGGTCGAGCTGGACGCATTGGCGGCCGATGGCGAAGGCGCGCTGAACAATCAGGGCGAACAGGGCAATCACCGCCAGCACGCCGAAAAAGCCCATTTCTTCGGCAATCACGGCGAGCAGAAAATCGGTATGCGCTTCAGGCAAATAGAAGAGTTTTTCAACGCTGCCGCCGAGGCCAACGCCAAATAACTCACCCCGCCCGAAAGCAATCAGCGAATGCGACAACTGGTAGCCGCGGCCGTAGGCATCGGCCCACGGGTCCATAAAGCCGAAGACCCGATCGCGGCGGTAGGGCGAGACGATGATCATCACGGCGAAGGCGAAGAGCAAACCGACAATCAGCATGACGAACAGCCGCGCCTTCAAGCCGCCGAGAAAGAGGATGCCCATGGCGATGGAAATAATGACGACAAAGGCGCCAAAGTCCGGCTCTTTGAGCAGCAGGATGCCAACAATGACCATCGCCCCGAACAAAGGCGCAAAGGCTTGCTTGAGATCGTGCATGACGTTGATCTTGCGTACCGTGTAGTCAGCGGCATAAAGCACGGCAAACATCTTCATCAGCTCGGAAGGCTGCAGATTGGCGAAACCAAACGACAACCAGCGGCGAGCGCCGTTGACGTCCTTGCCAACCCCCGGAATGAGCACCAGCGCCAGCATGAAAACGCCAGCCATGAAGAGGTAAGGTGCGTACTTTTGCCAGAGCGAGAGCGGTATCTGAAAGGCCACGCCAGCGGCGACCAGGCCAATACAGAGAAAAACACCATGACGGACGAGATAGTAAGCCGGCTGGTGGTTGGTAAAACGACCGGCTTCGGCAATCGCGATGGAGGCGGAATAGACCATGACCAGGCCGGCGAAAAGCAGCATCAGCACGCTCCACAGCAAGGCATAGTCGATCTCGGCCAACTGGCGGCGCGGCGCATCGAGCGCACCGATCATCATGATTGCAACTCCTTGACCGCGTCGATGAAAGCCTGAGCGCGGTGCGCGTAGTTGCGGTACATGTCGAGACTGGCGCAGGCCGGGGAGAGCAGGACGCAATCACCCGGCTGTGCCTGAGCGGCCAGCCAGCGCACGGCAGCGGTCATATCTGCAGCGTGCAGCATCGGCACAGCACAACCGGCAATGGCGGTTTCGATGGCCACTGCATCGCGACCAATCAGCGCCACCGCTCGGCCATGTTTGGCCAGCGCGGCCTTGAGCGGCGAAAAATCCTGGCCCTTGCCATCGCCGCCGAGGACGATGGCGACCTTGCGGCCCATGCCTTCGATGGCGGCCAGGGTGGCGCCGACATTGGTGCCTTTGGAATCGTCGACGTAGATCACATCGGCAATCTCGGCAACGGTTTCAACCCGGTGCGGCAAGCCGGCGAAAGATTTGAGCGCCTCGATCAAGCAGGCCGGCGCCACGCCAATCGCTTCACACAAAGCCAATGCCGCCATCGCGTTGGCGGCATTATGCAAACCAGCCAGTTTTAAGGCGTTGAACGCAACAATCGGCGTTTTACCTTTGCAAATGGCGCCATCGAGCAGGCCAAAGTCCAGCCCGCGCGGGGCAGCATCCAGACCAAAGGTAATCATCTTGCGACCGCAGCGGCCGTTGGCCATTGACCAGTCATCATCACGATTCAGCACCATGATGCCCTTGCCCTGAAAGACGCGCGATTTGGCGGTGGCGTAGTTGGCCAGGCTGCCTTCGTAACGATCCAGATGGTCTTCCGAAACATTCAGGACAGTGGCCGCAGCAGCATTCAGGTGATGCGTCGTTTCCAATTGGAAGCTGGACAGTTCAACAACCCAGGCTTGTGGTAGCTGGCCGGCATCCTGCGCGTCCATCAGCGCATCGAGCGCGGATGGCGAAATATTGCCGCAGGCGATGGCGGAAACGCCGGCCGCGTTGAGCAAATGGGCGGTCAGGGCCGTCGTTGTTGTTTTGCCGTTACTGCCGGTAATGGCGATTATTTTCGAGCCCGGCACCTGCTCACGCACACCGGCGGCAAACAGTTCGATTTCCGACACGACAGGCACGTCCACCGCAGCAATCTGCGGCGTCGCCTTGGGCACGCCCGGCGACAGGGCGACCAAATCGATACCGGCAAACGTCGCAGCAGCGAACGGCCCGGCGATCACTTCGGCATCCGCCGCAACAAGGGCCAGTGCCTCCAGGTTCGGCGGGTTGTCGCGCGAGTCGGCAACCCGGACATGCGCGCCCTGACGATGCAGCCACTTGGCCATCGCCAGTCCGGACTCACCGAGTCCGACGACCAGAACGCGCGTGCCCTTGAGTTCCATCATGCCTCCTGCCGGGCCGTCCCAAGGGGGGGGGGGCCCCCCGGGGGGGGGGGAGAAAGGGGGGGGGGGGGCCGTTTCCTAACTTCAACGAAGCCAGTCCAACCAGGACAAGCATGATGGTGATGATCCAGAAGCGGACGACGACCTGAGTCTCTTTCCAGCCGGTTTGCTCAAAATGGTGATGCAGCGGCGCCATGCGCAGAATGCGCCGGCCTTCGCCAAAGCGTTTTTTGGTGTATTTGAAATAGCCGACCTGCAACATCACCGACAGCGTTTCGACGACAAACACCCCGCCCATAATCAGCAGAACGATTTCCTGGCGAAGGATGACCGCCACCGTACCCAGCGCAGCGCCGAGCGAGAGAGCACCCACATCGCCCATGAAGACTTCGGCCGGATAAGCGTTAAACCACAGGAAACCCAGTCCGGCCCCGGCAATCGCGCCCAGCAGAATGCACAACTCGCCTGCACCCGGCACATAAGGAATCAGCAGATATTTCGCCAGCACCGAGTGACCGGTGACGTAGGCAAAAACGACAAAAGCGGCTGCGATCATCACGGTCGGCATGATGGCCAGACCATCCAGACCGTCAGTCAGGTTCACCGCATTACTGGTGCCGACAATGACGAAATAAGTCAGGACAATGAACCCGACGATGCCCAACGGGTAAGCCACCGACTTGAAGAATGGAACGATCAGCTCGGTTTGCGCCCCAGTGGTTGCCGAGTAAGCCAAAAAAAGCGCGGCGCCGAGACCCAGCACCGACTGCCAGAAATACTTCCACTTGGCCGATAGACCTTTCGGGTCGCGGTAGACCACTTTTTTCCAGTCGTCGTACCAGCCGACAATCCCGTAGCCGAGCGTTACGATGAGTACGGTCCACACATATTTGTTGCTTAAATCAGCCCACAAAAGCGTCGTGACGCCAATCGCGATCAGAATCATGACGCCGCCCATGGTCGGCGTTCCGGTCTTCACAAGGTGGGTTTGCGGGCCGTCGGTGCGCACCGCCTGGCCGATTTTTTTGGCGGCCAACCAGCGAATAACGCCCGGACCGGCAGCAAAGCAGATCAGTAGCGCCGTCATCGCCGCCAGCAAAGTACGCAGCGTGATGTAGTTGAAGACGTTGAAAAAGCGCACGTCCTGCGCGAGCCATTGGGCGAGTGCCAGCAACATCAGATTTTCTCCCCCGGGGTGGCCACGGCAGCGAGGGCGTCAGCGACCCGTTCCATTTTCATAAAGCGCGAGCCCTTGATCAGCACCGTGGTTTCCGGCCCTAATTCCTTGTCGACCGCAGCAATCAGTTTTTCAACATTGCAAAAATGCTTGGCGCCTTCGCCGAAGTTACGCACGGCTTGCTGGGCGGCATCGCCGAGCGCATACAGGCGGTCGATGCCCTGGCTCTTGGCGTAACCACCGATTTCATCGTGATACTGGCCGCTGGCGTCGCCGATTTCGCCCATATCGCCCAGTACCAGCAGCTTGCGGCCGATGGTCGCAGCCAGCACGTCGATCCCGGCCCGTACTGAATCCGGATTGGCGTTGTAGGTATCGTCAAGAATTTCAGCGCCCTTGATGCCGGCACGGCGCTGCAAGCGCCCCTTGACGCCGGCAAAACTTTCCAGCCCCGCGACCACCGCTGCCAACGGCAAGCCGGCGGCGAGACAAGCCGCAGCAGCAGCCACCGCATTGCGGGCATTGTGCCGCCCGGGAATGGACAAGCGAATTTCCGCCTCACCTTCCGGCGCGCTCAACTGAAGCGCCGTTTCCAATCCATGTTGACGAACCTTGCCCGAGACATCGGCCACATGATCGATGCCAAAAGTGCACACCGCGTGGGCGCCCGCCATCTCACGCCAGGTTGGGGCATAACGGTCATCCGCATTGATCACCGCAACGCCATTTGCCGGCATGCCAACGAAGACACTACCCTTCTCCCGCGCCACTTCATCGAGATCGCCCATCCCTTCAAGGTGGGCCCGCTGCGCGTTAGTCACCAGCGCCACGGTCGGCGCGCCAATCGGCGCCAGATAAGCAATTTCACCGGGATGATTCATCCCCATCTCGATCACCGCGGCGCGATGCGTGGCATTCAAGCCCAGCAGGGTGATGGGCAAACCAATATCGTTGTTGAAGTTGCCGCGCGTCGCCAACACCGCATCACCGAACTGGGCCTTGAGGATGGCGGCAATCATTTCCTTGGTGGTGGTTTTTCCGTTGGACCCCGTGACGGCGATCAGCGGCAAGCTGAACTGGGCGCGCCATGCAGCGGCCAGACGCCCCAGCGCCAGCAGCGTGTCGTCGACCACCAGCGCGGAAACACCGGCCGGCAGTTTGCTTTCATCGGCCACCAACAAGGCGGCAGCACCACTGGCAACCGCCTGATCAAGAAAATCATGGGCGTCGAAACGCGCCCCGCGTAGCGCTATGAACAACTGCCCGGCAGCCACGCCGCGCGTATCGGTGGAAACCGCGGTCAACGCCACATCGGCACCAATCATACGAGCACCCAGGGTTTGCGCGACTTGCGAGAGTAGCCAGTTCAAGCTGCCACCTCCTTGAAATTGGGATGACGCAAGGCAAGTGCTGCTTGCGCCTGCTCAAGGTCGGAAAAGGGGGTTCGAATACCGGCAATCTCCTGATAAGTCTCGTGCCCCTTGCCGGCGAGCAAAATCACATCGCTGACATCGGCTTCAAGGACAGCACGGCGAATCGCTTCGGCGCGGTCAATCTCGACTTCGGCCCGCGTTGTGCCGGCCAGAATCTCGTCGATGATGCTTTGTGGCGCTTCGCTGCGCGGGTTGTCGCTGGTCACCACAATCCGGTCAGCCATCTTTTCAGCCACTTCGCCCATCTGTGGACGCTTCCCTTTATCGCGATCACCACCGCAACCGAACACTGCGCACAGGCGGCCACCGCGTTGCGTTGCCACATCGCGCAAGGCCAGCAACGCATTCGCCAGGGCATCAGGGGTGTGAGCGTAATCAACGACCACCAAAGGCTCACCATTGCCGCCAACCCGCTCCATCCGGCCCGGTGGTGGCGTCAATGCCGACAAGCGGCGCGCCACATCGGCCACGGGCAGACCGGCATCGTGCAGGACGGCCGCGACGGCTAACAGATTGGCCACGTTGTAGCGCCCGACCAAGCCGGTATCGACGATGGCGCGACCGTTCGGCAGCACCAAGGTAAAACGTTGGCCAAAGGGTGTGTCGAGCAGATTTTCAGCCCGCACCAGCGCTGGAAAGTCACGTTTTGGCTCGCCGATGGCGTAACCGAGAACGCGCATGGCAGTCGTCTCGCGGGCCAGTTTGGCGCCGAGTTCATCGTCAAGATTGATGATTGCCGTGCGCAAGCGGGGCCAGGAGAACAGCTTTTCCTTGGCGGCGGCATACGCTTCCATGCTACCGTGATAGTCGAGATGATCGCGGGTGAAGTTGGTGAAGACGGCGACGTCAACACGCACGCCGTTCATCCGGCCTTCTTCAATGCCGATCGAGCTGGCTTCCAGGGCGCAGGCCGCTGCGCCTGCACGACGAAACTCGGCGAGATAGCGCATCAGTGTCGTCGCTTCCGGTGTGGTGAAACCGGTTTCGATCAAGGCATCGGCAAAACCGGCACCGAGCGTCCCGATAATGGCGCAGGGCTTTGGATAACTCTGGGCGATGCATTGGCTGATCGTCGTCTTGCCGTTGGTGCCGGTAATCGCAATCAGCGACAGCCCTTCACTCGGATGGCCATAGACCGCATGGGCCAATGGGCCGGCGATTGGACGCAGATCCTCAATTGGCAGGTTCTCTACGGTCAACGCCAAATTCCAGACAAAATCGCTACCCGGCTGCCAGAGAACAGCCACGGCACCACGGGCAATCGCATCGGCAATATATCGACGGCCGTCGGCGAGATCACCGGGATAGGCGAGAAAGAGATCACCGGCCTTAACTTGGCGGCTATCGTCAGTAACGCCCATCGGCTCGATACCCAAGGCTGCCAGCTGGTCAAGAATTTGGCGTGGCGAAATCACAAGCGCCCCTTTCCTGCCGCAGCCTCGGCAACCTGAATCGGGGCATCCGGCACAATCCCCATCGTGCGCAAAGCGCCGCCCATGATTTGCGAGAACGCGGGACCGGCGACATCACCGCCGTAGTGGGCGCCGCCAGTGGGCTCGTCAATCATCACCGCAACCACCAGGCGTGGTTCACTGATCGGTGCCAGGCCAACAAACGAAGCCACATATTTCTTGGCGTAAACGCCGCCTTCAACCTTGTACGCCGTCCCTGTCTTGCCGCCGACGCGATAGCCCGGCACACGGGCTTTCGGCGCCGTACCTTCCGGCTGCACGGCCATTTCAAGCATCGCCCGCACTTCGCGAGTGGTCTGCGGCGAAAAAATGCGAATGCCCCGTACCGGCGTTTCGTCGAGCCGCACCAGCGACAAGGGGACTAATTCGCCGTCACGGGCAAAAACGGTATAAGCCCGGGCCAACTGGACCAGGCTGATCGAAATGCCGTGACCGTAGGACATCGTCGCCTGCTCAATCGGCCGCCAATTTTTCCACGGCCGTAAACGGCCATTAACTTCACCCGGGAAGCCAAGATTTGGCGCCTGCCCGAATCCAACGCTGTCGAACATCTCCCACATCTCCTTCGGCGGGAAAGCAAGCGCCATCTTCACCGTCCCGACGTTGGAGGACTTCTGGATTACCTGAGCCACCGTCAACGCGCCATGCGGATGTGCATCCGAAATCGTTGCCGAACCGATCGTCAGCCTGCCGGGGGCGCAATTGATCACCGTATCGAAACGAACCTTGCCGCGCTCCAATGCCAGCGCGGCAGTGAACGGCTTCATCACCGAACCCGGCTCGAAGGTATCGGTGATTGCTCGGTTGCGCAGTTGCGCACCTGATAGGTGCTGGCGATTGTTCGGGTTATAGGTCGGCCAGTTGGCCAGCGCCAATATTTCGCCCGTCCGACTATCGATCACAATCGCACCACCGGCCTTGGCATTATTTTTCTCAATAGCTGCCTTCAAATGGCTATACGCCAGATACTGGATTTTTGAATCCAGCGCCAGGCGGACGTCCTTGCCATCCATCGGCGGCTTCAGCGCGCCAACATCCTCGACAATCTGACCACGCCGATCCTTGATGACGCTGCGGCTACCTGTATGACCCAACAAGCTGCCCTGAAAAGCCAGCTCGACGCCCTCCAGCCCCTTGTCGTCAACGCCCGTAAAGCCCACGATGTGGGCAGTCATGTCACCGGTCGGGTAATAACGGCGGTACTCCTTTTCCTGATGTACGCCAGGCAGCTTCAAGGCCGCGATCCGATCAGCCGTTTCCGGCGGCACCTGGCGCTTGACGTAAACAAAGGTCTTGTCGGACGCAATCTTGTTATCAAGCTCCTTCGGCGTCATGTCGAGCAGCGTTGCCAATTGCCGCTTCTGCTCGACCGGCATCGCCCGCGCATCCCCCGGAATCGCCCACACCGACTTCATCAGCGTCGACACCGCCAACATGTCGCCATTGCGATCGGTAATCTTGCCGCGTGAGGCGGACACTTCGATATCGCGCCGATAACGGGAATCACCCTTTTCCTGCAGAAAGTCATTATTGATGACCTGCAGATAAAAACCGCGGCCAACCAGCGCCAAAAACGCCCCCATCAGCAACAGACCGACCGAACGCGAACGCCAGCCCTGCAGCGCCAACTGCAACACCGGGCTCTCGGTAAAACGATGACCGCGCTGGGAACGTCGCCGCACAACCATCAGCGCACCGCCTTCTTTACCACCGGCGCAGCGGCAGGTGGCGGTGGAACCCGACCCAGCGCGTCCGGGGAGACCATGCGCAGACGCTCACGGGCAATTTTCTCGATGCGGGGATGTGTCGCCCAGGTCGACATTTCGAGTTGCAACTGGCCATATTCGACATCCAGCTGCCGCGCCCGCTCCTGCTCACCCTCAAGATCCTGAAAAAGCTTGCGGCCGCGATGCTGCGAGGTCACGACACCTAGCGCGCACACCACGACGATCAGGAGGAGGATCATATTGAAACGGACCATTACAGTTTTTCAGCCACCCGCATCACGGCACTGCGGGCACGTGGATTCGCGGCAATTTCTGCAGCAGTCGGCTTGAACATCTTCCCGATCAGGCGCAGCTTGGGCTTGGGCAATTGATCGGCACGGAGCGGCAAACCCTTCGGCAAATCATCCGCGGTTGATTGGTCGCGCATGAAAGTTTTGACGATGCGGTCTTCCAGCGAATGGAAGGAAATCACCACCAGGCGGCCACCCGGCTTCAGCAGCTCCAACGCCTGCGGCAGTGCTACCTCCAGCTGGCGGAGTTCTTGATTGATATGAATCCGTAAAGCTTGAAAGCTGCGCGTCGCCGGGTCCTGCCCTGGCTCACGGGTGCGCACGGTCGAGCGTACGAGGGACGCGAACTGACCTGTTGTGACAATAGGTTGTTCGAGCCGAGCAACCACAACCTTCTTTGCAATCTGGAAAGCAAACCGTTCTTCGCCATAATTTCGAATGACCTCCGTAATTTCTTTTATTTCAGCCCGCGCCAGCCACTCAGCTGCCGTCTCGCCCTGCGTCGTATCCATACGCATATCGAGCGGCGCGTTGTGGCGGAAACTAAAGCCGCGCTCCCCATCGTCGATCTGCGGCGACGACACCCCTACATCAAACAAAATTCCATCGACGTTCTGCACGCCAGCCTCCGCCGCGGCTTCGGCGATTTCGCCAAAAGCGCGATGGACTAACTGAAAACGCGAGTCCTTGATCTCCGCACCCGCCGCAATGGCATAAAGGTCGCGGTCAACGGCCACTAGACGGCCTTTTTCATTCAACTTGGAGAGAATGCGGCGGCTGTGTCCGCCGCGGCCAAAAGTGGCATCCATATAAATGCCATCGGCTTTGATTGCCAGGGAATCTACCGCCTCATCGAGCAGCACCGTGACATGGGTGCTACCCGCGCTCACAGCACCAGATCCCCGAAGCCCGGCGGCAGGTCGCCGGACAGCGCCTCCGCAGCCAGATCATTCTGTTGCTTCCAGCCAGCCTCACTCCAGATTTCGAAATGCGACCCCATGCCGACCAGATAAACCGTTTTTTCCAGCTTGGCGTACTCGCGCAACTCCGGCGCCACCAAAATGCGCCCGGCCGAATCGAGCTCTTCAGTACGCGCATTACCGACCAGCACGCGCTTGATCGAAGCCGAACGCGGATCGAGGCTGGAGGCTTTGAGAATCTGATCGCGAATCGGCTGCCAGGCCGGCGACGGGTAAAGCAGCAAACAGCGATGCGGATGCGCCGTCAGAACGAGCGAACCCTCAGCCGCCGCGAGCAGGGGTTCGCGGTGCCTTGCCGGTATGGCAAGCCGCCCCTTCGCGTCCAGACTGATTGCTGCAGCCCCTTCGAACATCTCTTGACCCACCCCGTTTACCCACTTTTCAACACGTTTTCCCACTTTAGAACATGATCACCCCACAGTCAATAGTGAAATTGCGATATTTTTCTTATGCAACAATGACTTACGCGAATTTTGTCGAGTGATTTTTAGAGGAAATAACCCTTAAAAATCAATAGGCCTAAAAGGACACTTAAAGTGACTTATAAGGAGTTGAGGCAAATCAAAATAGCGCCTCAAGGAAAAATGCCTACGTGGTAAAAACCGGGTAAAAACGGGCGTGATTTAGCCTCGAACAAACCAATGGCAAGGCTCCGCAAGCTCTCGAGGCATCCCTCGCCAGAATGACAAAGGGCAGCCTTGGCTGCCCTTTGAACACGAACCCAACTTTCGATTATTTTGCGAGATTAAGCTTTTGCTCGATACGATCCAGCGCCATAGCCCCCGGAACCCGCTCACCGTCTGCAAAAAACATCGTCGGCGTTCCGGTGATATTCAACTTACGGCCAAACTCCTGATTCTTGCCAACCGCCGCCGTATCGCAATCATCCCTGCCAGACGGGGCCTTGCCATCAACCATCCAGTCATTCCACGACTTGGCACGGTCAGCCGAACACCATATCTGCTTTGATTTGCGGACAGAGTCTTCAGACAAAATCGGATACAGGAAGGTGTAAATTGTCACGTTATCCAACTTGAGCAAATCCTTTGCGAGGCGTTTGCAATAGCCACAGTTGGGATCCTCAAAAGTTGCCAGCAGGCGCTTGCCATCTCCGCGAACATGCTTGATCGCACGCTCCAAAGGCAATTCGTTGAACTTGATCGCAGTCAGTTTCTTCATCCGATCGTCCGTGACATTTTTCATGCTCTTGCCGTCGATCAGCTGCCCACCAACCACAATCGCCGTCATTTTTTCGTCGGTGTAAAAAATACTACCCTCTGCATAAACCTCGTAAAGGCCAAGGTATCCCGACTTGCTGACACTTTCCACCTTTGCACCCAGCTTGGCCTCCATACCTTTTCTGATATCCGCCTCATCGGCCACGACAGCGGATCCGAAAGCCAGCAGCAGAGCAAGCGGTAAAAATTTTTTCAACATCAAATTCTCCTAGAGGGTTCCAAGTGCGTAGCGCACAAGGGTATTTTTTACCAAGGGTAAGCCATTAGTCAGATTCAACCCAAGATTGCGTATCGACCGCAAACCCGGCGGCGCCTCGCGAAACAGTCGGCGCAAACCATCTGTTGCCGTCTGCATCAATACCGTCTCTTCACGACGCGCCCTTTGGTAGCGTCGCAGAAAACGCTCTTCGCCGATATCGCGCCAAGGTTGCGCAACGGACAATAGAGCAGCCAACTCTTTGGCATCCTGAAAACCCAGGTTGATACCGTGCCCCGATAGCGGGTGAATACCGTGAGCCGCATCGCCAATGAGCGCGAGACGAGGCGCAACCGTCTGAGGCACTCGCATCAAACGCAAGGGGAATGCAGCAGGTGCAGTGAGGGGCTGGAGTTGCCCCAGGGCGAGACGTCCAGCCTCGGAAACTCGGTCACACAACTGCTCCGGGGGCAAAGCGCAAAGCTCGTCGGCATGTTCATCATCAGTGGACCACACCACCGAAATGCGGTTCCCGGGTAGCGGCAGATAAGCCAGTACGCCATCATCTCGAAACCATTGATAGGCAATATTATGGTGTGGCTTTTCAGTTGTGAAATTAGCCACCAGCCCTTTTTCACCATAGGGCGTGTTGACCGCAGCCAGACCAGCAGCCTGGCGAACCCAGGAATCACGGCCATCAGCCCCCACGAGCAGTTTCGCAGAGATCGTCGAGCCATCGCTCAAGGTAAGAAGCGCGGCCTCTTGACGAAACTCAAGCTGAGCTGGCTTTGCAGGGCAAAACAAAGTGAGGTTGCTTTGTCGCTTGGCACTTTCCCAAAACTCGCAAGCCATCAACGATGATTCGAGAATCCAGCCTAGCTCGGATACACCTGCTTCAAATGTCGAAAACTCAAGCTCGCCTCCCGCATCGCCAAAAATACGCATGGCGCGAATTGGGGTAAGACGCGAAGCGTCGAAATGACGCCATGCACCAATCGACTCCAAAAAAGCAGCATTGACCGGACTGACCGCATAAACACGCGCATCCCAACCTAGCGCCGGACGGGGCTGCTGGCTCTCAACAAGCGCTATACGCAGCCGACTGTCGCGTAACGCAAGCGCCAAGCTCGCGCCAGCCAAACCGCCGCCGACGATGATGAGGTCAAATTGCTGCATAACAGCAATTATTTTGCTTCGATAAAATCAAACAAGGCGCTCAGGCGGGATTCCCGCCAGACGGCGGCTTGTTCTGGCGCGGTCGACGATTATTATTACTATTATTGTTGCTGCCTGGATTGTTACTACGAGGGCGGTGTTTTTTCGCCTGCCCCGTACCCGCTGGCTTGTTTTGAAACATTGGCGGACGATCTTGACCACCCTGCTCATTGCCAGAGATTCGGTTACCAGGTGCAAGCTGAATTTCCAGCTCGATAATTTCATCCCACTGCTCGTCCGTTCGGTCTCGCTCTGGAATAGAAAGCAGGTCACGCAAACGGCGACGATTATCGTTGGGTGGAGGGGCCACTGCTACAGCGGGCAGGACTTCGGGCGGGGTATCAGGATTGGAATTAGTCATCGCAAATTAAAAAACGGAGCCCGGCAAAGCGAGCCCCGCATTGAGTAATGCCAGATTACTTCTTTTTGGCAGGGGACTTCTTGGGTGCAACGGCAGCCTTAAAGGCTGTACCAGCAGTAAATTTTGGAACCGTGGTGGCGGGAATCTTCAGCGTAGCACCAGTCTTTGGATTTTTGCCGGTACGCGCAGCGCGCTGTGCCGACTTGAAAGTACCAAATCCAACGAGAGTAACCGACTCTCCCTTGGCAACGGTCTGGACCACTGCACCGACAATGGCAGACAACACCTTGTCAGCAGCAGCCTTGGTAACACCAGCTTCTTTTGCAGCAACTTCGACCAGCTCGGATTTATTCATCTAAGTGCCTCCTGTTACTTGATTATGTGTAAGAAAACTGGCCGTTGAAACGGCAGCATTCTTAAAGTAGCACACCTTGATAAATAAGTGTTGGCACGAAAACCCTTATTTGGCAAGGATACTATGAAAATTTACGATTTAAACAATTTGAGTGCAAACACGATCCGCAAAAGACAACCCCGGTGCATGACCGGGGTTGGGCACTACTAAAAAGGAAAGATATTTACTTGCTTTCTTCCTTTGGCTTTTCGCCGTGGGAAATCTCAGCAGCACCTTCATTCCGCTTGCCAATGTGCTGATCGATTTGCGGCAAGGTGTGTGCAATACCCTTATGACAATCAATACAGGTCTTGCCTTCATCAAACGCTACCGGATGCATACGTGCAGCACGATTGCCCTGCTCCGTATAATCCATGTAGTCGTAGTTATGACAGTTGCGGCACTCCCGCGAGTCATTGGCCTTCATTCGCCGCCACTCGTTCTGTGCCAACTGAGCCCGCTTGGCATTGAACTTCTCAGGCGTATCAATCGTACCCAAAAGCTTATGCAAAACCTCGTTGGATGCCTGAACCTTGCGAATCATCTTCGGCCCCCACTCTTTAGGCACATGGCAATCCGGACAGGTCGCTCTTACACCGGTACGGTTGGTGTAGTGGATCGTGTTCTGATATTCCTTAAAAACATTTTCCTGCATTTCATGACAAGAAATACAGAAAGACTCTTTATTGGTTGCTTCAAGCGCCCAGTTAAAGCCACCCCAAAAAACAATACCAGCCACAAACAGTAGCAACACCGTCACCACGCCGATACGTTTTACCCAACTCGGTATGTATTTGTTCAGGCTCATTATTCAGCTCCTTTTTTAGCCGCCGGTTTGTACGTGTTTTCGACAAGTGGTTTTGCGTCGAATTGCGGCACGTGACACTGCTGGCAGAAATAACGACGGGGTGAAATATTGGTCTGTTTCTTGTCTTCCCGATCCAGATAGTGCGACTTGGCGACCTTGGTTGCGCCGGTTTCTTCGGCCCGCTCCTTGGAGTGACAGTCCATACACTTATTGAAGTTCTGAGTAATGACGTAACCCTTGACGCTATGCGGAATCAGCGGCGGTTGCTTTTGGAAGTTACGGGTAATTGTTTGCTGATCCTTTTCAGGCCGGAACATATCGACCTTTGAATTTCCCTCGATAGTCACATTGCCGATTTCGTTGACCAGTTTTTCCTGCGCACCGACGCTGCTTACTCCAGAAAGGAGCACTGTAGCCGCCAGAGCAAGGGCAGGGATAAATCGCATGTTTCTTTCCTCCTATGGACGACCGGGGCAATGCCCACGGCCGTTTTTATTCATTTCTAGCGTTGACCGTATCAGGCCCTGGTTACCTTGACAGCGCACTTCTTGTAGTCAGTTTCCTTTGAAATCGGGCAAGTCGCATCCAAAGTCAACTTATTGACCAGACGCCCTGCATCAAAGAAAGGAATAAAGACCAAGCCGCGCGGCGGCTTGTTACGGCCGCGCGTTTCGATACGAAGCGTAATTTCACCACGACGGGAAGCCACTTTGACCTCCATACCGCGCTGTAGCCTACGAGCTTTGGCATCGTCCGGGTGCATGAATACAACAGCATCCGGAAATGCCTTATAAAGCTCAGGCACCCGACGCGTCATTGTCCCCGTGTGCCAGTGTTCGAGCACCCGACCGGTGGACATCCAGAGATCAAACTCTTTATCCGGAACCTCGGCAGCAGGCTGGTAAGGCAGCGCGAAAATGTAGAGCACGTCATACATGGTCTTGCCCTTGAAGCTCGGTGCCTTGGCAAGAAGATCAGCCGGCCAGACCTCTTCCATCTTGAAGCGCTTGGAGAATTCAATAAGCTGCCACAGGTCAGAACGCGACTCGCCCGGCCCCTTGACCTGCTGCCGCCAGAACTGGGTACGGCGCTCGGCATTACCGTAGGCACCTTCCTTCTCAACCCACATTGAAGTCGGCAGAATCAAGTCTGCGGCCATCGCAGAAACGGTTGGATACGGATCGGAAACAACGATAAAGTTTTCAGGTTTACGCCAGCCTGGGTAAAGCTCTTCGTTGATATTCGGGCCAGCCTGCATATTGTTATTGCACTGCTGCCAATAGAAATTGACCTTGCCGTCCTTCAGCGCACGCGCCATTGCGACCGCGTGGTAGCCGACCTTGGCGGGAATAGTGCCATCCGGCAAACCCCAAAGGTGTTCGGCATGCTTGCGATGCTCTGGATTGGTCACAACCATATCGGCCGGCAGACGATGCGAGAAAGTACCGACTTCGCGAGCCGTACCGCAAGCGGAAGGCTGCCCCGTCAGAGAGAACGGACTGTTGCCTGGCTCGGAAATCTTGCCAGTCAGCAAGTGGATGTTATAGACAAGGTTGTTGGCCCAGGTACCGCGGGTATGCTGATTGAAACCCATGGTCCAGAAGGAGGTAACCTTGATCTTGGGGTCTGCATACAACTCAGCCAGCGACTTGAGATCCTTCTCCGAAACACCGGAAAGCTTTGAAACTTTCTCAACGGTATATTCGGCAACAAATTTCTTGTATTCGTCGAAGGTGATTGCCTCGGACTTGCCGGTATCACCCTTTGGCTTCCCGTCAGCACCGGGATAACCGTTACTGGTTGCATCCTTTTCAAGGGCATGCGTTGGACGCAGGCCGTAGCCGATGTCAGTCGCGCTCTTCTTGAAATTGATATTTTTGTCGATGAATGCCTGATTTACCTTGCCGTTCTGGATGATGTAGTTGGCGATGTAATTCAGGATCGCCAAGTCCGTCTGCGGCGTAAAGATCATCGGAATATCGGCCAGCTCGTAGGAGCGATGCTCGAAAGTCGACAACACCGCAACTTTGACGTTCTTGCTGGAGAGCTTGCGGTCGGTAATGCGCGTCCAGAGAATCGGGTGCATTTCGGCCATGTTGGAGCCCCAAAGCACAAAGGCGTCGGCATGCTCGATATCGTCATAGCAGCCCATCGGCTCGTCGATGCCGAAGGTACGCATGAAACCTGCAACCGCCGAAGCCATACAGTGGCGTGCGTTGGGATCAAGATTGTTGGTGCGGAAACCAGCCTTCATCAGCTTGGCAGCAGCATAGCCTTCCCAAACTGTCCATTGGCCGGAACCGAACATGGCCAAGGCATCCGGCCCCTTTGCCTTGAGCGTAGCCTTGGCTTTCTCTTCCATGATATCGAAAGCCTGTTTCCAGGAAATCGGTGCGAATTCGCCATTTTTGTCGTACTTGCCGTCGGTCATCCGCAACATCGGCGTCTTGAGACGGTCACTGCCATACATGATCTTGGAGAGGAAGTAGCCCTTGATGCAGTTCAGGCCACGATTGACCGGCGCATCAGGGTCGCCCTGGGTTGCTACAACCTGTCCGTCCTGTGTTCCGACCAAAACACTACAGCCGGTACCGCAGAAACGGCATGGAGCCTTGTCCCAGCGAATTTCGTCTTTGCCCGGAGCGGCAACTGCCGTCGCACCTTGCAACCCTGCTGCCGACATCGCCGCCGCTGCTGCATTGGCTTTGATGAATTCCCGTCGATTGAGTTTCACGCCTCTACCTCCTCGTTGTCTGATTCGTTGCCGCTGTATTGATAAACCATGGCTACCGATGCAACACCGGGAATACCATGCAAAGCCACGTAACTGTCCGCAGCCAAATTTGTATCGTCGTCCTCTAACGTGACGACAACCTTTCCTTCCGGGGTCTGAGCATGAATCTCCACACCCGGCATTTGGAGCAACGCAGCACAAGCCTCTTCGAGCCGCGCTGGCGCAATGTACAAAATGGCACTGGAAATATTCATCCGACCTAGACTCCCAAAGAGCATCTGCATTGAGCAGTAGCAAGCTTCGCAGTCTTCCTGATCATCAAATGGCTGCACTTGATTTGCGTCAACTACTTGACGCTTGCAGATTGGTAGTAGTTCTAATGAATTGTATAAATAATACTTTTTAGCTAGTTACAACAATGAATAGTGAACTCTATTTAATTGCGAGCTAATATATTCATGAGCTATCGATACAATTAACTTGATCAATTTGCCAAATTATCACCTCACCACTAACATTCGTTCGTTGTCACTTTTTAACCACCAGGAGAAATCACCATGTCGATCATCAACAGCCAAATCAAACCGTTTAAAGCCACCGCTTTTCTAAATGGCAAGTTCATTCCAGTTTCCGATACCGACCTGAAAGGCAAGTGGTCAATCGTCTTCTTTTACCCCGCCGACTTCACGTTTGTCTGCCCGACTGAACTCGGTGATCTGGCTGACGTTTATCCAGAATTCCAGAAACTGGGTGTCGAGTGCTACTCAGTGTCCACTGACACGCACTTCACGCACAAGGCATGGCACGACACCTCGGACACCATCCGGAAAATCACCTACCCGATGATCGGCGATCCGACTGGCGCAATCACCCGCAACTTCGACGTGATGATTGAAGAAGAAGGCTTGGCACTGCGCGGGACTTTTGTCATTAATCCGGAAGGCGTGATCAAGGTTGCAGAAATTCACGACCTGGGCATTGGCCGTGATGCCAAGGAACTGCTGCGCAAGGTACAAGCCGCTCAATACGTCGCCTCCCACCCCGGCGAAGTTTGCCCGGCCAAATGGACCCCGGGCGACGCTACCCTGACGCCTTCCCTGGATCTGGTTGGCAAGATCTAAATAGCAAATCAGAGAGTCAATCCGCTCCCAATCCGGGAGCGGCATAGATTCCAGCGCAAAGGGAGGCTTCGGCCGCCCTTTCCAGTGGAATTAAAAACATAAGGGAGAACAGCATGCTCGATACGAACATAAAGACTCAACTCAAGGCCTACCTTGAAAAACTTCAGCGCCCGATCGAACTGATTGCGTCGCTAAATGATGGCGGCCAACCCGAGGAAATGCTTGGCCTGCTCAAGGACATCACCGAGCTTTCCGACAAGGTCAGCCTGCGTGAGAACGGTGAGTCCGCGCTGCGCCCGTCATTCGCCATCGCCCAGCCCGGAGAAACGGCCCGGATCAGTTTTGCCGGCATCCCGATGGGGCATGAATTTACCTCTTTAGTCCTCGCACTGCTGCAGACGGGCGGCCATCCGCCCAAGGTGGACGCCGAGATCATTGAACAGATTCGGAATCTTTCCGGCAACTTCCATTTTGAAACCTTTATCTCGCTTTCCTGCCATAACTGCCCGGATGTTGTACAAGCCTTGAATCTGATGGCGGTGATCAATCCAGGCATCAGCCACACGATGATTGATGGCGCGCTGTTTCAGGGCGAGGTCAACACCCGCAAGATCATGGCGGTGCCGACGGTATTCCTGAATGGCGAGGAATTCGGTCAGGGCCGGATGAGCATTGAAGAAATTATTGCCAAACTGGACACCGGCTCGGCGGCGCGCGATGCCGAAAAGCTCAACGCCAAGGCCCCCTACGATGTACTGATTATCGGCGGTGGCCCGGCTGGCGCATCCGCAGCCATTTACGCGGCCCGCAAGGGTATCCGCACCGGCGTCGTGGCAGAGCACTTTGGCGGGCAGGTATTGGATACGCTGGCGATCGAAAACTTTATTTCGGTAAAAGAAACAGATGGCCCGAAACTGGCGATGGCATTGGAACAACACGTCCGCGAGTACGAAGTCGACATCATGAATCTGCAGCGCGCGACCCAACTGACTCCAGGCGAGTTGATTGAAATCAAGCTCGAAAACGGGGCTTCGCTGAAGAGCAAGTCGGTCATTATTTCCACCGGCGCTCGCTGGCGTGAAATGAACGTGCCCGGCGAACAGGAATACCGTGGCAGGGGTGTGGCTTATTGCCCGCACTGTGATGGTCCGCTGTTCAAGGGCAAGCGCGTTGCAGTCATTGGCGGCGGCAATTCGGGCGTCGAAGCGGCGATTGACCTTGCCGGCATCGTCGGCCATGTCACCCTGCTTGAATTCGACGGCCAGTTACGTGCCGATGCGGTGTTGCAGAAAAAGCTGTTCAGCCTGCCCAACGTGACGGTCATCACCAAAGCACTGAGTACCGAGGTTACCGGTGACGGCAACAAGGTAAATGGTTTGCTCTACAAGGACCGCACCACCGATGAAACGAAGCGGATCGATCTGGACGGGATTTTTGTTCAAATCGGCCTGTTGCCGAACACCGACTGGCTGAAAGCTACGGTCAACCTCTCAAACCGGGGTGAAATCGAAGTCGACGCCAAGGGTCAAACCTCGGTTCCCGGCGTGTTTGCTGCCGGTGACTGTACTACCGTGCCCTACAAGCAGATCATCATCGCCATGGGTGAAGGCGCAAAGGCTTCGTTGAGCGCTTTCGATCACCTGATTCGCAACTCGGCACCAGCGTAACAATGGAGAGAAGAGCAAGCGATCGTTTGCTCTTCTCTCCCCAATGACTGCGAATTAGAGCGTCTTTGAACAATATCTTTGAATTGGTCTGCAAGCCTTATTAAAGGCCGATCTTAGATGTTCAATAAATATTTGGCTACCCAGCTAGCTACCCAGATCGATGTTACTGGCAAAGCAACTTCAGACGGGGAACCAACGCAAGGTTTTGTCGACGTAAGTATGCCATACCCTGAACTACTGGCATCTTCCAGCAGCCCCACGCTCGCGTAGAATTCAGAACAAACAGAACCAATCAAGTCACACACAAGTAGTTTGCAGTCATTATGTAGCCATTTGGCATTATTTTCTATGCTTGATACAGTAATCATGTAGCACGTCGTCGCGTAGTCTCGATTCGCGCAAATCAGCTTGGTAGATCTCGCCAAGCCAACACACCCCAAAGCAAATCCAATTCGTTCGCCATAGGCTTCCCTGCCTTGGCCTTCACACGCCCTCAGTTTTCAACTGAAGGCGTTCATTGGTATGGACGTTGGGATTCGACGTGCTGCGCCTTTCAACCACTGTTCGCCATGGAGGCCATCATGCCCGCCTGTTCCAATCGTCACCCTGCTGTGTCTGATTCTGGATTTGATCGTCCACTCTTCCCGTTGGGCAATGTCGTTGCCACGCCGGGCGCACTGGAAATGCTCAAATCTCTGAACCATTCCCCACTTGATTACCTGTTTCGTCACTGGCATGGCGACTGGGGCAATCTCGATTCAGAAGACCAGAAAGCAAACCAAGCGGGCTTGCGCTTTGGCTATCGTTTGCTGTCGTCGTATCAGATCGACGAATCCCATCGACTCTGGATCATCACCGAGGCTGATCGCGCTGCCACCACGCTGCTTTTGCCGGAGGAGTACTGAGTCGGCCCTGCAAAAGTCCGGAAACGCTTATGAACAGATGGTTTGCACCGGAAATCTTCCCCATGGAATCCCCGAGAAATTAAAATAATGCCTGTGGAAACCTGAGAGAAATTGAGGGAAGTTCTGATGGCTACCGACGATTTTTTCCGCGCCCGACTCGATCAAATGATTGATCTCCGACATCCCTTGGTGGTGCTCGCAGGTCGATTGCCTTGGGGCCAGATCGAAGCCGCTTTGGCGCCGGCCTTTGCCCGCAAGCATCGGGCAGGGAAGGTGATGCTAGGCAGTGATTTGTTCGGGACGACGTTGGAGATTGCCGGCGCCGGTGTCAGTGCCGCCGGCCGGCCGCGTTTGCCGATCCGGCTGATGGCGGCGCTGCTCTATCTCAAGCACGCCTTCAACCTGAGCGACGAGGAACTGGTCGCCCGCTGGTCGGAGAACGTGGTCTGGCAATACTTTAGTGGTCAGGACTACTACACGCCGCAACTGCCCTGCGATGGCACCCAAATTGGCCGCTTTCGCACGGCCATCGGCGAAGCCGGGGTGGAAGAACTGCTCAAGGCAACCATCGACACGGCCGTGCAGAGCAGAGCCATACGACCGGCGGAATTCGAACGGGTCATTGTTGACACCACCGTCCAGGAGAAAGCCATCGCCCATCCGGTCGATAGCCGCTTGCTGGAAATCGCCCGGGCCAAGGTTGTGCAAGCCGCGAAGCGCGTCGGCATCGCCTTGAAACAGACCTTCGTGAAAGAAGGCAAGGAACTGCGCCGCAAGGCCGGCGGCTACGCCCACGCGAAACAGTTCAAGCGTCTGCGGCGCACGGTCAAACGCCAGCGCACGATCCTGGCATCGTGCTGCGCGAAATTAAACGCAAACTGACGAGCCCGATCAGTGAATCGCCGAGTGCCATCGCTCCTCTGAACACGCTGCTCGAACGGGCCGAACGCATCCGCAAGCAACAACCGAAGGACAAAAACAAGCTGTATGCCCTGCATGCGCCGGAAGTCGAATGCATCGGCAAGGTGCGACGTGAAGTCGCTTACATCATTGTCTCGCCCACTCACAAGGCTGGTGACGAGACCGGCCGTTCCGTCGGCCGTAGCCTACCTGTGCATGCGTCGCTGGCAACGGCGTCGTGTGAAGCCACGGGGACAACGTATTGGATCTTTAGATCACGGCGCTCTCTGCGAAGAAGCGACGTCACCTGCGAGCATCAACGCGGATGGAATGCAAGGCTGAGTGGCATGGTTAACGCAAGTGAACTGCTACAGGCATCGTTATGCATGACAAGCCAAAGATGCTGACAGGCTTGAACCAAAACGGTAAGTGGTCGGCTGCCCCCTCCTTTACCATGGGGCACACGGACAAGAAGGCCACCGGTGTACAGGCAGAACCTACCCCACGCGTTGTGATGAATGCGGAACACGGTAAGCCCGACGTGCCGCCGGCAACGGCAGGCCAACCGCAAGGAAAGCTGATGGCACAGCGGGTAAAGGATTGCGGAGAAAGCCAAGGCTGTTCGGTAATAGAGCAGATACGGGCAACCTTGCCCGGCGCGAAAGCGAGCCGACTTCCGCAAGGTCTTTCATGGCAACAGACTCTGAGAAACCGAGCATCGGAGGAAAGCAGATGACGGTGTGGGTTCGCCTGGCGAAAGTCAAAAGGACTTCCACTGGTGCGCCTCCGGCCGACCCCAGTCCTTGGAACCGGATTGATTGGAACCACGCGACCGACGAGGTTGCACGGCTGCAGAGACGCATTGCCAAGGCAACACAGGTTGGCCGGTGGAACAAGGTGAAATCCCTGCAACGCCTGCTAACCCGCTCGTACAGCGGCAAATGTCTAGCCGTCAAACGAGTGACGGAGAATGCTGGCAAACGAACAGCAGGGTGAACGGACGAATCTGGGCAACCCCGATGTCCAGATTCACTGCCATTCAATCATTGAAACACCGGGGCTATCGGCCGCTACCGCTGCGGCGCGTGTTTATCCGAAAAGCAATGGAAAGGAACGACCTCTGGGCATTCCCACCATGCATGACAGGGCGATGCAAGCGTTATGGCAAATGGCGCTGATTCCTGTGGCAGAGACCACGGCCGACCTGAACTCATACGGCTTTCGGCCAAAGCGTTCAACGGCCGATGCCATCGAGCAATGTTTTTGTGCGCTGGCAAAGCGTGACTCGGCTCAGTGGGTGCTTGAGGGTGATATCCGTGGATGCTTCGACAACATCTGCCACGAGTGGTTGTTGGCGAACATCCCGATGGATAAGGTCATTCTGCGTAAATGGTTGAAAGCGGGGTTCGTCGACAAAGGGGCTCAGTTTCCGACAGAAGCTGGAACGCCACAAGGCGGAATAGTTTCTCCAGTGTTGGCCAACATGACACTGGACGGACTGGAACGTGCGGTCAGCGAAGCTCTTGGGCCGACCAAGAATGCACGACAGCCCGCGAAAGCGCACGTCATCCGTTACGCGGATGACTTTGTGGTGACGGCAGCGAATCAGCGATTGCTGGAGCAGAACGTAAAACCGGCCGTGGAGGCATTTCTCTCGGTTCGGGGTCTGCAACTGGCACCTGAAAAGACGTTGATCACACACATTTCCAAGGGGTTTGATTTCCTTGGTCAAAATGTGCGCAAGTACGGGAACAAGCTGCTGATCAAACCGGCTCGCAAGAGCCAACAGGCAATATTGAACAAGGTTGCGGATGTGCTGAAATCAAACAGGACCGCGACACAGGCTCAAGTGATCATGGTACTCAATCCGATTCTGCGAGGATGGGCCATGTACCATCGACATGTCGTGGCGGCGGATATCTTCTCCCGGATCGATCATCTGATATGGGTCAAGGTATGGCGTTGGGCAAGACGCCGTCATCCGAACAAGGGAATGCGCTGGATCAAGGCGCGCTACTTTGAGCGCCACGGTATGCGCGATTGGGTCTTTGCATGTGCAACAAAGCCAGCTGAGTTGGCCTATCGGCCTGTCCTCTTCCGGCTGGCTCAATTGCCCATCAAACGCCACACGAAAGTCTGTAGTCGAGCCAATCCATTTGATCCGGCATGGTCCTCATACTTTGAATCACGCGCCCATGCCCCCTGACTCCGCTGTGACCTGCCCGGTCCAGAGATGGGCTGCTGAAAGGCTTGAGCCGTGTGCTGGGAAACTCGCCTGCACGGTTCTGAGGGGGGAGAGCACGCCGGTAACGGCGTGTTCTTACCCGACGGCAAAGCCCGGAAACCCTACGAGTTCGGTGTCAAGGCCAGCATCGTCGTAACCCACAAGAGCGGCCTGATGGTCGGGGCGCGAACCTTTCCCGGCAACCCCTATGATGGTCACATTCTCTCAGCACAACTCGAACAGACGAACATCCTGCTCGAAGATGTGGGCCGGTCACCGAAAGAAGTGGTGGTTGATCTGGGCTTTCGTGGCGTCGATCGTGACAATCCCCAGGTGGAGATCATTCATCGCGGCAAGTACAAGTCGCTGACCAAGCAACAGCGCCGCTGGCTCAAGCGACGACAGGCGGTAGAACCAGCGATTGGCCACCTCAAGTCGGATAACCGGATGGATCGCTGCTGGCTCCAAGGACAACAGGGGATGCCCTGCATGCCGTGCTGTGTGCTACCGGCTACAACCTGCGCTGGTTGCTGCGGGCTATGTTCCGTCTGGGCCTAAAGGCCACTTTTTGCGCCCGGTTTTACTGCTGTTGATTGCGCTCCTCAGCAGCGACCATGCCCGATCGAACTCGCTCACTCCGAATTTCCGCTTGCACGGAGCGCTCAGATGAATTTTGCAGGACCGACAACCTACGCAACTGGGGCATGATCGACACTGAACTCGCAGAAGCTGGCGAAGCACTGAACGAATTGAATGTCGCAGCCCGCGAAGGTCGCTGGCAACTGCGCGCAATTTCCCTAGAAGGCGTACGTCACTGGACACTGTGGCGGCCAGCAAACCCATCTAAACCACGGATCTGGCAATGTCTGCTTTTGAGCGCGAGCCTGATAGCGTACTCCCGGCCCAGGCCGTGTCGATAGACAATGACAAACTTTCCTTGTGACCGTTGGACCTCCGATAACCCAGGAGCTCCTTGTCGGATCCGTTGTTCATCTCGGGTCTCGGCGTCGCCAGAATAGTTTCATCAGCGGCTTGACGCTGGCGCCATGCATCAGTACCGACAGCGTAATCACCACCAGCGTTACCTGGATCAGTTGCAGTGCCAGATCCTGCGGCAAGTCGTGCTGGATCACGTACATCAGGTAATACAGCGAACCGATGCCGCGCACGCCGAACCAGCCAGTCAAGCCGCGCATACGCCAAGAGGCGCCGCTACCGACCATGCCCAGGAGCACGCTAAGCGGCCGGGCAATGACGAAGATGAACAGGGCGCAACCGACCGCCGGCCAGCTCCACGAGTCGACGAACAGCATGCCGCCGACAAGTAGGATCAGCACCACTTCTGACAGGCGCTCCAGGTGCTCCTTGAAGACCAGCGAACCTTCGCTGATCAGCGCTGGCGTTCCTGCATGGTCGCCCCGCTCATGACTGGAGACCAGGGCTGGCGGTAACTCTGGCGAGGTCTCAGTGCGGCCGGCCAGTTTCAGCTCGGTCTGGTGCAGTGCGACGGCGGCGAAGAACACCGCCAGAAAACCCCAAGCGCCAATCAGCACGCTGATGCCATAAACGGCGCCGATCAGCCCGAGCCCGAGGAAATCGTCGAGCAATTCGCGGTCCTGCTGCGGGCCACGGATATTCCAGGCTAGTCGGGCCAGCAGGTAGCCGCCGACAACGCCGACGGCAATGCCGGGCCAGAGTCGCCCACAGCACGTCAACTAGCAGCCAACGCAGGCCGGTTTCGCCGACTTCGTGCAGACCGAGCAAGCCCATGCCGAGCATCACGAATGGGAAGGCACTGCCGTCATTCATGCCGGCTTCGCAGGTCAGCGTGAAACGCAGCTGGTCCTGGTCGCCGGGATGGCGGATCTGCACGTCGGTTGCCAGTACCGGATCAGTCGGTGCGAGGATTGCGCCGAGAATGATGCAGGCGCCGAGCGGCATGCCGAGCAGGTAGTAGGCGAAGGCCGCGACCATCGCCACGGTGGCGGCCATCGACACAGTGGCCAGCAGTACCGGCGTGCGCCAGCGCCGTAGCTTGATCGGCGCCGGCATCTTGACCCCGGCCGCGAACAGCGAGATCAGCACCGCCACCTCAGTCAGCACCTCCAGCAGGGCCGACTGCTTGAGCGGATTGAAGTGGAACACGTTGAGCACGGTCGGCCCGACGATAAGGCCAACTGCGAGATAGATGATGGCCGAGGTTATCGGCAGCGACTTCAAACGGGAGGTAGTCAGGGCCATGAACAATAGCAGGCCGCCGACCAGTAAAAACCAGACGGGAGTGGAGATCATCGCAGTAGTCTAATTGACAAGGAACCCCGCCGGTAGGCTCGCCGAAATCATAAGATCGTGATCAGACCATGATGCTCGACTATGAAGTTGTGCTCGCGAATCTCACCATTCCAACCGTCCGCCATGCTGCTTCAGCCAGCTTCGCGCTTTCGTCCAACTCGGCACGTGAACCGCCACTATGTTCCAGAATTCTGGCGAGTGGTTCGTTTCCAAGATGTGGGCGAGTTCATGCACGATCAGGTAGTCGACGACAATCATCGGGGCCTGGATAATCCGCCAGTTGAAGGACAATGTACCGCCAGGCGTGCAGGAGCCCCACCGATACTTGAGATCACGGATCCAGATGCGTGAATAGCTCACGCCCATCTCGGTGGCGAAGCCAGCAATACGAGGCCTGAGCTTTTCTTTCGCTTGTGCCAGATACCAGGAGCGAAATAGGGCATCTCCGTTTGCCCGATCGGCACCAGCCATCTCGAACTGCTTCCCAACGGCTAGCGCTGTCGACAAGAGAAGAGGAACTGCGTGGCAAGCAGGCTGATTATCAATTTTCAGTCATGATAATTGTTTAGCACCTTCTTGATAGCAGTCCCAAAGCCAGGGTAATTGCACTTAATTGTCATGAACAGGTTTGATACCCAAGATTGCCATTCTGAATGTATCGTCCCACGCTGCGAGCTTTCGCTTTTTGGCGAGGCTGAGCTTGCCGAGGGCAGTCGTTGCGGTTTCCAATCGCAAGACGTTGAGGACGATCTTTTTCAGGCGGGAGAGATTGTCAGCCGCAAAGTCTTTGCGCACTGTGGCGGCGTCTTCGCCGAAGTTTACGTCGAGCATCCAGTGCAAGCGATTTTCGATTCCCCAGTGACTGCGAACGGCTTTAGCAAACGCTTCCGCCGTCATCAGACGGGAAGAGATGTAGTAACGACGCTCCAAATCCGAAGATTTGCCACCGACAACGCGCAAGGATTCGACCGTTGCCAGCATCTTGCAGTTGGGCCAGCGCACCGTATCCACTTCGCCCGTATTGGCGGCCACCCAAGCACGCTGGACGACCAGGCGGCCATGGGATTTCTCGAGCTGTTCGAAGCAATGATCGGCATCACGCAGGGCATCACGCAGGGCATCGCGCTGATCCAGCGCAAACCGATCCTGGAGCGTGGTCAGCAACGTCGGCTGGTTGCCTTTGACCGCCAGCAGGTAATCCGCCTCTTTTGCGACAATCGTTTCGGCGATCTCTGTCTGGCAACCCATCGCATCAATGGTTACCAGGTAGCCCTTGATCAACAGGGCGTTCAACAATTCGGGGATCGCCGTGATTTCGTTACTCTTCCGAGCCACCTTCTCTTGACCCAGAACGATGCCTAGGTCGGTGGCAAAGGCGCTGACCAGGTGAATCGGTCGCGCCTTACCATCGCCCGAGCCTCGCACGGTCTTGCCATCCACCGCCAGGGTGCCACCTACCGCAGTGACGAGGCCGGATACCCAACGCCGAAAGGCATCTTCGAAAGTCTTGGGGTTCAGGATACGAAACACCCGATTGAAGGTGTCATGCGAAGGAATGCCATTCGCCAACGTCAGGAAGCGCTTCAGCCAGGCCTCTTTCTGCGTCGCCCAGAAGGCCACATCTTCAAACGTGTCGACGTCCGAGAGCGTGGCGCAGATGGCGATCACCAGCATCTCCTGGAGATCATGCCGATGCGCATAGCCCGTCCGTCTCGGGTCGGCAATTTCGTCCAGATAGCGCATCAACGGCATCGGCGCACTCGCTTCCATTCTCGTCGTCCAAAAGACGAGAGGAACGTTCTGAAGTGGTTTACAAGATGGATGCATAAGTGACTGATCAGGAACGATTTTCTTGGGTGAGTGAACTTCAATGGCATATCAAATTGTGCCGAAATTGCTTCAAGCGCGAACAAATGACATTTAAGTGCAATCACCCTGGTCCCAAAGCCCGCCTTGAAAACGGGAAGAGGACCATTTAAGACTGCCCCTGTTCGCTCATCCATCGCCCACCCCATTTTGTCCAACAAATTAGGCGAGATAGCATGATTCAGGGCATCCAACTCTACTGGAAGGAGATGGAGCTGATTGCCAATAATTTCCTCCTCTCCTGAGCACTGGCTTTTGTCAGAGATGTCTAAAATGAAGTTGTCTCGCACCAGTTTTTTTAGGTTCTGATTCTCGTAGAGCAGCTTCTTTCTTTCTCTGATAATTGATGCCACTAGAATTCTAGTAGCCCCGTCTGTAATCGTCATGAGAAGCTCGTCCATCAACGTTGGTGGGTGAGACAAGACAGATTTTTTCGTGCCCCCTTGCGCATGCCGCGCCCAGATGTCGATAAGTCTCCTGTAGACCTCTCCTGTCTTATTTCTTATTGGCTGTGCTTGCGGTCCGCCTATTTCGCCAGACAGTTTTCCAATAGTTCCATAGGAGAAATCTGGGCTACCTCGCTCATATTGCTCTCTGCAGACCTGGTGAACGATCTCTAGCAGCCTGTCGGACTTGAGCCGACCACCCGGGTTCGACAGTTTGCGTCTAAAAACAGCCATTTTTCACCCCATGCCCTCAACGTTTAAGCGGGTTTCAAGCCGAATTTTGAGAAGTTTTTGTAATGGCACGTTTGTGATTTTAGAGATGAATAAAAGCAATATTTGACGTCACTTTTTTGAGTTGTATAGTAACGGCATGTTTGTCAAAGTCACTTCGTCCGGCTCACGCCGTTACCTGCAACTCGTCGAGGCCTACCGTGATGAGCACGGCAAACCCAAGCAGCGCACCGTCGCTACGCTGGGCCGGCTTGATCAGCTGGACGGCCAGCTCGATCAAGTGATCGCTGGCCTGGCCCGGGCCACCGGCAAACCGGTCACCGTCAATGCACCACCGGCTATCGTCTTTGAATCCGCTCGTGCGTTCGGTGACGTCTGGGCGCTGACGGAACTGTGGCACGAACTGGGCTTCGATCAGCTACAGCGCGTCTTTCGTCGTACTCGCCACGAGATTGATGTCGAGGCGTTGCTGCGCATCATGGTGTTCAACCGCTTGTGTGATCCTGAATCCAAACTGGGCGTGCTGCGCTGGCTGGAAACGGTGACACTGCCCGGCTTGGCATTGAAGGCCGTTAGCCATCACCAACTGCTGCGCGCCATGGATGCGCTGCTTGATCAGCATGAGGCCGTCGAACAGACCGTGGCCGGACTGTTACGACCGTTGGTGGATCAGGATATGTCGGTGGTGTTCTATGACATGACGACGATCCGTGCGGCAGGGCTGTCGGAACAAGCGCAGGATATCCGCAAGTTCGGCATGAGCAAGGAAGGCCTGATTGCACGGCAATTCATGCTCGGTGTCGTGCAAACGGCGGACGGGCTACCGCTGTATCACGAGGTGTTTGACGGCAATACCGCGGAAGTCACGACGCTCAAGCCGACGATCGAGAAGCTGGTGAGCCGCTTCGCGGTCAAGCGCATGATCGTGGTCGCCGATCGAGGCTTGTTATCGCAGGACAATCTGAGTGAGCTACAGGCCATCACGCTGCCGTGCGGAACGCCACTCGAATTCATCCTGGCGGTGCCGGGGCGCCGCTACAGTGAGGTAGCCGACGCGGTGGCACCGCTGCATGCCGCGCTCTTTGCCCAAGCCAAGGACGAAACGCAGGGCGAAACCCTGTGGAATGACTTGCGACTGATCGTCGCTCACAACCCCAATACCGCCGCCGCTCAAACGGCGGCACGCGCTGAAACGATTGCCACGCTCGAACAACAAGCCACGCAATGGGTCGGCAAGCTGGATGAACAGGACACCGGCAAGCGCTATCGCGGCCGCAAGCTGTCAGATGGCGGCGTACGCGCCAAGTTCTACCGCGCTGTCTGCGAGGCACATTTGACGCGGATCATCCAGGTTGATTTAAAGAGCGAGCAATTCACTTACCGCATTGACGATCAGGCCTTGCAGCAGGCCCAACTGATGGACGGCAAACTGATGCTGATCACCAACACCCAGGATCTGAGCCCGATCGATCTGGTCCGTCGTTACAAATCGCTTGCCGATATCGAGCGTGGATTCCGCGTCCTGAAGTCAGAGATCGAGATCGGCCCCGTCTATCATCGGTTGCCCAACCGAATCAAAGCGCATGCCTCAATCTGCTTCATCGCGCTCATTCTGTACCGGGTCATGCGCCAGCGCCTGCGCGCCGCCGACGCAAAGACCTCGCCAGAAAAAGCACTGGCCCAACTACGTCGCATCCAGCATCACCGCATTACCCTGAACGGGACGCAGCCTAACGCCGGGCTATCGACCACCAGCACCGAGCAGGCCAACATCTTGGCCGCTTTGAGCCTCACAAAACCACAATTACCGGAGCAACTCACCTTGCTGTAGTGGCATTTTTTAAAACAGCCTCTAATAAATTCAGACACTTGCGTCAGTAACTGTCGAACTCGGGCGACCAGGTCAAAGAAATTGAGGCTGCAAGGCAGGAGTTTGCTGATTTTTGCCTGAAGACGCACGATTTCCCCGTGTTTTTGCTACTGCGGACGCAATACGGCCATGCGTTTCAAGTTCCACGCGAGGCAAACCAGCGTCCATTCTACCGAGACTTTCTTCAGGCCGCGCAGGAGAACTGACGGAATCCGAGCACGGACTTGATGATGCCGAACACGGGTTCGACGGTTTGTTTGCGCAAGGCATAGAGGGCTCGGCCAGCTTTTGTTTTCAGCTTGTGCGCCATGGTCTGGGCGGGCGTCGCATCAGCGGGCAAGGCGGCCGGTTCGGTAAAAGCGTTCCTGCGGCGCCGGATGATGCTCGTCCCGCTTCACCGCAATGAACGGGTCAATGCTGCACGCCCTCACAGGCCTCGACGTTCTTGGCGCTGTAGAAACCCGTGTCCGCCAGGAGTTCCTTCGGCTGACCCAGCGAGGCAGGCAGCGCGGCCAGTTGCGCAAGCATCGGCACTACCTGTTCCTTGTCATTGCAGGCTTGCGTGACGGTCAGTGAGACGACCAGCATACTGCTTGTATCGACCGCAGCCTGGGCGTTGTACGCTTGGTTAAAACCACCGCCGGGCACCGGCATGATGCGGGATTGCTCATCGGTCAGATTGAGCTGGTCTTGCGCCTTCGGCCCGGCAACCGGCGGTTTCGGCGGCTTGCCGCCGGGCTTCTTGCCGCTTTCCTTGGCCTTCTGTTCGCGATGCGCCAGCTTGGCCTCGTACTCGGCCTGTTCTTTCTCGAAGCGTGCCTTGGCTCGTTCCTCGATCTTGACCTTGGCTGCCGCCATGGCTTCCAGTCGTGCCTGGCGCCGAGCAATTTCCGCGGGTAAATTCATCCCGTCCGGCACCGCCGATTGGTCGGCTTGTTCGGCCAGCGCCAGCAAAGACGCGACTTCCGCTTTGAGCTGGATTTCCAACTGTTCAATGTGGCCATGCGACAGGGCGCTGTGGCGGGAGGCATTCGCTTTGACCTTGGTGCCGTCCAGACTGAGGGTGCCCAGCTTCAGGAGCTTCATTTCCCGAGCCATCTCCAGCACTTGCACGAACAACCCCGCCAACTCGTCGAGAAAGCGTCGGCGAAAGGTCGCCAGCGTGTCATGGTCAGGGTGCGTGCCGGCCGCAATGAAGCGAAATGCCACCGAGTCATAGGTTGCCCGTTCAAGCTTCCGGCTCGAGAACACCCCGGTGGCGTACCCATACACCAGCAACGACAGCAACACGGAGGGGTGATACGCCGCGCTGCCCCGACCTGCGTAGGCTTTCTCCAAGGCGCTAACATCGAGCCGATCAACCACTTCAACAATAAACCGGGCAAGGTGGTCTTCCGGGAGCCATTCATCGACCGAGGGGGGAAGCAGGTAGCCGGTCTGGCGGTCAACGGGGTGGAAGCGGCTCATTTCTCGGACGGGTTTCGGTGGGCAGGTACGCATTATCCCATTTGCACTGCAGTAGTCCGACAGGCTGCTAGCGACCTCTGGGTCCTAAGTGACTTCGCGCCAGCCTTTAGTTGTTCAAGAACCTCCGTGGGGTTCAGAACCATATCATTCGACATGTGCGCTCCTACTCGAAATATCTTCAAAAAGTTTCACCGGGAGCTTCTTGGCGTATCCGTTATCCCTAACCAAACGAGGTCCTTCCGAATCGATGCCCGCAACGCGCAACAGAATACCGGCAGATGCAAGTTGCAACATCTCCTGTGCCGTCTCGGCACCAATGCCAAGCTCTTCGAGTTTGCGCACGCCTTCAATGAAAGGGACTGACCTGCTAATACTTCCTGCCTGAGCTTGCAGAAATCGAATCATGTGGGAAACGACAACTGGCAATTCGCTATCGGGTTGCATGAAACATACCGGCTCCAAGCCGTTTTTAGTGAGCATCCGATCCAAATAAGCGCCGGCCTTATAAACGGCTTTGCTTACATCGGGTTCAGCGTATATGAGAGATCCAGCGGAGGCAGTCAGTATTTGCTCTAGCTCGCTACAGTTTCTGATACTAACTTGGACGTCCTCCATGCCGCCCGCCGCGACCAACACGACTCCGCTGTCATGGTCTCTGGCTGCATCAACAATAGCCCGACAGCGTGCTATTAATCTGAGGGTCGCCAAGGAGTCTCCTGCCAGTTTCTCATTCCCGTTGTAGGAACTATCAATGTTGTGCTGTAGCTCATCCAATTTTGCCTTTTCTGGGAAGGGGGCTTTTTCATGAATTTGCTGCCACTCAAATTGCTCTCGCTCCAATTTAATTTGCTGACCACACAAGTCTAGGTAGCGACTCCCTGTGTCCGTCAAGTGCCAATGAAGAGAATTCCAGTGATGTACGAGCGAATGAAGGAATGCTGGGCCTGTCAAGAACCATCGGCATCGAACGCAGTTTTTTTGGGATGGATAGCCAGGGACCTCACGATATGAGACATCACCCGTATCTTGATCAAAGGAGATGCCACCCGTGTCGCACCCTTCACCTCCTTTTGCGCAAAGCCCTAAGCTGGTTCTGATGAGTGCCCCGCCTCCATCCTTGTGTGCCTTTTTAATGGCCTGGAGTACTGCAATATCAACATAGGCCGTATTGACCTCCAATTGCCCGAGTGTGGCGTCTTTGGCCCACCTGAGCAGGTTGTCCACTTCTGTATCGTTGATACGCTTCGTAGCAGAATCCATCTGTTCTGAAACATGAGTGATGCCCGATTTTTTGTAATAAAGCGTCATAATCACCGAAGCATGCCCCGCAATACACTCAGATAGAATGGATGGGTCCACACCCCCCTCTGTGGAGTAGTGGGTGATGAGCGAAACGCGAAGAGAGTGCAGTGGGTAGTGCACTGCCACAATATTCGTATTTTCTCGTGCTTCTGGGGCCATAAAGATCAATCGCGATCCGTCGTAAGCGGTGTGACCTTTTTCTGCGCAAACATTCTCAAGTTCAATAAGAATCTTTTTCCAGAGTTGCACCATCTGAGAATTTACTATGGGCATTTTCTTACGTGCGGGCACGACATGTGCCGCATCCCGGAACAGGCAACACAATGAACCCATGCTTCTCTTTTGTTCCGGTGTCTTATCTCCAATTACTGTCGTGGGAAAGTCTTCGCATGGTGTGGGACTATCAATCGGGTTGTACTTCTCCTGCCAGTCGCGAAGTTTTTCCAACCAATACAGAACCTTTGCGTGTTGCCATGGGACTTCGTATCCTCGATCAAACTGATCTTTGTTCTTGTCTGCAGTCTTATTGGTATTGATGTACAGCCCGGTAAGCATCTTGCTGCCATCAGAGCTTGGCATCCTCCTGAACACGCCAACACTCCGATGGTTTTTGGTTGCTTTTTTAATGAGCCTGCCCTCATTTTTTATCCAACCACCAGCATGATATTTCCACTCGCCACTAACGAGATTTGAAACCTTGCTACCTGAATATCGCCAGGAGTCCGCTTCTCCGCTGTCTAGAAGTCTGACTTGATATTGGCGAAGGGGCAATTCAAGCTTAACAATGTTCGAGATGGCAATGACAGGTGACCAAATTTCATAGACGTTTACTAACTTGGTTTTGGCACCTTTGAACTTATGCCAACGAGAATCCTTTCTTATGGCTCGAGTCCTCCAGACACAGTCTGGATCATTCTTGTCAATAAGCTTAATAGGTACTTCAAACCAGCTACCTTCAGTTGAGCTTTGGGCCCACTTCAATTCGGTAAAATTTGTTGAGCCATCGGGGCAAATTATTTCTCTACAGTAACGAATAAATCGACTAGGCAAAACTTCTTTATTTGATTTTGAAAAATGGGATTTCTTGTATTTCGACTCTTGGCTCCCTCGCTGCGAATACAGCGGATTGGAATAGTCACCTGAAACGATACGGCGTCCAAAATCATTTTCCGCTGAATAGTGCTCCATCAACACATAATCGATGAATACTTCAGCCGACCTAAAATCCTCGCTCGTGGGCTTTTTATAAGCCCCATTTGTAATTAATGCTTCGGCATATACGGGCAGTGGGTTCTTTTCGCGCCACTCTATCGAGAGTAGCTGATCGGGATCAACTGTCAACTTATTTCCAAGAATATAGTCGTTCAAGAACTGCCTAACGGCTCGCCTATATCCGGCTAAATTTCCACGACAACTTGCTAAGAAACCTACTCCATATTGACGCCAGCGATCCATGCCTGGATGGCTCTCAATTAAATAGGTCATCTCTAAATCTTTGACAGCCCCGCGTTCAACCGCTGCGGTTGACCGAATCCACGCAATTTCTTTCGGTAATTCCGGTAATGGATTTCTGTATTTGGAATATGGAACTCGGTATCCATCGGCGTTCACTCTAATAACCACCCCTCCCAAAAATCTAAAAAAAACCCCGCCATACGGGGTAGTCGGTCCTGCAAAATTCATCTGAGCGCTCCGTTCAAGCGGAAATTCTGAGTGAGCGAGTTGGATCGGGCATGGTCGCTGCTGAGGAGCGCAATCAACAGCAGTAAAACCGGGCGCAAAAAGTGGCCTTTAGGCCCAGACGGAGCATAGCCCGCAGCAACCAGCGCAGGTTGTAGCCGGTAGCACACAGCACGGCATGCAGGGCATCCCCCTGTTGTCCTTGGAGCCAGCAGCGATCCATCCGGTGATCCGACTTGAGGTGGCCAATCGCTGGTTCTACCGCCTGTCGTCGCTTGAGCCAGCGGCGCTGTTGCTTGGTCAGCGACTTGTACTTGCCGCGATGAATGATCTCCACCTGGGGATTGTCACGATCGACGCCACGAAAGCCCAGATCAACCACCACTTCTTTCGGTGACCGGCCCACATCTTCGAGCAGGATGTTCGTCTGTTCGAGTT
Organism: Candidatus Dechloromonas phosphorivorans; assembly: GCA_016721185.1. Taxonomy (GTDB): domain Bacteria; phylum Pseudomonadota; class Gammaproteobacteria; order Burkholderiales; family Rhodocyclaceae; genus Azonexus; species Azonexus phosphorivorans. The sequence goes on from JADKIP010000011.1 coordinate 71,304, forward strand.
GTGCTGAGAGAATGTGACCATCATAGGGGTTGCCGGGAAAGGTTCGCGCCCCGACCATCAGGCCGCTCTTGTGGGTTACGACGATGCTGGCCTTGACACCGAACTCGTAGGGTTTCCGGGCTTTGCCGTCGGGTAAGAACACGCCGTTACCGGCGTGCTCTCCCCTCAGAACCGTGCAGGCGAGTTTCCCAGCACACGGCTCAAGCCTTTCAGCAGCCCATCTCTGGACCGGGCAGGTCACAACGGAGTCAGATGGCATGGGCGCGTTGTTCAAAGTATGAGGACCATGCCGGATCAAATGGATTGGCTCGACTACAGACTTTCGTGTGGCGTTTGATGGGCAATTGAGCCAGCCGGAAGAGGACAGGCCGATAGGCCAACTCAGCTGGCTTTGTTGCACATGCAAAGACCCAATCGCGCATACCGTGGCGCTCAAAGTAGCGCGCCTTGATCCAGCGCATTCCCTTGTTCGGATGACGGCGTCTTGCCCAACGCCATACCTTGACCCATATCAGATGATCGATCCGGGAGAAGATATCCGCCGCCACGACATGTCGATGGTACATGGCCCATCCTCGCAGAATCGGATTGAGTACCATGATCACTTGAGCCTGTGTCGCGGTCCTGTTTGATTTCAGCACATCCGCAACCTTGTTCAATATTGCCTGTTGGCTCTTGCGAGCCGGTTTGATCAGCAGCTTGTTCCCGTACTTGCGCACATTTTGACCAAGGAAATCAAACCCCTTGGAAATGTGTGTGATCAACGTCTTTTCAGGTGCCAGTTGCAGACCCCGAACCGAGAGAAATGCCTCCACGGCCGGTTTTACGTTCTGCTCCAGCAATCGCTGATTCGCTGCCGTCACCACAAAGTCATCCGCGTAACGGATGACGTGCGCTTCGCGGGCTGTCGTGCATTCTTGGTCGGCCCAAGAGCTTCGCTGACCGCACGTTCCAGTCCGTCCAGTGTCATGTTGGCCAACACTGGAGAAACTATTCCGCCTTGTGGCGTTCCAGCTTCTGTCGGAAACTGAGCCCCTTTGTCGACGAACCCCGCTTTCAACCATTTACGCAGAATGACCTTATCCATCGGGATGTTCGCCAACAACCACTCGTGGCAGATGTTGTCGAAGCATCCACGGATATCACCCTCAAGCACCCACTGAGCCGAGTCACGCTTTGCCAGCGCACAAAAACATTGCTCGATGGCATCGGCCGTTGAACGCTTTGGCCGAAAGCCGTATGAGTTCAGGTCGGCCGTGGTCTCTGCCACAGGAATCAGCGCCATTTGCCATAACGCTTGCATCGCCCTGTCATGCATGGTGGGAATGCCCAGAGGTCGTTCCTTTCCATTGCTTTTCGGGATAAACACGCGCCGCAGCGGTAGCGGCCGATAGCCCCGGTGTTTCAATGATTGAATGGCAGTGAATCTGGACATCGGGGTTGCCCAGATTCGTCCGTCACCTGCTGTTCGTTTGCCAGCATTCTCCGTCACTCGTTTGACGGCTAGACATTTGCCGCTGTACGAGCGGGTTAGCAGGCGTTGCAGGGATTTCACCTTGTTCCACCGGCCAACCTGTGTTGCCTTGGCAATGCGTCTCTGCAGCCGTGCAACCTCGTCGGTCGCGTGGTTCCAATCAATCCGGTTCCAAGGACTGGGGTCGGCCGGAGGCGCACCAGTGGAAGTCCTTTTGACTTTCGCCAGGCGAACCCACACCGTCATCTGCTTTCCTCCGATGCTCGGTTTCTCAGAGTCTGTTGCCATGAAAGACCTTGCGGAAGTCGGCTCGCTTTCGCGCCGGGCAAGGTTGCCCGTATCTGCTCTATTACCGAACAGCCTTGGCTTTCTCCGCAATCCTTTACCCGCTGTGCCATCAGCTTTCCTTGCGGTTGGCCTGCCGTTGCCGGCGGCACGTCGGGCTTACCGTGTTCCGCATTCATCACAACGCGTGGGGTAGGTTCTGCCTGTACACCGGTGGCCTTCTTGTCCGTGTGCCCCATGGTAAAGGAGGGGGCAGCCGACCACTTACCGTTTTGGTTCAAGCCTGTCAGCATCTTTGGCTTGTCATGCATAACGATGCCTGTAGCAGTTCACTTGCGTTAACCATGCCACTCAGCCTTGCATTCCATCCGCGTTGATGCTCGCAGGTGACGTCGCTTCTTCGCAGAGAGCGCCGTGATCTAAAGATCCAATACGTTGTCCCCGTGGCTTCACACGACGCCGTTGCCAGCGACGCATGCACAGGTAGGCTACGGCCGACGGAACGGCCGGTCTCGTCACCAGCCTTGTGAGTGGGCGAGACAATGATGTAAGCGACTTCACGTCGCACCTTGCCGATGCACTCGACTTCCGGTGCATGCAGGGCGTACAGCTTGTTCTTGTCCTTCGGTTGTTGCTTGCGGATACGCTCGGCACGCTCAAGCAGCGTGTTCAGATGGGCGATGGCGCCCGGCGATTCGCTGGTTGCGGTTGCCAATTTGCGACCGATTTTGCGCAGCACGATGCCAGGATCGTGCGCTGGCGTTTGACCGTGCGCCGCAGACGCTTGAACTGTTTCGCGTGGGCGTAGCCGCCGGCCTTGCGGCGCAGTTCCTTGCCTTCTTTCACGAAGGTCTGTTTCAAGGCGATGCCGACGCGCTTCGCGGCTTGCACAACCTTGGCCCGGGCGATTTCCAGCAAGCGGCTATCGACCGGATGGGCGATGGCTTTCTCCTGGACGGTGGTGTCAACAATGACCCGTTCGAATTCCGCCGGTCGTATGGCTCTGCTCTGCACGGCCGTGTCGATGGTTGCCTTGAGCAGTTCTTCCACCCCGGCTTCGCCGATGGCCGTGCGAAAGCGGCCAATTTGGGTGCCATCGCAGGGCAGTTGCGGCGTGTAGTAGTCCTGACCACTAAAGTATTGCCAGACCACGTTCTCCGACCAGCGGGCGACCAGTTCCTCGTCGCTCAGGTTGAAGGCGTGCTTGAGATAGAGCAGCGCCGCCATCAGCCGGATCGGCAAACGCGGCCGGCCGGCGGCACTGACACCGGCGCCGGCAATCTCCAACGTCGTCCCGAACAAATCACTGCCTAGCATCACCTTCCCTGCCCGATGCTTGCGGGCAAAGGCCGGCGCCAAAGCGGCTTCGATCTGGCCCCAAGGCAATCGACCTGCGAGCACCACCAAGGGATGTCGGAGATCAATCATTTGATCGAGTCGGGCGCGGAAAAATCGTCGGTAGCCATCAGAACTTCCCTCAATTTCTCTCAGGTTTCCACAGGCATTATTTTAATTTCTCGGGGATTCCATGGGGAAGATTTCCGGTGCAAACCATCTGTTCATAAGCGTTTCCGGACTTTTGCAGGGCCGACTAAGTAGTTGCCATTTTTTATTAAGCATCTACTCTTGAATCCTGCTTGATAATTCCCTACACCAAGATTTCGTGGTGGATATTTCGGATAAAATGCTTTTAAATACGCCTGCCTGTTTGGAAGCAGGCGACCATTTATCTTACGATCTACCGGCGCCGAACCCTCTACTGGATGAAAAATTCGAACATATGCCTGATCGGATTCATTTGGATTTTCTATAACATCACCAATCCATAGATGAAATGGTTCCGAAAGTCTTCTTCCTCCATATAGAAGAAGCATCGCAACACATATTCCACGCCAGTCATATTTTTCGTATGGATCTAAAGAATCTTCTTTTCCATGTCGGACAAATCCTTGGCGCAATAGCGCGACCTCGAATGAGGCGGGGAATACCTTCGGCGTCGATACGACAGGCACTATAGGTCGACGCAACTTTATCGACCTAGCCTCTTCTACTGCTGCGGATGCCTTCCGAGAAGGCCCAAGATGTTTGAGGAATGATTCATCATTCTTTTTGCACCACGCCAGATACTTGAATCTTTGTTCAGTTGTTGTGGCTGGCACCCATGGATTTAGCGCTTCGGACACATATCCGTTATTGACCATCCACTGAGAAAAATTGCTCAGCATGGCTATTTTCGGATTTACCGTGGCTGTTCTAGATGGAATCCAGTAAAGGCCGCTCGGATCTAAATTGTTTTCACTAATTGTTCCGTTATACAACGCCCTGGCAAATTCACGGAATAACGAAACCGGCTTGAAATGAACATCCTTATTCGCATCGATATAGTCAATAAGGAGGCCAACAATCTCACACAGCTTCAGCATCCAGGAATGCGTGTGGGATTCGGAGTGTTCGTTTAGATATCGCAGTAAGGGTTCAAGTGCTTTTAGCTTGCCATCGACCTCAATGAGGATGACTGGCAGGTATTTCATGCTACCGGAGTTGCTAGCTTTGATTCGAGTCCATACGCGCACATGACTCACGGCAACACTTTCCGTGAGCCTTGGCGAATTGGCCACTTACGGCGAGCTACTTGGGTGGAATCTTCGCCGTGCAGCGTGGTGGCACTTACATCTTGTTTTGCAAGGATCGACGGGCTGACTTCTGTGCCACTGGGCATTTCTGTTCTCCGATACCATTTTATTAATAGTAAATATATGGCAGGGCAGAAACAAGGTTTAGATACGCGCAATTATGCGCTTGAGCTAACAATTTAGTCAGAGAATCATATTTTTGTCCTAGATTGTTATACGAACTTTACTGGGCATAACCCCTGCCAAATGATGGCCCCCAATTTTCATCAGGCAGCGATCGATCTTGAACCCTATGTTCGACTGGCCAAACTGGATACCGAGAACGAACAGCAACTCGCTGGCCGATTCAACATCCGCAGCATTCCCACCCTGGCCATTTTCAAGGACGGACGCGAAATCGCCCGCCAAAGCGGCGCCCTTGATCTCGCTAGCCTGAAGCGCTGGATACAGCCACACCTTTACAAAACTTAACTTTATCGGCGGCCTGCCGTTAACAGTGTGTCAAACCACTGAATACGGAGGCCATCGTGAAAATCGCCAGCGCCAATCTGCAGATGGCTTCGTCGCACGCCAGTCTGCAACAACGTGAAGTCAAGGAATCCCTCAAAATGTGGGTTGGCCAACGCCGCCCTGAATTTGCCGGGGAGACCAACCGGGAGCGCCCGTCTTTAGCCGACTCAGTCAGCCTCTCGGAGGCCGGAAAAGCGGCCCAGTCGGCTGATTCGATCAAGGAAGCTCAGGATGCTGCGGTCAACAACGATCCAGGCCTGAATTTGATTCGCTCCATGATGGAGTTCCTGACCGGCCGCAAGATGCGCATCTTCGATGCCAGTGAATTGCTGGCAAAAATGGACACCAGCGCCAGCGTCGCGACCCCATCGGCAGAAAACGCCCCGCCGGCCCCGGCTGGCTTTGGCGTTGAATACGACTACAGCGAGTCCTATACCGAGATCGAACAAACCAGTTTCTCGGCGAGCGGCACGGTCAAAACGGCCGATGGCCTGGAAATCAGTTTCAAGCTCGAATTATCAATGGCCCGGATGTATCACGAAGAAAGCAGCGTCAGCCTTCGCTTGGGCGATGCGGCGCGAAAGATCGACCCGCTGGTTTTGAATTTTGCCGGCAACGCGGCTCAACTGACCGATCAACGCTTTGCTTTTGACCTGAACGCTGATGGCGAAAAGGAAAATATCAACTTCGTCGCCCCCGGTAGTGGCTTTCTGGTTTTCGACCGCAACCAGGATGGCAAAATCAATAATGGCAAAGAGCTATTCGGGGCCACCACCGGCGACGGCTTTGCAGAACTGGCAAAGCTTGATGATGACAAAAATGGCTGGATCGACGAGAACGACACGGCTTTCAGCCAACTGGAGGTCTGGTCCCGCGATAGCAGCGGCAAAGACCAGCGCCAGTCACTGGCCGCTGCGGGTGTTGGCGCCATCGCTCTGAGCCGTATCAACACCCCCTTCGACCTCAAAACCAGTAGCAATGAGACCCTTGGGACAATTCGCACTTCCGGAATTTTTTTGCATGAAGATGGCGAGGCTGGCACAATTCAACAAATTGACCTGACCGCTTAACTCAATCGGCGGCAGTTACCTGAAGGAACGACATGCTGCGCTTTGCCGATTTGAAAATCTGGGTGCGCCTGACCGCCGCCATCTGGCTCATACTCGCCCTTATTTGGGCCGGCGCAATTGTCTGGACAACGCAGGTCAATCGCGACACGGCCATCCGTCAGGCGCAGGATTTTTCGCAAAGCATTCATGAAATGACCATGGCCGGGCTAACCGGCATGATGATCACTGGCACCATCGGTCAGCGTGAGGTTTTTCTCGATCAGATCAAGCAGTTATCAATCATCAAGGATCTGCACGTTGCCCGTGGCGAAGCCGTGGCTAAACTTTATGGCCCGGACACCAAGGAAAGCCGCCCCTTAACCGCACTCGAACAGCAAGTCATGAGTAGCGGCGTGCCTTACATGGCCGTCGAATCAAACAACGGCAGCTCAGCCCTGAACGTCATCAACCCGACCAAGGCATCCAAGAACTACCTCGGCAAGGATTGCGTTCTTTGCCACCAGGTTCCCGAAGGCACCGTACTGGGCGTCGTGAGCATGAAGGTCTCGCTGGACTCCGTTGAGTCTGAAGTTGCCGCCTTCCGCTTGAAAATTGCCGGCGTTGCCCTGGCTGCCCTGGGCGCCTTGCTCGTCATCATCTACCTGCTCACGCGACACTTTGTTACCGCACCGCTGGAAGAACTGCGCAAGGGCCTACGCGACATCGCCAGCGGCGAAGGCGATCTGACTCGCCGCCTGCCCGTCAAGGGCAAGGATGAAGTCGGCCAGTCGGCACTGGTTTTCAACGAAATGATGGAAAATTTCAATCAGTTGGTCCGCCAGGTCCGTGACTCGGCCAGCCAGGTTTCCGCCCGGGTTGCCGCACTTTCCGACAACACAGATCGCGTTTCTCAAAGCTCCCATCTCCAGAACGAGAAATCAAACGAAGCGGCGGCGGCGGTCGAGCAACTGGTGAGCAGCATTTCCTCAATCGCACAGAGCGCCGAACACGTCCAGCACCAGTCGCAGGAAAGCCTGGCGCGCGCCAATGAGGGCAGCCGAAACCTGACAGTCCTGCTCGGCGAAATGGATGTCGTTGAAAGAGCCGTCAAGGAAATGGCCACCTCCGTTAATGATTTCGTGCGCAATACCGAGTCAATCACGCTAATGACCCGTGAGGTCAAAGACATCGCGGACCAAACCAACCTGCTCGCGCTCAATGCCGCTATTGAGGCGGCCCGCGCCGGCGAACAGGGACGTGGCTTTGCCGTCGTTGCTGACGAAGTACGCAAGCTGGCCGAAAAGTCATCTCGTTCAGCCAGCGAGATTGATACCATCACGGCCACCCTCAGCGCCCAATCCATCGCCGTCCGGCGCAGCATCGAGGAAGGATTGGAGCACTTGGCCAGTAGTCAATCTGCGGTCGCCACCGTCTCCAGTGTCCTGCAGGCCACCAATGGCTCGGTGACGGAAGTCGGTCATGGTCTGGACGCCATCGCCTCGGCAACGGAACAGCAGCGCCGCGTTTCAGGGGATGTCGAAGCGAGTATCGAAGCGATTGCCGGTATGGCTCGTGACAACACCGGTGCGGTTGAACAAACAGCGGGCGCGGCGCATGACCTGAAACGCCTGGCGGAAGGGCTGGCATCAATGGTTGGCCGCTTTAAAGTCTAAAAAAGCTGATCGCAAAACCCAAAACCGACTCGATTGAGTCGGTTTTCACATGGGCGTCAGTTCCATATCCAGTCCGCCACCGGGGCGGGAACGGCCAAAACCGGTCTGCGATCCTGTCCCCAACTGGACTGCCGGCTGGCCTTGAGCTGCGGCAATTTTATTGACCTCGCGCAATCGCCGGATCAGGCGCGCCAGCAAGACACTCCGCATCCGCTCAAGCAATTCCTCCGATGAAAGCGCCAGGGCCGATGCATTGACTTCGAGGAAAAGCGTGGTTTCGAGGGTAACCGCCGAGGCATGCCGGTGATTGCTTGACGGGTGCAGATAGGCCACTTCACCGACTGGCTCACTCGGTCCAAGGCGGCAAAGTGCTCGACCATCGATAGAAATTTCGACACAGCCGGAAATAACAATACCGAACATCCGGTTATTGTCACCTTCTCGAATAATTGCGACATTGGGCGAGACTTCACGCCAGACGGCAACGCGCAGGACTTCCCAAATTTCATCGTTATCAAACTCGGTAAAGAAATCGAGCTTGCGTAGCACCTCGAAATGGCGAGTGTCCTGCACCGTCTGATCGTCTTCAAAAATCTGATAGCGCACCGCTGACAGATCTTTGGCGAACTCGGCACCATTGCGGTAACGGCTGTACAAGTCTTTTTCCAGTGCTCGCCGCAAAATGGCGTTCAGCCCTTCAGGCAAGTTCGGATTCAGCGCCGTGACAGCCGGGGCATCGGTATTGATAATCCGGTAGATCAACGTCGCCTGATTGGAGGCACGGAAAGGTAACCGCCCGGTCAGCAGTTGAAACATCACGACACCCAGCGAGTACAAATCAGTTTTCTGATTGAGCGGATAGCCCTTGATCTGTTCCGGCGACATATAGGCCGGAGAACCAACGCCCATGATGAAGGTCGAGTCGCGGTCCATATCCTTGTTCATGTTCAAGGCCAAGCCGAAATCAGCGATTTTCGGCTCGTCGTTGGCGGCAATCATGATGTTGGCCGGCTTGATATCGCGATGGATGATGCCTTGCCGATAGGCGCTGTCGAGCGCCATGCAGCACTTGAAAATGATGCCGATAACCCGGTGCATCGGCAACAACTTGTCGATCCGGCAGTGCTCCTCAAGATTGAAGCCCTGGATGTACTCCATCGCCAGGTAAGCAAAATCATCCTCAACCACGGCATCAAAAACCCGCACGATATTCGGATGATCAAGCCGCCTGGAAACCATGCCTTCGTTCTGGAACAACTTGCGCATGCGCCGCGACATCGCCGCAGAATCCTGGCCGAAGCGGATAACCTTGACGGCGACCTGGCGCTCGGATTCCGGGTCATCGCAGAGGTAGACCGTAGCAGTCGCCCCCTTACCCAGTTCACCACGCACGCGGTATCTGCCTATCGTTTCCATACCGAAGTTATGTAACAAATCATTGAATAATCGTAGCACGCACCGGGGTTACAAAGGCGCGCTTAGTTGTCGAAGAATATTTACCAACGCTCTTGAAAGCGTTAGCGCAGCCCCCATGTATTGAAACAGTTTATTTGGAGAACCGCCGATGTCCAACCCCGAATCGATCCAGGAAAGCATGCTGGGTAACGAACCAATCACCGAATCCATTTTGGAAACCGCCGCCGAGGCGAACGCAAACGACAAGGTCGACACTTTGCCCAGCATTCATGAGCAGTTTCGTTTGCTGGAACTGCAGGCTGCCGAACATTACGATGCCTGGCTACGCGCCAAAGCCGAGGGCGAAAACATCCGCCGCCGGGCTCAGGAAGATATTTCCAAGGCGCACAAATTTGCTGTCGAGAGATTTGCTGGCGAACTGCTGGCGGTCAAGGATAGTCTCGAAGCGGCGCTGGCGGTGCCGGAGCAAACCGTTGACAGCTTCAAGTCGGGTGTTGAACTGACCCTGAAGCAACTGGTAGCCGCCTTTGAAAAAAATGCACTGCATGAAGTTAATCCGGCGGGCGAAAAGTTTGATCCGCACAAGCATCAGGCAATTGGCATGCTCGACTCGGAGCAGGAAGCCAATACCGTGGTCAGCGTGCTGCAAAAAGGCTACACGATCGCCGAGCGCGTGCTGCGCCCGGCGCTGGTCATGGTCGCCAAACCGAAGTCTTGAAATTCGGGGCCACGCCCCCAACTCCAGAACATCACAAATTCATTCGCATTCAGTAAAGGAAAAAACATGGGCAAGATCATTGGTATTGACCTCGGCACCACCAACAGCTGCGTCGCCATCATGGAAGGCGGCCAGCCGAAGGTTATCGAAAACTCCGAAGGCGCACGCACCACGCCGTCCGTCATCGGCTATGCCGAAGATGGCGAAATCCTTTCCGGCGCCCCGGCCAAACGCCAGGCCGTGACCAACCCGACCAACACGCTGTATGCCGTCAAGCGTCTGATTGGCCGCCGTTTTGAAGAAAAGGAAGTACAGAAGGACATCGCCCTGATGCCCTACAAGATCGTCAAGGCCGACAACGGCGACGCCTGGGTTGAAGTGCGCGACAAGAAAATCGCCCCGCCGCAGGTTTCTGCCGAAGTGCTGCGCAAGATGAAGAAGACCGCCGAAGACTACCTCGGCGAAGAAGTCACCGAAGCGGTCATCACCGTGCCGGCTTACTTCAACGACAGCCAGCGCCAGGCGACCAAGGATGCCGGCCGTATCGCCGGTCTGGAAGTCAAGCGCATCATCAACGAACCGACGGCTGCTGCGCTGGCTTTCGGCATGGACAAGGTCAGCGGCAAGGACCGCAAGATCGCCGTCTATGACCTCGGCGGCGGTACCTTCGACATCTCGATCATCGAAATCGCCGATGTCGATGGCGAAATGCAATTTGAAGTACTGGCCACCAATGGCGACACCTTCCTCGGCGGCGAAGACTTCGACCAGCGCCTGATCGACTACATCATCGACGAATTCAAGAAGGAATCCGGCGTCAATCTGAAGGCCGATGTGCTCTCGCTGCAACGCCTGAAGGAAGCCGCTGAAAAGGCCAAGATCGAACTCTCTTCCAGCCAGCAGACCGAAATCAACCTGCCTTACATCACCGCCGATGCCACCGGGCCGAAGCACCTGGCACTGAAGATCACCCGCGCCAAGTTCGAGTCCCTGGTTGATGAACTGGTCGAGCGCACCGTTGCTCCTTGTGTCATGGCATTGAAGGATGCCGGCTGCAAGATCAGCGATATCGACGATATCATCCTGGTTGGCGGCCAGTCGCGCATGCCCAAGGTTCAAGACAAGGTCAAGGAAATCTTCGGCAAAGAGCCGCGCAAGGACGTCAATCCGGATGAAGCCGTTGCCGTTGGCGCAGCCATTCAGGGCGGCGTGCTGCAGGGCGAAGTCAAGGACGTGCTGCTGCTCGACGTTACCCCGCTGTCGCTCGGTATCGAAACGCTGGGCGGCATCATGACCAAGCTGATCCAGAAGAACACGACGATCCCGACCAAGGCATCGCAGGTCTTCTCGACCGCCGACGACAGCCAGGCTGCCGTGACCATCCATGTGCTGCAGGGCGAGCGCGAAGTGGCCGCCGGCAACAAGAGCCTCGGCCAGTTCAATCTGGAAGGCATCCCGCCGGCCCCGCGTGGCACGCCACAGATCGAAGTCATCTTTGACATCGACGCCAACGGCATCATGCACGTCACCGCCAAGGACAAGGCGACCGGCAAGGAAAACAAGATCACCATCAAGGCCAACTCCGGTCTGTCCGAAGCCGAAATTCAGGCGATGGTGAAGGATGCCGAGCTGCACGCTGAAGATGACAAGAAGGTGCATGAACTGGCGGATGCCCGCAACGCGGCAGACGGCATGGTGCACATGGTCAAGAAGTCGATGACTGAATATGGCGACAAGCTGGATGCGGCCGAAAAGGCCACCATCGAAGCTGCCATCAAGGATGTTGAGGATGTGCTGCGCGACGGCGACAAGGAAGTCATCGTCGCCAAGACCGAAGCACTGTCGCAGGCCGCACAGAAGCTCGGCGAAAAGATGTACGCCCAACAACAGTCGGCTGATGCTGCTGCCGGTGCAGGTGCCGAAGCGGGTGCACAGCAGGCCAAGAAGGACGAAGGCGACGTGGTTGACGCCGAGTTCACCGAGGTCAAGGACAAGAAGTAATCTGACTTCACCTTACGGCGTCGGGCCCGCGGATATTTTCCGGCGGCGCTCGGCGCCTTTGTCACTTGATGGGCAGGAAAGATGTCAAAACGCGACTTTTACGAAATTCTCGGCGTCAACCGCGACGCCAGTGAAGACGAGATCAAGAAGGCCTACCGCAAGCTGGCCATGAAGCACCACCCCGACCGCAATCCGGACAATCCGGGGGCGGAGGAAAAATTCAAGGAAGGCAAGGAGGCTTACGAGATTCTTTCGGACAGCCACAAACGTGCCGCCTATGATCAGTACGGCCATGCGGGTATCGACCAGCAGGCCGGCGGTTTTGGCGGTGGCGGTGGTGGCGGCTTCGGGGATGCCTTCGGTGGCATCTTCGATGAAATATTCGGTGGACGCGGTGGTGGTGGGGGCGGTCGCTCCAATATCTATCGTGGTGCCGACCTCCGCTACAACCTGGAAATCACGCTGGAACAGGCGGCTCATGGCACGGAAACAAAGATCCGTATTCCGACCATGGAGGTCTGCGAACCCTGTCACGGTAGCGGCGCCAAAGCTGGCACTCAGCCGAAAACTTGTCCGACCTGCAACGGCTCTGGTCAGGTTCGTCTGCAACAAGGATTCTTCTCGATCCAGCAGACCTGCCCGAAATGTCACGGCACTGGCCGCTACATCCCTGAGCCATGCAAGAGCTGCGCTGGCGCCGGTCGCGTCAAGCAGCACAAGACATTGGCCGTCAAGATTCCGGCGGGCGTCGATGAGGGTGATCGTATACGGCTGGTTGGCGAAGGTGAACATGGCGTTAATGGTGGCCCACCAGGCGATCTTTATGTTCAGATTCACCTCAAGCAGCATACGGTTTTCACCCGTGACCACAACGACCTGCATTGTGAAATGCCGATCTCTTTCACCACCGCAGCCTTGGGTGGCGAGATCGAAATTCCGACACTGGACGGCGCGGCAGCGATCAAGATTCCAGCTGAAACCCAATCGGGACGAGTTTTCCGCTTGCGTGGCAAAGGTATCAAGGGCGTCCGTAGTCATACGCACGGTGATCTGATGTGTCACGTCGTGGTTGAAACGCCAGTCAATCTGACCGAGCGCCAAAGGGAACTGCTACGGGAACTGGACGAGTCTAGCCGCGACAACAACGCCAAGCATAATCCGCGGGCCAAGTCCTGGATGGACAAGGTCAAGGAGTTCTTCGAGGACTGATTGCGAGGTTTGAGTACTGTTTTACATTGCCCCGTCGCCACAGAGAATCTGCAGCGGCGGGGCAAATTATTTTTGCCGTTTTTTCCAGTTGACCGTAGGAGTTGCGGTTGCATCCATAGTCGCAGCAGCTGATAAGGGCGCTTTGATTTCAGCTTTATAACAACACACCAAAAACAGCTTTGCTGACAGCCTGCCCAGCCATGGCCGAAGTCAGGAAAAGAGCTGTTCCCGCTCCGCTGTCCGACTGCTAGAATCCTTGAACAACAATCGGGGAGAGTAATAATGCAAGTCCTGAAGCGGCTGGCCGCAATTAGTGCAATTGCTTTTTCCACCCTGGGCTGGGCAACAGACCCTGGCGTTACCGATAGCGCCATCACGATCGGCATGTCGGCCCCCTTCTCGGGGCCCAATGGGGCTTATGGCCTCGATATGCGACAAACCATTCAGGCTTATTTTGAACAGTTGAACAAGGCCGGCGGCATCAATGGCCGAAAACTTGATCTGGTGGCGCTTGACGATGGTTATGAAACGGAGCGCACCGTTGCCAATACCAAGAGCCTCATTCAGGAAAAAAAAGCCTTTGCATTGCTCGCCTATTACGGTTCCAGCCCAACAACCGAAGCACTGAATACCGTTATTGGCCCAGCCAAAGTGCCGCTGGTAGGAACAATCTCTGGCGCAAATTCATTGCGCGAGCCGATCAGTGCCAATCCCAACTCACGCTACATGTTTAACATCCGCGCCAGCTACGCAGATGAAACCGAAGCCATGGTGGAGCAACTGGTTTCCCTTGGCATGAAACGTATTGCCGTCTTCTATCAAAATGACGGATTCGGGAAATCCGGGCTGGAAGGCGTTTCCGCCGCCTTACGCAAGCATACGCTGGAGCCAGTTGCCGCGGGGAGCATTGAGCGTAACTCCGTTGATGTGACCAAAGCGGTAGAGTTGATTGGCAAGACAAACCCACAGGCGGTGGTCATGGTGACGCTCTACAAACCGACCGCCGCTTTTGTCAAAGCGATGAAAAAAGCGGGCCAGAACCCCATGTTCATGACGCTTTCGCCGGTCGGCACCGAGCAACTCGTCCAGGAACTTGGTCCGGAAGCACGCGGCATCGGTATTTCCCAGGTTGTGCCCTATCCGTGGAACGATGTCACGCCGGTAGTCCGTGAATACCAAAAGCTCGCCGCCAAACCGGGCAGCTATTCTTATTACGGCATTGAAGGGTATCTGATGGCCCGTACCTTGGTCGAAGGATTGAAACGCGCTGGCCGCGACCTCAATCGGGAGAAACTCATTTCGGCGCTGGAGAGCATCAATAATGTCGACTTTGGTGGCTTCCGTATCAATTATTCGCCCACTACCCGCCACGGCTCACGTTTTGTCGAGCTGACCGTGGTCGGGCCAGGTGGCAAAGTTCTCAAGTGATTGCGCCGGTCATCCCATAAAAAAGGCCCTTTTTCAGGGCCTTTTTTCATCTCTGCACAAGATCAGGCTCTTCGCCAGGTGCTTCCCTGCGGGCTGTCGTCAAGCACGATACCCGCAGCCTTGAGTTCGTCGCGAATGCGATCCGCCTCAGCAAAGTTTTTAGCTTTTTTGGCAGCCGCACGATCCGCAATCATCTTTTCAATGGCCGACTCATCCAATCCAGCGACACCAGCCCCACCCTGCAGGTAAACCATCGGTTCGCGTTCCAGCAAGCCAATGATGCCGCCAAGAGATTTAAGAAGCGCCGAGAGCTCAGCGCTACGCTGACGATTCACCTCACCAGCAAGCTCAAACAAGGTGGCAATTGCTCCATGTGAATCGAAATCCTCGTTGAGCGCCGCCTTGAAACGAGCCGCAAAATCGTTACTCCAGTCGATGTCGACCGCAGCACTCGGCGGCACGTCGCGCAAAGCGAAGTAAAGGCTGTCCAGACTACGCTTAGCATCGTCAAGGTGGGCATCGGAGTAATTCAACGGACTGCGGTAATGGGCACGCAGGATGAAGTAGCGCACCACCTCGGCATCGTAACGACCGAGAACTTCACGAATGGTAAAAAAGTTGCCCAGGGATTTCGACATTTTTTCGTTGTCAACCCGGACAAAACCATTGTGCATCCAGTAATTAACGAAAGTACATTGATGCGCGCCTTCCGATTGGGCAATTTCATTCTCATGGTGCGGAAACTGCAGATCCTGCCCGCCACCGTGAATATCGAAATGCTGGCCGAGCAACTTTGAGCTCATCGCCGAACATTCGATATGCCAACCCGGACGACCTTCACCCCAGGGTGACTCCCAGGCCGGCTCACCGGGCTTGGCGTGCTTCCAGAGGACAAAATCAAGCGGATCCTGCTTGGCAGAGTCGACCTCAACCCGCTCGCCCGCACGCAGATCGTCAAGCGACTTACCGGAAAGCTTGCCGTAACCGTCAAACTTGCGGACAGCGTAATTCACGTCGCCATCCGTTGCCTGATAGGCGAGCCCTTTAGCCTCAAGCTGACTAATCAATTCGAGCATCTCCGGCACAAACTCGGTCGCTCGCGGCTCGAAATCCGGCCGCAATACGCCCAGCGCATCGGCGTCTTCGTGCATGAAGGCAATGAAGCGATTGGTCAGTTGCTGGATCGTTTCCCCATTTTCAGCCGCACGCCGAATGATCTTGTCATCAATATCGGTGATATTTCGGACATAGGTCACGTCGTAACCGGAAGCCTTCAGCCAACGGTAGGCCATGTCAAAAACCACCATCACGCGAGCATGGCCAAGATGGCAATAGTCATATACCGTCATCCCGCACACATACATGCGGACCTTGTTCGGTTCGATCGGTATAAAAAGCTGCTTTTCGCGCTTCAGGGAGTTATATATTTTGAGCATGCGGGGGTCGTTTTCTGGCGCTGCCGTCGCGCTTAAACCTATGGAATCACCGGCGTTTTTGGTAGAATGAAAAGATTGTAAAACCTTGAAAATTATAACATAGCGATGACTTCCAAATCCCTGTCCCAGCCCCGTTTCAAGCAGCTAAAGACATTGCGTGCAATCGCTATCGGCTTGACCATCAGCTTCGCAGCGCCGGCCTTTGCCGACAATCTGCCGGAGGTTCAGCGCTTGATCAAGCAGGGTCAATACCCGCAAGCACTTGAAAAAGTCGACGCCTATCTGAGCAACAAGCCCAAGGATGCCCAAGGTCGATTCCTCAAAGGCCTGATCTACACGGAAATGAACA
Source organism: Candidatus Dechloromonas phosphorivorans (assembly GCA_016721185.1). Classification (GTDB taxonomy): domain Bacteria; phylum Pseudomonadota; class Gammaproteobacteria; order Burkholderiales; family Rhodocyclaceae; genus Azonexus; species Azonexus phosphorivorans. Next base: position 87,485 of record JADKIP010000011.1, read on the forward strand.
AGCCGGCAGAGGCGATCAGCGTCTTTACCAAGCTCACTGAAGACTACCCGGAACTGCCCGAGCCGTATAACAACCTGGCGGTTCTCTATGCGCAGCAAAAACAATACGACAAAGCGCGTACCGCACTCGAAATGGCCATACGGACACACCCGTCCTACGCTATTGCTTATGAAAACCTGGGCGATGTTTATGCCAAGCTGGCTAGCCAGGCTTATGACAAGGCCTTGCAACTCGACAACGCCAACGCAACCACTCAGAACAAACTGGCACTCATTCGCGACCTGATCACAACGTCAAGCAAAGGCAACGTCAAGCCAACAACAGCTACGCCTGCGGTTGCCAGCAAAGCAAGCCCCCCCACCGCAGCCCCGACCGCCAATGTCGTCACCACGACACCGAGCGCAGCTTCGACCGCCCCAGCCAAGGTCGCCGAGGCAAAGCCGGCAGCGATAGTTGCACCAGCGGTTGCACCAGCGCCCGCACCCGTTGCAGCGGTGGCCAAATCAGACGGCGCCAGTGAAGATATTGCCAAGGCCATTGCTGCCTGGGCGAGCGCCTGGTCACGCAAGGACGTCAAGTCGTACCTGTCGTCTTACGCCAGCGACTTCAACACCCCAAAGGGCGTGCCGCGCAAGGCTTGGGAAGACGAGCGCGAAGAGCGTATTGCCGGCAAGCCCGGCAAGATTTCAGTGACCTACGATGAGCCGAAAATTACCGTCAATGGAGACAAGGCGACTGTCGTATTCCGTCAACACTACAAGGCGCCGGGGCTGTCGAGTTCAACTAACAAGACACTCGTTTTGAGCCGAACCAGCGGCAAATGGTTGATCAAGGAAGAAAATTCACGCTGATGCTGGGGCGCAAGTTCATCCTGCTCGGGCTGGCCAGTTGTTTTGCCATTTCTCTTGTCACTGACGCATTGGCCAAGGCACCGCCCAACCCGAAGCCAGGTAAAGCCCAAGTCAGCAAGGTCGCTGTAAAACCAGTCAGCAAAAAGGCAAAGCTCGGTAAGGCAGCCAAACTTGTTATGCCCTTGGCTACCGTGAGCACGGCGAAATTCGCCGTGGCAACACCTGCAACCCGCCTTCCGGCGGTTGTTTCGGACTCAGGCCCGGAAGCTCAGTTGGTGAAAATTTTCAAGGAAATTGAAGCCAACCGGCTAGGCAATGCCTTGCAACTGACTGATGCATTACTTAGCCAGCATCCGAATTACCGCCTGGCTAGCCTGATCAAAGGGGATCTGTTACTCGCCCGGCGGCAGGATATTCAGACTTTTGGGGCGATGACCGGCGCCCCGCCAGACAAGGTGGCCGATCTGCGTGCGGAAGCAATTGTTCGCCTGCGCGGCTATCGTGAAAAGCCGGAAACAAAGAACATCCCGCGCTATCTCCTGCAAATGCAGCCCGATCAGCGCCATGCCATCGTCGTCGACACCAAGCGTTCCCGCCTCTATTTATACGAAAACGACCTGAGCAATGGCGGTCGACCACGTTTTGTCGCCGATTATTACGTCACGCAAGGAAAACTGGGCGCCGAGAAAGTATCGGAAGGCGACAAGAAGACACCGATTGGCGTTTATCACGTGACCAGCAGCATGCCGCGGCAAAAGTTGGCTGATCTATACGGCAGCGGCGCCTTTCCGATCAATTACCCCAACGAATGGGACAAGCGCCAGGGGCGAAACGGCAGCGGCATCTGGCTGCACGGCACGCCTTCCAACACTTATTCCCGTCCGCCAAAGGCGTCCGAAGGTTGCGTCGTACTGACCAACCAGGACCTTGATATTGTCGCCAAGAGCCTGCAGGTTGGCTTGACCCCGGTGATTATCAGCAACTCGGTTGAGTGGTTGTCATTTGACGATTGGGCCAAAGAGCGCAACGAACTGAACAAGAGTATCGACGCCTGGCGCACTGATTGGGAAAGCCGCGATACCGAACGTTACATGCGGCACTATTCGAAGCGCTTCAAGACTAATGACCAAAGCTTGGAGCAATTTGCCGCCCAGAAAAAACAGGTCAATGCCAGCAAGGAATGGATCAAGGTCAAAACCGAGAATCTCTCCGTGTTTCGCAACCCTGGCAAGGAAGAAGTCGTCGTCGTTACGTTTGACCAGGATTACCGCAGCAACAACCTGAATAATTTGATGAAAAAGCGCCAGTACTGGCTACGTGAAGATGGCAAATGGAAAATTATTTACGAAGGAAGTGCATGATGTTGAAAAAGCTTACCGCTCTGTCTGCCGGCCTGCTGGTTTCTCTGGCGACCTGGGCCGCACCGACAGTTGAGATCACGACATCGCTGGGTGCGATCACCCTTGAGCTTTACCCGGAAAAGGCGCCGAGAACGGTTGAAATGTTTCTCTACAACGCCAAGCACGGTTTTTACGAGTCGACCATCTTTCATCGCGTCATCGATGGCTTCATGATTCAGGGGGGCGGCTTTAACCAGTCAATGACGGAAAAGAAGGTGCTCACCCCGGCCTTGAAAAGCGAAGCCACTAACGGGTTGACCAACGATCGCGGCACCGTCGCCATGGCCCGTACGTCGGACCCGCACTCGGCCAAAGTTCAGTTCTTCGTCAATCTGAAGGACAACAATTTCCTCAACCACCGCACGACGAACGACCCGCAGGGTTGGGGCTATACCGTCTTCGGCAAAGTCAGCAAGGGCATGGACGTCGTCGACAAGATTGCCAAAACCCCCACCGGCAATGCCGGCTATTACGAAAACGTTCCGACGACGCCTGTCATCATCCAGAACGTCAAAATCATCTCCGAAAAATAAGGACCTTTCATGATCAAACTCACTACCAACCATGGCGTAATCGGCCTTGAACTGAATGCCGAAAAGGCACCGAAGACGGTTGCCAACTTCCTCGCCTACGTTGAAGCCGGCCATTACAACAACACCGTTTTTCACCGTGTGATCAAAAACTTCATGATTCAGGGCGGCGGCATGGAGCCGGGCATGGATCAGAAGCCGTGCAATGCACCAGTTGAAAACGAAGCTGCCAATGGCCTGAAGAACAAGCGTGGCACGGTTGCCATGGCGCGCACCAATGATCCGCACTCGGCGACTGCCCAGTTTTTCATTAATACCGTTGACAACGATTTTCTCGACTTCAAATCAGCGTCCGGCCAGGGCTGGGGCTATTGTGTCTTTGCCGAAGTTGTTGAAGGCATGGATGTGGTCGACAAGATTCGTGCGGTCAAAACCGGCACCAAAGGCTTCCATCAGGATGTGCCGGCGGAAGATGTGATCATCGAAAAAGCAGAAGTCGTTTGATTTTTTTCGTCTCCGATCTGCACTTGTCGCCCCGGTCACCCGGGGCGACTCGTTTGTTTCTCCAGTTTCTCGGCGGGAACGCCCGCCAGGCTGATGAACTGTTTATCCTCGGCGACCTTTTTGAAGCCTGGATTGGCGATGACGATTGTGACGCCCCCTTCAATGCCGAAGTCGTTGCCGCCTTGCGGCTAGCCAGTGAGAGCGGACTGAAGATCAGTGCCATGCACGGCAATCGCGATTTCTTGCTCGGCACCGGGTTCACCGCAGCAAGCGGCGTCAAGTTGCTGAACGACCCCTACGTCCTGTCCACTGCTGAATGGCAGTTCGTACTCTCACACGGCGATGCGCTTTGCCTTGATGACACGGCCTACATGGCGTTTCGTACCCAGGTTCGGAATCCGGAATGGCAGGCGGCCTTGCTCGCCAAACCGCTTATCGAACGTCGCGCCATCGCTGCCCACATGCGCGAAGTCAGCGAATCCAGTCAGCGCGGCAAGGAAAATCCCTACACCGACCTGCAAGCGGCAGCGACCGATGACTTTTTGCGTGAGCACGGTTACGCCACCTTCATTCACGGCCACACCCACCAGCCAGCCAGGCACGACCATATCGTCGACGGCATTCACGTCGAGCGCTGGGTCCTCGCCGACTGGCACGAAGATCGCGGCGAATGCCTGGTCTGGGATGGCGAGGCCTTGAGCCGCGAAGCCATCACCCACGAAAATCGGCCTTAAACCGGTGTCGACCGCAGCAATCACCAACGCGCCCGCGCTGCAGATCCTGCGCGACGTTTTCGGCTATCCGGCCTTTCGCGGCGCCCAAGCCGAGATCATCGATCACATCGAACACGGCGGTGACGCCCTCGTCCTGATGCCGACCGGCGGCGGCAAAAGCCTTTGCTTCCAGATTCCCGCCCTGCTCCGCCCGGGTTGTGCCGTCGTCGTTTCACCGCTAATCGCCCTGATGCAGGATCAGGTCGATGCCCTGACCCAACTGGGTGTGCGCGCCGCCTGCCTGAATTCGACGGTCGATTGGCGCGAAGCGCAGAGCATCGAACAGAAGATCTTTGCCGGTCAGCTCGATCTCGTCTATATCGCCCCCGAACGCCTGCTGCTCGACCGCACCCTGGCCATGCTCGACGCGCTCAGCGAAGCCGGCAAGCTGGCCTTGTTCGCCATCGACGAAGCGCATTGCGTCTCGCAATGGGGCCATGATTTCCGGCCGGAATACCTGCAGCTTTCAGCGCTGCACGAACGTTACCCGAACGTGCCGCGTATCGCGCTGACTGCCACCGCCGATCAGGCGACGCGCAGTGAAATTCTGACTCGCCTGGGCCTGAACGAGGCGCGCGTCTTTCTCTCCAGTTTTGACCGCCCGAACATCCGCTACACCGTGGTCGAAAAGGACAATGCAAAAAAACAGTTGCTCGGCTTCCTGAGTGGCCGCAAAGGGCAAGCCGGCATCGTCTATTGCCTGTCGCGCAAGAAGGTCGAGGAAACCGCCGAGTGGCTTTCCGCCCAGGGCTACCCGGCCCTGCCCTACCACGCCGGCCTGCCCGTCCAGACCCGCGCCGCCAACCAGCGCCGCTTCCTGCGCGAGGAAGGTCTGGTCATGTGTGCCACGATCGCCTTCGGCATGGGCATCGACAAACCGGATGTGCGCTTCGTCGCCCACCTCGACTTGCCGAAAAGCATCGAAGCCTACTATCAGGAAACCGGCCGCGCCGGCCGCGATGGTGAACCGGCCGAAGCCTGGATGGCTTATGGCATGCAGGACGTCGCGCTGCAGCACGCACGGATTGCTGAATCGGGTGCGGGTGATCAACAGAAAGTCCTCGAATCGCAACGCCTGACTTCGCTGCTGGCCTACTGCGAAGCGCCGCGCTGCCGCCGGCAGGTGCTGCTCGATTATTTTGGCGAAGACCGCGCCGCCTGTCATAACTGTGACGTTTGCCAGGACCCGCCTGAACTTTGGGATGGCACGCTGGCCGCACAAAAAGCGCTCTCGGCAATCTTCCGTACCGGCATGCGTTTCGGCGTCTCGCATTTGACTGACGTACTGCGCGGCAAGGCAACCGACAAGATCAAGCAGTGGAACCATGACCAGCTCCCCACTTTCGGAGTCGGTGGCGATCTGGATGAACACGGCTGGAAAAGCGTTTTCCGCCAGTTGGCGGCTGCCGGTCTGGTCCATGTGGATATGGCAGAGCACGGAGCGCTGCAACTGACCGATGCTGCCCGCAAAGTCTTGAAGGGCGAACAGCGCGTCGAACTGCGCCGTCCGGCTTTACGCAAGAAACTGCCAACCAGGTCAGCCAGCGTGGTCCAGAGCAGTCTCTCCGCCGCCGACGAAGCACTATTTCAGGTTCTCCGGCAGTGGCGCAGCGATACCGCCAAGGAGCAAGCCGTTCCAGCCTACGTCATTCTGCACGACAAAACCCTGCGCGAACTGGCCGAAGTCCGTCCGGTCAGCCGGGGCTTGCTGGCCACCGTGATCGGCATGGGCAGCGCAAAAATTGAGCATTACGGCGCCGAGTTGCTTTCGATCATTTCCGCCGAGTCAATTTCGGCCTAAGCTGGCGCCATGCCTATTACCCGTCGCCAACTGCTGCTCGCCAGTGCTTGCTCCCTGTGTGCCCCAACTATTCTGGCGAGTCCGGCTCGGCCAAAAGTCGTCATCATTGGCGGCGGCTGGGGGGGGCTATCTGCCGCCCGCCAGTTGGCCAAGGCTTGCGATGTCTTGCTGATCGAACGCAACGCCGAGTTCATTTCCTTGCCACTCAGCAATCGCTGGCTGGCGGGCCTGGACGATGGCCGACGCCTGCGTCAGAACTATCAAAAAGCAGCGGATCAACTAGGCTATCGCTTCCATCAGGGCGAGGTCTCCGGCATTGACATGGCTCGCCGCCAGGTCAGCAGCTCGACGGGCAATTTCCTCTATGACTGGTTGATTGTCGCCGCCGGCATCAGCGAGTCCGATCACGAGTTGGTCGAGGGCGATCGTGCCGCAGCCGCCCATCTGCGCCAGCACTTCCCCAGTGGCTACGCAGCGGGCAAGGAAGCCCTGAGCCTCAAGGAAAAACTGGCCAAATTTTCAGGCGGGGAGTTTTTACTCAACCTGCCGCTGGCCCCCTACCGTTGCCCGCCGGCGCCCTATGAACGGGCCGTGATGATTGCCCAACACATCAAATCACGCGGCCTCAAGGCCCGCCTGACGATTGTCGAGCCGAATGCCCCGTGGGCGGGCTATCAACGCGTTTTCAGCGAACAATTCCGCGATCAGGTCAATTACCTGCCGAACACCCGACTGCGCAAAATTGACCCTTACCGCCGTGTGGCAACGCTGGATATCGATGACATTCACTTTGACGACGCCATCCTGATGCCGCCGCAACAGGCTGCCGAGATTTGTCGAAATAACGGTCTGAATGGCAGCAATAGTGGATGGGCTGCGGTCAACCCTAAAAATTTCGCTTTTTTGGGTGATGAACGGGTATTCGTTATTGGCGACAGTGTCGGCGCTGTGTCGGCGCTATTTGGCCACTATCCCAAAACCGGGGAGCTGGCCAGCCGGATGGGCAGTATTGTTGCACAGGAAATCATCGGGCGGATAACCGACAAGCCGACCACCCCCGAGCTACCGGAAGGCACCTGCTTTGCCTACCTCAGCATGGAACCACCCCAGGTTGTTCGCATCGAAAGCCGCTACCGGATACGTGGCGACGGCGAAATCATGCAAAACATCAGCCAAAAGCGTGAGAACAATCCGCAGGGCGAAGAGGACGCCTGGCTGAATACTTGGCACGGCGCGCTTTTCGGCGCGGCTACCAAGCGCTGACGAGACGCCGCCCAGAAAAAAACCGGCGTCTCAAGACAGATCAATGCCGGGCGTAAATCGAGGTATCGCCATCCGACTTGACGAGTAGCGTGTCGTACAACTCCCGACGCACCCTGCCCTGCCCGGTATCGCCATCAAGCACCGTGCATGCCGTATCGCAAGTCGGGCTGGAGAACTCCCGCCCCGGCGCTCCCAGCGGCAAACCCGGCACGGCCAGACCGCGCGCCTTGGGTTTTTCGCGCAGCAACTCCTTGATGTCTTCAGCCGGCACATGGCCTTCGACAAAATAGGCACCCACCATCGCGCTGGGCTCAGCCTGCAGATGCTTCGGCACCTTGAAACGACGCTTCACGGCCGCCATGTCATCGGTGGGTTTCACTGTCACGGTGAAGCCGTTTTTACGCAAATGGTCCGCGTAATCAACACAAGCAAAGCAAACGGTCGGCGAGTAGAGCGTCACCGGCGGCAAAACATTGTCGGCCACGGCATGCGCGGTCAACACAAAAAAGGGCAGTAAAAACAGATTTTTCAGCATGGTTTGCCTGCCTTGCATCCCTTCAGCATCCAGAGTGAAAGCACACCGGCAGCCTCATCGGCCTTGACCTTTCGTGCCATTGCAGCAGAGTCGCGCCCGGCATTATTCTTGAGTAGCGGATCAGCACCCGCCTCAAGCAATTGCTGGACATTTTTCCCTTTGCTGGCGTACGCGGCCATGTGCAGTGGCGTCGAACCCTCGGCATCCCGCGCATTGGGATCCGCACCGGCCGCCAACAAAACAGTCATTGCGCTGCGATCTGCATTCGTTGCAGCGAAATGCAGCGGTGTCGAGCCCAGCGGCGACCGAACATCGCGCATTTTTGGGTCCGCTTTCAGGAGACGGGAAACCTCTGCACCGTTGCCTTCTTTGGCCATTAAATGAATCGGCGCTTCGCCAGCGATTTCCTCGGCGAACGCCGGTTGCCCGAGCAGACAGGCGAGCACGCCAGAGAGCAGGATAATTGAGCGCATCTAAACTCCTCGACAGGTAAGCAGGCGTTGTTGGGTGACTTTCAGCCGCCTGGATTCTGATTCACAAAAAAATACCGGCGCATCATTTGACCTAAAAAAGCACCCATGAAACGCCGGCTTTACCTTCACTACTGACCACAAGCAAAACTATTTGTTCGACGATTTGCTCAAATAACCAAGCAAATCTTGCCGCTTACAGTATTTTTCAGTGATGCCGAGTGCCGCTGCGATGTTGCTGCGGTCCACCCGGTTTTTGCGGCGTTTTCTGACCCTGTGGCCGCCCCGGCTGCTGGGGCTTGCGGGCGCCACGCGGCGGCTGAACCGGGCGCGGCGCGGCATGGGCCGAGGGTTCGAAACCGGGGACAACGATGCGCTCCAGATCACGCTTGATCAGCCGCTCAATATCGCGCATGAAGCCACGTTCGTCATGGCTGACCAGCGAAATCGCCTCGCCTTCCATACCGGCACGACCGGTACGGCCAATCCGGTGCACGTAGTCTTCCGCAATATTGGGGATTTCGTAGTTGATGACGTAAGGCAGCGAATCAATATCGATCCCGCGGGCAGCAATATCGGTCGCGACCAAAGCGACCAGTTTGCCTTCCTTGAAATCGGTCAAGGCGCGCGTCCTGGCACCTTGTGACTTGTTGCCATGCAGCGCCGCCGACTTGATACCGGCTTTATCCAGATTGCGCGACAAGGCATCGGCGCCATGCTTGGTACGGGCGAAAATCAATACCTGATGCCAGCCACGCGTTTCAAAAAGATGCAGCAGGAGATCTTTTTTCTGCTCGCGATTGGTTTCGATGACTCGCTGGGTGACCGTTTCGGCCGCCGTATTTCGGGCTGCCACATCGACCGAAACCGGTTGATGGAGCAGGCCGCTGGCCAGTTCGCGAATATCTGGCGAGAAGGTTGCCGAGAACATCAGGTTCTGACGCTGTTTCGGCAGCAAGGCGATGATCTTGCGGATGTCACGAATGAAGCCCATGTCGAGCATGCGATCAGCTTCATCAAGCACCAGAATTTCGATAGCACCCAGATCAACCGTGCGTTGTTGCACGTGGTCGAGCAAACGGCCCGGCGTCGCCACCAGGATATCAACACCGCGACGCAGGCTGGCGATCTGTGGATTGATGCCGACCCCGCCAAAGACAGCCAAAGAGTTGATCGGCAAATGTTTGCCGTAGGTGCGAACGCTTTCTTCAACCTGGATAGCCAACTCACGGGTTGGTACCAGAACAAGCACCCGCGGCCGCTTGGAGGTGCGGGTATTCGGGCCACTGGCCAGGCGATGCAGGATGGGCAGCGTGAAGCCAGCCGTCTTGCCTGTGCCAGTCTGGGCTGAAGCCATCAGGTCATGGCCCGCCATCACAGCGGGAATAGCCTTTTGCTGAATCGGCGTCGGCGTGTCGTAACCCTGCTCGCTAATGGCGCGCAGGAGTTCGGCCTTGAGGCCGAGGTCGGTAAATTGCATGGAATACTCCTAGTAGGTGAGCCGAGTGCTTTAAGTGGGTGCGCGTTAGTGGGCAGCGTCGATGTAGTAGTCGATACGGCCACGCGGGGCCAGGTATTCGACAACTTCAATCGGCAATTTGGCCGGACTAAGCGCCCCTTCGATTTTGGCTTCGGCTTCGCTCAGATCGAGTAACAGTGCCTCATTGCGAGGCACCGTTGGGTCATGCAGCATGATCAGGGGGTGTAAAAGATCTTTGCTATTTGTTTCGATAACCAGGCCGATACTGCCATCGCTCAAGGCGACGAAGCTGCCTGGCGGATAAACGCCAAGCGCCTTGACAAACAACTGCAGCAACTCCGGGTCATAAAAGCCGGCCTCACGCTTGAACATGTGGGCGACCGCTTCGGCAGGCGTCTTGGCCGTTGTTAAGTCAAATGGATTGCACAGGTTGTCGTAACGATTGGCAATCGCCACGATACGGGCCAGTTTCGGTATTTTCAGTTCGCCAAGGCGATTAGGAAAGCCATTGCCATCCCAGCGCTCGTGATGACAGGCAATGATATTTTTAACCGCAAGCGGCATGTCGCGAATAGCGGCGATATTTTTAATGCCGTAACCAACGTGGGCCTGATAAAACTGCTCCTCCGCCTTCGTTCGCTGAGCATTGCGCAGCACGCGGGCCGGCACATCGGTTTTGCCGACATCATGGAACAACGCCCCCAGCCCGAGAGAACGCATTTCTTCTTCGCTGAGCTTGGCCAGTTTGCCGAGCAGCAGGGAAACCACCATCACGTTCATCGCGTGGTGCGCCAACCCCGGCTCCTTGGACTTCATGTTGACCAGATGCACGGCGACACTGTCGGCATTAAGCAGACCGCCAACCAGGCGTCCAACGGTGGTTTTGGCACGGCCGTACGATTCGTTGGGGCGCGAGCCAAGATCGGCGAGGATTTCACTCATGCCGACAGTTTCCTGCTCGAACAGACGCTCGCAACGGGCCAAGCCATCCCGCTGCGTCCGTACCCGTTCGGCCCGCTGCCGCTTGACATCGAGCATAGAACCCAAGGCCGACGCGGTGAAATCGATCTCGGCTTCGGCAACAACCGCAGTCGCCTCCGGCAACGGTTGTGCGGTACTTCGCGCCGGGTCCCACTCCACCTCTTTCAAGCCAAGGCGACGCAAAACCTTAATTTGCTCCTGATCGGCGATGCGAAAGCGGTTGAGCAGAAACGGATGATCGAGCCAGCCCATTTCGCTGAGCGAAATGAAAACCCCTGGCTGGAGGCGATCAACCGAAACTGTCTGCTTCATCCGGCGATTTTCGCCAAACCCCGGTCCAGATCGGCCAGAAGATCTTCTACCGCTTCAAGGCCAACTGCGATGCGCAGCAGCCCTTCGCTAATGCCAGCCGCGGCCCGGGCTTCCGGGGAGATGCGGCCATGCGTGGTGGAGGCGGGATGGGTGATGGTCGTTTTGGTGTCGCCAAGATTGGCGGTAATGGAGAGGAGTTGGCAGTGATCGACGACCTGCCAGGCCTGTTCGCGAGCGCCTTTGATCTCAAAGGAAACAATGGCGCCACCGCTCTTCTGCTGCGTTTTCGCCAGCTCGTATTGCGGGTGCGAAGGTAGGCCGGGGTAAAAAACACGCGCCACTTTGGGATGAGCCTCAAGCCAGGTAGCGACTTGCGCGGCACTGGCTGACTGCGCCTCAACCCGCAGTTTCAGGGTTTCGAGGCCTTTGAGCAGCACCCAGGCATTGAAGGCTGACAAGGTCGGGCCTGCAGTGCGCAGATATTTGAAAACTTCTTCCGTCAGCGCCTTTGAACCACAGACTGCCCCGCCCAGAACGCGGCCCTGGCCATCAAGAAACTTGGTGGCAGAGTGAATCACGAGATCAGCGCCGAGTTCAAGCGGCCGCTGCAAAATGGGCGAACAGAAACAATTATCAACCGCCACCAGAACGCCTCTGGCGTGGGCGACTGCGGTCAACGCCCGAATATCGGCAATTTCGGTTAACGGGTTCGAGGGCGTTTCAAGGAAGAACATCTTCGTTTCGGGACGAATCGCGGCTTCCCAAGCAGCGGGATCAGTCTGCGGTACAAAGCTCGTGGTGATGCCGGTACGCGACAGGATGTTCGAAAACAATTGCACCGTCGCGCCAAACAAGCCGTTCGACGCAACAATATGATCGCCGTTCTTCAGATGCGCCAAGACGGCCGCCATGATCGCCGCCATGCCGCTTGCTGTGGCGACGCAGTTCTCAGCACCTTCCAGCGCAGCGAGCCGCTGCTCGAACATCGTGACGGTAGGATTGGAAAAACGGGCGTAAACGTTGCCTGGCTCTTCACCCGAAAAACGTTTGGCCGCCTGGGCCGCGCTTTTAAAAACGAAGCTGGAGGTCAGGTACAACGCCTCGGAATGCTCGCCGAACTGGCTGCGCTCCTGCCCGGCACGAACAGCCAGCGTCTCCGGACGATAGCTCAACTTGCTTTTATCGAGCCCGCTCATCAATCCCGCGCCCCTGACGCCAGTTGCAGAACCAGTTGTTGAGCCGAATTACCTTCACCGTCATCTTCTTCATCGGCAGTCTTGCTGGATTTGCCGCTACGCTTGGCTTCAATCGCATCGAGATAATATTCATCGATGTTGCCCGTGATGTAACAGCCGTCGAAACAGGAAGCATCGAAGTCAGTCAGGTCCGGGCGCAGTTTGGTAATTGAATACTTCAATGACTCGATGTCTTGATACACCAGGGCATCCGCCCCGATTTCCCGGGCAATGCCTTCGTCGTCACGGCCGGTTGCAATCAATTCGGCACGGGTCGGCATGTCGATACCGTAGACATTCGGGAAACGCACCGGTGGTGCAGCGGAAGCGAAGTAGACCTTGACCGCACCCGCGGCGCGGGCCATTTCGACAATTTCACGGCTCGTTGTGCCGCGGACAATGGAATCGTCAACCAGCAAGACGCGCTTGCCCTTGAATTCCTGGCCACAGGTATTCAACTTCTGGCGCACTGATTTTTTCCGCATCGCCTGACCCGGCATGATGAAGGTACGGCCTACGTAGCGATTCTTGACGAAGCCTTCGCGGAACGGAATATTGAGCGCCTGGGCCAGTTGCATGGCCGCCGGGCGGCTCGAATCCGGAATCGGGATAACGACGTCGATATCTTCAATCGGAATGTGTTTCTTCACCTTTTCAGCGAGCGACTCGCCCATCGCCAAACGGGCTTCATAGACCGAAACACCATCAATCACCGAATCAGGCCTAGCCAGATAGACGTATTCGAAAATACAAGGGGAATACGTCGGCTGCTGAGCGCACTGGCGGCTGCTCAACTTGTGGTTGAGGTCGATAAAGATCGCCTCACCCGGTTCGATATCGCGCACCATCTGAAAGCCCAGCGTATCGAGTGCCACAGACTCGGAAGCCACCAGATACTCCATGCCTTCCGGCGTTGAGTTCTGGCCATAGACCAGCGGCCGGATACCATGCGGATCGCGGAAGGCTAGCAAACCATAGCCGGCGATCAGGGCAACCACGGCATAGGCACCCCGGCAACGGCGATGCACGCCCGCCACGGCCTGGAAAATACTGTCCACATCCAGCTCATAGCCGTGGGCCGAGCATTGCAGCTCATGCGCCAGGACGTTGAGCAGGACTTCGGAATCAGAATTGGTATTGATGTGACGACGATCCAGCCGGAACATCTCGTCCTTAAGCTGATCGGCGTTGGTCAGGTTGCCGTTATGGCCGAGAACGATACCGAAGGGCGAGTTCACATAAAACGGCTGGGCCTCGGCAAAGTTCGTGGCCGAACCAGCTGTTGGATAGCGCACATGGCCGATACCCCAGTTACCGGGGAGCGCGCGCATATTGCGGGTGCGGAAAACATCACGCACCAAGCCCGGGCCTTTTTGCAGGTGAAAGGTATTGCCTTCAGCCGTTGCTATTCCAGCCGCGTCCTGGCCGCGATGCTGAAGCACCATCAGGCCGTCGTAAAGCAACTGGTTGACCGGCGATGTTGCCATCACACCGAGAATCCCGCACATAGTTTTTCCCTGCCTAGCTGAATCGAATTCGTTTTGCCAAATCATCCGGCAACCATTGCCTGGCGACCAGAACGGCTGTTTCCAAAGGCTGCGACAAAGTGGCTTCTTTCCACCAGAGCTGTTTCGGGGCGGTAGTCATACCGCCCAACCCGACCAGTACCATGATGACCAGCACACCGCGCGCCAAACCAAACACCATTCCCAACAAGCGGTCTGACACACTCAGCCCAAGGGCCTTGACCATGTGTCGCACCGCCATGCGTACCAGCGCCATCGTTACCAGCACACCCACAAAAATCACAACACAACCTGCCAAGGTTCGGATCGCAGGATCAGTCAGCCCCGAAAAGAGCGACTGACCCACGGTTGATCCAAATTCAACGGCTGCCACAATGCCGACGATCCAGGCAATCAAAGCGATAACTTCACCGACCACACCTCGCCAAAGCCCGAATAACAGCGACAGGCTGACGATGCCGATTACGACATAGTCAAAAACAGTCATTGCTTCGCCGCAATAGCCCCGGAAACGCCAATCCGTTGCATCTTTTCCAGCGCTTTCTCAGCCGCCTCACGGCTGGCAAACGGTCCAGCCCTGACCCGGGTTTTCTTGCCTTGCGGCGTATCAAGCGGCTCGCTGAAGGTTCTTATTCCCTGCTCGGCAAGCTTGGCTTTCAAATTCTTGACATTGGCCTCATTGGAAAAGGCACCAATTAACACCAGATATTCACCGGATGCCGACACTGGCTTGGCGTCAGAGGATTGCCCACCAAGAATTGCCGCCGCCCGCTTGGCATCATCATTTTTAGCCGCTGGTTTTTCGGCTGGCTTGGCTAGCGTTTTCTCGGTAGATTTCTCTGGTGACTTTTCTGGCAATTTCTCGACTTTGACCGGTGTTTTTTCTACGGGCTTGTCTACAGATTTTTCTTTGGCCGTCTCCACAACCCGAGCCGTTGGCTGCGCCGCGACCCTGGATTCGGCAACTTCAGTCGGCGGCTTGGCCGGAGTTGAGTCGGAAGGCTTGTTGACCGATTTCTCGACGGGTGCGGCCGAAAATTTAGGCGCAAACGGCTTTTCGTCCTGGCCAGGAATACGGATTTCAACATCCTGAACCACCTGCCGTGGCTCGTGATCCATGACCATCGGCAGGACAACAGCAACCACCGAAACGAAGGCAAGCGCACCGACCAGTCGGCGTCGAGCCCGTTTCTTGAGTTGCAACTGAACGTCGTTTTCTTCCATGAATTAGTGTTTTTTGCGCAGCGCTTCAAGCGCCCCGGCGACCGTGAGGAACGAACCAAAGACCAAGATTCTATCACTTTCAGCAGCTAGACCCTTCGCCGCCTGCATGGCCTGCGCTGGTGAGGCATGGCAAACGATCTCCCCACCCAGTTCACAATGACTGATAATTTCAGCCATTGTTTCAGCCGACGTACCGCGAATACCCGGTAGTGTCGCGACATGCCAATAATCGACTTTGCCCTTCAAGGGCAAAAGCGCACCAGCGATATCCTTGTCATTCAACATCCCCAGCACGGCATAGGTACGGTCGAAAAACCCCATCGTCGATAGATTGTCAGCCAGCACTTTGACCGCCTGAGGATTGTGGCCAACATCAAGGACAATCGCCGGCTTGCCCGGCACGACCTGGAACCGGCCAGCCAATTCAGTCTCAATCAGTCCCGGGCGAATCGCCTGCATGGTGACCGGCAACTGATCCGTTAGCGCATCCAGCGCCGCGAGCGTTACGCTTGCGTTGTACAACTGAACAGGGCCGCGCAGGCCGGGATATGCCAGCGAACGCTTCACCAGCGACTCACCGGAACGACACCACCATCGCCATTGCAGGCGGTTTTCGTTACCTTCGCCCTGAGCCCGCTCAAAACCAAAATCCCGACCAATCAGGCGCAGGTCGGCGCTAATCCTGGCTGCGTGATCAAGCAGGCTTTGCGGCGGATTGGGATCAGCACAAAAGGCGGGCTTGCCCGTACGATAGATTCCAGCCTTTTCAAAACCGATGCTTTCCCGATCCGGCCCCAGCCAGTCGGTGTGATCAAGGGCAACACCGGTGACGATGGAAATATCGGGTTCGTAAGCGTTGACCGCATCAAGTCGCCCACCCAGACCCACTTCAAGGATCACCGCCTCGACTTCAGCCGCAGCAAACACTTCCCAAGCGGCCAGGGTGCCAAACTCAAAATAGGTGAGCGGCACATCCCCCGAACGCAAACGTGCCGCTTCGACACGGGCAAAGGCGGCACACAAGGCGTCGTCGCTGGCCGACTGGCCATTCACCCGAACCCGTTCGTTATAGACCAGAAGGTGTGGCGAGGTATAACAGCCAACCCGATAGCCGGCGTGGTCGATGATGTTTTCCAGATAGGCGCAGGTGGACCCTTTGCCGTTGGTTCCACCAACAATAATCACTGGGCAAACCTGAACTTGGCCGAGCGTTTCTTTGACCAGAGCAACCCGATCCAGCCCTAGTTCAATACCCGCCTGACCTTTCGGGTGCAGGCTCTCCAGATGAGCCAGCCAGTCGTCGAGAGTCTTCAAGCAGCAACCGGTAGTTTTTGCAGCAATGCAATGACGCGAGCAACCTGGTCGCGCAGTTCGCGACGGTCAACGATCATGTCGATGGCGCCTTTTTCAAGCAGGAACTCGGAACGCTGAAAGCCGTCCGGCAGCTTTTCACGTACGGTTTGCTCAATAACGCGCGGGCCGGCAAAACCAATCAAAGCGCCCGGCTCGGCAATCACCACATCGCCAATGAAGGCGAAAGAGGCAGACACGCCGCCCATCGTCGGGTCAGTCAAAATAGAGATAAAGGGCTGACCGGCTTCGGATAGTTTGGTTAGCGCCGCCGTTGTTTTGGCCATTTGCATCAGTGAAAAAAGACCTTCCTGCATGCGCGCACCGCCAGAGGCCGTGATGCAGATGAATGGCGCCTTTAGTTCGATCGCCGTCTGGACGCCACGGACAAAACGCTCACCGAGGACGGAACCCATCGATCCGCCCATAAAACCAAACTCAAAGGCGGCGGCAACAACTGGAATATTTTTGATTGAGCCTTGCAGACAAACCAGCGAGTCGCTCTCACCCGAGGATTCATTGGCTTCCATCAGACGATCGGGATAACGTTTGCTGTCCTTGAACTTGAGGCTATCCACCGGGAGAATCTCGGCGCCAATTTCAAAACAAGCCTCCGGATCAAGCAGCAGTTCAAGGCGCTGACGAGCGTTCAGGCGGTTGTGATGACCGCATTTGGGGCAAACCTGCTGATTATTGTCGAGGTCAGTCGCGTAGAGCACCGCCTCGCAAGACGGACATTTGCTCCACAAACCTTCAGGCAAGGCGCCCCGACGCTGAGCGCCGTGCTCACGCTTGATTTTAGGGGGAAGAAGTTTGCTCAGCCAGCTCATGGTTTCACCTCATCCACGCCTCGACGAATATCGGCTACCAATGCTTTCACGTTGGCGCACGCTGTTTCGGCCGTAGATTTTTCAATTTCTTCAATAATTCGACTGCCCACCACAACCGCATCGGCAATGCCAGCAATGCGCGCCGCCGTCGCCGCGTCACGAATACCAAAACCAACACCAACCGGCAAACCGGTCTTCTCACGAATCAACGGCAGACGTTCGGCAACAGCTTCAACGTTAAGCGCTCCGGAACCGGTCACACCGGCCAACGAAACGTAATAAACGTAGCCACTGGCAATTTCAGCAACCTGAGCAATACGTGCTGCGGTCGACGTCGGCGCAAGCAGGAAAATGGGATCCATGCCATTCGATTTCATTGCCGCACCAAAGGTCGCGGCCTCTTCCGGCGGGTAATCAACCACCAGCACACCGTCAACACCGGCTTGCGCAGCAGTAGCAGCAAACTTTTCCAGCCCCATCGCCTCAATTGGATTGGCATAGCCCATCAGCACAACCGGCGTTTTCACATCGGTAGCACGGAAAGCGATGACCAGTTCCAGCACCTTGCGCAGGCTCATCCCCTTGGCCAAGGCGCGCTCGGAGGCGCGCTGAATTGTCGGGCCGTCAGCCATCGGGTCAGAAAACGGTACGCCGAGTTCAATGACATCGGCGCCCGCTTCGACCAAAGTATGCATTAACGGCAAAGTCAGCGCCACATCGGGGTCGCCGGCAGTGATAAAAGGAATCAGTGCCTTGCGGCCTTCGCCGGCAAGACGGTCAAACGTGGATTTAATACGCGACATCAGAAGGTAATCCCGGATTTTTCGGCCACAGTATGCATATCCTTGTCACCCCGACCAGAAAGATTGACCAAGAGAACTTTGTCCTTATCCATCGTCGGCGCCAGTTTGGCAGCGTACGCCAGCGCATGGCTCGATTCGAGCGCTGGAATAATGCCTTCGATCCGGCAAAGCGTATGGAAAGCTGCCAGAGCCTCACTATCGGTCACCGGTTGATATTCGGCCCGGCCAATATCCTTTAACCAGGCGTGTTCCGGGCCAACGCCGGGGTAGTCCAGACCGGCCGAAATCGAATGAGTCTCGATGATCTGACCGTCCTCATTTTGCAGCAGGTAAGTCCGGTTGCCGTGTAGCACGCCGGGTACGCCGGCCGTCAGCGAGGCGGAGTGACGACCGGTTTCGATACCATCACCGGCAGCCTCGACGCCGATCAGGCGCACGTTATCAAACGGAATATAAGGATAGAAAATCCCCATGGCGTTGGAGCCGCCACCCACGCAGGCAATCACCGCATCCGGCTGGCGACCGACCATTTCGGGCATCTGGGTCAAACATTCCTCACCGATGATTTTCTGGAAATCACGAACCAGCATCGGGTAAGGATGCGGCCCAGCTACCGTGCCAATAATATAAAAAGTGTTGTGGATGTTGGTCACCCAGTCGCGCATTGCTTCGTTAAGCGCATCCTTCAGTGTCTTGGAGCCACTTTCCACCGGCACGACAGTAGCGCCGAGCAGTTTCATCCGATAGACGTTAGCAGCCTGGCGCTTGACGTCCTCGCTGCCCATATAGACAACACATTCCATACCATAACGGGCCGCGACCGTTGCGGTCGCTACGCCGTGCTGCCCGGCACCCGTTTCAGCAATGACCCGCGGCTTGCCCATGCGACGAGCAAGCATGGCTTGACCGATACAGTTATTAACCTTGTGGGCGCCGGTATGGTTGAGGTCTTCACGCTTCAAATAAATTTGCGCACCACCGAGCATTTCCGACCAGCGCTTGGCATGGTAAATCGGCGACGGACGGCCGACGAAATGTTTTAGCTCATACTCATATTCGGCACGGAATGCCGGATCAATCTGAGAGGCGGCATAAGCCGCTTTGAGTTCTTCAAGCGCCGCGAACAGGGTCTCGGCAACAAACACACCACCGTAGGGACCGAAATGGCCCTTGGCGTCGGGGAAGTTATATTGACTCATCGGCTTTCCGTACAGCCGCCACGAAGGCAGCGATTTTCGAGTGATCCTTGATTCCCTTGCTCATTTCGACCCCGGAAGAAACGTCGACCGCAACCGGCCGCACACGTTCGATCGCCTCAACAACATTTGCTGCGGTCAACCCGCCGGAAAGCACTAAAAAGCCTGGCAGGTCTGGCGGGATCAGCGTCCAGTCAAAAACATGGCCGCCGCCCCCATAACCCTCAACAAAGGCATCCAGCAACAAACCCCGTGCGCCGGGAAACGAGCCCGCGAATTCTACCAGATTGAGCCCCGGCCTCACCCGCGCCGCACGCAGAAAAGGGCGGTCAAACTGACGGCAATAGGCAACATCCTCATCACCATGAAACTGCAGGATATTGATCGGCAATGCTGCGCAAGCCGCATGAACAATTGACGGCGATTCGTTCACAAAGAGGCCGACCACATCGACAAACGGTGGAATTCTCCGAGCCAGCTCGGCGGCCCGCTGCGGCGTCACGTAACGCGGGCTGGGCGGATAAAAAACAAAACCAATCGCATCAGCACCCGCCGCCACAACCGCATCAATATCCTCTTCGCGCGTCAGGCCGCAAATTTTGATCCTTGTTTTCACTTCAAAACCCCATCAAGAAAATCATCATCCGGGTCGGGTAAGCCCCAGTGCGGCTCATAAATCGGCCCGCGAAAATACAAACCATCCGGGGAAAAAGTCGGCGCAGCGTACTTTCTATCTTTCATCTGCAGCAACTCAGCAATCCAGTCGGGCGAGTTTTCACCCTTGCCGATGTAAACGAGACTCCCCACCAGATTACGCACCATGTGATGCAGGAAAGCGCTCGCCTCAAAATCGAAAATAAACAAATTTCCGCGCTGTCGCACATCGGCTCGCCAAAGTGTTTTGATCGGCGTTTTGGCTTGACATCCTGCAGCCCGAAAAGCCGAAAAATCATGCTCCCCCAACAGCCGACTTGCAGCCTCCTGCATCAGCGCCAGATCAAGCGGCCAGTGAGTCCAGCCAACGCGCCCATGCCACAAGCCAACGCGCTGCGGGCGATTGAGTAGCAGGTAACGATAGCGCCGACCACGGGCACTGAATCGCGCATGAAATTCCGCATCAACCGGTTGCGCCCAAAGCACCGCAACCCCTTCTGGCAGATGCGAATTGACTCCACGCAACCAAGCCGTCACGGGTCGCTCGACTGGCGCATCGAAATGGACGACCTGATGGCTGGCGTGTACACCAGCGTCAGTTCGCCCGGCACAAATGACTCGAATCGGCTGACCGGCAATTTCCGCCAGCGCGAACTCCAGTGCATCCTGCACCGTACCTCCCTGCAACTGACTTTGCCAGCCATGGAAATTGGTGCCGCAATACTCAAGCCCCAAGGCAATCCTCATAGGGCAAGTACTCCAATGAATAAGGTGCTGACGAGAAAAACAACGATTGCATCAATCAAATGCCAAGCCGGCTGGCATAGCTGCAGCACTTTTTGGCCTTGGGAAAAATCGGGCTGAGCAATGAGCATTTGTCTCCACGCGCCCTTTTTGGCAGGCAACTGCAGGCTCTCTAAAACCAGTGAAAGGCGAACAAGCAGTCGCTCAACATCCAGCCCCAAGCACCTGAATGGCAGCAACACTCCCCATAGCCCACTGAGAAGACCGTCGCGCCCAAGGCGATTGAATAGCCAGGCCAGGCAGGCAAGCAAGAGCAGCAGGCGAACAGCATGCAGATTGGCCTCAGCCAACCCCTCATAAGTCGGCGCCCAGGCTAAATCATGAAAAGCCTCACCCGGTGTGTTGTAAGCCAGAATGATCCAGAGCATCAGTAATAACCAACGGGCGCGCCAGATGTAACCTGAGAAGGAGCTAGCGGCAGTAGGCGCTGAGAGCAAGATAAACAAACCAAGCAAGCTGATGCCGACGTAGCCAAAAAACTGCACACTGAATATGGCGACCAACCAGGTAATCAAAGTTGCAGAAGGATGCAATTCAGCCCCCCAAAAATGCACACAGCCCCTTGCGGGGCCATGTGGCGGTGACAAGCCAGGATTTTACTCGCCTATTCGGGCAAGAATGGCACGCGCCTGCTCAACCAAGTCGACCGGCCCTTCACCAACGACCTCTTCGAGAAGTTCGCGAGCGCCTTCCAGATCACCCATTTCTTCGTAGGCTTTAGCCAGATCAAGCTTGGTGTTCACTTCCTCCCAATGGGCGGAGTCTACTGGGGCCTCTGCTACGACAGGCGCAGACGAGTCGGCAACGGGCACACTCTCGACAACGGGTGAATTGACAATCGGCTCGGCTGCAAGATCGAGATTAATCGACCCAATATCAAACTCTGGCGGTGTCATCGGTTGCCCAAGGAAGACAGAATCCGTAAGCTTGACATCGAAATCAAGAGAGTCATCATCCAGCACAGCGGCATTCACAACTGTGTCGGCTAGCTTGGGATTGTCATACTCAGGTGAATCTTCTGATGGTATTTCTTGAGCCAAAATATCGTTTTGCGAGAAATCGCCTACACCACTCAATACAGTCTGAGCTGCAGATGAAGAAAAATCCAGATCGAAATCAACCGCCAGTTCTGGCTCACTGAGCGGCTTTTCGTCTGAAGAAGTTGTGTCAGGGGCCTCATCAAAACCGATGAATGTAGCGACCGCATCATCCATCACCGACGGCATAACCAGAGTACCTTCAGGCGAAAAATCGGGCGTTGCGTCAAAAGGCTCCGGTTGCATCTGGATATCGGGGGTGTTGAGATCAAAATCAATGCTACCGAGCGAAAGGTCATCGCTCACAGATAAATCCCCGACCATTGGCGAGGCTTGGGACTCGGCTTGCTTACCACCCAGGGTATCCGTACCAAGATCGAAATCGAGAGCGTCACCAACTTCGCCAGAGACGATGGTATCCAGGGAAGAGACCGATTCAGTGGTCACGGGTGCGTCAACTTCAGGCAACCCGAGATCAAAATCAAGACTCAGTACCTCATCCGCCTCAGCGCTATCAATCACGAGCGGCTCAGTTGTTTCGATTGCGGACTCGCCACTGGACTGCTCGGGCAGCACCAAGGTATCCATGTCAAACCGTGTCTCCGCGGACAGAACTTCTGTCGATGAGGCAGCTTCGGCTAACTTTGCCAGAGAACCGGGCATCGCCATTGTTGCTTTGGCTAGCGCTTGCGGGGAAACGATCATCGTCGCATCGGCATCAAAAGCTGATGTAGCTGCGCGTGCACCGGAGTAGAGCGGATTAGCGGGGTCGAGACTCGCACCCAGTGCCGCTACCTTCTCCCATTCAGGACCGATGCCGCCACTTTGCGCATAAAGCTCACTGGCAAGAGTCTCAAACTGTTTGACACTACCTCGATTGGCGTAAATTTCGAGCAACTTGGCGTGAATGGCAGTGCGCTGCGGATCTTTTTGCAAGGCTTCAAGCAAAATTTCTTCAGCTTGAGTATCACGCCCATAGGCCATATAGACATCGGCCTCTGCCACCGGATCAACTTCGTCGGTATCGATTGTGCCTGGACCTGTCTGGCTAAAATCACCCGTTTGTGGCGGCGTGTTACCCGTATCGATACTCTGCCCACCGGTCATCCGGAAGACCGAGTTTGGCCCCAGACTGGAAGGACCGGGCGCCGCTGTAGTCTCCATTGAAGCTACTTGATTGCGTCGACGCTTGAGCAAAAAATAACCTGCCAGCAACGCCAGAATGCCACCACCACCCATTAAAGGCAGGGGATCTTCAAGCAGTGAGTCCACAAAGCTCGGCTCTGCAACCGGCTCGGGCGGTGGTAAAGGTTTTTTGGGTGAGTCAGCCGGCTTGGGCTGCACTGGCTTTTCTGCGACAACCGGTTTTGGTTCCTCAGCCGCCTTGGCCGGCTC
Source organism: Candidatus Dechloromonas phosphorivorans (assembly GCA_016721185.1). Taxonomy (GTDB): domain Bacteria; phylum Pseudomonadota; class Gammaproteobacteria; order Burkholderiales; family Rhodocyclaceae; genus Azonexus; species Azonexus phosphorivorans. Next base: position 110,439 of record JADKIP010000011.1, read on the forward strand.
GGCAGGTTTCGGAACCTCAACTGCTTTGGGCGGTTCAACAGGCTTAAGGGGCTCTGCTGGTTTAACTGCCTCGACTGGCTTAATTTCTTCTTTTTTTGCGGCATTCTGCTGCTGCAGCTCTGCCAACTTCTGATTCTTCATTTCAACGAGTTTCTGCAACTCGCCAACATTCTTTTCGAGCAAGGCCAAGCGGTCCTGCGCCTCTTTCAAGGCCTTTTCCTTGGCTACCTGATCCGCCTCACTCGCCGCAGCCTTGCCTGTCGCGGTACCCTTTGCTGGCAATTCAGCGCTGGAAACTCTTACCTGATCCTTGACTTGCTCGGCAGGTGGTGTTTTTTCCTCAATTTTGGCGGCAATCTTTCCAGAACTCGACTGGCTGGGTGCTGCCTCCTTGGCGGGCGCCTTTGCCGTACCGGCCGCAAGCTTCTGGCGGTAAGCGTTCCACTCACCAGCCTGCGTTACATAAACTTTTTTCGCTTCAGCCTCAGTAACTGCTTCAACTGCAGACTTTTCGGGAAGCCCCAGAATCGCGCCCGCCTTCAATCGATTTATATTGTTGCCAATGAAAGCATCGGGATTTTTCTGGAATAGGCCAACCAGCATTTGCTCCAGCGAAACGCTGTCATATTTGGTCTCTGCGGCAATTTTGCGTAACGTATCCCCAGGCTGAACCAGCCGCCCCGCCGCATCAACAACTTTTTTCGGTTCAGCAGCCTGCTTCGGCGCGGGCGCCGGTCGCGGCGCAGCAACCGGTCTGGCCGGACGCTCTGGTGAATAACCACCGCCCCGCACAGTCTCAACAAGCCTTGCATCCGCCACCGAACGAGCCGATTGAGCTGCCGCGACATCGGGAGGATCAAGCAGGAAGGTGTACTCCCGGACCAGTCGACCAGTCGACCAGTTCAGTTCAACCAGAAAATCGAGGAAAGGCTCGTTGACCGGCTTGACCGAGGTGACTTTAACCACGGCCTGACCATTGGGGCGCTGATCAAGCGCAAAGCGCAGATCATGCAAAACCGAGGCGTAGTCGATGCCTGCCTGACGGAATGCCTCTTGAGGCGCCAGACGCGCAGTCATGCCGGATAGTTCTTCGCGGTTGGCAGCGATCTCAAGTTCCGCCCGCAGGGGTTGCCCCAGACCGGATAAAACAGTGAGTTTGCCGATTCCGGCAGCCTCAGCACCCCACGGCGCGAGAGACATGAAAGATGCAACAGCCAGCGCAGCTGCGCGCATCTTGAATTTGGAGCGATTAGTTTCGTTCACAGCGAAACCTTGGGCGTCAATTTTGAGACTTTCAAATTAACATCATGCACTTAGCAATGCAAGCTAAACCCGCTTCTCATACGGCTGGGTTTGCGCATTCCCGAATCGGCATAGGGAGTAGCCATTGTGACAGCACCCCCTGCCACACAAGCCGGTATACGGATCCACACCGGGCACTTCGATAAGTTAAGGTTATGAGAGCCGGGGCGCTTTGAACTGATCAAAGTAAGCAATGACCAAAAGAACGCCGCCAGTTTATCCAGAGCACCGCCGCATTTGCCAGGGAGGCAGGGGAATCATGCCTACATTGAAGCTTACGGCAATAATCTGCCGCTTAACGCGCATCAGGGAACCATCAAGGCGTTCGAGTGCGTGCAAGGTAATCGGTGGCGAACGCTGATGGCGCAATGGACCCATCAGGCAACGATCGGCACCCGGGTTGTACCGATCAACCAGTCACTTGCGCACGGCGCAGAATTCAAATTCGGCGACGGCAGCAAAATTTACGCGAGAGATGGCCGGATGCTGTCCGACCGCCAGGAGTTATTGCAGCACGTGGCCTCATGCAACGCCTCACTGAACAGCGGCCTGTTCCCGGAAGAAGAACTCGGCATCGCCGCCTGGCAGAATCAGCGCAACTATCATTTTGATCAGTGATGAGTGCTTCGGAGCACCCGAAATCACGGTTGCCAGACGGCTTTCTGACAACGATCCCGCGCCGTTAAAGGCTGCGTAAATACTCGGCGACAGCGCGCATTTCGTCGCTGCTCAGCCGTTTTGCAATATCTTGCATCTGGGCATTATCGTTCGTTCGCTTGCGCTCTTCGAACAGGTTCAGCTGGGTTTCGACATACAAGGTGTGCTGACCGGCGATTTTTGGCAGGGTCGCCGAGCCGGCGCCGTTATCGCCGTGGCATTCACGACAAGGTTTCAAACCTTTTTCCGGGTCGCCCTGCTGATAAATTTTCTCACCGGCAGCACGCATCTCTTCATAAGCCGACTTGCCGCGTGAAGCTTCCTGCTGGCTGAAAAAATAGGCCACAGCCTGGAAGTCGTCCTCCGTCATATCCGCAACTACCTTGCGCATATCGTTGCTGTCGCGCTCGCGCAGCTTGAAGTTGCGCAACTGCTTGAGCAGGTATTCGACATTCTGGCCCGCCAGCTTGGGATAAAGCGGGCTTGAACTATCACCGGTGCCGCCGTGGCAAAGAAAACAACGGCCAATGACCAGTTCTTCACCCCGCTGCATCTTGGCCGCTTCGTCAGTGCCCCATGCCAGGCTACTCAAACCGAGGAAAATTAAAAACAAGCCGCGTTTCATGATTTCCCGGTGCTACCAAAACCGTTCTCGCCGCGCTTGCTGGCGTCGAACTCATCGACAATATTGAAGCCAACCTGCAAAACCGGCACCACAATCAATTGCGCAATTCGATCGAGCGGATTGAGCGTAAAGCTCTCGTGGCCACGATTCCACACTGAAACCATCAACTCCCCCTGGTAATCCGAATCGATCAGGCCCACCAGATTCCCCAGCACAATGCCGTGCTTGTGGCCTAAACCCGAACGCGGCAGGATCATCGCCGCCAGGCCGGGATCAGCCAGATGAATCGCCATCCCCGTCGGCACCAGCGTCGTCTGGCCCGGCACCAGATGCAGCGGCGTTTCAATGCAAGCACGCAAATCAAGGCCGGCAGAACCCGCAGTGGCGTAATGCGGCGGATTTTCGCGCAAGCGGTTGTCGAGAATTTTGAGGTCAATACGATGCATCAGTTTTTTCCTGTCAAGTTTGCAATGTGTTCGATCAACTGGCGAGCCAGCACGGATTTGGGCGCCGGATTCAGCGGATGCACGCCGGCATCGTCAAACAACACCAAGCGGTTGTCGTCGCCACCAAAACCGTCCTGAATCAGGTTACCGGCGATCAGCGGAATTTTTTTCCTGCGCCGCTTGGCCTGGGCATAGGCTTCCAGATTCTGACTCTCGGCGGCGAAGCCAACACAGAACGGGGCATTTTCGAGGGCTGCTACCTCAGCCAGAATATCCGGGTTTTCAATCAGCTCAATCGGTGGAATACCGCCAGCGTCTTTCTTGAGCTTGTGCGCTGCCCGATTGGCAACGCGGTAATCGGCAACGGCAGCCACACCGATGAAAATATCGGCCCGTGCCACCTGCGCCATCACCGCAGCGTGCATATCAAGGGCACTACGCACATTGATGCGGTCAACGCCTTGGGGGGCCGAAAAACCAACCGGCCCGGAAACCAGTGTGACCAGCGCCCCCGCCTGCTGCGCCGCCCGTGCGACAGCGTAGCCCATGCGGCCCGACGAGAGATTGGTGATGCCACGCACCGGATCAATGGCTTCAAAAGTCGGCCCGGCCGTGATCAAGACCTGCTTGCCGGCCAAAAGCTTGGGGGTAAAAAAGGCAATCACCGCATCGAGAATTTCCGCCGGCTCCAGCATGCGGCCGGCACCCACCTCACCGCAGGCCTGCTCACCACTGGCAGGGCCAAGTATCTGCACACCATCAGCCACCAATTGGGCGACATTACGTTGCGTCGCCGGGTTTTCCCACATCTGGCGGTTCATCGCCGGCGCAATCAATAATGGGCAGTTGCGGGCCAACACCATTGTTGCCAGTAAGTCATCGGCCAAGCCCTGGGCCGTGCGCGCCATAAAGTCAGCGGAGGCTGGCGCAACCAGAATGAGATCGGCTTGGCGCGAAAGGTCGATATGCGCCATCGCGTTCGCCATTCGCGCATCCCACTGGTCGGTAAAAACCGGCTTGCCCGAGAGCGCCTGAAAAGTGGTCGTCGTGACGAAGTGCGTTGCGCCCTCGGTCATCGCCACCTGGACGTCCGCGCCTTGTTTGCCCAACAAACGAACCAGCTCGGCAGCCTTGTAAGCCGCAATACCGCCAGTTACCCCGAGAACGATGCGCTTTCCCTGTAATTCCATTGTCGTGCCATTAGAATGAGAGCCCAAACATTCTACTGGAATTCGCATGTCGATCACCGACTGGCCCGAGGGCGAACGACCGCGTGAGCGCCTGCTGGCGCACGGGCCAGAGGCACTTTCCGACGCTGAATTGCTGGCGATTTATCTGAGGGTTGGCGTGCGGGGTAAAAGCGCGGTTGATCTCGGGCGCGAGTTGTTACAACGCTTCGATGGTAGCCTGAGCCGGCTAGCCGAAGCCTCTCTGGAAGAACTGGCGAGCGTTTCCGGCATCGGCATGGCGAAGGCCGCGCAATTGAAAGCCAGTTTTGAACTGGCGCGGCGGGCGCTGGCGCAAGAAATGACGGCCCGCGACACCTTTTCGTCACCCGGCCAGGTACGCGACTGGCTGCGCCTGAAACTGGCAACTCGCCAGAACGAAGTGTTCATGGCCCTCTGGCTTGATGCCCAGAATCGCTTGCTGAAAGCTGAAGAATTATTCTCCGGCACGTTGACGCAAACTTCCGTTTATCCCCGCGAAGTCGTCAAAAGCGCCCTCGGCCATAATGCTGCTGCCGTTATTCTCGCGCACAACCACCCGTCCGGCATTGCCGAGCCTTCGCGTGCCGACGAACTACTGACCAAAGCCCTGAAAGATGCGCTAGCCATGGTAGACGTGAAGGTCCTTGACCACTTCATCGTCGCCGGAAACACCCCGCCACTTTCCTTTGCCGAACGCGGATTGCTATAAAAATCGCGAAACCGCTTGAAAGAATCAGGGTGTTTTGGTTATACTTGCGGGCTCTCTTCTAGCGAATTCTGGAGCACCATCATGGCGCGAGTCTGCCAAGTAACGGGTAAAGGCCCGATGGTTGGGAACAAAGTTTCCCACGCCAACAATAGAACGAAGCGTCGCTTCCTGCCGAATCTGCAGTATCGCCGCTTCTGGGTCGAAAGTGAAAACCGCTTCGTCCGCTTGCGTGTTTCTAACGCAGGCCTGCGTGTTATCGACAAGAACGGCATCGATGCCATCCTGGTCGACCTGCGCGCACGCGGCGAAGTCTGATAAGGAAGGATAAAGAAAATGGCTAAAGGCGGTCGCGAAAAAATCAAGCTGGAATCTACAGCGGGTACCGGACACTTCTATACCACCTCCAAGAACAAGCGTACGACGCCTGCCAAACTGGAGATGATGAAGTATGACCCGAAGGCACGTAAGCACGTAGCTTACAAAGAAGTAAAGCTGAAGTAATTCAGCTTTACCGGCTTTCGATAAACCCGCCTTTTGGCGGGTTTTGTTTTTGTGGCATCGGTTTTTGCGATGCCCGGCAAATTCGCTCTTAAGCCTTGCGACCTAGAAAGAACATGGCATACACAGCAATGCCAGCAAAGATCAGCATCGACCAATTTGCCATCGACAGACTGAGAAAAACCCATTCTTTGCTGGTACAGAAGCCGGTAGCGAGAAACATCGACGGCCATTGCATACCGAGCCAATCGACCAGGCGCTCAATGAGGTTTGGTTCGGCATAACCACATTCGGTGGCAAGCTCCGGGAAAGCCTGCATCCAGGTTTGATAACCCGCAACGCCAACGCCAATCAGCGCGAGCAGACCAATCAAGCTGGCCCAGGCTTGTCGAACGGCCGGCCAAACAAAACCGATCAGCGCCAGGCCGCCAATCACCAGATAAAGCAGGCGCTGAAAAATACAGAATGGGCATGGGGCGAGTCGAAACTGGGTTTGTAACGCCAGACCGATGGCAACCAGGCCAAAGCAGCCGAGCGACAAAGTGGCAAACCAGGCCCGAACAGGCACTTTAGAGCAGATCATAGGGGTGCTTCCGTGAGGTGATTTCAAACGAAAGCAGATTTTAAGGCATGCCGAGACGGGCAAGATGAAAACGGGTATCTTGAGACCGTTGTCCGCAGCAAGGTGGACCAGTGGCCAACGCGCCGTTAATATTGACAACATGAATACACGCATCCTCCTTGTCGAAGACGACGAAAGACTGGCTGAACTGACGGCCGAATACCTCACCAAAAACGATCTGAAAGTCAGCATCGAGCCACGCGGCGATACCGCCGAGGCGCGCATTCTGGCGGAGCAGCCCGATTTGGTGATTCTTGATGTCATGTTACCGGGCAAGGATGGCTTCGAAGTCTGCCGCGCTGTTCGTCCTCACTACCGTGGCGTGATTCTGATGCTGACAGCCCGTGATGAAGATTTCGACCAGATTCTCGGTCTCGAAATGGGTGCCGACGATTACATTGCCAAACCGGTACAACCACGGGTGCTGCTGGCCCGCATCAAGGCGCTGCTGCGGCGCTTACCAACAGCTGCTGATGGCCAGGGCAGCGAAGCCGAAGCGATGGTTTTGGGCCAGTTCAAAATCAGCCAGTCGACGCGTACGGCTTCGTTGAACGGAAACAGCATCGACCTGACCACCGCGGAGTTTGATCTGCTCTGGCTTCTCGCCTCACATGCCGGCAACGTGCTGTCGCGCGACGATCTGTTGCAAGAGTTGCGCGGCATTGGCTTTGACGGGCTGGATCGTTCGATCGATGCCCGTATTTCCCGGCTGCGCAAAAAACTGAATGATGACCCGGAAAACCCAACCCGGATCAAGACGGTACGCGGCAAGGGTTACCTCTTCAGCAAGCATGACTGGAACTGATCCCAAGACCGGGGACGATGCCGAAAAAGAGCGCAATCAGGGCCTTGCCCGTTCGCTCTTCCGGGTTTCCCTGCCCCGTTGGCGGGGGGGCCGTTACAGCCTCTCGAAACTATTTTTCAATTTTTACCTGCTGGCAATGGGCTCCTTCGTGGCCATTGCCTTCACCGCCGACTTCGTCATTTCCACCGCCCAGCGCGGCATCACGGACGATTACGCCCGCCGCTTCATGCGCGGCACCATCACCCTGATCGAGGATGAGCTTTTCCGCCACCCGCGTAGCACCTGGCAGAAAAAGGTCCGGGAAATCGACGAAAAATTTTCCTATCGCTTGGGTATTGTTGAGCGCATCACGCTCGACCGGACCCTAACCGCAGTTCAAGTCGACAAACTCGATGCTGGCGATATCGCCATCGACCACGACGGCGACATCATGTACCACCGCCTCGGCACGAGCAGCAAGGTATTGGTGGTCGGCCCGCTCGCCTCCAATCGCAATCCGGAATTGAAAGACCGACTACCGCTTGAGTTACGCCTGCGCTTGCTAACCTGGAGTTTAACCGGCCTCATTTTCGGCATCGCACTCTGGTTCTGGGTACGCCCTGTCTGGCGCGATCTTGAAGCCCTGCGCCAAACTGCCCGCGATCTGGGTGACGGCGATTTCGACGCCCGCTCGCCGAGGGCCCGCAGTCAGCTTTTTGCCTCCCTGTCCGAGACCATGAACAGCATGGCCGAGCGCATCCAGCAACTGCTCGCGACGCACCGCGAACTCGCCTGTGGCATTTCGCATGAGCTGCGCACGCCGATCGCCCGCATGCGTTTCGCACTTGAAATGCTTTCGGAGACAGAACAACGTGATGAGCGCGAGCGCCTATGGGCGATGATGGAAGACGACCTCGATGAACTTGATCATCTGATCGATACCAGTCTGACCTACGCCCGCTTCGAGCGGGAAACGCCAGAACCGCACTTCTCCAGCGTTCGCTTTGCCGAATGGTTAGGTGATGAGGTCGATTCGGTACGCCTGCTTGGCCGCAAACTGAATGTTGCGGTCAACACGGAAAAACTGCCGGAAAACCTCAACATCGACCTCGACCGCAAGGCCATGCCTTACGCCCTGCGCAACCTGCTGCGCAATGCCTTCAAATATGCCAGCAAGCAAATTCTGGTCAGCGCCGAGTTGATTGACGACCGCATCCTGATTCACGTCGACGACGACGGTATCGGCATCCCACCCGAAGAACGCGAACATATTTTCTCGGCCTTTACCCGCCTCGACCGGTCACGTGACCGAGCCACCGGCGGTTATGGCCTCGGCCTGGCCATTGCCCGCCGCGTGCTTGAATTGCATGGCGGCACCGCCACCGCCGATGCCTCCCCCCTCGGTGGCGCCCGCTTCACACTGGCTTGGCAAGCGCACCAGTAACTCACCAAGTCGTGGTTACACGAAGTCACACAAGATCAATCCCTGTTACTACGCAACGACGCTTGCGCAACAGACGGCAAACCGTCGACTTCCTAAAATGCAACGCATGGAAGTTGAACAACCACAAAAAGAGAACAGCAAAGAAATGATCGAAATAACCATCAAAGAATTCATGGAAGCAGCGCATCAGTATTTATTTGGCCTGCGACTGGAAAGCCAGCCTGCCCTGATTGCAGTTCAGGCACGTCAGGTTCGCTAATGGCCTTTGCCGACAACCTGCCGGTGAGTGAAAGCTTTGGCGTATTTGTCGGGGTCGCTGGTTTTGACTGGCTGGCCGATGGACAAGCGGAGCCCCTGAAAGCAGCAGCAGCAGCAATTGCCGCTGGGGCAATTATCCTGGCAACGCGACACTGGTTGAAGAATCGTCGCAAGCACTGATTGACCGATTTACCCTCCTCTCGAAATCCCCCCTTTCGAGAACTCCCTGTTACCCCGCCCTCGTGGCGGGGTTTTTTTTGCTTGAAATCGGGAGATATAAAACAACTTGGAACCCGGAAAAATTCAGACTTCGTAAGTTGTTGCCAAAATAAAATACCAATTTGGCTGATGTTTCCTAGCCTGACTGTCGCACAAATACGTCAAATGCCTCCACCTTAGGCATTGAAGCGACAAATTTTGCATAGTATGATGTTTTTAATAATCATTTTTTTACTGAGTGCGCTAAGCTTTTCCAAAGAAAAAACGGGGAGTTATGTTTCAATCGAAGCGTACTTGGCGGAGCGGCGAAAAGTCGGGATTAAGCCCGGCTGTTAACCATTTTTTGGTTAGAGGCTGCGCTATTCAGCCGCCAACGCTGATTATTTCGGGCAGCCATGCATAGTCTCCCCGAATCCATTGTTCACGCGATTGAGTCTGGCCGAGTGCCGTCACCACCGCAGTTACTTTTGCGGCTGATGCAGATGGTCGATGATGAAAGTTCAACGACGGGCGACTTAGCCAAGCTCGTTTCTCAGGATGCCGGTCTGGCGACCCGAATTCTGAGTGTCGCCAACTCTCCGGCACTAAGACGGGGCGCCGAGTTGCGCAGCCTGGACAACTGCCTTACTGCACTTGGCACACGGCTGGTTCGTTCAATTGCAACCTGCCTCTCAATTCAGAATCTTTTTGACCGCCAGACAGGCGTTTCGGCAAATGAACTGTCGGGTTTCTGGCTCCACTCACTGTTGGTCGCTGAGCTTTCCCGAAGTCTGGCGGGTTCGACCGGCTATGCGCATCCAGATGAAGCCTATCTCGGCGGACTGTTGCACGATGTCGGCGAATTGATCCTGCTCTCCGCACTCGGTGAGCCCTACGCGCAACTACTATCAACTTATCGTGATGAAGCTTCACTTGAGGCAATGGAAACAGTCCGATTTGCTACCCATCATGGAGAGATCGGTACTTGGCTAGCCGATAAATGGCAACTTGATTCAAGCTTTGCTGACGGCATTCTGTTTCACCATGCCAAATTGGAACAAATAACCACCGCAGGCACCTTACCTAAACTGATCTGGCTAGCCCATACGCTGGTCTCGACGGATGAAGTTACGCCAGAGCACGACACCCAGCATCAGCTGTTGTTTGGTTTCGCGAGCAAACTCAGCCTTGCCACGTTGCGCGATCAAGCAGAAGCACGAACCCGCCAGATCGCCGAAGCGCTTGGCCTGGCAACGCCCGACAAACTGGTCAATATTCATGTTTGGGCAAATCTGAAGGTAACACCGCTTATTGAAGCATCGACAAACGATGCAGAGGGCGAACTGTCGGCAATGATTAGCGGAATGGCATTATTGCAGCCACTACAGCAGGATCTTTTTGCCTTGGAAAGTGACGCTGAGGTCCTGCTTTCGCTGCGCGAATCGGCCAGAATTCTCTTCGACCTGAACCGCGTGGCCTTCCTGCTTTGCGATCAAGGTGAAAACAAGTTATCGGCAGGATCAATTGGTGGACAACCGACAATTTTCCGGCAAGTCGACGTTCCCCTCTCCGGCAACGGATCATTGGTCACCCGCGCTGCATTACAACGGGAAATTTGCAGTTCTTTTGATACCGGCGAAACGGCGCAGGTTTCACTGATTGATGTTCAGTTTGCTCGCGCCTTCAACAGCCCCGGTCTGCTTTGCATTCCGATGATTGCTCGCAAGAGTGTCTTTGGTGTAATGATTTGTGGCCTTAGCCAATCTCAGCATGGCCGACTCTCCCGTCGCCTCCCCTGGTTAATGAACTTTGGGAGAATCGCCGCGATCAGTCTGGAAACTATTCAGGAAGCTCGGAGCTATCGGGCAAATGCAGAACAGGAAGCATCCAGTCTATTTTCCAGCCGGGCTCGGAAGATGGTTCACGAAGCAGGGAATCCGCTGGGCATTATCAGAAGCTACCTGAAAATACTGGATCGAAAGTTGCCCGAAGACACGAGCGTGCGTCAGGAGCTGGAAATACTGACGGAAGAAATCGATCGTGTCGCAACTATTGTCGGACGGATGAATGAGGCGCCAAAACAACAGGCAGCCACGAGTAGCCAGGACGTCGGCAATCTAATCAACGAATTGATGCTTCTCTACCGTGAGCCCTTGTTTGACGCGAAGGGCATCCGGGTCGAAATCAAGCAGCCCGGCGGGGAACTCCGAGTCTCTTGCGAGCGAAACAGTCTCAAGCAAATTTTGCTCAATCTCTGGAAAAACGCCTCTGAAGCCCTGAACAGCGGTCAGCAAATAAGGATATTGCTGACCGACCATGTCATTCATAACGGCAGCGTCCACATTCAGGTGCGCCTTGATGACAACGGTCCCGGCATGTCCGAAGCGGTCATGCGATCCATTCACCGCAAACCGGATATTACGGCGTCCAGCAAACGTGGCCTGGGCTTGTCGATTGTCGGGGAACTCGCCAGCAGCCAAGGCATTTCGGTGACCTGCCGCAGCGAGTTGGGCAAGGGGACAAGCATCGCACTGCTCTTGCCAAAGTTTATTGCAGCGACGCAGGAGATTGAACCGACGCTCAATCACCTGTCAAGCGTGGAGGCAAAATGAACGTCGCCTCGGGGATTGATACCCTGACTCGCTTTTCGCGAGTCGCAGAAAGCCAGCGCATTCTGATCGTGGATGACGAGCCTCGATACCGCAGCGCCTATCGCGAATTGCTCGCCGGCGCGGGCCGGATTATCGAGGAGTGCGGTACCGGCAAGGAAGCGATCTTGCGCCTTGATCGCCGCGATATTGATGTGGTTGTTCTCGACCTCAAGTTGCCGGACATTGACGGCACTGAGATCATGGCCTGGCTATCGCGCAATGGCATATCGACCTCTATCGTCGTCTTCAGTGCCGACGACTCGATCGACTCGGCGATTGATGCCTTGCGTCAGGGAGCCTCCGAATTCATTCGCAAGCACAGCAACCCCAATGATCTGATCCAGAGCGTCGACCGCGCACTACGCCGTCATCGACTGGAACAGGAGCATGCGGTCATGACCGCGACACTGGAGCAATCGGAGCGTTTGCACCGTTTTCTCGTCGAACAGTCTCCCGATCTGATCTACACGCTGGATGAGCGCGGTCACTTCATTTTCGTCAATAGCCGGGTCGAATCGCTGCTCGGCTATCGCCGTGAGGACCTGATCGGGCAACACTATTCGCTGATCGTCCATGAAGATGATATCGAACAGGCGCGTTACGCCTTCCATGAGCGGCGAATCGGCGATCGGGCCACGACAAATTTCGAAGTCAGGCTCATCAACAAGCAAAATGGCGTTCAGCACTTTGACAACCGGATGGTGGTTGCAATCCTGAGTTCACAAGGCATTTACATGCCGGAAAAGAACGTCTCGCAGCAGAGTTTCCTTGGCACATCCGGCTTTGCACGGGATATCACCGAACGTAAACGTGCCGAAGAAACCATCAATTTCCAGGCATTTCACGACCTTCTGACCGGCCTGCCCAACCGCACCTTGTTCATGGATCGGCTTGAACTGGCGCTTCCCCAGGCCAAGCGGCGCAATCAGCGGGTCGGTGTCATGTTCCTCGACCTTGATCGATTCAAGCTGATTAACGACACCTATGGTCACCCTGAGGGTGACAAGTTGCTGCAGGATTTTGCCCTGCGAATCCGCAATTGCCTGCGTTCCGGAGATACGCTGGCACGTCAGGGCGGCGATGAATTCACGGTATTGCTGCCTGACATCAACAATACCGAAGACGTCATCATGATTGCCCAGAAAATGCTGGCTGAACTCAAGCAGCCCTTCTCTGTGGCAGAGCAGGACTATATTGCGACGGTCAGTATCGGTATCGCGATTTATCCTGAAGATGGTGAAACCTCGGAAGACTTGATTCGCAATGCCGATCTGGCGATGTACCAGACCAAGTCTCAAGGCAAGAACGGCTACCTTGAGTTCACCTCGGCAATGAACACAACCAATGGCGAGCGCTTGTCACTGGAGAACGATCTGCGCCTGGCACTGAAAAAAGGCGACCAATTCGAACTCTACTATCAGCCCCAGATCAGTCTCTCCAAACGTTGCGTCGTCGGCGTCGAAGCGCTGATTCGCTGGCACCATCCGACGCAGGGGCTGATCAGCCCGGATTCGTTTATCCCCCTTGCCGAAGAAACCGGTTTGATCGTGCCGCTCAGCGACTGGGTTCTCAACGCTGGCTGCATCCAGCTTGCCAAGCTGCGCAGCATGGGCTTTACCAATCTGAAACTTGGCATCAATCTATCGCCGAAAGAGTTTGAGCGTGGTGATCTGTTCGAGCGTATTGCCACCCCGCTCGGCACCCATGCGCTGCCGCCGGAGATGCTTGAGATCGAAATCACCGAAAGTCTGTTGATGAAGGATGCCGAAGCTGTCATCACCAAAGTACGGCAACTTCGCCGTGCCGGCATAAGAATATCGATTGACGATTTTGGAACCCGCTTCTCCTCACTCAATTATCTGCGCCGCTTTTCAGTAAACAGCATCAAGATCGATCAATCCTTTATCCGTGACATCTGCGCCACGCACGGCTCAAGCGGAATTGTGCACGCGATCATGGGTCTGGCCCGCAGTTTCGGCTTGGGCATATTGGCCGAGGGCGTCGAGAACGCCACCCAGCTCAGCACACTGGCTGGAATGGGCTGCGATGAAATGCAGGGCTACCATTTCAGTCGGCCACTGCCAGTGGATCAACTGGAAAACTTCCTCGCTGCCGGCTTCAAGCGCTGAACCTCATTGAGCGTTGCGCACGCTGGCAGATGGAGAGCCCCGAAAAATCGACCCATTACATCTGCAGGCGCGGCTTGCGCACGCTGCAAAAAGTAACTTCGTCGTCGAAAATCGTTACAAACGAATAACGAAGCAAAACAGACGCGCTTGCCCCGCATCGCTAAAGTTAAATCTCCTGTAGTTCACCAAGGAGAAAGTCATGGAAAAAACCAGAAACAAGGCAAAGAAATTTTCCAGCCTGGACAAGCTCGGCCAGCGCATCCTTCATATCGCACGCTCTATTGCCAAAGAACGTAAGGATCGAGCTGAACGAGCTTTTGAACGACGCATGATGCTGAATTAGACCGCATCCTGAATCAAACAACACCCTTTCCCTGATCGGCGGATTCCTGGCTCACTGGGCCAACCGCCGATTTTTCGTAAACGACCCGCACGTCGCGCTGCGGGAAGGGAATTTCAATGCCATGCTCACGGAAAGCCCGCCAGATGGCGATATTGATATCCGAGGTGACATTGCCACGCCCTTCCTCGGGATCGGCAATCCAGAAGCCAAGTTCGAGGTTGATACTACTGTCGGCAAATAACGTCAGGAAAACCTTCGGGCCTGGATCAGCCAGAACGCGCAGCTGGGCGGCTGCCGCCTCCACCATCAGACGCATCGCCAGATCGAGGTCGCAGTTGTAGGCGACCCCCACCGTGGTCGCCAGACGCAGGCGGCTATCCGAATAGGTCTGGTTCTGCACGACACCCGAGATCAGTGAATCATTGGGCACGATGAATTCGGTGCCACCGGGATGGCGTAGCACCGTGTAGCGCGTGGTGATCTGCGTCACCATGCCACCGTCGGCGCCGACCTGAATGACATTGCCGAGACGAATCGAGCGATCAAGCAAAATGATGAAGCCCGAGATGTAGTTGCTGGCGATGTTCTTCAAACCAAAACCCAGGCCGACACCGAGCGCGCCGGTAAAAACCGAGAGCGCGGTCATGTCGATGCCGACCAGCGCCAAACTGGCGAAAATGGCGATCACCGTCAACAGCGACTTGGCAAGCCGCACGCCCACCATGCGCAGGCTGGAATCCACCGTTTCAAAGCGCATCAGCCGCGCTTCGATCATGCCGGCCACCCAGAGCGCAAAAACTACGGTCAGGAAGACGGTGACCAGACCGTGCAAAATCATCCACAAATCAACGCGCTGTTTGCCGATCGGAAAATTAACCTGCTCCAGCGCATCAATCACATAAGGCGCCAGATCAGTGATGTAGAGCGCCAGCCAGCCCCAGACCAGAGCGACGATAATGCGCTCCCATGTCGTTAACCAGGCAGCCGTCGGAAAAGCCTGACGCAGCACAAAAACAACGATGCGCACCAGCGCCATCGAGCCGAGCAGCGGCAGGGCCAGGCGGAACAGATTGACCTTGGTGAAATTCTGCAAAACCAGCATCGCAATACCGACCAGGACCATGCCAGTCAGCGGAAAAGCCAGGCGAAAACTGGCATCGCTCAGCCGCCCCGCCCCTTCTTCATGTCTCCTCCGCCACCAGTTGGCAAACAGGGAGGCCAACACCAGACAAACCAGCAGCGCCCCAACCTGCCAAATGAAATTGGGGTCGCTTACGTCGTCCCACAGATCATGAATCAGTTTCAGCGCCGGGTTTTTCTGACTCATGCTTTTTTATCCAGCACAGCGGCAAAGAAACCATCGGTGTTGTGTAGATGCGGCAGCAGGCGCAAGGTATCGCCGGTCATTTCAATCCCGTGCTTGGCCAGCACTTCCGAGGCCGGCGTCAGCGTGAAATCGGGGTGGGAGGCGAGGAAAGCTTCGATAATCGCGTCATTTTCTGCGGTCAACAGGCTGCAAGTGGCATAAACCACGCGGCCACCGGGACGAACCATCTTTGCAGCGGAATCGAGAATGGCTGCCTGCTTCAGCGCCAGTTCAGCCACCGAGGCCTCACTCTGCCGCCATTTCAAATCCGGATTACGGCGCAGCGTGCCGAGACCGGAACACGGCGCATCGACCAGCACGCGGTCAGCCTTGCCGGCCAGACGTTTGATCTTGGTATCGCGTTCATGCTCGATACGGGCCGGGTGGACATTGGACAAACCTGAGCGGGCCAGCCGCGGCTTCAGGCGAGCCAGGCGCTTGTCGGAAACATCGTAGGCGTAAAGGCGGCCGGTATTTTTCATCAAGGCGCCGAGCAGCAGCGTTTTGCCGCCAGCACCAGCGCAGAAGTCGACGACCATTTCGCCGCGTTTTGGATCAACCAGATAGCCCAGCAACTGGCTGCCTTCGTCCTGCACCTCAAAAGCGCCGCTCAGGAAAAGCGGGTGCTTGGCCAGTGCGGGTTTGCCGCGCAAGCGAACGGCGGTCGGCGAGAGCGGGCCGGGGATGGCGACAATGTCCTCGCTGGCAAACTGGGCGATCACCGCATCGCGATTGGTCTTCACGGTATTAACCCGCAAATCGAGTGGCGCCGGCTGATTCAGCCCTTGGGCCAGCTTGATGACTTCCTCGGCACCGAATTGTGCTTCCAGCGCGTTGTACAACCAGTCGGGCAGATCGCAACGGACGGCGGGTGGAAAGTCGGCATCCGACATCGATTTGGCGGCGGCCAGCCATTCTTCTTCGCTGGCCTTGAGCACCGGGGCCAACTCGCGCTGGGTCCAGTTACGAGTAATGGCAAGGGCCGCCAGCAGCAGGCGGCGATCCGAAAGTTGGCCAGCGCAGCGCGCTTCCAGGCTGCGACCGCGCCGCAGCACGGCAAAGACGGTTTCAGCGACAAAGGCGCGGTCGGCGTGGCCGAGTTCGCGGTGATCGCGGAAATAGTGGGAAACCACGGCATCGGCCGGGTAGTCGAAGCGCAATAACTGGTTCAAAACAGCTTCGGCGTGGGCAAAGAGCGAGGGGGTAAAGCGAGCTTTCATGGCATTCCTATTTCAGTGGCGACCTGCTCGAAGCTTTCGCCCTTTTTATCCGTAAACCGAATTTTAACCGGCAAGCGCCCCCGATCGAGCGCGATCCAGATTTCCGTGACGCTATCGGTCATGGCGCGCAGGTGCAGGGTGCGAAAATGGCCGGCCGGGGTGTCGATTTCTTCCTCACCCAGCGAATCAAGAGCATAACGCGCGTATTTCTTGCCGGTAACGACGCCAATCGAGGCGCCATCAGCCAGTTGGCCCAGGTAGGCGAGCTGGTAATTGAGCGACAGGATGTCCTGCGTGCCCGGTGCTATCGGCCGCACGCTGCCATCGCGGGAAAGCGTGACTTCTGCGGTCAACCAGGAAAAATCGGCATTTTCGTTGGTCGCCTTGCCATTTTTCAGCGTGCGCAAGGTTTCCGGCTGCAAACCGCCGGCCACCAGACGCCCACTGCTTTCCACTTGCAGCCGTAGCGGCTTGAGCAAGGCGGCGAGACCGCTGGTTTCGGTGATGCCGGTCAGCCGATAGCTGCCGTCCTCAAGGAATGCCCAGCGATGCTCGGCACGCCCCACCTGCAAGCCAAGCGACTCCTTGAAAATGGCGAAACGGATGACGCCACTGGCCGGAAGAATGGCTTTGGGCGGTGGCTGCTGCTGTAACTGCTGTGGTGGGCTGATTGCTGCGGTCGACGGCAATTCAGGGGCAATTTCGGGTGGGCTTTCAAGGCTGCTTCCCGAACTGTTTTCGGGGACACTTTCCGGCGCAGGCAAGGCGGGCGGGGTAACCGGTGCCGCTTTGGCACGCGCCCGCGTCGGTGCCTTCACGGCTTTAGCCGGTTTTGTCGTTGCCGGCTTGCTTGCCGGCGGCTGGCTGACCAGCGGGGTTTCGGCCAGCACTGGCACTACGGGGAGCGGCCGGATTTCCGCCTGCAAGGGCTGCGGCTCCGGTCCATCGCCGAAGAGTTCGACGTCGGTGCCGAACAGCCCCGCCAGGTGAATGGCCAGCGAACCGGCCAGCGCTGCGAAGAGCGCTATCGGCATGGCGAATCAGGCAAGCTGCGGCGAGACCAGCGCCGCTTGGTCAGACAACTCAGCCGCCAGCCGAACGCGGCCCCCGTCAAGCTGCAGCTTGTCTTCGGCAAACCAGCGCACGGCTTGCGGGTAGATTTTGTGCTCCTGCACCAGAATGCGCGCAGCCAAAGCATTTTCGTCATCGCCATCCAGCACCGGTACGGCGGCCTGAATGATCACCGGGCCGTGATCCAGCGTCGGCGTGACGAAATGGACCGTGCAGCCGTGAATGCGTACCCCTTCTTCGAGAGCGCGCTGGTGGGTGTGCAGGCCGGGGAAGGACGGCAACAGCGAGGGGTGAATATTCATCAGGCGACCGGCGTAGTGGCTGACAAAACTATCGGTCAGGATGCGCATGAAACCGGCCAAAACGACCAGATCAGGCTGGAAGCAATCAATGCATTCGGCCAGCGCCGCATCGAAGGCGGCGCGCCCGGCAAAGCCCTTGTGGTCGACGTAATGGGTGACGATACCGGCGCGGGCAGCGGTTTCCAGACCTTGGGCATCCGGCCGGTTACTGATCACGGCAGCGATGTTGACGGGCAGATTGCCGGCATCACGGGCGGCGATCAGCGCTTCCATGTTGCTGCCGCGGCCGGAAATCAGGATGACAATATTCTTCATTTCAAAAAACTCACCGGTAAAAAAACTGCGCTGACCACACCGTGGGTCAGTCGTGAAAGGGTTCGGCCATTGCGGTCGGCAACGACCTTGGCCATGAAATCGAGCAGACCCATCTGACGACCGAATTCGCGCTCGAAGGAAAGATTGCGGTTGGCCGGATCAAGCTCGTTGGACAGCAGAAAAAGCTCACCGGCCGCATTGCGGTCATTGCCCAGCTTCCAGACCGCCACCTCCATGTTGCGGGCGCAGTTGAAGAGCTTTTGCTCGTTCAGGCCATCGAGAATATAAAACTCTTCTTTATGCTCGAAGGCTGCATCGGCCATGGTCAGCAAACCGAGCATCAGTGCAGCAACGCGATCTCCGCCGTAGTTTTCACTAAACGCCAGCGCGGCGGCCTGCCCTTCACGCAAGCCACCTAGCTCCGGCAGGCTGCGGTAATGGCGCATTTTCAAACGTTCCAGCGCCGCCTCGCGGCTGGCGACACCGGCTTTTTTCCATTCCTTCGGATTACGTCGGTAAAGCTTGTCGGCGATCAGCATCAAACCGCCCATCACCTCGGCCCGATTGGTATCGGCGATGCGGTCAACCTCGGATTTTGCCAAATATTTAATGTCGACCGCGCTATCGGTCCGGCCAGCCTTGTCCATCTTCGTCACGCAGGCCGTCAGCGGCAACGCCAGAAGAAGGATGGCCAGCCCGCGCATCAGGCGGCTTTGCTTTTCACATAACCAATCCCGAGCGGGATCAGCGAGGAAATAATGATGCCGACGATGATCAATGACAGATTGGTTTTGACCCACGGAATATTGCCCAGCCAGTAACCGGCCAGACAGAGTGAAACCACCCAGCTCAGCGCGCCGATCAGGTTGAACAGCGTGAATTTGGCGTAGGACATGCTACCGATACCGGCGACAAAGGGGGCAAAGGTACGAAACAGCGGCAGGAAACGCGACAGAACCAGCGTTTTACCCCCGTGCTTTTCGTAAAAGGCATGGGTTTTAACCAAGGCATCCCGATTGAAGAAACGGGAGTTTTCCCAATGAAAAACCTTGGGCCCAAGGTAGCGGCCGATCTGGTAATTCACCATGTTGCCGAGAATGGCGGCGGCAGAAAGAACGCCAATCAGCGTGGTGATCTCCATCCCGCCTTCGCCAAGCGCCGCCAGCGCACCCGCAACAAAAAGCAGGGAGTCGCCGGGCAGGAAGGGCGTCACGACAAAGCCCGTTTCGGCAAAGATGATGAAAAACAGAATGCCGTAAATCCACAAGCCATATTGCTGCACCATCAACGCCAGATGTTTGTCGAGATGAAGGACGATATCGATGAACTGCGTCAGAAATTCCATGTGGGTGCGCCGGGCTGCGGAAAGGCGCAATTTTACCCCAAGGTATAATCCGCCCATGCCGACGATTACCCGCCTCCCCGACCTGCTGATCAGCCAGATTGCCGCTGGCGAAGTGGTCGAAAGACCCGCCTCCGTCCTCAAGGAACTGCTCGAAAACAGCCTCGACGCCGGCAGCAAGGCGATCCAGGTGCATCTGGAAGAAGGCGGCATCAAGCTGATCCGCATCACCGACGACGGCTGCGGCATCGCCAAGGAGCAACTGGCGCTGGCCCTGACCCGGCATGCCACTTCAAAAATAGCGACGCTGGAAGATCTCGAACACGTCGGCACCCTCGGTTTCCGCGGCGAAGCACTGGCCTCGGTCGCCTCTGTGGCCCGGCTGACCCTCTCCAGCCGCGAACAGGGCAGCAGCCACGCCTGGAAGCTGAAAGCCGAAACGGGCGCCGAGCCCGAACCGGCGGCACTGATGGCTGGCACTGTGGTCGAGATGCGCGATCTCTATTACAACACCCCGGCCCGGCGCAAGTTCCTCAAGGCCGAGGGGACCGAATTCGCCCACTGCGCCGACGCCGTTCGCCGCCTGGCAATGACCCGCCCGGATGTCGCCTTCAGCCTGACCCACAACGGCCGCAACCTGTTCCAGCTCGCCCCGAGCGACAGCACGCGGCGCATCGCCGACATCCTCGGCGACGACTTCATCCGCGCCGCACGGCCGCTGGAAGTCGCGGCCGGCCCGCTTTCAATCAGCGGCTTCGCCATCGACCCGACCCGCGCCACCGAAGCCAAGGACGGCCAGTATGTTTTTGTAAACAACCGCTTCGTGCGCGACAAGGTGATCGCCCACGCCCTGCGCGAAGCCTACCGCGACGTGCTGCACGGCAGCCGCCAGCCCGCTGTTTGTCTGTTTGTGACGATCGACCCGGCACTGGTCGACGTCAATGTGCACCCGGCGAAGACCGAAGTCCGCTTCCGCGATTCGCGGGCGATGCACCAGTTCATCTTCCACGCCCTCCAGCGCACGCTGGCCACACCGGTGCAGGCAGCGAACGCTGAATTTGCCGCACCCTCGATTGCTGCGGTCAACCCGGAAAATCAGGCATTTTCCGCCCCTAGCTTTGCCAATTATTCGCCTCCCCTGCAACACCAGGGCACACTCGGCGTCAACGAACCCGCCGCCGCGGCCTACCTCGCCTTCGCCCGCGCCACACAAGACATCGGCAACACTTACTCGCCGTCGCTCAACCCGGCCAGCGCCCCCCAATTCACGCCCCGCGCCGAGGCCGATCACAACAGCCCGCCGCTCGGCTACGCCATCGCCCAACTGCACGGCATCTACGTCCTCGCCCAGAACGCCCGCGGCCTGGTCCTCGTCGACATGCACGCCGCGCACGAACGCATCCTCTACGAAAAGCTGAAAACCGCCTTCGACAGCCGTCAGGTCGCGACGCAGAATCTGCTCATCCCCGCTGTCTTTTCAGCCGACTCGCTCGACATCGCCGCCGTCGAAGAGCACAGCGAAGCCTTGGCCGAACTCGGTTTCGCCATCGCCCCGCTCGGCCCCAACCAGCTCGGCGTGCGCAGCGTCCCCGCCTTGCTCCAGTCCGGCGACCCCGCAGCCCTCGCCCGCTCGCTGATCGCCGAACTGCGCGAACACGGCATCAGCCAGCTCGCCACCGCACGGCGTAACGAACTGCTCGCCACGATGGCATGCCACGGCGCCGTCCGGGCCCGCCGCTTGCTCACCGTGCCGGAAATGAACGCGCTGTTACGGCAAATGGAAGAAACCGAACGCGCCGGCCAATGCAACCACGGCCGCCCGACGTGGACGGAATTGCCGCTGGTAGAGCTAGACAAATTGTTTTTGCGCGGGCAGTAAACAACTTGGGCTAATGGCCTTTTCAGCCGGCACTTGTTACCTGGAAGCCACTGAAAAAAGCCGGCAAGGGCTGGCATAGGCCAGCGGCGTTTAGACCTTCTCCGGGTTTGTCAGTGCCAAGGTGAGGTGCACTGCACCATCAGAAACCTCAGACGTCATGGGCCAACCGCTCCGTTTGAAAACATCGAGCATCGCGCTGTTATGGGGCAGCACTTCAGCGACAAAGGTCTTGACCCCGGCATCGACCGCAATCGTGCCCAGATGTTTGAGGAGTCGGCCGGCGATTCCCAGCCGGTGAAAATCCTCCTCGACGATGAATGCCACCTCGGCGTCGTCTGCGCCAATCCGGACATAGCTTCCCGAGCCAATGATAATTTCCCGATCATCCTGCATCAGCGTGCAGAACAAAATGACCCGGTTTTTGAAGTCGGTTTCTTTAAAACGCTGCATTTCCAGCGCAGAAATTTCCTTCTTGGGTCCGAAGAAGCGCAGATAAAGAGAGTCTGGATCAAGCTTGTTGAACGCCTCGACCAGCCGATCGACATCATCAGGGCGCGACGCCCGGAAGCAAATTTTCAGGCCGGTTCTCAAGGTTTCTGTTTCAGCGTATTGACTGGCGTTGATCATGGTGCGCGCATTTCCTTATCGTTATTTTGTCGGTGAACCAACATTTTCACTCAGGCGGCGATCAGTTCAGCCAACAGCCAGCATGCGGGAAACCGTTTGCTTCGGCACGAGATCAACGTATTCCACGGTCAACCCGGTAAAAGGGGCAAAAAAGATGCCCCTCCCGCGGTGAGTGAGCAAACAATAATTCAATCAACAATGAAGCGGCGAGCCAAGCTCTGCAATCAGCTGATTCGCATTCGCCAAAAACTTGGCGCGCTGAGGCAATTCGCCGGGCTTGAGCGAGACGATCACCATGACCATGCTCTCCCCTCGGGCGTTGTGCAATTCATGAAAACTGCTGGGTCTGGCATCCGGATTTTCTGCGTCACGCTTGATATTCATCCGATCCAGATGCAAATCGACCGGTTCGACCCAGAACTGCTTTTCTGCCGTTAAAAGCACCTCGCTGATGATATCGATCTGGCCACTCAGGGTACGCTCATCCACACTGAACGCCGCCAGCTGCTCCTCAATTTTGTCGAGTTCAGCCTGCAAGGCGTCGGCGTTGCCGGCTTCGCCCGTCTGGCTCTCGAAGCTCCAGCCACTCTTTTGCAGCACCCCCAGTTTGCAGCGCAGCAGTTCGCGCTGGTGATTGAGCTCGGCCCGTTCCCCCTTGGCATCACTGAGGCGCCATAGCGCCAGGCTGATCAGATGATCGAAGGCACGACGCTTGAGTAAACGCCGTGCCTCATCCTCGCTATTGGCCGGATCAACTACGCGATGCCGACGAAAACTGACCGACACCTGCGCAACGTCACGGCGCATTATTTCACCATCCATTTCGACGCCCAGCGTGTTGCTTTCCTTGCGCTCAGCCAGCAAGAGCGCGGTGATGGGCTCCCCACTCTCGGGATGGTTATCACGAAAATCGCCCAACACTTTGTCATTGCCTAAAACCTCCCGCATGTGCTCGGGTGAAACGAACAATGCCGGGAGCCGGGGATCTTTAGAGTACTCGGCGGCAACCGCCGAGAGTGGCACGGGCAATGTATCGACCAGTGAAATCGCATGATCAATCGCATGAATGACCGGATCGCGCAGGCGCTTGCGGTAACCGGGCAGCGCCCGCAAGCGGGGATAAGTACCATCCACCGCACGCTCAATCGCCATCTCGATCAGCGACTCTGGATGCTGACCCGGTTTTTCATTACTGCCAAAAATGGATTGAAACAGTTTCAGCATGATGAACTCCTATCCGTTCAAATTGAGTTCGCGCCCTCAAGGTGAGCGATCAGAAGCGCTCCTCGACGTGATCAACCTTGTGCTTTGTCGGCACATTCTCGGCCACTTTCCGTTTGGGCAAACGAATCTTCGCGCGCGGCACTTCCTCGTAAGGCACCCGTTTCAACAAGTCACCGATGATGTTCAAACGGGCCCGCTTCTTGTCGTCCGATTGGGCAACGATCCACGGCGCCCATTCGCTATGCGTATATTTGAACATCTCATCGCGGGCATGCGTGTAGTCGTCCCAGCGCGAATACGACTTGAGATCCATCGGTGTCAGCTTCCAGACCTTGCGGCCATCTTCAATGCGTGACTGCAAACGCACGGTCTGCTCTTCCGGACTGACATCAAGCCAGTACTTGAGCAGAATTACCCCGGAATCGACGATTGCACGCTCAACTGCAGGCGCCATATTCAGAAAATGAGCCACGGTTTTTTCATCACAAAAACCCATCACGCGCTCGACACCCGCCCGGTTGTACCAGCTGCGATCGAAGATCACGACTTCACCAGCAGCAGGCAGGTGCGGCAGGTAACGCTGAATGTACATCTGGCTTTTCTCCCGATCACTCGGGGCCGGCAAGGCGATGACGCGGAAGATGCGCGGACTGACGCGTTCGGTAAGCGCCTTGATCGTCCCGCCCTTGCCGGCGGTATCACGCCCTTCAAAAAGGATGACAATCTTCTGACCGGTATGCACCACCCACTCCTGCAACTTAACCAGTTCGACGTGCAATTTTTTAAGCTCGGCGTCGTAGATCTTGCTGCTGAGTTTTCCATCCTTGTGCAGATCAGTACCTGACTTCTTTTTCTTGGACATCATGGTCTCCTTGATTTAGCGGTTAATTACCGACGGATTTCGAGGCTGCATTTTCCCAACAAAATGGGCATGGTGTTTTTCTTGTTACGACCGATACCGCACAACTCACAATATTTTTTATAGCTCCCGAAGCCGCTGATCAAATCAACATTCGCATTAATTTCAAATTTCCATCAACCGTTTCCCGAGCTATTCAAAATCTGCCTTTTGGCCGCACCAAATGGCTAAAAACGGCAGACAGAGGACGAGCAATCACTCATATCTCGTACCAACAATTCGAGCACCTATGTCTAGATTTAACAATACATGGCCTTAATTTTTTTCCGGCTGGCCAAAGACCCGATTGTTTCTCAGCCACCCTCGTCCATCGAGAAATGCGCCACCGTAAACGATTTGTGCCGACAAACCAGTCACCCGGTTTGTCGGCACGTTGTTGCGGCAAATAGCGCAGCAGCGCTGAATTAACCGATGATCAGATGCGTGCAGCCTTCAGCAGCGCATTCAGCGTCGCGCTCGGACGCATGACAGCCTTGGTCTTTTCCGCATCGGCAAGGTAATAACCGCCGATATCGACCGGTTTGCCTTGAACCGACGAGAGCTCGCTAACGATCTTCTGCTCGTTCTCGGTCAGCGACTTGGCCAGCGGGGCAAACTGAGCCTGCAGTTCCTTGTCGTCGGTCTGAGCAGCAAGTTCCTGCGCCCAGTACATGGCGAGGTAGAACTGGCTGCCCCGGTTATCCAGCTCACCCGTACGCGGCGACGGCGACTTGTTATTGTCGAGCAACTTGCCGGTTGCATCGTCGAGCGTCTTGGCGAGAATCGTCGCTTTCTTGTTGCCGGTCTTGATACCCAGTTCTTCCAAAGAAACTGCCAGCGCCAGAAACTCGCCCAGCGAATCCCAACGCAGGTGGTTTTCTTCGACCAGTTGCTTGACGTGCTTCGGTGCCGAACCGCCGGCGCCTGTTTCGTACATGCCGCCACCGGCCATCAACGGCACGATGGAAAGCATCTTGGCGCTGGTGCCGAGTTCCATGATCGGGAACAGGTCGGTCAGGTAATCGCGCAGGATATTGCCGGTGACCGAAATGGTGTCCAGACCGCGGATGACGCGCTCCAGCGTGTAACGCATCGCACGGACCTGCGACATGTGCTGGATTTCGAGACCGGTGGTGTCGTAATCCTTCAGGTAGGTTTCAACCTTCTTGATCAGTTCGGCTTCGTGCGGACGGTACGGGTCCAGCCAGAAGATCGCCGGCGTACCGGAGTTGCGGGCGCGGGTGACGGCCAGCTTGACCCAGTCGCGGATCGGCGCATCCTTGACCTGGCAGGCGCGCCAGATGTCGCCGGCTTCAACGTTCTGTGTCAGCAGGACTTCGCCAGTGGCGAGATCGGTAATGTTGGCAACGCCGTCTTCCGAAATCTCGAAAGTCTTGTCGTGCGAACCGTACTCTTCAGCCTGCTGGGCCATCAGACCGACGTTCGGCACGGTACCCATGGTCACCGGATCGAAGTTGCCGTTGGTCTTGCAGAAGTTGATCATTTCCTGATAGATGCGGGCGAAGGTGGATTCCGGCATGACGGCCTTGGTGTCCTTCGGCTTGCCATCCGAACCCCACATCTTGCCGCCGATGCGGATCATCGCCGGCATCGAGGCGTCGACAATCACGTCGCTGGGCGAGTGGAAGTTGGTGATGCCTTTGGCCGAATCGACCATTGCCAGTTCCGGGCGATGCTCGTGGCAGGCGTGCAGGTCGCGCTCGATTTCTTCGCGCTTCGATTCCGGCAGCTTGGCGATCTTGTCGTAGAGATTGGACATGCCGTTATTGACATTGACGCCCAGTTCCTCGAACAGCTTGGCGTGCTTCTCGAAAGCATCCTTGTAGTAAATCCGGACGCAGTGGCCGAAGACGATCGGGTGCGAAACCTTCATCATCGTTGCCTTGACGTGCAGCGAGAACATCACGCCGGTTTCGCGGGCATCTTCCAGTTGGGCTTCATAGAATTCACAAAGCGCTTTCTTGCTCATGTACATGCTGTCGATGATCTCGCCTTCGAGCAGCGAGAGCTTCGGCTTGAGAACCAGGGTCTTGCCGCTCTTGGTGAGCAGTTCCATCTTGACATCACGTGCCTTGTCCAGCGTCAGCGACTTTTCGCCGTGATAGAAGTCACCGTGCGTCATGTGGGCAACGTGAGTGCGGGAGGCCATGCTCCATTTGCCCATCGAATGAGGGTTCTTGCGGGCGTAGCGCTTGACGGCCAACGGTGCGCGGCGGTCGGAGTTGCCTTCGCGCAGCACCGGATTGACCGAACTGCCCAGACACTTCGAGTAGCGCGTCTTGATTGCCTTCTCTTCGTCTGTCTTCGGGTTTTCCGGGAAATCAGGAATATTGAAGCCGCGCTTCTGCAGTTCCTTGATCGCTGCCGTCAATTGCGGCAAGGAAGCGCTGATATTTGGCAACTTGATAATATTGGTATCGGGCAACAAGGTCAGGCGAGCAAGTTCGCCGAGGGTATTCGGCACTTTCTGCTCGTCAGTCAGCACATCAGAGAATTCAGCAAGAATACGGGCAGAAACCGAGATATCGGCCTTCTCGATCTCGATGCCGGCTGGCGCAGTGAAGGTTCGAATGATGGGCAGAAAAGCACAGGTAGCCAGCAGTGGCGCCTCGTCCGTTAGTGTGTAAATGATCTTCGATTTCGCTGCAACCATTAGTATCCCCTCGATTTTTGGTTGAATTACCTGGGCCAGAGTCACGCGCCCGCTGCTGCCATCCATAATTATGGCAAGACGCCAAGTATCCTAGCCTGCCAGACCACAGTCAACGCCATTTGTCATTGACGAACCCGAGAAGTTGTCGGCCATTATTCCTTCGTCCGTGACTTCACTGCGTCAGCAACATTTTGATACGTCTCGCTCGCGCCATTTGTCCATCCGTTCGCGTTTCCGTGCGTTACTCAAGCATTGCTCCGCTCATTCAAGGGTGGGCAGCCGAATGCACTGGAGTCTCGATGTTCCGATTTTCCCAATTTTCACACCACGCCCGCTGGCCGCTAATGCTGCTGCTTGCCCTGGCCACCTCTTTGGTGATGGCCGATCCGCCGGCCCGAGTCGGGCGTCTGGCCCACCTGGAAAATCAGGTCAGTTTTCGCGTTGACCGCAGCACTGAGCGCGGCGCGGCCACCATCAACTGGCCGATCAGTTCCGGGGCGATACTGGATACCGACTGGCGAGGCCGGGCCGAGGTGTGGATCGGTTCAAGCGCTTTCCGGCTGGCGGGCAACAGCGAACTTGAGTTTGTTCAAGTGGATGATCAACAGATCAACCTCAAGGTTTCGGTCGGCAGCCTGGCCATCAGCATCATGGACAATGATCAACTGAATGAACTGAGCGTCACGACGCCCGAAGGCATGGTTCGCTTCAGTGCGCCCGGGCGTTATCGCATTGATGTTTTGTCTGACCACAGCGAAGTGACGGCGCAAGCCGGCCAACTGGTCGTTGATGATCGCAAGCGAGCAATTACAGTGCTTGCCGGGCACAAGGCGCGTCTCTATCAAGATCAGCCACCCCGCGTTGACAACGATTTTGATCAGGACAATTTCGACTTTTGGGTTGCCGAGCGCGAGAACGCCACAATGGCGAATTCGACTCGCCGCTACGTTTCGCCCCAGATGACGGGGTATCAGGATCTTGATGCCAATGGCGACTGGCGCCCAGAGAGTGAATATGGCTCGGTCTGGTATCCGCGCACCGTGGCGGCAGACTGGGCGCCCTACCGTTTTGGCCGCTGGGCCTGGGTTGCCCCCTGGGGCTGGACCTGGATCGATCAGGCACCGTGGGGCTTTGCTCCCTTTCACTACGGTCGCTGGGTGAACATTCACAACCGCTGGGGCTGGGTGCCGGGCAATCATTTGGCCCGCCCGGTTTATGCCCCGGCCCTGGTCGGCTGGATCGGCAACCCGGGCTGGAGCATAAACTTCAATTTCGGCTCGGCGCCCGCCGTTGGCTGGTTCCCGCTCGCCCCCCGCGAGGTCTATGTACCGGCCTATCGCCACAGCCAGACCTACATCCGGCAGATCAATATCACGCACGTTCATGATGTAAAAATGATTGATCGGGCAGCACGCCCCGGGGCTCGGGAAAATTTCAGCTATCGCGATCGCCAGCAGGCAGTCACGGTTGTTCCAGCGAATTTTATGCGCGAAGGAAGACCTATTTCGAGCCGGGAACTACGTCGACCGGAACGCCATGAACTTGAACGCGCCCCGCAAGCCCGCCAGGCACCGAGCAAAGAGTGGCTGGCACCCGCCGCCAGCGCCAGCCGGCCATCGCCAGACGAACGTCGTGAGCCATCGAATGGACGCCCCCGCCGCGACGGCGACCAACCCTCGCGCACCATACCCGGCGATCGTCCCGCACCGCGCCAAGCGCCAGCGACCGGCCCATCGACAGCGCCCGACGTTCGCCAAGCCCTACCGGCAACCAACCCCGAGCGCCGCAATGACGCTCAACGAGGCGAGCCCCCGAGAAACGACATGGCACCCGATATTCGGCGTGACGATAAGCAGTTCCAGAACAGGGAGCGCCGCCCATCCGAATCCATCGTCACACCGCAGCCGATGCGCGAACCTGCGCCACAAATACGCTCATCCGAACCAGTAGCACCGATTGCACCGCCCCGTCCGGAAAGCAGCAGCCAGCGGCGTGAAACCCCTTCCGTTGTGCCGCAGACGGCACCACCTCCCCGCCGTGCCTCCCTCTGCCACTCCGCCTTCAGCCGTCCCCTCCTCCGCCGTGACACCAACTAACCCGGCACGGGAAAATCGTCGGGAAGTACGCGAAGGGCAAGGTATCGAACGATCCGCCCCCAGGGAAAACAGTCCGCCCACCTCGCCTCAACGCGAGCCCCTGCCGTCCGCCCCGGCAATGCGCGCCCCCGCCGCCCAACCAGCAGCGCCTCAGCCGATTTCGGTCACGCCCGGCCCGGAACGGGAGCCCCGACGCGAAATGCGCGAAGCACCGCGCATGGAGCGCATGACGCCACGCGACACTGAAGCCGTCCTTAACCGCCAGCGCGAAGTCGCTCCGCAGGCTGCGCCGGTGATTCGAGCCCCTCAGCCTGCAGCGCCCCAACCGCAGGTAATTCCCCAACCGCAGGCAATGCCTCAGCCACAGGCACCGCGCCAACCACAAGCAATGCCCCAACCCACCAGGGAAATGCCGCGGCAGGAGTCCAGGCCAGTTTCTCGGCCTGACTCTCGGCCGGAGTCCAGGCCAGACTCACGACCAGAAGCACGCCAGGAAAACCGCGGTGGTGACAAAGCCCAGCGTCAGGAACGCAACAACGACAAGGGCGAGCGCGGACAACACTGACACCTGGCCGAGTCGCCCCGGCTGGAGCGGCAAGCCGCCTACGGCGAGGATTTTTCGAGTTGCTGCTTGACGATCGGGCCCACCGTTTTCCAGGCCAGGGTGCCGCCACCAACCAGCAACGCGGTGCCAACAATGAGTTGAATCAGCAGGACGATCAGGTTGTGCTGCTGACGACTCATTTTGCGGCCGGGATTCGTGGCGCCACAACCGGGGCAAGCTTCAGCAGAGGTATCAACCTTATGGCCGCAGGCGCGGCAAGCTACGAGCGACATATCATTTCTCCCTGTGACCGGATAATCCTGGACTCCCCCGGGGGGCCCCCCCGGGGGGGGGGGGGGGGGGGGGGGCCGCGGGAGGGGAGGCGGCGGCGCCGGGGCGGGGGAGGGCGGGGCCCCCCCCGGGCCGGGCGCGGGGCGGGGGCGGGGGGGGGGGGGGGAGGAGGGGGGAGCGGGGGGGGGGGCCCCCGGGGGGGGGCGCGGGGGCCCCCGGGCGCCCCCGACGGGGGGGGGGGGGGGGGACGGGGAAAAGAGAAAGCCCCGGGGGGGCGGGGGGGGGGGGGGGGGGGGGGGGGGAATTTAGGATGATTATAGGCCGGAGCCGCATGGCTGGTGCGTGATAGCATTCGCCGCCATGAATTCACCCCGCCTGCCGCCCGCCATCCTGATCATGGGCCCGACTGCATCGGGCAAAACCGCGGTCGCCATGGCTTTGGCCGACCAGTTTCCGGTTGAACTGATCAGCGTTGATTCCGCCCAGGTCTTTCGCGACATGGACGTTGGCACCGCCAAGCCCGACCGTGCGACCCTGGCCCGCTACCCGCACCGCCTGATCGACCTGATTTCGCCGGAAGAAAGCTATTCCGCCGCTCGTTTTCGTAACGATGCATTAAGCGCCATGGCCGAAATCACCGCCGCCGGCAAGGTGCCGGTATTGGTTGGCGGCACGATGCTTTATTTCCGCGCCCTGCTCAACGGCCTGGCCGATTTGCCGCAAGCCGACGCCACGCTGCGCGCCGAAATCGATGCCGAAGCGGCGACCCTAGGCTGGCCGGCGATGCATGCAAAATTAGCCCATTTAGACCCGTTGACCGCAGCACGGCTGCACCCGACCGACAGCCAGCGCCTGCAACGCGCCCTGGAAATCTGCCAGCTCAGCGGTCGACCGATGTCGGAACTGCTGGCCGAAAGCGAGCACCAGCATCCGCCTTATGACTTCCTGTCGATTGGCCTGTTGCCCGCCGACCGCGCCGAGCTGCACGCCCGCATTGCCCGCCGCTTCGATGAAATGCTGCTGGCCGGGCTCGATGACGAAGTACGGATGCTGCGCCAGAAATACTCGCTACATCTGAATATGCCATCCATGCGTTGCGTCGGTTATCGCCAGACCTGGGAAGCGCAGGAAGGTTTGATCCCGCACAAGGAACTGCGCGATCGGGGCATTTTTGCCACCCGCCAGTTGGCCAAACGCCAGATCACCTGGCTGACCAACTCTTTCGAGGCCGAGAATTTCGACTGCCTGCGCGGCGATCTGACTGACGTTATTGCCGGGCGAGTCGACAATTTTCTTGCGTCGAACCAGCCGGCATAGCCAGCCAGATCGTCAGGTTTCGCAGAGCACCATCTGGCTATTGCCCGCCACCACCGAAGGGTACTTGCCGCGCAAGTAGCGTAGGGGCGGGAAGGCCAGCATGTTCGGCAGATAGCGCCAGTACGGCGGGGCGACGCGGCAGCGGTTGAGCACGCGGCACATCAAGTCCTGGGCGAGCGACGCACCGCCCTCGGCAGCCTGAACGATGGAGGGATTACGGATCACCGCCTGGTGAATCCGGTCGAGCACCTGCTGCTCATTGATTTCCGGCGAGAAATAGAAGACTCCGGCTGAGAAATCGGTATCGGCGGGAAAATAACCGTCTTCGATGACCTTCCGCGCCAGGATAGTGCCGGGCAGGATGCGAACCCCGGTGAAAAATACCGTGATGAAATTTTTCCCGGTCAGACGGGTTTCGGCGAAGCGAATGCTCTCCTCGCAGGTCGCCATCGTCTCGCCCGGCCCGCCGAGCATGAAGAACCACATGCTTTTCAGACCGGCAGCGGCAACCCGTTCAAGGCACAGATTCACCTGCCGCATGCTGAAACCCTTGCCGAGATTTTTCAGCATGGTGTCGTTTCCCGCTTCCGGCGTAATCATCACCGAGTTGAAACCGGCGCGTTTCATCAGTGGGAACAGCTCGGGCGGCACATCCAGCGGATTGACGCCCATCGCTGTGAACTGCGCCTTGACGCCGCGACGGATGATTTCTTCGCAGATTGCAATGCTGTGTGAGGCGGGCAAATTGAACGTCGAATCGACGAACTCGAAGGTGCGCGGACGATGCTGGCGCAGCACCCGCTCGATTTCATCAACCACCTCTTTCGGCTCGCGCTGGCGAAAACGCCGCCCCTCGACCAGCGGATAGGCGCAATAGACACAATGCATCGGGCAACCGCGCTTGGTCTGAATCGGCCAGGTGCCGCCGGCGTGCTGATAGGGTGCCCAGTCGATCCATTGCTGCATGCCGGAATCGACAAAACCCGGCAACAGGGTGGAGGGATTGCGCTTTGCCACGCCGTCCTGCCAATAGCAGAGGCCGGGCAGGCGGGCGGGCGAGGCGCCTTTGGCCAGCGCCGTAAGCAAGGCCGGAAAGACTGCCTCGCCCTCGCCGACGATGGCGTAATCGGCGCCAAAAAGCGGCAATACCTTTTCGGCCAGGATCGAAATCGCCGGGCCACCGAGCACCAGCGGCACCGGCTGGCCGTCGGCAGAACGGGCTTTTTCGCGGATCACGGCAATCTGCGCTTGCAACAACTGGAGCGGCGAGTCGAAGCGCTGGTGAATGACGTTGTCGATATTGCGGATCGACAGGCCGACCACTTCCGGGGCAAAGGCTTCAATCGCCTGGGCAATTTTGCCGGGAATGTCGTCAGCAAAGGCCAGATCGAGCAGTTTTACCTGATGCCCGGCCGCCTCGGTCGCCGAAGCGACATAGCTCAGGCCGACCGGCGGTGCGGGGACGAGCTCGCGGCTCTGGTTCGAGTAAACAAGCAGAACGCGCATCGACATACCCAAAAAAGGGCGGGATGTTATAGAGCCGGTTCGCTCTCCACAAGCGTCTCGGGCAAAACTTCAACCCGGGTTGCCAGCAGCGAATACACCGTCGGCACGACGAACAGCGTGAAGAAAGTGCCGAGCAGCAGGCCGCCGACAATCACCCAGCCGATTTGCTGCCGCGACTCCGCCCCGGCGCCGGTCGCCAGCGCCAACGGCAGCGCTCCGAAAACCGTGGCGCCGGTGGTCATCAGAATCGGCCGCAAGCGCAGCGTTGCCGCTTCGATTACCGCCGCCTTCAATTCGACGCCGGTCTCCTGCAACTGGTTGGCGAATTCGACAATCAGGATGCCGTGCTTGGTGATCAGCCCGACCAGCGTCACCAGACCGATCTGGCTGTAGACGTTCAGCGTACCGCCCGCCAGCAGGAGGGCAAGCAGCGCCCCGGCGATCGACAACGGCACGGTGAGCATGATGATGAACGGGTCGCGGTAGCTCTCGAACTGTGCCGCCAGCACTAAATAAATAAACGCCAGCGCCAGGCCGAAAGTGAAGGCAAGCGAGGATGAAGACTGGCGGAATTCGCGTGACTGACCGTTGTAATCCACCGCATAGCCTGGCTCAAGAATTTGCGTCGCCACCCCGTCCATGTAGTTCAACGCCTCGCCCATGGTGTAGTTGGGCGCCAGATTGGCCGTGATGGTGATGGCGCGGCGTTGACCGAAGTGATTGAGTTCACGTGGCGCAATGCTTTCGGAGACGCTGACCAGGTTATCGAGCGAAATCATGCTGCCATCGCGGCCGCGGGCGTAGATGTCGCGGATATCGTCCGGATTGCTGCGGTCAACGTTCGCCACTTGGACAATTACATCGTATTGCTCGCCGTCGCGCTTGAAACGGGTGACCTGCCGGCCGCCGAGCAGGGTTTCCAGCGTCCGGCCGATGGTTTCCACCGGCACGCCCATATCGGCCGCCTGATCGCGCCGGACCACCACCGACAGTTCGGGTTTGTTCAGCTTGAGGTCGGTATCGACGTTGGTCAGCCCCGGATTTTTCGCCAGCTCGGCGAGAAAGCGGCTGGTGACTTTTTGCAGTTCTTCATAGGAAGCCGAGGTCGCAATGACAAAATTGATCGGCCGTTCGCGCGGACTCTGGCCAAGCGAGGGCGGCGTCACGGGAAAAGCCAGGACGCCAGGAACAGCCATAAACTTCGGGAACAACTCCTTGGCGATATCGGATGAGCGACGGTTGCGCTCGCTCCAGTCGGTCAAACCCACAAAGGAAATTCCCTGGCTGACCGTTGGATTGCCGGAGACGACGAAATAGCGTTCGATATCCTTGGTCTCGCTGTAAATCTGCTCGATCTGGCGGGCGTATTTTTCGGTGTAATCCAGCGTCGCGCCATCCGGGCCGGAAAAGACGCCGAGAATGATGCCGCGATCCTCGACCGGGGCCAGTTCGGATTTCAGTGCTTTCAAGAGAAAGAAGCAGGAAGCGGCAACCAGCGCCAAAGCGAGCAAGATGATCCAGCGCTGCTTGAGTGATGCGGTCAACACCCGTTTATAGCCAGAATTCAACCAGTTGAGAAAGTCTTCGATCAGCATGAAAGCCTTGCCGTGCTTTTCTTCATGCTTGAGTAGCGTCGAACACATCATCGGCGACAGGGTCAGCGCGACAAAGCCGGAAACCAGCACGGCGCCGGCCAGGGTCAGCGCAAATTCGACAAACAGCTTGCCGGTACGGCCGGTCATGAAGGCCACCGGGGCGTAAACCGCGGCCAGGGTCAACGTCATTGCCACCACCGCGAAGCCGATTTCCTTTGAGCCCAGCAGCGCCGCCTGCATCCGCGGCATGCCGTTTTCAATGTGGCGATAGATGTTTTCGAGGACGACGATGGCGTCATCGACCACCAGACCAATCGCCAGCACCAGCGCCAACAGCGTCAGCGTATTGATCGTGAATCCGAGCGCGAACATGATGCCGAAGGCGCCGATCAACGAAACCGGAATGGTCACCAACGGGATCAGCGTCGCCCGAATGTTACGCAGGAAAAAAAAGATGATCGCCAGCACGAGCAGGATGGCCTCGGCGATGGTCTTGAAAACGGACTTGATCGAACGGTCGATAAACACCGATGAATCGTAGGAAATATCGGCCCGCATCCCTTCCGGCAAATTGGCGATCAGGGCCGGCAGTTCCTTGCGCAGCGCCTGCGAAAGTTCCAGCGGATTGGCCGTTGCCTGTTTGATCACCCCCAGCGCCACCGCCGAACGTCCCTTGAAACGAACGGAAGTGCGCTCGGAAGCCGGGCCGATCTCGACCCGACCGAGATCGCTGATCCGGATCGGATAAGTATTCACCGTCTTGACGATGATCGCGCCAAATTCAGCCGGGGTCTTCAGATCGGTATTCGCCACCACCGAAAACTCGCGCTCGCGGCTCTCAATGCGACCGGCCGGCACCTCAACATTCTGCTTGCGCAAGGCATCTTCGACATCGGCGGGCGTCAGTTGGTAAGCCGCCAGACGCTGGCGATCCAGCCAGATCCGCATCGCAAACTTGCGGTCGCCGAAAATCCGCACATCGGCCGCCCCCGGCAAGGTCTGCAACTTGGGCTTGACGATGCGGCTGGCGACATCGGTGACTTCCAGCGCCGAATGCTGGTCGGAAGAAAAAGCGACCCAGATAATCGGATTGGCGTCGGCTTCGACCTTGGCGATCACCGGCTCATCAACTTCGGTCGGCAGCTTGTTGCGAACGCGGGAAACCCGGTCACGCACATCGGACGCAGCCGCATCGGGCGGGCGTTCAAGCTTGAAGCGCACTGAAATCTGGCTATTCTCGGCCCGCGAAATCGAGGTAATCACCTCGACGCCCTCAATACCCGCCAGCGAGTCTTCCAGCGGCTTGGTCACCTGCGACTCGATAATATCGGCCGAGGCCCCCCGGTAGGTCGTATCGACCGTCACCACTGGCTCGTCGATTTTCGGGTACTCGCGCACCGGCAGTCGATCGTAGGAAACAATACCCAGCAGCATGATCACCAGCGACAGGACGGTGGCGAACACCGGCCGCTTGATGCAAATCTCGGATATTTTCATTTTGCGGCAGCAGCCGTGGCCGCAGGCGTTACGGCCGCTTGCGCCACCGGCGGCAGTGTCGCGGGGCTTCCCTCGCCAATCGGTTTGACGGATGCGCCGTCGCGCAGTTTCAACTGCCCCGCCGTCACCACCACATCGCCTTCGGCCAGCCCTTCGAGCACTTCAACCTGCGCCGCTCGACGCACGCCAAGCCGGATCTTGACCATGACCGCCTTGCCATCCATCACCTTGAAAACCGCCGGCTGCCCACCGGGAACAATCGCCTGTTCCGGCACCATCAGCACATTCTGGCGCTCGCCAAAAAGCAGGCGCACCCGTACAAACAAACCGGGGCGCAATTTACCCGCCGCGTTATCCAGTCGGGCCCGGCTGGAAATTGCCCGACCACCCTGATCGACCATCGGATCAACTGCATCCAACACCGCACTGAAACGCTGGCCGGGCAAGGCATCGCTGGTTACTTCAACGACCTGCCCCTTGCTGACGCGGCCGAGATAGCTTTCCGGCAGCTTGAAATCAACCCGCAGCGTGCCGATGTCTTCAATATTGATCAGGTCCTGGCCCTCTTTGACGTAATCGCCCACGCTGACGTTACGCAAACCGACCATGCCCTTGAACGGCGCCTTGATCTGCATTTTGGCCAGCTTGGCTTCGGCCAGTTGCACGGTCGCTTCCTGCACCTTGAGCGCCGCCCCCGAATTGTCGAGCGCCTGCTGACTGAGGAATTTCTTGACCAGTAGTTCCTGATTACGTTGATGGTTACTCTTGCTCAGTGCCAGATTGGCCTTTGCCTGCAGCAGTTCAGCCTGCTGAATCGCTGCATCCAGCCCGACCAGCACAGTGCCTTTGCTGACAATCGTGCCATCCCGAAAATTGATCGCCGCCACCCGACCCGCCGTTTCCGGGCGCAGCACCACCGATTCACCGGATTTCAGATTGCCGACCGCCGACGCTTCATCGGAAAAGTTGCTGACTTTGACCCGGGCCACTTCAACCGCCATCGCCATGCCGCCCGGTGGCCCACCCGCACCCGTTGCTTTGCCAGTGGAACCGGCGGGCGCTGCCGGCAGATTCCCTGATGCCCGGTTAGCGGAGTAGGCGTAAAAACCCAGCCCGACGATGCCGGCAATGGCGAGCGCAACAATCCCGAATCGGGTGTTCTTCTTCATGTTTTTGACCAAGGCTGAGCACTGACTTGACAGTCAGTAGAGACGTTCAATTGTAACGAAGTGACCCGAATCACTGGCAATAATTCAAGTAAAAATCGATGACTGCTATCAGTTCTGCGGCGAAACGGCATCCCCGAAATCGGGCAATTTTGGCGGTTGACCGTGCGGCCAGCTGTTGTCTCCAGGGTCGCAGGAAAGGCAGTCATTTTCCGGTTCAAACGCCGCATGACAATCACGCTGATCGAGGTTATTCGTGCCTGCCTTGATCGCAGCCACCCGAACCAGCACCACGCCGGCCCGAACCATGTCGAGATATTCCGCCACACCGAGCGAGACATCAATCACTCGCCGCCGATGCCTGGCGTGCATACGATCGTTAACCTTGACGATGGCACAGCGTTCGTTGTCCAGCCGGCGAACCGCCACCTTGCTGCCGAGGGGAAAATGATTGCTCGCCCCGGTGAATAATTTGACGTCGAAAACATCGCCGTTCGCGGTCTTGCGGCCGGTGAACCCTCTACCGTAGAAACTGGCCTGGCCATGCAGGCCAACCCGGTCTGCGCCGAGAATTTCGGCCGGACCCACCTTACTCTCCTGCGGAGCCAGGCGTCGAGACTCAAGCCGCTTCAGCTTCACGGGGGTCGTTACCGCCTTGGTTTTTTTACTCGCCGCCGGTTCGGCTGAGGCGGTTTGCGCAATTTCATCCGCCGAAACGACGGATGAAACAGGCAATAAGCACAGGCCGCAGAACAGTGCGGCGGCCCGACGCTGCTGCTTAGACCACAACAGTCTGAGCTTCATCACCCTGACGGGCGCGAATTTTGCCGATGGAATAGACCGTCTCGCCAGTGGCCTGAAGCTCGGCCATTGCCGCTGCAGCATCTGCCGCCGCAACGACGATGACGAGGCCAATGCCGCAATTGAAGACGCGATGCATTTCGTTTTCGGCCACATTGCCTTCAGCCTGCATCCAGTCAAACAGTTTCGGACGCGGCCAGGCAGCTTTCACCAGCTCGGCGACCGTGTTTTCCGGCAATACGCGCGGCACGTTTTCGAGCAAACCGCCACCGGTGATGTGGGCCATCCCCTTGACATTGACCTTTTCCATCATTTTCAGCACTTGCTTGACGTAGATGCGGGTCGGCGCCATGACTACGTCAGCCAACGTACGTTCGCCATCGAACGGTGCGTTCATGTCCGGATTGGAGCGCTCGATGATCTTGCGAACCAGTGAATAACCGTTGGAGTGAGCCCCGGAAGAAGCCAGGCCGAGCACGACATCGCCCGGCGCAATCGACTTGCCGTCAATTGCCTTGGATTTTTCAACGACGCCGACTGCAAACCCAGCCAGATCGTATTCGCCCGCCGGGTACATGCCCGGCATTTCGGCAGTTTCGCCGCCGATAAGGGCGCAGCCGGCCAGTTCGCAGCCTTTGGCGATGCCGCCAACGACGCTGGCGGCGGTATCGACATCGAGCTTGCCGCAGGCAAAATAATCGAGGAAGAACAAGGACTCGGCGCCCAACACCAGAATGTCATTGACGCTCATCGCGACCAGATCCTGGCCGACGGTGTCGTGACGGTTCAGATCGAAGGCCAGACGCAACTTGGTGCCAACGCCATCGGTACCGGAAACCAGCACCGGCTCCTTGTAGCGCTTCGGCACTTCAAACAAGGCGCCAAAACCGCCAATACCGCCCAAAACGCCTTCGCGCAGGGTTTTTTTGGCCAGCGGTTTGATGCGCTCAACAAGAGCATCGCCCGCATCGATATCGACGCCGGCATCACGGTAGGAGAGGGAAGTGTTCTGGGTCATGGTCCGTTAGTCTCGCCGTGAAGGGCGAATATCAGCGATGAAAAAAGCAGATTTTACCCGAAAGCGCCGGACGCCCCTAACCGGGCCACCGGCAAGGGAAATCACCCCGCCGCCATGGGCCGCGGGACAAATGCTCAAGGCGCCCGGGCTTTGGCCTGCCCGGTTTCAGCGCCCGGATTGATCTCTGTTTCAAGCTTGTTGCCTGATCAGCCCCATTACCTGGCTTTCCAGACGCTGTTCAGAGCACCGTAAAAAGATGCTCCGCCGGCAACCGGGATTTGGGTAGCTTGGCATTGAAATCGGCATCGCTGCGATAACCCAGAGCAACCAGCACGATACTGGTCAGGCCGCGCTCCTTCAGACCGAGCACTTCGTCGAGCCGGGCCTGATCGAAACCTTCCATCGGGCAGGCGTCGATACCGAGCGCAGCAGCCCCCTGCAGCAAGGTACCCAGCGCCAGGTAGACCTGCTTTTCAATCCAGATACCGACGTCTTTCAGTTCATTCCGATGCAAATTGACGTAGAAGCTGCGGGCGTTGTTCTGCCCGGCCTTGGCCTCGGCGGAGACGAAACGACCGTCACGGTCTTCCTGGTCCAGAATCGCGGCCAGATGGGCCTCGTCAATATCGGTGCGGGCACAGAGCACGACCACATGCGAGGCGTCGCGCACCTTGGGTTCGTTGTAGGCATAGCCGCCCTGCGTTGCGGCGGCAACCTTCCCCCGCCCCTCATCGCTGCCGGCAATGACGAAATGCCAAGGCTGCGAATTGACTGAGGATGGAGCGTATTGCAGCACGACGCGCAGCGCGTCAATTTTTGCCGGGTCAATTTTCTTTGTCACATCGAAAGCCTTGCAGGTATGGCGTGTCGTGGCGATTCGGGCGATGTCGATTTGTTGCATAGTGCTTCCTGTCTGGAATGGAATGGTTGAGTTTTACCGATCTAAAACTTAAAGAATGGCTCAAGAAAGATATTTCTGGAAAGTCCGCTCAAAAACAGTTTGCCATCTGGCGAATCGGTGCAGCTTCGTTTAATCGCGAATATTGCGAAGCAATTTAAGCAATTGCTACGGTCAACGAGAAAAAAAGGCAAAAATCACCTATAGCCCATGAACAGCAACCTAATGGTGACGCTCCTGGATAGCGCTCCCTTTACCGCAAAACCGGTACTGAAAATACCTTGAAACAAGGATGTTTCCTGCCTGCGTTGATCCGCAGAATTTGGAAGGGCAGCAAGCTGCCTCAATCACGGCTGATTCAGCCGCTGATATCTACAAAATAATTAAAAATCGTTATCGCCAGCAGCACAGTTGCGAACGGCCTGCCTCTCTGGAGACCTGACACTGAGCAGCAAGCGATGCTCATTGGGTTTAAACGAAAGGAATATCATGACACTGAATCGAATCCTTGCAATCGCGATGCTGGCGATTGTGTCGTTCTCGACGAATATTGCATTCGCCGACGCAGATAAAGACAAAAAACAGGCCGAGATTCAGGCATCCGTTGAACAAACACTGACTGATTTCTACAAGGCGAGCCCAAAACTCAAGGACGCTGTTAAAAATGCGCCAGGCTATGGCGTATTCACCACCTACGGCTTGAGCTTTCTGGTCGGCGGCAGTGGCGGCACGGGTCTGGTGCATGACAACAAGACCAAAAAAGATACTTACATGAGCCTCGCACAGGCCAGTGCCGGGCTGCAGATTGGCGCATCAGAAACTCGCTATCTCTTCGTTTTCAAGGATGCGAAGGCCATGCAGAGCTTCATCGAATCAGGCTGGGAAGCCGGCGCCGAAGGCGGCGCGGGGGCCGGCGCAGGCAAGAAAGCGGCCGGCGGTACGGTCGGTGAATTCACTGGCGGAAAACTCTACAGCCTGACCAAGACGGGGTTCCAGGCGGGTGGCGCGTTTGCCGGCACCAAGTTCTGGAAAGATAAAGATCTCAACAACTAACCAGCCTATGCAGCAAGCAGCCTCAGAAAGACGCGGCGTGGTGAGGCTTTAATCACCACGCCAGTTGCTGCAGGATTCCCAAGTTTCAATTCGTCAGTTTTGGCGAAACAGCAATCCCGGAAAAAACGCAGGTAATACATTCGGCCAAGCTGCCAGAGAGCGGCGTCAGGATGGATGTGAGAATCGGTGACAGAGCGAGGGTTACGCTGGGCGCACCTCATGCCGGCAGCCAAAAGCCGGGCCGATTTCAGGACAAATGCTAAAATCGCGCCCCCTGTTTCATTCCGATGTCCCGATGCGCCAGCTGATTCTTGATTTGCTGCCCGACAGCCCCCCGACGCTGGACAATTTCGTCCCTGGCGGCAATGCGGAAACCGTTAGCGCGCTGACCGAATGGCTGGCCGGCGGGCATCGCGACACCTCGTTCTGTCTTTACGGCGAATCCGGCTGCGGCCGCTCTCACCTGCTACTGGCAAGCACCTTCCAAGTTGTTGATGCCGGCAGAAATCCTTCGCTGAAAGGCGTTGCCGATGGAGCCGAACTGGCCGTGGACAACGTGGATGCGCTGGATGCAGACGGCCAGATCGCCCTGTTCAATCATTTCAACCGCCTGAAAATGGCCGGCGGACGCCTGTTGACCGCAGCACCGCAACCACCGGCGCATCTGGCGCTGCGCGAAGACCTGCGGACGCGACTCGGCTCGGGTCTGATCTACCGCCTGCAGCCACTAAGCGACGCCGAAAAAGCCGAGGCAATCGCCGCCCAGGCTAAAGAACGTGCACTGAAGCTCTCGCCGGAAGCGATCAATTACCTGCTGCGCCACGCGCCGCGCGACATGCGCACGCTGTCCATGCTGGTCGTCGCCCTCGACCAATACACCCTCGAACAAAAACGCGCCGTCACGCTGCCGCTGCTGCGCGAACTACTCAATATGGAACACGCGCAATGAATCTCGCCCTTTTTGACCTCGACAACACCCTGCTCAGCGGCGATTCCGATTTTGAATGGGCGCAATTCCTGATCAGCAAGGGCGTCGTCGACCGCGAGTTGCAGGAAGCAAAGAACATCCAGTTTTACGAGCAATACAAGGCTGGCACGCTGGATATTTACGAATTCCTCAACTTCCAGTTGGCCCCGCTGACCCGCCATTCCCGTACTGAACTGGATGCCTGGCACAGCGAATACATGGAGCGCCACATTCTGCCGATCATGGGTGCAGAGGCCCGTGATGTCGTCAAGCAACACCTCGACAACGGCGACCTGTGCGCCATTGTGACCGCCACCAACAGCTTCGTGACCGGCCCGATTGCCCGCGCCTTCGGCATTCCCCACCTGATTGGGACGATTGCTGCGGTCGACCCGCAAACCGGGGCATTTTCCGGCGCCCCGCGCGGCACCCCCGCCTTCCGTGAAGGCAAGATTGAACGGGTTGAAGCCTGGCTCGAATCGCTCGGCCTGTGCTGGGCCAGTTTTGAAGACAGTTTTTTCTACAGCGATTCCCATAACGACCTGCCGCTGATGGGCAAGGTGAAGACGCCAGTGGCGGTTGATCCGGATGACACGCTGCGCCAGCACAGTAGCGAAATGGGCTGGATAATCATTAGTTTGCGGTAAAATCGGCACTTTCCCCCGCAGCGCTTTAGCGCTCACAGAACGGTAATTCGTGATCCGAAAATTCATTTCCCGCGTTTTCAGCGGCAAAAAACCCAAGGCCGGCAAGCATGAGCCCGCCATCATTCCCGTTTCCACCCACGGCATCACCCGCGACCGCATCAGTTCGGGCAGCCGGCGCGTCTGCGAAACCCTGCAGAGCCACGGCCACAAGGCCTATGTCGTCGGCGGCGCCGTGCGCGACCTGCTGATCGGCGCCGAGCCGAAGGATTTCGACATCGCCACCGACGCAACACCGGAAGAAGTGCGTCGCCACTTCCGCCGCGCCCGCATCATCGGCCGCCGCTTCCAGATCGTGCATGTGATGATGGGCCAGGAAACGCTGGAAGTAACCACCTTCCGCGGCACGCTGGACGAGAAGACGAAGACAGACGAACACGGCCGCGTCTTGCATGACAACGTGTTCGGGAGCCACGCCGAAGATGCCGCCCGCCGCGATTTCACGGCCAATGCACTGTATTACGACCCGACCACCGAAGCAGTGATCGACTATCACCACGGCGTGGCCGACCTCAAGCAAAAAACCTTGCGCATGATCGGCGAGCCGCGCGCACGCTACCGCGAAGATCCGGTAAGAATGCTGCGCGCAGCCCGCCTCGCCGCCAAGCTGGGGCTGATCATTGACCCGGAGGCAAAAAAGCCGATCCGCGAAATGGCCGTTCTGCTGGAAAACGTTCCGGCCGCCCGCCTGTTTGACGAAATGCTCAAGCTGCTGACCTGCGGCCATTCGGTCAAATGCATCACCCAGTTGCGCGACGAAGGCCTGCACCACGGCCTGTTGCCGCTGCTTGACGTCATTCTCGAACAGCCGATGGGCGAGAAGTTCGTCATGCTGGCGCTGGCCAATACCGACGAGCGGGTGCGCCAGGGCAAGGGCATTTCACCCGGTTTCCTGTTCGCCACCCTGCTCTGGCACGAAGTGCTGGCCCACTGGGAAAAGCTCAAGGCCAAGGGCGAATCGAAGATCCCGGCGCTCTATCAGGCGATGGATACCGTGCTTGATGTGCAGGCCGAAAAGCTCGCCATCACGCGCCGCATCATTGGCGACATCAAGGACATCTGGGCCCTGCAACCGCGCTTCGAAGCCCGGGCCGGCAAACGCCCTTACGCCCTGCTCGAACAACCGCGTTTCCGTGCCGGCTACGACTTTCTGCTGCTGCGCGCCGAATCCGGCGAGGTAGACAGCGAACTGGCCGAATGGTGGACGGACTTCCAGAATGCCGACGGCGGGAAACGTGGCGAGATGCTGATGCCGGAACAAGCCGGTGACAAAAAACGCCGCCGGCGCCGTAAAAAACCGGCCGATTCCGGCGTCGACCGCAGTAGCGCCGAATGAACATCGCCTACGTCGCGCTGGGTGCCAACCTCGGTGACCCAGCCGCCACCATCCGCGCCGCCTTCGGGGCGCTGGCCAACCTGCCGGAAAGCCGGGTTGTGCACTGCTCCTCGCTCTACCGTACGGCACCGGTCGGCAATACCGAGCAACCGGAATTCATCAACGCCGTCGCCGCGCTGGAAACAACGCTCGCCCCCGAGTCACTGCTCGATGCCCTGTTCGACATCGAAGCCCGTTTTGGTCGCATCCGCGCCGAAAAAAACGGCCCGCGCACGCTGGATCTTGACCTGCTGCTTTACAACAATCAGCAACTCAACTTGCCACGCCTGACCCTGCCGCACCCGCGCCTGCATCTGCGCGCCTTCGTCCTCTATCCGCTGGCCGAACTTGCACCGGATCTACAGCTACCCGGTCGCGGCAGCATTGCTGCCTGGCTGCCCGCCGTCGCCAATCAGGGCATCAGCCGGCTGTGAACCTGTTTGGCGTGCATATCCCCGTCCTCTGGCAGACGGTGGTTTTGCTGGCGCTGTCGAACGTTTTCATGAATTTCGCCTGGTATTCGCACCTCAAGCACCTCAACGAAAAACCTTGGTGGTTTGCGGCGCTGATTTCCTGGGGCATCGCTCTCTTTGAATATCTGCTCCAGGTACCGGCCAATCGCATCGGCCATACCGAAATGAGCCTTGGCCAGTTGAAAATTCTGCAGGAAGTCATCACATTGGCTGTCTTCGTGCCGTTTGTCGTTTTTTATATGGATCAGCCCCTCAAGCTTGACTATTTGTGGGCCGCCCTGTGTATCCTTGGCGCCGTTTATTTCGTTTTCAGGACTTGAGCAAAACCCACCATGTCTGCCCAAACCATCACGCGCCGCCTGACCCAGGCTGATCTCGCCAAGCTTTATCAGGCGGGTGAAAAAGTGGTCATGTTCACCTGTTACGACGCCAGTTTTGCCCGCCTGCTCGATGGCGCCGGGGTTGAGACTCTATTGATCGGCGATTCGCTGGGCAATGT
The DNA here is from genome assembly GCA_016721185.1 of Candidatus Dechloromonas phosphorivorans. GTDB lineage: Bacteria > Pseudomonadota > Gammaproteobacteria > Burkholderiales > Rhodocyclaceae > Azonexus > Azonexus phosphorivorans. The sequence continues at coordinate 155,031 of JADKIP010000011.1, forward strand.
CATTCAAGGTCACGACACGACATTGCCGGTGACCGTCACCGACATCGCCTACCACACCGCCGCGGTCAAACGCGGCTGTGACCGACCCTTCATTATTGCCGACATGCCTTTCGGCAGTTACCAGGAGTCGCCGGAACAGGCCTTCCGCAATGCCGTCACGCTGATGGCGGCCGGCGCCCAGATGGTCAAGCTCGAAGGCGGCCAGGAAATGGCAGCAACGGTCGCTTTTCTCGTCCAGCGCGGCATTCCGGTCTGCGGCCACATCGGCCTGACCCCGCAATCAGTGCACGCCCTGGGCGGTTACAAGGTCCAGGGCAAAGGCGAAGCTGCGGCCCAACGCCTGAAGGACGATGCGCTTGCCCTGCAGAATGCCGGCGCGACAATGATCGTTATTGAAGCCATTCCGGCGGTACTGGCCACCGAAGTCACCGCCAGCCTGCAGATCATCACCATCGGCATCGGCGCCGGCAAGGACACTTCCGGCCAGGTCACGGTGCTGCACGATGCCTTTGATATTCCGCCGGGTAAAAAAGCCAAATTTGTCCGCAACTTCATGGATGGCGCCACTAGCATCCACGATGCCGCCTGTCGCGCCGTCGCTGCCATTAAAGATGGCAGTTATCCGGGCCCTGAACACACCTACGCCGCTTAATTCCATGCAAATCATTTCTCACATCGCCGAGCTACGCACGGCGCTCAAGGGGCGCGGCCGCGTCGTTTTCGTCCCGACGATGGGCAACCTGCACGCCGGCCACATCAGCCTGATGCAACAGGCCCGGGCCCACGGCGATACCATCGTCGCCAGCATTTTCGTCAATCGCCTGCAATTCGGCCCGAACGAGGATTTCGACAAATATCCGCGCACCTTCCAGGGCGATTGCGACAAGTTGACTGCCGCCGGCGTCGATATTCTGTTTGCACCGACCGAAGCCGATCTTTACCCGGAGCCGCAGGAATACGTCGTCGAGCCGCCCGCTATCCAGAATATTCTCGATGGGGAATTCCGCCCCGGTCATTTCCGCGGCGTTGCCACCGTCGTCCTCAAACTGTTCAATATCGTCCAGCCGCAGGTCGCGCTCTTTGGCAAGAAGGATTACCAGCAACTGATGGTGATCCGCAACATGACGCGGCAACTAGCCTTGCCGATCGAAATCATCGGCGGTGAAACGGTGCGGGCCGAAGACGGCCTGGCCCTTTCGTCACGCAACGGCTACCTCAGTGAAACAGAACGCGCCGAGGCACCGCACCTGTATCGCCTGCTCAACGAAATCCGTAGCGCCATCCAAAGGGGCGAAACCGACACGGCCAAACTGGAAAATGCCGCGATTTCCGAGTTGACCGCAGCAGGCTGGAAAACTGACTATGTTGCAGTGCGACAACAGTCGGATTTATCTCGACCAAAGGCCGCAAATGCCCCGCTGGTGGTACTTGCCGCATCTCGCCTGGGAAGCACGCGGCTCATTGATAACATTGAGATTTAACGAAGCCCGTTTATCCATAATTACGCGCATTGACAGTAAGGCATTTGTCGCTACAATGCGCTTCCCCTAACTGTCTGGATGAGTGAAACCATGCAGAGAACTATGCTGAAATCCAAGTTGCATCGCGTGACCGCAACCCACGCCGACCTGCACTACGAGGGTTCCTGCGCCATTGATGAAGACTTGCTGGAAGCAGCCAACATCAAGGAATACGAACAGATCGACATCTGGAACGTAAACAACGGCGAGCGTTTCACGACCTATGCCATTCGTGCCGAGCGAGGTTCGGGCGTTATTTCGGTGAATGGTTCGGCAGCCCGCCGCGCCGCACCGGGTGACATCCTGATCATCGCCACTTTTGCGGTCTATAACGAGATCGAACTGGCTCGCTACGAGCCTGACCTGATCTACGTTGATTCGCAAAACCGCATCACCCGCCGTGGTCACAAAATCCCGACCCAAGCCGCCGCCTGACTGTTTCGGCCAGCCTTGATCAGCGAAAACCCGCCGCCCGGCGGGTTTTCTTTTTCCATGGTTACAATGCGCCACAAAATATAAATAGTGGAGACAAAGCATGGGCGCGGTATTTGCCAAAACGACCAAAGGTCAGAACGAAATCACCGGCAAAGCCGGCGGCCTGACACCCCGCGTTCGCCGCGTGCTGATATTTGCCGATGGCAAACGCACCGTCGATGAAATGCGTGAAATGCTGCGCTCCGATGATCTGCAACACACGCTGGGGATACTGGAGGAAGAGGGCTACATCGAACTCATCTCAGACCCTATCCCAAACAACACTGAAATCCAGGCGGCTCAGGCAACACGGTCAATCACAGCGTTCAATCCACTACCGGAAAGCACCGATCCGGTCCGCCTGCAACAGGCACGCAATTTCATGCTCAACACGCTGAAAACCTTTGTCGGCTCACTCGGCACGACGGCCTTGCTTGATCGCATCGAGAATGCCGATGGACATGCAGGTTTGAGAGCTATTTACGACGAGTGGTATCACTCGATCGTGATGTCGCGCGAAGGCCGGCGCGAGGCCGAGGTTTTGCGCACCAAATTGCTGCAGATTATCTAAACCGCAGCGCAGCGAATAAAAATTGCAGGGCAAAAACATGCCCTGCAACAGCTTACTCACTCAGCACTTTTGGCTTGCGACTGCGTGGTGCACGCTTTTTCGGGGCTTCGACCGGCGCAGCGATCTCGACGACGACCGGCACAGCAGCCGCATCCGCCTCCTTGCGCGGCCGACGTGGCGTGCGGCGACGCGGATTGGCAGGGGGCTTTTCCTCTGCCGACGGTGCCGACACTTCCGCAACGGCGACTGCCACAGCAGGCTCACTCACCGTCGCTTCAGGGAGGACGGCAGCCGCTACCGGCTTGCCATCAACATCCTTGCGTGAGCGACGGTTACCCCGACGACGCGAGGATGGCAGCTTGCTCGTTAACTCTTCCGGCACGGCCTCGATTTTTGGCTCATTTATGCCGTCGACCGCAGCACGCTGGGCTTCCATTGATGGAGCGCTCGCCTCGCTTGCCGGCTCGGGAAGCAGCGGCCGAATATCGCTATCGCTCACGACCGTCTTGGGCTGCGCCCGCGTCACATAAGCGCCCGATTTTTCATCGCGGCCAAATCCCAACAATCCCCGATTGGCGGCCTCTTCAAGCAAATTACCAAAGCTGCGGAAGCCGAAATAGGTTTCGTTGAAGCCGGGATTGCGCCGCTTGATCACTTCTTTAAGCACCGACGCCCAGATACGCTCCTGCTCGCCACGGTCGGCGCTGAGATCGGCAAAGGTCGCCGCGACGAGTTCAACCGCCTTGTTTTTACGCGCCTCAAGTTTTTCGCGACGACTCGTTTCTTCTTCCGGCGTACGGCGCGGCGCGGGCTCGCGGCTTTCACGACGCGACACGTTGTTACGTTCGGCCTCACGATCTCGCACCAGATCGTCGTAGTAAATAAATTCGTCGCAATTGGCTATCAACAAGTCCGAGCAGGATTGTTTGACGCCCACGCCAATCACCCGCTTGGCGTTTTCGCGCAACTTGGAAACCAGCGGTGAAAAATCGGAGTCGCCGCTAATGATTACGAAAGTATCTACGTGGGACTTTGTATAGCAAAGGTCGAGCGCGTCAACAACAAGGCGAATATCGGCTGAGTTTTTCCCTGACTGGCGCACGTGCGGGATTTCGATCAGTTCAAAATTGGCTTCGTGCATCCCCGATTTGAATGCCTTATAGCGATCCCAGTCGCAATAAGCCTTCTTGACGACAATGCTCCCCTTGGCCAGCAAACGCTCAAGCACCGGGCGAATATCAAATTTCTCATACTGGGCATCACGTACGCCAAGTGCAACGTTCTCGAAATCACAAAAGAGCGCCATGCTGGCGTTATCGGTCGGTGCGGCCATGAAAGTCATCCAGTTTGAGGAATGCGGAGTATATCGCCCACCTCCGGTATTTTTCGCCACCTCGGGAGAAGACCGCTAAATGATGAAACGGAATGTGGTCTCAGGCCGGCAGATCGTTATCATGGCGCATGACCGAAGCAGACCTCGCCATGCCCGACTCACCTGTCGCCCCCCCCAGCATCTACGACCGCCTGCACGGCAAGGCCGCGCATGTGCCGGTCACCTTGCTGCTGATCGCGGCCAACCTGCTGGTTTTCGGGCTCATGCTGGGCAATGGCGCCGGCCTCTGGCACGCTCAAAACAGTATCCAACTGGCCTGGGGTGCCAATTTTGGCCCGGCAACGCAAGACGGCCAATGGTGGCGACTCGGCAGCGCCCTGTTTCTCCATTTCGGCCTGATCCACCTAGCCATGAACCTTTGGGCGCTATGGGATGGCGGGCAACTGGTTGAGCGCATGTTTGGCCACCTGCGCTTCATCATTATCTATCTCGCCAGCGGCCTCTGCGGCAACCTTTTATCATTGGTCATTCAAGGCAACGAGGCGGTCTCCGGCGGCGCCTCCGGGGCAATCTTCGGCGTCTACGGCGCGCTACTGGTTTTTGTCTGGCGGGAGCGCCAACAATTGAACCCCGGCGAATTCCGCTGGCTATTCTGGGGTGGCCTTGGCTTTTCGGCCGTCAGCATCACGCTGGGCCTGATCATTCCTGGCATCGATAACAGCGCGCACATTGGCGGACTAGTCGCTGGTTGCCTGCTGGGCATGCTGTTCGGCCGCGCACTGACGACATCCAGTCCGTGGCGTTGGCAAGATCGGATTTTCTCCGGCTCATTACTGGCCGGAGGCATCATTTATCTCGCCACCCATATCCCGCCACCCGCCTATCGCTGGAGTGACGAACTGGCGGCACGCCAGGAGATCAGCCAATTCCTTAGCGAAGAGGTCGGTATCCAGACAAAATGGCAAGACATCATCCGCCAGGATCGCGAGCGAAGTCTTTCTCTCGATCAACTGGCCACGCGTGTCGAGAGCGAAATCACAGAGTATTACGACGACAGCCTCGAACAACTTTCGCAGTTGCAAATCAGCCCTGCCGCGCCCTCGGCGGCAACCATTGAGTCATTGCGTACCTACACTGAAAAACGGCGCGACACATCCCAGGCATTGGCCAATCAACTGCGCGCCCAAGGTCAATTCGGCCCAAAGAGAGCGAACAGCGGCAAGACCGAACTCGTGAAACCAGCCCCCTCGCTGCAAACCGGCAACGCCGAGGCAAAAGACGATTAACCGTTTTCAGGTCATTAAATAGTACTTTTGAACACAATTCACGCCGCTTTTTAGCCGAAATCAAATCCGATGTTAGGTCCATACAACTACCATCGCCCGGCCAAACAATTTCCGAAAGGGGGAAAGTAATGAGCGGCACGTTCACAAAATCAATGGCCCGGAATATTTTCTACGGGGGGACAGTTTTCTTCTTCCTGTTGCTTCTGGCGCTATCATTCGACACTCTCCAGCAACTTCCCAAACGCGACATGCGGCAGAACATCACGCCACAGATCGCCGAGGGCAAGAAGATCTGGGAAACCCGTAACTGTATTGGTTGCCACACCCTGATGGGTGAAGGTGCCTACTTTGCGCCCGAACTGGGCAACGTAATCGTGCGTTATGGCGATGAAGGCGTTAAAGCCTTCATTCAGGGCCGTCCAAAAGACGGTATTCCTGGCCGCCGCAGCATGCCGCAGTTCAACTTCACTGACGAGCAACTGGACGCCATTGTGGCTTTCTTGAAGCACGTCAATTCGATCAACGATGCTAACTGGCCGCCCAACGACCAAGGCTGATCGAGAGGAAAACTGAACATGCAATATAAATCTCAAGCGGTTGCAAAACCCTACTTCATCGCGGCAATCGGTCTGTTTGTCGGTCAAATCCTGTTCGGCCTGATTCTTGGCGCGCAGTATGTGCTCGGCGATTTCCTGTTCCCCGCCATTCCGTTCAACGTGGCCCGCATGGTCCACACCAACCTGCTGATCGTGTGGCTGCTGTTTGGCTTCATGGGCGGCGCGTACTTCATGATTCCGGAGGAAGCTGAAACCGAACTGTTCAGTCCGAAACTGGCACTGCTCATGTTCTGGATCTTCCTGGTTGCCGGTGCTGCGACAATCGTCGGCTATCTGGCCGTACCGTATGCGACGCTGGCTGAACTGACTGGCAACGACCTGCTCGAAACAATGGGCCGGGAGTTCCTCGAACAGCCGTTGCCGACCAAAATCGGTATCGTCGTCGTGGCGCTGGTATTCCTGTTCAACATCACCATGACGGTGCTGAAGGGCAAGAAAACCGCGATCGCTACCGTTCTGCTGATCGGCTTGTGGGGCTTGGCTGTCTTCTTCCTGTTCTCTTTCTACAACCCGGTGAACGTCGTTCTCGACAAGTTCTTCTGGTGGTGGACGGTGCACCTCTGGGTTGAAGGCGTGTGGGAACTGATTCTTGGCTCCTTCCTGGCTTTCGTCCTGATCAAGACTACCGGCGTTGACCGCGAAGTCATTGAAAAGTGGCTGTACGTGATTGTTACCCTGACGCTGATCACCGGCCTCATCGGTATGGGACACCACTACTTCTGGATCGGTACGCCGGAATACTGGCAGTGGTGGGGTTCCATCTTCTCCGCTCTGGAGCCGATTCCGTTCTTCGCCATGACCGTTTTTGCTTTCAATATGGTCAACCGCCGTCGTCGTGAACATCCGAACCGCGCAGCTGTACTGTGGGCTCTGGGTGTCGGTGTAATGGCTTTCCTGGGTGCTGGCGTGTGGGGCTTCCTGCACACCCTGGCTCCGGTCAACTACTACACCCACGGTTCGCAAATTACTGCCGCCCATGGTCATATGTCGTTCTATGGTGCCTATGCCATGCTCGTGATGATGATGATCTCGTACGCAATGCCTATCCTCAACGGCAAGGCCGCCAACAGCAACAAGTCACAAGTTGTTGAAATGTGGGCCTTCTGGCTGATGACCATTGCCATGGTATTTATCACGCTCTTCCTGACTGCCGCCGGCATCCTCCAGGTTTGGCTGCAACGCGTCTCTGACTCGCCGCTGCCGTTCATGGTCGTTCAGGAAAAGATTGCGATCTTCTACTGGGCTCGCGAGATCAGTGGTGTCTTCTTCCTGATCGGACTCATCCTTTACATCACCAGCTTCTTTATTGGTGGCGATAAAAAAGAAACGGCTTAATCAGCCCTTCTAAGGTAGTTCGCAAAGCGCGGATCGAAAGATCCGCGCTTTTTTCATTTTTGGGGCAGATCAATTGCAAAGAAGATGCGTCCCGTTATCATTAGGCCATGGCCTCTACAACATCAGCACCCGAAGAAGCTCCCCACAGCAAACGCCTGCCAGGCGATTTGGCGATCTGGATTTTCATCCTCGCTGAGATGCTGGCCTTTGCCGTGTTTTTCTCGGCTTACGCCTTCGCCCGGGCCGGTAACGCTGAAATGTTCAATCTCTACCAACAAACGCTGAACCGAAATGCCGGTGCCCTTAATACGCTTTTGCTGATTACCGGTTCCTGGTTTGTCGTACTGGCCGTCCAGGCCGCTCACCGTGATGACAACAAGGGAGTTTCGCGGAATGTTGCCCTCGGTATTCTTTGCGGCGCAGCTTTCCTCGCTGTCAAAGTCTTTGAATACGCCGAGAAATTTGGGGCTGGCATTTCCTTGTCGACCAATACGTTTTATATGTTCTACATCTCGCTGACTTTCTTTCACTTCATGCACGTCATTCTTGGCATGGTGATCCTGACTGCAATCTGGTTACAAGCCAGAAAAGGTGCGTATACCAGCCAGAACTCGCATGGTCTGGAGAGCGGCGCAGCCTATTGGCACATGGTTGATCTGCTGTGGATCATCCTTTTCCCACTCGTTTATGTGATGCGATGATGAACGCCCTGAAAAACCCCGCCAACCGCGCCTGGGTGGTGCTTATAATCGCCACGCTGATTACTTGGTACCTTGGCGAAGTCGGCGCCGCCGGGACTGCTGCCATTGTTGCCATGCTGGTCATTGCCTTTATCAAGGGCCGGCTGGTGATTCTTGATTTTATGGAACTGCGGAACGCGCCGACAATGTGGCGCATGCTGCTTGAAGGCTGGCTCATACTCGTCTCCAGCTTGATTTTGCTGGCTTATTGGATCTCACTCAAATGAACGAACTCCCGTTTTACGAACCCGCTGGCGATGAAATTGCACTTTTCGAGCACGCCTTTCGCCAGCGCCTGCCGCTGCTGATCAAAGGGCCGACCGGTTGCGGCAAAACGCGTTTCGTCTCACATATGGCCGCACGCCTCAAGCTGCCGCTCTACACCGTAGCCTGTCATGATGACCTGACCGCCGCTGACCTGGTGGGCCGCCACCTGATTTCAGACAAAGGCACCTACTGGTCCGATGGCCCACTGACCCGTGCCGTGCGCGAAGGTGGCATTTGCTATCTGGATGAAGTCGTAGAAGCGCGGAAGGACACCACTGTCGTGCTGCACCCATTGGCTGATGACCGTCGTATTCTGCCCATCGACCGAACCGGTGAAACCCTCGAAGCCCCCGCTAATTTCATGCTGGTTGTCTCCTACAACCCGGGCTATCAAAATCTGATGAAGGGTCTGAAACCTTCGACGCGTCAGCGCTTCGTCTCGATGCGTTTTGATTTCCCGAGCATGGAACGTGAGCAATCCATCCTGATCAGTGAAACGGGTTGCGATGCCGACCTCGCCAAACGTCTGGTTGGCATTGGCAAAGCCTTCCGCGCCCTCAAGGATCGCGACCTGGAAGAAGTAGCCAGTACCCGCCTGTTGGTTTACGCGGCTACGCTGATCAAATCGGGCTTCGACGTTACCGCAGCCTGCCGCGCCGCATTGGTCGAAAGCCTGACTGATGACGAAGAAACCGTCGAAGCGTTGATGGAAATCGTCAATGCCACTTTTGGACGATAAGCCCGAGGAGGATGGCCGCGATCTGGCCATCATCGCCGAATCGCTCTATCTCGCCAATCTCCTGCTCGTCCCAGGGATTTGTTTTGCCATTCTTTTCTGGCTCTGGTTGAAGCACAAAGACACCGCTTCGCCCCTTGCCCGCCAGCATCTGAAACAAACCACCTTCGTCAGCCTTTACGGCGGCCTGATGATCTTTACACTTTCAGCAATTGTGATTGGCCTCGGCGGCCTTGAGTGGGAATGGACCTGGGTAATGGTCATCATGTATTTCACCTGCATACACTCGACACTGGTCATGTTCGGCATGTTTGCACTGGCCAAGGCAATGGCCGGACAACCCTGGCGCTATCCACTGATCGGCCCAGCGCTCGAATGAAGAAGCCGGCCCTTCAACGCTCTCGCCTCTGGGCGCAGATCGGTTTTTTCGTCTTGTTTACGCTCACCCCAATTTTCGATTTACTTCGTTACGATCTCACCGAGAAGCACGCCTACTTTCTCACCTATCAATGGCACATCGGTATCGACGACCTGATCGCCGGACGGGTCGACGCCACCACTGCTGCGGTCAACCTCATTTTGTACCTGTTTTTGCCTTTGCTCGGCGCCGGCGCCTTGGTGATCGGCGTTGCCTGGAAATGGGGCCGCCTTTATTGCGGCTGGCTTTGCCCCCATTTTTCGGTTGTCGAGACGATCAACCAACTCATGCTGATTGCCACCGGCAAACATTCGGTCTGGGACAAGAAGCAAACCCCGCCCTGGGAGCCGGATGGCACCCCGGCCAAACGCGACAAGCGCTACTGGCTGATTGTCGCCCCGGCCGCCGTGGCCTTTGCCTTTGCCTGGGCGGTTGTCGGTCTGACCTATTTAATGCCGCCGATGCAGGTTTACCACGGCTTGTTCACTGGCACGCTTTTTCGAGGCGAAGTGATTTTTCTCAGCGCCGCAACCGCCGTGCTGACCTTTGAATTTCTCTTTGCCCGCCACCTGTTTTGCCGTTACGCCTGTGCCGTCGGCATTTTTCAAAGCTTTGCCTGGATCGGCAACAAAAAAGCCATGGTGGTCGGCTTCGAACGGGAGCGCCTGACCGACTGCGCCAACTGCCTGAACGGCAACGGCTCAGCCTGCGATGCCGTTTGCCCGATGCGCCTCAAACCGCGCAACGTAAAACGCTGGATGTTTGCCTGTACGCAATGTGGTCAATGCATTTCAGCCTGTGGCACCGTTAACCGCAGCAACCCGAATGGGCAATTGCTGCACTGGGTAATCAACGACGAAGCGCGCCGCAACGAAGCGCGCTTTTCTGCGCTCTCAAACACCGATGAAGACGCCGGTGGGAAACTGTAAATCATGGAAGAATTTGTCGGAAAACTCTGGCACAACTGGGTCACCAAAACGGCTGGCGGTCATTACCCGGATGCTGCAGTCAAACTGGCCGACGTTGAAAAAACCGTCGGCATTCTGTTTCGCGCCCTGGGTGGCGACCCTGGCCTGAAAGTCGCTGCCGCCACCGGAGAAGTGCACGGCGCCCGCCGAAAATGGCTGCAACGTGTCGCTGGCAGTGGCGAGAAGCAGGCACTGGCCCGGCGTGACGCAGAAACCCTGCGCCTGCCACCGGAAATTACTGCCTTTCCTGAAAAATCACTCAATCGCGATCTCTACCTGTGGCTGGCAGCACTGGCCGCCAGTGATGTCGCCCCCAACACGCCGTGGTTCATCCGCAACCAGCGCGCCACCCAGGCAGCGCTGGCCACCTTCCCGGGGCTACGCCCCCGCTACGAACGGCTGGTGGCGGCTCATCTGGCGGGTCGTATTGCACCGGAGCAACTTCAACCGGATGAAGCAGCACAAGAACTCGCCATTCGGCAAGCGCTGCGACAAGCAGCTACGACCCTAGAATCAGCTGCTGGCCCTGGAGTCGTCGGCCTGCCCCCCCTAAACTCCCGCAAGTCCCGCCCGCCTCAACCGGTCCTCCTTTGGTTGATTGCCGCCGAAACCATGACCGCCGGCAAGTTGGCCGACCCCAACGAACATCTACCGCCTGAAGGCAGCGGTAGCGGCGAGACGGAAAAACAAGCGCACAAGGCGGAGCAGGTGGAAACGCCAGATAATCAGGCGCCCATGCTCATGATGTTCCGCGCCGAAAGCCTGCCGACCTGGGCCGAGTACGTCAAGGTGAACCGAGCCTACGATGACGACGAAGACCCCAACGCCAAGAACGTCGCCAACGATCTCGACAAACTTTCACTGACTCGGGATGGAAAAACAGCGGTTTCCCGCGTCAAATTCGACCTCGACCTGCCCTCTGCTGCTGAAGACGACACCCCGATCGGCCCCGGCATTGCCCTGCCGGAGTGGGATTACCGCAAGTCGGTAATGCTCGAAAAACACTGTCGCGTCCAACCGATGGTCGCTCATGATGCTGTTCCGGCTGATTTGCCCGAAGCGCTCGCCGCCACCGCAAAAAAATTGCGTGGTCAATTTGCCGCTCTCACGCCGCAAAGACGCTGGCTCAAAGCCCAGCAGGATGGTGCAGAGCTGGATGTCGACGCCTGTGTGCGCAATCACGCCGACCGCCATTCCGGCCACACCCCGGAAAGCGGTGGCTATCTGGCCCAGGCTCGTTGCGAACGCGACCTCGCCTGCCTATTGCTGGCTGATCTTTCAATGTCCACCGACGCCTGGATTTCCGACACCCACCGCATCGTCGATGTTATCCGCGACTCGCTGCTACTCTTTTCGGAAGCCCTCTCAGCAACCGGCGATCGCTTCGGCATCTACGGCTTTTCGTCGCTACGCCGGCAAAACATTCGTTTTCACCTGCTCAAGGATTTCAACGGGCGCTACAACGCCGCCGCTCGCGGACGCATCCTGGCCATCAAGCCGGGTTTCTACACCCGCATGGGTGCCGCAATCCGTCAGGCCGCCAATATCCTTTACGAACAACCCGCCAGTCGCCGACTCCTGCTGATCATCACCGACGGCAAGCCGAATGATCTCGACCTTTACGATTCCCGCTATGGCATTGAAGACACGCGAATGGCCGTCTTTGAAGCCCGGCGCATGGGTCTGACGCCGTTCTGCGTCACCATCGACCGCGAGGCTGGCGCCTATCTACCCTACCTGTTCGGACCGGCCGGTTTCTGCGTGATTCGAAAGCCGGAAGAGCTGCCACGCCGCCTTCCTATGCTATATGCCCAGCTAACCCAGCAATAGTTCTAAAGTCGTATTGCGTCCTAGATAACAGGATGACACCATGCTTCAACTCGTTTTTTAACAAAGATCAAAAATGCAGTCTAGCCACCCCATCAATATTGAAGCCCTGCTGACGCACATCCCGCTATTCAATGGCTTGGCTCCGGAGGAAATTTCCCGAATTGCCCGCTCAACGCGAGAGATCACCACTAACAAAGGCGGCATCCTGTTTCATAAGGGCGACCCCTGCACAGGCTTTCACTTGCTGGTCTATGGGCAGATCAAACTTGCCTTCACCTCACCACAAGGTAATGAGAAGGTTGTGGAAATTCTTAGCCAAGGTCAGAGTTTCGGCGAAGCAGTCATGTTCATGGACAAGCCATATATCGTCTTTGCCCAAGCGTTGACTGACTCTTTATTGCTGCACGTCTCAAAAGCCGCCGTTTTCGACGAACTGGCACGCGACCATAACCTTTGCCGCAAAATGCTCGCCGGCATGGCCATGCGTTTGCATCACCTGATGAACGATGTCGAGTCTTACTCACTACATTCCGGCAAACAACGCATCATTGGCTACCTGCTGCGCGAACTCAATGAATCCGAACAAAATGGGACAAATGTTTCGGTGACCCTATCGACCAACAAGGGTGTCATCGCCTCACGCCTCAACCTGACGCAAGAACATTTTTCACGCATCCTGCATGAATTGACCGAACTCGGGCTGATTGTTGTTGAGGGACGGCGAATCCACATTCCCAACGTCGCCAACTTGCGCAAGCACGAAAGCTGAAATTCAGCAGGCAAAATAGCAAAAGGGGCGGTTATCCGCCCCTTTTTTTGGTCAAAAAAGCACTTTCAAACCATCAGCGGGACAATCAGCAAGGCGACCAGATTGATGATCTTGATCAGTGGATTGACCGCCGGGCCCGCCGTGTCCTTGTAGGGATCACCCACGGTATCTCCGGTCACTGCGGCCTTGTGTGCATCCGAGCCTTTTCCGCCAAAATGGCCATCTTCGATGTACTTCTTGGCGTTATCCCAAGCACCACCACCGGTAGTCATCGAGATGGCGACAAACAGACCCGTAACAATAGTTCCCACCAGCAAACCACCCAGTGCCTGCGGGCCCAGCGTCAGGCCAACCACAATCGGCACAGCCACCGGCAGGATGGAAGGAATCATCATTTCCTTGATCGCCGCCACGGTCAACATATCAACTGCACGGGAGTAATCGGGCTTGGCCGTGCCTTCCATGATGCCGGGGATTTCCTTGAACTGACGACGCACTTCAACCACCACCGCGCCAGCCGAACGACCGACCGCCTCCATCGCCATCGCCCCGAAAAGGTAGGGAATCAAGCCACCGATAAAGAGCCCGATGATGACCATGTGGTTGGACAGATCAAACGTAATCCCCTTTAGGCCGGCAGCTTCCAGCGCATGCGTATAGTCGGCAAAGAGCACCAGCGCAGCGAGGCCGGCCGAACCGATGGCGTAGCCTTTGGTGACCGCCTTTGTCGTATTGCCAACCGCATCGAGCGGATCGGTAACGTTGCGGACCTCTTTCGGCAACTCGGCCATTTCGGCAATGCCGCCGGCGTTGTCGGTAATCGGCCCGTAGGCATCCAGCGCCACAACAATGCCTGCCATCGAAAGCATTGATGTCGCGGCGATGGCGATACCGAACAAACCACCCAGGCCATGCGCGGCAAAGATTGCAAGACAGACGGAGAGCACAGGCAAGGCCGTGGATTTCATCGACACACCAAGACCCGCAATGATGTTGGTGCCATGCCCCGTCGTCGATGCTTCGGCAACGTGCTTCACCGGCGCATAGTCAGTCCCCGTGTAGTACTCGGTAATCCAGACCAGCGCAGCAGTCAGCACCAAGCCAACTGCGGCGCAACCGAACATTGAACCCGTCGTTATCCCCGCCGCGGCATCACCGGCACCAATCAGCCAGGTCGTGACCGGATAGTAGGCTGCCAGCGCAAGCACACCCGCGACGATCAGGCCGCGATAAAGCGCCGCCATGATCTTGCCGCCCTCGGTTGCCTTGACGAAGTAGCAACCGATGATGGAGGCAATGATTGAAACGCCCCCCAAAGCCAATGGGTAAAGGATCAGTTTTTCACCTAATCCGGGGAAGGATTGAATGGTCAGCGCGGCGAGCACCATCGTCGCAACCACCGTCACGGCATAGGTTTCAAACAAGTCAGCGGCCATGCCCGCGCAGTCACCGACATTGTCGCCGACGTTATCGGCAATTACCGCCGGATTGCGCGGGTCATCCTCCGGGATTCCCGCCTCGACCTTGCCAACCAGGTCTGCGCCCACGTCAGCCCCTTTGGTGAAAATACCGCCACCGAGCCGGGCAAAGATTGAAATCAGGGAAGAACCAAAAGCCAGACCAATCAAGGGCTCGACCACATGATAAAGATCAGCCGTGCCCCCCATTGTCCTCAGGAAAGCGTAATAGCCGGCCACGCCGATCAGGCCGAGACCGACCACCAGCATGCCGGTCACCGCGCCGCCCTTGAAGGCGACATCAAGCGCCGCCGCAATACCGCTGCGCGCCGCTTCGGCTGTACGGACATTGGCGCGTACCGAGACATTCATGCCAATAAAACCCGCCGCACCCGAGAGCACCGCGCCAATCAAGAAACCGAAGGCGGTCAGCCAGCCGAGTTTCGGCACAAGGCCAATAGCGAGGAAAAGGACAATGCCGACCATGGCAATCGTTTTGTATTGTCGGTTGAGATACGCTTCGGCCCCCTCCTGGATGGCCTTGGCAATCTCCTGCATACGGGCATTGCCAGCCGGCAACGCCAAAATCTGCCGACTGGAAATCCAGCCATACAGAACCGCCAACACAGCGCAACCAAGCGCCAGATACAAGGCTGTAGACATAACTCCCCTCCCTCAACTAAAAAATCACACGACGAATTCCCCTAATTTTTTCGCTACGGCACTGTTTTTCAAACGAACGTAATCCGGCAAACCGTTACGGTAAGGCGGTGGGTCTTCACCCTCGATCAGCGGCTGCAGATAAGTCCGGCAGGCCTCGGTAATGTGAAAACCGTCCGGCGTAATGAACTCAGCGGGCATCTTGCGTTCGACATTGGCAATATCTTTCAGCGGCGCGTCACCTATTTCCCAGCGATACGGGGCATCGGCGAGCCGGTTGATTGTCGCCATCACGGCATTTTTACCCGCTAAAGCAAGGTCGACCGCAGCAACACCCAGCGCATGCGCCTGTTCGAGATCAGTCCGCGAAGCGAGATGGCGGGCCGAGCGCTGCAGATAATCAGCCAACGCCCAGTGATACTTGTAGCCGAGCCGATCCTTGACCAGTTGGGCCACCATCTGGCCAACGCCACCCAGTTGTGAATGGCCAAACGCATCCTTGGTGCCGGACTCGGCAATCAGCTTGCCGGAGGCATCGGAGAGCCCTTCGGAAACCGCTACGGTGCAGTAGCCATATTGTTCGACACATTGCTGAACACGCGCCAGGTAACGCTCTGGATCAAACGGGACTTCCGGGAATAACAAAATGTGCGGCGGTTCCCCCACATTTTCAGCGGCCAGACCACAGGCAGCGGTAATCCAGCCGGCGTGACGACCCATGACTTCCAGGACAAAGATTTTGGTCGACGTCTTGGCCATAGAAGCCACGTCGTAGCCGGCCTCGCGGATTGATGTCGCAACATACTTGGCCACCGAGCCAAAACCGGGACAGCAGTCAGTCAGCGGCAGGTCGTTATCGACCGTTTTCGGCACCCCGACACATACCACCGGATAACCCATTTTTTCGGCGATCTGCGACACCTTCCAGGCGGTATCCATTGAATCGTTGCCACCGTTATAGAAGAAGTAGCCGATGTCGTGCGCCTTGAAGACTTCGATCAGGCGCTCGTATTGGGCGCGGTGATCTTCCAGGCTTTTCAGTTTGTAGCGGCAGGAACCGAAGGCGCCACCCGGCGTCGAGCGCAGGCGGGCGATATCCTCGTCGGATTCGAGGCTGGTATCAATCAGGTTTTCAGTCAGCGCGCCAATGATGCCATCGCGGCCAGCAAATACTTTCCCGATTCTATCGGGATGCCGGCGTGCTTCCTGAATCAGGCCGCACGCCGTGGCATTGATGACGGCAGTTACGCCCCCTGACTGTGCGTAGAAGGCGTTTTTCACCGTCATTTTTTTCTCCTACTTCAGGGCGTCAAAAACGCTCTGGGTGATGCCATCGACACTGCCCACACCGGCCACCTTGCGCACTTTCGGTGCTTTGGCATCGCCGGTTGCCGCCCACTTGCTGTAGAACTCAACCAGCGGCTTGGTCTGGGAATGATAAATATCCAGACGCTTCTTGACGGTTTCTTCCTTGTCGTCGTCGCGCTGCACGAGATCTTCACCCGTTACGTCGTCCTTACCTTCAACTTTTGGCGGGTTGAACTTGACGTGGTAGGTGCGGCCGGAAGCCAGGTGAGCCCGACGGCCTGCCATGCGCTCAACGATGTCGCTGTCCGGCACATCGATTTCGAGCACGTAGTCGATGGCAACGCCCGCATCCTTCATGGCGTCGGCTTGCGGAATGGTCCGCGGAAAACCGTCGAACAGATAACCGTTCTTGCAATCATCCTGGGTCAGACGATCTTTCACCATGCCGATAATGACAGCGTCCGGCACCAAGCCGCCCGCGTCCATGTGTTTTTTGGCTTCAAGGCCCAGCGCGGAGCCGGCCTTGACTTGGGCGCGCAGCATGTCGCCCGTCGAAATTTGGGGGATGCCAAATTTTTTGGAAATGAAAGTAGCTTGCGTACCCTTGCCGGCGCCCGGTGCGCCCAACAAAATCAATTTCATGGAAAGTCCCTCAGGTTTGTGAATCAAAAAATATTGTTATTTATATGTTTGCTGCCTGAAACAGCCATTCTCTAGAAGCGAAAAATTACTCGCTATTTCAGGCCCGGTCAAACAATTTGCGCATCCGCTCAGCATCTTCGGGTGTATCGACACCCGCTGGCGGGGCGGTATCAATCAGCGCCACGCTGATCCGGAAGCCATGCCACAAAGCGCGCAACTGTTCGAGCATTTCAAATTGCTCAGTAGGTGCTGCGGTCAACCCGGAAAAAGCCTTCAAAAAGCTCGCCCGGTAAGCATAAAGGCCTACATGGCGGTAGGCCGGAAAGTCGGCTGGCAGGGTTTCGCCACCCAGTTCCTGGGCGAAATGATCGCGGGCATAGGGAATTGGCGCACGCGAAAAATAGGCCGCATCGCCATCCGCCCGGCAAACCACCTTGACCACATTCGGATTGAAGAAATCAGCCGCCTCGGCAATCGGGTGCGCCACCGTCGCGATGTCGGCACCGCTGGCCGCCAATTGGCGGGCCGTCTGCATGATCAGCGCCGGATCAATCAAGGGTTCGTCGCCCTGCACATTGACGATAATCGTGTCGCCAGGCCAGTTCAGTTGCTCGACGACTTCAGCGAGGCGGTCAGTTCCTGTCGCGTGGTCGCCGCGCGTCATCAAGGCCGCGACTTCATGCGCCTCGACGGCGTCACGCACGGCCAGATGATCGGTTGCCACCCAGATTTCCTCCGCCCCCGACAAGCGGGCGCGTTCGGCGACGCGCACCACCATCGGCTTGCCGCCAAGGTCAAGCAGCGGTTTGCCGGGCAGGCGCGTCGAGGCGAACCGCGCCGGAATGACGACCTTGAAGACCAGACCGGTCATTTTTCTTCATCCACCGTCAATTGGCGTGCTTCGTCTTCCAGCATGATGGGGATGTCGTCGCGAATCGGGAAAGCCAGCTTGCAGGGTTTGCAAATCAGCTCCTTTTCGGCTTTGCGGTGTTCGAGGTTGCCCTTGCAAATCGGGCAAACGAGGATATCAAGCAGCCTGGCGTCCATGGAGTTTCTCCAGAATAAGATCAATAAGGGCCGGCGAAAGCTCGGCCTCGACGGGCAAAACCCAAGTTTCCCCCGCCGTCAGACCGGCGCATTTTACTGCATCCTTCTCGGTCATCAGCAGGACGCCATCTTTGGCGAAAGCCAGATCAGCAGCGGCATAAGCATGGTGATCCGGAAATGGATGCGCTGCAAAAGACAGCCCCAGCCCTTCCAGCGTCCGGAAGAATCGCCCAGGGTCGCCGATGCCGGCCAAGGCATAGAGCTTGCGGCCCTTCAAGTCAGTGGCAGCACAGCGCTGCCCAACTGCATCAAGACGATAGAAATCGGCTGCCTGCAAGCACATGGCAAACTGCGGCGTACTGGGTGGAATGCGACTATCCGGCAAACCATTGCAAATGACCGCGTTGACCGCAGCCAGCCGGCTCAGCGGTTCGCGTAGCGGCCCGAGCGGCAGGCGCCAGCCGTTGCCCGCACCACGGCCATCAAACACGGCCAGTTCGACATCCCGCGCCAGCCGGTAGTGCTGCAAGCCATCGTCACAGAGAATCACATTGACCGCCGGATGGGCGGCCAGCAAGGCCTGACCGGCTGCGGCCCGGTTTCGCCCGACCCAGACCGGCGCGGCACTGCGCCGGGCAAGCAGGATGGGTTCATCACCGACCTGAGACGGCAGCGAGTCTGCCCTGACCGGTTGCGGCACGGAGGCATTCCCGCCATAGCCACGGCTAACAATGCCCGGATGCCAGCCCCGTTCGCGCAACTGTCGGGCCAGCCAGATGGTCAGCGGCGTTTTTCCCGCGCCACCCACCGTAATGTTGCCGACCACAATCACCGGCACCGGCAACCGCACCGGCTTGGCATTGCGCCGATTAATCCCGACCAGAATCGAGAACAGCCATGCCAGCGGCAAAAACAGTGGCAGTAGAAGCCACAACGCCGGCGAAAGCCGGCGTTGTGCAAACCATTGACGCTGCAACCAGCCAGCCAGCATCAGCGTGGCGCTTGTGTCGCGAAAGAAATGTGCGGGTAGCCAGCGGTCTGTGCGGCCTGCATGATATCAACCACGCTCTGGTGCGTGGCCTTGGCGTCCGCATTGATGATGATGACCGGGTCGGGACGCGAACCGGCGGCGCGTTGCAGCGCCTCGGCAATTGTTTTGACATCGGCTGCGGTCAACGGTGATTTATTGATCAAAACCTGACCGCTCGCCGTCACCGCCACATCGATCTCGTTCGGCTGCTCCGCCTGCTTGCTGGCATCCGCCGTCGGCAGGTTGATTTCCAGCCCGGAGAACTTGGCGTAAGTCGTGGTCAACATCAAAAAGATGATGATGACCAGCAGCACATCAATCATCGGGATCAGATTGATTTCCGGCTCATCCCGGTCGCGACCGCGTTGAAATTTCATCGCTTACTTCCGGTCGCCATGCATGTATTCGACGAGGCGAACCGCTTGCTGCTCCATCTCGACCACAAAGCCATCTACCTGAGCCCGGAAATGGCGCCAGAAGATCATGCTCGGGATGGCAATGAAAATGCCGGCGCCGGTGTTGTATAGCGCAATCGAGATTCCGTGCGCCAGTTGCAGCGGGTTGGTGCCACTCGGCGCCTGCGCCCCGAAAATCTCGATCATCCCGACCACCGTACCGAACAGCCCCATCAGCGGGCTGATCGAGGCGATGGTGCCGAGCGTTGTCAGATAGCGGCTCAGTTCATGGGTGACTGCCGAACCAGCTTCTTCAATCGACTCCTTCATCACTTCGCGCGGATTATTCACATTGCGCAAACCGGCCGACAGGACGCGCCCGAGCGGTGAGTGGCGATCCAGCTCATCGAGCAATTTGTCGTTATTGGCACCACGCTTGAATTCGCCCACGGCACGCTGCAGCAGCCCAGCTGGCACCACTTTGGAATGGCGCAAGGCCACCAGGCGCTCAATAATCAGCGCAACGGAAATGATAGAAGCAGCAAGCAACGGCCAGATGGGCCAACCAGCGGCCTTAATGATCTCAATCACGTAGGAAATCCTTGTTGGAAAATTAGCCTGCGATTTTGCCTCTCCCCCAGCGCTCGGGCAAGCCCTAAAAATCGGGGCAAAAATCGTTTATCCCCAAAACCTGTGGATAAACCTGTGAATGAGCTGTCATCAAACACCCTAAACCCATTCCCACAAAGGACTTTTCCTGCGCTGCCACAAAACAAGGCATGTTACACAAACCATTAAAAATCAATTACTTGAGTAAAATTCTGACTGTCAACAACTAAACACCCTGTATTTCTGCGGGTTACAATTAAAAGATGTTCAGTACCGCTCCGATCCCCCCAAACTCGATTATCCCGGTCGCCGCGCTTAATCGCCTGGTCCGTGAATGTCTTGAGTCAAACTTCCCGCTTACCTGGGTCGGTGGTGAAATATCCAACCTCACCTACGCCGCCTCCGGTCACGTTTACTTTTCGCTAAAGGATGAAAACGCCCAGGTCCGCTGCGTCATGTGGCGCAGCCGGGCCCAATTGCTTGGCTGGCGGCTGGAAAACGGGCAGAAAGTTGAAGCGCGTGCGCTGGTCTCGTTTTACGAACCGCGCGGCGAGTTTCAACTCAACATTGAAGCCATCCGCCGCGCCGGCCAGGGCGATCTGTTCGAGCGCTTTCTGCGCCTCAAGGCAAAACTGGAAAGCGAAGGCGTCTTTGCTGCGGAGGCCAAACGTCCGCTCCCCTGCTTTCCGCGCCATATCGCCATTGTCACCAGCCCGCAAGCTGCCGCCTTGCGTGATGTACTGACCACATTGCACCGGCGGGCGCCGCATGTGCGGATCACGCTCTTCCCCACCCCGGTTCAGGGCGAAGGCGCCGGCGAAAAGATCGCTGCTGCGGTCAACCAGGCAAATGCCGGCAATTTCGATGCGATCATTCTCTGCCGCGGCGGTGGCAGCATTGAAGACCTTTGGGCCTTCAATGAAGAATGCGTCGCCCGCGCCATTCGCGCTTCACGTATTCCAGTCATTTGCGGCGTTGGCCACGAAACCGATTTCACCATTGCCGATTTTGCCGCCGACCTGCGCGCGCCGACACCCACTGCCGCGGCTGAAATCGTCAGCCCAGAACGCGACGCACTACTCGCTCGCCTGGCCGACCTGCAACGCCACCTGGTCCGACGCATGGAACGGTCGCTGGCCGAACAGCAACAGCGCATCGACTGGCTGGCCAGCCGCCTGATTCATCCAACAGAAAAAATCCGCCAGCGCAGCGCCGAAATTCAGACTCTCGGGCAGCGCCTGCGCCGCAGTATTCAGCAACAAAGCGGCGCTTCAAAACTGCGCCTGATCAATATTCGCCAACGCCTTCATGCCAGCCAGCCACAACCGGACAAACAGGCCGAAATCCTCAGCCACCTGAATCATCGACTGCACAGCCAGGTCCGCTGGCACATTTCTCAACAGACAGCGAAACTTAATGCGCTGACCAGCAGTCTCAATCAGCTTGATCCCAAAGCAGTGCTGGCACGCGGCTACGTCTTAGCCGTTGGCCCAGACGGTCGGGCAGTTCGTGACGCCACTTCGCTCTGCCCTGGAAACACGCTTAAACTCAATTTTGCCCATGGCTCAGCAGCGGTCACCGTCGATCAGGTTGTCGCGACGACTGAAGCTGACTAGAATTTTCGTTTCACCCCCTCAATACAACGGAGAATACAAATGGAACATCAACTACCCCAACTGCCCTACGCCAAAGATGCGCTCGCCCCGCACATGTCGGCCGAAACTTTTGACTACCACTATGCCAAGCACCACCAGGCCTATGTCACCAATCTGAACAACCTGATCAAGGGCACCGAGTACGAAAACCTCGACCTCGAAGCCATCGTCAAGAAGGCACCGGCCGGCGGCGTGTACAACAACGCAGCTCAGGTCTGGAACCACACATTTTTCTGGAACTGTATGAAGCCGAACGGCGGCGGCGCTCCTGCCGGTGCTCTGGCTGAAGCCATCAACGCTAAATGGGGTTCGCTGGATGCCTTCAAGGCCGCCTTCCAAACCTCCGCAGTCGGCAACTTCGGTTCCGGCTGGACCTGGCTGGTCAAGAAAGCTGATGGCTCAGTGGACATCGTCAATATGGGCGCCGCTGGTACGCCGCTCACCACCGGCGACAAGGCACTGCTTTGCGTCGACGTCTGGGAACACGCTTACTACGTTGACTACCGCAACATGCGCCCGAAATATGTCGAAACTTTCTTGGCAAATCTGGTGAATTGGTCGTTTGCTGAAGCCAACTTCGCTTGATACGAAGTTTTTTCGACCTCAAGACCTGAACAATCGAAGGGGAGTAACTTATCCCCTGATTTTTGTTTTCGCTCGTCAAACCAGCGATGACGCAAAATCAAGAAAACGCTGAATACCAATAAAAAAACCCGCCTGAATCAGGCGGGTTTTTAATTTCAAACAACCCGTTGCTTAGGCGCTCTGGATGTTGGAAGCCTGCTTACCCTTGGGGCCTTGCACGACTTCGAAGGAAACTTTGTCGCCTTCCTTCAGGGTCTTGAAACCATTCATGTTGATGGCGGAGAAATGTGCGAAAAGATCTTCGCTGCCATCATCAGGAGTGATAAAGCCAAAACCTTTGGAATCATTGAACCACTTGACAGTACCGAGTGCCATGTTTGCTACTTTCTTACAAAAAACGAGTAATTTTCCGGGTTTCCCCGATTCCCTGTTTGAGTTCGCTAACTCAATGCCTCGCGGCATATTCATTACAGCTTGAATTCAAACACAATTGCGTTCTACGCCACTTGAATTATGTCGTCAACAATTTTCTATTCCGCAGCGCAACAAATGGTTTCCCGAAAAAGCGCTAGAACTCTTTAGAAAACTCAGAACCCCAACTCACAATTTTTTCTATTGCGGATTGAATTGGACTGTATAGAATCGAAATCATGGCTACAAAGATTCATGAAGACGGACAGCTTGCAGCGCAACGCGCCAAACTGGAGCCGCCAAAAATGTACAAGGTGATGTTGCTGAACGACGATTACACGCCGATGGAGTTTGTAATCACCGTTCTGCAGCAATTTTTTTCTCTGGATACTGAACAAGCGACGCGAATCATGCTCAAAGTTCACAATGAAGGTCGTGGTGTCTGCGGGGTCTATCCTCGCGATATCGCTGCCACCAAGGTGGAACAGGTGAGTGCATTCGCCCGCCGGCACCAACATCCGCTTGCTTGCATCATGGAGGAAAACTGATGATTGCCCAGGAACTCGAAGTCAGCCTGCACATGGCTTTTGTCGAGGCGCGTCAAAAACGTCACGAGTTCATAACCGTTGAACATTTGCTCCTGGCGCTGATAGACAACCCGTCAGCCGCTGAAGCCTTGCGTTCTTGCGGCGCAAAACCAGATATCTTGCGCAAGGATTTGGGCAATTTCATCAATGAACACACACCGACCGTTTCCGGTGAAGACGACATCGATACTCAGCCAACGCTTGGCTTTCAACGGGTAATCCAGCGGGCGATTCTGCACGTTCAGTCATCTGGAAAAAAAGAAGTGAATGGCGCCAATGTGCTGGTCGCCATTTATGGCGAAAAAGACTCACACGCTGTTTATTTCCTGCAAAAACAGGGCGTGACTCGCCTTGATGTCGTCAATTTCATTGCACATGGCATCAGTAAAGTCCCGCAACAAAAAACGCCCGTTGAAGGCGAAATTGAAACCGAGGTCGAGAAGGAGCAATCCGGCCCGCTTGAGCAATACACCATCAACCTTAACGCCTTGGCGCTACAGGGCAAGATCGACCCGTTGATCGGCCGCGACAAGGAACTTGAGCGCGTCATTCAAACACTCTGTCGTCGTCGTAAAAACAATCCCTTGCTGGTGGGTGAAGCGGGTGTGGGCAAAACCGCCATTGCCGAAGGATTGGCGCGCAGAATTGTTGAGGGTGACATTCCTGAGATTCTCGCCAAGGCCAACGTCTATTCGCTGGACTTGGGATCTCTGCTCGCTGGCACCAAGTACCGCGGCGACTTTGAGCAGCGCTTGAAAGGCGTCATCAAACAATTGGGCGACAACCCGAATGCCATTTTGTTTATTGATGAAATTCACACCCTGATCGGTGCCGGCTCGGCATCGGGTGGCACCCTTGATGCGTCCAATTTGCTCAAGCCGGCACTGTCTTCGGGACAACTTAAGTGTATTGGTGCCACAACCTATACCGAGTTCAGGGGCATTTTCGAGAAAGATAGCGCGCTCTCCCGGCGCTTCCAGAAGATTGATGTCAACGAACCTTCCGTCGCCGAAACTGTTGAGATTCTGAAGGGGCTCAAGGCGCGCTTTGAAGCCCACCACGGCATCAAGTATTCCGCGACAGCGATCTCCTCGGCAGCAGAGCTGTCGGCACGTTACATCACCGACCGTCACCTGCCGGATAAAGCGATTGATGTCATCGACGAAGCGGGAGCTGCACAGCGAATTCTGCCGAAATCAAAGCAAAAGAAAGTGATCAATAAGACCGATATCGAAGAAATTGTTGCCAAGATCGCCCGTATCCCCTCGCAACACGTCACGCTGGATGACCGCGGTGCCTTGAAAAATCTCGACCGGGATTTGAAAGCGGTTGTTTTTGGTCAGGAAAAGGCGATTGATGCGCTGGCCAAGGCGATCAAAATGGCCCGCTCCGGCTTGGGCAACCCCGGCAAGCCGATTGGCTCCTTCCTGTTCAGCGGCCCGACGGGCGTTGGCAAGACGGAGGTTGCCAAACAATTGGCTTACTGCCTGGGTATCGAGTTGGCTCGCTTTGACATGAGCGAATATATGGAACGCCACGCCGTTTCCCGGCTGATTGGCGCCCCTCCGGGCTATGTCGGCTTTGATCAGGGCGGACTTCTGACTGAAGCTGTGACCAAGAAGCCTTACTGCGTGTTGCTGCTCGATGAAATCGAGAAGGCGCATCCGGATATCTTCAATATTCTGTTGCAGGTGATGGATCACGGCACGCTGACTGACAACAACGGACGCAAGGCTGATTTCCGGAACGTCGTGATCATCATGACGACCAACGCCGGCGCGACCGACCTGCAGAAATCGAGCATGGGCTTTACCAATGCCAAGCAAACGGGCGATGAAATGGCGGAGATCAAGCGCCTTTTCACCCCGGAATTCAGAAACCGTCTCGATGCGACAATCTCCTTCGCACCGCTTGATCGTGATGTTATTTTGCGTGTGGTCGACAAATTCCTGATTCAGCTTGAGGAACAGTTGCACGAGAAGAAGGTGGAGGCTCACTTTACCGAAGCGATCAAGGAAATGCTGGCTGAAAAGGGCTTTGACCCACTGATGGGTGCCCGCCCGATGGCGCGCCTGATTCAGGACACCATACGCTCGGCACTGGCTGACGAACTTTTGTTTGGCCGACTATCAAATGGCGGGCGTGTCACGGTCGACCTCGATAAAGAAGGGAAAATCAAACTCGATTTTGAGGAAGAAAAAACCGCAGCAGTCGTTTAAACTTCTTTCCAGTCATTTCAACAAGCCATGCATTGCATGGCTTTTTTTCTGCCAGGGAGCACAGCATGACTTTCAAAACCCCCGATCTTTGCGATGAATTTGAAGCCGAACTCGGCAAAACAGTACGCGTCCTTGCCCCGATGTTTCAGCGCTATGGCGGTCGCAAAAGCTTTTCTGGCCAGATCGTTACCTTGAAAATTTTTGAAGACAACTCGCTGGTCCGCGAGATGTTTGCTGAAAATGGTGTGGGCAAAGTATTGGTTATCGATGGTGGCGGCTCATTGCGTTGCGCCCTGCTCGGCGACCAACTGGCCATTCTGGCCAAAACGAACGGTTGGGAAGGTGCCGTGGTTTATGGCTGCATCCGCGATTCGGGCGATATCAATGAGATCGACCTCGGCATCCGGGCGCTAAACACACACCCCCAGAAAAGTATCAAGAAAGGCGTCGGAGATCGCAACATTGCCGTCACTTTTGGCGGCGTCACCTTCAATCCCGGTGAATGGCTATATGCCGATGAAGACGGCGTCTTGTTATCAGCCAACTCGCTCTTGCCGTCTTGAACCGAACGACGTCCTGACACTGCTCGACCACCTGAAACTTTCTGCGCGCGGCGCGGCCCAGACAATCATTCAAGCTTTGCAGTCATTGGGCTTGCGCTGTCGGCGCTGATTGAATATTGACCCAGCCTGCTGATTGAAATTTGACCCAGGGCTGGTTGCGGTTAGTTTGAGCAGCAAATGGGCATCCAGCGCTCAGAAGTATCCACATCAGACCGGCCGAGCAGCGATAAAGATCAGCCCTGCTCGGTCTATCCCTGTCTCAGGTGTCCAGAAACACGCCGCTGTCACAACCAACGCGTACATTGCCCCAATGTTTGCCGCCAACATAGATGGGCATCGCCAGATCGCACAGCAGTTCGCCAGTATCGCGGATATAGGTTTGCAGAAGCATGGCCTGCGTGTTGCCCGCCGCACGCAACTCCGTTGGTGACTCAAATTTTCGGCAGGTCCGATTTCCCACCAGATCGCGCTGATAGTCC
Source organism: Candidatus Dechloromonas phosphorivorans (assembly GCA_016721185.1). Lineage (GTDB taxonomy): Bacteria > Pseudomonadota > Gammaproteobacteria > Burkholderiales > Rhodocyclaceae > Azonexus > Azonexus phosphorivorans. The sequence goes on from JADKIP010000011.1 coordinate 181,542, forward strand.
CCGGTCAGCGGGTTGGAATATTTCCGGTTGTGAGCGGTCAGGTAGCCATTGATATCAACGCCAACAGCGTAAGCACCCCCTTTCATTTTTTCGAGGGCATCATCAAGCAGGCTTTGGCAATCAGCCATGTAGTCGCGCTCGTAGCTTACGGCGTACTTCTGCGGTTTGGTTCCTGGAACCGGGCGGTAATTTTGGTCAAAGACATTGACCCCGCGGGCCTGCATTGCGGTCAGTTTTTCCTGCAAGGCATCGCGAAAATTACGCACGACATCGACGTTCTGATCAAAAGTGCCACGTCCAATCTTGAAGCGCGACACCAGTTCCTGAACGCTTTCCGTAGCAATACCCAGCTTGGTCGCGGTCTGCTCGGAGGAGTGCATCGTGCAGGAAACCTCCTTCGACAAATCGTTGACCTGCTTTACCGCCTCATGCACTTGGGCATTGGTTGCGGTCAACTGCTCAATTGCGCTGCCGATTTGATTCAACTGGTCGCCGGTACGCTCGAAATCGCCCACCATACGACTGAACTCCATTGATGAGCGTTCGACTACCACTCGTGTCTGGCGGATATCCGTATTGATTGTCTCGTTTTCATTTTGCGTTTCCTGCACTAGTGAAATCATGCCGCCAATGTTGTCGGTAATCTCCTGTGTCGCCACATTTACCCGCTCAGCCAATTTTCGCACTTCATCGGCAACCACGGCAAAACCACGCCCCATTTCGCCTGCACGTGCCGCCTCAATAGCTGCGTTCAAGGCCAACAGATTGGTCTGGTTGGCAATATCCTTGATCAAGCTCGCGATCTGCCGAATGCTGTTTGAGCGCTCCGCCAGATGCTCAACCGTTGCGTTAAATCGGGAAAGCTTCTCACTGACCAACTGAACGTTGCTGACAATCTCGTGCATCTCGTTCAAAGAGGCGCGTGCAGTTTTAAGATTTGTCTCGGTTGAATGCGAAATCAACGCAGCCGAAGCAGAGACTTCGGAAATCGCCCGTACAGCCTCGGTACTGGCGCCAAAAACAGCACTGGCAATTTCACCCTGCTGACCCGCGGTGACTGCGGTCTCGGAGACCACGCGCTTAACCTGCACCGCCTCGCGAGCGATGTTGACACTCATCTTGCGTACTTCGCTGATGATTTCCCGCATCTTGTCGGCAAAGCGATTGTAAGACTCCGCCAGCGTCCGTAATTCATCGTGCGTAATGGTTGGCAGATTGCGCGAGAAGTCGCCTTCTCCACGAGAAATTTCGTCGAAGATGCCGGAAATCAGTTTGACCGGACGCAGGATCAGGTGACGGATGTAGAGGATTTGCAAAACATTCCAGCACAACGCGAACACGGTCAGAACGATCATCCAACTCAGGCCAGCATCCATGCTGGTGGAAATACGCTGCAGTGCCTCAAGATTGCTACCGCCCCGCTGCATTTCCGAGGCCACCAAATTTTTCTGCTGAAAGTAGATCGCCAGATAGGCAAGATCGATACAAAAAAGAAGCAGGAAACTCATCAACTTTTTCGTCAGCGAATTCCAGAAAGTTCGTTCGTTCCAGTCGTAAAGCCGCCGAAATGTTCCCATCATGCCCTCATTTTCTTTGATTTTGGGGCATTCAACGCTGAGCCGACAAGCCCGTCAAGTGGGGAAAACACAAGCTCCCAGACGGCATTCAGCATTTGTCATCCGAACCTTGACGAAAAATTTATTTCACGGTGACGAACATCGTTTCACATTGCGAAATTCTCAAGTTAATCGACTGATCTAAAAGAATAATATTCTGGTCTTATGTCTTATATAAGACCATTGCTGCTCTGCAAAAAAAACTCTATACTTTGGCCATCGTCGAGGGGAAAATACCTGCGGCGCGAAATCGTCAAACCCAACCAAATTTCCCAAACTCCTAACTTAAGGAATTAACAATGAGCACTCGCGAACAGCAAATCGCCGCCCTCGAAAAAGACTGGGCTGAAAACCCGCGCTGGAAGGGCATCAAGCGCCCGTACTCCGCCGCCGACATCGTTCGTCTGCGCGGTTCTGTTGCGATTGACTACACCCTGGCGACCCGTGGCGCCAAGAAATTGTGGGATCTGGTCAACAACGAGCCGTACGTTAACTGCCTCGGCGCACTGACCGGTGGTCAGGCCATGCAGCAGGTCAAGGCTGGCGTCAAGGCCATCTACCTGTCCGGCTGGCAAGTTGCTGCTGACAACAACGAATACTCCGCCATGTACCCGGACCAGTCCCTGTACCCGGTTGATTCCGTGCCTAAGGTTGTCGAGCGCATCAACAACGCCTTCACCCGTGCTGACGAAATCCAGTGGTCCAAGGGTGCCAACCCAGGCGACGCAGGCTACATCGACTACTTCGCTCCTATCGTTGCTGATGCTGAAGCCGGTTTCGGTGGCGTGCTGAACGCTTTCGAACTGATGAAGGCCATGATTCGTGCTGGTGCTGGCGGCGTGCATTGGGAAGACCAACTGGCTTCCGTCAAGAAATGCGGCCACATGGGCGGCAAAGTGCTGGTTCCGACCGCTGAAGCTATCCAGAAGCTGGTTGCAGCCCGTATGGCGGCTGACGTCTGCGGCGTCCCGACCCTTGTTATTGCCCGTACCGATGCTGAAGCAGCTGACCTGATTACTTCTGACTACGATGCAAACGACAAGCCATTCCTGACCGGCGAGCGTACCCAAGAAGGCTTCTACAAGACCAACAAGGGTATGGATCAAGCCATCTCCCGCGCTGTTGCTTACGCTGAATACGCTGATCTGGTGTGGTGCGAAACCGGCACGCCGGATCTGGAATTCGCCAAGAAGTTTGCCGATGCCGTTCATGCCAAGCACCCGGGCAAAATGCTGGCCTATAACTGCTCCCCGTCCTTCAACTGGAAAAAGAACCTGGACGATGCCACCATCGCCAAATTCCAGAAAGAACTCGGCGCCATGGGCTACAAGTACCAGTTCATCACTTTGGCTGGTATTCACTCCATGTGGTACAACATGTTCGATCTGGCCCAGGACTACGTCGCTCGCGGCATGTCGGCCTACGTCGAGAAGGTTCAGGAGCCGGAATTCGCTGCTCGTGACCGTGGTTACTCCTTCGTTTCGCACCAGCAGGAAGTCGGCACCGGTTACTTCGATGAAGTCACCACCGTCATCCAGGGTGGCAAGTCCAGCGTCACCGCGCTGACCGGCTCGACCGAAGAAGAACAGTTCCACTAAGAACCTACTGCTTAAAATTGCTGCCTCATCCGGCAGCAGCAGAGGCCGGTGCTCACAAGGCACCGGCCTTTTTCGTAACGGGCGGGGGGGGGGGGGGGGGGGGGGGGGGGGGGCCGGGGGGGGGGGGGGGGGGGGGGGGGGGGGGGGGGGGGGGGGGGGGGGGGGGGGGGGGGGGGGGGGGGGGGGGGGGGGGGGGGGGGGGGGGGGGGGGGGGGGGGGGGGGGGGGGGGGGGGGGGGGGGGGGGGGGGGGGGGGGGGGGGCCGGGGGGGGGGGGGGGGGGGGGGGGGGGGGGGGGGGGGGGGGGGGGGGGGGGGGGGGGGGGGGGGGGGGGGGCGGGGGGGGGGGGGGGGGGGGGGGGGGGGGGGGGGGGGGGGGGGGGGGGGGGGGGGGGGGGGGGGGGGGGGGGGGGGGGGGGGGGGGGGGGGGGGGGGGGGGGGGGGGGGGGGGGGGGGGGGGGGGGGGGGGGGGGGGGGGGGGGGGGGGGGGGGGGGGGGGGGGGGGGGGGGGGGGGGGGGGGGGGGGGGGGGGGGGGGGGGGGGGGGGGGGGGGGGGGGGGGGCCGGGGGCCTTCCGATCACGCAGGGCGCCGAAAGCCTTGCAGCAAGGGAAAGTGCTTGATCCACGTCAAGATTTGTGAACATCGCGCATGGTCAAATCCTTACATGTTTCCTGGTATTCCCTTCAGCGGATGAGTCAGCAAGAAATCCCCATTTCCGGGCTGCAAAACAGCCACGTTCCGCCAGGTTTTCCTGGCGGCAAAACGCGTCTTTCGCTGCTCCTTGTCGGTGCAGTTCTGCTGACCAATCTGCTGGTCGGGTCGCTTGGCATCTATTCAATATTGCAGAGCCGGGCCCACTACCAGGAGCGCCTGGAAAGCAACGCGCAGAACATTGCCCAACTGCTGGAACAGAATATCGTTGCCGAAGTTCGCGTCATCGACGACGCCTTGATGCGCGTGGTAGACGAACTGGAAGAACAGTCCGGGCTATCCACCCTTGACGACGCAGCCATCAATCACATTCTAGATATCCAGTTGCGACAGGTACCGGAAGTCGATGCCATTCGCGCCAGCAATGCCAAGGGCACTGTGCTCTGGGGCAAAGGCGTCAATCGCGATGCACCAGCGACTTACAGTGATCGAGCTTTTTTCGCTGAGCATCGGATCTCAAGCAAAAACCGTCTGATCATCTCCGAACCGGTATTCGGCCGGATTTCCAAAATCTGGGTGATCGCATTCACTCGCGCCTATCGCGACAAACATGGCAACTTCGCCGGTGTCGTTTCTGCGGCCATGCCGGTCAGCAGTTTTACAACAATTCTCTCGGCAGCGCATCTTGGCCATTCAGGATCAGCCGTACTGCGTTATAGCGACAAAGGCCTGATCACGCGCCACCCGGCGCTTGAAGGTTCAGCCGGCCAACCCGGCAATAAAAATGTGTCGCCCGAATTCACAACGCTGCTGGCTTCAGGCAGCAACAGTGCGCTTTTCCATACAGCGCAGACCCCGGACAACATTGAGCGGACCTATGCTTTTCGGCGCCTTGGCGACCTGCCGTTCACCTTGGCCGTCGGCATCGGCCACGACGAATACCTAACCGACTGGCAGACCGAGGCGGCTAAAACAGGCGCCCTGATCATGGCCTTTCTGCTGATGAGTGTTGGCGCAGCCTGGTTCGTTCAGCGCCACCGCCAGCAGCAGTCCAAAACGCACGAAGCGCTGGCCGAGGCTGCTGTTCGCCGCAAAGTGCTGATCGACAATTCACGTGATGGCATCGTGATCATGGATGAAACCCATCGCATCATCGAGAGCAACAAGCGCTTTGCCGAAATGCTCGGCTATAGCCCGAGCGAGATATTGCAACTTTATACGTGGGATTTTGAAGCCAACTTGAACGAAGCGCAGGTCCGTGCCGGTTTTTCCAACCTTCCGGACGTGAACATGACCATCGAAACCCGGCACCGGCGCAAAGATGGCACGCTGTTCGATATCGAAGTCAGCTTGAGCGGCACTTCGTTTGGTGAGCGTGGCGTAGTGATCTGTGTCTGCCGCGACATCTCGGCCCGCAAGGCGGCTGAAAAAGCCCTGGCCGAAAGTGAGGAGCGCTTCCGCAAGCTCTTTGAGGATTCGGCAGAAGCGACGCTGCTGATGGAGGATGGGCGCTTTATCGATTGCAACCAAGCAGCTTTGAACATGCTTGGACTGCCTTCGCTTGATCAAATAAAAGGCAAAACTTGCGCCGATCTGGCCACCGAATTTCAGCCGGATGGCATGCGGTCAACGCTGAAAGAAGCAGAAATCATTACCCGTACTTTTGAACAGCACAGCGCCTTGGTCGAATGGCAAATGGGCCGCCCGGATGGCAGCGAATTTATTGCCGAAGTGATCCTGACTGCGATTCAGCATGAAGGCCGCAAAGTATTGCATTTGGTTGCCCGCGACGTTACCGAGAAAAAACGGTTGAGCGAAGAGCTTGAGCAACACCGGCAAGGGCTGGAGAAAATCGTTGAACAACGCACCCGGCAACTGACTGAGGCCAAGGCCGCAGCCGAGGCTGCCAATCTCGCCAAGAGCGCCTTCCTGGCCAATATGTCGCACGAAATCCGCACGCCGCTCAATGCCATCTCCGGCATGGCGCACATCCTGCGTCGCTCGGGCATCACGCCGCAGCAGAGCGAGCGCCTGGACAAGATCGACACCGCAAGCCGTCACCTGCTGGAAATCATCAATGCCGTGCTCGATCTATCGAAAATCGAAGCCGGCAAGTTCGTGCTCGACGCTGTGCCGATCCGCATCGATGGCATGATCGCCAATGTCGTTTCCATGCTGGCGGAGCGCGCCCGGGCCAAACACCTCAGCCTGAGCGTCGACAACCAGTTGCCGCCCCTTTCGCTGTGTGGCGATGTCACCCGACTGCAGCAGGCCCTGATCAATTACGTTACCAACGGGATCAAATTTACCGAGGCCGGCAGTGTCACGCTTCGCCTCCGGCTTGAAGAGGAAACGCCGGATTCGGTGCTCATTCGTTTTGAAGTTCAGGATAGCGGCATTGGCATTGACCCCGAGGCGATGTCGCGCCTGTTCTCGACCTTCGAGCAAGCCGACAATTCGATGACCCGCAAATATGGCGGCACCGGGCTCGGGCTGGCAATTACCAAGAAATTTGCCGAACTGATGGGTGGCGGCGTCGGGGTCGAGAGCGCCCCCGGCGTCGGCAGCACCTTCTGGTTCAATGCCCGCCTGCGCAAGGATCAAAGCGCGCCGATGACGCCGCTTGCGGCATCGACTGAATCAGCCGAATACCGCCTGCAAACCGCCTATCGCAACCGGCGCATCCTTTTGGTCGAGGATGAATTCGTGAATCGGGAAATTACCCTTGAATTGCTTCAGGATGCCCGACAGCAGGTCGATACGGCAAATGATGGCATTGAGGCGCTCGAACTGGCTAGCAGGAACCGCTACGACCTGATCCTGATGGACATGCAAATGCCACGGATGGATGGACTCGAAGCAACCCGCCAGATCCGCAAGCTGCCCGGCGGCTCTACGGTGCCGATCCTGGCCATGACAGCCAACGCCTTCGCCGAGGACAAGGCGCGCTGCTTTGAAGCGGGGATGAACGACTTTATTACCAAACCGGTTAATCCCGATTTCCTGTTTTCGACTGTGCTCAAATGGCTGTCCGGCCCGGCGCAGCAATAACTGGCATTGCTGCGGTCAACGCTGAAAAAAGGCGTTTTTTGTCGATCAGACGGACGGTCGCGTCCACATCCAAGTGAGCACACAGGCGCCAATGGCACTCGGCACATAAGCCCACGGTAGCGGCAAGGTGAACCAGCCGCCCACCGCGCTGATGGATAAAAGAACAGTCGCCACGCGTTTCGCCACCTTGGGTATCGCCCCATGATCCCGCCAGGCGCGAATCGACGGCCCAACCGTGGGGTGAGCCAGCAGTTTCGCCTCCCATTCCGGATGCGAGCGGGCGAAAAAATAAGCCGCCAGAATCAGAAACGGCGTCGTCGGCAATAACGGTAGCACGGCGCCGACGGCCCCCAACACCACCGACATGAGCCCGAGCGCACGATAGACCGGGCGCTTCATCGCGTGCCGCCGCTCATCGCAACTCCCAGTAGCTCGGCCGACTATAGGTTTCTTTCAGCAGATCGATAAACAGGCGAACCCGCAGCGGCAGATGCCGGCGCTGGGGAAAGACCGCATAGATCCCCATCGGCGGCGCCTGCCAGGCGTCGAGGACCGAGGTCAGGCGACCCTCCTTCAAATCCTGGCCAACTTCCCACAGCGAGCGCCAGGCCAGCCCACGACCGGCCAGTGCTGACTCGTGCAGCACCGCGCCGTCGTTGCATTCAAAATTGCCGCTGACTTTCAAGGTATCGACCTCAGCCGTCTGGGGATTGCGGAAGGCCCAGCCGCGCTGCTGGCCGAGCGACAAACAATTATGTGCGCCCAGATCAACCGGCTCACGCGGCACCCCGTGTGCCACCAGATAAGCCGGACTGGCCACCACCATGCGGCGCATTTCACCGAGGCGGACGCTGATCAGGCTGGAATCGGTCAGCTCACCGATACGGATGGCGCAGTCGATATTCTCATTGAGCAGATCAACCAATCTATCGCTTAAATCAAGGTTGACCGTCACTTCCGGGTTGGCCTGCATGAAATCGCCCACCAGCGGCGCGACATGCCGCCGGCCGAAGCCGGATGGCGCCGAAACACGCAACTGGCCGCTGGCCCGAACGCCACCGAGTGACACTGCGGCCTCCGCGTTCGCCAGATCGTTCAAGGTCTTCTGGCAGTCTTCGAGAAAAGCCTGGCCCTCGAACGTGATCGTCAATTTACGCGTGGTGCGCAGCAGCAATTTGACGCCTAACCGCGTCTCCAGCGCATCGAGCCGCCGCCCGATGATGGCCGGGGTGACGCCTTCCGCCCGCGCCGCAGCGGAAAGACTACCGCGCGTTGCCGACGAAACGAAGGCTTCGATCTGCTTTAGCCGGTCCATTTGATACCTGAGGTAAAAGATGAAATGATTTTAACCGTCTTTTTATTGAATCGAAATAGCAATAGAATTTGCGGCGTTGCATCAATTCACCCATCCATCAGGAGCTTCCATGAGCCTCAATCTGCCCGCCGGCGTGCAAATCACCGCCCCTCTCCAGCCCGGTTTCGATGCCATTCTGACCCACGACGCGCTGGCTCTGGTTGCCAAGCTGCACCGTGCTTTCGAAACCCGCCGCCAGGAACTGCTCAAGGCCCGCGTTGAGCGCCAGGCCCGCATTGATGCCGGCGAAATGCCCGACTTCCTGCCGGAAACCAAGCACATCCGCGAAGGCGACTGGAAAATTGCACCGTTGCCGAAGGCCCTTGAGCGTCGTCGCACTGAAATTACCGGCCCGGTTGAAGCAAAAATGATCATCAACGCCTACAACTCGGGCGCTGACTCTTACATGACCGACTTCGAGGATTCCAATTCGCCGAAGTGGGAAAACCAGATTCAAGGCCAGATCAATCTGTACCAGGCGATCCGCCGCGAACTGTCGTTCAAGAATGAGAACGGCAAGGAATACAAGCTGAACGATCAGATCGCGACCCTGCAGATCCGTCCACGCGGCTGGCACCTTGATGAAAAGCACGTGCTGGTCGACGGTCAACGCGTTGGCGGCGGCATTTTTGACTTCGCCGTGGTCTTCTTCCACAACGCCAAGGAGCAGATCGCTCGCGGCGCCGGCCCGTTCTACTACCTGCCGAAGATGGAAAGCCACCTCGAAGCCCGCCTGTGGAACGATATTTTCGTCATGGCGCAGGATCACATCGGCCTGCCCCAAGGCACGATCAAGGCCACCGTGCTGATCGAAACCATCCTCGCCACCTTCGAAATGGAAGAAATCCTCTACGAACTGCGCAACCACTCGTCTGGCTTGAACGCCGGTCGCTGGGACTACATTTTTTCCTGCATCAAGAAATTCAAGAAAAACAAGGATTTCTGCCTGGCCCAACGCAGCGCCATCACCATGGAAGTGCCGTTCATGCGCTCCTACGCGCTCGCACTGGTCAAGGCCTGCCACAAGCGCGGCGCCCCGGCGATGGGCGGCATGTCGGCCCTGATCCCGATCAAGAACGACCCGGTGGCCAATGAAAAAGCGCTGGCCGGTATCCGCCACGACAAAACCCGCGATGCCAACGACGGCTTCGACGGCGGCTGGGTAGCCCACCCGGGTCTGGTGCCAATCGCCCTCGAAGAGTTCGTCAAGGTGCTCGGCGACAAGCCGAACCAGTGGGAAAAGCAGCGTACCGAAGAATTCGGCGCCAAGGATTTCCTCAATTTCCAACCGGAACAGCCGATTACCGAAGCCGGTCTGCGCAACAACATCAACGTCGGTATTCATTACCTGGGTAGCTGGCTGGCCGGCAACGGCTGCGTGCCGATCCACAACCTGATGGAAGATGCCGCCACCGCTGAAATCAGCCGTTCGCAAGTCTGGCAGTGGGTGATTTCGCCGAAGGGTATTCTCGACGATGGCCGCAAGGTCACCGTGGAAATGGTTCGCCCGATGATCGCCGAAGAGCTGTCCAAGGTGAAGGCATTCGTCACCGCCCAGGGCGAAGACACAGCCAGCTACGACCAGGCCGCCGTAATTTTCGACGAGATGTCGTTGACCCCGGAATACCCGGAGTTCCTGACCCTGCCGCTGTACGAGGCGATGGCGTAAGCCAGGCAAAAAGTAGTCAGCAACAAAAACGCCGGGGCAACCCGGCGTTTTTTATGGGCGCTGCGTCAACTCGTCAGCCGCCAAAGAATGCTGCGGTCAACGCGTAAAACAGGCAAAAACCATCTTGATCATGGCGTGGCACGCCCATTGCTCAATTTATCCACAAGTGAAATTTACGACATTTTCCCGGCACATTCAGGGCAAACCCTGAGTCACACCGATACACCTGCGCCATATTGACGCAGATTGAAAGTTGATTTTCCTCAGAGGAAAAACATGAAGCAACGCGGTGAACTGAGTTGGCTAGCGGCATTTATTTTCACCTGGCTTACGCTCATTTTCAGCAGCCTTGCCCAAGCCGGCGACCTTGACCAAGCTGAAATTGCCCGCCGCTTTCCACCGCCGTTCAAGGTCGCTGCCAAGCTGACGGAGGTGCCGGCCTGGCCACTGAGCAGCGAACTGACGCCGAACAGCGGCCCGGTGGCCTACGTTTTCGAGTCGATCGATCTGGCGCCCATTCCCGGCTTTGAAGGTACGCCATTCAACCTGCTGATTGCGATTGATGCGCAAGGCAATTTCATCTCGGTTGAGGTATTGCGCCAGCATGAGCCGGTTTTTCTCTCCGGCCTGGGCATGGGGCCGCTCAATGATTTTGTCGCGCAATACACCGGCAAAAACATCAAGCAGCGGATTACGATTTCCAATGTTTACGGCGAGCGCAACCGGGTCAATACCGATAGCGGCCGGGTGGTGCTCGATGGCGTTACCAAGGCCACCGCGTCGATCCACATCGTCAATCAGACCGTGCTCGCCTCTGCCTTGGCAGTCGCCAGAGTTCAACTTGGCCTGTCGACGCCGGGCGAGCGCATCCCGGCCGAGGTCCGTTCGGATATTTTCGAGAAAAAGGATTTTGCGGCGCTGCTCAAGGATGGCGACATCGTTCATCGGCGGTGGACCAACGCCGAGGTTGAAGCCCTGTTTTCCAATAGCGAAGGCAGCGGGCTTGACCCGATAGCCCTGAGCGAACCCGGGGCGGACTTCGTCGACCTCTATGTCGCCTATCTCAATGCGCCCACCATCGGCAAAGCCCTGCTGGGTGAGGCCGAATACAAAAAACTGATCGGGCGGCTGAGTCCCGGCCAGTCTGCCTACTGGATTGCTTCCTCCGGCCGCCATGCATTATTTGATGAAGACTTCGTGCGCGGCACCGTGCCAGCGCGCCTGACCTTGAGCCAGGACAGCGTGCCGCTGGAGGCCAGGGACGCCGACCTGGAACTAAGCCGCCCTGCCGGCGCCCCCGACTTCACTTCAATGCTGATCCTGAAAACGCCGGATTTGTCCGGACTCGATCCCGGCCGCGCAATCAGCATCGGCCTTGATGTGGTGCGGGAAAAAGGTCAGGTTTACCCGACACGTTTCCGCCATACCCTGACGCTGGACTACGCCCCGCCGACAGCTTATTTCATCTACCCGCCCACCCCTTTACCCGCCTGGCTGGTCACCTGGGGCGCCCGCTGGCCTGAACTCGCGGCGATCGGTGTCGCCCTGATCCTGCTCAGCGTCATGTTGGCAAAGCCACGCTGGATCTCGGTCAACCCACGCCGCATGCAGCTTTTCCGCCTGAGCTTTCTCGCTTTCACGCTTATTTTCATCGGCTGGTACGCCCAGGGGCAACTCTCCATCGTCCAACTCACCGGGGCGGTCAAAACACTGGCGGCGGGTCAGGGCCTCGGCAGCTTCCTCTACGATCCGGTTTCCCTGCTGCTCATCGCCTTCACACTGGTCAGCTTCTTTGTCTGGGGGCGCGGCACTTTTTGTGGCTGGCTCTGCCCCTTCGGCGCGCTGCAGGAATTCCTCGCCCTGCTCGCCCAGCGCCTGCGCATCAAGTCGAAGCGCCTGCCGGCCAGCCTCGAAAGCGTGCTGGAACGCGGCCGCTATGTGTTGCTTTTTGCCTTGCTGGTCGCCGCCGCCTTCGCCCCGCAGCTGGCCGAATCGCTGGTTGAAGTCGAACCTTTCAAAACGTCGATCACGCTCGGTTTCGACCGCAGCTGGCCCTACCTTGCCTGGGCCGTCGGACTGCTGCTACTCAGCGCGGTCTATTACAAATTCTTCTGCCGCTTCATCTGCCCGCTCGGTGCCGCCATCACGCTTGGCGGCCGCCTGCGCCGCTGGAACTGGTTGCCGCGCCGCCAGGAATGCGGCAAGCCGTGCCAAACCTGCAAGTCACGCTGCGAATACGACGCCATTGCACGCGACGGCGCCATCATCTACGACCGCTGTTTCCAGTGCCTTGATTGTGTCGGGGTTTATCACGACGAAAAGCGTTGTGCGCCGTTGATCTTCCATGCGCGCAAAGGCCGTGACTTCCCGGCACCGCGCACCGCCAAGGGATGAGCAAGCAATTCTGGCCAAATTTGCGGTTGACCGTAGAATCCTCGCGCAGCCGATCAACGTCGGCCTTTTAAGGAATAATCGGATGGATAGCAAAACGCTGCTGGGCCTTGAGTGGCAAACCTTGCAGAACAACCACGAGCAGTATGAGAAAAGTGCGCTGCTGATCAAGTTGAGTAGCCTGGCCTTTGGTTTGGCCGGCCTCGCGGCAAGCGTACCGCTCCTCTGGCTCGGGCTGACCGTCGGCCTCTGCTGGTTGCTGGAGGGGATCTATAAAACCTATCAGGCCCGCATGGTCGAGCGCCTGTTGCAGGTCGAAATATTGCTCCAGCAAGTCGCGCCAAGCGCACCGGCGATGCAGTTGTACACGCAATGGACGGACAATCGGCCCGGTGGGCTCAGCCTGATTGCCGGCTATGCGCGCAGCGCCCTGCGGCCGACGGTGGCCTACCCTTACCTGCCGATCTTGCTGCTGGGGGGCCTGGCGAAACTGCTGCACTGGGTTTGAAGCCAGACTTCGGCGCCTCTCACCCGATCAAGCGCGCTGTAACACCACGGCCGCCAATGGCGGCAAAGTGATTTCCAGATTAGCCGGGCGATTCATCCATTCGCCAGCGCTCGCGTTGATCCCGCCGGCATTACCCAGGTTGCTGCCACCGTAATAAGCAGAATCGCTGTTGAGAATTTCGACATAGCGCCCAGCCTCGGGCACGCCAATGCGGTAGCCGGTTTGTGGCGCCGGGGTGAAGTTGACCGCAACAATGACGAAACTGCCATCCCGCCCCCAGCGAATCCAGGCGAGCACCGAATGTTCGCTGTCGTGGCAGTCGATCCAGTCGAATCCACGACTCGCGAAATCCTGCGAATGGAGCGCCGGATGGTCGCGGTAAAGGCGATTCAAATCGCCGGACAAGCGCTGCAACCCGACATGGGCCGGATCGCTCAACAAGCCCCAGTCAAGTTCGCGGCCTTCCGACCATTCACGCTGCTGGCCAAACTCGCCGCCCATGAACATCAGCTTCTTGCCGGGCGTGAAGGTTTGCCAGGCCAGCAACAGGCGCAGATTGGCGAAGCGCTGCCAGGCATCGCCGGGCATTTTGCCGATCAGCGAGCCTTTGCCATGCACAACCTCATCGTGCGAGAACGGTAGCACGTAGTTTTCGCTGTAGGCGTAGACCTGGCCGAAGGTGAGTTCGTTGTGATGCCAGCGCCGGTAGATCGGGTCGCGGTGGAAATAGCGCAGGCTGTCGTTCATCCAGCCCATATTCCATTTCATCGAAAAACCAAGGCCGCCAACGTAGGTGGGGCGTGAAACCAGCGGCCAGGCGGTGGATTCTTCGGCGATGGTCAGTGCACCGGGGAACTCGGCGTGCACCAGGGCATTGAGTTGCTTGAGAAACTCGACCGCGTCGAGATTTTCCCGCCCGCCATGCTGATTGGGCAACCACTCGCCCGGCTTGCGCGAGTAGTCGAGGTAGAGCATCGAAGCGACGGCATCGACGCGCAGACCATCGAAATGAAATTCGGACAACCACCAATGCGCCGAGGAGAGCAGGAAGCTGCGCACCTCATGCCGGCCGTAGTTGAAAATATGCGTTCCCCAATCGGCGTGCAGGCCGAGGCGCGGGTCTTCGTGTTCGTAGAGGGCCGTGCCGTCATAGCGAGCCAGCGCCCATTGGTCTTGCGGAAAATGGCCGGGCACCCAGTCGAGAATGACGCCCAGGCCGGCTTGATGGCAGCTATCGATGAAAAACCGTAGATCATCCGCCGAGCCGTAGCGGGCAGTCGGCGCGAAATAGCCCGTGGTCTGATAACCCCAGGATTCATCAAGCGGATGTTCGGTGATGGGCAGCAATTCGAGATGCGTGTAGCCCTGATCGACCGCGTAGGGAATCAGTCGTTCGGCCAATTCGCGCCAGAGATAGGGCCTGCCATCGGGGTGGCGCATCCAGGAACCGGCATGGACTTCGTAGATATTGACCGGCGCGTGCTGCCAATCCCAGCCGCTGCGCTGCTGCAGCCAGGCAGCGTCGCCCCAAACGTGACCGGAGGGCGGCACGACATAAGCGGCCGAGCCCGGTCGCAACTCGACACCGCGGGCGTAGGGGTCGGCTTTGATCAGCACGTCGCCGGTGTCGCGATTGGTGATCTGAAAACGGTAGAGGCTGTGGGGCGCCGCTTCGGGCACCAGCAATTCCCAAATACCGGAGGCGCCCAGTTCATGCATGCCGTGCGCCGCGCCTTGCCAGGCATTGAAATCACCGATCACCGAGACCTGCGAGGCATTGGGCGCCCAAACGCGAAAGGTGGTGCCCGCCTGATCAGGATGTGCGCCGAGTAGCCGGTAAGCCTGAAAATTCCGGCCTTCGTTGAACAGGTAAAGCTCGTCTGATAGCTTCATTTGACCTCCCTATCGCAGTATCATAAGTTAAAACGTGACCAGGGAGGTCCGCCATGCCCCTAAGCACAAGCTGTCCGCATCAGCCCTATTGCGAAATGCGGGAACAGACCGATATGCGCTTCATCAGTCATCTGACGCGCAATACCTTTGCCATCATCCTGGCCGGTGGTCGCGGCACCCGGCTGAAGCAACTCACCGATTTTCGTTCCAAGCCGGCGGTACCGTTTGCCGGCAAATTCCGGATTATCGATTTCACGCTCTCCAACTGCGTCAATTCCGGCATTCGGAAAATTGGTGTCGCCACCCAGTACAAGGCGCACAGCCTGATCCGCCACATTCAGCGCGGCTGGAGCTTCCTTGACGGCCGCTTTGACGAATTCGTCCAGCTCCTGCCGGCCCAGCAGCAGATCGATGAAAACCAGTGGTACCAAGGCACGGCCGACGCTGTTTTCCAGAATCTGCACGTCCTTCGCCGCTACCAGCCGGAGCACATTTTGGTGGTGGCCGGCGACCATATTTACAAAATGGACTATGGCCGCATGCTGGCCATCCACGCCAAAAACCAGGCCGACATGACGGTCGCCTGCATTGACGTGCCGCTGGCCGAAGCCAGTGAATTTGGTGTGATGGCGGTCGACGAGCATGACCGGGTGATCGATTTTGTCGAAAAGCCGCAAAACCCGCCGCCCATGCCGGGCCAGCCGGATCGGGCCCTGGCGTCGATGGGCGTCTACATTTTCAATACCAAATTTCTTTTCGAGCAACTGGCGCGCGATGCGCTCACCGAAGGCTCCAGCCGCGACTTCGGCAAGGACATCATTCCCTACATCGTGCCGCGCTACCGCGTCTTCGCCCACCGCTTTGCCGATTCCTGCGTCGGCAGCGACCATCACCAGCCCTACTGGCGCGACGTTGGCACTATCGACGCCTACTGGGAAGCCAACATGGAGATGACCAAGGTGACGCCCGAACTCAACCTCTACGACAAGGAATGGCCGATCTGGACCAATCAGGAACAGATGCCGCCGGCCAAGTTTGTCTTTGACGACGATGACCGGCGCGGCACTGCGGTCGACTCGCTTATTTCAGGCGGATGCATTATTTCCGGCGCCACCGTGAAACGCTCGCTGCTCTTCTCCAACGTCAATGTCCATAGCTGGGCGACGGTCGAGGATTCAGTCATTCTGCCCGACGTCGATATCGGGCGGCATGCCGTGATCAAGCGCTGCGTTATCGACAAACATTGCCGAATCCCCGAGGGCATGATGATCGGCGTTGATCCGCTCGAAGATCGCAAGCGCTTCCAGGTCAGCCCCAAGGGCATCACCTTGGTCACCGCCGAAATGCTCGGCCAGGGCGCGGCAGCTCGCTAATGGCTGATCTCGCTTTTCTCTGGCACATGCACCAGCCGGATTACCGCCACCCGGACAGCGGCGAGTTCATGCTGCCCTGGGTGCTGCTGCATTCCATCAAGGATTACACCGACATGGCGGCGCATCTGGAGCGCCACCCCGCCATCCATTGCACGGTCAATTTCGTGCCGGTTTTGCTCGACCAAATCGAGGATTACACGGCTCAATTCGCCACCGGGCAATGGCGCGATCCGCTGCTCCGCATCGCCAGTTGGCCCGACCCGGACACGCTGAAAACGGAGGATCGTGACTGGCTGCTCGACATGGCTTTTCGTTGCCATGCCCCGACCATGCTTGAACCCTTTGCACCCTACCGTCGGCTGCGCGACGTTCTGGCTTTTGTCAGCGATCAGGATGGCAATGGCCTGAGCTATCTGTCCGGTGCCTTTTTTGCTGATCTGGCGACCTGGTATTTGCTGGCCTGGAGCGGTGAAAGCCTGCGCCGCACCGGGAAAGTCATTCCGCAACTGATGGCCAAGGGCGGCAATTTTTCGCTGGCCGACCGGCAAAGCCTGCTCGACGAACTGAGCAGCGCCGTTGCCGGACTGATTCCACGCTACCGCGTCCTGGCTGAAAGCGGCCAGGTTGAGCTCAGTTGCACCCCGGCGACGCACCCGCTGGCGCCATTGATGATCGATTTCAGTTCGGCCCGCGAAGCCTGGCCGGATTGCATCCTGCCCGCCGCCCCTGAATATCCGGGTGGCCGGACACGGGTGGCCGAACATATTGCCCAGGCCCAGGAAAGCCACACCCGCCGTTTCGGCCAGCCGCCCGCCGGCTTGTGGCCGGCCGAAGGCGCGCTATCAGCCCCCTTCCTGAAACAGATCGCCGAGGCTGGCTTTAAATGGACCGCAAGCAGCCACGGCGTGCTGAAAAACTCAGCCGGCAATGAGGCGAGAACCACGAGCGCCTGGCTGGCACCGGAAGGCCTGGCCGACGACATCACGCTGTTCTTCCGCAACGAACATATTTCTGACCTGATCGGCTTCGAGTACGCCAGCTGGCACGGGCGCGATGCGGCGCAACACTTCATGACAGAAGTGAAAGCCATTCATCTGCAGGACGAGCGCAACTTGATCCCGGTTTTTCTCGACGGTGAAAATGCCTGGGAGTATTACCCGTACAACGCCTGGTATTTCTTCAGCGATCTTTACGATGCCCTGGAGAAAAATCCGGGCATTCGCACGGTGACGCTCTCCGAAGCAGCCGCCAGCCAACACGAGCGCCGCGCCCGCCTGCCCCGGCTGACGGCCGGTAGCTGGGTCTATGGCACGCTTTCGACCTGGGTCGGCAACCCGGACAAAAACCGCGCCTGGGAGATGTTGTGCGACGTCAAACAATGCGCCGACCGGGCGCTGGATAGCGGCCTGAACGACGAGGAGCGCCGCGATGTTCTGCGCCGCCTGGCCATCTGCGAAAGCTCCGACTGGTTCTGGTGGCTGGGCGACTACAACTCGCCGCAATCGGTGGCCTGCTTCGACCGCCTGTTCCGGGAAAATCTCAAAGCCCTTTACCTCCTGCTCAAACTCCCGCCGCCGAATAGCCTCGATCACCCGATCAGCAAAGGTGGCGGCAAACCGGAAAGCGGCGGCACCATGCGCCGCGCCAATTAGATAAGAATCATCATGACTCACGCTGTAACGCTGTTGCTAGGAGTGCACGCTCACCAACCCGTGGGCAATTTTCCGGAAGTGATTGAAGACGCGCATCTGCGCTGCTACAAACCCTTCCTCGAAACCCTCTACGCCTATCCGGATTTCCGCTTTGCTGCCCATTTTTCCGGCTGGTTGCTCGATTGGCTGCGTGAGCGCTACCCGGCCGACATGGCGCTGCTGGCCGAAATGGTCAAGCGCGGCCAGGTGGAACTATTCAGTTCCGGCGATACGGAGC
The DNA here is from genome assembly GCA_016721185.1 of Candidatus Dechloromonas phosphorivorans. GTDB lineage: Bacteria > Pseudomonadota > Gammaproteobacteria > Burkholderiales > Rhodocyclaceae > Azonexus > Azonexus phosphorivorans. Next base: position 199,573 of record JADKIP010000011.1, read on the forward strand.
CGGTGCTTGCCGCCATTCCGCATCGCGACCGGGTGGGCCAGCTACGCACGCTGAACGACAAACTCACCGCATGGACCGGGGTAAAACCCAGCGGCGCGTGGCTCACCGAGCGGGTCTGGGAATCTGCCGTGGTGCCGTCGCTGGCCGAAACCGGCATCCAGTACGTCACCGTCGACGACTACCATTTCTTCTGTACCGGCAAGTCCACCGCAGCACTGGATGGTTACTTCAGCACCGAAGAAGACGGCACCCGGCTCGACCTCTTCCCGATTTCCGAAGCCTTGCGTTATCGCCTGCCCTTCTCGCCGGCGCATGAAGTCGTCGGCTATCTTGAATATCTGGCCGATCAGGGCCAAGCGGCGGCCATTTATTTCGACGACATCGAAAAATTCGGCATCTGGCCGGAAACCTACGACTGGGTTTACAACCGTGGCTGGCTCAAGGCACTGATCGAAGGTGTGCTGGCCAGCCCGAAAATCCGCACCGCCACCTACGCCGATTTTCATGCCCGAGAGGCAACGCGCGGTATCGTCTATTTGCCCACCACGTCCTACAGTGAAATGAACGAATGGACGCTGCCGATGCCCGCCGCCGGCATCTATTCCGCCCTGCTGGCCAGTGAAAAAGCGGCCGGACGCGGCGATCTGCATCGGCCTTTCCTGCGCGGCGGCATCTGGCGCAATTTCCTGTCGCGCTACCCGGAAGCCAACTGGATGCACAAGCGCATGCTCGGCCTTTCCGCCCGGCTGGCCGAAATCCCCCATCCGCCGCAGGCCCTGGTTGACGCCCTCTACCGCGCCCAAGCCAACGACGCTTACTGGCACGGCCTGTTCGGCGGGCTTTACCTGCCACATCTACGGCGGGCTGTGTGGCACAACATCGTGGCACTGGAAGCAGAACTCGACGCACTTTGCCCGCGTCCGGCCATTGCTGCGGTCGACCTCGATTTTGATGGAAAAACCGAACTCTTCGCAAAAACAGCGGACCTGCAAATCGTCATTCGCGACGACGGCCTGGCGGCGGTGCACGAGCTATCGAGCTATCGGCTCAATCACAACTTCGGCGACACGCTGCGCCGCTATCACGAGCATTACCACGACAAGATCGGCAAAGAAGCCACCGAGCATCAGGGCGAAGGCATTGCCTCGGCGCACGATGTAATCCGCTTCAAGCACCCGGTTGGGCCGGAAGATATTGTGCCGGACGTGCTGCCGCGAGCGACTTTTATTGACGAGTTGGATGGCGGCAGCCTGAGCGACTACATGACGCTCCCTCCTCTTCAAGGGGAGGGCTGGGGTGGGGATGGGTTGACCGGCACCTCCCTTTGCCAGGGGACCGGGCCCTCTGGGCCATAAAGGGGGAGGAATGGAATATCAGCGCCCCGGCATCAGCAAAAATTACACAATTTCCGGGTCGACCGCAGCAATCACCTGGCAGCTTACCGGCCTCGCCGGCCACCGATTCAGCACCCGCCTAAACCTCGCCATGCCGAGCTGCGACGGTTTTCTCGGCCGTTACGTCCTGGCCGATGGCAGTATCCCCGGTGGTTTCGGCCAGCCGCTCGATCTCGATGAGGCGACCTCGCTGACACTGGAAGATGGCGTTCTTGGCGGCAGCATCCAATTAAAAACCTCAATTTCGGCCGAAATTCACGGTCGACCGCAGCAAACAGTCTCCCAATCCGAGGCCGGCTTTGAGAAAATCATGCAAGCCGTCGAACTCAGGCTCAACTGGGTCATCCCCGGCGACCATTGCACCCTGCAACTCCAACTCATCATAGAACCCAGCCCATCATGACCGGAACCGTTTACCAGCTTGAAGTTAACCCCAAAATTCCGGAACGGCTGGAGCGCCTGGAAGAGCTCGCCAACAATCTCTGGTACAGCTGGGACAGCCCGACCCGTGGCCTTTTCTCCAGCCTTTCGCACCCGCTTTGGCAAGCCAGCAATCACAATCCCAAGGCCTTCCTCAAGCGTGCCGACCAGAAAAAACTGGAAGCCGCCGCTGAGAACCCGGTTTTTCTGGGCGCCCTGAACCGTGTTCTGTCGGCCTACGACACCTACCACGAGACACCGAGCATGGTGCACGTGCACGGTCACCCGTTCAAGGACGACGACCTGATTGCCTATTTCTGTGCCGAATTCGGCTTCCACGCCAGCCTGCCAATCTACTCCGGCGGCCTCGGCATTCTGGCCGGGGATCACTGCAAGGCGGCCAGCGACATGGGCCTGCCGTTTATCGGTATCGGGCTGCTTTACCGCCAGGGCTATTTCCAGCAAACGCTGGCCGCCGACGGGCATCAGCAGGCAACGTATAACGACTCCGATTTCGATGACCTGCCGGTTTCCCCGGTGCTTGATGCGCAAGGCAATGAAGTGCTGGTGCCGGTCGAGTTTCCCGGGCGCACCATTCAGGCCAAGCTCTGGGAGGTCAAGGTTGGCCACGTCAAGCTGATCCTGCTCGACACCTGGTTACCGCAAAACACCGAACGCGACCGCGAAATCACCCATCGCCTTTACGGCGGTGACAAGACCAACCGCATTGAACAGGAAATCCTGCTCGGCGTCGGCGGCGTCCGCGCCCTCGCGGCCATCGGCCTCAAGCCAACCGTCTGGCACGTTAACGAAGGCCATGCCGCCTTTTTGATTCTCGAACGCATCCGCAGCCTGGTCAGCGGCGGGCTGCCCTATGCCGCAGCGCTTGAAGCGGTGGCATCCAACGTGATGTTCACGACCCATACCCCTGTGCCGGCCGGACATGATCATTTTTCGGAAGAAATGATCCGCCACTACTTTTCAGGCTGGTGCCAGGAACTCGGCATGTCCTGCGACCAGTTGATGGCGCTAGGCGCCGAACCGGGCAAGACCGACCTCAACATGACCTCGCTGGCGCTGCGCGGCTCACGCCACCACAACGGCGTTTCGCGCATTCACGGCGATGTCTCGGCCAATATCTGCCGCTATCTTTGGCCGCAGATCGAGCCCAATGAAAATCCGATGGATTACGTCACCAACGGCGTGCATCTGCAAACCTTCCTGGCGCCGGAATGGTTTGAAACTTTTGAACGCTATCTCGGCATCGGCTGGCAGGAGCGGCAAACCGAACCGTCCAACTGGGACGGCATCGAGTGCATTCCGGATGCGAGCTTCTGGAGTATTCGCCAGCAACTGAAATCGCAATTGCTCTATCGGGTGCGTGAATCCATTCGCCAGCAACACCTGCGCAATCAAGGCTCACCGGCCCATCTCGACCGCCTGCTGAAATTTGCCGACCCGGACAATCCGAACATCCTGACCATCGGCTTTGCCCGTCGCTTCGCCACCTACAAACGTGCCGCGCTGCTTTTCCAGGATCCGAAATGGCTCCGCGAAATCATCTGCCAGAGTGATCGCCCGGTGCTTTTCCTGTTTGCCGGCAAAGCCCATCCGGCCGACCTGCCGGGTCAGGAAACCATCCGCAAAATTACCCAGATGGCCAAGCTGCCGGAGTTCGAGGGACGCATCCTGCTGCTCGAAGGCTACGACCTCAACCTCGCCCGCTCGCTGGTCGCCGGCGTCGATGTCTGGCTCAACAACCCCATCTACCCGCTCGAAGCCTCCGGCACCTCGGGCATGAAAGCGGCGATGAACGGCGCGCTCAACCTCTCGGTGCTCGATGGCTGGTGGGGTGAGGGTTACGATGACTCGACGGAAGTCGCCAATGGCTGGGCGATCAAACCCGCCGCCGGCCAACTTACCGACAGCGAGCGCGATACCGAAGAAGCCAGGACGCTTTATGAATTGCTGCAGGACCAGGTGATCCCGAGCTATTACCGGACCGGCCCGATGGGTTATTCGCCGGAATGGGTCGCCATGTCGAAGCGCTCGATTGCGACGATTGCGCCGCGCTTCAACGTCATCCGCATGGTTAGCGAATACGTCAAAAAATTCTACGCCCCGGCCGCCGCCCACGGTCGACGCTACGCAGCCGACAATTTCGCCATCGCGCGCGATGTCGCCCAATGGAAAAACAAGGTTCGTGCCGCCTGGCCGAACGTCCGCTTGCATCGACTGGACAGCGCAACCAAACGCATGCAGTTTGGCGGTTCGGTCCACATCGAAATCGCCGTCCAGCTCAATGGCCTGAGCCCGGCAGACGTCACGGTCGAAGCGCTCTTCGGCCGCCCCCAGCGGAATAGCGGCGCCTATCGCGGACGTCACTATCCGCTGCTCTGCTCAGGCAGCACCAATAACGGCGAAGCCTTGTACACGCTGGAACTCACCCCGGAGCTCTGCGGCAAACTCGAATACCGTATCCGCATTTTCCCGAGCCATCCGTCGCTCATTCACAAATTTGAAACCGGTCTGATGCTATGGCTTTGAGTCTTGCAGCCCGATTGCAGCCTGACTCTTGCCCGATAAATCCTGACTGATGACCCTGCCCCATGAATCTCGTTGACTCCCCCGCCTGGCGCGCCCTCGCCGCCCACGCCGAGGCCATCCGACCGCAACACCTGCGCGAGCTTTTCGCAGCCGACGTCGATCGTTTCAGCCATTTTTCCCGAGCGCAGGATGGCTTGCTGCTCGATTTTTCGAAACAACGAATCACCGCCGAAACGCTAGCCTTGCTCCACGCGCTGGCTGAAGCCGCCGACCTCAAGGGCTGGCAGCAGAAAATGTTGGCCGGCGAGCCGATTAACCACACCGAGAATCGCGCCGTCCGCCACATGGCCTTGCGCGCCGACAAGCAGGAACCGCCCGAAGTGCGCGCCGTACTCGAACGCATGCAGCAATTCTGTGAAGAAGTTCACAGTGGCAAATGGCGCGGCTTTGCCGGCGAGCACATCACCGACATCGTCAACATCGGCATCGGCGGCTCCGATCTCGGCCCGCGCATGGCAGTCAGGGCTTTGGCAGCGCAGCAGCAGCCGGACCTCAAGGTTCATTTCATCGCCAATGTTGACGGCGCCGACATTGCCCCGCTGCTCGCCCAGCTCAACCCGCGCACAACCCTGTTCATCATCGCCAGCAAGACTTTCACGACGCTGGAGACCCTGACCAACGCCCGCACGGCGCGCACCTGGCTACTCGCCTCGGCCGGCCGTGAAAGCGCCGTCGCCCAGCATTTCGTCGCCATCTCGACCAATCTTGAGCTGACCGAGCAATTCGGCATTCCCGCCGCCAACGTCTTTGAATTCTGGGATTGGGTCGGCGGCCGCTTTTCCTTATGGTCAGCCATCGGCCTTGCGCTGGCCCTCGCCATCGGCTGGCGCCAGTTCAAGCAACTGCTGGCCGGCGCCCGTGCCATGGATAAACACTTCATCGAGGCATCGCCTGCCGACAATCTGCCGCTAACGCTGGCGCTGCTCACGCTGTGGAATACCGACTTTCTGGGCGCGTCGACCGCAGCAGTGCTGCCCTACAGCCAGTCCCTGTCCTTGTTACCGGCCTACTTGCAACAACTCGAGATGGAGAGCAACGGCAAACAAGTCGACCGCGACGGCGACCCGGTCGGCACCGCGACCTGCCCGGTGCTCTGGGGCGAGGCCGGCACCAACGGCCAGCATTCGTTCTACCAACTCTTCCATCAGGGCGGCCGCATCATCCCTTGCGACTTTCTGGCCCTGCGCGAGGCCGATTTCCCGCTTCCCGGCCACCATATTTCGCTACTCGCCAACTGTCTCGCCCAGTCCGCGGCGCTCGCCTTCGGGCAAACGGCAGACGAGGTACGGGCGGCCAAGGTTCCGGAAGCGCTGGTTCCCTACAAGATTTTCCCCGGCAACCAACCATCCAGCACCCTGGTCCTGCCCGCCCTCAACCCCTACACCCTGGGCCAACTACTGGCACTTTATGAACACAAGGTGTTCTGCCTCGGCGTACTGTGGAACCTCAATTCGTTCGACCAATGGGGCGTCGAGCTCGGCAAGCAACTGGCCAGCCGCTTGACCCCCTTGCTGGCTGGCGAAGGCGACGATGCCAGTTTCGATGCCTCGACGCGCGGCCTGATTGCTGCGCTGACTAACTCTTGACCACCGCGTTGATCACCTAATGAGCCGCCTCGCCATCCTTTTCGCCACCGCCGAAATGGCCCCCTGGGTCAAAACCGGTGGTCTCGGTGATGTCGCTGCAGCCTTGCCCGCCGCCTTGCACCGGGCCGGGCACGACGTTCGCGTTCTAATACCGGCCTACCCAGCCATGCTTAAGGCTTTTCCTCAAGCCACCCGGCTGGCCGAAATCCCGCCGCTGGCCCCGGGCCTGCCGGCAGCCCGCCTGCTCGCCAGCGAAAGCGACGGCCTGCCGCTGATATTGCTCGACTGCCCGGCACTGTTCGACCGCCCGGGCAATCCTTACCTCGACCCGCTCGGCCACGACTGGGCCGACAACGGCATCCGCTTCGGCCTGCTTTCCCGCGTTGCCGCCCTGCTCGGCCAGGGCGATTCAGCGCTCGATTCTGCACTCGGTTCACTACCCAACTCGCCACTCAACCCAGCGCTCGACTGGCGGCCAGACGTCGTGCATCTCAATGACTGGCAAACCGCCCTGGCCCCCGCCTGGCTGCAAGATAGAGGTTGCGCTGCCAGCATTGTCACCGTGCACAACATTGCCTTTCAGGGCAATTTTGGCGCCAGCCACTTGCATGCGCTCGGCCTGCCCGCGCACGCCTGGCGCTTCGATGGCGTCGAATTCCACGGTCAACTTTCCTTCCTCAAGGCCGGCCTGCAACTGGCGACGCTGATCTCCACCGTCAGCCCGACCTATGCCCGCGAAATTCAGGATGAAGCCTTCGGCTACGGACTGGCGCCGCTGCTTCGCCATCGTGCCGATGCTCTGCGCGGCATTCTGAACGGCGTCGATAACGCCCTGTGGAATCCGGCGACCGACCCCGCACTCGCCGCGCCCTACGCTGCAAACCGCCTCGCCGCCAAGCGCGAGAACAAACGCGCCCTGCAAAGTGAAATGGGGCTGGATGCTGCGGTCGACCGCCCTTTATTCGGCATAATCAGCCGCCTGACTGAACAAAAAGGGCTGGATCTCGTCCTGACCCTGGGCGAAGGGATTACTCACCTGCCGGCCCAACTGGCCATTCTCGGCAGTGGCGACAAAACAATGGAAGCCGGCTTCCGCCAACTGGCCGAGCGCCACCCCGGACAAATCGCTTTCAAACACGGTTTTGACGAAGCGCTGGCCCATCGCATCGAAGCCGGCGCCGATAGCTTCCTGATGCCCTCGCGCTTCGAGCCCTGCGGCCTCAATCAGATGTACAGCCTGCGCTATGGCACGCCGCCCATCGTCCGCGCCACTGGCGGCCTGGCCGATACCGTGGTGGACGTCTCAGCGGCCACGCTGGCCGACAAAACTGCCAACGGTTTCGTCATCGATGAAGCCACCCCGCACGCCCTCTGGCTGGCGCTCGAACGCGCCACCCGTTGCTGGCACGACCGCAAGCTTTGGCAAGGTATCCAGCAAAACGGCATGCGCCGGGATTTTTCCTGGGCCCACGCCGCCGAGCAATATATTGCCTTGTACCACGACGCCATCGCCGCCCATCACTGAAAGCACAAATGCCGGAAATCGTCATCATTGCCGCCGTCGCCGCCAACCGCGTCATCGGCCGCGACAATCAACTGATCTGGAATATTCCGGAAGACATGGCGCACTTCAAGACGCTAACGCAGGGCCACACCGTGCTGATGGGGCGCAAAACCTGGGAATCGCTACCACCGCGCTTCAGGCCATTGCCCGGGCGGCGCAACATCGTCATCAGCCGCCAGCCTGATTTCGTCGCACCGGGCGCCGAACTGGCCAACTCGCTGGAAGCCGGGCTGGGACTGGCCGCCAGCGACGCGCTGGTTTTCATCATCGGTGGCGCCGAAATCTATCAACAGGCAATGGCGCTAGCCAATCGGCTGGAAATCACCGAAGTAGCGCTTACCCCGGAAGGCGACAGCTGGTTTCCGGAGATTACTACGACCACAGAAACTACGGCTGGCCCTGGGGTGAACTGGGAAAAAACGGCAAAAACAACCCCGCCCAGCCAAACCGGTACGGGGTTTTCCTTCGTTACCTATCGCCGCAAACAAGACTAGGCGAAGCGCTGATCAATCTGTCACCCCGCAAAGCCGGGGGTCCAGCAGCCACTTGATTGCTATGGATTCACGCCTGCGCGGGAATCGCAAAATACAGTTTCCTGGCGCACGCAATCCACGTAATAGGTGCCATCCGCACCCTTGACCAGCCCGTGGATATCCGTCTCGAAACCGGGGAAGCCGGCATTGAACTCGCGAGCAAATCGCAGGTAGTTACAGATTTTAAGATTGAACCGCTCGCCCGGAATCAACAGCGGAATACCCGGTGGGTAAGGCGTCAGCAGCACTGCAGTAACGCGCCCTTCGAGTTGGTCAATCGCCACCCGCTCGATCTCGCGGTGAGCCATTTTGGCGAAAGCGTCGGCCGGGCGCATCGCGGGCACCATGTCCGACAAATACATTTCGGTAGTCAGGCGAGCCACATCGTTCTTCTTGTAGACGCTGTGAATCTGCGTGCACAAATCGCGCAGGCCGATACGCTCATAACGCGGGTTCTTCTGGACGAACTCCGGTAGCACCTTCCACAACGGCTGGTTCTTGTCGTAATCGTCCTTGAACTGCTGCAGCGCCGTCACCAGCGTGTTCCAGCGGCCCTTGGTAATGCCGATGGTGAACATGATGAAGAAGCTGTAGAGGCCACACTTTTCAACGATAACGCCATGTTCGGCCAGGTATTTGGTGACGATGGCGGCAGGAATGCCGAATTCGTCGGCAAAATCGCCATCGACATCGAGGCCCGGCGTGATGATGGTGGCCTTGATCGGGTCAAGCATATTGAAACCGTCGGCCAGATTGCCGAAACCGTGCCAGCGTTCGCCCGGCTTGAGCATCCAGGCGTCACGTTCTTCAATGCCTTCTTCGGAAAGATCGTCCGGCCCCCAGACCTTGAACCACCAGTCGATGCCCCACTCTTCATCGACCTTGCGCATGGCGCGACGGAAGTCGAGGGCTTCGGTAATCGACTCTTCAACCAATGCCGTGCCGGCCGGGGCTTCCATCATCGCCGCGGCAACGTCGCAGGAGGCGATGATCGAGTATTGCGGCGAGGTCGAGGTATGCATCAGGTACGCCTCGTTGAAGATATCGCGGTCGAGTTTGCGGTTCTCGCAGTCCTGAACCAGAATTTGCGATGCCTGACTCAAACCGGCCAACAATTTGTGGGTCGATTGCGTCGAGAAAATCATCGAGTCCTTGCAGCGCGGCCGGTCGGCGCCGATGGCATGGTAATCGCCGTAAAAATCGTGGAAGGCGGCATGCGGCAACCAGGCTTCGTCGAAATGCAGGGTGTCGATCTTTCCGTCGAGCTCTTCCTTGATGTCCTCGACGTTGTAGAGAATGCCATCGTAGGTCGACTGGGTGATGGTCAACACCCGCGGCTTGGCTGTTTTGTCGGTAATAAAGGGGTTGGCAGCGATCTTTTTCTGGATGTTTGCCCAGGCAAACTCGCTCTTCGGGATTGGCCCGATGATGCCAAAATTGTTCCGCGTCGGCATCAAGAAGACCGGAATCGCCCCGGTCATCATGATGGCGTGCAGGATCGACTTGTGGCAGTTGCGGTCGACCACAACGATGTCGCCCGGCGCGACCGTCGAGTGCCAGACGATCTTGTTCGAGGTCGACGTGCCGTTGGTGACGAAATAGAGGTGATCGGCATTGAAAATGCGGGCCGCGTTGCGCTCGGAGGCGGCAACCGGGCCGGTATGGTCGAGCAACTGGCCGAGTTCTTCAACGGCATTGCAAACGTCGGCACGCAGCATGTTTTCGCCGAAAAACTGATGGAACATCTGGCCGACCGGCGACTTCAGAAAGGCAACGCCGCCCGAGTGACCCGGGCAATGCCAGGAGTAGGAACCGTCAGCCGCGTAGTGCACCAGCGCGCGAAAAAACGGCGGCGCCAGCGAATCAAGGTAGGCACGGGCTTCGCGCTTGATATTGCGTGCCATGAACTCCGGCGTGTCTTCAAACATGTGAATGAAGCCGTGCAACTCACGCAACACGTCATTCGGAATATGGCGCGAGGTCCGGGTCTCGCCATGCAGGAAGATCGGGATGTCCGCATTGCGCAGACGGATTTCCGTCACGAAGGCGCGCAGGTCAGCCAGCGTTTCTTCCGGTTCCATCGCCAGTTCTTCATCGTCAATCGACAAAATGAAAGCGCTGGCCCGCGACTGTTGCTGCGCAAATGAGCTCAGGTCACCATAACTGGTCACACCGAGCACTTCCAGACCTTCTTTTTCCAGCGCCGCAGCCAGAGCGCGAATACCAAGACCGGAGGTGTTTTCCGAGCGAAAGTCTTCATCGATGATGATGATGGGGAAGTGGAAGCGCATGTTGAATCCTTGAAAAGCGGCGACCCGCCGCAGCGGGTCACAGAATAAGACGTTTTTGTTACAGCTTTGCGAAAAGACGCAGGGTCAGATCTTGGGTAGAGTCACCCCTACCTGGCCCTGGTATTTGCCGCCGCGATCCTTGTACGAGGTTTCACAGATCTCGTCGGATTCAAAGAAAAGCACCTGGGCGCAACCTTCGCCAGCGTAAATCTTGGCCGGCAACGGCGTGGTATTGGAGAATTCCAGCGTCACGTAGCCTTCCCACTCGGGTTCAAACGGCGTGACGTTGACGATGATACCGCAGCGGGCATAGGTGCTCTTGCCGAGGCAAATGGTCAGCACCGAGCGCGGAATGCGAAAATACTCCATGGTCCGGGCCAGCGCGAAGGAATTGGGCGGGATGATGCAGACATCGGATTCGATTTCAACGAAGGATTTCGGATCAAAATCCTTGGGGTCGACCACCGTCGAGTTGATATTGGTGAAGACCTTGAATTCGCGGGCACAGCGGATGTCGTAGCCGTAGCTCGAGGTGCCGTAGGAAACAATCTTCTGGCCATTCTCTTCGCGCACCAGTTCCGGTGAAAACGGCTCGATCATGCCGTGCTCTGCCGCCATGCGGCGTATCCATTTATCTGATTTGATGGCCATTTTTTCTCATCCGCGCTACAAAAAACAAAGGCGGGATTTTACCCGCCTTTGTGTAGGGATTTGGCGAAAATTTTAGGTGTTCTGAACCACGATATTCGGGAATTTCGAGGTCATATCCTTGGCTTTTTCAGCGATTTTGACCGCGACGCGGCGGGCAATACCGCGATAAATCTCGGCTGTCCGGGAATCAGGCGCGCCGACAACGGTCGGCTTGCCACCATCGGCCATCTCGCGAATGGCCAGTTCAAGCGGCAGGCTGCCAAGGAATTCGACGTCGTAATCCTTGCCCATCCGCTCACCGCCGCCACTACCAAAGATATGCTCTTCGTGACCGCATTTCGAGCAAATATGGATGCTCATGTTTTCAACGATACCGAGAATCGGAATATTGACCTTCTCGAACATTTTCAAGCCCTTGCGCGCATCGATCAGCGCGATGTCCTGCGGCGTGGTAACAATGACTGCGCCGGTCACCGGCACTTTCTGCGCCAGCGATAGCTGAACGTCGCCCGTACCCGGCGGCATATCGACAATCAGATAATCAACATCGCGCCAGTTGGTCTGGGTGATCAGTTGATCAAGCGCCTGCGCCACCATCGGGCCGCGCCAGACCATCGGCGTTTCGACATCGACCATGAAGCCGATCGACATTGCCTGCACACCATAGGCCTCCAGCGGCTCCATGTTCGTGCCGTCACGCGACTCCGGTTGCTGCCCGGCCAGGCCAAGCATTTGCGGTTGCGACGGGCCGTAAATATCGGCATCAAGAATACCGACTGTCGCGCCCTCCTGCGCCAGCGCCAGCGCGAGGTTGACCGCGGTCGTGCTCTTGCCGACGCCGCCTTTGCCGGAAGCAATCGCCACGATATTCTTGACGCCCGGTAAAAGCTTGACGCCCAGCTGAACCGCGTGCGAAATGATCTTTACATAAACATTGGCCGACACATTGCCGATACCCGGCAGCGTGCGCACAGCGGCAATAACCTGCTTGCGAATAATGTCGATCTGGGTTTTTGCCGGGTAGCCAAGCTCGATATCGAAAGAGACATCGTTACCGTCGAGCTTGATATTTTTCACCGCTTTGCCGGTGACGAAATCCTTGCCTGTATTGGGGTCGACCGCAGCAGTGAGCGCGGTCTTGATCTGCTGTTCTGAAAGACTCATGGAAACTCCAGTTGGGGGGACAGTCGGGAATACCCGAGCAATTCTGTCTAGTATAGCCGAAACTGGAAAATCAAATCATCCCTGCTGAACGGTGTCCAGGCGGTAACCCTGACCATAAACTGAACTCAGCATCAGACCGCTCTCGCCACCCAATCCGAGCTTCTTGCGCAGGCGACTGGCGTGGGTATCAACCGTGCGGGTATCGACTTCCGTATCACGCACCCAGACGCTGGCCAACAACTCTTCGCGCGGCAAAACCCGACCGACATTGCTCAAGAAAACGACAGCGAGATCAAATTCACGCTGCGTCAGGTCGAGTAGACACAATTGTTTGCAGTTGTACACGTTGGCATAACCCGAGGCATTGCCCGAAAAGACGTATCGCGCTGGCACGCGGTAAAATTGCGCTTTATTTCTCAGCACCCTGGCCCCTCATGTCGCGCAAAATTCTCGTCACCTCCGCCCTGCCCTATGCCAATGGCGCCATTCACCTTGGCCATCTGGTTGAATATATCCAGACCGACATCTGGGTGCGATACCAGAAGATGGTCGGTAATGAATGCTGGTACGTTTGTTCTGACGACACACACGGCACGCCGATCATGCTGCGTGCCGAGAAAGAAGGGATCACGCCGGAACAACTGATCGCCCGCGTCCATGGCGAACACTCCCGCGACTTTTCCGGCTTTCATGTCGGGTTTGACAACTATTACACGACCCACTCCGACGAGACGCGCGACTGCGCCAACGATATTTACCTCAAACTGCGCGCCGCCGGTCTGATTGAAACGCGCACCATCGAACAATATTACGACCCGGTCAAACAACTTTTCCTGCCCGACCGCTTCATCAAGGGCGAGTGCCCGAAGTGTGGCGCCAAGGACCAGTATGGCGACAACTGCGAATCCTGCGGAGCCGCTTACGCGCCGACCGACCTCAAGGATCCGTATTCGGCCATCTCCGGCGCCAAACCTGTACTGCGCACCTCCGAACACTATTTCTTCAAGCTATCGGACCCGCGTTGCGAGTCCTTCCTGCGCCAATACACCAGTCGCGACAATGGCGTGCTGCAGAACGAAGCCGCCAACAAGATGCAGGAATGGCTGGGCGCGCCCGGCGAAAACAAGCTGACCGACTGGGATATTTCGCGCGACGCCCCTTACTTCGGCTTTGAAATCCCCGATGCACCGGGCAAGTACTTCTACGTCTGGCTCGACGCACCGATCGGCTACATGGGCTCATTCAAGAACCTGTGCAGCAAAAACGGTCTCGATTTCAACGAGTACTTCAAGCCGGACTCGACCACCGAGCTTTACCACTTCATCGGCAAGGACATCCTCTACTTCCACGCGCTGTTCTGGCCGGCTGAACTGGCCCACGCTGGCTACCGGACACCGACCAAAATCTTCGCCCACGGCTTTCTTACGGTCGACGGCGCAAAAATGTCGAAATCACGCGGCACCTTCATCACCGCCCAAAGCTACCTCGACACCGGCCTCAATCCCGAATGGCTGCGTTATTACTATGCCGCCAAACTATCCGCGACGATGGAAGACATCGACCTCAACCTTGAAGACTTCGCTGCCCGCGTCAATTCCGACCTCGTTGGCAAATATGTGAACATCGCCAGCCGCTCGGCCGGTTTCATCACCAAGCGCTTCAACGGTCAGTTGGCGCCAGCGACTGCCGATCTCCCGGCAATCAAATCCATTCAGGAATCTGCCAGCCGCATTGCCGAACTTTACGAAGCCCGCGAATTCGGCAAGGCGATGCGTGAAATCATGTTGTTGACCGATGCCGCCAACCAGTATGTTGATAGCGTCAAACCCTGGGAACTCGCCAAACAGGAAGGCAAGGAAGTCGAACTGCATGCCGCCTGCAGCAATGCGCTGAATCTGTTCCGCCTACTCACCGTGCTCTTGAAACCGATCCTGCCGATCATCGCCGACAAGGTCGAAAAGTTCCTGAATATCGCGCCGCTCGCCTGGACTGACACACAAGGCTTGCTCGCTGCCGGACACGTTATCAACACCTATGAGCACCTGATGACGCGGGTTGATCCGAAGCTGATCGAAAAGCTGGTCGAAGCCAACAAGGAATCGCTGGCCCCGACCCCGGAACAGATTTCGCCGCAACGCCATGCCGAGCATCAGCAAAACGAGATCAAATCAGAAAGCCCGTGGGAGCCGTTCTGCAATATTGACGACTTCATGAAGGTTGATCTGCGCATCGTCCGCATTGCCAACGCCGAACACGTTGAAGGCGCCGACAAACTGGTGCGCCTGACGCTGGATGTGGGCAACAACGAAACGCGTAACGTCTTCGCTGGTATCAAGGCGGCCTATGACCCGGCGCAACTGATTGGTCGCCTGACCGTAATGGTGGCCAATCTGGCCCCACGCAAAATGAAATTCGGTATGTCCGACGGCATGGTGCTTGCAGCTTCCGATGTGGACGGAAAAACACCGGGAATCTTCCTGCTCTCGCCCGACGCCGGAGCTCAACCTGGCATGCGGGTCAAATAAATTAATGCCAATAACAACGGCCTGCACTGCAGGCCGTTTCTTGTTGCGGCGCAGCAAACTTGCCCGCAAAGTTAATGTTTCACTTTAACTAATACCCCCAATACAGTAACTGGCTATAGGGTTTTTGAACTATCCACAAAATCTGTGGATAAGTCTGTGAATGAATCATCGACGAATACGCTAAGTAGCGGTCAGACAAGGCTTTTCCTTACCCTGCCCGAAACTTGAGCTAATACATAACTCATTGATTTAATTGAAAATAACAAATACGTTTTGGATTTGACAGATTTTTTATCAAAGAACAGCAGGAATAGCTGGAAAAACGACGTTCTGTGCATAAGTCAAGTCTTGACATTCCCGTTGTCAAGCACTCGGCGAACTATTTTCGCCAAATAAGTAAAAAATTTTCTGTCGGACCTTGCAGAAAACACACTCGACTTCGCTAACCGGCATTACCCCTTACTCACCTTGATCTATCTCACGTTATTCCGGATAAATAGCTCGGGTAAATAGTCAATACAAAGCAACCGGACGACGACCGAAAAGCGCGGCGCGGACATAACCATTCAGGCAAAATGCTCAATCCTAGAATTCAGGCGATTGATCATGCTCACCAACCCGTTACGCACGCCCCGCCCCAAACTCACCGGCCCCATCTTTGGCTATGCGATGGTTGATGTAGTCGGACTTTCCTGTGTTGGCATAGGTGCCAGTTGGTTTGCCGAGGGCAAAGGGGCGATTTTGACCAACTTTCCGACGTCGACCGCAGAAGCGGTTGCCTGTACGGCCGGCGGGATCGTCATCATGCTCTGGTCGGTTTCACGCATCCTGCGCGAAATTGCGAAGCAGGCCCCGGAAATGCAGGCGAAATACGATCAATATATTGGCGCTCACTACCCGGACAAACTCCAGCGACCGCCAGAGGATGATCCCAAATAGCTTACTCAGCGACCTTGCCTGCGGCCTTTAGCCAGGCAGGCAGTTCGCGCCCGCCGGCATTATCGATGATGTACTGACGGACCAACTTTCGCACCACTTGCGAGGGCGTCAGATCGTTTGCGGCACAGATTTCCTCAAAGATTCTCTTCTTCTCCGGGTCAATCAGAATGGTCAGGCGGGCGGTGCGTTTTTCCATAGGGGATCTCAGACTCGTCTCTTTCGCTCTAGTGAAATTATATTAACATGTGATTAACATTGACGAATAACTGGGCACCCATATAATCGAGAGCTGACCTTTTGAGCGCACGCCATGAAATTCGCTTTCCGCCCCAAACTGCTGGAATGCCTGCCCACTTACAATCGCGCTCAATTTGGCAAGGACCTGGCCTCAGGAATAACCGTGGGCGTACTGGCACTGCCACTGGCCATGGCTTTCGCGATCGCCTCGGGCTGCTCACCCGCCGCGGGCATCTGGACAGCGATTGTCGCCGGCTTGCTAACCTCGCTCTTTGGCGGCTCCCGGGTGCAAATTGGCGGACCGACTGGCGCCTTCATTCCCATCATCTACGGCATCGTCGCCATCCACGGGTTTGCCAACCTGATGGGCGCTACCATGCTCGCGGGGGTCTTCCTGCTCGCCATGGGGCTGGCTCGCATGGGGCAACTGATTCGCTTCATTCCCGTCACGGTGGTCATTGGTTTTACCAACGGCATCGCTGTGGTCATTTTTCTCGCCCAGATCAAGGATTTCTTCGGGTTGCAAATCGACAACCTGCCCGCCGAGTTTTTCGGCCGCATCAAGACACTGGCCGCCAACGCCCATAGCATCGACCTGCCTACCCTGGCTTTGGCCAGCGTCTGTTTTGTTTTCCTGCTTTCCTATAACCAACTTGCCCAGCGCTTTTCACTGCTCCGCCGGGCACCCGGGCCACTCGTCGTGCTGATTGTCGGCACACTGGTTTCTTTCCTGTTTAATTTGCCCGTCGAAACCATCGGCAGCCGCTTCAATGGCATCCCGCAGGAACTGCCCAATTTCGGCCTGCCCGATTTGTCGATTCACGATTTCGGCAAACTGATTTCCCCCGCCATCACCATTGCCCTGCTCGGCGCCATCGAGTCACTACTTTCAGCCCGTGTGGCCGATAGCCAGATCAATGACCGCCACGATCCCAACCAGGAACTGATCGCCCAAGGGCTCTCGAATATCGCGGCACCGCTCTTCGGTGGCTTTGCGGCCACCGGTGCCATTGCCCGCACCACCACCAATGTCAAAACCGGTGGCCGGACGCCGATTGCCGGCATCATCCACGCGCTGGTGCTGCTCGGCATTGTGCTGATCGCCGCGCCGCTCGCTTCTTATGTACCGCTCGCGACGCTGTCGGCCATCGTCATGGTGGTGGCGGTCAACATGGGCGAATGGCATCACTTCATCGAATTGCGCCGCTATTCCTACAATTACCGGGTCATCCTGCTGGCCACCTTTTTTGTCACGGTCGTTTTCGACCTGACGATTGCCGTCGAACTGGGCATGGTCCTGGCCAGCCTCTTCTTCATCTACCGGATGTCGGAACTGACCCGCATTGAGCGCCTGCCGCTGACTGAGGAAGCCGATGAGCCGGCCTTCCTTTACCCGGATGGGACGATGCGCGTTGCCGCCTGGCAATTGTTCGGTTCACTGTTCTTTGGCGCGGTGAACAAGCTGGAGGAGTTGCTTGATCCCGCAGCCGGCCACCCGGAAGTGGTCATTCTCGACATGGCTCGACTGATTCAGCTCGACACGACGGGCCTTGAGGGTCTGGAAAATTTGCGCGACCAGTTGCAAAAACGCGGCTGTACGCTGCTGGTCTGCGGTCTCAACTCACAGCCCGGCTCGCTACTCTACCGTTCCGGCTTCATCGATCACCTCGGTGACGAAAACGTTTGTCTTGACCTTACGGCGGCACTCAAACGCGCCTACATCCTGCTGCCCAATCTGATGGGCGGTTTTGAAGAAGATTATTGAAAGTAAACATCATGAGCGCCCTACCCAATTGCCCGAAATGTAAATCCGAATACACCTACGAAGATGGCAGCATGTATGTCTGTCCGGAATGCGCTCATGAATGGAGTGCGCAAGCCGGTGCCGAGAGCGCCGATCAGGCCAAGGTCTGGAAAGATGCCAACGGCAATGTGCTGCAGGATGGGGACACCATCACCGTCATCAAGGATCTGAAAATCAAAGGTTCCTCCTCCGTCGTGAAGGTTGGCACCAAGGTCAAGAACATCCGCTTAGTTGAAGGCGACCATGACATCGACTGCAAGATTGACGGCATTGGCGCGATGCAGCTCAAGTCGGAATTCGTCAAGAAAATCTGAGCCGTCGCCGCGGCATGAGCTGAGCCGCGGCATGAGCTGAAACGACTCAGGGCATCCAGAACTTGGCAGTTTCGGTGACGCTGACTTGCGGGTCGGCGACATCCACTACGGTAATCGCGATCGGATGAGCGCCGGGTTTGGCCGCATCCGCATCCAATTGAAGGACGAGTGAGGCGTCGCCGATTGCTGCCGGCGGAACGGTAATTTCATGTTCCTCGGCCAGACGCAGTCCGGGCAATCCAGTTACACGGACACTGTAGGTGCGGGTCTGCTCGCTGGCATTGGTCAGTTGCAGCGTAAAGCTGTTTTCGATACTGCCATCGGCAGCCTCGCGAGACATCGCAGCGCGGTCGCGGATAACCGATACCTTAAGCGGCATTTTGGTGGCCAGCGACCAGGCGGTAGCAATTGAAACCGAGAGAAACACGGCAAGATAGAGCAGCACCCGCGGCCTGAAAGCGCGCCGGATGATTTCACTGCGCGAAGCCTTCATCGTCACCGCATTTTCAGTGGAATACCGGATCAAGCCGCGCGGATAGTTCATTTTATCCATCACCTGATCGCAGGCATCGATGCAGGCAGCACAACCGATGCACTCCAGTTGCAAGCCGTCGCGGATATCAATACCGGTCGGACAAACCTGAACGCAGATACTGCAGTCAATGCAATCGCCGAGGCCTTCTGCACGCGGATCAACACCTTTCTGACGCGTACCCCGCGGATCACCCCGCTCCTTGTCATAGGTAATGTTCAAGGTATCCTGGTCGAACATCACAAACTGGAATTGGGCGTAGGGGCAGATGTACTTGCACATATGCTCGCGCAGAAAGCCCGCGTTGCCGTAAGTTGCTGCGCCATAAAACGTCACCCAAAACATCTCCCACGGCCCCATCGACAGCGTCGCGATCTCCTGCAGCAGATCGCGAATTGGGGTGAAATAGCCAACGAAAGTCAGGCCAGTCCAAAAAGCCAGTGCCAGCCACAAGCCATGCTTTGCCGACTTGATGGCGAGCTTGTGGGCCGACCAGGGGGCTGCGTCGAGCTTGATCCGTTTCGGGCGTTCGCCCTCGACCAGTTTCTCTATCCACAGGAATATTTCGGTGTAGACCGTCTGCGGGCAGGTGTAGCCACACCACAAACGCCCGGCCACTGCGGTGAACAAGAATAGCGCCAGCGCGGAAAGGGCCAGAATGATGGCCAGATAGATCGTGTCCTGCGGCCAGAGCACGAGATCGAAAAGGTAGAACCGCCGGGTATCGAGATCGAACAGCACCGCCTGCCGCCCATTCCAGGGCAACCAGCAGAGCCCGTAAAAAACGAGTTGGGTCAGCCAGACAAAAACCCAGCGCCAATGCTGAAAATAGCCCGTGATCGAACGGGGATAAACTTTGGCGTCAACATCGATTGGTTTGATCTCGATGACACGTTTGTGCAGGCTTGGTTTAGACATGTTGTTCCAGATAGGATGGCGGCAAGACTGCTTCTGCAGTTGCAAAAAGCTCGCGTTCCTCAAATTGAACATGGGCTTTCAACATGGCGCCAAATGCTTTAAGCGAAGGCAGGTCACCCGCGGCAATTTTTACCACCAGATCACGCATTTGCCGGTGCTCGTCGAGTGTCCGATTAACCAGCGACAACTCCCCGGCATTGGCCAATTGTGGCAGAACACCTTGCTCTTCATCCTGAAAGTGCGGCTCCAGATCATCACGAAAAATAGCCGGAACATCGGTCAGTAATTTCTGTAAAGCGACAGGATCATTCGCCCTTGCAATGTGCAAGGCAAGCACCAAGGCCGTGTGGTGCTCGCGGGACAGTTCAATGAGTATCGGAGAACGTTTCATGCAGCAACCCTCCGGCTTGCAGCGCCGCGAATGACGCTGGCCAGTATCGTCAAGACAAACAACGCCAGGCTCAAGCCATTGAGTAAGCCACCCGCTTGACGCAAGACCCACAAATCACCCAGATTGCCGACGACGCGTACCAGCAGAGACAACTGCAAAGCGGCCAGTGGCAGATAGAAAAAGGGATGGTAGGGAATTTTGACGCGCATTACGGCTGGAAAAATAATTGCCGCATGACCGATCACCATCGAAAACACAAAACCCAAAAAAATCGCATGGAGCGCGCTGTCGCGCCACGGATGACCGTTCTCAAAAGCACCCACGAGACCCAGGAAACCACCCACGGCAAGCCACCCATAACCCAGTAGCAAGCAAACAGCGACAAAACGCGTCAAGCCGGTTTGCCTGACGGTGCGCCGGGCGATGTCGTAGCGCAGCAGCCAGAGCGCCAGAATCAGCCAGCTAGCGGCCAGCAATTGCGTCGCGTGAGGCACGGCAAACAGTATCAAGCAGGCCGCGAGCACAATGAATCCCAGCAGCCCGATAAAAATCAGGCGCCCGACAGGTTTGGGCGGTAAAAGCCGAGTCAACTCCAGGCGCTCACCGGCGATGGTCAACACTAGAAAGCTCATCCAGAAAGGCATCGCGACGCTGACCTCTGCTCTCAACAACCAGACAAGATTGCCAAGTAATAAACTGAGTGCCCCAAGGAAAAGCGTGAATGTGAAAATAGCAGGCATTTGGCGATAAACCAGCCAGCTTGCCACCAGAAACAAGGCACCCGAGAGACAAAACAGGATAGGTGAGACGACTACAGGGAATGGTGCAAGCAAAACAACGCCGCCCAAGCCAGCGCAAAGCGGAGCCAAGTAGGGCCAGAAACGATGTAACGCAACGGCGCGTTCGAGACTAATCACCGTACCGAAAAAACCGGCGATCATCAATGCGCCGTGGGCACCTGCCTGATATTGGGCAAAATTTGGCACATTAATTGCCAGTCGGGCCAGACCACCGAGTACTGCGGTCAACAAGCAAATCATGCCCAAAATTAACATCGGCAAGCGCCCTGCGGGCGGAATTTCATGCAAGTTCATGAGCTAGCTACCAACCAAGATTTTCGCGTGCTTTGTCGCTCATCATCGACGGATCCCAAGGCGGCGACCAAACCAACTCAATGCTGACCTGCACGGCATCATCAACGGCAGCACGTAACACGCTCTCTGCATCAGCGATGACCAGATCACTCAGCGGACAAGCTGGCGAAGTCATGGTCAGCAATACCTTGACGGCTCCCTCTGCCACATCCACCTGGTAGACCAGCCCCAAATCCACAATATTTACCCCCACTTCCGGGTCGACCACCGAACGTAATTTATTGCGAATCAACTCAGGGGTCAGCAAGGGCTTGGCATCAACATTCATATAGGCTTAAAGCAGTATAATTTTTACTGCTTTAAGTTAGCACCCCATCTCATCAAAAGCAATATACGTCTTACTACCTAAGCTGATGCGCCTGACAACCTTTACCGACTATACCTTGCGGGTTCTGATGTATCTCGCCATCGAACCCAGCCGACTGGCGACCATACCCGAGATAGCCTGCGCCTATGGCATTTCCGAAAACCACCTGATGAAAGTTGTCTACCGCTTGGCACGCAGCGGCCTGATCGACTCAGTACGCGGCAAAGGCGGCGGCATTCGTCTCGCACAGACTCCGGCAAGCATCCGACTCGGCCAGGTAGTTCTGGCGAGCGAAGGTGACGCGATCATTGCGGAATGTTTTTCAGAGAAAAACAACACCTGTTGCATAACGCCTGCTTGCAAGCTGTCCTCCATACTCGCCCATGCTTTTGAAGGATTTTACGAAGCACTAGATGCTTACTCCTTGGCTGATCTGGTGAATAATCCGCAGCAACTCGGCCCACTTCTTCGATCAAGGCCCTACAACACTGTAAGTGGGTGGCGAACCCATCTGTAGATTTGGGCCGGGTTTAGGGAATGTCAGCGGCGGATGTAAATTGATACAGACCAGCGATTGAAAGTTGATACACCGAATTGAGAGAAGATCGGCGGATTTAAGGCGCCGGTGATCACAAACGAGGTGTATATGGAAATCGAGGTATTAAGAAAGCACGGTTTCAGCCTACGGCGCATAGCGGCGGAAGTTGGTTGTGCGGTCAATACGGTACGCAGTCATCTGGCGTCCGGCATAAAGCCCAAATACGAGCGACAAAAGCAGCGGTTAGCCAAAGTGATGCCCTATGAAACCTACCTGCGGGAGCGGCAAGCGGCGGCGCAACCGCTCTGGATACCGGCCACCGTTCTACACCGGGAGATTTCAGCCCAAGGCTATCAAGGTGGGATGAGCCAATTACGGCGCTTCCTGCGTGGCGTCAGGCCCACGCTGCCGGTCGATCCCGTCGTCCGGTTTGAAACGGCGCCGGGTGAGCAGATGCAAGTCGACTGGGTTGAATTCCGCAAAGGGAGCGATCCCCTTTACGCCTTCTGCGCCACGCTCGGCTACAGCCGGGCAAGTTACGTCGAATTCGTCACCGACATGAAAGTCGGTACGCTGATCGACTGCCACCAGAAAGCCTTTATCGCCCTGGGCGGTGTCTCCCGACGCATTCTCTACGACAACATGAAGACCGTCGTTATCGAACGTGATGTCGATGGGCCAGGTGAGCATCGTTACCATGCCGGCTTTCTCGACTACGCCAAACACTGCGGTTTTATCATCAAACTCTGCCGCCCCTATCGGGCGCGTACCAAAGGCAAGGTTGAGCGCTTCAATGGCTACCTGCGCCGGTCGTTCTACGTTCCGCTGGTCACCAAGCTCAAGCAGGCCGGTTTGCAACTTGATTCAGTCACCGCCAACGCTGAGGTTCGGCAGTGGCTGAAGGAGGTCGCTAACGAGCGAATTCATGGCACCACCCAAACCCAGCCGAGTGAGCGACTACTGGAGGAGCAAGCCCAACTTCAGGCGATTCCTGCGCCTTGGCGAGGTGACATCGCTGCGGCCCGACCGCAAGCAGTGGTCGGCACTTCCGTAAATGCAGTCGCGGTTCGTCCGGCAGTAGTCGCCGCGCACATTGAGGCTGCGACACCGTTACAGCACCCACTGGCCGTCACGAACAGTTACTGGCCCAGTGTCGTGCCGTGGTTGAGGTGGCACCATGAATCTTCAGCACGAGAGAATGCTTAGCCTGTGCGAAACATTGAGCCTACCCTTTGTCGCCCAAGGTTATGCTGTGGCCAGCCAAGAGGCTGCTGAGAAAGAAACAGCTTACAGCGATTTCTTGGAAGGACTGTTGAGAACGGAAGCCGCCGGCCGACAAGTACGCAAGCAAACCATGCTGACCCGGCTGGCCGGTTTCCCGGCGATCAAGACCCTCGATGATTTCGATTACCAGTTTGCCGCTGGCGTTAAAAAGAGTCAGATTGATGAACTGGCTGGACTGGGCTTTGTTGAGCGCCATGAGAACGTGGTGCTGGTTGGCCCTTCCGGTGTCGGCAAAACGCATCTCGCCATTGCGTTGGGGTATCGAGCAGCACAGGCAGGCATCAAGACCCGATTCACCACTGCCTCCGACTTGCTGCTGACCTTGTCAGTGGCGCACGCGCAAAACCAGCTCAAGACGGTCATGCATCGGGCAATCAGCGCCTACCGGCTGCTGATCATTGACGAAATCGGCTATCTGCCCATGAACCGGGAACAGGCCAATCTGTTCTTCCAGGTGATTGCTGCGCGTTACGAGCGAGGCTCACTGATCGTGACCAGTAATCTGCCCTTCGGGCAATGGGATACGACCTTTGCACAGGATGCCACGCTAACCGCAGCATTACTGGATCGCCTCCTTCACCACGCACGCATCTTGCCGATTAATGGGGAGAGTTACCGCCTCAAGCATCAACGCCAGGCCGGTGTGTTTCAGGCAAGAAAGGCAGTCACTATTGAGTGAGCGCCGCGCCGCATAGGCATCTTTCCGGTTGGGCCTTCGGCCCGCCCTCCAAGACACCTATGCGGCACAGTATCTGGGGTGTATCAGTTTTAAGTCGCTGCAAGTGAGAAAACTGTGTCAGTTTTAAACCGCCGTTGACAGTATTCGTCGCCGTTCATCTGGATCAAACTCAGCGACCTCCCGCTCGACTTGATAAAGCTTCTGAATGGTGGTCAGCGCCTGTTGGGCAATCTGACTCTGGTTGTTGGCATGCAGATCGAAGAACTTCCGACGCGCATGCGCCATGCAACCGGCTTCGGTTACGCCTTCGGCGATCAGCGCCTTGTAGCCAGCGTAGTCGTCGCAGACGAGCGTGCCCCGCCAACCTTGATCGCGGTATTGCCTCGCCGGATTTTGATCCGGATGTCGCGCGAGGCTGATTCGGCCGGCGCTAGCGGCACTGTACGAACGCTGGCGCTATCCCAGGTGCGGTTTCAATGACGGGCATCGGTACGCGCCGCGTCGGCGGTTCAATACCACGCTCACGCATCCAGCGCCGGACTTGGTTCGCGTTGACCCCGTTGGCTCATTGCAATGCCAGCGACCGAGACGCTTGGCTCGCAGCACGCCTCAATCACCGCTTTCTTGAATTCTTCCGAGTGATACCGCCGGCGCCGGCTTGGCTTCTGGATTTCCATCGAAAGTGTCCACCATCGTTTTTAACGGGGGAACAATCGTAAGCACCCGGCAAACCCATCTATAAATTCACGCGTTAGACCGCGAAGATTGTGTCCCCTTAAAAACCATGGTGGACACTCTCGATGGAAATCCAGAAGCCAAGTCGGCGCAAGCGGCATCACCCGGAGGAATTCAAGCAGGCGGTGATTGAGGCGTGTTGCGAGCCGGGCGCCTCGGTCGCCGGCATTGCGATGGCAAATGGCGTTAACGCCAATCAAGTCCGCCGGTGGATGCGTGAGCGCGGTATCGAAGCGCCGAAGCGGCGCATGTTGATGTCGGCGACGCAGCCCGAGTTTGTGCAACTGCCGCTTGCTCCCGCGGCACCAGCATCGCAAGACATCCGGATCGAAATCCGGCGTGGCAACACCGCGATCAAGGTCGACTGGCCGGTCCAGGCATCGGGCGATTGCGCAGCCTGGTTACGCGACTGGCTGCGATGATCCGGGTCGATGCCTTGTGGCTCTCAACCCGGCCACTGGACATGCGGGCGGGAACGGAAACAATCCTGGCTCAGGTCGTCCGGATCTTCGGCGAAGCTAAGCCGCACCATGCCTACCTCTTTGCCAACCAACGCGGTAACCGCCTGAAGGTACTGGTGCATGACGGTTACGGCATCTGGCTGGCGAACCGGCGGCTCAACCAGGGACGGTTTCAACTTCGGCCGAGCGATGGCAGCGTAGCGCTCACCCGAGGGCAATTCGATGCGTTGATTCTCGGTTTGCCGTGGGAACGGCTGGCCGATGGCGGCGTAATCCGGGTTCTGTGACTGTCCACCATTGGGGAAGTCCACGATAGCGGGGAAGTGGTTGGAGCGGCATGATGTCGGTCATGACACTGCCTGCCAATCTCGATCAACTGACTGCGGATGAACTGCGCGAA
>JADKIP010000011.1:230000-273064 GCA_016721185.1 Candidatus Dechloromonas phosphorivorans
TCTCCCAGCTGAGCTAATCCCCCTCTAAACGCGCCATGCTGCGTTGCTCAACATCTTGCATAGCGTTGCTATGCGGCCTTCCCTCGCGCCTCGTTCTGCTCGTTTATCTGATAAGACGTTGGTGGGTCTGGTTGGAATCGAACCAACGACCCCCGCCTTATCAAGACGATGCTCTAACCGACTGAGCTACAGACCCTCGTCTGTTTGCTACTCATGAACAACCGATAGGTTGTGGGTGCCAGAATGCTTTTCTCTAGAAAGGAGGTGATCCAGCCGCAGGTTCCCCTACGGCTACCTTGTTACGACTTCACCCCAGTCACGAACCCCGCCGTGGTAAGCGCCCTCCTTGCGGTTAGGCTACCTACTTCTGGCGGAACCCGCTCCCATGGTGTGACGGGCGGTGTGTACAAGACCCGGGAACGTATTCACCGTGACATGCTGATCCACGATTACTAGCGATTCCGACTTCATGCAGGCGAGTTGCAGCCTACAATCCGGACTACGATCGGCTTTATGGGATTGGCTCCCCCTCGCGGGTTGGCGACCCTTTGTACCGACCATTGTATGACGTGTGAAGCCCTACCCATAAGGGCCATGAGGACTTGACGTCATCCCCACCTTCCTCCGGTTTGTCACCGGCAGTCTCGTTAAAGTGCCCAACTGAATGATGGCAATTAACGACAAGGGTTGCGCTCGTTGCGGGACTTAACCCAACATCTCACGACACGAGCTGACGACAGCCATGCAGCACCTGTGTTCAGGTTCCCTTTCGGGCACCAATCCATCTCTGGAAAGTTCCTGACATGTCAAGGGTAGGTAAGGTTTTTCGCGTTGCATCGAATTAATCCACATCATCCACCGCTTGTGCGGGTCCCCGTCAATTCCTTTGAGTTTTAACCTTGCGGCCGTACTCCCCAGGCGGTCAACTTCTCGCGTTAGCTACGGTACTAAAAGGTTTTACCCTCCCAACACCTAGTTGACATCGTTTAGGCGTGGACTACCAGGGTATCTAATCCTGTTTGCTACCCACGCTTTCGTGCATGAGCGTCAGTATCGACCCAGGGGCTGCCTTCGCCATTGGTGTTCCTCCACATCTCTACGCATTTCACTGCTACACGTGGAATTCCACCCCCTCTGCCGTACTCTAGCCTTGCAGTCACAAACGCAGTTCCCAGGTTAAGCCCGGGGATTTCACGCCTGTCTTACAAAACCGCCTGCGCACGCTTTACGCCCAGTAATTCCGATTAACGCTCGCACCCTACGTATTACCGCGGCTGCTGGCACGTAGTTAGCCGGTGCTTCTTATTCCGGTACCGTCATCTGCACAGGGTATTAACCCATGCATTTTCTTCCCGGCTGAAAGAGCTTTACAACCCGAAGGCCTTCTTCACTCACGCGGCATGGCTGGATCAGGGTTGCCCCCATTGTCCAAAATTCCCCACTGCTGCCTCCCGTAGGAGTCTGGACCGTGTCTCTTACATTACTCACCCGTTCGCCACTCGTCAGCGGAGCAAGCTCCCTGTTACCGTTCGACTTGCATGTGTAAGGCATGCCGCCAGCGTTCAATCTGAGCCAGGATCAAACTCTTCAGTTTAATCCAACCAAATCAACAATTCACTGACAGTAATTCTCATTACTTCGATGGATCTCTCCATCCGTGTGACTGCTTTAATGCTTTTGTGTGACCAAAGTCACTTCGCATCAAGGCACCCACACCTATCGGTTGTCCAAATTTTTAAAGATCATCTTCGCTGCGCCAGACCCAAAAGCCCGTCTGCAGCACAGAAGAAAGATTATGAACCCTTTCCTCCACTTCGTCAAGCTCAACGTTCATCTAACCGCTAATCCCGACTCCCCTACTACCGCCGAAAACACCGCCTGCTGCAGGAGAGCGCCGCATTCTACAGCCTTAAATACATTCGTCAATACTTCCTCGAAAATAAATAGCGTTATTTCTCGCAAAGCTCGGCGCAGCGCAGCGCTTAAGAGTTATCGCCGCTTTGGCCCTACTGGCGCCAAGCCAATCATTGACAAGTAGTAAAAAGGGAGCCTCGCGGCTCCCTTTTTACTACTTCGACATGCCTTATCGCCTCCCGAGAGGCTTATTGGCTTCCGATCAATTACCTACCAGTTCGGCTCACGCTCCGGCGTGGAAGTTATCTTATGAATACTCAGGTCGGCACCCTGATATTCCTCTTCCTGATCCAAGCGCAGACCCATTGTTGCTTTCAGGACACCATAGACCAGTGCGCTCCCTATCAATGCCACACCGATTGCCATTGCAGTCATGATTAGCTGCGGCATGAAGGCGACGCCCCCCGCTCCGCCAAGTGCCTTAGCTCCGAATATCCCGGCAGCGAGGCCGCCCCATGCGCCGCATAAACCATGCAAAGGCCAGACACCGAGGACATCGTCGATTTTCCAGCGGTTTTGAGTCAGCGTGAACATGACCACGAATAAGCCACCAGCTACACCACCAACAATAAGCGCACCGATCGGGTGCATCAAATCAGACCCGGCACAAACGGCAACCAATCCTGCGAGAGGGCCGTTGTGAACGAATCCAGGGTCGTTTTTGCCGACGATCAATGCCACCAAAGTGCCACCAACCATCGCCATCAACGAGTTAAGCGCGACCAAGCCCGAGATTTTATCGAGCGTTTGAGCGCTCATCACATTGAAGCCGAACCAACCCACCGTCAGAATCCAGGCACCCAATGCTAAAAATGGAATGGAAGATGGCGGGTGAGCCGAGATACGACCATCCTTGGTATAACGACCGTAGCGAGCGCCAAGCAGAAGCACTGCCGGCAAGGCAATCCAGCCGCCCATTGCGTGCACCACCACGGAACCGGCAAAGTCGTGAAACTCGGCGCCGTACGTTGCCTTTAGCCAGGCCTGAACACCAAAAGCCTGATTCCACGCGATGCTTTCAAAGAAGGGGTAAACAAAACCAACAAGCAGGAAGGTGGCAATTAACTGGGGGTGAAACTTTGCTCGCTCGGCAATACCGCCGGAAATAATGGCGGGAATCGCCGCAGCAAAAGTGAGCAGAAAGAAAAACTTGGTTAGCTCGAAACCGTTTTTTTCCATCAGCGTATCAACGCCGGAGAAAAAGTTGATGCCATACGCAAGGCTATAGCCGATGAAAAAATAAGCGATGGTCGACACGCCAAAATCGGTCAAAATTTTAACGAGGGCATTGACCTGATTCTTCTTACGAACGGTGCCGACTTCCAGGAAAGCAAAGCCTGCATGCATGGCCAACACCATAATTGCGCCGAGCAGAATAAAGAGGACGCTACTGCTTGATTGATACGTTTCCATGAAAACCCCAAAATGAAAATCCCGGGGTTTCAAAGCAAGCACCATTCCAGTGCAAGCAAGTCATTGCAAATCAGTGAATTGCCGAACCCGCCTCAGTAAAATCGCACCCATTTAGTGCGGATGTACAAGCCCTCGCTCCAGCATGGTGCATAGCGTTTTATTTTGGGGCAGCTTCGGGCGGCAATAGAACCCAAAGGCGCCCACTTTGCTTCATCCGCCCCGCCTGCTCGCCAGCCTCTTTGCCAAAACCCCAGAAAAAATCGGCGCGCACGGCGCCCTTGATCGCCCCCCCAGTATCCTGCGCCATGACCAGACGATTCATCGCTTGTGGCGAGTTCGGCCGGGTCGTCGCCAAAAAGACCGGGACGCCAAGCGGCACCGAGCGCGGATCGATCGCAATGCTGCGCTCGGCGGTCAGCGGCACACCCAAGGCGCCAATTGGGCCATCCTTGCTATTGGGCATTTCGCGGAAGAAAACATAGCTGGGGTTGGCGTTCAGCAAGCCTTCAAGCTTCGCCGGATTAGCACGCGCCCAACTCTGAATGCCCTGCATTGAGGCTTCTTCAAGCTTCAACTCACCCCGCTCGACCAATAAACGACCGATCGACTGATAGGGATGACCATTCTGGTCGCCATAGTTCAAGCGCGTCACGCTGCCGTCTGTCAGCTTGATGCGCCCGGAACCCTGTACCTGCAAGAAGAACAACTCGACAGCATCGTCAACATAGAGAAGCGTCTTGCTCGGCAGTTTGTCGCCACGGGCGCCAATTTCAGCGCGCGTCCAATAGGGAACAACTTTGTTTCCCTCCAGCCTGCCGCGCACACGCTTGTCCTTCAACTCCGGGAAAACGGCAGAGAGGTCGATGGTCAGCAAGTCGTCCGGCACGCTACGCACGGGCTGCTCAAAACCCTTATTGCGGGTACGACTGCCATTCAACAGCGGTTCGTAATAACCCGTTATAAGGCCGTTGACCGTAGCATCGCCAGCAACAACCGCGAAAGGCCTCAAGTTTTCCTCGAAGAAACGCCGCGGATCATGCTTTGGCTTTCCGTCCGCAAGCTTCGCCAGATCACAAACCCGCTTCCATGATGGCCCATGCGGTCTACTCGCCATACCGCGACAGGAAAGCATGAAGGCAGGCCACGCGGCCGCCGGATTATCTTCCGCCCATCCCGGCAAATCCGTCCAGTTGGCGGGTTGCAGGGTGCGGGTAAAAACAGCGGGCGGCGTTACGGCAGCCAATGGAGGGCAAGTGGGGCAAACCGCGCACGGAGCGCAGGCAACGGGCGGCTCACTTTGCGGAATAGAGGAACATCCGACCAACAGGGTGGCGGCAAGAAAAATAGCTGCTTGGATTTTTTGCATGGGTTTCGTTAGAGTGCTTTAGTTTTCGCCAAAGTATAGCTGCCCCAATGCCTAATACACTCCAACTTGAACGTCTGCTTGCTCGCGCCGAGGCCGTCCTTGGCCGCTTTGAAGCAACGCTGCCAGCACCACCACCCACGCCCGACTGGACGACCGCCATCGCGTTTCGCTGGCGGAAAAGCAATGGCCGCGGCTGGCTCCAGGCCATTCGCCAGCCGCACCCGGTTCGCCTCGCAGAACTAAATAATATCGATGATCAGAAAAATCGGATGGTCGATAACACTCGGCAGTTTGTCGCCGGCAAACCTGCCAACAACGTGTTACTGACAGGGACCCGTGGCTCAGGTAAATCATCGCTGGTCAAAGCTGTTCTTAACGAATTCTCTACCCACGGCCTGCGTCTGATTGAAGTCGACAAGGAAGACTTGGTTGATCTGGCAGATATCGTTGACCTGATTGAGGGCCGCAACGAGCGCTTCATCATTTTCTGTGACGACCTCTCTTTCGAAGCAGGCGAAACAGCCTACAAAGCACTGAAATCAGTACTTGATGGCTCAATCTCAGCACCACCGGATAACGTCCTGATCTACGCCACCTCAAACCGCCGCCATCTTATGCCCGAGTATTTTTCGGAGAATCTGGAAACGAAGCGGGTTGATGACGAAATACACCCGGGTGAAGCTACAGAGGAAAAAATTTCGCTCTCCGAACGCTTTGGTCTTTGGATTTCTTTTTACCCATTCAGTCAGGACGACTATCTGAACATCGTCAATCACTGGTTGCGCTACCTGGGCGTCAACGAAAACGTGATTGCCCACAGTGAGCGCGACGCCCTGAACTGGGCGCTCGGCCGCGGCTCACGCTCGGGCCGCGTTGCCTGGCAATTTGCCCGTGATCTGGCCGGCAAGCAGCCATCAAACCGAAAGCCAGCCAAGTGAGCAAGATCGTCGAAGTCGCAGCAGCCGTTATGTTACGGGCAGATGGTCAGGAATTTCTGCTTGCCCAGCGCCCGGAGGGCAAGGTTTATGCGGGCTACTGGGAGTTCCCCGGGGGCAAGGTGGAACCCGGCGAAAGTGTCCGTGAAGCCCTGATCCGCGAGCTCCAGGAAGAACTGGGCATCACCGTCACCGCATGCTCGCCGTGGCTGACCCGGCAATTCACCTACCCGCATGCCACGGTTCGCCTGCACTTCTGGCGCGTTACGGCCTGGGACGGCGAGATCGGTATCACGGCCCCACTTGAGCATGCTGCGGTCAACTGGGAAAAATGCGGAAAATCGGCCAGCGTCACCCCCATCCTGCCAGCCAACG
Organism: Candidatus Dechloromonas phosphorivorans; assembly: GCA_016721185.1. Taxonomy (GTDB): domain Bacteria; phylum Pseudomonadota; class Gammaproteobacteria; order Burkholderiales; family Rhodocyclaceae; genus Azonexus; species Azonexus phosphorivorans. The sequence goes on from JADKIP010000011.1 coordinate 236,004, forward strand.
GTCCTATTTTGAAAGCACTTTCATTACCGACCACGATGGCCATCACGATGGCCGAAACGGAGGGCACCGAAGTTCAGGTGGAGCGATTGGAAGCAGCGCTCAGCAATGGCCTCCGCTTGATCCAGATCCGCGACAAAAACTGGCCATCAGCCCAGCGGCTATGGTTTGCCGAAGTCGTCACTCGCTTGGTCCACAATCACCCCAATGCGCTGGTCTTGGTCAATGACGATACCCACATTGCCCGATGCGTTGGCGCCGATGGCTTGCATTTGTCGTCAGCTAGCCTGATCGAGTACACCCAGCGCCCGGACTTTGAATGGGTCGGCGCCTCCTGTCACAACGCGCTCGAACTCGCGAAAGCGGTTGAACTAGGCTGCGATTACGCCTTGCTAGGCCCGGTTTTGCCAACGCTGACCCATCCAGAAGCAAGCGCTATGGGCTGGGCGGAATTCACAAGGCTGATCACAGACTGCCCGATTCCTGTGTTTGCCCTCGGCGGGATGCAGGGCGACATGATGCTTGAAGCCCAGCAAAACGGAGCCCACGGAATAGCGACGATGCGCGGCTGGTAAACCTCCCCCTCAGCCGCAGTGGATAGCAGGGAACCACCAAAGCCAGTCGCTGATTCAACCGCTGCTCGCGACAAGCCCCCAAAAAGAAAGGCCCAGCCACCTTCGCAGGAGCTGGGCCAGAGATTTCAGAGCCGCTTAAAATTCCCTGAAACTGTAGCGAATACCCACCCAGGCCGCACGGGGCGCCCCCGGAGCAACGAAGGTTTCTCGACGCCAGTCATCCGGATTCGACTGGAATGTCCCGTTAGCCGCAAAGGGATTCTCGGCAAGTGCGCCGGCTGTCTCATAACGTTTATCAAAGACATTGTTGACCTTGCCGAATAGCTGCCAGCCACGACCGAGATCGGCATCAAGGTTCAGGTTGAGAATTGCGTAACCGGGCAGCTTGCCAGCCCCTTCGAAGGTACGTCCGTTAACCGTGCCACTCTGATGCTGGTTATTTTCATTCCCACGAACATAGCGGCTTGAAAACGACTGTATGTCGCTACCAATGCGCAACCAGTCAGTCGCTCGCCATGAGAGCCCGATTTTCAGGCTATGTTCAGGCAAGCCCGGCAAACGGTCGCCCGATTTCACCCTGATTTCATCATCGGCCGGACAAGCGGCATCGGTGCCACGGGTGCTATTGTTTTCGGCAAGCAGACAAGCGTCCGATTTAAATTGCGCTTGCAAATAGCTGTAGTTCACCAACCAGCCAAAGCGACTGAACTTGCCGTTCATGCCAAGCTCAAGCCCTTGGCGCTGCGTTTCACCGAAGTTGGTGAAATAGCCGGCGCTGGTCGAGGTGCCAACGAACAGGATGTCGTCGGTACTTAAAGTCCGGAAAACCCCGGCATTCCAGTTGATGTCGCCGGCCAACTTACCCCGCAATCCTGCCTCAACCGTGCGCGCGATAACCTGTTTCAGGTAAGGATCGGCCGCCATCGAGTTCGGCAGAGTGCACGGATTAGCGGGATCAGCACAACCCAGCTCAATCGGTGTTGGAACGCGGTTACCTTGATTGAATCCGGCGTAGGTGGTCAGGGCAGGAAGCACTTTCCAGGTCAGACCAATAGCTGGATTCAGCTTGCGATAGGTATAGTCAGCGTCAAGATTTGCCGCCTGATTGGGGCGCAGGGTATCGTTATTTACGACGGTGCTGTAGTTGTAGCGCGCCGAGGCCGTGAGATGCACTTGCGGCGACAACGTGTAGGTTTCGCTGATGAACAAGCTGCTGGTCTTGGTACGCCCGGTCAAGTGATTATTGTCGTCGTTCGACGGATCGTTGGGATCAGTGTCCTCGAGGTCGGAAACGCCGCGCGTTGCATCAATAACGCCCTCCTGGGTAGTCTGACGAAACTTCACCTTTGCTTGGTCGTGAGAGATACCCAGCGAGAGCAGGTGACGCTCGTTCTGTAAATTCCATTGAAGCGAGCCGCCGGTACTTTTTTGATCGGAGCTTGTCCGGTTATAAGCGCCAGTTTCAGTCGGCGCGGGGCCGGCGCCGTTATTGCCTAAGGGATCAGCCCAAGTTTCGTAATCGCCCTCGTAACCATCATTGGCATCGCCATTGAGCGTCCGATTCTTGTTTTGCCGATGATAGAGGCTGCCTGAGAGGCTCGTTGCGTCGGACAAAAACAGTTTTCCGGTCAGCGTCACCTGCGTCAGATCATTCGACGTGGCATCCGGGCGCGTAAAAATTTGATTGCGGCTCTGCTTGTACATCGATTCCGGTAGCAGACCATTTCCAATCAAGTCGGACCGGGCACGAAGCAGACTCAAATCGGCCTCGCCAGTCGCGCTCCGATGAGACAGCTTGCCAAAGAACTGCTTGACCTCCGAATTGGAGTAGTCACGCCAACCATCTTCCTTGAACCAGTCACCGGAAACAAACCAACCCAGCGAACCCTTGTGGCCACCGTAAGAAAACTCGGCGTTGCGCCGTTGAAAACTCCCCGTTGACAGCTCCACTTGGCCACCCGGATGGCTAAAGCCGTCTTTGGTGTGCACCGACAATGCGCCACCCAGCGTATTCAGGCCAAAGAGTGGGTTGGAGCCGGGAATCAGGTCCATTGAGGCAATTGCGGAATGCGGGATCAAATCCCAGTTGACCGTATCACCGAAGGGTTCATTGGCCCGCACGCCATCAACATAGACCGATAACCCCTGCGGGGTACCGAGTAGTGGCGAGGCAGTAAAACCTCGATAGTTGACGTCGGGTTGATAAGGATTGCCCTGAATTTCATTCACGGTCACGCTAGGCAACTGACGGCTCATGAATTCGGGCAAATTCTGACTCTCAGTAGCCTCCATTGCAGAACTGCTAACCGATTGCACATTACTCGGGATTTGTGACTTGGGAATGCCCACGCCGCGAACCGGCGTGCTGCCAATGATTTCGATGGTTTCGGACTGAATCGAAGGATCAGCTGCAAAAGCCCCGGAAAAGGTAGAACTGACTGCCAGCGCAATTGCACTTTGTCTCAATATCTTATTATTCATATGTGGTTGTTTGTTGATTGAAAATTCAGGGTTGATCCAGGCTGCCAAAAGCTTTGGGATAGGTGACGATGCCCCAAGGCATGCCTTTGTTGGCAATACGTTGAGTGACTTCAAGCTTATTGGCGTCAATGACCACTATTTCGTCAGATTTACCGCAGGCGAGCAGAATTTGCTGATTATCCGGTGTGAAGGTGAAATGCCAGCAACGATCACCCGTCGGAATATCCTTGATCTTTTCGAATGATTTTGCATCGAAGACCTGCAGCATTTTTTCTCGCGAAGCAGCCACAAAAATACGCTGGCCGGAACGATCAAAGGAGATGCCGTAAGGGGTCTTGCCGGTCGCAAAAGTTGTCACTGCTTCAAAGCGCTCATTCATGACCAATACCTTGTTACCAAACTCCAGCGTGGCAACGTAAGTTTTGCCATCGGGCGATATCTTGATACCGCGAGGGCGATCGCCGAACTTCGAGGTCGGCATGGTTTTCAGCAATTTGCCGGTCTTCAGGCTATGCACGGTAATCGTATGATCGGCCTCGTTGGTCACGATCATTTGCTTGCCATCAGCGGAAAACTCAATGCCCTCGGTCTCCGGACCACTCACCACTTCGCGGAGCACCTTACCCCGCTTTAAATCAACGATCGCGATGCGAGCCGGGATGTTGTCATCATCGTCATCTTCAACCTTGGTCACTGCCTCACCCGGCTTGGGCGGTGGCCCCCCCTTGGAGCTTGGCTCGTAGGTAACGAAAGCCTTATCGCCCATCACCCGCACAAACTCGGGATTCTTGCCAATTTTTACCTGCTTGATCAGCTTGCCACTGCTGCGCTCAATAATTGAAAGATTGCCGCCATCCTTATTGGCGACCACCAGAAACTTGCCATCCGTCGTCAAGCCAATCCCCCGCGGCCCCTTGGCGCCCACATCGATCGTCTGGGTAATTTCCATCCGGTCAAGATCCAGCACATTAACGCCGCCATCCTGACTGGAAATATAGGCCAGCCCTCTTTCCCCGGCATGGACGGGGAACAGCGACAGCAGGGCCATCGAGAACAGGGTGCAAACAAGCAAATTCATGTTTTTTGGGGCCATTTTCATTTTATCTCTCCAGTCAAAAACCACGGGCGCTCTTGGTGCGCAATGAATTGGCACATTAACCGCAAGCTCGCTCCCTTGGAAGCGATGTAGAAGCGTTTCCAAGGGAGCGAGCTTTTGCTGTGAGCGAATACGCAGCATTGACGCTTGGATCAAGTTTGCAGGAATTTGGATCTGAATCTTCGGGATAGAATCACCCAAAACCCGGGAAAAACTCCCGAGTTACCCCGCAAGCCTTAATCGCAAAGGTTTGCGAGAGCTTGAAAAGCACTCACAGGATTACAAAACTACGTTAGGGGGAATGGTGCGAAGAACAGCGAATGCCTAAAGCACGTCACCGTCGACTGGCACGTCGGTTGTCTCAACAACCGGAACACGATAGGACTCATTGGCCCAGCAGCCAAGATCGATCTGCTTGCAACGCTCGGAACAGAAAGGACGCCACGGATTTTCGGTAGACCACAGGGAGTACTCGCCACACTGCGGACAGCGAACCTTGCGAACAGCCATCAGAGATTACAGAACGTGAGGTCGAAATCGACATCACGCTCGCAACCACGAGCCTTGATTTCGCCCGCGGGTGGTTTGGTGAATCGAATGTTGAGAAAATACTTGTTGGCACTGACCTCGGGGATCGCCGGATCGTCAGGATTTACCATGACACGTACCATCTGGGCGGCTGTTCCGCCAAGGTTGAGCTGGAACTGGCCATTGGCGGCGGCGTAACTCTTTCGCTGGCCACTGGAGCGCAGTAGACGCAGCACGATTGCTGCAGCATCGCGCAACGGCACCATTGGTTTGGTCCAACCAAGCAGGGCTTCACGGCGCACATCGGGCGCGCGATGCAACCACCAGTGGTAAGAAGGTAAATCGAATTCGCAGACGCCGCCAGGGATCGCTGCGCGACTCTTGATACCCATCAGCCAATCGTTATCACGCAGGTACTGACCCATTTTGCCGGTCATTGCGAGCAAGGAAGCTGATGACTGCTCGATTTCGTAGAGCGCGCCGGAAAGGGCTTCTTCGGAAATATCGGGGTTGTTGCGATAGGCCAATAAAGTTTGACGCTGGCGCTCAAGTTCCTGAATCAGATCCATCTTGAGATCCGCTCGCCCGGCTACTTCAAGAATTTCAAATAGAGTAACGAGCGCCGTGTGGTGCTCTAACTGACCATCACTTTGCGCGAAATAACCCGTTTTTTCGAACAAGTCTTCGAGGCGCAGCAGTGTGCGAATGCGCTCGTTAAACGGGTATTCATAAGTGATCACGCGGGCAGAGTCCGGGGAAACTGAAAATTGTTTTAATTTTGAGCCATTTGCAAGCAAATCTCAACAGCTTGCATTAGGTTTTTCTGCTGAAAGATGAAGATACTTTTCATGCAAGCTTCCTACCTGAAGGGAAAGCTTGGCCAGATCAGCATCATTAGTGACGACATCATCGGCTACAGCCAGGCGCTGTGCACGTGTTGCCTGAGCCGCCATGATGGCTTTTACCTCATCAGCCGAAATGCCATTTCGCGCCATGACACGTTTGATTTGCAGGCTTTCCGGGCAGTCGACCACAACAATTCGGTCACAGCGTTGGCGATAAGTACCGGACTCCACCAATAGAGGCACGGCGAGAATGACATAGGGTGACTCAGCAGCGGCGCAGCGCTCAATTGATATCCGGCGAATCAATGGATGAAGAATGCCCTCCAGCCGAGTTCTTGCGCCTGGGTCGGAAAAAACCCGTTGCCGCATTGCGATTCGATCCAGCGCCCCCAATTGATTGGCGACTGCCGGCCCGAACTCTGCCACTAGTGCCGGCATCGCCGCACCATTCGGGCCAGTCAGCTCATGGGCGATGGCATCCGTATCGACCAACCCAGCCCCATTTTCAACAAAAAGATCAGCGACCTTGCTCTTGCCGCTGCCAACACCGCCCGTTAAACCCACAATATAGTTACTCACTTGCAGCCTTGCGCTTCAGCTTTGGGCAGCACCTTGCCGACAGCCTCAAGCAAAGCGGGCTTTCCCTCTGCCGGCCCGGTCGCCTGCACATTCACCGTACCATCCTTGCTTGGACGGGGAGCCAGGCGCGCCGAACGCACACCCTTTTCCTTAACCTCCGCCAGCCTCTCCTGTCCGCCCTTTTCGCTGGAATAGACACCGAGCGAAATTGCGAAACGGTTCGGACCGTCAAGAATGACAAAGTAATCTGTAATGCCAAGCTGCCGAATCTCGCCGGCCTTCTTGTCGACCTCCGCCTTGCCGGGCAGCGACGGGACAAACACCCACCAGCCGTTAGCCTCACCCGCGACGATTTGCCGGGTGAACTTGAACTCAGTAAATTTTTTCTCCAGCAAGGCATTGAGCTGATCTGCCTCGGCGACGGAGAGCGAGGCCCAGGCGAAACAAGCCGGCTCTACCGTAGCAGACTTATTCACAACCTCAGGCTGCGGAGGCTCAGGAGCGATTTCCGGTTTGGCTGGCTCCGGCTCAGGGGCCTTTGCCTGCACCGCGGGCACCTCGCCGCGTGAAACAATACGCATGCCCTCAGCGAGCACCTGCTTCTCGATACGACCGGCATCGGGGTGTTCTGCTTGCCCGAAATAACCCTGCGTAAATGCGTAGAACAGCAGATTGAACAGAATCAGCAGGAAGACGAGTGCTTTCACGGAATCAGCTTACCCAAGGCAACCATTTTTGCCAAAACCCTATTGCTCATCGTCATATTTCTCTCTCCCTGCAGGGAATGCTGCAAAGGCGGTAAATTACTCCAAAATGCAGGGGCGACCAAGGAGGCCGCTTGATTTTGCCGCCTTTTTGTCAGTTGACCGCAGCAACGCACCTACGGAGCGGGTAAAGTACCGGCTGCCTCCAAAGACACCCTTTTACCACCCGGAAAACCGTCCTTTGCCCTCCGTTATCCGCCATTCACTGCAGTGCCACCCAGCGACCCCCTGTACAGCAGTCAGCGCGATTGAAGCCAGTATCAGGCTGATCGAAAATGGAAACTTGGCGGTGAATTACCACCTTGACTGCAATCCCGGCGACATCCTGCTCCCCGGCAAACAGCCAACAGCGGCAAAAGATGACCTCTGGTTGCATACCTGCTGCGAAGCCTTCATTGCTGCGGTCGACGTACAGGAATACCGGGAATTCAACTTTTCCCCTTCCAGCCAGTGGGCAAACTATTGTTTCACCGACTACCGTATCCGCGACAAGACCTTCATCGCGCCCAGCGCCCCACAAATTCACACTCATCGCCGGGACGACGGCCTGCAGATTGATGCGCTGATCGGACGGGAAATGCTGCCACATGCTGCTGCCTGGAACATCGGTTTATCAGTGGTCATTGAAACGCTCGATGGCAGCAAAAGTTACTGGGCATTGGCGCACTGCGCCGCGCAACCCGATTTCCACCGTCGGCAGAGTTTTTTGCTGACCTTGAACGCCATAAAACTATGACTCATTCCACACAGTTCGGCATTGATCGCCTGATCGCCGACCCCGTACTGCGCCGCCCATTGGCCGGTCGCCGCATTGCACTACTGGCACACCCAGCGTCAGTCACCGCTGACCTCACCCATTCACTGGACGCACTTGCCGCCCTGCCGGACATCAAGCTGACAGCCGCCTTCGGACCGCAACACGGCCTGCGCGGCGACAAACAGGACAACATGGTCGAATCGCCCAACTTCCTCGACCCACAACACGGAATTCCAGTGTTCAGTCTGTACGGCGAAGTTCGCCGACCGACCGCTGCCATGATGGATACGTTCGACGTTCTACTCGTCGATTTACAAGACCTCGGTTGCCGCATCTACACCTTTATCACCACCCTGCGTTACATCCTTGAAGCCGCCGCCAAACATGGGAAATCCGTTTGGGTATTGGATCGCCCAAATCCTGCCGGCCGTCCTATCGAAGGATTAACCCTACGCGAAGGCTGGGAAAGTTTCGTTGGGGCCGGTGCCATGCCCATGCGCCACGGCCTGACCATGGGCGAGCTCGCCCGGTGGTTTATCGCCACGCTAAAGCTCGATGTTGATTGCCAGGTCATCAGCATGCAAGGCTGGCAACCAGACGCCGCCCCCGGCTACGGCTGGCCACTGGGCGAACGGGCCTGGATCAACCCTAGCCCGAACGCGCCAAACCTTTCCATGGCTCGCGCTTACGCCGGCACGGTCATGCTCGAAGGCTGCACATTAAGCGAAGGCCGCGGCACAACCCGTCCGCTTGAGCTGTTCGGCGCACCGGACATCAATGCCCGAACCTTACTCGCTGAAATGCAAGCGATCGCGCCGCACTGGCTCACGGGTTGTAAATTGCGTGAAGTCTGGTTCGAGCCGACATTTCACAAGCACGCCGGAAAACTATGCAACGGTCTGCAAATTCACGTTGAAGATAGCAGCAGCTACGACCATCAGACATTCCGTCCATGGCGCCTGCAAGCACTGGCCTTTAAAGCCATCCGGCAAATCTCTCCGCAATATGATTTATGGCGAGACTTCGCTTACGAATACGAACATGATCGTCTGGCCATCGACCTGATCAACGGATCACCACTACTGAGAGAGTGGGTAGATGCTCCGGGAAGCGCCCCCGACGAACTCGACGCCATCGCCTCACATGACGAATCAGCTTGGCGTGAACAAACTGCGGAGATATTGCTTTATCGCTGAATCAAGGGTGAAAGAGCGCAGATCACCCAATCAGATGGTAATTCACGGCCTTTTCTCAACTAACGAGCCGGCTTAATCCTTCTCGTCGTTGCTGCCAACAACTGCGCTCACGCCAGCCGCAGCAACATCGACGGTTGTACCAACAATCGTCGCCCCAACGCTAACCGTTGTTGCCACGACCGTCACGGCGGCATCAGCTACTGCCACTACGGCGCAGCCACTGCAACCAAGGGCAAAGAGGCACAAAAGAAAATAATTACGCATAACAACTTCCGGCAACTTCCTGAAGTGAAAAACCAATACCTAAAATCGCCGGAGAAATTCGGCTTTTAGCCACCGCTGGGCGGCACCTTGGCCGCAGGTTTTCTACCCGGTGCGGCAGGCGGGGCGTAACCAGCAATCCGGCACTGAATACCCTCAATCGGTTTGCCGTCCTTGAACGTGGTCACGCTACATTTGGATATTTCACCCTGAGCGGAAAGCTCCATCAGGGAAGAGCGAACCTGTTCAATGGAAAACCCGGTCGCGGCTGCGATTTCCGAGTCGAGGAGCTGTCCGTGTTTCTTCAGATGTTGGAGAATCGTAGCGGTTTGCATCTCGAATCCTTTAATAAAAAATAGTAGCGAGTACCAAGCGGGTCAAGACAGCCTAACCCTAAAGCAAAAAGCCCACTCCGGAGAATGGGCTAAGTGCTTGAATCTGCTGGTGGCCAATCGCGGAATCGAACCACGGACACGCGGATTTTCAATCCGCTGCTCTACCAACTGAGCTAATTGGCCAAACCGAGGGCGCATTATAGCGGGGGAGGCGCAACTCCGCAACCATTAGAGTTTCATCGCAACATTTCTTGCGTACTCAAGTGCCGATTGGTGGGGACTGGCGATAAAGCTCTGAAAAATCATCGGGCATTGGTGGCGGTGGCGGCGGCGGGCGCCAGATTGCAAAAACCACCCGCGCTACTGCGCCCTGCCCGGTGGGATTTGGACGCAGGCTGGCTTTGGAATCGTGCTGCATTGCAATTTCCTGGACGATTGCCAACCCCAGGCCGCTGCCTTCGGTAGTTGCATCCTCGGCGCGGTAGAAGCGCTCAAACACAAGCTCTGATTGCGCTTCGGTAATACCAACCCCGTTATCTTCGACCTCCAGAATGACCGTATCCTGATTGGTCAGTATTCGACAGGTCACATGGCCGCCAGATGGCGTGTAACGCAAAGCGTTGTCAAGCAAGTTCTTGGCAAGCTCACGAAGCAGGAAAGCGTTGCCAGAAATCATCGCGGCGCTCTCAGCTTCGTAACCGAGATCGATACCTTTATCGATGGAAAGCATCACCCAGTCTTCGACAACCTCACGCATCAACTGCGCCAGATCAAGCGGCTCGTGCCGTTGCTGCGCGGGCTCAATCCCTTCGGTGCGCGCCAAGGTCAGCAACTGATTGACCAAGCGCCCGGCACGGTCGACTCCCGTGGCGATCTGGCGCAAGGCATGACGCAGAGACTCCGGATCGGATTCCCGGATAGCAAACTGGGCCTGGGTCTTTAAGCCGGTCAGAGGCGTGCGCATTTGATGCGCCGCGTCAGCGACGAAACGCTGCTGCGCCTCGACGTTTTTTTTCATTCGCTCAAGCATTTCGTTAAAAGCTTCAACCAGTGGCTCAAGCTCTTCCGGGACACGCCGGGTGGCGATGGGGGAGAGATCCGCCGGATCGCGTGCCTCAATGGTCTTGCGCAAGCGGGTTAATGGACGCAAACCCCGCGACAAGCCGAACCAGACCAACATGACCGCCAGCGGAATAATAATGAACTGAGGCAGGATGACGCTGGCAACGATCTTATTCGCCAACTGATTACGTTTTTCCGTCGTTTCGGCAACCTCAACGACAATCCAGCGGTCTTTCGGCATCTGTGGATCCGCCAGAAACGTATAGGCAAAGCGCAAATCCTGACCATTGAACTCAGCGTCACGCAGATATAGCTCCCCCGGAATAATTTCATCATCCGAAATTTTGGCTGGCATTGGGAGTTCTTTGTCGCCGGCCAGATATTTACCGTCCCGGGTCACCACGTGGAAATAAACGCTGTCTGTCTCATCAGCCCGCAGCAGCGCCCGGGCTGAGGCGGGTAGCGTGAGCACAGGCTTGCCATTGACCAGCTTTACTTGGCGAGCGATCGCTGAAACATGCTCACGTAGCGCCTGATCGTAGGGAAAATTAGCGACGTTATTTGCAAAATAATGGGTAAAAGCAATGCTGAGAGGCCACACAAACAGCAAAGGCGCCAGCATCCAGTCGAGGATCTCGCCGAATAGAGAACGCTCGGTTTCGGGCCCGGAGGCTGGGGGGTTACTCGCCTTGGGGTCGTTCAAGGCAATAACCCAGGCCGCGCACTGTCGCAATTTTCACACCGCCGGTTTCGAGCTTCTTGCGCAGGCGATGCACATAAACCTCGATCGCGTTATGGCTGACCTCCTCACCCCAGCCACAAAGATGATCGACCAACTGATTTTTGCTGACCAACCGTCCCATACGGGTCAAAAGCACTTCAAGCAGGCCGATTTCGCGGGCCGAGAGCTCCAGCGCCTGACCACCGATCTGCGCGACACGGCCCACTTGATCGTAAGTTAACTGACCGCACTGGATGGTCGGCGTCGTACCCGCCGAACGTCGCGTCAACGCTCTGACGCGCGCTTCAAGCTCAGCCAGCTCGAACGGTTTGACCATGTAATCATCGGCCCCCAGATCGAGTCCCTTAACCCGGTCACCCGTTCCATCAAGCGCTGTCAGGATCAGCACGGGTAACTGCGAATTTCGGGCGCGCACGCGTTTCAGCAGGTCGAGCCCGGAAAGCTTTGGTAGCCCGAGGTCGAGGATCAGCAAATCGTAGGAGGCGGTCAGCAAGGCCGTATCAGCCTCCAAGCCATTTGGCGCCCAGTCGACCGCGTAACCACCCTGGCGCAAGGAACGGGACAGTCCATCCGCAATGATGGCGTCGTCTTCAGCTATGAGTATGCGCATTTATTCACTTTGCCAATACCGGCGTAAGATTTTTGTAAGCCTGCTGCATTAATCTGCGCGGGCTGTTCTCCTTTTATGGTCTTCGGAGTCTGCGACAACTGTCGCGACTCAGGGGGTGACCCGATCCTGCACTGGGTAGCCCCCTACCATTTTTTCCCTCTAGTTTTGCCAGTCTAACAAATAAACGGCCTTGCGTTTCCCGCAGCGCACAAACACGTCTGCATTTTCGGAAGGCTACGGTCAACCCTGTTTTTTCGCCAAAAACCAGGGCGTAAAAAAGCCCGGGTCGAAACCCGGGCTTTTTGCTGACGATGCTTTGTCTGATTAGTGACCGGAAGCGCCAGAGGCACCCAGACCGGTTTCCGAACGCAACTGCTGCGCCGGATAAAGAGCACGTTCTTTTTGAGCCTGTGCTGAATTGTCCAGAATGGAAACCAGCCAGATGGTGACGAACGCAGCAGTCATCGAGAAGATGGCAGCAGAGTTGTACGGGAACCAGGCGGAGCCCTTCGGATTCAACATGACTGCTTCCCAGACGCTGGCAGAGCCAATCGTCAGGATCACGGCAGATGCGAGACCAACGAAGCCACCGACCACAGCACCACGGGTGGTGCAGTTCTTCCACAACACGGACATGAAGAGCACCGGGAAGTTGGAGGAACAGGCGATAACGAAGGCCAACATCACCATGTAAGCAACGTTTTCCTTCTCGAAGGCAATACCCAGAACCACAGCCAGGATGCCCAGGCAAACGGTGGTGATCTTGGAGACGCGCAGTTCCTGCTCGGAAGAGCAGCCCTTGTTGAACACCGAAGCGTACAAGTCATGGGACACGGCAGAAGCGCCAGACAGGGTCAGACCAGCCACAACAGCCAGAATGGTTGCGAAGGCCACGGCAGAGATGAAGCCGAGGAACAAGTCACCACCAACAGCCTTGGCCAGATGCACAGCAGCCATGTTGCCGCCGCCCTTAAGACCCTTGGCCAGTTCGCCACCGACGTAGAAATCGGTCGGATTGGTAACCAGATTGGTAATAGCGCCAAAACCGATGATGAAGGTCAGGATGTAGAAATAACCGATCCAAGTGGTCGCCCAGGCAACCGATTTACGGGCTTCCTTGGCATTCGGCACGGTGAAGAAGCGCATCAGAATGTGCGGCAGGCCAGCAGTACCGAACATCAGGGCCATACCGACGGAGATCGCGGAAACCGGATCCTTGATCAGCGCGCCCGGCGACATCAATGCATCCTTCTTGGCATGCACTTCGGTTGCCTTGAGGAACAGCGCTTCCGGCGAGAAGCCGAACTGCAGCAGCACGGAGACAGCCATGAAGGTCGCACCAGCCAGCAGCATACAAGCCTTGATGATCTGCACCCAGGTCGTCGCGGTCATACCACCGAACAACACGTACATCATCATCACGGTACCGACAAGGATTTCAGCGTAGAGGTAATCCATGCCGAAGAGCACCTTGATCAGCTGACCGGCACCGACCATCTGCGCAATCATGTAGAAGGCGACGATGACCAGGGAAGCGGAAGCGGCAAAGATACGAACCGGGGTCTGGGCGAAACGGTAGGAAGCCACGTCAGCAAACGTGAACTTGCCCAGGTTACGCAGACGCTCGGCCATCAGGAAGGTGATGACCGGCCAGCCGACCAGCCAGCCGATCGAGAAGATCAGGCCGTCAAAGCCGTTGGCGAACACGAGACCGGAAATACCGAGGAAGGACGCGGCAGACATGTAGTCGCCGGCAATCGCCAGGCCGTTCTGGAAGCCGGTAATGCCGCCACCGCCGGTGTAGAAGTCAGCCGCCGTCTTGGTCTGGGAAGCTGCCCACTTGGTGATGAAGAGCGTGCCGCCGACGAAGATGCCGAACATGACGATGGCAGTCCAGTTGGTGGCCTGCTTCGCGGTTTTGCCGAGGTCAGCACCAGCGGCGATAGCGCCACCAGCAACTGCCATAGCCAGAAGGCCGGCGAGAATTTTAGTGAATTTAGTCATCTTACTTCTGTGCCTCCTTGATGAGGGATTCGTTGATTGCGTCGAATTCAGTGTTGGCACGACGGACATAAATCCAGGTCAGGAGAATGGTGAAGGCAATAACGCCGACACCGATTGGCACACCGATACTTGTCGTCATTCCAGGGCCCATTTTGGTGGCCAGGAACTCTTTGTTGAAAGCAACCAGAAGAATGAAGCCGTAGTAAGCGGATGCACTAATGATCGCCATGATGATGGAGTACCTGCTGCGCATGGCAACAAACTCCAGAAATTTCGGATTGGCGGTAATCCGATCCAGAACGTTTTGCATAGATTTGCTCCTCAGAATTTTGTTTATAGAGGCATTGCTCCGGAGCGTAATTTAGGGGTGGCGTCTTACAGGCAACTTACAGACAGTTACAAAACTCGTCAGCACTTCATTGATATGGCGCAAAAAAAGCCCCGCACAAGGCGGGGCTTTCGTCAAACAGTGTTGCTGAACGGGGGAATTACATTCCCATGCCGCCCATTCCACCCATGCCGCCCATACCACCCATGTCAGGCATGCCGCCGGCCGGCTTGTCTTCAGCCAGTTCAGCAACCATGCACTCGGTGGTCAGCATCAGGCCAGCGATGGACGCGGCATTCTGCAGTGCGGTGCGGGTGACCTTGGTCGGATCCAGCACGCCCATTTCAACCATGTCACCGTACTCGCCGGTGGCTGCATTGAAACCGAAGTTGCCAGAACCCTGTTGCACCTTGTCGACCACAACAGACGGCTCGTCACCAGCATTGGCCACGATTTCACGGAGCGGCTGCTCCATGGCACGCAGAACGATCTTGATACCAGCATCCTGATCGTGGTTGTCGCCCTTGAGCTTGCCCACAGCAGCACGAGCACGGATCAGTGCAACGCCGCCGCCAGCGACAACGCCTTCTTCAACCGCAGCACGGGTAGCGTGCAGGGCATCTTCAACGCGGGCTTTCTTTTCCTTCATTTCGACTTCGGTGGCTGCGCCAACCTTGATGACGGCAACGCCGCCAGCCAGCTTGGCAACACGTTCCTGCAGCTTTTCCTTGTCGTAATCGGAAGTCGCTTCTTCGATCTGGATACGGATCTGCTTGACGCGGGCTTCGATGAAGCAGCTTCGCCGGCACCGTCGATGATGATGGTGTTTTCCTTGGAAACTTCGATCCGCTTGGCCTGGCCCAGATCCTTCAGGACAGCCTTTTCCAGCGACAAACCGGTTTCTTCAGCGATGACGGTGCCGCCGGTCAGGACAGCGATGTCTTCCAGCATGGCCTTGCGACGATCGCCAAAGCCCGGGGCCTTGACGGCAACGGTCTTCAGGATGCCACGGATGTTGTTCACAACCAGGGTAGCCAGGGCTTCGCCATCGACATCTTCAGCGATGATCAGCAGCGGACGGCCGGCCTTGGCAACTTGCTCAAGGATCGGCAGCAGGTCACGAATGTTGGAGATCTTCTTGTCGAAGAGCAGAACAAACGGGTTTTCCATCAGCGCTTGCTGCTTGTCGCCGTTGTTGATGAAGTACGGGGACAGGTAGCCACGGTCGAACTGCATACCTTCGACAACGTCGAGTTCGTTAGCCAGGGACTTGCCATCTTCAACAGTGATGACGCCTTCCTTGCCGACTTTTTCCATGGCATTGGCGATGATTTCGCCAATATCAGCGTCGGAGTTGGCCGAAATGGAGCCAACCTGAGCGATTTCCTTGGTCGTGGTGCAGGGTTTGGAGAAAGACTTCAGCTCGGCGATCGTGGCGATCACAGCCTTGTCGATACCGCGCTTCAGATCCATCGGGTTCATGCCGGCGGCAACGTACTTCATGCCTTCGCGGACGATGGCCTGAGCCAGAACGGTAGCGGTCGTGGTGCCGTCACCGGCGATGTCGGAGGTCTTGGAAGCAACTTCCTTGACCATCTGGGCGCCCATGTTGGCGAACTTGTCTTTCAGTTCGATTTCCTTGGCGACGGAAACGCCGTCCTTGGTGACGGTCGGGCCGCCGTAGGAGCGCTCGAGCACGACATTGCGGCCTTTAGGACCAAGGGTAACCTTGACTGCATCGGCGAGGATGTTGATGCCTTCGACCATACGGGCGCGGGCGGAATCACCAAATTTGACTTCTTTAGCTGCCATTTATTTCTCCTGAATTCTGTAAGTTAAGAGGCGCGGCGCTTAAGCGACCACAACGCCCATGATGTCTTCTTCACGCATGACCAGCACTTCATCGCCAGCCACCTTGACAGCCTGACCGGCATATTTGCCGAACAGAACGCGGTCGCCGACTTTGACGTCGAGCGCGATCTGCTTGCCGTTGTCGTCACGCTTGCCCGGGCCGACGGCCAAGACTTCGCCTTGATCCGGCTTTTCGCCAGCCGAATCAGGAATGACGATGCCGGATGCAGTGGTGCGCTCGGCTTCAACGCGTTTGACGATCACTCGGTCGTGCAAAGGACGAATATTCATAAAGCTAACTCCTAACAATGGGTTCAACAGATAAAAAACTGGCCGCTACGCACAACGGCGAAGGCGGGATCGAAGGCGAGGAATCTATTAGCACTCGTCTCCGTTGAGTGCTAATAATAGGGGCGGGGCGAAGTGATTTCAAGGGGCTGACGTGAAATCTTCTTTAGTTATTGTGGGAACTACCACCCCCGATGGCGGGTTAAACCGGCGATTTGTCACCGGAAGCGTTATTCGCCGCCAGCATTCGATAGGTATTGCGCCCGCCCTCTTTGGCGGCATAGAGCGCCGCATCCGCACTGGCCACCAATTCAGCGAGGCTCTGGCCGTTTTCCGGGTAGATGGCCACGCCAACCGAGGCGGAGACATGGGCTTCGCCGGCGCTCAGGTTAAACGGTCTCGACAACATATTAACAATGCGCCGAGCGACCTCTTCAACTTCGTCGTGGCTGCTTATTTTGGGCAGGATGACGGCAAACTCGTCACCGCCCAGCCTTGCAACGGTATCGGAATCGCGGACCGCCTTACTCAAACGACGCGCCGTTTCAATCAGCAGCTCATCACCGGCGGCGTGCCCCATGCTGTCGTTAACCGGTTTGAAATGATCGAGATCGACATAGAGCAAGGCAAACTCATCACCATAGCGATGCGCCTGGGTCAGCACCACCTGCAAACGATCATCAAACAGCGCACGGTTCGGCAGGTCGGTCAGCGGATCACTTTGCGCCTGGTGGCGTAGGCGCTCTTCCATTTCCTTGCGCTGGGTGATGTCAATAAACGTCGCGACGTGCCGCCCGCCACTCTCCACGGCTTCATCCCGTATCGTGGAAATTGCCAGCCAAACGACGTAGACCGTAGCATCCGGCCGTCGATTCCACAGCTCGCCCTCCCAATGCCCGACCTGCGCCAGCGCCGCCCACATCTCGCGGAAAAATTCCGGACCATGACGCCCGGAGGAGAGCAGGCTCGGATCCTTGCCCAGAACCTCCTGCGGCCGATAGCCAGTAATAGCAGTAAATGCCGGATTCACCTGAATGATGCGATTTTGGCCATCCGTCACCACAATGCCTTCGGCAGCACTTTCCATCACGGCAGCAGCAATCTGCAGCGCCCGCTGATTTTCCAGGAGGTCGGTCACATCCTGAGCGCTAACCACCCATTGCTGCTTGCCGCCCGCACTTTCTATCCGCGCCACATGCACATCGCCGACGCGCATGTGCGAACCATCTGGCCGGCTGAAGCGCAAACGGCTTGCTGCCGAGACAAATTCGCCACGAGCTCGCCGGGCGAGGCGATCGGCAACCATAGCGCGATCAAGCGGATGAATAAAATCGATCAATCGGCGATTGAGTACGCTCTCCTGAGCCAGAGCAAGCATGCTGAGCGCCCGCTCATTGACGAAAACAACGGTGAAATCCGGCGCCTCGACAATAACAATGGCGTCCTGGCTGGTTTCGATCACCGACCGATAGCGCGCTTCGCTTTCGCTGATTCGTGTTTCGCTGCGCTTACGCACGGCGACTTCATCAAGCAACTGCGTGTTAGCGGCCGAAAGCGCCAGTGTCCGTTCGGCAATCAACTGCTCCTGCCCGGCCGTCAGCTTGCGCAACTGCAAAAAATAGCGACGCGAGCGCCAGGCAACGAGATGCAGCAGCAACGCGATCGCCAGGGTCGATGCACCGAAAACCAGCATGGCACGCTGCCGCTGGTCGCTACGCACGGAAAGCAGTTTGGCTGCCGGCATCGTCACACTGATGCCGCCGCGAACATCACCCACCTTGTAATCCTGGCGGGCATGACAAGCCAGGCACGCCGGCTTGACGATCAGCGGCGCCATGTAACGATGCACCGGCCCGGCCTCGGTTTGCACCAACTCGAGAAGGTCAAGCTGCGTATTTTTTTCAAATCCCGCCAACGCCGCCGCTTCCCAAGGATCGGCGGCGTTGGCGGGGCGAATGGGTTTGAGGCTGGTGATGTGATATTTGACGCCATCGGCCGCCTCGGCAATTTCGGCAATCTGGCGGGTCATGAAGGCGGGATTAATCATAGTCAGGCGAATGCCATCCACCGTTTCCAGATCGCGTTTTGGATGTTCAAGATAAGGATTGGGCTGGGTGTTTTCGGTCACTCGCACATAAACCCCGCCATGCTGAGCGTTCCAGTCACGGGTCAGCTCGACCAGCCGAAAAAGCACGCTACCGCGCTCTCTGGCCAGCGTCTCGATACCTTCTTCAATTTGGCGAAACTCGCTGGCCACACCGAGAAAACCGAGCAAGCCGAGTACGAAATAACCCAGCATTACGACTGCCGAATAACTCAGGCGTCCAGCCGAAGGCTTGGAACGTGATGCGGATTTGAGCAAGCTTGTCATCGGTGAATGAAATCAGCCTCCATGACACTCGGGAGAACACATATCGCCCTGCAGACAGCAAGGTGAATTGCTTTTAGAATCGCCAAAATTAAAAAATCCGCTTTTGGCATATCACTCCGGTTGGCCCTAGGGCCAACTGTCGTTTCTATGGTCGTAGCACTCTTTGAATTTCGAAAATATCATACTTAAATGAAAAACAATCAACCTGTTACCCAGCGAGAAGTTTCCTTTCCGCCGAATGCCTATCTGGTTTCGCGCACCGACCTCAAGGGGATGATTACCTACGCCAACGAGGCCTTTGTCGAAATCAGCGGCTTCAGCCGCGATGAACTGATCGGGAGCAGCCATAACCTGGTGCGCCACCCGGATATGCCGGAAGCGGCTTTCCGCGATTTATGGGCCACCGTGAAAGCCGGCCTGCCGTGGCGCGGCCTGGTTAAAAATCGCTGCAAAAATGGTGACTTTTACTGGGTCGAAGCCTTTGTCGTCCCGCTCAAGAAGGATGGCCGGATTACCGGCTACCAGTCGGTACGCACCCCGGCCGCCCGGGAAAAACGGGTTGCCGCCGAAATGGCTTACGCCAACACGGGTCAAAAAGGTAGCTTGACCAACACTGGCAAGCGCTCACTCTCGATACGGACAAAACTGTGGGCAGCAGTGAGCGTGATTCTGGCACTGATGGTGCTGGTCGGCGTCATGGGCATTCGCGGCATTGCCGAAAGCAATGATCAGTTGTATCAGATGTACAAGGAAAAACTGACCCCCTCGAACACGGCCAACCGAATGATGGTGCTACTGGCCGACAACCGTGCGCAGATGATGCTCGGCATGCAGCACGACCCGTCAAACCCGAACTCGAAACTGCACGACCACCCGCTGGAAGTGCATATCGAAGCAACGCTGAAGAATCGCGAAGCAATCAACTTGCTACTCGAAGACCTGAAGAAAGTGACACTGTCCGAGAAAGAGCAACAACTGATTGCCAAATTCGGTGACACGCGCGAGCGCTTCTCGAAGGAAGGGATCAATATCGCTCGCAATCTGCTCAAGGAAGGCAAATTCCTCGAAGCCAACGAGTTGCTGCTGCTCAAGATCAACCCGCTTTATGTAGAAATGCGCCGTGATGGCGAGGCGTTGATTGAAGAGTTTGCCCATACCGCTGAGCGCAATTTCCAAGCGGCTGAAGCGCGTTATCAAACCATCCGCAACATCACCATTGGTAGCTTGGTCTTTGCGGTATTACTGGCCATCATCGGCGGCGCCCTGCTGGTCCGGGCGATTGTGGGCCCGATCCGCAAGTCGATTAGTTACTTCGAGCGGATTTCGGAAGGCAAACTGACTGACGATATCGATATTACCGGGCGTGATGAAACCGGGCTGTTGCTCTGCAATCTGGCAACCATGCAGGGCACCGTGAAAGCCATGCTGGACGAAATCGGCACGGCATCCCGCGCGATTGACGTGCGCTGCAAACTGCTCGAATCGCAGATGAACCTGGTCGCCGAGCAATCCGAGCTGCAGCAGTCCAGCGTCGAAGGTGTTGCAGCCGCGACCGAGGAATTCAGCCAATCGGTGCAGGAAGTGGCGAGCAATGTGCAGGAAACTGCCGCGGCCGCGCGTGACTCACAGGCGCAAGTGAGCCGCAGCAATATCGATATCAACGAGAGCATGGCGGCGACGACGCGCGTCGTTGATGCGGTGCAATCGTCAAACAGCACCATCGACCAGTTGAACCAGTCGATCGTCAAGATTGGCGACATCACTCGGGTTATTGCCGAAATTGCCAGCCAGACCAACCTGCTGGCCTTGAACGCTGCTATTGAAGCGGCGCGGGCAGGCGAACAGGGCCGCGGCTTCGCCGTGGTGGCCGACGAAGTTCGCAAGCTGGCCGAGCGGACCACCAGTTCGACGGCGGACATCAACATCACGGTCAGCGAAATTCAGGCCGTGACCGCCCGCGCTGTGGCCGGTATGGATCTCGCCTCGAAAGAAGTGGAAACCGGCATCAGCAAACTGCGCGATAGCGTGAGCGGCCTGGAAGGCATCATGCGTTCCTCGGCGCAGGTCTCGACCATGTCCGACCAGATTTCGGATGCCGCACGGCAACAGGGCGTTGCCAGTGAAGAAGTGGCCAACAGCATGCAGCAGATCACCGACCTGATCGAGCGCAATTCGGCATCGGCCAACTCGGCGAAACAGGCGGCGGCAGAGTTGCTAGTCACTTCACGCCAGCTTGATACGCTGATCGCCGGCTTCGAGCTTTACCGCAAGTGAGGTAGCAACAAGCGTTTTTTGGTGCCATGTCGCCCCCGAAGAAGGGGCGCAACGCCCATCAATTAGTCGGCAGCCCAGCCAGCGCCGACCCGTAAAATGGGGAGCTTCCGAGCTCCCCATTTTTTTGCCATGAAAATCACCCCGCTCCCGTCGACGCCGCTAGAAAAAAGCCTTTGCGCCCTGCTTTTCGGCGCGCTGCTGTCACTCGGCGCCCTGGCTGACGGCCTGCCGCCGAATGTCCTGAAGGCACTGAAAACGGCGCAGATTCCTGCCGCCAATGTCAGCGTTGTCGTGCAGCCGGTCGATGCCGCCACGCCGCTGGTCGCCCATAACGCTGCGCAGTCGATGAACCCGGCCTCGGTGATGAAGCTGGTCACCACTTATGCGGCGCTCGATCTGCTCGGCCCGGCCTTTACCTGGAAAACCGGGGCATGGATCGAGAATGCTGCGACCACGGAAACAACGGCTGGCCCTAGGGTCAACGGCAATTTAAGCGGAAATTTGTATATCAAGGGCAGTGGCGATCCGCGCTTTGCCATCGAACATCTGTGGTCGCTGCTACGCCAGTTGCGGGTTCGCGGCATCCAGCACATTGCCGGCGACATCGTCCTCGACCGCACCGTTTTCAATGTCCCAAGCATCGACCCCGGCGCTTTCGACGACAAGCCGATGCGGCCTTACAACGTCGGCCCGGATGGGCTGCTCATCAACTTCCGCGCCCTGCGCTTCACGGTGCAGCCAGACAACGGCAAGCCGCGCCTGCTGATGGAAACGCCGAGCGAAGGGCTGCGCGTCGATAACCAGTTGCGCAGCGGCGACGGTGCTTGCGGTAGCAACTGGAAAGACCTGATCAACATTCGGCTGATCCCGGACAACGGCGACAACCGGCTGGAGTTCACCGGCACTTACAGCGCGCTATGCGGCGAAAAAAGCTTGAATCTCTCGCCGCTGCCGGCTGACGGCCAGACGCAGGGCCTGATCCGGGCGCTGTGGAAAGAACTTGGCGGCACGCTGGCCGGCCAGGTGCGCAACGGTAATGTTGCCGTCGGCAGCCTGCTGATCGCCCAGCACGAATCCGCCCCCTTGGCCGATGCGGTGCGTGACATCAACAAATACAGCAACAACGTGATGGCCCGGCAGGTTTTCCTGACGCTCGGTAACGATAGTGCCCCGGCCACGGCCGAACGGGCAAGGCAACGCATCACCGACTGGCTGAACGGCCGCAACCTGCGCTTTGCCGAACTGGAACTGGAAAATGGTTCCGGCCTGTCGCGCCGCGAACGGATCAGCGCCGATAGCCTGAACCAGCTGTTGCTCGACGCCTGGAAAAATCCGGTGATGCCGGAATTCATCGCCAGCCTGCCGATTGTCGGCATCGACGGCACGATGAAAAAGCGCCTGAACGGCTCGGAGGCGACCGGCCGCGCCCATATCAAAACCGGCACGCTGGATGGCGTGAAGACGGCCGCCGGCTACGCGCTGGATGCTCAGGGGCGGCGCTATGCCGTCACTTTCCTGATCAACCACCACAAGTCGCAAGCTGGCAGCGCGGCGATTGATGCCCTGCTCGTCTGGGTCGCCCAACGCCGCGTTGGCGAGAAAATGCCGGCGCTGGAAAATGAGTGAATCCCGCGTATTCCCGGCGGCAATATTTAATCAGGCCGGCCTGAATCGACAGCACGTTTTCGCCATTGATGCACTGCCAGAAGCCGTCAGATCAACGCTGGGCGACACCGAAAACTTCCGCCAGCTGATCCTGCTCGGGCACGGCGGCAAACGCCTTTGGGCGTGTGTTCAGGCTGCCGGCATGGCGGGCGAGAATCCGATCGACGATTACGTTGTCCAGACCGTGGCGCAGATTTTTGCCGACCATTTTGCCGACCAAAAATACCGCATCGTTTATCCCGGCGACAGCCCGGTCGGCCTGCAACAACTGGGCAAGTTGGCCGGCTGGCATCACCCGTCGCCTTTCATGGTCGGCATTGACGACGAATGGGGTAGCTGGTTTGCCTACCGCGCCGTCGTTCTGGCAGACACTGATTTTTTGCCTTTTTTGCCGGTGGACCGCAGGCATCCGTGTTCGAGCTGCGCTGAACAGCCCTGCATTTCAGCCTGCCCGGCCCGCAGCCTTGCAATCGGGGTTTTGCGCTGGATAAATGCATCGCCTACCGCCAACAGGACGGCTCGGCCTGTCAATTCACCTGCCTCGCCCGCAGCGCTTGCCCGGTGGGCAGCGAACATCGATACAGTGAAGCGCAATTGCGCCACACCTACGGTATCTCGCTACGCATGATCCGGCGCTGATCGCGCCGGAATGACCAAACGAACCAAACAGCGCCCTAAATACTCAGCGGCCGCTCGCCAAACAACGCGACCCAGCCGCGAATAACGCGGTAGCCGACCCACAAACCGAGTAGCGCAATCAGTATCCAGGCGATGGGGATGCCGATGATGGTAATGATCAGCGCGCCATAAACCACCAGCCAGAGCAGCGTGAACCAGAAGGTGCGGATCTGCCAGCGGAAGTGACTTTCCAGCCAGGTGCCATTGACATCGCCACGCTTCAGGTAATTGAGCAGAACGGCACAAAGCGAGGGCAAGCCAAAGACAAAACCGCCGGCAACGGTCGCCGCCGAGGTAATGCCGACGAAAATGGCGATGGCGTGCAGGCCGTAGATGAAGTGCGTCAAATGGATCAGTGAGACGCGTACGCCATTCACTTCGGTGACCGGAACGGGTTCTTGCATGAATTAAATCTCCTGAAGGTATTTCTGCATCAGCAAAGCATGACCCGCGGCCGGGTCGAGAACGTAGGGTTCAAACCCGGCGCGCTGATATGACCGCATGGCCGGGATATTGTTCGAGAGGATTTCCAGCGTCAGTTTGCAGCAGCCGAGTTGTCCGGCCCGATTTTCTGCCCACTGTAACAGCGCCTGGGCGATACCTTGACCGCGCACATCGGCATGAACGACCACATCGTGAATATTGAGCAGCGGTTTGGCGGCAAAAGTGGAGAAGCCGGCAAAGCAGTTGATCAGGCCAACCGGCTTTTCGCCCAAAAAAGCCAGTGCACCGTGGAATGTCGGCAGGGTTTTCAACTGTTCGACCAAGTGGG
This sequence comes from Candidatus Dechloromonas phosphorivorans, assembly GCA_016721185.1. Taxonomy (GTDB): domain Bacteria; phylum Pseudomonadota; class Gammaproteobacteria; order Burkholderiales; family Rhodocyclaceae; genus Azonexus; species Azonexus phosphorivorans. Next base: position 260,063 of record JADKIP010000011.1, read on the forward strand.
CCTTGGCGTAAGTGGAAAGCCCTTCGCCACCGCCCATTGGGTCACGGGCGTAGTGTTCGAGCAAGTCGATGAAGGCCAGTGCGTGCTGCGGCGAGGCCAGATCGGTCGGGCGAATAGCAAGCGGAGAAGTCATCAACAGCGGCACCAGAGAAAAACGGGGAGTGCGCCATGTTAAAGCGCCCTCCCCGCTTGGCTCAACTCATTGCGAAAACGGTGTCTGTTCCCTCGTCCCAGCCATCCCACAGATAGTCGTCGGCCTTGCCGTCGGCGATCAGGCGCAGGGCGTAATTGACCTGTTCCTTGTAGAAATCGCAGAAGGCGCCGATCTTGTCCATGCCGCCGTTCATCTCGAAGGCTTCGGCCGGGCACGGTGAGCCGCAGAAATGACGAATCGCGCAGTCGCTGCACGGGCTGAACTGGTCGACATCGCGCGTCGTCACCTCGCGGAAAGCGGCTGAATCCAGCGCCGCCTCGACCCCGCCGGTGAGCAGACTGCCACCATTGAAGCGCGGCAGGCCGATGAACTCGCTGCACGGGTAGAGGCTGCCATCGGCGGCCAGCGCGAAGAAGGCGCGACCGCCGCCGCAGGGCGAGATGTCGCACATCAGCACGGCGCCGTCGGCGCCAAAATACCGATCAGGATATTGGCGAAATTGGCCACCATCAGCTTGCGCCCGGTTTCCTGATAAAGCTCGTAGGTCCGGTCGAGGGCGGTGAATAAAGCGGTCGCCATATCGCCATCGGCCGGCTTGACGCCACGCGCCCCGGACAAGGTGCAACGCACGGTGTTGAGCATGCAGGTCGGCACCTCATGGGCGTGGAAGAGTTCGACCATGCGTGTCAGATAGGGCAGGTTCTCGGTTGTGCACGTCGTGATGACGCTCCACGAGCCGTAGCCGCGCAGCTTTTCCATCGAGCGCAGCACCTTGTCGTGCACGCTCTTGCCGCCCCAGGTACGCCGGGTGGCATCGGTAATACCGGCCACCGGGCCATCGAGCGAGAGGCCGATACTGACATTGCGCGAGGTCAGGAAATCGAGCGCCTTATCATCGAGCAGCGTGCCGTTGGTCTGCAGGCCGAAGACGAAATCGTCGGCGAAGGCGTCGATGGCTTCGAAGACGGCCGGTGCATTCATCAAGGGCTCAGCGCCGTGGAAAATGGCGCGCGGCTTGCGATCGGCCGGCATCACCGAACGGAAGTAGTCGCGCAGCTTGCCAAGCGAGGCGAGCAAGGTTTCGACCGGCATGTGGCTGCCGCCGCTGCGCTGGGTGTCGGGCAGATAGCAATAGGTGCAGTTGAGATTGCAGCGTTCGGTCGGGTTGAGATAGACGCCGGAAGGCTTCAGGCCGAAACGCAAGGCGTGCAGTTCCTGCTCGAACTGCCCCGCCTTGGCGCCGTAGGCGGCGAGCAAGGCCGGGTCACGGTTGGCTTCATGGACGCGGGTTTTATCGACCAGCGCCCAGAAGGCGGTTTGCGGATCGGTCACCGCGGCATAGACCGGGTGACCGATATCGACCGGCCGGAAAAGCGTGCCGCTGGCAGCACGCTCGGCAAAGACTGCGTTCATTTGGCCGCTTTCCGGTCCATCAGCACGTAGTGCGAGAGGCCAATGCCGTCCGGATTACAGCTCTTGCGTATGGCAATGGTCGGGGCAACAGGCTGCACTTGCGCTGCGGTTGCGGGCTGGGTTTGATTGCTTGGGCTAACGATTTGGGACATTTTCCACTCCTCGGGAAGACAAAAAACAAAAAGGGCCCCGGCTGACAGCACGCTTCTCGCATGCGCTCAGCCGGAGCCCTTGCCTTGGCTCCAGTCAGGAATCGAATCGTCTTCTGGCTTCCGGATCAGCCGAAGCGCTGCGCCTTCCCTGCGAGGTAAACCTCACAAGTGGCTGGTCTGGCGACCATGCAGTCTTCGTCCCCGGTTACAGCGGCGGGCCCGCCACGGATTCGCACCGTGTTCCGTATTTCGATTCCAACAGGAGGGCGGATTCTCTCAAGGCGCCGAGGAAACGGTCAAGCCGTCCTAAAGGCCTAGTTCCTGCCACATGGCATCAACACGTTTCTTGACACCATCATCCATCGCAATCGGCGTGCCCCACTCGCGGCTGGTTTCACCCGGCCACTTGTTGGTCGCATCCAGCCCCATCTTGGAACCGAGGCCCGCGACCGGGCTGGCGAAATCGAGGTAATCGATCGGCGTGTTATCGACCAGCGTCGTGTCGCGCGTCGCGTCCATCCGCGTCGTCATCGCCCAGATCACTTCCTTCCAGTCGCGGATGTCGATGTCGTCGTCGACCACGATGATGGTCTTGGTGTACATGAACTGGCGCAGGAAGCTCCAGATGCCGAACATGATCCGCTTGGCGTGGCCGGGGTACTGTTTCTTGATGCTGACGATGGCCATCCGGTACGAACAGCCTTCCGGCGGCAGGTAGAAATCAACGATTTCCGGATACTGCTTCTGCAGCAACGGTACGAAGACCTCGTTCAGCGCGACGCCGAGAATCGCCGGCTCATCCGGCGGCTTGCCGGTGTAGGTACTGTGGTAAATCGGATTTTTACGCATCGTGATGCGGTCGACCGTGAAAACCGGGAATTTTGCCTGCTCGTTGTAGTAGCCGGTGTGGTCGCCATACGGGCCTTCCAACGCCATTTCATCGGGATGAATGACCCCTTCCAGCACGATTTCAGCCGAAGCCGGCACTTGCAAAGCCGAGCCGATGCATTTGATCAACTCGGTCTTGCCACCACGCAGCAGGCCGGCGAACTGGTATTCGGACAGCGAATCGGGCACCGGCGTCACGGCGCCAAGAATGGTCGCCGGATCGCAGCCGAGCACGACCGCCACCGGGAAAGGCTGGCCGGGATTGGCCAGCTGGTGATCGCGAAAATCCAGCGCCCCACCGCGATGAGCCAGCCAGCGCATGATCACCTTGTTCGGCCCCAACACCTGCTGGCGGTAGATGCCGAGATTCTGCCGGTTCTTGTGCGGCCCCTTGGTGACGACCAGGCCCCAGGTAATCAGCGGCGCGACGTCGCCCGGCCAGCAATGCTGGATCGGCAGGCGCGACAGATCGACATCCTTGCCTTCCCAGACGATGTCCTGACAGGGCGCGCTCGACACCGTTTTCGGCGCCATGTTGAGCACTTGCTTCAAAATCGGCAGCTTGTCCCAGGCGTCCTTTAAGCCTTTTGGCGGCTCCGGCTCCTTCAGGTAAGCGAGCAATTTGCCGACTTCACGCAACGCCTGCACCGATTCTTCACCCATCCCGAGCGCCACCCGTTTCGGCGTGCCGAACAGGTTGGCGAGCACGGGAATGGTGTGACGAGTCTGGCCGGTTTTGGGCTTCTCGAACAAGATGGCCGGGCCTTCGGCGCGCAGCACGCGGTCACAGATTTCGGTCATTTCGAGGTGCGTATCGACCTCGACGCTCACACGCTTCAGTTCGCCGGTCTTTTCAAGTTGCGACATGAAGTCGCGTAGATCATGGTATTTCATGGGGTCAAGTTAAAGACGCTATCGAGCTGGCGGTCATCAGTGTATTTCGCCCACTATCTTCTGATAAACAAAGGCAGCGAGCGCCAACGACATGCCTTGCTCGGCATCAACAAACTTGATGCCGTGAACATCGGCATGGCCGGATCGGTCTGATCCTCGGTCGATCATACAAATAATGCTGTCAAAAACGATGTATGACTGCATCGTCATGCACCAAAATCTTGAATTTGACATTAATCATATCGCCCTTGGCGCCAAGCTGCGTTTTTGCCCCGCAGTGGCGCGCCCCCGTGCTCAAATTAACGATTCTTCCTGCACCTCAACGCCGTTCGCCTTCCGCGCCCATCAAAACAGCCGTAATCAACTCAACGTCAATCCGTGAATCCTTACGAATTTCCAGGCCACGCACCTCGCGCGGGTAAGACAGGTGCATGCGGAAACGGGACGCTGGTCTGTCTGGCAACGACGCTGGTGAAGGCATAAGCGTTCTGGCCGGAAAAGAAACGGATGATGAAAGACTGCCCCTCCTTGACGCATGACCAGTTCCCGTCGCTTCCGGCAGCGTAACAATCAAGCCGCGATTTTGAGATATCCGATCAACTTGACAACCAGGCGCGGCGCATCCGCGGAGCTCTGCATCTGCAAAGCACTGCCGACCCGGATTTTAGAGGCATCAATGGTGGTGATCGTCTCGCGAGAAGGCGGCACGCCACTGGCGACAGGCTGCTCCGAGGGCGTCGCGCGCTCGCGCAGGTTGCGGTACAAGCCCCGCTCAATCAAGCATTTCGGATTGACGGATGTTTTCGATAACGTAGCCACGCTCGAGCAACAGCACGCGATTGCCATCGTAAAGCGGGTGAGGCAGCGGGCAATCTGGACTTCATTTCAACATCACTGGAGGCCAACCTTGATGAATTCACTTTTGCTTATCGATGGCCACCGGACTAGGATCTCCGGTGTTTAATGATCGGCCTGCACCTGTGTCTCCCATGGCAACGCAGCCATCAAGACCCATCGATTTCACCCGGCCAGCATCCCGGCAAGACCATAGTCGAGCACGATCCCGACAAAATCGCCAACCCGACATAATTATTGTGCAAAACGCCTTAAGCAGGCCATCCGCTCACGCTGCCGAATCCAGACAAAGTGCATGCCCATGATTTCCGCCGCGACGATCAGGCTGATGTAAAACGCCCAGCCCAGCTGCAGGCGGTAGCCGACCCAGCCGAGGATGCCGAGCGTCGCCGCGTAGCAAAGCATCACCTCCAGCACATTGAAACGCCCGAAGGTAATGGCTGAAGTCTTGATACCGATTTTCAGGTCATCTTCGCGGTCGACCATGGCATATTCGGTATCGTAGGCCACCGCCCAGAAGACGTTGGCCAGCAGCAGCAACCAAGCTTCAAGTGGCACGCTGTGCAGATGCGCGGCGCAAGCCATCGGAATGCCGAAGCCAAAGGCGACGCCCCAGGTAAGCCTGCGGAATAGCGAGAAAACGTTGGGTGAATGGATAGCTCGCCGCGAGGAAAATAGCCGGCACCGAGAGCCAGATCACCAAGGTATTGCCGAGCATAAGCACCAGGCACAAAGCGGCCAGCGAAAGGCCAGCGAAGAGAGCGAGCGCTTCCTTCGTGGTCACTTTGCCGGCCGTCAGCGGGCGCTCTTTGGTCCGTTCGACATGGCAGTCAAAATCACGATCGGCGTAGTCATTGATGACACAACCGGCCGAACGCATCAGCACGGTACCGAGGATGAAAACCCAGAGCACGGTCCAGTCCGGCTTGCCGTTTGACGACAGCCAAGGCCCATAAGGTCAGCCAGAGCAGCAGCAGAATGCCGATCGGCTTATCAAGGCGCATCAGCCTTTCGCAGAGATCGAGTTTTTCTTTGAGGGCGGGCCAGTTCATGCGGCGATTTTACGCTTGGCAATACGGGGCTGCCACCGAGCCAGCAAGCGCGACGGAAGACTGCAAGCACCCAGGCATCTCCAAGCTGGCACTTGATCAGGAAGCCTGTTGCCAGGCGATCACCACCTGCCCGGAATGGGCGAGGATGTTCTGATAACAGTCTTGCGCCAGGGGCATGGCGCAGTGAAGCGAAGAGTTGCTGCGTCCCCTCCTGCGCCTGCAGCATCGCGGGGCCGTGTCGGATAGCAAGGCAGATCTGGATATTGGCCAGCGCATCGGCCAGCAAGCGCCAACCGAGTTCCGGCATTTGTTGGGTCAGCACCACCATCATGCTACCCAGCGGTTGCACGATGTTCTTGACCTGCTCAGCGGTTTCGCAGGCCGCCATGGCATGCCACAAAGCGAGGTGGATGCTGCGGCGCAGCTCCGCCTGAAGTCGATGGCATCCGATTCGACTTCGTCGATCTGCCGGAAATACTGCTGGAAGCGCGCCTCGCCGCGGGCATCCAGCCGGTTGCGCAGAGCGCCGATCAGGGCGGACAACTCAGGAATGGCGTTGAGTTTGAAAGCCTGGGTATAAGCCAGACCCCATTGGTCGAGGCCACTGATCAGCAGCGCCAGACGCAGCGCACAAGACGGCTCATCGCCCCCAGCCTGGCACCAGTTGAAACAGCGGGCGGTGACCTCGGCGAGCACCGCCTCGCCTTGCGCCGCATCGGCCAGAACAGCCTGGCGAAAACCCCGGCAAACACATCCTGGACCCATCCGGGCGGCCGGGCGCTGGGTATCGGCATTGGCTGTGGCGGCGAGTTGATCGGCGGGAATATGGGCAGCTGTCGTCATGGTGGAATGAAAATAGGGAAAACGGGGTGGGATTTTAGCGGGCTGGCGGCGCTTCTGCGTGGCGATCGCGCAGCGCTGGGGAGTTCAGCGTAATGCTGCGGTCGACCGGAAGAAGCGGCCAAAACCATCGCGCTCAATCTCGCCCGAAAACCTTCGATCACGGCGCGCCCCGCAAACACGCACCTGTTCGCGCAGTTGCGCCGGCGTCACATCCGCCGCCAACGGCAGCCCCCGCTACAATCGACGAAAACGGACCCCGCCGGAACAGGGTTTCGTAGCATAGCCATCGACCCGGGAAAAGCTACCCTACGGCCCGGACGATGCCAGCGGCTTGACCGGCACCAGGTTGGCTGCCAGAATCCGGCTGATACCGGCGCGGAAAACCTGCACCTCGCCATCACGCGTAATACCGCCTTCCGGGAAGATACCGACCAGTTCGCCGTTTTGCAACGCGGTCGCCACCTCGGCGAAGCCTTTTCCATCATCACCGGGTCTTCCTTGGCCGAGGCAATCGGAATCGCGCCACAGTGGCGGAAAGATGAGCTGAGGACGGGAATCCGGAAAATCCGGTAATCCATGGCGAAGCGGATCGGCCGCGGCGAGGCGCCCATGATCACCACCGCGTCAGCAAAACCGGCGCGATTGGCCGCCAGCAGCGCCGGGCCTTCGGTGGGAATATGTTCGATACCTTCCGGTGCGCAGCCGATAGACCGCCTTGACCAGCATCCAGGCCATGAAGCGCAGCAAAAACTCCGGCACCAGCCCGTAGATATAGATAGCGACCAGCGCATTCAGCAACGCAGCCAGACCGAACAGGGCCGGAACAGCCCGGCGCCGAGTGCAGCGGCCGCCCCAACGCACCCACCACCATGAACAGCGCATTGAGAATATTGTTGGCAGCAATGATCCGGGCGCGCTGCTCCGGGCGCTGCGAATCTGCACCAGCGCGTAAGCGGCACGATGAAGAAGCCGCCGAAAACACCGAGCATCATCAGGTCGAAAGCACTCGCCAGATCGCCGGAATGCTGAGCAACGCCAAGCAACTCGTGCGTGCCGTTACCGACCAGCCCGACCGGCGAGGCGAAATAGAGATCAATACCGAACAGCGTCAGGCCAATCGGGCAAAGGCACCAGGCCGATTTCGACATCGCTGCCCGACATCCGCTCGCAGAGCAGCAGACCGAGGCCGATACCCACCGTGAAAATAGCGGGCAGCAGCGTCACCGTCGCCTCGCCGCACCCAGCACATTCTTGGTATAGGCCGGGAACTGGGCGAGAAAGAGCGCGCCATTACAGCCAGAACCACGAAATACCGAGAATGGACAAAAACACCGTCCGATTGCTGCGGGCGAGGGTGATGTTGTTCCAGGTTTCGGTAATGGGATTGGTTGATCTTCAGCCCAGGATCGGGCGCTGGCGCCGGCGGAATATCACGGCTGGTCAGGTAACAGCACCGCGACCAGCAGCCCGCCGACGGCAATCCCACATCAGCTGCGCCACCGCGCCGGCAGGCAGACCACCGGCCAGCGTGCCGACCAGAATGGCGACAAACGTACCAGCCTCGATCAGCGCATTGCCGCCGACCAGTTCATCCGGGTGCAAATGCTGCGGCAAGATGGCGAATTTGACCAGCCCGAACAGCGTGGCCTGCAAGCCGAGCAGAAAAGCGCCGTCATCAGCACGGGCAGGCTGTGCAGCGAAGCCGGCCGCCGCGACCACCATGATGGCCACTTCCAGCAACTTGGTCAGGCGGGCGATCAGCGCCTTGTCACTTGTCAGCCAACTGCCCGGCCGTGGCAGAAAACAGGAAAAACAGCAGGATAAAGATGCCCGGCCGCCAGATTAGCCAGCAATTCTGGCGCCAGTGTCGTCCACTGCGCCGACTGAAAGTCAGCGGCACGATCAGCGCATTCTTGTAGAGATTGTCGTTGAAGGCGCCGAGAAACTGCGTGCCGAAAAGCGGCGCAAAGCGGCGGGTTCTCAGGAGTCGAATTGACCACTCATCGTTAAATTCCTTCTGCCAGACGCTTCAGCGTCGCGTAGTCAATCTTGCCGGTACCCAGCAAAGGCAGGAATCCACTCGGTGAATCTTGCGCGGCACAGCCAGTTCCGGCACGCCGAGTTCGCGCGCCTTGGCGGCAAGCAGTTCGCGGCTCAGCGCGGCATCGGTGGTGAATAGCACCAGCGCCTCGCCCTTGCTCGCATCACGGGCTGGCTGGAAGCGGCGTGCATCAAAGCCGGCGAAGCGGCGGTTGCCACTTTTTCGACCACTTCGGGGCTGACCATTTCGCCAGCAATCTTGGCAAAACGTTTGACCCGACCAACGATCTTGGCGAAGCCTCCGTCATCCAGTTGCACGACATCGCCCGTCTCGTACCAGCCCTCGCCCAAGACTCGGAAGCCGGCGGCTGCGGCACGCCGGGCTGGTCGGCCTTCAGGTAGCCAGCCATCACATTCGGGCCACGCACATACAGGATGCCGCCTTCGATTCCGGGCACCGGCAACAGACGATATTCGATGCCCGGCAGCAGGTTGCTCAACGGTGCCGGTTTTGTAGGCCATTGGGGTGTTGACCGCAAGCACCGGCGCCGTTTTCGGTCGCGCCGTAGCCCTCAAAGATCCGCACGCCGAATTTCTCGAACCACTGGTTGCGCACGGATTCGGACAATTTTTCGGCGCCAGCGACGACATAGCGCAGGCGGTAGAAGTCGTACGGGTTGGCGAACTTGGCGTAGTTGGCGAGGAAGGTCGAGGTACCGAAGAGCACGGTGCAGTTGCGGGGATAGGCAATTTCCGGAATAACCCGATAGTGCAGCGGCGACGGGTAAAGGAACAGGCTGGCGCCGGTCAGCACCGGCAGCAGGGCGCCGGCGGTGAGGCCGAAGGAATGGAAGATGGGCAGCGCATTGAGCACTTTGTCGTCCACCGGAAATCGATCACCGAGCGGATCTGCGCGATATTGGCGAGGATGGCCCGGTGCGGCAGCACGACTCCTTCGGCTTGCCTTCGGAGCCGGGGGTAAAGAGCTCCACGGCGGCTTCTTCCGGCGAGGTCGGCAGCTCGAAGGCGCGTGGGAAGTGAATGGCCCAGAGCATCAGCCACAACTGGTCGCCGAGGCCGATCTGTTCGCGGATATCTTCCAGATAATGCAGTTGCACACCCTGCAGGCCGGCCAACTTGTCGGTCAGTTTGGCCTGCTCAACGAAGGCGCGCGAGGTGACCACGGTGCGGATTTCAGCGGCATCGCAGGCGGCCTGCATGGCGTCGGTGCCAGCCGAATAGTTGAGCATGGCCGGCACCCGGTGGCGGGCGCTCATGCCGAAAATCAGGCCCAGCGTCGGGGCCAGATTGGGCAGCAGCAAACCGACCCGTTCGCCCGGCTGCGAGAGCCGTTCGATCTGGCGACCGAGAGTCGCGCCATTTTCAGCAGGTCGTGTAGGAATACTCGATCTGCCGACGTCTTCCAGCAGCGCCGACGACGGCCGAAAATCTCGCTCGCATCGCACAGCGCCGAGTACAAAGGTCTGCGCCGGGCGCGAGGCGAAAATCATTTCCTGCATCAGGCGGCGCATCGCCTCGCCGGACTTACGGCGGCGCAGTTTGGCGGTGGCGCCTGGGCATTAGGAAATGCCGCTCGGGCAAGACGGTCGGCCGGATTTTCGGGAAAAATTCCTGGGTATTTGCCGGACAGACCGCGAAATAACTGCGCGACGGCCCGTCCAGGCGTACCGGGATCACCGTTGCCCGGTCTTGGCGGCAACAAAGCCGGGCCGTCGGCAGACCTTCATCAGGCTGCCGGTCGGCGTAATCCGCCCTTCTAGGAAGATCACCACCGGGCGCCCGGATTCGATCAGGCGAATGACCTTTTTCATCGCCATCGGGCTGGTCGGATCAGCCGCCAGATAGTCGACCTGTGAGCAACGGGCGGAACCAAGTTAATGGCGATGCCGGTATGGACGACGAATACCGGATCAATCGGCAGGAAGAGGCCGATCAACAGGCCATCGAAGGATTCGTGATTGGCGACAATCAGTAGGCGCGGGGTGCGAAAATCCGCCTGGCGCAACTGAACATCGATGCGAAACAACAGGCAGGCCGAGGCCGCGCAACAGCGGCCGCAAAAACTTGCGCATCAGGTGTTTTCCTTGGGGTAATCGAGGACGTTGCCAAGTGTGGTTTCGAGGGCAGCGCGATTGATCAGGAAGCAGACTTCCTTACCGATTTTATCGGCACCAACGCCGCCAAGGGTGACGGTCAATCATTTGATCGAGCCGGGTTCCGGAAAACGCCATCCGGTAAACATCGAGTTCTCTCAATTTCTCCGATTTCACAGATAGCATTTTCATTTCCCATACATTTATTAGGGTGGAAGCGGCTTCTATAAAAACATCAAATTAATAATGGTTGAATCCCTTTCAGGGACGACCTTTATGGCCGATCACGGCGCAACCACTCTGGCATCTTCAAAGGGACGCTCAACCACTAATGCTGGGATATGCTTTCATAGCCTGGTTTGTGCGCCGGCATTAACTTTCGTTATTTCCATTGGCTAAGACTGAATACACTCCCGAAGAAACTCGATATATCGAAAAATATAATGGAACTGTGGAGTCTCCAGGTTGCAAGCAAAACCATATTCTCTCAAGACTTCCCGCGCCGGATTATGCGCCCCTGCCCGATCTTCATTTAGTGGACCTGCCGCTGCAATGGACAATGTCGGAGTCTGGTGACCATATTATTTTTGCACTTTCCCATCTCCGGCATTGTCTCACTGTTTACACACTAGAAGACGGCTCTTCAAAGCGAAACGGCATTGGTTGGCAACGAAAGTTGGTCGGCATCTCGATTTTCATGGGCGGCGAGAGCAGCCGGGGCATTACCGAGGTGCAAAGCGCGGGTAAGCCTATCGACTCAGTCGCAAAGTGATGAAGCGCGATTTACCGTTGGGGCGTATGCAATATATCGCTACTTTATTCAGGCGTTGATTTGTCGGGCGTCGCAAGCGGCTATCTGCCGTCAACATCACTCCCTTCAGCGTAACAGTTGTATCGATCGTTGCTGGTGAAGCTTGGAACAGGTTGAACAGCAGCAGAGATTGTGATAACGCGAGAGATGATCCGGGGAAATTGGCTGGGCGTCCGCCGCGAGAGCATGTTAAAAATTGCCGGCCTGTTACAAAATAGCCGGATTAATCACGCGTAGCCGTGGTCAAATTACCGTAGTCGACCCCGCCAAGCTGGAAGAGCTGGAGGCTTGCGAATGTTATGCGAGAAATTAGTTAAAGCGGGAACCCGCGCCCGCTACCTGCCAGTCAAATTAAACGTTATGTTTCAGTGCCATGACGCGACGTATTGCCGCCTGAGATTTCTGAGTGGCGCGCTGGTTGTGCTGAAGTCAAATACAAGCAACTCACTCCTTTTCCGCAGCGCCTGGCCAATCAGTTCAGATTCAGTTCATCATTTTTGTAGTACTTACGTCCCCTTGATAGGTGGCATCGGTACCAATCATAGTCATTGGATCTGATAAGCCCATCTACGCAGCGAGACAGAACTGCGCCATGAATAGACCCCCTTTATTACCGTCGATGGCTGCTGCAATTGTTGCATAAGTGCCTCTGGCCAGAATTAACAAATGCATTTCAGTTCCTCTTTGTCACAAAAACAAAAACGGCTTTGAATTTCTCTTCACCCAGAGGCCCAGACCCGCCCTGAACCTCGACCATTTTCACCCAGAGGTTTCCTGCTGCGTGGCTTCAACCAGAAAACCATGCCGTAGCCCCGAACCACCGCCGGCAAAAGATCTTCCATACCACGAGTTGCTGGAGCTGGCGCTAGCCAGGAGGCGTCGACCACCTTCCTCATGGGTAAGCCGGATGCGCTTCAACTGATTCAGAATCGGCTAGGATGACTTTCTGATTTCAGCCCTTGCGCTACTTTGCTATCTGCCGCCAATGCTGTGCCAGCCATCCACTAGGCCAGTAAACGTAGCGCAAATCAATTCCTGTCATTTTCATTTTTACCCTCCTGATAAAGACACCCAGATATGACGCTGAAAAACAAGCCGTAAACTCTCAGCACGCTTATTTGGCTGTATCGTTACTATATGATATTGCCGCCATCAACATAGATCGTGTTTCCCCGGTCAGGCGTCAGGCATAAGGCGTGGCGAGCGCAGGTAAAGCCGTCATGATATCAGCCAGCTCCTGAGCGGCGCCCGTTGGGCGGCCTCATTCAACAACAACTCAGAAAGTCACCAGCCCCAGTACCGCGCAGGTCTTGGGCAGCGCAAATAGCGTACCCGGATGCCCTGCGGCCCGAGTTCGCCGGCGAGATGGCGACAGAGCGGACTCCGGCGCTGCGCCAGCCCGGCCCCATCACGTTAACAATTGGGTGAAAAAGCATTGGCACGTAGTAACTCATCCCACCATCAAACCGCCATCAGTCATCAGTACAGCGCCGCCAACAGCTATTACGAATAAAGAATGACTGAGATATCAATCGCCTGGGCGAACCTGCGGCCGAGCAGTTGAAACAAGCCACCTAAAAATCTTCGCTTAGGGACAAAGGCGATGATGTTTTCAGAATATCAAGCTTGCCCCATTTTGCGTGCCTCCTCAAACACTGCCTCAAAGCTCGCCCGGCTGGCTGACATCGGGCGGCATGAAAATCCAGCGCCTCCATGGCCTGGGTGACCGGTTCGACAAAACCTTCGACTTTTTCGTTGAGGTAAGTAATGGCGACATCCGCCTCGA
>JADKIP010000012.1 GCA_016721185.1 Candidatus Dechloromonas phosphorivorans
TTTGCTATCTGCCGCCAATGCCGTGCCAGCCATCCACACCTGTAGTAAAGCAGCGCATATCAATTTGCCTGTTTTCATTTTTTACCCTCTCTGATAAAGCACACCCAGCCAAGCGACGAAAAAACAGCGTGGCGCTCTCTGGCGCACCTTGTTGGCTTGCCACTACGACATAATCTTTACGCCTACATCAACATAGATCGTGTTCCCGGTCGCGCGTTCACGCGTAAGGCGTAGGATGCCGAAGCTGGTAAGCCGGCGTCCATGGTATCCAACAACTCCGACGGCGCCGTTGGGCGACCTCATTCAACAGCAAATCAAAGTCCTTCAGCCCCGATGCGGCGCGGGTCTTGGAGGCCCGGAAATAGCGTACACCGGTTGCCCTGCGGCCGAGTTCATAGGCAGAGATAGACGACAGGAAGAGCGGACTCCAACGCGAACGCCCGGACCGGCACCATCACGTTGTAGTTGAGATTTGCGACTTCGTTCGGCACCGGCCACTCATCGCAAACTCTCAGGCCGCCATCGGTCATCAGTGGCGCCGCCAGCTTGGCCATGCGAGATAAAGGAATGGCACGAGATATCCATCGCCCGGGCAAAGCCGGCGGCCGAGCAGTTGGCGAGCCACCTGCAAATCTGCGCCAGGGGCGAAGGCGATGGAGTGCACAGGATTATCGAGTCTTGCCCCATTTCTTCCGGGAACTCCTCGAACACTGCTTCCAGTTCACCGGTTGGCTGACGTCGAGCGGCAGAAGATCGGGCCGCCTCCATGTCTGGGCCGCCGGTTCGACGAAGCCCTCAACCTTTTTGGGGTAGGTAATGGCGACATCCGCTTCGAGTTCCTGAAACGCGCCAGGCGAAACCAGAGCAATCAGGCTGTCGTTGGCGACACCGATATAAGAACTTTTTCCCCTTTGAGAATGGGACGGGGATTCATCGATCATGATGCAAGACTCCTCGGTGAGGCTCTGAATAATCAGTCATCTCCAATTGCAAATGACAAAACAAGACCCCAAACCTGCGGCGACGACTAAGATGGCTTTCAAGACACCCGGTATGCCGGGCGATCATCAATTCTTCATTGGTTGGAATCACCCAGACGGAACGCGGCTCTGCGTCACTGATACGCGGGCCACCCGTCAACATTAGCCGCAAGGTCAAGTTCCACGCGAGCCGAGGCAGCAGATTAGCAAACGCGTTCGCGGATCGCCGCCGAATGTTCGCCAATGCCGGCGGTAAATATCAAGGCATCCAGCCCACCCAGCGCGGCCGCAGCGGGACCAATTCGCGGGCAACGCGGTGGACAAATAAATCGACGGCAAATTTAGCCTTCCGGATCCGGTCCGAGTCGAGCAGCGTGCGCATGTCGCTGGAGATGCCCGAAACGCCCAGCAGCCCGGACTGCTGGTAGAGCAGTTTCTCGATGGCGCAGTATCCATCCTCAACTCGTCGATCAGATGGAGGACGACGCCCGGATCAAGACTGCCGGAACGAGTACCCATCGGCAGACCGTCACGACCGCGGTGAAGCCCATCGTGCTAGCCATGCTCTTGCCACCTGCATGGCGCACATGCTTAGCGCCATTCCCGGTGCGGTACGACAACGCGCCCTGAGCGGCACTGGCATCCTGCTCCAGCAAAACTGAGGCAATGTACTCGTAGGAAGGCCGTGGAAACCAAAGCGGCGGACGCCCCGCTCGGTGATTTCGGCGGGTGGCGCAAACGCCTGGGCGACCGCCGGTTGCGCCCGATGAAACGCCGTGTCGAAGCAAACCACCTGAGGGCAATTCCGGACGGTTGGCCAGCAGCAGCCGGATCGGCTTCTGGGTTATGCGGCTGGTGCAGGGCGCCAGCGGAACAGTTGTTCAGATGATCGACGATTTCAGCCGTCAGGCGCACCGGTGCGGCGTAGTCAAGGCGGCCATGAACCACGCGGTGGCCTACCGCAACCAGTTGGTGCTCGCCGAGCTGCGCCCGCAGGAAGTCAGCCAGGTAAGCAATACCACCATCGTGACCAAGCGTTTCGCCTTCGCCCACGTTTTTTCGCAAATAACGCGTTGACCGCATCCTTTGCCTTGAAGCGGGGCGCGGTGCCTATAAGCTTTCAGTTGTCCGCCGAGAAACAGCTCAAGCGAATCGCCCAACTCAGAAGAGCGAGAACTTGATGCTGGACGGACCCGCATTGGGTGCCAGAATAGCGTCGCTCATCAGGACACCCGCCTTGCCGGCGCTTTCCCGTCGCGCACTGGGCGACTAGCGCTGCAACTGCACGGGAAGCCAGCCGCGTCATCACCGAATCGGCACGGCTGGTCAGAATAATCGGCACCCGGGCGCCGAGTACGATACAGCCGCATCGGCATCCGCCATGAAGCTGAGGCTCTTCGCCAGCGCTGTTGCCAGCCTCAGATCGAGCGCCACGGGGATATCGGCCATTCCTGCCACCGGGAGTCGATCTTCTTGATTCGGGCAGCATTGATGTCGATGGCGTTATCGGTGCCAGCGGGCCATCCAGCAGGCCGCCGGTAATCTGCTTGCGGTCGGCCATCTTGCACAATGCGGCAGCCTCCACCGTCGAGGGCACGTCAGGGTTGACCGTCTCCATGGCCGACAGAATCGCCACCTTGGCAAGGGAAAGCCGAGAGCGGTAGAAAGATCAATAGCGTTCTGGACGATGTGCTTTTTATCCTCAAGGTCGGGAAGATGTTGATCGCCGCATCGGTAACAATAATCACCCGGTCGAGACTCGGCACATCCATGATGAAGGCGTGGCTGATTCGCCGCGCGGTGCGCAGGCCGGTGGCGCTGCGCACTACGGCGCCCATCAACTCATCGGTATGCAGACTGCCTTTCATCAGCATCTCGGCCTTACCCTCGCGCGCCAGTTGCACGGCCTTGGCGGCGGAGTCGTTGCTGTGCTCGGCATCCACTATTTCGTACTTTGATATCGAGATGAAACTGTGCCGCCACGGCTTGATCTTGTCCGCGGGCCGACCAGAATCGGTTGGAGGATTACGTTGAAGGCCCGCTCGTCGACGCCTGTCCCCGCCATGCCGATATAAACCAGGCTACGGATAGCCGCTTCACGCACACCGCCATCGGCGATCCCGGCCTTGAGTTCGGCGATGCGCTGCTGGATGAAGGCGAGGCGCTCCGGTTCGCCACCGGGGCGCTTGCGGGGTGACTCGTCCGAGGCTTTCAATCCGACCATGGCTTGCAGCAGCGGGGAACCGTAAGTGGCCAGGAAGATTTGCTCCAGGCTCTTGTCGCGCATGTCGCGGTAGTTATTGAGCGCGCTGACAATCCCTTCCGAGATTTTGCCCGCCATTGCAGGAGCGGATTGTCGGGCGAGACCGGCTGGCGCTGCTGGCGCTACCTGCTCGGCGAGCAGGGCGACTTGTTGCATCAGCGGGTTGCGCGTTGAAAAGACTTCAAAGGCAATTCGGACGGACTGAGCTTGCATCAGTTCAGCCGTCTGATCATTCACCGAGGCCCGAATCAAGGGCTGCAGCAGCGTGTGATAGAGGCCAAGATTGATTTCCGCGACCCGCTTGACGGCGGCAAAGCGGCGCTCGTTCTCGGGGTCGGGCTTGACGATGCTCCGGATGTTATCCAGCGTGCGCGGCTCGAAGCGAACAATCCAGTCGCCAACAACAAGTCCGGGTTATCCATCTCACCAGTCACCGGCGTCATCACCGCTTCGTAAAGGCCGGGTGGCAAGACGTCAATCAGGTCAATATTGGAGGCAAATTCCTGGTGCTCTTTTTTGGCGATACCACCGGAAACGAAAATCCCAAGGTGGCCGACGCTTTCGTGGACGGCGTAGATAATGGTCTGGCCGCCTGCCCGGATATCGTCATCCTTGGCGTAGAGATCGGCGATCCAGCCCCAGGGGCTTGTTGCGGCGGCGTGATGTTGTCGCCCTTGGAGCAGAAGCAGATGATCGGCGAGCGGATATTGCGCAGGTCGATGCGCTCGCCGGCACTGGTCATGATTTCCAGCCGTGGCCAGTTTGTTGCCGACAAACAGTTGATCAACGATCCACTGGATTTCCTCGCCGTTGAGATTGACGTGGCCACCCCACCATTTTTCGAACTCCAGGAAGCGTTGTGCTCCTTTATCGACGTTCGACCAGATGTCGTAATCCTTGCTCCACAGCGTGTTGGCCGGGTTCAGGTTTTCAAAGTTCTTGACCAGATTGGCACCGGCAAACTTGCCATTATTCAGGTCGCTGGTCAGCGCCGTCATCCAGCTGCCGCCGGCCAGTCCGCCGGTGTAACGCATCGGGTTCTCATCTTCGATGCCGGCCCAATAGGAAAGCGGCGAGCCGGGCACAATCACCGGGCCGCAAAGCTCGGGCCGCGTCGCCGCCAGCATCATCACCGCCCAACCCGCCTGACAATTGCCGATGATGCAAGGTTTGCCCTCGGCTTCCGGGTTTAGCTCGATCACCTTTTCGAGGAAAATCGCCTCGGCGTGCATGATGTCTTCGATGGTCTGGCCGGGCATCGGCTCGGGGGTGAAACCGACGAAGTAACAGGGATGGCCGGCACGCATGGCGACACCGAGTTCGCTGTCGGCCTTGAAACCACCAATGCCGGGGCCGTGCCCGGCCCGCGGATCGACCACGACAAAGGGGCGCTGCCGGGGATTGATCGTGACGCCCTCCGGCGGGTTGACGTGCACCAGCAGGTAATTGACCGGACGTTTGAAAGTGCGGGCATCAAGAACCAGTTCGGCGTCGAAATTGAGGACGTGCGGGACGGCTTTCGCCTTCTGGGCGTAGTACTGGTCGCTACGCTGACGCAGGACGTCCCAGTACAGAATGGTGCGCTGCATGGCGTCGGTCATGTATTCGCCGAGCGGCCCCCAGGCTTGCAGGATGGCGCTCATGCCGCTGCTCAGGTCCGGTAAGGCAGGCGACGTCTTGTTGGCTGTCTTGGTCATCTTGATTTTCCTTGAGTACAGATCGGTAATTTGGTCCTGCCTTCCCGAACAAACGAGCCAAGCTGAGCGGCTTTTGTCCATTCGACAATTTGACCCTTGCGTTCATGCTTTATACCGACGGTGGCGCGGCTTGAATCGGGAGAGATTTTCAAAACAATTTGTTATAAATTACGCCGCTCCATATGACTTTATATACCGGTGGAAAGCGTATTTTCAATGATGCGAAATCACTATCTGCCGACAAAACCCACAATGCCAATGTTTCATTCCCGTTAAACTGGCGCTGAAAACCTTGCCTCGCCTTGATTCTCCGGCAGGCAGGAATCCCGCCCAAACGAACGTTGCGCTTCCGCCAGCACGTCTAACGCGACTGCTACGGTCGACCGCATTTATTGCCCAAAATCAAGCACACACCCATGCGCCCTTCCCGCTCCGAATATCTCGATCTGCCCAAGCTCCGCCTGCACATCGGCGCTGGGGCAACCCCAAGGCACCGACGCTCTTCCTGCTGCATGGCTGGATGGATGTATCGGCCTCATTCCAGTTTGTCGTCGATGAACTGCAGCAAGACTGGAATATCGTCACCCCCGACTGGCGCGGTTTCGGCCCTTCGGAATGGCTGGGCCGCTCGTATTTTTTCGCCGAACATCTCGGCGATCTGGAAGCCATCCTCAATCACTACGCACCCACCGGCCAGGTTCGACTGGCCGGCCACAGCATGGGCGGCATCCTGTCCTGCCTGTATGCCGGCATCCGACCGGAACGGGTAGAAAAACTGATCACGCTGGAAGGTTTCGGCATTGCCCCAACCCAGCCTGACATGGCGCCGGAACGTTATCGGCAGTGGCTCGGCCAACTCGACAAGCCACCGCGCATGCACGTTTACCGCGACCGTGCCGGCTTTGCCCATCGTCTGCTCAAAACCGACCGTTTTCTGACGCCCGAGCGCGCCGATTTCCTGGCCATTCACCTCGCTCGCATCGGCGACGGCATCAACCGGGCCGGCGAACATCGGCACGGCATCGTCTGGAATGGCGATCCTTGGCACAAGGCCAGTTCGCCTTACCTGTTCCGGCTGGAAGAATCGATGGCCGTCTGGCAGCAGATCACCTGTCCGGTGCATTGGGTGGCCGGTCGCGAATCCTGGGTAATCCGTGAATTCGCCACCCGCCCCGGCGACTGGGAAGCGCGCCAGGCCTGTTTCGCCAATCTCAGCGAAGCATGGGTTGAAAACGCCGACCACATGCTGCATCACGACCAACCCGCTCAGGTGGCGCAGATTATTGAGGCTTTTTTGGGCTAAAGCGGGATTGCTGCGAGCATAGAAACAACGGCTGACCCCAGGACCATAGATGCAACTGCCGGCCTACGGTCAACCGGAAATTTTGGCCAATTTCGACAACCAAAACCGGCATGAAACTGTGCCGAAAACCGAAGCCTGTCCGCTGAAAAACCCTAACCGCCGAAAATGAGCGCATCGGGAATATCGAAGCGCTCCGAGTTGCCCAAGCTGACCACATTGACATCGCCGTGGCGCACCATCGAGACGGCATCAGGCGCATCCGAAGCGCTCGCCTGACCTTTGACAAACAGGATGCGGCGCTTCAATCCATCGCCCCAGCGAATCTCGACGGTTGCTGTGCCGTCAAAACCGTGGCGAATGACGAAAGCCTCGCAGGTGGTTTCCTTGGCAGCAAACGGTGGCGCGCAGGCAATTTTTGCCGAGGCATGGAAAGGCGTGCCGGGAATCAGCGCATCCTTTCCGGCCGGCGTCGCCATCAGGGGCTCGCCGATAAGGCCGAGCGTCAGTGTGTAGTTTCCCGACTCGTTCCGCCGTGCCGCGTTGCGCATCAGATAAACCCGAACGGTGTAATCGCCTTCCACCGGCAACACACCCGAAAACCGTGAGCCTGATGTGCTGCCGATGAACAGGGACATCTCACTCCCCGGCGGATTGATATTGAAATAGTTGGAGGCGTTACTGCTCTTCATCTCGACACTCAAGGTCTGCCCGGCCCCGGCGTGCAACGGGTAATCGACATAGGCGAAGCCTTTGACCTGTCCCTTGATGACGCGCGAGGTGGCGCCGCTGGCAAAATCCACTCGCTCGCTGCGCGCCTCCGGAGCAGCGGCATTTGCACCACCCGCAACCGACAGGAGAAGGATCAAGGCAGTAGCAATCAGCGAGCTGAATTTGTTCATCACGAAAGACTCCCAGATTGGCGGATGCGTTTAGTTTAGCCGCCACGGGCAGATTTTTATCCTGCCGGACGGCTCGGCAACTTTGCGCTGCTGCTCATCCCCGGGTTCGTTCTATCAACCGATGCACCAGCGCTGCGGCAGCGGCGGTGGCGAGAAGGTGTTTCAGCGTATGCCCGCTAAGCAACCCATGGCTCATGGCAAGGAGTTCATGATCATTAAGCTCGGCCAGCTTGGCAAAAACGTAAAGCAGAAAGGCTGCGCCAAACCATAATTGATCCCGCAGCGGCGACCGGTAAATTGCCTGCCAGAGCGGAATCAGCACAATCGGCAGGATTTGCAGCAAGAGATAGGGCCGCAGATCGCCCGCGCCGTTCAGCTCGCTGACATACCACCACAACACACTGGCAATGGCATAGATGACCAGCAAGCTGGTGGCAACCAAAGCGTAGCGTTTCGGCAGCGCCGTCTCAGCCCAGGCTCCGGCCAACAAGCCGGCACAGGCCAAGGCAATCGGCAAGCGGTCCCAAAGCAGGCGGTCGTTGTCCGGGGCCAGATGGTAGTAGGCGGAGCCCAGCGCGGTCAGGATCAGGCCGATCAGAAATACGCCATAGCCGACGCGCCCGGCCAGCAGGGCGGGATGCTGACGCTGCGGCCAGAGGCAGAGGATTCCCCAAGAACCAACGAGCGCAAAGCCCAGGTTGGAAAGCACATCGTTGGCGTAGGGAATTCCCAGGAAATCGGTGTGATCAGCAAAGGCATGGTAGTTCACCGGTTGCCCGATGGGGCCATGAACGAGCATCGCCAAGCCGCTCAGCAAGGTAAAAAGTGCCGGGAGATAGACGACAAGGCGCTTCATCGGGCCGCTAGAAGCGAATTACCAAAAAAGGCGAAACCTGCATTCAGGGCGCCACTTTCTCACTGCCGTCATCCTTGAAATCGTAGAGATGCGTGTTGTCGGCGTCCTCCCCAATGCTTGTTCCTTTGGGTAAAAACTTGCGGCGCAGGCGAAAATTCTCACTGTCGGACTTCGCACTCCGCGTCGCCAGCGCGGCCGCTGCGGTGTAGGCCATGGGTTCCTTGCTGGCTTCGGTTTCAAGCAGCCTGGTCTGCTCATTCACCCGCACGCTGTACTTGCCCATGTTGTAGAGGAGGTACATGGCGAAGAGGTTATCGAAGTCCTGGTAGGTGCCTTGCTCCCGGCGAAAATCCCGGGAAAGCACCGAGGGAAAACGGTTGGGCAAGTCCTTGAACGCCACCTTTTCCTCCTCGTGCGGATCGACATAAGTCGAGCCGCTGTATTTCTTGTAGAGCACGACATCCATGCCGTACCCCTGCTGGTGCCACGCCTTGATCAGCTTCATCGCCATTTCGGTGGGGATATTGGCTTTGACCGCGGCCACCACCCGCCGTCCGGACAAGAATTTTGCGCTGCTGACCTCCAGCGCCTTGTAGCCGGCCCCAAACTTGAATGCTGCGCCAATGGTTTTGGCGCAGTTCAGGCGCATGTAGTCGTACTTGACTTCGCCGGCGTGGTACTCGGTGTCTTTGGCCTGCTGGTGGTAGTCGTCATTGAGACGTTTGAAGTAAGCCACCAGCGCCTCCTTTTCACCTACCGGCACACCGTAAACGCGCACGCCGATCACCGAACGCTTGTAGATCTCACCGAAATCGAGGCCAAACGAAGCCGTTTCATCAATCGAGGAGACTGTTTTGAACAGGTATTCCTTTTTCGGAATGGCCACCATCAGGTCTTTGGTATAAAAGCCGCTCGCGTGCTCACTCGTCCGGTCGGCGTAAAAGTTGGCGGAGTACACCAGGTCATCGCCGGGCACGCCGTCGCGGATGCCCAGCGCGAGGTGGCCCGCCGAACCGCCCTTGGAGGTGCCAAAACTGATCAGCAATTCCAGATCGTAAGGGTCCTGGCGCAGGACATCGGCAATCAGGTCAATGTTGGCAGGCTCGGGGCCGCCCTTGCTGCCGAAGTCGGCCGCCAATACATTCGTTGCCAAGGACAAGGCAGCAACCACCCAGGCAATCGTTCGCCGCACGTTCATTCACGCACTTTCATTCGGTATCTCCTTGGCCCACCGCAAGACAGCGTAGCGCAGGCGGGTGAGCGACATTCGCCAAATCTTACGACTTCAGCAACTCTTCCCGTGAGCCGAGCCAGCGCTTCAAATGCTTTTCGGAAAGCTCCGGGTGCTCGATCAGCATCGCCTCCGCCACTTCCCGCGCCATTTCGACCAGATCGGCATCCATTTCCAGATCGGCGTAGCGCAACAGCGGCACGCCGCTTTGCCGGCTGCCGACAAATTCGCCGGGGCCGCGCAGTTGCAAATCCTGACGGGCAATTTCAAACCCATCGGTATGTTCAAAAATGATTTTCAGGCGCTGGCGAGCGGTTGGCGAGAGCGGGCCGGCGAAGACCAGTATGCAGCTCGACTCATGCGACCCGCGCCCGACCCGGCCGCGCAACTGGTGCAATTGCGAGAGGCCGAAGCGTTCGGCATGTTCGATCACCATCAGGCTGGCATTCGGCACATCGACGCCGACTTCGATCACCGTCGTCGCCACCAGCACATCAATTTCGCCGGCCGTGAAGGCCGCCATCACCGCCTGCTTTTCATCCGGCTTCAAGCGGCCGTGGGCCAGACCAATGCGCAAATTCGGCAGATCGGCCGAGAGTTGCTCGTAGGTCTCCTGCGCCGTCTGCAACTGCAGGGCTTCGGATTCCTCGATCAACGGGCAAACCCAGTAAGCCTGCCGGCCTTCGCTCACCTGCTTGGTGACGAAGCCAACGACATCATCGCGCCGCGAATCGGCGACCAGCCGCGTCTTGATCGGCGTCCGGCCGGGCGGCAGTTCGTCGAGCACCGTGACGTCGAGATCGGCGTAATAGCTCATGGCCAGGGTGCGCGGAATCGGCGTCGCCGACATCATCAACTGATGCGGATTTTCGCCCTTCTTGCGCAGCGCCAGGCGCTGGGCGACGCCGAAGCGGTGCTGTTCATCGACAATCGCCAGCCCGAGTTTGGCAAAATCGACCCCTTCCTGAATCAACGCGTGGGTGCCAACAATCAGTTGCGCCTCGGCCGCCGTCGCCGCCAGTTGCTGGCGCTTGGCGGCAGTTTTCAAGCTGCCGGAGAGCCAGGCGACCCGCACGCCCAGCGGTTCCAGCCAGTCTTTCAGTTTCAGGTAATGCTGCTCGGCAAGAATCTCGGTCGGCGCCATGAAAGCCGCCTGCCAGCCGGCCGAAATCGCCTGGCAAGCCGCCAGCGCCGCAACCACGGTTTTGCCGGCACCAACATCGCCCTGCAACAAGCGCTGCATCGGATAAGGCTGTGCCAGATCGGCCGAAATTTCTGCTACCGCCCGTTGCTGAGCCCCTGTCAGGCCGAAGGGCAACTGCGCCAGCAGGCGTTCGGCCAGATCATCCTGCGCCGCCAAAACCGGTGCGCCCTGCTCACGACGGGCGAGATAAGCCCGGCGCAGGCACATCTGCTGCGCCAGCACTTCGTCAAACTTCACCCGCCGCCAGGCCGGATGATTGCGTGCGTGCAAGGTGTCGAGATCGGTTTCCGGCGGCGGCCGATGCAGAAAACGCAGGCTGCGGGCCAAACCGGGCAACTTCAGGCGTTGCCGTAACTCATCGGGCAAGGTATCGGAGAGATCGCCGACCGTCAGCGCCCGCCCGATCAGCTTCTGCAGCGCCGAATTGGCCAATCCTGCGGTCGACGGGTAAATCGGGGTCATTTCCGTTGGCAGGGCTTCGTCGTCACCGACCTTGCGAAAACGCGGGTGCACCATCTCGGCGCCGAAGAAACCACCCCGCACCTCACCGAAAGCACGAATCCGCGCCCCTTCGCTGAATGCCGCCTTGTGGCTGGGGTAAAAGCTGAAAAAACGCAGCGTTAGTTCGCCACTCTCGTCCGATGCCCGCACCACCATCTGGCGCCGTGGATGCAACTGGATTTCGTTGGACTGAACGACCACCTCGACCTGCACCGGCTCGCCCCAGGGCGCGCGGGCCACCGGCGTCACCCGGGTTTCATCCTCGTAACGCAGCGGCAAATGCACCAGCAAATCGGCCTCGCTGTGGAGGCCGATCTTGGCGAGCTTTTTGCACAATGCCTCGGACGCGAAGGTGGCGGCGAGGCCAGGGCAGAAGCAGGGGCTGGCGCCCCGTTGGCGGTCATCAACCGATGAACATCACCGCATCGGCCTCGACCAACGCCCCCGCGGCAGCTCCTTGACGCCAACCGCGGCCCGCGCCGGGAAAGGAGCCGTGAAATACTGCGCCATCGTTTCGTTCACCTTGGCAAAGTGAGCCAGATCGGTGAGGAATACGTTGAGTTTGACGACATCGGCCAGCGAACCACCGGCAGCCTCGGCCACCGCCTTGAGATTCTCGAAGACGCGAACGATTTGCGCGTCAATCCCGGATCAAGCCCGATCTGCCCGGACATATAAACGGTATCGCCAACGCGCACTGCTTGCGAGTAGGTGCCGATGGCAGCCGGGGCGTGCGGGGTGGAGATGATGATCTTGGCCATGTGAAGCGTCCTGTCTCGAAATTTCAAAAACCTTATTTTAGCCTTGGTAGCCCATGAACCCACGTATCGAATCCCTGGAAAAAATGCTCAACGGCCCCCGCGACGGCGCCCTGCTCCGCTTCTCGCTCGGCAACGAATACCTCAAGGCCGACGATCCGGCCAAAGCGGCAAAATGCTTCCAGGAAGCCGTCGACCGCGACAAACACTATTCCGCCGCCTGGAAAGCGCTCGGCAAGGCGCTGGCCGAAGCGGGGCAGCATATCGAAGCGCTCGCCGCCTATGAATACGGTATTGTCATCGCGGAAACCAAGGGCGATATTCAGGCTGCCAAGGAAATGACCGTGTTTGCCAAACGCATCCGGAATGCACTCGCCGGATAGCAGCGACGCGTGATGCGTGAAAGGCTTCTGCGCCAGATCAAGCAGCCTTTCACACCCTTCGGCATAGTCTTGATATTTCGCCATTCAAATGCTGAGGGGATCATCTTGAAAAAACTACTCAAACTCTTCGCAATACTCGGCGTTGTCGCCAGCATCACAAGCGGTTGCGCCGTTAACCGGGCAACTGGCAGTGTCGATCCGTCGGCAGATCTCTCCGCGCTGAAAACCATGTACGTCAAACGCATTCCGGAGGAAACGGGGGGCACCAACGTCCTGATTGCCGACAAATTGCGCAGCAAGGGTATCGTTGTCACCACCGGCACGGAACCCCCGCCCAGCAATGTAGACGCTGTGGTGACCTACATCGACCGCTGGATGTGGGATATCACGATGTATATGCTCGAACTGACCATCACCATTCGCGACCCGAAAACCGATTTCCCGCTGGCCACCGGCAATTCTTTCCACACCTCACTGACCCGCCTATCACCACAGGAAATGGTCAATGAAGTCGTCGATAACATCTACAAGGGAAGCAAGTAGATGCGCCGCCCTGTTACCCGCCATAAGCTTTTTCTCGCCGCAAGTGCGCTGGCTGTAACCCTGACTGGCTGCTCTTCGCCAGCCAGCCGTGAAGGAATGATCCCGCCAGATTTAGCGATTGGCACATACTTCCCCCACAGCCTTGGCATCCAGACCGGCGGCGGCGCTTCAACCGGCGCGATGGACACCAGTAATATTTCCGACGAGGACCTGAAGGCAGCGATCGAAGAAGCTGTTATTCAAAACAAATTATTCAAGAGCATCGTCCAGGGCAAGGGCGGCGACTATGAGTTGAGCGTTCGCCTAACCACACTCTCCAAGCCGATTCTCGGCGGAACAATATCCGTAGAAATGGAAATGGCCTGGTCATTGACCAAAGCGGCAGACCGTTCGGTGGTCATGCGCAAATCAGTGAAATCCAGCGCCAGCAAGACGATGGGCGATGCCTTCGCGTTCGTTACCCGACTCCGCCTGGCCGTTGAAGCCGCCACTCGCGACAACATCGGCCAGGGGCTGAAGGCGATTGCCGAACTAAAGCTTTAACGTTTCGTTACAAAACGGTACCGCAACGCAGTACGCCGGAGCGGGGGTGGGCGCGTTAAGCGCTCATACCCACCCCGGAATCGCTGCCCAATGCCACTCGCCCCAAAACTCGTTCGCCTCAGCCTCGCTGCCGTACTTTTTGCCAGCCTGGGAGCGTGCACCGTAGTGCCGGTTCATCCGGTGGGTTATCGCGCACCGCCGCCGGTCTATGTCGAAAGCTATCCAACGTATCGCTACGGCTACCCAGGCGCCAGTATTTATTACGAGTCAGGTCATCGGCGATACGACAATCGCGGCGGTAACTACTATCGGGACGGGCATCGTAATGAGCGGCATTACCGCGAACCGCAGCGCGGCCCTTCGCCGCTGGAGAGCGCCGCCCGGACACATCGCGACGTCAGGCGCAGCCTGGGTTTGCCCCGCTTGCCGGGCATGCCGTGATGAATTACTACTTAGCCCCTTTGGGCGGCAGCAGCACGCTTTCGATACCGAGTTGCTTGAGCCTGGACTGGGCGGCTTCAGCTTCCTGACGGGTCCGGAAAGGCCCGACTTGAACGCGGGCTTCAAGCGAGGACGGAACACCGCTCAGGAGCAGCTTGGCGTGTAGCTCCTCGGCACGCTGGGCGCTGGAGAAAACCCCTGCCTGCAGCAGAAAACCGGCAAAAAGACGTTGCGGCGTGGGCACCGACACCGCTTGGGCGGGCCTTGTTTCGAGCACGCGCGCCGTCGGCTTGGCCGGCGCGGGCGCCACATCAACACTCGGCGCCCCGGTGTCTTCAGGGACGACACGGGGCTGACGCGCCGGGGTTGGGGAGGCCGCCACGGGCGCTTTGGTGGCACCTGCGGTCGACGCTGTCGGCGGGCGAATATCCGGGCGAATGTCCGGGCGTATCTCAGGTTTGACGTCAATAATCGCCGGCGGCTGGGCCTCTACCACGGGCGCAGGCGGGGCCTCGATGACCGGCTCAGGCGTCGACGAAGTTGGCGGCTCTGGCAAATCTGTGGCTGGGGTAACCGGCTGCGATACTTCCTTTTTGGGCACAACGGGAACTGGGCGGGTAAATACCGGCGCTTCGGGTTCTTCCGGCGCCGTCGCCAGATAATCAAAAAAAGCCAGCATGCCGAGCAGGCTGGCGACCAGTACGCCGGCCACCGCCAGGCGCTTGATCAGCGTGCTGCGAATCTCGTTCGGATTGTTGTCGGTCTCGGGGGCTTCAGCGTGCTCTGCCATTGCTATCTCACTGCATCTGACTTTTAGCCAGCGCCACAACCAACTCGGCTTCGGCCCGAGCGATGCCGCAGCGGTCGGCGATCATGACTGGATCGTAGCCCGCGGCAGCCATCTGCATCGCGTCGCCATAAACGGGCGAGATTGCTTGCGCCGAGTGCATGTGCGCCACTTCCTGCCGCATATCTTCCCGCAACGCCGCCAATTCGCCACGAATGGCATCAACCTCGTCGCGCAACTGGGCCAGCTCTTGCTCAAGACCCTGGCGCAACACGCCCTCGGCCAAGCCGTTCGATGCTTGCTCCCAAGGCATCTCAGCATCTTGAACAGGCTCTGCCGCGCTTGTAGACGGCGGCTCAACGTCGTGAAGTACCGGAATTTCTTCAACCGGCAAGCTCGGGCCGGGCGCCAAAGCGACCGGGGTTGGCTGGCTGCGCAGTCGACGCATGCGCAACAACACGAACACCATGTAGATCGCGACCAGCGTAATCAGCACGATCACGCCTTCACGCACGCCCAACGTCATTCCACCTAGTTCAATCGCTGGCATGCGGCTTCCGCTCACGAACGCTTAAAAGCCTACGGAGTACTGCAAGCCGACGATATGCGCGCTGGCATCGTAGCTCCCACGCAGGGTGTTGCTGACGCCACCGATGACTTTGGTCTGTTCAATACTCGGGTCCTTGACGTACAGATAGGCGTAGCCGAGATCGAGCTTGCCGGTTTTACCGGTGTTCCATTGCCCGCCCAGCGAAAACCAGACACGATCATTGTCCGGCACGCGAGCGCTGCGCTCGGCATCACCAATCGGCGTGCGGTCGTAGGCAATACCGAATTTCAGCTTGAGGGCGTCGCTCGATTTGTAAGCCGCACCCCAGGCAAAGCGCCAGGCATTGTCGTAGTTAAATGATTCCGAAGTCAGCTGTGCACCGCTGTTACGGCTGATGACATTGAGCGACTGCAAGGTATTCCAGCGCGTGTAGGAAAGATCGCCCATCGCCTCCCAGCGATCGGAAACCTGCTGCCAGACCGAGAGAATGAAGGTATCCGGCAATTTGACATCGGCCCGAACCGGGGTCGATGAGTTTGCCGTCGTGGCATCGCCTTCAAGCGTGTAATCGATCGCGGAGCGGTAGGAAACGCCGACGCGCATGGCCGGTGAAAGGGTAAATAATGCACCGGCATTCCAGCCCCAGGCCGCATCGTCACCCTTGAGCCGGGAATACTGAGCCGCCCCCGGCAAGCCGGCACTCAACTCCGCATCGATCTTCTGGTAATTCACGCCGAAACCGAGCGATACCTTGTCATTCACCCGGTAGGCAATCGACGGGTTGAAATTCACCGTCTTGATTTCAGACTTGATCGAATGAACACGGCCTACCCAATTGTCGCTCTCGTACTCGGTCGCCAAACCAAAAGGCGCCGAAATGCCCAAGCCCAGAAACAGCTTGGGGGTCAGTTGCCAGGACATATAGGCGTTGGGCACAGCCGCCCAGTCACCCGCGTCGCCACCATTGCCGCCGCTACCAAGAAACGCCCCGGTCGAACCATCGTTATTGAACTTGTAGCTCGGCTTGACGCCGGTAACACCCGCCGACAACTGAACGCCCGGCAGTTGCGTCATCCCGGCCGGATTAAAAAACACCGTGCTGGCATTGTCGGCAATCGCCGCCGAACCGGCATAGGCCGTCCCCAGTCCACTGGCGTTTTGCTCCCAGAGCTGGAAGGCAGCGGCAGATGCGGTGCCGGAAAAGATGGCCAGCAACAGGGCGGGCAAGGTGCGCAGCGTCAGTGTTTTCATTGCTTCGTTCTCAAAAAAGGCGGGCAGATTCATTAACTGCGTGATTTTATTACACTTCCGCTGCGTTTTCAGGCGGAACCTCGCGCTTGTTCCCGTCGACATTGATCGCCACGTAAGTCAGTTCGGCTTCGGTCACTTTGACGATGATCGGGTTGCTGTAATTCCGCTCGGCATAAACCTCAACCTTCACGGTAATCGACGTCCTGCCGACGCGTTCGATTTCAGCATAAAGACTGACGATATCGCCGACTGAAACGGGCTGTTTGAACAGGAAGGAATTGACCGATACCGTTGCGACGCGTCCACGCGCCCGGCGCATGGCAGGAATGGCGCCAGCGACGTCAACCTGCGCCATCACCCAGCCGCCAAATACATCGCCATTCTGGTTAAGGTCGGCCGGCATCGGGACGACACGCAGCGTTGAATGCCGGGAAGGAAGCAGGGTGCGGTCAACGGACATTTTTGGCCCAAATTCAAGATAAAAACTGATTCTCGCGGAAACAGGGCAATTTCCACAAATATTTCGGGACGACTATTTTGCGGGGTGATCCCCGCAAGGGCGGCAACCCAAACCAGCCTTGGGCACACACGCGCACTTTTGGGCCACCGAGAGTTTTCAAATAGATTGATCGCGCGAACTTATACTGCTGAAAACACCCTTATAAAAACAATCAGGATCCCCTCCCCCATGCGCCGCTCCACCGCCTTACCCAAACCACCCACCGGCCAACCGCTGGCCGAAACCCATATCTGGCTCACCCTGCGCACGCTATTCCCCTACCTCTGGGCCTACCGCGTGCGGGTCATTGCGGCGCTCGCCTGCCTGGTTGCGGCCAAGGTCGCCAACGTCGGCGTACCCTTGATCTTCAAGGAAATGATCGATGGCCTGACGCCGGGTCAGCAAGCCCTCGCCTTGCCCGCCTTGCTGCTGGCGCTCTACGGCGCGCTGCGCTTTTCGACAGCGCTCTTCACCGAATTGCGCGAAATCCTCTTTGCCCGCGTCACCCAGCGCGCCGTTCGTCAGGTGGCACTGGAGGTCTTCCGCCATCTGCACGCGCTGAGCCTGCGCTTTCATCTGGAACGCCAGACCGGCGGCGTCTCGCGCGACGTTGAACGCGGCAGCCGATCAATTTCCAGCCTGATCTCCTACACCCTCTATTCCATCCTCCCGACCCTGGTCGAAATCGGCCTCGTACTCGGCATTCTCTTCGTCAAATATGATGCCGGCTATGTCCTGATTACCCTGGTTTCACTAGTCAGCTACATCGTCTTCACCGTCAAGGTGAGCAACTGGCGGATCGACATTCGCCGCGCCGTCAATGAAAACGATTCGGCCGCCAATAGCCGCGCGGTCGATAGCCTGCTCAACTACGAAACCGTCAAATACTTCAATAACGAAGCCTGGGAAGCCCGCCGTTACGACGAGCAAATGCTCAAGTGGGAAGATGCCGCGACCCGGAGCCAGACCACCCTCGCCTTCCTCAACCTCGGCCAGCAAGCGATCATCGCGCTCGGCGTCACCGCCATGATGTGGCGGGCGGCCAGCGGTGTCGTCGCTGGTGAAATGACCATCGGCGACCTCGTGCTGGTCAACGCCTTCCTGATCCAGCTTTACGCGCCACTCAACTTTCTCGGCATTGTCTATCGCGAAATCCGTCAGGCGCTGACCGACATCGAGCGCATGTTCCAGTTACTGCAGCAAAACCGGGAAATCGCCGATGCACCGGACGCGCGTGATGTGCCAACCGGGGCGCTGGATATTCAATTTGAGGCGGTGAATTTCGGCTACGAGCCGGATCGGCAGATTCTCAAGCAAGTCAATTTCACCATCGCCCCCGGCAAAACGGTGGCGGTAGTCGGCCATTCCGGCGCCGGCAAATCAACCCTGTCGCGCCTGCTTTACCGCTTTTACGATGTCACCGGCGGCGCCATCCGCATCAACGGCCATGATCTGCGCAGCCTGAAACAAAACAGCCTGCGTGCCGCAATCGGCATCGTGCCGCAGGATACGGTGCTGTTCAACGACACCATTTTCTACAACATCAACTACGGCCGGCCCGAAGCCAGTCCGGAAGAAGTTTACGGCGCTGCAGGGGCGGCCCAGTTGCATGAATTTATCGAATCACTGCCGCAAAAATACGAAACCCGGGTCGGCGAACGCGGCCTCAAACTCTCCGGCGGTGAGAAGCAACGGGTTGCCATCGCCCGCGCCCTGCTCAAAAACCCGCCCATCCTGATTTTTGACGAAGCCACCTCGGCGCTCGACTCCGGCACCGAGCGCGCCATCCAGAGCCAGCTTGAGCTTGCCGCGCTTGGTCGGACGACGCTGACCATTGCCCACCGGCTATCAACCGTGATGAACGCCGACGAAATCATTGTGATGAGCGATGGCCAGATCATCGAACGCGGCCCCCACGCCGCCCTGCTCGCCGCCGAAGGGCAATACGCCCGCATGTGGACGCTACAGCAGCAAGAGGACAGCTCAAATCCAGCCTAATAAAACTATAACTTTAGCCATAAACTATCGGCCATTTAGCCAGGCAGCCGATGTTTAACTCCGATGCGTAACCCTCCGCCACTCGCCAAAAAGCGCAGGTATTGGTCGCGCTGGTTATTGCCGGCAGCGCTATTTTTGCTGCTCACCGCCGCCACGCTGAGCGCCTGGCTGTGGCAATCGCGCCTTCAGCGCGAGGCTGCCGAGCTATCCGACAGCCAGGAGAGTGCGGCGGTCACGGCGGACATTCGTCGCCAACTGCGCTTGCACGCCCAATTTCTAGGCTCGCTACAAGCCTTCGCCGCAACCCATCCCGAGCAGGACTTGCGCATCTGGCGGCACTACGCCGAACAAATTGATGCCGGTGGCACGCTTTCCGGGCTTTTTGCCTTTGCCTACGCCCCCGCGGTGAGCCGCAGCGACATTGAGCACTTCGTTTTTTCGATGCGCCAGCAAGTTGACCGCAGCAACTTCCGAATCATCCCCGAACCACGTGAAGATCTTGTCGCCCCGGTTGTTTTTGCCGCCCCCGAAACACCAGAACTCCAGCCCGCCATTGGTTTCGACATACTTTCCGAACCGACCCGCCGTGCCGCAATTCACCGCGCCATCGACACCCGAGGGATCGCCCTGTCAGGCCCTCTCGTACCGATTAGCGATGCAGGCAACGGCCGCCCGGCTTTCCTGATGGCACATGCGCTTTACCGCAGCGGCCTAGCACTCGAAAACGCCAGCCAGCGGCGCCAGGCTTTTCGCGGTGCCGTATTGGCCCTCTTCCGCACCGATACTTTTTTCTCGTCGCTCAATTTGGGCGATCAGAATCGACTCGCCCTGCAAGTATTTGACGAAAGCCTGTCGAGCGAGGCCGGCGAATCAAGTATTCCAAAACTGATTTACGACTCTGAACCAAATTTGAAGGCGGCACCGGAAACCAGCCGACTGCATCATGAAATTGATTTTGGCGGCCGTAACTGGATTCTCGAATTTCGCCCGCGCAACAGCGAGGCCAAAACGTGGGCATTCGACTTGGCCACTTTCATTCTGATCGGCGGCACGCTGGGCAACCTGCTGATTTCGCTGCTCATCTTCCAACTTAGCACCCATCGAGAGCGCGCCGAACGGTACGCCGAAAAGGTCACGCGGGAACTGCGCGATCACCGCGACCATCTTCATGAACTGGTCGCCGAGCGCACGGCTCGCCTCGAAGCCGCCTTGCAACGGGTCATTGCTGCCAATCAGGCAAAGTCAGAATTTCTCGCCAACATGTCGCACGAACTGCGCACGCCGATGCACGCGGTGTTGGGCTTTTCCCAGCTAGGCATCGAGCGCGCCGATAGCGACGGCCAAGCCAAACTGAGCCAATACTTCCAGCGCATCGAGCAGAGCGCCAGCCGCTTGCTCGACCTGATCAACGAGTTGCTTGATCTTTCAAAACTGGAATCCGGTCATACGGAATTGCTCATGCAGCCCACAGATATGAGTGTCCTGCTCGACCAAGTCATCGGGCAGATGGAGTCCCTGCTCATCCAGCGCCAACTGAAAATCGAATTCGTTTCATTGGCGACCGATGTCGAACTCGCCATCGATCCCAAGCGAATAACGCAGGTCATTTTCAATCTGCTCTCCAATGCCATCAAGTTTTCGCCGGCCCACAGCCTTATCCGCATCGAGCTTGACGTCGCCGACCTGCCGCTGGGTCGTCGCGCGCAGGACAATGGCACGCAACCTGCGCTGGTCATCCGTTTCATCGACAGCGGCATCGGTATCCCGGAAGAGGAGCTGGAAAGCATTTTTGAAAAATTTGAACAGAGCAGTACAACCCGCACCGGCGCCGGCGGCACCGGGCTGGGGCTGGCGATCAGCCGGGCAATTGTGACGCAGCACCGTGGTACGATCTCGGCTAAAAACAACCTTGCGGGTGGCGCTTGTTTCACCGTTACCCTGCCAAAAGATAACGGGAATCGGGGCGACTCCGCATGACGAACAAAACACGCATTTTGGCAGTAGATGACGAAGCGCTGAATCTCGAAATTCTGCTCGAATATTTCGCTGATGAATGTGCCCTTACGCTGGACACGGCCGATGGTGGCGAAGCCGCCTGGGCCCTGCTGCAAAACCCGGAAAACGACTACAAGGCGATCCTGCTCGACCGCATGATGCCTGGCCTGGATGGCATCGGTCTACTCAAGCGGATCAAGGGCGATGCGCGTCTCGCCGGCATTCCGGTCATCATGCAAACCGCTGCAAATTCCGCCGCGCAGATTCGCGAAGGGCTCGAAACGGGCGCTTACTACTACCTGACCAAGCCCTACCGCCGCGACAACTTGTTGGCCATCGTGCAGGCTGCGCTGATCGACGCCGAGGCGCGCGATGCGCTTCGTTTGCAACTGCATAGCCACATCAACTCCCTGCAATTCCTCAAGCAGGCGGAGTTTTCAATTCGTACCGTGGATGAGGCCTCGCAACTGGCTTCCTTCATTGCGCGGGCCTGCCCGAATGCCGAGATGGTCGTGATGGGCATTTCTGAATTACTGAT
Source organism: Candidatus Dechloromonas phosphorivorans (assembly GCA_016721185.1). Lineage (GTDB taxonomy): Bacteria > Pseudomonadota > Gammaproteobacteria > Burkholderiales > Rhodocyclaceae > Azonexus > Azonexus phosphorivorans. The sequence continues at coordinate 21,221 of JADKIP010000012.1, forward strand.
TAATGCCGTCGAGCATGGCAATCTCGGTTTGAGCTATGCCGAAAAATCCAGCCTCATGCGCGATGATTGCTGGCGCCCGGAAATCGATCGGCGAGCAGCGCTGGCGACGAATATCGAGAAAGAGGTCAAGCTGCAATTTCAGCGTGACGAACGCAGCATCACCTTGCGCGTGATCGATCAGGGCAACGGTTTCGACTGGCAGAGTTTTCTCGAAATTGAACCGGAACGGGCGTTTGACCCCAACGGTCGCGGCATCGCACTTGCCCGCTTACTGAGTTTCAGCACCCTGATCTATGAAGGCGGCGGCAACACCGCAGTCGCGACGATCAGCCTTGCTGAAAACAATCGTTAAAAGCGGCCAAAAATGACGCTCAAACTAGCCAAAATGAAGGTACTCGCAGTCGACGACAACCGCACCAATCTGCACATTCTGCAGGTTTTCTTAAAGAAACTCGGGCACCAGGTCATCCTCGCCGAAAATGGCGAAGAAGCTGTGCGGATGTTCCAGTCGGAGGCGCCGGACCTGGTTCTGCTCGACATCATGATGCCGGTGATGGATGGCTTTGAAGCCGCTCGCCGCATCAAGGCCATGACACAAGAACGCTGGACGCCGGTCATTTTTCTGTCAGCCCTCAACCGTGATGAAAATCTGGTCGAAGGCCTGGAAGCCGGGGGGGACGACTACCTCACCAAGCCGATCAATTTTGTCGTGCTCGAAGCCAAGCTGCGCTCAATGCAGCATTCACTGGCCTTGCAACAGACATCAATTGACGCCTTGCGCCGGGTCAAGGCCATTTCAGACAACGTCATCGACGCACTGATCACGATCGACACGCACGGGACGATTGCTACGGTCAACCGCTCAGCCGAGCGTATTTTCGGGTGGGAAGCCCGGGAAATGATTGGCCAAAACGTCAAGATGCTGATGCCGGAGCCCTACCTCAGCGAACACGACAGTTATCTGGAAAATTACTTGGCTGGCCAAGCACCGAAGGTTATTGGCCATTCAAGGGAGGCGATCGGCAAGCAAAAGGACGGCAAACAGTTCCCGATCAATCTCGGCGTTACCGAACTGACGATTGATGGAAATCGTATGTTCATCGGCGTTGTCCGGGACATTTCCGAGCAAAAGTTCGCGGAACAAAAACTGCAGAATTATTACGACCAGACACAGAACGAACAACAACTGGCGCTGCGTTTGATGGATCTGCAATTGCGCCGGCCCGGCCTCAATGATCCGCGCTTACGCTACAAGGTGATTGCCGCAGACAACTTCAGCGGCGATGTGGTTGCCGCCTGCCGATCACCCGAAGGGCGCTTCTATGCCTTGCTCGCAGACGCAACCGGGCACGGACTCGCTGCCGCGATCAGCGTTCTCCCCGTACTGGCGATCTTTTACCGGCTGACAAAACGCAATCACCCCGTTCGGGAAATCATTGCCGAATTGAATCAACAATTAAAAGAATCAATCCCGATCGGCCGCTTTGTCGCAGCAACCCTGGTCAGCCTTGATGAAGTGACGCAAACCGGCGAAATATGGGTTGGCGGCACACCGTCGGCCTTTATGTTTGACCGTTGGGGCAGACGCACGCACGAATTTTTATCGACCAACCTGCCACTCGGTATCGTTGACAACCAAACGCTCTCCTGCACGCCACTCCCCTTCACCTGGGGCAAGGAAGACCAGTTGGTGATCTGCTCGGACGGACTCCTGGAAGCCACCAACACCGATGGCGTCCAGTTCGGCATTGAAGGGCTGATGGCTGCAACCGCCAATTCATCCCCGGAAAATCGCTTCAAGAAAATCGAGGCGGAGCTGGAGCGTCACTTGGTAAATAGCATCGCGGCTGACGACATTTCGCTGATGATTATCGATTGCCCCTGAAACACCGGGTTCATCTCGCCTATCTGGCGCTGAACCAGCCTGCAATACTGCGACGCTGGTTATTCGCCATCAGCACTTGGTGGGGAAACGCGTCGCTCAGGAAGATAATCATTTTGCCAAAAGTCGGGTTGACCGTAGCAATGACTGAATCTCCGGTGGGCTCGAACAAGACCAGTTCGCCCCCATCGCAAACCTGCCAATTTTCGTTCAGGTAAAAAACGGTAGAAAGTATCCGGTTTCTGGCAGTGCGACCTCTTCCCTGCAAAACATCAGAATGTTTTGCGTAGCCAGCACCTGCGCCATAAATTGCGTAGTGGCATTCGTAATCGAATAACCCCAGGTACAACGTAGCATTCAAACCGTTTCGCAGCTGCTCCATCCAGACAAGATAGGCATGGTCAATGTGATCCGCATCGTCAAGCCAGCTGATCACATCGCCACGAATCGCATCGACTTGCTTCCTGGCCAAGCCTCGACCGACCCGAGCGGCATGAAACCGCTGCGTATCGTTATCCTGGCAGCGAGAGAACAATTGCGCCGACAAGATAGCAAGCAAGGGGTTATCCAAAACAATGTAGCCAGTCCGCTCCAACTGTTCGGCAATTTTTTCTATGTGCATCGTTAGCCCAGTTAGCCTTGGCGGGTGCCGCAATCCGCGAGGATACGAGCTATTGGGCCGTAATTACCGGCACTGATTAAATTCAATTGCCAGCCACAAGGGGATTGATCTGACCTACTGGGTTTTCGACTCTATTTGCGAGTTTTCGACTTTAATTGTCGAGAACAACACCCGATCATTAAACCTTTTCAGGTATTAGCACTCCGATGCAGCGAGTGCTAAAATATTATTGGACTTCGAAGGAGAACATACGCAATGACCCATGCCTTAACACTTCACTTTCCCTCGGCGGTTGGCAACATCGATGCTTATATTCAGGCAGCGAACCGTTACCCAATGCTTACAGAAGCTGAGGAGATCGGGCTGGCCGAGCGTTTCCATAATGACGGTGATGTGGAAGCGGCGCGTCAGCTGGTACTTTCCCATCTTCGTTTGGTGATCTCCATCGCACGCGGTTATCTGGGCTATGGCCTGCCGCATGCGGATTTGATTCAGGAAGGCAATATTGGCCTGATGAAAGCGGTCAAACGCTTTGATTCCGGGCGCGGTGTTCGCCTGGTGTCTTTTGCCATGCACTGGATCAAGGCTGAAATTCACGAGTACATCTTGAAGAACTGGCGCCTGGTCAAAGTGGCCACCACCAAGGCGCAGCGCAAACTGTTTTTTAATCTGCGCAGCCTGAAGAATGGCTACGAAGGGGTTGATACGCTTTCCGGTACGCAAGCGACCGAAGTGGCGACCCGCCTTGGCGTCAAACAGTCCGAGGTAATTGAGATGGAAACCCGCCTCACCGGTCGCGACTTGGCGCTGGAAGGTAATCCCGATGACAGCGACGATGCTTTTGCACCCATCGACTACTTGGCAGATTCGCGCTACGAACCGACCCGCGTGCTTGAAAACAAGTCGATCGCCCACTTGCAAGGCGAGGGTTTGCATGAGGCGCTGAATACGCTGGACCCACGTAGCCGTCGCATTATCGAAACACGCTGGCTGCACGAAGAGGGTGAAGGTGCGACCCTGCATGATTTAGCTGCCGAGTTCAGCGTTTCGGCCGAGCGGATTCGCCAGATCGAGGTGAAAGCCCTACAGAAAATGCGCAGCGTGCTGATTGCCGCCTGAAAACTCAGGCAACTGATGCGAAAAAGGGAGCCGAGGCTCCCTTTTTTTGGCGATGAATCTATTCAGTTTTTCTTGCCGGCACCCGGTTTTTGGGATTTGCTCTCTGCCATGTCGCCTTTGAAACTGTTTTCAACCAGCGGCGGCGCATCAACCTGCGGCACGTGGCACTGCGTACAGTTGTGACGCAGCGCGGAAGTACTTGCCAGCTTCTTGCCGTCACGGTCCAGGAAATGGCTGTCGCCGATTTTGGGCGCATTCTTCTTTTTGTAGACGTCCGGCCCATGGCAAGTCAGGCACTGGTTTTCTTCCAGCGTAATTTCATCAAAGTTTTCGACGGCATGCGGAATCACCGGCGGCTGGTCACGATAAGTGCGCGCCACCTTGGTTTGCCCTCCCGGTTTTCCGCCCAGATATTTTTTGGCGTCCGGCGCCTGGTCGACCGCAGAAACCTCCGCGCCACGCATCGGTTGAGGGGAATCCTGAGCATGCGCTGGGGCAGCCAGCGCCCAACAGGCGGCGGAAGCCAGAATTGCGAATGTCGTCTTCAGAACTTGTTTCATGGTGGGCGCTCCTCCTCTAGAACTCGATAATCATTGCGACTCGGGCTGCACCCTGACCAGCGGTGAAGTGGAAGCCGGGTTGTTGAAACGTAAGGTGTAGGTAAATACGTCTTTCGAGCAAACATCGATGCAACGACCGCAGTTAGTGCAATTGGGTGCCAGGATGACCGGACCGACCCCTTTGGCCTCACCTTTCAACGCGGGACGAATAACTTGCGGCTCAGGACAGACTTCAAAGCAATCCATGCAGTCGTTGCAGGCGGCGCGCTGCGGGGCAGAAATACGCACCGGGCTCCAGCGCCCGATCAGGCTGTAAAAAGCCCCGACTGGACATAGCCGGCCACACCAGCCGCGCGTCATCACGAACAAATCGAACAGGAAAATGGCAATGACTACGGTCCACGCCGTTCCAAGGCCAAAAATCAGCCCGCGATGGAGCATCGAAATCGGATTGATCAACTCCCACAGCACGACGCCGGTGAGCGCGGAGCCGACCAACGTCATGCCGAGTATCCAGTAGCGTGTATTGCGCGACAAACTGCTGCCACCCTTGATGCCAAGGCGATCACGCAGCCAGCCAGCCAGGTCGGTCACCACATTGATCGGGCAAACCCAACTGCAATATACCCGCCCACCGACCAATAAATAGAAGGCCAGGACAATCGCCACCCCGATCAAGCCCAGGGTTTCCGGCACATGGCCTGCAGCCAGGGACTGCAGTGCGACAAAGGGATCAGTGAGCGGCAGAATATCCAGCGTGTAGCTGTAATTCAGGTTGCCCTTGACCAACCAGATACCGGCCAGTGGGCCGAGCAGAAACAAGCCAAGAATACCGAACTGCGATATGCGGCGCAGAATCAGCCATTTATGGGCACGCAACCAGCCTTTTTCTTCGACCGCCTCGGCGCCGATCCGCTTCTTGTGGGCTATCTGGCTCATGGTTTGCCTCCCAGACCTGGCGGCAAGCTGGGAATTGCCCCGGCTTCACTACCCGGCATGCCGCGCAATGACTCGGTATGACCGCTCGCCGGATCATAGTGGCCCGGCAATACCGCCCCTTCCGGCATCCGATCGGGCAGATCCTGCATTTTCGATTCGTCAATCAGCGAGTGTCCGGCTTTTTTCTGCTCATCCCAACCCACGCGGTAATGCCTGCCGAGTTCGCCTTTGGCAAGTTTAGGCGGCAGGATACGAATGGCGGATTCTTCGAGGACGCAGGACTTTTCGCATTTGCCACAGCCGGTGCAATGCTCGGAATGCACGGTGGGCAAAAACATGGCATGACGCCCGGTGCGGGTATTCGGCACCATATCAAGCGTGATTGCCTTGTCGATCACCGGGCAAACGCGGTAACAGACGTCGCAGCGCAGGCCGAGAAAGTTAAGACAGGTTTCGTGGTCGATCAGTACCGCAACGCCCATTTTTGCCTTGTTGATATCGACCAGCGCGTGGTCGAGTGCCTTGGTCGGGCAAGCCTTGACGCAGGGAATGTCCTCGCACATTTCGCACGGAATATTGCGGGCGTTGAAAAACGGGGTACCGGTGGCAACTGGCGTTTCCGGCTTGGCAAGCTCCAGCGTGTTGTAGGGGCAGTCACGCACGCATAGGCCGCAGCGAATACAGGCACCTAGGAAGTCATCTTCCGGCAGGGCGCCGGGCGGGCGCAAAGCCAGTGCAGGCAGCGCTTTTGATTGTTTGGCATAAAGCCCCAGGCCTAGTCCGAGCATGCCGACTCCGCAAGCCATCTTGGCGGAGTCAAAAATAAATTGGCGGCGAGCTGCAGCGCTTTTGGGTGACTTGCTATTCATCAGTTTGATCTCATTCAATTCAGCCGCCGGGTGAGGCTATCGCCCCACCCTTATTCGGCACTCCCTGATTGCCCAAATCCCTACAAATACTTCAGGCCTTGACCACCTTGCAGGCGCATTTCTTGTAGTCCGTCTCTTTTGAGATCGGGCAAGTCGCGTCCAGCGTCAGTTTGTTTACCAGCCGATGCTCGTCGAAGAAAGGTACAAAGACAAGACCGAGCGGTGGCTTGTTACGGCCACGGGTTTCGACGCGCAACTGGATTTCGCCACGCCGCGTTGCTAGTTTGACCACGTCGTTACGGGCCAGGCTGCGCTTCTTGGCGTCTTCCGGATGCATGAAGACCACGGCATCAGGCATTGCCTTGTAGAGCTCCGGCACGCGGCGGGTCATTGAGCCGGTGTGCCAGTGCTCGAGTACGCGGCCGGTACATAACCATAGGTCGAAATCGCTATCCGGCATTTCAGCTGCTGGCTGGTAGGGCAGCGCAAAGGCAATCGCCTTGCCGTCCGGATAACCGTAAAAACGCACACTCTCGCCTTTTGGCACGTAAGTATCGTAGCCCTCGCGGAAGCGCCACAGCGTTTCCTTGCCATCGACCACCGGCCAGCGCAGGCCACGTGCCTTGTGGTAAACATCGAAGTTGGCCAAGTCATGCGCCTTGCCTCGACCAAAGGAAGCGTACTCCTCGAACAAGCCTTTCTGCACGTAATACCCGAAGGCCTGGGACTCGTCATTCATGTAGTCCTTGATGCCATGCGCGTTGACCGACTTGACTTCATCCAGACCAAACTTGTTCACCTGGCCGTTGGCAAAAAGTACGTCGTAGAGGGTCTTGCCCTTGTATTCAGGATTTTTGTCGAGCAGTTCGGCCGGCCAAACTTCCTCAACCTTGAAGCGTTTGGAAAACTCCATGTACTGCCAGAGGTCTGACTTGCCTTCACCGGGCGCCTTGACCTGCTGCCGCCACATCTGACCGCGCCGCTCGGCGTTGCCGTACATGCCTTCCTTTTCCATCCACATGGCGCAGGGCAGGATCAGGTCGGAGGACATCGCCGAGACGGTCGGGTAAACATCGGAAACCACCACAAAGGCTTTGGGATTGCGCCAGCCCGGATAGATTTCGTCGTTGATGTTCGGCCCGGCCTGCATGTTGTTGGTCGTGGACGTCCAGTAGAAACCGAGCTTGCCATCTTTCAAGGCACGGCTTTGGGCCACGGCATGCAAACCAATCCACTCGGGAATGGTCCCGGCCGGGAGCTTCCACAGTTTTTCGGATAGCTCGCGATGCTTCGGATTCATCACCACCATATCGGCCGGCAGGCGGTGAGAGAACGTGCCCACTTCGCGCGCCGTACCGCAAGCGGAGGGCTGGCCAGTCAGCGAGAACGGCCCATTGCCCGGCTCGGAAATCTTGCCGACCAGCAGGTGCACGTTGTAGATCATGTTATTCACCCAGGTGCCACGGGTGTGCTGGTTGAAGCCCATCGTCCAGTAGGAAACAACCTTGGTCTTCGGGTCGGCATAAGCTTTGGCCAGCGCTTCCAGTCGTTCCTTCGGCACACCGGAAATCTCATGCGTCTTGTCGAGCGTGTATTCGGCAACGAAAGCGGCAAACTCGTCGAAGGTCATTGGCGTCGAGTTGTTCGGGTTCCCTTTGGGTTTGCCTTCCTCGCCCGGATAACCGTTGTTCATCGCCACCTTTTCCAGCGGGTGGTTCGGGCGCAGGCCATAGCCGATGTCAGTCACGCCCTTGGCAAACTTGACGTGTTTTGCGACAAAATCCTTGTTGACCGCACCACTCTGAATAATATGGTTGCAGATGTAGTTGAGAATGGCCAAATCGGACTGCGGCTTGAAGATCAGTTCGTTATCCGCCAGTTCGCAGGAGCGGTGAGTGAACGTCGATAGCACATGCACTTTGACGTGCTTGGCACTCAGCCGACGGTCGGTAATGCGCGACCACAGAATCGGGTGCATCTCGGCCATGTTGGAACCCCAGAGCACAAATGCATCAGCGTGCTCAGCGTCGTCGTAGCACCCCATCGGCTCGTCTATACCGAACGTCCGCATAAACCCGGCAACCGCCGAAGCCATGCAATGGCGGGCATTGGGATCGAGGTTGTTGGTTCGGAAACCTGCCTTCATCAGTTTGGCGGCGGCGTAGCCTTCCCATACGGTCCACTGACCGGAACCAAACATGGCGATATTCTTCGGCCCGCCTTCCTTGAGCGCGGCCTTGCACTTCTCTTCCATGATGTCGAGCGCCTGCGTCCAGGTGATCGGCTTGAAGTCGCCATTCTTGTCGTACTTGCCGTCCTTCATGCGCAACAGCGGCGTCATCAGGCGGTCTTTGCCGTACTGGATTTTCGAGAGGAAATAGCCTTTGATGCAATTCAGGCCGCGATTGACCGGCGCATCCGGATCACCCTGGGTGGCCACAATTCGTCCATCCTTGACGCCAACCAGGACGCCACAACCAGTGCCGCAGTAGCGGCAAACGCCTTTGTCCCAGCGCACGCCGTCGTCCCGCCCTTGGGCTGCAACCATACCCGGCACGCTGATGCCGGCTACCGTGGCTGCTGCTGCGACCGCGTTGCTCTTGATGAAATCACGCCGGGTAAGTTTCATTTCGACCATCTCACGCCTCCTCGTCTGGATCAGATTCGTACTGGTGATACACCAACGAAGCCGAGAGCACCCCGGGCATCAGGCGGATCGCCTCAAAAGTATCGACTGTGGCGCCATCCGAGGCAGCCTCAATGGTGACGATCATTCGGCCATCTTCAGCCACTGCATGTACCTCAACCCCCGCGAGCGCCAGCAGTTGCCCGCTGACCGCCGCCGTATCAATCGGGGAAACCCCAAGGATGACACTGGAAATATTGGTACTGGTAACGGCTTTCATGTCCATACAACGCCCAGTCAGTTAGATATCAGCCACAGCAATCTACGCTTATAAGCATTCGATTCTTTTAGCGCAGATCAATACTTTGGAGAAACCCTATAACTATTGCGTGTATTGTTGACCAAGGTCAATTTTGGGGAAAATTGCACGGGCGTTGAGCGTTGTTTGCTCAGCAATCCTCTCTGGACTCAGCTCGCGCAGTTCGGCCAGCACCGCTGCAATTCGGATCAACTCAGCCGGCGCGTTGCGCCGACCTGCAAGCCAAGCCGGTGCCATATCCGGCGCATCGGTTTCCAGCACAATGGATTCCAGGGGCAAACTGGCCGCCAGTTGACGGATGCGGGTCGAGCCGCTGTAAGTCATGCTCCCGCCAAAGCCCAGCTTGAAACCAAGCTTGATGAATTCATCCGCCTGCTGGCGGCTACCATTGAAGGCATGGGCAATGCCACCAGGCACCTTGATGCGGCGCAATTGCTTGAGAATGGCATCGACCGAGCGCCGAACATGCAACAAAACCGGCAGATTGAACTCCCGAGCCAGTTTTAACTGCTCGACAAAGAAGAACTCCTGGCGCAGCGGATCTTGCTCGGGCACGTAAAAATCGAGTCCGATTTCACCCACCGCAGCCGGCTTCTCGCGCCGTAACCAATCGCGCAGCACGGCTAGATCGGATTCTTTTGCCTGCGTCACAAAAAGCGGATGAATGCCGTAGGCGGCAACGCAACCTGAATAGCCAGCAACCGTCGTTTTTACGCAATTAAAGCGGTCGACCGCAACACTTGGCACCAGAATTTGCTCAACCCCTACGGCTAACGCCGCCGCATGCACCACATCGCGGTCGAGATCAAACTCGGCGGCATCGAGATGGCAGTGGGTGTCGATCAGCATCGAATGAAGGGAAACTCCGGTTCGGGGCGTTTGCCGCTCATCAGATCGGCCAATGACGCCGCCGAACCGCAGGACATGGTCCAGCCCAGCGTCCCGTGACCGGTATTAAGCCAAAGATTGCTGTAACGAGTGCGCCCGATCATCGGTACGTTGGAGGGGGTTGCGGGACGCAAGCCACACCAAAATTCCGGTTCACCGTTGAAGGCCAGTTTGGGGAAAAGCTGTCGGGTGCGGTGCATCAGCAAGTCGCAGCGCACAGGATTCAGTTCAAGGTTATAACCGTTGAATTCGGCCGTACCCGCAACACGCAGACGATTGCCGAGGCGCGAGAAGACGAGTTTGTACTCGTCGTCGGTCAGGCTCACGGTGGGCGCTGGCGAACCCAACGCGAGTTGCAGGGTCGCCGAATAGCCTTTTGCCGGATAAACCGGCAAGTTGATGCCGAGCGGTTTGAGCAGCAGCGGCGAATAACTGCCGAGCGCGACGACATAGGCATCAGCAGTCAACAACTCCGCGCCGGCATCACCATGCACCAGCACGCCGGCAATCTGGCGGCCGCCCGATGCGATACGGTCAACCGTTAAATTAAGGCGAAAATCAACGCCGGCAAGCGTGGCTCGATCGGCCAATGCACGGGTGAATTTATGAGCATCACCCGATTCATCGGAACGCGTGAAATCACCACCAACCAGCCGCGGCTTGGCATCGGCTAACGCGGGTTCGATTTCCAGGCATTTGTCGACGCTGACCGTATCGCGATCGAGCCCGAACTCACGCATAACTTTTGCCGCCCGAATTGCTGATGCAAACTCTTCAGTATCGGTATAAACATGCAAAATACCGCGTTCGAGATGGTCATATTGCAAGCCCAACTCAGCCCGCAGAGCGCGCAAGCGGCTCCGGCTGTAAAGCGACATCGAAACTATCGACGCGATATTGCGGCGGGTCCGTCCGGGCAAACATTCGGCGAGGAAACGCAGCCCCCAGGCAAGTTGCGCCGGGTCAGCCCGCCAGCGCCAAAGTAGCGGTGCATCCTCTTTCCCCAGCCATTTAAGGACGCGGGGCAGAACATGCGGATTGGCCCAAGGCTCGGCATGAGAGACAGAAATCTGCCCGCCATTGGCAAAACTCGTTTCATTGCCAGGCACTGGCTGACGATCGACCACCGTTACTTGATGCCCGGCCCGAGCGAGATACCACGCGCTTGTTGTGCCGACGACGCCGGCGCCCAGCACGAGAACCTTCAACCTAGATTCCTCAGTTGGACGCGCCTGCTGGTGCGTTTGGGCGGGATGGCCTGCGCGAAGCAACGACGCGGCAGGCTCATGCCTGCAAGGAGGCGCGACAAAGCAGGACGCCCGACCAGACGTGCCAGCGGGTGCGTAGCGCTCTCACCCAGTGGGTGAGGGGCATCGAAGGCGGGGAAGCTAATGTTCACAAGGACTTCCTGGATGGGGCAAGCGGTCAACTAAGGAATCTAGGTTCATGCCTCGCCCCTTTCCCGAACGATGCGTGTAACCTCGGGAATATGGCGCATGCCTCGCATAACGGCCGCCAAATGCGTCCGATGAGCGACCTGAATGGTGAAGTGGAGCAGCGTGAACAAACGCTCAGGATCAGCATCCATCGCGACATGCTCGATATTTGATCCAGCCTCAGCAATCGCCGCCGCCACTTGGGCCAGGACACCGCGCGTATTCTTGACCTCAACCTTAATACGGATATCGAACAGCTTGCCCTCTTCCGGCTCCCATTCAACATCGATCCATTTCTGTGGCTCGGTTGAACGAGACTTTCGGATAGTCGGGCAGTCATGGGTATGGATAACCAGCCCGCTACCCTTCTTGATCGAGCCAATGATCGGGTCGCCGGGAATCGGCTGACAGCAACGAGCCAGTTGAATCGCCATGCCTTCTGTGCCGTGAATAGCCAACGTCATGTTGCTCGGTTGGTCCGGCGACATATCTTCACGCGCTAGCAGGCGACGGGCAACAACCGAAGGAAGACGTTTGCCTAGACCGATATCGGTGTAGAGGTCTTCCAGCGTTTTCTGGCCACCGGCTTTGACCAACTGGTCCCACGCATCGGTTGGAATTGAAATTGGCACTACACCGAGTGAAAGTAGCTCCTGACGCAGCAGTCGCTCACCCAGACGCGCCGACTCCTCATTCTGCATTGTGCGCAGGAAATGACGAATCTTGCTGCGCGCCCGGCCTGTCTTTATATAGCTCAGCCAGATCGGATTCGGACTGGACTGCGCCGAAGTAATAATTTCCACCAAGTCGCCGTTGCGCAACTCAGTACGTAGCGGCACGAGTTCATGATTGACTCGGGCCGCCGAACAATGATGACCAACATCAGTATGCACAGCGTAGGCAAAATCAACCACGGTCGCGCCAAGCGGCATGGCCATGATCTTGCCTTTGGGCGTAAAAATGTAAACCTCATCAGGAAAGAGGTCTATTTTGACGTTTTCAAAGAACTCAGCGGAGTCGCTGGTTTGCATTTCGAGCAAGGACTGCAGCCATTTGTGCGTCTTGATCTGTAGATCGGCGCCACTTTCTTCCATATCCTTGTACAACCAGTGCGAGGCAACGCCCTCCTGCGCAACATGGTGCATTTCCTGAGTACGAATCTGTACCTCAACCGGCGTACCGTAGGGCCCGATTAGCGTTGTATGCAAGGACTGGTAACCGTTTGCCTTGGGGATGGCGATGTAATCCTTGAACTTGCCTGGCACTGGTTTATACAAGCCGTGTAGCGCGCCAAGCGCCAGATAACAAGTGGGAACGTTTTCGACGACAACCCTAAAACCGTAAATATCCAGCACCTGCGAAAACGATAGACGTTTGTCCTTCATCTTGCGAAAGATGGAGTACAAACTCTTTTCGCGACCAAAGACTTCGGCCTTCAAACCGGCAGCAAGAAGTTTTTGATTTATTCCATCGAAAATACGAACCAGCAGTTCCTTGCGATTCCGGCGCGCCGCCTTCAAAGCCTTGGCAAGCACTTCGGCACGATGCGGATAAATCAGGCGAAAGGAAATATCCTGTAATTCGCGATAGAGCTTGTTCAAACCGAGGCGCAACGCAATGGGCGCGTAAATATCCAAGGTTTCGTGGGCAATGCGGCGGCGCTTATCAGGACGCATTGCAGCCATGGTCTGAAGATTGTGCTGGCGGTCGGCAAGTTTGATCAGCACGACGCGCAAATCGCGCGCCATAGCCATCAGCATCTTGCGGAAATTTTCTGCCTGGGCTTCCTGATAGGAAGCAAATTCCATTTTGTCCAGCTTGGAAAGGCCATCAACTAACTCAGCCACTTCCTTGCCAAACAATTCAGCCAATTCGCGCTTTGTGGTGCCCGTATCCTCCAGCACATCATGCAGAAGCGCTGCGGCAATAGCGTCAGCGTCCATACGCCATTCAACAACCGCACCGGCCACAGCAAGCGGATGCGTTATGTAGGGCTCTCCAGACATGCGCTTTTGATGCACATGGGCAGCAGCGGCAAAAACATAAGCTGCCTTGATTCTCTCTACATCAACAGGTGCTAAATAATCAAGACTATCGAGAAAAACCCGATAAGCGGGCTCCTCATGGGCGGGCGGTTGAAGTGACGGCGCTGAATCCATCAATCGGTGCCACCCTGAAAGTCAGGACTGACCGCGACTAAGCACTTCCACACCGAACTTGCCAAGCGCCATCTCACGCAAAGCAATAACGGTCGGCTTGTCACGGCCCGGATCAACCAATGGCGTGGCACCATTGGCAATCTGGCGGGCACGGTGAGCAGCGGCCAAGGTCATCTGGAAGCGATTTGGGATACGCTTCATGCAATCATCAACGGTAACGCGTGCCATATTTAACCTTTTCTCAAATCATTCGTGCAAAAAGCGCAGCGTGACGAACTCGCTGTGCTCCAAAGCTCAGACGGGAAGCGCGTACTACAGCACGCAAATCGTCCAGCGCCTGCGCTAACTGGTCATTAATAATAACATAGTCAAATTCACTCACATGGCGCATCTCCGCCTGCGCGCCAGCGAGTCGACGAGCAATAACATCGCCACTATCAGTTCCACGACCAGTCAAACGACGGGTTAGCTCCTCAAACGATGGCGGCAAAAAGAAAATTCCAATTGCCATCGGAAAAATTGAACGAACTTGCTGAGCGCCTTGCCAGTCAATTTCCAGCAAGACATCGGCTCCGCTGGCTAACTGATCAGCAATGCTTTTTTTAGAGGTGCCATAGAAGTTCCCGTGGACCTCCGCCCACTCAAGAAAATCGTGGCGATCAATCATCGTGCGAAATTCAGATGTATCTATAAAATGATATTCGCGTCCGTTCTCTTCACCAAGGCGCGGCGCGCGCGTGGTGTAGGAAACCGAAAGATGGACACCGGCCTCCTCCGCCAACAAAGCACGTACCAACGTGGTCTTTCCCGCACCAGAAGGCGCTGCTACAACATAAAGATTTCCGGACATTTTGACTCTTTGACAAAATGAAATTTAAGAGAGAATTCGATAGCCTTACACATTACGCGACCCACGTATTGCCTACATTATTAACTGCGCAATGAATCAAGCAGATAAAACCGAACCAACAATTCCGAGTGGACAAAAAAAGCGGAGATTCTTTAAAAGAACTCCGCTTTTTAAGTAGAACCACCTAGCAACGCCACCATCAAACCCCAGAAGGAATTGATACTAGAGTCGCTTAGATACTATGCGTTTTCGTCAATCTCGACAGCTTCGGAAAGCTCAGGGCGATCAACTAATTCTACGAACGCCATCGGCGCGTTATCTCCGACTCGGAAACCACACTTCAAAATACGAAGGTAGCCGCCCGGACGCTGGGCATAACGTGGGCCAATTTCAGCGAAAAGTTTAACAACGATATCGCGATCACGTAGGCGATCAAATGCGAGACGTTTGTTAGCAAGCGTAGGAGTACGACCAAGCGTAATCATTGGCTCGACTACACGACGAAGTTCCTTTGCTTTCGGAACGGTGGTTTTAATTGCCTCGTGCCGAAGTAAAGACACAGTCATGTTGCGAAGCATCGCAAGACGATGACTACTAGTACGGTTCAGTTTGCGAAGTCCACTGCGGTGACGCATGGTTAATCCTTTCTATATTCTGCAGGCGTCCCTTGAAGACCCGAGCAAGAATCAGTCAATTAGACTTTTTCCAGACCGGCGGGCGGCCAGTTTTCCAGTTTAATACCCAGCGTCAAGCCGCGAGATGCGAGAACTTCCTTAATCTCATTCAGCGACTTGCGACCAAGATTCGGCGTTTTAAGAAGCTCGTTCTCAGTGCGCTGGATAAGGTCCCCGATGTAGTAAATATTCTCAGCCTTCAGACAATTCGCAGAACGAACAGTCAGTTCAAGATCATCTACCGGACGAAGCAGTACAGGATCAACCTGAGCCGGCTTTGATGCCTCGGCTATCGGTGCAGTACCTTCCAGATCGGCGAACACCGAGAGCTGCTCCATCAACACACGCGCTGCGTAACGAATAGCCTCTTCTGGCTCAACAACACCGTTAGTTTCAATATCAACGATGAGTTTGTCCAAATCGGTACGCTGCTCAACGCGAGCGCTTTCAACAGAGTATGCAACTCTACGGATCGGGCTAAACGATGCGTCAAGAACAAGTTTGCCAATTGTCTTTGAATCACCCAAATTTCGGACGTTACCGGGCACATAACCACGCCCTTTTTCGACCTTGATCTCCATGGCCAACTTGCCACCAACGGATAAATGGGCGATAACATGTTCAGGGTTGATGATTTCAACGTCGTGTGGCAAATCAATATCACCAGCACGAACAGGGCCTTCACCTTCCTTCAGCAAATTAAGATTTACCACTTCGCGGTTGTGCAACTTGAACACTACGCCTTTGAGGTTAAGTAGGATATCAACAACATCCTCCTGTACACCATCAACAGTTGAGTACTCATGGAGCACACCCTCGATACCGACTTCGGTCGGCGCGTAACCAGGCATCGACGAGAGCAAAATGCGCCGTAATGCATTACCAAGGGTGTGCCCGTAACCGCGTTCAAACGGCTCCATGACAACCTTGGCTTGCACAGGCGAAACACTCTGCACGTCAATAATGCGGGGTTTCAGAAGTCCACTGCTTTGCATGGGCTAAAATTCCTCTGCTCAGTGCTTACTTCGAGTAAAGTTCGATGACGAGACCTTCGTTCAGGGTAGCCGGCAGCTCAGAACGCTGCGGCATGGCCTTGAACGTGCCCTTGGCTTCTTTGGCGTCGACAGCGACCCATTCCGGAAACCCACGTGACTCGGCGGCCTCAAGGGCTGCTTTGCAACGCAGAGATGCACGCGAACGATCAGTCAGTTGTACAACATCACCCGCCTTAACCAGATAAGAGGGAATGTTTACACGCTTGCCATTAACCAAAACACCATTATGGCGAACGATTTGACGAGACTCACTGCGAGAAGCAGCAAAACCCATACGATAAGCTACCGAATCAAGGCGAGCCTCAAGCAATTGCAATAGATTTTCGCCAGTTTGGCCTTTACGACGATCAGCTTCAGCAAACACCCTGCGGAACTGACCTTCGAGAACGCCATAAACACGACGAATCTTCTGCTTAGCACGAAGGTGAACGCCGTAATCGGAAAGGCGAGCCCCCGATTTTTGCCCATGTTGGCCAGGCGCATATGCACGGCGCTCTATAGCGCATTTATCGGTAAAACATTTTTCGCCCTTCAAGAAGAGCTTTTCGCCTTCGCGGCGACACTGTCGGCATTTCGGATCGAGATTACGAGCCACTTGTCTTTCTCCTTAGATGCGGCGCTTTTTAGGCGGGCGGCAGCCGTTATGCGGCACCGGTGTCACGTCAGATATCGAGGTAATCTTCATGCCCAGCGCATTAAGCGCACGAACGGAGGATTCGCGACCAGGACCAGGGCCCTTGATACGTACTTCGACATTTTTGACACCGCACTCTTGAGCAGCCTTACCGGCCGCTTCAGCTGCAACCTGCGCAGCGAACGGAGTTGATTTACGTGAACCACGGAAACCAGCACCACCGGAAGTAGCCCATGACAACGCGTTGCCTTGACGGTCAGTGATGGTGATGATGGTGTTATTAAACGATGCATGAATGTGGGCAATGCCCTCTGCAATGTTCTTTTTAACCTTTTTGCGAACTTTCGTAGCAGTTTTTGCCATGTTCTGTCCTTATTACTTCTTACCAGCGATGGCCTTGCGCGGACCCTTGCGAGTGCGTGCGTTGGTACGGGTACGCTGACCACGACAAGGTAGACCCTTGCGATGACGCAAACCACGATAGCAACCAAGGTCCATCAGACGCTTGATGTTCATTGTAACTTCACGGCGCAAATCACCCTCAACGGTGAATTTACCGACTTCATCACGCAGACGATCCATGTCCGAGTCGGACAGGTCTTTCATTTTTGTTGAACGAACAACCCCGACTGCATCACAGATTTTCTGTGCGCGGGTACGGCCGATGCCATAAATCGCGGTAAGTGCGATTTCAGCATGCTGATGGTTCGGAATGTTTACCCCTGCAATACGGGCCATTGAATCACTCCAATATTTCTAAAATTAAAGAATGCCGAATTCGACAGAGAATTACCCCTGACGCTGCTTATGACGTGGATCCTTGCATAGGACGCGCACGACACCCTTGCGACGTACGACTTTGCAATTGCGGCAAATGCGCTTCACTGAAGGATGAACTTTCATGTCTTACTCCTCATCTGCGAGAACTTGGAAGCAGCCGTGATTCCTTGCCCTGCGGGTTATTGCGTAGAGAACTTTTAATTGGCACAAACTAATTCGTGCCTCGATGATCTAATTTGCACCGAAAAATCGGCACGAAAAGGAAAGAGCAGCATAACCCCGCCCTTTCCCACTATTAATCTACTTCATCATAGGAGCGCCCTTGAAATTTGCTTTCTTCAAAAGACTCTCATATTGATGAGACATAACATATGCTTGAACTTGGGACATAAAGTCCATCGTCACTACGACAATAATCAATAAAGAAGTACCACCAAAATAAAACGGTACGTTCCATTTAAGTATCAAGAATTCTGGAAGCAAGCAAACCACGGTAATGTAAGCCGCGCCGATAAGCGTCAAGCGGGTCAATATTTTATCAATATAACGCGACGTCTGCTCGCCAGGACGAATACCTGGAACGAACGCACCACTTTTCTTAAGGTTATCAGCGGTTTCTTTGGAGTTAAAAACCAATGCTGTATAAAAGAAACAAAAGAAAATGATCGCAGCTGCATACAACATTACATAGATAGGCTGGCCTGGTGACAGCGTACTCGCTACATCTTTAAGCCAGCGCATGGACTCACCCGAGCCAAACCACCCTGCAACAGTAGCGGGAAACAGGATAATTGATGAAGCAAAAATCGGCGGGATAACTCCGGCCATGTTTAACTTGAGCGGAAGATGAGAACTCTGACCACCATAAACTTTGTTTCCGACCTGACGTTTAGCGTAATTGACCAGGATTTTTCGCTGACCGCGCTCTACAAAGACAACAAATGCTGTAACTGCAACAACAAGCAAACAAATTACGATCGCAGTTAGCGGATGCATAGCGCCTGTGCGAACCAACTCAAGCAAGCCACCGATTGCACTTGGCAAACCTGCAGCAATACCTGCAAAAATTATAATAGATATACCGTTACCGAGACCTCGCTCAGTAATCTGCTCACCGAGCCACATCAAAAACATCGTTCCGGTCACCAAGGTCGACACGGTGGTCAGTCGAAACATAACCCCAGGATCATTTACCAATCCAGCTTGAGCCTCAAGAGCGACAGCAATGCCCAAGCCTTGAAAGAGGGCCAAAGCCAAGGTGCCATAACGTGTGTACTGGGTAATTTTACGTCGCCCAGACTCACCCTCCTTCTTGAGGGCCTCAAGTTGGGGGCTAGCAACGCTCATCAACTGCATGATGATCGATGCCGAAATATAAGGCATGATGCCTAAAGCGAAAATAGTGAACCGCGAAAGTGCACCACCCGAGAACATGTTAAACATGCCAAGAATGCCACCCTGCTGCGAATTAAAAAGATCGGAAAGAACGTTGGGATCTATCCCAGGCACAGGAATATGGGCACCAAGACGATAAACGACTAGCGCACCAAGCAGGAACCAAAGACGACGTTTAAGATCGCCGAATTTGCCACCCTTGCCAACGGTATTGGGATTTGCTGCCAACGTTCTAACCTTTCCCTAACTTATTCTGCGACCGATCCACCGACTGCTTCAATAGCAGCCTTTGCACCTTTTGTCGCCCCAACGCCCTTAAGCGTCACTTTTCTTGAAATCGCACCGGAGAGGATAACCTTAGCGGATAACGCATCACCCGGAACAATACCCGCAGCCTGCAAAGCAAGAAGATCAATTGCATCGATCGGGAGACGATCCAGATCGGTCAAACGAACCTCGTAGTTTCGAGCACGAGTTAGTGATTTGAAACCACGCTTAGGCAATCGACGCTGCAAAGGCATCTGACCGCCCTCAAAACCGACTTTATGAAAACCGCCCGAACGTGACTTTTGGCCTTTATGGCCACGACCACAAGTTTTACCGAGGCCAGATCCAATGCCGCGCCCAACACGCTTAGCGGCTTTTTTTGAACCCTCAGCCGGTTTGATGGTATTTAAACGCATGGCCTAACTCCCAACCTTAACGAGATACTGAACCTTCTGTATCATGCCACGAACAGCTGGCGTATCCTCCAGCTCAGACGAACTGTTCAGCTTGCGCAAACCAAGACCACGTACAGTTGCACGGTGATCTTGCTTCGTCCCGATGACACTTTTAACGAGCGTCACTTTGATTTTGTTATCAGCCATGATTACCCCAACACTCGCTCAACCGACAAACCACGTTTAGCGGCAATCTCCGACGGTGTATTCACCTTCGAAAGGCCATCAATGGTGGCGCGTACAATATTGTAGGGATTGGTGGAACCGTGTGCTTTGGCAACTACATTAGTAACACCAACAACCTCGAACACGGCACGCATAGCACCACCAGCAATAATCCCAGTACCTTCGGGAGCGGGCTGGATCATGACTGTCGTAGCGCCATGACGACCCATAACGGTGTGATGAACAGTACCGTTTTTCAGACTAACCTTAGCCATCTTACGGCGAGCCTCGTCCATTGCTTTTTGAGCCGCAACAGGAACTTCACGAGACTTTCCCTTACCCATACCAATACTGCCATCGCCGTCACCAACAACAGTAAGGGCAGCGAAACCGAGAATACGGCCACCCTTAACAACCTTGGTAACACGATTGACAGCAACCATCTTCTCACGCATGCCATCGTCGGGCTTTTCAGCCTGCTGCGGCCGCTTACTTCTTTCTGGTTTAGCCATTTCTTAACCTCGTCCTTTTGCCGCCTGTTAGAACTTCAGACCGGCTTCACGCGCAGCTTCCGCCAACGCCTGAACACGACCGTGAAACTGGAGCCCTGACCTATCGAACGCAACCTGTTCGATACCAGCAGCTTTGGCGCGCTCGGCTATCAACTTACCGACCGTCGTAGCCGCGGCTTTATTACCGCCATTGGCGACGTCCTTACGGACACCTGTTTCCAGCGTAGAAGCCGAAGCCAAAACCAAACCACCGCAAGGCGAAATGATCTGGGCGTAAATGTGGCAGTTCGTGCGATTAACGCACAAGCGGACAGCTTTAAGCTCGGCGATTTTGGCCCGGGTTTTGCGGGCACGGCGCAGGCGCGCTTGCTTCTTGTTAAACATATGCCACCCTTACTTCTTCTTGGTTTCCTTGATAACCACCACTTCGTCCGAATAACGAACACCCTTGCCTTTATAAGGCTCCGGTTTACGATATGCGCGAACTTCGGCAGCGACCTGGCCGACCTGCTGCTTGTCGGATCCCTTGATCAGGATCTCAGTCTGGGTCGGACATTCAACTTTCACTCCTGCTGGCATCTTATGCGCCACAGGATGCGAAAAACCTAACGACAGATTTAGCGTATCACCTTGAGCCTGAGCTCGATAGCCAACACCAACCAGTTGTAGCTTTTTCTCAAAACCTTTGGAAACGCCAGTTACCATATTATTGAGGTTGGCACGCATGGTGCCCCACATCGCGCTTGAGTTAACTGCGCCCTCAATTTTTGACACCGTTACGCTTTGACCGTCAACCGCCACAGCAACTGAGGGGTGCGAAATCGCTTTCAAAACACCCAAAGGGCCTTTGACAGTAATTTGTTCGCCCACAGAAACCTCAACGCCAGCAGGCAGGAGAATAGGATTCTTACCAATACGAGACATGAATACCCTCCTTATGCCACAATGCAAAGCACTTCGCCGCCAACCTTGCTAGCGCGAGCCTTGCGATCAGTCATGACGCCTTTTGGAGTCGACACAATGGCGACACCAAGACCGTTCATAACACGGGGGATATCTTCACAGCCCTTATAAATGCGCAAGCCAGGCTTTGAAATACGCTCGATACGCTCAATAACTGGGCGACCAGCATAATATTTAAGCTCAATATCGAGAACTGGCTTACCTTCACCAGGATTTACTGTAAATTTCTCAACGTAGCCCTCTTCCTTCAGCACGGCAGCGATAGCTACCTTTACCTTTGAAGACGGCATGGAGACAGACGCCTTCTCGGCGAGCTGGGCGTTGCGGATGCGAGTTAGCATGTCCGCGATCGGATCGCTCATAGCCATTTCTGAATCTCCTAATTACCAGCTGGCTTTAACAATACCCGGGATCTCACCATTGAAGGCGAGTTCGCGGATCTTGTGTCGGCACAGACCGAATTTACGGAAAACACCACGCGGACGGCCAGTTAGCTGGCAACGATTGCGTAGACGAGATGCGCTTGAATTGCGCGGCAGAGACTGAAGCTTCAGACGAGCGTCGTAACGTTCCTGGCCTGAGAGGCTAGCGTCATTAATGATCGACTCAAGAGCGGCACGCTTCCCAGCATACTGCGCGACCATCTTGCGGCGCTTTTCTTCACGGTTGATCAGAGCAAGTTTTGCCATGAATGCCTCAATTCTTGAACGGGAACTTGAATACCGCTAACAGAGCCTTAGCTTCTGCGTCAGTCTTCGCTGTTGTGGTGATACTGATATTCATACCCCGTAGGGCATCGATCTTGTCGTATTCGATTTCCGGGAAAATGATTTGCTCTTTAACACCCATGTTGTAATTGCCGCGACCATCGAACCCCTTGGCAGAAATACCACGGAAGTCACGTACTCGTGGCAAGGCCACGGTAACCAAACGATCGAGAAATTCAAACATCCGAGGCCCACGCAACGTAAGCATGCAACCGATCGGATAACCATCACGAATTTTAAAACCCGCAATTGACTTGCGAGCCTTTGTAGTTACGGCTTTCTGACCAGCAATTTTTTGCATGTCACCAACCGCGTTATCGAGGACCTTCTTATCAGCTACAGCTTCCCCAACCCCCATATTGAGAGTCACCTTGGTGATACGAGGAACCTCCATCACTGACTTGTAACCAAACTGCTTGGTCAACTCGGCAACAACGGTTTCTTTATAAAATGTTTGCAAACGCGCCATGATCGCTCCTTATGCGCTTACCAGTTCGCCGTTCGACTTGAACACGCGAACCTTGCGACCATCTTCAAGCACCTTAAAGCCAACGCGATCAGCTTTTTTGGTTGCCGGATTAAATAGCGCAACATTGGAGAGATGAATTGGCATGTCTTTATCAACGATGCCGCCAGCAACACCTTTTACAGGGTTCGGCTTCATATGTTTTTTTGCACGATTGACACCATCAACGAGAACATGGTCCTCATCAATGCGGCGCAGCACTGACCCGCGCTTACCCTTGTCTTTACCGGTCAAAACGATGACGTCATCGCCTTTACGAATTTTTTCCATGTCCCGTCCTTACAGCACTTCAGGGGCCAATGACACGATCTTCATGAAGCGCTCAGTACGCAACTCACGCGTAACCGGGCCAAAGATGCGGGTGCCAATAGGCTCAAGCTTGTTGTTGAGAAGAACTGCGGCATTGCCATCAAAGCGCACAAGTGAACCATCTGGGCGACGAACACCCTTGGCCGTACGAACAACCACAGCCGTGTAAACATCACCTTTCTTGACACGACCACGCGGGGCAGCATCCTTAATACTAACCTTGATGATGTCACCAATCCCGGCGTAGCGGCGCTTAGAGCCACCCAATACCTTGATACACATTACTGAACGAGCGCCGGTATTATCGGCAACGTCCAATGTTGTCTGCATCTGAATCATTTTAATTTAACCCCAACTTAATCCGCACACACGGTCAGTCTTGGAACCCGTACGGGTCGAACAAATTTGCGGACCCGCAAGAGGACCTCGCAAAAAAGAAGCCGGATTATACCGGCTTCTCAGACACCAAAGCAAGCACTATTAAAAGCTTTCGTTATACAACGATCGCCTTTTCGAGCACTGTTGTTATCGCCCACGATTTAGTGCGTGACACAGGACGAGTCTCGATGATCTCAACGAGATCACCTGTCTTGGCCACATTGTCATGGTTATGAGCGTGGTACTTCTTGGATCGCACCATCACCTTGCCATACATTGGGTGCTTTACTTTCCGCTCAATTAGAACGGTGACCGTCTTTTCCATCTTATCACTAACCACCCGACCGACGAGGGTACGCTTGCTGCTTGAGATTTCACTCATTGCTGCACCGCCTTTTCACGGATGAGCGTACGTACGCGAGCGATATCGCGACGTACTTTTGACATTTGGCTGGTATTAGACAACTGCTGTGTTGCAAGCTGCATACGCATACCGAATTGGGCCTTCAAGAGGTCAAGCAGTTCTTTTTTGAGCTCGTCGACGCTCTTGGTTCTCAGTTCACTAGATTTCATGATTACCCCAGATGACGAGTCACAAAAGTGGTGGAAATGGGCAACTTAGCAGCAGCAAGCGCGAAAGCCTCGCGTGCCAACGCTTCATTTACACCATCCATTTCATACAGAACTTTGCCAGGCTGAATTTCGGCAACCCAATACTCAGGATTACCCTTACCATTTCCCATGCGAACTTCAGCTGGTTTTTTGGAGATTGGCTTGTCCGGGAAAATGCGAATCCAAATCCGGCCACCACGCTTGATATGACGTGTCATAGCGCGTCGAGCCGCCTCGATTTGACGAGCAGTCAGCCGACCACGTCCGGTCGCCTTCAAGCCCCACTCACCAAACGAAACCTTCGTGCCTCGAGTGGCAAGCCCCTCATTCCGGCCCTTTTGTTCCTTACGGAACTTGCGACGTTTTGGTTGCATCATATTAGATACCCGCCTTTCTTACACGCTTAGCTGGGTCTTTAGAATCAGCAACGGCGCCATCGGGCTTTTTAACCGTACGAGTACGTGGGCGATCACCCTCGGGCTTACCGGGAGCACGGCGCGGACGACGATCATCAGCCGCCGGATCAGCCGCTTCTGGTTGATCATTTCGATCAAGCATATCGCCCTTATAGACCCACACCTTGATACCGATAATGCCGTAAGTAGTGAGCGCTTCTGATGTCGCATAATCAATATCTGCACGAAGCGTGTGAAGTGGAACACGCCCTTCACGATACCATTCGCTACGAGCAATTTCGGCGCCATTGAGACGGCCTGCACTCATAACTTTAATGCCCTTGGCACCCAAACGCATCGCATTCTGCATCGCGCGCTTCATTGCACGACGGAACATGATTCGCTTTTCAAGCTGCTGAGAGATCGAGTCAGCAATTAGCTGAGCATCAATTTCCGGCTTACGGATCTCCTCGATTGAAACATGAACGGGAACACCCATGATTCTCTGCAGATCGGAGCGCAGCTGCTCAATATCCTCACCCTTTTTACCAATAACAACACCTGGGCGAGCCGAGTAAACCGTAACTCGCGCATTCTTAGCTGGGCGCTCAATAAGCACCCTACCGACTGAAGCATGCGCAAGTCGATGCTTTAAGTACTCACGTACTTTCACATCCTCCTGCAGCATACCAGGAAAGTCTTTGCTGTTTGCATACCAGCGCGAACTCCAGTTTTTTGTAACGACCAGACGAAAGCCAGTCGGATGTATTTTCTGTCCCATGGCTTTTCCTCAGTTACCAACGGTCAGATAAATGTGGCAGGTCGGCTTAATAATCCGATTTCCACGACCTTTGGCTCGTGCTGTGAACCGCTTCAGCACTGTTCCTTTTTCAACATAAATGATTTTCACCGACAAATCATCAATATCTGCGCCGTCATTGTGCTCAGCATTAGCCATAGCAGACTCAAGTACTTTTTTGATGATGTCGGCGCCCTTTTTAGGGCAAAAAGCCAGGATGTTAAGAGCCTGACCAACCGGCTTGCCACGCACCAGATCAGCCACGAGGCGACCTTTTTGCGCGGAGAGGCGTACGCCTCGTAAACTTGCACGAGTTTCCATGTCAGCTCCTTACTTCTTGGCCTTTTTGCCGGCGGTGTGACCCTTAAACGTACGGGTCAGCGAAAATTCGCCAAGCTTGTGACCGACCATATTTTCGGTAACAAATACCGGAATATGCTGTTTGCCATTATGAACAGCGATCGTCAAACCGATAAACTCGGGAAGAATCGTTGAACGACGTGACCAAGTTTTGATCGGGCGCTTGTCGTTAGTGGCGCGAACCGCTTCGACTTTGTCGATGAGATACGCATCAACAAACGGGCCCTTTTTGAGAGAACGTCCCATTTCCTACCCCTTAACGCTTGTGACGACGCTGAACGATCATGCTGTTCGTGCGCTTGTTGCTACGGGTACGGTAGCCCTTGGTAGGCTGACCCCACGGATTAACCGGAACGCGGCCTTCGCCAGTACGACCTTCGCCACCACCATGCGGGTGATCAACGGGGTTCATAGCGACACCTCGAACCGTAGGGCGAATACCGCGCCAACGATTAGCACCCGCCTTGCCGATCTTGCGTAAGTTGTTCTCTTCGTTCCCAACCTCTCCGATCGTGGCACGACATTCAACGTGCACGCGACGAACCTCACCGGAACGCAATCGAATTTGGGCATAGATCCCTTCACGCGCCAGCAACTGAGCTGACGTACCAGCGGAGCGAGCCAACTGAGCCCCTTTACCGGGAAGCATCTCAACACAGCAAATGGTCGTACCAACCGGAATATTGCGAATCGGTAGCGAATTACCTGACTTGATCGGCGCTTCCGAACCAGTCATGATTGGCTGACCAACCACCATGCCCTTATTGGCAATAATGTAGCGGCGCTCGCCATCAGCAAAACAAATTAATGCAATGTTTGCGGTCCTGTTTGGATCGTATTCCAAGCGTTCAACTTTGGCAGGAATACCGTCCTTCGCGCGTTTGAAATCGACAACACGATACGCTTGCTTATGGCCACCACCTTGATGGCGAACAGTAATACGACCGTTATTATTGCGACCAGCGTTTTGCGACTTTGACTCAGTCAGAGCAGCGAAAGGCTTGCCCTTATGAAGATTTGCATTAACAACCTGAACGACAGCACGACGCCCAGGGAAGTCGGCTTAACTTTAACGAGAGCCATTAGGCATTCCCCCCGTCAACAAAATTAATCTCTTGGCCAGACTTCAGGCAAACATAAGCCTTTTTCCAGCTCTTCCGACGGCCAACCGCACCACGGAAACGCTTGACTTTGCCCTTGACGTTAGAGACTTGCACTGACTCAACATCGACCTTGAAGAGCAGCTCAACCGCCGCCTTGATCTCCGGCTTAGTTGCATCCGAAACCACGCGAAAGATCACCTGTTCGTGCTTTTCGGCAACATAAGTTGCCTTTTCGGAGATCTGAGGCGCCAAAAGCACCTGCATCAGACGTTCTTGATTCATCCCCACATCTCCTCGAACTTAGCCACCGCATTCTTGGTCACGAGCACCTTAGCGAAACGAACCAATGAAACCGGATCAGCTTCCTGAGCTTCGAGGACCAGAACATTGGGCAGATTACGTGACGAGAGATACAAGTTCTCGTTCAACGCATCCGTAATCACCAGCAGATTACCTTCCAGACCCATGCTCTTCAGCTTTTCGGCAAACAGCTTGGTCTTGGGGGCATCGACAGAAAGGTCATCAATAACAACCAGCCGATCTTGACGAGCCAACTCAGAGAGAATCGCAGCCATACCGGCGCGGAACATCTTTTTGTTAACCTTTTGGCTGAAGTTTTCTTCAGGCGAATTAGGGAAAATTCGACCACCGCCACGCCACAAAGGACTGCCGTTACTACCAGCACGAGCGCGGCCTGTACCTTTTTGTCGCCACGGCTTCGTCGTAGTGTGACGAACTTCGGAACGATCTTTTTGCTGGCGATCTCCAGAACGCGCGTTGGCTTGATACGCCACAACGACTTGGTGAACGAGCGCCTCATTGAAATCGCGACCGAACAAAACATCAGAAGCCTGCAACTTGGCCGCATCCTGACCTTGTTCGTTAATTACCTTAAGTTCCATGTCGCCCCCTTAAGCCTTGACTGCCGGACGCACGACAACGTCAGCGCCCTTGGCACCCGGAACGGCGCCACGAACCAGCAATAGCTGGCGCTCAACATCGACACGCACAATAGTCAAACCCTGCATAGTGCATTGGACGTCGCCCATATGCCCTGCCATACGCTTACCCGGAAAGACCCGCCCAGGATCCTGCGCCATACCAATTGAACCTGGCGCATTGTGGGACAGCGAGTTACCGTGTGACGCGCGGTTTGAGCTGAAATTGTGACGCTTAATGGCACCCTGAAACCCCTTACCAATGGAGTTACCGGTCACATCAACTTTTTGCCCTTCGGCAAAAATTGTAGCGGCCACTTGGTCGCCAGCCTTAAAAGAGGCTAGCTGCTCCGTTTCAATACGGAACTCTTTCAGAACATGCCCGGATTCAACGCCAGCTTTGGCCAAATGGCCAGCAAGAGGCTTTGAAACACGCGAGGCACGGCGCTTGCCGAAAGCGACCTGGATGGCTGCGTAGCCATCGATCGCCGGCGTTTTAACTTGGGTCACGCGATTGTTTGACACGTCAAGCACAGTTACCGGGATGGACGCGCCATCTTCAGCAAAAATGCGAGTCATGCCAACCTTGCGACCTACAAGGCCTAGACTCATGGTTATTCTCCTCACCGCCGGCTGCGATTGGCCGGACGATGTAAAACAACAAATGGGCGACCAACAAGGTCACCCCCGAAAGTTGCGGATTATATCCGCTAAACCTTTATTATTGCAACTTGATCTCGACGTCCACACCAGCCGGCAAGTCCAGCTTCATGAGGGCATCAACTGTTTTATCAGTAGGATCAACAATATCCATCAAACGAAGATGGGTACGAATTTCCAACTGGTCACGAGACGCTTTATTAACGTGTGGCGAACGCAAAATGTCAAAACGCTCTTTACGAGTCGGCAGCGGAACTGGACCACGTACAACCGCACCAGTGCGCTTGGCAGTTTCAACAATTTCCTGAGCAGACTGATCGATTAGGCGATAGTCGAAGGCTTTGAGTCGAATACGAATTTTCTGGCTTTGCATTTTTTAACTTCCAAAGAGCGAAGGGGAGAGACACTCTCCCCAGATGTAAAAATTACTCGATAATTTTAGCGACGACGCCAGCACCGACGGTGCGGCCGCCTTCGCGAATGGCGAAGCGCAGGCCTTCTTCCATGGCGATTGGCGCGATCAGCTTGATGGTCATGGCGATGTTGTCGCCTGGCATGACCATCTCGACGCCTTCCGGCAGATCGATGGAGCCGGTCACGTCAGTAGTCCGAAAGTAGAACTGGGGACGATAGCCGTTGAAGAACGGGGTGTGACGACCGCCTTCGTCCTTGGAGAGGATATAGACCTCCGAGGTGAAGTGAGTGTGCGGTTTAACCGAACCCGGCTTGCAGAGAACCTGGCCACGTTCGACATCTTCACGCTTGGTACCACGCAGCAATGCGCCAACGTTGTCACCGGCTTGACCTTGGTCAAGTAGTTTGCGGAACATTTCGACACCGGTACAGATGGTCTTGACGGTGGGGCGAATGCCGACGATTTCGATTTCTTCGCCAACCTTGACTACACCACGCTCAATACGACCGGTCACAACCGTGCCACGCCCAGAGATGGAGAAGACGTCTTCAACCGGCATCAGGAAGGGCTGGTCGATGGCGCGCTCTGGCGTCGGAATGAAGGTATCGAGTGCGTCAGCGAGGCGGAAGATGGAGGGCTCACCGATTTCGGACTGGTCGCCTTCGAGGGCCTTGAGTGCGGATCCGTGAATGATCGGGGTGTCGTCGCCCGGGAAGTCGTATTTGGAGAGCAGCTCGCGCAGTTCCATTTCGACCAATTCGAGGAGTTCGGCGTCGTCCACCATGTCGCACTTGTTCATGTACACCAGAACGTAGGGGACACCCACCTGACGGGCTAGCAGGATGTGCTCGCGGGTCTGGGGCATCGGGCCGTCGGCGGCGGAACAGACGAGAATGGCGCCGTCCATTTGAGCGGCACCGGTGATCATGTTCTTGACGTAGTCGGCGTGCCCCGGGCAGTCAACGTGCGCGTAGTGGCGGTTGGCTGTTTCGTATTCGACGTGTGCGGTGTTGATGGTGATACCGCGCGCTTTTTCTTCCGGCGCCGCATCAATCTGGTCGTACGCCTTGGCTGAGCCACCAAACTTGGCAGCCAGCACTGTCGTGATCGCTGCGGTCAGCGTGGTCTTGCCGTGGTCAACGTGACCAATCGTGCCCACATTGACGTGCGGCTTCGTACGGTTGAATTTTTCCTTAGCCATTTTCAGCTCTCCGGATTACTTCTTGTTAATGACAGCTTCAGCGACGTTTTTCGGCGCCTCAACATAATGCTTAAATTCCATCGAGTAGGTTGCGCGACCTTGCGACAAGGAGCGCACAGATGTCGAATAACCAAACATCTCCGAGAGAGGAACCTCTGCCTTGATCACCTTGATACCGCCAATCTGATCTTCCATGCCCTGAACAATACCGCGACGCGAAGAAAGGTCGCCCATCACGTTCCCCATGTATTCTTCCGGCGTCTCGACCTCGACGGACATCATCGGCTCAAGCAAGGTTGGGCTCGCTTTTTTCAACCCCTCCTTGAAAGCCATTGAAGCGGCCATGCGGAACGCATTCTCGTTCGAGTCAACATCGTGATATGACCCATCAAACAAGGTGAACTTAACGTCGACAACGGGGTAGCCGGCCAGAACACCGTTATTCATGCAGAGTTGCAAACCCTTATCGACTGCTGGAATAAATTCACGTGGCACTGAGCCGCCCTTGATGGCATCGATGAACTCGTATCCCTTACCAGTCTCGTTCGGCTCAATTTTGAGCCATACATGCCCGTATTGACCACGACCACCGGACTGCTTGGCATACTTACCTTCCTGCTCAACCGCTTTCTTGATGCATTCACGGTAGGCAACTTGCGGCGCGCCCACGGTTGCTTCAACACTAAACTCGCGGCGCATACGGTCAACCAGAATTTCGAGGTGTAATTCACCCATGCCGGAAATAATAGTTTGACCAGACTCTTCGTCAGTACGCACTCGGAAGGAAGGATCCTCCTGAGCCAAGCGCCCCAGCGCCATACCCATTTTTTCCTGGTCGACTTTGGTTTTTGGCTCGACGGCGACGTGAATTACCGGCTCTGGAAAAATCATCCGCTCGAGTGTAATGATTTTATTTGGATCACAAAGCGTATCGCCTGTCGTGGCCTCTTTCAAGCCGACAGCCGCAGCAATATCACCAGCACGGACTTCCTTGATCTCTTCGCGCTGGTTAGCATGCATTTGAAGAATGCGGCCCAGACGCTCCTTGCGCCCCTTAACAGGGTTGTATACCGAATCACCAGAATTGATAACCCCAGAATAGACGCGGAAGAAAATCAATTGGCCAACAAACGGATCGGTCATGATCTTGAATGCCAACGCCGAGAAAGGCTCGTCATCCGCCGCGCGACGCTCACCCACCGAGTCATTTTCGAGAACACCCTTGACCGGCGGGATATCAACCGGCGAAGGCAACAGCTCAACCACGGCATCAAGCATCTTTTGAACGCCCTTGTTCTTGAATGCAGTACCGCAGAGCATTGGCTGAATTTCACAGGCGATGGTCCGGGTGCGCAAACCAAGAATGATGTCAGCCTCTGACAACTCACCGTTCTCAAGATAACGATTCATCAGCTCTTCGGATGCCTCGGCAGCCGCTTCCACCATCTGCTCACGCCACGTGTTTGCCTCTTCGAGCAAATTTTCCGGGATTTCGCGAGCATCATACTTCATACCCTGAGAGGCCTCATCCCAATAGATTGCCTTCATGCGAATCAGGTCTACAACGCCCTCAAAAGCCTCCTCTGCACCGATTGGTATAACAACCGGAATCGGATTTGCTTTCAGGCGCAACTTCAATTGTTCAACGACCTTGAAGAAATTAGCGCCGGAACGGTCCATCTTGTTTACAAAAGCGAGGCGCGGAACGCCGTACTTGTTCGCCTGACGCCAAACCGTTTCAGATTGCGGCTGAACACCACCCACCGCGCAATAAACCATACACGCCGCATCCAGGACGCGCATAGAACGCTCAACTTCAATTGTGAAGTCCACGTGCCCCGGAGTGTCAATAATATTGATGTGATGTGGAGCAAACTGCTTGTCCATACCACTCCAGAAACAGGTTGTTGCCGCAGAAGTAATCGTGATACCACGCTCCTGCTCCTGCTCCATCCAGTCCATTGTTGCGGCGCCATCATGGACTTCACCGATTTTGTGATTAACACCGGTGTAAAAAAGAATACGTTCTGTCGTCGTCGTCTTGCCGGCGTCGATGTGAGCGCTAATACCGATATTACGGTAGCGCTCAATGGGAGTTTTACGGGCCACGATGAATACCTTTGAAAATTAGAAGCGGAAGTGAGCAAAAGCCTTGTTGGCATCTGCCATACGGTGAACTTCATCACGCTTCTTAACCGCACCACCGCGATTTTCAGCTGCCTCCATCATTTCAGCGGCCAAACGCTGCCCCATCGATTTTTCGGAGCGCTTACGGGCGGACTCACGCAACCAGCGCATTGCTAGCGCAGCGCGGCGAGCCGGGCGCACTTCAACGGGCACCTGATAATTCGCACCACCGACGCGGCGGGATTTGACCTCAACCATCGGGCGAACATTACCCATGGCAGAGCTAAACACTTCCAACGGATCTTTACCGCCCTTGGTCGTGATAATTTCAAATGCTCCATAAACGATACGCTCAGCAACCGACTTCTTGCCACTTTGCATGATCGCATTAATGAATTTTGAAACTTCTACGTTACCGAATTTTGGATCCGGAAGGATGGAACGCTTTGGTACTTCACGACGACGGGGCATGTTGACCTCAATTAATCATTATTCAGTTTAAAAGCCGGGAAGGGGTTTTCACCCACCCGGCTCTCACGACCACTCAATGGAATGGCCACTTACTCAAGCCGCTCAGAGAATCAAGCGGCCTTCGGGCGCTTCGCCCCGTACTTGGAACGGGACTGCTTACGACCCTTGACACCCTGCGTATCCAGAGAGCCGCGTACCGTGTGATAACGCACACCCGGCAAATCCTTGACACGACCACCACGAATCAAAACAACAGAGTGCTCTTGCAGGTTATGGCCTTCGCCGCCGATGTAGGAAATGACTTCAAATCCATTTGTCAGGCGGACCTTGCACACCTTACGTAGCGCCGAATTAGGCTTTTTGGGGGTGGTGGTATAAACGCGAGTGCAAACTCCACGCTTTTGCGGGCATTTTTCAAGAGCAGGAACCTTGCTCTTGGTTACCTCGGCTACGCGCGGCTTGCGCACGAGCTGGTTGATGGTCGGCATATCAAACTTCCTTCAACGGCCGGGCACCGAATACTCAATGCATGCCGGCAATTTTGTTATCCAAAGCAGAGACACTGATTAGCCCCTGCCGACAAGAACCATAGATTTTATGGTTGATCAACCCCAGTGTCAACGAAACACCGGGGTTGCGTAATTACTTACTAGTTTAACTCAGTTCCTGTGTTGCATTTTCAACAGCAAATGCATCAGGGGTTCGCAAGGAGTTCGCATCCCCTCCTGCCAGCTTTGCCTTACGACTTAGATGGTAGGCCAGACCAGTACCGGCTGGAATCAAGCGACCCACAATTACATTTTCCTTAAGACCACGCAACTCATCGCGCTTGCCCATAATGGCAGCTTCGGTGAGGACTCGCGTAGTTTCCTGGAAGGATGCTGCGGAGATGAAGGAGTCCGTAGACAAAGATGCCTTGGTAATTCCGAGCAAGATGTTGTCAAAAGTAGCCGGCAACTTCCCTTCAGCGACCATAGCGTCGTTGGCGGCGAATAACACAGCGCGTTCAACCTGTTCAGACTTAATGAACTTGGTATCACCTGGCTCAACGATTGTCACGCGGCGCAACATCTGACGAACAATTACTTCGATGTGCTTGTCGTTAATCTTCACACCTTGCAATCGATAAACATCCTGAACTTCATCAGTAATGTATCGAGCGAGGGCCTCAACACCTTGTAAGCGCAAGATATCGTGCGGATCAGGCAAGCCTTCAACAATCTTTTCACCTTTGTTGACTACTTGACCATCATGGACGAGAACATGCTTGTCTTTTGGAATCAGGAACTCGTGGACGTTTCCGTCTAGGTCGGTAATAACTAGACGCTGCTTGCCCTTTGTATCCTTACCGAAACTAATTGTACCGGTAAATTCAGCCAGAACAGAGGCGTCCTTTGGTGTCCGAGCCTCGAACAATTCGGCAACACGTGGCAGACCGCCGGTGATGTCACGTGTTTTGGCAGACTCTTGTGGCATACGAGCGAGAACATCACCCACCCCGACCTGCTGACCGTCGACCACAGAAATAATCGAACCTACTTGAAGCGCTATGGATACGTGATGATCACTGCCCGCGATCTTTACCTCAAGACCATTCTCATCAAGCAGCTTGACTACAGGGCGAATACCTTTGGTCGCTGCTTTGCCACCTCGCTTATGGTCGATAACGACCAGGGTCGACAAACCGGTTACGTCGTCCACCTGCTTGGCAACCGTCACACCCTCTTCGACATTTTCGAAACGGGCGGTACCTGCGTATTCAGTAACAATCGGACGGGTATGTGGATCCCAAGTCGATAGTTTGGCGCCGGCTCTGACAACCTTCCCTTCATCAACCGAAAGCGTTGCACCATAAGGCACTTTATGACGCTCACGCTCACGACCATGATCATCGGCAATCAGGACTTCCCCTGAACGGGAGATGACAACTTTCTCCCCTTTGGCGCTCGTGACATAGCGCATGTTTGAAGTGTATCGAACAGTACCTGCCGACTTGGCTTCAACCTGGGAAGCAACGGCAGCACGAGAGGCGGCACCACCAACGTGGAATGTCCGCATCGTCAACTGGGTACCTGGCTCACCGATCGACTGAGCAGCAATCACTCCAACCGCCTCACCAGCATTGACCATCATCCCACGGCCAAGGTCTCGGCCATAACACCGAGCGCACAATCCATAGCGAGTATCGCAGGTTAGCGGTGTCCGAACTTTGACTTCATCGATGCCAAGCTTGTCAATGAGATCAACAAGATCTTCGTCCAGCATCGTGCCCGAAAAGATCACCGTTTCCTGCGTTTCCGGATCAACCAGATCGTCGACCGTAACTCGGCCAAGAATCCGTTCTCGCAACGCCTCAATAACTTCGCCGCCCTCGACCAGTGCCTTCACGGCAAATCCGTTGGTGGTGCCACAATCATCTTGCGTGATGACCAGGTCCTGCGTTACGTCCACCAAACGACGGGTCAAATAACCGGAGTTAGCGGTCTTCAACGCCGTATCCGCAAGACCTTTACGAGCACCGTGGGTCGAAATGAAGTACTGAAGCACGTTAAGGCCTTCACGGAAGTTCGTGGTGATCGGGGTCTCGATAATGGAGCCGTCTGGTTTCGCCATCAAGCCCCGCATACCAGCCAGTTGTCGAATTTGAGCAGCCGATCCGCGAGCGCCTGAGTCAGCCATCATGTAAATGGAATTGAAGGACTCCTGCTTGACCTTCTTGCCGTGTCGGTCGATGGTGTCCTCTTGGC
This sequence comes from Candidatus Dechloromonas phosphorivorans, assembly GCA_016721185.1. Taxonomy (GTDB): domain Bacteria; phylum Pseudomonadota; class Gammaproteobacteria; order Burkholderiales; family Rhodocyclaceae; genus Azonexus; species Azonexus phosphorivorans. The sequence goes on from JADKIP010000012.1 coordinate 56,198, forward strand.
CGAGTTCGTCCATCATGACCTTGGCAACCTGATCGCCGGTGCGGCCCCAGATATCCACGACCTTGTTGTATCGCTCGCCTTGCGTAACCAAACCGTTGGTGTACTGGGTCTCGATTTCTTTTACTTCAGCCTCAGCCGCAGAAATAATTTCATACTTTTTAGCCGGAACAAGCATGTCGTCGGAGCAGAAGGAAATGCCGGCACGAGTCGCCAATGCATAACCATTCTGCATTAGCTTGTCACCGAAGACTACGGTCTCTTTCAGACCACAACGACGGAACGATTCATCGATCAGCTTGGAGATTTCCTTTTTCTTCAAGGCACGATCAATCGCCTTGAACGGTAGCCCCTTCGGCAAGATTTTTGAGAGCAGCGCACGGCCAGCCGTCGTTTCGACCCGAATGATTTTTTCGTCCCATTCGCCGTCGACCGCAGCAGGTTCATATTGGGTCAGACGTACGGAAATACGTGACTGAATTTCCAGAACTTTGGCTGCTAGCGCACGTTCGATTTCAGCGATGTCGGCAAAATACATGCCCTCGCCTTTACCATTGATTTTTTCGCGAGTCGCGTAGTACAAGCCGAGAACGATATCCTGGGATGGCACGATAATCGGTTGGCCATTGGCTGGCGACAGCACATTGTTTGAGGCCAGCATCAATGTGCGGGCTTCCATTTGGGCTTCGAGCGAAAGGGGAACGTGAACAGCCATTTGGTCACCGTCGAAGTCGGCGTTGAATGCCGCACAAACGAGGGGATGCAACTGGATGGCCTTACCTTCGATCAAGGTCGGCTCAAAAGCCTGAATTCCCAAACGGTGCAGGGTAGGCGCACGGTTAAGCATGACAGGATGTTCCCGGATGACATCTTCAAGGATGTCCCACACCACCGGCTCCTGACTTTCGACCATCTTCTTGGCTTGCTTGATCGTCGTGGCGTAGCCGAGTACTTCTAACTTGTGGAAGATAAAAGGTTTGAAGAGTTCCAGCGCCATCAGTTTTGGCAAGCCGCACTGATGTAATTTCAGCTGAGGGCCGACCACGATGACTGAACGGCCGGAGTAGTCAACGCGCTTACCGAGCAAGTTTTGGCGGAAACGTCCACCTTTGCCCTTGATCATGTCAGCCAACGACTTCAGGGGGCGTTTGTTCGCACCAGTCATTGCTTTCCCGCGACGACCGTTATCCAACAGCGAGTCAACGGACTCCTGCAACATACGCTTTTCGTTGCGGACAATGATTTCCGGCGCTTTAAGTTCGAGCAGACGCTTCAACCGGTTGTTGCGGTTGATGACGCGACGGTAGAGGTCATTCAAATCGGAGGTTGCGAAGCGGCCACCATCCAACGGCACCAACGGGCGCAAGTCCGGAGGTAATACAGGCAGCACTTCAAGAATCATCCAGTCCGGCTTGATGCCGGATTTCTGGAAGCCTTCAAGAATCTTCAGACGCTTGGCAAGCTTCTTGTTCTTGGCTTCGGAACCGGTGACTTCGAGTTCGGCGTGCAACGACTCAACTTCGGTCGGCAAATCCAAATTGCGCAGCAATTCACGAATACCCTCGGCACCCATAAAGGCAACAAACTCGTCACCATGCTCTTCCATCATGTCCAGATATTGCTCTTCAGTGAGCAATTGGGCCCGCTGAAGGCTACTCACCATACCGGGATCGGTAACAACATAGGCTTCAAAATAAAGCACACGCTCAATATCTCGCAACGTCATGTCCAGCACCATGCCGAGACGGGATGGCAGGGATTTCAGGAACCAAATATGAGCTGTCGGTGATGCAAGTTCGATATGGCCCATGCGATCACGACGAACCTTGGCCAGCGTCACTTCAACGCCGCACTTTTCACAGATAACGCCGCGATGCTTCAGACGCTTGTACTTGCCGCACAAGCACTCGTAATCCTTGATCGGGCCAAAAATTTTGGCACAGAACAAACCATCGCGCTCAGGCTTGAAGGTACGGTAGTTAATAGTTTCCGGCTTTTTAACTTCGCCATAGGACCAGGAACGGATTTTCTCGGGTGAGGCGAGACCAATGGTAATCGCGTCAAATTCCTCTTCCGCTGTTACCTGCTTGAATAGATCGAGCAATGCTTTCATCGTTTAACTCCCAGCCCTAAATCAGTAACGTTCCAGATCGATATCGATCGCCAGCGAACGGATTTCCTTGACCAGCACGTTGAAGGATTCCGGCATACCGGCATCGATCCTGTGCTCGCCCTTGACGATGTTTTCGTACACCTTCGTACGGCCATTCACGTCATCGGACTTCACGGTCAGCATTTCCTGCAGCACATAGGATGCGCCGTAGGCTTCAAGCGCCCACACTTCCATTTCACCGAAGCGCTGGCCACCGAACTGCGCCTTACCACCCAGCGGCTGCTGGGTAACCAGCGAGTACGGACCAGTCGAACGTGCATGCATCTTGTCATCAACCAAGTGATGCAGCTTCAGATAGTGCATGTAACCCACGGTCACCGGGCGATCAAATGCTTCACCAGTGCGCCCGTCAAACAAGGTCATTTGGCCGGAAGAAGGCATACCGGCAAGCGCCAGCATCGCCTTGATTTCCTCTTCTTTTGCGCCATCAAACACTGGCGTGGCAAACGGCACGCCACTCGTCAGATTTGATGCCATTTCCATCACTTCGACATCATTCAGCTCATCGAGGTTCTCGGACTTGCCACTAGAGTTATAGATCTGATCGAGGAAACCGCGCATCTCCTTGACACTGCCTTGTGCCCGCAGCATGGCACCGATCTTGTGACCAAGCCCCTTGGCAGCGAGTCCGAGGTGAACTTCAAGAATTTGACCCACGTTCATACGTGACGGCACACCGAGCGGATTAAGCACAATGTCAACCGGGCTACCATCGGCCATGTGCGGCATGTCTTCGACCGGCAGGATGCGGGAAACCACACCTTTGTTACCGTGACGACCGGCCATCTTGTCACCCGGTTGCAAACGACGCTTAACAGCCACGTAAACCTTGACCATCTTCTGCACACCAGGTGGCAGCTCATCGCCCTGTGTCAGCTTTTTCCGTTTAGCTTCAAAAGCCAAATCGAAGTCCTTGCGAGCTTGATCAAGGCCGTCCTTAACCTGTTCCAACTGCAACGCGACGTCGTCCTCAGCTAGCCTGATATCAAACCAGTGATGAGGATCCATGCTGTCAAGATAGACCTGATCGATCGATGTGCCTTTAGCCAGCTTCTTCGGTCCGCCATTGGCCTTTTTACCGAGAATCAGACGACCGACCCGAGCAAACGCGTCGCGCTCAACGATACGCATCTGATCTGCCAAGTCGAGCTTGTAATGACGGAGATGTTCATCAATGATCGACTGAGCACGCTTGTCTCGTTCAATACCTTCGCGGGTAAAGACTTGAACGTCAATGACAGTGCCGGCCATACCGGAAGGAACGCGTAGCGAGGTGTCTTTAACGTCAGAAGCCTTCTCGCCAAAAATTGCGCGAAGGAGCTTTTCTTCTGGCGTCAGTTGGGTTTCACCCTTAGGGGTAACCTTCCCAACGAGAACATCAGCCGCCTCAACTTCAGCGCCGATATACACAATGCCCGATTCGTCCAAGCGGGACAGCTGCGACTCGCCCAAAGAAGCGATATCGCAGGTGATTTCCTCTGGACCAAGCTTCGTGTCACGTGCAACTACGGTCAACTCTTCAATATGGATAGAAGTGTAACGATCCTCTGCAACGACGCGCTCGGAGATCAAAATCGAGTCTTCGAAGTTGTAACCATTCCACGGCATAAACGCGATCAACATGTTCTGACCGAGCGCAAGTTCGCCCTTGTCAGTGGATGCGCCATCCGCAACCACGTCGCCACGAGCGATATGATCACCGACCCGAACCATCGGTCGTTGATTAATGTTCGTATTCTGGTTGGAGCGGGTGTATTTCATCAAGTTGTAGATGTCGACACCGACCTCACCAGCAATCGTCTCGTTGTCATTGACGCGCACAACGACACGAGCAGCATCAACGTAATCAACCATACCGCCACGACGGGCGACAACAGCTGTTCCGGAGTCGACGGCCACGGTCCGCTCAATGCCAGTACCGACCAACGGTTTTTCCGGACGCAAACAAGGAACCGCTTGGCGCTGCATGTTGGCGCCCATCAAGGCACGGTTTGCGTCGTCGTGCTCAAGGAATGGAATCAGCGAGGCGGCTACAGAAACGATCTGACTTGGGGCGACGTCCATGTATTGAACACGAGCCGGCTCAGCAAGAATGGTTTCACCCTTTTCACGGCAGGTTACGAGGTCATCCGATAGGCAACCGCTGTCATTTATTGGCGAATTAGCCTGGGCGACGACATAGTTACCTTCTTCAATTGCAGAAAGATACTCAATCTCGTTAGTAACTTTCGAGTCAATGACTTTACGATAGGCTGTTTCGATAAAGCCATAATCATTGACGCGAGCAAACAGCGCCAATGAGTTGATCAGACCGATATTCGGACCTTCCGGAGTTTCAATTGGGCAAACACGGCCGTAGTGAGTCGGATGGACGTCACGAACTTCAAAACCGGCACGTTCGCGAGTAAGACCTCCCGGTCCAAGCGCAGAAACACGACGCTTGTGGGTAATCTCTGAAAGCGGATTCGTTTGATCCATGAACTGCGAGAGCTGACTGGAACCGAAAAATTCCTTGACGGCAGCACTGATCGGCTTTGCATTGATCAAGTCATGCGGCATCAGGTTGTCAGACTCGGCTTGCGACAAGCGTTCCTTAACCGCACGCTCGACACGCACCAAGCCGGCACGGAATTGATTTTCAGCCAGTTCGCCAACCGAGCGAACCCGGCGATTTCCCAGGTGATCGATATCGTCGATCTCACCACGACCATTACGCAACTCGACCAGTATTTTGATCACTTCAACGATATCGCGGGGCGATAGCGTCAATTGCTCCCGCGCCTCAACATTGGCGCCCAAAGGCTTTATCTTGGCGGCAAGCGCTTCTGCATCGGCCAGCGTCATGTTTTCACACAAAGCGCGTGGCCCGTGAGGCAACAAACTCACCAGATCCTGAATGGCAGCAAGAGAGAAACCGGAACCATCCGACAAATTTTTGAGTGCAGCCTCGGCGCGTGAGGCAAGCCCACGAACCATCACCTTGTATTCAAGTACATCCTGACGGCCTAGACGACGATTGAACTTCATCCGGCCGACACCGGACAAGTCATAACGCTCATCCGAGTAAAAGAGGCCTCTGAAAAGTATCTCGACCGCCTCTTCCGTCGGTGGCTCACCTGGGCGCATCATCCGATAAATAGCGACACGAGCGGCCTGACGAGAAACGGTTTCGTCGGCACGCAGCGTATTCGAGATAAAGGCTCCACGATCAAGATCGTTGGTGTAGAGGGTTTCGATGGTAGAAATTTCTGCTTCGCGCAGATTAGCTAACAACGTCTCGGTAATTTCATCGTTAGCATTGGCGACAACCTCACCCGTCGACTTGTCGATAATATTTCGAGCCACCACTCGGCCGAGAATAAAATCTTCAGGAACAACAATTTGCTTGATACCGGCAGTAGCGATATCCCGAATATGCTTAGCGGTTATACGCTTATCTTTGGCAACAATGACTGTGCCATCTGGTGCAACAAAATCAAATTTTGCGACCTCGCCACGTAACCGCTCAGGAATGAGCGTGAACTCGACTTTTTCTTTACCCAGCAGGAAAGTGTCGAATTCGAAGAATTCAGACAAAATTTCCTCCGAAGACATACCAATTGCCTTGAGCAAAGTCGTAACCGGCATTTTGCGCCGACGGTCAACGCGGAAAAACAGCGTATCTTTAGGGTCAAACTCAAAGTCTAACCACGAGCCTCGGTAAGGAATAATGCGTGCTGAGAACAACAACTTACCCGAGCTATGGGTCTTACCCCGATCATGTTCAAAAAAGACGCCCGGAGAGCGATGCAACTGAGAAACGATGACTCGCTCAGTACCGTTGATCACAAACGAGCCATTGGTCGTCATGAGCGGAATTTCACCCATGTAAACCTCTTGCTCCTTAACCTCTTTCACGGTTTCAGGAGCTTCACGGTCCATGATCACAAGGCGGACCTTCGCGCGCAGCGAGGATGCAAATGTCAACCCCCGCTGATGGCACTCAGAAACATCGAATGCCGGCTCGCCAAGCATGAAGCTGACAAACTCCAGTCGGGCATTTCCGGAATGTGAGACGATCGGAAAAATTGAAGTGAACGCGGCTTGCAAGCCTTCATTCTTGCGTTTTTCTGCAGGAACTTCCGCTTGTAAAAAAGCGGCGAAAGATTCGAGCTGCGTCGCAAGCAGGAAAGGAACATCGAGCACGCTAGCGCGCTTGGCGAAGCTTTTGCGGATGCGTTTCTTCTCGGCGAAGGAGTAAGTCATGGTAACTCCGTGAGGATAAAATCAAACGTTAAACCTGTTGAAACAGGCAAACGCAAACAAGCTCTCCTCCCATTTTAGGAAGAGGAAAGCATTGCTTGCGTTTACCGGTTGGCTTTAATCAAGGTCGTTTTCTGTATCCGTTAAATCTGCCTTACAAAGCACAAAAGGGCTGGCGGTTGCCCCGCCAGCCCGCACACCGAAAATTGATTGATTACTTGACTTCGACTTTCGCGCCTGCATCTTCGAGTTGCTTCTTCAGGGCTTCTGCATCGGCCTTGGAAACACCTTCTTTGACAGCCTTCGGAGCACCATCAACCAGATCCTTGGCTTCTTTGAGGCCTAAACCGGTTACTGCACGTACAACTTTGATGACTTCAACCTTCTTGTCACCACATGCATTAAGCATTACGGTGAATTCAGTCTGCTCTTCAACAACGGCTGCTGCAGCACCGGGGCCGGCGACGGCCATGCTAGCGGCTGAAACACCAAATTTTTCTTCAAACGCCTTAACCAAGTCGTTCAAATCCATAACCGTCATGGCGCCAACGGCTTCCAGAATATCGTCTTTGCTAATTGCCATTTTCAATAACTCCTAAATCAGTTCTTAAGCGGTAGGGATTAAGCAGCTGTTTCTTCGCGCTGCTTGGCCAGTGCAGCCAGACATCCAGCAAAGCCGGAAACCGGCGCTTGCATGACGCCCAACAACTTGGCAAGCAACTCGTCGCGGCTCGGAATGGAGGCCAGCGCCTGCAAACCTGCTTTATCGAGTACGTTACCGGCATAACTACCGGCTTTCAGTACCAGTTTGTCGTTGGTCTTTGCGAAGTCACTTAATACTTTCGCTGCAGCCACCGGATCAGCGGATACGCTATAAATCAGCGGACCCACCATGTGATCGGCCAAACCAGCAAAGGCAGTACCAGCAACAGCTCGGCGCACTAAGGTATTTTTTAGCACTCGCAGATATACGCCAGACTCACGCGCCTTTTTACGCAGCACGGTGAGATGAACCACCTCAATGCCACGATACTCAGCAATAGCGATTGTCTGCGCATTAGCCACTTGTGCCGACACCTCAGCCACAACAGCTTTTTTGTCGTTCAGATTGAGACCCATGGGCCCTTCCTCCTTTCAAGTCATAACACGACAGGAACATTCCTGCCGCACCTACGGCGACCTGAACCAGAAGCAATGCCAACCATTTCGGGCAGCAAAAAATCTTGTTCCGGGACACCGTCTGCGCAGGTTGATTTCGCGATTAAGTCCTATTACGGGACACCTGCGGTCTTTGACGATCCGATGCAAGCCGCAATCGCCGCTTGCATCGGCCCAAAGTTCTTTTAAACGTTAAGCCAACAATGTAGCTTGATCGACGCGAACACCTGGACCCATCGTAGCGGAAACAGCAATTTTCCGAAGATATTGTCCTTTGGAGGTGGCTGGCTTAGCCTTAGTAAGCGCTTCAACAAGCGCTTTCAGGTTGCTTTGCAAGCTCTCGACAGTAAATGAGGCGCGGCCAATCGTTGCATGCACAATACCAGCCTTGTCAGTACGATATTGAACCTGACCAGCCTTTGCGTTCTTAACTGCGGTGACCACATCCATCGTAACGGTGCCGACCTTCGGGTTTGGCATCAGGCCACGCGGCCCAAGGATCTGGCCAAGTTGACCCACAATCTTCATTGCATCTGGAGTAGCAATGACGACGTCGAAATTCAGATTACCCGCTTTGACTTCAGCAGCAAGATCGTCGAAACCAACAACTTCCGCACCGGCAGCCTTGGCTGCCTCAGCCTTTTCACCCTGGGCGAATACTGCTACACGTACAGACTTGCCGGTACCAGCAGGAAGAACAACAGAGCCACGGACAACCTGATCCGATTTACGTGCATCAACACCGAGACTGACCGCTACGTCGATCGACTCATCAAATTTGGCAGTTGCGGTTTCTTTGGCAAGCGTCAAAGCCTCCTGAACCGGATACGGCTTTTGATCGACAATCTTGCCCTGCAATGCTTTTTGTTTTTTGGTTAGCTTAGCCATGATCAGAGCCCTTCCACCGTAATACCCATTGAACGGGCTGAACCAGCGATTGTGCGCACAGCACCTTCGAGATCAGAAGCAGTCAAGTCTGGCATTTTGGCTTTTGCAATATCCTCAACTTGAGCGCGCGTAATTTTCCCGACTTTGTCGGTATGCGGCTTGGGCGAACCGGATTTAATACCAGCAGCCTTTTTGATGAGAATCGTCGCCGGCGGGGTCTTCATCACAAAAGTGAAAGACTTGTCCGCAAACGCGGTGATTACGACAGGAATCGGCAAACCCGGTTCAACGCCTTGAGTTTGGGCATTAAATGCCTTGCAAAACTCCATAATATTTAAGCCACGCTGACCTAGAGCGGGACCAATCGGAGGCGAGGGGTTAGCCTTACCAGCCGGAACTTGTAGCTTAATGTAGCCAACAATCTTTTTAGCCATAATGGCTCCTGATTAATGAGTAGTAACGCGGCTTTGTCCAACTGTTTTTAACAAAGCGCTCCTCTTGCCGAACTAGAAGGCGTTCGGCTTGCCCTTAGAATGGGTCAAGCCTTTTCAACCTGACCGAACTCAAGCTCAACTGGCGTTGCACGACCAAAAATAGTCACGGAAACACGAAGACGATTTTTCTCATAATTTGCATCTTCGACCGAACCGTGAAAGTCAGTAAATGGCCCCTCTTTAACCCGAACCAATTCACCAACCTCAAACAGAAACTTAGGACGGGGCTTTTCTACGCCCTCCTGCATTTGCTGCATGATCTTGTCCACTTCCTTTTGAGTAATGGGGGTCGGTTTTGTTGCCGTACCACCAACAAACCCAGTGACCTTTGGCGTATTTTTCACCAAATGCCACGACTCATCGTCCATATCCATTTCGACCAAGACATAGCCAGGAAAGAATTTGCGCTCTGAAATGGCCTTCTGACCACCCTTCATTTCAACAACTTCTTCAACAGGCACTAAAATTTGGCCAAACTTTTCTTCCATACCCAAACGGGTGATACGCTCTTGAATTGCGCGCATCACACTTTTTTCAAAGCCTGAGTAGGCGTGTACGACATACCAGCGTTTGCTCATGATTTCTTCCAGCCCAGCACCAGGTCGTAAAGAACCCACTCGAGACTTTTATCGGTCAGATAGAGGAATATAGCCATCACCACGACGAACGCGAACACCATTCCCGTCGTCTGCATGGTTTCCTTGCGGCTCGGCCAAACAACTTTTTTGGCCTCAACAACAGCCTCGTTGGCAAAAACAAAAAAGCGCTGCCCCTGCTCCGTCTTCCAAGCAATAGTCATTGCTAGCGCAAACCCAACGAGAACCGCCAGGACGCGCAAAATCATTGCCTGCTCAGATAACAGGTAGAAACCAGCTACGCCCGCCGCCAAAATAATTAGCGCCAGCGAAAACTTGATCTTGTCAGCCATGAAGTTTGCGATCTTTAAAGAGAGTGGCAGGGGCGGAGGGAATCGAACCCCCGACCTACGGTTTTGGAAACCGTTGCTCTACCAATTGAGCTACACCCCTGCTGCAAAAACATCAAAGCGCCTCGGTTTCCCGAAGCGCTTTGATTGCAAAAAACAACAATTACTCGATAATTTTAGCGACGACGCCAGCACCGACGGTGCGGCCGCCTTCGCGAATGGCGAAGCGCAGGCCTTCTTCCATGGCGATTGGCGCGATCAGCTTGATGGTCATGGCGATGTTGTCGCCTGGCATGACCATCTCGACGCCTTCCGGCAGGTCGATGGAGCCGGTCACGTCAGTGGTCCGGAAGTAGAACTGGGGACGATAGCCGTTGAAGAACGGGGTGTGACGACCGCCTTCGTCCTTGGAGAGGATATAGACCTCCGAGGTGAAGTGGGTGTGCGGCTTAACCGAACCCGGCTTGCAGAGAACCTGGCCACGCTCGACATCTTCACGCTTGGTACCACGCAGCAATGCGCCAACGTTGTCACCGGCCTGACCTTGGTCAAGCAACTTGCGGAACATTTCGACACCGGTACAGATGGTCTTGACGGTGGGGCGAATGCCGACGATTTCGATTTCTTCGCCAACCTTGACCACACCACGCTCAATACGACCGGTCACAACGGTGCCACGCCCAGAGATGGAGAAGACGTCTTCAACCGGCATCAGGAAGGGCTGGTCGATGGCGCGCTCTGGCGTCGGAATGAAGGTATCCAGTGCGTCCGCAAGACGGAAGATGGAGGGCTCACCGATTTCGGACTGGTCGCCTTCGAGGGCCTTCAGTGCGGATCCGTGAATGATCGGGGTGTCGTCGCCTGGGAAGTCGTATTTGGAGAGCAGCTCGCGCAGCTCCATTTCGACCAACTCGAGGAGTTCGGCGTCGTCGACCATGTCACACTTGTTCATGTACACCAGAACGTAGGGGACACCTACCTGACGGGCCAGCAGGATGTGCTCGCGGGTCTGGGGCATCGGGCCGTCGGCGGCGGAACAGACGAGAATGGCGCCGTCCATTTGCGCGGCACCGGTGATCATGTTCTTGACGTAGTCGGCGTGTCCCGGGCAGTCAACGTGCGCGTAGTGGCGGTTGGCTGTTTCGTATTCGACGTGGGCGGTGTTGATGGTGATACCGCGCGCTTTTTCTTCCGGCGCTGCATCAATCTGGTCGTACGCCTTGGCTGAGCCACCAAACTTGGCAGCCAGCACTGTCGTGATCGCTGCGGTCAGCGTGGTCTTGCCGTGGTCAACGTGACCAATCGTGCCCACATTGACGTGCGGCTTTGTACGGTTGAATTTTTCCTTAGCCATTCTAGTTCCTCAATAATCAAATATACAAAAAATCCAGAATCCAAGCTAATCGGTGGTGCCCATGGGCAGGATCGAACTGCCGACCTCTCCCTTACCAAGGGAGTGCTCTACCACTGAGCCACATGGGCCTACCTTAAAACCTCAGCCGCACCGCGCAACGTGGAGCGGGTGAAGGGAATCGAACCCTCGTCTTAAGCTTGGAAGGCTTCAGCTCTACCATTGAGCTACACCCGCTTACCTTCGCCCGCAGTACAGCCGGTTACAGCATTTAATCTGGTGGAGGGGGAAGGATTCGAACCTTCGAAGGCAGAGCCGACAGATTTACAGTCTGTTCCCGTTGACCGCTTGGGTACCCCTCCGGAGAACGCAGAATTATCCCGATCTAACGGAGACGTGTCAACACCTTATAAAAAAAACCGGCTTATAGCCGGTTTTTTGAGAAGTTAAGTAAAAATTACTTCTGGGCAAGAATCCAGGCGACCAACTTGGCCGCCTCTTCCGGGGTAACGTTATTTGGTGGCATCGGGATTTGACCCCAAACACCCTTGCCACCGGCCTTGACCTTAGCGGCGAGCATTGCTGGAGCCTTAGCATCACCCTTGTATTTAGTAGCAACTTCCTTGTACGCAGGGCCAACCAATTTCTTATCAATTGCATGGCAGGCCATACAGTTTTTAGCTTTCGCCAAAGCTTCGTCGGCATGCACTTGGCCGGCGGTTACGATACCGGCGGCTGCCATCATGGCAATATAAACAGCTTTCATTCTTTCGCTCCGTTTTATCGGGTTGGTGGGTGAAACAGCTTCGGATATTAAAACCCTTTTGGGACTCTTGCAAAGAGCTTCTGGCAGCGGGGGAAACAAGCGAGTCGAAATCAATCTTCACGCCTCAACAAATCAACGACCAACCACCATAAAAGTTGACGACAGCCTTCAATTAAGGCCGTGCAGATCCGGCCAACAAAACGCCAGCCGAGAAAAACAAGCCGCCAAAGGTGCGATTTTGTAGTTGAATGGCTTTTGGGTTATGCATCCATTGGCCCATGCGAACTGCAGCCAAGGCATAGATCGACATTGTAATAACGTCAATACTGGATAGGGTCGCAGCAACAATCAGATACTGGGCAAGAATTGGCTGTGCCGGGTTAATAAACTGTGGAACCAGGGCACCAATGAAAATAATGGCTTTGGGGTTGATTAAATTGACCAAAAGCCCCTGAAGAAAAAAGCCTCCCCTCGGTAGCGAAACGAGGTTTTCGTCAACAGGACTTAGCGGGGCACGCCATTTTGCGACACCAAGCCAGACCAGATACGCGGCCCCCATAAGTTTGACGACAAAAAACGCTGTCTCGGAGGCGGCCAGGAGCGCACCGAAACCCACGGCAACAATCAGCAGATGGACCAGGATTGCGACCTGCAAACCGAGAATGGCAATAAACGCTGCCCAGTAACCATGCCGCCCACCAGTGCTCATGCTTAAGACGGCTCCTGGGCCGGGGGTAACGGCAATCATGACAGCCGCCAACAGAAACCCCAGCCAGGTTGCAAGGCTCATTTACGGCGCTGTATCTGGGTCACGTCGCGCACGGCCCCCTTGTCGGCAGAGGTTGCCATGAGCGCATAGGCCTGAAGTGCTGGCGATACATGGCGCTCACGATTGACCGGCTGCCAGGCACTATCGCCTTTTGCATTCATGGCACTACGGCGGGCCTCCAGTTCCTCGTCGGTAATCGCAAGATGAATGCGGCGATTCGGGATATCAATTTCGATCCGATCCCCCTCTTCTACCAGGCCAATTGCGCCACCATCCGCAGCTTCCGGTGAGGCATGGCCAATCGACAGGCCAGAGGTGCCCCCTGAGAAACGTCCATCGGTAAGCAATGCACACTCCTTGCCCAGGCCCATCGACTTCAGATAGGAGGTCGGATAAAGCATTTCCTGCATACCGGGACCGCCCCTCGGGCCTTCGTAACGAATCACAACGATATCGCCGGCTACAACTTTTTCACTCAAAATCGCGTCGACCGCAGCATCCTGACTTTCAAAGACACGTGCCTTGCCGTTGAATTTCCAGATGGATTCATCAACGCCAGCGGTCTTGACGATGCAGCCATCAACGGCAATGTTGCCATAGAGCACGGCCAGGCCACCTTCCTGTGAGTAGGCATTGGCCTTGTTGCGGATACAACCGTTGGTCCGGTCGAGGTCGAGTTCCGCGAAACGGCGATCCTGCGAGAATGCAACCTGCGTCGGCACGCCGCCCGGCGCTGCCTTGAAAAATTCGTGCACCTTGATGTCATGCTCGCGCACCACATCCCAGCGATCAATGGCCTCGCCCAAGGTTTTGGCATAGACATTGGGTACGTCGCGATGCAGCAGACCGGCCCGGTCCAGCTCGCCGAGAATACCCATGATGCCACCGGCGCGATGGACGTCCTCGATGTGATATTTGTCAGTCATCGGTGCCACCTTGCACAGACAAGGTACCGAGCGTGAAATACGGTCAATGTCCGCCATGGTGAAATCGACGCCAGCCTCCTGCGCCGCGGCGAGAATGTGGAGGACCGTATTGGTCGAGCCGCCCATGGCGACGTCGAGCGTCATGGCATTTTCGAAGGAGGCCTTGGTGGCGATCGAGCGCGGCAACACCGAAGCATCGTCCTGCTCGTAGTAGCGCTTGCATAACTCGACGATCTGCCGTCCGGCGCGCAGGAAGAGTTGCTTGCGGTCGGCGTGCGTGGCAAGGACGGTGCCATTGCCGGGCAGGCTGAGACCAAACGCCTCAGTCAGGCAATTCATCGAATTGGCGGTGAACATGCCGGAGCAGGAGCCGCAGGTCGGGCAGGCGGAACGCTCGATTTCGTCGAGATCAGCTTGGGAAACCGAGGCATCCGCAGCCTTGACCATCGCATCGACGAGATCAAGGTGGATTACCTGCCCCTGCACTTTGACCTTGCCCGCTTCCATCGGGCCACCGGAAACAAAAATCACCGGAATATTGAGGCGCATGGCAGCCATCAACATACCCGGGGTGATCTTGTCGCAGTTGGAAATACAGACCATCGCATCGGCGCAATGGGCGTTCACCATGTACTCCACCGAATCGGCAATCAGATCGCGTGAGGGCAGCGAATAGAGCATGCCGCTGTGGCCCATGGCGATGCCGTCATCGATGGCGATGGTGTTGAATTCCTTGGCGATCCCGCCAGCCGCCTCAATTTCGCGGGCGACCAGCTGCCCCATATCCTTGAGATGCACGTGTCCCGGCACAAACTGCGTGAAGGAATTGACGACAGCGATGATCGGCTTGCCGAAATCACCGTCCTTCATGCCGGTAGCGCGCCACAGGGCGCGAGCGCCGGCCATGTTGCGGCCGTGGGTGGAGGTGCGGGAACGGTACTGGGGCATAGGAATCTCCGTCTAAATCTGGGCGCCGAAATTCTGTAAGGAAAAGCGCGAACTATAATCGGCGAATTCTAGCCCACTCTTGGCCATCAATGCTTCTTCACCCCCAGTTCGACCCCGTGGCTTTCTCGCTTGGCCCGCTTTCCGTGCGTTGGTATGGTTTGATGTACTTGCTGGCCTTCGTTCAGTTTATTTTGCTCGGCCGCGCCCGCATAAAGCGTCACCCGGGCTTCCTCACAGTCGAGCAGCTGGATGACCTGCTTTTTTACGGCATGCTCGGGGTCATTCTCGGCGGCCGCCTGGGCCAGGTTCTGTTCTACGAACCCGCCTATTTCCTGATGCACCCATTGGAGATATTCGCCGTCTGGCAAGGCGGTATGAGCTTTCATGGTGGCTTTTTAGGCGTCCTGCTGGCAATGCTTCTTTGGACCAGAAAGCGTCAGTTCGCCTGGCTGGATATCACCGATTTCATCGCACCGCTCGTCCCGCTCGGACTGGCCGCCGGGCGCGTCGGCAACTTTATCAACGGTGAGCTGTGGGGCCGCATTACTGAAAGCAGCCTGCCGTGGGCGATGGTTTTCCCCCAGGCGGGCGACCTACTGCCACGCCATCCCTCACAGCTTTACCATGTCGGACTGGAAGGCATCGCCCTCTTCCTCATTCTTTGGCTTTACACCCGCAGCGTTCGACCGCGCGGCGCTGCGTCGGGCGTATTTCTGATCGGCTATGGCGCATTTCGCTTCATCACCGAATTTTTCCGCGAACCGGATGCCGGCATTTTCGGCCAGTCCTACAGCATCAGCATGGGCCAGTGGTTATCGCTACCGATGATTCTGATTGGCCTTCTGCTACTCACAATGGCCTATCGCAAGCGCGCCTGAACGGAGACTTCCCGCCCTTTGTGAAGTCCGTATAATTATGGATTACGAATCTCAACCACGACAGGAATCCAGCCATGCAACGTCCATTCAAGGTTCTCGGTATTCAACAAATCGCCATCGGCGGCCCCTCCAAAGCCAAGCTTCGCACGCTGTGGGTCGACATGTTTGGCCTCGAAGTGTCCAGCACCTTCGTCTCCGAACGGGAAAACGTCGATGAGGATATTTGCACGATGGGCATTGGTCCGTTCAAGGTTGAAGTTGATCTGATGCAGCCACTCGACCCGGAAAAGAAGCCGGCCGTTCACACCACGCCGCTTAATCATGTCGGCCTGTGGATTGACGACCTGCCGACCGCAGTTGAATGGCTCTCGGCCAATGGTGTACGTTTTGCCCCGGGCGGCATCCGTAAGGGCGCGGCCGGTTTCGACATAACCTTTCTCCACCCCAAGGGCAATGATGAGTTCCCGATTGGTGGCGAGGGCGTCTTGATCGAACTGGTTCAGGCGCCACCGGAAGTCGTCGCCGCCTTCAACAAAATGGCCGCGCAGTAAGGCTTTCGATGGCTGATATCCCCGAGAAAGAACTCGAGGAAAGTAGAGCCGCACTGGCCCCGACCATGGCGGCCATTGCGTCGATACTGCCTTTGCTGGCGAAGCCTCGGCCGTTACGCTTTGACAGCGCCCTGAACCAGCGCTGGATTGAAGCCTGCAAGGCGCTCGCTGCGGCGTGGGCCAATCGCTTTGGAACCGGTGCCGAAAGGGTTCGCCCGGCCATTTTTGGCTTGTACAGCATTGCGGTGGAAACCGCTGATGTGGACTGCCTGCGCCTTGGCGAGGCGCTGGCCAGTGCGGCCGACCAACTGGAGGACGCTACCCAAAGCCCGCGCTTGATCGCCGCCATCGCGGCCTGCATTGAGTCACTGACTGACCGGGAGGGTCTTGAACACCCTGCCTTTCCGGAACGGGCCAGCCATTTTGCGCAGCGCCTGGAATCAATGGCCGCGCCCGGCGCGGCCATCTATCAACGTTCGGCCATTCTCGACAGTCTGTTTGTCAGCGAAGCCAACGAGCTTCTGGAGCGGATGCGGGATGCTTTGGAGCGACTGCCACCGGATGCCTATGCGCTCAAACTGGCGGCAACGGAACTGGCGCTGGCGGCTGAAAATGCGGAGATGTTTGGCGTGATGCACCTGGCTCGCCAACTGGCAGAAAGCATGAATAGCCGGGGCAAAGATCTTGATGACGAACAGATCAGAAAAGCGGTTCAGGAAAGCCTGCAACAGCTTGCCGCAACAATTGCTGCGGTCAACCGCTAAATCTGGCGAAAAATACCCAGCGCCAAACGCTTGCCATCGCTAATGTCGGCAATTTCAGCGGTAATTTCGACCGGCAACACCGAACCATCCGAGCGGCAAATTTCGGTCAGAAGCGCCCCACGGCGTTGCCCGCTCACCATTTGGCGAAAGTGATCGCCAATCTTCAATGCTGAAGCTTTCGGATGGAGCATGCGCTGATCCTTGCCGACCAGATCCCGACGCTTGCAGCCAAAGAGCTTCTCGGCCTGGCGATTGGCATCCAGGATGACGCCACTTTCACCATCGGCCAGCAGCAATGCATCGCGTGAGGCATCAAATACTGCCCGCAAACGCTCAGTAGCGGTTTTTGCTTCGAGCCTGGCTTCTTCGGCTTCGTACTCGACCAACGCCAGCGTCACCAGATTCGCCACGGCATGGGCAAATAGCCGATGCGCCGTGGTCCATGGCAAATACGAACCCACTTGCTCAAAACTAAGCACCCCTTGCAATTCGCCGCGAATGTGAATCGGCGTATCGAGACGAGCCGTAATCTTGTGCTGCGCCAGGTAGCCAGCGCCGAGCTCAGCCATGTCGGGCAGCAACGAGGCGTCATCGGAAACCCGATTTCGTTCGCCAGCCAGAGACTGAAAATAGATAGGGCAATCACCGGCATGCAACACGATGCCGCTACTGTGTTTCGCCGCGCCCCGTTCAAACAACTCCAGGCAGCGCAGCTCCTGTTTACCGTCCGCCAACGCCCATATGCTGACCCGTTCGATACCTGACATCTGCGCTGCCGACTCGGTGAGAATGCTCAGCGTCATGCTGAGCGAAGCCTCTTTGAAGTAGGCGCCGCGCGAGAGACTGGCGACGCCTTCCTGCAAATCGATCGGTGACATGAGCGAGATAGCGCCGCCGTGATTTCGCATAGTTTCCATAAATTGATAACCGTGACCCGCTTTTTGACAGGCATAAATAAACGATCACAATTTTAGGAAACCCTCACTCGCCAGTCTGTTAATTTCTCCACACTCATTGCACTTAATATTACTTTCGTAATATTTATTTTATTCCGCACCCTGGGTCGTCTTGAACACAAAGGCAACCTTCTCGACCTCCGTAATCCACACCAGTCCATCACCAAAATGGCCGGTCTGCGCCACTTCAGTTACACGCTGGAAGATGACTTCCGCCACGTCATCCGGCGCGACGATTTCAATGCGCACCTTGGGCGTGTAGTCAGTCAGTTCATCCTTGATGTTGTGGCGCGAAATGTGACGCGAAGGCGCGCTACAGCCCTCGACCTTGCTCACGGTCATCCCGGGAAAACCCGGGAGCGCGATCAGTGCATCACGCAGTCCGGACAATTTGTTGGGACGAATAATTGCCTTGATCTCTTTCATGCTTCAACTTTCTCCTCGTCAAACCAGCGGTAAATGGTCGGCAAAACCAGCAAGGTCAGCAGCGTGCAGGTAATCAACCCGCCAATCACCACAATCGCCAACGGACGCTGCACTTCAGAACCCGGCCCATCCGAGAACAGGAAGGGAATTAGGCCAAGCATGGCGACAGTTGCCGTCATCATCACCGGGCGGAAACGTAGGGTCGCGCCTTCGATCACGGCTTGCTGCACCGTTCGTCCCTGCTCTCGCAAACCGCGAATGTAGGACACCAGGACGACCCCGTTCAGCACGGCGATACCCCACAGCGCGATAAAACCGACCGATGCCGGCACCGACAGATACTCACCGGAAACAAAGAGCCCGATGATGCCGCCGATTGAAGCGAAAGGCAGCACAGTGATGATCAGCGTCGCAAAGCGCAGCGAATTAAAGAGCAGGAAGAGCAGGAAGAAAATTGCCGCGATGGTGATTGGAATAATCACGGTCAGATGACCCAGCGCCCGTTCCATGTTCTGGAACTGGCCACCCCACTCCAGGTAATAGCCTTCCGGCAGCTTGATTTGCGCCTCAACTTGCTGCTGCAACTCAGCGACAAAGCCCCCGAGGTCGCGATCCTTGACGTTCACCCCGATCACGATGCGGCGTTTGCCGAGTTCGCGGGAAATCTGCGCCGGGCCGTCCTGAACGCTGATTTTGGCGACATCAGTGAGGCGAACCTGGGCACCGTTCGGCGAGGTGATCAGGACGTTGGAAATGGCTTCAACGTTGTTGCGGAAGCGTTCCGGCAGACGCACCACGCCCGGAAAACGTCGCTCACCTTCAAAAATTTCCGTCACCACCTTGCCGCCGATGGCGGTTTCCAGAACGTCATTGACATCCGACACATTGAGGCCGAGGCGGGCAATCGCCTGCCGGTCAATATCGATCGATAAATACTGTTGACCGCTAACCTTCTCGATACGCAAATCCTGCGCACCCTGCAAGGTCTGGGCAACCTTGCCGACTTGGCCAGCCAATTTCTTCAACTGATCGATATCATCGCCAAAAACCTTGACGGCGATGTCCGAACGCACGCCGGTCACCATCTCATCGACACGGTCTGAAATCGGCTGTGCCATCACGACCTGAACCCCCGGCAAGACCTTCAACTTCTCGCGCATGGCGTCCTGAATATCGTTCTGAGTCCAGCCCGACGGCCACTCGCTCCGTGGCTTGAGACTGACGATCGGTGTCGACTCATTCGGCCCTTGCGGGTCAGCCGGCGATTCACCGCGACCGACGCCAGAAACAGCTGACTTGACGCCCGGCACCTGCATGACCAGACGCATTGCCTCCATTTCCATCTTGATCGACTCTTCGAGCGAGATATTCGGCACCCGGTTAATACCCGGCACGACCGAGCCTTCCTTCATTTCCGGGATAAAGGCCGTACCGAGGAAAGGCAGGGTTCCCACTGTCAGCCCAAAGGCAATCACCGCAGCAATCACGGTCTTCTTCTCGTTACCCAAGGTCCAGTGCAGCATCTTCAAATAACGCTGCTTCATGGCCGCAATCAGGCGGGTATCGTGATCGCCGTCATGCGCTGGCGGCTTCAGCAGGTAGGTCGACATCACTGGCGTCAGGGTCAGCGACAGCACCAGCGAAATAGCTAGCGCAATGGCAATCGTGTAAGCCAGCGGCGCGAACATCTTGCCTTCCATACCCTGCAAGGTCATCAGCGGCAGGAAAACCAGAATGATAATGCCGACCCCGAAAATAACCGGCGTCGCCACTTCAACCACGGCATGCAGGATGATCCGTAGCTGACTTTCACCCGATTGCGCCTTGCGTCCGAGTTGCAGGAAAGCGTTTTCAACCACCACCACAGAACCGTCAACCATCAAGCCAATGGCGATGGCCAAACCTCCCAGCGACATCAGGTTGGCGGAAATCCCCAATTGGTTCATGGCAATAAAGGTCAGCAGCGGCGTCAACACCAGCGTTGCGACAACGATCAGCGAAGAGCGCACGTCACCCAGGAAGAGGAACAACACAACGACAACCAGTACAACGCCCTCAAGCAGCACTTTGGTCACGGTCCACAGCGCGGCATCGACCAATTCCGAGCGGTCGTAATACGCCACGATCTTGAGACCATCCGGCAGCATGCCCTTGGCGTTAATCTCGTCAACCCGCGCCTTGATCTTGCTAACCACCGCTTTGGCATTGCCGCCAGAGAGCATCAAGACGATACCGCCGACCGATTCTGTCGTGCCGTTCTTGATTAATGCGCCCTGCCGTACTTCGTGACCAATCTGCACCTCAGCGACATCCCGCACGTAAACCGGCACGCCATCCTTCTCGCGCAGCACGATTGCCCGCAGATCATCGAGATCACGGACCAGGCCGACGCCACGAATCAGATATTGCTCCGCGTACTGCGGCAGTACACCACCGCCGGCATTGGCGTTATTGCGTCCGACTGCCTGATAGACATCGGCGACGCTCAGGCCAAAATGGCGCAAACGATCAGGGTTGACCAGCACCTGATATTGCTTGGCAAAGCCGCCCTGCGAATTGATTTCAGCAACACCGGGAATCGAGCGCAGCAGCGGTCGCACCACCCAGTCCTGGGCGGTCCGGCGCTGCATCAATTCTTCCTCGGTCAGCGCTCGATCACCATCATCCGGCCGCTCCAGGGTGTATTGATAAACCTCGCCCAAACCGCTCGAAACCGGCCCAAGCACCGGCGTAATGCCCGGCGTCAGACGCGTACCAACTTCAAGCAGACGCTCCATGACCAATTGACGGGCGAAGTAAAGATTCGTCTTGTCATTGAACACCAGCGTGATCAACGACAAACCCGGTTTATTCAGCGAGCGCATTTCCTCCAGACCAGGCAGGCCGGTCATCGCCACTTCCAGCGGCACGGTGGCAAAACGCTCAACTTCTTCCGGCGAACGCCCCGGTGCTTCCGTGGCGATCTGCACCTGAATATTGGTGACATCGGGGAAAGCATCAACCGACAGCTTGCGTGCCGCATCGAGGCCAAAGAAAAGCAGGACGGTGGCAATCACCGCCACGACAAGGCGCTGCGCCAGCGCCCCACGGACTAGGGATTCAATCACGAGCCCTCCATTTCCTTGCGATTACGTTCGTTATTCAGATGAAAAGCGCCGTCAACAACTACCCGTTCCTGCCCCTTGAGTCCGGAGAGAACCACACGCAGCCCGCCTTGTTCCACCCCCAGCTTGACCCTGACCAGACGGAAAGCGCCCGCCTCTTCCGCGACGAACACATGATCCATATCGTTCTCGCGCACCACCGCGCTGGCCGGAATGACCAGCCGGTCTGCCGGTTTGGCTTCAATCAACATCGACGCCAGCATGGCCGGCTTCAAACGACCATCACTGTTATCCAGCGCGGTCCGGACAAGCACCGTCCGTGTTTCCGGGTCGATCGTCTGGCCGACGTAAATCAATTTCCCGAGCAGTTTTTCGTTACCCAGGGCCGGCACTTCAATGCTGACCGATTGCCCCGCCTTGACCTGGCTGACCTGTTGCTCCGGCACCTGCGCCACCGCCCACAAGTTGGAGAGATCGGCGACGACAAACAAGGCGTCGGCCGGCTGCACCACCTGCCCCTGAGCCAGCTTGCGCTCAACTACCACACCGCTCAAAGTCGCCACCACCGGCGTCAGGGAATTCACTGCGCCATGTTTACCAAGCCGTTCGATCGCCGCTGGCGTCACGCCAAGCAGTTGCAACTGGTCAGCGGCGGCACGCGTTTCGGCCACCGAAATCTGATATTCACTCTGCCGGCGCTGCAACTCGGCGGCAGCGATCACATCAGCCTCGAAGAGGGCTTTGGCCCGCTCGGCATTGCGCCGGTTCAGCTCCAGTACAGCCCGCGCCTTCAGGTAGGCCAGTTGCTGGGTGGAGAGTTCGCTACTGTTCAGGCGCGCCAGCACATCACCTTTTTTCACGGTTTGGCCCAGTACGGCATCGATCTCGGTAACCCGGCCGGTAATCGTTGCGCCAATGCGGGCCAGGCGCTGCTCGTCAAAGTCGATACGGCCGGCCACCCGCAAAGTTTCTGCCACCGGTTGGCTGGTCACAGTCGCCAGCTTGAGTTGCGCCAACAGCTCTTCAGCCGGCACGACCAACGCGGGATCAGCGGATGGCGATGCAAGCTTCTTGCTGTCTTCCTTGTTACATCCGGCGAGTACTGCTGCGGTCAACAGGATAAATAGGGCTTTTTTCATTACTTACTCCCTCCGGGCGTCGCCCGTAGTCTTTCAATTTCAACCCAGGCACTTGCCAGCTCAAAACGGGCTGCGATCAATTCAGCCCGCGCCGCACGAAAAACGCGCTGCGCATCAAGCACCTCAAGAAAACCACGCTCGCCAAAGCGATACGCTGATTCAGCCACCTTCAATGCAGCTTCAGCCTGGCGAACAATGCCGGATTCCAGCGCCGTTACCTGCGTCTGGGCGATTTCATATTGCTGATAGGCGACCTCAAGTGCCTTGGCCAGCGAAAACTCTTGTGACTCAAGTTCATTTTTGGCCCGCGACAATTGAGCCGTAGCCTCGCCAATCGGTCCCTTGCGGCGATCCCACAAGGGCACCGTGACAACGACGCCGAACTGCGACGTCCGCATATCCGGGTCCTCATCCACCGCAGCCTTCAGCGCAAGGTTCGGCCAGCGCAGACTCCGCTCCAGTTCGAGCTGACGTTCTGCCCGCACCGTTTCGGCCCGGGCTCGCATCAGATTGGGGCTACTTGTGGCTATTTGCTGGCGAACCTCGTTGAGCGGGGTCAGCGCCGGCACATCACGAAAGCGGCTGGTCAGCGTAAATTCGGGCGGCAAAGCGCTGCCCACGGCCTGGCGCAATAGAGAACGCGCCTGCTCGACCCGAAAGCCTGCTGCCTGCGCCGTTTTTTGGGCGTTCAACATTTCGGCATCGGCCTTGATCAATTCAAAGCGTGGCGCCTCGCCGGTTTCGACACGTAGTGAAATACGTGAGTGCACACTTTCCATCAAAGCCGCGTCTTCACGCGCATTAATCAGCTCCGCCTCGCGACGCAGCACCTCGAAATAGCGGCCGCGCAAGTAAGCAATGATGTCCGCCTCAAAGGCTCGCGCGCCCGACCCCGCTGCTTCCAGGCCGGCCTCCGCAGCACCAATCCGCGCCGAGCGCCGCCAGGGCAAATCCAGCGGCTGGGTCAACATTGCGCTCCGGGCATCGCCGGGATTGCCGGCGGGGCCGCGGGAACGCGTCGTGCCAGTCAGAAACTCCAGCTCGGGATTAGGAAAAGCACCGGCGCTATCAACTCCATAGCGCGCTGCCGTTACCTGATCACGTGCCGCCATGACTGAGCGGTTTGTGGACAGCGCCAGCGTTTCGAGGCTGGCCAGGTCATATTCCGGCAAGGCGAAAACCGCCAGCGAGGCAGTCAAGCCACAGCCAAAGATGAAGGTTTTTATTGGGTTTTTCATAAGTTTGATTGAGCAAACCGTGTGCCACCGAAGTTCGCCGCGCAGTGCGGCAAACCCCGGCATGCTGCGGTCAACGACCTCCCAAGGCAGAAATACGCTCTTCAATCGGCGGGTGCGTCGAGAACAAAGCCATCCACCCCTTGCTACCGCCGGCGATACCGGAGGCCGCCATGCTCTGCGGCAAGGACTCGGTATGCAGGCCGCCGAGTCGACGCAAAGCGTTCTGCATCGGCACCGGCGAACCCATCAAGCGGGCCGCACCGGCATCGGCACGAAATTCACGCTGGCGCGAGAACCAGGCGACAACGATGCTGGCCAGAATGCCGAAAACCACCTCACAGACCATGCTCGTCACCATATAACCGATGCCGGGGCCACTGCTTTGCTGGTCGCCCTTGCGCAGGAAACTATCGACGAGATAACCAACAACGCGCGACAAGAACACAACGAAGGTGTTGACCACACCCTGAATCAGCGTCAGCGTCACCATGTCGCCATTGGCAATGTGGGCAACCTCGTGGGCGAGCACCGCTTCGGCCTCCTCACGCGTCATGCTTTGCAACAAGCCGGTCGACACGGCGACCAATGAACTGTTTTTCGTTGCGCCGGTGGCGAAAGCATTCGGCTCACCCTCGTAAATCGCCACTTCCGGCATCGTCAGATTGGCGGCTTTGGCCAGCCGGGCCACCGTATCAACCAGCCAGAATTCCGTTGAATTGGCGGGGGACTCAATCACGCGAGCGCCTGTGCTCCACTTCGCCATAAACTTGGACATCAGTAGCGAAATAATCGCGCCACCGAAGCCGATCACCGCCGAGAAGGCGAGGAGCATGCCAAGATCAAGGCCGTTGGCGGTCAAAAAGCGATTAACCCCCAGTAGGCTGGTGAAGAGACTGAGTACCAACATCACGGCGAGGTTGGTAGCGAGGAAAAGCAGCACGCGTTTCATGGCAACTCCTGTTTAAATATGAAAACGAGGCTATGATACTGCAATGCACAAATCGTAAAACCCGTAGCTTTATTGATATTTACTTCGGTTTTTTCTGCTGAACTTATGACGCCACTCAACTACAAACACCTCCATTATTTCTGGGTAGTTGCCCAGGAAGGCAGTATCACCCGCGCCGCAGAGCGGCTTGGCGTGGCTGTACAGACGATCAGCGGGCAACTTTCCCTGCTTGAACGCCAACTCGGCAAAGCTTTGTTCAATAGCCAAGGCCGCGGCCTGGTACTCAGTGAGGCCGGACGGACGGCACTCGGTTTTGCCGACCAGATTTTTCAGCTCGGTGACGCGCTGGTCGACGCGATACAGAGCAGCGATAACGAATCGACGCTACGCTTGCGCGCCGGCATTTCCGATGGCATACCGAAACTGCTCGCCTACCGTCTGCTCTCCTCCGTGACCAGCATGCCGGTCGACGTCCGGCTGATTTGCGACGAAGGCGAATTTGAAACCCTGCTCGCCGATCTCGCCTTGCACCGTCTTGATGTGGTGCTGACCGACCGCGCCGCGCCGGTGGGTGGCAACCTGAAGGTTTTCAGCACACGCCTGGGTGACTTTGAAAACGGTCTTTTTGCCATACCGGCGCTAGTGGAACGCTACCGCCCGGGCTTTCCGCAGAGCCTGGACGGCGCGCCCATGCTGCTACCGACCCGCCACAATGCCATTCGCGGTCGCATCGACCGCTGGCTGGAAAGCACCGGCGTTCGGCCAAAGATCGTCGGGGAATTCGAGGATAGCGCGTTGCTCAATACCTTTGGGCGGGGCGGGCTGGGGATTTTCCCGGCACCGCTCGTGCTGGCGGACCAGATTGCAGCTCAGCTCAATGCCCAAACGCTCGGCGCAATGGCTGGCGTCAGCGAACAGATCTACGCCATCTCCAACGAACGACGCATCCGTCACCCGGCCATTGAAGTTCTCTGCGCCGCTTCACCCCAAGGCGCCATTGAGCCGCGGGTATAATTTCCAACCCCCCAACGTATTTAAAAGAAAAATCCATGTCCCTGCTTCGCCAGTTACTCCCCTTTGCCTTCAGCTTGTTTTTAGCCAGTCCGGCACTCGCCCAGCAACTCCCGGTTCCCCCGACCCTCGCCGCCAAATCCTGGTTGCTGCTCGAAATGGGTTCGGGTCAGGTGTTGACCGCAGAAAAGCCCGATGAGCGTCTCGAACCGGCTTCACTGACCAAGCTGATGACCGCCTACCTGACCTTCGCGGCCCTCCAGAAAAAGACCATAACGCTTGAGCAGTCCTTGCCCGTCTCGCAAAAAGCCTGGAAAACCGGCGGCTCAAAAATGTTTGTCCGGGTCGATACGCAAGTGCCGGTCGATGATCTGATCAAGGGCATGATTGTGCAATCCGGCAACGATGCCTGCGTCACCCTGGCCGAAGGCATTGCCGGTAGCGAAGAGAATTTTGCCCAGATGATGAATCGCGAAGCGCAGCGTCTCGGCATGAAGAGCTCCAGCTTCACCAACTCGACGGGCCTGCCTGATCCCAATCTCTACACCACGGCACACGATCTTTCGCTGCTCGCCGGCGCCCTGATCCGCGACTTCCCCGAGTACTACAAAAAGTATTACTCGATGAAGGAATTCCGCTACAACAACATCACCCAGCCCAACCGCAATCGCCTGTTGTATATCGACCCCAGCGTTGATGGCGTCAAGACCGGCCATACCGAAGCAGCGGGTTATTGCCTGATTTCCTCGGCCATGCGCGACAAACGTCGCCTGCTCTCCGTCGTCCTCGGTACCAAGTCGGACTCGGCCCGCGCCACCGAATCGCTGAAGCTGCTCAACTGGGGCTTCATCACCTATGACGCAGTCACCGTTGCCGGCAAGGACCAGGCCGTTGCCACCTTGCGTGTCTGGAAAGGCCTGCAAAAAGAAGTCAAAGCCGGGTTCACCGCAGATCTGGTGATTGCCGTGCCCAAAGGCTTTGCTGAAAAAGTGAAGAGCGATTTCGTGGCCGAACCGCGCCTGATTGCACCGATCGAGGCCGGCCAGAAACTCGGTATGCTGCAAGTCAGCATTGACGGCAAGCCCTATGCCGAATACCCCGTCATCGCCCTTGAAGCCGTCCCGCTGGCCGGATTTTTTGGCCGTCTTATCGACACCATTCGACTCTGGTTCAACTAAAACATGACCCCTTACGTCGCCGACCCGGTTTATTTCAACGGCCAGTTCCTGCCGCTCAGTGAGGCGCACGTTTCACCGCTCGACCGCGGCTTTCTGTATGGCGACGGGGTCTATGAAATCATTCCGGTCTACTCCCGCCGGACCTTCCGGATTGATGAACACCTGAAGCGGCTGGAAGCCACCCTGGCCGGGATCAAACTGCGCAACCCGCTCGACCTTGCCGGCTGGAAAGCCGTCGTCGAAAAGCTGGTTGCGGCCGCGCCTTGGGAAGATCAGTCGGTTTATCTGCAAGTCACACGCGGCGCCGACAACAAACGTGACCACGCCTTCCCGCCGGCCAGCATCGCCTCCACCTCTTTTGCCTTTTCGTCGCCGATGCTCACGCCATCCGCTGAACTGCGCGCCAGCGGTGTTGCCGCCATCACCGTGCCCGACCAACGCTGGGCACGCTGCGACCTGAAAGTCATTTCGCTGCTCGCCAACATCCTGGCTCGCCAACAGGCCGTCGAAGAAGGCTGTGCCGAAGCCCTGCTGATTCGTGATGGTTTTTTGAAAGAAGGCGCCGCCTCCAACATTTTCGTAGTCAAAAATGGCGTCTTACTGGCGCCGCCCAAGACGCACCTGATGCTGCCCGGCATTACCTACGATGTGGTACTCGAACTTGCCGAAAGCTACGGTCAACCGCTGGAAATCCGTGAAATTCAGGAAACTGAACTTCGCAATGCGAATGAGGTCTGGATGACGTCATCGACCAAAGAAGTCTTGGCGATCACCACGCTTGATGGCCAACCCGTCGGCAACGGCAAACCCGGCCCGGTCGGTGAAAAAATGTGGCAGTGGTATCAGGATTTTAAAAACACCGTAATGCGCAAAGGCTGACATGGCAACCTACAAGGACACCCTCCTCGAATTCCCCTGCGAGTTTCCGCTGAAAGTCATGGGCAAAGCGGATGACACGCTGGCTCAGGCCGTCCTCGAAATCGTCAGCCGGCACGCCCCGGACTTCGACGGCGCGACCATGGAAATGCGCGCCAGCTCAGGCGGCAACTACCTGAGCATCACCTGTACCGTCATCGCCACCTCAAAACCGCAGCTCGACGCCATCTATATGGATTTGACCGGCCACCCACTGGTAAAAGTGGCGCTGTGAACCTGTTGGTCAAACGCCTTGGCCGGGTTGAGTACGAGCCGACCTGGCAAGCGATGCAGTCCTTTACCGCCAGCCGCCAGCCTGAAACGCCCGACGAACTGTGGATCGTCGAACATCCGCCGGTTTACACGCTCGGTCAGGCCGGCAAGCCGGAACACGTTCTGCAGGATATCGGCATCCCGATCGTCAAGATCGACCGCGGCGGCCAGGTCACTTACCACGGCCCGGGCCAGGTCGTGATCTATCTGCTGCTCGACCTGAGCCGACTGAAAATCAAGGTACGCGAACTGGTTACCGCCATCGAGCAGGCGGTCATCGACTTTCTCGCCAGTCAAAAGGTTACGGCCGAACGGCATGCTGGTGCACCGGGGGTTTATGTCGGCGAGGCCAAAATTGCCGCGCTCGGCCTGAAAATCAAGAATGGCTGCAGCTACCACGGCCTGTCACTCAATGTCGATATGGATCTTTCCCCATTTGCCGCGATCAACCCCTGCGGCTATGCTGGCCTGAAAGTCATCCAGACCAAGGATCTCAATGTGCCGCTGACGCCTTTCGAGGCCGGCGAGCAACTCTCTCAACACCTGCTAGTGCAACTGGACAAACAACATGGCTGACAACGTAGGAAGCGCGAAGCAAAAAGGCGTCAAGCAAAAAGGCGAACTGAAAACCGCACGCATCCCGATCAAGATCATTCCGGTGGATGAACCGCTGCGCAAGCCGGAATGGATCCGCGTCAAGGCCGGCAACAGCGCCGGCCGCTTCGGCGAAATCAAGACCATGCTGCGCGAAAGAAAGCTGCACACCGTCTGCGAAGAAGCCGCCTGTCCCAACATCGGCGAATGCTTCGGCCGCGGTACGGCCACCTTCATGATCCTCGGCGACATCTGCACCCGGCGCTGCCCGTTCTGCGACGTCGGCCACGGCCAGCCGCTGCCGCCCAACCCGGATGAACCGCGCGAACTCGGCGAATCAGTGGCCGCGCTCCGACTGAAATATGTGGTCATTACCAGCGTCGACCGTGACGATCTGCGTGATGGCGGCGCCCAGCACTTCGTGGATGTCATCCACTCGACGCGCGAACTGTCGCCCACCACCACCATCGAAACGCTGGTTCCGGACTTCCGCGGCCGGATGGAGATCGCCCTTGAAGTACTCGGTGGCGCGCTACCCGATGTGCTCAACCACAACATGGAAACCGTGCCGCGTCTTTACAAGCAGGCCCGCCCCGGTGCCGACTACAAACATTCGCTGGAATTCCTCAAGCAGTTCAAGGCACGTTATCCCAAGGTTTCTACCAAATCCGGCCTGATGGTCGGCTTGGGTGAAACCGATGAGGAAATTCTGGAAGTCATGCGCGACCTGCGCGCCCACGATGTCGAAATGCTGACCATCGGCCAGTACCTCGCACCGAGCGGCCATCACCTGCCGGTAAGCCGCTACGTTCATCCCGACACCTTCAAGATGTTCGAGGAAGAAGCGAAGAAAATGGGCTTTAGCGGTGCGGCCTGCGCACCGATGGTTCGTTCAAGCTACTGGGCGGATCAGCAAGCGCATAGCGCTGGCGTCGCCTGAAAAGGACTGACGTAATCTATTACGTCGCTCCGCAAAGGGTGGCTGCCAAGAAAAACGTGACGCTTAATCACCGCCTTGGCGGGGATTAAGCGGGATTAACTAGCCCGCCCACCTTGCCTGCAGGTCCTTACAAGCTAAAACCCAAGATCTACCTGGGCTGGGATGATTGCGAGCCAGGAGGCGGCGGTGGAGGCATTCCCGGTGGCGGTGGAGGAATGCCTGCCTCCGATGCTCGCACGGGTTTCGAGTAGCTCACATTACCCGGCACCGGCACCCGGTGCCCCTTGGCGTACATGCACTGAATATAGGCGTTGTCATATTGTCGCTGCGTGCCATAACCAGAGCTCCTTGCGGCATCTGAGCCAATCGCGCTCCCCATCAGCAGACCGGCCCCGGCGCCAACCGCGGCACCTTGGGAATTACCACCGATTGCTGCGCCGGCCACCGCGCCGACTGCGGTCCCTACAGCAGCGCTAGTCACAGCAGACTCCCGGGCAGCTGTCTCGGCTGTTTTGCCGCCAATCTGAATGAACGCAAATTGCCGACAGTTGGCGTCGTCGTCGCGAAAACGCTCAATCGACTGCCCTGTTCCCGGCAACACCATCACATTGGGGCCGCTGGGCATCACCGTACAGGCGCCCAGCAATGCCGTTCCAGCCAGCAAGCCACCTCGACTCAGCAAAGTCATTTTTCGCTCCATAGCATTCAACGCGGCGGCTGTGGCAGAACCTTCTGCCAGCCTTCCGGACATTCCTTGACATAGGGGTAGTAGGCCTTGCTGCTGCCGCAGAAATACCAGTATTGCTGCGTTGCCGGCGCAACCTCAGCCGGCGCTTCGCGCTGTTCGATATAGACCGGCGGCGGGGCAGCGGGAACGACGATCACTTGCGGCGGATAGTAGTACGGGGATGGATAGAAGGCCGGCCCCCAATACGGGCCAACGTAGACACCGAAACTCCCGCGCCCGCCGTGGGCGTATGCGGCGCTGACACTGAGCATCAGCAAAGCCAACAACATGGCGCCTATCTTGTAGTGTTTCATTGATCCACCCGATCATCCAATTGCTCACAACCAAGATAACGAACAATCGACTGATCGGGCGTAACAGTTTGCGACAAGATGTAAAAACTGTTTGCGACTACTCATCCAGCTCAAGCAGATCATCCCGCTTCCGCCGCAGGCCCTCGGGCATCGCCAGCGTGACAGGATCCCAGCCCTCCATGGCCAGGACCTTTTCCAGGCAGGCCTCCATCAACACATGCGCTTCGAGCGTCGCCGCTGCGATGGTTTGATGCACGGCCAGATCATTGCCCGGATCAAGTTGGCAAGTAGTCTGATAGCGATACAGTTCGCGCAGGTGTCGCAGTTGAACAGCCACCTGGCACGGACAGGCGCACATGTAGATAGCAGCTTCGTTGATGATTTTTTCCAGCTGCTGGTTCGTGTAGCGCATTTCCATAACCAGGCTCCTTAAAGTAACTTCATCTTTTTTGCCGCTTCGCGCAGTTCACCGCGAAAATCCGGGTGAGCGATGCCAATCAGCTCGGCACAGCGCTGCTGGGCGGTCTTGCCGCGCAACTGGGCAACGCCGAATTCCGTGACGACATAATTGATGTCATTCTTGCTGGTCGACACATGGGTGCCGGCAGACAAGGTGGGGACGATGCGCGAGATGGTGTCATTTTTAGCCGTGGAAGGCAGGACGATAAAGGCCTTGCCACCATTTGAGCGATTCGCGGCGCGAACAAAATCCGCCTGACCGCCGGTGCCGGAATACGGCGCAAAGCCGAGACTTTCCGAACCGCACTGCCCCATAAAATCGATCTGCATGGTGGCGTTAATCGCATGCAAATTATCGTTCTTGCCCGCCAGATAGGGGTCATTGGTGAAGTCGACCGCATGCATTTCAATGGCGGGGTTACGGTGCATGAACTGATAGAGCTTCTTTGAACCGAGGGCGAAAGTCGCCAGCATCTTGCCCGGGTGGTAATTTTTCTTGCGGTTGGTAACCACACCCGCTTCGACCAGCGTCATGATGCCATCGCCGACCATTTCGGTGTGAATCCCCAGATCGTGCTTGTCAGTAAGCTGCATGACGACTGCGTCCGGAATACCACCGTAGCCGATCTGCAGCGTCGCACCGTCCGGAATCATCTCGGCGACGTATTTGCCAATCATCTCCTGCACCGGGCCGATCTTGGGCAAGCCAACTTCCAGAATAGGATCATCGCTTTCAGTAAGCGCCGTCACCTGCGAGATGTGAATATGGCAGTCACCATTGGCGAACGGCACATTGGGGTTCACTTCCAAGACCACAACCCGCGCCTTGGCGATGGCGGCCATCGTGTAATCGGCAGCCAGTGCCAGCGAGAAAAAGCCGTGCTCATCCATCGGTGAAGCCATGGAAAACACTACGTCGGCAGGAATCAGGTTGCGATTGATCAATATCGGCAGTTCGGAAAAATAGGCCGGGATATAGTCGATCCAGCCTTCAAGGCCACCTGGCCGCGAAGCGCCGCTAAAAAAATAAGCGGTGTGGCGAACATTTGCCTGGGTTTCCTGATCGAAATAAGCGTACTTGCGAACCGGCAGAATCTGAGAAATCTGAACATCGCGAAAATCGCGCCGCGCCTCGGAGAGCGCAGTCAATAGCGTCGGTGGTTCACCAACGGCTGTCGGTACGACAATCGTGTCGCCATTTTTGACGACGCGAATGGCATCGTTGGCGGACATGCGTTTTTGCTGGTATTGCGCCTGAACGTTCATAGTGGCTCCCTGGACAAGTTATTTTTAGAAATTTGATGCTCGCACGCGGCTCAGATCAAGGGACTGACCAAGATCAAAAAATGCTTATGGAGTTACCACGGACTCCTTGCGATTACTCCCCGCCACCATACGGATTTCAAACAGCCGGCATTCGAGCGGGCCATTGAACAGCGGTGTCTTGCGGCTCGGTTTCAAGCCAAGCAGTTTAGGTAAACGCAGGTCGGCGGTGAAGAAGAAACAATTCCAGCCTGCCCAGTTTTTCTTCAATGCCGAACCGAGTTGCGGGTAGAAAAGCGCCAGCTCGTCAAGCTCACCAAGCCGCTCGCCGTAGGGCGGGTTGGCCACGAGAATGCCATGATCGGTCAGCGGCTGGGCTTCCAGCAGATCGGCACGGTCGACCGTGACAATGCCGCCAAAACCGGATTCGTCGAGATTTTTCCGGGTGGCGCGCACGGCTTTATCGTCGATATCGTAGCCACGAATATCCATCGGCTCAGGCAGCTTGCAACGTGCCGCAGCCGCCTGGCGGAGGTCAGCCCAACCCGTCGCATCGAAACTCTTGAGCATTTCAAAAGCAAAGGCGCGATCCAGCCCCGGAGCACGATCAAGCGCCACCTGAACAGCTTCGAGCAGGAAGGTGCCACTGCCGCACATCGGGTCGACCAATGGCATGCCGGGTTGCCAACCAGTCAGTTTGAGAATGCCTGCCGCCAGATTTTCCTTGAGCGGCGCATCGACGCTGGCCTTGCGGAAACCGCGCTGCCAGAGCGGTTGACCGGAGGTGTCGAGGTACAGCGTGCATTCGTTTTCGGAGAGAAAGACATGGACGCTGACATCAGGATTGCGCGTCTCGATATTCGGCCGTTCGCCACGATCTTCGCGGAAGCGGTCGCAGATCGCGTCCTTGACGCGCAGGGTGACGAAATCAAGCGACTTGAGCGGACACTTGATGGCGGTCGTCACGACGCGCATGGTGCGCGCGACATCGAAATGGTTGGGCCACAACTGGCGTACGGCCAGATGATAGATATCGTCTTCCTTGAAGTAGGGCCCCTTGACGACGTGGCAGAGAATACGCGTCGCGATGCGGGATTCCAGATTGGCGCGGTAGCAAGTCAGCCAGTCACCGGAGAAAAACACGCCGCCGTGGGTTGTCTTCAGCTCGCTGGCGCCCACCGTGGCTAGCTCGGCAGAGAGGAGTTCTTCCAGCCCACGCGGGCAGATTGCGAAAAAATTTTTCATCAGAAAGGTTTCAGGACCACAAGAAAGATCACGACAAACATCACGATAACCGGCATTTCGTTATAAAAACGGAACCAGACGTGGCGACGGGTATTGCTGCCATTTATAAAGGTTTTTAACAGTTGACCGCAGTGCCAATGATAGGCCACCAGCAACGCAACCAGCGTTGTCTTGGCGTGCAGCCAGCCGCCGGAAAAACCGTAACCCAACCATAGCCAAAGGCCAAAACCGACCGCCAACACACCGAGCGGCGTCATGAAACGATAGAGTTTGTTTGCCATCAGCAGCAGGCGGTCGCGCTCGGCGACACTGCCCGGTTCGACCATGGCCAGATTGACGAAAATTCGCGGCAGGTAAAACAGCCCGGCGAACCAGGCAACAACCATCGAAATATGTAGTGCTTTCAAGACAAGCAAGTGTTTCTCCTAGCGCAAGCCTCGGCGATCCCGTCGTCAATCGACGGGTAGGCGAGGCGTAATTTGAGTTCATTTTTCAGGCGTCGATTGCCGATCCGGCGCGATTCCCGCATGAAGGACATCTGCAGCGGGGACAACGTTGCCTCCGCCTCCTGACGGCTGATGCGGGGCGGTTTTGGCAGATCAAAAGCGGTTGCAACACGATCGAAATACTCTGCCATTTGCAGATCTGAATCATCGACCACATTGTAGGCCCGGTTGGCGCCAGCGTGGCGCAGCGCGGCCAGACAAGCGGCGGCCAAATCATCGGCATGAATGTGGTTGGTGAACACGTCATCCGCCGCGGCCAAGGCCGGCAAGCCTTTTTTCAGGCGCTCGACGGGCAAACGGTCGGCGGCATAAATCCCCGGTGCGCGCAAAATGGAAACCCGCACACCGGTTTGCGCGCCCCATTGACGCAAACACTGCTCGGCATCGACCCGCCGCCCGGCGCGCGAACTTTCCGGATTTACTGAGCGTGTTTCGTCAATCTGCGCCCCGGCGCAATCGCCGTAAACCCCTGTCGTGCTTACGTAAACAAGCTGGCGTGGTAAACTTTTGCCTTTGCCCAAAGCGGCCAGCAAGTTGCGGGTACGCGTGTCTTTTTTGCCTTCGCCGGGCGGTGGCGCCAGATGCAGGACGATCTCCGCCAAGCCACTCAGGCGTTGCAGACTCGCCCGGTCATCAAGATCGGCCAACAGCGGAATGGCCCCGGCGGCACGCCATTCGTCGGCGCGGCTGGCGTTGCGAACCAAGGCATAAACGCGATGGCGTTGGGCAAGACGAGAGAAAATGCGGCGGGCAACATCTCCGCTGCCGACAATGAGAATATTTTGCACATCGGCATTGTAGCCGAGCAGTCAGGGGAAGAGATGAGCTACCAGATTACCGTTCAGCCGAGTGGCCGCCAATTTATGGCCGAGGCCGACGAAACCTTGCTTGACGCCGCTTTGCGCCAGGGTTTGACCTTGCCCTACGGTTGCAAGGATGGGGCCTGTGGTTCCTGCAAGGGAAAGGTGCTGGCCGGCTCGGTCGATCATGGCAAAGCGCAGGCACACGCGCTCAAGGACGATGACAAGGCCGCCGGCATGACGCTCTATTGTTGCGCCCATGCCGAATCGGATCTGGTAATTGAATGCAAGCAACTCGGCTCGGCCAATGACATCCCCGTCAAGACACTGCCCTCGCGCATCGAAAAGCTGGAAAAACTGGCGCCCGACGTCATCGAACTGCAATTGCGCCTGCCAGCCAATGAGCGCCTCCAGTTCCGGGCCGGGCAGTACATTGACATCCTGCTCAAGGATGGCAAGAAGCGCAGCTTCTCGCTGGCCAACGCACCGGAAGACGACGCATTGCTGCAACTCCATATCCGCCACGTTCCCGGCGGCCAGTTCACCGATCAGTGTATTCAGTACGATGAAGGCGCGCGACATCCTGCGTTTCAACGGCCCGCACGGCACTTTTTACCTGCGCGAAGATTCAGAAAAACCAATGATTTTGCTCGCTGGCGGCACCGGCTTTGCGCCGATCAAGGCCATTGTCGAACACGCCATCGCACAGAAAATCCAGCGCCCAATGTTCATTTACTGGGGCGCCAAGGCGAAGGTCGATCTGTACCAGAATGCCTTGCCTGAACAATGGGCGGCGGCACATGCCCAGATCAAATACATCCCGGTGCTATCCGAACCAAGCCTTGACGACGCCTGGACGGGCCGTAGCGGCTTTGTGCACCAAGCCACAATGGCCGACTTCCCCGATCTCTCAGGCTACCAAGTTTATGCCTGCGGTTCACCCGGCATGATTGAGACCGTGAAAGCCGACTTTGTGAAACGCTGCAAACTGCCGGAAGAAGAATTCTTCGCGGACGCTTTCAGCTATTCGACAAGCTGATTCTTTTGCTTTTTTTAAGTTGGATCAAATTTCAGCCAACCGGCTTTTGTTGAGTTACCACTAAACACCGTGATATTCGACTTCAAGGCACCGTCGAATGAGAGGCATTGGTCGTTCTTAACTATTTTTCGCTGAAAATAAAAGAAGCCATGCACTTCTTCCCCGCATTTCAGGCTCGAGGGACCGCAGTGCGAAACCTCAGCAATGCCCAGCATCGCTTGGCGTCGACTTCAAGACCGGCTCTCTTGAGCCAGATAGTTTTCCTCCTTCTAAAGTAGAAATGCAATTCAACTTCCACTGGTGGCGGCATTTCGAAGATTGATGGGTTAGCTTCAGGAAGGGATTTGAGCCCACTCGTGCATCCGGAAGAGCGCCGAATTTCGCGAAGAGATTCCAAGACGTTGATCTTGCAACGGTTGCATATTCCATTTTTTCGCTGATTTTATGCCACCCACTTGTGGTGTCGGAAAAATTTACAACAAGAAGCGAAATTCACACTTTATTTGGCTGCTCAATTGTCGAAAAGATGACGAATAGGTCATCTTACGGATTTGGCATGAAGTCTGCTTGACTTCTCGCCACAATATATTCCTTATATTTAGTCGGTCCTGCAAAATTCATCTGAGCGCTCCGTTCAAGCGGAAATTCTGAGTGAGCGAGTTGGATCGGGCATGGTCGCTGCTGAGGAGCGCAATCAACAGCAGTAAAACCGGGCGCAAAAAAGTGGCCTTTAGGCCCAGACGGAGCATAGCCCGCAGCAACCAGCGCAGGTTGTAGCCGGTAGCACACAGCACGGCATGCAGGGCATCCCCTGTTGTCCCTGGAGCCAGCAGCGATCCATCCGGTGATCCGACTTGAGGTGGCCAATCGCTGGTTCTACCGCCTGTCGTCGCTTGAGCCAGCGGCGCTGTTGCTTGGTCAGCGACTTGTACTTGCCGCGATGAATGATCTCCACCTGGGGATTGTCACGATCGACGCCACGAAAGCCCAGATCAACCACCACTTCTTTCGGTGACCGGCCCACATCTTCGAGCAGGATGTTCGTCTGTTCGAGTTGTGCTGAGAGAATGTGACCATCATAGGGGTTGCCGGGAAAGGTTCGCGCCCCGACCATCAGGCCGCTCTTGTGGGTTACGACGATGCTGGCCTTGACACCGAACTCGTAGGGTTTCCGGGCTTTGCCGTCAGGTAAGAACACGCCGTTACCGGCGTGCTCTCCCCCTCAGAACCGTGCAGGCGAGTTTCCCAGCACACGGCTCAAGCCTTTCAGCAGCCCATCTCTGGACCGGGCAGGTCACAACGGAGTCAGATGGCATGGGCGCGTTGTTCAAAGTATGAGGACCATGCCGGATCAAATGGATTGGCTCGACTACAGACTTTCGTGTGGCGTTTGATGGGCAATTGAGCCAGCCGGAAGAGGACAGGCCGATAGGCCAACTCAGCTGGCTTTGTTGCACATGCAAAGACCCAATCGCGCATACCGTGGCGCTCAAAGTAGCGCGCCTTGATCCAGCGCATTCCTTGTTCGGATGACGGCGTCTTGCCCAACGCCATACCTTGACCCATATCAGATGATCGATCCGGGAGAAGATATCCGCCGCCACGACATGTCGATGGTACATGGCCCATCCTCGCAGAATCGGATTGAGTACCATGATCACTTGAGCCTGTGTCGCGGTCCTGTTTGATTTCAGCACATCCGCAACCTTGTTCAATATTGCCTGTTGGCTCTTGCGAGCCGGTTTGATCAGCAGCTTGTTCCCGTACTTGCGCACATTTTGACCAAGGAAATCAAACCCCTTGAAATGTGTGTGATCAACGTCTTTTCAGGTGCCAGTTGCAGACCCCGAACCGAGAGAAATGCCTCCACGGCCGGTTTTACGTTCTGCTCCAGCAATCGCTGATTCGCTGCCGTCACCACAAAGTCATCCGCGTAACGGATGACGTGCGCTTTCGCGGGCTGTCGTGCATTCTTGGTCGGCCCAAGAGCTTCGCTGACCGCACGTTCCAGTCCGTCCAGTGTCATGTTGGCCAACACTGGAGAAACTATTCCGCCTTGTGGCGTTCCAGCTTCTGTCGGAAACTGAGCCCTTTGTCGACGAACCCCGCTTTCAACCATTTACGCAGAATGACCTTATCCATCGGGATGTTCGCCAACAACCACTCGTGGCAGATGTTGTCGAAGCATCCACGGATATCACCCTCAAGCACCCACTGAGCCGAGTCACGCTTTGCCAGCGCACAAAAACATTGCTCGATGGCATCGGCCGTTGAACGCTTTGGCCGAAAGCCGTATGAGTTCAGGTCGGCCGTGGTCTCTGCCACAGGAATCAGCGCCATTTGCCATAACGCTTGCATCGCCCTGTCATGCATGGTGGGAATGCCCAGAGGTCGTTCCTTTCCATTGCTTTTCGGGATAAACACGCGCCGCAGCGGTAGCGGCCGATAGCCCCGGTGTTTCAATGATTGAATGGCAGTGAATCTGGACATCGGGGTTGCCCAGATTCGTCCGTCACCTGCTGTTCGTTTGCCATCATTCTCCGTCACTCGTTTGACGGCTAGACATTTGCCGCTGTACGAGCGGGTTAGCAGGCGTTGCAGGGATTTCACCTTGTTCCACCGGCCAACCTGTGTTGCCTTGGCAATGCGTCTCTGCAGCCGTGCAACCTCGTCGGTCGCGTGGTTCCAATCAATCCGGTTCCAAGGACTGGGGTCGGCCGGAGGCGCACCAGTGGAAGTCCTTTTGACTTTCGCCAGGCGAACCCACACCGTCATCTGCTTTCCTCCGATGCTCGGTTTCTCAGAGTCTGTTGCCATGAAAGACCTTGCGGAAGTCGGCTCGCTTTCGCGCCGGGCAAGGTTGCCCGTATCTGCTCTATTACCGAACAGCCTTGGCTTTCTCCGCAATCCTTTACCCGCTGTGCCATCAGCTTTCCTTGCGGTTGGCCTGCCGTTGCCGGCGGCACGTCGGGCTTACCGTGTTCCGCATTCATCACAACGCGTGGGGTAGGTTCTGCCTGTACACCGGTGGCCTTCTTGTCCGTGTGCCCCATGGTAAAGGAGGGGGCAGCCGACCACTTACCGTTTTGGTTCAAGCCTGTCAGCATCTTTGGCTTGTCATGCATAACGATGCCTGTAGCAGTTCACTTGCGTTAACCATGCCACTCAGCCTTGCATTCCATCCGCGTTGATGCTCGCAGGTGACGTCGCTTCTTCGCAGAGAGCGCCGTGATCTAAAGATCCAATACGTTGTCCCCGTGGCTTCACACGACGCCGTTGCCAGCGACGCATGCACAGGTAGGCTACGGCCGACGGAACGGCCGGTCTCGTCACCAGCCTTGTGAGTGGGCGAGACAATGATGTAAGCGACTTACGTCGCACCTTGCCGATGCATTCGACTTCCGGCGCATGCAGGGCATACAGCTTGTTTTTGTCCTTCGGTTGTTGCTTGCGGATGCGTTCGGCCCGTTCGAGCAGCGTGTTCAGAGGAGCGATGGCACTCGGCGATTCACTGATCGGGCTCGTCAGTTTGCGTTTGATTTCGCGCAGCACGATGCCAAGGATCGTGCGCTGGCGTTTGACCGTGCGCCGCAGACGCTTGAACTGTTTCGCGTGGGCGTAGCCGCCGGCCTTGCGGCGCAGTTCCTTGCCTTCTTTCACGAAGGTCTGTTTCAAGCTGATCCCAACGCGCTTCGCGGCTTGCACAACCTTGGCCCGGGCGATTTCCAGCAAGCGGCTATCGACCGGATGGGCGATGGCTTTCTCCTGGACGGTGGTGTCAACAATGACCCGTTCGAATTCCGCCGGTCGTATGGCTCTGCTCTGCACGGCCGTGTCGATGGTTGCCTTGAGCAGTTCTTCCACCCCGGCTTCGCCGATGGCCGTGCGAAAGCGGCCAATTTGGGTGCCATCGCAGGGCAGTTGCGGCGTGTAGTAGTCCTGACCACTAAAGTATTGCCAGACCACGTTCTCCGACCAGCGGGCGACCAGTTCCTCGTCGCTCAGGTTGAAGGCGTGCTTGAGATAGAGCAGCGCCGCCATCAGCCGGATCGGCAAACGCGGCCGGCCGGCGGCACTGACACCGGCGCCGGCAATCTCCAACGTCGTCCCGAACAAATCACTGCCTAGCATCACCTTCCCTGCCCGATGCTTGCGGGCAAAGGCCGGCGCCAAAGCGGCTTCGATCTGGCCCCAAGGCAATCGACCTGCGAGCACCACCAAGGGATGTCGGAGATCAATCATTTGATCGAGTCGGGCGCGGAAAAAATCGTCGGTAGCCATCAGAACTTCCCTCAATTTCTCTCAGGTTTCCACAGGCATTATTTTAATTTCTCGGGGATTCCATGGGGAAGATTTCCGGTGCAAACCATCTGTTCATAAGCGTTTCCGGACTTTTGCAGGGCCGACTATTTATTCTCCAAGGCATTGTTTGTACTTTCATTTCCACCGCGCATCTAACACGAGCAACATCAATTATATGAGGAGCAAAAATGAATCTCCGTTTAGGTCGTTACGTCATTGGAGCAGGAATCCTTTTAACTCTGGCAGGGACAGCCCAGGCAGTGCCTGTAGCGGCAGATATTAATATTCTAGGAGGTGCAGTTTACAATGATCGTGTTGGCAATTCCCGGTTCTTCTTTGGTGCCAACAATGATTTTATTCGAGGTTCTATTTTTTTGACTCCCTCCCCGGATTCAGATGCAGCCGCACTTACCACCAACGGCACTAAAACGGAAGTTTCAATTAATCACGCTGTTTTTGGGGCGTCAAATCCTAGCTTGCTATTTTCCGGCGTGGTGTCTGGCCGGGGTGGGGCTGCAAATGAATATCAGAGACCATTTTTACGGTCGAGCTTTAGTTCATCAGATCTAACTGCGTTGGATACAACAAGAACGCGCGTAACAATAACCAATGCCGATGCACCAGGATTAAAATCCATTACCGTTGATGCTCCGGATTTCGACCCCAACGCGCTACCGGGCTTTGCAACCAGCCTGAAAGTTACCGCCGGATCCGCCCCCACCATCGAATGGGCACTACCCACAACTGGCGTTGCTGCAACGACACAGAGCATCCAGATCCGCAGAATCGACGCTGAGACATCTGATCGATCCAAGATTACCGCGGCAACGCTGGTTCATACCATCGTGCTAGGAGCTGGAGTGACCAGCGTAACGATCCCCAATGGGGTTCTAGCATTGAATACCAAATACGAAATAGCAGTACAGGAAGATATACGCGCCGATGGGTCGCTTAAGGGAAGATCCCGTAGCTTTTTCGAATACAGCCCACTTCCTTTGGGTTCTGCCAATATCGCAGTGTTCCTGCCAAGTGTAGGGCCTAACGGAGAATTTAAATTCGACATTAATGTGACTGCTGGCCAGAAAATCCCTCTCGACCCCATCGTTGCGGTCGGCTACGACTATCAGATCGGTGCTGGAGATCCGCTTTTCGCCAGTGTCGAATTACCTGACATTGGCGACGGGCTCTTCGATCTCTTCTTGTTTATCGGTGGACAGTGGATGTTCGAAAGAGCTTGCCACTGGGGAGGAGTTTTTCTTTGCCGGAGCGGGTGTCGACCGGTTTCGTATCCTCGGCATCGAACCAGATGCAGGTATCTCTCCCTCTGACCCCACCGCGTTTATTACAAATGTAACCTTTGCCAGCGACGGACGCTTCACCGGGACGATGACCGCGATTACCGCTTCGATTCCTGAACCGGTAACGCTGACCATGGTTGCACTCGGCCTAATCGGAATAAGGCTCACATCACGTAAGCGTCATCGCGATCATGAAAAACTGAACCGAGACAAACCACACACCGTATTTATGGGGATCCAAGTATAGATTTTTGCTCTCGACGAAAGGCCCTCGGGGAGCCCACTAACGTTGCGAGTGGCTCCCCTGACCTCAAAGGATTAAGCCCTTGCAGAAGATAAGCGAATTGGAAGATTGATTTTGTCGACTCAAGTTTCAGTCCAGACGCAACACCCCAAGCTGACAATTTTGATGGTGCTGCTGCTGGCTTTTCGCTAAGTCTGATTTTGGACTTTTCCCGAGTTGACCGTGGCAATTCAGAATGGCCAAGCCGGGCACAAACCCAGCGCTTCAGGCGCTCTCCCGGGAGCGCCTGCGCCGAAATCAACGCTCCCAGGCGCAGCCTTTGTAGGTCTGGCCATTGGCAGTGACGGTGGCCGTCCAGTTGAACACTGCATCCGCCATCGTGTCGCGGCATAAAGTGTTTTCCAGGCGTACTGACAGCTTGCCGGCTTCGGTGGCGCCCTCGAAAGGGCCAGTTTTCCTTCGCGCTTGAAGGGTGTGTGGGGAGGTTGAGTCCCGGTTTTCGGATTGCTTGAACGAGACCATCTGACCACCCGCAGCCAGCACCCAGCCTGGCTCGTTGCCCGAGGCGCGCCAGGCCTCTTCCTTGGTGCCGGGCAACTGGCAGCGCCCTTCAGTCTTGGCCATGTTGATGCCGGAGGCTTTCAAGGTGCCCCCTTCGATAATGCCGAGCAGTTCAACGTAGAGCTTTTTGCCGGAATCGAGGCCGACCATATTTAGCGCCTTGGTCACGAACTGGTCAGTCGAAACGTCCTGCATGAGGGCGTAACTTTGGTCGCGACAGGGCGCGAAGATGGTTTTTCACCTTGTTTCATCATCTGGCCGTAAGCCAGCCTGGGCGTGGTATCGACCGGTTTGGGCGCCAGCAATGGATTCGCTGCACTCGCAGGATTAACCGGCTGGGCCTGCAAAACGCCTGCAAACAGGACGGTGGCCAAGGTGAGCGTGAAATGGTGAATCTTCATGGTGGGTCGCGTTTCATTGAAAATGATCTGCTCATTGTGCCCGCCAGCCGGGCCAAGAGTTTGATGCAGTTAAAAACAACCGGTGATTTCACTCGCCGAGGTAGGCCGCACGGACTTTCGGGTCGTTCAGTAGCTGCGCAGATTCGCCCGTCAGCGTGATCTCGCCGCTTTCCATGACGTAACCGCGCTGACTGCTTTCGAGGGCCAGCTTGGCATTCTGTTCGATCAGCAGAATGGTCATTCCCTCCGCCGCCACAATACGGATGACCTCAAAGATCTTCTGCACCATGATCGGCGCCAGCCCCATCGAAGGTTCGTCGAGCAGCAAAAGTTTGGGCCGGCTCATCAGGGCGCGGCCAATGGCGAGCATTTGCTGCTCACCGCCGGAAAGCGTGCCGGCAAGCTGACTGGCGCGTTCATTCAGGCGTGGGAAATAGCCGTAGATCTTTTCCAGATCAGCCGCAATTTCCGGCTTGTCGTTGCGCAGGAAAGCGCCCATCGCCAGATTTTCGGCGACGGTCAGGCGAGGGAAGACGCCCCGCCCTTCCGGCACCAACGCAATGCCCTGACGAATAATGTCGTGCGGCGCAATCTGGTCAATTTTCTTGCCACAGAAATGGACATCGCCGCCAACCGCGTCGATCACCCGCGAAATTGCTTTCAGGGTGCTGGTCTTGCCCGCCCCGTTGGCGCCGATCAAGGCAACCATTTCGCCTTGATTGACATGAAAGGTAATGCTGCGCACGGCTTGAATACCGCCGTAGGCAACGTGGAGTCCGGTCACTTCAAGCACCTAGATAAGCCTCAATCACACGTTGATCTTTCTGCACCACGGCGGGCACATCCTCAATAACCAAAGCACCGTAATCGAGTACGGCGACCCGATCGCACAAACCCATGACCAGCTTGACGTCATGTTCGATCAGCAAAATGGTTGTCCCGTCGCGGCGAATGCCGTCGATCAACTCGCGCAGTTCGGCGGTTTCCATACCATTCATGCCAGCAGCCGGTTCATCCAGACAAAGCAGT
Source organism: Candidatus Dechloromonas phosphorivorans (assembly GCA_016721185.1). Taxonomy (GTDB): domain Bacteria; phylum Pseudomonadota; class Gammaproteobacteria; order Burkholderiales; family Rhodocyclaceae; genus Azonexus; species Azonexus phosphorivorans. The sequence goes on from JADKIP010000012.1 coordinate 99,939, forward strand.
TTCGGTTCGGTCGCCAGCGCGCGGGCGATTTCCAGGCGACGCTGGTCGCCGTAGGAGAGATTTTTCGCCAGATCCTCGGCCCGCTCTTCAATCCGGACGTAATGCAGCAGATCGATGGCACGCTGGCGGATGGCGGCTTCTTCGGCGCGCGTGGTCGCATTTTGCAGGATGGCGCCGAGCACGCCGGCACGGGTTCGTACGTGACGGCCGACCATGACGTTTTCCAGCGCCGTCATGTTGCCGAAGAGCCGGATGTTCTGGAAAGTCCGGGCGATGCCGCGCTCGGCCGCCTGATGCGGCGCATCGGCGAGCAGCGGAGCGCCAGCAAAGGTAAAGCCGCCACCGTCCGGCACATACAAGCCGGTCATGCAGTTGAAGAAGGTGGTTTTGCCGGCGCCGTTGGGGCCGATCAGGCCATAAATCTCGCCTTGCCGGATGATCAGCGAGACATCGCGCAGCGCCTTGACGCCGCCAAAATGCTTGGCGACGGCATGGGCTTCGAGCAGCACTTCAGCCATCACGCATCCCCCTGCAGTTCGCGCTTGCGCTCGGGCGACGGCCACAAACCGGCCGGCTTGAAGCGCATAACGAGGACGAGGGCGAAGCCGAACATCAGCAGACGCAGGCTTTCCGGGTCAATCAGCATCTTGCCGAACAGCGCCATCTGGGCCGGGCCGACGCCATAGCGCAAGACCTCGGGCAGGATGCTGAGCAAGACCGCCCCGAGAATGACGCCGGGAATATGCCCCATTCCGCCGAGCACAACCATCGCCAGAATGGTGATCGACTCCATCAGCGAAAAGCTTTCCGGCGAAACGAAACCCTGCATGGCCGCGAAAATGCCGCCGGCGACGCCGCCGAAACTGGCGCCCATCGCGAAGGCCAGCAACTTGAGATTGCGCGTATTGATGCCGACTGCCTTGGCGGCAATTTCATCCTCACGAATCGCCTGCCAGGCGCGGCCAACCCGCGAGTTTTGCAGACGCAGGTTGATGATGATGGTCAGGATGGCGAGCGCCACGAGCAGAAAGTAGTACTTCTGCGGTCCACTCAAGGAATAGCCCAAAATTTGCGTCGTACCGGAAAACTTGAAACTGCCGATCGCCACCGGGTCAATCAGCGTAATGCCCTGCGGCCCATTGGTGATATTGACCGGCGCATTCAGATTGTTGAGGAAGATGCGGACAATTTCACCGAAGCCGAGCGTGACGATGGCGAGATAGTCGCCGCGCAGCAGGCGTTGGCGAACCGAGCAGGACGCCAAAAACGCAGGCGACCATCGCGCCAATCGGCAGAATGACCCAGAACGGCAGATGCAAGCCGAAATGCGGACTGGCCAGCAGCGCATAAACGTAAGCGCCCACGGCATAGAAGGCGATGTAACCGAGATCGAGCAGGCCGGCAAAGCCGACGACGATATTCAGGCCAAGCGCCAGGAAGATGTACAGGATGGCGAAATTCGTGATACGCACCCAGGCCTGACCGCCCATGGCCGCGACAAAAGGCAAGGCAATCAAGGCGACGGTAATCAGTGTGATGCCAAAGATTGAACGGGGATTGAGCCAGTTCTTCATGCCCGATCTCCCGATTTCTCACCAAACAGGCCGGAGGGTTTGAACATCAGCACACCAATCAGCACGACGAAGGCAAAAATATCCTGATAGTGGCTGCCGAGGAAACCGCCCGTCAGATCGCCGATATAGCCGGCGCCGAGCGCCTCGATCAGACCGAGCAGGATACCGCCAATCATCGCCCCCGCCAGATTGCCGATACCGCCCAGCACCGCCGCAGTAAAGGCTTTTAGGCCGAGCATGAAACCCATCTGGTAATGGGCGATTTCGTAATAGGAACCGACCATGACCCCGCCACCGCGCCGAGCGCCGAGCCGATGACGAAAGCGGCCGCAATCACCCGATTGATATTGACCCCCATCAGGCTCGCCACCTGTGGGTTCTGCGCGGTGGCGCGCATCGCCATGCCGAGCTTGGTGCGATAAACCAGCAGGATCAAGCCGCCCATGGTGATCGCCGAAACCAGCACGATCATCACCTGCACGGCGGTAAAGTGGGCGCCGGCCAGTTCGAAATGGACTTTCGGGAAGAGCGGCGGAAAGGTCAGGTAATTGCGCCCCCAGACGATCATCGCCAGGTGCTGCAGGATGATCGACATGCCGATCGCGGTGATCAAGGGCGCCAGGCGCGGCGCGTTGCGCAGCGGACGGTAAGCAATGCGCTCCAGGCCCCAGCCGAGGGCGATGCAGACCAATACCGAAGCGCTGATCCCGGCCATTGCCGCCAGCGCCACCGGCATGCCGGCCTTGATCAGGGTACCGGCCACGGTAATCGTGACCAGCGTGCCGATCATCACCACTTCGCCATGGGCAAAATTGATCAGCCCCATGATGCCGTACACCATCGTATAGCCCAGCGCGACGAGGGCATAAATGCTGCCCTGGACCAGACCGTTGATGATTTGCTGCAGGAAAATATCCATTTTGTATCAGTCGACCGCAGCATAAGGAAACGGCACCTTGCGGTGCCGTTTCTTTTAGCCAATTTAAAGGTTACTTCTTCTCGACAGCTGCCTTGGTGGCTTCAGCCGCGCCTTTGACCGCATCGGCACCCGCCGCAACTGCAGCCTTGGCGGCATCATTGATTTCCGCGCCCGCCTTGGCGGCATCCTTGCCCACTTGCTGCCCGGCTTCGCTCGCCGCACCGGCGACGGCACTGCCAGCTTCCTTCATCGCAGCCACGGCGTCCTTGACTTCAGACTTGGCCAGATCCATCGCGCTGCCACCCATGGTTTCAACGTATTCCAGCTTGCCGCCCTTGTACTGGTAAAGGGAAATCGCACCACCCTTGAGGTCGCCCAGTTGATCAAATTCGATCAGCGCAGTCACGCCGTCAAACTTGGTCTTGCCGATTTCGGGCAGGAATTTGCCGGACTCGACCGAATTGGCGCGCTGCATCGAGTCGACCATCACCATCACCGCATCGTAAACATACGGTGAGTAGAGCTGGATATCCGCACCAAAGCGCTTGGTAAATCTCTCCTTGAATGCTGGCCCCTTGGCCAGCTTTTCGAGCGGCATGCCCGGCAACGAACAATAGTTGCCTTCCGATGCCTCGCCACCCAGCTTCATGAACTCCGGCGTACAGACGCCATCGCCACCGAGGAATTTAGCCTTGATCCCCAGCTCACGCATCTGCTTGGTCATCGGGCCGCCCTGGGCGTCCATGCCGCCGAAGAAAACCAGCTCAGCCTTGGTGGACTTGATCTTGGTCAGGATGGCTTTGAAGTCGGTGGCCTTGTCGTTTGGTATACTCATTGGCCACCACTTTGATACCCGAAGCTTCGGCGGCCTTCTTGAACTCATCGGCCAGACCCTGGCCGTAGGCCGTACGGTCGTCGACGATGGCCACGGTCTTGACACCCTGCTTGGCAGCAAACTCACCGAGCACCTTGCCCTGCTGGACATCGTTAGCCATGACGCGGAAAGCGGTGGCAAAGCCTTGCTGGGTGTACTTCGGATTGGTTGCCGAACCGGAAATCTGCGGGATACCGGCGTCGGCATACAGCTTGGAGGCCGGGATGGTGGTGCCGGAATTGAGGTGGCCGATCACGCCGTTGACCTTGGCATCGACCAGCTTCTGGGCAACGATGGAACCCTGTTTCGGGTCGGCCTGATCATCCTCCGCCATCAATTCAAATTTAACCTTGGCGCCACCAATTTCCAGGCCCTTGGCGTTCAGCTCTTCGATCGCCAGCACAGCGCCGTTTTCGTTATCCTTACCCAGGTGAGCTTGCGGGCCGGTCATCGGCGCCACATGGCCGAGTTTGACGAGTACTTCCGGCTTGGCTGCTGGCGCGGCGGGCGTCGCCGGGGCGGCTACCGGTGGCGGCGCATCTTTTTGGCCGCAGGCTGAAAGCGCAAAAGCGGCAGCAACGGAGAGGGCAACTATAGAAAGCTTGGCTTGCATCGGTGTTTCTCCTGATCTCTGGGGGTAAAAATGTGTTTTGATTGTCCGGAGGTGCAGAATACATGTCAATAACAAGCTGCTATGATAAAAACCACAGCCAACTCAATTAGGCGATACCGATGACCTCCCTTTCGCGCGTCCGCTTTCTCATTCACCAGGCGGCACGCAAGCTTTTTTCCATGCTTCCCCAAGGGCAGCGTCACGGCATTTATCGCTCTTTTGTCGACTGCGACCCGGCACCGAATGAGCGGCTGGTATTGAAAATTGCTGACACTCAGGAAGAACTGGAAGCCTGCTTCAAACTGCTCCACGACGCCTACGTCAGCAGCGGCTTCATGACACCGGACCCATCCGGCATGCGCGTCACCATTTATCACGCCCTGCCCACCACAACGACCCTCTGCGCCAAACTGAACGATCAGGTTATCGGCACGATTTCCCTGATCCGCGAAAGCGCCATCGGCTTTCCATTGCAGCGCATTTTTGACTTGTCCGAAGTCCGCGAGAAAGCCGGCTACATTGCCGAAGTATCGGCGCTGGCCATCCACCCGAAATTCCGACGTACCGGCGGCACCATCCTCTTCCCGCTGATGAAGTTCATGTATGAATATTGCACGACCTTTTTCGACACGCGCCACCTGGTCATCGCGGTCAACCCGCGCCACATCGAAATGTATGAGTCGCTGCTTTTCTTCCGCCGGCTGAATGCCAATATGGTCGAGAACTATGATTTTGTGAATGGCGCCCCGGCGGTGGGTGCGACGCTGGACCTCAAGCACGCCCCGGAAATCATGCGCAAGGCTTATGCCAAAAAGCCCCTGCGGCGCAATCTGCACCACTATTTCCTGGAAACCAAATTACCCAACATCCAGCTACCGAACCGGCGCTTTTTCACCACTAACGACCCGGTGCTGACGCCCGACCTGATCAACTATTTTTTCAACGAACGCACCACGGTTTTTGCCGAACTCAGTGAGCGCAAGAAAACGCTGTTGCATCTGATCTATGATCTGCCGGCTTACCAGAAAGTACTGCCGCCCACCTTGAATGCGCCTGACGACATCAAAAATCGCCGGCACCAGCGCTTCTCGGTCAAATGTCCGGCCAGCCTTAATATTTCAAGCGACGATCGGCCGATCAAAATCGAGATCGATGACGTTTCGCGCTATGGCTTTCATGCCCGCACCAGCCGACCTGTGCCGACCAACAAGTTCCTCGACGCGGTTATTCAGCTCGGCACCCACGAAATATCGCGTCTTACGGTGCAGGCGATTCAAGGCTCGGACGCTGAAGACAAACATTTCTGCGGTTTTCGCATCGGCGAACCCGACCTGATCTGGCGCAAGTTCGTCAACGCGCTATACGAAGGGCATACGCACAACGACCTGAATCAGGCGACCCGCTTCCTGCCGTAGTCTGTTGAAATAAAGGCATCCAACCGTCTTTCAAATGGCCAGATTACCGCAGTGAAGTGATGCACGTTCTCTGGACCTTAAGTCGGGAACAGGAAAGTTCGCTCCCTCCACTTCAAGGGAGGGCAGGGGTAGTCAAATACCATACTGCCTCCTGTCGACTTACACTCAAAGGTGGAAGGTGGCGGGCGCCGAAACTGATTTTGCCTAAAGGCGATAAGTCGCCAAGAGCCCGTTTAATGTGTTCTTTCCAAGGAAGCAATCCAGAGTCCGAGTCAGTCTGGCGGGTGACGTTAGCTGCGGAGCCAAGCCGTCAAACGAGCATTTCGCCCGCTGCTCGGCACCGTCCACATGAAAGTCTCTTTCACCTTCAGGGGTGACGGCAAGCATCATGATCGTTAGCTGGAACTGTATTTTTCGGCCGATTCGGACAACCGTTCCCAGTGAAAATTGTCAGCGCAAGTATGGCATTCAAGTTTCAATGAACATATCAATCATGGCAATCATTCCGGTGCATCGTGCGGGTCGCACATGACCAGCAAATCGCATTGCGATTCCACCAACACATGTTTAGTTACGCTGCCTATCAGTAATTCTTCGGCAATGTGTGAACCGTGTTTGCCGACGACAATCAGGTCGGCGTTAACCTCCTGCTCCATAGCAATGATCTGCTGCGCGGGATCGCCGTGAACGATCCGTGCCGAATATTCCGATGTTGTCAGGCCGGCAGCCACCGCCAGATCGTGCAAGCGTTTGCGTCGGCTCTCGCTACCTGCTGTTACATATTGGCGAATAAGCTGTTCGTCAACACCCGCGAATGTCAGCTTGCCTTCGTAGGGCAGTTCAAAGGCATGTAGCAGAACGAGGTCGGCACCTGGGGCCACTTGCTTCGCCATACGGATCGCCGAAAGCGACACGGGTGAAAAATCCACGGCAATCAGGACTGAACGATATGCCTCATGGGGTGGTTGTTTCACTACCAGCACCGGCTGCCGCGACGACTTGCGCAACAAGCGGGCCGCTGTCGACCCCAGCAAAGTGTGACGCAAAAAGGATTCTCCGCGCGCCCCGAGAATCACCAAATCCGCATTCAGCACCTCAGCCTCGGCGGCAATTGTAGCGAAGGGGTTCCCATCGGCGACGCAGGTATGCGGAACGACGCCACGATTGATCGCTGCATTACCAGTCAACTGACCCAGGCGGTCATGGGCATCGCATTTCAAAGCCGCCTTCACCGCTAACACATCGCCCCCCAACAGCTCTCGAAGGCTGTCGAGTGAATCTAACTCGATTGCGTTCAGAATATAGAGTTCGCAGTTAGCACTGGCAGCCAGATGAAAAGCACGCTCGACAGCGTGGCGGGCGGGAGCGGAGAGATCAGTGGCGGCAAGAATGCGCGAAAGCAGTTTCATGGCTTGTCCTCTTTAGGATGGATAGACGTAGCCCTCACAGTATCTTGCCAGGTGGGACTATCGAATCCTCATGTAACGGCACGACCAGCACAATCACCATTTTACTTTTGAAAGACTGCTTTCCAGGCAAAGCAGAGCCATCTCTGAGGATTTCTCAAAAGCAGTACGGGCTACCTCAATATTGAGTTGAGCAATCCGCTCGACCACGATTAGATAGGTATCAGTAAAACTGGCAGCCGCCTCCAGGGAGGTTTTTTGTGTTTCCGTGATGGCTTCGAAAAATGATTCCATTGAACTCTCCATTGTTGTAAAACATCATCGAAACAGATTACCGTTAGCTCCAAGCCCTACCAAGCAGCGCTATTCGGTTGGCAGGACTATCTCGCTCTCTGTGTGACGCTTGCGACCTTTAGGCAACGCATCGAACCATCCGGAAATTCCCAAGCGATTTCCTGTCCCACTCTTAGTCCGATCAACGCACTACCCACCGGGGTCAATACGGAAATTTTGCCCATCGCCGGATCTGATTCATCCGGATAGACCAATTCGATCTCTCGTTGCGTTCCGATACGTTGGTCGACATAAGTGCAACGGGCGTACATGCGAACCACGTCCTCCGGGACCTGTTCTGTTTCAACTACAATCGCTCGATCCAGCTCGTCTACCAATTTGTCGCTCAGTACATATTGACGTAAGCGTAGATAATCTGCGGTACCCACAATAGGCGCTTGCAATCCCTGCGATTCACTTGGGCAGTTGTGTGCCAGGGCAAAATTTAGATGTGTCATAAGTTGAAATCTTAATGCTCGCATCACCATGACGCTAGACAGACAAATGGCATCAAAATGTAGCCAAAATGGCAACAATCCTTGGGGCGTAACAACAGACAGGAGCGAAGGCGTCGATGGCTGATTTGAATCTGATGGCAATTTTCGCCCGCGTGGTCGAGGCCGGTAGTTTTTCAGAAGCGGCGCGGCGGATGGGGTGCTCCCGTTCGGCGGTCAGCAAGGCTGTTGCCAAGCTGGAAAAATCGCTCGGCGCACACCTGCTGAACCGAACAACCCGCCATCTCAGCCTGACGGAAATCGGCGCCGCGGTTGCGGAGCATTGTTCCCGCATTCTGGACGAAGCAACTGAAGCGGAAAACCTGGTCGGCAGCCTGAACAGCGAAGCGAGGGGGGTACTTCGCGTCAGCGCTTCGGTTGCTTTCGGCACGCTCCATGTCGCACCTGCTCTCGCCAAGTTCTTGCCCCGCCATCCGAAACTCAAGATCGACCTCAGCATTACGGACCGCTGGGTGAACCTGGCCGAGGAGGGCTATGACGTAGCCATCCACGTTACCGGCGACCCCCAGCCTAATCTGGTGGCACGTCCGCTGGCACCAGTCCGGCGGAAATTGTGCGCAACCCCCGACTACTTTCAGCGGAAAGGTATTCCGCAAACTCCGGCCGATCTGGTCGCCCACAACTGCCTGGACTACACGCGCTCCGGAGAGCCGGGGCGCTGGCGCTTTACCGGACCGGAGGGTGAAATTGCCGTACCGGTCAACGGCCCTCTGCATGTCGATGACGACGAGGCGTTATCGCAAGCCGTCCTGGGCGGTCTGGGGGTCGGTCTGCTGCCCACTTTCATCATTGGCAAAGATCTTCAAAACGGCAACTTACAGGCCGTTTTGTCCGAGTACATCCGGTCGAGCGCCATGTCTATGCGATGTATTTGCCGACGCGCCACCTGCCCAGCAAGGTCAGGGTATTCATTGATTTCATGATTTCCCATATCGGCGAGGAGCCGTACTGGGATCGATAGTCTGTTCGGTCAGATTCAGCCGTGCAGCGAAAACACCTTTGGTGACCGAAAGATCCAGGGAAACGGTTTCACTGCCCGGCTCGCCATTCTCCAGTTGATTGAACAGGTAGCCGATGAGGCGTTGTTTGCCGGTGAGCAGGGAGTAGCCTTCAACACCCAGCATCAAGTGATACAGTGAGTTTCGATATTGGCAGGCGGAATATCTCGCATGCGCTTCTCTTCCGCCACCCGGACGGCAGCAAGCATGCCTGCGCGGTTAGCCAGCACGAGATCTTTCAGCAGGATTTTTGCCAAATCCTCCGGCTCGCTGTTGGCTAGCTGCCGGCTTGCACCCCCCGTTGCAGTCGAAACGACAAGAATCATCCCGGCAATCCAGTAGTTGCCGGTGAGGAGCTCGCCATCAATTTCACAGCTAACGGGATGTCTTTGGTAGCGTTGGTAAGCTGAAACGATCGTATTGCTGCGAAGGCCTTGCACGCGGTCATCAGCGCTTGATGCGACTAAGGCTTATCTTCTGGAGCAGCACATATAGCTCGTCCTTGATAGCCAGTTTTTTCTTTTTCAGAACGTCAATCTCATCGGGCGTCCCCGGCTCCAATCGGGACTCCATATTCTTGATCCGCTGATCAAGCGCATTGTGTTTCTCGAACAGGATCTGGAAGTACCTGTCTGTTGTTTTCAATTCGGAAATCAGATCGCGAAATTCATGAAACATGTGAGCCTCCGTCGGTATTTAACTATTTTTAAATCACGCCCTGCGCGAGCATGGCATCGGCAACCTTGACGAAGCCGGCAATGTTGGCACCATTGACGTAGCTCACCTTCCCGTCCGTACCCCGACCATAGTTCAGGCAGGCTTCATGGATGTTGCACATGATTTCGTGCAGACGGGAATCGACTTCCTCGCGCTGCCACGAGAGACGCATGGCGTTCTGGCTCATTTCCAGTCCGGAGGTTGCCACCCCGCCAGCATTGCTGGCCTTGCCCGGGGCATAGAGCACGCCATTACTTTCGAAGACCTTCACGGCATCGGCTGTTGATGGCATGTTGGCGCCCTCGGCCACGCACATCACGCCGTTCCTGACCAAGGTCTTGGCATCCTCACCGTCCAGTTCGTTCTGCGTCGCGCACGGCAGGGCGACATCGACCGGCACATGCCACGGGCGCAAGCCTGGATGGAAGGCGGCACCGACCCGCTTGGCGTAATCGCTGACGCGACCGTAAAGATGGTTTTTCACCTCCATCAGTTCGGCCAGTTTTTCCGGCGTAAAGCCGCTTTCGTCGACGACCGTGCCACTCGAATCCGACACCGTGACGACCTTGGCGCCAAGGGCCATGGCTTTCTCGACTGAATACTGGGCAACATTGCCGGCGCCGGAAACGCTGACCCGCAAGCCTTCGAAACCGCGCCCCTGTTGCTTGAGCATCTGCTCGGCGAAATAGACCGTACCGTAGCCGGTTGCTTCCGGGCGAATCAGCGAGCCGCCGAAACTGAGGCCCTTGCCGGTGAACACGCAGTCAGCACGATTCGACAGTTTTTTCATCATGCCGGCCATGAAGCCGACTTCACGTCCGCCGACGCCGATATCGCCGGCTGGTACGTCGGTGTCGGAACCGACATGGCGGAACAGTTCGCTGACGAAAGCCTGGCAGAAACGCATCACTTCGCCCGGGCTGCGGCCCTTCGGGTCGAAGTCGGAACCGCCCTTGCCACCGCCCATCGGCAACGTGGTCAGGGCATTCTTGAAGGTCTGCTCGAAGGCCAGGAACTTGAGGATGGACAGGTTGACCGATGGGTGAAAGCGGATGCCGCCCTTGTAGGGGCCGATGGCGGAGGAGTGCTGAATACGGTAACCACGGTTGACCTGCACCTCACCATGGTCATCGACCCACGAGACACGGAACATGATGACGCGCTCTGGTTCAACCAGGCGATCGAGCAGGCCGTGCTCCGCATATGTCGGATGCTGCGCGATGTACGGCCAAAGGCTTTCGATGACTTCGGTGACGGCCTGCAGAAACTCCGGTTGCCCCGGATTGCGGGCGGCTACTTGTTGAATGAATTCCTCAAAACGCTGGTAACGCATCATCTCTCCCTGGCTCGTTGTATGTGGTGAATTATTCAAATCGTGTGGAATCTGCCGCCTCGAACCAAAGGCAATAGCCGTTGGAATTGATAGCCAAAAAGCGACAATAAGCACCCCGATCTGGTGCAAGAAGCCAGGGTGGCGCGAGGACGGACACAGAAGAGTGTGCCAACGGCTATGGCAGATGCGTTGTTGTTGGGCATTCTCAGTTATTTTTTTGGTTTTTTATTGAGAAGGCAACTCGGCCGTTTTTGGAAGCTCCGATAATAGAGTCGGAGCACCAGCTTGATAAGCTACCGAATTTGAACAAAACTGTTTCCAATTTGATAACAGTCGAGGAGCCTAATGCACAATATCAATGACATGCTGTTTTTCGCCCACGTGGTCAAGTTCCGTAGTTTTTCCGAGGCAGCACGCCAGCTTGATGTTTCCAAATCGCGGGTGAGTAAGGCCGTCGCCCGCCTGGAAAGCGAACTGGGCGTCCGCCTGTTGCACCGGAGCACCCGCAGTCTGAGCTTGACCGATGTCGGTGAGTCATATTTCGAGCATTGCGACCGGATTTTGGAAGAGCTGAACCAGGCCGACTCGACGATTTCCCGCTTGCATCAGGAGCCGCGCGGCAAGCTGAAGATCAGCGCCCCGGTGGCTTTCAGTACGATGCATGTAGCCTCGGCCTTGCCGGATTTCATGGCGCTCTATCCCGACCTGACCGTCGATCTGACGATCAGCGACCGCCTGGTCGACCTGGCAGACGAGGGTTACGACATCGCCCTGCGCATCACATGGGAGCCCGGGCAGAATCTGGTGGCCCGCCAATTGGCACCTATCCGCCGCAAAATCTGCGGCAGCCCCTCCTACCTGGCCCGCCAAGGAGTTCCACTCGCTCCCGAGGATCTCGTTAAGCACAATTGCCTCGACTACACCTTCATGAACACCCAGGGTGTCTGGCATCTCAATGGCTGCAACGGCAACGTCGCAATCCCTGTCTCTGGCACGCTGCGTATCAACGATGACGAGGCGCTGTCGCAGGCGGTTCTCGGCGGGCTTGGACTGGCCGTATTGCCGACGTTCATCGTTGGCAAAGATTTGCAGGCAGGCCGTCTGGTCGAGGTTTTGCCAGGCTATGTGCCAACTGAACGCTTCATCTATGCCGTTCATCTGCCGAATCGGCATTTACCGTTGAAAGTACGTGCTTTTATTGAATTTCTTCTAAATCGTTTTGGACCAACACCCTATTGGGATGGTTGAGAAAGGACCCTTTGACCAGGTAACAGTGCCGACCTGCCGGTGCTTGCCGGAACTGCCGCCGAAGACCACAATCCAACCTCCAAACACACGTCGCCACCACCCCCGGCAGCGTGCTGTGCCATCAGCGCCCACAAGGCGTCATAACCGGAGAGAAAAATGAGCAACATGGCTCTGCCAGCCGCCACGCTGGACGACAAATACACCGCCACCACCGGCCGCGTCTTTCTCACCGGGACCCAGGCGCTGATCCGCCTGCCGATGCTGCAGCGCGAACGCGATCTTGCCGCCGGCCTGAATACCGCCGGCTTCATCTCCGGCTATCGCGGCAGCCCGCTCGGCAATCTCGATCTCGGTCTGTGGAAAGCCAAGCAACACCTCGCCGAACACCACATCACCTTCCAGCCCGGCATCAATGAGGACATGGCGGCGACGGCCGTCTGGGGCAGCCAGCAGGTCGGCCTGTTTCCCGACGCCCGCTACGACGGCGTCTTCGGCCTGTGGTACGGCAAGGGGCCGGGCGTGGACCGCTGCGGCGACGTCTTCCGCCACGCCAATGCCGCCGGCTCCGCAAGGCATGGCGGCGTGCTGGTCATTGCCGGCGACGACCATGCGGCCAAATCCTCAACCCTGCCGCACCAGACCGAGCACATTTTCAAGGCGCTGCTGATGCCGGTGCTCTACCCGGCCAATGTTCAGGAATATCTCGATTACGGCCTGCACGGCTGGGCGATGAGCCGCTATTCCGGTTGCTGGGTCGCCTTCAAGGCGCTGGCCGACACGGTTGAAACATCCGCTTCGGTGCGCGTTGACCTTGCTGCGGTCAACATCGTTTTTCCGACGGATTTTGCGCTGCCGCCGGACGGCCTCAACATCCGCTGGCCCGACCCGCCGCTGGTCCAGGAAGCCCGGCTGCTCAATCTCAAGCTCTACGCCGCGCTGGCCTATGCCCGGGCCAACCAGTTGAACCGGGTGATCATCGACTCGCCCACCCCCCAGCTCGGCATACTGACTGCCGGCAAGAGCTATCTCGACGTCCGCCAGGCGCTCGACGAACTGGGCATCGACGACAAGCTCGCCGCCGAAATCGGCATCCGGCTCTACAAGGTCGGCATGGTCTGGCCGCTGGAACCGGAAGGCGTCCGCCACTTTGCCGAAGGGCTGGAGGAAATCCTCGTCGTCGAGGAAAAGCGGCAGTTGCTCGAATACCAGTTGAAGGAAGAGCTCTACAACTGGCGCGAGGACGTCCGCCCGCGCGTCGTCGGCAAGTTCGACGAAATCGGCGAATGGTCACAGGGCAACTGGTTGCTGCCCGCCACCGGCGAATTGCCGGTGGCCACCATCGCCCGCGTCATTGCCGAACGGATCAGCCGTTTCTTCACGTCGCCGACCATCGCAGCCCGCCTGAAAGTGATCGAAGCCAAGCAAAAGGCGGCGCAGACGCCGATCATCCTGGCCGAGCGCAAACCGCATTTCTGTTCCGGCTGCCCGCACAACACCTCGACCCGCCTGCCCGAAGGCTCACGCGCCGTCGCCGGCATCGGCTGCCATTACATGGTGACCTGGATGGACCGCAGCACCGCCACCTTCACCCATATGGGCGGCGAAGGCGTGCCCTGGGTCGGGCAGGCGCCCTTTACCGAAGAAAAACACATCTTCGCCAACCTCGGCGACGGCACCTACTTCCATTCCGGCCTGCTCGCCATCCGCCAGGCGATCGCTGCCAAAGTGCCGATCACCTACAAGATTCTCTACAACGATGCGGTGGCCATGACCGGCGGCCAGCCGGTGGACGGCATCCTCAGCGTCGCCCGCATCACCCGCCAGCTGGAAGCCGAAGGTGTCGGCAAAATGGTGATCGTCACCGACGATCCGGACAAGTACGCCGAGATCACCGATCTCGCCCCAATGTGCCGGTTCGCCACCGCGACGAACTCGACAGCGTGCAGCGTGAATTACGCGAAGAGCCCGGCGTCAGCATCCTGATCTACGACCAGGTCTGCGCCACCGAAGCCCGCCGGCGCCGGAAACGCGGCAAGCTGCCGGCCATCGCCAAGCGCGTCTTCATCAACGAAGCGGTCTGCGAGGGCTGCGGCGACTGCTCGGTGCAATCCAACTGCCTGTCGGTCATCCCGGTCGAAACCGCCTTCGGCACCAAGCGCCAGATCGATCAGTCGTCCTGCAATCAGGATTTCTCCTGCCTCAAGGGTTTCTGCCCGAGCTTCGTGACGATTGAAGGCGGCAAGCCGAAAAAAGGCAGTGCTGCTGCGGTCGACACCGAAAACTGGCCAAATTTGCCCGAGCCGCAACTGCCGAGCACCGCCCAGCCCTATAACCTGCTGCTCACCGGCGTCGGCGGCATGGGCGTCATCACCCTCGGCGCGTTGGTCGGCATGGCCGCCCACCTTGACGGCAAGGGCATTTCGACCCTCGACATGACCGGACTGGCGCAGAAATACGGCGCCGTCTTCTCGCACCTGCGCATCGCCGACCGGCCGGAAGACATCCACGCCGCCCGCATCGCCACCGGCGAAGCGCATGCCATTCTCGGCGGCGATCTGGTGGTCAGCGCCGGCAGCGAGGCGCTGTCGAAAATGCTCGAAGGGCGCACTCGCGCCGTGGTTAGTTGCACCGAAACCCCGACCGCCGAGTTCACCCGCAACCGGGACTGGCATTTCCCGCTGGCCGGTCTGCAACAACAGTTGGTCGAAACACTCGGTCGCGACAACGTAGAGTTCATCGACGCCCAACATCTGGCGACCGCCTTGATGGGCGATGCGCTCTACGCCAACATGCTCCTCCTCGGTTACGCCTGGCAGAACGGTCTGGTCCCGGTGTCCGCCGCCGCCCTGCACAAGGCCATCGAGCTGAACGGCGCTGCCGTCGAGGCCAACCGCCAGGCTTTCCTGTGGGGCCGGCGAGCTGCGGTCGACCCGCAAAAAGTGGCAAAAATCGCTGGCCCGATTGGCGGACAGGCTTTCGTTGAACCAACGCTGGATGAACTGATCGCCAGCCGCATCGCCCACCTCACGGCCTATCAGGATGTCGCGCTGGCGGCGCGTTTCCAGCAGCGCATCGAAGCATCCGCACCCTCGGCAACGACGAACTGACCCGCACCGTCGCCACCCAATACGCCCGGCTACTCGCCCCCAAGGACGAATATGAAGTCGCCCGTCTCTATAGCGAAACCGATTTTCTCCAACGTCTTGGCGAAAACTTCGACGGTAAGCTGCGCCTGAGTTTCCACCTCGCCCCGCCCGGTCTGAGCCGACTCGGCCCGGATGGCCGTCCGAAGAAAATCACCTTCGGGCCCTGGTTGCTGCCGGTACTGAAGTGGCTGGCCAAAGCGCGGCAGATACGCGGTAGCTGGCTCGACCCCTTCCATTTTTCGCCCGAAAAAGCCGTCGACCGCAGACTTCTTGCCGACTATGAAGCCGACCTCGACTTGATCGCCAGCGTCAGCAACAAACCGGCGGCGGCGCTGCAACTGGCCAATTGGCCCGCCGAAGTGCGCGGTTTCGGCCCCATCCGCAGTCAGGCTGCCGCCAAGGCAAGCCAAGCAAGGGAAACGGCACGAGCCGCGCTGGTGGCATAATCGCGGGATGAATTCGACCCCCAGCCGACAACTGGCCCTGCAAGGCGCCGCCGTCATTCTCGTTTTATCCTTCGCCTGGCCCTACTTTGGTCTGACTGCTGAAACCCTGCCCTGGCAGCAAACCAGCCTGGCAATTGGCGCCGTGGCGCTGATTTTTGCGACGCTCACCCGCCAACCCTGGTGGTGGCGAATCATCCACGCCGGCTTCATGCCCCTGATCTGGGTGACGCAAAGCCTCGCCATCGACCCCATCTGGTTCCTGGTCGCCTTCATCCTGCTGCTGCTGGTCTATCGCGGGGCGCTTTCCGGGCAAGTACCACTCTACCTTTCCAATCCCCAAACCGTCACCGCGCTGGCGGAACTGCTGGCCGAACGCGGCCCCAGCCGTTTCCTGGATCTCGGCGCCGGCGTCGGCAGCACCACCGTACCGCTGGCCGATCATTTCCCGGACAGCCATTTCACTGGCGTCGAAAACGCCCCGCTCACCTGGCTGGTTGGTCGCTATTTCTGTATCGGCCGGCCCAACATCCACTGGCGCTGGGAAGACATGTGGCAAGTCAAACTCAATGATTTCGATGTCGTTTACGCCTTTCTCTCACCCGTCCCGATGCCCCGGCTATGGGAAAAAATCCAGGCCGAAATGAAACCCGGCAGCCTCTTCATCAGCAACAGTTTCCCTGTGCCCGGCACCGCGCCCTGCCAGGTCATCGAAGTTGACTGCACGCCACCCAGACCGCTCTACTGCTACAAAACCTGAGCCTTGATGCGACAAAAAAGCCGGAAACCCTCGCTCTTTTTGTCGCGCTGGTCAGTACCGTGGCGGTGCTCACGGTATTTCTCGCTGACCTGATTTTTACCCGGCAGCGCGACATCGACACCAACGAACGCCGCCTCCAGCACTTCAGCATCATGATGGCCGAGCACTCTGCCCGCGCTTTTGAAGGCATCGACGTCCTGCTCCGCGAAACCTCCCTGGATCTTTCGCACAACCGCGCCGGCTGGGAAACCTGGGCGGCGAGCAAAGGCTGGGAATACATCGCCCAGCGGCACTCCCGTGCGCTGACGCAAATGCGCGACCTGATCATTTTCGATCGCGACGGCAACCAGCGTTTCGTCTCGACCTACTTCCCGGCACCGCAAATCAATGTCAAGGATCGGCCGTACTTTCAAGTGATCGAAAACGGGACGGATGCCGCCACCTGGGGGCCCTACATCGGACGGAACTCCGGTCGTTACAGCTACGCGCTGGCGCGCCGCATCACCGACGCCAACAAGCGTTTTGCCGGCATCGCCTTTGCCGCCATGGAGCCGGGCTATATGCAGGATTTCTGCTGGGCCAACCGGCTGTCCGACGATTTTGAATCGGTACTGATCAACGCCAAGGGGCAGATCGTTGCCTCCTGCCGGCCAGTTGACATCAGCCGGCACTCCCCGGTGCTTGGCGCGCTCGCGACCGATGTCCTGTTCGCTGGCAAACTGCGCACCCTGATCCCGGAAAGCGGCCTTAACAGCGGCAACGGCCTGCTCATCTCAATCTCGCCCGTACCCGGTTTTTCCGATCTGCGCATTCTTACCGCCATCCCGGAAAAAACACTGCTCGCCAACTGGCGTAGCCGACTCGTTGAACTCTCCACGCTCAGCTTGCTCGTCACCATCGTCCTCCTCGTCGGCGCCCTGCTCGTTCGCCGGCAGATTCGCGAAATGAAGGCAATGACGGCGGAACTGGCCGCCAGTCACGAACATCTGGAAGAACGCATCCGCGAGGCAACGCAAGAACTGGCCGGGGAAAAAGATGCCGCCGAGCGGGCCAACAAGGCCAAGAGCCGCTTTCTGGCGGCCGCCAGCCACGACTTGCGGCAACCCATGCACGCCCTTTCCCTGTTCGCCGCCGACTTGCAGCACCAGGCTCGCAGCGGCATCACCCAGGATCAAAGTCATTTGGCCGAGAAAATTGCCGCCTCGACCAAGACGCTCAGCGAATTGCTCGACTCACTGCTCGACCTTTCCCGCCTCGACGTTACCGGCATTCACCCGGAAATTCGCGCCTTCCCGCTCAACCCGCTTTTCGAGCGTCTGAACAATGCCTTCCGGCGCGCCGCCGCCGATCGCAACCTGAGCTTGCATTTCCGGCCAACCCAGCACTGGCTCTCTTCGGACCCGGTGATGCTCGAACGCATTCTCGCCAACCTGATTTCCAATGCGCTGCGTTACACCCCGGTTGGCGGGCGAGTGCTGGTCGCTGCCCGCCAGCGCGGCAACGAAATCCAGATCGAGGTTCGCGATAACGGCATGGGGATTGCACCGGAAAATCAGGCGGCGATCTTTGCCGAGTTCTATCAGGTGGGCAATCAGGCGCGCGAGCAAAACAAGGGGCTTGGTCTTGGGCTATCGATCGTTGATCGGCTGGCGCGCGCCTTGACGGTCAAGATCAGCCTGCGCTCGCAACTGAGTGAGGGAACGACTTTCGCCCTGCGCGTGCCGGCCAGTCACCCGGGCAACCTCAATCAGCAGGGAAAAGCTGCCGCCACTGGTCGGCAAGGTACATTTCATCGGCCACTCCGATCACCTGCAGCTCTGCCTGCAACTGGTGGAAGGCTGGCATTACGCCATCAGCCGCGACGACAGCGCCACGCCGGCCCGCGCCCCGCGCGACGCCATATTGGTCGTTGATGATGAATTGGCTGCCGCCGTCAGCGCCGAACAAGCCGTCGGCACACCACTGATCGTTCTGGTCAGGGATGGGCAGCAAAAACTGCCACCCGGCGCCCACGCCCTGCCAACGCCGGTCCGTCCGGCGAAGCTGCGAGCGCTACTCAGCCAGCTTCAAAAAACATTGCCGAAATCGATGCCGTAACGGGCCACGGTGACCAGCGCCTGCGTCCGGCTATTGACGCCGAGCGCCTTGAAAACAGCGGTGACGTGAATCTTGACGGTGCCTTCCGAAAGATCCAGTTGCTCGGCAATATCGCGATTCGACAAACCGCGCACCATCAAGGCCAGCACCTGCGCCTGGCGGCTGGTCAGCCCGACCTCTTCCGGCTGCACATTGACGCGGTAAGGCGGCAGCGGCGTTACATCATCCATGCGCGAACATTGCTGGCCATTGGGGCGGAAGATATTACCGGCCAACACCTCATTGACCGCGGCCAGCAGGGCTTCGCCTGAAAATGCCTTGGGAATGAAGCCGGAGGCACCCAGATTCATTACCCGCGTAATGGTCGGCGTGTCGTCGAAGGCAGAAACTACCGCCACCGGCATCGCCGGATAGCGGCGGCGCAAAATATCGAGACCGGCAAAACCATCAATTCCCGGCAGTGCCAGATCAAGCAGGAGCAGATCAAAATCACCCTCGTTATCGAGCATGGCGAGCGCCGACTCAAAATCCGAGCTATCAAAAACCGTCACATCCTCTTCAATCTGCCCAAGCAACCTGACCAAACCTTCGCGCACCAGCGCGTGATCTTCCACTACCAACAACTTCAACATACGCACTCCTTATGACTTATCGCTAATCTAGCACTTTGTCCGTTTAAGTGGTTTAAGATGAGGAGACTAAATACAAACGGAGAGAGACATGTCCGACAATCAAGTACACGACCCCCTGAATTTCATGCGCAACCTTTGGGGAAATATGGGCTTCACGCTCCCCGGCATGGTTGCCCCGACTTTCGACATTGAAGAACTCGACAAACGCATCAAGGACATGAAAGCCGTCGAAGGCTGGCTGCGGATGAATCTCTCGATGCTGCAAATGACCATCCAGGGCCTGGAGATGCAGCGCACCACGGTGTCTGCGGTACAGACCATGGGCAAAATGGCCTCCGATACCGCCAAATCCATGTCACCGGGTGCAGAAGAACCGGCTGCTGCGGTCGACGCGGAAAAAACGGCATTTTCCGAGGCCGCCATGTGGCCCTGGCAAATGATGCAGCAGATGCGCGAGCAAATGCAGCAAAGTGCCGATGCCGCGACTCAGGCAGCCGACGAAGAAGCCGCGGCAGAAAAGCCGGGCGGCCGCCGCGGCAAGAAATAATCAGAAAAATCAGCGCAGCAGCCACGCTGCCCAGAGCGGCAGCGTGAGCATCGACCCCAGCGTCGTTGCAGAAATCAGCCAAGCCACACTACGCCCGTCGCCCCCCATGCGCATCGCCAGAATGTAGGCTGAAGACGCGGTCGGCAAGGCGGCAAACAACACTACCACCTGATAGTTCAAACCGCTTAGTCCAAGCAGGCTACCCACGGTGAGCGCGATCAACGGCAAAACCAGCAGTTTGATGGCGACCAGCCAGAGCGAAAAACCGCGCACGCCAGGCGTGCTTTCCAGGCGTAAGGCGGCACCGACGGTAATCAGGCCGAGCGCAATCGAGGCATCGGCCAGCCGCCCGAGAAACGCCTGCAACGGGGCCGGCGGCATAAAACCAAGCAGGTTGAGCAGAAAGCCGGCCGCCGTGCCCCAAATCAGCGGATTGCGCGCCACTTCGCGCCACAAACCCACTTCGCCGTGGCGGGCGAGCATCCAGACCGAAACCAGATTAGCCAGCGGCACCGCAGCACCAACGATCAGGCCCATCGTTGCAATGCCGGGCGAGCCGAACAACATGCCGGCCACCGCCAGCGCGATATAGGAATTGAAGCGGTAGGCGCACTGGAACATCGAGGCGTAAGTCAGCGCCGGCAGTTTGCTGAACAGGCGCGGCAGGATGCCAAGCACCATACCGCCGGCCATCGCCGCGAAGGCCGTGCCGAGCAAGGGCATGGCAGAGGCAAGATCAAGCCGGGTCTTGATGATGGCATTGATGAGCAGCGCCGGAAAAAGAATGAAGTAGACCAGCTTCTCGACGCCATTCCAGAAATGATCGCCGAGATGCATCCAGCGCCGGATGGCAACCCCGAGCAGGATCAGGGCGAAATCGGGGAGAAGAAGGAGCGCGGTATTCATCGCTGTATTCTAGAGGGCAGCGCTTCCCGGCCCAAGCGTGGAAAGCCGCAACGCGAGATGAGGAAAGCCGCAACGCGGCTTGACCCTCGTGGTCAAACGCCCAATACTCGGCGCAACAAGGAGAAATCAATGCATCCTGAATGGTGGGTCTGGATTGTCGGCGGCGTCGTGTTGATGCTGGCCGAGTTGGCCGTGGCGTCGTTCTTCGTCATCTGGTTCGGCCTCGGCGCCTTGCTCGTTGGCCTGCTGATGCTGCTCATACCGACGCTTTCGCTGACCGCACAACTGGCTACCTGGACAATCGCCTCGCTGGCGATGGTTGCCCTGTGGTTCCGGGTCTTCAAGCAAAGCCAGCACAAAACACTGGTCGGCACAGCCGAGGGCGAGGTCATGGGTGAAATTGGCCTGCTGGTTGGCGCAGTCGCCCCGTTTGCGCGGGGGAAAGCGCGCTTTCAACGCCCCATACTGGGTTCCGAGGAATGGGTTTGCACAGCCGACGCAGCGATTGCGGCGGGCGAGCGGGTCAAGGTGGTGGCGGTCGAAGGTAGTTATCTGAAAGTCAGCAAGGCGTAACGAGGTCACAACCTGGAGGTTACAAAATGGAAATGAGCGCAGGATTTGTCGTTGTTCTGGCCCTACTGGTCTTTGCTGTTGTCACCATCGCCAAGGGGGTGCGTATCGTGCCGCAGGGCGAAGAGTGGATCGTCGAGCGGCTGGGGAAATATCACGGCACGCTGAAGCCCGGCCTGAATATCGTCATTCCCTACATCGACAAGGTGGCCTACCAGTTGGTGACCAAGGACATCATTCTTGACGTGCAGGAACAGGAAGTGATTACCCGCGACAACGCGGTGATCCTGACCAATGCCATCGCCTTCATCAAGGTGACCGATCCGGTCAAGGCAGTCTATGGCATCACTGATTTCTCCGAAGCGATCCGTAACCTGATCATGACAACGCTGCGCTCCATCGTCGGCGAAATGGAACTGGACGAAGCGCTCTCCTCACGCGACAAGATCAAGGCCCGGCTACGCGAAAGTATTGCCGATGAGGCGGTCGACTGGGGTTTGACGGTCAAATCAGTCGAGATTCAGGACATCAAACCATCGCTGTCGATGCAAAAGGCGATGGAAATGCAGGCTGCGGCCGAACGCGAGCGCAAGGCCGTGGTGATCCGGGCCGAAGGTGCCAAGCAGGCGGCCATTCTGGAAGCCGAAGCCCGCCTTGAGTCGGCTAAACGCGACGCCAATTCCCAGGTCATGCTGGCCGAAGCCTCGGCTGAAGCCATTCGCCGCATCTCGGCCGCGATTGGCGACAAAACCGGGCCGATGTCTTACATGCTCGGTGAAAAATACATCAGCGCACTGGAACGGATGGGCGAAAAGGACAATGCAAAAGTGGTGGTTTTGCCAGCCGATTTGCAGGAGGCCGTCAAAGGCTTGTTCGGGCGCGGCAAAAGTTAGGCTCCAGCCGGTGACTGCCCCTCGTTTTGCCGGGAAGTGAGGAGGACCGCAATGAAACATGACCAGCAACGACCATTCGGCGCAACGCTTTTTCTCCTTTTTCTCGTTGCATTTGGTGGCCTGTCAATCAATCCGGTTGCGGCACAAACCCCCAACTTGCGTCCCCAGGTGATCGCCAGCGGCCTTGAACACCCCTGGGCGGTGGCCTTCATTGGCGGCGGCCAAATGCTGGTCACTGAACGCCCCGGACGCTTGCGCCTGATTACGCCCGAGGGCCGGGTCAGTGCGCCGCTTGCCGGCCTTCCCGAGATCGACGCAAACCGGCAAGGGGGCTTGCTCGACCTGATTACCGACCGGGACTTTGCGCGGAATCGTATGCTCTATTTTTGTTTTGCCGAGCCGGCGGCGCAAGGTTCTGGCAATTCGACGACGCTGGCATCGGCGCGTCTTTCGGATAACGCATCGGCACTTGAAAAAGTTACGGTGATTTTCCGGCAACAACCCAAAGTCATCAGTCAGGCGCATTTTGGCTGCCGGATTGTCGAGGCGAACGATGGCACGCTTTTTTTGACGCTTGGCGACCGTTATTCCCGCATGGCTGACGCACAAACACTGGACAACCACCACGGCAAGGTCATTCGCATTCATAAAGATGGCAGCGTGCCGGCGGACAATCCATTCGTGAATCAAGCCGGCGCCCGCCCGGAAATCTGGAGCTATGGACACCGCAATTCCCAAGGCGCTGCGCTGGGGCCGGATGGCCATCTGTGGACGCATGAACACGGCCCGCAAGGGGGCGATGAACTCAACCGCCCGGCAGCCGGGAAAAATTATGGCTGGCCGGTGATCACCTACGGCAAGGATTACGGCGGCGGCACGATTGGCGCCGGCCTGAGCGCAAAAAACGGGATGGAGCAACCGCTGCATTTCTGGGTGCCCTCGATTGCACCCTCGGGGATGGCATTCGTCCACAGCGAGCGCTATGGCAAAAGCTGGCAAGGCAGCCTGCTGCTCGGCTCGCTGAAATTCAACTATCTGGCGCGACTGGAAATCGACGGCCAGCGTGTCGTACGGGAAGAAAAACTACTGCAAAAAATTGGGCAAGGGATTCGTGATGTGCGTGAAGGGCCCGATGGCTACGTTTATTTGCTGACTGACGCGGCCAATGGACAGCTAATCCGCTTGCTGCCCGAGTAAAAGTCCGCACTGAAACTCACCAGTCCGGCCGGCATAACTGCCTTGGTCAAACCCAGGCAGCTACGGTTCCCGCACCTGCACGATGAAGCCGGGATCTTGCTTGATCGCTTGCCGTGTGCACTCTCCACCTCGCCGGCGAGATTTAATCGCTCATTTTTTTGGTGCCCGGAATTTTCGGGCCGGATGTCAGTCAATGCAGATGGGAGTCAATAAATAGCCGGCTGAAGCCGGAACCCTCTGGCTGAGATTGACATGGACGAATTGCTGGCTTACTTGATGGCGGCTACAGTGCAGTTGAGTGGATTGCCAGCGCTGACCGAACGTCCACCCGTAACCCCGATGCCCTACCAGAAAATGCTGGTCGAAATCTGTGCCGATCTCAAGGAAGAGTCCGTGCGCATGCTGGCGCAATATGACCTCTGCACGCACGGACAATCAGTTGCAGACAAAAACTGTGAAGCACTGAAGCCCGACCCCGAACCCTATGCGCAGTGCACCAGCCAGACCGGGCTGGTTGCGGCCTACATCCTTGAACAGCGCAGGATCGTTTACCGCGACGATCTGAATCTGGAAAACGACGCGGATAATTCCTTCATCGTTCATGAATTCGTCCATGCCTTGCAGGACGCTCAGCACGGCGGAAAAATGTTTGATACCTGCGCCGGCGTGATTGCCGCCGAGCGGGAAGCGTATTCAGTCCAGCAACGCTACCTCTATTTTCGCGGCCAGATGCTGCGGGTCGGCGAACGCTTGCGTATGGTCGGCTGTGAAGGTTTGCAGTAAGGCGCGGCCTGCCTGATTTCAGGGGAGGCTACTTGCTTGTTGGCAGCACTCTTTGCTTCATCGACTACCTTGGCCCTGCGCACCGACCACGATCCTCCGTAATATCCTGACGCAAACGGGCGATCTCATCGCGCAGCAAAGACAATTCGCTGTCGTTCGTCGAACGTCCGTCATCTTGATGTTCCTGCTGGATCGCATTGACGATCACAGCGATGAACAGATTGAGCATGGTGAACGTCGAGGTCAGGATGAAAATCAGGAAAAATACCCAAGCCTGAGGGAAGAGTTCCATCACCGGACGCACGATGCCCATCGCCCAGCTCTCCAGAGTCATGATCTGGAACAAGGTAAAAGCGCTCGCCCCCAGCGTGCCGAACCATTCCGGGAAGTCGGCACCGAACAGCTTGGTGGCGATAACTGCCGACACGTAGAAAATCAGGCCGATGATTGCTGCCACCGAACCGAGGCCGGGCAGTGCCGAAAGCAAACCGCCGACAACCCGTTTCATGCTCGGCACCAGCTTGATCAGGCGCAGCACCCGGAGCACACGCAAGGCACGCAATACGGCCAGCGGCCCCGATGCCGGCAACAGGGAGATCGCCACCACCGAGAAATCGAAGATGTTCCACGGATCCCGAAAGTAGGCCAGCCGCTGAGCTAGCAGACGCAAGGCGATTTCGACCACGAAGATGGCGAGAATCGCCTTGTCGGCCGCAATCAGCCACGGCCCCCACGCCTGCATCAGGGTCTGGCTGGTCTCCAGGCCGAGGATAAGCGCGTTGATCAGGATCAGACTGATTAATGCATGCTGCACCATTGGCAAATCGAGCGTTGCTGCCAGCCGGGGGCGCCAGTCGCCGGCTACCGCGGAGCCAACCTCGGCCATCATGGTACCCTCCGCTGATCAGACTCAGACGGGGCGCGTTGGCAGGAATCCTTTCTCAACGACAGTACGATCGAGGTGCCGATGATCGCTGCGACGATACCGAGCGAGACGGCGACCGGTATCTTGAACAGGTCGATCAGGAGCATCTTGACCCCGATGAACATCAGCACGATGGCCAGCCCGTACTTGAGCAGCGAGAATCGATCGGCCATATCGGCGAGCAGAAAGTACATGGCGCGCAGACCGAGAATGGCGAAAATGTTCGAGGTGAGCACGATGAACGGATCTGTGGTGATGGCAAAAATCGCCGGGATCGAGTCGACCGCGAAGATCAAGTCGGTGATTTCGACCAGGATCAGCACCAGGAAGAGCGGCGTCGCATAGCGGACCAGTTTGCCGGCTTCTTCTTTCATGATGAAGAAACGCTCGCCATGCAGTTGGTCCGTCACCTTCATGTGCCGGCGAACCCAGTTGATCGCGGGATTATTGGCCAGGTCAGGAGTTTCATCGGCAAACCACCACATCTTGATCCCGGTGAACAACAAAAAGGCACCAAAAACGTAGAGCAACCAGTGGAACTGGGTAATCAGCCAGACCCCGGCAAAGATCATCACCGTCCGCATGACGATTGCACCGAGCACGCCGAGGATGAGAACCCGCTTTTGCAGTTCGAGCGGGATCGCAAAGAAACTGAACAGTATTAGCCAGACAAAAACGTTATCCACGGCCAACGACTTTTCGATCAAATAGCCGGTGATGTATTGAAGTGTTTTCTGATTGGCGATCTCGCGCCCGACGGAGCCGTCCAGGTGCCACCAGAGAGCGCCGGCAAAGAGAAACGAAACACCGACCCAGATGCCCGACCAGGTTGCCGCTTCCTTGAAGCTGACACGGTGCTGCTTGCCGCCGCCGACAACAAACAGGTCGATCGCCAGCATGACCAGGACGAGGGCGAAAAATCCGACCCACATCCACCAGGTACCAATTGTTTCCATGAGAGAAGACTCCTTTAAAAGACCTCGATTCAGCCCGGATCAAGTGCCTGTGCCCTGAACACCTGCGCTTGACCAAACTGCAAAGGTCTTGCTCGCGGCCCTGTTGTCAGGACCACCCGTGACGCCGGGAAAAAGTGAATTTTTCCGTGCTGACGACGCCGCGGTGGAGAGCTACTCCCCCTTGCTCTTGCTCCGGATCACCAAATTCCGGAGATTTTCATCATTCAAACATGCGCTCTTTGCGCTTTCCCCGAAGCAAACGGAGCGCGTCCGTCATCGGTCAGATCAGCGATCTGATGCAGGTCAAGCGACCAGCATTTCAGCGCTTCGGTAATCAGCACCGCTTCGCTACCGGCCAGTTGCTGATCGGCATGCGTGATATCCATGATCGTGCGCAACATGCTTTTCTGCAGCGCAGGATCAGTCACCTCATCCAGCAGGCGTTTGATGCCCTTGCCGTCCAGTTGCAATTGGCCAGACGAGGTGCGCTGCGCCGCATTCAGCATGTCCGTGCAAAATTCATAGAAAACCCGGTCGAAGCTGTCCGGATCGAGGCCGAGTCGACTCAAAATTTCCTGATCCTTGAGCAGACGCAGTTCGCTCGGATCAATGATGCCGTCGGCCATCAAGGCCAAGGCCACGATGCGGGTCAGCGCTTCGGGACTATCGGACGGGTATTGACGCATGATGTTTCTCCTTTTGGATTTGCGCTTCACGGCTGTTTCGGTCCGGCTCAACAATCTTGCAGCCGGCACCGCCCTGGGGAATCTCTGCACCGCCCGTGAAGCGTCCAGGCGTAGTCATAAACCAACTTGAAATTGGGCCAAATTTGCGGGTTGACCGCGGAAGTTCATGCCTTCATGGCTACCGTCGTTTTCGTCACTCTCGGCACCGGGCACGGCGGTCTTGAATGTGCCGTGCTTGTGCTCGCGCTGCCGTTCCAGTCGGCGGGTTACCGAACGCTCAACCCGCTCGGCGGCACGGTCGATGGCGATGTAGAGATCCGCTTCCGTGTCTTCAATCACCACATCCTGCGCTTTCGGCAGGGCAACCTGAATGCGACAGCATTTGTCTTCGCCGCCACGTGGCCCGTTAACGTCGAAAAGACAGACGGTGACTTTACGAACATCGTAACTCGCCCAACCAAGGGCAAAGCTCAGACGCCGTTCGGCGTGTTGCCGCAAACCTTCAGTCAGTTCAAACCCTCTTGCCCGAATATCGATTTTCATCATCTTTCATCCTTGAGTGTGGGTAACGCGATCCATCGTAGTGACAAACAACACATCGAACCAGTCGACTATTGCGAACACATACATCCAATATTTCGATGTTTTTCAGTGTTGAAATTTCAACGCAACGAAACCGGGCGTGGCTTCAGCTATCACTGATCCCGATAGCTGCTCTGGCTGCCATTGCGGTTAAGTAAGGCTTTTCAAAACTTTCACCGAGCACGGTGAAATGCCCCATCTTTCGCCCGGGGCGGGCTTCGTGCTTGCCATACAAATGAAGCGTCAGGCCGGGGTGCGCCAGCAACTTTCCCCAATCGGGCTCGCATGCCCGCTCCGGCTGCCTGGAGAACCAGACATCACCCAGCAGATTGACCATAACCGCCGCCGAATGCGGCGCGGGATCACCCAACGGCAGCCCACACAGCGCCCGAACCTGCTGCTCGAACTGGTTGGTCAAACAGGCATCAAGCGTGAAATGCCCGGAGTTGTGCGGTCGTGGCGCCAGTTCATTCACATAGAGCTCGCCATCAACGACAAAGAACTCAACGCTCAGCGTCCCAACATAGTCCATGCTGACCGCAATCCTCTCGGCAATGGTTGCCACCTCGGCCGATAACTCGTTTGCGGCGCCTGGTGCGCCAACCACCGAGTAGTCGAGAATGCCGTGTTGGTGATGGTTTTCGGCGACCGGAAAGCGCTTGATCTCGCCCGATGCCGAGCGTGTCAGCACAATGGACAGTTCGGATTCAAGCGCCATTTGCTTTTCGAGCACACAAGGCTCGCCTTCCAACCGGCGAAAGGCACTCAGGCACGCCTCCTTGTCATTGACTCGCACCTGGCCTTTACCATCGTAGCCAAAGCGGACCACTTTCAGAATGCCGGGAAAGAGATCCGACGAGGCATTTGAAACGTCACTTTCAGAACGAATATCGGCGTAAGGCACATGCGGGAAGCCATGCCTCTTCAGAAAGTTTTTCTCGGCAGAACGCTGCTGGCAGATGGACAGAGCTTCGGCACTCGGCTGCACAGGCACGAAAGCCGCAAGGTAGGCCAGCGCCTCGGCGGGCACACTTTCAAACTCCGTGGTGATCGCCGCACAGCTTTTGGCCATGCGCGACAACGCCTCCCGATCATCATAAGCCGCAGCAATATGCAGATCTGCGATACGAGCCGCCGGGCTGTTGCGGTCCGGGTCAAGCACCATGACCCGATACCCTAACTGTTGTGCGGCAATGACAAAGTAGCGGCCCAACTGGCCACCACCGAGCATGCCGAGGGTTGCTGGCGGCAGGATCATTCCGGCCTCGGCAGTTGCATGCTCAGCACCTTGCTTTCCTGGCGCTGGCGGAAATCATGCAGTTTGTCGGCCAGTTCGCCCCCTGAAGCAGCGGCATTCGTCGCCTGCATCGCGATGGCAAAGAGCGCGGCATTGCTCGCACCGGCCTCACCGATGGCAAATGTCGCCACTGGCACGCCCTTGGGCATTTGAACGATGGAAAGCAGGGAATCCAGCCCTTTGAGATGCTTCGAGGGAATCGGTACGCCGAGAATGGGCACCGTCGTTTTGGCGGCCAACATGCCCGGCAGATGGGCCGCACCGCCCGCGCCGGCAATAATGGCCTTGAGGCCACGCTGATGAGCTGTTTCGGCGTATTCAAAAAGCAGATCTGGCGTCCGGTGAGCGGAAACGACACGAGCCTCGTAGGGTACGCCAAACTCTTCCAGCATTTTTGCGGCGGCTTGCATGACCGGCCAGTCGGAATCCGACCCCATGACGATCCCGATTACAGGCTGATTTTTGCTCGCGTTACTCATATTTCCTCCGGGTTAAGACTTCAGGCGGCGGAATATAGTGAATAAAAATACAGCCAACCAGTCGAATATAATTTCTCCAATCATCGATTTTTTCGATGTAACAAGGACTCCCGAAAAAGCCGCCTCGGCCAATCCGGCCATCGCACAAATGCCGCACCCTCATTCCACCGGACACCATGACCACACTCAATTTCAAACATTTGCGCTATTTCTGGATGGTGGCCAAGACGGGCAGCATTGCCCGAGCAGGCGAACAACTCCATCTGACACCCCAATCGATCAGCGGTCAGTTGCGCGAGTTTGAAGAAACCCTCGGCACGAAACTCTTCCGTCGGGCTGGACGGGGGTTGGAACTCACCGAGGCGGGGCGACGCATCCTCAGTTACGCCGAAGAAATCTTCATCATTGGCGACGAGTTGCTTGATGTCGTGCGCGACCAGACCACGAAAAAATCACTCCCGTTCAAAATCGGGATTGCGGATTCGGTGTCGAAATCAGTCGCCTGTCGCTTGCTGGAGCCGGCGCTTCATATCGCGGAACCGGTGCGACTGATTTGCCGGGAAGGTCGTCTGGCCGCGCTGTTGGCGGACCTGGCTGTGCATCGACTGGACATGGTCATCGCGGATCGGTCCATGCCCAACAATTTGAACGTGCGCGGTTACAGCCATTTGCTGGGCGAATGCGGGCTGACCGTATTTGGCGCCCCATCGTTGAGCACGCAATTGCCGGGCAAATTTCCCGCATTGCTCAACAACGCCCCATTTCTTTTGCCGGGTGAAGATGTCGCGATCCGATCCAGGCTTCTTCAATGGCTGGAGAACAATGACCTGCGGCCCTACATCGTCGGAGAATTCGACGACAGCGCCTTATTGAAGGCCTTTGGCCAAGCCGGCGCCGGCTTGTTTGTTGCGCCAACCGCCATTGCCGATCAGGTCTGTCGGCAATACAACGTGGTGGCATTGGGCTGCATCGATGCCGTTGTTGAGCAACTCTATGCAATTACCACCGAACGTCGACTGACCCATCCGGCCATCGTCGCGGTCAGTGAAGCCGCCCGGCGAGATGTATTTGGCAAGCCCGATGCCATTTGACCGGGAACAATCCGGCGCTTCGGCCAGTTTGGCAATGAGGGATTTCGTCTTTACATGGTCGATTATTTTTCATCGCCGAACTGGCGACGCAATCGCTCCAGGCCGCTCTTGAACGCCTCAGCATCGCCGTGATCGAAAAACTGCGGGTAGCGTTCATGGGCCGCCTTGATACGCCGGACATGCTTGATCGGGCACCAGTATTGTTCGGTCCGCGCCGCCACTTCGCGCGTGTAGGCGGCAACGCCGTTTCCGTAAGAGCAATAGAGGCAATTGAATTTTTCGATCAGATTCAGGTAGGGCAAATCGCCGCGATCCATCAACACGTAGTCGGCGCGCTTCACTTTGGGGATGCGGTAGATCGGAAAGCAAATGCTCTGGTAGAGCGTGATGAACAGGTCCATCAGTAAAAAGGGGATCCAGCCAGCGTAAATGATCGGTGACGTCAGGATGACCAGCAAACGTGAGCGGGCCAGGAAGCGGAAAAGCCCCGTCTTGTAGCGGCGCTGCTGACGCAGAAATTCCTCGGCCAATTCGGCCTTGCGCTGCGTCCACTCATCGCGGGCCCGGCCGTATTCCTGCTCCAGTTCGTTCTGCAGAGCGTCGATGCGGGCCAGCAGTTCATCGATTTGCGTTTTCATCAGCCTGATTCCGTCAGTTTGACCGACGATCATGCCTTATGCAGGCGGGTACGTCACCTGCGACAGTTTCAGCCGAACGCGCCGGCGCTTTCCAGACGCTGGATTTCAGTTGTCGAATAACCTGCAGCGGCCAGAATTGCTGCATTGTGCTCACCGGATTTGGGCGCAGCCTGGCGGATCGAGAATTCAAAACCGGACATCTTCAGCGGCGGCGCGAACTGCGTCAGGCCGTCTTCCTGCACTACCATTTTCCGGGCGAGGATTTGCTCGTTGGCGAGTGCTTCTTCCGGCGACAAAATGGGCGTAATACAGCAGTCGACCGCAGCAAACAGGCTGGCCCATTCATCACGTGGCCGGGTGGCGAATAACTCGGCCAGTTCACCACGCAGACTGGCATCCCACTGGCGCTTCAGCCAATCCGGATGGCCCAGCACCTCGCAAGCGGTTTTCCAGAATTTGCCTTCAAGCGCACCAACTGCCATGTGTTTGCCATCGGCGCAACGATAGGTGGCGTAACAAGGCAGGCCGCCGGAAAGCAGATCCGTACCGCGCGGCGCGGATTGCCCGGCATCGTTCAGGCGCAGCATGGCGAAATAGGTGTGAGCGAGCACGCTATCGGTCATCGACACATCAATGTAACGGCCCTGCCCGGTGCGCTGCGCTTCGATTACCACCGCCAAAATACCCATCGCGGCGGTCATTGCGCCACCGAGCAGGTCGGCGATCTGAAAGTTGGGAATCGCCGGATTACCGCCTGCGCTGCCGATCTGATCAAGCACGCCGGCGTAGCCGAGGTAGTTGATGTCGTGGCCGGCGAGATCCTTGTACGGTCCGTCCTGGCCGTAACCGCTGATCGAACAATAGGCAATTTTCGGGTTGACCGCAGCAATCACCGCATAACCAACGCCGAGCTTGTCCATCACGCCGGGGCGGAAACTTTCGATGATCACATCGGCTTCGCGGGCCAGGCGCATGAAGACTTCGACGCCTTCCGGTTTTTTCAAATCCAGCCGCAAGCCCTGCTTGTTGCGGTTGATCATGCGGAAATAAGCGCTATCTTCCCCTTGGCCGGTGCCCAGCGTGCGGGCGTAATCGCCGACTTGCGGGTCTTCGATCTTGATGACTTCGGCGCCGAGATCAGCCAGATGCAGCGTGGTGACCGGACCGGGCAGCAAGCGGGTCAGATCAAGAATACGAATGCCGGCCAGCGGCCCGGGGCGGCTCATTCGGCGCAGACGCCCAAGAGGTCGGCTTCGAGTTCAATTTCCATGTCTTTTTCCAGCTTGCGGTCGATAAACATGCCGCGGAAGAGGCGACCATCATTGGCGGCGAGAATGGCATGCGGCGTTTCCCAGGATGCGACTCGCAAGCGGACGATGCCAATCTGCTCGTCACGCTCGAGCGTATTTTCCGAAACACAGGGAAATGCCTTGGCGTGCTGGTTGAATTCCTCGCGACTGTATTGCTCCATATTCTTGCCCGGCACCAGCGGGCAAACCCCCAGGCGGCGAGTCCGCACTTCGGCGCCAAGAACGGTGCCTTTCAGGTAAAAGACCGGATCGGTCATGACCCAGCCGCTCCCACCCTCCTCATAAACCACGCAACTCCCGGTTTTAAGCAGTTCCGGCTGCTTGAAAAGCAGGCGGGCCGAAGGGCGAAGCGCTGGCTCAACTGCCAGCGCCGGCGTGGCCAACAAGGCCAGTACAACAAGAAGAGTTCGCATGAAAATCGCCGGGTCAATAAACCCGGCTATCTTCAATCACCTTGCCATCATTGGGCAAGCCCCCAGGCGCCGCAAAAGCCACTTCGCCGCGCAGTTTGGTCACTTCACGCAGGCTGGCGATCAGCGCCTTGTCGAGGCCCTCGACGTTTGCCTTACCGCACACCTCGATTTCGCAATGCAGCACCATGCGATCCTGGCCACCGGGGTTATCGACAACCAAACGCATGCGGTGGATTTCCGGATGGCGACGAGCCAACTCAGCCACCTGCTCCGGATGCACGAACATCCCCTTGACCTTGGTGGTTTGATCAGCCCGCCCCAGCCAGCCTTTAAGGCGGATATTGCTGCGGCCGCAGGGCGAACGACCGGGCATGATGGCCGAGAGATCGCCGGTGGCGAAACGGATCAACGGGTAGTCGGCACTGAAGGTCGTCACCACGACCTCACCCACTTCGCCCGGCTCGACCGGATCGCCGGTGCCGGGGCGAACGATTTCGACCAGCAGTTCCTCCTCGACCACCAAGCCTTCCTCGGCCTCGGTTTCGTAGGCAATCGCCCCGATATCCGCCGTCGCATAGCACTGGCGTACCGAAATGCCGCGCTCTTTCAGCCAGTCACGCGTCACACCGGGCAGCGCCTCGCCGGAAACACAGGCCTTGCTCAGCGAACGGATATCCACCCCCATCGCCTCGGCCTTCTCGACGATGATGCGCAGGAAGGACGGCGTGCCGACGTAGCCTTCCGGCTTCAGTTCTGCCATCGCCTGCACCTGTTGCTCGGTCTGCCCGGTACCGCCGGGAAAAACCGCGCAACCCAGCTTGCGGGCGCCGCCCTCGAAAATAAAGGCACCGGGCGTGAAGTGATAGGAGAAACAGTTGTGAATCAGATCGCCATTGCGAAAGCCGGCGGCATACAAGACGCGCGCCATGCGCCAGGGGTCGATGTCCTTGCCCTGAATTTCATAGATCGGCCCCGGCGAGGCAAAAACCCGCTTCGCCTTGTGGCGCGGCAATGAATTCAAGCCACCAAAGGGCGGCATTTTTTGCTGCAACTCGATCAGGTCACGCTTGCGGGTCAGCGGCAACTTGGCCAAAGCCTGGCGCGTCGCGCACTCGAAGGGATTGATCCCGGCCAGCGTCTGGAAATAGTAGGAAGTCGTTTCCTTGGCATGCGCCACCTGACGCGCCAGCTTGTCCATCAAGTCATCTTCGCGCTCGCCGGGGTCGCGGGTTTCAAGCGGGTCGTAAAAGCTCATTTAGTTTTTCTCCGTTTTTTCCGGTCGACCGCAGCAATTGGTTTTTGGGTTTTGTCAGACAGGGCACAGTGCAAAGCAAAGGTCGCAAAGTAGGCCATCAGGGCGAGGCGGAGGCGAGCGCCGTTTGCTTTCTGCAAACAAGCTCGCCGACAACGAAGCCATGCGTGCCGCACTGCAAGCTCATGAGAGCCAGCGTTTTCTGCGTCGATAGTGCTTTACGTCCTTGAAGGACTTGCGCTCACCCGAAGACAGTCCAAGGTAAAACTCCTTCACATCCTCATTGGTCCGCAATTCCTCGGCATCGCCTTCCATCACCACCCGGCCGTTCTCCAGGATGTAGCCAAAGTCGGCATAGCGCAGCGCCACCATCGTGTTCTGCTCAGCCAGCAGAAAACTGACGTTCTCGCGACTGTTGAGGTCCTTCACGATTTCAAAAATTTCCTCAACGATCTGCGGCGCCAGCCCCATCGACGGCTCATCGAGCAGGATCATTTCCGGCTTGGCCATCAGCGCCCGGCCGATGGCGCACATCTGCTGTTCGCCGCCGGAGGTGTAACCCGCCTGCGAAGTGCGCCGCGTTTTCAACCGCGGGAAGTAGTGATAAACCTTTTCCAGACTGTCCTTCAGTTCGCCCCGCGAAATCGAGCGCGTATAGGCGCCGGTCAGCAGGTTTTCCTCGATGGTCAGGTGACCGAAACAATGCCGCCCTTCCATCACTTGAATGACGCCGCGCTTGACCAGGTCGTTCGGCGTCAGCTGATCGATCCGCTCGCCCTTGTACTCGACCGAGCCCTTGGTGACATCGCCGCGCTCGGCGTGCAGCAGGTTGGAAATGGCTTTCAATGTCGTCGATTTGCCAGCGCCATTGGCCCCCAGCAACGCGACGATCTTGCCTTTCGGCACGTTCAGCGAGACGCCCTTGAGCACCAGAATCACGTGGTCGTAGATGACCTCGATGTTTTTGATGCTCAAATAGGTGTCGACCGCAGCAGCGGCAGTTTGTGTACTCATAGCTGTTCCCGAAGCATGGAAACCGGCAGGAAGCGGCGAGAATGCCGCCCCCTGCCATCTCGCACCTTATTTTTCCTTCGAACAATCCCGCGGCGTGATGCCCTTTTCCTTGGCGTACTGCTTGGCAGAAGCCTGGAACAGCGGGTGGATCAGCGCCTTGTTGCCCTCGATCCAGCCGGACACCGGCACCCACTTGGCGCCATCCCACTGCTGGATCTTCACCTTGCCGGAGCCTTCGTGGTTGTCGCAGGAAGTCTTGATTTCCGGCAGCAGATCGGTGGCGCCCAAAGCCTTCAGGCGAGCATCGGTGATATTCAGGTTTTCCAGCGCCCAGCGCACCTGCTCGCCGTTCATGGCCTTGCCCTTGCCGTATTTTTCCTGCGCCTTGCGGATGGCTTCAACCGACAGCACGGCGGCGGATACGCCACGGTTATAGAGGACGGTGCCGATCTTGGCTTTGTCCTGCAGATTGCCCTTGTTGGCGCCGTAAACCACCGTCTCGATGTCGGCAATCACCGGCACCTGCTTGCCCGACACATTCCAGGTCGCGGCCATGTAGCCCTTGGCAGCTTCGCCGGCCGGCACGACATCCTCTTCGGAACCGGTCCACCAGGAACCAATCATCTTGTCACGCGGGAAACCGACCTTCTGGGCCGACTTCAGCGCCGTCTGGTTCATCACGCCCCAGCCCCAGAAAACCACGAAGTCCGGTTTTTCCTGGCGAATCTTCAGCCACTGAGCGCCCTGCTCGTTGCCCGGGTGGGCGACCGGAATCTGCACCAGCGTGAACTTGTTCAGCGCGGCCTCGGCTTCCATCGCGATGATGGCTTCCTTGCCATAGGCAGAGTCGTGATACAGATAAACGATCTTCTTGCCGGCCAGATTGCCGGCATTTTTGTCCTTGATGAACTTGATGATGGCCGACGCCTGCATCTGGTAAGTCGTCACCAGCGGGAAGGCGTAGGGGAAGACCGAGCCGTCCACCGCATCGGTGCGGCCATAGCCCATCATCGCCAGCGGCAGCTTGTCCTGGGCCGACTTGTCGATCAGCGCGTAGGAGATGCCGGTCGACATCGTGTGGATCGGGCCAGCCGACTTGGCAGCCTTGCCTTTCAGGCGTTCATAGCACTCGACGCCCTTGGCGTTGTTGTACTCGGTTTCGCACTCTTCATAAGTCATCTGGACGCCATTGACACCCTTTTCTTTCAGATTGACGTAGTTCAGATAATCGATAAAGCCGCCATAGAAGGCCTGCCCATTTGAGCCATATGGGCCGACCCGGTAGTCGATCAGCGGGAAGAACTGCTCTTCGGCAGCAACAGAGACCTGCGACAGCATGGCCAGGGAAACCGCAGCGGCAGCGAGGGCGGGTTTGAATTTTTTAATCATTGAATGTCTCCTCCAGTTATTACAAAAAGCGACGGGGCAGCCGCCGCTCCAACAGCAAACTTTCCTAGCACCACAAATGCAAAGGCTGGCACTAGTGCGGGAAAGGCCACAAACGCAATTTCTCCTTGGCGATCTGCCACAACCGGGCCAGCCCGTGCGGTTCGACGATCAGGAAGAACATGATCAGCGCACCGAAAACCAGAATCTGGATGTGCGACACAGTTTCGCTGGCAAAAGGCAGGCCGAACAAGCCAGCCAGGAATGGCAAGGCGATATCGAGAAAAATCGGCAAGAGCAAAATGAAGGCTGCACCCAAGAAACTGCCCATGATCGAACCGACACCGCCAATGATGATCATGAACAAAATCTTGAACGACATATCCAGCGAAAAGCCGTCCGGCTCGACCGAACCGAGGTAGCAGAAGGCGTACAGCGCACCGGCCACACCGCAGTAAAAGGAACTGACGGCGAAGGCGAGCAGCTTGGTCGGCATCAGGCGGATGCCGATCACCGACGCCGCCACGTCCATGTCGCGCACCGCCATCCAGGCCCGCCCGGTGGCCGAGCGCACCATATTCTTGGCGGCCAGCGCCAGGAAAACGACGATCGACAGAACCAGCAGATACTTCTCGACCGGCGTCTTCAGTTCATGGCCAAAGATGATCAGCTTTTGGGTCGAGATCACGCCCGACGACGAGTTGTTCGACAGCCAGGGGAACTTGGTCAGGCACCAGACGATGAAAAACTGCGCCGCCAGCGTCGCCACTGCCAGATAAAAGCCCTTGATGCGCAGCGACGGCAAACCGAACAGTATCCCCACCCCTGCTGCGGTCAACCCGGCACAGATGAAGGAAACCAGAATCGGAATGCCCTCGACGCGGAGCTGGAAGTTGTAGGCGGCATAGGCGCCCACCGCCATGAAGGCGGCGGAACCCAGTGAGAGCTGGCCGGCGTAACCGGTCAGGATATTCAGGCCGAGCGCGGCCAGCGCAAAAATCAGGAAAGGAATCAGGATGGCCGAGAACCAGTATTCGCTGGCCAGCAGCGGCACGCCGAGAAAGGCGATGACGAGCAGCACCAGAATGCCAAGGCGATCCTGACGAATCGGAAATATCTGCTGGTCGGCAGCGTAGGTGGTCTTGAATTGACCGGCTTCACGGTAAAGCATCTTGATCTATCCTCTTTTACACGCGGTCAATGTGACGTTCACCGAACAGACCCTCAGGTCTGACGAGCAGGAAGAGCAACGCCAGCACATAAGGGAACCAGCCCTCGATACCGCCGAAATTGCCGCCGAACATATCCTGCATGACGGGTGGAATATAGATTTCCGCCAGCTTTTCCGAAGCGCCGATGATCAGGCCGCCGACAATCGCCCCCGGCACCGAGGTAAAGCCACCAAGGATCAACACTGGCAGCGCCTTCAATGCCGTGAAAGTGAGCGCAAACTGCACACCATTCCGCGCACCCCACATCATGCCTGCCACCAGTGCAACGAAGCCGGCCACGCCCCAGACGATGGCCCAGATGTTTTGCAGCGGAATGCCGATCGACAAGGCGGCCTGATGGTCATCCGCCACCGCCCGCAAGGCGCGGCCAATCCGGGTGTATTGAAAGAACAAAGCCAGTGCGGCGACCAGTACCGAGGCGACACCCGCCGCAACCAGATCGAATTTCGAAATGACCATGTTCCAGTTGTCGAGGATGTAGGGAATCGGCTCATCGACAATGCCGAGTTCCAGCGCCCGCGGCTCGCTGCCGAAAACCAGCGGCGCCAGCCCTTCAATGAAGAAGGCCAGGCCGATGGTTGCCATGAACAGCGTAATCGGCGGCTGATTGACCAGCTTGCGCAACACGAACTTTTCAGTGGCGATCCCGAACAGCGTCATGATGACAAAGGCAAGGATGATCGCCAGCCAGAGCGGCGCGCCTTTTTCCACGCAGCCGACGACCGACAAAGCCGCCAGATAAACCATCGCCCCCTGGGCAAAGTTGAAGACGCCCGAGGCCTTGTAGATCAGCACGAAGCCGAGCGCAACGAGGGCATACATCACCCCCGAGAGCAGGCCGCCGATCAGCACTTCGAAAAAGAAATTCATATTCCCGTCTCCTAGTGACCAGCGCCGAGATAGGCCTTGATCACATCCTCATTATTTTTGACTTCATCCGGCACGCCATCGCCGATCTTCTTGCCGTAGTCGAGGACGACAACGCGATCGGAAATGTCCATCACGACGCCCATGTCGTGCTCGATCAGCACAATCGTCGTTCCGAACTGGTCATTGACGTCGAGGATGAAACGGCACATGTCCTGTTTTTCCTCGACGTTCATGCCAGCCATCGGCTCGTCGAGCAGCAGCATGGTCGGCTCGGCGGCCAGCGCCCGGGCCAACTCGACGCGCTTTTGCAGGCCGTAGGGCAAGCGATTAACCGGCGTTTTCCGGATATGCTGAATTTCGAGGAAGTCGATCACTTCCTCAACCACTTTGCGATGTTCCAGCTCTTCCTTTTTGGCCCGGCCGAACCACAGCGCATGCTCGATGAAATTGGCCTTCATCTTGGTGATGCGCCCGGTCATGATGTTGTCGAGCACGGTCATGCCCTTGAACAGCGCGATGTTCTGGAAGGTGCGCGCGATGTTCTGGCGGGCCGCCATGTGCGGCTCCATCTTCTTGCGCTCCGTCCCGCGGAACATGATCTTGCCTTCCTGCGGGTGATAGACGCCGTTAATGACATTGAGCATCGAACTCTTGCCGGCGCCGTTGGGGCCGATGATGGCGCGGATTTCGTGCTCGCGGACATTGAAGGAAATATCGGTCAGCGCCTTGACGCCGCCGAAGCGCAGGGAAATGTTCTGCAGGTCGAGAATGACGTCGCCTATTTTCTTGCTCATCTCAGGCTGCCTTTTTCACGATCGGGAAAGTTTTGGCTTCGGCAATCTTCAGGTCGGCCGACACCTTGCCGCGCCGGCCATCCTCGAACTTGACCTCGGTTTCGATGAACTGCGAGGTTTTGCCCGAATACAGCGCATCGATCAGCACCTTGTATTTTTCGGCGACGAAATTGCGCCGCACCTTGCGCGTCCGGGTCAGTTCGTCGTCGTCCGGATCGAGTTCCTTGTGCAACACCAGGAAGCGATGGATCTGCGAATCGGCCACCATGCTGTCGTTCACCAGATCGGCATTGATCTGCTCGACGCACTCGCGGATCAGTTCCAGCACTTCCGGCTTGCCAGCCAGATCGGCGTAACCGGAATAGGAAATGCCGCGCCGCTCGGCCCAGTTGCCGACCGCGCCAACGTCGATATTAACGAAGGCGCAAACCATGTCGCGCTGATGGCCGAAGCAGACGACTTCCTTGATGAACTGGAAGAACTTCAGCTTGTTTTCGATGTAGTTCGGGGCAAACATCGCGCCGTTCGACAGCTTGCCGACATCCTTGGCGCGGTCGATGATTTTCAGATGCCCGTCTTCATCGAGGAAACCAGCATCGCCGGTCATGAAATAGCCATCGGCGTTGATCGACTCGGCAGTGGCATCCGGCCGCTTGTAGTATTCCTTGAGCAGCATCGGTCCCTTGACCAGCACCTCGCCGTTGTCGGCAATCCTGATTTCGACGCCAGGGGCCGGTTGACCGACGGAATCGAACTTGATCTGGCCATCCGGCTGGATGCAGACGTAGGCGCAGGTTTCGGTCTGGCCGTAGAACTGTTTCAGGTTGATGCCCATCGAGCGATAGAAGCGGAACAGCTCCGGCCCGATTGCCGCGCCGGCCGTGTAGGCGACGCGGATGCGGCTCATGCCGAGCACGTTGCGCAGCGGCGCGTAGATCAATATATTGCCCAGCCAATACTGGAAACGGTCGCCGAAGCCGACGGCTTTGCCATCGAGAATATCCGCCCCACAACGCTTGGCGACAGCCATGAAATGGTGGAAAACCTTCTGCTTGATCTGGCCGGCATCTTCCATGCGGATCATCACCGACGTCAGCAGGCTTTCAAAAACACGCGGCGGGGCGAAATAGCAGGTCGGTCCGATTTCGCGCAGATCGGTCATCACCGTCTCGCCGGATTCCGGGCAGTTGATCGTAAATCCCGCCACCAGCGCCTGGGCGTAGGAAAACAGGTGATCGCCGACCCAGGCCATCGGCAGGTAGGAAAGAATGTCGCCATCCGCCCCCAGATTATCGACCTGCACGCCACCTTGGGCGGCAGCGATGAAAGCAGCATGGGTCTGGCAGACGCCCTTCGGCTTGCCGGTGGTGCCCGAGGTGTAAAGCATCACAGAAATATCATCGAAATGCCCGAGCTCGATTTCGGCATTCAGGAAATCCGGATGGTTGCGATCATGAATCCGCCCCATTTCCATCAGTTCATGGATGTCGTGCAGGAAAGGCTGGTTGTAGTGGCGCATGCCGCGCGGGTCGTCGTAAATGAGGTGTTCAAGCGCGCCGGTCTGATCCTTGATTTCAAGCATCTTGTCGACCTGCTCCTGATCCTCGACGATGGCGAAACGGATGCCGGCATCCTGCAGCGCAAACAGCATCTCGTTGGCCACGGCGTCCTGATAGAGCGGCACCGGCACGCCGCCCAGGCATTGAGCAGCAGTCATCATCATGTACAGGTGTGGCCGGTTATCGCCGATCACTGCCAGATTGTCGCCGCGTTTGAAACCGAGCGCCGCCAGGCCGCAAGCCAGGGCGCGGACGCGCTCGGCCACATCCACCCAAGTCCAGGTTTGCCAGATGCCGAGATATTTTTCGCGCATGGCCGGTGCGTTGGGGCGCGTTTTGGCATGATGAAAAAGCAGCCGCGGGAAGGTATGCAAACCGTCCAGCGAAGCGAAATTCGCTTGCTTGGGCATTCTTTAGTCTCCACTGTGCCGCACTTTTGGATGGCGCGGTCTATCGTTCGTTTGAAGCATTGTGGGCATTGCTGCCGGTCTCGTAAACCTTGCAGTGCACCACGGCAATAACTCACTCTGACAATGAGTCTAACGATACTGACGGCAAACGATTGTCATCCCGAGGACAATCTGCGATTTATTTTAGTATCAGATACGAATGCGCCACATCCACCAGAGACGGTAAAAAAGCCACCCTGAAAAATATTTTTCATTTGCTGCATCCAAACCTGCATCTCCCCCGAATAAGGATCATGGGCAACAATTTTGCTGCCCCGAACAACCCACCTTACTCAGGAGCATGACCATGAAAACCACCCACATCGCTTTCGCACTCTCCCTCGCTTTTATTGCTGCTGGTGCCTCGGCACAGGTTTCACCGAATGCGATTCGGGCAAATTCGATTACCACCGACGGTACCGTCGCCGGTGCAATCAACCAGGCCGGCGGCGGTGGCGTCGGGGTGGGTGATGGCCAGACAGTTTCAGTTGCTGGCGTCTCCGGGGCTACGAACGCCAACAACATCAAAACCAAAGGCTCAGTAGTTGGCGCCATCAATCAGACCAAAGCCGCCGGTGTCTCCTCTGGCAACAGCCAGCTCGTCTCAGTCGGTGGTGTGCAAAACACCAAAGCTCGTAACATCACCACCGAAGGCACTGTGTTCGGTAGCATCAACCAAACCCAGATTAGCGCCAGTGCCCGCGACAATACGCAGGAGGTCATTGTTGGCGGGGTCAACAACTCCCGGGCTGGCGGCAACATTACAACCAAGGGCACTGTGCTTGGCCTGGTTTCACAAACCGGCCTCAGCATTGGCGCTGCAGGCAACAAGCAAATCATCAACGTTGCCGGTGTGAACAACGCTCGCATTACGGGCAATGCAAATACAAAGGGGACGGTGGTCGGCAGTGTCGTTCAGATTGGTGCCGCCGCAGGCGGTGCCGGCAACCAGCAACAGATTCTGGTGGGCGGCATCGAAGGCAACCGTTAATGAACAAAGGGGGAAGCTCAGCCTCTCCCGATTTTTTGCGAGACTGTCATGAAACATATTTTGATCATTGCCCTTTCCCTGTCTTTTTTGAGCATCGAAGCACAGGCCGGCAGCCCGGAAATCGGCGACGAAATCAACGCCAAGATCGCCCGTATAAAATCGGCTCGCAGCCCGTCCAATCAAGGCAAGCTGGACCAGGACAGGCGTAGTGGTGACGCCAATGGCGTCCTCGGCGACGGCTGCAATATCGCTATCGGCAACGTGATTGACAGCGGCAAGGGGGCCTCGACCTCCGCCCGCCGGGAAACGACTGTCGTCATTACCGGTGACGTTGTCCAGGCTGGCAACCGCTGCCGGTAAAAAAGCGCTTACCTGATTCAAGCTCGCAGGCATAATCCAGCGTCCCCGGAGATACCGCATGAAAACCACGTCCAAGTTCATCTTGACTACGCTGATCGGCCTGCAACTGGTTGCCTGTTCGTCAGTACAACGTTCCGCGCAGAACGAACCGGCAACGGCTACCCGGCCACCGCTGGCGGTGCCCAGCAAGAACATCACCGATTTCAGCGATGCCTTGCGATGCATGGACGAGAGCTTCGTTCGCTATGGCACCCGCGATGTCAGCATCATCGCCGAGGATTTCGCCGATACGACCAAGAAGGTCAGTGCCGGTACACGCGACATGATGATTTCGGCCATCTCAGACATGACGCGGCGCAGCCGGGCCATCCAGCTTGTCACTTTTGGTCAGGATGCAAATAATATTGTCGCCTTCCTGAACGCGGCGCAAAAACGCACACCGTTTGCGACCGTGCCGCAATACGATCTGCGCGGTTCAATCAGCCAGCTTGATGAAAATGTGATCCGCAGCCAGAGCGATTCCGGCATTTCGCTGGATTCACTATTCAGTATCGGGCGCTCGAAAAGCCGGCAATTCAGCGTCCTCGGCCTCGACATGAGCGTTGCCCATACCGCCACACTCGCCTTGGTACCAGGCATTTCCTCGCGCAACGTCACGGTGATTGCCAAGGATAGCGAGGCGCTAGACGGCGAAGCCACCATCCGCAAGATCGGCGTCAATTTCAGTACATCCTTCCAGCGTACCGATGGCACGGCGCAAGCCCTGCGCAATATGGTGGAACTCGCTGCAGTCGAAATTTTCGGCCGCCTGACCCGCCAACCCTACTGGACCTGTCTGGGCGTCGGTCCGGAAAACAGCCAGGTCAAGCGCGAAATCGAGGACTGGT
The DNA here is from genome assembly GCA_016721185.1 of Candidatus Dechloromonas phosphorivorans. Taxonomy (GTDB): domain Bacteria; phylum Pseudomonadota; class Gammaproteobacteria; order Burkholderiales; family Rhodocyclaceae; genus Azonexus; species Azonexus phosphorivorans. Next base: position 143,029 of record JADKIP010000012.1, read on the forward strand.
TCATCGGCATGGATCGCGCCGGTGAGTTGGTGCCGTTCTTCCAGGAGCAACTCCGCAACCGCGGCTTCTACGAAGGCCCGATTGATGGCCAAGCCACGCCAGCCCTGCGTCAGGCGATCTCGGCCTACCGCCAGGCAAGCAACGCGGGCAGCAGCGACCTGGTCGACCTTCCCTTCTTCACCGACTTCCTGCACAAGCCCTTCCCGACACCGCCTGTTCAAGCCTTTTCTCCCGACCCCATCGCCGCAGCACCTGCCAGCGCCATAGCCCTGCGCCTGGAAAAAATCGGCACCAGCACGCGTGAAACCGGTGTTCGCCTTCGCCTCGCCAGCAACACGCCAACCTATGCTTACTGCTATAGCGAGGCTGACGATGGCAAATTTCAGCGCATATTTCCCAACCGCCAGCAACGTGATGCGCGCCTGTCGGCCCGAAAGTCGATCGATTTGCTGCCCCAGGCTACCGATGGCCGCAGCGTGACCTGCTTCGCTGCGCCAAGGGAACTCTATATCGACATGCCGGCGGCGCTACGCTGGGGTGATTTTCAGAATCTGAATGCGATGAAAAGCGTCGATGACATTGGCCGGGTGCTCTCTGCCGTCGCCAAAATGCCAGTCGGTCGCGTTTCGCTCCAGCTTGCGAAAAAATAAGCGATGGCCGAGTCCGTTGATCAATTACTTGCCCGTGTCGCCCTTGGCGACCAGGCAGCCTTCCGCGCACTGTATGCCGCCAGTGCCGGCCGACTGCTCGGCGTCGCCATGCGCCTGATCGGCGACAAGGCGCGAGCTGAAGATGCGCTGCAGGAGTCCTTCGTCGCCATCTGGAACCAGGCCGGCAAATACGCGGCACATCGAGCCCAGGCAATGACCTGGATGACCGCCATCGTCCGCAACAAGGCGATCGACAGCCTGCGTGCCACACCGAAGGAAATGCCCCTGACCCAGACCAATGACGACGGCGAAGAAAGCTCGCACGACGTCGCCGACCACAACCCCGGGCCATTGCAATCCCTGCTTGAACGCTGTGCCGACGAGCGCCTGCGCCACTGCCTCGGACACATCGAGGAAAGCCCGCGCCAGGCACTGTTGATGGCTTTCTACGACGGCCTGACCCATCAGGAGTTGGCTGAACGCCTGGCGACACCACTAGGCACCATAAAAGCCTGGGTCCGCCGCGGCTTGGCCCGTTTGCAGACCTGCCTGCAGGGAGCCGAAGCATGAACTACCAGCGCCCCGAACTACGCGACCGTCTGGCCAGCGAATATGTGCTCGGCACGCTTCATGGCCAAGCCAGAGCGCGTTTTGAAAAACTTCGCCGGCAGGATGCCCTGCTCGATGCCGCCGTGCTGGCCTGGGAAAGCAGGTTGATGCCACTGGCCGGGTCGGTCAACTCACTGGCACCTTCCCCCGAACTCTTTACCCGGATCGAAACCCGACTCGGTTTCCGCGGTAAACCGGAAAAACAAGGCTGGTTTGCCTGGTTGCTCAAGCCCGCCGTCGGCTGGGTAGCGGCCGGGCTATTTGTCGGTGTCGCAACGACCCGTCTGGTCGACACGATTATTCCGGCGCCCCAAACAGCGCAAGTAGCACAACTGCCAGCCAGCTATGTCGGCGTACTTTCCGACCCGCAGGGCAAGGCCGGGTTGCTGGTCAGTTCGCTGCGGCATGGACGCACGGTCGACATCAAGCAATTGCAACCCGTCATCCCGCCCGCCGGTCAACAAGCCGTACTCTGGGGGTTACCGAAGAATGGCAGTGCGCCGATTGCGGTGGGCACCCTACCCAAAACGCCGACCGGGAGCTTCACGCTGCCAGCCACGTCGGAAGTCCTGTTCGCTGAGGTTGGCCAGCTCGGCGTCACCTACGAACCCTTAGGCGCACTACCAACCCAGCCCTCGCAACCCTGGGCTTTCATCGGCCACTGCGGCAAGTTCTGGATGTAAAGCGGAGCGCCTCCCGGTTGCCATCGTTGGCGCTCCCTATCTCGCCAATCCGGGACAGGGAGCGCCAAACGCAGAGCGACTTATAATTGTCGCCATGCAGACAATCCGGGAAATAAATTGAAAAACGTTGAGGAACTGCTGCGCTCATCCCTCTGGGGCCAGTCGCTGACCGAGGAAGAAATGCTCAAGGCGCTGGCCGGCACCAGCGAACGCAGTTTTTCGGCGGGCGCCTTCATCTGCGCGAAGGGCGAGCCGGTCGATTACTGGATGGGCATCATCAACGGCTTGGGCAAAATGGCCAGCCACTGGACCACCGGCAAGACGACCTCGCTGACCGGCATCAGTTCCGGCGGCTGGTTCGGCGAAGGTTCGCTATTGAAGAAAGAGCCGCGCCGCTACGACGTCATGGCCATCCGCGAAACCCGCGTCGCCTTCATGAACCGCAGCACGTTCTACTGGCTAATGGATCACAGCATTCCTTTCAACCGCTACCTGATCGCCCAGATCAACGAACGCCTCGGCCAGTTTATCGGCATGATCGAAAACGAACGGATGCTCGACACCGATGCCCGCATCGCGCGTGGCCTGGCCGCCCTGTTCAACCCCGTGCTTTACCCCGGCACCAACCGGCTATTGCAGATTTCGCAGGAAGAGCTTGGCTACCTGGCCGGTGTTTCCCGCCAGCGCGCCAATCAGGCGTTGAAGGTGCTGGAAGATGCCGGGCTGGTGCGCAGCGAATACGGCGGGATCAATGTGCTGGATCTGGAAGGTTTGCGTCGCTTTGGCGAATGAACGTCGACTCTATTTTGTCATTCCCGCGGCCTCGACACACCCGGGACTCCGCTTCGCGGCGGGCGAGGCGGAGTCCCGGGTGTGTCGAGGCCGCGGGAATGACGAATTAATCAGCGCCCCCAAAAAAAACACTCAACTCTTGAATACACTTAATGACTGACCTGCTCCAATTCTGGCAATTCAATGGCGGCTGGATTATTGGCACAACACTCGCCGCCATTTTTCTCGGCTTCATGCTGCGTTTCGTCCTCCCCGCCTGGCAGCTTGACCGGGAGTTGCGTCTTGCCACCGACAAACTGCGCGCCCTGCCGGAAGGTGCCAGCACCGATCACGCCCAGCTCGGGCGCGACATCATGGCGACCCCCCACCTGCGTCACCTGTGGCGGGAGTTTGCCCAGACGCTGCACCGCTACAACGAAGCCGGCCAGCCACCAAAATGGCGGACGACGGCGATGGCCAGCCAGTTCTTCACCGAGCAGGCGCTGGTCGACACGCCGCTCAAAACCGGCTTCTACAAGCACTTGCCGGGCATCCTGACCGGTATCGGCATCATCGGCACCTTCTCCGGGCTGATTGTCGGCCTCGGCAGTTTTCAGGTATCGCGTGACACCGAAGCCGTACGCAGCAGCCTGCACGACCTGATCCTCAGCGTCGGCCATGCTTTCGAGATTTCTGCCGTGGCCATCACGCTGGCCATGCTGTTCACCTGGATCGAAAAATTCCTCAGCACCCGGCTTTACCGGCGGGTAGAAGAACTCTGCCAGGCGCTCGACAGCCTGTTCGAGAGCGGTGTCGGCGAGGAATATCTGGCGCGGCTGGTGCGGGCCAGCGAAGGCGCGCTGGCACAGGGCAAGCAATTCAATCAAGCCCTGGTCGGCGAACTGCGCCAGAGCATGGAAGGCCTGCTCGCCCAACAACAGGCCGCCGCGGTGCAACAACAGCAAGCGCTGGCCAAACAACTCGGCGAGGTCATGGCACAAACCATGGCAGCCACCCTGCACGAGCCGCTGCAACGGATGACGCTGGCGATCGAAAAGCTGGGCAACAATCAGGGCGCCACGCTCGGCCAGGCGCTGGCGCAAACCCTGCAACGCTTCAGCCAGCAACTCGATCAAACCTTCGGTCAACGCCAAAATGAGCTCGAAAATCTGCTCGCCAAAACCAGCCAGTCGCTGGCCAGCGTCGCAACCCAACTCGGCACCGTCAGCACCCGGCTGGAAGCGGCCGGTCAGGGCGCCTTCCAGTCTGCCGCCGGTCAGTTGCAGCATGCCAGCGGCGACGTGCAACGCAGCAGCGAGGCTTTCACCCGGACCAGCAATGACATGGCGCAGGCCGCCGCGGCGATGACGGAAGCCGCCAAAACGGCCAGCCAGTCAATGATCGAACAAGGCCGCCTGCAGGAATCAATCGCCCGGATGGTCGCCGATCTGCGCGGCACCGTCGAAACCGCCCGCCGCGATGCCGCGCTGACCAGCGAACTGGTCAGCCGTCTGGAAAACGGCGCCGACGCGCTGGTGCTGGCCGAAACCCGCGCTGGCGATTACCTGATGGAAGTCAATGAGGTGCTCGGCCAGGCCCACGCCGCTTTTGCCGACAATATTGAAAAGACCCTGACGCGCGGCAACGGCCAGTTCCAGCGCAGCGTGGTCAGCGCCGTTGAAGCGCTCGAAGGCGCGATTGAGGAGCTTTCCGACACCCTGGCCAGCGAGCGGCGCTAGGCATGGCGCTGTTCAGATCCGCTGCGATTGGGCGAAAAAAGAGCGATAACGACGCTGAAAGTCCGTTCTGGATTTCCTTCGCCGACCAGATGACGGCACTGATGGTGCTTTTCCTCATCGCCCTGACCGTCGCGCTCTATGCCGTCACCGAAAAAGTCTCGGAAGCCGAACAACAGAAAGCCACCCGCCAGCAGGAGATCACCGCTTTCCTGCAACGCCTGCGCCAACTGACTGAAACGCAGACCGGGATCACCCTGCGCGGCACCGCCATTGATTTCGGCGACCGCGCCCGTTTTGAACACAACAGTCACCGAATCAACGAAGCGCAGAGCCGTCTGCTCAGCAGCTTCGCACCGCAAGTCCTCACCCTCGCGCGCGACCCGCTCGGCCAGCGCTGGTTGAAGCGGATCAGCGTCGTCGGCTTTGCCGATGCCAGCGGCAATTACCTGCACAACCTCAATCTCAGCCTGCAGCGTTCCGAGCGCGTCCTTTGCGTGCTGCTCGCCCCGCCGCCGAGCATCGAACCACTGAGCGAAAGCGACCGGCGTCAGGTCAGAGAACTGTTCATCGTCAGTGGCGCCTCGTTCAACAGCCAGAAAAACAGCCCGGAAGAAAGCCGGCGCATCGAACTGCGCCTGGAGTTTTTTGATCTCGATGAGGCCCGCCAACCGCCCGCCCTACCGGGCGGCCTGGTCGACAGCCATTGCCCGCTCGACAAATCTTGAAGTCAATGAACTCGCCGACGACAACGCGTCCGGACCAGCCTTGTTCGACCGACGCCGGTCCGGCAGCCAGCAGCCTCCCAGCGCAAACGGAGAGCAAACCGCCCAAGGTCGCCGAAAAATCCCGGCTGAAAGACGCCGACCACCTTCGCCAATTGCTCAACACCCAGTTTCTAACCCGTGGCCTGCGCGACATCGGCGATAGCGAATTACTGCGCCGCCTGACCACCGCCCGTCAGGCGCTCACCCCGCCCCGTGGCCGCCACGCCCTGCCGCGCATTGCGCAAGGCGTCATGGCCTTCCGGATGCAAGGCAGCAAAACGCCCTACCCGGATCTGAAATACGCCTGCTACGGCCTGGCCCGCCCAACCGACTGGGATAGCCGCGTGTTGCTGGAAGAGGCGCAAAAGTGTGACGAACTATTAACGGCAGTGGCGGCGCTGCGCCCCCGCGACCCGCCAGCTTTCGCCGCCTGCTGCAAGGCACTGCAATGGTGCTGGGACATGGACATTGCTCCAACCAGTGACAAACTGAGCAGCGGGGCGAAAGAAAATGGACGAAAGCTGGGGGCGTTTCTGGCTCAGGCCAAGCGCTGAATAAAGCTGGCAGCACATCTCACCACGCGCTGCCAAGGTTGCATGGCCTTGTTATCGGGCAGTTCCAGGGCAATACCAGTCGTTTAGGGTTCGCGCTCAAAATGGTCACTCTAAATTATATTTCCATATAAGATCGATGTTAAAAAAGCATATGGCATATCCAACTTGTTATACTTCCCGCTGAGATCGCAAAGTGGCTGAACATTCTCGAATTCAAACAATATTCCTGACGTCATCAATATCGATCGTTTACGGCCGCTGAGTCCGTGCAAACACTGCTCCAGGCATTGGAAAGAACCCAAATGATTCAGAGCGACATCACATCCGTCCCAGACCTAATCGCAGCGCTTGAGCGCGACCATGCAGGGTACAACGGAGCAATCTGGTTTCGGGGGCATGCGCGAAAAACCTGGAAGCTTGCACCGGGATATCTGCGATTGGATAGCCCGCCTTCCGAATCAACGCTCCTAAAACGATTCAAGCAGAGTGCGGCAATGCTTTTGGATCGAGACCCAAAGGACTCCTTTGACTGGTTATTCCTAATGCAGCATTACGGTTTACCCACCCGGCTACTCGATTGGAGTGAGAGTCCGCTAGTAGCACTCTATTTTGCGGTCGAGGATCACGATAAACACCTAGGCGAAGATGCGGCCTTGTGGTGCCTCCGTCCGTGCGATTTGAACAAAAAGGCAAATATTCAAGATGACCACGAGGAATTCTTTATTCCTTCGTTCGATGACCAGGAGCTAGGAAACTACTCACTGGAAAGTCTTGCAAATGGGCCTAAGCGAACACGCCTTCTCCCAATAGCAACGATCGCTACCAGGAACAACCCGAGAATCCAGGCGCAGCTTGGAGTCTTTACTATTCATCACTTGGATGAAGTAGCCATTGAAGAGATCGGGGATGCCAGCCATGTGATCAAATACACAATTCCTGAATCAAAAAGAATGCCAATCCTTAATCAACTACGCTTGTTGGGATTTTCAAAGTTCACTATGTTCCCTGAACTCGCGAGCATTGGTGAAAACATCAAGAGAGGCCTCCTGTGAGCTATATCGAAACCTTCCCTGTTCAGCACAGCACAATCATGAGGCTCTACTCAGAAAAGGATGAAATATTGCTTAATCCAGACTACCAACGCATGGGGGGCGTGTGGACTCTAGATAAGAAGCAATTGTTGATGGATTCAATCCTCAATGATTACGACATTCCAAAGATATATCTCCATGCCTTCTCTCGGGAAGAACGGAAAGTAGATGGATTCGCCTATGCAGTAATTGACGGCCGGCAAAGACTAGAAGCCATTTGGCAATTCATTGAAGGCAAGTTTACGTTAGCGGATGACTTTGTATATCAAGATGACGAGTCACTGCGCCTTGCTCGTTTGGGCTACTCTGACATTGCAAGCGGCTATCCAAAGATAAAGATCAAATTCGACTCTTTTGTTCTGCCCGTTGTCGGTGTGGAAACTGACGATCAGGAGCTGATCGAGGATATGTTCTCACGCCTCAACGAAGCTGCTCCGCTTAACGCAGCAGAGAAAAGAAATGCACTAGGTGGAGAGCTAGTCGCAGCAATACGCGAAATTGCCAGCCACGAGTTTTTCTCCAGGTACGTGGCGTTTAGTAACAAGCGCTATCAGCACAGAGAGGTCGCAGCGCGATTCATTCTTGTCGAGGAGAATATCCGAACGCTGGGGAAGATAATCGACACGAAGAAAGAGTATCTAGATGCCTTAGCCCGAAACTATCGGGCGGGAAAGGCTGAACTGGTAGTCGATGTAAAGAGAACTGTCTCGGCAGTGTTGGACTACATGACCGCTCTATTCGTTGAGAAGGACGAGCTACTCCGCGCTCAAGGCAATATGGTCCTGTACTACCTTCTTTGCAAGAGCGCCATCCAGGCTGATGCCACCGCCCAGATATCCCGCGAACGCCTTTACGCCTTTCGAGATCAGGTACGCGACAACAGAATCCGCGCTGAAGAAAACTATGCAGACGCAAGTTTTGAGCTATTGGAATTTGATCGCCTGTCTCAGCAAGGCACCAATGATTCGTCTAACATTCGAGAGCGCTTGAGTGTGATCGCGCGCTTTATGAACGTACCTCCAATGGCAATCTAAGCCTTTCAATCGATAAGACAGCCCAGATACCGCCTCTCTTGTGCCTCCCCTATGTATCGGCATTCCCAAGTGAATAACATCCGCTAAGGCTACGGAACGGTCCTTCTACGAAAATCCAAAAAAATGGGTTTTCAGCAGTTCAAACAAAAGAACAATAAGTTCATTTCGCGTGTTCAACGCCCGTGTCCTGAATTGGAGAAGTTGATATAACGCCACCGCCAGGAGCCCCCGCCTTCGAAATTCGCCACCACAAACCGCTTCCACCGCATTGCTGCAGTCAACCGCAAAAAACAGCCCGAATTACTTCACATAACCCCAGCTCTTCAGCCGGCTATACGAATACTCCGCGGCCTTGCCTTGCTGGCTGCGTTTCAGGTAGGCGCTGTATTGCGTAGCGGCCTCCTGCCGCTTGCCCATACCTTCCAGCGAAACGCCCTTGAGGAAGGTGATGCCGGCATCGCCGGGCAGCAATTTGTCGTAACGGTCGAGATGCTCGTAGGCGCCAGCCGGGTCTTTCTGGCCGAGCGATAGCACGCCGACCAGCTTGTGCGCCTGGGCTTCCTGCGGATAAATTTTGGTTGCCGTCCGGGCATATTCCAGCGCCTGCGGGTTCTTGTCCTGCTCGGCGAGGCATTTCGCCATCAGCACATTGGCCGCATAGTCGCGCGGTGTGCTTTTCAGTGCCGTCTGGAAGCGCTCTGCGGCTTTGTCGTAGTCCTTGCCGGACATCGCCACTTCGCCTTTCTGGCAGGCCTGGATGGTCGGTTTGATGCGACGCAGCGCAGCCGTTTTGTCCATGAAACGTTCGCGGCCGGGGTCACGCGTGTTGCTGGCGGCGTATTTGCCTTCGGCTAGCTGTTTTGCGGTATCGCGCCGCTCGCTGCTCATCGGGTGGGTCGAGAACATGGTTTGCAACATGCCCGGCGACTCTTTCTGCTGCTCGACCAGCAATTGCTGCAGGCCGACCATGCCTTTGGCCGGATAACCGGCGCGCACCATGTATTCCTGGCCGAGCGCATCGGCTTCACGTTCGTTTTCTCGGGAATAGCTGGAGAGCAGCACGCTGGCGCCCAGCTTGGTGCCAATATCGGTCAAGCCGCCGTAACCGGCAGCGGTGCCGATGAGATTGACGCCACTCACCGCAACCTGCGTGACCATCGCCTGCCCCTGCCGTTGCGCGGCGTGGCGGGCATTGACGTGGCCCAGTTCATGGCCGAGCAAGCCCGCCAGTTCGGCTTCGTCGTCAAGGTCCACCAGAATGCCGCGCGTCACGCCCATTGCCCCGCCGGGGAAGGTGTAGGCATTGACGTAATTGGCGTTCAGCACGCGGTAGGAATACGGCATTTGCGGCCGATGGGTTTTGGCATCAAGACGCTGGCCGATCTCGCTCAAATACTGGTTGAGCGCCACATCCTGCACCGGCCCGAGATCCTGCGAAAACTGTTGCGGCGAAACCTGCCGATCGGCCTGTTTTTCCTCTTCTTCACTCATCCCGACGAGGATGGACTGACCGCCGACCGGCGAGGTCGCACAGCCGGACAGCCCGGCAATGCCTGCCGCCCCCGCACCGAGCAACCAGAGCACCTGGCGCCGCGTGACACGGTTATGTTGCAGACTTTTGGCGAGTTCGTCGTGAAGCGTCATGGGGGCCTCCGGTGTTTAACGGTCGAGTGGGGTAAAGGTCCGATTATCCCGGAAAGCAGTGGTGGATGCGCCTCCCGATATCCGGTAAGGCGCCGCAACACGGCTTGCTGCGGTCAACCCGAAAAAAATGCAAAAACCCCGAGTGCCGAAGCAAACGGGGTTTCAAAAACGGGGCGACGGAGCCAGCAGGCTCCGTGGCAAAAGCTTACTTGCGCTTGGCGCGGCGACGCAGGCCCATCATGCCGAACAGGCCGGCACCCAATAGCGCCAGGGAACCGGGCTCCGGAACGTATTGGTCTGGATCAACCAGAATGCTGTCGTTGGCGCAGTTTTCCGTCCAGTGGATATTGAAGGCAGAACCATCCCAGCCGGCGTTACGCAGCAGGGAGAGATCAAGGCTCATTTCGTAAAAGTAATGGCCATCCTGGTCATGGATGCCATAACCTTTAACCGGATCGGTGGTGTAAGCAAAGTTTGAAGTACCGAGCAAGGTTCCGCTTTTAATCGAGGTCGGATGGGCCAAGTCAGGATTATTCGACGTCTGATTACCTGCCGCATCCCATAAGCCGTAATACCACTGCGAAACAGCGTAGACCCCGGCGTGCTGACCGAACAAATCGGATGACGAAGCACCATTGGGATTGCGGAAATTGACCCCGACTTCATAGCTGCCGTTTTTGCCGAAGTCGATCGCAAAGTCACCCGCGCCGTAGTTGCCGCCGGATGTTGGGGTCAGCGGGTTGTGGCCAGTTGCCAGCGCGATGAAGAGTTTCGAGCCTTGAATCGTCGCAAAAATTGCTTCCGCATCGTAAGCCTGACCGCCATAGCCCGGAAAGAGACGAGTTCCATTGCTGCCAGTCTGGTCTTCCTCTGTGCGGTGGATGCCGGCGTTCGAGGTCGCCCAGGTCGTTGTGTTCGACAGCCATTCGTTGATATTGCCATCAACAACGATGCCGGCACTGGCCTGGCCGGCGAGCGCCGAGCCGAGTAAGGCGAGCGTGAATTTGGTGATGTTTTTCATGGTTAACCCTTGACGCACTTAAGCGATATTGACCGCTGCAGTTTACGCAAGCCCACGAAACAAGCCTGTGAAGTACTTCACAAGCTCTTTGTATTTGCAGAGGAAAACAAAACCTAGACATCGGGCCAGCAGCATGGAAAGCCTGATGAAGAACACTGCTCTGCTGCGGTCAACCAGAAAATATCAACGATTTTGATTGCCGTTGACCGGGTTGATATCACGGGCAAATTCGGTCATTTTTTACGGTTGACCGCAGGAATCCGTGGCCTGAATATTGCCCGCCTGCCCGAGCTACGCTGGATCTGGTGCGGGCGTCCAGCTTACTCCGCCAGTGCCGCAAGAATTGTTTCAAACTCCTGCTCAAAGACAGCGTTTCGTTCAAACACCCCAAGCACCTGATCCGTGCCGCCACGAACGATGCTGCTCAGGGTTTCTTCCTGATGGACACTCATGGCAAGGAATGAATAGGATTTTTCGACGCGATCCAGCAGATGCTGCAACTGGAAGCGGGTATCGAGCTGCTGCAGGTGATGCATTTCACGCAAGCGCTCAATAGCGGCCGTTGTTTGCACCAAGGCCTGCTGCCGCTTGGCAGCCTGTTCGGCGGCCTGTTTGCGCAGGCCAATGGCTTCGGCCACCGCTTCGGCAGTTTCCGCCAGGGTAGTCACGTTGTCGCGAATTCTGGCGCAAAGCACCGGGTCATCCGGCAAGTCATTGACCAACAAGGTGACGAAATCAAAATTGAGCACCAGACGTTTGCTGAACTGAAACATCCGCCCCATCGTTGCGCTTTTTTCAAGAATGGAAACTTCCAGGCCATTCGCCAAGCCGTTGCGGGTGAGCGACAAGCTTTCATGCTCATGGCGAATCTGCACATGGCAATTCAAGCCATATTCAGCCCCTGCCTGCAAAATGCTTTTGGCCAGCGCCGGGTATTCAATACAGCCGATGGTGCTGCGCATGAAATTAAGCAAAACGCTGGCTTCCCCCGCATTCTGCAAATACCCCTTCGCCATCTCTTCCAGCGACGCCTTTTCCGCCAGCATGCTGCTGCGCTCGGCATACAGCTCAATCGCCTTGGCGACCTTGCGCAGCAAAACTTCGGCACTGAAGGGCTTGAGCACGAAATCATTGCCGCCGCTATCGAAAGCCAGCAGGCGCTCTTCCAGAGAATCCAGCGCGGAGACAAAAATCACCGGCAGATGGTGGAAATCCTGACGCAGGCGTCGACAGGTTTCGTAGCCGTCAATCCCGGTCATATTGATGTCGAGCAGAACCAGATCCTTCGCCGAGCGCGCCAGAACCTCAAGGCAGGCCTCCCCGGAATCGACCGCTTCGACATCGTAGGTCTTCTGCAACAGCATGCGTAGCGTTTCCCGCATGATCCGGTTGTCTTCAGCTATCAATATCCGCGCTTTTTCTTGCATGAAGGGGGCTCCCGAAAGCAGAATAAATAACACACCATGTTATCAATATTTACATATTTGCTGAATAAAAATAGTTATCTCCGATTGAAAACGGCGGGGTACATAGCCCCGCCGTCGTTTTTTCGCCTCCACCCTGTTGGGTTCGAATCGCTGCGTTAAGCGCAGCTCTATGACTTACATACTGCGCCGGTACTGGCCGCCCACTTCATAAAGCGCGGTGCTGATCTGGCCGAGCGAACAGACCCTGACGGCATCGACCAGCACCGCAAACACGTTGCCGTTGTCGATCACCGTCTGCTTCAGCTTTTCCAGCATGGCGGGTGCGGTCGACGCGTTTTTTGCCTGAAAATCGCGCAGGCGCTTGATCTGCCCCTGCTTTTCTTCTTCGGTCGAACGGGCCAGCTCGATTTCCTGTTGCGCCATGCCTTTCGGATTGAGGAAGGTATTGACGCCGATGATCGGGTAGGAGCCGTCGTGTTTCTTGTGCTCGTAATACATCGACTCTTCCTGAATCTTGCCGCGCTGGTAGCCGGTTTCCATCGCCCCCAGCACGCCGCCACGGCTGGAAATCGCTTCGAATTCCTTGAGCACGGCTTCCTCGACCAGATCGGTCAGTTCTTCAATGACGAAGGCGCCCTGATTCGGGTTCTCGTTTTTGGCGACGCCCCATTCGCGGTTGATGATCAGCTGGATGGCCATCGCCCGGCGCACGCTTTCCTCGGTCGGCGTCGTGATCGCCTCGTCGTAGGCGTTGGTGTGCAGCGAGTTGCAGTTGTCGTAAATGGCGATCAGCGCCTGCAGCGTCGTGCGGATGTCGTTGAAGTCCATTTCCTGGGCATGCAGCGAACGGCCGGAGGTCTGGATGTGGTACTTCAGCTTTTGCGAACGCTCATTGGCACCGTACTTGTTCTTCATTGCCACCGCCCAGATGCGGCGGGCGACGCGGCCGATCACCGAATATTCCGGGTCCATGCCGTTGCTGAAGAAGAAGGACAGATTCGGCGCGAAATCGTCGATCTGCATGCCACGCGCCAGATACGACTCAACGTAGGTGAAGCCGTTGGACAGCGTGAAGGCGAGCTGGCTGATCGGATTGGCGCCGGCTTCGGCGATGTGATAGCCGGAAATCGACACCGAATAGAAGTTCTGGATCTTGTGATGGACGAAGTATTCCTGAATGTCGCCCATCATCTTCAAGGCGAATTCGGTGGAGAAGATGCAGGTGTTCTGGCCCTGATCCTCTTTCAGGATATCGGCCTGGACGGTGCCGCGGATCGAGGACAGCGTCCATTCACGAATCTTCTGGGCTTCGTCTTCGGTCGGCTCACGGCCGTTGTCGGCCTTGAACTTGGCGATCTGCTCGTCGATGGCGGTGTTGAAATAGCAGGCCAGAATGATCGGCGCCGGACCGTTGATGGTCATGGAAACGCTGGTCGTCGGCGAACAGAGATCGAAGCCGTCGTAGACCACTTTCATGTCGTCGACCGTGGCAATCGAGACACCGGAATTGCCGATCTTGCCGTAGATGTCCGGCCGCTCGTCCGGGTCGCAGCCGTATAGCGTCACCGAGTCGAAGGCGGTGGACAGGCGCTTGGCCGGCATGCCTTCGGAAACGCGCTTGAAGCGACGATTGGTGCGGAAGGCATCGCCTTCGCCGGCAAACATCCGGGTCGGGTCTTCACCTTCGCGCTTGAAGGCGAAGACGCCGGCGGTAAAGGGGAAGGAGCCGGGAACGTTTTCCTTCATCAGGAAGCGCAGCGTTTCGCCGTCATCGCCAAACTTGGGCAGGATGACCTTGCGGATTTTCGTGCCGGACAAGGATTCGCTGACCAGACGGGTGCGGATTTCCTTGTCGCGGATTTTGACGACGTATTCGTCGCCGGAATAGGCCTCCACCGTGGCCGGCCACATGTCGAGCAGCTTGCGGGCTTTCGGGTCGAGCTGGCCGTCCTTCCAGGTGAGCATTTCGGCAAAGTCTGCGGTGGACTTGTCGCAGGCCTTGAAAAGCTCTGCAGAAATACGCAGCGACTGGCGCTCGCGGGCAATCTTGACCTGCCCAGCGGTATGGGCATGGTAGGCGCGGACGCTTTCGGCAATTTCGGCCAGATAGCGGATGCGCTGGGCCGGCACGATGGCGCGCTGGCTGGAGGACTGTTTGACCGTGACGATAGGCAACTTGCCGGTTTTGAGATGCAAGCCCTTCTCGGCGAGCACCGGCACCAGCGCCTGATAAAGCGCCGTCACGCCGTCGTCATTGAAGCGGGCGGCCTGGGTGCCGAACACCGGCATTTCGTCAGAAGACTGGGCGAACAGTTCGCGGTTGCGCTGGTACTGCTTGCGCACGTCGCGCAGCGCATCTTCGGCGCCCTTGCGGTCGAACTTGTTGATGGCGACGAAATCGGCGAAGTCGAGCATGTCGATTTTTTCGAGCTGCGAAGCGGCGCCGAACTCCGGCGTCATCACGTACATCGAGACATCGACGAAGGGCACGATGGCCGCATTGCCCTGGCCGATACCTGAGGTTTCGACGATGACCAGATCGAAGCCGGCCAGCTTGCAGGCAGCGATCACCTCGGGCAGCGCGGCGGAAACTTCGGAACCGGTATCGCGGGTGGCCAGCGAGCGCATGAAGATGTTCGGATGCTCGATGGCATTCATCCGGATACGGTCGCCAAGCAGGGCACCGCCGGTGCGTTTGCGCGACGGGTCGATCGAGATCAGGCCGATTTTCACGGCATCGTTCTGGTCGAGGCGGAAGCGGCGCACCAGTTCGTCGGTCAATGACGATTTGCCGGCGCCACCGGTTCCGGTAATACCGAGCACCGGCACGGTCAGGGCAGCGGCCGCCTTGAGCAGCGGCTCTTTCAAACCCGGCGCAGCGCCGTTTTCAAGCAAGGTAATAACGCGCGCCAGCAAACGCTTGTCGCCCGCCTGAAGGCCGGCCAATACTTGTTCGCTGGCTAGAACACCCGAAGCGCCGACATCGAAATCCGATTGCTGAACAAGGTCGTTGATCATCCCCTGCAGCCCCATTTTCACGCCGTCTTCCGGGGCGTAAATGCGGGTCACACCGTATTCGTGCAGTTCCTTGATTTCAGACGGCACGATCACCCCGCCGCCACCGCCGAAAACCTTGATCTCGCTGCCGCCATTGGCCTTCAGCAAATCCATCATGTATTTGAAAAATTCGACGTGGCCGCCCTGGTAGGAGGTAATCGCGATGCCCTGCACATCTTCCTGCAGCGCCGCGTTGACGATTTCCTGCACCGAGCGGTTGTGGCCCAGGTGAATGACCTCGGCACCAGTCGCCTGCATGATCCGCCGCATGATGTTGATCGAGGCGTCGTGGCCATCAAACAGCGATGCCGCCGTGATGAAACGCAGCTTGTTCTTCGGCTTGTAGGGCATGAGTTTCTTGGCAACTGAAAGATCGGTCATCGCGGCTGTCTCTTTGTCTAGTTTTCGGAAGCAGCCATCTTAAGGCCCTTTAAACGGCAGGCCATTGTCGTGATAGACGACAATCATGCAAATTCCGCCAAGGTGATAGAGTGCTGCGGTCAACCTTGAAAAACGAGCAAAAATGCGGCAGCGCAGCATCCATCAGTCCACACCCACAACGCAAACCACTGTTGCCATGGGATTTGTCACCGGCATGCTGGCCGGTCTGGCTCGCCGGCAGATCGACCCGGCACCGCTGCTGGCCGCCACCGAGATTAATCTTGCAGACACCGCCAACCGGGTACTGATCGAGCGCTACGCCGCGCTCTACAACCGGATCAATCGCGAACTGGACGATGAAGGTTTCGGCCTCTTCGCCCAACCGATGCGCCTTGGCAGTTTTGAATTCCTCTGCCGCGGTTGCCTGAGTGCCGCCACGCTGGACGAAGCCTTGCAACGCGCCAGCCGCTTTCTCCGCATCGTGCTGCCCGACCTGGCGGTCAGTGTGCGGCGCTCGCAAAGCCGGGCCGAACTGCTGATTACGGAACGCCGACCACTCGGTAACGCGCCCCCTCCCCTTCAAGGGGAGGGCCGGGGTGGGGATGGGTCATTCACGGTCACCCATCCCCCTCCCAACCTCCCCCTTGAAGGGGGAGGCGTAAACGACCCCGGCCGCATCTTCGCCTTCGAATGGCTGCTCCGTCTGCTGCACGGTCTGAGCTGCTGGCTGGCCGGGCGCGGCCTGGCGCTGGATAGCGTGATCTTTCCCTACCATCGCCCGCAGCACGCCGACGACTACGCCCTGATCTTCACTGAGGATTCCCGTTTCGCGCCGACGCTGGCCAGCGGTGTCGGCACGCTGGTCGCCAGCTTCAATGCCAACCTGCTCGACCTGCCGATCCGCCGCGACGAAGCCGCCCTCACCGCCTTCCTCGATGGCGCGCCGGGCAAGATCACGACGCTCTACCGGCGCGACCGCGAAATGGTCATCCGCGTCCGCGACCTGCTGCGCGCCGCATTGCCGACGACGCTCAGCCTCGACGATATAGCCGACCGCCTGCATCTTTCGCCACGCACCATCCACCGCCGCCTGGAAGACGAAGGGGCCAGTTTTCGCAGCATCAAGGACGCCTTGCGCCGCGACATGGCGCTCTCTCGCCTGACTAAAACCAGGGATTCAATTGCCGATGTCGCCGCCGACCTCGGCTATGCCGACACCTCGGCCTTTTATCGGGCATTCGTTGAATGGACGGGAATGGCGCCGCTGCATTACCGGCGAAAATGGTTGGGCGAGGCCGCTTAACTCGGCTTATCCGTCGTAAAGAAATAGGACAAGCGTTGCCGTGGATTCATCCATTGAAGAACATCAGGCGGAAGGCTTGAAGGACGAAGTACCTCCTCGATTTTGAGTCCAGCGACCAAAGACAGGTCGACCGTTGGTGCTTCCCGCTTATCCACTTCCGGGCTGTAGATCAAAACAATCGGCCGCAGGCTCTCCTTGCTTGACGAAACCACCAGCGCAAGGGACTCATCATTTAGTTGTACCAGCGAACCGGGTGGATAAACACCCAGCAACTTGATCAGCGTACCGAGCAAGCGTTGATCAAATTTTGAAGATTCCAGTTTGAAGAGACGGGCCAGCGCCTCCGAGGGCATTACTGCCTCCCGGCCTGGTGACTCTGGAGAGCAAAGTCTGTCGTACCGATCCGCCAAGGCAACAATGCGCGCAATCGGCCCGGGATTTTTTTTCCCGGTCGGCCAGCCGGTTCCATCCAGAAACTCATGATGATCGGCAATACCCGAGAGGGCTGCGGGGCCAAATACTCCGGAAAGCGTCGCCAGTTCAAGGCCGTAGGCACCGTGCTCGCGATAAAACGACTCTTCGTGCTTGGCCCGTAGCTTGCTCTTAAGAATGTGCGCGGGAATGTTAAATTTACCCACATCATGCGCCAGCGAACCCAAAGCCAGTTCAGCCAATTGAGCCTCATTCAAGCCGACGCTCTTGCCCATCAGCATGGCAAGCGTCATGACATTTAGCGCATGAAACTGAGGACCGTCCCCCTCCTTGTCACCCAGCAAATGGAGCAAAACCTCTTGCCCCTGGGCAATCTGGTTCGCTGTATTTTGTGAGAGATCCCGCAGTTGAGCACCTGCCACCTTCGGTGCACGCCCCATTCCAAGCATGGCTTCCCGAGTCACTCGTGCGGCCTGTTCCCAGGCTCGGTCAGCCCGTGCGGCAACATCTTTCTGTTGCCAGAGACGATCATGCTTCACCTTGTTCTGGCGCTGCATCTCCCGCGCAAAATCAGCCTCGGCAACGGCGTCTGGCGCGGGAAGCGCATCCAGTTCGGTACGCTCAACCAAGGGGGTTGGGCTGGCTGTACTTTTTCCCGGGTAGTAATAAAGTTTCCCGGGAATCGACAGCGCCTTAATCATCGCAACTTGTTTATCGTCACTGATCTTGAATCGATTGTAGAGAAAGGGATGATCGTCCCAGGAGAGATCGAGCCAGACATGCAATCCAATGACAACTTGTGAGGTGTCGATGGAAACAGGCTTTTCCGGTTTTTTCCACATGATAAATTTGGCCAATTCTCATCAAAATTTTGTAACAGTATGAAGAGAGAATCGGCTCAAGACAATGTCGTTTTATGCAGCCATGCAAATTGTCTTTATCAAGTGGATAACCAATGCTGAGCACTGCCCATAAGCGAGCAGGTTCAGCCGATGGGCCAGCAACCAGTCCTTCAGGTCGACTTTTCTTCGCGAACGTAAGGCTCGCGCAGATCGACCGGCTTGACCACCGTCTTGCGCATCCGGATGTTGAGCATTTCGACACCAACCGAGAAAGCCATCGCGAAGTAGATGTAACCCTTCGGCACGTGGTGGCCGAAGCCGTCGGCAATCAGCACGACGCCGACAACGACCAGGAAGGAAAGGGCCAGCATCTTGATCGTCGGGTGATTCGAGACGAATTCACCGATCGAGCGGGCGAACAGCATCATCAGGCCGACCGAGGCAACCACCGCGGCAATCATCACGCCGACTTGGCTAACCATGCCGACCGCGGTAATGATCGAATCCAGCGAAAACACCAGGTCGATAACGATGATCTGGCCAATCACGCCGGCAAAGCTGGAGGCCACCTTGTGCGATTCGGAACCCTCCTCGCCTTCGAGCAACTGGTGCACTTCGCCGGTACTTTTCCAGATCAGGAAGAGGCCGCCGGCAATCAGAATCAGGTCGCGCCCGGAGATGCCGGTACCGAACAGGGTCACGACCGGCTCGGTCAGGCCAACGATCCACGACAAGACCAGCAGCAGGCCGATACGCATGAACATGGCGAGGAACAGGCCGATGCGGCGCGCCAGTTCCTGTTTTTCCTTCGGCAGTTTGTCGACCAGGATGGAGATGAAAATGATGTTGTCGATACCGAGCACCAGTTCCAGCGCGGTCAGCGTCAGGAAGGCGATCCAGATTTCGGGGGATAGCAGAATTTCGAGCATGGTCGTTGGCGCAGTCAAAAAATATAGGGGGCTATTTTAGAGCCCGGCGTCAGCGATAGCGCCCGGAACGACACCCCTAACAGTTCGATAAAACCGAACAGTCAACGAAAACGGGTGCCTCGCTAGCGCCAGGCACCCGTTTGTTAACTGCTGTAGGGCCTATTTGATGTCGAGCAGGCTTTCGTCCCACTTCGCGTGCTTTTCCAGCCCGATCAGGTTGGCGACCGTGGCGGCAATATTCGATAGCCCGGCTTTTTCGGTCTGCTGCAAACCCAGCTTGCCGCCGCTCACGTTGTCGTAAAGGATCAGCGGCACGGAATTCAGCGTGTGCGCCGTCTTCGCCTTGAACGAACCATCCGGATGCTGCGCCGGCTGTTTGGTTTTCTTGTCGACTTCGTACATTTCATCGGCATTGCCGTGGTCGGCGGTAATCAGCGCGACGCCGCCCATCGCGTCGATCACCGGCAGAATGCGCGCCAGTTGCAGATCGACCGCCTCGACCGACATTGTCGCGGCGCGGAAATTGCCGGTATGGCCAACCATGTCGCCATTGGCGAAATTGCAGCGCAGCGTCTTGTACTGGCCGCTTTTCAGCGCGGCGATCATCGCATCGGCGATTTCAGCCGCCTTCATCCACGGCCGCTGCTCGAAAGGCACGACATCGCTCGGCACTTCCTGATAAGTCTCGCCCTCGAACTTGCCGGAGCGGTTGCCGTTCCAGAAATAGGTCACGTGACCGAATTTCTGTGTTTCGGAGCAGGCAAACTGGGTGACGCCCGCCTTGCTGAACCACTCGCCCATGGTGTCCTTGATCGCCGGCGGGGCGACCAGGAAGCGCTTGGGCAATTGCAGGTCGCCGTCGTATTGCAGCATGCCGGCGTAGGTGACTTTCGGCACGCGGACACGGTCGAACTTGTCGAAACTCGCTTCCTCGAAAGCGCGGGTAATTTCAATTGCCCGGTCGCCACGGAAGTTGAAGAAGACCACCGAATCGCCATCCTCGATGCTGCCGATCGGCCGGCCATTTTCACCGATCACAAAAGGCGGCAGATCCTGATCGATCGTGCCCGGATTTTGCTCGCGCAGGCCGTTGACCGCAGCAGTGGCGTTGGCGAACTGCTGACCTTCGCCCAGCACATGGATTTTCCAGCCTTTGTCGACCATCGCCCAGTTGGCATCGTAGCGATCCATCGTGATGTTCTGACGACCGCCACCGGAAGCGATGCGGGCATCGAAGCCATCACCGCTAATCTCGGCCAGAAACGCCTCGAAGGGCACGACATATTCCAGCGCACTGGTTTCCGGCACATCGCGGCCATCGAGCAAGGCATGAATACGTACCATATTGACACCTTCAGCCTTGGCCTGAACAACCATCGCCTTCAAATGATCGATATGGCTATGGACGTTGCCATCGGAAAACAGGCCGATGAAATGCACCACACCGCGACCGGCTTTCGCCCCGGCCACGATCTGCTGCCACGCCTCGCCCTGCCAGATGGCGCCGGAAGCAATCGCGTCGGCAACCAGCGCCGCGCCCTGGCTATAAACCTGGCCGGCGCCGATGGCGTTGTGGCCAACCTCGGAATTCCCCATGTCGTCATCGGACGGCATGCCGACGGCGGTGCCGTGGGCGCGTAATTTGATGTTCGGATAATCGGCAAACAAGCGGTCCAGCGTCGGCTTGCGCGCCGCGGCAATGGCGCTGCCGACATCGGACTTGGGAATGCCATAGCCATCCATGACGATGACGACGACCGGGCCGGGAACTCCAGCAAATGAAGACAGCTTTTGCAGCATTGATTCCACCTATAAAAGACTGAAGCGCACAAATTCGCCGAGCAAAATTCCCCGCTCTAGCAAAAATCATTAAATTTCTCGAACAAGCCCGTCCAACGGGAACAGCGGGGACAAATACCTATCAAATGCCTCGAATTGCCGTAATTAAGCAGTACTTCCCCGGATATGCAGGCATTTTGCCTTGCCTTATAGTTTGCCGCCAATTTTTGTAGCGCATTGCGACCAGAGAGTCAGGGATGAAAAAAACAGCGAAAAACACCGCCCCCCGAAGGCGTCAGCAAAAAAAACGAATCTGTTTCGCCAGCCGATCAGCCGGAAATACTGACTGAAGATGCCGAACTGGCATCGCCAAACGAACGTCGTTTCATCGTTGCCATCGGGGCTTCGGCGGGCGGCCTTGAGGCGCTCACCGCCTTCGTTTCCAGCCTGCCGACTGACCTGAATGTGCCGTTTGTCGTGCTGCAGCATCTCTCGCCGAACTATCGCAGCATGATGGTGCAACTCCTCGCTCGCGCCACCGACCTCGAAGTCCGCGAGATTGAAGACAACAGCGTGCCGCTGCCCAACCACATTTACATCACGCCGCCGAATCGCAACCTCATTCTCGACAATGAGCGCTTCAAGCTGGTCGAGCCGGGCATTGAGGTGCTGCCAAAACCATCGGTCAATACGTTCTTTCATTCGCTGGCGGAAACCCGCGGCGAGGACGCGATCGCGATTGTTCTCTCCGGCACTGGCAGCGATGGCGCCGCCGGGGCGCGGGCGATCAAGGCGGGCGGCGGCCTGGTGTTTTCCCAGGACCCGCTCTCGGCCAAATACTCCGGCATGCCGCAGTCGACCATCGACACCGGCTGCGCCGACTGGGTGCTTTCGCCGAGCGAGATCGCGCGTGAAGTCAGCATGATCGTCAAAAGCCAGGGCGCCGTTGTCTTGCATACCGAACAGCCGGCGGCCAGCCCGACCACGCTGAAGTCCCTGCTTTACAAGGTGCAGCGTCATACCCAGGTTGATTTCTCCGGCTACAAGGAAGCCACCGTCTGGCGCCGTATCCTGCGCCGAATGGCAGCCAACCGGGTCAATGACATTGACGAATACCTCAACCTCGCCGAGAAAAACCCCGAGGAATACAACCAGCTGTGCAAGGAAATCCTGATCTCGGTCACGGCATTCTTCCGCGACCCGGCGGCTTTTGAAACGCTCAAGGCAACGCTCGAAGAACGGCTGGCGCACAAGCCGCCGGGCGAGGAAATCCGCATCTGGGTGCCTGGTTGCGCCACCGGCGAAGAGGCTTATTCAATCGCCATCCTGCTCTTCGAAATTCTCGGCGACCGGCGGCACGGCACCAAGATCCAGATTTTTGCCACCGACCTCGATCTGCCGGCCATGGCCAACGCCCGCCGCGGCCTGTATTCGGAATCCAGCCTGAGCGTACTTTCGCCGGCCTTGATCAGTCGCTATTTCCACCCGCAGGGCGACGCCTACGAAGTGATCAAACCACTGCGCGAAGCGGTGGTTTTCGCCCGGCAAAACGTCCTGCAAGACCCGCCTTTCCTGCGCCTCGACCTGATCAGCTGCCGCAACCTGCTGATCTATTTCCAGAACCAGCTGCAGGAAAAGGTGCTCGACACCTTCCACTACGCGCTGGCTCAAAGCGGCCTGCTGTTCCTCGGCAAATCCGAGAGCATCTATCAGCGCGAAAGCCTGTTCGATGCCGTGGAGCGCGACCAGAAGCTTTTCCGCCGCAAGGAACTGACCACCGGCAACCCGTCCTTTGTCGCGATCGGGCTGGAAACTTCAAGCATCAGCCGCGCCCCCCTGCGGCGCCAGCGCACGGTGGAAGAGCGTTTTGCCGAAGCGGCTTTTGGCGCTTACGTACCGCCCAGCGTCATGGTCAATAGTCAGCTCGATGTGCTGCATGTCTTCGGCGATGTCAGCCGTTACCTCAAAATCCCGGCCGGGCGGCTGGACTTCAATTTGCTCAATTTAATCGGTCGACCGTGGCGCACCGAGGTGCAGACGCTGGTACACCAGATGCAGCACAAACGCGCCTCGGTGAGTGGCCGCATCCATGCCGGCGAACATGAAGACCTGCCGATCCGTCTGGTCATTCATCCGGTGCCCGGCGAGTACGGCGAGCTGGCGGCCATCGTCAGCTTTGAACCCGTCTCCGAGGCAAAAGTCAGCGAGGCCACCAACGCGATTCGCCCCAGTGGCCTGCCCAGCCAGGAAATCGAGGAAGAACTCGTCGCCACCCGCGAACACCTGCAAACCGTCATCGAAGAACTTGAAACCGCCAACGAGGAAACCCAGGCGCTGAACGAAGAGTTGCAGGCGGCAAACGAGGAGCTGCAAGCCTCGAATGAAGAGCTGCAGGCCTCCAACGAAGAGTTGCAATCGACCAACGAGGAACTGACTACGGTCAACGAGGAATTACAGGTAAAAACTGCCGAACTGGCGGAAACCAACACCGATCTGGAAAGTATCCAGAACAGTCTGGACAGCGCCATTCTGGTGGTCAGCGACCAGTTCCGGGTGCTGCGTTTCAACGAAACCGCCTCTCGTCTGCTCGACCTCAATTACGGCCGGATCGGCCACAGCGTCCGCGATGTATTTGCCGGCCACCCGCTCAATCTGGTCGTCGGCATGATCGAAGAGGTCATTCGCGAGCGCCGCCCGGTGGAGCAAACCGTCGAATACAACGGCCGCCACTTTGTCCTGCGCGGCGTGCCACGGCAAACCCGGCCCGGCGAATCACATGGCTGCGTCATGAGTCTGACCGACGAAAGCGCCCTGATCAACGCCCAGCGCCTGACCCGCGAAAGCCAGCAACGGCTCGCCGCATTCATGGACCACGCGGCGATCAGCATGGCGGTCAAAGACACCGCAGGGCGTTACGAGTTCTGCAACCCGCGCTTTCAGGCGCTGGTGGATGCCTACGCCGATGGCGCGCCGGTCCAGATTGTCGGCAAGACCGACATCCAGATTTTCCCGCCCGCCGTTGGCCAGCGCTTACGCGAACGCGACATTGAAGTGATGCGCCAAAACGCCCCCATTCAGGATGACCAACAGCTCGATCTGCCGAGCGGTCGGCTCAACTTCCTGGTCGTGCATTTCCCGCAAGTTGACGAGCACGGCACGCTGTTCGCCGTCGGCACCTTGATGACCGACATCACCGGCTACCACCTGTTGCTGGCCGATGAAAACATCTGATTGCGCCGCCTTGAGTGCCCATAGCCAGCTCGCCCCGACGCCGGAAAATCTGACGCATCTGCTTGAAGTAGTGAGCGAAGCGGTCATCGTCGTGCACCGCAACAGCGGCCGCTTGCTAGCGGCCAACAGCAACGCCTGCACGCTTTATGGCTACCCCCGGCAAGTCTTGATGGATATGCGTTACCCCGATCTGGCGACGGAAACCAAGAGCGTCGTGGCGATTTTTTCCGAACGCCGCGAACATGTGCCCTTGCGCTACCACCGGCGCTCCGACGGCCGGCATTTTCCGGTTGAGATGTCCTTGCGCTGGGCCGGCCGGGAGCCCGACGACTACGCCTTTATCGCCATCCGCGACGTCTCGGAACTGTTCCGCCGCGAACGCCAGGACAAAAGCGACGGCCAGCGCTACCAGGCCCTGTTCAAAGCCGCGCCTTACCCGCTTTATCTGCTGAACAGCCGCGGCATCATCGTCGAAGCCAACACTGCGGCACTGGAACGCTACGCCTGCGAAATGTCCGATCTGATGGAGCAACACATCAGCCGATTGCTCGATGATGACCAGCAGGCGCCGCGCTACTACCTGTCACGGCAGAGCTTTCTGCCGGCCCAATGGCACCGGCGGCTTGATGGCAGCCGCTTTCTGGCCGACATCCAGCTCTCCCGCCAGAAAGACAATGACGGGACGCAAACCCTGGTCGCGGTGCGCGACATCACCGAAGAGCGCGCCTTGCTTGAACGCCTGAAAGCCAGCGAGGAACGCTGGCGTTTTGCCCTGGAAGGACAGGGCGACGGCCTCTGGGACTGGAACCTGGAAAGCGCCGAACTGGTGGTCTCCGATGATTTTCGCGAGGCACTGGGTCTCACCTACGGCTCCGGCCAGGAAAACCTGGCTGCCTGGATCGGCAAAGTTCACCCGGAAGACACGCGAGCCCTGGAGCAGGCGCTGATTTCGCTGATGAAAGGAAACAGCACCCTGATCGAACATCAGTTGCGCGTCCGCTGCCGCAACGGCGACTACCGCTGGCTGTTTTTGCGCGGCAAGGTGATGGACTGGAACATGCAAGGCCGCGCCATGCGGATTGTCGGCAGCGTCCGTGACGTTGAAGAGGAAAAGCAGCAGGCGGATCACGAGCGGACGCGCAATGAGCAAATACTGCACACTGCCCGCCTGGTCAGCATGGGTGAAATCGCCTCGGCGCTGGCCCACGAAATCAATCAGCCGCTGACTGCAATCTGCAATTTTTCGGCGGTCGCGCTCCACAAACTCAAGGCCAAAGGCCCTGAAAACGAGCTCTCCGGCCTGCTGCAAACCATCGCCGAGCAAGCCATGCGGGCCGGCCAGATTACCCATCAAATCCGCAGCTTCGTCAAAAAGGGCAAGACCACCCTGCGGCCGCTCTCAATCGACCGCCTGATCAGCAGCCTGCTGCCCCTCGCCGAGCTGCAGGCGAAATCATTTGATGCCTCGCTGAGCCTTGAAATTACCGCGCCACTGCCGCAGGTCATGGCCGACCAGGTGCAGGTTGAACAGCTTTTGCTCAACCTGATTCGCAACGGGCTGGAAGCCATGAAAGATTCGGCGGGCGCGCGCCGCCTGATCATCCGGGCCGCGATCGACGCCGAACAGATGTTGCGCATCGACGTGGTCGACCACGGCTGCGGCCTGCCGGAAACCATGCAAAACGGCCATTGGGAGACCTTCTACTCGAGCAAGGAGGATGGCTTGGGCATGGGTCTTTCAATCTGCCGCTCAATTATCGAAAATCACCGTGGCCATATCTGGACCCTGCCGAACCCGAACGGCGGAACCACTTTCTGTTTCACGCTGCCCATCCTGCCGGAAGAATCCCATGCTGACTGAAACCCGTTCGCTGGTCTGCGTCATTGATGACGACGCGATGGTTCGCGAATCGATCTGCCTGTTGCTCGACATGCTCGGGCTGCAATGCACCGCTTTCGCCGATTGCCGAAGTTTTCTCGATTCGCCGACCTTGCCCCACTGCGAATGCCTGATTCTGGATGTCCGGATGCCGGGCATCAGCGGCACCGTGCTTCAGGAAATACTCAAGGACAAGGCGCCGCATCTGCCGATCATCTTCATTTCAGGACACGGCGACATCCCGCTGGCGGTCGAGGCCATGCGCAAGGGTGCGGTCGATTTCATGCAAAAGCCTTTCAACGAGCAAGTCCTGCTTGAGCGGGTGGAAAAAGCCATCGCGCTGTGCCAGGAACGCAAGCTGGAGGCGCACAAGCAGTTGAATGTCGATACGCGGCTGGCCGACCTGACACCCCGCGAGCGCGAAGTGCTCGATGGCATTCTGGCCGGCCTGCCGAACAAGCGCGTCGCCAGCCAGCTTGACATCAGCATCAAGACCGTCGAACAACATCGCGCCAAGGCCATGCACAAACTGGGGGCACGCAACCTGGCCGATCTCTTCCTGTTTGTCGCCAGCCCGGCCAGGCGTGAAAAGTCTGGGTAAACCCACCCTTTCGTGGCGCGACTGACGATGTAAGCTGCACACAGCTCAGCACCCAATCTGTGACCGGTAAAACGATAAGGGAGTGTCAATATGGACAATATTGATGAAGAAACACCAGCCGGCACCGCAAATGAGCCCGCCTCGCCCAACTTCTGGGTCGGGCTCGGCGCCTCGGCCGGCGGGCTGGAGGCACTGACCCACTGCGTCGCGCATCTGCCCCTTAAAAGCGGCTGCGTTTACATCATCGCGCAGCACATGTCCCCCAACCATCGCAGCCTGATGGCGGAAATTCTCGGCCGGGAAGCCGAGTTACCGGTCTGCGAAGCGGCAACGACCCTTTCACCGCAACCGGATCATATTTACATCATCCCGCCCGGCCAGAATTTAACGCTGCGCGACGGCCGTTTTTCGCTGGTGGCGACCTCGCCGGAAATATCCCCCAAGCCATCGATCAATCTGCTCTTTCAGTCGCTGGCCGAAAACTTCGGGGAACACGCCATCGGTATCGTGCTTTCCGGCACTGGCTCCGACGGCACCAGCGGCCTGCGTGCCATCAAGGCGGCGGGTGGCATCGGCATCGCACAAAACCCCG
The DNA here is from genome assembly GCA_016721185.1 of Candidatus Dechloromonas phosphorivorans. Classification (GTDB taxonomy): domain Bacteria; phylum Pseudomonadota; class Gammaproteobacteria; order Burkholderiales; family Rhodocyclaceae; genus Azonexus; species Azonexus phosphorivorans. The sequence continues at coordinate 170,042 of JADKIP010000012.1, forward strand.
CCTCGGCAAAATACGAGGGCATGCCACAGGCGGCGATCGAAGCGGGCGTGGTTGATCGGGTGCTTGACCCGACCGAGATCGGCCCGGAGCTTGAGCGGATCGTTCAGTTTTCCGGCGCTCTTCCCAAGCTCGACAATTGGGAGGAACGCCCACCCGATCTGGCGCGCATTTTTGAAATGGTGACCGAACGGACGCGGATCGATTTCTCCGGCTACAAAATATCCACGGTGCTGCGCCGCCTGCAACGACGCTTCGCTGCGACCGACTGTTTCAACCCGCCGGAATACGTCAGCTATTGCGAGCGGCACCCCGAAGAACTGGATGCGCTGGCCCGCGAAACGCTGATTTCGGTGACCGAATTCTTCCGTGATCGCGAAGCCTTTCATGCCCTCGCCACCCGCATCAACGACTTGGTGGCTAAAAAGCCGGAGGGCGAAGAATGCCGCGTCTGGGTGGTGGGTTGCGCTACCGGCGAGGAGGTTTACTCGATTGCCATCCTCTTCGCCGAAGCCTTGGGGCCACGCCTGTCCAAACGGATGTTGCAGATTTTTGCGACGGACATCGACGAAATTGCCCTCGCCGTTGCCCGGCGCGCGGTGTACCCGCTGGCGGCACTGGCCGAGATGCAGCCCGAACTGGCGTCGCGCTACTTCACGCCCGTTGATGGCGGCATGCAAGTAGCACGCAACTTGCGCGAATGCATCACCTTTGCCCGGCAAAACCTGGTGGCCGACCCACCTTTCCTGCGGCTTGATATTGTGACCTGCCGCAACGTCCTGATCTATTTCAATACCGAACTGCAGGCGCGGGCGCTGGCCACCCTGCACTTTGGCTTGCGTGAAGACGGCATGCTTTTCCTTGGCCGCTCCGAAAACGCCAACCACCACGATGAGTTATTCAGCCCGCTGGATCGGCGAAATCGCCTGTTCAAGCGACGCAACGCCGAGCGCCGGGTCGATATTGCGCAGGTCATCCGCGGCACCCTGGCCAAGGGCGGCGCTCGCGGCCCGCATAAAGCGGCACCACCGATGGAGCGCCAGTTTCTCGAAGCCGTCGGCCAATGCTATGCAAGCCGGACGGTGCTGATCGATCACGGTTTCAACATTCTTTACTCCCGCGGCGAGATCACCCCGTTCATTGATCTGCCTCAGGGCAGCCCGCAGATGAATCTGGCCCAGATCATCACCCCGGAGTTTCGCGGTGAACTGGCAACCACGCTCAATCGTGCCCGCCGCAGCAACAAGGCAGCCAAGAGCCGGCGCAAGAAACTGGCCAAAGCCCGTGGCGCCACCTGGCAAATGACCGTGCATCCGGTGCGTGGCGACGAGGGCGGTTCGGAGAGCTTTCTCGTCGTCTTCGATCAGGTTTCGGCGCAAAAGGAAGCCGAAACCAGCGAGCCGGCAGAAAGCAACGAACTGGCCGCCACCCGCGAACACCTGCAGGCGCTGATCGAGGAAATGGCCGCGACCAGCGAGGAGATGCAGGCACTCAACGAGGAAGTCCAGGCGGCGAATGAGGAACTGCAAGCGGCAAATGAAGAGCTTGAAGCGGCCAATGAGGAGTTGCAGGCTTCCAATGAAGAGCTGGTCGCGGTCAACGATGAAAGCATGGTGAAATCAGCCGAGCTTGCTGCGGTCAACGCTGATTTTGAGAGCGTTTACAACACGCTCGATTTTCCGGTCATCGTTTTCGATGCCGATCTTTTCGTCAAACGGGTCAATAGCTCGGCCAGCCGGCATTTCGACCTGCCAGCCGGAATCAGCGGCCAACACCTGACCCGGCTTCGCCTGCCTGAACACTTCGACGATTTGTCGCAGCGCATGGCCAAGTCGCTCAATGAGCAGCGCAAGGAAGCCTACGCGATCAACCGGGGCGACAGTCACTGGCAGGTCTTCATCACCCCGACCCTGAACATCGCCGGCAACGCGCAAAGTGTCGTGTTTGTGGTTATCGACCACAGCCAGCTGGCGCGGGTCGAGGCGCGCCTGCAGCAGAGCCGCGAAGAGCTGCTCGCCATCATGGCCCACTCGCCATCGCTGGTTTGCCTGAAAGATACGGCCGGCCGCTACCACTTTGCCAACCCGCGCTGGTGTGCGGTTTTCGGTCTTGATGCCGAAACCAGCAATGGAAAAACGGACGCCCAACTGATGCCGGCCGAGATTGCCCGGATGTTGCGTGAATGCGATTTGGCGGTGATGAGCAGCCTGGGGAGCCAGGATAAGCTGCTCGAATTCACCACTGCGAGCGGCAAGCGCTTCCTGCAAGCGAGCAGCTTTCCGATTTTTGCCGCCGACGGAACAGTGAATTTCATCTGCACGCAGGCCGTCGACGTTACCCACAAACAAAAGGCAGAAGAACAACTGCGCCTCGCCGCAGCGGTTTTCGAGGGGGCGGGCGAGGCGATCATGGTGAGCAATGCCAACGGTCAGATCATTACGGTCAACCCGGCATTTACCCGGATTACCGGCTATTCACCGGAGGAAGCGATCGGCCAGACCCCGCGCCTGCTGAAATCCGGGCGTCACGAAAAGCCCTTCTATGACGCACTCTGGCATTCGCTGAATCAATCGGGTTTCTGGCAAGGCGAGATATTCAACAAGCGCAAGAACGGGGAAACCTATCCGGAGTGGCTGACCATCAACGCCGTGCCGAGCAATGACGGCAAGATTCATAATCTATGTCGCCATGTTCAGCGACATCAGCGCGATCAAAACCACCCAGCACCGCATCGAGTTCATGGCGACCCATGACGAACTGACCGGGCTGCCTAACCGGACGCTGCTGACCGACCGCCTCAAGCACGGCATTACCCAGGCGGCGCGGACGAATCACAAGCTGGCCCTGCTCTTCATCGATCTCGACAATTTCAAAAACATCAATGACAGCCTCGGTCACGACGTCGGCGATCTGATGCTGAAGGAAGCTTCGCTCCGCCTGAAAGCCTGCGTGCGCGATGCCGATACGCTGGCCCGGCTGGGGGGCGACGAGTTTGTCGCCCTGCTGGTCGATGTCGATATCGATATCGAGCAGATTCGCAACATTGCCAGCCGCATCGTCGATTTCATCTCGGCTTCATTCCCGATTCGCGAACGCAGCCTGTTTGTGTCCGCCAGCATCGGCATCTCGATTTATCCGGACGACGGCCAGGACAGCACCAGCCTGCTGAAAAATGCCGATACCGCCATGTACCGGGCCAAGGAGCGCGGCAAGAATCAGTACCAGTTCTTTGCCGATGAAATGAAAGTGATTGCGCTGCAGCGCATGACCATCGAAAGCGGCTTGCGCCTGGCCCTGGATGCCGGCCACTTTACGGTGGTCTATCAACCCAAGATCGAGTTGGGCAGCCAGCGCCTGATCGGGGCCGAAGCACTGCTGCGCTGGGACGACCCCAGCCTGGGCCCGGTCTCGCCGACCCAGTTCATTCCGATCGCCGAACATTGCGGCCTGATCAACGCGGTCGGCGATGCGACGATAAAAATCGTGCTCGACCAAATGCGCGGTTGGTACAACGAGGGACTTGAGCTTTGTCCGATCTCGATCAATGTCTCCAGTCACCAGTTACGCAATACTGAATTTGCCCGCCAACTTGCCGCGCAGATCAGCACCAGCGGCGTCCCGGCGCACCTGCTCTGTCTGGAAATTACCGAAAGCACCTTGATGCAGGATATTGAAATATCACACCAGATGCTCGACCAACTGACCCGGATCGGGCTATCGATCAGCATCGATGATTTCGGCACCGGCTATTCCTCGCTGTCTTACCTGAAACGCCTGCCGCTCTCCGAGCTGAAAGTTGACAAGAGTTTTGTCGACAACGTGGACACCGACCCCGACGACCGCGCCATCACGACCGCCATCATCAACCTGGCCCACGCCCTCGGGCTGAAAGTGGTGGCCGAAGGCGTCGAGCGCGAAAGCCATGCCGAGGCGCTGATCACGCTGGGCTGCGAATACGCTCAGGGCAACCATTTTCACTACCCGCTTTACCCCGGGAAATTTGCCGCCTTGATGGGCGGCAATCACCGGGCAAACGCATGAATCTGAAACTTGATCTCGCCACCCTGACCGCTGGCTGTGAAGCGGAGAAACTCCACCTCTCGGGCGCCATACAAAACTACGGCGCCCTGCTCATCCTCGACCTGAACGGGCTGCGCATCAGCCATATCAGCAGCAATTTTGCAGCGTTCACCGGCATCGCTGCCGAATGTCTGCTCGATAGCAGCCCGGAGGAAACACTGCCCTGGCTGGCCGAGGTGGTGGCCAGTTGGCTGAAGACCGGCAAAACCGAGGTTCATCGCCTGCTCCCGCGCATCTTTTCAAATGCGGCGGGCTGTCTGGATGGCTGGTTGATCGGTTCGGCCGAGCAGGTCATTGTCGAACTGCTCCCCTCCCGCCAGGCCCCACCGCTACCCGAGCACCGGCTGCAATTACCGCTGTTCGACACGCCCCGCGACAACGAGCAACTGGCCGCATACAGCCAGGCGCTGATTGCCGGGATTCAGGAAGCGAGCGGACTGGCGCGGGTCGTGCTCTATCGTTTTCACGAAGACTTCAGCGGCGAAGTGATTGCCGAACGCGCTGCGCCGGGTCTCGGCAGCTATCTCGGGCTGCGCTTTCCGGCCAGCGACATTCCGGCGATTGCCCGCCGGCTCTATCTGATCAACCCGTGGCGCGGCATTCCGGATATTCATGCCCCAATCTCACCGATCATCGGCGAAGGCACACCGGACCTGACCCACTCGCTATTGCGCAGCGTTTCGCCGGTGCATCTCAAATATCTTGAAAACATGGGTGTCGAGGCCTCTTTCTCGTTGCCCATCAAGATCGGCGGGCAGCTTTGGGGGCTGGTCACCTGCCACCACCCCAGCCCGCGGGTACTCGACCCCCAGTCCTGCCAGCTCTGCGCCAGCCTGGCCAAATCCTACGCCATGGGCCTCGGCATTTTCCTTGCCCAGCAACGGATGCAGCTGATCGACTCCCTGAGCCGACGGATCGAAAGCATCCTGCAAAACCTGAAAAGTCAGGACAACCCGCTGGAAAGCCTGATCAGTCAGGCCGATCGCCTGCTTGAGTTGATGGATGCCGACGGCCTGGCGATCGCCAGCGGCGATGAATACGTTGCCTGCGGCCAAGCGCCGGAAGCCGACGCGGTCTCCCGCCTCGATCAATGGTTCCAGCAACAAAGCGAAGTGGTAATCATGGTGGACGACCCCGCCGTACAACACCCGGCGCTCACCGCCATCCTGACGCCCTTGGCCGGGCTGGCGGCAATCAAAGTCGATAACGTTCGCCAGAGCAGCCTGGCCAGCCAGAAGCTGCGGCTTTACTGGTTCCGGGTCGAAGAGCCGCGCCAAGTCACCTGGGCCGGCAACCCGGACAAACCGCGCGCCGAAAACACCCAAGTCCCGACGCTGGCCCCACGGCATTCATTTGAACGCTGGGTCGAAGTGAAGTCGAACACCTGCCGCCCGTGGAACAACCAGGATCGTCTGCATTGCGCCCACTTACGGAATGCGTTGTTGCGCGCCATTCGCTAGCGCGGCGCTGATTTCCAATGCTTCGTTCTCGCGAAGAAGCGAATGGAGCATTGGGTTAAAGCCCTACCCGTTGAGCGGGGTTGGCGGCAGTCAGGGCGTTTTTGACCATAGCCCCGGCATTGCTGCGGTCAACGCCAAAAAACCGCCAAATTCAGAGGTGCGCCAACACGCCTACCGAGACTCCTTGAAGCCCCGCGCCGCTCAGTGCTGACAAAGCAGGGCAGAATCACTCACTGCCTGATCCGCCATCCGCTGCAGGTTATCAATCACCCCCATACTGCCGCGCTCCATCGATTCGACGGCGGCGAGCATGCCCTCCAGGTCGCCGCGCACATTGGCTTCAAGCGCAGCAATCCCGTTTTTATGCACCTGAATGTGCGGCGCCTCAATTTCCCGATAACCCGCCATCCGGCTGTAGCAATCCTTGCCTTCGCCGTCGTAATACCACTGCCCGAGACGACAGGCGGTGTGGGAGGCGACGCCGGCCGGATTGGCTTCGGCCAGGCCAAAAATGCCCATATAAATTTTGAACTTGAAAACCAGATGATCGACTTTGGCGAGCTCAACGAAGCTCTTCAAGGCGCTACCGGCGATGACGCCCTCCATCTTGCGCGACAACTGCATCAACTGCTGCATGTCTGCCGTCGCTTTTGTGCCGCGCTGACTGTACTCGTCGGCGCTGGAAGACAGAACATCCATCGCCTGCTTGGCCGTCGTCGAATTCTGGAGAATGTTGGCGACCAGCGTTTCGATCTCCTTGGTCGCTTTCGCCGTCCGCTCGGCCAGTTTCCGGACCTCATCCGCCACGACCGCGAAGCCCCGCCCGGATTCACCGGCACGCGCCGCTTCGATCGCAGCATTCAGGGCCAGCAGATTCGTCTGGTCGGCAATTTCATGAATCAACTGAACAATCGCACTGATCTGATCAGCCTGCTGGGCAAGGGTTTCCACCTCTTTCGCGGTGACCGCGGAATCTTCGGCCAGGCGATGCAAATTGGCGGCAATCTCGGTCGTGGTCTGGCCACTGGTAATCGATACTTCGGTCGCTTCAATCGCCTGGTTTCGCTCAAGCTTCAGCATATTGGCCATCTGGCCGAGACTCTGCTGCGAGCCCGCCAGCGTTTCACTGAACTGGCCCAAATGGACCAAGACCGACTTCAGCGTTTGACACTCCCTGTCTTTCTGGACAGATAAATTCTTTTCGGCCTCCAATGCCGTTCTCAGCGCATTGAGCTCCTGCTGCAATGAGCGTTCACGCCCTTGCGATTCAAGCAAGGCCTGATTTACTGCCGCCAATTCCTTTGCATTTCCCCAAAACATGCCCACCCCCGAAATGAATATCTTAATTAGTACTTTTGATCTATCTGGCAGAATATTAAACCCTATCGCCTTGCTCATACACCAACCCGTCTGCGGTCAACGGCAAAAAAAGCCAGTTTTCATTTCTGCGGCCCGCCTATGGGATAATCACTGGTCCTTTAGCAACACTCGCAGCAGGCATGGCAAAAGACTCACCCATACAGTTCAAGGGCACGACGCTCAAGATCATTCAGACGCAACTCCGCGCCACCGACCCCGCCACGCTGCACGCGGCGCTGGCCGAGTTGACCGGCAACAGCCCGGATTTTTTCGAGAACGAACTCTCGGTACTCGACTTCAGCAATGCCGAAGCCCTGCCGGCAACGGTCGACTGGGTCAGCATCGTCAAATTGCTGCGCGGTTCCGGCCTCAATGCCATTGCAACGCGCGGGCTGCCGGAGGCGCTGGCGATTGCTGCGGCCGACGCTGGCCTGCCCGCAGTCAGCGCCGATGCATTGGGCCGTTCGCGCCCCAAATCCGAAGCAACGCCCGACCCGGTCCCCATTCAGCCTAGCGCCCCCGAAATTCCCCCGGCGCCAGCGCAACAAGCAGCGCCACCCGCCGCCCCGCAAGCCGCAACCCGCACCGTGACGCTCGACAAGCCATTGCGTTCCGGCCAGCAGTTTTATGCCCGGGGCAGCGACCTGATCGTCACCGCCATGATCAGCGCCGGTGCCGAGGTGATTGCCGACGGCAACATCCACATTTACGCCCCACTGCGCGGCCGCGCCCTGGCCGGCGCCAGCGGCGACAAGACGGCGCGTATTTTCACGACCTGCATGGAAGCCGAACTGGTTTCCGTCGCCGGCCTGTACCGCACTTTCGAGGCGGGCGTGCCGGCTGAACTGGCTCGCCAGCCCACCACCATCAGCCTGCTTGAGGACAACGGCGACCATCGCCTGACCGTTGCGCCGCTGGCCCTCCGTTAATCGCGCACCCCGACGCGACCCTTTTTCCTAACTTACCCAAAGAGAAATCATCGTGACCAGAATCGTTGTTGTAACTTCAGGCAAAGGCGGCGTCGGCAAGACCACCACCAGCGCCAGCTTCTCCACCGGCCTCGCCCAGCGCGGTTTCAAAACCGCTGTGATCGACTTCGACGTCGGCCTGCGCAACCTCGACCTGATCATGGGCTGCGAACGCCGCGTCGTTTATGACCTGATCAACGTCATCAACGGCGAAGCGACCCTGACCCAGGGCCTGATCAAGGACAAGCACTGCGACAACCTCTACGTGCTGCCCGCCTCGCAAACCCGTGACAAGGACGCGCTGACCGAAGAAGGCGTTGAAAAGGTTCTCAAGGAACTCGAACATCAGGGCTTCGATTACATCATTTGCGATTCCCCGGCCGGCATCGAATCCGGCGCCGTGATGGCGCTGACCTTTGCTGACGAAGCGATTGTCGTCACCAACCCGGAAGTTTCCTCGGTACGCGACTCCGACCGCATCCTCGGCATTCTGCAAGCCAAGTCGCGCCGCGCCATCGAAGGCCGCGAGCCGGTCAAGGAACACCTGCTGATCACCCGCTACAACCCGACCCGCGTTGAAGCCGGCGAAATGCTCTCCTACAAGGACATCCAGGAAATCCTGCGGGTGCCGATCATCGGCGTCATTCCGGAATCGGAAGATGTGCTGCAGGCTTCCAACCAGGGCGCGCCGGTCATTCACCAAAAAGAGTCGGACGTTTCCCTGGCCTATCAGGACGTGGTCGGTCGCTTCCTCGGCGAAGAAAAACCGCTGCGCTTCGTCGATTACGTCAAACCGGGCCTGCTGAAACGCCTGTTCGGAGGCAAGTGAAATGTCACTGTTTTCCCTGATCTTCGGCAACAAGCCGAAAACCGCCCATCTGGCCAAGGAACGCCTGCAACTGATCATCGCCCACGAACGCGATGGCGGCGGCAGCAGCGCCAACTTCCTGCCTGACCTGCAACGCGAACTGATTGCCGTGATCTCGAAGTACGTCAAGGTCAACACCGACGACATCCGCGTTTCGCTGGAAAAGCAGGGCAACTACGAAGTGCTGGAAGTCAATATCGTGCTGCCCGAAAAGGGCTAAGCGCCTTTACCGGCACCCCGAAAGGGGACTAGCATCAGGGCATTCTGCTTACTCAGGACGCTCTGATGCCCGCCCTCCTCAAACCCAGCGACATTGTTCGCCAGCTTAACGAACACGTCATCGGCCAGGAAGAGGCGAAGCGCACGCTGGCGGTAGCCATTTATTCGCACTACCGCAAAATGGCCACGGTTGCGGTCGACGCCGTTGAAGTGACCAAAAGCAACGTCCTGCTGATCGGCCCGACCGGCACCGGCAAAACCCTGCTCTGCGAAACGCTGGCCCGTATCCTTGATGTGCCCTTTGTCACCGCCGATGCGACTTCGCTGGCCCAGACCCAGTTTGTCAGCGAAGAGATCGAGGCCATCCTGCACCGCCTGCTCGACCGCGCCAATGACGACCTCGCCGTCGCCCAGCGCGGCATTGTCTTCGTCGATGAAGTCGACAAGCTGAAACCGATGGGCGGCGAGGCCCGCGCCACTTCCGGCGAGAGCGTCCAGCACGCCCTGCTCAAGATCATGGAAGGCGCGCCGGTGCGGCTCAACGACGGCCGCCACATCGATACGACCCATATTTTGTTCATCTGCGGCGGCGCCTTTGTCGGGCTCGACAAGATCCTGACCAAAACCCACACCTTCGGCTTCATCTCGACCTCGGGCGGCGACGACCAGAAAATCCTCGAACGCCTCAACGCCCGGGTCAAACCGACCGACCTGCTGGAATTCGGCTTGATCCCCGAATTCGCCGGCCGCCTGCCCATCGTCACCCGGCTCAACGACCTCTCGCAGGAAATGCTGATCCGCATCATGACCGAGCCGCGCAACGCCATTTACAAACAGTTCGCTTCGATGCTGCGGGCCGATAACGTCCAATTGCACATCGAACCGACCGTCTTCCGCCAGATCGCCGAACTCGCCATTGAGTACAAGGCCGGGGCGCGCAGCCTGCGTGGCATCTTTGAAGAAATGATGACCGATGTGCTTTATGCGATTCCAGACACGCCGTCGATCCGCAAAGTCATCATCCGTTCGCTATTCGAGCCGGCGGCGTTTGTCACGGACGAGTGCAATGTGACGCCCCTGGAAGCAACGACGGGTCCTGCGGTCAACTCGTAAAAACATGAATAAATATATCGCCACCCGGCGGTGACCAGCAAACGGGTATCACCACCGCAACCGAGCCACGCATGACAGCCATCCTCGCCAACAAGATCGAGCTCGAATACGAAAGCTTCGGCCGCGAAGCCGACCCTGCCATCCTGCTCATCATGGGTCTCGGCGGCCACCTGACGCGCTGGAACCTTGAACTCTGCGACCTGCTGGTGGCCTGCGGTTATCGGGTTATCCGCTTCGACAACCGCGACTGCGGGCTATCGACCCATTTCAGCGATGCGCCGGTGCCGGATCTCCGCGCCTTGCAAAACGGCCAACCCGTTTCCCTGCCCTACACGCTGGACGACCTGGTCGCCGACAGCATCGGACTGCTCGACGCGCTCGGCATCCAGCAGGCGCACGTCGCTGGCGCCTCGATGGGCGGCGCCATTGCCCAACTGGCCGCCGCCAACTACCCGGAACGCGTCCTTTCGCTGACCAGCATCATGTCGAGCAGCGGCAACCCGGCCTTGCCAGCGCCCACACCTGCCGCCGCCACAGCCTTGTTCGCCCCCCTGCCGCGCCAGCGTGACCAGGAGAGTATCGTCGCCGACAGCATCGCCCGCTACGAAACCCTGGAAAGCCCGGCCTACCCGACGGACCGAGGCCGCTTGCAACAACTGTTTGCCGACGAATACGAACGCAACTTCGACCCGCGCGGCGTCGCTCGCCAACTCGCCGCCCTGATCGCCAATGGTGATCGCCGCTCGCTGTTGCAGACCATCACGGCCCCCAGCGTTGTCTTGCACGGCGCGGCCGATCAACTGATCCAGGTTGCCTGCGGGGAGGATGTCGCCCGCAACATCCCGAATGCCGAATTCCGCATCATCGACGGCATGGGCCACGACTTTCCCGTTGCACTGAGTCAAGTGATCGGCGATGCCATTTGTGCTGCCGCGCATCGAGCCGGCCAGCGGTAAGCTGGCTAAGTTGGGTTAGCGCAGCCTGCGGGGCGGCGCCTCAGGATCTCTGACAAACTATTGCGAACAGGAAAACCGACACTGCCAACCTGAGCCCTCGAACTGCCCTCTCGCGCCAGCAATAGTCAAGTCACAATCCTCGCTAAAACTTTTATTAAATTAAAATTGCTGCAGTGCACAATAATTCTAATATGTGCGCTATACTCATTTCCGAACTAAACGAAAACCCTATACCGGAGATACACAATGTCGATCAATACCGAACAATTCGCTGCCGCCAACAAAGCCACCGTTGACTCCCTGTTGTCAGTTGCCAACACCGCCCTCGCATCTGCCGAGCGCATCGCTGCCCTGAACCTGAACACCGCCCGTTCAGCTCTGGAAGAAGGCGTTTCCAACGTCAAGAGCGTGCTCGAAGCCAAGGACCCGCAAGCTGCTATCGCCGCTCAATCCGCCCTGGCCAAACCGGCTGTCGAAAAGGCTGTTGCCTACTCGCGTTCGGTCTATGAAATCACCAGCGAAACCCAGCAAGAACTCGCCAAGGCAGTTCAGGCTCAGTTCGCCGACTTCCAGAAATCCATGACCGGCATGACCGAGATGTTCACCAAGTCTGCCCCGGCTGGTTCGGAAAGCGCTGTTGCCGCAATCCAGAGCGCCATTGCTGCCGCGAACTCCGCTTTCGGCAACATGAACTCGGTCGCCAAGCAGTTTGCTGAAAAAGCACAAGCCAACATCGCTGCTGTGACCAAAGCCAAGTAATACCTGCTACACCCCAAAAAAAGGCCCCGCGAATTTCGCGGGGCCTTTTGCATTTTATGTTGTGCATTTTGCGGGAAACAATCGAGTGGCCCAATCGAAACGACATTGGAAGCCCCTATAGCCTCGATAGCGCTGAGTCGTAACAATTCGATACATTAGTTTTGTTGCGGTGCACAATATTTAAGTGCATAATTGGGGCTGTCTCCTCCATCTCCTCCAAGAAATGGATTTAGCCCGCCTCGAGCGGGCTTTTTTTTGCCGAGCCAAGTTATGTACTCACCCAGGCAAGCCTGACGGGAAGAGGCCACGCCAAGCTTTCGCCTTTAAAATAGCCCAAACAACCCCGCCCCCCATGGAGATCTCAATGTCGAAAAACGACCTCGATACACAAACCGAACGCATGCTCGATGCCGCAATGGACGGACTGACGCCGCATCAGGCGCTGATCAAAGCCTCCCTTGCCGATGCGGCCAATGTCGCCGAGCGCGCCGCAGCCAAAGAAAAAAACCGGGAACGGGCTTTGAAGTTGCTGGCAGCAATCGAGAAATCGCAAGCCAAAGCTGATTGAGATCAGTCAGCGAGGGCGTTTCGCAGAGCGCCCCGATCAAACCAGTGGACAAAAAAAGGGGCCCGAAGGCCCCTGGAGGAATGAGACAAGGGGTGCTGTTCTCCCGCTATCTCTCCCGCAGAACAGGTTTAGTGCGCGTGCGCGCCGGCAGAACCGAGCCCGGTCTGGGCGCGGATGTACTGCTCTTCGTAGGCCGCTTTTTCGTTGTCCGCACGGGCGCTCTTGTCGGTCACCGAAAGCAGCCAGGTGACGAAGAAGGCCAGCGTCATCGAAACGATAGCCGGGTGGTCGTACGGGAAGATGGCAGCCGGATTGCCGAAAATCTTGACCCAGACGGTCGGCGACAGGATCACCAGACCAACCGAGGACACCAGACCGGCAATACCGCCCCACAGCGCGCCACGGGTGGTCAGACCTTTCCAGTACATTGACAGAATGAGGACCGGGAAGTTGACCGACGAGGCAACACCGAAGGCGAGCGCGACGAGGAACAACACGTTCTGATCCTTGAAGGCAATGCCGAGCAGGATGGCAGTAATGCCAAGACCGACGGAAGCAAAGCGGGTGACCCTCATTTCCTGTTCGCTGGTTGCCGTGCCCTTCTTGATGACGCGAGCGTACAGGTCATGCGAGATGGCAGAAGCACCAGCCAGCGCCAGACCGGAAACCACGGCCAGAATGGTGGCAAAGGCAACAGCCGACAGGAAGCCGAGGAAGATGTCGCCGCCGACGGCTTTGGCCAGGTGCATGACGGGCATATTGCCGCCACCGATGATCTTGCCGCCGACAATGCCACCTTCGAAGTAGGCCGGGTTGGTGCCGACGATGGAGATCGCAGCAGCGCCGAGAACGATGGTGACGAGGAAGAACAAACCAATGAAACCGGTGGCGTAGAACACCGACTTGCGGGCTTCCTTGGCGTTCGGCACGGTGAAGAAGCGCATCATGATGTGCGGCAGGCCGGCGGTACCGAAAAGCAGACCCAGCGACAGCGAGAAGGCTGAGATCGGATCAGCCATCAGCGAACCCGGGGCCATCATCTTTTCGCCCAGCTTGTGCGACTCGATGGCCTTGCTGAAGAGATTGTCGAGCGACCAGCCGAATTGCGACAAGGTCATCAGCATCAGCGTGATACCGCCACCGAGCAGCAAGCAGGCCTTGATGATCTGCACCCAGGTCGTAGCGGTCATGCCGCCGAAGGTGACATAGACCATCATCAGGATACCGACACAAACCACCGCGTAGTTGTATTCCAGACCGAACAGCAACTGGATCAACTGGCCAGCACCGACCATCTGCACGATCAGGTAGAAGCAGACGACAGTCAGCGAACCGATGGCCGCGAAGGTGCGGATACGATTTTGATCGAGACGATAGGAGGCGATGTCGGCAAAGGTGAATTTTCCGAGATTGCGCAGCCGTTCGGCAATCAGGAACAGGATGATCGGCCAGCCGATGAAGAAGCAGACAGCATAGACGAAGCCATCGTAGCCCTTGAAATAGACCATCGAGGTGATACCGAGCAGCGTTGCCGCCGACATGTAGTCACCAGCGATTGCCAGGCCGTTCTGGAAACCGGTAATACCGCCGCCAGCCGTGTAGAAATCGGCCGTGGTCTTGGTCTTGCCGGCTGCCCACTTGGTGATACCCAGGGTGGCGACGACGAAGATCATGAACATCGCGATGGCGCTGACATTGATGGGCTGTTTTTCGACGCCTTCAATAGCGCCACCAGCGGCAAAAACGGTGAACGATGCGGCCAACAGCGTGCCGGCAATCAGTGCGAAAAAGGAACGTTTCATTTACCGGCCTCCTTGAGTACTTCTGCAGTAAGGCGGTCGAACTCGCCATTGGCGCGGCTGACATAGACACCCGTCAGCAACCAGCCGCCGATGATGATCAACGCAGCGATCGGCCAGCCGATGGTCACGATGCCGCCTTCAGCCAGCTTGGTCGCAAAAAACTGCGGCTGCGTCGAAACAAGAAACATGAAGCTGTAGTAAGGCACGAGCACGACGAGGGAAAGAATGATCGCGAAGCGCGTGCGCTTGCCGACCAGTTCGGCAAATTTCGGATTAGCCCGAATTTTTACCTGGATACTGTCTTTAGACATAAAACCTCCTTGAGACACCTGTTAAATCAAAACGAAAAATTGCTGTTCTCTTTGTTTTTATTGTTTGGCTGCCGGGTCGCTTCAGGCCATCGAAGTCGCCCGTCAGTCCAGATTACATATTTGGATAGTTCGGCCCGCCGCCGCCTTCCGGCACCGTCCAGTTGATGTTCTGGGTCGGATCCTTGATGTCGCAGGTCTTGCAGTGCAGGCAGTTCTGGCCGTTGATCTGCAGCCGCGGCTTGCCCTCTTCCTCACCGACGATTTCATAGACGCCGGCCGGGCAATAGCGGGTTTCCGGCGCGCCGTATTGGGCGTAGTTCACGCTGATCGCAACGCTGGCATCCTTCAGCTGCAGATGGCAGCGCTGGTTTTCCTCGTGGTTGGTGCTGGAGAGGAAGACCGAGGACAGGCGGTCGAAGCTGAGCTTGCCGTCCGGTTTCGGGTAGTCGATCTTCGGGTAATCGTTCTTGTTGCCCAGTTGGCTGTGGTCGTCGTGGTGATGCAGCGTCCACGGCGCCTTGCCCTTGAACAGGAAGGTGTCGATGGCGCCGTAGGCCAGACCGCCCCACAGGCCCCACTTGAAGGCCGGGCGGATGTTGCGCACCGTGTGCAACTCGTCCCACAGCCAGCTTTGCCTGATCTGCTCGCCATAGCCGCTTGCTTCCGCCCCGGCATTTTCCTGACCGAGATGGGCAAACACCGCCTCGGCGGCGACCATGCCGGACTTCATCGCCATGTGCGTGCCCTTGATCTTGGGCACATTGAGGAAGCCGGCGGTATCGCCAACCAGCAAGCCGCCGGGGAAATGCAGCTTGGGAATCGACTGGAAGCCGCCTTCCGACAGCGCGCGGGCGCCGTAGGAAATGCGCCGGCCGCCTTCGAAGAAGCCGCGAATCGCCGGGTGCGTCTTGTAGCGCTGGAATTCCTCGTAGGGCGACAGCCACGGGTTCTTGTAGTCGAGGCCGACGACGACGCCCACGGCGACCAGATTGTTTTCCAGGTGATAGAGGAAGGAACCGCCATAGGTGTCGGAGGCCAGCGGCCAGCCCACGGTATGCACGATCAGCCCGGGCTGGTGCTTGGCCGGGTCGATTTCCCACAGCTCCTTGATGCCGATGCCGTAGGTTTGCGGATCGATGCCGTCGCGCAGAGTCGAATTTGCTGAACAATTGCTTGGTCAGCGAGCCGCGGCAGCCTTCGGCGAAAATGGTCTGGCGGGCGTGCAGTTCCATGCCCGGCTGGAAGTTGTGCGTTTGCTCGCCATCCTTGCCGATACCGAGATCGCCGGTGGCGACGCCCTTGACCGAACCATCCTCGTGGTAAAGCACTTCGGCGGCGGCAAAGCCGGGGTAGATCTCGACGCCCAGCGCCTCGGCCTGCTCACCCAGCCAGCGGGCAAGATTGCCCAGGCTGATGATGTAGTTGCCGTGATTCGACATCTGCGGCGGCGTCGGCAGCTTCCAGGAGCCGCTTTCGGTCAGGAAGAGCAGGCGGTCTTCACCGGCCGGCGTGTTGAGCGGCGCGCCGCGTTCCTGCCAGTCGGGGAAAAGCTCGGCCAGCGCGTGCGGTTCGAGCACGGCGCCGGAGAGAATATGGGCGCCGATTTCCGAGCCTTTTTCCAGCAGGCAAACGGAAACTTCCTTGCCCGCGGCTTCGGCCAGTTGCTTGATGCGGATCGCCGCCGACAGCCCGGACGGGCCGCCGCCGATGATCACGACATCGTATTCCATTGCATCACGATCAGTGCGCATAGGTCCCTTCCGGGGGGCTGGGGGGGGGGGGGGCCCGGGGGGGGGCGGGGCGGGGGGGGCCGCGTATCGAAGACTCTTAGAAGAGGTTTTCCGGCAGTGCGAATACCGACTCGCTACCACCAGTGATTTCGGCAGAATAGGCAGCGGCGAACGGCAACTGGTGCGCCGCGAAGTAGGTCGCGGTAGCCAGCTTGGCGGTATAGAAATCGTCCGTTGTGCCGGCGGCGATGTGCTTGACGGCAATCGCTGCCGACTTGGCCATCAGCCAGCCGCCGACCACGATACCGGTCAGCTTGAGGAAAGGCACGGAACCGGCTGCGGCAGCCTGCGGCTTGCTGTCGTAATTGGCCAGCAACCACTCTGCTGCGGTCGACAGGGAATTGATGCCATTTTTCAGGTTGACCGCAATGCCGGCCAACTGGGCATTGCCCGCGAAAGATTCGGCATCGGCCGTCATTTCGGCGATCAGCGTCTTCATCGCCGCCCCCGGCACCTTTTCGCGGGCCAGCTTGCGGCCGATCAGGTCGTTGGCCTGAATGCCGGTCGTGCCTTCGTAAATGGTGGTGATGCGCGAATCGCGGTAGTACTGGCAGGCACCGGTTTCTTCGATGAAACCGACGCCGCCGAAAACCTGCACGCCGGTCGAGGTCAGCTCGACGCCCTGCTCGGTGCTCCAGCCCTTGACCACCGGGGTCAGCAGATCGACGCGGGCCTGGGCAGCAGCATCGCCGGCATGGGCGCGGTCGATGTTGGCGGCGGCGTAATAGGCCAGCGTACGCATGGCTTCGGTGCGCGACTTCATGTCCATCAGCATGCGGCGGACATCGGGGTGATGCAGGATGGGCTTCTTGATGCCGGACTTGTCGCCAATCGGGGCGCCCTGAACCCGCTCACGGGCATACCACAGCGCGTGCTGGTAGGAACGTTCGGCAATGCCGACGCCTTCCAGACCGACGTTCACCCGGGCGTGGTTCATCATCGTGAACATGTAGCCGATGCCCTTGTTCTCGTCGCCGACCAGATAGCCGATGGCGCCTGCGTTCTCGCCGAAGGACATCACCGCCGTCGGGCTGCCGTGAATGCCCATCTTGTGTTCAATCGAAGCGCAGATCAGGTCGTTGCGGGCGCCGAGCGAGCCATCATCATTGACCAGGAATTTCGGCACGATGAACAACGAAATGCCCTTCAGTCCCGGCGGCGCATCCGGCAGACGGGCCAGCACGAGGTGAATGATGTTCTCGGCACAGTCGTTCTCGCCCCAGGTGATGAAAATCTTGGTGCCGCTGACCAGATAACTGCCATCACCGACGGCCTTGGCCTTGGTGCAGATGGCAGCGAGATCGGAACCGGCGGACGGCTCGGTCAGGTTCATGGTGCCAGACCAGGTGCCTTCGACCATCTTGTGCAGGTACTTTTGCTTCAGTTCGTCGGAAGCGTGGTGGGCGATGGCTTCGATGGCACCGCCAGTCAGCATCGGGCACAGGCCGAAAGCCATATTGGCCGACTTCCACATTTCATTGACTGCCATCGAAACCACCGCCGGCATTCCCTGACCGCCAAACTCCGGGGAGAAGGGCATGGAATTCCAGCCGGTTTCAACGAACAGTTTGTAGGCTTCCTTGAAGCCGGGCGCGGTGGTGACGACGCCGTCCTTGCAGACCGAACCGGTACTGTCGCCAGCGCGGTTGATCGGGTCGAGCACGCCAGTGGCGAACTTGGCAGCTTCTTCGAGGATGGATTCGACCAGTTCAACCGAACACTCCTCGTTGCCGGGTAAGGCGCAGACTTCTTCGAGGCCGGCCACTTCGTTGAGGATGAACTGCATGTCGCGAATCGGGGCGATATAGGTGCTCATGTACTTTCCTTTCAGTTGTCACCCCCCACTTCGGCGGGGGGCGTGGATTCCCGCCAGTGCGGGAATGACGTTAATTAGAGGGCTGCGGCCAATTGCGGCACCACGTCGAACAGATCCCCGACCAGCCCGTAATCCGCCACCTGGAAGATCGGTGCATCCGGATCCTTGTTGATCGCGACAATGACCTTGGATTCCTTCATCCCGGCCAGATGCTGGATGGCGCCGGAGATGCCGACCGCGAGGTAAAGCTGCGGCGCGACGATCTTGCCGGTCTGGCCGACCTGGTAGTCATTCGGGACAAAACCGGCGTCGACCGCAGCACGCGAGGCACCGAGCGCAGCACCGAGCTTGTCGGCGAGCGGTTCGAGCAGGGTGTGGTAGTTCTCGCCACTGCCCAGACCGCGACCGCCGGAGACGATGATCTTGGCGGCGCCGAGTTCGGGCCGTTCGGACTTGGTCAGTTCGCGGTGGGTCAGCGTGCTTTGTGCGGTATCGGCAGCAGCGGCGATGGCTTCGATTTTTGCCGTATTTCCGGCGTCGACCGCATCAAAGGCGGTGGTGCGGACGGTGATGACCTTGACCTTGTCGGCGCTCTGCACGGTAGCCAGCGCGTTGCCGGCGTAGATCGGGCGGACGAAGGTGTCGGGGGATTCGACGCCGGTGATTTCGGAGATTTGGGCGACGTCGAGCAAGGCGGCGATACGCGGGCAGAGATTTTTGCCGAAGGTGGTGGCCGGGGCGAGGATGTGGCTGTAGCCAGCGGCGTGGGCGATGACCAGCGCGGTGAGGTTCTCGGCGGTCTGGCTTTGGTAGTGGGCGGCGTCGGCGACTTTGACGAGGGTCACGCCTTGCAGTGTGGCGGCTTGCTCGGCAGCGGCATTGCAGTTGCTGCCGGCGACCAGGACGTGGATGTCGCCACCGATTTTCTGGGCGGCGGTGACGGTGTTCAGCGTGGCGGCTTTGAGGCTTTGCTGGTCGTGTTCGGCGATTACGAGAATGGTCATGATCAGATCACCTTGGCTTCGTTCTTGAGTTTGTTGACCAGTTCGGCGACGTCGGCGACCTTGATGCCGGCGGAGCGCTTGGGTGGCTCGCTGACTTTGAGGGTGGTCAGGCGCGGCGTGACGTCGACGCCGAGGTCGGCCGGCTTGACGGTGTCGAGCGGCTTTTTCTTGGCTTTCATGATGTTGGGCAGGGTGGCGTAGCGCGGTTCGTTGAGGCGGAGGTCAGTACTGACCACGGCCGGCAAGGAGATTTCGAGGGTTTCGAGGCCACCGTCGATTTCGCGAGTAACGCTGGCTTTGCCGTTGGCGATCAGCACTTTTGAGGCGAAGGTGGCTTGCGGCCAGTTTTGCAGGGCGGCGAGCATCTGGCCGGTCTGGTTGGCGTCGTCGTCGATGGCTTGTTTGCCGCAGATGACGAGTTGCGGTTGTTCCTTGGCGCAGAGGGCTTGCAGCAGCTTGGCGACGGCCAGCGGTTGCAGTTCGACGTCGGTTTCGACCAGGATGCCGCGGTCGGCGCCGATGGCCATGGCGGTGCGCAGGGTTTCCTGGCAGGCGGTGACGCCGCAGGAGACGGCGATGACTTCGGTGGCGATGCCGGCTTCTTTCAGACGAACGGCTTCTTCGATGGCGATTTCGTCAAAGGGGTTCATGCTCATCTTGACGTTGGCGAGATCGATGCCGCTACCGTCGGCTTTGACCCGGACTTTGACGTTGTAATCAACTACCCGTTTGACGGGGACGAGAATTTTCATGGGGGAATTCCTTTCCAGGGAGTTCGTCATCCCGGGCTTGACCCGGGATCCAGTCCTAAAACATGGATTCCCGCCTTCGCCCCGAAAGAAGTGCCCTTGGGGTGCGCGGGAATGACGGCAAACAATTACTCGATGGCGAGCGCTGAGTTGGCGTGCTGACGCAGGACGTATTTCTGGATCTTGCCGGTCGACGTCTTGGGCAATTCACCAAAAACCACCTGCTTCGGCACCTTGAAACGGGCCAGATGGGCACGGCAATGCTCGATGATTTCGGCTTCGGTTGTCTGTACGCCGTCCTTCAGTTCAATGAAGGCAGCCGGCACTTCACCCCATTTTTCATCGGGCTTGGCGACGACCGCAGCGGCGATCACTGACGGGTGGCGGTAAAGCACATCCTCGACTTCCAGCGAGGAAATATTCTCGCCGCCGGAAATAATGATGTCCTTGGAACGATCCTTGATCTTGACGTAGCCATCGCTATGGACGACGGCCAGATCGCCGGTATGGAACCAGCCGCCGGCGAAAGCTTCCGCAGTCGCCTTCGGATTCTTCAGGTAACCCTTCATCACCAGATTGCCGCGGAACATGATTTCGCCCATCGTTTCACCGTCCCAGGGCACCGGCTCCAAACTCACCGGATCGCGCACTTCAATCGCTTCCTGCATGTGATAACGCACGCCCTGCCGGCCGTTGCGGGCAGCGCGCAGATCGATCGGCAGCTTGTCCCATTCCGGATGCTTGGCGCAGACTGCGGCCGGGCCGTAGGTTTCGGTCAACCCGTAAACATGGGTGATATTGAAGCCCATCTGCTCGGCGCCTTCGATGATGGCGGCCGGGGGTGCGGCGCCGGCGATCAGGCCGTTGACCTGATGCTCGATGCCTTCTTTCAGCACCGCCGGGGCGTTGATCATCATCCCGTACACAATCGGTGCGCCGCACATGTGGGTGACCTTGTGCGCCTTGATGGCGCCGAAGATCAACGCCGGATCGACCTTGCGCAGGCAAACGCTGGTCCCGGCATTGGCCGCCAGCGTCCAGGGGAAGCACCAGCCGTTGCAATGGAACATCGGCAGCGTCCACAAATACACGGCGTGCGGCGGCATGCCCCAGGAAATGATGTTGGAGGCCGAATTCAGGTAGGCGCCGCGATGGTGATAGACCACGCCCTTCGGGTTGCCGGTGGTGCCGGAGGTGTAATTCAGCGCGATGGCATCCCACTCGTTTTCCGGCAGTTGCCAGGCAAAATCAGGTTCGCCTTCGCTCAGGAAAGCCTCGTAATCCTTTTCACCGAGCGCTTCGCCGCCGGTAAATTCCGGGTCGATGATGTCGATGACCAGCGGTTTCGGGCCGTCGATCAGTGCCAGCGCCGCTTTGACCGTGGCGGTGAATTCGGGATCGGTAATCAGCACCTTCGCTTCGCCGTGTTGCAGCATGAAGGCGATGGCTTCAGCATCGAGACGGGTGTTCAGCGTATTGAGCACGGCGCCGGTCATCGGCACGCCGAAATGGCACTCGAACATCGGCGCGGTGTTGGGCAGCATCACGGCGACGGTGTCGCCTTTGCCGATACCGCGATTTATCAGTGCGGAAGCCAGCTGACGGCAACGGTCATAGCTTTCCTTCCAGGTGTACTGGCGGGCACCCTGAATGATCGAAATACGCTTCGGATAGACGAAAGCCGAGCGCTCGATAAAGCTGAGCGGGGAAAGCGGAACATAATTGGCCGGGTTCTGTTCGAGTCCGGCGGAATACGGATTTGCCACAAATGTCTCCTCACGATGCTTGAAAAGTGCTGTTCTCTGTATCGGGGCTTTTTTTATTGATCGTGAGGATGACAAAAGACTTTTGCACAACTATTGGTCGAATGTAACGAATCGTTACACGACCCATTTCGATCAACCGAGTGCTCTAAAATTATTCACATGCCTCCTCGATACCTCGCCGCCCGACACCGCCCAGCGCCATGAAATGCTGCAGGCAGGGCTCGACTTGCTCGACCAGGGCCTGACGGTGTTTGATGCCAACTTGTGCCTGGTGGCGTGGAACGAGCCCTTTCTCAAACTGCTCGATTTCCCGAAAGAGTTGGCTCAGGTCGGCACCCCCTTCGAGCGCTTCATCCGCCACAACGCCGAGCGTGGCGAATACGGCCCAGGTGATCACGAAGCCCAGATTGCCGAACGCGTTGCGGCTGCCGCCAACTTTGCACCGCACATTACCGAGCGCCAGCGGCCGAACGGGAAGGTTCTGCTGCTACGCGGTGAACCGCTGGCCAACAAAGGTTTTGTCACGCTGTACACCGACATCACCGAACAGCGTTACATCGAAAACCTGACCGAACACCAGAACATCCAGCTTGATGAACGCGTCCGCCGCCGTACCGCCCAGCTCGAAAACGCCAACGCCAACCTGACCCGGGCCAATAGCGAAAACAGCCGTATCGCAGCCGCCTTGCGGCGCAGCGAAGAACGCCTGCGCCTGATCAATGACACCATTCCGATTTTGATCGGCTACGTCGATCACAACGAGGTTTATCAGTACGCCAACAAGGGCTATTCCGACTGGTACGGTCACCCGGAAGGTTCGGTCACCGGCCGCGGCGTGCGCGACGTGATCGGCGACCATGTTTATGGCCAGGTTCGTGAAAACGTCCGGAAAGCCCTGAGCGGCCAACAGGTCACTTACGAATACCAGATGCAGCGCCAGGGCCAGAATGTCTTTGCGCGCAGCACGCTGGTTCCGGAAACCTTGCCCGAAGGCGACACGCTTGGCTTCTTCGTTTTTTCCCACGAGACGACCGAGCAAAAACGCATGGAAGCGGCGCTGGTGCAGGCCCAGAAAATGGAGGCAATTGGCCAGTTGACCGGCGGATTGGCCCACGATTTCAACAATCTGCTCACCGTCGTCATCGGCAATCTGGCGGCCTTGCAGGACCACCGGCCGGACGATGCCGAGGTCAATGAATTCGTTGAGCCGGCGCTGCAATCGGCCCGCCGCGGCGTGCAACTGATCCGCCGCCTGCTCACCTTTTCGCGCCAGCAACCGCTGGAACCGCAGGCAGTCGACATCGGCCGGCTGATCGGCGGCCTGTCCAAACTGGTTCGCCGCTCGCTGCCGGAATCGATTGCCATTTCGACCGATCTCGCCAGCGCCTCGATCCACGCGCTGGTCGACCCCGGCCAACTGGAGAGCGCCCTGCTCAACTTTGCGCTGAATGCACGCGATGCCATGCCGGACGGCGGCCGGCTGCACATCGCCGCCCACCCGGTCGAGCTTTCGGCCGAAGCCGGCACTTTCGATGTCGCCCCCGGCCGTTACGCGATGATCGAAGTGGGCGATAACGGCACGGGCATGGATGCAGCGACGCTGGCCCGGGTTTATGAACCATTTTTCACCACCAAGCGCTTCGGCCTGGGCAGCGGCCTGGGCTTGTCGATGGCTTATGGCTTCGTCAAACAATCGGGTGGTGGCCTGTCGATCCAGAGCCAGCCCGGTCAGGGCACGACCGTCCTGATGGTGCTGCCACTGACCACGGCCGAGCCGGAACAGGATCAACCCAGCGAAGATGCCGCGCTCGCCCACGGCGGCGAACTGGTGCTGCTGGTGGAAGATGAGCCGAATGTCCGGCGTGTCGTGTGCCAGCAATTGATCGACCTCGGCTACCCGGTGATTGAGGCCGAGAATGGTGCCCAGGCGCTGGAAATGATCGAACAGATTCCCGATATCGCCATCGTCGTCAGCGATGTCATTATGCCCGGCGCGATCAACGGCCGGCAGTTAGCCGAGCAAACGCTGCTCCATCATCCCCGCATGCGCATTGTGCTGATGAGCGGTTATGCCGATGAAGTCGATGAAGAGGGCGCCAGCGCCCTGCCGATTCTGACCAAACCTTTCGTGCGGCAAGATATGGCCCGCGCCCTGCAACGTGCGAACAAAGGCAAGTCATGAAAGACGCAGAATCGAACAAACTGATTGTCATCGTCGAGGATGACCCGGACGTGGCGCGCATCATCGAGCAGGTGCTCAGCGACTTTTCCTTCCGTACCGTCTGGTGCCGCAGCGCCAGCGACCTGCTGCGCCGCCTGCGCACCCTGGCGCCCGACCTGTGCATCATCGACCTCGGCCTGCCCGACATGGACGGCCTCGAAGCCATGCAGCGGGTACGCGCCCAATCGGCTTGCGGCATCATCATCCTGACCGGCCGCGCCCACATCAGCGACCGCGTCATGGGGCTGGAACTGGGCGCCGACGATTACATCCTGAAACCCTTTGAACCACGCGAGCTGGTTGCCCGCGTCCGCAGCATCCTGCGCCGGCGGGAAAATACCCAGAGCAACCCAGCCCGCAAAATTGCCGAATTTTCCGGCTGGCACTTCAACCTCGGCAACAACACCCTGCAAGCCGCCAATGGCGAGGAACACCAACTCAGCACCTCGGAAGCGGAACTGCTCAAAGTCTTCGTCAGCAACCCGAACCGCATCCTGCAGCGCGAACAATTAATGGGCACGCGTAATCTCTCGCCCACCGACCGCAGCATCGACGTCCGCATCTCCCGCCTGCGCCGCAAGCTGGAGCCGAATGCCGAAAGTCCGGCCTTTATCAAAACGGTGTATGGGGCGGGCTATCTTTTTCTTGCTACGGTCAACTGGCCGGAAGAAAACCCTTGAGGAGTGGCTGATTAATTCGTCATCCCCTCGTCGACGAGGGGCCTTTCCACCCCCGAACAAGCCGCCTGCGGTCAATACGAAAAAGAGCCAAAAATGGCTCTTTTTCTATGTCGACCGCAGCAAACTTACTCGTCTTCGTCGTGCAACTGAAACTTGCTGGCCAGCTGCTGCTGCACATTGGCCGGCACTGCCGAATAGCGGGCAAATTCGATGGTGTAACTGCCCTGCCCGCCGGTCAGTGATTTCAGCCGCGACTGGTAGTCGTTCAGTTCTGCCAGCGGTACTTCGCCACTGATTGCCGCCATCCCGTTTCCCCGGCCATCGGTGCCGGTAATGTGGCCACGGCGACTGGCAAGGTCGCCGGTCAGATCACCCATTGCCCCTTCCGGCAGCACGATCTCGATATTGACAATCGGCTCCAGCACAATCGGCTTGGCCGCCCGAATCGCCTCGACCACCGCCTTGCGCCCGGCGGTCACGAACGCCACCTCCTTGCCATCGACCGCGTGCGTCTTGCCATCGAAAACAGTCACTTTCAGGTCGTCGACCGTGTAACCCGCCACAACGCCACCTTCGAGCCCCTGGCGAACGCCTTTTTCAACTGCGGCCATGAATACGCCAGGAATGACGCCGCCCTTCACCGCATCGACAAACTCAAAACCCTCGCCCCGCTCTTTCGGCTCGATGCGCAAATGCACCTCGCCAAACTGCCCGGCCCCGCCACTTTGTTTTTTGTGGCGATGGATGCCCTCGGCCGACCCGGTAATGGTTTCGCGATAGGGCACACGCGGCGGCTTGGTATCGACCTCCAGCTTGTACTGGCTGGCCATTTTTTCCAGCTTGGACTTGAGATGGATTTCGCCCAGGCCGCGAATCACCGTTTCGTTGCTGCTTGGATGGCGCTCAACGACAAAGGTCGGATCTTCCATCGCCAGCTTGCCCAGGATGTCGAACAAGCGCTGCTCGTCGCCCTTTTTCTTCGTTTCAACTGCCAGCCCGGCCATCGGCTGCGGAAACGCCAGCGGCAGCAGATGAATATGATCCTCATCGTGCGAGTCATGCAGCACGCAGTCGAACTCGATTTCCTCAAGCTTGGCGATGGCGCCGATATCACCCGGCAATAAGGCGTCAACTTCCACTGTTTCCTTGCCCTGCAACTGGTAAAGATGCCCCACCTTGAACGGACGCTTGCCGTCGCCGACGAAGAGCTGCATGTCTTTCTTCAGCGTGCCCTGATGGACGCGGAAGACCCCAATCTTGCCCATGTAAGGATCAGCCACTACCTTGAAAACGTGTGCCAACACATGTTTCTCGGCATCCGGCTCAGCCTGAAAAGGCTCGGTTACATCGCCGGGCTCGCCCTTGTAGAACGGCGGCAAATTTCCTTCCAGCGGATTCGGCGCCAGCGCGGCCAGCACATGCAACAGCTCCTTGATGCCGGCCCCCGTCTTGGCGGAAACGAACAAAATCGGAATCAGATGACCTTCGCGCAGCGCCTTTTCAAACGGCGCATGCAAATCGGCCAGGCTGGGGTCGGTACCTTCTTCAAGATAGCGGGCGAGCAGGTCTTCATCTTCTTCAACAATCTGGTCGATCAGTGCCTGGTGAGCGGCGGCCACCGATTCAAAATCAGCATCGCCCGCATCACGCCCCAACACCTCAACGACATCCGCCGCACCATGCGCCGGCAGGTCAAGCAACATGCACTGCTTGCCGAAACGCGCCCGAATATCCGCCACCAGACCCGGCAAATCCAGGTTATCGGCGTCGATCTTGTTAATCACAATCATCCGGCACAACTTGCGCTCGGCCGCGTAGCGCATCATGCGCTCGGTCATCAATTCAATGCCGGTTTGCGCGTTGACCACAACCAGCGCGGTATCTACCCCCGCCAACGCCGCAATCGCCTGCCCGGCAAAATCCGGGTAGCCCGGCGTATCGATCAAATGAATATGGGTATTTTCGTAGCCAAAATTGACGATGGCCGAGGTCAAGGAATGGCCAGCCTCTTTTTCCAGCGCCTCGAAGTCGCAAACCGTCGTTCCGCGCTCGACACTCCCTTTGCTCGGAATGGCCTCGGCCTGGAACAACAAGGCCTCAATCAGGCTAGTCTTCCCAGCCGCGCCATGGCCGACAAGTGCAACGGAACGGATGGACTGGGTTTTGTAACTGGACATGCTTCCCCCTGAAACTTGTTTGAACAGGATTCACCCACCCAAGTTTGTAGCCAGATCAGTAACCGCGACCAGAAACACCGGCCCCTCGGTTCGTAGGCAGGAATTCGACCTCGATCGTCAGCTGACTTTTCACAGGCATACCAAGGAACATCCCTGGTGAAAAAAGAGCACTGCGAAAGGCCATAACTGCCGACTCATCGAATACATCCTTGGGGAAGGAACTCACTACAACTGCGTCATCCACTATACCCCTCTCATTAATCAATAGCCGCAAGACAACGCTGCCTTCAAGCGATCCCGCATGCTGGGGATACGCCGGATTAATTTCGTGCAATGGGTACGGCTGCGGATCGAGGCCAACCGCTCGGTAATCGGGATAAGCGTCAAGCTTGCGTTGTGAGCTTGATGCAATCTCACTAACGGCTGGTGGCTTTTCATCCGGCTCGCGGCGAGTATCAGGAATCTTGGGTGACTCACTAACAGTGACCATCGGGACGGTTGATTTGATGAGTTGCCCGGACTTGATTGCCGGCGGCTCCATGCTTTGAGAACCTTGCAGGCTCGGCGGTTTTTCTATTTGAGTATCTAATTCGCTGGAAACTAACCGCGAGTCAGGTAGCTGTGAGCGCAGCTCTACCAACAAACGATCACTCCGAGTCTGAGTCAATCCCTCACTCAACAGCGGTGACAACCCAGCAAAAATCAAAACCAGATGCAAGGAAGCCGAAGCAACAAGTCCAGCAAACAATCCGAAAGTATGGCGGCCCTGCAAATAGACAGAGCCGCCAAAACCATGACGCATCAGGGGCTGATCAACGGCCGCCAACTTACCCGCCGACCTTGTGCTCTAGCAGGAGCCATCTTGACATCTATTTTTGTACGTTTTCCATCACTGGTTGTCACAATCAATTTTGGCGTCTCCAAACCCGTAATCGCACCACTTGTCGCATCTGTCGGCTTCGGCCAGGTGGTTGTTAAGCCCACGATCAGACCATTCATTTTTTCCGAAACCACAGTCGAGGCTTCAGGATTGACTGACGCACCATTTGATGAGTCTACAAAATTAACAAACCCATAACCCCCAATCGAACAGGCTGAACTTTCCACAACATTACTGCCAAAAGCCAGCGTATTGCCTAGCACCTTCATAGCGACATTCACTCGCTCACCACTATCGGGCAAGTCAAGCACCCACCCGTAGTTGTCGTCAACATTACAACGCTTCGGCGCTGAAGCATCAGCAACGCAGGACCCTGCTGTCGACACGCGATTGCTACCGCTGTCATAGGTGATTGCAAGAGGCCGCAAAACGCTGTGAAGATTATCCACTGGTGCGATCAACGGATCGTCGCTATCCGGATGGGTCAAAAAGTCAATAAAACCATAGACCGACTGAGTTCGTGTCGTCGTAGCAAGGGCCGGATCAAGATCACTGGCGCCAAGCAGTCGCCCGGTGCCGACAAACACCCAAGCCTTGCCGCCCAGTTCTGCCAACTCAGGCCGAACCGTAATCGACTGAACTTCACCTGCCGCAGTCTTGGTCGTCCCCAGCAGATTTGCCTCTCTACCCGATGGTGAAACAGAATCATTGACATCGAACATCCAGACATTCCCGCTTACGTCGGTTCCGTAGACACGCTTCGTGGAATTATCGAAGCGGGCGTTACTGACATAGTTGTTGATTTGCGCCAAACCACTGGGTGTACTCGCATCACCCGCCGTCGTTGCGAGCTTATACAACAACTCGCCAGTCGCTGCCTTGAGCACATAAACATAACCCAAACCATCGCCCGAACCCGCCGGAGAGCGCACGTTGTTATAGCCAGAAGTCAGAATAACAACCCAGCGACCATCAAGCAGCTTGGTGATCACCGGACGGCCGAAGGTATAGCCAAGATGACAGTCCTCACCCGCAGAACCACAGGCACCAATCTTGAACTCCCACAGTGCTTTCGGTGAAGCAGGGTCAGTCACATCAAGGGCGAAATAAGCCTTGCCGCCTGAATTCAAGCCACCAACCAGAATACTTCTCCAGTCAGGTGTCCAAGTCGCCCGATCCGAAGCCACTGCCGGAATGACTGGGGCGGCAACATCGACATCCCCAACCACCGGCGTTCCATCAACAAAGTACGTATGGGTGTTCTTGTAGTTGTTGTCCGACAACTTATACAGGTTGCCGATCACTGAACTTGGAATAACCGCCCAGAGTTCCTTGCCACTATTGATGTCCAGAATCTGATTACCGTTTACATCAACACCGCTATATGCATTTGCATTGAAGGCATGCAGCATCCCATCGTTTGCCCCCACATAGATAGTTGCTGGTCGATCCTTTTGGTCAATTTTGAAGGTTTCGTAACCCGCGTCAAAGTACTCGGCAAATGGCGCTTTAACATACACCGGTTGCGAGCTCACGATATCGCCCAGAGCTGCATCGCGTCCCCTGTAGAGTTTGTTAATGTCGCCAGACTCAAAGTTTTCCTTACCGCGCTGCCCACGCAGATAGTTCACCAGATTCGCCCCTTTGGCAGCAGTCCTTTGATCCACCGAGCCACCGCTACCATCCGTCATTGCCAAATACTGACTCAATAGCCCAACATTGGTACTGGCATTGAAATGAGCCTGCTCAGCGGAACTCAAACCCGTATTGGCTGCACCGGTCGGCAAACCACCTGCATCACAAGCCTTGGTATTCCAGGTGAAATTCACCAGATTATTGGGTTCCCCCGCCCGGATCAGGTAAATATTACGGCTATCACAGTCAGACCCAACCAGCGACTGCAGTTTGCTTCGTGCGGACCACAAGGGCGTCAGCCCAACGCTGCCATCGTTGGCGATTTCGCGAGCCTCAACATCACCGATCCACTTCAAGGTGATATAGCTGGCCACATAGGCAAAATTGTCACCTGCAACCGGCTCCTGACTTGAGGTGCCTGCTGCAGATCCTGCCGCCAGGCTTGACTCAATACCCGAAAGCGCGCCATTCAAGCCGTTGACCACAGCTTTCGGATCTCCTGCACTGAAGTACTGCCCCCGTCCATTAACCGCCGTATGCCAAAAATCGTCAATGGACCGTGGATCCTCCCAACTGCTCTTGGCGGTGTAAGTGTTGGCACTGCTATCCCATGTTGCCTTGGAGGGGTCAGGCCAAAGCGGCCAGTTTTTGACACCAGTTCGGATATCCGCAAAATCGCCAGTCGAACTCTTCTTGTACTGATCGTCATACGCCAGCGTCCCGGAAACACCTAGCGCCACCGTAAAGGTTGTCATGTGTTGATGGGTTGCCTTATCGTCTTCGGGTGCAGCCCCCACCGCGGGTACGTTGTTAGTGGCAATATTCGCTGCCCAGGCCGACGCCGGGCGCAAATCGGTTACGTAGTAATACTGCGCGACGTCGGCAAGTGAGTTGATACTACCGCCAACATTCGTTTGTGAAACCGAACATGGCCAAGCAGTACAACCGCCTGAAGGCATCGGGCCCACCGTCGGCCAAGGTGAAATGTCCAGCCCGGCATGTTGCGGGTTAGGACTCGGCAGCGCTGGTGGCGCCCCCGTCGGCGTGCCCGCAAGATAGCAGATCCCATTCAGTTCAGCCGGGGCATCAGTCGAGGTTGTCACAACCGGGGGTAGGCCTGGTACGACACTGCCACCACTGGTCTGCGATGTCGTTACCGTCGTGGTGGTTTGATACTGAGCCTTCTCACCGTCTACTGAGACACACGTAGCATTAATATAGCTTGGCGCGCCGCTTGATCCAGCAGTACAAGTATTTACGAGTTCTACAGGGGTAGTAATAGTCTGGCAGGTTGTTGTAGTCCAATTGTTACCGGACGCAGCCACCGCATCGACGCAGGAAGACGACGGCACATTGGTAGTTACCACCGGAGCAGGACAACTGATTGTCTTCCAGCCATTACCGGCACTCGCAACTTGGGGTGTGCATGAGCCAATCGACACCGTAACAGTGTCGGGCGTGCAAGTAATGCCAACCCAGTTGTTACCTGCCAGCGCTGTTTGAGTAGCACAAGTGTCGACTGCAGTTGGGCCACTATTATTTTGTGTGCAAGTGGTGGCGGTGTAAGCATTTGATGATGAAGCAGTAATCGGCGCACACGCAGCAACTGCAGTCGGACCACTATTGTTTTGTGTACACGTTGTGGCGACATAACTGTTGCCTGACGAAGCTGCCGCATTTGTGCAACTGGCAACCGGCGTCGGACCGGCAGTGATCGTGTTGCACGTCGTATTCTTGTAGGCATTCCCTGAAGATGCACTACTCGGCGAACAACTGCCTACCCCCGTTGGCCCCGTGGTCAGCGTGTTGCAAGTCGCTGCGATGTAGCTGTTGCTGGACGAGGCCGATTCCGGTGCGCAACTGGCGACCCCTGTCGGCCCCGTAGTCAGCGTATTACAACTTGTTTGAACATAGTTGTTACCCGATGAAGCGGAAACCGCCGAGCAGGTGGCGACCGGCGTTGGGCCAGTTGTATTCGATGTGCAGGTAGTTGCCACATAGAGATTTCCCGACGACGCAGTCGCTACGGTACAACTGGCAACCGGCGTAGGGCCACTGGTCAGGGTATTGCATGTCGTGGTCGTGTAGCTGTTGCTCGAAGATGCAGTTGCTGGAGTACAGCTTGCCACCCCGGTCGGCCCGGTTGTAACAGTATTACAAACAACAGCGGTGTAGCCGTTAGCTGACGACGCAGCCGCAGGCGTACATGTTGCGACACCAACCGGAGCCGTAGTCACCGTATTACAGGTAGTGGCCGTATAGCTATTGGCAGATGACGCAGTCACCGGAGTACAACTCGCCACGGGGGTTGGTCCGGTAGTAACCTGACTACAAGTCTTTGCCGTGTAGCTGTTGCCTGAACTCGCTGACGCAGCCGTACAAGTTGCCACGGGTGTCGGGCCAGTTGTTGCCGTAAAACAAGTGGTTGTTTTGTAGCTATTGGAAGAAGAGGCCGCAGCTGCGGTACAAGTCGATACAGGATTGCTGGTCTCAAGTGCGACTGTGGCGCAGGTTGTTGCCGTGTAACTATTGCCAGCGGATGCGCTTACAGCAGAACAACTAGCCACCCCGATCGGGCCGGTATTTACCGTCGCACAGGTTGTTTCGGTGTAGCTATTACCGGAGCTGGGTGCGACCGCACTACAACTCGCCACGCCCGTTGGGCCGGTTGCGTTTTGAGTACACGTTGTCGCCGTATACGAATTACCTGATGACGCCGTAGCAGCTGTACAGCTTGCAACAAACGTCGGACCGGTCGTGACCGTGTTACAAGTCTTCGTTGTATAGCTGTTACTGGACGATGCTGTCGCTGCAGAGCAACTCGCTACGGGAGTCGGGCCAGTCGTCACCGTATTGCAGGTAGTCGCTGTGTAACTATTGCTGGACGAAGCAGCGGCTGCAGAACAACTGGCAACCCCTGTGGGGCCCGTTACTATGGAATTGCAAGTTTTTTCGGTGTAGCTGTTTCCTGCGGTCGGTGCTACTGCTGAACAACTTGCCACCCCCGTCGGGCCCGTCGTGTTCTGGGAGCAAGTCGTTGCCGTGTAGCTATTGCCAGAGGAAGCGCTCGCTGCAGTACAACTCGCGACTGCAGTCGGACCGGTGGTCACTGTGTTGCAAGTCGTCGTCGTGTAAGCATTTCCGGACGATGCACTCGCTGCAGTACAAGTCGCAACAAGCGTCGGGCCAGTAGTCACCGTATTGCACGTCTTTGCCGTATAGGAATTGCCCGACGAAGCGCTCTCCGCAGAACAGCTGGCTACCGCTGTCGGGCCTGCGTTCACCGTGTTACAGGTCGTCGTCGTATAACTGTTACCGGAAGAGGCACTTGCTGCAGAACAACTCGCAACCGCAGTCGGGCCGGTGGTCACCGTCGAACAACTGCCGCCACTCGGGCAGGAAGCAACCGGCTCAACCGACTCGGTAGCCGGGTTATACCAGCGAATCTGTGAAGTAGACCTCAAGATCTGCGATGTACTTTGGGTAATCTGCGATGTTGAGCGACTGACCTGTGACGTGCTCTTCATCCGCTGAATCGTACTTTGAGTCACTTGTGACGTTGACTGGGTTGCCTGCGAAGTCGACTGATTGATTTGGGAGGTGTTCTTGATCCGTTGAATCGTACTCTGGGTTACCTGCGAAGTACGCTTCTGCAGTTGCGTAATCGTGCGCTGTTTCTGTGAGGTACTTTGCAGATTTTGCAAGGTGCTCTGCGTCAATTGTGTCGTTGAACGCTGCAACTGAGAGGTTGATCGGGTCAATTGTGAAGTGCTGCGCAAATTTTGCAACGTACTTTGGTTCAATTGCGAGGTTGACCGCGTTAACTGCGAAGTAGAAGCTGTCAGTTGTGATGTGCTACGCAGGTTTTGTGTTGTACTCAACAGCGTTTGCGTCGTGTTCTGCAATATACGATCAGTCGTCTGCCGGTTTTGCACTGTACTCTTCAAATACTGGACGGTTGACTTGTTGTACCAGCCTGTCGGGCAAGCCACAAAACTGAAGCTGTTGGTTTTATCCGTGCTGATTAGCGTTCCATCGGCAAACCCTTCCCAGATCGGCCGTGGCGTCCAACCATCCGCCCCAGTTAAAGTACCGTCCTGCTGACCCACAAGCGTAGTGCCATCAATCTTGAGCGGGCCACCGCCGGTACTTTCGTCCTGGTCGTTCCAATAGCCGTCCGTCGTCAGAATGGTGAAGTTTTGCTGGCAGGAATACTGAACAGGATCCTCCGGCATACCTTGATTGATCGAATCAGTCATGCCTGCATAGTGGCGGCCAACCCGGGCCAGCCCCTCGCGTGCCGGTGACGTTCCGCCAGGTCTTTGGGAAAAAAGCTTCGCATACCAGTCAGTGCGCTGGGTCGCGCCAAAGTCGGCAAGCGGCAAATACTTAGCGGCCTCAACACTGGTTGCCGCCTTGGCCTTCGGCTGTACTGAGATGAAGCCAACCCGGAAACTATCAGTCAGCGGATTGAATGCCAAACTGGCAGCACTCTTGGTAAGGCTCATGCGCGTCCGGTAAAACGAATACCAGTTGGCAAAGTTCTGTAGTTCATTCGAGCCACTCGGCCCGGAACTACTGCCAACAATCTTCTTGGTCCAGGTTCCGCCGCCTGCCCCGGTCGCAACAAGAGTACCGGCGCCACTCAGACTATCAGGATCGGTGCAGGGAGCCTGGCCTGCCGTCAGCGTTTGAGTACCCGAATACACATAGTAATAAGCAGCTTGGACGGTATCGTTGAACTCCGCAGTACCAGGACCATTCTTGCCGGCGCGCAAGGTTGTGTCGTCATAGGCCTTGAACTGGGTCGCCAGGTCGGAGGTTGGCGCAGCGGGGTCGTAGGCGTCGTAAGAGGCCGCGTTAAAGCTTGGTGCCGCCCAGAAGGTGCCATCGGCATTTTTTGGCAAATCGTAAATCGTGGTCGGGTTGTAATACAGAACATTACATTGGTAACTCTTGTAACCCACTTGTTTCACCCCGGGTGAAGTGAACAAGTTGTCCGCAGGCCCTTCAACCAAATCCGGCATATGCGTCCAGCCCATCGATACCGAGGTATCCATCAACAGCATGACATTCGGCTTTGCCTGCGCCGGATTTTTGCTGGCCAAGGGCACGTTGGAAATATCCGTCGGGGCGCCAAAGGCGCTGATGACAAAAGCACTCAGGAAAAACACGCAAGCACCAAGCGCTGCAGTGCGATGAGCACGGGAATAGCTGCTGTTTTGGCGGGTTTTCATCAAAATCTCCCGAAATTATTGGGCATAACGGTTAGTACATCAGTGCTTGTACGTAACTTCTGGTGTTGCGAGGGCCTGTAACGCGAACGGTTACGCGGTAATAGGGCATAAAACCTGCGACTGGGGCGTTGCCATAATCGATGCCTTCCTTGCTCGATGTTTCGGAGAACAGGATGCACAGGTTATCGTTCGCTGTGATCGAACCAGTCTTGTCGCACAGGCGGTGTACGATGAAAGTAACTCTTTGACCCAAAGAATCGACTTGCTCAAGCGCGTCCCAAGTCGTATAAGAAAGTGGATCAAAGTTACCGCTTAAACCATTTGCCACATAGATAACTGCCGGGTCCGAGGCTTCAAGTTGAGCCCCCGTTTTTGAAGTAAGCCAAGCCCTCGCGCGCTCCACTCCGAAATCAGCGGCCGCTTCGGCACCCTCCTTGAAAGCTAGGTTGCCAACAATCATTTGGCTACTACTACCTTGGCGAATCATCGAAATTCCTATTAGGGACATCACGACAAGCACAATCAAGGCAATAAAGAGAACAACACCCTGCTCTTTTGCCGGCGTTGCCAAGCGATCAGAAAGATGGCCAATGTTCACGGCTGAGCCCCCCAGATCAGGTTTCGCAACGGAACGGTTCGCTCAAAAACCTCATAGCGGTAGCGCTCCCACTCAGTACCATCGCCCGGATCAGCCATGACAAAAGGTACGACTACTTCTATTTGATTCGCGTTGTCCCATGAATGCCAGACTGGCGCCACAGTCGTCACATTTGTCTTCTCAAATTGCTTACTCCGCACCAGCAAAGCCACTTTGATAGCTCTAACCTGACTCCATTCGTCGGTCGTAGGAACACTTTCTTGCCAGTCTCCATTAGCAAGAATGTACTGCGCCTGCATATTTACAACCCCGTCGGAGATCGGACTAATTGTCGTAGTGAACCGGGATTCAGTACGCAGTAAGGCTCCATTTAAAATGCTCCAGGTTGCTCGCTGTGGTTGCCCTCCCAAATACAAAAGATTCCCGGAAGTGACCGTTGGTGCGGGGGAAAACTCAATCTGGTTTAGGGTATTTTTCCCTGCATTCGCAGCATCCCCACTTTCAACTTTCCGAAGCTCACAAATCCCACCCTGCCTGCCCAAAACGACCCATTCGCTTTTCAGCAATGCCCGCCCCTGAGAAGAATAATATTTTCCTGAAACCGGCTTGAACAAGGCAACATCACTAAAGTTAAGATTTGCATCTGACGAGCCAGCATACAAAACGGTCACGGTATCTGGCACACCACTCGCACCATCATTGATATCAACAGCTGCCAAGCGGAACGTACCACCTTCAGGGGTGATGCCATTTGGAACGTTTACGTTACAACCTGGCTCGAATTGCCTTCCCGGCGAGTTGATTCGCCCAAAACCCAAGCCCCCCTGGGCAAGATCCTGTTCAAGGTAATGCATGCCGACAGCACCCGAGGTTCGCGAGTCACTACCAGAAACAGTTGTCGCTGTTCGCTCCCCCCAAACGGCCATCGTCTGGAAAATCACCAGCACACCGATCAGCCCAATGACCAAGCCGACCAGAATTTCGACCAGCCCCATGCCCAGCTGCTTAGTCACAAGATGCGGGAAGCCGGTTTTTTTCATGGCAATCTCAATTGACATAGCTTACTAATTGATGGCGACGCAGCGTGGCAACGCCGGGCTGTTGCCAACAAACGGTGATCGTCACTCGATTAAAAGCCCCAGCAGAGGTGTCCACCAGAATCTGCAGCCCTGTTGCTGTTGCTCCTGGTAATCCTGTTCTACCTGGTGCGGTAACGGCAGTTGCCCAATCGGTCACAACTGGCGAAACAGAAGCTGAACCAGAGAAGCTGCAACCATTCGCGAGCCCTGTGGTTTGATGTTGAAACACCGCCAAGGAAGTAGCAATTGAGGTCTCGCTAGTGCGGTCCACTGCCAGCGCGATACGCGAAGCGATTTCGCTAGTGAATTTTGCGGCATCGGCACGAGCCTGGCTATCAGTTGCCGCTTCAACAGCACGAGCATTGATGGCAACCATGCCGAGAATGCCAAGTGAAAAAATTAGGATCGCTATCAGCGCTTCAAGCAGCATCATGCCTGACTGGTCCTTGACGCCAAAAGAGTTCAACTGCCGCATGATCTGGTATCCGCCGTATTCGTAACCGCCGGATCACAGACCCGGACCTGACCGCCAGCACTCACCCGAACACGCAGACATCTAATTTCACCACCGCAACCACTGAAACCGGAAAAATCAAAATCCACCGCCGGTGCCGCTCGCCCCAAACCATTAAAAACGACTGCCGTATTCGGCGTAACTGTCACTGACCCGCCTGAGGACTCACCACCATCCTTCGTATCAAAATCTGCTCCGCCAGCACTCATTGTCCAACCCGCACCACTCGGAGTAAAAGTAACCGGCGTATTTCTAGAAATCGCCTCAGCACGCGCTCGCTGCAAGCCAATCGAAAATCCACTCGCCGCCGCTTTGGTACGCGAACTCTCAAGAATCCCGGTAAACGCCGGCATCCCAAGCGAGAGCAATATCGCCAATATCACCAGACCAATCATCAACTCGATCATGGTAAAACCAGCAGATAAAGACTTGGCTAACATGTGCCAGCCTTTGTTAATACCCAGCCGCAGCCTTGGTCTAACCATCCAGATTTAACACCGGTGGTTGCGCGCGCTACGGGAGTAATCGTATAGCCAAAGCCAGCCATGCTGTTAGCACCAGTTGCTGTAGCAGTATAGGTCGTCGCAGAACCAACACAGCCGAAAGTAAAGTTGGTCGTATCTGGTGGAAGCGCAGCCCCACATGTTGTCCCTCCACTGACATAACTACGGTTATCCTGAAAATACTGCTCCATTCGCACACTGACATTAGAGAGCCCTGAAATTGCGTCAGTGATTCTGCTACGCGTCACATAATCCGCATAATTAGGTATCGCAATTGCAGCCAGAGCACCAATAATGGCCACGACAATCATCAATTCGATCAACGTAAATCCTCGATTGCTGCGCATTGCATACCCCTTCCAATTTTCTGTTAATCGAAGTGTAGAACCTGGATGCATCTCCTGAGCACCAGCCGGACAGGTGGTAAAAAAAATGGACCGAGCGGCAAAATACCGACTCGGCCCATCCACAAATTCAAGCTGCCAAGGTGAGAACTCTATTTATTACCAGCCGCCAAACGATCGATGATTGCAGGGCCAAAGCCGTAAAGCACGGCAAAAGCAAGCAAGAGCAGCAAAAGGCCGACCAGAATCTGTTTCCCCGGTCTCGAAAAATCAGACCAGTGCTGCCAGGCAAACCACAGGGGACCGGCAACCGGCAACAGAAGAGTCGGCAACCAGTTGCGCCAGCCAAAGGCGAAAGATGCTGGCAAGGTACCGACATAGCCAACCAGCAACAAGGAAACGCCTACCGCTGCCAGAACGGCCACAAACATGACGAAGGCAGTAAAGCCAAAATCCATTATTTTTTGACTTTCTGGGGCCGAACCCAGCCATTCAGCGTCATCTGCCTGGCACGGGATACGGTCAACGCGTCAGGCGGGGCATTTTTGGTCAGTGTCGTACCGGCACCCAGCGTTGCCCCGCGCCCTACCGTCACCGGCGCCACTAGTTGAGTATCGGAACCGATAAATACGTCGTCCTCGATAATGGTCTTGTGTTTGTTGGCACCGTCGTAATTGCAGGTAATGGTTCCCGCCCCCACATTGACGCGCTGGCCAATTTCGGCGTCACCGATATACGCCAGATGGTTGGCCTTGGATTGGGCGGCAATCTTGCTGTTCTTGACCTCGACAAAGTTGCCGATATGCACTTCCGGGCCGAGCTCGGTGCCGGGACGCAGCCGGGCGTAAGGGCCAAGCACCCCATCGGGGCCGATCACGGCATCTTCAAAGTGGCAGAAGGCGGCGATCCGCGTTCCTGCACCCACTTTGACATTCTTCAATACGCAATACGGGCCAACTTCGACCGCATCGGCCAGTTCAACCTTGCCTTCAAAAACGCAGCCCACGTCAATAAAGACATCGCGGCCGTAGCCAAGATCACCGCGCACATCAATGCGATTTGGGTCAGCCAGACGAACGCCGCCAACCAGCATGGCATCAGCGATGTTGCGCTGATGCACGCGCTCCAGTTCGGCCAATTGCACCTTGCTATTAACCCCCAAAACCTCCCACTCACCATCGGGCTGGGCGGTATGCACCGGCACACCTTCGGCCACTGCCAGCGCCACAATATCGGTCAGGTAATACTCGCCTTGGGCGTTTTTATTGGACAACCGGCCCAACCAATCACTCAAGCGTGCAGAGGGAATGGCCATGATGCCGGTATTCACTTCACGGATGGCTTTCTCTTCGGCGGTGGCATCTTTTTCCTCAACGATGCGCTGAACCTGACCGGCGGCATCGCGAACGATACGGCCGTAGCCTGCCGGGTTAGCCAACTCGACCGTCAGAATCGATAGCCCATCCTTGCCGGCTTGCAACAGACGCTTCAGGCTCGACGCCTTGGTCAGCGGCACATCGCCATAAAGCACCAGCGTCTGCCCTTCAGGAGAAATTGCCGACAAGGCCTGCGCGACGGCGTGCCCGGTCCCGAGTTGCGGCTCCTGCTTAGCCCATGAAATATCGGCAGAATCCAGGGTTGACCGCACCACTTCGCCACCATGACCGAAAACCACGACCAACTTGGTCGGTGCGAGGGAACGGGCGGTGTCGATGACGTGCTGGGCGAGCGCCTTGCCGGCGACCGGGTGCAGCACCTTGGGCAGATTTGAATGCATGCGCTTGCCTTGGCCGGCAGCGAGAATAACGATATTCATAGTTTTGGCTTCAGTTTGGCGCCGGCACGCAGCCGGCTGGGTTTAGGTGGGTTTCTTGTCTTCTTGGCCACTGAGAATGTCACCAAGCAGCATTTTGCCGCGCGCGGAAACACCCCAGTACATCAAATTCTTGTCGTTGATACGGGTTTCGATGACGCCCATGGCCTTCATCACCGTGAGTCGCTGGCTGACAAAATCTCGCGCCAGACCGGTGCGTTCGCAAATGGCGGCAAGATTGCCATAGACAAAATTTTCCTCTGCCAGGGCACGAAGTATTTCGACATCATTATAGGAAAGGACTTCCCGCGGCTCGGGCTCCGCAGCCTTGGCAGACGGCTCAAGTTTGGCCGACTGGGCAAGGTGGTCTTCCTGTTTTTGCTGTTTGAGATGCACGATCTCGCGTTTAACCTGATCAAACTGCCCGCTCAGTCGCTGCGCAACATTTTCCAGCAGGCGGCGGGAAGCAACGACATAAATCAGGCAGAAGCCGGCAAAAGCGAAAAAATCGACCGGCTTGGTGCGTGCGCCTTCAAGCAAGGTACTGGAAATCATGTTGAGGAAGAGCGGTACGGTCAACGCCGCTACAACCCCTAAAACCGGGTACTTCAGCCACTCTCTTCGAATCGGCAGCCCCTGCCGGTCGGCCAGAAAATAATTTGCGGCACCGCCGAGAATGCCGGCGACCACCATAATCGCCAAAATGAGCAGCATATGTCCATCAAGCCCACCGGATGGCGCAGTGACCTGGAAGGCCGTCTGTAATTCAACCGACATTATTTCCCCTTTTTTTGCATTTTCCCATGTTCACCGGGAATGGGCATAAAAAAAGCCTCACCAACATTTGCTGGTGAGGCTTGTTTGTTAAAGCATGGTCATTTACCGCGGCAGTGTCGTGCAACCCATCAGGAAATTATCAACCTCGCGAGCGCATTGACGGCCCTCGCGAATCGCCCAGACCACCAGTGACTGACCACGACGGACGTCACCTGCAGCAAATACTTTGGCGACATTGGTGGCATAACAGCCATCGCCATCAGTCGTTGCCTTGGCATTGCCCCGTGGATCCTTGTCGACACCGAAGGCTTCCAGCAAACTGCCCACCGGGTTGGTAAAGCCCATGGCCAGAAAGACCAGATCAGCCGGCATCTCGAATTCAGAACCCGCCACTTCAACCATCTTGCCGTCTTTCCATTCAACGCGCACGGCTTGAAGCGCCTTGATGTTCCCCTTCCCGTCACCAATCAGCGACTTGGTAGCAACCGCAAAATCACGGCTGCAACCTTCGTCGTGCGATGAAGAAGTACGGAGTTTGTACGGCCAGTAAGGCCAGGTCAGGGCTTTATTTTCCTGCTCTGGCGGCATCGGCATCAATTCAAACTGGGTCACAGAGGCAGCGCCGTGACGATTGGAGGTGCCGACGCAATCGGAGCCCGTGTCACCACCGCCAATAACCACCACATGCTTGCCCTTGGCGCTAATCGGGTTTTGTTTACCGGCCTGAACTTCCTTATTCTGAGGAATCAGGAATTCAAGTGCCGGGTAAATGCCCTTCAGCTCACGACCAGGCACCGGCAAATCGCGCGGCACTTCGGAACCCGCGGCGAGAATGACCGCATCGAAATCCTTGGCGAGTTGTTCGGCAGAAACAAAAGTCGTCGCATCGTTGTTGATACCTGCCGGCAACTCCTTGCTACCGACCACAACCTTGGTCTTGAAGGTAACGCCCTCGGCTTCCATCTGGGCAACCCTGCGGTCAACCACCGTTTTTTCCATTTTAAAGTCGGGAATGCCGTAGGCAAGCAAGCCGCCAAGGCGGTCGCTCTTCTCGAATACCGTCACCGCATGGCCAACGCGAGCCAGTTGCTGTGCTGCAGCCAGACCAGCCGGGCCGGAACCGACGATTGCAACCTTCTTGCCGGTCTTCGATTTCGGCGGCTGTGGTACAACCCAGCCCATTTCCCAGCCCTTGTCGATGATGAAATGCTCAATCGACTTGATGCCTACCGGGGCGGCGTTAATGCCAAGCGTACAGGCGGACTCGCAGGGTGCCGGGCAAATACGACCGGTGAAGTCGGGAAAATTGTTGGTGGAATGCAGGACTTCCAGCGCTTGCTTCCAGTTACCGCGGTAAACCAGATCATTCCAGTCAGGAATGATGTTGTTGACCGGACAACCGTTGTTGCAAAACGGAATACCGCAGTCCATACAACGTGCGCCTTGTATTTTGGCTTCGTCATCGGACAGGGTAAGGATGAACTCCTTGTAATTCTTGAGCCGCTTTTCAACAGGCTCATAAGCCTCGGAAAGGCGTTCAAACTCCATGAATCCAGTTGGCTTGCCCATTATGCGGCCTCCTTCTGTGCAGCAGCGGCCATCTCGGTGAGCGCCCGCTTGTATTCGTGCGGATAAATTTTGACAAACTTTTCGCGGTAAGCATCCCAGTTAGCCAGAATCGTCTTGGCAATGACGCTACCCGTGTATTCGGCGTGCTGCGTAATGAGATCCTTAAGCTGGACTTCATCGGCAATCCCGCGGTGCAGAGGCTCATCAGCCGCATGACGATTAGCCGGAAGCACTTTTTCAAGCGCAACCTGAGCCAGGTTACAGCGATGCTTGAAGCTGCCGTCCTCGTCCAGCACATAGGCAATACCACCCGACATGCCAGCCGCAAAGTTACGGCCAGTCATCCCGAGGACGACCACCGTACCACCCGTCATATATTCGCAGCCGTGGTCACCCACACCTTCAACGACCGCCGTGCCGCCGGAGTTACGAACACAGAAACGCTCGCCACCGACACCCGCCAGGAATGCCTGACCGGCAATGGCACCGTACATCACGGTGTTGCCAACGATAATATTTTCCTGAGTGTTGCCCCGAAAATCCGGACTCGGCTTGATGATGATGCGGCCACCGGACAGACCCTTGGCGACGTAGTCGTTACCTTCGCCAGTCAGTTCCAGCGTAACGCCTTTGGCCAGGAATGCACCGAAGCTCTGGCCGGCCGTTCCGGTCAGTTTGACGTGAATGGTGTCATCCGGCAGACCGGCGTGACCATAACGGCGGGCGACTTCACCCGACAACATGGCGCCACAGGTGCGATTGACGTTGATGATCGAGGTTTCGATCTGGACCTTCTGGCCCTTTTCGAGCGCCTGCTTGGCCTGCGCGATCAGCTTGTGATCAAGCGCCTTGCTCAGGCCGTGATCCTGTTCTTCAGTTTGGCAACGCGGCTCATGGGCTGGCACGTTCGGCTGATAAAAGATCTTCGAAAAATCCAGACCCTTTGCTTTCCAGTGATCGATACCCGGACGCATATCAAGCAGATCGGCACGACCGATCAGATCTTCAAACTTGCGGATACCCAACTCGGCCATGATTTCGCGAACTTCTTCAGCGACGAAGAAGAAATAATTAACCACGTGCTCCGGTTGGCCAGTAAAGCGCTTGCGCAGTTCCGGATCTTGCGTTGCAACGCCAACCGGGCAGGTATTGA
Organism: Candidatus Dechloromonas phosphorivorans; assembly: GCA_016721185.1. Taxonomy (GTDB): domain Bacteria; phylum Pseudomonadota; class Gammaproteobacteria; order Burkholderiales; family Rhodocyclaceae; genus Azonexus; species Azonexus phosphorivorans. Next base: position 212,807 of record JADKIP010000012.1, read on the forward strand.
GGTGACACTTGCGCATCATGATGCAGCCCTCAACCACCAGCGGCGCCGTCGCAAAGCCGAACTCATCAGCACCGAGCAGCGCACCGATCACGACGTCACGCCCGGTTTTCATCTGACCATCAACCTGAACGCGGATACGGCTGCGCAGGCGGTTGAGTACGAGCGTTTGCTGGGTTTCAGCCAGACCGAGTTCCCACGGTGTACCGGCGTGTTTGATCGAAGACTGCGGCGAAGCGCCAGTCCCGCCGTCAAAGCCGGCGATCACGACGTGATCAGCCTTGGCCTTGGCAACGCCCGCAGCCACGGTACCGACACCCACCTCGGAAACCAGCTTGACGGAGATCGAAGCGCGCGAATTGGCATTCTTCAGATCGTGAATCAACTGAGCCAGATCTTCAATCGAGTAAATATCGTGATGTGGTGGCGGCGAAATCAGACCAACACCGGGTACGGAGTGACGCAGGAAGCCGATGTACTCGGAAACCTTGTGGCCCGGTAACTGGCCACCTTCGCCCGGTTTGGCCCCTTGGGCCATCTTGATCTGAATCTGGTCGGCATTGACCAAATACTCAGTCGTCACGCCAAAACGTCCGGAAGCCACTTGCTTGATGGCCGAACGCAGAGAATCGCCTTCCTTCAGTTCCAGGTCACGTGCAATCCGGTTCTTGCCCACCACTTCGGAAAGCATGGTGCCGCCCTTGACCGGTGCATAACGCCGCGCATCTTCACCCCCTTCGCCGGTATTCGACTTGCCGCCGATACGGTTCATGGCAATAGCGAGCGTGGTATGCGACTCGGTCGAAATAGCGCCCAGCGAAATCGCACCGGTCGCAAAGCGCTTGACGATTTCCTTGGCTGATTCAACTTCAGCCAGCGGCACGGCAGTCGCTGTCGGCTTGAACTCGAAAAGACCGCGCAGGGTCAGGTGACGCTTGGTCTGATCATTGATCAGCTTGGCGTATTCCTTGTACGTATCGACCTCGCCGGAACGAGTCGCATGCTGCAGCTTGGCAATCGAATCCGGCGTCCACATATGCTCTTCACCACGGGTGCGGAAAGCGTATTCGCCGCCGGCATCAAGCATGGTGGTCAGCACAGGATTGTCGGAAAAGGCTTCCTCATGCAGGCGAATGGCTTCTTCGGCAACTTCAAAGACACCAATGCCTTCAACATTGGAGGGTGTGCCAGTGAAATACTTCTCGACAAAATCTTTTTGCAGGCCAATCGCTTCGAAAATCTGCGCACCGGTATAAGACATGTAGGTGGAAATGCCCATTTTGGACATGACCTTGTTCAGCCCCTTGCCGATCGCCTTGACGTAGTTATAAACATACTTCTCGGCTGTTGCAGCATCACCTTTGGCCAAGGACTCGATAGTTTCGAGTGCCAGATAGGGATGCACAGCTTCAGCGCCATAACCGCCGAGCAATGCGAAGTGGTGCGTCTCACGTGCCGAGCCGGTTTCAACCACCAGGCCAGCACTGGTCCGCAAGCCTTTTTTGACCAGATGCTGGTGGATAGCGGAAGTAGCCAGCAGGGCCGGAATGGCAACGTGATCAGCATCAACCTTACGGTCTGAAACGATCAAAACGTTGGCGCCAGAGCGCACGGCATCTTCGGCATCAGCCGCCAGCGAGGCCAGACGGGCCTCAATGCCGGCCTTGCCCCAAGCCACGGGGTAGCAAATATCCAGTTCCAGAGACTTGAACTTGCCAGCCGTATATTTCTCGATATGGCGCAGCTTCTCCATATTGGTGCAGGTCAGCACCGGCTGGGAGACTTCGAGGCGAATCGGCGGGTTGATATCAGTCGTATTCAGCAGGTTGGGCTTCGGACCAACAAAAGAAACCAGCGACATGACCAATTCTTCGCGAATCGGATCAATCGGCGGGTTGGTCACCTGGGCAAACAATTGTTGGAAGTAGGCGTACAGCGTCTTGTTCTTGTTCGACAAAACGGGCAAGGCCGAATCCGTTCCCATTGAACCGGTTGCCTCTTCACCGTTCTGAACCATCGGCTCAAGGATGACCTTGATGTCTTCCTGGGTATAGCCAAAAGCCTGCTGGCGATCGAGCATGGAAGCGGTAGCCGCCTCAACCTTCTCAGCCGGTGCCGGCATTTCGTCCAGACGGATGCGGATCTTTTCAATCCACTCACGGTAAGGCTTGGCTTTAGCCAGCGAATCCTTCAGTTCCATATCGTCAATGATGCGACCTTGTTCGAGGTCGATCAGGAACATCTTGCCCGGTTGCAGGCGCCATTTCTTGACGATTTTCTTTTCCGGAATCGGCAGCACGCCGGATTCGGAAGCCATGACCACGAGGTCATCATCGGTAACCAGATAACGGGCCGGGCGCAGGCCATTACGGTCAAGCGTGGCACCAATCTGGCGACCATCGGTAAAGGCAACCGCGGCCGGGCCGTCCCACGGCTCCATCATTGCGGCGTGGTATTCGTAGAAGGCGCGACGGTTCTCATCCATCTGCGTGTGCTTTTCCCAAGCTTCGGGAATCATCAGCATCACGGCATGAGCCATCGAATAGCCGCCCATCACCAACAGTTCGAGAGCGTTGTCAAAGGAAGCAGAATCTGACTGCCCCGGATAATGCAACGGCCAGACTTTTTTCAGATCGTCACCGAGAATCGGCGAGGAAATGGCCTGCTCACGCGCCTTGAACCAGTTGACGTTGCCACGCACGGTGTTGATTTCGCCATTGTGGGCGATGTAACGGAACGGATGCGCCAAATCCCAAGTCGGGAAGGTATTGGTCGAAAAGCGCTGGTGTACCAAAGCAAGCGCAGAAATCGTCCGCTTGTCCTGAAGATCGAGGTAATAGACACCCACTTGATCAGCCAGCAGCAATCCCTTGTAGTTCACTGTCCGTGCCGAGAACGACGGCACGTAGAATTCCTGACCGTGCTTGAGCTTGAGCGACTTGATAGCGTTCGCGGCGCGGCGACGGATGATGTAGAGCTTGCGCTCCAGTGCATCTGTCACAAAAACGTCTGGACCACGGCCGACAAATACTTGGCGGATCACAGGCTCTTTGGCTTTGACGGTCGGCGACATCGGCATATCACGATTGACCGGAACATCTCGCCAACCGAGTAGAACCTGGCCTTCTGCCTTGACGGAACGCTCAATTTCCTCGAGACAGGCGTGGCGCGAAGCAGCCTCCTGCGGCAGGAAAACCATACCGACACCGTATTCACCCAATGGCGGCAGGGTAATACCTTGCTTGGCCATCTCTTCACGGTAAAACTGGTCCGGAATCTGGATCAGAATGCCAGCGCCATCACCCTGCAGGGGGTCGGCACCAACGGCACCGCGGTGATCCAGATTTTTCAGGATCAACAAACCCTGCTCAACGATGCTATGCGATTTTTGGCCTTTAAAATGGGCTACAAAGCCCACGCCACAAGCGTCGTGCTCGTTTGCGGGGTCGTACAAACCCTGCCGCTCAGGTACTGCCGATTCCATCACACGCATTCCTTCAAATAGCTTGGCCGGTGTAAGAGGGCCAACGATGAAAAGAGCCGAGGGTCATATTTTCTGCCTCGACCTCTACGAAATTTTGACGCAACCATCAAATATACTGGCAAAACCCTGCCGATTCAAGATGCTGCAACGCACCAATACCACCCAAAAAACTCAAACTTTCCCCGTTTGGGTGCATCGCGCTTCAATCGCTGCACTTATCTGGGACTCATCAGCCACATCCGACATCACCGCCTGACCGATTTCCTTGAGCAAAACGAGGCGCAATTTACCGTCTTGTACTTTTTTGTCGTGGCGCATCAATTCAAGATACCTGGCTGCCCCCAAAGGCGCGCCAAACACGGGCAAGCCGGCCCGAATAAACAGGCGTTCAATCCTTAGCACCGCTTCGACTGGCAACCAACCCAACTGACGCGAGAGTTCAGCAGCAATTAGCGTGCCGGCGGCGATCGCTTCGCCATGCAACCACTCGCCGTAACCCAGACCAGTTTCGATTGCATGGCCAAAGGTGTGGCCCAAATTGAGCAGCGCCCTTTCGCCGTTTTCCCGCTCGTCGGCCACAACGACTTCCGCCTTGTTGGTACAAGAGCGATGGACGGCATATATCAGTGCATCTTTATCGCGAGCCAGCAACTTCTCAATATTTGCTTCAAGCCAGACAAAAAACTCGGGATCGCGGATCAAACCATATTTAATAACTTCGGCCAAACCGGCTTTCAGTTCCCGGTCTGGCAGGGTATCAAGCGTGGAAATATCAGCCAGCACCAATTTAGGCTGATAAAAAGCACCGACCATATTTTTGCCGAGCGGGTGATTGATCGCAGTTTTTCCACCGACGGAAGAGTCAACCAACGAAAGCAAGGTGGTCGGTACCTGAATGAATGGCATACCACGCTGGTAACAAGCTGCCGCAAATCCACCCATATCGCCAATGACGCCGCCACCCAAGGCGATCAGTGTCGTGCTTCGCTCGCAGTGCGCGCTGAGCAATGCATCAAAAATCAAGTTCAAGGTTTGCCAAGTCTTGTATTGCTCGCCATCAGGAAGAATGACTGGCAGCGTTGAAATTCCAGTATTTTCCAGGGTTGACCGCAACAATTCGAGATATAGCGGCGCAACTGTCGTATTGGTAACCACTACCGCTTTCTTATGCTTGATGTGCGGCAAGATCAGCGCTGGCATGCTCAACACGCCGCAGCCGATGTGGATCGGGTAAGCCCGCTCATCCAATGCGACATTCAAGGTTTGAATCAGGTTTTGCATAACCGGCTAAATTCCCGCAATAGTTGCTGAACGATGCCCGAAGCCACCAAGTGCGAACCTTCGACCACAAAATGGGCAGCCTCACGATAAAGAGGGTCGCGCGCAGCGTAAAGTTCCTCCAGCTTGGCCAACGGGTTCTCTACTTGTAACAAGGGGCGATTTCGGTCGTGTTTTGTGCGCTCATATAAAAGCACAGGGGGAACATTGAGATACACACACCAGCCGGTCTCGTGAAGAATTCTCCGATTTTCCGGATTGAGCACCGCCCCGCCCCCCGTTGCCAGAACGATGTTATCGACACCTGACAACTCCGCGATGGTTTGTGACTCGCGGCGACGAAACCCTTCCTCACCCTCAATTTCAAAAATTGTCGGAATAAGCACACCCGTGCGCTCAACAATTTCATGATCAGAATCGAAGAAACGACGCCCGAGGCGCCGAGCAAGTTGCCGCCCGACGGTCGTTTTTCCAGCCCCCATCAGGCCAACAAGATATATGTTTCGACGATTTTCCACGGCCGGATTCTATCTGACTCTGGTCTAGGCACAAAAAGAGAGGCCGGCATTGCCGGCCTCGGAGCTATCTGACTACGTAAAGATCAATCGAAACGAAGTTTGTCAGAGACGATCCTTGGCGTGATAAAGACCAGTAGTTCGCGGCGCTTTCCAGTTTCGTTTTTGTATTTGAAAAGCCAACCAAGGTAAGGAATATCACCGAGCACGGGTACTTTCTCAACAGCATTTTGGCTATCCGTCACAAATACGCCGCCGATAACAACAGTGCCACCGTTTTCAACAACAACATTTGTCTCAACAATGGAGCTTTTGATCGGTGGGTTACCGAGAATTGCACGGGTATAGTCTGGCTCCTCTTTCTTCACTACTAGCAGCATCCTGACTGTACCTTCAGGCGTAATCTGCGGCGTCGCTTCTAACGAAAGTTTGGCTGATTTGAATGCCACAGTTTGCGTTATGGCTCCACCGGTAGTCTGCGTCGTAACATAGGGAATCTCAGTTCCATCTTCAATTTTGGCCTTGACGTTGTTAGCCGTGATCACCCTTGGACTGGAAATAATTTTGCCAATACCATCCGACTCAAGTGCAGCCAATTCCAGATTCAAAATTCTGGTCAACGATGCATTGAACAATGACAAAGCAAGCGTGCCGCCTGTTGACGAAAAGGATGGCAAATTCACCCCAAGCGCATTCGCAGTCGTTTGAACGCCAGGGGTATACGTCGAATTAACAGTCGTCACGCCACCGGTTGTCGTCGCACTCGATGTTGAAGTCGGGGGGGCATATGCCCCGCCACCGACGTACAGGCCACTATTGCCAATCTGCTCAGCCTTGCGAGTCAGGAAATTCATTTTCACGCCCAGTTCGCGATTGAAGGTGTCGTTTGCCTCAACCACCCTCGCCTCAATCAAAACCTGTCTCGCTCCGACGTCAATTGCCTTTATGAAAGAGCGAATTTCTTCAAGCTTTGACGGTATATCATTCACAAAAAGTATGTTCGATTGAGGATCAGCAATAGCGCTACCTCGCTTGCTCAGCAAGCGTTGAGCAGCAGTGTTGGCGCCTGGAGCCGCTGGCGCAGCTGCAGACCCCGCAAGGGGTAAACCAGCCAGTAGCCTCGCCACATCCGCTGCCTTCTGATAATTCATGACAAACTGCTCAAGCTTCAAAGGTTCAAGATCACTATTTTGCTGCTTCGACTCGAACTCAAGCTTTTCACGAGTAGCAATTTCATCGCGCGGGGCAATCATGATGATATTGCCCTTCTTGCGCATATCCAGACCCTTCTGCTGGAAAATGATATCGATCACCTGATCGGCCGGGACGTCTTTGAGTACAAGGGTAGTCATACCAGTAACGGTGTCACTGATTACTGCATTCAACCCGAGTTCTTCAGCCATCAAACGAAGCAAAGCACGAACATCGCCATTCTGATAATTAATGCTGACCCTCGGACCCTGATAACCAACTTTGCTTCCTTGAACAAGCTTGTTCGGGTCTTCCACAATACGCTTTACCTCAACGACAAATTGGTTGTCACTTTGATAGGCGTTATGCTCCCATTGCCCTTTGGGTGAAATCGTCATACGAACGTTCTCCCCCAAGGCCTTCGTTTCAACAGTGGAGACCGGTGTTGCGAAATCGACCACATCCAGTTTACGACGCAGATTCTCAGGCACCGACGTCTTCATGAAATCGACAATTAAATCGGCACCTTGTTGCCGAATGTCAATCCCGGTTCCAGGATCGCTCAGGTCCACGACAATTCGTCCTTCACCATCCTTACCCCGGCGGAACATGACGTCACGTAGCGAATGCTTGCTGCCAATGGCGCTTTCTTCAGCAAAACGCGTCGCACGCTCCGCCGCAGAATCACCGACGCGCACAATTGGCGAAAGGATGACGTAGAGGGCCTTTCCATCCAGTCGCGTCTTGTAGTTCATATTGCGCCCAAGATTGAGCACTAAACGAGTCCGTTCTCCCACCTGCACCACATTCAAGCTACGCAAATCGCCCTCATTCACAAGCTGACTATTTTTGCCTAGACCGTTTGCGGTCGACGGAAAATCAAGGGCTATTTTGGCCGGGTTGGCAATACTGAAACCAGCTGGCGGTGACGTCAGCGCCTCCATGAGGTCAATCTTGACAGCAATTTCGTTACCCTGCCGAACGACGTTAATTGCTTCAATCGTGTTGGCCGGTGGCGTCTCCGCCTTCAGCGGAGAAACCAAGGCAAGGCAGGCTGTCGCCACTACGAGCGAGTAATTGATGAATTTCATTTCTTGCTTCCCTCCTTGCTCTGTAGGTAAAGCGTGCTCTTGCGCTCGCTCCAATCACCTGCAGAGTCCTGAATCAATTCCCGCAGTTCGACTTCCCTGTCCGAAATCTGCGTCACCATGCCAAAATCAAGACCCATGTAGTCACCAACCTTGACTTGCTTGACCTTATCCTCGACTTGAATAACCGCCATAGGCTTCTTGTTAATATTGAGAAAGCCAATCATCCTGAGCGATTCGATGGGGTATTTCTCAAGCAGACTGTTTCGCAATTCGCGAGCATCAAAATCAGGCTGGAAGGCACCACCTTGAGCATCCCCTTGCCTATTTTTTGACTCAGGTTCAATCTTGCCGGGCTTGAATGGATCAAGCATACCCTCAACATCGTAGGGTACAGGCTGGTATGGCAGCACTTCCGGCAATTTGGGAACACTGCCCCGCAAATCTTTGGAGTTATCTGCCATCCACTGCTTTAAATCATCATGCCCTTCTCCAGAACAGGCCGCCAAAGTGCCAAAGAGGGCGATAAGCAATATCCGCTTCACTTTTTAGCTCCTTGCGCGGGCTTTTTCTGCCTGGCGATCTCTTCCTCATCAAGGTAGCGGAAGGTTTTGGTCGTGGCATCCATCGTCAAAACGCCATCCTTGAGAGGCGCTATTGAGAGGTTATTCAATGTAACGATCCGCGGAAGCTTGGCGATATCAGCAGCAAATGCACCAAAGTCGTGATAAGTCCCATTAATTTTTACCGCAATCGGCAGTTCGGCGTAGAAGTCCTTGATTTGTTCCTGGGCAGGCCGGAATAGCTCGAACTGTAGACCACGGCCAAGACCAGCCTGATTAACCTCAATAAGCAAGGCTTCGATTTCAGATTTGTTCGGCAGTTGCTTCAACAAGGCACCAAATGATCGGTCAATATCGGCTAGTTGCTGCGTATAGACTTCAAGATTGACGGCCTGACGTTTTTTTTCCAAAAATTGCTGTTTCAGCGTTTCTTCTTCACGCTGCTTGGTATCAAGCTCGGTGAGTTGGTCATTCCAGACAAACCACCAGCCAGCTACAACAATTGTCAGAAACAATCCAAGCAGAACTGTCACTTTCGGAATCTGATGCCACGATCCCGGGTCGTTGGGATTCATATGACGAAAATCGTCAAGAATCGCCTGAAAGTCAATTTTCGGCATCGCGATAGCCTTGGCTTTCATTTCGCAGCCTTTCCGGCTTTGACATCATCGGATTTCGCGCGAGTCAGTTCAAAAGTCATGCTGAATTCATTAATCCGGCGGCCATTGAGAACCCCAGCTTTGACTTCAATCAACTGTGGCTTCTCCAGCCAGGGCGAAGCATCTATATTGCGCATCAAGGCCGAGACCCGCGCATTGGACTGTGCATAACCGGTCAGGCTCACTTTCAAACTTTCCTGCTTAAGGGTTCTGATATAGACCCCCTCAGGAACCTGTTTAACCATTTCGCTCAGCAAATAAACCGTTTCACCACGATCCCGCTGCAGATTTTCAATGACTTGTTTGCGGGAGAGGAGCGCCTGCGTCTGCTCCTTAAGCCGCTTGATCTGGTCCAACTGCTTGTCAAGAACAGCTATTTCCTGCTTGAGAAAATCATTGTTGCCTGCCTGCAAACTGATCTGACCGTCAATCAACGTGTAGATCGCGAAGACGATAAGTGCAGCTAGTACCGAGACAAGGCCGGTCAGAACATAAAACTGTTCCCGCTTGGCCTTTTTAGCCTCTTCACGGTGAGGAAGAAGGTTAATACGGATCATAACGGATCAAACCTCCGCAACGCCAAGCCGCAAGCAACCATCAACGATGATGAATCGGCTAGCAAACTCTTGGCCCGAACCCGGTCGGAAACAATCATGTTGGCAAAGGGGTTGGCGATCAATGTATTCACTTGGGTGCGGGTCGCAACAACCTCATCAATCCCGGGGATAACGGCACACCCACCGGCCAGCACGATGTGATCTACTTGGTTGTACTGGGTGGAGGTAAAGAAAAATTGCAGGGCGCGCGACACTTCCAAGGCCAGATTTTCCATAAACGGGTTGAGCAATTCGGCCTCATAACCCTCAGGCAAGCTCCCCGCCCTTTTTGCTGCCTCGGCATCCTCATGAGTCATGCCGTAATGCCGGGTAATGTCTTGAGTCAGTTGCCCACCGCCAAAAGCCTGTTCGCGAGCATAGATCTGCTGGCCATTCCGGAGCACCGTCAGCGTCATTACATTGGCGCCGGCATCAATCAGGGCAATTACCTGATTTTCGCCACCATCCGGTAACTGGCGCTCGATCAATTCAAATGCTGAAAGGGTTGCCAATGACTCGACATCGACCACAACCGCTTTTAAACCCGCAGCATCAGCGACCGCAACACGATCTTCAACCCGTTCTTTTTTGGAGGCCGCAATCAAGACTTCCATTTCATCGGGCACAGAAGGCGACGGCCCGATAATCTGATAATCAAGATTGACTTCGTCAATCGCAAACGGAATGTACTGATTGGCTTCCGATTCAACTTGCGCTTCCAGCTCTTCGTCACGCAAACCGGCTGGAACGATAATTTTCTTGGTGATGACCGCAGAACCCGGCAACGCCATAGCTACATTTCGTGTTGACGTACCCAAACGCTTCCAGGCTCGCCTGACACAATCAACGACACCTTCGAGATTGGCAATATTGCCATCGGAAACGGCATCCTTAGGCAATACCTCTATCGTATAGCGTTCGACGCGGTAGCCATCCTTACCATGGGCGGTCAATTCAACCAGCTTGACCGCGGACGAACTGATGTCCAACCCGATCAAGGGGCGCGCCTTGGTATTCAACAACTTGGAAATATCAAAGCCCACCCGACCCCCAGAAAGTCTTTATAGATTACGTAGTTAGCAAAATAACCAATAATTCACTTCAAATCCTAGCAACAACCCCCAAGCATGTAAAGCACTTTTACGGCGGCACATGGCCACAGCGTATAATCACACTGACACTCAACACACCCCAACTATCGTGCCTTCACTCCCTTTTGCGCTTCGTGTTGTTTTTTATCCGCTCATCGTGCTGCTGGGTTTCGTAGCAATTGGTGTTGCAGTGGCGATAATCGTACTCGTACTGGCTTACCCCAACCTTCCGTCGCTCGAATTACTGACCGACTATCGCCCCAAAATCCCATTGCGGGTTTATACGGCCGACAATCACCTGATCGGTGAGTTTGGCGAAGAGCGGCGCGCCGTCGTTGCTATTGGTGATGTGCCCAACATCATGAAACAAGCTATTTTGTCCGCGGAGGATGATCGTTTTTACACGCACGGCGGCATTGACTACTTGGGTGTTTTGCGTGCGGCGGGAACCAATCTGCTCGGCGGAGGCAAGAAACAGGGCGCATCAACGATTACTCAACAGGTTGCACGAAATTTTTTCCTGACTGGTGAAAAAACTTACACCCGGAAGCTGTATGAAGCCCTCCTTTCATTCAAGATCGAAAAGAATCTATCCAAGGATCAAATTTTTGAGCTTTACATCAACCAGATATTCCTTGGCCAACGCGCCTATGGCTTCGCGGCAGCATCACAGATTTATTTCGGCAAACCATTAAAAGACATCTCCATCGCCGAGGCTGCCATGTTGGCCGGCCTGCCTAAAGCGCCATCAGCTTACAACCCGGTTGCCAACCCCAAGCGCGCCAGGCTTCGCCAGCAATATGTCCTGCGTAGAATGCACGAATTGAAGCACATCACCGATGCCCAGCATCAGGCCGCACTGGATGAGCCCCTGATTATCAAACGCGAATTGATCGAGTACGCGGTTCATGCTGAGTTTGCTGCAGAGATGGCACGCCAAATTGCGGCCGAGCGCTTCCCTGAGGACGTTTACTCCCGTGGCATGCGGATTTACACCACACTGATCAAGGACGAACAACAGGCCGCCTACAGCAGCCTGCGCAAAGGCGTCATGGATTACGACCGCCGCCACGGCTATCGTGGCGCCGAATCCTTTCTGGACATGAAGGAGATCAGCTCGGATCAGGATGAGGCCATTGATGAGGCGCTACAAGATATCCATGACGCCGGCGACCTTGTGCCCGCACTGGTTTTGGCAGTGGACGCCAAGCAGATAAAGCTTTACCGCAAGGGTGGCGAGTTCGTCACCTTAAGCGGTGACGGAATGAAATTTGCCGCAAAAATGCTGGATGACAAGGCGCCCCCCAATAAGCGTCTAAAACGCGGCGCTATTGTTCGTATCCAGAAAGACGACAAAGCCAACTGGCAGATATCCCAATTGCCTGAGGTGGAATCCGCGTTTGTCGCCGTTTCGCCACAGGATGGCGCCATTCGTGCACTGGTGGGCGGTTTCGACTTCAATCGAAACAAATTCAACCATGTAACTCAGGCATGGCGACAACCCGGCTCCAGTTTCAAACCCTTTATTTACTCTGCCTCACTGGAAAAAGGCTACACCCCGAACAGCGTCATCGCTGATGAACCAATTGTCATTTCAGCGACGCAAACGGGCTCCCAAGCCTGGGAACCTCGCAACTATGACGGCAAATACGAAGGCCCGATGAAGATGCGAACAGCCCTGGCCAAGTCGAAGAACATGGTCTCAATCCGCATCCTTCAGTCAATAGGCACCCACTACGCTCAGGACTATGCAGGGCGCTTCGGTTTCGACCCAGCCAAGCACCCCCCCTATCTCACCATGGCACTTGGTGCTGGCTCGGTCACCCCTTGGCAGATGGTTACCGGATACGCCGTTTTTGCCAATGGCGGGTTCAAGATCAACCCCTACATCGTGCGTGAAATTCGTAACGAAAAGAACGGGGTGTTGGCCCATTCAGCGGAGGTTCAGGCCGGCGATGACAGCATTCGCGCCATCGACCCGCGCAATGCCTTCATGATGGATTCCATGCTGCGTGACGTCACGATCTACGGCACAGCAGCCAAAGCCTCGGTCGCACTGAAGCGCCATGATCTGGCTGGCAAGACGGGCACCACGAACGAGTATGTTGACGCCTGGTTTTGCGGCTATCAGATGACCGTTGCCGGCTGCGCCTGGATCGGCTTTGACCAGCCGAGAAAGCTGGGGGATAAAGAAACAGGTGGCGCTGCAGCACTACCTATCTGGATTGGCTACATGAGCCGCGCATTGAAAGATGTTCCGGTCCAAACCCCTGAAATGCCGGAAGGCTTGGTCACGTTCGGTGAAGGGCGCGACCGCAGCTTTATTTATGCCGAAAACATCGTCAAGGAACGGCCACCTGAAGAAGGGGAAGGCTCACTCCCCGAAGCCATACCGGAATTGGACAAACCACCCGCCGACTGATCAGCTGAGAGACACTTTTTCGCCAGCCTGCTGACTGGCCAGCGTTGACAGCTTTGCCATCAACTCCGTGCCATCGCGAGTATCGAGCCAAACTTCACCATCGCGCCGAAAGTGGAAACCGCCAGCCTTGGCGGCGACCCATATTTCTCGGCCAACACTATGACGATTGATGATGATTTTGCTGCCATTTTCAAACTCGATTTCCAGCACACCGCCGGCAGCAAGTTCAAAATCAATATCGGCCTCGCTCGCCTCAAGCGCGTGCTCGATTTGCGCCAATGTTGCATCTGCCAAGCTGTTGAATTCCTTGTCATCCATCGTGTGCTACCATCCCGTTCTTTACTGACAGCGTCGTCGCCAATGACCCGAATTGCTGCCGTTTTACTGACAATTGGCCTTGCCGCCTGCGGCATGAAAGGCCCCCTCGAACTACCACCCGGCCCGGCGCCCGAACCGCTGTTCGGCAACTCAAAAGCCGCCAAGCCTGCTGCCAAAACAGGCGCCGGGAATGTTAGCACGGACCCCAAAACAAACCCAAAATGAGCTCATTCACGCTGAAAAATGGCGTCCTGCACGCCGAATCTGTGCCCCTCCCCACGATTGCCGAAAAGTTTGGCACGCCAGCCTACGTCTATTCGCGAGCTGCTTTGGAAGCCTCGCTGCGCGAATTCCAGGACGTACTGGGTAGCCACCCTGCTGGCAGCGGTGCGCTCATCTGCTTCGCGGTCAAGGCCAACGCCAATCTCGCCATTCTCAATGTCTTTGCACGCATGGGCGCCGGGTTTGACATCGTTTCCGGTGGCGAATTGCAACGGGTACTGGCAGCGGGTGCTGATCCCAAAAAGGTGGTGTTTTCAGGCGTCGGCAAAACCGCCGCTGAAATGAAGCTGGCTTTGGATGTCGGCATTTTTTGCTTCAACGTCGAATCCGCCGCCGAGCTGGAGCGCCTCAACGAGGTCGCCGGTCAATCCGGTAAAAAAGCGCCGGTCAGCCTGCGCGTCAATCCCAATGTGGATCCGAAAACGCACCCGTATATTTCGACCGGCCTCAAGGAAGCAAAGTTTGGCGTTGCCTACGAGGACGCTCTGCCCCTCTATCGCCGTGCCGCGGCTTTGCCGAACATTGAGGCGTTGGGTATCGACTGCCACATCGGCTCGCAATTGCTCGACCCCGCCCCCTTCGTCGAAGCACTCGATCGCATTTTGGCCCTGCTTGACCAGTTGACCGCAGAAGGCATCCACATTCATCACCTGGACCTCGGTGGCGGCCTCGGCATCAAGTACAAGGATGACCAGGTGCAACCCACGGTCGCTTCCTACTTGACCCCGCTACTCGACAAGTTGGCCGGCCGTGGTCTGAAGGTGGTTCTGGAACCGGGCCGGCGTCTGGTCGGCAATGCCGGCTTGCTGCTGACCCGCGTCGAATACCTGAAGCCCGGCGAAGGCAAGAGTTTTGCCATCATCGACGCCGCCATGAACGACCTGATGCGGCCAGCGCTCTATGAAGCCTGGCACGACATTCTGCCGGTCGTGCCACGGACTGGCGACAACCGGGTGTATGACGTAGTTGGCCCGGTCTGCGAAACCGGCGACTTCCTCGGCCAGGCCCGACCACTTTGCATCGAGACAGGCGACCTGCTGGCCGTCATGTCGGCCGGCGCCTACGGCATGGCGATGAGTTCCAACTACAACACCCGGCCACGAGCCGTCGAAATCATGGTCGATGGCGATCAGACTTTTGTCATTCGCCAGCGCGAAACCGTTGAGCAGCTCTACGCTGGCGAAAGCCTGCTACCGCAATAAGCGCCACTGTGCGTCTCGACAAATGGCTATGGGCGGCGCGTTTTTTCAAGACGCGCACGCTCGCCACGGATGCGATCACTGGCGGCAAGGTGCAGCTCAATGGCAGCCGGGTCAAGGCCTCGCGCGAGGTCAAAGTCGACGACCGTCTGGAAATCAGCAACAGCGAGGTTCGTTGGGAGATCAGCGTTCGTGCCCTCTCGGACAAACGCGGCCCGGCGCCTGAAGCGCGCCTGCTCTACGAAGAAAGCCCTGAAAGCATTACGGCTCGCGAGGTGCTGCGGGAAACTCGCAAGCTGGTCGTAGACCCGGCCGCTGATTTACATGGTCGCCCGACCAAGCGTGACCGCCGGCAAATCAATCGTTACGGCAACTCATAACACCAGCACCAAGGCGAGCGGCAAGAAGAGCAGCGCCGCCAGATTGCCGATCAACACAATCGACGCGACGCGCTCCGGTTCCTGCTTGTAGCGTTCGGCAAAGAGGAAGTTGAGCACGGCCGGCGGCAAGGCGCCAAAGACCAGCAACATCGCCGCTTCACGACCTTCCAGGCCGAGCAACTGGATGACGCCGGCGGCGATCAGCATGCCGGCCAGGGGGCGCAGAATCGCGCTTCCGGTCGCCACTTTCCACTCACTGAAAGAGACGTCGGTCATCCGCACCCCAAGCGAGAAGAGCAGCAAGGGTACCGAGACATCACCCAGCATCTTGATGGCGATGACCAGGGGCTGCCAGATCGGAATTTTGAGGATTGCTACGGTCAACCCGGCAATTGCGGCAAAAACCACGGGAATGCGCCACAGGGTTAAAAGTCGTGTTTCCGGATTGAGCAAACGGGCGCCGAATGAAAAATGCAGGGTGTTTTCGACCATGAAGAGAATGACCGCCGCCGGCAGGGCCGCTTCACCCCAGGCCAGCACGGCCAGCGGCAGACCGATGTTGCCGGAGTTGTTGAACAGCATTGGCGGCACCAGCGTCTTTGGTTGCACACCGACCAGCCGGGCAATCGGCCAAGCGAGCAGTCCACAGGTCGCCAGCACTAGAAAACCGCCCAGCGCCAGCGGCCCATAGGCCAGCAAATCGAACGATTTCCCGGCCATCGCGGCGAAAACCAGCGCCGGCACAAAAATATCCATGTTCAGCCGATTGGCCACCGCCATTTCCGGCTTGTGGTGACGAGCGTAGAAGTAGCCCGCTGCCACGATCCCGAAAATCGGGAAGAGAATGGCGAGCAGGCGGAAGCTGAGGCTTTCGTCGGTCACAGCACGTAGCGCGACAGATCTTCGTCGGCGGCCAGTTCGCCCAGTCGTAAATTGACGTAGGCGGCATCGATGATCAGCTTTTCCTGCCCGACCTTACCCGTGGCAAAGGAGACTTCTTCGAGCAGTTTTTCCATTACCGTGTGCAGGCGACGGGCACCAATGTTTTCAGTTTTCTCATTCACCTGGTAAGCGATTTCAGCCAGACGCCGAACACCGTCGGCGGCGAACTCTAGCTGGACGCCCTCGGTTTCAAGCAATGCCTGGTATTGCCGAGTCAGACAAGCATCGGTCTGGGTCAGAATGCACTCGAAATCGGCCACCGATAGCGAATCCAGTTCGACCCGAATCGGGAAGCGGCCTTGCAACTCGGGAATCAAGTCGGACGGCTTGGAAAGATGAAATGCACCGGAGGCAATGAACAGAATGTGGTCGGTCCTGATCATGCCGTACTTGGTCGACACCGTCGTCCCCTCAACCAGCGGCAGCAAGTCGCGCTGTACGCCCTGGCGTGACACATCGGCACCTTGCATTTCCGAACGGCTGGCGATCTTGTCCAGTTCATCGAGGAAAACAATGCCGTTCTGCTCGACGGCCTTGACCGCCTCCAGCTTCACATCCTCGTCACTGACCAGCTTGGCCGCCTCTTCCTCGGTGAGCAGTTTCAAGGCTTCGGGGATTTTCAGCTTGCGCGCTTTCTTCTTGCCTCCGCCAATGTTCTGGAACATCCCCTGAATCTGCTGGGTCAGCTCTTCCATGCCGGGCGGCGCGAAAATTTCAGCCTGCATGCCGGGCATGGCGACTTCAATCTCGATTTCCTTATCGTTCAACTCACCTTCGCGCAGCTTTTTGCGGAATTTCTGCCGGGTCATGCTTTCTTCTGCCGGAGCGGCATTTTCCGCGAAGAATCCAGGCCCACGTGACGGCGGCAACAAGGCATCGAGCACCCGCTCCTCGGCGGCATCTTCAGCCCGGGCGCGCATTTGTTTCATCGCCTGCTCGCGATGCGATTTGATGGCGATTTCCACCAGATCACGAATGATCGTTTCGACATCACGCCCGACATAGCCGACTTCAGTGAACTTGGTCGCCTCGATCTTGATAAACGGCGCATTGGCCAGCCGTGCCAGACGACGGGCGATTTCGGTCTTGCCGACACCGGTCGGCCCGATCATCAGAATATTTTTCGGGGTGATTTCCTGGCGTAGCGGCTCGGCCACTTGCGCCCGCCGCCAGCGGTTGCGCAACGCAATGGCGACTGCCTTCTTGGCGTTATTCTGGCCGACGATGTGTTTGTCCAGCTCGTGAACAATTTCCTGCGGGGTCATGGCAGTCATTCCAGAACCTCAATGGTGAAGTTGCGGTTGGTATAAATACAAATATCGCCGGCAATTTCCAGCGATTTGGTCACGACATCCAGTGGCGATAGCTCGGTATTTTCGAGCAGGGCGCGGGCGGCGCTTTGGGCGTAGGAGCCGCCGGAACCGATTGCGACGATGCCGTATTCCGGCTCCAGTACATCGCCATTCCCGGTAATCACCAGTGAGTTTTCACGGTTGGCCACTGAAAGCATGGCTTCCAACCGACGCAAGGCGCGATCCGAGCGCCAATCCTTGGCGAGCTCAACCGCCGAGCGCATCAAATTGCCTTGATGCTTTTCCAGCTTCGATTCAAAACGCTCGAACAGGGTGAATGCATCGGCCGTGCCACCGGCAAATCCGGCCAGGATACGTCCCTGATAAAGGCGGCGGACCTTACGTGCCGTCGCCTTGATGACGACATTGCCCAACGTGACCTGACCATCGCCACCCATGGCGACAGAGTTACCGCGCCGCACCGACAGAATTGTCGTGCCGTGATATTGCTCCATGATTTTTTCCTAACGCTTATGACTTGGGAACGATGATACGTGCCTGTTTGTTGAGGCCGACGACGGCCATCAATTCAGCCACCAGATGGTTGGGGCTGCGAATAACAATTTCCCGCCCGGCTGCGGTGTAGGGCGATATCCGATTGACCAATTGCCCGGCCGAAAAGAAGTCCATCCGGAGCACACCGGAGAAATCGAGAATGGGCTGGTCAATCATTTGGAAAATATCCACCAGCTCGTCGAAACGCGAATTTTTGATCTCACCCGAAAAATAGTGCGCATCATCTTTCGGTCGCCCGCTGAGTAATGGTGATTTCACCCCATGACCTGAAAGTTTTTCCCATGAAGGCGGCGACAGCTCAAAGGTAACCGCGTAGTCGACAGCGCGCTCCTCAAAAATCTCCTGGGTCGAATGACGTTGCAGCAACTCGAGCAAAAGCAACCAGGCCTGGACGTGGGTAGGCTCACCAACCACCAGACGCTCGTTCAGCCGCCCGAGCAAACCCTCGACATTTTCCAAAGTTAACGAGAGCGAACGATGCCGGGCCCGGCTTAGTAGCTCGGCCAACTGTCCGGCGACTTCGTCATCGCAGCCAAACAGTTTGCCGCAATCAACGATGATTCCCTGCTTTTCGGACGACTGCTGGGCGATCAATTTGGCAAGCTCTGCCACCGGTTGGCTACCTTCTGCGGTCAACACGCCCTGGAGCACGAAAAGCTTGGGACTTGCGCCATTGCCGTTGCTGATAACTGCAGGCGACTCCTGACGCCAAGGCGGGGGGGATGTTTCACAGACTTCAGTGAACTCCACGCTCAACTTCTCGAAAGCAGCACGGTCACCCATCACCTGCAGCAAATCGAACAACAGGGCCCAGAAACGCCGCCCTTCGCTCACCGGATGTGCCCGGATAAGCATTTCAAGCAGCGCCCGGGCCGCAGAATCCTGACGATTGGCGAACATGACAACAACCTGTTCGATATCCACCTGAACCGGGTCGCCGCCTTGCTCGACATCAATCGCCATGACACTCGATTCGGTAAAGTCGCGATCAAATTCGTCAACGTCAAAATCAAGGTCGGCAAGCTCCGTTGGCGTTTTGGGCGACGCAACGGGTGAAACTGAGTCTATTTTTTTGGCTGGCGGAGAAGCCTGTGTTTTAGCGCTTGTGCTGAATTCCAAATCAGGCAAGGGCTCGTCAAGCGGCTCGACGTCAACAATCAGCGGCTTGGGCGCCCTGACTTCCGGGCGTGGCTCCGGAGAGCGCGGACGCGCCGCCGGGCGCTCCGGCATCTTCTGGGTCTGCTTCTTGAAAAAGGAAAAAACCATGAGCGCTCCACTTACAGAGGAAGCTTTTTAGCACGCCCTCCCGGCTCATGCAATGACCAGACCGACAACGATCAGAACCAGCGCCAGCACGGGTCCAAACGGTTGATCCAGGCCGAGCGCAACAATAAACGCCGCAATGTAGGCAAGCAGACCGATCGCCAATGCCAGCCACAGCCCGGCACGCCAGTTACGCCCCCGGCGGAAAGCCAGCCAAGGAGGAATAAAGACCAAAGCAAAAGCGCCCATCACACCCATGCTCATGGTGGCCAGCGCCAGCGCCAACGCAGCGAGCAGGTCAAACCCTGTCTGTGTCGGCCAGGCTGGCAGGCCGCGAACGCGGAAAAAATCGGGATAAACATGCGCCAATAGCAAATTACTGGCGAGCTTTCGCAAAAGCAGCAAGGCCATCAAACTGCAAACCGCGACCAGCCAGAGTTGTTCGCTGCTGGAAAAATAAAGCTGGCCGTCGAACAGGGCATGACCCAGGCGCTCGGCCATCGGATGGTTCGCAGCCAGGAGTACCGCCACCGCCCAGCCGCCCAGCAAGAGCAGGGCATAACTGGCACCACCGGCCAGCTTGGCGGCGAAAAATCGCTTGCCCGCGCCAGCCAGGCCAGCGGCGGCAATACCGCCCACGGCTGGCGGCATTGCGGTGACCAGCGCCAATAGCGCCCCCGCTGCAGCCACATGCGAGTAGGCCAGCGCCGCCAGCCATTCGTCACGCAGGCGCAGATAGCAGCCGAGCAAGGGCAACAAAATGGCCAGACAAAGGCCGGTAAGGAACGGGACGAGAAAAAGCTCACTCCACATCGCCGGCCCCCAGCTCAAGAACACGGTCACAGACGCTGTGAACAAAAGCAAGGTCGTGACTGACGACGATCATCCCCGCCCCCGCCGCCGCCCTCTCGCGCAGATGCGCGGTCAGATGTGCCACGCCTGCTGCATCAAGATTATTCGTCGGCTCATCGAGTAGCACCAGATCAGCCGGTGCCTGCAAAATAGCCCAGAGTGCAAGATAGTGGCGCTGCCCGCCGGAGAGCCGATCAAGGCGTAGGTCAAGACGATCGGCCAGCCAGTGCGGCAAGCCATCATCGCTGGCACCGGTCAGGGCCAACAACTCGCGGCCGGAAAGCGGCAGACCATCAACTGGTGGAACATCCTGCGTCTGCAAAGCCAGGCGCAAACCGGGTCGCTGCTCAATCCGTCCGGAAAATATTTTTGCCCGTCCCGCCAGCGCTGCGAGCAAGGTGCTTTTGCCAACGCCGTTAGGGCCAGTCAGCCCGACAATTTCACCGGCAGCCAGCATCAGGTCGAATGGTTGGGTCGCCGCCTGCTGCCAGCCGGCGACCAAGTGCTCAATATGCAGCAAAAAACTCAATGCAGCCCTTTCAACAAGCGTTGCAGCGTGTCATCGAACAGGGTGAAAAGGTCTTTCGCCTCTGCCGTACCGCCCACTGTGTAAGGCAACAACACCGCCGGGATACCAGTTTTGCCGGCAATCCACTGACTCGGCCCCTCCTGATTATAGGCAGCACGCAAGACCATTTTGGCCGGTGTCGTTTGCTGCTTGGCCAACAAGGCGCTCAAATGACCACTCGTTGGTTCAATGCCGGGCTTTGGCTCCAGCGACCCAACTTCCTTGATCCCCAGCCAGTGCGTCAGGTAGACGAAAGATGAGTGATGAACCAGCACCGGCACCCCGCGCAACGGTGCGGCCTCCTTCTCCCAACGCGCCATCGCGACCTGCCATTTGCCGGCAAAGGTCTTGAAGCCGCTCTGATAGACCGCGGCATTGGCGGCATCGAGCTCGGCCATGCGCCCAGCCAAGGGCCTCGCCAACTTTCAGCACGTTGCGCGGGTCCAGATGCGTATGCGGATTTCCGGCCGCATGCACGTCACCGTGAGCGCGGTCGAGCACCGTCGGAACATCGAGACGATTGACGTAGCTCGCCGCCTCAAAATACCCCGGTCGACCGGCCTGAATCGCCGAATTTCCGGAATCACGCACCACCAGCGGTAGCCAGCCAATTTCCAGATCGGCGCCCGCAGCGACAAGCAGTTGCGCCCGCCTTGCCTGCGCCAGCAACGAAGGCCTGGCTTCGATCCGGTGCGGATCCTGAAAAGCGGTGGTCGCGGTGTAGACCGTCACCTGCTCGCCACCGATTTCCTTGGCCAGCGCCCCCCACTCGGGCACCGTGGCAAAGACGTTGAGACTGGCCCAGGCCGGCAAAGCCGCCATTGCCAGCAGCCAAACTGCTATCTGTTTTTTCATCGTCAGCCGCCTAGAATTTGTGTGCACCATGAGCCCCCAGGCTCATGATGTACTGCACGGTGAGCTGATTATCGGTAATGCCGATCATTGACTTGTCCTGAGCCAACTGCAGGCGAACCCGCGAGAATTCGCTCCAGTTATAGTCGATCATCGCCGTCGCCTTCTTTGGACGATAGCTATCGACGACAAGGTTGTTAGCGTTTTCACCGAAATCCCGCGTACCGCTGTCAAGCTGCTCATAACGCAGACCGGCGCGCCAGTTAGGCGTAAACCGGAAGACGCCCTGGGCATACCAGCCCGACTGGCGAGTCTTGTATTTACTGGTCACCGAGCTGCCATCATTATTTGGGTTACAGGCATTACCGACGCTTTCTTCATCCATGCAAGTCAAAGAACCTTTTTCCTCACGTGAAAAGTACTCAGTCTGAAACTTGAAATTCTGATGGCTCGGATTACCGTTCGGCGCCCATTTCCAGACAAAATCGGCCAGCCATGTGGTCGAGTCGCCATTAAAGGCACCCTGCGCCTCAGTACCATTAACGTCCTCAAAATGCGCCTCACGCTCGCGTGCTGAGGTCTTCAAATACGAAAGACCGACACGCCAGTTATTTGAGACACCGACATCATCGCCAAGATGGGCGAACACCGCCCCGCCACCGCTGCCGTTCTTGTTACGGTCAGACCCCGGAAAATTGGCACCCCGCCCGAACTCGGCGCCAAACTCCAGGAACATCGGCGTCGGCGCCAGCCATTTAAGCTGCACGCCGTCCTGAGCATAGCTACCGTGCGTGCCAAACATCGCCTGATACGCTAGCGGCGCATCGGCAAAATCCCACATGTGCGGGTGTTGCTCATTCAGATAACCAATACCCGAGCGGAAACGGCCACCCTTCAGACCGATGCCCTGACCAAGGCCGAGCGACTGGAACCAGGCCTCCTCAACCTCAGCCGCGTCATCCAGCACCGCAATGATCGCCTGACCACGCCAGTTGGGATCAACGTTGGCGGAAAACACCAACTCAGTGTGATCGACCGAGAAACCCCGCTTGTTGATACTCTCGATCGTGCCGTCGCCATGATCATGCCCACTAGCCGGCACGAAACCGCTAATGCCGCGTTCGGGCACATCCTTCATGTTTTTGTACTGCCCCTGCAGAATCAGTGAAACCTCGGGATTAAAGCTGCTGGCGGTTGCGGTCGACTGCGCCTGAGCGCGATTTTCATTCGCTGGGGACGCCGCTACCGGCGGGTTTGTTTTAGCCTGTGATTCGGACTTTGATTCGGACTTTGATTCGGCCTGGACCAGTTTCTGTTCGAGTGCAGCAATCCGCTGCTCGTAGGACTTCTTCATTTCATCGATCTGGCTGCGGATGGCGGCAAGATCGGCATCACCGGCGGCCTGCGCGGCGCACGAGGCGGCGAGCAGCGCAGCCAGGGCAAATGGCTTGTGCAACATGGAATTCTCCTGAAAACGCAATAAACGCGACCAGCGGCATGAATGCTGTCCCCCAAGAGGACTTCCTTCGGGGCGCGGTCAACGGCAAAAAGAGGGCGTTTTCAGGCAGTCGGCGGGCCGCGCTGCGGCGCGGCGGGGGGAGGCAAAGCGCTGCGATCGTGCGATTGCAGCGACTCAGGCACCAGCACGGCAAGTGCGACCGGCGGCAAGGCGGCCAGCGACGGCAGCGCCGAACCGAGGTCATGCGCTGCCAGGCAAAGCTCGCAGGCATGCGTGGGCAAGCCCGGCTCGTTGTCCGCCGCATGCCCGACGGCATGCGCCCCCGCCGCCAATTGGGCGAAGAGGAGAACGGCAACGAGAAGGAGATGGCGCAACGAATTCACAGCGTGAGTTTAATCGACCTGAACAAGTAAGCCTTTGAGATATTCACCTTCAGGGAAGTTCAAGGCCACCGGATGATCGGCCGAACCGGCCAGACGATGAACAATGCGCGCCTCGCGACCGGAATCCACCGCCGCTCCGGCGACGATCTTCTGGAACAACTCCAGCCCAATACCGCCCGAACAGGAATAGGTCATCAGTAATCCGCCCGGCTTCAACAAGCGACAGCCGAGCACATTGATATCCTTGTAGGCCCGCGCCGCCCGTTCGGCATGCGCCGCCGACGGTGCAAACTTGGGCGGATCGAGGACGATCAGATCAAACAAGCGGCCTTCCTTGCGAAAATCGCGCAGCGCCTGAAAGACATCGGCTTCCTGCCATTCGGCCCGTTCCGCCGGCAATTGCGGATTGAGCGCCAGATTGGCCTTGGCCTGCGCCAGCGCCGGACCGGAAGAATCAATCGACAATACGCTCGCCGCGCCGCCAGCCAGCGCCTGCAGGGAAAAACCGCCGGTGTAGCAGAAACAGTTCAGGACATCCTTGCCGGCGGCCAATTGGCCAAGCAAGGCGCGGTTGTCGCGCTGGTCGAGATAGAAACCGGTTTTATGCCCGCCGACGATGTCGACCGCCAGCTTGATGCCGTTTTCTTCAATCGCCAACGGCGTCGTCGGAGCTTCGCCATAGATCCAGCCGGTGGTCGGTTCCAAACCTTCCAGACCACGCACATCGGAATCGGAACGTTCGTAAATGCGGGCGCAGCCGGTTGCCTTGACCAGACCGGCCACAATCGCATTGCGCCACTTGTCGGCACCGGCCGAGGTCAGCTGAACCACAATCGTGTCGGCATACTGGTCGGCAATGACACCGGGCAAACCGTCCGACTCGGCATGAATCAGGCGCAAGCCCTGCTGGCCGCGCAACTCGGGCAGCGCTTGACGGCGCGCCACGGCAGTCGCGATGCGACGTTTGAAAAAGGCATCATCGACGGATTCTTCCGGATCGAAAGTCCAGAAACGGGCGCGGATTTGCGATTTCGGGCTATACGCGGCCTTGCCCAGCGGACGCAGGTTATCGGCCAGCACCTCCACCGTATCGCCCGGCCGGGCACGGCCTTCAAGCCGCCCGACGGAGCCGGCAAACAACCACGGGTGATGCTGCTTGAACGCGGAGCGCTCCTTACCCGGCATGAGAATCAGCTGAGCCATATTTTTCTCGACCTCAAATGAAAGAAGCCCCGGTTACCTTGCAGTAACCGGGGCCCAACATGCTTGAACAAACTTAGGCGCCCAGGGCCTTGCGATTCCGGGAATGGCATTCAGCGGCGTAAACGACCTTGAACATGGTCTTGCCGGTGCCCTTGAACAGGCGCTTGGTGGACTTGGAGACGCAACGGCGCTCCAGGGAAGAACGGCGGGTGCGGGTAATTGCCATGACTAACTCCTTGAATCCGGCTAATTTTCAGAACCATCAATCATAGAGGGTGGTAGAGAAAAGGTCAATTAAAGCTTGATTTTCTGGCGTTTTTTGTGGTTGACCGCAAGTTCAGCAGTAGCTTCTGTGGTCCTGGGGCCAGCCTTTGTCTTTATGGACGAAGCAATCGACTAACGCTTGGCTCTTGGATGCGCCGCATCGTAGACTTTGGCCAGATGCTGGAAATCGAGATGCGTGTAGACCTGCGTCGAGGCAATACTGGCGTGGCCGAGCATTTCCTGCACCGCGCGCAGATCGCCGGAGGATTGCAAGACATGCGAGGCAAAAGAGTGACGCAGCATGTGCGGATGAACATGGCGTGGCAAGCCGAGTTGCAAGGCAAGCTGCGCCAAGCGCAACTGAATCATCCGATGACTGATCCGCCCACCGCGCCGACTCACGAAAAGCGCCGGCTCTTCCGCCCCCGCCAGCGAGTCACGTAGCGCCGCCCAAGCAGCCAGCGCCTCTCGGGCCTTGCGGCCAACCGGCACCAGTCGCGCCTTGTTGCGCTTGCCAAGAACACGGACTTCACCTTCATTGAGCGCCGAATCCAACGCTGCGCAATCAAGGGCCGCCAATTCGGCCAGCCGTAGTCCGGAGGAATAAAACAGCTCGAACATAGCCGTGTCCCGGGTCAACAACACCGCGTCGCCATCGTCCGAGGGCTGCAGCAAACGCGCCGTCTCGTCCACCGAAAGGGCGTTGGGCAGGTGTTTGGGCGATTTCGGCGAACGAACGCCTTCGCACGGGTTGGCACGCACAACGTCACCACGCCCCAGCCAGTTGAAAAAACCACGCCAGGCAGACAACAGGCGGGCGAGTGAACGCCCGGAAAGCCCCTGGCCGTGCAGTTGAGCGGCAAAACGACGAATGTGATGAACCTGCAACTCAGCCAGTGGCATTTCACCCGCCAGATTCAACAAGCGCACCAGATCGCGCCGGTAATTGCTTACCGTATGCGGCGACAACCGTCGCTGCTCGGCCAGTTCAGCCAAATAAGCAGCAACGGCAGTTGCCGCGTTGGTCACAGTACGCTCTTGGTCACCCGGGCGAGCGCGGCGGAAACCATTTCACCGAGCCGTTCGAGGTAAAGGGTGCCCATATTGGCGTAGAAACGCTGCGCCTCCTCGCTACCCAGAGCGATCATGCCAATCGTGCCCCCCCCGTTGCGCAACGCGATCAAGGCCTGCGAACGAATGTGGTTGGCGCTCTCGCCGAACCACGAAGCCGTACCGAAACCAGCGGTGGAACCGCAATACGGCCGGGCCAGCGTTTCGGCGAAGACCTGCAACTCTTCGCTAACCGCGGCAAATTCCGGCAGCCCATCGACCTCATCCGGCTTGTGCCACAGGCGAAGCGCTACATGCGGCACGAGAAAATCATCGCGTAGATGGAAGTTCAGCAAATGGATGACCGCCTGGAAAGTTTCAGCGGCAACCAGGCCAACCGCTAGGCGATGCACTTTCTCGCTGATCGCATCGTTCTCCTCACCGAAAGCGGTCAGTTCGGCCAGCTTGCTTTCAGCCTGCCGATTTTTGTCGCGCAGCGTCAGCATCTGGCGCTCGGCCAGCGAAACGGCACGGCCGCCATGCGGATGCGGCAGGAAAATCTGCGCCATCAGATCGGCGTATTGTTCAAAAAAACCAGGGTTGTTCTTCAGATAGTCCGCGACATCTTCGGGGAACAGGGCGCTCATAATTCAATTTCTCCAGAGAAGACCGTCACCGCAGGGCCGGTCATCAAAACAGGCTGACCGGAGCCACCCCAAGCTATGCTCAGATCACCGCCCCGGGTCGTAACGCGCACCGGCGAATCAAGCAAACCGCGCCGAATGCCAGTAACAACGGCGGCACATGCCCCCGTTCCGCAGGCCAGCGTTTCGCCCGAACCGCGTTCATAGACCCGCAATTTAATCGCATGCCGATCAACAACTTGCATAAAACCGGCATTAACCCGTTGCGGAAAGCGCTGGTGATTTTCGATCAACGGACCATGATCGCCGACTGGCGCACCGTCGACGCAATCGACTACTTGTACGGCATGCGGATTACCCATCGAAACGACGCTGATTTCCAGCGTTTCATCAGCGACATCGAGCGAATAGATCACCACATCGTCATCGTGCAGAAAGGGGATTTCATTGGGCAAAAATCGGGGAATTCCCATGTCGACCGTAACATTGCCGTCTTCTTCAAGGCGCGGAACGATGATCCCGGTTTGGGTCTCGACGCGAATCTCGCGCTTGCCGGTCAGGCCGACATCATGGACAAAGCGGACGAAACAGCGCGCGCCATTGCCGCACTGCTCGACCTCGCTACCATCAGCGTTGAAGATGCGATAACGAAAATCGACATCGGGCTGACTCGGTTTTTCGACCAGCAAAATCTGGTCGCAACCGATACCAAAATTCCGGTCAGCGAGAAAACGTAGTTGAGCCGGCGTCAGGGAGACTTGCTGGCGAATGCCGTCAAGGACAACGAAATCGTTGCCCAGACCGTGCATTTTGGAGAATTTGAGCTTCACAAGCTGCTCCGCTGGTTAATTGAAAAAGAATAGCAGAGACAGTCGCTTACCTCAAAATCTTAAAGCACCTTCTCCATCACGAAATCGTCCATTACAAAGCCATGGCCGATGTCATCGGTAATGGCTTCGCGGACGATAAAACCGTATTTTTTGTAGGAGCCGATCGCTTTGTCGTTCCGTTTATTCACCGCCAAAATGACGCAGGGATAACCCAACTTCTTGGCGCGCTCGGAGACGTGGGCGATCAACTGGCCACCAACCCCCATGCGTTGCACATCAGGATGGATATAAAGCTTATCCAGCTTGAATTCTCCCTTGTAGATTTCGCTGAAAGCAAAACCGACGCGACGCTCTCCCTGAAAAGCCTGATCGAGCCACTTGTCAGCATCCTCGAGATCATCATAAAGGCGCTCATGACCGTAACGCTGCTCGAGCATGAAGTCGATCTGCTCCTGGGTGATGATACCCGGGTAGGTGGCCTGCCAGATTTCGCGAGCCAGTGCTGAAATGGCGGGTACATCAGGCGGGGTAACACGGCGGATGGCGATATTCAGAGCATTCATTTGTAGTACCTTTGTTCTCCGGGTGGCCGGGTCTTGAAACGCTTGTGCAACCAAAAATACTGCTCGGGCATGCGCAGTATCTGGCTCTCGATAAAACGGTTAATAAATTCGGTGTCGCCCTCAACACTGTCACCAGGGAAGTTCTCCCAAGGCGGCATGATTTCCACCTCGTAGCCATCAGGCACCTGGCGCGTAATGCAGGCAACCACTTTGGCCCCGGTCAGCCGTACCAGTCGGGCAACGCCAGGAATAGTCGCGGCCGGAATACCGAAGAATGGAACAAAGATGGATTCCTTCGGACCGAAATCCATGTCCGGCAAATAATAGAATTGATGGCCCGCTTTCATTGCTTTGACGATTTTGCGCATGCCATCCTGACGAGATAACAGCACGGCATCGTTAAAACGCATCCGTCCATCATAAAGCAGCTTGTTGAACACCGGATTTTTCTGGTTCGAGTAAACACTGCAACCAACGATGTGCATCGAAATCCGGGTCGCGCCGGCATCCAGCCCGACAAAATGAGGCGACAGCAGAATAATTGGCCGGCCTGCCGGATCCTTCAAGTGCTCGACACCCGTGATGCGAATAATGCGCTCCAGACGCTCCTTCGAAGCCCACCAGCCCAGGGTTCGGTCAATCACGGCGCGACTGAACGCGACAAAATTACGCCGCGCCAAGTCTTCGCGCTCGGCCTCGGTTTTTTCCGGAAAACAAAGTCTCAAATTAATCAGCGCCACTTCGCGCCGCTCGCGACCGAATATATAAAGCAGGCGCCCCAGTAACCAGCCGAAGGCGCGCAAAACCGGCAAGGGCAGCCAGTGCAGGAGCCAGAGAAATCCAACTAAAAGATGAGAGAAAGCGATTTTCACGATGCAGCGCTCACCGGCGGCGGTTCCGCGCCGCCCGGTCGTTTATACCGGTTGTACCCCCACAGGTATTGGGTCGGACATTGACGCACCAAAGCTTCAATTTCTCGATTAATTTGCAGTGCACGGTCAACCGTTGAACCGCTCAAAACCTCCCGCGGCGGATGTAAATGCAGGCGGTAGCCGCGCCCGTTCGGCAAACGCTCGCCCCACGCCATTAAGGTGGTCGCGCCAGTTTCCGTTAGGCGCGCGGCCAGGGTCATCGTGTAGGCTGGCTTGCCAAAAAAATCGAGCCAGATACCCTCGCCCAGCTTTGGCGCCTGATCTGGCAACATGCCGACGGCCTGACCTTTTTTCAGTGCCTTGATCAACAAACGAACGCCGGACAAATCGGCCGGTGCCAAATGCAGGTGCTCACGCTTGCGGCCGTCGAGAATCATCTGCCGAATGGCGGCTTGGCGCGGCGGGCGATAAAGCACCGTGATATCCCCAAAGGCCGAGTAATACTGTGCCGTAATCTCAAAGCAGCCTAAATGCGGCGTCAGAAAAACAATGCCATTCCCCGCCCGTTGCGCCGCTTCGACATACTCCCATCCCTGCACATCAACCACCTGAGCGGTGGTTTCCTCAAGCGTTCGTAACCAGATGCGGGCCAATTCGAGCATCTGTTTGCCCGCTTCCGCGACTGCTTTACCGCGCAAGGAAGGATCGATTCCGGCCTGAGTCATATTTTCCAGCACATGACGGCGATAGGTCGGAGAGAGTAGATAAACCAGCCTGCCAAGCCAGTCGCCCAAGAGGTGCAGGACGCTTAAAGGGAGGCTACTTAAAACTCTGAAAATAAAAACCATGTAACCCCGGGGGTTGATAGCCGCCACGAAAAGATTAATATTATGCAATCGCCGAGTTAAACAGACAACTTGCGGGGCGATTCATAAATGCCGCTAAAGCGTCACCCGCTCGTGGTCCGAAGCCGGTAACGTCGGAAAAAGGACCGTAGGAGTTGTAATGAGCGAGTATCTATTTACCTCGGAATCCGTTTCCGAAGGCCATCCCGACAAAGTTTCCGACCAGATCTCCGATGCCATTCTTGACGCCATTCTGGCGCAGGACAAGCATTCCCGGGTTGCTGCCGAAACCCTCTGCAATACCGGCCTGGTCGTGCTGGCTGGCGAAATCACCACCAACGCCAACGTGGACTACATTCAGATTGCCCGCGAAACGCTAAAGCGTATCGGCTACGACAACACCGAGTATGGTATCGACTACAAAGGCTGCGCCGTGCTGGTCGCCTATGACAAACAGAGCCCTGATATCGCTCAGGGTGTCAATAAAGCTTACGACGACGGCCTCGGTCAAGGCGCTGGCGACCAGGGTCTGATGTTCGGCTACGCCTGCGATGAAACAGCATCATTGATGCCGCTACCGATTTACCTGTCGCACCGCTTGGTTGAACGCCAAGCCATGCTGCGCAAGGATGGCCGCCTGCCTTGGGCACGCCCTGACGCAAAGTCGCAGGTCACCATTCGTTACGTCGATGGCAAGGCGCACTCGATCGACACTGTTGTCTTGTCAACCCAGCACTCGCCGGACATCAGTCTGGAAGACCTGCGCGAAGCGACCATCGAGGAAATCATCAAGCCAGTTCTGCCCAAGGAACTAATCAAGGGCAACATCAAGTTTCTGGTGAACCCGACCGGCCGTTTTGTTGTTGGCGGACCTCAGGGCGATTGTGGCCTGACCGGCCGCAAGATCATTGTTGACACCTACGGCGGCGCGGCACCCCACGGTGGCGGCGCATTCTCCGGCAAAGATCCTTCCAAGGTTGATCGTTCCGCAGCCTATGCCGGGCGTTATGTCGCCAAAAACATCGTTGCCGCCGGATTGGCTTCGCGCTGCCTGGTACAGATTTCCTATGCCATCGGCGTTGCGGAACCCACATCGATCATGGTGGAAACCTATGGCACCGGCAAGGTCAGTAACGAAACGCTAACCATCTTGGTCAAAAAGCATTTTGATCTGCGCCCGAAAGGCATCGTCAATATGCTCGATCTACTCCGCCCGATTTACCAGAAGACCGCTGCTTACGGCCACTTTGGCCGCGATGAACCGGAATTCACCTGGGAAGCAGTTGACCGTGCCAATCTGTTGAGAACAGATGCGGGACTCTGAGCAATAAAAGTGCGTGACGCCAAAGGGAGCTTCGAGGCTCCCTTTTTTATTGCTAGAATTAAAACTTATGTTAAAAAAGATATCTGTCGAACAACTTTGCCTCGGCATGCACCTTCAGGATTTTTGTGGGGCATGGCTAGACCACCCATTCTGGCGCACCAAGTTTGTATTAACTGATGCAAAGGACATCAAGCTGATTTTGGAAAGCCCGATCAAGGAAGTATGGATCGATATTTCCAAGGGATTGGATATCAACACGGATGACGCCAGCAGTGGAACCGCCCAAGTCATTGCTGAAGAAATCCCCCCCACGCCACCTGTCGTTCAGAAGAAGACATCATTCAACGATGAGGTGAAACGCGCTGCCAACATTTGTGCCAAAGGTAAGGAAGCTGTCGTTTCGATGTTCCAGGAAGCCCGCATGGGCTTGGCCATTGAAGCCGAAGCGGCGGCACCTTTGGTTGAGGAAATATCCAATTCGGTGCTACGTAATCCGGGCGCACTGATTAGTCTGGCTCGCCTGAAAACAGCAGACGATTACACCTTCATGCACTCGGTGGCCGTCTGCGCCCTGATGATTGCCCTTGCTCGCAAACTCGGGCTGGACGAGCAGCAAACTCGCGATGCTGGCATGGCCGGACTGCTGCACGACCTTGGCAAAGCCATGATTCCAATGGAAATTCTTAACAAGCCGGGCAAGTTGACCGACGAGGAATTCGACTTGGTCAAGACCCATCCGGAGGAGGGACATAAATTGCTGCTCGGGGGCATAGGCATCAGCGAAATGACGCGGGATGTCTGTCTGCATCATCATGAAAAAATCGATGGCAGCGGTTACCCTAAACGATTGAATGGCGAAACGATGAGCCTGTTCGCCAAAATGGGCGCGGTCTGTGACGTATACGATGCCGTCACATCAAACCGCCCGTACAAGGCAGGCTGGGATCCCGCCGAATCAATCAAGCGGATGGC
The DNA here is from genome assembly GCA_016721185.1 of Candidatus Dechloromonas phosphorivorans. Classification (GTDB taxonomy): domain Bacteria; phylum Pseudomonadota; class Gammaproteobacteria; order Burkholderiales; family Rhodocyclaceae; genus Azonexus; species Azonexus phosphorivorans. The sequence continues at coordinate 244,624 of JADKIP010000012.1, forward strand.
CGAATGGAAGGGGCACTTCGACCCCGTCGTATTTCAGGCCTTCGTCAAAAGCCTCGGTATCTACCCGATTGGATCCTTCATTCGACTCGAATCAGGCAAACTCGGCGTCGTCATTGAACAGGGCGAGCAGTCACTGCTCAAACCCAAGGTTCGCGTCTTTTTCTCGACCAAATCGCAAGCCTATATCAAGCCTGAAACCATTGATCTAGCCCGGAGCCCCGAGAAAATTGCCGGTCGGGAGGATGCCGCAAAATGGGGTATCAAGGATATCGACCGTTACTGGATTGGCGACAAAACCTGAAAGCAGATTTATAATCAGAACTTAACCGAGGAGCGCTGCAGGGGCTTAGTTTTCAAAACTACTCTCTCAGGCTCGGTTTGTAACTGCGCTCACCCAATTAACCCCGTGCCGGGCACGGGATGCCGGGTGAGCATCCCTCCCGGCCACAGTTATTCAGGAGCTTACTGTGGCTGCATTCAATGATTACGTTATTGCCGATCTAAACCTTGCCGACTGGGGTCGCAAGGAAATTCGTATTGCCGAAACCGAAATGCCGGGCTTGATGGCGATTCGCGATGAATTCGCGAAAGCCCAGCCGCTCAAGGGTGCGCGCATCACCGGTTCACTGCACATGACGATCCAGACCGCCGTCCTGATCGAGACCTTGACCGCGCTCGGCGCCGAAGTCCGCTGGGCTTCCTGCAACATCTTCTCGACGCAGGACCACGCGGCAGCCGCTATTGCCGCCCAGAGCATTCCCGTCTTTGCCGTCAAGGGTGAGACCCTGACGGATTACTGGGATTACACCCACCGCATTTTCGAATGGGCTGACGGCGGCTACACGAACATGATTCTTGACGACGGTGGCGATGCGACGCTACTGCTGCATCTTGGCGCTCGTGCCGAAAAAGACATCTCCCTGTTGAGCGCACCGGGCTCTGAAGAAGAAACCATTCTTTTCGCCGCCATCAAGGCCAAGATTGCGCTCGATCCGACCTGGTATTCCGTGCGCCTGGCTGCAATCAAGGGGGTTACCGAGGAAACCACGACTGGCGTACATCGTCTTTACCAGATGCACGAACGCGGCGAACTCAAGTTCCCGGCGATCAATGTTAACGACTCCGTCACCAAATCCAAGTTCGACAATCTCTATGGTTGCCGTGAATCACTGGTCGACGGCATCAAGCGTGCGACTGACGTAATGATTGCCGGAAAGGTTGCCGTCGTGGCTGGTTATGGCGATGTGGGCAAGGGCTCCGCTCAGGCTTTGCGCGCCCTTTCCGCTCAAGTCTGGGTCACCGAGATCGACCCGATCTGCGCCCTGCAGGCTGCCATGGAAGGCTACCGCGTGGTAACCATGGAATATGCCGCCGCCAAGGCTGACATCTTCGTCACCACGACCGGCAACTTCCACGTCATCACGCATGACCATATGGCCGCCATGAAGGATCAGGCGATCGTCTGCAACATCGGCCACTTCGATAACGAAATCGACGTTGCCTCGATTGAAAAATACCAGTGGGAAGAGATCAAACCGCAAGTCGATCACGTCATTTTCCCGGACGGCAAGCGCATTATTCTGCTGGCCAAGGGTCGCCTGGTGAACCTCGGTTGCGGCACGGGCCATCCCTCCTACGTAATGAGTTCCTCCTTCGCCAATCAGACGATTGCGCAGATCGAACTGTTCTTGCGCACGGCGGATTACCCGGTCGGCGTTTATACGCTGCCCAAGCATCTCGATGAAAAGGTCGCTCGTCTGCAACTGCAAAAACTCAATGCGCAACTCAGCGTTCTGACTGAGCAGCAAGCAGCCTATATTGGTGTCCCCATCAACGGCCCCTACAAGGCCAATCAGTACCGCTACTAAATCATGCGCTTACTCGCCATCTGGATTGTCAATGCGCTGGCCCTGCTTGCGCTGCCCTGGGTCATGCCATCAATTCAAGTGGCGAGTTTCAGTACGGCGTTAATCGTTGCCCTCGTTCTGGGGTTGATTAACGCCATCCTGCGCCCATTGCTCATTCTGCTCACCCTGCCCGTTACCTTGCTAACGCTGGGATTGTTCATATTTGTCATCAACGCGCTGCTCTTCCAACTGGCGGACAAGCTTATCGATGGCTTCAACGTTGGCGGCTTTTGGTCCGCGCTCATCGGTTCTGTCCTCTACAGCCTGATCTCCTGGGCGCTCAGCAGCCTGTTTTTTTCGTCAAAGAAAAATTGAATTGCCGAGACAGTGATTGGACAATCAACTATTGGCCGGCGCTTCAGCCCGCATCATCTAGAAAATGCCTGATAAATTTGCCCAAAATCACGGTTGACCGCAGCAATGGATCCTAACAACCTTCACAGCCGCTGTGCCGGACTGAAACCATCAGTACGCTGACCGAAATGTCGGTCATGGCAATCACGACATCTCCCTCTGGTCAAACAAATGAAACCTGAAATCTCCATTGAATTCTTCCCGCCCCAAACGCCGGAAGGTATTGAAAAGCTGCGGTCAACCCGCGCTACGCTGGCAAAACTGCAGCCCAGTTTTTTCTCGGTCACCTACGGTGCAGGCGGCTCAACCCGTGAACGCACCTTCAATGTCGTCAAGGAAATCGCTGCCGAAGGTTTTGATGCCGCACCGCACCTATCCTGCATTGGATCGACCCGTGAGAGCATTCGCGAAATTCTCAACGAATACAAGTCAGCCAATATCAAACGCACCGTCGCCCTGCGTGGCGACCTGCCCTCCGGCATGGCCGAGACCGGCGAGTTTCGCTACGCCAATGAATTGGTTGAGTTTATCCGCGCTGAAACCGGTGACTGGTTCAGCATCGAAGTCGCAGCCTACCCCGAATGGCACCCACAAGCGCGCAGCCCGAAAGACGACCTTGAAGCGTTCGCCCGCAAGGTCAAGGCGGGTGCCAACTCAGCCATCACGCAATACTTTTACAACACCGACGCCTACTTTCACTTCGTCGATGAAGCCCGCGCACTGGGTGTCGACGTACCGATTGTGCCTGGCATCATGCCCATCGCCGGCTTTACAAAACTGGCCCGCTTCTCCGATGCCTGCGGCACAGACATTCCACGCTGGATGCGCAAGAAATTCGAGAGCTATGGCGATGACGCCGACTCGATCCGCGCCTTCGGCCTGGATGTGGTCACCGAACTCTGCGAACGCCTTCTCAAAGGCGGCGCCCCCGGCCTGCATTTTTACTGCATGAACCAGGCTGCGCTAACGACAGAAATCTGCCACCGCCTGAAACTGGATTAAGCCCGCCAACACAGCAAGCGGGCATACGAGTAAGATTTGCCAATGAATCGCACTGAAGCCCTGAAGATAATTTGTGACCAATCCCGGCAGGGAGAATTGATTTTTCCGACCGGCTTGGATGTCTCGCTCAAAATACTCCGCGTGCTCGATGACCCGGACTGCCACATTGACCAGGCGGCCAAACTGATTCTTGGCGAACCGCTGCTTTCGGCGCGAATCGTTGCCGTCGCCAATAGTACGGTCTACAACCGTTCCGGCCAAAAAATCACCGATCTACGCAATGCCGTGTCGCGCATCGGGCTGCGTACCGCACGCGCCCTAACGGCGGCCATCGCAACCCGGCAAATGGCAGGAAGCCCGACATTCCCCGCCTTGCGCGCCACTACCGCTCGCCTTTGGGAACACACCGCACACGTTGCAGCACTAGCTCACGTCATCGCCCGCCGGGTTACCCACCAGGATGCAGAAACTGCTCTATTTGCCGGCATCGTTCACGAAATTGGCGGCTTCTACTTAATCTCACGTGCCAAAGATTTTCCCGGGCTGCTCGACGGAGAACCCGCAGAATGGGCCGAACAGGCGGAAGCCGAGATTGGTCGAGCGATACTCGTCCGGCTATCCGTCCCGGATGCGGTCATTGGTGCCATTGAATCAATGTGGGAGGGCTACCTGGCCCTTCCACCAGTATCACTCGGTGACACCCTTCTGCTTGCCAACGATCTCTCCCCGGTTGCCTCACCCCTGTATGAAACCGCCGAGATCCGCAACCCCGCTGATGCCCCGGTTATTGATTCGATTATCGATGAACAAACGCTCAGCAGCATCCTTAGCGAATCTGTCGCCGAAGTCGAATCCCTCACTGCAGCCCTGCAGTTTTAAATAAAAAAGCCCGCACCAATGCGGGCCTCAACAACGAATAGAAATAACTCAGTTGCTCTGCGTCAAAATGACGCTCTGAGCCGGCATCGGTGCCGGGAAGCCAGCCTCTGCCAACGCTTCACGAATCATCTTGTTGGTATCGAAATAAACCTGCCAGTAATTATCGTTATGGCAATAAGGACGCACCGCCAGAACCGGGCCCACCAGCGTAAAGTCCAGAATTTCCACATCAACCTTCGGTTCGGCCAGCACGTTCGGGATAGTCGCAATTTTCTCTCGAAGCACTGCCATGGCGGCTTGATGATCGGCAGCACCCGACAACTGGCACTTCAAATCTACGCGCCGAAACGGGTTGACCGTGAAGTTCTGGATCGTGTCACTGAATATCTTGTTATTACCCACAATAGTTTGCACATTGTCCGGCGTATTTACTGTCGTTGTGAACAAACCCAACTCGGTCACCGTACCGGTAACACCGGCCACAGTAACGAAATCGCCCACCTTCATCGGCCGCAAAACCACCAAAAACGCACCCGCTGCAAAATTGGCAAGCAACCCAGACCACGCCAACCCAATTGCCACACCGCCTGCGGCAATCAAGGCAGCGAATGTGGTTGTTTGAATCCCGAAATATCCCAAAATCCCGACAACCAGCAGCACATTCAAAGTGACGGTGATAACCGACCCGAGGTAGCGCAACACGGTGGGATCAACCTTCTGCTTCTCCAGCGAAGCGCGAACCATGCTGAGAACCATGCCAATCAACCAACGACCAATCACCCAAAAGGCAATGGCGGCCAAGATTTTTATGCCCACGTCCGTCGCTGTCGTCACGATCAGATCCTGATACCGGGAAATATCCTGTTCAGTCATCTCTTTTCTCCATAAAAATGAAAAACGTAAATATTAAAGTGCCCACTGATTATTCTATCCATTGTTCCTATAGAAACCATATTGTCATTAAATCTAGCGGCAACCTCCATCAATAAACAAAGTTCGTTGACGCACCTTGGCTCGATCTATATAATTCGCGCTCTTCAAGTGGGTCGGTAGCTCAGTCGGTAGAGCAGCGGACTTTTAATCCGTTGGTCCCGAGTTCGAATCTCGGCCGACCCACCATAAACTCCATGGAAGATGGGGCGTTAGCTCAGTTGGTAGAGCAGCGGACTCTTAATCCGTAGGTCGACAGTTCGAATCTGTCACGCCCCACCAACTGAATCAATGACTTAGTTTTAGTGTCTGATTCTAAGAGTTACATCGCTATCGACGTTGTAACCAATTTTTTACCAGTTTTTGCAAGTGAAGTGCGTTTCTCGGACGCGGGGTGGAGCAGTTGGCAGCTCGTCGGGCTCATAACCCGAAGGTCGCAGGTTCAAGTCCTGCCCCCGCAACCAAAACATCATTGAAGGATCAACTGCTTAGCTGCGTTGATCCTTTTTTGCTTTAAGGCTGGTCATGGAACGGCCCGGTTTTACACCCTACGACGTCTCCAGCCAACGCAAACGGGAATCTGAATGCCCGCCCCGGGTGATCGATCGTGCTTCGGGTTAGAATCGTTGGCATGATTGGAATCCTCTTAATTACCCACGGCAGCTATGGTGAGGCGCTTGTGCAGAATGCCTGCCATGTGCTCAACAAGCGCCCGATACAACTGAATCAGCTGGGGGTTGCCGCCCAGGATGACCCGCTCGACCTGCTCCCGTTAGCCCGCCAAATGCTTGGCCTGGTGGACAATGGCAAAGGCGTTCTGGTGCTGACTGATATTTTTGGCGCATCGCCCTCCAACCTTGCCCTCAAACTGCTCGAACCCGGCCGAGTTGAAGGCATTGCCGGCGTCAATTTACCCATGCTGCTGCGCGCCCTGACCTATCGCGAACGCGGTATGGATGTCTTGCTGACCCGCGCCATTGCTGGCGGACGGGATGGCGTTCTCAACATGCAGGACCATTAAAATGCTGACCAAAGAAACTCAAATCATCAACAAACTGGGCTTGCATGCACGAGCCTCGGCCAAGCTGACGCAACTCGCCGGCAAGTTCAAGTGCGAAGTCTGGATGAGCAAGGGAACGCGCCGCATCAACGCCAAGAGCATCATGGGCGTGATGATGCTGGCGGCCGGCAAGGGTTCGACGGTGAGCATTGAAACCGATGGCGCCGATGAGGCCGAGGCGATGGCAGCGCTGCTCGCCTTGATTGCCGACTATTTCGGCGAAGGGGAGTAAACAGCGATGAGTTTCACACTGCATGGTTTTGGCGTCTCGGGCGGCATCGCTATCGGGCGAGCCATGCTTATGTCGCATGCAACGCTTGAGGTTTCGCACCTCACTGTTGCGCCGCGCATGGTGGACAAGGAAATTGCCCGTTTCGAGGCGGCGATCAAGGTCGTCAAGGACGAACTGGTGGCGATGAAGGAAACAACCGAGCACGCGCCAGCCGAGCTTTCCGCCTTTATCGACATCCACACCATGTTCCTCGAAGACCCGGAACTGGTCGACAAGCCACGCGAAATCATTCGCGAGCGGCGCTGCAATGCCGAATGGGCGTTGGTGCAGCAGATGGAATATCTGGTCCATCAATTTGAACAGTTCGACGACGCCTACCTGCGCGAGCGCAAGTTCGACGTTGTGCAGGTGGTCGAGCGCGTCATCAAGGAACTGCTCGGCCATCCGAGCCGGGCGGTGATGAAGGCGGGCAAGGGGCTCAAGGAAGAAACTTTGATCGTCGTGGCGCACGACCTTTCGCCAGCCGACGTGATTGCCTTCAAGGAACACCGTTTTGCCTCGTTCATTACTGATGTGGGCGGCGCCACCTCGCATACGGCAATTCTTGCCCGCAGCATGGCGATCCCTTCAGTGGTCGGCATGGAGAATGCCCGTTCGCTGATTCGCGACGGCGAGTTACTGATTGTCGATGGCCAGCGTGGCGTCGTCATCATCAACCCGGATCCACGTGTGCTGGAAGAATACCAGCTTCGCAAAAACCAGATCGAGCTGGAAGAATCCAAGCTCAAGCGCCTGAAGACTGCCAAATCGCAGACTATTGATGGCATTGAAGTACAGCTGTTTGCCAATATCGAGCTGCCCGGCGACGTGCCGGAAGCGGTGGAGGCCGGTGCCGAGGGCATTGGCCTGTTCCGTACTGAATTTCTTTTCCTGGATCGCGGTGACATGCCCGATGAGAAGGAGCAGTACGAAGCCTACAAAAAAGTCGTCAAGGGCATGGGCGGCCGGCCGGTCACGATCCGGACCTTCGACCTGGGAAACGACAAGGATATTCACCCGGACGCCAGCCTCGGTGACCGCGTCAAGACCAACCCGGCGCTGGGCCGCCGCGCCATTCGCCTGTCGCTGGCCGAACCGCATACTTTTCAGATCCAGTTGCGCGCCATTCTGCGCGCCTCAAAACATGGCCCGATCAAGCTGCTGATCCCGATGCTGGCCCATGCCCATGAAATCGACCAGACACTGGCCGCACTGGAGCAGGCTAAATCCAGCCTGCGCGGCGAAAAAATTGCTTTCGACGAAAATATCCAGGTCGGCGGCATGATCGAAATCCCGGCGGCGGCGCTGGCTATCGGCCTTTTCCTGCGCCGCCTTAATTTTCTCTCGATCGGCACCAACGACCTGATTCAATACACGCTGGCGATTGATCGCTCGGACGAACAGGTTGCCTCGCTTTATGACCCGCTCCACCCCGCCGTCCTGATGCTGCTCGCCCACACCATGGCCAGCGCCGAGAAGGTTGGTATCCCGGTTTCGGTGTGCGGCGAAATGGCGGGCGACCCGAAATTGACCCGCCTTTTCCTCGGCATGGGGCTGCGTATTTTCTCGATGCACCCATCGCAGATCCTCAAGGTAAAAAATCGCGTCCTCAAGGCCAACGTTGAGGAAATTGCCCCCAACGTGCGTCGCATGTTGCGCCTGGAAGAACCGGGTAAGTTGCGGGAAGCGCTGGAAAAGCTGAACGCCTGAGCGAGGTCTTGCAGGCATCAAAGCGCTGCCTTTAGCCTTGAATATTACCGAAAAACCGCCCCGCGCCTGAATGCTGCGGTCGACCGCCAAAAAGGGCAAAACCACGCCCGCATTGAGCAGCTTGCGAGGTGACATGCGGCAATTTGCCACATTCCGCCCACGTTGAAACCCGAGGAAAATTAGCCCCCGCTTAAATACAACAAAACGGGAGTGTTTCATGGGGTATCGAATTCATCCGCTGGTGGCCGCAATGGCCGTCGCTTTCTCCGGGGCGGCATTCGCCCAGGCCAATCCGCAGGTAATGGATGCGGTCAACGTCACCGCCCAGCGTGAAACCCCGCTGCCAAACAGTTCCGGCGCGTTGAACGCGAATGAAGTAGCCGCCCAGCGCGCTTATGTCAGCGATACCGCCCAGCTTTTGAGTGATGTACCCGGCATCAGTCTTTATGGCGCTGGCGGCGTTTCCAGCCTGCCGGCCATTCACGGTCTGGCCGACGACCGCCTGCGCATCACCGTCGATGGCATGGACTTCATTGCCTCCTGCCCCAATCACATGAACCCGCCGCTCTCCTATCTCAATCCGAGCAGCATCGGCAAACTCAAGGTTTATGCCGGCATTACGCCGGTCAGCGTTGGCGGCGACAGTATTGGCGGCACGATCATTGCCGAAACACTGGCCCCCGAATTTGCCGCACCGGGTCAAAGCATTCTCGCCAAGGGTGAAATTGGCGGCTTCTATCGCAGCAATGGCGATGCCCGCGGCGGCAATGTTTCCGCCACGATGGCCAGCGAGAATTTCAACATCAGCTATACCGCCTCGACGGCCAAAGCCAACAACTACACCGCGGGCGGCGATTTCAAGACAACGACCGCCACCGGGCGCAATGGGCACACGCTGCCGCTGGATGAAGTCGGCTCGACGGCCTACGAAACCCGCACCCAGACACTGGGCTTTGCCATGAAAGGCGGCAATCACCTCGTTGAAGCCAAGCTGGGCTATCAGGAAGTGCCGGAACAGCTCTACCCGAACCAGCGCATGGACATGCTCGACAATACCCAGAAACGCTTCAATTTGCGCTATCTCGGCCAGTTCGACTGGGGTTCGCTGGAGGCACGGGCCTATCACGAGTCAGTCGATCACTTCATGGACTTCGGGGCCGACAAGCGCTACTGGTACGGCTCGAACTCCGGCACCGGCGCGCCCTGTTCACCGATTCGATTTGCCGGCAACCCCAAAGGCACCTGCGCCGAAGGCATGCCGATGTACAGCGAAAGCAAGACCACCGGGTTCAACCTCAAGGCCGATGTTCAACTCAGCCAGCAGGATTTGCTCCGGGTCGGCGGCCAATTCCAGAGCTACCAGCTTGACGATTGGTGGCCTGCTTCCGGCGGCGGCATGGGGCCGGGCACCTTCGACAACATCAACGATGGCAAGCGTGACCGCACAGCGCTGTTTGGTGAATGGGAATCACGGATCAACCCGCAGTGGATGAGCCTGCTCGGTGTGCGCTATGAACGCATCGAGTCGGATGCCGGTGATGTTCGCGGCTACAACACGGCAGTGACCGCCATGGGCAGCCAGTACGCCGACGCAACCGCCTTCAACGCCCAAGACCATGCGCGTAACGACAATAACTGGGATTTGACCGCGCTGGCCCGCTACACCGCCAACGTCAATACCGACATCGAATTCGGCTTTGCCCGCAAGGTGCGCTCGCCGAATCTTTATGAGCGCTACACCTGGTCTACCTGGTCGATGGCTGCCGTGATGAACAACTTTGTCGGCGACGGCAACGGTTACATCGGCAACATCGATCTCGAGCCGGAAAAGGCACACACCCTGAGCGCCACCTTCGACTGGCATGCCGCCGACCGCAACTGGTGGCTGAAGGCTACGCCCTACTACACCGAAGTGACCGATTACATTGACGCGATTCGCTGCACAACCGGGGCCGCATGTACGCCGACCAACAGCAGTACGACGAACCAGTTCGTCATCCTCAAATACGCCAACCAGTCGGCACGCTTGTATGGCCTCGACCTTTCCGGCCACATGCCGCTGGCTAACGGTGGCTTCGGTCAGTTCGCGCTCAAAGGCTTGATCAATTTCACCAATGGCAAGAATCGGGATACCGGCGACAACCTGTACAACATCATGCCGCTCAATGCCAAGGCTACCCTGACCCATCAACTGGGTGGCTGGAACAATGCGGTCGAGTTGGTGATGGTATCGGCGAAGGATGAGACCTCCGATGTTCGCAACGAAATCGAGACCGCCGGTTACGGCCTGACCAACCTGCGCACCAGCTACACCTGGAAGCAGGTGCGGGTCGATCTCGGCGTCGAAAACCTGTTCGACAAATACTACGCATCCCCGCTGGGTGGCGCCTATGTTGGCCAAGGCACCACCATGAGCACCAACGGCATCCCCTGGGGCGTAGCCGTTCCCGGCATGGGCCGCTCGATCTACGCGGGCTTCAATCTCAAGTTCTGATCGAGTTCCTCGCCTTTTCAGCAAAGACAGCCCCGGCCACCACCGGGGCTTTTCGCATTCTCGCCAGTGAGGTTTGAAATGAGCCCGATTTTCGCAGTCGACCGCAGCAACCGGGAGTCAGCAGCCCTTGGGAACGATAAGCCCGCCAAGCCGCGCAGCACCTGCCATTTTGGCGTTGGCGAAGCGCTTTACCAAGCAGGCGGCGAGGGGATGGCCTGGCGCGTGCGGAACGGCGTCGTTCGGCTCGACACGCTTAGCCTCAACAGGCAAACTGACATTCGCCAGTCTGGCCATCGCCGGCGATATTCTCGGATGCGAAACCCTGCTCTTCGGCGCCTACACTTTTTCTGCCTCAGCGCTGACCCAGTGCGAACTGACCCCGTGGCCGGAAGGCGAAGCCAGCGCCGCCGGGGAATCCCTGCTCGAATCACTGGCGATCGCCCAACGTCGGGCCGCTGACGTTGTCGCACTGCGCGGTGGCCAGGCGATCGATCGGGTCATCGCTCTGATTCATCTGCTGGGCGACAGTCAAGGCCAGGTCGTTCTGCCTACCCGGCAAGACATCGCAGACATCACCAATCTGCGCTTTGAAACCATTTCACGCCTGATCAAAGGGCTGGAACGCAGCGGCATTCTGGCAACGGTGCATATCGACGGCGTCCACGCAACGCGGGCCTATGCGGTCAAGCTGGCCGCACTGCATACCTGAACCTGATCAGGGTGCGACAATTTGCCGCATTCCCAGCGCATGGCGAACTCGTTAGGATCAGGCCATTGCGAAGGGGAGAGCGCCATGAACCAGAATCAAATCAAATCAAATGAGCCTGAAATGGCTTCCTTGCTGCTCGGCGCCGGCTTTGCACTGGCCTCGCTGATCATTCTGCCGGCCGTGGCCCAACGGGTTGGCCTGGGTTCGAGTTTGACCATTGCCTTGCGCGGCGCCCTGATGCGGGCCGCGAACCGTTTTTGATCCTATCGTTTTCAGGCTGTTTTTAACAAGGCAAACTGCGGGCTTGCCTTTCCAGTTTCAAGGTTTCAAAACCGCCTCATGAAAAAATATGCCCTGATCGGCATTGCCCTCAGCTTGGCTGTCCTGCTGGGTATTGCCTTGTTTTTACGCAGCGGGCCACCGCCCCGCGACAGCAAATTGCCGCCCGGCACCGATTTCGTCCTGCAGTCCGCTGACGGCCCGGTCGATTCCAAAGCACTACGCGGCAAGGTCTTGCTGATCTACTTCGGCTACACCCACTGCCCCGACGTTTGCCCGGCCTCGCTGGCTGCTGGCGGTCAGGCGATGAATGCGCTGTCGCCGGCCGAACAGGCGCGCGTCAAAATGTTCATGGTCTCGGTCGATCCCGAGCGTGACACCTTGCAGCATCTCAAGGAATACACCTCCTTTTTCCATCCGCAGCTCGCCGGCATCACCGGCACGCCGGCGCAAATCGCCGACCTGGCGAAAGCCTTTGGCGCCGGTTACATCAAACAGGCCCCCAAGGCTGATGGCAGTTACGCCGTTGATCACACGGTGTCGACCTACGTCGTTGATGGCGAAGGCCGGCTGGTTGCCGTGCTCGATCTCGGCACCCCCACCGACAAGCTGGTATCCACGGTCCGAAAATACCTCTGATGTTACGTCTGCCTCGCCGGCCCTCGACCCTGGCTTTTCTGCTGCTGGCCAGTCTCGGCACCGCCTGCATACTGATTTTTGCCTTTTCCGGGCAGTCGACCGCAGCACAGCAACAAAAGCTGCTGGCGACGCAGGCGCTGGTCGCCAAACTTGGCCTGACCGATCTGGCGCTATTCACCGAATCCCGCTACACCCGCCACCCAACGCAGGCCGATCTGCATTCGGCGCTGCAGGATCATCCCGGTGCCTTTGACCATTTCCCGACCGGCTCTCTCCTGCCGCCGCCCGCCCTTTTAACGGAATCCCATGCCGAATCTCGCCTCGCCGTGGCTGGAAAAACAGCGTCACCTGATTGATTTCACGCTGGCCTCGCTTGGCCGGCGCAAAACCAAAAACCTCGGCCTGCTTGTCGCCTACGCGCTGCTGGTCTTCGTCCTCGCCTCGCTGGCGCTGTTCACCAACGCCCTGCGCACTGAAGCCACCTTCGTGCTGGCCGGTTCGCCGGAAGTCATCCTGCAGCGCATGGTGGCTGGCCGGCACGACCTGATTCCGCCGGGCTACCTCGACAAAATCGGGCGCATTCGCGGCGTCCAGAAAAAAGAAGGGCGGCTCTGGGGTTATTACTACGACCCCGTGGTCAATGCCAATTACACCTTCATGGCGCGCCCGGCCGAGGAGGTAGCCAGCGGCACGATCATGGTCGGCGCGACGCTGGCCCGGGCGCGTGGCCTGGCCGCGGGTAACGTCATTTCCTTCCGTTCGTATTCCGGCAAGCTCTTTGCCTTCAAGGTGGCCAGCGTTTTGTCACCGGATTCCGAACTGCTGTCAGCCGATCTGGTACTGGTCTCGGAAGCCGATTTCCGCGCCTTCTTTGAATATCCGGCCGGGCATTACACCGACATCGCGCTGTCGGTCGCCAACCCGCTGGAAGTCCGCAACATTGCCGCCAAGCTGGCCGAAGCCTTGCCGGATTCGCGGCCGATCCTGCGCGAGGAAGTGCTGCGCACCTATCAGAGCGTTTTCGACTGGCGCGAAGGCATCGTTCTCACCGTGCTTTCCGGCGCCATTCTCGCCTTCGTCATTCTGGCCTGGGAGAAAGCCTCCGGTCTTTCCGCCGAGGAAAAGCGCGAAATCGGCATCCTCAAGGCCATCGGCTGGGAAACCGGCGACGTGATCCGCATGAAGCTGTGGGAAGGCCTGCTGATTTCACTGACCGCCTTCCTGCTCGGTTTCGTCGGCGCCTACATTCACGTCTTCCACTTCGGCGCCCCCATCTTCGAGCCGGTATTGAAGGGCTGGGCCGTGCTCTACCCGCGCTTTACGCTGGTGCCTGCGGTCGACGGCCTGCAGATCGCCACTTTGTTCTTTTTCACGGTCTTTCCCTACACAGCGGCGGTGCTGGTGCCGATCTGGCGAGCCGCGATTACCGACCCCGATGCGGTGATGCGATGATCGAACTAAGCAATATCAAGAAAGCCTTTAACCAGGGCAAGCCCAACGAATACTGGGCCTTGAACGGGATCGACCTGACGCTGGAAGCCGGCAAGGTGACCGCCTTTCGCGGCCCGAGCGGTTCCGGCAAAACCACCCTGCTGACGCTGGTTGGCTGCCTTTCACGCCCGACCAGCGGCCGCGTGCGCTTTCGTGGTGAAGATATTTCCGGCTTGCCGGAGCGCTTCCTGACCGAAATCCGCCGGCAAAGTTTTGGCTTCATCTTCCAGCAATTCAACCTGATCAAAGGTTTGTCGGCACTGGAAAACGTCATCCTGCCCGGCTTCCCGACCGGCCGACCGCGGGCCGAACTGGTCGCATCGGCCAGCCAGCTCTTTGCCCAGCTCAAACTTGAACACCGCCTGCACGCCAAGGTTGAATGGCTCTCCGGCGGCGAACAGCAGCGGGTGGCGATTGCCCGCGCCTTGATCAACAACCCGCAAGTGATCATCGCCGACGAGCCGACGGCCAATCTCGATACCGCCCTGTGCCGCGAGTTCATGGCCATCCTCGAAAGCTTCACCGCCGCCGGCAAGACCGTGCTGCTGACCAGCCACGATCCGCTGGTCGTCGAATCGTCGGCTGTCCATCGCGTCGTCGGCATCCGCGACGGCAAGTTGACCGACGACTGATCCGCCATGCTTTTTCAACCTGCGATCATCGCCCTCCTCATGGCCGCCGGCGTTGCGGTACTGATGTTGACGGCAGCGGCGCCGTTTGCCGTGCAGGTCATCCTGCGCTGGGATATCCGCAGCGGCTCGGAGCAGCAACTGGCGCTGGAACGCCGTACCTATCTCTTTTCAACGCTGCTCAGCTTCGTCTTCGTCATCCAGCTTGCCGCCCTGCTGCTCTTTGTTTTCAACGCCGACCGGCTGTCCGGCATGTTCGTCGGCGCCATGTGCGCGGTTGGCACGCTCAACGTCAATGACTACGGCTTTCCTTCGCTGATCAGCCAGATGGGCGTCTTTTTCCTCGCCGCCATGTGGCTGGCGATCAACCACGTCGACACCCGCGCCCCGGATTACCCGCTGGTTCGCATCAAATACGGCCTGCTGCTCCTGCTGCTGCCGGTGCTGGTTCTCAGCTTCTGGCTGGAGCTGCAGTATTTTCTCGGCCTCAAGGCCAACGTCATTACCTCCTGCTGCGGCAGCCTGTTTTCCGGCGACGCAAAAACGATTGCCGGCGAAGCCTCGGGAATGGAAGCGCAGCCGGCCATTTTTCTCTTTTATTCCGGGTTGACCGCAGCAACTGGTCTGGCGCTCTGGCATTGGCGACGGGGCAGCCGGCGCAGCGGCTATTTGCTCGCCGCGGCCAGCGCCGCCGGTTTTGTCGCGGCCATCATCGGCGTGCTCTCCTTCATCTCGCTCTACATTTACGAACACCCGCACCACCACTGCCCCTTCTGCATTTTGAAGCCGGAATACGACTATCAGGGCTACTGGCTCTACCTGCCGCTGTTCACCGCCACCGCGGCCGGACTCGGGGCCGGCGCCTTGCAGCCCTTCGCCCGGGTGCGCAGCCTGGCGAGCGTCATCCCCGGTGTCTCGGCTCGTCTGGCCGGCATCTCCGCACTTGGCTATAGTTTATTCATCGCCATCGCGACCTATTTTGTCCTGGCTTCCAAGCTGATCCTGATCGAGCACTGACATGAAACTGACGCCCCTGATCTTCGCCCTTTTGCTGACTGCCTGCGGCGGCAGCGCACCGACGGTCAACCTCAATATCGGCAGCATTGCGCCGACCTTCCAGACCTTTCGCAGCGACGGCGGCGCGACGCACTTCCCCGCTGCCTATTTCGGCAAGCCGCTGGTCATCCGCTTCTGGGCCGACTGGTGCAAGTATTGCGAGGGCGAAATGAAGGCCATCGAAAGCGTCTATCAGCGCCACAAGGGCAAGGGGCTGGAAGTCCTCGCCATCAATACCGGGCAGGACAAGGCGACGATCAATGCCTTCATGAAGAAAATTGGCGCCAGCTACCCGGCGCTGCTCGATGAAAACTCGGCGATTGCCCGCAGTTACGGCGTTGTCGGGCTGCCCACGACTTTCTTTATCGACGGCAAGGGCATCGTCCGCGCCAAGATTGTCGGCGAGGCCGACGAGGCGACTTTCGAGCGCCAGGTGCTGGAATTGATGAAATGAGCCAGCCAAAAGCCTGCGACCTCTGCGGCCTTGATGTCGGCGTAAAACCCTTCGTCCTGAACACCCCGGAAAAACAACTGCAATTCTGCTGCGAAGGCTGCCTGGGCATTTTCGGGATGTTGCATGACATCAAGGAAATGCCGGTTCAAAATAGCCAAGAAAATACCCAAATTCAGCCCCAGAAATCCTGAAAGGAAACGCCATGATGACCGAAGAAATGATGAAGAAAATGCCGCACATGATGAGCAAAACTGCCGAGCATGTGATGAAAACCCCGATCGCCCAGGGTGCCATGATGGCGGCCAGCGGCTTTGCAGCCGGCCGTGGCCTGCTCGGTGCCAGTCTCTTGCGCAATCCGCTGACCTTGCTGGTCGGCGGCCTGGCGGCCGGCGTTGCGGCCGGTTTTCTCGCCCACAAGTACCAAAAGGAAATTATCGAAGGCTTGTCCAAGGCGACCGGCATGGGCAAGGATTTCGCGCTCAACCAGAAGGAAAACCTCAGCGACCTGATGGCCGAAGCCGAAGAGAAGATTTCGCCCAAACCGGCAAGCACCGCTGTCACCGTCGTTACCACCAGCACACCGGAAACCCCGGCCGCCTGAGGAGCGTTTGATGTCGAACCCTGCCGAACTGGCGAAACTTATTCAGGTCATTCATCGCGAGCCGGGGTTTTTGCGCCTTGAGCTGCCCGCCGAGTTATGCGGCGCAGCGGCGGCGACGGCCATTGAGCAAGGCATGCTGAAATTGAGCGGTCTGCAGAGTGCTGCGGTCGACCGCAATTGGCAGCGAATTTCCCTGCGCTACGATGCCGCAGCCTGCAGCACGCCGCAGGTGGCGCGGCACCTGTTCGGCCTGCTTGATGATTTGCCGCTCAGCGAAGCGGTAACTGATGAAGATTCGGCCAGTCCATCGGCTAATGCATCGGCCAGCGCAGCAAGCAGCACCGAAGCCGGGTTCAACCGTTCCGGCCCGCTCGGCCAGCAAGCCGCCGGCATGCTGAAGCCCGTTCTGGCCAAGGCCCGCCAACTGCTCGCGCCGCCAGACAACGCCCCGGCCGATTCCCTGCATCGCAAGCTGCAGCCGGTGCTGGCCAGCGCCCTGACCGAGAAGGCGATCATCAATTTCTTCAACGACATGGTCGCTTTTTATCTGATCAAGGCGCACTGGGATCTGATCACCAAGCGCTGGCTGAAGGAGCCGCTGGCCCACAGCAGCGCCTGGATGACGACGTTTTATCTGATCTTCCTGCTCGTCCGTTACCGCAAAACCAATATAAACCCATGAAAAACTGCCGGGTCGTCCATCGTCTGACACGCCGCATTCGCGTCATTGCACCCGCGCTGGTCAAGGAACAGGAACGCTGCTACATCCTGGAAATCCTTCTCCGCAAGCACGCCGCCGTGCAGGATGTGCGCATCGTGCCGGACATCGGCTCGGTGGTCATCAGCTACGACCCGGCAACGCTGCCCGAAACCCGCTTATTGGCGATACTCGATGCCGTCCTCGGCAATTTGCAGGCAGCGCCCCGGGCAGCGCTCACCCCGCCGCCGCCGATTGATGGCCCGGTCAGTGAATGCACCGTCGCCGTTGAGGGCATGACCTGCGCCTCCTGCGCCCTGCTCATTGAAATGAAGCTGAAACGCGACCCGCGGGTGCGTTCAGTCGCCGTCAATTTTGCCTCGGCGACCGCCACCGTGCATGGCGTGATCGACCGTGACGGCGTGTTCGGCGTCGTCCGTGGCCTCGGCTATGAACCCCGGCCGATGGACACGCTTTCCCAGCGCCGCCTGCTGGTTGAGCGAGAAAAGGCCCGGGTCGAAGAGGCCAAAAAGCGCTTTGTCCAGGCCGCGCTGCTGACTGTGCCGGTCATGCTTTCAGGCATGGCAATGCACCGCTCGCCAGCGCTGCGCGTCATGGAATTCGCGCTCTCCTCGGCCATCCTGTTCGGCAGCAGCAACAGCATTTTCCGCAAGGCCTGGACGCTGGCCAAACAGGGCGATGCCAACATGGACACGCTGATTGCGGTCGGGGCCGGCGCGGCTTGGGCTTACAGCATTCCCGGCGTGTTCAGGATGCATCACCACGTTTATTTCGAATCGGCCGCCGGCATCTGCACCTTCGTACTGCTCGGCCGCTACATGGAAGAGCGCGCCAAGGGCAAGGCCGGCGAGGCAATTCGCAAACTGATCGAACTGCAGCCGGAAACCGCATTGCGCCTTGCGGCCGATGGCAGCGAACAGGAAGTCGGTATTGACGAAGTAGAAGTCGGCGACCGTCTGCGCGTCCGGGCCGGCGACAAGATTCCGACCGATGGCCGCTTGCTCGACGGCGGCTCATCGGTTGATGAAGCGATGATTACCGGCGAATCCTTGCCCGTCGCCAAAGCCGTCGGTGACAGCGTGATCGGCGGCTGTCTCAACGGTAACGGCAGTTTCACCATGACCGTGACGGCGATTGGCGGCAACACCGTGCTATCGGGCATCGTCAAACTGGTCGATCAGGCGCAGGGCAGCAAATTACCGGTACAAAAGCTGGTTGACCGCATCTCGGCGCGATTTGTCCCGGCGGTCGGCGGCGTTGCGGCGCTGACCTTTGTCGGCTGGGCGCTCAGCGGCCACCCGGTATCGCGTGCCCTGGCGCATTCCGTGGCGGTGCTGCTGATCGCCTGCCCCTGCGCCCTCGGCCTGGCGACGCCGACCGCGATCATGGTCGGCACCGGTCAGGCAGCCAAACGCGGCATCTACATCCGCAACGGCGAGGCGCTGGAAACGGCCGCCAAGCTGACCACCATCGTCTTCGACAAGACCGGCACGATCACCGAAGGCAAGCCGGTCGTCACCGACAGCTTCCTGCTGCCCGGCCTCGATGAAGCGCAACTCGCCGAATTAGTCGCTGCCGCCGAAGCCGGCTCGGAACACTTCCTGGCGCGGGCGCTGGCCGACTGGTGCAAGCCCCGCTTGCATGAAATGCGCCGTGCCGAGGACTTCATCGTCATTCCCGGCCGTGGCGTTACGGCCGTTGTCGAAGGTCAGGCCATCATGATCGGCAACGCCGCGCTGCTCGACGAAAACGGCATCGACAGCAGCTCGCTCAGCAGCGAAGCCAGCCGTTTGGCCGAACAAGGCAAGACGCCGGTGTTTGCTGCGGTCAACCGCAATTTAGTGGCAATTTTCGCGATTGCCGATCAGGCCCGGCCGGGTGCCAGAGAAGCCATCGCCCTGCTCCATCGGCTCGGCCTGAAAACCGTCATGGCCACCGGCGATGTCGACGCCGTGGCCAATCACGTTGCCCGCGAAGTCGGCATTGATCATGTTATCGCCCGCGCCACCCCGGCCGACAAACTGGCCGCCATTCGCAATCTGCAGGCGTCCGGCGAGAAAGTCGGCATGATCGGCGACGGCATCAACGACGCCCCCGCCCTGACCGCCGCTGACGTTGGCTTTGCCATCGGTGGCGGCGCCGACATCGCCGTCGAGTCGGCCGACATCACGCTGGTGGGTGGCGACATCGCCCGCGTCGCCGCCGGCATCGAGCTCTCCCGACAGACCATGGCGATCATCCGGCAAAACCTGTTCTGGGCGCTCGGCTACAACGTCATCGCCATCCCGGTCGCCGCCGCCGGCCGCCTCAACCCGATGATTGCGGCGGCCGCCATGGGCATGAGCTCGGTTTCGGTCGTGAC
This sequence comes from Candidatus Dechloromonas phosphorivorans, assembly GCA_016721185.1. Taxonomy (GTDB): domain Bacteria; phylum Pseudomonadota; class Gammaproteobacteria; order Burkholderiales; family Rhodocyclaceae; genus Azonexus; species Azonexus phosphorivorans. The sequence continues at coordinate 264,169 of JADKIP010000012.1, forward strand.
CAACTCGCTGCGCCTGCAACGCAACTGATGGACCACAGTCAGCACCAGGCAATTGCCGAATTTTCCTATTGGCTCGCCTTCATGACCGGCATTCTGGGTAGCGGCCATTGCCTCGGGATGTGCGGCGGGCTGGTTTCCAGCTTCTTCATCCGGCTCGGGGCCAAAGGCATCTGGCCTTATCTGGCCTATCACGGAGCGCGAGTCGGCATTTACACCATCGTCGGCTTCATTGCTGCATCGCTCGGTGCCGTGCTGATCTCGACCGGGCAGTTCGGCAAGCTGCAAGGGGTTTTACAGATCGTCGCCGGTATCGTCGTCATTCTGCTGGGCCTCGATCTGCTCGGCGTCTCGCCGATTCGCAACAAGCTGAGTTTTGCCCCGGTCGCCTGGCTGCGCAAACAGTTTGGCCTGGCGGTGCAAAAAGGCCCGGTGGTCGGCGCCTTGATCGGCGGCGCGATCAACGGCCTGATGCCGTGCTCAATGACCATGGCGATGGCCGTCAAGGCAACGACGGCGCCCTCAATCATCGAAGGTGGCCTGCTGATGCTGGCATTCGGCGCCGGCACCCTGCCTTCGATGCTTTCGGCCTCCTTCCTGTTCGGCAAAATCGGGCCAAAGCTGCGCGGCTGGCTGCTCAAGGGCGCGGCGCTTTTTGTCATCGCCCTCGGCGTTTCAACGCTCTGGCAAGGCATCCGCTACTACTCGGTGATGCGCAATTTACTGGGTTAACTGCGACGATATGCCGCAGGCCCGCTTGATCACCTGACGCTAATATTCAGGTTATCTATTCACCCAGGGAGCTTCACCATGAATCGCCGCGATCTTCTCAAAATCTCCGCCTTCGCCGGCCTGGCTGCCATCGCAACTCAAGCCAGCGCCGAAACCTGCGCCACTGACGGGACGCCGAACCAGTTCATTCCGAAAAAAGCCGCCGATGCCAAGCCGCTGGACAACGAATTCGAGAAGTACCCAAAGTGCCCCTATTGCGGCATGGATCGCAGGGAACACCACCGTGCCCGGATGCTGGTTCAGTACGCTGACGATGTGAACGATGGTGTCTGTTCAATCCATTGCCTGTCGCTCAGCCTGGGGCTCAATATCGACCGTGAACCCAAGCTCATTTTTGGCCCGGATTATGGGTCGACCGCAGAACCGCGTCCTTTGCTGCCGGTTGAACAACTCACCTACCTGATCGGCGCCGATCTGAAACATGCGATGACCAAACGCAGCAAACATTCCTTTGCTTCGGTCGACATTGCCAAGGAATTTCAGGCCAAACACGGCGGCGTATTGGCCAAGTTTGATGACGCGCTGCGTGAGTCCTATCTCGACATGGCCAGCGACGCCAGCATGATCCGCAAGAACCGTGAAGAACGCCGCAAGCGCGCGGCCGAGAAAAAGGCCGGCTAATGCTTCGTCGCCAGCTTCTTGTCCTTTGTCTGGCCTTCTGGGCGTCCTGCGCGGTCGCCCAGAACCTCCCCAAACCGGGTCCGAAAGACCTCTGCCCGGTGTGCGGCATGCTCGTTGCAAAATATCCGAACTGGGTCGCGACGATTACCTGGAAGGATGGGCACGCCCATTTCTTCGACGGCGCCAAGGATATGTTCAAATTCCTCCACGACCTGGCGAAATACGCACCGGGTCATCGCAAGGAAGACATCGCCGGCATCTACGTCACCGATTTTTATAATCTGGAACGGATTGATGCGCGCAAAGCCATCTTTGTAACCGGTTCAGATGTCCTTGGGCCGATGGGCCATGAATTGGTGCCGCTCGCCAGTCAGGCCGATGCGGATGACTTTCTCAAGGAACACAAGGGGAAGAAAATCCTTCCGTTTGATCGGGTGAGTCCGGATATGCCAGGTTCACTCGATGCCGGGAAATTTTAGCGCAGCGAAAATTCGGGGATCCATGCGGGCATTCCGTTGGATCGCAGCCGAGGAAGAAGACTTCGCCAATGATCAGTCTTCTCTGCCGCCTCAACACACCTGGGATGCTGCTTCGCGGCGGGCGAGGCGGGATTTCAGCCCCAAAAGTCAGCCAAAAACTGACTTTTTACCGCCAGTCAGGTGCAACAACTGAAAATAGCAGAATGCCTCAGCGGCCCTTGCGACCGAATTTTTCAGCCAGTTGGCTCAATTTTTCCAGGCGCTCGGCTTCCGCTTTAATGGCCGCCTCTGCCGCCTTGGCCTCAGCTTCAGCGGCCTTCGTCGCTGCTTCGCCTGCCTTGCGTTGTTCGGCCTGTTTCTTAAAGCGCTCGCGCAGCAATTCAGCGGCATGCTGACGATTTTCATCCGTCACCTCACCGGCTGGCGTGCCATCGAGATTCAGGCGCACCGTCCCCTTTTCCATCTCTTTCAAATAACGCGTCGAAATGGTGTGGCTGCGCATGGCGAGGCGCAAGGCCTTCTTTTCCAGATCGGGCAGTAGCGCGAAGATCTGGCGGTCAATACCGATGGCTAAGGGACTATGGTTGCGAAACACATCGAAGCGGGCATGAATGTCCTTGAGCAGGGCACGGGCGTCGATGGGTTTGCTGAGGGTAGGTTCGGTGCTAGGTTCAGTGGTGGTCATGATGGAGCAATGTTCTGTTCAGGCGCGAAGCGTAGCACGAAGCGAGGCCTCGCCGGCGGTGCTTCAAGCGTTCATTTTCTTTAACCAGGCCAGCATGCGTTGCCAGCCATCCTCAGCCTCTTCCTTGCGATAGCTTGGGCGATAGTCGGCATGGAAAGCGTGGGGGGCGTTATCGTAAACATGAATCTGCGAAATTTGAGCCGAAGCGCTGCCGGTTTTCAGTGCCGCCTCCATTGACTCGATGCTCTCCAGCGGGATACCCGTATCAAGCCCCCCGTAAAGGCCGAGCACCGGCGCCATCAGGCTGCCGGCCAGATCAACCGGATGCCTGGGCGTCATTTCGTTAGCCACACCAACCAGACGCCCGTACCACGCAACGCCTGCCTTGACCTGCGGGTTATGGGCGCAGTAAAGCCAGGTAATCCGCCCGCCCCAACAAAAACCGGTAATCGCCAGACGATTGACATCGGCACCCTGCCCCGCCGCCCACGCCACTGTCGCGTCGAGATCGCTCATTACCTGCGCGTCCGGCGTCTTGTTGGTGATATTGGCCAGAATATCGGGGATGCTCGAATACTTGCCCGGATCACCCTGCCGAGCGAAGAGTTCGGGCCCGATCGCGCAGTAGCCCTGCTTGGCGAGGCGGCGACAGGTGTCCTTGATGTATTCGTGAGCGCCGAATATCTCGGAAACCACCAGCACCACGGGCGCTTTGCTGCCCGTTTTAGGCTGGGCCCGATAGGCGACCATTTCACCATCTTTGACCGGCACCCGGATCTCACCTGCCAGCAGCCCGACCTCATCGGTCTTGATCACAGTCTGCGCCATTACCGGCTGCACAGCGAGGGCAAAACCAGCCCCCAGACTGGTCACCAGAAAGCTCCGACGATCAAAGGAACTGGCCGGAACCAGGCTATCGAATTCGGCATTTTTGCTCATGGCTTGTCTGCTCCAGGGTCGCTACAGAATCGCTACATTAATACGATGTCGTATTGCTCGGGAGAATAGCTGGGTTCGGATTGCAAGGAAACCGATTTCCCGATGAAGTCGGAGAGCAGGGCCAGGGCTTGCGATTCTTCATCAAGGAAAAGGTCCACCACCGCCGGGCCGGCCAGCACCCGGTATTCACGGGCATTGAACTGACGCGCTTCGCGGAGCAGTTCGCGGAGAATTTCGTAGGTGACGGTACGCGCCGTCTTGACTTCACCGCGCCCGCCGCAGGTCGGACAAGGCTGACAAAGCACATGCGCCAGCGACTCGCGGGTGCGCTTGCGGGTCATCTCGACGAGGCCAAGCGCCGTGAAGCCATTGACCGTCAGCCGTGTGTGGTCAGTGGCCAGCGCCTTGTTGAACTCAGCCAGCACCGCTTTCTTGTGCTCCTCGTTATCCATGTCGATGAAATCGACAATGATGATGCCGCCGAGGTTGCGCAAACGGAGCTGGCGAGCAATGGTGACCGCAGCTTCGAGGTTGGTCTTGAAAATGGTGTCGTCAAAATTGCGCACCCCGACAAATCCGCCGGTATTGACGTCGACCGTAGTCATCGCCTCGGTCTGGTCCATGATCAGGTAGCCGCCGGATTTGAGATCGACCCGGCGGGCCAGGGCTTTCTGGATTTCTTCCTCGACGCCATGCAGATCGAACAAGGGGCGCTGGCCGGTGTAGTGATCGAGCAGCGGCAGCACGGCCGGGGTGTATTCCTCGGCAAAAGCCGTCAGTTTCTGGAAATTTTCGCGCGAGTCGATGACGATGCGCCCGGTGTCGGGATTCACAAAATCGCGCAAAACGCGCTGGCCGAGCGACAACTCCTGATAAAGCACCGTCGGCGGCGGAGAGACTCTCGCCTTCTCGCGAATATCACCCCAGGTTTTGCGCAAATAGCCAATGTCGGTGGCGAATTCACCATCGCTGGCATTTTCAGCCATCGTCCGAACAATAAAACCGCCCGGTTCGTCGGCCGGGACGAGGCGGGTGATTCGTTCGCGCAACGCTTCACGCTCGGTTTCAGCCTCAATCCGTTGCGAAATACCGATATGTTTTTCCTGCGGCAAATAAACCAGCATGCGCCCGGCGATGGAAATCTGCGTCGACAGCCGCGCCCCCTTGGTGCCGATCGGGTCCTTGATCACCTGGACGACGATGCTCTGACCTTCGGCCAGCATCTTTTCAATCGGCCGCTCGACTGCCGTTTCCCGGGCTTGCCAGATATCCGCGACATGCAGGAAGGCGGTGCGTTCGAGGCCGACATCGACGAATGCCGACTGCATGCCGGGCAGGATTCGGCAGATGCGCCCGAGGTAGACATTACCGACCAGACCGCGGCTCGTTGTCCGTTCAATATGCAATTCCTGAACGACACCTTGTTGCATCACGGCAACGCGCGTTTCCTGGGGCGTGAAATTGATCAGTATTTCTTCGGTCATGCGCGGCTACAATCTGAGGTTTTGCCCCATTCTACTATGCCCAAAGCCCCCGAACTCCTCGCCCCCGCCGGCTCACTCGAGATGATGCGCACCGCCTTCGATTTTGGCGCCGATGCGATCTACGCCGGCCAGCCGCGTTACAGCCTGCGGGTGCGCAACAACGCCTTCGGCACCATCGCCGCATTGAAGGAGGGCATCGATGAAGCACATGCCCGCGGCAAGCAGTTTTTTGTCGTCAGCAACATTATTCCGCACAACGCCAAGCTCACCACTTACCTCGCCGACATGGCGCCGGTCATTGCCCTCAAGCCGGACGCGCTGATCATGTCCGACCCCGGCCTGATCGACATGGTGCGCGAAACCTGGCCCGAGCAAGCGGTTCATCTTTCGGTGCAGTCCAACACCGTCAACTGGGCCGCCGTTAGATTCTGGAAGAAGTTAGGGCTCACTCGCATCATCCTGTCGCGCGAATTGTCGCTTGAGGAAGTCGCTGAAATCCGCCAGCAATGCCCGGATATCGAACTTGAAGTTTTCGTGCACGGCGCCCTATGCATCGCCTATTCGGGCCGCTGCCTGCTTTCCGGTTACTTCAATCACCGTGATCCGAACCAAGGCAGTTGCACCAATTCCTGCCGCTGGGATTACAAGGTGAGCACTTCCGACGGTCAACCGGCACAAATGCTCAGAAACGATCAGGAAATCCTGCTCGAAGAAAAGATGCGGCCGGGCGAACTGATGCCGATCGAGGAAGACGAGCACGGTACCTACATCATGAACTCCAAGGATCTGCGCGCCATCGAGCACGTCCATCGCTTGGTGGAGTTGGGTGTCGATTCGCTGAAAATCGAGGGCCGCACCAAGAGCCCTTACTACGTGGCGCGCACCTGCCAATCCTACCGGCAAGCGATTGACGATGCCGTCGCCGGCCGGCCACTTGACCCGAAGTTGCTGCGCGAACTCGATGGTCTGGCCAATCGCGGCTATACCGACGGTTTCCTGCAGCGCCACCACGATGTCGAATATCAGAATTACCTGCGCGGCCATTCCGAATCGGACCGCAGCCTGTATGTCGGCGATGCAGTACGTTTCGATGCGGCGCGTGGCCTGATGGAAATCGAAGTCAAGAATCACTTTGCCATCGGCGACCGTCTTGAATCCGTGCACCCGGCCGGCAACCATAGCTGGCAGCTTACCCGCATGGAAAACGCCGCCGGCAAGCCGGTCGACGTCGCACCGGGCAGCGGCTACCGCGTCTGGGTGGAACTGCCGGAACGCTGTCGCGGCGCCTTTATCGCCCGTTACGTTTAAGCGCCACCGCACGGGGCTGGCGCGTCGAATTGAGCATAGCCAGCCCGGCGCATGATGCTGGCGCCCTGCTTGACGAAACGCGAGCCTCGATTTTCGGACCGCGTTCGGCTGATTTTCGACCCTTTTCGGCCCATTTTTGCCCCGCTTGTCAGCGCTTTTTCCGCTCACGCGTTTAAATAACCTGGTGCTGTCGGCAGACGACGTCAAGCGAGTTGGACAAGGCTGGAGGCTGCATCACGACACTAGCCCTGGTTCAACTTACCGAACAGCAAGCGCCCGTCTCAATCCGGAAAACAGAGCTCAGGTAACCGCTTTACCCAAATAAAACAACGCGATACACATTGTGCACCGCAGCAATCGAGTGTAACATTCGCCCCATGAGCCCGTCCTCCCACCGAATGCCATTGATCGATGCCTTTAAAGGCATTGCATCGCAACTTATCGTCCTGCACCACCTGTCAGCCTACGGCCCGATGCCGCTTGCGGCACAAGCGGTGTTACCCGGTACGCTCGGCTGGCTTTACGAATACGCGCGGATGGCGGTGCAAGTCTTTCTGGTTATCGGCGGCTTTCTGGCTGCCCGCGCCTTGTCCGACAACGGGCAGGCGCTCACCCGTTCGCCGCTGGCACTGATCTGGAAGCGTTACCTGCGCCTCGCCATTCCCTATCTTGCCGCAATCGGCCTGGCCATTATTGGCGCAGCGATCGCCGATCACTGGATGGACGACGAAGCCATTCCAGACCGCGCCACGCTGGCCCAATGGCTGGCCCATGCCTTCCTGCTGCAAGGTCTGCTGGGCTATGACTCGCTATCGGCAGGCGTCTGGTATATCGCCATCGACTTTCAGCTATTTGCCTTGATGGCAATCCTCCTCTGGCTCGGCCGTGTCCGTTATCTGGCGCCCGCCTTGGTGCTCCTCGTCGCCATCAGCTCGCTCTTCTGGTTCAACCGCGATGCCGACTGGGATAACTGGGCGCTGTATTTCTTCGGCTCCTACGGGTTGGGCGCCGCCGCTTGGTGGGCCTCCAGTCGTAAGCAAATGTCGGCCTGGCTGGGGGTCATTGCAACCATCGCCATCGCCGCCTTGGTCCTCGATTTCCGCCTGCGCATTGCCCTTGCCCTGGCAGTTGCCCTGGTGCTTGGCTTCAGCCGCCGCAGCGGCCTGCTTGAGCGCTGGCCGGATGCCAAACCCTTGGCCTTCCTCGGTCAGATCTCCTACTCGGTTTTTCTGGTGCATTTCCCGATCTGCCTGATCGCCAATGCGCTCTTTGCCAATCTAGGCTTTACGTCACCCACCGCCGCCGTTTTTGGCCTGTTTTTGGCGTGGACCGCAAGTATTGCCGGCGGCACGCTGTTTTATCGCTGGATCGAAAGCCCGGTCGCCAGCCAAAGAATCACCGGTGCACTCGGCTGGTTGTTTGACAAAGGGCTGGAACTGGGGCACAAGGTGCCGGGACTGGCCAGCTTGCTGGCACGTCGCGCTTAACGCCACAGAACCCAAGGCTGGCATCAGTCGGCCAGTTCGACCCGGTTCCGGAAGAACTCAAGCGCCTCCGGGTTAGCCAGCGCTTCAACATTCTTCACTGGCTGGGCATGTACGACATTGCGCACCGCCAGTTCAACGATCTTGCCTGACTTGGTGCGCGGAATATCCGCCACCTGAAGCACCTTGGCCGGCACGTGACGCGGCGTGGTGTTGGCCTTGATCTGCTGCTTGATCCGTTCGATCAGGCTGGCATCCAGCACATGGGCCTCCTGCAGTTTGACGAAAAGCACGACACGCACATCATCGTTCTTGCCCGGCGGCCAGTCCTGGCCGATCACCAGCGACTCAAGCACTTCCGGCAACTGCTCGACCTGACGATAAATTTCGGCTGTGCCGATGCGCACGCCTCCGGGGTTGAGCGTTGAATCCGAACGGCCATAAATGATCACGCCATCGTGCGCGGTGATTTCCGAGAAGTCACCGTGACACCAGATATTTGCGAAACGCTCGAAGTAGGCGGCCTTGTACTTTTTGCCATCATCGTCATTCCAAAACCCGACCGGCATCACCGGGAAGGGTTTGGTGCAGACCAGCTCGCCCTTGGTCGAGCGCACCGGCTGGCCTTCCTCATTGAAGACATCGACCGCCATGCCCAGCCCGCGACACTGGATTTCGCCGCGATAGACCAGCAATACAGGATTGCCGAGCACGAAGCAGGAAACGATGTCGGTGCCGCCGGAAATCGAAGCGAGCAGAATGTCCTGCTTGATCTCGCGATAGACCCAGTCGAAGCCTTCCGGGCTCAATGGGCTGCCGGTCGAGAACATGGCGCGCAGCGCAGTCAGATCATGGGTCTTGCCCGGCATCAGTCCGAGTTTGGCTGCAGCGTCGATGAACTTGGCCGAGGTGCCGAAGTGGGTCATTTTTTCAGCGGCAGCGAGGTCGAAAAGCACCGTTCCCTTGCCAGCGAAGGGCGAGCCATCGTAAAGCAGCAAGGTGGCGCCGCAGGCCAGGCCGGAAACCAGCCAGTTCCACATCATCCAGCCGCAGGTGGTGAAGTAGAACAGGCGGTCGCCGGGGCGAACGTCGCTGTGCAGTTGATGTTCCTTCAGGTGCTGCAGCAGCACGCCGCCGTGGCAATGAACGATGCACTTCGGCACGCCCGTCGTACCCGATGAAAACATGATGAACAGCGGGTGATTGAAGGCGAGGCGCTTGAAAATTACCTCTTTTTTGCCGTCGACCGCAGGGCCAGTCCCTGTTTCAACGGTCGCCACAATCTCGTTCCAGGCCACGGCATGGGCAATCTGGCTGAGGTCGGCATCGCCATTCAGGTAAGGCACGACCACCGTCTTCAGCAACGAAGGGATTTTGCCGGCGATCTCGACGTTCTTCGCCAGACAATCGACCGCTTTGCCGTTGTACCAGTAGCCATCAACACAAATCAGCACCTTGGGTTCGATCTGACCGAAGCGATCAAGCACGCCCTGTACACCGAAATCCGGTGAAGCGGAGGACCAGACAGCGCCGAGCGCAGTTGCGGCGAGCATGGCGATCAGCGTTTCCGGCAAATTCGGCAGGAAAGCGGCAACCCGGTCACCCTCGCCGACACCGGCCGCAATCAGGAATTGCTGAAAGTGGGCGACTGCGTGATAAAGCTCGGCGCGACTCATCCGCCGCTGGATTTTGTTCTCACCCCAGAAAACCAGCGCTTCGCCATCATCGCGCCGCTGCAACAGGTTTTCGGCGTAATTCAGTTGCGCCTCGGGAAACCAGCAGGCGCCGGGCATTTTGTCGCCATCACGGAGCACCACATTGCCTTTTTCGCCCACCACACCGCAGAAATCCCAAATTTCCGACCAGAAATCGGCGGGCTGATCGACTGACCACTGCCATAGATCAGCGTAGCGGTAATGCCCCATCTGCTGCATGAACTGCGCCATGCGGGTCTTGCCCACCGTGGCTGGATTGGGCACCCACAAAGGGGTGGCGTCGATGGCGTAGCTCATAGGGTCTCCGATATTTTTAGTCAGTAGCCAGTTGCAGCGCCGGTGCCGCGTCAAGCCGCCACCGAGTTGTGGTCAGTTATTCTAGCGAGTGTGCGGTTGATGCGGCAGCACTGATAAAACAGCGCGAAAGCTTTGGCATGGCTGGACCCGCACAGTGAGCGACAAAGGTACCAGCAAGCCGCACAAGACAACTGTCATCGGCAGGACAGTTGCGCAACTTTCGGCACGGTAAGTGACCAACAAACCGCGCCGTACCGGCCATTTTTGGACAGAGAGAAAAGCGCCCAGCCAAGCGCATTGGGCATCGCGAGGCCGAGCGACAGGGTGGCGAGAATAATCAGCCTCCGGCAACCTCGGTGCGGTCACCCAGGCAATTCACCACGATGGGTTTTACCGATTTTCCAGGCGGCTATAGTCCAAAATAGCTGCTTCGCGTGGGGTCGTCTTGCGCCAGGCGGCATGGATTGCATCGCTGGTCGGCCAGAAGCGAGGATCGGTGCGACGCACGCCAAAGCGCTCGGTCAATTTCACCAGATCGGCCTCGCTGCCCAGACTGGCAACGGCGCTGACAAAATCGGGCAGTTTTTCAGCATCCAGCGAATAGATCGCATTGGGGTAGGCACCGGCGACACCGTCAATTGCCAGCAAGCTGTCTTCGTCCGGCAGGCGTCGCTTTTCTTCATCAAAAAGCTGCGCCACATTGCTGTGGGCACTGTTTCTGATCAGCGAGACGACACGTGACGCCCTGCCGGGCTGCTCCAGCAGCAACAGGCTCATCTCCGGCATGTGCGAAACCGGCCGGCCTTTGAGCTGCGACATGCGACGTATCTGCACCAACTGGGCATCCGACAAATCGCTGCCGATCCAGTCAAGTGCTGGCTCGCGCACCGGCGCCAAGCGTTTTTGTAATTTTCCGTACAACTCCTCGAGAGGCGTTGAGCTCAGGTAAGGCTCGCCAGAATCGGCCGGAAAGTAATTGGAAGCATCGGCAAAGTGATCGTTGTGGGCTTTTTTCCTTCCCCGATACCAATGATCAAGAGCTTTCTGGCGCTCTCCGGAAGGCAACAGGGCAAGAAAGTTGAGTTCGCCCTCCATGCGCAAAAAATCCATATAAAGGCGAGTGGCCAGTTGGTGCCCGACATTGCCATATACATCGAATCCGGCAACCAGCAGATAGTGCATACGCTCGAACAAGGGGTAGCCGAGCAGCAGCGCTGTCTGCGGCCGTTCGCCGACGAGTCCGCGCAGGGTCGAAGCGCTGTCGAAATGACGGAATACTGTGAGGGCAGCGTTGGGATTTTTGCCATCGCCATTCCAAAGACTGGCGACCGAAAGCTTGTAGTCCGCGTCGACGGAGGCAAGCCGGACAATCGCCTTGCTCTTGATCTCGAGATAGCGCGCTTCCTGTTTGGCAAAGCTGCGCCAAGCCAGTAAGCCGCCTGAGCTCTCGTTCTCGCTGGGCAGGTTGAGCGTTGGCGCGGCGGCGTCAAGCAAGCGGCTAGTCAGCTCGCCTTCCCGCTCGCCGGGCGCCTGAAAGACCACCCAGAAGTGGTCGTTGATGACATCAAGCGCAATCTGCCCGCGACAAACCGGGCCTTTCATGAATCCACCGAGGGTAAATTGCGCCTCATCGAGCATGAAACGATAGCGGGCATCGACCGGCAGGGCCCGGAATGTAACGAAAGGATTGGCGGTCAGACCCGGATCGTAGCCAGGCAACGGGTCGACCGGGTAGTCGGCCGCGAAGAACCAGCCACGAATGCGCGCCAGGCGTGCCGGGTCGAGTTCGATCGGCATGAAGGTTTTGGCAACGGCCGTTGCTTCCAGGCGACGCAATCGGTAATAGACGCGGTCAACGCCCGGATCGTCGTAAGGGCGACGGGTTGCCACGACCTCAATCGCTTGCCCTGGAGGCGTCCGGCTGCGAACCAGTTCAAAATTGATTTCAGCTTGTTCCCTGAAATGAAACTGTCCGATGTACCAATGTTCGTAGATATAGCGGGCGACCAAGCGGCTGCGCCGATCATCGCCGTTCAACATATCCTCCCAGAGCGCGATTTGCCGGGCGATTGCCGGTGTCGGCGGCGCTGGTGGCGCATAGGGTGCGCCCGCTTCCAGCCAGTTGGTCAAGGTGGCGTATTCCGCCTCCGCAAGCGGCGGCAGACCGAAGGGCATGCCCCGGCTGGCGTGATGTCGAGCGTAATCGTCCATGCCTTCGGCACGGACACAGACCTGGGTTCGATCCAGCGAAAAATCCATATCCTGACTGGTGATTGGCCCACTGCTCGGCCCCGGATTGTCGCGTTTCATCGCCAGCAGGCGATACATCACACCACCGACGCGATTGGCCTCGGCCTCCTGGCGGCGTTCATTGAGCACCGGGAAAAATCCCCGGGCTCGCCATTCGCGGTTGTTGATTGCATCAAAACCGAGACGGGTAGGCGCCTCCTCGATCAAGCGGGTCGAATAGATTTGCGTCGGATTGGCGCCGCGGGTCATCCCGGCGTAGCTGCTCAGGTTCAACTGACACGGCGCGTCGTAGCAGGCGTGACAGGAGACGCAACGATGATCGAGGATCGGGCGCACCTCTTTCCAGTAATCCGGCGCATTCACCCGGGCTGCGGGGGGACGGTCAAAGTGCCCCGGATCGGCGGGCCCGAAACGCTCGTCGAGCTGGCGGGCAACCAGCACGCTGGCGCAACCGGTGATCAAGGCAAACAGGCAGGGCAAAAGAAAACGCATGGCTAAAGAGGGTTCGCGAGTAAGAATACTGAGTCGTGGAGTCGTTGAGGCCGCTAACTAGGCGGCGGTAGCAGCCGAGCAAAAACCGGTAGGTGATGGCGCGTTAGTCATAGCGCGGCACCGGTTTTTGGTCATTGCAACGGACCAGAATATTTCGGGTTTCAAATGCGCCGGAATTCAGGTCGGTGCTCCCTTTGTTGATGGCACGGCCGGTCGATCGGCCCTCGCGGGTCACGGTTTCAAAACCGGTGGCACCGCATAACTCAGCCGCCTTTTCAAAACAGGTTTCGATACTGAGCTCGCGGCCATTGCAGCTAATCTTGTGAGCGATCGAACCGTCCGCCAGATGCATTTCATTGACCGTGACACAGCCAAACAGCGAGGCCGTTGCAACAAGGCAGAGCAGTAGCTTGGTCGAACGCATGGAAGTCCCGGCATCTTAAGAGAGAAGGAAACTGAATTGTTACATCGAACGCGCGTTGCTGAGCAACGATGCCCATTGTGTTATTCACATTTAATTTCAGCCATGCACGACGCCAAGGCGCCTCGACCTCGAGCCGAAACCATTGACCCGAAACCATTCACCGACCAAACTCGGCGACTCCGCCCGCGCCTGGTTCGCTGCATGTCCATTACATTTCTCCTCAAAAACCTGATGGGCACATTGCTGCTGCCGCCGGCCAACGCCCTGCTGCTGCTTGGCCTCGCGGCCCTTTGCCGCAAACGACGCTGGGCTTTTGGTTTGGCGCTGCTGGGTGGGCTGCTGCTTTTGCTGCAGAGCATGCCGCCGGTGGCGAATGCGCTGATGCGCTCGCTTGAGCAGCGGGCCGGGCCTGCCCTGGTCGAGGCATCGGGAGCGCAGGCGATTGTGATTTTGGGCAGCGGGCTGAATATCGACGCGGCGGAATATGGTGGCGATACTGTCAACGAGCGCAGCCTGATTCGTTTGCGTTACGGCGCCACGCTCGCCCGGCAACTGCACTTGCCGATTCTGGTCAGTGGCGGGCGCCCGTTCAAGGCCAGCCGTTCTGAATCCGAGGTGATGGCCGAGATCATCGAACGTGAGTTGGGTATTCCGGTGCGCTGGCGTGAAACGGAGTCGCAGGACACGGCCGACAATGCCGCCATGTCGGCCGCCATCCTCAAGGCCGCTGGCGTGAAGCGGATCGTTCTCGTCACGCAGGCTTTTCACATCCCCAGGGCGCAGCTTTTGTTCGAGGCGGCCGGCTTGGAGGTGATTGCCGGGCCGACTGACTTCAAGGGCAGGAGCAGCCAGCCGATTGGGCTGTTTGACTGGCTCCCGCAGGAAAAAGCCATGCAGAATTCGTACTTCGCGCTGCATGAGTGGCTGGGGATTTTGTGGCTGCATCTCGCGCGCCGCTGAGTGCCGCAGCGGACCACCGCAATTTTGCGAGAAAACCGGGGTTGACCGCAGCAATCACCAGCCGGCGAACTTCTCGCCGAAATAACTGCCGAAATCGCTTACCACAGCCAACCTGCCCTCAAAAATTATGGAAACCCTGATTTTCAAGATCAACGGTCTGAAAGACGAGACCTGCGTTCGGACCCTTGCCAACGCAATTCAGGATTTGCCCAACATCGGCCATATCGAGATTTCGCTGGAAAAAGGTGAAGCCAGCATCGAACACGGCCGCTTCGTCAGCCCGGACGATATTGTCCAGGCCATTGCCGACGCGGGGTTTGAAGCGGCGTATTGAGTGGCGTACCAAGCCGCCGGATGGTGGGTATGTAGCTCAGAAAACAAAGCTGTATCCAACTTACCGGGTTTGCCCGCCCAGCGAATTGCCCTGAGATTCTTCCTGCGAAAAGCGTGCGGCGTAGGCTGGGTCGCAGGCTGGGTTGCTGCCATCAGCCAGGGTGAGAAATTTATCCAGATGTCGCTCAGAGGCCGGCGCCAGACGACGATAGAGCTCCTGGCACAAGCGTCGAGCCTTTTCGCCCGGCCAATCGACGGGAAGCAGGACATCGGGCAGTTCCGGGTCGCGCAAGAGCAGGCGACGGTAGTCGTGAATAAGCAGGGTGCGAAGCAGGAAAGCGTCCTCGTCAGCGACCTCGGCCAGACGATCGCCGCGCACTTCGGTTAAGACGGGCAGATAAGTGGCGACGAACTCGCCATAAGCGCCGGCCAATGCATCGAGATTCCAGGCCCGAGCGACGAGATCGGCGTCATTGGCGGGCAGGCCGGAACGGGCGTCAGCCGCGAGCAGCGGCATCAAACGGGCGAGATAATCGGTCAAGCCTTCGGCCACCAGCGCATCGTAAGCAGCGTTGAGATCGGCGGAGGGATGCACGAAGCAGTCGGCACCGAGGACGCCGAAGCCTTGCCAGAACAAAGCCCGACGCAGGCGCTCGCGCTCCTTGGGGGCGAATTCGCCAACGGCCAGAATCAGCCGCCAGCGACGATCCCAGTGCGGGGCTTGTGCGGCGTAAATATGCCGCGATGCCTCTTCAAAGCGCCGACGCCCCGAGTCGGTCAGCACATAGTCGGCGCGCCGGCCCACGGTTTCGGTCCGCAGCCAGGCCTCCTTGCCAAGTCGAAACACCGAGGTACGAACCAGGCGCCCGTTGAGTTCGAGCGGTTCGAGCAAACGGATCAAACTGCCCAGCCAGACCCGGCCGCCACGCGGCAGAATGGCATCGCCAAAGACAGAAATAATGAGAGAACCGGCCTGGACGCGAGTCTTTTGCCGAAATTCGTCGAGGCGGGTCTTGATGGGCTGGATCACGGGAGCGGAGGAAGCGGAAAGAGGGGCATGTTATCGACTCCGCCCAGCCCTGAACAGAGGCGGGCAGGCGGCGGAAAACGCCGGGGCTAGGTCGCGACGGCCGCAGTCGTTAAACTGTCGGCGACTGGCCTCGTCACCTATCACGCATAAGTTCGCCTTGGGCCGCCGGGAATTTCCCCGGAGCGGCCAATTTTTTGGAGAGCAGACATGACACAAGTAGTTCTGGTTGAAACCCACGGCAAGGTTGGCCTGATCCGCATCAACCGTCCGGAAGCGATGAATGCGCTGAATAACGATGTGGTCGATGGCATCGGTGCTGCGGTCGACGCCTTCGAGGCGGATGAAAACATCGGCTGCATCGTCATCACCGGCAATGAAAAAGCCTTCGCCGCCGGGGCCGATATCGGCTTCATGAAGGATTTCGACTACATGCATGCCTACAAAACCGATTTCATCACCCGCAACTGGGAGCGCATCAAGACGACGCGCAAGCCAGTGATTGCAGCGGTGGCCGGTTTTGCGCTGGGCGGCGGCTGTGAGCTGGCGATGATGTGCGACATGATTTACGCCGCCGACACCGCCAAGTTCGGCCAGCCGGAAATCAAGCTCGGCACCCTGCCCGGCGCTGGCGGCACGCAACGCCTGCCGCGTGCCGTCGGCAAGGCGAAGGCGATGGACCTGTGTCTGACCGGGCGCCTGATGGATGCCGTTGAAGCCGAGAAATCCGGCCTGGTCGCCCGGGTCATTCCGGCCGATGACTTGATGGCGGAAACCCTGAAAGCGGCGCAGAGCATTGCCGGCTATTCCTTGCCGGTGGTGATGATGATCAAGGAATCGGTCAATCGCGCCTTCGAGTCCTCCCTCAATGAAGGCCTGCTTTTTGAACGCCGTGTTTTCCATGCAAGCTTTGCGCTGGAAGATCAGAAAGAAGGCATGGCCGCTTTCGTCGAGAAGCGCAAGCCGACTTTCAAGAACTGCTAAAAATCGATTTCGTTCCCACTCAATACCCACCTCCCTCAACGTAAATTACGTTGAGGGAGGTGCAAGAGGCCCGCATTGCACCTGTTCGTTGACATCTCCAGCCACGGCTTCGGCCATCTGGCCATCACCGCGCCGGTGCTGGATGCCTTGGCAAAAATTGCCCCGAACTTACGGTTGACCGTAAGAACCCGGCTAGCGCGCCAGCTACTGGTGCAGCGCATTCATGTGCCCTTCGAGCTGATCGAAGCCAGCACCGATTTTGGTTATGTGATGATCGATGCCACCCACATCGACCTGCCCGCCAGCGCTGCCGCCTACCGCCAGGCTCATGCCGACTGGCCGGGGCGGGTCAGCGCAGAAGCCCGCTTTCTTGCCAGCCGCAAGCCCGACCTCGTGCTGACCAACGTCAGCTATTTGCCTTTGGCCGGGGCTGCCTTGGCGGGCGTGCCATCGCTCAGCCTGTGCTCGCTCAACTGGGCCGATCTCTTTGCCCACTTTTTCGGCGATGAGCCTTGGGCCGCTTCGATCCACGCCGAAATGCTGGCCGCCTACCGCGCCGCTCAAAGCTTCCTGCGCGTCACGCCCGGCATGCCCATGCCGCAACTCGGCAATGTCGTGAAGATCGGCCCAATCGCGGCCATCGGCCAGAAACATGAGCTCGACGCCGGAGTCGGAGTCGGAGCCAAACTAGGCGGCGACCAGGCGATCCTGATCGCCATGGGCGGCATCGCCCACCGCTTGCCGCTCGAACAATGGCCGCGCCTGCCCGGCCTTCGCTGGCTGGTCGCGGCCGACTGGCATTGCCAGCACCCGGACGCCATCGCTTTTGAATCTTTCGGCCTGAACTTCAGCGACCTGCTCTGCTCGGTCGATGCCGTTATCACCAAACCGGGCTATGGCACGTTTACCGAAGCCGCCTGCAACGGTACGCCGGTGCTTTACCAGCGCCGCACGGATTGGCCGGAGCAGGATTGCCTGATTGAATGGCTGGGTCAGCATGGCAACGCCCGGGAAGTGGCCGCCGAGGCGCTGCAAACCGGCGAACTCGCCGCGAGCCTTGGCCTGCTCAGGCAACAAGCTGCGATCAGCCGGCCCCAAGCCAGCGGTGCTGCCGAAGCCGCGGCCCAAATCCTTTCACTGATGGCCGGCTAGCGCGCCCTGCCGGCAAGCCCGGCGCGGCGCACTCAATATTCTCAGACTCGAAACGCCAGATTATTTCGCGTTCGGAAAGAACAACTGCTCGCCGCCAATCTTGTAATCCGCAATAGCCTTTTGGCCGGCACTCGACAGCAGCCAGTCGATAAAGCGCTGAGCATCCGCCGCCTTGACATGCGAATGTTTGGCCGGATTGACCAGGATCACCCCGTACTGGTTGAACAGGCGGCTATCACCCTCGACCAGAATGGCCAGATCACCCCGGTTCTTGAACGACAACCAGGTGCCGCGATCAGCCAGAATATAGGCGTTCATTGACGACGCCATATTGAGCGACGGCCCCATGCCGGAACCGGTGTCGCGATACCACGGCCCCTTGGCCCGATCGAGATCGACGCCGGCCGCTCTCCAGTAACGCAACTCAGCCGCGTGCGTGCCACTTTTATCACCACGGGAAACAAAAGGCGGGCGGCTCGCCGCATCCATCGTCGCAATGCGGCGCAAGCCGAGCATGATGTCGTTGCCGGCGACTTTCGCCGGGTCAGCCTTCGGCCCGATCAGCACGAAGTCGTTGTACATCACTTCCTTGCGCTCGACGCCATAGCCCTCAGCGACAAATTTCTCCTCAGCCAGCTTGTCGTGAACAAAGGCCACATCGGCATCGCCCCGCCTTGCCATATCGAGCGCCTGGCCGGTACCGAGGGCGACGACGCGAACTTTAATACCACTATCTTTTTCAAAAACCGGCAGGAGGTGCCCAAAGAGCCCCGACTGTTCGGTGGACGTGGTCGAGGCGACGGTAATAACCCGCTCGTCGGCGCTGGCTAAAGAACCAACGAGGCAGGCAAGTGCGGTGAACGCAGCAATCAGAACTTTATTGGGCTTCATGGTGGCCTTGATGGGGAGCGTTGATGGTCAGCAAAAGAACAATCAGTGAAGACAAAAGCGGGTTTAAAGCCTAGGTTAGAATCGCGTCAAGGACATATATGCCAACGATTGCAACAAGTTATAACCCGCCACCGCTGTCGATCCGCTGGAGCTGGGATTTGGGCCTTGGCCTCTCCACTGCCGAATCGACCGCCCTGCTCGGATTGCTTGCCGCCTTGCGCGAACATGGCACGCTGGGCCAGGCAGCGACAGCGGCCAATACGTCGTATCGCGCCGCCTGGGGTTTGTTGCGCAAATGTGAGCAAGCACTGGCCAAGCCGCTGGTCATCAAGGCGCCCGGCAAGGGCACGCAACTTTCCGAATTCGCCGAGCAATTGCTGCAACTGGACGGCGTGGCACGTTCGACGCTGCAGGAAATTCATGCGCCCTGGGGCCAGCGCCTGCAGGAACTGCTGTCGCCGAGCGAAGCCGTCGAGCCAGAACGCCTGCGCATCGCCGCGAGCCATGACCTCGCGCTGGCGGACTGGATTGAAAATGGCCGTCACATCACGGTCGACATTTTTTGGCGCGGCAGTGAAGAAGCATTGCTGGCATTAGCGCGCGGCGAATGTGATGCGGCTGGCTTCCATTTACCAACGACCCTGAGCGGCGAGCAAGCAGCCACCTGGCTGGGGCGTTGGCTGAAACCACGGCAATTCGTCTTTTTCCCGATCATGCGGCGCCAACACGGCATTTTGACGGCGGCGGGCAATCCTTTCGGGATTCAGTCACTGGCCGATGTCGCGCGGCTCGGCTTGCGCATGGTGAATCGCCAGCGCGGCTCGGGAACGCGCGGCATGATCGATCAACTCATGGCGGCCAATGGCCTCAATACGCGGGATATTCCCGGCTACGCCCATGAGGAATTTACCCATGACGCGGTGGCCAGCGCGATTGCCAGCGGCCAGGCCGATGTGGGTTTTGGCATTCAGGCGGCAGCGGCGCGCTATGACCTGGGCTTTGTTCCGCTCGGCCAGGATCAATACTGCCTGGCTGTCAGGTCAAGCATTGCCCACAGCTCGGCCGTGCGCCAGTTGATCCGTCGTTTTCTCGGCAATACTTTCCACGAACGCCTGGCTGCCTTGCCGGGCTACGTGGCGACCTCGGTGGCGGGTGAATTATTGCCCTGGGAGCAGTTCACCGCAGCATTGAACGATCAACCACGGTAAAGCGAAGCGGCAGAAACCTAAAGCAGACGGAAGCCGAAACGTTTGAGCAATTTGCCGGTTTCACAAACCGGCAAGCCCATGACCCCGGTATAGCTCCCTGCCAGATGCTCGACAAAAATCCCGGCGCGGCCCTGGATACCATAGGCGCCGGCCTTGTCCATCGGTTCGCCACTCATCACGTAATGGCGAATTTCGTCGCTTTCCAGCACGCGAAAACGCACTTCGCTGGAAGACAGGACAAACTCGGTACGCCCCATCGTGGTCACCGAAACACCAGTCAAAACACGATGCGTTTGCCCGGATAATCGCTGCAGAATGGCGGTTGCATCGGCCGCATCAACCGGCTTGCCGATAATCTCCCCGGCAAATTCCAGCGTGGTATCGGCGGAAAGAATCGGGCGTTGTGGCAGCTTGCGTTCATTGACGATCTTTTGACCGTGCTCCGATTTGGCCCGGGCGACGCGTTCGACGTAAACCAGCGGATCCTCACCGGGACGCGGCGTTTCGTCGATTTCGAAATCGGCCCTTCCACCATCGCGGAAAACCAGGGTGTCGAAGTTAATGCCCATCTGGTGCAATAGTTCGCGGCGACGCGGGCTGCGCGAGGCGAGGTAGAGGCGCATCATCCCTCCCGGTGGTAAGGGTGGTTTTTCAGGACGCTGACGGCACGATAAAGCTGTTCACACAACACCAGGCGCGCCATGCCGTGCGGCAAGGTAAGGCTGGACAAACGCAGCTTGTCATCGGCCTGCTGCTTGAACTCTTCGTCCAGACCGTCGGCGCCGCCAATCAGCAGCGCCACATCGCGGCCATCCAGCATCCAGGCTTCAAGCCGGCGAGCCAGCTTGAGCGTCGTCAGGTCGTCGCCTTTTTCATCGAGCACGACAAGACGACAACCCGCGGCCAAAGCATCGCGGATACGACCCTTTTCAGCCGCCAGCAATTGCTCGCGGGTTTTTGAGCCACGCGGTTCAGGCTTGATTTCGGTGACGGAAGCCGGCAGTTCGCGCGGCATTCGCTTGAGGTACTCGGCGCAGCCTTCGTTCACCCAATCGGGCTGGCGATGGCCAACGGCGAGCAGACTCAGCTTCATTCAACCAGCATCATTTGGCGGCAGCCTGCTCCACAGCCTTGCGACGCTGAGCCGGGGTGGTTTGCCAGAGTTCTTCCAGGTTGTAGTACTGGCGCACGGTGGGTTGCATGACGTGAACGACGATGTCGCCGAGGTCAACCAGCACCCATTCACCGGAGTCTTCACCTTCCATCGAAATCACTTCGCCACCGGCTTCGCGGGCTTTTTCGGAGACGTTGCGGGCCAGCGCCCGGACTTGACGGTTGGAATCGCCGGTGGCGATCACGACGCAGTCAAACATCGAGGAAACCTTGGCGGTATTGATCACTTGAATGTCTTTGCCTTTGATATCTTCAAGGGCGGAAACGACGATTTTTTGCAGCTTACGGATGTCCATCAGGAGTTAGAGCCTATTTCTATAGAGTTGGTGGGCTTGAATATAGTCGAGAACGCTATCAGGCAGCAAATAGCGCGCTGATAGCCCGTTAGCGAGTAACTTGCGGATTTGTGTGGCGGAAATCGCCAACTGGGTCATGGCGAAAGTGACAACACCGCCAGCCGGAGCGTCTTTCAGCGCGCTCGCATTGCTCAGACGACGGTCGTTGAATTCGGTCGCCAATTCGTTCGGCAAGCTGGAAATTTCAACCGGAAATCCGGGGCGATGCGAGACGGCAATGTGGGCCAGCGCAAAAATATCGCGCCAGCGGTGCCAGGTGGTCAGTCCGGCAAAAGCATCGGCACCGACCAGCAGGACCAGCGGATAGTCGCTACCCAGCTCGGCCCGCAAGCGCTCCAGCGTGCGTACGGTGTAGCTCGGCGCGGCCGCCTCGACTTCGCTGGCATCGACTGAAAATCGCTCGTTTTTCTCAGTTGACCGCAGCACCATCTCCAGACGCTGCCTGGCCGTCACATCCGGCTGATTGCGGTGCGGTGGCTGGCCGGCAGGAATCCAGCGTACGCCGGAAAGTCCCAGATGACTGATCGATTCCTCGGCGAGCCGCAGATGACCAAAATGGACCGGATCAAAGGTGCCGCCGAAGAGGCCAAGCGGCTCAGGCAATTTCGGAAATACCGAAAATGTCGCGGTAGCAGGCGTAAAAACTGGCAAAGATCACGGGGGCGACGATCAGACCCATCAGCACCATGACGATAGCGGTGATAAAGCCCTGGGCACCGGGAAAGAGGCTGAGCAGCAAGCCGAGCAGAACACCGGGGATGATGCCGGCGATCAGGAACAGGCCGGCGATGAAGACCATAAATGGCCGCCAGTTCATCCAGCAGGCGACAAAGCTGAAAAACAGCGACCGGCCTAACGTCAGGCGATGCCAGGCGGCGAGTATCGGCGCAAACCAGTAGGCCATCATGAGCGGCACCAGCAAAGCCATGACGAGCAAGGCGGGCAGGACAAAATCGGCCTCTTCCAGCGTCAGGCGCTCCGCCTTCGTGTCGGCCAGCATGTAATTAAAGAGGTCACCGCCGTCGATCAGGGCGGACAGGCCCAGGATGCCGAGCGTACAAAAGAGGTACAGGGCGCCGAGGGCGAGCAGGGTTTTGGTGTTTTCCTTGAGGCCGCCGAAAAGCGTTTGTAGTCCGACCGGCTGACCGCGCTCCAGATTGCGCGACGCCTGCATCAGTCCCACCGAGAGGCCCGGAATGAGCAACGAGGCCACCAGGGCGCCGACGATCGGCAGAATATTGAGGAAAATCACCGTGAACCAGTAGCTGATGACCAGCATCGACAGCATCGGCGGGTTGCGCTTGAAGATGGCGAAACCGGAAAGGATCCATTGCCAGCCGGCGGCGGCAGGAAGTGTCTGCGCTCTCATTTCAGACGCCCACAAAAATATCGCGGTAGGACGCGTAGACCGCACCGGAAAAAACCGGCAACAGCAGCAGCAAACCCAGGCCAAGCGGCAACATGGCGAAGAACAGCGCCACCACCAGAAAAATACCGAAAATAATCATTGCCAGCCAATTTTTAGCCCCGGCATCGAAGCTGGCGCGCATGGCGTCGGCCGGCTTCATGTTGTGGAAAAAAACCAGCGCCGGGGCAAACCAGGTAGCCATAATGACGGGCACCGAAAGGACCATGACGATCAGCCCGGCCAGCATGACGCCACCGAGCGCCACGCCGAATCCGGCAACCCGGCCGGTCACGACACCACCGAGGACGCCGCCACTGACCAGCAGGAAGGCAAGGAAGGCGATGCCGAAGATACCCGCCGCGAAAAAGACGCCGATCATTACCAGTTGCCCGGCGTTATGACGGAAACCAACGAACAAATCAGAGATTTCCGGCTGTTTTGCTTCCGACAAATGCCGGCAGATCTGCACCATGCCCGCGCCGAACAACGGGACCAGCAGATGCGCCGCAATCTGGCCGAAAAACGGCACGATGGAAATTGCCAATAGAATGACCAGCAACAGCACTGTGCTGCCGATCCAGACGCCGGGGTTGGCAAGAAACATGGCCCAGCCCTGATGCAGCCAGTCAAAACAGGCACCGGGCTCGACCTCACGGCTTTCACCCGTGAAAGGCGCCGGCGCCATTGGAAATACGGTTATTTCGTTCATGCGCGGATGCTAACGGGGCAAAGGCTCGGGAGCAAGGCGCAAACGCTGCAATAGCTGACGAAAATGCTCGGGATCCTTGATCGTCACCACTTCGCCCCCGCGTGGGCGGTGTCTGACCTCCAGCCGGAGCAGCCAGAAGCGTAGTGCGGCCGCCCGCTGCATGGCAGGCCAGGCTGCGATCTCGGCATCGTTCAGCGCACGCCGGCATTGATAACCGGTCAACAATTCGGGCAGTGTTGCGCCGTTCAAACACCAGTCATTGGCAACGACCGCCAGATCGAACAATAAGCAGTCTTCGCCGGCGAAATAGAAGTCGAGCACACCTGACAGTTGAGCGCCCCCCGCAGGAAGTACCCTTGGGGTGCAGCTTTCCCACAAAACATTGTCGCGGAAGAGGTCAGCGTGAATGATGCCGCGTGGCAATGCGGAGAAGTCCTGCGCCGCCTGAAATGCCAGTTCCTCGGCCAGCAAATTGCGCTCTTCCGGCAACAACACGGGTAATAGCGCTTCACCAACCGCCTGCCGCCAGGCTGCACCGCAGGGATTGGGCAAGGGGTTCGCCATCTCGGCACCGGCCAGATGCAGCCGGGCAAGCATTTCGCCGAGCGCGTAACAATGCGCTGGCGCCGGCGTTTCTTCGGCCGTTCCGGGCAGGCAGGAGAGTAAGGCGGCCGGTTTGCCGGCCAATAGCCGCCAGCGCCGGCCTTGCTGATCGGCCAGCGGCTGTGGGCAAGGGATGCCGTGGTGGGCAAGGTGATCCTGCAGCGTCAGGTAAAAATCCAGCGCCTCGGTTTCGATGCGCTCAAAGAGCGTGAGAACGAAACGGCCCTTGGCCGTGGTCACGAAATAGTTGGAGTTCTGCATGCCGGCGGCGATGCCGGCATGATTGATCAACTCACCCAGCCCAAGCGGCTGAAGCCAGGCGGTGAGTTCATCACGCCCGACCGAGGTATAGACGGACACGATTTACCAGCTATGCAGAATCCACATCGGCGGCTTGGTCGTCGGATTGGGAATGTTCGCCTCGATGAAATTGCCATCACCCTGGTGGTCGACCAGGTAGTAGCTCGGGCCAACCGCTGGCGTCACCTTGATCATGTAAAGTTTGCCCTTGATGCGGAACTCTTCACGGGTTTCCGATTCGGCCTTGACGATGGTCACCTGCGGCTCAAGCGCCGCGTCGAAGGCTTCCATGCCCGGCGGCGGGGGCGGTACGGCCGGCAGCGGCTGCAAGTCGTTCTGCGCCCAGACAGGCAAGGCAGCTAGCAACATGAGTGGGATAAGGCGGCGCATGGGAATTCCTCTTTGGTATGATGCCGATTTTATTACAGGTTGAGCATCAACTCGCGCTCGTTGGGCAGGGGGCCAAACGGACGCGCTTCGTAGTGTTTGAAAATAGCTTCGACCACTTGTTCCGGCTCGTCGATCAACTGGATCAGATTCATGTCTTCCGGATCGACCAGTCCTTCCTCGACCAGACGCTCCTTGAACCAGTCGATCAGGCCTTGCCAGAATGGCGTACAGACCAGAATCAGCGGGATCTTGCGCGCCTTGCCAGTCTGGATCAGGGTCAGCGCCTCCATCAGTTCATCCAGCGTGCCGAAGCCGCCGGGCATCACAACATAGGCGCTGGCGAAGCGGACGAACATGTACTTGCGGGCGAAAAAGTGGCGGAAGGTCTGCGAAATGTCCTGATACGGATTGTTTTGCTGCTCGTGCGGCAACTGAATGTTGAGGCCCACTGAAGGCGACTTGCCGTGGAAGGCGCCCTTGTTGGCCGCTTCCATAATGCCGGGGCCACCGCCGGAGATGACCGAAAAGCCTGAGTCGGACAGCAGGCGCGCCGTTTTCTCGGTCAGATCGTAATAAGGCGTTCCCGGCTTGATGCGGGCGCTGCCGAAGATGGTCACCGCCGGCTTGATTGCCGCCAGTCGTTCGGTCGCCTCGACGAACTCTGACATAATGCCGAAAATACGCCACGACTCACGGGCCGACGCCGTTTGCAGCAAGGCCTCGGACTCCACACCCATCACCAGTTTTTCACTTTCCGTCACTGCTCATGCCTCTTTTATTGTTGGTGGACGGTTCGTCCTATCTGTACCGCGCTTTTCACGCCATGCCCGATATGCGGAACAAGGCCGGCGAGCCGACCGGCGCCATGTATGGCGTGTTGAACATGCTACGCCGGCTGGAAAGCGACTACAAGGCAGACTACAAGGCCATTGTCTTCGATGCCAAGGGCAAAACCTTCCGCGACGACTGGTTCCCGGAATACAAGGCGCACCGGCCGTCGATGCCGGAGGACCTGGTGAAACAGATTGAGCCGATCCACGCCGCGATCAAGGCTGCCGGCTGGCCGGTGCTGATGGTCGATGGCGTTGAAGCCGACGACGTGATCGGCACGCTGGCAACGAATGCTGCGGTCAACGGCATAAATACGCTGATTTCCACCGGCGACAAGGATCTGACCCAACTGGTCAGCCCGCTGGTGCGCTGGTACAACACGATGAGCAATGAGCTACTGGACGAAGCCGGGGTCGAGGCCAAGTTCGGTGTGCCGCCGGGCAAGATCGTCGATTATCTGGCGCTGGTCGGCGACACCGTCGATGGCGTGCCGGGTGTGGCTAAATGCGGCCCGAAGACGGCGTTGAAATGGCTGGCCCAATACGGCTCGCTGGATGAGATCGTCGCCCATGCCGATGAGATTGGCGGCGTGGTCGGGCAGAACCTGCGCGACCATCTGGCATTCTTGCCGCTGGGCAAAAAGCTGGTGACGGTGGCCTGCGACTTATCGAATTTGCCGGCGCCTGCGACGTTGACGACCAGCGAGCGCGACACTGAAACGCTGCGCGAGTTATATACCCGCTATGAATTCCGCAGCTGGTTGCGCGAGCTGGATTCTTCGCTCCCTCCCATTCAAGGGGAGGGTCGGGGTGGGGATGGGCTGTTCAATGCACCCAAACTAGCAAGCACGGAAACCCATCCATCTCTTAACTCCCTCCTTGCCCCAAGGGATACCGTCCCTGCGGGACATAATGGGGAAGCAACACCGCTGCCCACAGAAGCAATCTCCGTTAATTACGAAACCATCTTCACCTGGCCCCAGTTCGATACCTGGCTGGCCAAAATTGAATCCGCTGATCTGACGGCCCTCGACACCGAAACGACCAGCCTCGACTCCTTTGCGGCGCGCATTGTCGGCGTTTCGTTGTCAGTCACCCCCGGCGAGGCTTGCTACATTCCCCTCGCCCATACCGCCCCCGGTGCGCCCGACCAATTACCGCGCGAGGAAGTACTCGCCAAGTTAAAACCGTGGCTGGAAGCGGTCGACCGCAGGAAAGTGCTGCAAAACGCCAAGTACGATCAGCACATTTTCGCCAACCACGATATCGCGCTGGCCGGCATCGTTCACGACACCATGCTCGAATCCTATGTGCTGGAGTCCGACAAGGGCCACGACCTCGGGCAGCTCTGCAGCCGCCATCTCGGACTCGCCACCATTGCCTATGAGGAACTTTGCGGCAAGGGTGCCAAGCAGATCACCTTCGATCAGGTCGATATCGAACGCGCCGCCACCTACGCTGCCGAAGATGCCGACGTCACGCTGCGCGTCCATCACGCCCTGCATCCTCAATTCAACGGGGAAAGCGGCCTGAACCGCATTTATAGCGAGATCGAAATGCCGGCCCGGCAAGTCATCTGGCAGATGGAACGCACCGGTATCCTGATCGACAGTACAGTACTCGCCCGCCAGAGCCACGAAATCGGCCAGAAAATCATGGCGCTAGAAGCCCAGGCTTACGAACTGGCCGGCCAGCCTTTCAATCTGGCCTCGCCGAAACAACTGGCCGAAATCATGTTTGAAAAGCTCGGTCTGCCGGTCAAAAAGAAAACGCCGGGCGGCACGCCGTCAACCGATGAAGAAGTTCTTTCCGAACTGGCGCTCGATTACCCGCTGCCCAAGCTGCTGCTCGAACATCGCAGCCTGTCAAAATTGAAGGGCACCTACACCGACAAGCTGCCGCGCATGGTTAATCAGGTGACCGGAAGAGTGCATACTCACTTCTCCCAAGCCACCGTAGTTACCGGCCGTCTCGCCTCCAGCGACCCCAACCTGCAGAATATCCCGGTGCGTACCGAAGAAGGCCGGCGCATCCGCACCGCCTTCATCGCGCCACCAGGTCACAGCATCGTTTCAGCCGACTATTCGCAGATCGAACTACGCATCATGGCGCATCTTTCCAGCGATGCCCGGCTACTTGAAGCCTTTGCCCAAGGCGAAGATGTGCACCGTGCCACGGCCGCTGAAATTTTTGGTGTGACACCGCTTGAAGTCGGCCCGGATCAACGCCGCGTCGCCAAAAGCATCAATTTCGGCCTGATCTACGGCATGAGCGCCTTCGGCCTCGCCCGCCAGCTTGGCCTCGAACGCAGCGCGGCGCAGACTTACATCGACCGCTACTTCGCCCGTTATCCCGGCGTTGCAGCGTATATGGAAGAAGCACGCGAAATGGCCCGGCAGACCGGTTATGTCGAAACCGCCTTCGGCCGCCGCCTGTGGTTTCCGGAGATCCGCTCCAGCAACGGCAATCGCCGCCAGGGCGCAGAACGTGCCGCGATCAATGCGCCGATGCAGGGAACGGCAGCCGACCTGATCAAACTGGCGATGATTGCGGTCCAGAACTGGCTGGAAAGCAGTGGCCTGAAATCGCGCCTCGTGCTGCAGGTGCATGACGAACTGGTCCTGGAAGTGCCGGATGATGAACTGATGGAAATCCGCATTCATCTACCGCGTTTGATGACTCAGGTTGCGGATCTGAAAGTACCGCTCATTGTTGAGGTGGGTGTTGGGCCGAATTGGGAAGCCGCGCACTGAGTCGACAGCGCTGGCCAAAACCGGGTTAGGAGGCCGAAAGTGTATAATTTATTCTTTTACTCTTGCCGGGTTTCCGGACCAGCTTCATGGGCGCAAACGCCGACAAGGAATTAAGCAGCAAGGAAGTTTACTGGCGCCTTTTGGGTTACGTGCGCCCTTATCGCTGGGCCTTCATCGTCGCAGTCTGCTGCATGATTGTGTCGTCCTCACTAGAGCCCGCCCTGCCTGCCTTGTTGAAGTTCATCCTTGATGATGGCTTCGCACAAAACCAGGACTCGTTAGATTGGGTGTTCTACCCCTCTCTTGTATTCGCCATCTTTCTTGTTCGGGCAATCGTCGGCTTGATCGCCGATTATGCAATGACATGGGTCTCCCAGCACGTCATTGCCGATCTGCGCAAACGGATGTTTGATGGCCTGTTACGCCTACCCAACAGTTACTTCGCAGACAACCTCTCAGGACGCCTGATTTCCCGTGTCACCAGCGACGTCAATGGCGTAGCAAGCACGGCAACGACAGCCATCACCACCTTCGTCAAGGACAGTTTCAGCATCATCGGTCTTCTCGGCTGGCTCCTCTACCTAAACTGGAAGCTAACCCTGATTACTTTTGCAATTGCGCCGCTCATTGCCATGGCTGTACGTGGTTTCAATGGTCGGGTCCGTAGCCTGGCGCGTGGCCTGCAGGGTGCTCAAGGCATGTTGACTCAGGTACTGCAGGAAGCCATTGAAGGTCAGAAGGTCATCAAAATATTCGGTGGACAGCACTACGAAACGCAACGATTTGGCAAACTCATCGATAACCAGCGCCACCTGCAAATGCGCTCGGCGCTGGCGCTCGCCCTTCAAGGCCCGATAGTCCATTTCTTCGTCGCCGTGGCGCTGGCGATCATCATGGCGATTGCGCTTTACCAGGCAGGGCACGGTCAGGCCACCGTAGGCAGCTTCGTATCCTTCATCACAGCAATGCTGATGATCCTGGCACCGCTACGCCGCTTGGTCGATGTCAATGCGACGATCCAGAAGGGCCTGATCGCCTGCGAAAGTGTCTTTCATGTTCTTGACCAACCCGCCGAAACAGACCACGGAAAACACCATTTCCCTCGTGCCCGGGGCGAAATCCAGTTTGAAAACGTCAGCTTCAGTTATCCGGGTAACGACCGAAACGTCCTCGACGATTTCAGCTTCACGGTCAAACCAGGTGAATGCGTCGCGCTGGTCGGACCCTCAGGCAGTGGAAAGACAACCATTGCCAATTTGCTGCCCCGCTTCTTCGATGTCAACTCGGGCCAGATACGTATTGATGGCGTACCCATCGCCGATATCCCACTGATCGACTTGCGCAACAATATGGCACTCGTCAGTCAGGATATTGTGTTGTTCAACGACACGATCGCCAACAACATTGCCTACGGCTGTAGTGGCTCGGTCAGCCGGGAAGCGATTACCACCGCCGCCCAGGCGGCCCATGCCATGGAGTTCATCGAACGGCTGCCGCTAGGCCTTGATTCGCTAATTGGTGAAAAAGGAGCAAAGCTGTCTGGCGGGCAGCGTCAGCGCCTGGCAATCGCCCGAGCCCTGCTCAAAGACGCCCCGATCCTCATTCTTGATGAGGCAACCTCCGCGCTGGACACCGAATCCGAACGCATGGTTCAGGAGGCCTTGGATGAACTGATGGTTGGTCGTGCCACACTCGTTATTGCGCATCGCCTCTCAACGATTGAACGGGCCGACCGTATCATCGCGATGAGCAATGGCCGCAACCTAGAAGAAGGCAACCACAAAGAACTGCTCAAGGCTGACGGTCTCTATGCCCGCCTTTATCGCTTGCAACGGGAGCAAGAAAACCAAGAGGCGGAAGCTTAACCATGCTCGGACTAATGCGGCGTAATCGCCGCCCCACGCCACTACGTCACCTGGTCAGCCTATTGCATCGGGAACTACCCACGCTTCCCGCTGGGCCATTCGCCACACAACCTCCTTCGCACCATATTTTTTCGGCGGGCACCTACACGCCAGTCTTCGCACGACTGGCCGCAGAAACGGCGCTCAAGGCATGCCCGGCCGAATTTCGCCGCGATTTCAGACTTTACATCCACGTCGATGGTGTTGCCTCATCAGTACGCTCGGGCCTGCTCGCCTGGCTACGCGAAATTCCCGGCGTGGAAGTCACCTACGGCATGTTTGGCATCCTCCCCTTCGACCGGATTCCCGGAAAATGGCATCAAGTCATGGTCAATGACGTGGTCGCCCGCTTCCAGGGTGAAAAGCATCTGGCTTTCATCGACGCAGACCTTTTCGTGCAGGACGATAGCTGGTGGCAACAGTGTCGCCAGCATCTCGATGACGACGTTTATGCCTTGACGGTGGGCTTGCGCCCCAAGAGTACGCTGACCCTCGGCGAGCAGCACTACGTGGCAATGAAGACCAACCTCTTTACGCTGAACACCCAGGCCCATCTCGAACTAAACCGCCAACGTTATACGAAGGACAATCGGGCCCTGGAGTTGCTCCGTCGTGAATTCCCCAAGGGCCAGCTCAACGTCAACGCTGTAGACAGCCTGATTGGCGGCTCCCTGCGTGCACAGGCTCATGGCTACAAGGTACTGGATGTCGAGGCGGAGGTTCCACACTGCCACATCGGAGGATTCTCACACCTCAAGGCAGGCAAGTTCAAGGACTACCAGAATCCCGAGCGGAAGGATTCCGTACGCGGCCTACTGGGTCAGGCCCGCTTTCTGCCCAAAGTTATCGCCTATTTCGATCACCGTGGCTGGGGTAGTTTCGTGGAGGCGGGCTACCGCCGCGATGTCGGCCAGATGCTAGCCTATATCGACTCGATAGCGCCGCTGCGCGAGATGATGCTGAGCCTCCCTATGACGCCACGCGAAACGATGTTCGAGACCATCGTCACCAGTCTCTGAGACGGCTCTCATGGCAAAACTGTCCGTCTGCCTACTGACCTACAACTCTTCCCGCACGCTTGAGCGCTGCCTGTTACCGGCGCAGTGCATCGCAGACGAATTGGTCATCATCGATTCTGGCAGTACTGATGGCAGCCTTGAGTTGCTAAATGGGCACGGCCTGTCAGCGATTTACCGCCCCTATCTGACGCATGCAGACCAGATGAACTTTGCCATCGACCAAGCTGCACACGACTGGGTGCTCTGCCTCGATAGCGATGAGTTCCTCGATGCTGAGACGCTTGCCGCCATCACGGCACTGAAGCCAGAACTCAAGGATCCGACGATCGGCTACCGCATTCAGCGTTACTGGCATGTCCTTGGTCGTGAAGTCCAGGCTATCTACCCGGTTTCTTCGCCGGACAAGCCACTGCGCCTATTCAACCGGCGCCAGGTACGTTTCAACGACCAACCCGTCGACGACAAGGCCGTCGGTGCAAAAACACGGATTGTGCTGCCCGGACACGTCGTTCATGACACCTTCTATTCATTGCACGAGTTATTCAGCAAGCTCAATAGCTATACCACCCGCTTGGTCGATCTCCAGAACATACCATCGAGCCTTACCCGCGCCTTCATATCACCTATCTTCGCCTTCCTGAAATGGTATTTCAGCAAGGGAGCTTGGCGGGATGGCGGTGTCGGTGTTGTGACAGGCGTTTACGCCGCTGGTTACTCATTTTTGAAGTACTTCAAAGCTTGGTGTCGGCACCATCGTTTACCCCTCAAATAGGCATCCATGGCGAAAAACGACAGCCTCGTCATCTTCCGCAAGCAACTTGGCGACGTGCTCTTATTGCAGCCTGCCCTCGCCTTGCTGGCCCAGCAAGGCAAGGTCTCGCTGGCGACGCGCCCAAACTTCGCCGATCTGCTGGCGCTGATGCCTGGAAACATTTCGTTAGCACCACGCTGGCTACCGTCGGTAAGCGTCGTTTACTGCCTGGAAGCGCGTCGTGGTGCTCTGGTCTACGCGGCTCAAGCCCTCGGGGCAACCCGCCACCTGCTACTGACTCGTGATAACGCGCCCTGGTGGCAGACTCTTTTTTTCACCGATATGCGGATTTATCCAGGCGAAACTGCTTATCGTGCAGCGCTGTATTATCAGATGGTCGGCGGCAAAGCTGAGAATTTCGAGCCACCTCATCTGAAAACTCCACCTCCTGACTGGCAATTGCAAGGACTTCCCGCGGCTTATGGCGTTATTCATCCCACAGCCGCTTGGCAGCGCAAGGCTTGGGCGCCGGAGCGCTGGATCGAGGCCCTTGCCGGATTGAGTGACGGATTAAAATGGGTAATCAGCAGCGGCCCCGCGCAATGGGAGAAGGAACTCGCATCCCGGCTCGCAACAGGTTTGGGCGAACAGGCAATCAATCTGGCCGGACGGACATCCATACGCGAATACCTCGCCTTGCTTGCCAACGCAAAACTTACCTTGTGCATAGACGGTTCAGCCAGCCATCTCTCTGCTGCCTTCGGAAAACCAACGCTAACCCTGTTCGGGCCAACCAATCCGCAGCATTGGCATTGGGCAAGCCCCATCACTCCCTACTTGAGCGCCACCGACTACAGCACTGAAAAGCGTCCACCCGCCGACGCCATTCCAGTTGCTGTGGTACACAAGGCGATCGCTGACTTGCTGGAAAAAATTGATGTCTGAACCTTGGCTTTACGTTAGTGATGCCAAATTCTCCGGGATTGGTATTGATCTGGTCAGCGAACAGCAGATTCTCGCCTTTTCCGAGTCGGCTTGCCCCGTCGATGTCGTTGCCCGCGGCAGCCTCAAACTTCCGCACGTAAATAATTTTCGGCATCCCTTGCCGCCGACTAAATTATTGTCCTGGCTACCATCGCAGGACTACTATGCGCTGAATAAGCGCTACTTTTCCCACTTGGGCCGTCGCCGCTTCGAACAGGCAGACTATGGCGGAGTCGTCGCCTGGTCCCGCACAGCGTTGCAGATATTTGAAGCAGCAGCCAAGCGGGGAGTACCACGACTGCTGAACGTCGGCAATTCGCACCGGGATTTCGATAGTGGCCTCGCGGCTAACGAAACCCCACGCTGGCCACGCATTCCACACACTCGCTACCGCGCTGAATACGAACTCGCCACCTTGATTCTCGTGGCCTCAGATCAGGCGGCACACAGCTTCCACGTTCAGGGCGTCCCTCCCGAGAAGGTTCGTACCATATATCGTGGCGCCGACACCGAGCGCTTCAGACCGCTACCCGACAAGCCAACCCGCCCATTCATCGTCGCCAGTTGCGGCCTGCTTGGCGAACGCAAGGGTACCTATCAATTACTCGGTGCTTGGCGGCGATTGGCCCTACCTGATGCCGAACTCTGGTTAATTGGCCATCTCCCCGAAGCCGAAGAGCAAGAAGTACGTGCGATGGCA
Source organism: Candidatus Dechloromonas phosphorivorans (assembly GCA_016721185.1). Taxonomy (GTDB): domain Bacteria; phylum Pseudomonadota; class Gammaproteobacteria; order Burkholderiales; family Rhodocyclaceae; genus Azonexus; species Azonexus phosphorivorans. Next base: position 297,571 of record JADKIP010000012.1, read on the forward strand.
AGCGCCAACGTGCGTTTTCTGGGATTCCGTAAGGATCTGCCATCCCTGATACGGCAGGCACATCTACACGTGCTGCTGTCACGCAACGAGGGAATGGCCAAGGTGCTGCTTGAAGCAGCGGCCAGTGGCGTACCGAACTTATGTACACCTGAAGCGGGCTTACCGCCGGATGCAGAGGGAACCCTGTTTATCAGTGATCGCAATTGCGAAGATGAAGTGTGTGCGGCGATAGAAGCTTGCTACCTCGACACTGCTGCCACTGCTCGCCTTGGCCTTGCGGCCCGTCGTATGGTTGAACAGCGCTTCGGCTGGGCAGCGTTCCGAAGCCGTTTCATGCAGGCCGTCACAGAGGCTTCAAGGACGAAATGAACCTCCTGTTCGCTTTCCCGGAACCACTGCCCTTACCGCGTGCGCGCAGTGTTCAGGTCGCCTGGATGACCGATGCGCTATGTGCTGCCGGGGTTAACGTGACGCTGGCTCACGTTCCCTCGCCCGATGGTCATCCGCTGCAACCCATTGGCAAACCCCTGCCTGCCCGGCTGCGCCTGCTACCACTATCTAACCGCTGGCCGTTTCCGTTCTCCCGTTGGCATTCGGTATCCCGTTTTACCCGCCAGCTTGTCCGGCACATCGACACTGCTTCACCCGATGCTATTTTCGTCCGGCACATCAAACTGGCCTATCAGCTACTCAAATTACGTCCTAACACCCCACTGATTTACGAAGCACATGAAGTTTTCGCCGCCAACGCGCAGCCGGCCAAACGCCAGAAGCTCGCTGAGCAGGAAGCGTTTGTACTGGCCCACGCGAAGGGTATTGTGCATATTTCCCGTGCCGTTCAGGAGGCCTTGCATAGCGACTACCTATTCAGTAACCAGGAAATAGTCCTGCACAGCGCAGCCGAAATTCCCAAAGCGCCGGCGATCAAAGACTGGGCCAACTGTGCCCGGCACATTGTTTACGCCGGGAGCTTCTTCAGCTGGAAAGGTGTTGACGATCTGATTGATGCCGCCGCCGAACTACCGGGCTATCGCATGCTACTGATCGGCGGAGAGCCTGCCGAAATAGAGCGACTGCGCGCCCGGATCGCGCCTACCGGCGCCGAAGTGGTCTTGCTCCCGCGCATGAGCTCATCGCAAGCCTTGGAATACCTGCAGGAAGCCTGCATCGCAGTGTTACCTAACCGGGCCGAGGGCGTCAGCCATTTCACCTCGCCACTGAAATTGTTCGAATACATGGGTGCCGGTTGTGCCGTTGTCGCGGCAGACCTGCCGTCGATACGCGAAGTCTTGGGTGACGATGAAGGCCGCTGGTTTTCCCCTGGCTCCCCGGCCGCCCTCGCCGAAGCAATTCGCAGCCTGGGTGAAGCGCCTGAAATCGCCCGCAGCTGTGGTGCAGCAGCTGCCGTTAAAGCCGGGGAATACACCTGGCTGGGACGGGCCGAGGCACTACGTCGTTTTATCGATTCCCTGCTGAAAGTCTGAGCATGTTCTTTACCGTCTATACGCCGACCTACAATCGCGCAGATTTGTTGCACCGTGTTTATGACAGCCTGATGACACAGGATGACCGCGACTTTGAATGGCTGATTATTGATGATGGCTCGACCGACCACACGGAAGCGATTGTTGAACATTGGGCAGCGAAGGCCCCATTCCCGGTACGTTATGTCCGGCAGGCCAATCAGGGAAAGCACATCGCCACCAACCGTGCAGTCGAACTTGCCGCAGGCGAAATGTTTGTCATCGTCGACTCAGACGACTGGCTCACTACAGGTTCACTTGGCGCAATCCGGCAAGCCTGGTCATCAATCCCCTCGGCTGAACGGGATCGCTTCTGCGGCGTTGCAGGCCTTTTTATCGAACCAAACGGCAAGGCATGCACCAAGCGCTTCCCAGAGCCTCATCTCGACTCGAATATGGTCGAGATCGTCACGGTGCACCAAATAAAAGGCGAAATTTCGATCGCGACGCGAACCGAGATTCGCCGGCGTTTTCCCTTCCCAGAAAATGTCGGGCGCTTCTGCATGGAAACCTTGGTGTGGAACCGCTTAGCGCAACATTACCTGATCCGCTTTACCAACCAAACGTTCCAGATCAAGGATTATCAGGAACAAGGCCTGACCAAATCCGGCTTGGCCCGCCGCATGAGCACAGCCCCCGCCGCTTACATTATCCGCAGTCAGGAATTTCTCGGCTTGCAGGGGATGCGCATTCCCTGGCGGCAACGGCAAATCGCGATGCGGCTGCTGATCTGTGCCTCGCTGCATGCCAATATCGGTTTTTTACAGCAGCTTTCCGAGACGCCTCACAAACTTCTTTGGCTCACCCAATTGCGCAAAGGATGGCGTGAGTACCGACGCCATCGCGCCACGCTGGATATCGCGACATGAAGATTGCCATCGTCAATCAGCACCCGACGGATATGCTGGGTGGCAGTGAAATTCAGTGCGACATAATCGCACGCACGCTCGTCGAATTTGGTCATGAGGTCGATTACATCGCAGTCGGTGGCCACGACTGCGATGCTTACGAAGTCCCCTATCGTGTTCGCCCGGTCGCTCGACAGGCCAAAGCGATTGCCGAACAGGTGATTGCCGCCAAGCCAGACGTACTTTACTGGCGATTCAACAAACACTGTTTCGCCAAGGCGGCACAACGAATCAAACAAGCCGGTATCCCGATCGTCTTCTCTGTTTCTCATGTGCGCGATGTTTCCCGCTTTTATCTGCAGCCCGGCACCTGGCGTTCAGGGGGGCTGCGCGGCCTGCGACGCGCACTTAAAGAAAGCTGGCAACTTTATCGGGAGCATCGCGGCTTTGACTATGTCGATGCTTTGGTCAGCAACAACCCGGACAACCTCCGTGGGGCAGACATTCCGCTGCAGGCCTACATTCCGAACTCAATGATCACCACCGCGCAGCCGTTCACGTGGCCACGTCCGTACTGCCTATGGGTCGCCAACATCAAGGATCGCAAGCAACCTGAAAAGTATGTCGAATTGGCAAGCGCACTGCCTGATCTCGGCGTGGACTTTCTGATGGTTGGCCAGTTGCAGAGCAAGTCTTACGCTTCAATGCTTGCTAACGGCCCGATCAATTTTCATTATCTTGGCGAGAAACGTCTGGAAGAAGTTAACGGCATGCTTGCCGGTAGCCTGTTTTTGATCCACACCTGTCATCCAGAAGGATTCAGCAACAACTTTATCCAGGCCTGGTTGCAGGGTAAAACCCTGGTCAGCCTGTCTTTTGACCCGGGTGGATTACTGACGAACGAAGGCCTCGGTCTGTATGCCGACAACGACATGGGGAACTTCATCGCCCAAAGCCGCCAGTTGATTGAATCACCGGATCTTGCCAACCGTATGGGCGAACACGCCCGTATCTATGCAAACAGCCACTTCTCGCCGACAACCAACGTCCGTCAACTGGAATCCTTATTCAACGAACTCCTCAAAAATCCGGACTGCAAATGATCCCAGCAAATTCGTGGTGGCGACAGCCAACGTTCTGGAACCAGGCACTCAGCGTGTTCGTTTCCCTATACATCCTCGGCCTTTTTCTGCCCGGCCTGCCCAAGCTCGAAAATGTCGCGTTGTACGGTGCCGTTCTGATCACCCTGTTCGATGGTCGCTGGCGATCGGGCCTCCAATGGCTGACCCATCCGCTGATTCTGTTGCTGCTCGCGCTGCTCGGTTGGTTGTTGCTCACGGCAACGCTATCCGATCAGCCCTTGCTGTCACTCACCGAATACCGGCGCAGTTTCAAGGACTATTTTCTGATTTTTCTACCCCTGATGTTCGTGCTGAGCAATGAGGCCAGCCGTCGTCTGCTCGCCCGCCTCATCGCTTTCTGGGGTGTGATCATCGTCTGCACAAACGGCGCTCAGTACGTGCACGAATGGTTTACCGATCCGTCGCGCCTGCTGGATGTCAAGGCCCACCGAGGCTGGGGGCATCCACTGGTTTTCCTGCTGCCCTTTGCGCTGATGGAAATGCGCCTGAGTGCTGGCCGCGTCTCCTGGGCATGGTTGCTGCTGGCGCTTGTCGAGGCTGCCATGATCATTGCGACCGGCGCACGCGGGGCATGGTTGGCCATGCTTGCAGTCGTTCTGGTCTGGGCAGTGGCCGGTTTCAACCGCAAGCAATTGCTTCGGCTTGCGGCTGGTGGCTTCGTCATCCTGCTAATTGCCTACTTCGTGCTGCCCACCTTCCTCCTCCGGGCCAAGGTTGAGCAGGGATTCGACTCCTCTTCACGCACCACTGGCACCTGGGGACCGGCCATCGAGATGATGGATGAGCGCCCCATGCTGGGCTTCGGTTTCGGCAAGGACGCTTTTAGTCGGGAATTCAACCAGCGCGCGCCGGAACGCGAATCATGGAGCATCAAACAGTCGATAGGGCCGCACAGTCTTTATCTTGAGGCTGGATTTGCGGGTGGCTATCCCGCACTGTCTGGCATTATCCTGCTGTTTGGGGCAACACTTGCATACGGTTACCTTGGCTTTGGGCGAAGCAGACTTCAAGAACAGCGCCTTTTTGTCTTGGCTGCAAGCAGTGCATTCGTCGGTTTCTACCTCACCCGCGGCGCTATGGAGACGATACGCTGGGGCCCAATGATCATCCTGCTCGGGATAATCGTCAGCGCATCCCGTCCGCCCTCCAGCCAATGATCAATCTCTCGAACCAAACACAGTAAGTTTTGCCGAGCACTGACGGGGGAGCAATCTCCTCTCTGTTCGTGCTCGGTCAAATCTGGGGTGAGAGACGGTGATACAGCGCAAGAAGACGCGACGACATCGTCGGCAAATCCAGCGCCTCGACACTTTGCCGGGCCAGTAGATGAGCAGCCGGCTCCATGGACAGGCGAATCAGTTTGTCCAACGCCCGGGCGAGTTCATTTTCAGATAAGGGATCGACGATCAGACCATTCTGGCCCTCAACCACCCATTCGCGTGCCCCGCACGCTATGCCGGTCAGGATCGGCAAACCGCTGGCCATGGCTTCCAGGGCAGCATTCGGACAGGGGTCGTACAAGGTCGGGAGAACGAACGCATCAGCCGCGCCGTAGAACGGTCGAACATCCTTGACTGGCCCAAGGAAATGGGTGCTTTCAGAAATACCCAGGCGCTCCGCCAGACGACGGGTTGCCTTCAGTTTGCGATCAGCGCCCACCACAAGCAGATGTGCGCCAGACTTTGCCGCGCTGACAAAGGCGCGTAATAGTTGAGGCACACCTTTGCGCTCATAGCCGCTGCCGACATAGAGCAACAAGGGCGTCGTCCCGGACAAGCCGAGTGATTGACGTACGGTTGCCCGATGCAGATCGGCGAGGCGTGGGTGAAAGTCATGGGTGTCGACCCCGTTGTAGATGACATGCAGCTTGCTGCGGTCAACCCCGTAATACTGCACAATCTCGTCCGCCACCATGTGTGAATTGCAGATCACGGCTCGCAGTGCCGGATGAGAGAACATGGCCTCTTCGGCCGCCAGCACGTGGCGATGAAAGGGTGAAAAACGCTGAGCAAGGCGTCGCCAGGGTGGCAAAAATCGGGCACGTTGAGCTAACCACGCTGCATGGACACCATCACCGGCACGAAAAATTGAACAACCCGGCACTCTTTCGTGCGACTGCACCAGATCAAAATCACCGGCAGCAATCACCTGTTGAACGCAGGCAGTAAACGCCTTGTCGCGCCCGGCGCGCCCGGCCAGCCAGCTGCCCGGCGAAGGGTCGCAGATGATCGTCCGAAAACCTTCCCGCGGTGCCCCATCCCAATTACGGGTAATCAACGTAACTTCCGTACCCTCCGCAACCAGAGCGCCCAGCGCCCGCTCGACAAAGCGCTCGGCGCCACCGTAAGGGTTGTAACGCTGGCGAATAATGGCAATTTTCATGGCCGCCATTCTAGTACCAGCGCTTGCCGTTGTGCTTTTAACGGGGGAGTTCAATGCTTGTGCACGATCCGTAGGCAAATATCAGTTGCGTCCATTCAGCCGGTGGCAGCGCCTGCCAATGGGCCAGCAACGTCCGAATCACACCGGCATGGGTAACGAGGACCACTTCCGGCAGGTCAAGGCTATTCACGAACGCCAGCGCTCGTTGCTGCAACATCAAGGCTGATTCACCCCCCGGCGGCACATAACCGGCGACATCGGCTGCCCAGGCATCGATTTCGAGGCGCGGAATCGAATCCCACGGTCGACCTTCCCAATCGCCGAAATTCATCTCGGCCAGACGGTCGTCAATTAACGGCACCGGATGCAGCAGGTTCGCCAAGTCACGGCAACGCTGCAGCGGGCTGCTCCAAACCGGCAAACCAGGCGGCAATTCGTCGCGCAGGCCGATCGCCACTGCGGCGACATTTTCGGCCGAAATATCGAGTTGACCGTAGCAGATGCCCGGCGCAATCGCCGGCTTAGGGTGGCGAACCAGATGCAGGATCATTGCGGCAAGCTGGCCAGCAACCCAAGATAAAACGCGATTTCGCTGAGCTGCTGCGTCGCCCCAAGGCAATCGCCGGTGTAACCCCCCAGCCACCGCTTGAATTTGGCGGCCAGCCAGAAGGTGACAAGCGCCGCCAGCACAACGCCAAAAATAACTTTTTCCAGCGGCAAAAAAGCCAGTGCCGCCACCACGAAACTCAAGGCAACCAGCATCGCCCCCGGCGACAAACGCGTCGCCAGCGGTTTGGCCTTGGAGAGCAAATCCTCACGGACGTAATCCATCGTCGCCAGCAAAACCGTGGCACAGAAGCGCGATAGTGCATGCCCGGCGAGCAGGGCGAAGGGAATCAAGGCCGGCTCCAGGGAACTCAACAGCAGAAACTTGCCGAGCAGCGCCAGCACCATCGCCACCACGCCATAACTGCCAACCCGCGAATCCTTCATGATTTCGAGGATGCGCAGTTTTTCCCAGCCACCGCCGAGGCCATCGACGGTATCCGAGAGGCCGTCCTCATGGAAGGCGCCGGTCGCGTAGATAGTCGCCGCCATCGAGAGCAGTACGGCCACCGCTTGCGGCCAGAGTTGCGCGGCGCCGAGATAGACCAGCGCGCCGATACCGCCGATCAGCAGGCCAACCGCTGGAAAATAGCGCGCTGAGCGGTTCAGCGCCTCACTCGAATGGCCGACCCAGGCCGGCACCGGCAGGCGCGTGAAGAACCTGACCGCACCGAAGAAGTATTCCAGCTCACGCCGCAGCATCAACTCTTTTCAGCGACGCCGGCCGAGGCGAAGCTGGCCATTTCATTGAGGAAACTGGTGGCCGCCACGATCAGCGGGTAGGCCAGCGCGGCGCCGGTGCCTTCACCGAGGCGCAAACCGAGATCGAGCAGCGGCTCAGCGTCCAACGCCTGAAGTTGCGCAACGTGGCCGGGTTCGGCCGAGCGGTGGCAGAAGACGCAATATTCAAGCAGCGCCGGCACCAGCTTTGCTGCGGTCAACGCGGCTGATCCGACAATAAAGCCGTCAATCAGCAGCAGCATTTTGGCTTCTGCGCCGGCCAGCATGGCGCCGACCATCATGGCGATCTCGAAGCCGCCGAATTCGGCCAGCACTTGCGCCGGCTGGTCGCTGCCGCCGGCAGTGCGGTAACGGGTCAGCGCCGCTTCCAGCAGCACCTGCTTACGGGCCAGCCCGGCATCGTCCAGCCCGGTGCCACGGCCGACGCAGTCGGCCAGCGAAGTGCCGGTCAGGCAATGGGTAATCAGCGAAGCAGAAGCCGTGTTGCCAATGCCCATTTCGCCGAAGCCGACGACATTGCAGCCATTCGAGGCCAGGTTACGAACAATTTCCGCCCCCCGTGCCAGCGCATTCCCGCACTGTTCGGCGGTCATTGCCGGCTCTTCGATGTAATTCGCCGTGCCCAGCGCCACCTTGGCGTTAATCAGGCCCGGGCGCCGCCCGAAATCATGCGCCACGCCGGCATCAATCACCGACAAATACATTTCATTCTGGCGGGCAAACACATTGATCGCGGCGCCACCGGCCAGGAAATTCTCGACCATCTGCCAAGTCACATCCTGCGGATAGGCCGAGACGCCGGCCTTGGCTGCGCCGTGATCGCCCGCGAAAACCAGCATTTGCGGCTGATTGAACTGCGGGTCGAGACGCTGTTGAATCAGGCCGATCTTTTTGGCCACTTTTTCGAGTTGACCGAGGGAACCGAGCGGCTTGGTCTTCTGGTCAATTTTCTGTTGCAGCGCAGCGGCCAAGCCCTGATCCGGGGCGACGATGTTGAAATTTGAATGCATCCGATTCTTTCTGTTCAAAAAAGCAAAAGGGCCTCGCCGCGGCGTTCGCAAAAACACCGCGGCGAAACCCTGTCCATAGGCTTCCAGCCTCAACAATTCGATACGTCTTCTGGCTTTCGGATCAGCCGGATCGTCGCGCCTTCCCGGTTTTCACCAGTGGCCGGGGCCAATAAAGCCCCTTGCAACATCCGTCCCCAATTACAGCGGCGGGCCCGCCACGGATTTGCACCGTGTTCCGTTTCATCGAATCGGGGCGGATTATCCGGCTTGCCGCCAGGCCACGCAATCACCTAAAGTTCGACCCATGAAAGAACTGATCCTCGGTGGTGCCCGTTCGGGCAAGAGCCTGCTGGCTGAAAAACGCGCCGCGGAATCCGGCCGGCACGTTATTTATCTGGCGACGGCGGAAGCGCGTGACGGCGAAATGAGCCGCCGGATAACTCACCATCGCGAACGTCGGCCACCAGAATGGAGTTGCGTCGAGGAAACCCTCCACCTCGCCGCAAAGCTGCACGAATTGGCGGCACCGGACGTCTGTATTCTGGTCGATTGCCTGACCCTGTGGCTCTCCAACCTGCTCTTTGCCGGCCGGGCGGCCGCCCAGGCCGAGGCTGGCGAAGCGATCGATTGCCCGTTTTTTCAGGAAGAAACCGGCACCCTGATCGACCTCATCCCCCAACTCCCCGGCCAGATCATTCTGGTCTCCAACGAAGTCGGCTGGGGCATCGTCCCCATGCACCCGGTATCGCGCCTGTTTGCCGATGAGCAGGGACGGCTGAACCAGCGGGTTGCCGCCGCTTGCGACCGGGTTACGCTGGTCGCCGCGGGGCTGCCCTTGCAGCTCAAGTAAGGCTATCCTTCTCGCTATAAATAAAGACAAATGGGGGAGACACCATGCACCGCTTACTCGACATTCTCGCTTCGGGCATCCACGACACCAAAAATCAATTGTTTTCCGCCGAATCTCTGGTTGCCGCCAGCGAGGCGGAGCAACAGATCGACCTCTCGGAAGTGCGCTATGCCATCGAATCGGCGGCCAATCGCCTGTCGCGCACCCTGGCTGCCTATCAATTGATGCGCCACGGCGCGCAACTCGCCATCGTGCCGGTCATCGTGCCGGATCTCTGCGCCGAAGTAGCCCTGGCCCAAAAGCACCATCTCGCCAACAGCGGCATTACCTTGACGATTGACTGTCAGGCGCTCGACGACTGGCCGCTGGACCGCGACCTGGTGACCGACATGCTCAACAATGCCGTCCAGAATGCTGGCCGGGTGGCCCGACGCGAAATTCGCCTGAGCGCCTTCGAACAAGGCAACGAGCTGGTACTGCGCGTTGAAGACGACGGCCCCGGCTTCAGCACCATTCCGCCGGCCGGTGGCACCGGGCTGATCGTCGCCGAAAAACTGGCTGAGTTGCACGTCCGCCAGCATCGCCACGGCAGCCTGAAGCTCAGCAATGGCGGCGCACTCGGTGGCGCCTGTTTTGAATTGCGGCTGCCCTGATGACCGATTACGCCAAAAAGCGTTTTCTCGTCATCGACGACCAGCCGCAGGCGCGCGATGCCCTGCGCACCGTCGCCCAGACGCTGGGCGCGTTTGCTGTCGAATTCGCCTCCAATTATCAGGATGCGATTTACCGCATCCGCAATAACACGCCGGACATCATTCTCTGCGACTACATGCTGGGCGACGGCCGCTCCGGCCAGCAATTGCTCGAAGAGTTGCGCCGTTTCAAGCTGCTGCTGGATGAAACCATCTTCATGATGGTCACCGGCGAGCAGTCTTACGAGCAGGTGGTTTCTGCCGTCGAACTGGTCCCCGACGACTACATCATCAAACCGTTTTCACCGGACAAGCTGCTGCTGCGCCTGGAGCGCATCGTTGCCAAGAAAAACTTTTTTGCCGACTATTACCAGCAAAAGCGTAAAGAGGAATTCAGCCTGGCCATTGCCCTGCTTGAGCAGAAGCGCAACAGTGAAGGCGGTCGGCCCTACCGCTTTGAAATCCTCCGCCAACAAGCCGAAGTATTGCTCGCCAGCGGCGACTCGAACGCCGCTGAAGTCGCGTATCGCGACATTCTGGAAAGCCACGATTTCCCTTGGGCCCGCGCCGGTGTTGCCCGCGCCCTGCACAAGCAAAATCGCCTGACCGAGGCCCGCGAGGAGATTGATCGGGCGATTAGCGGCACGCCCCACTTCTTCGACGCCGCCGACCTTAAAGCCACCATCTGCATGGCTCAGGGCGAGCATGCCGAGGCCCAGAAAGTGCTCGACGAGGTCGCCAAAAAAACGCCACGCAACTATATGCGCAAGCGCCTGCTGGCCGAGGCGGCAACACTGAATGGCGATGTTGAAACCGCCCGCACCGCGATGGCCGAGGTAATTGCCGGCGACACCATGCCCGGTGCCGTCTCGGCCGAAGACCGGCTGGCCCTGGCCCGCAGCCACGTCAATGCCAACGACAAAATATCAGGCGAAAGAGTCCTCGTCAGCATGCGCGAATCCGAGGTCCAGAACATGAACCTGGCCGAACAGGCAAGCTTTGCCGCGCTCATGGCAATCTGCTCGCCGGAAAAAGGCAAACCGCGCTTTACCGGCCTGCGCCCTGCCCTGCTGGCCACAGAACTCGGCATCACCGCCCGTCTTGATGTCATGCGTGCGGCCCTCTCAGTCGCCGACAACGAACTGGCCGACCTTCATACCGAGCATCTGATGGCGGGGCCGGAAGCCAAAAAGACCTTTGGCAGCATCCGCAGCCAGTACGCCTTGTATGGCCGCGAAAAAGACTTCCGTGAAATTCAGAAACAGGTCGCACTCAAACGTATTCGCCATGAGGAAGTGGCGCCTGCCGCTAGCGCTGAAAACGGCATAGAATCCAGCTAGTTCAAGGAGAAAAATCATGGGACTGCCTGCCGAAAAACCGCACTTCAGCCGTGCCGACTATCTGATCTGGGAACACGATCAGCCGGAGCGCCACGAATACGTGGCCGGTGAGGTGTTCGCCATGGTCGGCGTACGGGACCGGCACAATGTCATTGCCGGCAATCTTTACGTTCCCATTCGAGCCCATCTGAAGGGTTCGCCCTGCAAGATTTACCTCTCGGATATCAAACTCGAAGTTAGCGCGGCCGATAGCGTCTTTTACCCCGACCTTTTCGTCACCTGCGAAACGCCTTCCGATCCGCTGGTCAAGCGCGATGCTGCCTTGATTATTGAAATTCTTTCACCGTCGACCGAGGCTTACGATCGCGGCCGCAAATTCGGGATGTACCGGCTGCTGCCCGGCCTCAAGGAATATCTGCTGATCGGCACCGACGAGGCGCTGGTCGAGGTTTACCGCCGCACCGACGATGAGGCCTGGCTGCTCCGCACCTACCGGCCGGGCGACACGTTCACTTTGGCCAGTATCGATTTGCAGATCGCCGTCGATGACGTTTTCGACGATATCGATTTCAGCCCGGCATCAGATACGGTCTAAGCTTTTCCCAATCCAGCGCCGCCTCGACCGAATCGGCCAGCCGATCCAGATCAGCCTCACGGCGGGCGGCGAAATCGACTTGTTCGGTTTCCTGCAACCCAGCCCAGAGCATTAGCGCGGTCAACGCTTCAGGATGCTCAAAAACGCCATGGCAATAGGTGGCGAAAATCTGACCATCGGCCGAAATGGCACCATCGCGGCGGCCATCGGCCAGTTGCACCGCACCCCGTTCCAAGCCTTCGCCACAGGTCACGCCGAGGTGAATCTCGTAACCGCTCATCGCCGGATTGCCCGGCAGCAAGAGATGACCGCTGACGTTACGCAATTGTTTTTCGTTTTCCAGCGTTGTGACGCACTCCAGCACGCCGAGGCCGGGCGTGGCACCGGGCTGGCCTTCCAGCCCGAGCGGGTCGTTGATGGCGAGGCCGAGCATTTGATAGCCACCGCACAGGCCCACCACCTTGCCGCCGTAACGCAGATGCTTATGGATCGCCTTGTCCCAGCCCTGGCTACGTAGCCAGTCAAGGTCGGCGCGCACGGCTTTTGAACCGGGCAGCACGATCAGATCGGCAGGCGGCGGCGTTTCGCCCGGCCCGATCCAGCGAAAATCGACCTCCGGATGCAGGCGCAAGGGGTCGAGATCGTTGTGGTTGGAGACACGCGGATAGGCCGGGGCGACCACCTTCAATTTTGTCGCTTTTTTGCCGTCGACCGCGGCAGTCGCAATGGCATCTTCAGCATCGAGCATCAGGCCGTGCAAATAAGGCAAGACACCCAGCACCGGCTTGCCAGTGCGTTCTTCCAACCAGGCCAGGCCGGATTCGAGCAGGCTGATGTCGCCGCGAAAGCGGTTGATAACGAAGCCTTTGACCCGGTTTTGCTCGGAAGGTGAAAGCAGATCGAGCGTCCCGACCAGATGGGCGAAAACCCCGCCCCGGTCGATGTCGGCAATGATGATCACCGGGCAGTCGACCGCCTCGGCAAAGCCCATGTTGGCAATGTCACGCGCTCGCAGGTTGATCTCGGCCGGCGAGCCGGCACCTTCGACGACAACGCACTCGTAGGCTGCGGTCAACCGTGCCCAGGAGGCCAAAACGGCCGCCATCGCCCGCGGCTTGTACTCGTGATAATCGCGGGCATTGAGGTCGAGCGCGACCTTACCGTGAATGATCACCTGCGCCTTCTTGTCAGTCGTCGGCTTGAGCAGTATCGGATTGAAATCGGTGTGCGCCTCCAGACCACAGGCCAGCGCCTGCAACGCTTGGGCCCGGCCAATCTCGCCACCATCCACCGTCACCGCCGAATTGAGCGCCATGTTCTGCGGCTTGAAGGGCGCCACGCGCACGCCGCGCCGCTTGAGGATGCGACACAGGGCAGCCACCAGCGTCGTTTTTCCGGCATCCGAGGTGGTGCCTTGAACCATCAGGGACAAGCAGGACATGGGCGAAACCTTGAAGGAAAGGGGCGCGATTATCGCACTTGGCGTTGCGCCTTGCCTGCAGGCTTGACTGCGGACTTGCCTGCGAACTTGCCTGATCTAGCCGGCTCGCTTAGCATCGGCAGCGCCCGAGTTTTCGGGCAAGTATCTCCGGGTGCTGTTCAGCTTGCGCTGAATGGAGAATCGGGAAGGCGGTGCAATTCCGCCACGTGCCCAACGCTGTAAGGAGGACGGGCGATGCAGAGAGCCACTGGCGCGAAGGAAACTTCAACCGGGAAGGCGCATCGTTCGGTTGAATCCAAGTCAGAAGACCGGCCGGGAGATCATTTAATGGCTGCACGGCCAGGCAGCCGCCGTTTTTCCACAAGGGGAATCCATGGAAAACCAGATCGAGCAGATTTACCAAAGCGAACAACCCGCGCCAAAGGCGCAACCCTTTTCCGACGCTGACCGGGCGGCGGTCTATCAGTCCATTTTCAGCCGTCGTGATGTGCGTGGGCAGTTTTTGCCGACCCCCGTGCCCGATGACGTCTTGAGCCGCCTCCTGATGGCGGCGCATCACGCCCCCTCGGTCGGTTTCATGCAGCCGTGGAATTTTCTGCTGATCCGTTCGCCGGCCGTCAAGCAACGCGTCCATAGCGTTTTCAAGAAGGCCAATAGCGAAGCCGCCGCGATGTTCGAGGAAGGTCGCCGCGAGGTTTACAGCAGCCTGAAGCTGGAAGGCATTCTTGAAGCGCCGATCAGCCTGTGCATTACCTGCGACCGCGAGCGCACCGGCCCGGTCGTCGTTGGCCGCACCCACATCAAGACGATGGATTTGTACTCCAGCGTGTGCGCCGTGCAGAACCTCTGGCTGGCGGCGCGTGCCGAAGGTTTGGGCGTTGGTTGGGTGAGCATTTTCAGCCAGCCCGAGTTGCAGGAGGCTTTGGGTATTCCAGCGAATATCGTACCGATTGCCTACCTGTGCATCGGCTACGTCAGCCATTTCCACGACAAGCCGGAACTGGAAAAGGCCGGCTGGCTGCCGCGCCTGCCGATCGAGGAACTGGTTTTTCACGACCATTGGGGCGCGACCGATTTTGAGCAAAATAGCCCGTTGACCGCAGCATTGCGTGAAATGCAGGCCAACATTCAGGAAAACGGCATCTTCCCGCGATGAGTTGGAGTGACGCCGATCTGGCAACGTATTTCGCTGCATTCTCGATGCCGTTGGCGGCCCTGGTGGCGGTGCTGCTCGACCGCCTGCTCGGCGAGGCGCAGCGTTTTCATCCGCTGGTCGGCTTCGGCAACCTGGTCGCCGCCATTGAAAAACGACTGAACCGCCGAACGCGGCTAACCGGCGTTTTCAGCTGGATGATTGCCGTACTGCCGGCTGCCGGGCTGGCATTCATGCTGCGCCCCTTCGCCCCCTTTGTCGTCGATGTCGTGCTGCTCTATTTTGCCCTCGGCGCGCAAAGCCTGGCCGAGCACGCCGAAGCCGTCGCCAAGCCGCTGCGCGAAGGCCGGTTGGACGAGGCCCGGCAGCGCGTCGGCTGGATTGTTTCCCGTGAAACATCGCAACTCGATGAGTCCGGTATCGCCAAGGCCGGCGTCGAATCCGTGCTCGAAAACGGCAACGATGCCATCTTCGGCACGCTGTTCTGGTTCGCCCTGCTCGGTGGCCCCGGCGCCCTGCTCTTCCGCCTCGCCAACACGCTGGATGCGATGTGGGGCTACCGTACCGAACGCTTCAATCATTTCGGCTGGGCGGCGGCGCGGATCGATGATGGGCTCAACTGGCTGCCGGCCCGCCTCACCGCGCTGACCTACGCGCTGCTCGGCCAAACCCGCAATGCCCTCGCCTGCTGGCGCACCCAGGCACCGGGTTGGGAAAGCCCAAATGCCGGCCCGGTGATGTCGGCCGGCGCTGGCAGCCTCGGCGTGCTGCTGGGCGGCGCCGCCATTTACCACGGTGAAGTCGAAATCCGCCCGCCGCTCGGCGCCGGCCCGGCCCCGGTCGCCGCCGATCTTGGCCGCGCCATTGCCCTGATTCGCCACAGCCTGTGGCTGTGGCTGGCTGTCCTTTTCCTGATTGGATTTATCAATGCTTGAACACGGCGGCCGGCTGCGTGAAGCCGCGGCCCACTACCAGATTCCGTTGGAAAACTGGCTTGATCTGTCCACCGGCATCAACCCGGAAGCCTGGCCGGTCCCGACCTTATCAATGGATTGCTGGCACCGCCTGCCGGAAGCCGACGATGGCCTGGAAGCCGCTGCAGCCGAGTATTACGGCAACCCCAATCTCCTGCCCGTCGCCGGCTCGCAGGCCGCCATCCAGCTCTTGCCGAAGCTGCTGCCGCGTGCTGTCGTCGCCTGCATCAGCCCGATCTACGCCGAACATCCACACGCCTGGGCGCAAGCCGGCCACCGCCTGCGCTTTCTGCAAAACGCCCTGCTGCCACGCGCCCTGAGCGCCGCAACGCCCTACGTATTGCTCTGCAATCCGAATAACCCGACCGCTGACCGCCATCCGCACGCGATTGCGGTCGACGCGGCAAAACAGCTGAAAAAGCGCGGCGGCTGGCTGATCGTCGATGAAGCCTTTATCGACGCGACGCCGGAAGACAGCCTGACGTCGCTGGCCGGCACGGCCGATGCCCCCAACCTGATCGTCTTCCGCTCGCTCGGCAAGTTCTTCGGCCTGGCCGGCGCCCGCGTCGGTTTCCTCTTCGCCGCGCCAGACCTACTGACCAAGCTGGCCGAAATCATGGGACCGTGGGCCGTCGCCGGCCCTTCCCGCGACGCCGCAAAACTTGCCCTGCACGATCGCGACTGGCAAACGGCACAGCGCCCCCGCCTGCTTGCCGCCAGCCAGCGCCTGCACGCCTTGCTGGCGCCGCACGGCGAGGTCAAATCCACCGCACTATTTACCGCATTGACTACGCCGCACTCGGTCGAACTACACGAATACCTAGCCCGGCAAGGCATTCTCACCCGCCGCTTCGAGCAACAACCGCTGCTGCGCTTCGGCCTGCCCGCCAACGAAACCGGCTGGCAACGCCTGACTAACGCCCTCGGCACTTGGAAACCCGCATGAAATTCAGGCATTTTTTCACGTTGACCGCAGCATTAGCGCTTTCCGCCGCCAGCCAGGCCGAACTCGTCTTCAAGGACGACAGCGGCCGCGAAGTCCGCCTCAAGGCCCCGGCCAAACGCATCGTCACGCTCGCCCCACACGCGGCTGAAAGCCTGTACGCCGCAGGCGGTGGCGATAAATTGGTCGGCACCGTCGATTACAGCGACTACCCGCCGGAAGCGAAAAAGGTGCCGCGCGTCGGCGGCTATTCGCGGGTCGATCTCGAAGCCGTCGCCGCCCTGAAGCCTGATCTGGTCATTGCCTGGGAGAGCGGCAACAACATGACGCAGGTCGACAAACTGAAAGGGCTCGGCCTGGCGGTTTATGTTTTTCAGCCGAACCAGATGGAAGACGTGGCGGCGCAACTCGAGCGCCTCGGCCAGCTGGCTGGGACCGAGAGCATCGCCGCCCCTGCCGCCGAACGTTTCCGCCAGCGCCTGAATGGTCTGCGCAAAGCCAACGCCGGCAAGCCCAAGGTACGGGTCTTTTACCAGATCTGGAAATCACCGTTGATGACGGTCGGTGGCCCGCAAATCATCAGTGACGCCATCCGCCTCTGTAGCGGTGAAAACGTCTTCGGCCAGCTCAGCCAGATGGCGCCGACCGTCAATGTCGAAGCTGTGCTCGAAGCCGACCCGGAAGCCATCGTCGCCACCGGCATGGGCGATGCCCGCCCGGAATGGCTCAGCGACTGGGACAAATGGACACGCCTGACCGCGGTCAAACGCGGCAACATGTTCCACATCAACCCGGACATCATGCAGCGCCACACGCCACGCATCCTTGATGGTGCCGAGCAACTTTGCGCCCATCTCGATGTCGCACGCAGTCATCGTCCCACAAAATAGCCACCATGCCCCGTCTGCCCAAACGCATCGTCTGCCTGACCACTGAAACTGTCGAAGTCCTTTACGCCCTCGGCGAATCGGAGCGCATCGTCGGCATTTCCGGCTACACCGTCCGTCCGTCGCAAGCACGCAAGGAAAAACCCAAGGTCTACGCCTTCACCACCGGCGATATCGAGAAAATTCTCGCCGTCCAGCCCGATCTGGTGCTCACTTTCTCCGACCTGCAGGCCGATATTGCCCGCGACCTGATCAAGGCTGGCGTACCGGTTTACGCCTTCAACACACGCAGCGTTGACGACATTCTCGGCATGGTCGAGACCCTCGGCCGACTGGTCGGCGCCGAAGCGAAAGCCGCTGAACTGGTCAGCGAACTGGAAGGGCAAATCGCCGCCGCCCGCGCCATCGCGGCTGAACGCATCGCCAAAGCTGGCCACCGCCCGCGGGTTTATTTCGAGGAATGGGACAACCCGAACATCACTGCCGTGCGCTGGGCTTCGGAGCTGATCGAAATCGCTGGCGGTGCAGATATTTTCCCCGAACGCGCGCTTTCACCGCTCGCCCGTGACCGCATATTGGCCGACCCGCTGGAAGTCGTCCGCCGCGACCCGGAAATCATCATCGGTTCCTGGTGCGGCAAGCATTTCCGCCCCGAACACATCGCCGCCCGTCCCGGCTGGTCGACCGTTACGGCCGTGCAAAGTGGCCGTATGCATGAAATCAAGTCGGCCATTATCCTGACGCCGGGGCCCGTTGCGATCAGCGAAGGCTTACCCTTGCTGCTCGACATATTTGATCTGTAAGAAAGCGAGGCGCGTCGCGCTGGCTATAATCGATCGCTTATTGTCTGGAGTCCGAACATGAAAATTGCTGCCGCTGCGCTTGCCGCATTGTCCTTATCCTTGTCTTTGTCCTTCGCCACCATTCCGGCTTTTGCGGCCGATGCGGGTAGCGCGGCACTCATTGCGATGGGTGAAATCAACGGTATCGCCCTGGCCTGCCAGCAACCCGCCATCGTCAGCCGGTCGCGCAATGCGGTCACCAACATCGCGCCCAAAACCCGTGCCAATGGTGAAATTTTCGAGAACGCCACCAATGCAGCCTACCTCGAACAGGGCAAGGGCCTGCCCTGCCCGGACGTCGCCACCCTGGTCAAGCGCTTCAATGAAGCCGAGAAAAACCTCAGCACCGCCTTCCCGACCCAATGATCCGCCTCGCCGCCCTTTGCCTCAGCCTCGCCATCGTCGGGCCGGTCGCCGCCCAGTCGCAACACAGCCTCGACCTGCTTCGCCAGGAATCAACGCCGATCATCGCGCGCTATCTGTTGCAGGACCCAAACGGTCGTTCCGTCACCAGCGAGGAATTTATCGGGCGCTACCAGCTCATTGCCTTCGGCTATACCTATTGCCCGGACATCTGCCCCACCACGCTGGTCGAAATGGCCGCCATCCTCAAGTTGCTCGGTGACAACGCGGCGCTCCTTCAACCGATTTTCATCACCATCGACCCCGAGCGCGACACCGGCAAAGTGCTGAAGACCTATACCGAGTTTTTCGATTCACGCATTCTCGGCCTGACCGGCCCACCGGCATTGGTTCGCCGTGCCGCGGACAATTTCAAGATTCGTTACGCCAAGGTGATCGAACCGGGGGCAAAACCGGGCAATTACGCGGTCGACCACTCTGCCGGCATGATTTTGCTCGGACCGGATGGCCAGTTCATCAAGAAATTTGCCTTTGCCATGCCGGTTGACGAGATTGCCGCCCA
The DNA here is from genome assembly GCA_016721185.1 of Candidatus Dechloromonas phosphorivorans. Taxonomy (GTDB): domain Bacteria; phylum Pseudomonadota; class Gammaproteobacteria; order Burkholderiales; family Rhodocyclaceae; genus Azonexus; species Azonexus phosphorivorans. Next base: position 316,465 of record JADKIP010000012.1, read on the forward strand.
GATCAGTGCATTCATGAGTGCGCGTTAACCCGCTCAGCACATTGGCCATGATCTGAGCAGCCACCACAAAACATACCGCCAGCCAAAAACTACAAAAACAATATAAATATTAGTCACCTCTAAAATTGTGGAAAATACCCATTGCAATGGCATAGGTGCTCGGGCAATATCGATGCCGTGCGCCGCTTCATACTGTACTTTTTTCTCTCATTAATCACGCTCTCGCCAGTTGCCTGGGCGGGCAGCATTACGCTGCTACTCAGTGAAAACAGCGGCCCCTATGGCGAGTTTGCATCAACCCTCGGCGAAGTGCTGGACAGCGCCCGCTGGAAAATTTCCCGGATAGGCAAAGCGGATAACATTGAGCCGTCCGGCCAGCGCTCCGATCTGGTGATCAGCGTTGGCAGCGAGGCCTTCCAGCGTGCCCTGGCGATGGGCGGTACGACGCCGATCATTGCCACCTTGCTACCGCGTCAGAGCTACGAAAAAATCATCGCTCAGGCCGGCCCGCAACGAGCTCGCTTTACCGCCATTTATCTCGATCATCCGCCAGCCCGTCAGGCTTCTTTTCTGCGTCATCTGTTGCCCGACCTGAAACGCGTCGGCATGCTGTTCAGCAGCGAAACACGGGGCGTCGCCAGCCAATACCGGCAAACCTTCAAAAATGCCGGATTGATCCTGGACAGCGAGGACAGCGACACCCCCAGTACCCTGCTCCCCGCGATCAATACTTTGTTGCCAAGAGTCGAAGCGCTGCTCGCCATCCCTGATACAACAATCTATAAGCGCGACAACATCAAGCCCATCCTGGTCACCTCTTACCGTCACCAGCGGCCGGTCATCGCCTTTTCGGCCCCCTTCGTTAGCGCCGGTGCGCTCGCGGCGCTACACACGACACCCGCCCAGATCGCTCGCCAGACGGCCGACCTCATCAACAATATGGGCACGACGCTACCGCCCCCGGTACCACCCAGCCAGTTTGCGATCACCATCAATTCGAATGTTGCAGAAGCACTCGGTCTATCAATCCCGGATGAAGCCACCATCCGGCGCGCCATGCTCGCAGAAAGCGAGGCAAGATGAACCAAATCACCCTCCGCCATCGGCTGTTATTGCTGACGCTGCTCCCCAGCATGCTGATCGCCATCGCCCTGGTTTCCTATTTCACCCTGAGCGGCATCCGTGCCCTGGAAGGTGAACTTCGCGCCAAGGGGATGGCTACCGTCCGTTACCTGGCACCCATCAGCGAATACGGCATCATCGCCGGACAAATTGAAAGCCTGCATGGGCTGGCCCAGGCCGCCGTTCAGGAATCCGGGATAAAAGCCACCATCATCACCAACCAGAAAGGCCGTGCCATCGCCGTCAGCGGGCGGGTTTCACTGGGTAGCGAACAACTCCGCCAAGCATTGAAGGAGCCAATGCTGGTCGCCGAAACCGATCAATGGGTTGCTTTCGGCGCGCCAGTCCGCCGTTCGCTCAACGAAATGGATGCACTGTTTGAGAGCAGCGACAATGCAAATCCGGCGCAGCCGGAAGTCATTGGGCACGTCTTCATCGAATTCGACAAAACCGATCTGGCCAACCGGCAAAATGAATTGCTCCAGCGCGGCCTGCTCATTGTCCTGGTCGGCCTGCTCATTCTGGCCGGGCTCGCCATCGCCATTGCTGACAACCTGGCCAAGCCGGTGCTGCGACTTGTCCATGCCGTTCGCGAGATGTCCTCGGGCCGCCTCGATACCCGCGTCTCAACCATTTCGACGGGTGAAATAGGTGTTCTCGAACAAGGCTTTAACGATATGGCAAGCCATATTGAAGAAGCGCAGCAGTCGCTGCAGTCGCGGATCGAAGAGGCAACCTCAGAACTTTCCTATCAGGCTCGCCACGACCCCCTGACCGGTTTGCTCAATCGGCGGGAATTCGAGCACCAGCTGGAAAAAATGCTGGATAACGTCCGCGCCGGTAGCGAAGAGTGCTGTGTCCTGTTCATCGACCTCGACCGCTTCAAGCCGGTCAACGACACCTGCGGTCACTTGGCGGGTGACGAACTGCTGCGCCAGATTTCCCAACTTTTCCAGGGTCGCTTGCGCGGGGAAGACACCTTGGCGCGGCTCGGCGGCGACGAATTCGGCATTATCCTTGCCAACTGCAGCAGCCAGCGCGCCCGTCAGGTGGCCGAAGACATTTGTGCCCTGACCGCCGCTTATCGCTTCATCTGGCAGGACAAGGTCTTCGCCATCGGCGCCAGCATCGGCCTGACACCGGTTAGCCGCCGGGTCCGCAACATCAACGAAATTCTCGCAGCGGGCGATGCCGCCTGTTACAACGCCAAGGAAAGCGGGCGCAATCAGGTCTGCGAGCAGGATGCGCTGAACACGCAGGAGCGGCGCCAGGAAACAAATACTTGGGCGAATCGTATCGCTGCAGCGCTGGCCGACGATCGTCTGCAAATTGAGGCCGTGCCACTCAGCCCGCTGCAAGATCCGGCGATGAACGACAACGTGGTCGAGCTGACCGCCCGCCTGCTCGAACCCGGCCATCCGCCCATCGCGCTCTCGGCACTGATCGATGCCGCCGAGCGTTACGACCTCGCGCCTTCAATCGACCTGCATTTTCTTGAAATTGCCATCAAAGCGCTTGCCCGCGCCAACAGCCGGAATAGACGCTTGCGCTGCCTGGTTCCGCTTTCCGGCTCCTCGCTCGGCCGTCGTGAAGTGATCGATTACATCGCCCGTAGCCTGACCAGCCTCCAGATTACCGGCGAGGGGCTTTGTCTCATTTTCTCGGAAGGAAGCTCCAGCCATCAAAGCAGCCGGGCTATCCAGTTTTCGCAACAGGTGCAGGCGCTGGGTTGCCAGATCGGGCTCAGCGATTTTGGCGGTGGCCTGTCATCTTTTAGCCAATTGCGCAGCATTGCCCCAAGCTACGTCAAACTCAGCCGCAGCCTGACCCGGAATTTAAGTGGAAATCGGGCGTCGACCGCGCTATTGCGGGCTATTCAGGAAATTACTGCCGATCAGCGCATCGACTCGATCGCCGACGGCGTTGACGAGAGTGCCAGCATCGAACAACTGAGGAACATCGGCATTACCTATGCCCAAGGGAACGCCATCGCCCCCTGTGAGCCCTTTGAGGTTTGGCTGGAAGGGGTCGTTATGCGGCCAACACAGCAGCCCCCGATGGAAAGCAGCCTATTACCTAGAAATCCAGGCGCAGCGTAACCCATTGGCGGCGGTCAACAATACGAGCGAATCGATCGTTCTGCTGGGCCTTGTATTCCCCATGCGAGCCATTAAGCGACTGGGCCGTGTAGGCAAGCTCACCGCTAATGCCGTTGCTGCGAAATTTGTAGGCCAGGCGTCCGTCATAGCGTTCATAACTCAGCACCTCGTAATTTCTTGACCACTTGTGCATTCCTACCCAGTAGCCAATTAGCGAAAAGTCGAAGCCATAGGGTAATTTTTGCATCCACATCAAGGAGCTTGAGTGGCGTGGTGTTGAGCGCTCCGTCAAATCCTGAATCAGCTTGCGCCGGTTCTCGCTACTCAAGTCCGGAAGAAGCTCGCTGGTATTGATCAGATTTCCTTTTTCATCAATATTGGGGATCAACTCTGCACGGGTATTTATGTAGGCTTGGCTCAACATCAATCGTGTCGTATCAAACGGTTGCCAACGCATCTGATACTCCAGACCGTCGATCTCGACTTTCTGAATCGGCATCGTCGTGGTGAAATTCGTCACCCAAGAGGCTGGGGCTTGCCCCTGAAATCGGTCCTCACAAAGCTCATTGCCAGGACAGTTCAGCAGTCTGCGATCCAGTTGCATCATCCGATTCGGGATTTTTTCATGGAACAGCCGCACATCCAGGCTCAAGCGGCTCGACTTCCAGTCACCGAGATAACCCAGTTCGACGCTTTCCAGCTTTTCGGCAGGCAGATTTTCATCGCCGTAGTAGCGCCGCCGAGAGATTGAGCCCTCTTCGATTGGCACCCCTGAGGCTGTCGAATAGGGCACGTTACGACGATCGCCGATGTAGTCATGCATACTCCCGGTCCGATGGGCGATGGCGTAACCAAAGCGGATCGTATTCTCTGGTGTGAGGTGAAAGTTGGTACTGACGCGCGGCGACGCATGCGTTCCACCCAAGGAATCCCGGTCAATTGATAAGCCGACGTTACCCGTAAACCAGGAGCGGGGTTTCCACTCTACGCTGCTGAATAGTCGCCCGACATCACGCTCTACAGCCGATTTCCCATAAAAGGAAAATGGGGCGTTGAGCGTGTCCCAACGCCAACTGCCGCCCCACGATATCCGGAAATCCTCAAAGGCACGGAAGTTGTGCTGTGCCTCCAGTTCGTGGGTTCGGCTACGGCCGCCCAGCGTATTTCCTTCAGCGAGAACATCAATTTTGGTCCCCGAACTATTAAAGAATGGGTATGAATTGCCTTTGGCTAAAAAAAGCTCCGTATGACTTTCGTCAGCCCGATCCTCTTTAAAACCATAACGCAAGCTGAACTCGGTATCCGGATTCAGCACCCGGCGCCACTTTAATTGAAGATAAGTCGTCGATTGGTCGTAATCTCGCATCGGATTTTCTGGCGAATTTCCCCCAACGACACCCTTACTCTCGGTCAAACGTCCCAGATTATTGGTGCCCTCTGAGCGCCCCCCATTGATTTCGAGCGAATCAATATTGCTCAGGGTCAGATTGGCGCGGGCATCAAGCAGGCGCGTCGAATTGAAATCACGCCAATTGGACTGGTCAGTCAGTCCATCATCATCCTTCTGCTGATAGGTCAGGCGAGCGTGCCCCAACTCGCCGATCTTTCCGCCTGTCCGCAGATAATAATCACGCACCCCCTGGTTGCCACTACTCATGGCAACCGAGGCCGAGCCGACCAGCGATGGATCAACCGTGATGATATTTATTACGCCGAGAAACGAATTATTGCCGTAGGAGACGTTGTTGGTGCCGCGCACCACCTCTATGCGCTCGATGTCCTCAATCGCAACGGGAATAGTCAGCCAATTGACCCCCGACCGAAACAGCGGGGAATACTGGGACTGGCCATCAATCAGCACCTGCACCCGCGGTGAGTACTCCTCATCGTTCAGACCATGGTAATTGACTCGAGCTGACTCGGTATTGTGAGGAAAGGTCAGAAACCCCGGAACCAGTCTGAGAATGTCGTTCAGGTCACGTGCACCGGAGGCCTTGATAATTTCACGGTCAAGCACAGTGACGGCGGTCGGCGCATCGGCTAATCGTTGTGGCAAACGGCTAACCGAAGCAACAATTGGCAACTCACTGAAGAAAAGATCCTCGTCAGCAGCCATTACGTTGCCAAGCAAACCGCAGCCAAGCAGGGCTAGCACCAGTTTTTTGCGCCTTGCAAACGATACGGACTTCAAGGAAGTATTCCCGAAAGGCTTTCGATTTCGCCCGGTGCAGCCAACGCCTGATTCCACGCACTGGCAAAACATGCAGACTGAGCGCCAATAACCACGCCGTGCCGTTTGATTGCAACAAGACACAAGGCCAAGCCGCTCTGATCAATCTCAGTCACTCCCTCGACATCAATTTCATTGACGCCCATTCGCGTCAACGCATGCATAAAATCGTTGCGCAAGGTGCCATTCAGGCCACCGACGACGCGCATGACTTTTCGCCCGCCAAGTTCATGCAGTGAAAAAATGGAGGCTTTGCCCTCGGCCAAGGCGGCGTTGATTGCATCCTCAATCTGAATCTGATTGATCGGCCCGGTCTGGAAACGCGCGCCGAAAAGATTACCGACGCGGCTGACAACCGAGGCTGGGACGTCAATGACAGGCGAGCCAAACAGAGAAAACTCACAACCTGCCGTGTGACCAATGTCGAGCGCCATACTGCTGCGCAACATGATGCCCGATAGGGAAATATTTTCGATCAACCCCTCGCCTATGGTTCCGCCATAACCAATTTTTATCGTGGGTGGCGAACAAAAACGAATACGCTGATGCCGTCGTTGATCCAGCATTTGTCGACCCCACCCTTCTAGGGAAAATCGTTATTTAATCTAAGTTTAACAAATCTTTACCGCACTATCGGCATCATCTTCTCGCTTTATTGACATTTAACAGCCTGCTCGGTATTGTCCGCAGCACACTGGCAACTCGCCAGCCGCGCCGATTTGAGCTCTGATTGCGGGCGCTAAATAAATACAGCTAAAACGGGAACCACCCAGTTCGCGTTCAGGAAGCCCTCTTTAACGCCACTGGGTTTTTGTTTTCAGGAACAGCATGCCAGGACAATCCGTCGGCGCCGTCAAGTCACAGCGCGCTCATTTCGACCAACCGCTGCACTTGCGCAGCGGCGGGATTCTGCCCGCTTACGATCTGGTCTATGAGACTTACGGCACACTCAACGCCGCCAAGTCGAACGCCATTCTCGTTTGCCACGCCCTCTCCGGCCATCACCATGTCGCCGGCCATTACGCCGACCAGCCCGACAATATTGGTTGGTGGGACAACATCATCGGCCCCGGTCGACCGCTGGATACCGACAAATTTTTTATTGTCGGCCTGAACAATTTAGGCGGCTGCCACGGCTCGACCGGACCATCCTCCGCAAACCCGGCCACCGGCAAGCCTTGGGGTGCAGACTTCCCGATGGTGGCAGTCATCGACTGGGTGCATGCTCAAGCCCGACTAGCCGACCAACTTGGCATCGACAGTTGGGCCGCGGTCATGGGTGGCAGCCTGGGCGGCATGCAAGCGTTGCGCTGGAGCATCACTTACCCGGAGCGCGTCCGCAACGCCATCGTGATCGCCGCCGCGCCCAAACTGTCGGCGCAAAATATCGCCTTCAACGACGTCGCCCGTCAGGCCATCCTGACCGACCCTGACTTCCACGGCGGCCATTACTACGAACACAATACCCGTCCGCTACGCGGCTTGCGCCTGGCGCGCATGTTCGGCCACATCACCTATCTGTCCGATGACCAGATGGGCGAAAAATTCGGCCGCGAACTGCGCAACAGCGCTTTTTCCTTCGGTTTCGGGGTCGAATTCGAAGTGGAATCCTACCTGCGTTACCAAGGCGACAAATTCGCCGGTTATTTCGATGCCAACACCTACCTGCTAATGACCAAGGCACTCGATTATTTTGATCCGTCACGTGAAGACAATGGTGACTTGAAAGCCACGATGGCGCGCAGCAAGGCCAATTTCCTGATCGCCTCCTTCACCACCGACTGGCGCTTCACGCCGGCCCGCTCGAAGGAGATCGTCGCCGCCTTGCTCGCCAACGGACGCAATGTCTCGTATGCGGAAATCAGCCTCAACTTTGGCCACGACTCTTTCCTGATGGATGACGCGCATTACCACGGCGTGGTCGATGCCTACCTGCGGAACATCAAGCTATGACGCACACCCTGGGCCGTCCCGATTTTGATGTCATTGCCGCCTGGGTTGAACCGGGCCACCGCGTTCTCGACCTTGGCTGCGGCGATGGCACCTTGCTCAAATATTTGATCGACTCCCGCGGTGTACGAGGCGTTGGCGTTGAAATCGATGATGCCAATGTGCTGGCTGCAATCAAGAACGGCATCAACATCATTCAAGGCAATCTCGAGTGCGGCCTCGACGAGTTCGCTGATCAGGCTTTCGACCATGTCGTTCTCTCACGCACGCTGCAAACCGTACGCCACACCGAGGGCATCCTGCGTGAGATGCTGCGCGTCGGTCGCGAGGCGGTCGTTTCCTTCCCGAATTTTGCCTACTGGAAGAACCTGCGCTCGGTACTCGACGGCCGCATGCCGGTTTCGGAAGACTTGCCCTATCAATGGTACGACTCACCCAACGTCCGTTTCTTCACCCTGCTCGACTTTGAAGACCTGTGCACCAAAATGGGCCTGATCATTCGCGAACGGAGCATCCTCGATGAAGCGGGCAACCCGGTCGAATGCACGGAAAGTCGCGATGTTAACTTTTTAGGTAGCCTGGCCGTCTATCGCTTGACCCGTAACCGTTGATGCCTGTCTGGCTCGGCGCCCTGATGACCCGAAAGATGCTGATCTGCATCTTCACGGGTTTCAGTTCAGGCCTACCGCTCTATCTGCTCCTCAACCTGCTGCCGGCCTGGCTGCGCAGCGAAGGTGTCGATCTGAAGACGATCGGCTTCTTCGCGCTGATCCAGTTTCCCTACACCTGGAAATTCCTCTGGTCGCCGCTACTCGACCGCTTCAACGTACCCGGCTTTGGCCGGCGAAGAGGCTGGATGCTGCTGACCCAGTTGGGTCTGCTGTTCACCATCGGCTTTATGGGCGGACTAAGCCCAAAAGACAATATCTGGCCCATTCTATGGCTTGCCACCCTGCTTTCCCTGCTTTCGGCAACTCAGGATATTGCGGTCGACGCCTTCAGAAGAGAAATTTTGAGTGATCACGAACTCGGCATCGGCAATGCCGTTCACGTCAACGCTTACCGTATCGCTGGCCTGGTCCCGGGTTCGTTATCACTGATCCTGGCCGACCGCCTGCCCTGGAATGAGGTGTTCTGGATCACTGGCGCATTCATGTTGCCAGGCATGGCGATGGCCTGGCTGGTCAGCGAACCGCGGGTCAAAGGCGCCCCGAAAACCCTGCGCCAGGCAGTCACCGAACCTTTTCACGAATTCATCGGGCGACAAGGCTGGCGCGGTGCGCTGATGGTGCTCGGCTTCATCTTCCTATACAAACTCGGCGACAGTCTGAGTACCGCACTCGCCACCCCTTTCTATCTCGATATGGGCTTTACCAAGACCGACATCGGCCTGATCGCCAAACATGCCGGGTTGTGGCCGGCAGTTTTCGGTGCCTTGCTCGGTGGCTTGTGGATGGTCAAACTCGGGATAAATCGAGCGCTTTGGCTCTTTGGCCTGGTTCAGCTAGTCACCATTTTTGGTTTTGTCTGGCTGGCCGGGCAAGGACATTTTGCCAGCATCGGTGCTGTCGAACGTATCTCGCTCGCTGCGGTAATCGGTGGCGAAGCGCTCGGCGTCGGGCTGGGCACAGCGGCTTTTGTCGCGTTCATCGCCCGTTCAACCCACCCCGCCTATACGGCCACGCAAATGGCGCTATTTACCAGCCTGGCCGCGGTTCCGCGCACGTTTGTAAATGCTTCGGCGGGCTGGTTAGTGGAATCACTCGGTTGGCTTAATTTTTTCTGGTTGTGCTCGGCACTGGCAGTACCCGGCATGATCCTGCTGCTTAAGGTGGCACCCTGGAACGCCGAACGAGAAAAGGAAACTAGTCTCGTCGAGTAACCCGGCGGCGATCCAGCCACCAGGCATAAACCGGTAAAACCAATATCGACCCGGGCAAAAGCAGCACGATGAGATAGGGCGATAGATGAGCCATGCGACGAAATTGAGCGAGTAGTTCCGCTTTCTCGGCTGACGTCCAGCTAACACCATTTCTCGGCTTCATCAGCAGCGGCATGACGCCCCGCATCACCATTAATTCGGCAACAACACGCCGAATCTCGCGGCGCTGGGCAGAAAGCGCCTGTTGCCACCAGCGGGGAAGTGGCGGTGCCGCGCCTTCAACGTCTGCCACGGTCAACTCGATTTCAAGAGCAAATCCCGAATCCCTTGCCAGCTACGCCAGACAAAAAACCCACGCTTGGCCCAACGCCAAGCCTTCCGTGGCCGCGCCACGACGACGGCAGCCACCGCAGCAGCAATGGCGACCGGATGATGCTTTAACCAGTCGACGCCTTGAAGCACAGTGTCACCCCGCGCCAAAGCGGTTTCCAGCGGTTCCGTTTGTTCGGCCAAGGAGAGGCGCTGTGCCTCAATGCGCGCTTTAAGAAGGCCCTGCCGCGCAGCCAGCTGCAACAAGCGCTCGTTCATTCAGGTATCTTGACGGTGCGGCGGAGTTGCGCCATATCCGCTTCCAGCTCGGCTAAACTGGCGTGAAACATTTTGCTGGGTTGACTGGATTGACGCTTCAAGGAGCTAATCAAAAACAAGCCGCCGGCGATAAACATGGCTGCACAAATGCCAAAAATCAGCACCCGCTGCTCCCAAAACGCCAGCGCAAAGCAGATGACGGCCATGATCAAACCAACGGCCAGCAAAAAAGCCGCACCGATCGCCTTTGACCAAAGCGTCATGAGGCGAAACTTCTCCTCCTCCAGCTCGGTGACCAGCAGCTCGGCGCGCGTCTTGGCGATTGCGACGAGCGTCGCAATCATGCCCTTCATGGAGGAGAAGAGGCCGGCGCGGCGCTCTTCACCGCCGATTGGTGGCGTCATCCGTTTAACGACGGCCAATCAGTACGCCAAGGGCGAGGCCCAGCGCAGCAGCAACCCCGACAGCTTTCCATGGCTCTTCGTGCACGAAATCATCCGTCGCACGAGCGGCAGCCTTGGTCTTGTCGATAACGGCCACTTCGAGATCAATCAGGCGCTCCTTGGCATCACGCAGGCGCACACCCAAGCGCTCACGCAGATCGCCAACTTTTTCGCCGGCAGCACCGGCCGTTGCGCGCAGCAACTCTTCGGTATCGGAGATCACGACACGCAGGTCAGAAACCAGCTTGTCTTTATTTGCGGTGGTGAATTGTTCAGACATTTTTGACCTCTTTGATGACAGTTAAGCGAGAACGAGAAGATTAGCCCCTCTATGCAGCGAAATCAATTCGCATTCTGCGGTACAGCAAATTCATAATCGATAATCAGTGGGGCGTGATCCGAGAAGCGCTCGGCCTTATAAATTTCAGCTCTCTGCGCCGTCGTTGCAATCCCGGGCGTTGCGATCTGGTAATCAATTCGCCAGCCAACATTCTTGGCCCAGGCCTGGCCACGATTGCTCCACCACGTGTAGGCATCGCCAGTCGTCGCCGGAAAGAGATGACGATAAACGTCAACCCAGCCCTGCTCAGCAAACACACGGCTTAACCAAGCCCGCTCTTCGGGTAAAAAGCCTGAGTTTTTCTGATTTGATTTCCAGTTTTTAAGGTCAATTTCCTGGTGGGCGATATTCCAATCGCCGCACAGTACGATTTCTCGACCTTCAGCCCGCAAGGCGAGCATCTGGGGGAAAAAGACATCAAGAAATCGAAATTTAGCCTCTTGACGCTCAGGTGACGATGAACCGGAAGGCAGATAGAGCGAAATCACCGAAAGGTTGCCAAAGTCGGCCCGAATATAACGCCCTTCCGCATCAAACTCCCCACCGTCAAAGCCCTCAAGCACCCGATCTGGCTTGTTGCGACTCCAGATGCCAACACCGCTGTAACCCTTCTTTTCCGCACAGTGATAAAAAGCGTGCATGCCATCCGGCGCCAGCATTTCCGGCGACAAATCAGGTAACTGGGCCTTGAGTTCCTGCAAGCAGACGATATCGGCCTTTTGGTCGATAGCCCACGGCAGAACATTTTTGCTCCAGGCGGAGCGGATGCCATTGAGGTTCAGGGAGATGATGCGTAACATTGTGTGAGCTTTGGTCTGAATTAACCGGCCATCAAGAATGGAAGAATATGGATTTTCGTCAAAACTTCATCGAATTTGCGCTTGCTTGCCAAGTGCTGCGCTTCGGCGAATTCAAAACCAAGGCCGGACGCCTCTCGCCTTATTTCTTTAATGCCGGATTATTCAATGATGGCGACTCACTGGGTCGCTTGGCAGAATTCTACGCCAAAGCTGCCGAAGCTGGCGGCATCCAGTTCGACATGCTTTTTGGCCCCGCCTACAAGGGCATTCCGCTAGTCGCTGCAATCAGCGTCGCACTGGCCCAGCGCGCTCAGAACTTTCCGTTCGCCTACAACCGCAAAGAAGCCAAGGACCATGGCGAAGGCGGCAGCATTGTCGGCGCCCCCCTCAAAGGCCGGGTTCTGATCGTTGATGATGTGATTTCCGCAGGCACCTCCGTCCGCGAATCGGTCGAACTCATCCGTGCCGCAGGCGCCACACCGGCAGGCGTACTAATCGCACTGGATCGCCAGGAGCGGGGTTTAGGCGAGCTTTCTGCGGTGCAGGAAGTGCAACGCGACTACAGCATTCCCGTTATCGCTGTCGCTGGCTTGGGGGATTTGATGGCCTACCTCGAACACCACCCGGAATTTGCCGCGCACCGTGCGGCAGTCGCTGATTATCGGGCGAAGTACGGCGTTGATGCCTAGCCGATTGCTTTCCCTCGTGGTTTTGGCGCTTGCTGCCAGCCCGCTGTTCGCCGCCGGGGAATTCTATTGTTGCCCCGACGCAGCGTCCGGTCGCAGCATTTGTGGCGACACCCTGCCCGAACAGTGTCGGGGTCGGGCCTATCGCGTTATCGGCAACAGCGGCAACGTGATCAAGGAAGTCGGCCCGCCACTGTCAGCGGAACAAAAAGCGGAACAGGCCGCTGAAGCCCGGCGCAAGAAGCAAATTGATGATGCAGCTCGGGAACAGCGTTACAAGGATCAGGCCCTGCTCGATACCTACGCCATGCCGCAAGATATCGATCTGGCACAAGGCAAGGCCGAAAGGGACGTAAATTTGGCGATTCAGGATACTCAAGCCAGAATCGATGAGGCTCGCGCCAAACGCAAAAAATTTGAGGCTGAAGCAGAGTTTTACAAGAAAAAACCCATGCCGGCCGACCTGGCGAAAGAGCTGCGTACGCTGGAGCACGAGATCAAGATTCAGCAAGAATTACTGGAAGTCAAAAAACGGGAATTTGACACAATCAAGGCAAAATACGACGCCGACCGCAAGCGCTATTACGAGGTCACCAAGCGTCCGCCAACTGCTGCCCCAAGCAATGGGGCAGCCGCGCCAGCGTTGCGGCCGCGCTAATCAACCAATCAGTTTTTTCCGCAGCAGATCATTGACCTGCTGCGGATTAGCCTTGCCCTTGGCGGCCTTCATGACCTGGCCGACCAGCGCATTGAAAGCTTTTTCCTTGCCCGCCCTGAATTCCGCAACATTTGCGGCGTTAGCAGCCAAGACCTCGTCGACCAGCGACTCAATGGCGCCACTATCCGTAATCTGCTTCAAGCCCTGTTTGTCGATAACCTCGTCAGCCGTTGCGCCTTCGCGATTCCACAGGGCATCAAAAACCCTCTTGGCAATGTTGTTGGAGATGGTGTTGTCAGCAATGCGCAGGAGCAATCCAGCCAGTTGGGCCGCAGTGACCGGCGAGTCGGCAAGTTCCTTGCCTTCCTTGTTCAAACGGGCAGCCAGATCAACCATCACCCAGTTGGCGCAGGGCTTGGCGTTGGCTTTACCGGCGATTGCTACGGTCGACTCGAAATAATCGGCCATTTCCGGGCTTGAGGTTAGGGCCGTAGCATCGTAACTGGACAAACCAAGATCATTGATGAAGCGGTCGCGCATCTGCCGGGGCAGTTCGGGCAGTTCACTTTTCACCCGGGCAATCCAGTCGGCTGAAATGATCAGCGGCAGCAGATCGGGATCAGGGAAATAACGGTAATCGTGAGCGTCTTCCTTGGTCCGCATGACGCGCGTCACGCCGTTATCCGGGTCGAACAGCACAGTGGCCTGCTGAATCTTGCGACCTTCCTCGATTTCGTTGATCTGCCACTGAATTTCGTAATCGATGGCTTCTTTGAGGAAACGGAAGGAGTTGAGATTCTTGATCTCGCGCCGTGTGCCTAATTCGGCTTGCCCCTTGGGCCGAACGGAAACGTTGGCATCGCAGCGGAAGGAGCCTTCCTGCATGTTGCCATCGCAAATACCGATCCAGCGCACCAGCGCATGCAACACCTTGGCGTAAGCCACCGCTTCGTCAGAAGAGCGCATATCAGGCTCGGTGACGATCTCCAGCAATGGCGTTCCGGCACGATTGAGATCGATACCGGATTTGCCATGGAAGTCTTCGTGCAGCGATTTCCCGGCATCCTCTTCCAAGTGGGCCCGCGTCAAATGCACTACTTTTTCGTAGGCCTTCTCACCCTGCCCCACCTGCAGCGTGATGGCGCCGCCGACCACGACCGGCAGATCCATCTGGCTGATCTGATAACCCTTGGGCAAATCGGGATAAAAGTAGTTTTTACGAGCAAAGACTGATTTCGCTGCGACCTCGGCGCCAATGGCCAGACCAAAACGGATGGCACATTCGACGGCTTTTTTATTCAGCACCGGCAAAACACCGGGCAAAGCGAGGTCCACCGCGCAAGCCTGCGTATTCGGCGCCGCGCCAAAGGCGGTCGATGCGCCCGAGAAAATTTTAGAAACCGTCGCCAGTTGCGCGTGCGTTTCGATGCCAATCACTACTTCCCACTGATTCATAGCTCTATCCGTTCAGAAACAACGCCCTGATTTTGCCTCGACCATGATCGGCCAGAGGTAACTGAATGCATCCCGCTCGCAGGATTTTGGGCAACTATTGAAGGCAATCGTCACCTTGTCGCCCTGCTCCCACATGCGCACCAGACAACCTGGCTCCTGCTTGTGCCGAAGTAAGGCCTGCGGCATTTTTTCCGCCTGCTCGAAGTCGCCAAGCTTGAAATTACAAGTCCCGTAACCCTTGATCGCAACCTGAGCGGTAAAGGTTTTAACCTCCGCCTCCTTGACCAGCAAATCCAGCCGGGTTGCCGTACCGACGGCGTCCCGATGGGAACACTTGGAACGAACATTGAGCGGCCGGGTAGGTTGCGGTTTAAGCTTGCGATTATTCAGATATTTCAGCGTCGAATTTTTGAATTTCGGCTCAGTCGTTGCCAATGCCTCTGGCTTTGCCGGCTCCGCCGCAATCTCCGCAGCGGGCTCAGGCGGCTTCTTGTCAAATTCGGCACACCCGGTCGCGCACAATACGAGCAGAAACGCCCACCGCCGCCACATGACTACTCGATTCCGGCGGGCCGACGCTGATGCCAGTCAGTCGCCTGCTGGTAGCGATGCGCCACATTGAGCAGTTGCGCCTCCGTGAAATAGTTGCCAATCAACTGCAAACCTACCGGCAAACCACCGACAAATCCACAAGGCACCGACATGCCGGGCAAACCGGCCAGATTGACCGCGATGGTGTAAATATCCGACAGGTACATCTGCACGGGGTCAGCCGCTTTTTCGCCGAGTTTGAATGCAGTCGTCGGTGAAGTCGGCCCCATGATGACGTCACAATCCTTGAAGGCCTCGACGAAATCGTTGGCAATCAGGCGACGAATGCGTTGTGCCTGCAGGTAGTAAGCATCGTAATAACCGTGCGATAGCACATAGGCGCCGATCAGAATACGACGCTTGACCTCGGCACCGAAGCCCTGGGCGCGGCTCTTCATGTACATGTCGTCGAGGCTGCCGTACTCCGGAGCGCGATAGCCGTAACGCACACCGTCGAAACGCGACAGGTTGGAACTGGCTTCAGCCGGCGCGATGACGTAATAGGCGGGTACGGAAAGGTGCGAATTGGGCAGCGAAACCTCAACTGTTGTGGCCCCCAGTTTTTCGTATTGCGCAATCGCCGCACGAACCGCAGCCATCACCTCGGCATCGCAACCCTCGCCGAAAAACTCTTTGGGCAAACCAATGCGCAAGCCGGCCAAGGGCTTTTCCAGATCACGCGAATAGTCTTCCAGCGGCCGGTCGAGCGAAGTCGAATCACGCTCGTCAAAGCCACTCATCGTATTCAAAAGCAAGGCGCAGTCCTCGGCGCTGGCCGCCATCGGGCCACCTTGATCCAGCGACGACGCAAAAGCGATCATGCCGTAACGCGAAACGACGCCATAAGTCGGCTTCAGGCCGGTGAGATTACACAGCGCTGCCGGTTGGCGAATCGAGCCGCCAGTGTCGGTACCGGTCGCCGCAGGCGCCAGGCGCGCCGCGACGGCTGCAGCCGACCCACCGGAGGACCCACCAGGGACGCGGGCTTGATCCCAGGGATTTTTTACCGGGCCAAAGAATGAGGTTTCGTTCGACGAGCCCATGGCGAATTCGTCCATGTTCGTCTTGCCCAGCGACACCAAACCAGCCTCTGACTCCATCTTGCGAATCACTGTCGCATCGTAGGGCGACACGAAATTAGCCAGCATTTTTGAACCGCAAGTTGTTCGCCAGCCCTCAGCACAAAAAATATCTTTCTGCGCAATCGGGATGCCCGTCAGCAAACCGGCGGTACCAGCGGCGATGCGAGCATCCGCAGCTTTAGCGGAATTCAGGCTTTTTTCGGCGTTGACCGTAACAAAAGCGTTCAAGCTCGGATTGAGCCGGTCAATCCGGTCAAGGAATAGTTGCGTCAACTCAACGCTGGAGATCTGCTTCGCAGCCAGCGCCTGGGACAATTGCTTGAGACTGGCGTTGATCATTCGATCACCTTCGGGACGAGATAGAGGCCGGCTTCGATTTCTGGCGCAACAGCCTGATACGCCGAACGACGATCGACTTCCACCACAGCATCCTGACGCAGACGCTGGCTGAGATCCTGAGCGTGAGCCATCGGCTCGACGCCGCGGGTATCGACCGCCTGCATCTGCTCGATCAATTGGAAGATACCGTTGAGATGGCCTTGGGTACTGAGCGCCTCGGCGTCGCTGATCTCAATACGAGCGAGATGGGCGATACGCTGGACCTGTTCTAGTGTGAGCGACATGGGGAGCAAAGACTTATGCTGCGGTGCACAAAGTCTTAAAATGTAAAGCGTTCTAAGGTATCATAAAAGTTTTCCTGACCGCACCCCCCCCAACGCGGAGTTACAGATGTTCGGTTTCCTAAGCAAATATTTCTCTAACGACCTCGCCATCGACCTTGGCACGGCTAATACGCTCATTTATGTGCGCGGCCGCGGCATTGTGCTCGACGAGCCGTCGGTAGTTTCCATCCGTCTTGAAGGCGGACCCAACGCGAAAAAAACTATCCAGGCCGTCGGTAAAGAAGCCAAGGATATGCTCGGCAAGGCACCCGGCAGTATTACGGTTATTCGCCCGATGAAAGACGGCGTGATCGCCGACTTCACCGTCACCGAGCAAATGCTCAAGCAATTTATCAAAAAGGTGCATGACTCGAAGCTGTTCAGCCCGAGCCCGCGCATCATCATCTGCGTGCCCTCTGGCTCAACCCAGGTTGAACGCCGCGCCATCCGCGAATCCGCAATTGGTGCCGGTGCCAGTCAGGTTTATCTGATCGAAGAACCGATGGCTGCCGCCATTGGCGCCGGTCTACCGGTTTCCGACGCAACGGGTTCAATGGTTGTCGATATCGGCGGTGGCACCACTGAAGTCGGCGTCATCTCCCTCGGCGGCCTGGTCTATGCCGGCTCCGTCCGCGTCGGTGGCGACAAGCTCGATGAGGCGATCATGAGCTACATCAGCCGTAACTACGGCATGATGATTGGCGAAAATACCGCCGAGAAGATCAAGAAAAACATCGGCTCTGCCTTCCCGGGTGCCGAAGTCAAGGAAATGGAAGTCTCCGGCATCAACAAGGCTGAAGGTATTCCGCGCAAATTCACGATTTCCTCCAACGAAATTCTCGAAGCGCTGACCGATCCACTCAACCAGATCGTCTCCGCCGTGAAGTCCGCACTGGAAAAGACGCCGCCTGAACTGGGCGCCGACATTGCCGAAAAAGGCATGGTCCTGACCGGTGGCGGCGCACTGTTGCGTGATCTCGACCGTCTGCTGATGGAAGAAACCGGCCTGCCGGTAATTGTGGCTGACGAACCCTTGACCTGCGTTGCCCACGGTTGTGGCCTGGCGCTGGAAAAGATGGACAAGCTGGCCAGCATTTTCGCTTCGGATTAATTTCTTGGCGCAGTTTAAGGGCTGATCGCGATGGCTGGCATCAATCACGCTCCGCCTCCGTTCTTCAAGCAAGGGCCAGCACCGCTGGCCCTTCTGATTTTCTATATCGCCATTTCTCTGGCGCTGTTCGTCGTCGACCTGCGTTTCCGTAGCCTGGAATTACTGCGCCAAAGCGTCGCCCTGATCGTCGATCCTGTACAACGGATCGCGCAAACGCCGGGCAGCCTGGTTGATCACGCGGCCACCTACCTGCAAGGGCTGCACAACCTGCAGCAAGAAAACAGCCAACTCAAACACGCCCAACTCAATACGGCACCCAACCTGCAACGACTCGCCCAACTCGAAGCGGAAAACGAGCGGCTACGCAAGTTACTCTCGGTCAATGAGCGCGAGAAAGCCAATGGTCAGGTCGCCCAGATTCTCTACACTGCGCGCGATCCTTTTTCGCGCAAAGTGATTGTCGACAAGGGGCAGCAATCCGGCATCGTTGCCGGTCAGCCGGCGATTGACGAAACTGGCGTCGTTGGCCAGGTGACGCGCGTATTCCCTTTTTCCGCCGAAATCACGCTGATTACCGACAAGGATCAGGCGGTACCGGTCCAGATCGTGCGTAGCGGTCAGCGCTCGGTTGTCTTCGGCCTCGGCAACGGCCAGCTCGAACTACGTTACATGCCGGCCAATGCGGATGTTCAGGTCGGTGACATTCTGGTCACTTCAGGGCTGGACGGCGTTTATCTGCCCGGCTTCCCGGTCGCCAAGGTGGTGAATATCGAACGTGACAGCGCCTATTCCTTCGCCCGGATATTTTGTGTGCCGGTAGCCGGTGTCGAAAATTTCGGCGAAATCATGGTGCTAAACCCACGCCTGCCTTTACCCGAAGCACCGCCGGAATCAGTGGGTCGCGGTAGTGACAGCGGCGAGAAAAACGGCCAACGTCCGAAGAAAAAACGGGCGGCGAAAGGAAACTGATGCAACCGACTTTTTCTTCCTCGCGCATCCTGCAGCCAGTTCGACCCTGGTTCATTTTTTTCAGCCTGATCATGGCTGCTCTGCTCAATTTTCTACCGACGGCCCAATGGGTAGGCATGCCGGACTGGGTGGCGCTGGTGCTGTGTTTCTGGAGCGTTCGCGAATTTCGTCGCGTCGGCATGGGTTGGGCCTTTATGCTCGGCCTGCTGATGGATGTTGCTGACGGATCGGTGCTCGGCCAACACTGTTTTGCTTATGTGCTGCTGGCCTATGTTTCCGCTGCACTATCGCGCCGTTTTCTCTGGTTTCCGCTCGCCCAGCAAGCGCTTCAGGTCATGCCGCTGCTGCTTGCCACGCAAGTTGTCCAGGTATTAATGCGCATGGCGGTCGGCGCAGAGTTTCCGGGCTGGGACTTCTTTATCAGTCCGTTCGTCGCCACCCTGCTCTGGATTCCCGCCACATTCATCCTGCTTCTGCCGCAGTATCGGCCAGAAGAGCAGGATCCTGACCGACCGATTTAGGCAGGCAAGCACGCGTGGGTGATTTCCACAATCCCGATAGCGATCTTGATCGTTTCCGCTTTCGCCTTGGCTTCGCGGCGATTGTCGTCTTGCTCGCCTTCGGTTTGCTGATCGGGCGTTTTGTCTGGCTTCAGGTTATCCAGCATGACTTCTACCAGACGCGAGCTGAAGATAACCGGATTGCACTGATTCCTATCGTACCGAACCGCGGCGTCATTACCGACCGTAACGGCATTGTGCTGGCCCGCAACTACTCGGCCTTCACGCTGGAAATCACGCCATCGCGGGTTCCCAATCTGGAAGCCTCAATTGATGCCCTGGCGACGGTGATTGATATCCAGCCCAAAGACCGCAAGCGCTTCAAGCGCGTGATGGACGAAGCGAAAAACTTTGAGTCAATTCCGATCCGTACCCGTCTGACCGATGCCGAAGTCGCCCGATTTGCCGCCCAGCGCTATCGCTTTCCGGGAATCGAAGTCAAGGCCCGGCTATTTCGCCAGTATCCGCTAGGTAGCGTTGCCTCACATGCCATTGGCTACATCGGTCGGATCACTGACCGCGATCTGGGCTGGATTGAAGAGATGGAGAAGCAGGCGAACTACAAGGGCACAGACCATATCGGGAAAAATGGGCTGGAGCAGCATTACGAGTTTGAGCTCCACGGCGAAACCGGCTATGAAGAAGTTGAAATCGATGCTGGCGGTCGCGCGCTGCGCAGCTTGAAACGCATTCCGCCAGTTTCCGGCAACAATCTTTCCTTGAGCCTTGATGTCAAGCTGCAGCAAATCACTGAACAAGCCTTTGGTGAGCGCAAGGGGGCGCTGGTTGCGATCGACCCCTCAACCGGCGGCATTCTGGCCTTGGTGTCCAACCCGACTTATGACCCAAATCTTTTCGTCGACGGCATAACCCCGGACAACTGGAAAGAATTGAATGACCACCCCAGCAAACCGATGGTCAATCGCGCCATCAACGGCTCCTATCCACCAGGCTCGACTTTCAAGCCATTCATGGCGCTAGCCGCGTTGGAAATGGGGAAGCGCACGGCCAACCAGACAATCAGCGATCCTGGCTTCTTCAATTTCGGCAACCACCATTTCCGCGACGACAAGAAAGGCGGGCATGGCACGGTCGACATGTATAAATCGATCGTTCATTCCTGCGACACCTACTATTACATCCTCGCCAACGATATGGGAATCGACAATATTTCCAAGTTTATGGGCCAACTTGGCTTGGGCCAGCGCACCGGCATTGACCTCGGCAAGGATGGCGCCAGCGAAACAAAAGGTGTTCTGCCCTCGCAGGAGTGGAAAAAGCAGCGCTTCAAAAAGCCGGAGCAGCAGAAATGGTATGCCGGCGAAACGATTTCCATCGGCATCGGGCAGGGCTATAACTCGTATACGCCCATTCAGCTCGCCCAGGCGACCGCTGTCATCGCGAATAACGGGGTGATGTTTCGCCCCCATATCGTGCGCCATATCACCGATGCCAAAACAGGCGAAAAACGTATTATCGAACCGCAGCCGATTCGTGACTTGAAGCTGAAACCACAGAATATCGAGGTTATTCGCCGCGCCATGGTCGGGGTTAACAAAGAAGGCACCGGCGCCCGTGCCTTTGCCGGCGCGCCTTACGAATCGGCGGGGAAAACCGGCACGGCACAGGTTTACTCGCTGAAAGGCGCTGATTACAAGGCTCACAGCATCAAACAGGAACTACGCGACCATGCCTTGTTCATTGCCTATGCACCGGCCGACAAACCGACCATTGCGCTCGCCGTACTGGTCGAAAACGGTGGCTTTGGTGCGCAGTCTGCGGCGCCTATTGCCCGCATGGTGATGGACTACTACCTGCTCGGCAAATTGCCCGCCGGAGCGGCCCAGGAAGATGCAGCAGCCGTCGAGGACGACAACGAAGAATGATTGACATCCCCGGCACACTGCGACGTGGCTGGCGAGAGCTGGTTGCCCACATCGACTTCCCATTGCTACTCATCACCATGGCGATCATGGCAGTTGGGCTGGCAACCGTTTACTCCGCCACCTTTGATGGCAATGAGCGGATTTTTTCGCAAGCCGGAAACATGGGCGTTGCCTTGGTCATCATGTGGTTCGTCTCCCGCCTGCCGCCTCAAAAACTGATGAGCTTTGCGATTCCGCTCTATCTGCTGGGCTTGATCCTGCTCATTGCCGTATTTCTTTTCGGCATCAAGGTCAATGGCGCAAAACGCTGGTTGCCACTGGGTTTTACCCGCATTCAACCCTCCGAAATGATGAAAATTGCGATGCCTTTGATGCTCGCCTGGTATTTTCAGAAGTTCGAGGCAACACTGGGTTTCAAACACTTTTTCGTCGCCTGCTTGCTACTGATTGTGCCGTTTGCCCTGATTGCCAAACAACCTGATCTCGGTACAGCCCTGCTCGTCGGTGGCGCTGGTTTCTTCGTCATTTTCTTTGCCGGGCTGCCGTGGAAAGTGATCGTTGGCCTGGGAGCTGCCGGCGCAGCTGCAGCCCCGATGCTCTGGAACGTACTGCACGACTATCAGCGAAAGCGCATCCTGACGCTGATCGACCCGACCACGGACCCGCTGGGTGCCGGTTATCACATCATTCAATCCACCATCGCCATCGGTTCGGGCGGTACCTTCGGCAAAGGTTTTTTAAACGGCACCCAAACTCATCTCGAATTCATTCCCGAGAAACACACGGACTTCATTTTTGCCGTCTACTCAGAAGAATGGGGCTTGCTGGGCAATGCCGTACTGGTTTTTCTTTACACGCTCTTGATCGCACGTGGATTGATCATCGCCTCGTCGGCACCCACACTGTTTTCACGCCTGCTGGCAGGTGCCGTAACGCTTGGCTTCTTTACCTACGCCTTCATCAACATGGGCATGGTCAGCGGCATCCTGCCGGTCGTTGGCGTACCACTACCCTTCATGAGCTACGGTGGAACGGCGCTGGTGACACTGTTTGTCGGTATCGGTATCCTGATGTCAATTCACACTCATCGCATGCTGGTCAAAAAATGATGCTGCGCCTGACGCCTTTCGCGATTGCCACCCTGCTACTTGCCGGCTGCGGCAGTGCGCCGAGGACAATAGAGGATGCTGCGGTCGACGCGAAAAACAGCCCAATTTCCAAGGCACCCACCCCCACCCGAAAATCAACCGCAGTCCTGAAAAGAGGCGGCGGTTTCTACAAGGATGATGGCCCGGCCGACGATATTCCGGATGGCCTCGACGATATTCCGGATGCCGAGCCGAAATGGGAGCCGCTGCACAAACCGGCAACCAAACCTTACGTTGTGCTCGGCAAGGAATATGTCCCGAACACCGCCCTCAAGTCTTACAAGGCACGCGGTGTCGCCAGCTGGTATGGCAAAAAGTTTCACGGTCAGAAAACCTCGATCGGCCAGCCTTACGACATGTTTGCCATGACCGCCGCCCACCCGACACTCGCGCTGCCCTCCTATGTTCGGGTAACCCAGATCCAGACCGGCAAATCGGTCATCGTGCGCGTTACCGATCGTGGCCCTTTTCACGCCGACCGTATCATCGACCTCTCCTACACCGCCGCCTACAAGCTTGGTTTGATCAACGGCGGTAGCGGCCAGGTCGAGGTCGAGGCGATCATTCCAGGCGATGCCTCTGGCACCACCTACGCCCAGACCACCCCACCCGCCCGCCCGGTGCTTGGTGAGCCGGATGGTATTGCGCAAATTGCCCAGCGCAGCGCGCTCGAAGATATGCCGACACAGGCACCCGTGTTGGCAGCCAACTCAGTCGATACGACACAACCCAAAGGTATTCACCTGCAACTCGGTGCCTTCGCCAACGCCGACAATGCCGAAAACCTCAAGAACCACCTTTCGCGCGAACTCGACTGGCTGACCGAACCGATGCGGATCTCACCCGGGCGGCGGCATTCATCGCCTGCATCTCGGCCCCTACGCCAGCCGCAGCGATGCCGATCGCGTCGCCGAGAAAATCCGTGCAGCACTGGGCTACAAGCCCACGGTGGTAATCCGTTAAGCCTTGACGCGGATCAATGGCAGGTAGCGGGCGCTGGCTATACTTCAGCGCTTGACTTTCAGGATGCCCCCATGAGTTCCCTGCCCGATCTCATTTGCCCAGCTGGCAGCCTGCCGGCGCTCAAGGCCGCCGTCGATAACGGTGCCGACGCGGTTTACCTCGGTTTCAAAAACGACACCAACGCCCGCAACTTTGCCGGCCTCAACTTCGACCAGAAAACCATGGCCGAAGGCATTCGCTATGCCCACGCCAAGGACTGCGAGATACTCCTCGCGATCAATACCTTCCCGCAAGCCGGGCGCGTCGCCGAGTGGCACAAAGCCGTTGATGCTGCGGTCGACCTCGGTGTTGACGCAATTATCCTGGCTGACATTGGCCTGCTCGATTACGCCCGCAACCGTCATCCACAGCAACGCCTGCACCTCTCGGTACAAGGTTCGGCCACCAGCTACGAAGCCATCAATTTTTGCCAGCGCGAATTCGGCGTCCGCCGCGCGGTTTTGCCTCGGGTTCTGACACTGGCCCAGGTCGAGCATGTCATCAAAAATACCAGTGTCGAGATTGAAGTTTTTGGTTTCGGCAGCCTGTGCGTCATGAACGAAGGTCGCTGCTGGCTCTCCTCCTACGCCTGCGGCGAATCACCGAATACCGTCGGCGCCTGTTCGCCGGCCAAGTACGTCCAATGGGACAAAAAGCCGGGAACAATGGAAACCCGCCTCAACGGCATCCTGATCGACCGCTTCGGCGACAACGAACCGGCCGGCTACCCGACCTTGTGCAAGGGCCGCTTCGAGGTTCAGGGCGACACTTACTACGCACTGGAAGAACCAGCCAGCCTGAATGTGGTTTCCATCCTGCCGGAGATCGTCAAGATAGGCGTGCGTGCGATCAAAGTCGAAGGGCGCCAACGTAGCCCGACCTACGTCACGCAAGTCACCCGCACCTTGCGTGCAGCGCTCGATTCGCTGGCCAACGGCCCGGAACAGTTCCACGTGAAACCAGCCTGGCAAGCCGATCTGGCCAAGGTCTCCGAAGGCAGCCAGGCGACGCTCGGCGCTTACAACCGCCCTTGGCGCTGAGGAAACACAGGCATGAAATTATCGTTAGGCCCCCTGCTCTACTTTTGGCCCAAAGCTGAAGTCATGGAGTTCTATGCCGAGATGTCGGAAAACCCGGCCCTCGACATCATTTATGTCGGCGAAGTCGTCTGCTCCCGCCGCCAGCAGTTGCGCACTGCCGACTGGGTTGGGTTGGCCCACGATTTGAGTGATGCCGGCAAACAGGTTGTCCTCTCCGCCCAGGCCCTGCTCGAATCGGAAAGCGATCTCAAGGCGCTGCGTCGGCTGATCGACGAAGCCTCCCGGCTGCATGATCGAAGCCAACGACCTGGGTGCGGTCAACCTGATCCAGGGCAAAAATTTCGTCGCCGGCCCGCACCTCAATATTTACAACGAGGCGGCACTCGCCACCTTTGCCCGCTACGGCATGAAGCGTTGGGCACCGCCGCTGGAAGCGACCCGCACGCTGGTCGAGACGCTACACCGCAACAAGCCGGCCGAGGTCGAAACCGAAGTCTTCGTCTACGGCAAAATACCGCTCGCCTTCTCGGCCCGCTGCTTCACCGCCCGCCATTACGATCTGAACAAGGACGACTGCCAGTTCAAGTGCCTTGACCATGCCGAAGGCCTGACCCTGAAAACCCGCGAAGGCCAGGATTTCCTCTGCATCAACGGCATCCAGACCATGTCGGCGCAAAGCTACAACCTGCTGCACGAAATTCCGGACATGCTGAACATGGGCATTGATATCATCCGGATCAGTCCGCAGAAAGACCACATCAACGAAATCATCAGCGCTTTTGATGCGGCACGACGCGGTGAAGCAATCAACGTCAACAGCAAAGACTGGAATCCTTGCGGTCTGGTCGATGGTTACTGGTTCGGCGACGCCGGTATCGTTCAGCGCCATACGCAAGCCCTTGCACAAGTGGGAGCATGAGCATGAATTCGAGTTTCACCATCCCCAAGTTCCGCCTGCCTGGCTTTGTGGCCAGCATTTTCGGGAAGTTGCCGCAATGGCCTCACACGGTCGTTCTGGTCACTGGCCTGAATGCTGCGCTGAAAATGAATTTGCTGCCGATTGACGAGTTGACCGCGCTGGAAGACAAACTTTTCCGTGTCCGCATTCTCGATACCGGCGGCGAGGCCGTGTACACCTATCGCGACGGCTTGTTCCGTCCGGTTTTGCGGCCGGATCGCGAGCCCGATCTCGCCTTTGCCGCCAACCTTTCGGCCTATCTGCAACTACTCGCCCGCCAGGAAGATCCAGACACCTTGTTTTTCAATCGGGAACTGGAAATCACCGGCAATACCGAACTGGGGCTGATTGTGAAAAACATGTTGGATGCCATCGAATGGCCCAACCTGCCGCTACTCAGACACGAATCAGTTTCTCCAGTCGGCACGATGCTGACTAATTCTTCCATCTGCACCGGGGTCGCCAAACCCTGCAATTTGCGCACACTGGTCGGGCCAAGATAGACGGTCAGGCCCGATACCAGGCTGCCATTCGCCAATAGCACCTTGTTGCGAAAATCAGGGTATTCGTGGCCGACGGCTTCAAGCACCTCACCCACCGTATCGCCACTGGCGGTAACCTCATCGTGCCCGCCCACACAGGGCCGAAGCAACGGGGGAATGTGAACGGTGACGACGGGCGATTCTGAAATCATGATGAACTCCTTCAAGATATAAATCCGACACTCAAGCCAAATTTTAGTTTGAAAAAAAGGGAGGCCTTAGCCTCCCTTTTGCATTATTGCGACAAATTAACTCAAGCCTTTTTCTGGGTATCCAGACGGAACTTGACGTAGCTACCCGGCGCATCTTCGATCACCTTGAGCGTGCCATCTTCCGGCTTGCGGGCCTTGACCTTGGCGCTGCCGCCCGGGAGGCTGGTTACCCACTGGTTCCAATGCGTCCACCAGGAACCGGCATTTTGCGTGGCGCCAGCCAGGAAATCTTCCGGGCTTTCCGGCAAATTGCCGTCAGTCGCGTCATTGGTCCAGAAGCCATATTTGTTGGCGACCGGCGGATTGACGATACCAGCGATGTGGCCAGAACCACCGAGGACGAACTTGGTATTGCCGGACGGCAGGCGGGCACCCATGTAGGTGCTCTTCCACGGGGCAATATGGTCTTCAATGGTGGAGATGAAGTAGCACGGCGTCTTGACCTTGCTGATGTCGATCTTGACGCCACCGAGGGTGATGCCGCCCGGTTCCTGGAGCAGGTTGCCGAGATACATGTTGCGCAGGTAGAAGCTGTGCATTGCGGCAGGCATGCGGGTGGAGTCGGAGTTCCAGTAGAGCAGGTCAAACGGGAACGGATCCTTGCCCATCAGGTAGTTATTGACCACGAAGGACCAGATCAGGTCGTTAGCGCGCAGCATGTTGAACGTGCCGGCCATTTCCGAACCTTCAAGATAGCCTTTTTCAGCCATCCGCTTTTCGAGACCTTCAACCGCACCTTCGTCAAGGAAGATACCCAGTTCGCCTGGCTCGGAGAAATCGAGCATGGTGGTGAAGAAGGTGGCGGAATTGACCCGCTTGTCCTTCTTGCTTGCCATGTAGGCCAGTGTGGTCATGGTCAGCGTGCCACCCAGGCAGTAACCTGCCATGTTGACGCTGTCTTCGCCAGTATGGGCACAGACCTGATTGATGGCTTCAAGCGAGCCTTCGAGCAAGTAGTTTTCAAATGACTTGCCGGACAGTTTCTCGTCCGGATTGATCCAGGACATGATGAAAGTAGTGTGGCCCTGATCGGTCGCCCACTTCACCCAGGAATTCTTCTCGCGCAGATCGAGAATGTAGTATTTGTTGATCCACGGCGGCACGATCAGGAACGGCTTCTTGTTTTGATCGGGCGTTGTCGGGTTGTACTGGATGAGCTGGAACAGTTCGTTCTGGAAAATCACCTTGCCCTGTGTCGTGGCAACGTTCTTGCCCATTTCAAAGGCTTCGGTGTCGGTCATGCGGATACGCAACTGGCCATCACCGGATTCAACGTCGTGCAGGAGGTTGTTCAAGCCCTTGATCAGATTCTGACCTTTGCTCTTGACCGTTTCGCGGAAGACTTCCGGATTGGTCATGGCGAAGTTGGACGGCGACAGCGCATCGATGTACTGACGGGTGAAGAAGTTCACCTTCTGCTGGGTCTGCTCGTCGAGGCCTTCGGTGCCGGCAACGGTGTCATGCAGGTGACGGGCGGTGATCAGATAAGACTGCTTGACGAAGTCGAACAGGAAATGCTCTTCCCATTCCTCATCCTTGAAGCGGTTGTCGCCCTTCTTGGGAGAGGCAATCGGCGCATGGACGGGAACACCCATCATTTTCATCGAGGTGTTTTGCCACAGCGAGAAGTAATCCCACACCATGTTCATCTGCGTCTGGGCCATCTTGTACGGATTGGCCATCAGGCGCGAAGACATGTCCATGAAAGCCTTGGCCACGCCAAGCTCGTCGGTCGGCGCACTGACGCCTTCCTTGGCTTTCTTTTCCATGAACTGGGTAATCAGGCGCGAAGCGCGCTGGGCGACTTCGGCGTAGGTTTTGGTAATTTCAGCCGGATCAGGCATGTCGGAGGATTTCTCTTCGGTTTTTTGCGTCATATTTCAAACTCCCTCTGTCAGTGCGCGGTGCAAGCGGTACGCCGCGTGTATCGAATAACACCTTGGGCGTCGGTAGTGCGCGACAGCCGGCCGGCTTGTTCAAGAAGATTCAGGTGAGCAATAGCCTCACCCATGGCGAACATGGTTTGGTGCGTATCAAGCGCTCGCTGAAACAAGACATCGAGCAACTCTGCTGCGCTCTGCGGCGCAATTTCACAAGCCTCCTCCAGTGCCTGCAGACGCTCCTCATGGTGCGCATGCAAAGCGGCGACGCGGGACTGCACGCCAACAAACGGTAATCCATGCGAAGGCAACACTAAAGTTTGTTCCGGCATATCCCGGGCGAAACCATCCAGAGAATGCAAAAAGCAGCCCAGCGCGTCATCATTCGGCGTTGCAGCAAACACACTGATATTAGTGGATATTTTTGGCAAAAGCATGTCACCTGAAATTAACACGCCGAGTTCGGCGCAGTAAAGCGACATATGTTCCGGCGCATGGCCGTGACCAATCAAAATTTGCCATTTTTTGCCGTTGACCGTAGCAACGTCGCCCGCTTTCAGGCGTTGGTAATACTCGGGCAAGGCTGGCACTGCCTGACGATAGCCCGAACCGCGCTTTTCAAATTTGGCCAGGCGCTCGGCATCAAGGCCATGCTGACGAAATTGTTCAACCATGAATCGCGCCCCGTGGCCGCCCACCTCGTTCCAGACCGCGTGCGCTGTCAGGAACTCTCCCGCCGTCATCGCCAGCGGGGCACCGGTCTTCTCCATCAACCAAGCGGCAAGGCCGAGATGGTCCGGGTGAAAGTGGGTAACGATCAGGCGCTTCACCGGGCCATCGAGTTGCTCGATGATCTGCGTCCAGGTCGCGCGCACGGCATCATCGGGAAAACCGGTATCAACGATGACCCAGCCATCGCTGTCGTGCAACAGCCACAAATTGATGTGATTCAGCTGAAAAGGCAGCGGCATACGCAGCCAAAAAATACCGGGAGCAACCTCGATCAGCTCACCGTCAGCCGGCGGATGAGCGTGGGGGTAGTGCAAGGACATAGGCAAACCTTGGTAGTAAGGCGTGCAAATTACCATACGGGTGCGGATTGAAAAAACCTCTTTCTTCTGATTTACTGGGGTGCAATCGACAAGGATGCCCAATTGACCGAAGCCCCCGCCACTTTCACCATTTCCGATCTCGCTCGCGAGTTTGGCATCACACCGCGCACCATTCGCTTCTGGGAAGATCAGGGCATTGTTGCACCGCAGCGTGCGGGGCGTAACCGGGTGTTCAACCGCCGCGACCGGGCGCGCCTGAAGATGGCTCTGCGCGGCAAGCGCCTCGGCCTGTCGCTGGCCGAGATTACCGACCTGATCGGCATGTACAACTCGACCGAGGATGAAACGCCGCAGTTGTTGAAGTGCCTGCAGGTCGTCGAGAAGCGCCGGGCGGCTCTGGAGCAGCAGCGCGAGGACATCGAAGCCATGCTCGACGACATTACCCAGTTTGAAACCCAGTGCCATCAGGAACTGGCTCGGCGGGATGCCGCGTAAAAAATATTTGCTAACTAGTTGACGTTAACGTCAACGTAAATACAATCACATCCTATAACTCGAATATCCGGAGACAAACCCATGAACATTCCCAGCCTCGACTTTGGCCTCGGCGAAGACATCAATCTGCTGCGCGATGCAGTGAAGGCCTTTGCCGACGCGGAAATTGCGCCGCGCGCTGGCGAGATTGACCGCGCTAACGAATTTCCGGCCGACCTCTGGCGGAAATTCGGCGACATGGGCCTGCTCGGCATGACGGCTGGCGAGGAGTACGGCGGTACGAACATGGGTTATCTGGCACACATCGTCGCGCTGGAGGAAATTTCCCGCGCTTCGGCCTCGGTTGGCCTGTCCTACGGTGCACACTCGAATTTGTGCGTAAACCAGATTCGCCGCAACGGGACAGAAGCACAACGTCAGAAATATCTGCCCAAGCTGATTTCCGGCGAACACGTCGGCGCACTCGCCATGTCCGAGCCGAATGCCGGTTCCGATGTTGTGTCGATGAAGCTGAAAGCCGAGAAAAAAGGCGACCGTTATGTGCTGAACGGTTCGAAGATGTGGATCACCAACGGCGGCGATGCCGATACGCTGGTGGTTTACGCCAAGACTGACCTGAATGCTGGCGCCAAAGGGATGACGGCCTTCATCGTTGAGAAGGGCATGCCGGGTTTCAGCCACGGCACTCACCTCGACAAGCTGGGCATGCGCGGCTCCAACACCTATCCGCTATTTTTCGACGACTGCGAAGTGCCGGAAGAAAACGTCCTCGGCGGCGTCGGCAACGGCACCAAGGTGCTGATGTCCGGCCTCGACTACGAACGCGCCGTATTGTGCGGTGGCCCGCTCGGCATCATGGCCGCCTGCATGGATTCGGTTGTTCCCTTCCTGCACGAGCGCAAGCAATTCGGTCAGGCGATCGGCGAATTCCAGCTGATGCAGGGCAAGGTCGCCGACATGTATTCGACCTGGCAGGCCACCCGCGCCTACGTTTATGCCGTCGGCCGTGCCTGCGATGTCACCGATCATTCCCGCACACTGCGCAAGGATGCCGCCGGGGCCATTCTTTATTCCGCTGAAAAGGCCACCTGGATGGCTGGCGAGGCGATCCAGACACTGGGCGGGGTTGGCTATACCAACGAGTATCCGGTCGGCCGTTTGTGGCGCGATGCCAAGCTTTATGAGATCGGCGCCGGCACCTCGGAAATCCGTAGAATGCTGATTGGCCGCGAACTCTTCGCTGAAACTGCCTGAACAAGCTCCCAGCGGCGTCTCCGAACTGGGGGCCCCGCACCATGGAGCTGCACAAAATGACCGTTACCCTACGCACCCTCACCGCTAAAGATACCGAAGCGCTGGAACAGGTTCGCCAGTATTTCCGCAACTATGCGGGCTGGCTGGGCGTCGATCTGTCGTACCAGAATTTCGATCAGGAAATGGCCTCGCTGCCCGGCGCCTATGAAACGCCGGATGGCCGCCTGTTTTTTGCCGAAGTTGACGGTCGACCGGCGGGTTGTGTCGGCGTCCGGCCGCTACCCGGCAGCGAAGGCGTCTGCGAGATGAAGCGCCTCTACGTCGAACCCGAGGAGCGCGGTCACGGCGTCGGCGCCGCGTTGGCGCTGGCCGCGATCAAGGCAGCCAAGGAAATCGGCTACCGCAAGCTGATGATCGACACGCTGCCCAATATGCGGATGGCCGTGAAGCTTTACCGCGAACTGGGCTTCACCGAGGCACCGAACTACTACCAGACGCCGGTCGAAGGCACGATGTTCCTCGCCCTTGATCTGGAAAACTGGTCGGAAGAGGAAATTCGCAGCGAAAACCTGTCGCATCTGTTCGACTTCAACCGCGCCTGGGCCAACCAGATGCAGGAAGTCGACCCGGAGTATTTCAATAAGCTGGCCCAAATCCAGACCCCGGAATTCCTCTGGATCGGCTGCTCCGATTCGCGCGTCCCGGCCAACCAGATCGTCGGCCTGCTACCGGGCGAGGTGTTCGTCCATCGCAACGTCGCCAATGTGGTGGTGCATACCGATCTCAACTGCCTGTCGGTCATCCAGTACGCCGTCGATGTGCTGAAAGTGAAGCACATCATGGTCGTCGGCCACTACGGCTGCGGCGGTGTCGGGGCTGCGCTGCGCCGCGACCGGGTTGGCATCGTCGACCTCTGGCTGCGCCATGTGCACGACGTCCATAACAAGCATCTGGCCAACGTCGACAGCCTGCCCGAAGACCAGCGCCACGACCGCCTGTGCGAGTTGAACGTGCTGGAACAGGTCACCAATGTCTGCCATAACCCGGTGGTTCAGGATGCCTGGCAGCGCGGTCAACAACTCACCGTCCATGGCTGGATTTACGGCCTGAAGGACGGCCATATGCACGATTTGGGCATCACCGTCGATTGCCCGCAGGATCTACCCACTCGTTACGACGCCGCACTGAAAGCGTTGGACGCTTAGTTAAACCAAGCACTCAGGAGAAATCAGCATGAATGACCCGATCGTTATCGTTTCCGCCGCCCGTACCGCCATGGGCAGTTTTCAGGGCGGCTTTGCCGGCCTGACTGCGGCCAACCTCGGTGCCGTCGCCATCAAGGCCGCGGTCGAGCGTGCCGGCATCGATGCCAATCTGATCGAAGAAGTGCTGATGGGCTGCGTTCTGCAAGCCGGCCAGGGCCAGGCCCCGGCCCGCCAGGCTGCATTGCAGGCCGGCCTGCCGCTGACCGCCGGCTGCGCCACCATCCACAAGGTCTGCGGCTCGGCCATGAAGGCGACCATGCTCGGCCACGACGGCATCCTCGCCGGCTCCTACGACGTGGCCGTGGTCGGCGGCATGGAATCGATGACCAACGCCCCCTACCTTCTGCCCAAGGCCCGCGGCGGCTATCGCCTCGGCCACGGCCAGATCATCGACCACATGTTCATGGATGGCCTCGAAGATTCCTACAGCAAGGAAACCCGCGGCCGCCTGATGGGTACGTTTGCCGAAGAGTGTGCGACCACTTACGGTTTCACCCGCGAAGCGCAGGACGAATTCGCCATCCGTTCGACCACCCGCGCCAAGCAGGCCAGTGACGACGGCAGCTTTGCCTGGGAAATTGCCCCAGCCACCGTCGCCGGCCGCAAGGGCGATGTCGTGATCGACAAGGATGAAGGCCCGTTCGCGGTCAATATCGACAAGATTCCGAGCTTGAAGCCGGCCTTCAAGAAGGATGGCACGGTCACCCCGGCCAACTCCTCATCGATTTCCGACGGCGCTGCCGCCATGGTGCTGATGCGTGCCTCGCAGGCCGCCAAGCTCGGCCTCTCGCCGATTGCCCGCATTGTCGGCCACACCACCCATGCCGGCGTGCCAGCCCTGTTCCCGTCTGCCCCGGTCGGCGCCATGCAGAAATTACTGGCAAAAACCGGGTGGACCGCAGCCGACGTCGATCTGTGGGAAATCAACGAAGCCTTTGCCGTGGTGACGATGGCCGCCATCCACGACATGCAGTTGCCGGTCGAAAAAGTGAATATCCACGGCGGCGCCTGTGCGCTGGGCCACCCGATCGGTGCTTCCGGGGCACGGATCGTCGTCACGCTGCTCGGCGCACTGAAGAAATACGGCCTGAAGCGCGGCGTTGCCTCGCTGTGCATCGGCGGCGGCGAAGCCACGGCGCTGGCGGTGGAAATGCTGTGAGATTAGTTGTTAGTGGTTAGTCGGTAGCTGTTAGCAAGATTTGTGCGCCAAGGGCGCGGGAACTCAATGCTCATGACTGACTACTCGCTACTCAAACCTGATTTGGAGAATTCGATGCTTTTAACCCAAGAACAAGAAATGATCCGCGACACCATGCGCGCCTTTGCGCAGGAACGCCTGGCACCCTTTGCCGGCGAGTGGGACAAAAACCATACCTTTCCGGCCGAAGCGCTGAAGGAACTCGGCGCGCTGGGCGCGCTCGGCATGGTCGTCCCGGACGAATGGGATGGCGCCGGCATGGATTACATGTCGCTGGTCCTGACACTGGAAGAAATCGCCGCTGGCGATGGCGCCACCTCGACTATCGTCAGTGTGCAAAATTCGCTGGCCTGCGGCATCACGATGAAATACGGCACCGATGCCCAGAAGGAAACCTGGCTCAAGCCACTGGCCCGCGGCGACAAGCTCGGCTGCTTCTGCCTGACCGAGCCGCATACCGGCTCCGATGCCTCGGCGATCACCACCCGCGCTGACCGCGATGGCGACGATTTCATCATCAACGGCATCAAGCATTACATCACCACCGGCAAGCACGCCGAGGTCGCCATCGTCTTTGCCGTCACCGACAAGGCGGCCGGCAAAAAGGGGATTTCCTGCTTTTTGGTGCCGACCGCGACGCCGGGTTACATCGTCGCCCGTATTGAAGAAAAAATGGGCCAGCACGCTTCGGATACAGCGCAGATCGTCTTTGAAAACTGCCGCGTCCCGGCTTCCGCCCTGCTCGGCAAGGAAGGCGAAGGCTACAAAATCGCCCTGTCCAACCTCGAAGCCGGGCGCATCGGCATCGCCGCCCAATCGGTCGGCATGGCGCGCGCCGCCTTTGAGGCAGCGGTCCGTTACGCCAAGGAGCGCGTCACTTTTGGTGTGCCGATCATCCAGCATCAGGCAGTCAATTTCCGCCTGGCCGACATGGCTACCCAGATCGACGCCGCCCGTTTGATGGTCTGGCGCGCCGCAACGCTGAAGGATGCCGGCAAGCCCTGCCTGACCGAGGCGTCGATGGCCAAGATGTTCGCCTCCGAAATGGCCGAGAAGGTCTGTTCCGACGCTATCCAGATACACGGCGGCTGCGGTTACACCAACGAATTCCCGGTTGAACGAATTTACCGCGCCGTGCGTATCTGCCAGATTTACGAAGGCGCCAACGATATTCAGCGGCTGGTCATCGGCCGGGCGATCGCCGTCGAATAAGCCGAATACTGCGGTCGACCGGAAAAACGCCCAAAAACCCGGTCGACCGCACCGATCCCAGGAGATAAACGATGACCGATTCCGCCCCGCCGCTCGATTTCTATTTCGACTTCTCCAGCCCCTACGGCTACCTGATGAGCGAGAAGATTGACGCCGTCGCCGCCCGGCACGGCCGCAAGGTGCGCTGGCATCCGATCCTGCTCGGTATCATTTTCAAGGCAACCGGCAGCGCCCCGCTGACGCTGCAGAATCCGGCCAAGGCCGCCTATTCGATCCACGATTTCGAGCGTTCGGCGCGCTTCATGGGCATTCCCTACCGGCATCCGAGTCGCTTCCCGCTCGCCACGCAGAACGCCGCCCGCGCCTACTACTGGCTGGACGGGCAGGACTGCGCGCTGGCCCGGCAGTTCGCCCATGCGGTTTATCGGGCGCTGTTTGTCGACGATCAGGACATTTCCGCACCGGAAACCGTCATTGAAATTGCGGCAAAACTGGGTGTTGACCGCAGCAATCTGGAAAACGCCCTGCAAAGCCCGGAAATCAAGGCTCGACTGAAGGACGAAGTGGATAACGCGCTGAAAATCGGCGTTTTCGGCTCGCCCTATGTGGTCATCGACGGCGAGCCATTTTTTGGCGCCGACCGCCTGCCGCAAATCGAAAAATGGCTGGAAACCGGGGCATTCTGAGGAAAACATGAAACGAATCTGCGTCTTCTGTGGCTCCAACACCGGCCACAACCCGATCTACCGCGCCGAAGCGGAAAAGCTCGGTCAACTTTTGGCTGCACGCGGCATCGAGCTGGTCTATGGCGCCGGCAATATCGGCCTGATGGGCGCCGTGGCCGATGCCTGTTTGGCCGCCGGCGGCACGGTCATCGGCGTCATTCCCGAAGCCTTGATGGGCAAGGAAGTGGCCGGCCGCGCCGTCGATCACCGGGCACTGACGCGGATCGAAGTCGTCGATTCGATGCACACCCGCAAGGCGCGCATGGCCGAGCTGTCCGACGGTTTCATCGCCCTGCCCGGCGGCTTCGGCACCTTCGAGGAATTCTGCGAAATTCTGACCTGGGGCCAGTTGGGGTTTCACGTGAAGCCAATGGGCCTGCTCAATGTCAATGGCTTCTACGACCCGCTGCTCGGCCTGTTCGATCACGCTGTCAGCGAAGGCTTCCTGCGCCCCCAGAACCGGGCAATGGCGCTGGCCGAAACCAATATAGAGCGCTTGCTCGACGCGATGCTGGCCTACCGACCCGAGCCGGTCAGCAAATGGCTCAGGGAGGAAAAGCAGTTGTAGCGCTTTTCCCAAAATCAGAAGTTCAGGCACACGGAAACTATAAAAAAGCGAGGCGACATGACCGTACTGAAAACTCAACTCAACCCGCGTTCGGCCGACTTTCAGGCCAACGTGGCGGCCATGGAAACGGTCGTCAGCGACCTCCATGAAAAGGTCGACAAAATCGCCCTCGGCGGCCCGGAAGCGGCGCGCCAGAAGCATCTGGCGCGGGGCAAGCTGCTGCCGCGTGAGCGGTCAATGGCCTGCTCGACCCCGGCACGCCGTTTTTGGAGATCGGCCAGTTTGCCGCTTACGGCATGTATGGCGGTGATGTCCCAGCCGCCTCGGTGATCGCCGGCATCGGCCGCGTCGAAGGCGTCGAATGCATGATCGTTGCCAATGATGCGACGGTTAAAGGCGGCACCTATTACCCCCTGACCGTCAAAAAGCATCTGCGGGCGCAAGAGATCGCCATGGAAAACCGGCTGCCCTGCGTCTATCTGGTCGATTCCGGTGGCGCATTTTTGCCCATGCAGGATGAGGTTTTTCCGGACAAGGAACACTTTGGCCGCATCTTTTTCAATCAGGCCAACCTGTCGGCGCAAGGCATCCCGCAAATCGCCGCCGTACTCGGCTCCTGCACCGCCGGTGGCGCCTACGTGCCGGCGATGTGCGACGAGTCGATCATCGTCAAGAATCAGGGCACGATCTTTTTGGGCGGCCCGCCGCTGGTCAAGGCGGCGACCGGCGAAGTGGTGACCGCCGAAGACCTCGGCGGCGCCGATGTCCATACCCGGATCTCCGGGGTCGTCGATCATCTGGCTGAAAACGACGCGCATGCGCTGGCCATCGCCCGCCGCATCGTCAAGAATCTGAACTGGAAAAAAGCCCCGCCGGTAACGTTGACCGCAGCCGTCGAACCGCGTTACGCCGCCGCAGAGTTGTACGGCGTCATCCCGACCGACAGCAAGAAACCGTTCGACGTGCGCGAGATCATCGCCCGCATCGTCGATGATTCCGATTTCGACGAATTCAAGGCACGCTACGGCACGACGCTGGTTTGCGGCTTTGCGCGGATTTACGGCTATCCAGTGGGAATCGTCGCCAACAACGGCATTCTGTTCAGCGAATCGGCCCTGAAAGGCGCCCATTTCATCGAATTGTGTGCCCAGCGCGGTATTCCGCTGGTTTTCCTGCAGAACATCACCGGCTTCATGGTCGGCCGCAAATACGAAAACGGCGGCATCGCCCGCGACGGGGCGAAGATGGTGACGGCAGTTGCCACCGCCAAGGTGCCGAAATTCACGGTGGTTATCGGCGGCAGCTTCGGCGCCGGCAACTACGGCATGTGCGGCCGTGCCTATTCGCCGCGCTTTTTGTGGATGTGGCCGAATGCCCGGATTTCGGTAATGGGCGGCGACCAGGCAGCCGGCGTGCTGGCGACCGTCAAACGGGATGGCATGGAAGCAGCCGGGAAGACCTGGACGGCCGAGGAAGAAGCGGCCTTCAAGGCGCCGATTCGCGAGCAGTACGAAACGCAGGGGCATCCGTATTACGCCTCGGCACGGCTGTGGGATGACGGGATTATCGATCCGGCCGATACGCGGCGGGTGCTGGGTTTGGGGCTGTCGGCTTCGATGAATGCGCCGGCGGAAGAGACGAAGTTTGGTATTTTTCGGATGTAATGGCGAGATGCTTGTGGGCTTTCCCTTGATTGGGCTTGGGGTTCCGCCTTGCTGGCGGGCGTACTTTCTTTTGCTTCGCCAAAAGAAAGTAGCCAAAGAAAAGGCGACCCCAAGGTCGGCGCCCCTTCGGGGTTCCTTGCGCTACTCGGCGCACCGGGCGGCTTGCCTGAACTCGCCTGCGGCTCAGACAAGGCAAGCCGACGGCCCCCGGTCCGCCTGCGTTGCTCAGCGCCTTTCAAGGGGACCCGAAGGGCGTCCACGCTCAACTGATGAGCGCCAAAAAATACATTCCTGCGGTCAACCGGAAAAAGACCAAAAGCAAAGACGAAGCTTCACCCTCCAACGCACGCCCAATCCCCGTCATTCCCGCGCAGGCGGGAATCCAGGCAACCGATAAATTGCCGCCTCCAAAATTACGGCGCCACTGTTTCAACACGGGTCGTTTCTCTGGGCCCCTTGAGAGGTGCTGAGCAACGCAGGGGGGCCGGGGGCCTTCGACTCGCGTTGTCTGAGCCGCAGGCGAGTTTAGCGAGTCGCCCGGCTCACCGAGTAGCGCAAGGAACCGGCGTAGCCGGCACCGACCCACGGGTCGCCTTTTCTTTGGCTACTTTCTTTTGGCGAAGCAAAAGAAAGTACGCCCGCGCCTCAAGCGCGGAAAACACAGCTAAACGAAGCGAACAAACACCCATCCCCTTGCCACAAGGAAGACCTTCCTGCGGACCATAAAGGGCGGGAAAACCCCCGTCAAAATCCAGCATCCCCAAACCAATAAATAAAAAATCCTCGGAGACAAACCATGCCCTTTCAAGCACTGCAAATCGAACTCACCGGCCCGGTCGCAACGATCTGGATGAACCGCCCCGATCTCCACAACGCCTTCGACGAAATCCTCATCGCCGAACTCACCGCCGCCTGCATCGCCCTCGATGAAGATAACGATATCCGCGTCGTCATCCTCGCCGGACGGGGCAAGAGCTTCTCCGCCGGCGCCGACCTCAACTGGATGAAGCGCGCCGCCAACAACGGCCTGGACGACAACCTGAACGACGCCCGTGCCCTGGCCAGAATGCTGCGCACGCTAGCCGAGATGCAGAAACCGACCATCGCCCGTATCCAGGGCGCCGCGCTCGGTGGCGGCATGGGCCTCGCTGCCGCCTGCGACATCGCCATCGCCTCGACCAAAGCCGTTTTCGCTACCTCCGAAGTCAAATTCGGCATCATCCCATCAGCCATTTCGCCCTACGTGCTGCGCGCCATCGGGCCCCGTCAGGCCAGCCGTTACTTCCAGTCAGCCGAACGCATCGACGCCACCCGCGCCCGCGAAATCGCTCTCATCCACGAAGTCGTCGAGCCGGAAGAGCTGGATGCCAAGGTGCAGGAAATCGTCAGCGCCTTGCTCCAGGGCGGCCCGCTCGCCCAGACCGCTGCCAAGGGACTGATCCGCGCCGTCAATAATCACCCGATCAACGACGTTCTGATCGAAGACACCGCCCATCGCATCGCCCACCTCCGCGCCACCCCGGAAGCCCGCGAAGGCATCGCTGCCTTCCTCGACAAACGTCAGCCCAACTGGATTGGGGAATAAGCATGTTCAACAAGATCCTTATCGCAAACCGCGGCGAGATCGCCTGCCGGGTGATCAAAACCGCCCGCCGCATGGGCATCCGCACCGTCGCCGTTTATTCCGAAGCCGATGCCAACGCCCGCCACGTCCGCCTCGCCGACGAAGCCGTGCTGCTCGGCCCGGCCGCTGCCCGTGAGTCCTATCTGGTCGCCGACAAAATTCTCGATGCCTGCAAGCGTACGGGCGCCCAGGCGGTGCATCCCGGCTACGGCTTTCTCTCCGAAAATGCCGACTTCGCCGATGCCTGCGCCGCCAGCGGCATCACCTTCATCGGCCCGCCGGCCTCGGCCATCCGCGCCATGGGTTCCAAATCCGAAGCCAAGAAACTGATGGGCAAGGCCGCCGTACCACTCACCCCCGGCTACCACGGAGACGACCAGACGCCGGCCCTGCTCCACAACGAAGCCGACCAGATTGGCTACCCGGCACTCATCAAAGCAGCGGCCGGTGGTGGTGGCAAAGGTATGCGGTTGGTGGAACGCAGCGAGGATTTCCCCGACGCGCTGGCCTCCTGCAAGCGCGAAGCCGCCGCCAGTTTCGGCAACGAACATGTGCTGATCGAGAAATACATCACCCAGCCGCGCCACATCGAGATCCAGCTCTTTGGTGACAAACAGGGCCACTACGTTTACCTCTTCGAGCGCGACTGCTCGGTGCAGCGCCGTCACCAGAAGGTGCTGGAAGAAGCCCCTGCTCCCGGCATGACGCCAGAACGCCGCCGCCAAATGGGCGAAGCCGCCGTCGCCGCCGCCAAAGCGGTCGGTTACGTTGGTGCCGGTACCGTGGAGTTCATCGCCAATCAGGACGGCTCGTTCTATTTCATGGAAATGAATACCCGCCTGCAGGTCGAACATCCGGTCACCGAAATGATCAGCGGGCAGGATCTGGTCGAATGGCAATTACGTGTTGCCGCCGGCCAGCCCTTGCCGCTGGCCCAGGAGCAACTGCAGATTCGCGGCCATGCGCTGGAAGCGCGGATTTACGCCGAGGATGCCAGCAAGGGTTTCCTGCCCTCGACCGGCACGCTGATCCGTCTGGCCCCGCCGGCCGAAAGCATCAATGTTCGGGTCGATACCGGCGTCGAGGAAGGCGACGAAATCACCCCGTTCTACGACCCGATGATCGCCAAGCTGATCGTCTGGGACGAGCATCGCGATGCCGCATTGGCCCGCATGCGCAAGGCGCTGGCTGACTATCAGGTAGCCGGCGTCACCACCAACATCGATTTCCTCTCCCGCCTCGTCGCCTGCCCGGCCTTTGCCGGTGCCGACCTCGATACCGGGCTGATCGAACGCCAGAAGGACTTCCTTTTCCCCGCCGCCCAGGCCGTGCCGCGCGATGCGCTACTGGTCGCCACCGTCGGCGAACTGCTTTGGGAGGATCACCAGGCCAAGCTCGCCGCCAAAACCAGCGGCGATCCCTGGTCGCCCTGGCACGCCCGCGACGGCTGGCGGATGAACCTCTCGGCGGCCCGCACCATCGGCTTCCGCGATGGCGAAAGCCTGGTTGAAGCCCAAGTCCGCTATCAGCGCGATCACTGGGTCATCACCCTGAATGGCGAAAGCACCCTGGCACGGGGCAAGAAGCTCAATGGCGACCAGTTTGCTGTCGAACTCGACGATCGCCGGCTCATCGCCAGCGTTGTTGCGGTCGACGACAAAAGACACGTCTTTTTGCATGGCACCACCTCGATCCTGCTCCGTGACGACCCACTGCATCTGGTCGAAGCCGGTGGTGCCCAAGGCGGTGGCCTGACCGCCCCGATGCCCGGCAAAGTCGTCGCCCTGCTCGCCCAGCCCGGCCAAAAGGTGGACAAAGGCGCACCGCTGCTGATTCTGGAGGCAATGAAAATGGAACACACCATCACCGCCCCCACCGCGGGCACCATCAAGGCATTCTGCTACGCCGCTGGCGAACAGGTCAGCGATGGCGCGGCGCTGGTTGAATTCGACAGTGATAAATAAACAGAGATCACCCAACAGAAATTTTCCACACCAGTCACAGGAGGTGTTCCGATGTCAGATCAAAAGCTTGCAGGCAAACGCGTTCTGATCACCCATGCCGATCAGTTCATGGGGCCGGTACTGTGCGAGGTCTTTGCACGACAAGGTGCGACAGTCATTGCCGATACCTCGCCCCTGCTTGCGGCCGATGCACCGGCTGAACTCGTCACCGCTACTGGCAAGATCGATGTGCTGGTCGCCAATCTCGCTATGCCGGCACCGACGACTGCCGCTACCGAAGTATCCGAGGATGAGTGGCACGATGCGTTCGCTGTCCTCGTCCATCCGCTGGCCCGCCTCTGCCGGGCCGTGCTGCCCGACATGATCGCGCGCCGCGCCGGCAAGATTCTGGTGATGGGCAGCGCGTCGGCGCTGCGCGGGATAAAGCGCGCTTCGACCTACAGCGCTGCGCGGGGCGCCCAGCTTGCCTATGTGCAAGCGATTGGTGTCGAGGTTGCATCGCATAATGTGCAGGTAAATGCCATTGCGCAAAACTTTGTTGATAATCCGACTTATTTTCCGGCGGATGTTCAGGCCAATCCGCGTTTTCAGGAACGCCTGAAACGCGAGGTTCCGCTTGGCCGTCTGGTTGGTGCGGATGAAGATGCGGAATTCGCGGCTTACTTGTGCAGCGATTCGGCCAACTGTTTTGTCGGACAGGTTTTTCCGGTTTGCGGCGGCTGGGTGACAAGATGACTACCTGCAGTACTGTTGTGCAGCAAAACTCAGTGAGGCATCCATGACCCTTCCATCCCATGTAAAAATCGTCGAAGTCGGCCCGCGAGACGGCTTGCAGAATGAAAAGGAAGTCGTGCCGACCGAAACCAAGATCGAATTGATCAACCGGCTGGCAGATGCCGGTGTGCGCGTCATAGAGGCGACTTCCTTTGTCTCACCGAAGTGGGTGCCGCAGATGGCGGACAACGCGGCCGTCATGCTAGGCATCAAAAGGCATCCTGCTGCGGTCTACCCGGTTTTAACGCCAAATTTGCAGGGTTTTGATTCGGCGATTCAGGCTGGCGCCAGCGAAGTGGCCATTTTTGCGCAAAAACATCAATTGTTCGATTGCCGAGAGCCTGAAACGCTTTGAGCCTATCCTTTCGGTCGCTTCTTCGCTCGAAATCAAGGTGCGCGGCTACGTTTCCTGCGTTGTCGGCTGCCCTTATGAGGGTGCAATTTCGCCCGAGCAGGCCGCCCGCGTCGCCAAAACCCTGTTCGATATGGGCTGTTACGAAGTCTCGCTCGGCGACACCATCGGCGTCGGCAACCCGTCCTCGATCCAGCGGCTGATCGAGGCTTGCGCCCAGCAAATTCCCATCGAAAAACTGGCCGGCCACTACCACGACACCTACGGCATGGCGATCGCCAACATCTACGCCTCCGTGCAAATGGGGATGGCGATTTTCGACAGCTCGATCGCCGGGCTCGGCGGTTGCCCCTACGCCCAGGGCGCCTCGGGCAATGTCGCAACGGAAGATGTGGTTTATTTAATGCAGGGTTTGGGGATTGAAACCGGGATCGATCTGGCTACACTGGCAAGTATCGGCGACTGGATTTCCAGTGCCCTCAACCGCCCGAATGGCGCCAAGGCTGGCCGGGCTCTCTGCGCCAAAGCCAATGCATGAGCTTAATTTCCGCCGTTGTTGATTTCCTGAAGCCCAACGCCCCGATCGATCCGGCGCTTGCTCAAGCGCTGGATCGCGTCGCCGAACTGGTCGACCCGGTGCTCCGAATGGCACCCAATTTCGAGAAAAAACTGGCGTTTCCACTGCAACACGCACTGGGTTATTGCGACGGACTGGTTGCCGCCCTGCCCGGCCCGATCGAGATCAATCGCCAGGCCTTTGCCAACGACCCGCTGGTCCATGCCCTGTTTGCCACGGCTGAGGATATTGATCAGATGCTCGGCCGTAGCCAGGCGGTGCGTGACTTTCTGGCCGAGCCCTGCAGTTGGGAAAGTGACCATTTCTACGCCCTGTTTGCGGCTCGCCGCGAACACAAGAAGCAACTGGGCATGGAGCAGCAGGGCGACGTCATCCAGAACGATGTGCCGCAACTGGTGGTGTATTTTTCGGGGCAAACGCTGGTCGAACCCTGCTGCCAACTTGGATTAACGCACGACAAGCTGCGCTGTAAAGCATTGGAGAGCCTGCTCCATACCTTTCACAATCACGTCGAATCGCTGCGTCTGGAACGCCAGGGCCTGCGCTCGGATGTGTCGATTCAACGGGCGCATCTCTCCGTCCTGCGCGGCACGACCCCGGGACAGGAATACGCCGTCGGAAGCCGTCACCTCGCCGAGCTTGATGCCCGCCTGCATCAAAGCAGTGAATCGCTGATGCCGGAACAATTGCTTGAGGCGCTGGCCGAGTTTCTGGCCGCCCCGGAGCCGGCGCTGCATCTATCGCCGGTCAGCATCACGGTGGACCGGCTGGGCATTGTTCGGGATCAGGCCAGCGATGATGTCAATGTACATACCCTGAACTTTCCGGAACTAACTGCCCGCGATAAGCGTCAGCATCTCGCCATGCTTGCCCGAATCAACCGCGACGAAGCCCTCGAAGCGGTTGAAATGGTTCGCGATCAACAACACCGATTCATGCTCATCTAACTCAATGATCCCCTCTCCCTGCATCAAT
Source organism: Candidatus Dechloromonas phosphorivorans (assembly GCA_016721185.1). Lineage (GTDB taxonomy): Bacteria > Pseudomonadota > Gammaproteobacteria > Burkholderiales > Rhodocyclaceae > Azonexus > Azonexus phosphorivorans. The sequence goes on from JADKIP010000012.1 coordinate 360,060, forward strand.
ATTTGTCAGATGGATGCCCCCAGCGGCCTGTGTACCGGCTGCTTCCGCACCATCGACGAAATCACCGTCTGGTCAAAGACCGACGACACGACTCGCGCCCATATTCTGGCGGCCATCACCACACGCCGAATGGCACAGGCGTATCCGGGCAGCCCCTTGCCCAGCGCTGGCGCAAGGTAAGCCGCTATGGAAAATCAGGACGAAGAGCAATATATCTGCGTCGGCATCTGCATGGCCGACCCCGATTCCGGCTACTGCCTGGGCTGCGGCCGGCCGCCGCTGGGCGCCCCGGAAATCGTGGCGGAAGCAGTCCAGCGCTCAAGCCAACCAACCAATACCCGTACCGATCCGGACTCGCCGGAATGAGTCTGCAACTCCCAGCCTCGATCCACGTTCTCGAGCGCGGCTGGCTGTCAGCCAACAACATCCTGTTTCTTGAGGGTGAAAATGCCACGCTGGTTGATAGCGGCTACGTCACGCACGCCACTCAGACCGTCGCGCTGGTCGGCAAAACGCTGGACGGGCGACGCCTCAAACGGCTGATCAACACCCACTCGCACTCGGACCATATCGGGGGCAATGCCGCCTTGAAGTCTGCTTACGGCTGCGAAATCATTGTCCCCGCCGGCCTCCATGCCGCAATTGCCGACTGGGATGAAAACGCCCTGCTCCTCTCGCCGCTCGGCCAGCAATCGGCCCGTTTTCAGCACGACAGCCTGCTCGGTGCCAATAACGAAATTGAAATGGGTGGGCTCAACTGGCAAACCCTGGCCGTCCCCGGTCACGACATGGAAGCGCTCGGCTACTACAACCCGGAAAAGCGCATTCTGATCTCCGGCGACGCCCTCTGGGAAAACGGTTTCGGCGTCATCTTCCCGGAACTGCTCGGCGAAGCCGACGGCTTGAACAGCACGCGTGCGACGCTGGAAATGTTGGCCAAGCTACCGATCGACATCGTCATTCCCGGCCACGGCAGCCCGTTTGCTGCGGTCGACCTGGCTTTTGAGCGTGCTTTCCGCCGCCTCGACACCTTCACAGCCGACATCGACAAGCTGGCCTGGCACGCCATCAAGGTCATCGTCTCGTTTGCCATGATGGAAAAACGCCGCCTGCCGCAGGCCGACTTCCCCGCCTTCATCCTCAGCCTGCCCTTCGCCGCCGATGTGAATATCCGCTACCTCGATCTGCCCAACGAGCAACTGACCGCCCGGATCGAACGCGAACTCCTGCTGGTCAATGCCCTGCGCCGTGAAGACGGCTGGCTGCTCGCCGGTGGGTGATTTTCGGGAACGTTTCTGGAAATATTCCTGGCAGTAGCAGCGGACTGCTACCCGGCCGCCCGCTTCTTTGCCCAGAATGTCCTCGCCACACCACAAACCCACCAGGAGACAAACATGGCTGCAAAGAAGATTTTGATGCTGACCGGCGACTACACCGAGGATTACGAAACGATGGTGCCCTTTCAGGCGCTATTGATGGTCGGCCACACGGTACACGCCGCCTGCCCAGGCAAAAAAGCCGGCGAACAGGTTCGCACGGCAATCCACGATTTTGAAGGTGACCAGACCTACTCGGAAAAGCCCGGCCACAACTTCACGCTGAACGCGACCTTCGACGAAATTGACGTCGCATCCTACGACGCACTGCTCATCCCCGGTGGCCGCGCCCCGGAATACCTGCGCCTCAACCCCAAGGTCATTGCCGCGGTCCAGCACTTCGCCAGCGCCAACAAACCCATCGCCGCCGTCTGCCATGGTGCTCAACTCCTCAGCGCCGCCGGCGTGTTGGCCGGGCGCTCCTGCAGCGCCTACCCGGCCTGCGCCCCCGAAGTAAAACTGGCCGGCGGCAGCTACGCCGACATTCCGGTCGATCAAGCCCACGTAGACGGCAATCTCGTCACTGCCCCGGCCTGGCCGGCGCATCCCGACTGGCTCGCCAAATTCCTGCAAGTATTGGGCACGCGAATCGAACTTTAATCTCACCCGGGGCGGCATGGCGTCGCCCCGTTTTGGCAGCGGGAGAAATCCATGTGCGAAATCTACGTCAAGGCCGACCCGATCCTCTACGAATCGCGCGCCCGTTCGCTGCGCATCCACGGCTGCGTTACCAAAATCCGCCTGGAAAACCTGTTCTGGGACATCCTGGCCGAACTCGCCGCCACCGATGGCTACACGACCAATCAGCTGATCACCAAGCTCTACGATGAGTTGCTGGAATATCGCGGCGAAATCGAAAACTTCGCCTCATTTCTCCGCGTTTCCTGCCTGCGCTATCTGACACTGAGAAAAGGCGTTGGCGAACGACCGGCACTCAGCATTGTCGATAAAAACGCGGCCTGAACGAATCCAGCCCGTCAGGCTTTCGGCAAAGCCCGGCGCAGCAGATTGACCCAGTAACTGACCCCAAGTGTCAGCAACTCGTCATTGAAGTCGTAATGCGGGTTATGCAAAGTGCAACCGCCCGTCCCCGGCCCGTTGCCCAGCCAGACGTAGCAGCCCGGCTTCTCCCGCAGCATGTAGGAAAAGTCCTCAGCACCCATCGACGGCAGTACGTCAGTGAGCACACGCTCTCGCCCAAACACTTCAGCCGCAACCTCACGACAGAAATTTGCCTCGGAAACGCTGTTGACCGTAGCCGGGTAGCGGTGGTCGAAATGAACCCCGATCTGCGCCCCGTTTGCCGCCGCAATGCCGCTGCACAAACGCTCGATGGCGCGCTCGACCGTCTCCTGCACTTCTGACTTGAAGCTGCGGATCGTGCCGCGCAAAACCACCTCTTCCGGGATAATGTTCCACGCCTCGCCGGCATGAAACTGGGTCACGCTGACCACCGCCGATTCGCAAGGATGCAGGTTGCGGCTGACCACCGTTTGCAAAGCTTGGACTAGTTGAGCCCCGGCGACGATGGAATCGACCCCCTGATGCGGCATCGCGGCATGGCAGCCATGACCGCGAATGGTGATTTCAAAAGCGCAGGTGCCAGCCATGACCGGCCCCGGCATCACCGCCATTTCACCCACAGGAATACCCGGCCAATTGTGCAGGCCAAACACAGTTTCGACCGGAAAACGCTCGAACAAACCGTCCTCGATCATCACCGCCGCGCCACCTTCCGATTCCTCGGCCGGCTGGAAGATGAAAACGGCAATCCCGTCAAAATCGGGGTGACTGGCGCAATAGCGCGCCGCACCGAGCAGCATCGCGGTATGGCCGTCGTGGCCGCAGGCGTGCATCTTGCCGGCATGGCGCGAGTGGTGCGGAAACTCGTTCATCTCGGCCAGCGGCAAGGCGTCCATGTCGGCGCGCAGGCCAATCATCCGCGATGAAGTGCCTGCCCGAAGCACGCCGACCACGCCCGTTTTGGCAAGGCCGCGATGGACCTCCAGACCGTAGCGCTCCAGCTCGCGGGCAACCAGATCGGCCGTGCGATCCTCACTGAAAGCCAGCTCGGGATGGGCATGAATATCGCGCCGTTGCGCGGTCAATTCGGCGAGAAAGGGTAAATCCAGCAGGGAAAGGGTCGAGGGCATGGGCGTCTCCTTGTTTAATTGAATTATGCCGCGGCTTGCCGGGGCGCGCCGCCTTCATTATGCTGCAACTCATGGAACTCATTCTCATTAGCGGTCTCTCCGGCTCCGGCAAGTCCGTCGCCCTCCACCTCCTTGAAGACGCAGGCTACTACTGCGTCGACAACCTACCGGTCGCGATGCTGACTTTACTCGTCCGCATGCTCAAAGAAGAGGCAATCAGCAAGGTTGCCGTTGCCGTCGACGCACGCTCCGGTCACGGGATCGAGCTCCTTCCCGGCAAACTGAAGCTGCTCGCCGAAGATGGCGTGCGCCCAACCTTCCTGTTTCTGCACTCGAATGAAGAAACACTGCTCAAACGCTATTCCGAATCCCGCCGCCGGCACCCAATGGCCAGCGCCGGGCAATCGCTGGATGAAGCTATCCGCAGTGAACGTCTGTTGCTTGAACCCATCTCCGGCCTGGGCCATCGCATCGATACCAGCGGCCTGAAAGCCAACGCCCTGCGCGAGTGGGTCCGCCAGTTCATTGAGGCCGAGCCGGGCCAGGGGCTGACCTTGATGTTCGAGTCCTTCGGCTTCAAACATGGGCTGCCGCTTGATGCCGACCTTGTGTTTGACGTGCGCTGCCTGCCCAACCCCCATTACGACCCCGCCCTGCGCCTGCAGACTGGCAAGGACAAACCGGTCATCGACTTCCTCGAAGCCGAGGCCGAAGTCTGCCGGATGCGTGACGACATCGCCCGCTTTGTCGCCACCTGGCTACCCTGCTACATCCGCGACAACCGCAACTATCTGACAGTCGCCATCGGCTGCACCGGCGGCCAGCACCGGTCGGTCTATATCGCCGAATGGCTGGCCGCCGAATTCCGCAACCAGGCCCGCGTGCTGGTTCGTCACCGCACCCTCGCTGGCGGGTGATGCACTGGCTGGCGCTGATCCGGCCGGGCGACTGGCTGATCATGGTCGCCAGCGCTGTGCTGGTCGGCGTCAGCATCCCGACCTTCTGGCAAGGCGGGATGGCTGACCGGGCAATCATTCGACAAGAGGGCAAGGTCTTTGCCGAGGTTGATTTGCGCAGCAAACGTCAATTTGAAGTGAGCGGCCCGCTGGGCACAACACTGATCGCCGTCGAACCCGGCCGCGCCCGCGTCATCAGCGACCCTGGGCCGCGCCAATATTGCGTTCGCCAGGGCTGGCTGATGCGCCCCGGCGAGATCGCTATCTGCGCCCCCAACCGGGTCAGTGTGCAGATCGCGGGACGAACCAAGATTTATGACTCAATCAGTTATTGAACTCACCGTCACCGATGAAGACCGGCGGGTCGCCTGGCTGACCACCGTGGCGGTCGGGCTGTCGCTGGTCGATGCCGCCATTCCCTCGCCCTTGCCGGGCGTCAAACCGGGGCTGGCCAATATCGTCACACTGGTGGTTCTAGCGCGTTATGGCTGGGCCACCGCCGTCTGGGTCAGCGGTTTGCGCATCCTGGCTGGCAGTCTGCTCCTCGGTTTTTTCCTCGCGCCCGGCTTTTTCCTCTCCCTGGCCGGCAGCACGCTCAGTCTGCTGACACTGGGCCTCACCCGCCATCTGCCTGTGCGCTGGTTCGGCCCGGTCAGCCTGAGCATCCTCGCCGCCTTTGCCCATATTGGCGGGCAATTACTGCTCGCCCGCGTCTGGCTGATTCCGCACGATGGCGTCTTTTTGCTGACACCGATTTTTGCCGCGGCGGCGCTGGTCTTTGGCACCATCAACGGCCTGATCGCAGCTAAACTGCTGGCTGAACCCGCGCCCCCGGAAAGCCCTCATGTCTAAGACCATCTGCCTTGCGCTCACCGGTGCCTCCGGCATGCCCTACGGCCTGCGCCTGCTGGAATGCCTGCTCGCCGCCGGCTGCACGGTGCAGCTGCTCTATTCGCAAGCCTCGCAGATTGTTGCCAAGCAGGAAATGGATTTCGAACTCCCCTCCCGCCCGGCCGAAGCCAAAGCCGCCTTACTGGCGCGCTATCCTGCGGTCAACCCGGAAAAACTGCTGGTTTTCGGTCGCGAAGAATGGTTTGCCCCGGTTGCCTCCGGCTCCAACCCACCCGACGCAATGGTCATTTGCCCCTGCTCGATGGGCACCATGGCCGCCATTGCCCAGGGATTGGCCGACAAGTTAATCGAACGTGCCGCCGATGTCGTCCTCAAGGAAGGCCGCAAATTGGTGCTGGTTCCACGTGAAACGCCCTTCTCGGCCATCCACCTCGAAAACATGCTGCGCCTGTCACGGGCCGGTGCCGTCATCCTGCCACCCAGCCCCGGCTTCTACCATCACCCAAAAACCGTGCAGGATATTGTCGATTTCGTCGTCGCTCGCATCCTCGACCAGATCAGGATTCCGCACACGCTGATGCAGCGCTGGGGCGCGTGATGGGCTGGTTCGATTTCGTCCGCTCACCGACGGGAGCTACGGTGAATACCCTGAACATTCCCATCTTCCCGCTCGATACCGTATTTTTCCCCGGCGGGGTTTTGCCCCTGAAAATATTCGAGCAGCGCTACCTCGACATGGCCGCCACCTGCATGCGGGAAAACAGCCCATTCGGTATCTGCCTGATCGCCAATGGCGGCGAAACCGGGCTTGCCGCCGAACCGCACATGGTCGGCACCATCGCGACGATTGGCAATTGGGAGATGGAACAACTCGGCATTCTGATGATCACGGCCAAGGGCGGGCGACGCTTTCGCATCATGGAGGCCAAAACTGACCCGGGCAACCTGCTTCAAGCCTCGGTAGAGATTCTCGCCGAAGCCATGCCGATAGCGCTGCCATCGGAGCGCAAATGCCTGCTTCCTCTGCTTGAGCGCGTCGTCAGGGATCTGGGGACTGAGCGGATTCCAGAACCGCATCAATATGACGACGCGGAGTGGGTCGGCTACCGGATTACCGAAGTGCTACCGATCAACAATCTGGCAAAACAAAAACTGCTGGAACTGGAAGACCCGCTCGTTCGACTGGAAATTCTCGAAAAATTTCTCGATCAACGCAATCTGCTGGGCTGAACCGGCTCTAATTTCCGGCTCATCGGGCAAAAGCGGCCGGAACAAGCTTGGCCACGCCGGAAAACAACGGGCTTGATGCGTGCCCTACGCACCAAGCCAAAACCAGCAAGAAATCAGAGAATTTCAGTCAGCGTCTCGCGCTGTTCAAGTTCGCTGCCGAAATGGGTTACTTCCAGACCCAGCGCGTCACGGGAAGAGATCACCCCCAGCGGCCGGCCGTCTGAATCGATCACCGGCATATGGCGGAAGCCGCCTTCGAACATCATGTGCAAGGCATGGCCGAAAGGCTTGTCCGGCCCGATGCTTTGCGGATCGGCAGTCATCACCGAGCCAACCAGCGTCGAATTAATATCCAGACCTTCAGCCAGAACCTTGAAAGTCAGATCCCGTTCAGTACAAATCCCGATGAGTTTCCCATCGCGTTGATCAACCACCAGCAGCGCAGCGACCTTGCACTGTTTCATCTGGCTGGCCACAGCACGAACATTCATATCAGGGGTGACCGTCAGTAAATCACGGTTTTCAATGACTTTTAGTACCGCGCGATTTGGCATTGGTTTGTCTCCGAGTTGTAATAGTTCTAGAGAGACAAGCGCAAAGCGTCAAAAGTTCGGCAGCAGAGGAAAGAGTTTTCTCTGAGCTAACGAATAGTCGATTTGATTTGGTAGACCGGAGGAAGCGAGCCAGAAAACTGAAAGTTTTTGGAGCGGGCGAAGGGAACGTTACCGGTTTCCTAACCCGTTGATAAATACCATTTTCCACAACCCTGATTGACAGGGTATGGACTCGATTGTGGACTTGAATATCCGGTCCGTCAATTTCCCGACACTGCAGGCAGGCCGCTACAAACCGCCCCAGCATAAAAATCAGAACTTCCTTCGGTGCCGTGTCGTGAGCCCTGGAGGCCCTTTCCTCAAGATGACGGTGTGCCGATTTGGCACTACTCTATTCGAAAGGAATGACAATGACGACCAAGACTTCTGCTCCCAAGGCTCCGGCCGCCCCGATGACCCAGACCGCTGCCGCGCGTATCCAGAGCGCGACCGCCAAGGCGGGCGGAGTGTCCAAGGCTAGCTTTGCCGCTCGCGCACAACGTGCGGCGGCAAAGGGTGGCAAGCGCTAATCAGGGAGGGGGCGGGTAATTCCCGCCCTGATAAACATGAGCAAAGACACCATTATCCCCCGCCTGGGCGATCTTCTCAGAGCCCTGATCAAAGCTGCGGGCTATCGGCCCCACCTCGTGCTGATTGGGCAAGACAAGGATCTTGATGACCTGGCCAATGAGGACGACGAACGCCGGGGCAGCAGGTTCGACAGACTGCAATCCATCGAAGATGTCTGTTCGAACGCACTCGCTCTTGATTGTGGCAAAGACTGGGCAGAAACCTTCCGCTACGCTTGGTTTCGGACCGCCGAGGCGCTGCAAGGATTGGCTCAGAACCTGGACGTCACCCCGCTGAGCACCGCCGAGGGGCAAAGGCTGATCTCACAGCACTTCACGGCGCCGATGCTTGCCGGCTTCCTCACCCTTGCAGCCAGCAGGAGAGCCGCTCCAGATTTCGAACAGTGGGGCTCCTCGCCGTTCAAAGCCTGGCTGGCCTTCGCTTCGCATCACACCAAAGTACCCGAAGAGAAGCTGCTGACGAATCTGGGAAACGAACTCGATGCCGACCCGAGAACGATGGAGCGCTGGCTTGCTGGGGAACCCGTGGGCAAGCTTGGTTGGCCCTATGCACCCAAGGTTGCGGCGGCGATCGGCAAGGACGCGTCGGCGCCGGAGATTCCTCTCCTGTCGGGATGGCTCCTGCTGGCCTGCGCCTACCAATCGCTATCGACCGAGTTGCGGGATGTCGTGAAGCGCAACTTGAGTCTGCGGAGCCAACAACCATGGGGGCTCGAAGACACCTTGCGCGCCATCAGCCAGGCGAGCCACCGCGCAGGCGATGTTCCGCTGCGTCGCCAGATAATCCCGCTGCTCGATACGATTCAGATGATGTTTTCGACCAAGGGACATGACAAGAAGGCTCTTCAAGAAAGACTCGATCAGCTTCTGGGCCTGATCGAGCGGGCCGATCCCGGCTTGCAGTCCGCCTATCGCTACATCCACGCTTGGTTTGCCGCGCGGAACGCAGCGCTGCTGGGCAAGAAGGAGGCCGCCCTCGACCTCTACGCCAAAGCAGCTTCCGGCGCATGGTGGCAAGCCGGGCAGAATCAACACCCGATCCTGAATGAAGCATTGCTGTACGCAGTTGGCGTCGGAGATAAGGACGCGGCCAATGGCTACTGGGACAAAACGTTCATGCTTGGCCTGAACCAGCGCCCGAAACGCCCATTGGATACCCAGGAACTGCGCCGTATCGCCTTTGGCTTCGAACAGATGTTTGCCCCGCAGAAGGCGAAGGATCGAATCCCTCCCCGCGTGGAAATCCGGAGCGCTGACGATGCCTTCAATCTTGGCAACAAGCACCTCGCCAACCCCAATCAAAAGACCAAGTACGCCGAAGGCAGAACACGCCGAACGCCCCTGATGGTCGCGATTCAGGAGGGCACTCTGGATGACGTCAAACAGTTGCTCGCCGCCGGTGGCGACCCGAATGACTTCATTCCGGAATCCGGAGAGGGGCCACTGTCCTACGCCATGCGTCGCGCCTGTGATCGACAAGACACGCTCATCATGGAATATCTGCTGAGCCTCAAGCTATCGCAGGAGACGGTCAATCGGCCTGCCTCAACAAAGCGCGAAACGCCACTGAAAATTGCCATCGAAATGGCCAATGCACCTGCAGTGACTAGATTGATTGAGCTTGGCGCCGATGTCGAACAGGCCAGTGACTATCTCTCCTCGGCGCTTTGTTATGCGATGGTACTTCTCCATGGCAGCCTTCACCGGGATGACCCAACTCAGGAACAAGCCTATGTCTCTGGCAAGACGCGTGTGGATTCCTATGACGCCAGGGAAGGAGCCGCGCTCGATATAGACCTTGCGAGAATACGGCAGCGCTTCTACGACCTGAAGAACGCCTCTGAACGGCATCGCCAAATCTTCGACGCCCTCCTCGATCATATGATCCGTCCATCGGCCAATCACCGTGCCGTGATCCAAGCCCTGCTAGACGGCGGTGCAGACGCCAACCGACGCTACCGTGTGGAAGCTCATCACCTCGCCGAATGGACACCGACCCTGTTCGCTGCGCAGACCGGGGACCTCGAGACTTTCCGGATGCTCGTCGAGCACCCCGGAAACAATCGTGGAGACCCCGACCTGACCCTGATGGCGCCTAGCACCCTGGAGCGATTCGACGCTCTCTGGATCGCGATCGATCACGGCCGACACGCAATTGCCGTCTACCTCATGGAGCGCGAGAAAAGACATGGCATGACCCAATCCAGCCCCGGGAATTTGTGAGAAATACATTCGGCGACGTGTCGGGTGCGCATCGCCGACAAATCCGATCCTCACGGTTGCTCAACAACCATGGTGATCATTCATGCACTACTGCAACGACAAGGACATCAACCGCCTGATCAAGGAAATGCTACGGAGCGGGTGGCGTTTCGAGCCAGGCCGACATGGCAAGCTTCGTCACCCGGCCGGGGTCGGTTTCATCACCTTTCCCAAGACACCAAGCGACCATCGTTCTTTGTTGAACATGCGTAGAGACATCCGGCGTCTCGAAAGCAAAGCTGCGATTTCCTGAGCATCTCATCAGCATTGCGCCTCTTTGCCACCCCTCACCCGCTCCACCAGCCGTCTCACCGGTTCCGACATCATCCCCTCCCGACGCAGCAGGTAGGTCGTGAGCAGAATCGGTGGGCCGGCCAAGGAGCGGGGGATCAGGTCCGGGCGGTGGAGGCCGGTGGCAATAGCGTGGGAGGTGAAGCCAATGCCGTAGCCGGCAGCGATCAGTGTCAGCATGGCGCCCAGGGTGGTGACGGTATCGGCGATCCTGAGTTGGCTCTCTGCCGCCTGCAGCAAGTGGTTCAGGGCAGGATGGCCTTCGGATTCACTGTCCGGGTGATAGAGCACCAGGGGAAACTTCAGCGCGTGGGCGATGGGCACTTCCGCCAGCCCCAGCAGAGGGTGGCGCGCGGGGAGAACCAGGCAGAGTCGATCCTGCCACACAGGGGCCGTCGCTATGCCGCTGCCGGCCTTGTCGGCAAGTGCGAAACCCACATCGAGCGTGCCATCGAGAAGTGCTCTGGCCTGCTCGGCCAGCGGCATTTCGCAGAGCCGGAGATCCAGTTCCGGTTCCTCTTCCCGGCTATCGGCCAACAGCGTGGCGACATGGGGCTGGCCAAGGCCATCACTCACCGCCACCCGCAGCGTATCCCGGCAACCGCGAGCTGCGGCGCGGGCGGCATGGCTTGCGTGGTTTACCTGAGCGAGCACCCGGCGGCTCTCGTCGAGAAAGACCTGGCCCGCCCAGGTCAAGCGGGTGCGGCGCCGGCTGCGATCAAACAGACGCACGCCCAGCAAACCTTCCAGATCGCGCATGGCTCTGGAAACGGGAGACTGCTCCACCCCAAGGCGTTCGGCGGCGCGCGCCAAGTGCAGTTCCTCCGCAACGGCAACGAAGTAGCGCAGCAGTCTCAATTCCATCGCCTTCGTCCGTCCTCCGTTGCCAGAGCATCAATTTCCGCGCCGGGCGCCACCTCCCATAGCCTGGTCGCCGTGCTGTCTCATCGCTTCTGCCCGCTGATCGAAATCTCCAGTGTCGACACATCCACCCCGGCCAGCAGTGCAGCCCGGATCTGTGGGCGAAGCTCGGCATCGTCGAGGGCGATCTCCCGGCCATCGGGCAATCGCAGCGTGAGACCGCGGTTGCCCTTAGCTGCTGGCAACGCATAAACCGCCTTGCCTTCCGGGGTACGGCCCCGGCACAACACGCCGGCTTCTGCCAGCTTCGCCAGGACCCGGTACGCCGCAGAGACGCTGGCCAACGGGTTGCGGTTCAGCCACAGCCTGGCTATATCCTCCGGCCGCAGGTATTCATCACGGTGGTGGAGCATGATCTGCAGGATTTCGATGCGTGCGCTGGTCACCCGCAAGCGGGCCCGGTGCAGATGATCAATCGCCCATGTGTCTTCCGAAACACCGCTCGGCTGGCTGGGTACGCTACGCCTCTCTGGCTGGCCCGGCGGGTTCGAAAGCGGGACGGGATGCACGTGTTCAGACGCCAAATCGGAGCACCAGCACTCGCAGCCAGTGCGCCCGCCAGGCCAGCAGCAGGGCAATCGTCGTGGCAGCGCCGGCCAGCAGCATGACCCAGACCAGCACCGCCATCGATGGCCGGTCGGCGATGAAACAGCAGATCGCCGCCAGCAGCAGCCCGATCCAGCCGGCCAAGCGCAGCCAATTGGCGGCACTTGCGGTCAACACCGCTTTTCGACCAAAAATCTGCCGCCAATGCACCTCCAGACTGAGTGCGAGCCAGCCCATGCCGGTCAGCGAAAAGAGTGCCGCCAGGCATAGCGTCAGGGCTTCAGCCATGGGCCACCTCCGCCGTCATCGCCGCCACGGGGATTTGTTCGCGCTGCGCGAGCTTGCGCGCCGACCAGACGGCCAGGCCAGCCGTGACCAGCAGGCTGAGATCAACCCCGGCCACCGCCCAGTAGGGGTCGGCGAACATGGTCTTGAACAGATGGTCGCCGGTAGTCAGCCAGTTCAAGCCGACCGCAGCCACCGCCAGCACGGCAATCCCCCAGCACTGCTCGCGCCAGGCCGGGTTCATGCGCGCCTGCGCCACGGGCGCGCTGCGTACCAAGGCATGCAGCAACGCCACGATCCAGAATCCCCAGAACGCGAGCTTCTCCCAGTCTCCTTTGCCGGCAAGATCGGCTGGCAGCAGGCGATTGACCACCAGCATGCCGAGCGCGGCGATGACCATGCCAGTCACCGTCGTCACTGCCAGCCCATCGACGATACGGCTGCCCTGGCTGCCGGATTCGGCGTGCTTCCGTTTGCGCTTCTCGACGAAGAAGATGAAACCGGTGGCAATGCACACACAACCGAGCAAGCCACCCAACACATAGAGCCAGCGCAGCAGCCAGTGTTCGAAGTGCTGCAGGTGCAGGCCGGTGAGGAATTCGTTGATGCTGCCCACCACGCTGGGCGGCGGTTCCTCGCGCAGCACTTCGCCGGTGCTCGCCTTGAAGTGAATCCCATCGCCCACCAGCGCCACGCGGTCGCTGCCGGCGCGGAAGATACTGACGTAGCTGTTGGCGTTGCCCACATGGTGCACCTGCAGATAGCCCACCTCGCCCGCCATGTCGCGTGCCGCCCAGCGCCGCTTGGCCTCAGCGACCATAGCATCGACCGAGGCCAGCGGTGCGGCCACGCCAGAGCGTTCATGCGGCAGGCCGGTTTCCTGCGCCTCGATCTTCTCATGCAGTTCGTGCAGCGGTTCGAGTTGGGTGTCGGTAACGGGAAAATAGGTACCCGCGAAGATCAGCAAACCGGTGAAGGCGAAAAAGAAGTGGAAGGGCAGCGCCAGCACGCCGCTCATGTTGTGCAGGTCGAGCACGCTGCGCCGGGTGTTCTTCGTGGGACGGAAGGTGAAAAACTCGCGGAAGACCTTGCGGTGCATGACCACGCCCGAGATGAGCGCCACCAGCATCACCAGTCCGGCGACGCCGACGATCCAGAGGCCAAGGTCCCTCCCGTTGGCGGTGACACTGTAATTGAGGGTCAGGTTGTAGTGCAGCGGAAAGAAGAACTGGCTGCCGATCTTCAACTGCTCGTCAGCAAGTACCTTGCCACTGCGCGGGTCGATCATGCGATAGCCGACAACGTCGTCGGGCACCCTAGCGTTGGGGGTCTTCCACCGGGCAGACATGTTGAGAACCGGATCGCGATGGCTGGTGAACGCTTCCCAGGACTTGGGACTGTCCCAATGCGCGGGCAATGGCCCGTCGGCTAGCGCCCGGGCTTGATCAAGGCTCTCCTTGTTGGGCTGGATACGCTCGAACACCGGGAGCAGCACCTTGTCGAACGAGGGCATGTGCTGTGGCGCAAAGCGCGACGCTGGAATCGCCCAGCGGTCGATCTCGCGGTCGAAGACCGAAAGCGACCCGAAGAAAAAGCACACTATGAGCACATAGCCCAGCACGAGGCCGAACCATGTATGCACCCAGGTCGCGGCATGGCGGAAGTTCTGGAACATCGGCTACCCCGTCAGGTCAGGCGTATCTGGATCAGCGAGGCGGCGGCGGCCATCAGCGCGCCACCGCCTACCAGCACTGTGCCCACCCGCCAGAGGCTGCGGGCCGCGAAGGCCCACAGGAATGCCCCCGGATAGAGCAGGAGCGCCAGGATAGAACCCAGCGTCTCCCCGTCATGGAACTCCGCCCCCAGCGGAAATGACACAGCCGCGCACAGGGCGATCACGCCCCAGCAGAAGGCATAGCCGCCCAGAACTGCCAGCAGGATCCGGGCGGCAAGAGTGACGTGGTCACGGTGCCGAAAGCTATCTGATCGCACGCTCCAACGCCTCAGAAATCAAACGTAGCGGAGAGGCGATAGGTGCGCGGCGCGCCGAGAAATAGAAGGTCGTAGTACGCCGTCGCCCAGTAGTTTTTTCCGAAGACGTTATCAACATTGAAGCGTACCGTGATTGGTTTGTTGTTCCATCCCGAGTTGAGGACATAGCGCGCCCCGAGATCGATAACCGTCCATGATGGAATCTTCAGTCCTTTAATCAGGCCGTCGGTAGCCTGATCGCCAGTATGGGTGACGCGGCCGGTCAGCGTCAGGCCTTGCAGGAACGACGTATCCCATTCGCCGCCGAGCACGGTCCGGATCTTCGGGACACCAAATGCCCTGTCGCCGTCATTGAGACCACCCGTGGTCTTGGTCCGGCGTGCGTCTAGCAGGGTGAGTCCGCCCATCAGGCGGACGCCGGACATGGGTTCGCCATAGGCGTTCAGCTCGATTCCGCGATTGCGCTGCTTGCCGTCCAACGCCTGGGTCGGAAGCCCGCCAGCGGGATCGGCAATCGATATCTTGCTGGGCTGTGCGATCTGGAATGCCGCCAGCGTCGTCATCATCGTGCCCCAATCGACCTTGGCGCCCGCTTCGTACTGCTTGCTGACATAGGGCGCAAATACCTCGCCCGCATTCTGGTAAAACGTGCTGACGGTGCTTCCCTCCTGCAGGTTTTCAATGTAGTTGGCGTAGAGTGAGACTTTCTCCCATTGCTTGACGACCAACGCTAGCGCTGGGGTCCATGCGTCGCTGTCATATTCTGAGGTTTTGGCGCCGGTCGTCGTGTCGAAATTGTTGGAGTTCACTTTCTGGTGGCGGATACCGGCGGTGAACTGGATTCGCTTGTCGAGGATCGACAATGTGTCGGCGATGCCGATGCTCGAAACACGAGTTTCGCTTGCTTTCTTGGGATCACCATCAGCGAGAGACGGAGCAGGGCCGAATGTTGGGTTATACAGGTTCGTGGTGTAGGCATAAGTGTTGTCCGCATAAAATTCGCCGACCTCCCGCTTGGACTGCGACAGGTTGAGACTAAAGGCATGGCTCACCGGCCCCGTCGTCTCCGTTGCCCTCAGGCCGGCCTGCATAGACAGCAGATCATGGCTTAATCGGTGTCTAGAAATGTTGTATGGGGACATGTTCCCGCTCGAATCGTTCACCACGAATAGGGGCCCCATGGTTGAGAAATCCCATTTCTGCTTGCCGATGGCGGCATAGGCCGTCGCATTTTCGGCGATATCGACTTCGCCTCGCACCATTGCCTGCGTCGTTTTCTCCCGGCTCTCGCTCCAACTGGGGCTGAAACTCGTCCCGACATCGGGGGCCTTGGGAATGAAGTCGCCAATGCCGAGCATCTGAAAGTTTCTGGGATTGGCACGATCCGATTGATGCAAGACATCCGTGGATACCCGGACGCGTTCGCCGCGATAATCCAGATTGAGCGCCGCCGATCCCATTTCTGCGGCGGTCGGTTCCACCGGTGCATCGCCCTTGCGGTACGCGCCGTTGAAGCGGATACCGAACTGATTCTCCGTGCCGAAGCGGCGGCCGACATCGAGATGGGCGCCAAGCTGCGACCGTGAGCCGTACCGCGCGGTCAGCTCGGTCAGCGGTTCGTCACCGGCTTGCTTGGTGACGAGGTTGTACGAGCCGCCGAGACCGCCAGCCCCGGACGCCGCCATGCCGTTCAGCAGAGCGCTCGGCCCCCTGAGCACTTCGACGCGCTCAATGTAATCCATGTCCGCCGCACGCATTGGAGACATGCCCGCCAAGCCGTTCAGGCTACCTGCTCCATTCTCGGAGCCCTCGCGGAAGCCGCGGAAGGTATTTGCTCCGTAGTCGTTCCCACTGCCATTTGTACTCATCACGATGGAGGGATCATTCGAGAGCACGTCCTGAAGGGTCTGCGCCTGCTGATCCTTGATCGTCTTGTTCGTGTAGTTGGTCTGCGAGAATGGCGTGTCCATCACGTCCATGTTACCGAGCATCCCAACTTGGCCGCCACGCGCGATCTGACCGCCCGCATACGGCTTTGGTAAGCTCCCCGGTAGATTGGTCTCCGCGGTCACGATTACCGGCTGCATCATGGTGTCACCGCCCGAATGCGGTGTTACCACCGGCGCAACTCGCAACACATACCGCCCCTGCGCATCCGCCACCGCCTGCAAGCCGGTACCGGCCAGCAGCGCCGCCAGCGCGACATCGGGCGTCAGAGTGCCTTGAACGCCGGAGCTTTGCTTGCCCTGGGCCAGGTCGGTACTGCCAGAGAGGAGCACGCCCGATTCGCCGAGGAAGCGGGTCAGCACCGCGTTCAGCGGCCCGGCGGGGATGTTGTAGCTGCGGGCACTGGTAGCTGCGGCCGTTTGCGCCTGGGCGGTGCCGACCCAGCCGCCGGCGGCAACGCCGGCCAGCAGCAGGTGGACGGCGACAGCCGTGGGGCGCAAGGCGAAGCGCGGCGACGGGTTGCGCCGCCTGGCTTGCGGTGTTGGGTGACGAGACATGTGGTTTACCCCTTTTTCGGTCAGATTGGTTCAAGTAGCGGACCGGAACGCGTCAGCGCCCACATGCCGGAATCTGCCCGCCAGCGGCGGTGCAGGTCTCGTCACGGGTTTGGCTGGTGCCTGACTGCCCTGGCATCCACGGCGAAGCCGGGTTGGATGCAAGGGCGGGGGGCAGTGGCTACATGCATGCTCCCCGCGACAAGGCGGGAAGCGCACATGGCGACTTGTGTGTCCTTATTGGTTAAACCGGATGAGGGCGAAAAATGTGGAAGTTCTTGGCGAAATTTTTTTCGAAAGCTTGGCAAGCCGTTGCCGGTAAGGCGCTCGGCAGTCAGCGAGTGCGGGCTTCGATGGTGGTCCACCAAGGCAGCGGCTGGCGCACCTGGATGGGCAAGGCCTGCTGGAGCATGGCGAGCGTGCCGTTGAGATCGTCCAGCGGATAGCTGCCGAGTACGGTCAGGCCGGCCACTTCCGGCGCCACGGCGATGTGGCCGCGACGGTAGCGGCCGAGTTCGGCGACGACTTGCGCCAGCGACATGTCCTGCGCGAGCAGGATGCCGCGGGACCAGGCTTCGCGGGCGGGGTCGGCCGCCGTCGTTTCTTCCCATCGGTCGGCGGTGAAGCGGACCTGTTTGCCGGCTGCGACGACGGTGCTTTGCCCGCCGTGGGCCAGCGTAATTTCCACCGCGCCTTCATAGACGGCAAGCTGGGTGCCGCCTGCTTCGTCCAGGCGGACGTTGAAGCGGGTGCCGAGGGCCCGCAGGCGCCCATGGGCGGTGTCGACGACGAAGGGCCGCTCGCGGTCGACGGCGGTCTGGATCAGGATTTCGCCGCTGCGCAGGCGCAGGCGGCGCAGGTCGGCGCGGTAATCCTGGTCGAAGGCACTGGCGCTGGCAAGCCAGACCTGGGTGCCGTCGGCGAGGACGAGGTCGCGCCGTTCGCCGATGCCGGTATGGTGGTCGGCAAAGTGGGCGAGCAGCGGATCGACCCAGCCGGCCTGCCGCCAGACGGCCCAGCCGAGCAGGCTGCCGCTGCCGGCCATGGCGGCAAAGCCGAACAGCAGCGTGCGGCGACGTGCGAGGCGTTGATTGGCGGCCTGCAGCGCATCGGCCGCCAGACGCGGGGCGGGAACGGCCTGCAGGGGTTGAAAGCGCAGGCTGACGCGCTCGACGAAGGCCCAGGCGGCCTGGCTTTCGGCGCCACTGGCGAGCCAGGTCTGCCAACGGGCGCGGTCGGCGTTGGTGGCATTGCCGGACTGCAGCAGCGAGAACCAGCTGGCGGCCTGCTCCATGGCCTCGTGTGATGGCGCCCGCACCCCTGGCGGGATGGGGTTCATGGCTCGCTGGTGCCGTGCGGGACCTGGCTGTCGGCTTCGAGCCGCATGCAGTGGAGCATGGCCTGGGTGATGTAGGTGCCGACCGTGCGCGAGCTGACGCCCAGTTCACCGGCGATTTCCTGATGGGTCATGCCGCAGGCGGTGGACAGCACGAAAGCCCGGGCGGCCTTGGGCGACAGACTGCGCAGCATGGTGTCGATCTCCTGCAGCGCCTGCAGCACGATGTGCTGATCCTCAGGCGACGGCGTCTGGGCTTCGGGCAGTACGGCCAGCGTGTCGAGCCAGGCGCGCTCGACTTCGCGGTGCCGCCACAAATCGATGCACAGGCCGTTGGCGACGACACGCAGGTAGGCCCGCGCCTCCGGCTGGCTGTCGAAACGCTGCGGCGAACGGAGCAGGCGGACAAAAGTATCGTGCGCCAGATCGGCCGCCTCCGCCGCGCAACCCAGCCGCCGCCGCAACCAGCTTTGCAGCCAGTTGTGATTGTCGTGATACAGGAACTCGACAGAAGGAGGGGAAGCGTATTCGGAGGTGCTCACAGGCGACTCAAGGTGATGTGCTGCCAAACCAAATAGGAATTAATCTCAATTATCCATCTGGGCCACAGTGAATGCAACTCCATCAGAACACTTCGATGGAACTGACAAGAACTCACTGGACGCATGCGAAGCAATTGATTTGGCATAACTTTCCGATTTGGCGTAACCTTCATCTGCTTGATGTCGCGAGTACAATAATGAACATGCGTCACCTCCGCTATTTCGTC
Organism: Candidatus Dechloromonas phosphorivorans; assembly: GCA_016721185.1. GTDB lineage: Bacteria > Pseudomonadota > Gammaproteobacteria > Burkholderiales > Rhodocyclaceae > Azonexus > Azonexus phosphorivorans. The sequence goes on from JADKIP010000012.1 coordinate 378,713, forward strand.
ACCGTGGCCGAAGAACTGCACTTCGGCCGCGCGGCCCGGCGACTGCATATCGAGCAGTCACCGTTATCGCGCGTCATCCGCAAACTGGAGGAGAGCCTGGGGACAACGCTGTTGGAGCGGACACCGCGCGGGGTTCGCCTGACTGCCTCAGGGCAGGTATTGCTGGAAGAAGCCCGACGTTTGCTGCGGGTTTGCGAGCAAGCGCGCCACAGAACCCAGGCAGCCTCGGCGGAACGCCATGCCAGCCTGCGCATTGCGTTGTCGGACGGCATTGCACCGGCACGCCTGTCGGCCTTGCTCGCGATGTGTCGGTGCGAAGCCCCTGAAGTGGATGTTCGTCTGTTCGAGGTACCGCTATCGCGTCTTCTGGCCGGCTTGAAGGACGATCTTTACGATGTCGGCCTGGCGGTGGCAGACAAGCACGAAGCCGATATTGTCAGCCAGCCGGTCTGGCGAGACCCGTTGGTCGTCGCGCTGCCCTCGCGCCATCCGCTGCTCGCCCACCAGCAGATTCCACTGGAGGAGGTGGTGAGCTACCCGCTGATCCTCTGTCACCCTCAGATTTGTGAGGGCTGTGGCCACCGCCTGGAGGAATTGCTGGGCTCGGTCGACACCCGTCCGGTGGTGGCTGAGTACGTGAACACCCATGACTTGATGGTCGCATTGGTGGCGGCAGGTTACGGCATCGGTTTTTCCAGCGCAGCTCATCTGCCGCCTTGCCGACGCGGCGATGTGGTCGCTCGTCCCCTGGATTGCCCGATGGCCCTGCTGACGACTTACCTGCTCCGCTCGGCGCAGAAGGCTGAGGACGAACTCAGCGGGTTCATCGAACGTGCCAGCCGGGTGGGTGAAATGCCGCTGGACGCGGCCTAGCTGCCGCCTCGCGCATCCCGCGATGCATTTTCGGTCTCGCCTCGGACCTGATGGGGCTGGAACAGTCGCCGGATGGGAACTGAATGCCCGATTCGTAGCGTGCGACCACTGGCCGATAAACGCCAAAGGCATAAGTTGCCCTGGCCGTCAGCGCATTTGCATGATGCGCAACATCGCAGGACCTTGCCTTTACGGCCTGAAAGAAGTTCCTGAATGCCCTTTTCACCCGCGCTCCCGCATAAAGAATGATGGCCGTGTCGATTGTGGGAAGGAGCCGGACATGGCGAGGAGCAACCGGCCGCAAGTTGCGGCGAAGACGTATTACCGCCCGATCGAGGCGGCAATCCGCTGGTGCGATCTGCTGCGTTTTGAAGAACGGATTCTTTCCAAGCTGGCTGGCCGTGCCCTGCCCGACCCCGGCGAATTTCATCGCTGGCCGATGCTGCGCCTGAACACCGAGCGCATTCTGGACGCCCTGAGCCACCGGGAACTCACCGGCTACAGACCTGGTGCGCCGCACACCGAAGAACGGCTCGCGCCGGACGATCCCTCAACCGTAGTCCGACATGTGGAGCTGCGGGCGTGGATGACACACCACTACCCCGGCGAGAGGCCGGCCTTCCTGTTCGGTGAGAGCGAATGCCTCCAGCCTCCTGCTCTGAGCGTTGATTCACTCGCTTTTCTACTGGCGGAACGGGAGGCTGCCCGAGGCAGGCTCACAGAACTACAGCAGACCCACACAGCACTGATGGCCGAGCACACCGCCTTGCTCGAGGCCCGCCAGAGAGAGCCGGAGAAGCAGGCGCGCGAACCAGGACCGCGCGCGGAATCGACCTATCTCAACATCATCGGTGCCTTGTTGTCACTGCTGCTGGGCAAGTCGCCGGGCGGTGCGCCGTATTCCTCGTTTCGCAACATGGATTCGGTGATCAGCGCCCTGCTGGCCCATCACGAACATCTGCCGGGCATCAGCGAACGGACCCTGTGGAGCAAACTGGCCCAGGCCCGACGACACCTGCAGGGGATGGGCTGACGACTGCAATTGCAGTCCGGCATGCTGCAACTGCAGTGCTTTCCGGCTGCTGCACCGATGGAATGCGGGGCAATTTCCCGATTGCGCCATGGAGCGTCAAGGAGTGCTCATCATGTCTTCGCAGACCATCGATCCGGCCCCGCCGACCGAACACCGTATCCTGCGTCGCGCGGAGGTGGAGGCCAAGACCGGCTTCAAGCGGGCGCACATCTACAGCCTGATGAAGGAAGGCAAGTTTCCCAAGGCCCTGCGCCTTGGGGTGCGTGCGGTGGGCTGGGACTCGGTGGAGGTCGAACAGTGGATCGCAGAACGCCTCAGGGAACGGTGCTGACGCCATGGAGGTGGTTTCCATCATTTCGACCAAGGGTGGCGTGGGCAAGACGACCACGGCGGCAAACCTCGGCGGTTTCGTGGCCGATGCCGGATTGCGCGTACTGCTGCTCGACCTGGACGTGCAGCCGACTCTTTCCAGTTATTACCCGCTGAGGCACCGCGCGCCGGGCGGCATCTACGAGTTGCTGGCGTTCAATGAGCGGCGCATCGAACAGGTGGTTTCGCATACCTCGATTGCCGGCCTGGATCTGGTGCTGTCCAACGATGACCGGGGCGAACTGAACACCTTGCTGCTGCATGCGCCGGACGGCCGGCTGCGGCTGCGCAACCTGCTGCCGGTGCTGGCGCCTTTCTACGATCTTCTGTTGATCGATACGCAAGGCGCGCGCAGCGTGGTGCTGGAGATGGCGGTGCTGGCCTCCCGGCTGGCGCTTTCGCCGGTGACGCCGGAAATACTGGCGGCCCGCGAACTGCGGCGGGGCACGCTGCAACTGATCGAGGACATCGCCCCCTATAGGCACCTGGGGATCGAGCCACCGCCGCTGCGGCTGCTGATCAACCGCGTGCATCCGGTCTCCGCCAACGCGCGGCTGATCCAACAGACCTTGCGAGAGCTTTTTCAGGGCCACCACAGCATCCACGTACTGGATACCGACGTGCCGGCCATCGAAGCCTATCCACGGGCCTCGATGCAGGGTTTGCCGGTGCATCGAGTGGAATACCGGCAGCCAGCGGGCCGGGTGGCGCCTGCGGCGCTGGAGACGATGCGCCAACTGGCGGCGGAGTTGTTTCCCGACTGGCAAGCCTGGTTTGCACAGGTTTCCGGGCGGCCCGGTGCGAATATACGGAACAGGATGCCGGATCATGGCGAAAACTCATGATCTGGCCAGGGGCCAAAAACGGCTGCGCGCGCTGATCGATTTTGCCCTGGGCGAAGGCTGGGGCGTGGTTCGCACGCCGGGTGGGCACCTGAAGTTCTTCAAGCCGGAATGCGCGTCGATCTATACCAGTTCGACCGCAAGCGACCACCGGGCGGGACTCAATGCCCGTGCCCAACTCCGCCGTGCCGATTGGCTGGCCGGGATATCGGAAGGTGCCAAGCATGGCTGATCCGACCCCCATGGAGGTGGCGGGCAAACTGCTCGCAGCCGGATTCGAGCGCAGCAGTCCCAGCGCCACTGCGTTGAGCGATCCGATCGCGGATACTCCTATGGTGGTCACCCTGGACGAGCTTCGCCCCTACGACCACGACCCCCGCGTCACCCGCAACCCCGCTTTCGACGAGATCAAAGCCTCGATCCGCGAGCGGGGGCTGGATGCCCCGCCAGCCATTACCCGCCGCCCGGGCGAGCCCCACTACATCATCCGCAATGGCGGCAATACCCGGCTGGCGATCCTGCGCGAGCTGTGGAGCGAGACCAGGGACGAGCGTTTCTTCCGCATCGCTTGCCTATTCCGCCCCTGGCCGGAACGGGGAGAGGTAGTGATGCTGACCGGGCACCTGGCCGAAAACGAGTTGCGGGGTGGCCTGACCTTCATCGAGCGGGCGCTGGGCATCGAGAAGGCACGGACGTTCTATGAAGAGGAAGGTCTGCAGGCACTATCGCAATCGGAGCTTGCCCGCAGGCTGGCCGCCGATGGCTACCCGGTGCCGCAATCACACATCAGCCGCATGCAGGATGCTGTCCGTTACCTCTTGCCGGCCATCCCGACAGTGCTCTACGGTGGCCTGGGCCGACATCAGGTGGAACGCCTGGCCGTGCTGCGCAAGGCGTGCGAGCGCACCTGGGAGCGACGAACGCCAGGCCGATCGTTGCCTGTCGATTTCGCCACGCTCTTTCAGGAGGTTCTGGCCCAGTTCGACATGCAGCCGGAGGAATTCTCACCACAACGGGTACAGGACGAACTGGTCGGCCAGATGGCCGAGTTGCTCGGTGCCGACTACGACACGCTGAGTCTCGAGATCACCGACGGCGAGATCCGGCAACGGGTGCTGAACAGCGAGCCGATAGCGGTGAAACCAGCCTCGCCCCCATTGCTGCCACCTGTTGTCGCGGTGAGCGAAAGTTCGCCTGCGCCGACGGGGGCTGTCGTGATTGCCGAGCACAAGCCCGGAGTCGAACAGGCAGTTACACCCGATCAAGCACTCCCTGACCACAAGCCCGATGAGCGCCTGCAGGCGCATATCGTGTCACCGGCGCCGACGACCGAGCGCTTGCAATCGATCCAGCGCCTGGTGGCGGAACAGATGGGCGACGCTTTACCCGACTTCGAACGCAATGCCCTGAGTGCGATCCCCGTCCAGGCCGGTGGGCTCTATCCGATCTCGGATGTCTGGTACATCGAACCGAGCCTGGATGCGCCGGAGCGCTTGCGGGTGCATATCGCCCAGTTCGCGCGTGAAATTGCCGAAGAGGCGGGTATCGGGAACAGCGTCGAGGTGTGCGATACGGGGCTGGGCTTCGTTTGCCCGCCTGAATGCGCGGTGAACTCGCCCTTCGCGGCCGTGGTTCTTGGGCTACTGCAGGCCCTTTGCGGCCTGCCCTCTCCCGTATTCGACGGGCCTCGTCTGGCAGCGGACCTGGGTACATTGCTTCAGGGCGGCGGCTCGTTTTCCCGGCTGAGCGATACGGGATTGGTCAAGCTGTTCCGCCTGCTGCGTCTGGCGCGCCGCCTGCTGGACCTGGAAATCGGCAACGGCGGGAACGGGCCGTGAGCGGGAGGAAATAGCCCTTGTCCACACCGCATCCGCTGAATCAGGCAGTGATCGCGCAGGCATTGCACGACCTGCGCAACGGTCAACTGCGCCGCTGCAAGGCGATGGGATTCGGCGATGCGGAGCTGGAAGCCCTGAAGCATCCGGAACTGGTCAGCGTCTTGCTCAATGCTTCGGTGTCCTGGTGCTCGGTCACGGTCAATCGCGAAGTCCTGCAACGTCTATTGAAGCAGGTGGGCGACGTGGAACAGGAAATTGCCACCGTAGACCGCATGCTGCGCCTGGGGGCCAGTACGGAGATGGTGAGCCGCTTCTATGGCCTGACCCATCAGGAGATCGCGCTGCGGCGCGACATTCTCGGCTTGCCCAAGCGCAAGGGGAGCTACCCGGTGCTCGACGAAGGCCAGGATGTGGCGCTGTGGGAACATTGGAAAACCCTCGTAGCCCAGCACCATCTGGTCCTGGATGACGATTCGGCGATGCTGACGTTGTGCATGGACCTGGCCGAGGCCATGAGTCTGCCGATGTCGGTGATCTGGGCCGCGATTCGGAACTGGATCGACCAGGGGCTGGTTTAGGCCATGGTGCCCGACGACATGCCCTCGGGAGGGGGGCCGGGTGCGCTGTCGAATCTGTTCGATGTTGCTGTACGGCACATGGACTCAACCCGGAATTCGGCACCCCAGGATGGTTTTCTGTTCAGTGGCAACCGCCATGAGAGCGTACCCCGGCGGCTGTTTCTCGACCCACGAATGACTCCGCTGGAACGCAACGCATGGCAGGTATTCCGGCTGCAGTTGAACGACGATGGCGTGACGGCGTTTCCGACCTATGAGCAGCTTCGCCCCTATCTGGCGTCGATGCCCTGCGGCGCGCTGGCATCCCACGAAACCGTCGCTCGCACCCTGACTCTGCTGCGCCTGACCCGCTGGCTCAGCCTGGTACGGCGCCGACGCGACCCGAGAACCGGCCGCATTCTGGGCAACCTCTATGTGCTGCATGACGAGCCGCTGAGCCCCTTCGAAGCCATGCAACTCGACCCGGATTACCTCGGGCTGGTCAGTCAGGCACTCGACCATGCCGCCAAGGCGGTGCGGATCGTAGGTCTGCACACCCTCCGGGAAATCGCCGAAGACCCGCTCCTCGGCGGTCGCACCCTGCCCACACGGCTACAGGTACTGGCTCAGCGCATGACTGGAAGCGAAGCTGTACCAGGCTTTCCACAGGCGGATACGGTAGCCGATTCCGAAGAAGGACTGAACGGCCGACTGCGGAATGGCGAAGCCCCCTCTTCGGAATCCGAAGCAGGCATGAAACCGGCACCAGAGCACGTGCTTCGGAATCCGAAGACGGACAGTACGGTACGTAAGAACCGTATGAATGAAGTACTTACAGTACCTCGCCCACATGCCCAGCACGACCTGCGCGTGCCCGAGCGCTTCCTGCAACTGAGGGAAGAGCAGCAGACCGGTGCGCTGGTCGCCCTGCAGCAGGTGGAGATGGCCCAAAGGCAGGCAGTGCTCGATGAATGGGCTGCACGCTGCACCAACAGCACGGTGCGAAATCCGGCCGGCTACCTGTTCGGCATCATCCAGAAGGCCATCCGTGGTGAATTCAAGGCGTGGGCCAGCGAAGCACACGCAGCTTCGACATCATCGGAAGCCACCCGAAGGAGGGGTGCGGAGCCGCCTCCTGCGGACAGGGAAGTGGCCAGGGCTTACCTGGCACGATTGAGGTCGCTGCTGGGGGATGCATGAGTGGGGCTATCCCCTGGGGATAGGGCTGCAGGATGATTACGGAATTGATCCAACGGTTTCGCCGCGCTCGCTCATGTCATAGATTCCCCTTGGTCTCGATACAGCTTTGACTTGCGATATGCGACACTTACAAGAAAATACCGGGAGGGAAACATGAGTGTGATCCACGCAGCTGTCATTCACAAACTGATCAAGGAACCTCACGGACCGACATCGGTTCAGACCCGGGACGCCGAACTTGAACTCAACGAGCCGGTGAAAAACCTCGTAAACCAGATCAGTGAGTTCTACGGATCCAAGGCCAGCAAGGGCTACGGTCGTTTCGAAGATGACGAACTGACATATCCGTCATCGACGGTACTGCGAGATATTTTCAGGGATCACAGCATCGCCTTCGTTGATGGGACGAAAAAGCTGATGGATGTTCTTGCCGGGAAAGCCATGCAAGCCCCACTGTCCAAGGGTGGCTACGTGCTGATGGCTCATGGACAATCGAGCTCCAAAGAGGACTGGTTTCTTGTTGCCATCATCAACAACGTCGCAAGCAGCGCCTTAAACGAAGAAACCTTGGAAATCATCGAGTCTGTTCACATCGATGTCGATAACTTGCGGGTCGCCGGCCGCGTCAACGTTTCCACGTGGCTGGCCGGTGATGAACACAGCCGCTACGTGGGCTTCTTGAAGCATCGCGGCGAAGTTGCCGACTACTTCAAGTATTTTCTTGGCTGCAGTATCGTCATCAAAGATGCTGAAGAAACCAAGCGTCTCGTGGAAGCGCTGCGCACATTCGCGCGTAGCGAGAATCTGGACCAGGAGCGTGAAGACGATTTTCTTCGCAAGGCGCACGCTTACTGCAATGAACACAGCAAGAGCAAGCAACCCATCAGTCTCGAAGAGTTGACCAATGTGGCTTGGCCGCAGGAGCCAAAAAAACTTCAGAAATCACTGGCTGAGCAAAATATCGAGATCAACGACGGCTTCGTTCCCGATGGTAGAAGCCTCAGGTCTCTTCTCAAATTTCATGGCAAATCAGAATACTGGACCGTGGACATCGACCGTCGCGCGTTGATCAAGGGCCATGCACAATACTTGCCCGAAAAGGGGGAGTTAATCCTTCGCAATCTGCCGCCCGCGCTGAAAACAGAGTTGGATGCTGAGGTACGCGATGACTGATTTGGTCTGGGCCTCGCTCACTCACGTTGCCAAGGGTTTCAAATCCAAGCTGGCCGGAGAGATGCGTGGCACCTTCGTCATTACCGAGGATACAGACCTGAAAGCCCTCGAATTATGTCTTGGCCACCAAGAAGATACCGGCATGCAGTTACATGGTGCCGCCCATCAGGCCTTGGCTATCGGTAGCGTCTTGGAATTATCGTTTGCCCCCCGGCCTGGGTATGCGTCGGTAGCCAAAGATATGGACGAGTTGCTGGAGCAGCCCGGCAATCGAATTCGGACGAAACCTCGCTTTCTTGTGCTCGACACCAAGACGTCCTCAGATGACGCTTCAAATGAAAGTAGCGAGGTCGGCCGTTACCACTTGGTGGTCAAGCTGGTTCAAGCCTTCAAAGACGTTGCGGGCTTTTTGGATGCTGACGAACAGAATCTTGTGTTCATCAGCAACGGTCGATTTGACATGCCAGTGAACTACAGAACGCAGGATCTCAGAGATTTCGATTTGGCAGAGGTCAAGGCCCTGACATCGCTTATCCCTACTGATACGCATAAAAAGCAGTGCGCGGCGATTCTGTCTTCCGCCATCGTTGACCTCGTCCGGGCGCAGCCACCCGAATCTCGCTTCTCGTACCTTTTGCGTAACGCGAAGGCGTTGAGGACGGCTTACGACCAAGGATACAAGATGTATGCTGCGGGCTTCTCTTATGACAAGCTCAAAGATACGGTCGAAGCGGCTCGCGTTGAATACATCGGAAAAATCCACAAAGTTCTGTCGGATATCCAGAACCAGTTGCTCGGTATCCCTGTAGCCACGATCATCGTCGCGACACAAATGAAGGTTGCGCCGGGCTTTGGGACAGAGTTCCTCGTGAATTCGGCTGTACTGCTCGGTTGCTGGGTATTCGCGATACTCACACTGCTCCTGCTCCGGAATCAGCAACACACGCTGTCGGTGCTGAAAGAGGAGATCACAAGGCAGAAACGCCAGCTTGAGAAGGAATACGCTCCAGTCGCAGGTAACCTCAACGGCACCTTCAAATCCCTGGAATCTCGAGCACTCACGCAACAGATTGTACTTTGGGTAATCGATGGAGTCGTCGCTGGCCTACTTCTCTCGCACTGGGCCTACGCGCGTTTGACCCCTGATGCATGGGCCTTCATCTGGTCTTAGGACGAGAGGCAATCGGCTCGCCACCAGCAATGCCAAGACAATTTACCAAGCAAATAGCCAGCACGCTGACGGAAGACGACCAGCAAACACTGCAACGCGAAGTTCAGCGCCTACTGGGGCGTTGTTTGATCCGGATTCAGCAATATGAGCGGCTGATAAAGGCCATCGTCGCTCACCATGACATTTCCGGACCGGCGCATGCTCTGGAGGCAATTCGAGCAGCGCGTATCGATGACGCCTCGACCAAAACGCTCGGCGCTCTGGTCGGGCAACTTGTTGGTTCCTACGTCACCACGGAAGCCGCTTCAGACAACGAGAAAGAAGCTGAATTGCCTGACAACGCCGTTTCGTTCCGGTTTCGAACCCAGTTGAGTCTCTCCGTCGAAGATTACATCCGCACCCAGGACGAACTTCGAGAACTGGTGTCGCTGCGCAATATGCTGGTCCACCATTTCATCGATCGGCATGACCTCTGGACGACGGAGGGTTGCCGTTCCGCGCAGGAAGCCCTGGATTCCGCATATGCCCGCATTGACCAGCACTATGAACAACTACGCGGTTGGGCCGAGCATATGGAACAGGCTCGTCAATTGGCGGCAGAATTCGTACAGTCCGATGCCTTCCGCGACTTCGTCATCAATGGCATTGCACCGGATGGCTCGGTTGACTGGGCTGGCGCCGGGATTGTTCGAGTACTGCGCGAAGCTGCAAGAGAACTCTCCGTTGAAGGCTGGACCCCTGTTCACAATGCTGGACGTTGGATTCAGGAGCGCTATCCCACCCAACAACCAGCCAAGTATGGCTGCGCCAGTTGGCGCCAGGTTTTGCATGAATCGCGTCTATTCGAACTTCGCTACCGCGAGGTGGATGGACTACGTGCTGCCTGGTACCGAGCCAAGGAAGCATAGACGAATCGTTTCTGCGCTCCGGGTCAGGCCTATCCCCAGGGGATAGCTGGAACGGTCAACCCTTTCCAAACGAGCAAAACTGGGCGGCAGCCGGTTGCGCTTTCTTGACTGACTCCCTTCCGTCGGATGCCGATGCTGGCGACTCCCTTCTTTCAAGCGAGTCGCCCATATGGCCAACGAGCCCCTGCAACTGAATCTTGGATCACTGCGCAGCGCGATGTCGCTGACGCTGCATACCCACCACGCTTCCCGCATCTGGCACGGCCGCGCTGCCGCCGAGGGGCGCCCCGGCATCATCGGCCTCAACGGCTTCATCAGCGCGATGAACAAGATGAAGCGCGGCGCCGAGCAGGACGACCCCTATTCGGACTGGTGGATGCTGCGCATCGAGGACAAACTGGCCGATACGAAAATCCGGCTGCAGGCCCTGCGCGAACAGGTGGACCAGGCGCTGGCCGGCGTGCCGCCCGCCCTCAGCCTGGGCGAAAACCTGAACGTGCAGCCGGTGAAGCTACCGCTGTTCGTCAATGCCCAACTCGGCTTTGCCGCCGTCTACCTGCTGGCCGACTACGATGATCTGGCACGCAAGCTGATCCTGGCCCACCACACGGCACTGATCGACCGCAGCACGCTGGAGCGCTGGCTAAACGACGGCGCCCATGCGCTGCGCAGCCTGTTTTCCCTGGCGCAGCAGTATCGGTATTCGGGCGCCAGCCGTGACGACTTTGCGGCGAAGAACGCTGTGGCGCGAGCGGCGTTGGAGAAGTTCGGGGAATTGTCGCAGGAGGTCATGGAAGGCACGCGTCGTTCGCGCTTCGCACCACCTATCGTGCGCCGGAATGCCAAATCAGATGAAAGCAGCACCGATGCCCAGACATCCGGGGCTTCCGAGCCGGATGACGAGGATCTCCAAGCATGAAGCCCCTCCTTTCAAACGACCACCTTCCGCGCTTCGTGCCTCTGGGACAGGCGGACTTCCAGCGCCTGGAACACGCCGGCTACCTAAAAGGCCTTTTACAACCTTTTAAAGGTAAGGGGAGTCTGGAGACCTGGGCCAGCCAATGCATGGCGCTGCGCGACAAGTTGATCGCCCTGGCACAGGGGAAACTCTTACCTCAGGCGCGGGCCTATCCCTTCAACCTGCTTGACGTTCAACTGGCCCAGCAGAGCACTGGCGCAGGCACGACCTTTCTGCGCTGGCGCAACCTCGATCGTTCAAGCATGGGCGTCGCGCTCTGGGCATCGCTGCTCGGCCGGGCCTCGACACCGGCCACGCTGATCGACGATCTGTACGCGATGGAGTTGCAACGCATCGTCCTGAACATGCAGATCAGCCTCACTCACAGCATGGCTCGGCAGGCACTGGAATGCGCCAGCAAGATGGCTCAGGCCGAAACAACCTACCTGCGACGTCGCCAGGGCGGCGCTGTTTCCATCACCACAAACAAGGAGTCATCATGAGCACGCACTTCGTCGGCGAAGGCAACATCGGTTCTGCGCCGGACTACCGAGAATTTCCCAACGGAAATGACGAACCGCGCCGGCTGCTGCGCCTGAACGTCTATTTCGACAACCCGATCCCGAAGAAGGACGGTGAATACGAAGATCGGGGCGGCTTCTGGGCCCCCGTGGAACTGTGGCACCGCGACGCCGAGCACTGGAAGACGCTGTACCAGAAAGGCATGCGCGTGCTGGTCGAAGGCCGCACGGTGCGTGATGAATGGGAAGACGCCGAGGAAAACGAGCGCGTCACCTTCAAGGTCGAGGCCCGGCGCGTGGGCATTCTGCCGTATCGGGTCGAAGCCGTGATGCTGAGTGCCAAGACCGGCGGATAGTAGCAATGAGCTTGGGCGGGCGGCTGTAGCAACCGTCTCACGCCCGCCATGCACCAGCGCACTATCCCCAGGGGATAGTTCCAGGGAGTTCCAGTCGCCCTCCCGATTGGAAGCTCCCTCCCTGGTATCCCCGGCGTTGTGGCTGAGCCATGGGGAAGACCGCTTTTTCTCCGCAGAAAAACTGGGCGACGACCTATTCCCCTTCCTTGCGGCATTCCTCCTCTGGTGCATTCATGCTTCGCTTCATCCGATGAACCGCACAATCCCAAGGAGGCTCCATGCGCGTATTCCTGTGCGAGAAACCTTCTCAGGGCAAGGATATCGCCCGCGTGCTGGGCGCCACCCAGCGAGGTTCCGGCTGCTACAGCGGTGCGGGCGTCGTCGTGACCTGGTGCATCGGTCATCTGGTCGAGGCGGTGCCGCCCGAAGGCTACGATGAAGCGTACAAGCGCTGGGCCATCGAGCACCTGCCCATTCTTCCCCAGCACTGGCGTGTCGAGCCCAAGGCGGCGACGGCGGCCCAGTTCAAGATCGTCAGGCAGCTTGTCGGTCAGGCTCGCGAACTGGTGATTGCCACCGACGCTGATCGCGAAGGCGAAATGATCGCTCGCGAGATCCTCGAGCTGTGCGGCTACCGGGGTCCGATCCAACGGCTGTGGCTGTCGGCGCTCAACGATGCCTCGATCCGCAAGGCGCTGGCTGCGTTGAAGCCTTCGGCCGAGACACTGCCGCTGTATCACTCGGCCCTGGCACGCTCCCGTGCCGACTGGTTGATCGGCATGAACCTCAGTCGGTTGTATACCTTACTGGGCCGTCAGGCCGGCTATACCGGCGTGCTGTCGGTTGGTCGGGTGCAGACGCCGACACTAAAACTGGTGGCGGACCGCGACCGGGAGATCGGCCGTTTCGTGTCCGTGCCGTTCTGGACAGTCGAAGCCACGCTGTCCCTGGCGGGGCAATCCTTCGTCGCAGTCTGGATGCCACCGAAGGCGTGCACCGACGCCGCCGGCCGCTGTCTGCAGCAACCGGTGGCCCAGCAGGCCGCCGAGCGCATGCGCGCCACCGGTCATGCCCAGGCGCTGACCGTCGAGACGGAACGCGTGCGTGAAGCTCCTCCACTACCCTTCGACCTGGGCACGCTGCAGGAGGTGTGTTCCAGGCAGTTGGGGCTGGACGTCCAGGAAACGCTGGACATCGCCCAGTCCCTGTATGAGACACACAAGGCAACGACCTATCCACGCTCGGATTCAGGCTACCTGCCGGTGAGCATGCTGGCAGAGGTGTCGGCTGTGCTAAACAGCCTGGTCCAGACCGATCCCGGCCTGCGCCCCCTGATCGAACGCCTGGACCGTCAGCAACGCTCTCGCGCCTGGAACGACGCGAAGGTGACGGCGCACCACGGCATCATTCCCACGCTGGAACCGGTACGGCTCTCGGCCATGAACGACAAGGAAGTGGCCGTCTATCGGCTGATCCGCGCGCACTACCTGGCGCAGTTTCTACCGCACCACGAGTTTGACCGAACCGTGGCGCAACTCACCTGCGGCGAACAGACCCTGCAGGGAGTCGGCAAACAGATCGTGGTCGCTGGTTGGCGCCAAGTGCTGAAGATGCCGGATGCGGATGACAGCGATCACGACGACGCAACGCGCAACCAGGTGCTACCGCCCCTACAGGCCGGTCTGTCCTGCCCGGTTGGCAGTGTGGAGGTCAAGGCACAGAAAACGCTGCCGCCCAAGCCTTACACCCAGGGCGAGCTGGTCAAGGCAATGAAAGGCGTCGCCAAACTCGTCACCAATCCGCAGCTGAAGCAGAAGCTCAAGGAGACGACGGGTATCGGGACCGAAGCGACGCGAGCCGGCATCATCGGTGGCCTGCTGGCCCGCGGCTATCTGGTCAAGAAGGGCCGCACCATCCGGACCACGGAAGCTGCCTTCACGCTGATCGACACCGTGCCGGCGGCGATTGCCGATCCGGGTACGACGGCAGTCTGGGAACAGGCGCTCGACATGATCGAGGCCGGCCAGATGACGCTGGAAACCTTCATCGACAAGCAATCAGCCTGGGTCGCACAGCTCATACAGCAATACCGTGGCACGACACTATTCATCAAGCTGCCGCCTTCCCCACCTTGCCCGCAATGCGGAGGTTCGATGCGGGAACGTACCGGAAAGAGTGGCGCCTTCTGGTCCTGCGTCCGCTACCCGGACTGCAAAGGCTCGCTGCCGATCGAGAGTGCAGCCAGCCAACGAGGTGCGCCACGCAAACGACGCGCTTCACCCAAGGCGTTCTGACGAATCTCTTCGCCACGCCAGCCGGCTCCGGCGGCGGGGCCATCGCCCGCCCCTGCGGGCTTGCCCAGCACACGCTACCTTCTGCAACGGTGTGCGCCTCGGGGTCCAGCTTGGACTGCCAGGAGAGAAGGCCATTGCTTCGCCAGCCACGCCCGGTAGGTGGCGTTCTGATCGCTTGTTCCCGTCGATAACGAGGGGTCTCCTGACGGCATCAGGCAATGGGTTGCCCCGTGCCGTCAGGAGACCTCTTGGGTCAACGGTATTCGCTGCCGGTGCCCGCCGGCGGAACAACGGGCTCCCTTTGTGCGCGGATGTGTGCCGAAGGATATCGACCCCAGCCACGACACGGGTCGGGTGCGATCGCTGGTGCAGCATGCGGCTTTGACGACAGCCGGAACTGCCTCAGCCCACGGGTGGTGTTTTTTTCTTCAGCCGAAGGTCAATGGCCTTCGGTTTGTTATCCGCCATTCAGCAGAAAGATGTCCCGTCTCCGCTGAATGGCGCACAAGCAGGGCTCGGCGAAGCGCCAGGAATCGTATCTTTCGTCGTTTTGACCAACGACAAGGGAAACGATGATGGATCTACAGCGCGTCTGCGAACAATTCCTCAACCACTGCAGTTCGGCAATCAGCTTGTCGGAACACACTTTGCGAGCCTACACCGGGGATCTGAAGCACGCACAGAAGTTCATGGGCCAACAGTCAGAACTGACGAGCATCAAGAAGGAGCGCTTGCGTCGGTATATTGGAACCATGCGGAATGAGCAGAAGCTCAAGGAAAGCACGATCAAGCGGAGGGTAGCCTGCCTGAAACTGCTGTTCAAATGGGCTCGCCAGGAGTCCATGCTCAAGACGAATCCGTTTGACACACTCAATGAACGAATTCGTTTGCCGAAGCGCCTGCCAAGAGCCATCGACAGTGCGGATGCCCGCAAATTAAGAAAGACGGCAACCGCACCAAGTGGCGAGAATGGCTTCGACGCTCATTGCAAGAAAGCGGCCATCAGCCTGCTGTTAGAGACCGGTATCAGAGTCGGAGAACTATCCAGCATACAGCTCGAGGATGTGTCCCTGGCCGACAGGTGCATAAAAATCCACGGCAAAGGAAACCGACAACGCTTTGTTTACCTTCTATCCCCCGCCACCTTCGAAACCGTCTCAAGCTTTCTTGCCAAACGTAAGCACGTTGACTCACAAAGCTCGAAATTGCTAGTGAACGAAGATGGAAAACAGCTGACTCCACCATTGGTCAGACAGGCGTTGCGCGAATTGGGCGAGTCAGCGGGGATTGCACGGCATATCACTCCGCACATGCTGCGGCATACGTGTGCAACTCAATGGTTGGAGAACGGGCTGGACATTCGTTACGTGCAAAAACTCCTCGGCCATCACAGCATCTCCACGACAGAAATCTACACGCACGTATCCGACCAGAGCCTGAGAGAGGCCTTGTCGCGGGCAAATGGAGGGCGCCAACGATAACTAGGAATTATGAGCGGGGATCTCTTGCCATCCGCTGGCAGCTCCTACTTCAAATCAGAGCGCTCTTGGCCGTTCCTGCTTCGACGGCAAGAACTGGCGGAGTGCCTGCGATTCCTTCAGGACTCAACGCCGCCTGGACCTCGACTCCTCCGAGTTGAAGGCCCGTCAGGCGCTGGCAAGAGCTTTTTCGTCAAGGAGCTACTGGCGCAGTACGCGGCCATGCTGGCCGACGGGGCTTTGGTGTACGTCGATGTGCCGCCGTCGGATCTCGAGGCATCCGAGATCTTTCGAAGGATCGAGATGCTACTGGAAACTCCCAGAACTGCAGACCGCAGTTCGCCGACCTTCGTTTCTAAAAAGCTCTCTGTGCAGTGGCAATCGAAGAAACGCTCGACTACTGGTCCTAGGGCCGCATACCTCTACCGCGTTTTCCGTGATTTGCTGGTGCTTATCCCTGTGGCCGGCCACATCGCGAAAGCATTGCTGCCGGCGGCCTTGCCGCAAACCGCTTGCGCTTCCGATCCCGCCGCTGCCTTCCGCATGCTCGTTGCCCTGTCCAAGTCGCGACCCATCGTCATTGCCTTAGACAATCTCCAGTTCCTGCCCGAATCGCTCTTGGAAATCCTGGACAACGAGCTTCACGGCTACGGCGAGCAACTGCGCCTTATCACCATAGAGCGCACTATTGGAAGTCGTCGACTCAATTGGACTCCGGCGATTCAAAACCTGGTCGAGAAACGCATCGAGGTCGGCGCGATATCGGTGGACGACCTCCTCATCCTCATCCGGCAGGTGCTGCCGGATGAAGCGAACCCAGCCGAACTTGCAGCCACGGTGCATAGGCGTTGCGACGGCAATCTCAAGGCTGCGTGGTACCAGTTGAAGCTTGCTGCAGAGCGCAGCGCCGAAGGACTCGCAGAAAGGCAGCCTGATTCGTATCAAGATGTCATCCAGTCATTGCGCCCTGCTGATCAGATGGTTCTACGGCTCATCGTTCTGTTGCTGGGAGGCCTTACGCTGTCTAGCATTCTGGCGCTGCTCAAGGCCTCACAGTTCGGTATGAGGCCAGAGAGCGCAGCTGCGGCGATTACCGACCTCACTGCACTCGGATTGTTGATCATCAATGGAGACAGGAGAGATCGCATCAAGGTGGAACATGAAATCGTGTCCACCGTGGTGACAGCGATGACGCCTGAGGAGGAAAGGCTTGAACTGCGCGCGCACCTCGTGCAGGCTCTTAGCGACGTTCTCGGCGACCCGGTGGCCAACGAGCGCGACGATGCCTTGTACGACCGACTACTTGGCATCGTGCACGAACAGGAAGTGCGGGCAAGTGCGTCGTTGCAGTCTCACTTGGTCGACTTCATCTACCTCCAGCACAGTCGAGAGCGATTCAGCTACCTGTGCGGCCTGTATCGGGACTCAGTCTGCTGGAATGTCGTGGACCTGCTACCGCCGGATTGCGTTCGCATCTTGCTCGACTCGATTCAGAAATGTTCGCTCTTCGGTTTTGGACTCGTAGCTGCTCAGCGCCTGCAGCACGACTCGCGCTATCGAAAGCTGGCAGCGCTCTATTCGGCAAAGTTTCTGGTTCAGCTGTTCAGATATGAAGATGCTGCACGCGCACTCGCGGAAGCCGAGCCATCGAAGGAAAGGGATGCTGTCGAGTTCAACATCTTGATCAACCTCTGTGACGACGCCAAAGCAGCCAGCGTCGTCAACCGGATCTACCGCACTTTGGACCGGCGATCGCAGACCAGCGAATATGAACTCGTCGTGTTGCGCAACTCTGGGCACTTGTTTCCCGCAACCACGTCGCGCAAGATTCTTGATGCGGCCATTCGCGGCTTCGGCATGCTTGGGAATCAGTTTGGGATTGCGACGTGCATCAACAATCTTGGCATCGTGGAGCTCACGGACGGTGATCAAGCCGCGGCAAAGAGGCATTTCGAGGTGGCTCATCGAATGCTGCTGCAATTGGATTCACGCGAGGCCTACCAGCCACTCGTCAATTTGAGTATTGTTGCAGCGATGGAAGGGGACTATGTGCTCGCCGAGACGCTCGCCAAGGACGCTCGCCGTTTCGCACCTCCATCGCTAGCCATGGACCAGGTCATGCTTGACTTCAACGACGCGGTGCTGGCGCTGGCAACGGGCCAGATGCAATCTGAAGCAGCCCTTGATGTTTTCCATCACCTTTATCAGGAAGCGGCCAAGACCAGAGATATGCGGTTCATCCAGGTGGTCGCATGGTTTACCGCGTCGATCGAATCCCAGTTGTCGTCGACGCGAACGGTGGAATATGCAGAAAATATAATCGACAAGGTGCTTTCTCGGTCCACAGCCGGCATCGAGGTCATGATTTCCGTCAAGCTGAATGGTGTCGAGATGAAGGCTCCTCTCGTACTTTCGCCACATTGGCGGTACTAAGGCTACTCCGTGAGCCAGCGGTTATCCCTGTGGTACTTGCCGACCAAGTGATCGATCACCTCCCGTGAGTAGAGATTGCCTCGCAGCACTCGGGCAATCCATCGGGCGAGCTCAGCAGTGTCACCATGCTCGTAGCCAAGGATTGCTAAGTTGGTCGTTCCCACTCGGATCCCCGAAGTCTCTGACGGGGAGCGCTTGTCATTGGGAATGAGGTTCTTGTTCACGAGAACCCCCGCATCCTCCAGGCAGCGCTCGACTTCTGCTCCACTTCGCTCTGTCAGCTCGACCAGGAGAATGTGGCAGTCAGTCCCGCCAGTAGTCAGCCGGAGCCCCTCCTCGCGAAAGACTGCCGCCATCACGTGTGCTTGGTTCACGATGCCCTGCGCATGTGCAACGATGTCTCGCTGATTCCATTCGAGAAGTGCTGCGAACTTACCAAGCATACCGTTCTCGTTCGCACCGCCTTGGCTTGTCGGGAAGACTGACGAGTGCACCGCCTTCTGTAACTGCTCTCGATACACCAGGACGCCGCCATTGGGGCCTCGGAGGTTCTTGACCGTATTGAAGGAGACAAAGTCACTGTGTGGGAAAGGCGACTGATGAACTCCAGCCGCAATAAACGTTGCCGTGTGAGAGACGTCTGCATGAAGGTATGCGCCACTTTCGCGGGCGATGTCGCCGCAGAGCGAGAAGTCGATCTGCCGAGGAAGTGCGCTCCCCCCGACGATGATCAGCCTGGGCCTGTGCTCGAGTGCGAGTTGGCGAAGCTGTTGGTAGTCTGGAAGACCTTCCGCTGTCAGGCCAAAGTTCAAGGTCCGGTTTCGTCGGCCGATGAGTACCGTGTGAGAGATGTGTCCGCCATCGCGCGGATTCATGCACAGGACAACATCGTCTTGCTTCAGGACCGCGTTGAATGCCATCTGATTGGCCTGGCTACCTGAATGTGGCTGCAGCGTCGCACGGTAGCCACGGGGGTTGCCGAACAGCCCAAGCACAAGCGCCTCCCCCTCGACTTCGACCAGATCCATGGCCGTTGAACCTGGAAGATAACGCGCGCCGGGCATGCCTTCCGCCGGAAGGACCATCGATGGCTCGGCTAGTGCCCGCAGGACCGAAGCGAATGGATAGCTGGCACTCGCGATGAGGTGAACGCATCCGCCCAAGATGCCCCACTGCAGGTCGGTGATCTCTTGAATCCTCTGGAGTCGGCCGTCAAATTTTGAGAGATATCGCATCGATTCCGGCTCCGATAATTCCTAGTTATCGTTTATATGCAAACATGTTAGCAGGAAACCCCGCTTTGCTTGACGTAGACACAGCTTGAGCGTCCTGCCGGCGAGGCAACTGAGTCACTTCCACTCATCCCCAAGAGCTTACCTAAAGTGGCCAGTGTCCAGTCCGTTTTTCCCATAGCGAATTCCCAGCCTCCCTTCCATCCTCAGGCCATGCGCTGCTGAGCCTTCAGCACCATGCCCTGACAGCTCCGATCTTCAAGGCTGTAACGCGCTTGTCGCGTTGATCGAACCAGTCCGCTTCGCATCGACTGTGCGGACGCTCGCCACGCTGGCGATGATGCACTTTCAACACCACCCGACGGGACATCGATTCCCCCGGGATGCGTGCTCCCGAATTACCCGAGGAGTAGCGCATGCCTAAATCATCCACGACAGCGCCGGCCAAGCCTGTACGCCATGGCGTGCTCGCCCTTGTCTGCACCGGGCTGGAACTGCCCTTGCAAGTCCTGCATAGCGCTGCCGGTTACTACATCGGCACGCAGAACGACGAAGGACCGATATCGCGGGAGTCCGTCGAGTATTTCCCTTTCCATGCAGCAGCCCAGCTTGCCCTGGCCACCAACGCCTGGACGCAACGTGACCATTCCTAGTCCCTAACAGAAAGGAGTTTCATCATGAACCTGCCCTTGCGTCAGGAAATCTTCGATCGAGTCGCGCTGGAAGACGCGCATTTCGAAAACGCACCCCGTGCGTTTCTTCAAGCCTGGAAGCGTGGTGCTGAAATTGCCGGTGCCGAATGGTTCGGCAATGGCACCCCCGAAGGGCTGCAACAAGCCACCAGCAAATGGGATTTGCGTCCCAACATCCTGATCCTCAACGATGCGCTGGGTGTTCTGAGCAGCGGACAGCGCATGTTCCTGTCGGCAATGGTGAGCTTCTACAACGCCCGCGAAGGCGGTGCGATGCTCAAGCGCTGCGGCTTCGAGGGCCTCTCCGATCTGGGCGGCCTGGATCTTGAACGGCGCCGGGTCATCGCTGATCTGGTGTTGAACTACAACGGTTGGTAAGTCACCGAACCGCCTATTTCATCCCCCCCACGAGGGACATGCGTCCCTGCCGGGGGCATGTCCCTCCTTTTTCAAGGAGCATTTCATGGTCCGAACATTCTCCAGTCGTGCCGCATGCCAGCGCGGCACACGATCGCCGCATGCCCCTCTGAGCTTGCGTCAGATGGTGCGCTTGCTCAATGCCCACCATGACCGTACCGCAGCCGGGTTCTACGGAAACGAGCGCTTGCCTGGCCGCTGGTTCAGGGCACGTCTGTTCAAGGGCGAGACCTTGCAGGTTTTCAATTGGACTGACTGGGTGGTCGTCCCGGATGGCACATCCTTTCGCGATCACAACGGAAAACCCATCCTGACCGTGTGCTACCCCGATAAAGGCAGTGCCACCGCGATCACTTCCCGTCTCTGAAAAACGCATCGAATGCACTGTTGACCGCAATATTCATCTCATCCACCCGCCGGGGCTCAATTCCCGGCAGGGGATTGCCTCGGCCATTTTATGCACGAGGAACCCCATGTCCGATCATCCCAGCAATCCGTTCATCCGTGGCTACGATGGCTTGAGCACACAACGGCTGCTAGCCATCTCCTACGACGATGACTGCCCATTGACCTATCTGCCGTTGCACGCTTCACAGGCACATCTGCCTGACAATCAGATCGAACGCTTTCCCTGCATTTTCTCCGACCGTTTTGCGCTGATCACCGAAGGTCAGCTGGTGCCCGACGCCTTGGGTGCGCAGTGCCAGCGGGATGGAATTGTCCGCACTGTTGTTCATGCACTCATAGCCGAAGAAGGAGGCAAGTCGCTGCATGTGGGCGATACCTACTCCGCGGAGGCAGCGTGTGAAGTTGTGCGTCGCCTGCGCTTCGAGACTGGCTTCTATAGCCGGTGCTGGGAAATCAGCAGCGCTCATGTCGATGCCAATGCGCATCGATTTCTTGTCGAACTGGCGGATATCGACACGCCGAGCACCTTCCTGTTCATCGCCTTCCGCATCCCCTACAGCCCGGCGATTGGTGTGAAGCTGATGGCCACGCCCTGGACGGACGAGCATCTGCGCATGGCCGAGGGCATCACGGCCAGGAAACTGCAGCAGTCACATCGCAGAAAGGGCATGCCGGAATCCCTGATCAAGGTGCTGCATCTGGCGGCACTTGCCGATGTCCGGATACTGATCTTCGATAGCGACGCGCCGACCCTGGAGGGCCTCCCCCTCTACGACCCGTGATCCTTTCCCATTCGAGCCCCTGCATGGGGCTCTTTCATTTGAAAACGGTGAAAGCGGGCTGCCGATTACCAAGCGACCGGCTTCGCTGTTTACCGCACGCTGACCACATGTTTGCTGGCGTTGCCAGCTACATGCCCAGGCAGTCGAGACCTTCGAGACTGCGGTGCGCTTGCCGTGCTGGTTGTTGTTTTTCTCGGACGCGATCACATCCATTCCACCTCACCCTCAAGGGACGCGCTTCCCTTGCGGAAGGAGTCCCTTGACCCAACAAGGAGTCTCCCATGAATACCCAAGCCATCCGGGCGCGGATGCCCTCGCTCGTTCAGGGCCACGTGCCTTCCAACATCCGCAGCTTCAGGTTCAACATCTTCGACGGTCAGCCCAAGGTTTCGACACTGGGCTTCCAGATCGATCCCCGCCCCTTCGAGGGCAAGGTCATCGCCAGGACCGAGGAGGCCGTCGTCGTCAAGACGGGACGAGCCGAGTTCGCGGTACTCGATCGAGCCCTACTCACTGAAGTGCCCGACGAAGGCGCCAAGGTTCAGGTCGAACCCTATGCCCGGCGCCGCTTCGACGGTCAGCGGGCGGACACCCCCGAGGAGCTCACCGAGTTCACAGCCGATGGTCAGCCCTACACGGTGAAACGCCTGATACTCGGTGCGGCTCCTGCCAAACTGCCCATCCCCGAGCCGCGTTGCCCCGAACTGCAGGATCTGATCCAGCAATTGGAGGAGATGCCTGCACCCGACGGCTTCCGGCGCATCACCCACCTGCTGGTGGATGCCGGCGCCCGGGACTTCGCCTGGGTTGATCCGTTGCCCAAGGACATCATCTCCACGCCCCCGGCCATCAGCTTCACAGTAGCCACGGAGAAGTTCCAGGGCCGCGTCACCGTGCTCTACAAGCGCGGCGCAGACCTCTACGCCGTTGAGCTTCATCGTGACGGCGAACTGGTCGAACAGGCTGACGAGGTGTTCTTCGACAGCCTCGGCGAGACACTGGAGCGGCTGATCGATGACGGGAAGTGGCGTTTCATCCGCGTCCAGTGTCTTGCTGGCCGCAAGACTACCCGCCACTGATTTCCACATGGCTTCCCGTCCTCGAGGCGGGGAGCCATTCGTTTATTTCAAGGAGATCAATCCATGTCCATTCATTTCAGCGGCACCGACCTGAGGCTCGTACTGGCCGAAGCGGTGGTCAATCAATGTCGCGTCATCCTGGTCAAGGACCAAGGCGTCTACTTCATGGCCGAACGCGGTGAGCGCCGGCCCGATGGTCGCCGGAAGCACATCGCCTACGCGATCGGCTGCAACCCCGATGTCGATGCATTCGATAACTGCTGAGAACTGGCGCATGCCGAACTTGGTGGCGATGATTTTGGTGAGTTCTTCAACCCTCGGGATGGCGTTTTTCCGCTTATCCTTAGCAGTGAAGGTGATCTGAAAGTACCCACCACGGCACCCCATCTATCGTTGCTGACCATACCTTCCTTACGGTACAACAACTGACTGTTTCATCTACCGCCCTCGACTCTGGCGTCTGTAGATTTTATGCACTGGACACATATTCCAGAATTGTGTTTAGATTCTTCATCATCATTCAAGCAAGGACAAAGTCATGCCGGATAACAAAAATATCACCCACCCGCTTGATGCAAAACGGATTGACATTCATGATCCCGCAGAGGTGCGAAATTGGTGCAAATCTTTTGGCTGTACAGAAGCTCAGCTTAAGACAGCGGTCAATGCCGTAGGGACTTCTGGCGCAGCAGTACGGAAATACCTCGGAAAGTAAGCCCAGGCCCGTTGTTGCCCAAATAACCTAACGGTCGTTCAGTTGCCCCAAGGCAACCCTTCGTAGAAGGCCTGAATCATCGCGTATGCCGAATCGAAGTCAGGAAGTTCCTCGTCGATTTCGTCAGCCAGACCGTGATAATCAGCTCTGGCCATCTCCCGCACCAGCGCATCGGTCATGGCAACTTGTGTCGCAGCGATACCTCGCGCCTTGCAAGAATCGATGACCTGTCTGAGCAGACGTGACTGTTCAATTCCGCTCAGCGCTGCGCAGCGAGTCAGCAGCATGTGGATATCGAAGACGTCCTGACGGCGTGTTCGGCGACGTATTGGCTGTTGCAGTAGTGATCGATATTTCTCGGCCAACAGATTGGTGAGACTGTAGGCTTTCAATTGCTCACCGTCCTCCAACGCCAGAATTTCGACGTCGAATACCGCTTCGTCGAAACTGTAGTCGATCTGGACCTTGGTGCTCGATTGCTTGGCCTGCAATCGCCGAAGATGGGATGGATTGCTGCGCGGCGCATAGCCAATGCTGATCTGCAGCGTGGGGAAACTCGCCTCAGGCGACTTGGGATTGAGCTTTGCGTTCTGGCGCAAACACATGGTGTCATAGGACAGATGGTCGTTCGCCCAGACCAGTTGCTCATCAAGTTCGCTCAGCAGTGCCAACTCGTCGGCCTGGCGATGTTTCTCAAGGGTTGAGAAATCGATATCCCGAGTAAATCGAGTGCTATCGTATCGAATTGCCATGAGCAATCCGCCCTTCATGACCATTCGAGAACTCAGATCGGCAGACTTGCCGATCGCGGCCAAGATGATGTGCACGGCCTCGCGAAAACCGCGCTGCTCATCCGGAGCAGTGGCAACCCATTGCACCAGGCTCAGCTCCTGGATTAACTCATTCGTCATGGCCAACCAACGAAGGCACGTTGAGCGAAAGCTTCCAGCGCTCCGAGAAATCAGGAGCATATTCCGCTTCCGGATCCAGCTTCCTTGAGCCCCCTCGTTGGGCAAACTGGAGCCAGCTTTCCACAACCGAATCCGTCAAACCACAGACTTCCGTCAGCAGGTAACCGGCCCGGACCTTGTCGATGGCCTTGCCGTGCCGTTCGTACTCATCCACGATCAGACGAAGGTATTGCTTGGCATTGCTGGAGAATATGTCGACGACGTGTTGAATCCCCCCGCACAACTGGGGTTCGCGGGTCATTTCAAGAAACACCCGGCCGATCGTGGCAACTCGCAGATTGCTGCCACTGACATGCTTGAAGGCTCCTAGCTGGGAACGCTCCTGAAAATGCAGGTTAACCTGAGCGATTTTGGAGAGCTTCGGGCGCACCAGTCTGGGCAGGCGACTGGCCAGATACTCTTCGTAACGCTCGCCCAAGTCTCGCCGCATTTTCTCTTCGGCCTGCTGTTTCCACTCTCCGGCTGTCGGCCTCGTCAGGTACAGAATCTTCGGAAACCGGTCGGTGAGGCCGTGGTACTCCATCGCACTCAAATGGGAGACATAAGCAAACGGATCAAGGGCGCATGCGATCTGCTGAGCCGATGCAGTGGAGTGGCCGAAGAGCTGATAGGCATGTGTCGCCCCTCCAAGAGAGAGCGGGACAAAAATTTTCAGCGTCTGCAGGTGCTCGATCACGGGACGAAAAAGCTCGTTACGTTCTTCGGTAGATGCTGACAACTTGAGGAAAATGACCCTACCGAGCTCATATTCGGAAATCACAGGCAAGCCTGTTGCGGCAAGTGCCTCAATGAGATTGCCGATATCGGAGTCTGCTACGATGGAAATTTTCTTGATCATGAGTGATTACGCTGCGTCCTGAGGACGCAGCGTAATCACTCATGAATAAAATGTCAAGAGAGGCAGAATTCGCTCGTCTTGCAGAACCCATCATGCTGACGGTAAAATACGTCCTAAGGACGTATTTTACCGTCAGCAGAGTCAAGATTATGTTCGTCAATCGCCGAATCCGGCCTCGACGATGCGC
Organism: Candidatus Dechloromonas phosphorivorans; assembly: GCA_016721185.1. Classification (GTDB taxonomy): domain Bacteria; phylum Pseudomonadota; class Gammaproteobacteria; order Burkholderiales; family Rhodocyclaceae; genus Azonexus; species Azonexus phosphorivorans. Next base: position 404,038 of record JADKIP010000012.1, read on the forward strand.
AGCATACGTCCCACCGCTACCAACAAGATCAGGCATAGGCCACCCAGCCTCTGAACGCAAACCCCGCATAGAACAACTGAACGCTGGAAAAGCCGGCGTCATACAGCATCGACTCGTCCTGAGAAGGACAAAGAATCGACAGCCGCGCACCAACAGCCTCGGCCGCTGCCCGCGCCTTGGCAGGATCAATCCCCGAAGAGGCAACGAAGGCTGCATAACGGCACAGCCACGTATCCCGTTCCTCCGGGGCCTGCGGAAAACTGAGGTGGGCAAGCACAAAGGGCGCGCCTGGACGTAGCCGTTGCCGAATCTCGGCAAGCATCCGACGACGCGCCTCCAAAGGAACAAAATGCAGCGTCAACAGACATGTGGCAGCATCGAACGGCCCTGGCGATGCGGTCTCGACATAGCCCTCGTGAAGGCTCACTCGCGAGGAGAAAGATCCCAGTGTGGACTGGGCCAGTTTCAGCATCTCATGCGACGGATCAACACCAAGAAACCGCCAGCCGAAGTGAGACTCAGCGAAACGTTTCAGTTCGAGCCCTCCACCTGCGCCAACGACCAGGACATCACCGTCCTCGGCTACTCGCTCAGCAAGAAGCAGATCCACCATCCGCAGCATGTCTGCCCAACCGGGCACATTGCGCGCAGGCCCTTCTGCATAAGCGGCCACCGCACTGGGGTCATTGAAGGGATCGTGCTGTTCGCTCATCGTTTCTGGCTACCGAAGACTGGGCTTGCATGGTAGCGCGTCGACCACAAATGCGGGCACGGGCTGATACCAATTCCTGCTCGCGCAAGCCCTTTTCCGGCACCACGCTTCCCCCATGTTCCGCTGACTCTCTTCAGCAACATGCCCAAGTAGCCCCGATCCTCAAGGCTACGACGCGGCTTCGGCTGTGTGGATCACCACCAGTTCGCACCGGCATCCATGCGCGAACGCCCATCGGTTTCCGATGGTGATGCCATTCAAGCTGTTCCTTCAACCCACGCGGGGGTTCCACACCTTCCCCGCCTTGGGTCGGGTGTGTCTCCGCTTTGTTCTTCAGGAGATTCACCATGACCACCTCCACCGACAAGTCCTACTTCGACCTGCACATCACCGGCCTCGGGTACCTCAATCGCATCCGCGAAGTGAAACCCAAGAAGGGCGATGCCTTCCTTGCCTGCGACATCGCTGCCCTGAATGGTCCCAGCGATGAGGTCTCGTACGTGCGCTTCGATACGCGCGTCTCGGGCACTGAAGCGCAGCACCTGGTACGCCGTTGCATCCAGGCGGTCGACGCCGAGAAGAAGGTGATGATCGGCTTCCGCCTGGGCGACCTTTGGGCCGACATCTTCACCTATTCCAAGGGGAAGAACGCCGGCAACCCCGGCGTCAGCCTCAAGGCTCGCCTGCTGTTCGTCAGTTGGATCAAGGTCGACGGCCAGCTCGTCTACAAGGCCGAGCCCAAGCCGACCGATACCGATGAAAGCGTAACGGAAGTCCCCAAGGCTTCCGCAGCTGCCGGGCCTTCCAGCGCTGAAGCAGAAACCATCGACAGCACCGCCGATGCTCCCACAGCGGCCGTTGCCGAGTCGTTCTGATCCGCAGGGCCCCACCCCGGGGCCTTGCCTTCTCATCGTCCGCAGGAGACCTCCATGATCACCATCCCCGGCCAATTGGCCATCAAGACCATCCACGGGCGCAACGGCGACTTCAATGTCGGCCGCCTCGCCACCTCGATCGGTGAGTTCGTCGTCAAGAACGCCGAACTCGACCAGTACACCGAAGGCAAGTACGAGGGTGATTTCGCCATTGCCGAGATCCGTCCCTCCACCTACTCTGCCAACGGCCGCATGGTCATCGAAATCCGCGCCCTCCTGGGCGGTATGACGCTGTCCAACATCGATGCCTTGAGCCGTGACGAAGCCCGTCGGTTGAGTCCGCAGGAAATCGACCCGATCGACGAGGAAGCCCAGGCGCCGATGCCCAAGGCAAGCACCAAGGCCAAGCCACGCCAGAAGCACGATCCTCTGATCGACACCACGCCGTTCGGCAGCAAGCCAGTCGACGTAGTGCCCGAAGCTTCGACCGACGACGCGGCGCTATTCAGCACGCTCTGGCCGCTGGGCGAGATCGTCAAGCTCGATGCCACCGTCGATCGCCGTCTCCTGCGTCAGCAGCGCGACCGTCTCGGTGCACTGGGCTACGAGTTCGCTCCCCTGTCCCAGGACTGGCACCTCGCCAAGGCCTGATTCGACCGCCGCACATGCGGCATTCCACCACCCGCTGGGGTTTCTCCCCAATGGGAAGCTCCGGCCTCAACTCCAAGGAGCCTTCTCATGGGTTGGACATTCGTTCGTCTGACGCGCGACCAAGTGATCCGCGAACTGACCGCGCCGCATAACGGCGAACACATCCGCAGCGAAATCGTTGATCACACCCTGATCGACAATGTGCTGTGGAGCGTGGTCCGCGTCACTGCCAAGCGCGCCGGCGTCATGAATCTTGCCGCCGGCGAGTCAACCTGCTTCATCGGTTGCCATCTTCTGGAAAGCGCCGGTGGCGAGTGGGGCTACAAGTCCCTCATCGAAGCCGAGCACCCGTACTACTACTCGTGTCCATTGCATTACCTGGACATGGTGCCGACCCAGTGCGCCGAATGGCGCGAACGGGTTCATCACTTCCACGCCAGCAAGACATAGTCTGTTTCCCAACCGGGGCATCCGTTCGCCCCGCCAGGGCACGGGTGCCTCATCTTCATCCAGGAGGATTTCACCATGCCCGCACCTTCTTCCCCCAAGACGCTGTACCGCATCGACGAATGCCCCGACCTCATGGCCGATGGCTGCATCGCTGACGAGAACGGCAACCTGGTCTTTCTCTCGATCTGGGCGCGCGACACCGCCGTCCAGGAGTTCCTGGCCCGCCTGACTCTGGGCCGCGACGCGCAGGGTCTGGAGCAGTTTCACGTCATCACCGAACAGGGCGCGAGCGTCCCGGTCTTCGTCGGCAACGTCGAGAACCTGGAAAAGCGCACCACCCGCGCCTACCGGCGCACGCTGTTCGGTTCCCTGTCCAACGTGTGGCTGTTCGACCGCCGTTGCGTGCGGCCCGACAAGGCCAACGCCAGCGCGCTGGCAATTCTGCAACGTGATACCCCGCACCGGCTCGACCGACTGTGGACGTTGGTGCGCGACACCTGCCCATTGCCGCTGCTCGACCCCTGGCGCGAACTCGTGCTGGAACTGCTGCAGGCGAAGTCCATGCTGACCCGCCTGCCGTTTGCGCTTGGCCCGCTGGAAGGTCACCGGCTCATCATCGATGTGCCGGTGCTGACCCAGACCCTGGGCAGCTTGATCCGTAGCGGCGCACTCAGCGCCGAGATGTCTCGGCCCCACCCGGTAGCCATGCCGCTGCTCGAAGCGGTGGCCTGACACCTTGCTCCACGGACGCGCCTGTCCGCCTTCGTTCATCCCCCACCAGGAGACTTCCATGGCCCTCATGTTCCCGCGGCTCGCCCGCAATTTCGTGAAAAACGGGTACTTCCCCACGGACGAGCCCACGCTCGAGAGAGTACTCACCGCACTGGCGCCCAGCGATGGCCCCATGTGCATCCTTGATCCCTGTGCCGGCGAAGGTGTGGCGATCGCCGAAACCGCTCATGCCCTCGGGCGTGAGCAGGTCCAGGCCTTTGCCGTCGAGTACGACGCCGAACGGGCGCAGCAGGCCAGACAACTGGTCGATCGCTGCATCCACGGCGACCTGATGGATACGCTGATCAGTCGGCAGAGCTTCGGCCTGTTGTGGCTCAACCCACCGTATGGCGACCTGTCCAAGGATGCCGACGGCAATCTCGGCTATCAGGGCCAGGGCCGCGCCCGACTGGAGAAACTGTTCTACCAGCGTACGCTGCCGCTGCTGCAATACGGCGGGGTGCTGGTCTTCATCGTGCCGCACTACGTGCTGGACGCCGAACTGGTCGGATGGCTGACACGCCACTTCGCCGAGCTGCGAATCTACCGCGCGGTGGAAGCGCAGTTCAAACAGGTCGTGATCTTCGGCCGCCGCGTTCGCCAGCGCGACCAGGCATCGGAGTCGGTCAAAGCTACGCGCGCGCTGCTGCTGCAGATAGGGCAAGGCGACGCCGAAGCGGCGGAGCTGCCAGTCGAATGGCCGTTCCTGCCGTACAGGGGTTGTAAGCCGGAACCCCAGAAATTTCCGTCACCCAAGATCAAGCCCCGCCACGAGAGCATCGAGGTCGATCATCTTGCCATCGCTCTGGAAGGTGTAGTGCCCGTTCAGCAGGATGTGCCGCCATGCCGCTGGCGATATCTGGGTGATGAGCGCGAGTACCTTGGCATTGGCGCTCGCCTCGTACTTCATCAGCAGCCGCGACAGGATGGCCGAGTTGTAGTAGATGACCGCGCTGGCGATCAGCCTTGCGCACTGGTTGCTGATTTCGATCTCGATGTCGGTGCGCCCGGTCAGCTCCTTCTTGCCGCCAACTTGGGCAATGGCCCCGCGTAGCTGGTGGTAGGACTCGATCCGATTCTGTGAGCGGTGCACATTGCGCTCCAGTTGTGGATCGCGCAGGTAGCGCAACGTATAGATGCTGCGGATGAGCTTGTCGAACTCGAACACCGCCCGCCGCGTCGGGTTCGACGTGGTGGGGTGCACAGCTTGCGGATCAGCGCGCCCTGCGTCATCTCCTTCAGCCCGAGCGTAGCCACGATCTGGTCGAGGTTTGGCTTTTCGCTGACGATGAGTTGCCGGTCGACTTGGCCGATCGGCTGGATCAGGCACTTCTCGTACAGCGCCGGATCGTCGGCGCAATACAGTTCCTGCAACTGTCCTTCCATGTCGGTAAAGCGCGGCTCGAAGCGCAGGCCGAACCAATGCAGGATGGCGAAGTTGGCTTTGTTGACGCTGTGCATATCGCCGGTGATCGCAGTCGGCACGATGTCCGACGTGTTGCGATACCAGATGTCGAACACGTGATGGGCCTCGTAGTCGTGCGCGCCGATCAGGTAGCCGTTGAGCGGCACATGGTTGCACAGCAGCGTGTAGGCAACCACGCCCTTGCCGCGCCCGAAATACTTTCGGGAGTAGCGTGCCTTCACGGTCGGGCGCTCGACACCGAATTTCTGACCATCGACGGCACCGTACAGCACATCGAGGTCGAACGAGTAGTGAGGGAATATTGGTAGCGCGGCGATGGCGTTGCTGATGCCGTCGTTGGCCGCGTGCAGCGTTGCGTGGCGCAGGTACTGCTGGTAGGTGCTCTCCAGCACGTGATACGGGATGTCGCTGGTGCGCGCCATGACCTGATTGCCGTGGTTCATCGCCTGCGCGATGATGACCGCCATCAGGCTGTCTGCGTCGGCGACCTTCTTCGCATAAGCGCGGCTGCAAGGGCGTCAGCACCGACAGGAACTGGCACTGGGCGTTGACGAAGCGGAACACGTCGGCCCACGTCGCAGAACGGCAATTGCTCGTAGAACACCTTCTCGCGCGCCTTCGGGTTCTCACCCTTGGGCTTGCGCCAGGTCAGCTTCTGCGTGTCCTTGTTGTATTCCAAGTGCGTCAGCTTGCCCTGCTTTAGTTCGCGATTGAAGGCCAGCCATTGCGTGTGCAGCTCAGCCCCTAGCGCATCGAGCTGGGAATTGACCGGCTGCCGCAGGAATGGGATGTCCATCTGAGCGAGCACGTCGGCCTTCTCGTCCATCGAAACCAACTCGTCGGAGAAATGTCGGTGCTGCAAGCTGTCGTCGAGATAGAGTTCTCCCGACTGAAAGCGCTTCCTGACCTGGCGGTACAGCCAGAACTCGTAGCGGTCGGCGTGCAGGCCCGTTGGCTTGCCATCGGCATCGAATGTCAGCAGGTACGACCGCAAGCGTTTCGGCAGTGTGGCCGCTGGACATTCGGCGAGCGGCCGTTGCGACAGGCGCTGCTGTTTGGCGAACACGCCCTTAGTCCAGGCCAGCGCTGCGAGCCACGGGCTGTCCGGATCAGTGCTGGCGAAGTCAAGCGCGACGTACAGCGGCCGTAAATGGCGGCGAATGCGCTCGGCCAGGATGTCCACTGCCTGCCAGTGCAGCGACAGCTTGCTCACAGGCTTGACGCTCATGCGCTGCGCGGTGCTCTGCAACGCGTCCTGGCCATGATTTTGTACGCGCGCTGGCGCACCTCACCGAACGGCGTCGGATCGGTCACGCTATCGTCGACGTACAGTGACAGTAGGCGGCCAACCTGCGGTGTGTCTTGCTGCCGGCGCGCCTGCTCGGCGACGAAGGACTGCTTCGCGCCCGCGCTGCTTTCGTCCTCCAGTTGTTTCATGTGGTATGCCATCGCATCGACCAGGGTTGTCGGAGAACTGCCGGTAGCGCACCCAGGCATAGCACAGCAGATAGAGGTGGGTCTGATCGGCCTTCAGGTAGCGCAGGTCGTGGATGGTGTGAAGTTCGCCAGGCTCGCGTAGTAAAGCAGATTTTGCTGCGAGATGCCGAGCTTGGGCAGCAGCGCCTTGGCGATGCTATGCAGCGGTTCCAGCGTGGCGCGCTTTTCCCGTTCGCGGGCCATCTGCCGCCAGCCGAAGTCCTTGGCGTCCTGCTTGAGCGCTGCCAGTTGCGAAAGGGTGTCATCTCGTACAGGGGCTGGCCAAGCGCAGTCTTGGCCGGTTCGTCCAACACCTCCGCCAGCAGGCCACCCAAGCGCCGACGTTCGGCGGACAGGGCTTCGCTGACCAGCGCTTGCGGGGTGGTGTAGCCCGGCCGGATGATCTTGTGCTCATTGAGCCAGACGATCAGTTCAGCGGCGATGAACCCCGGCATCACGTCGCGCCGCACGGTCTGGGCGGCCTGTTGCGCGAGCTGGGGCAGGGAAACCGGCCACCCCGACCGGTAGCCGAACAACTCCGCGATCCGCTCGCGCTGGGCATAATGCTCGTGTTTGGTGATCGGCTTGTGCTCGAATGGCTCACTGTGGAAATACTGGCTCAGTACGAAGGCGCAATCGTCCACAACTTCGCTCCAGGCGAAGCGAAAGAAGGCGTGCTTGGCCTGAAGTAACCGATCTGCAAGATGCAATAGACTTGGGCAGGAAGGCCGGGACGGCTGCTGGCAAACGCCAGTTCCGTTTCAGTCAACGCCAAGTATTCCAGCCGCTGGACGTCATCGAAATCTGGCAAACCGTACAGGGCTTCCTGCTCGGCGTCCGAGAGGACGGTGAGCAGCTTATTCTTGTTGCTCATCGGCAGCCTTTCCCGCGCCACGCCAGCCCACTCGCGCCAAGGTTTCGATCAAGGTGGTGCGCTTGACGCTGAAATTACGGCACACCGCTGCCTTAGACATGCCGCCATCGAGCGCGGCGACGATAGCATCCAGCTTCTCGCCGACGATGGCGGGTGGGCGTCCGCCGATCCGGCCACGTTTGCGGGCGGCGGTTAGTCCCGCGACGACGCGCTCCTGGATCAAGGCGCGCTCGTATTGTGCGAGGGCGCCGAACACCTGAAACAGGAACTCGCCCGATGGCGTCGTGGTGTCCAGGTTCTCCGTCAGCGAGCGGAACGCAACCTTATTATCCTTGAGCGAGGTCACGATACCGAGCAGATGCGACAGCGAGCGGCCGAGCCGGTCGAGCTTCCAAACTACCAGCACATCGCCGGATCGGACGAATTCGAGGGCCCGAGCCAAGCCTGCGCGGTCATCCTTTGCGCCAGAGGCTCGATCCTCGAACAGGTGCCGAGCATCGACGCCAGCGGCGAGCAGCGCATCACGTTGCAAGTCCGTGCTTTGGCGGTCGGAATCCGACGACACGCGCATGTAACCAACCAACATAGGCGGATAACCATCAAAAATAGGTTTCCGTATGGTAGTGCATGGCGACATGGTTTTCCGCACAATTTTGAGGCCATTCAGCGGGAGGTACACGACTGTTGAGGGGTGTGTCGCAAAACAAGTGTTTTACGACACCACAAATGCGCCTTGCGTTAATGCAGTCGTTGTCGAATAATGATTGCATCGAATGCATTATTGCGAGGTGATTCTATGGCGATGCTGACAGTACGCAATTTGCCCGACGACGTGCACCGCGCATTACGGGTGCGGGCCGCACTACATGGGCATAGCACCGAAGCTGAGGTGCGGGAGATTCTGGCGGTAGCGGTCAAGCCAGAGTCACGTGTTCGCATGGGTGAAGCCCTCGCAGCACTGGGTCGTACAATCAGTCTGACAAACGAGGATTTCGAGGTATTCGACCAAGTGAGAGACAAGACGCCGGCCAAGCCGCTGGGGTTTGAATGATCGTCCTCGATACCAACGTTGTTTCCGAAGCGATGAAGCCCGAGCCGCACCTGGCCGTGCGAGCATGGTTGAACGATCAAGCCGCCGAAACACTGTACCTGACTAGCGTAACACTGGCCGAGCTGCTGTTTGGCATCGGTGCGCTTCCAGCCGGTAAACGCAAGGACATGCTGGCACAAACCCTTGACGGTCTGATGGGGCTGTTCAGGGATCGGGTATTACCATTCGATACCGATGCAGCACGACGCTTTGCCGAGTTAGCTGTGACAGCCAAGAACGGTGGGCGAGGATTCCCAACGCCTGATGGCTATATCGCCGCGATTGCGGCTTCGCGAGGGTTCATCGTGGCGTCACGTGACACAGCACCTTATGAAGCTGCCACCGTGGCCGTCATCAATCCGTGGAAAGTATAAGAGCATCGGAAATGCTGCAATGCAATAGATACCCAGGGTTGGATGCCAATGAGATTATTCGTCTAACTTCGGCAATCGGCCATTATGCACAGTGCCCAATTATGTGCAGTAATGCTCGGCGATAGCGACAGAAGCCCCATGGGCATTGGCTTTGTGCCATTTGGCGCCGCGATATTCTGGACATAAGTTTCGCGGTCATCTGGAGTGGTATTTCCACTTCAGGAGACCATCATGAACTCAAACAAGTCATTTTCGCCCCACGCCGAAGGTGTGGTTGCACTACACCGTTTTCGCGTCCTACGCGGAGGAATTCAGCGCACGACTGGAACGAGGTCGCTACTCCGACAGCACCGCCAACAGGTATCTCGGGGCATCGCGCATCTGGCACGCTGGATGAGCCATTGCGGTCTTCCGGTCCGGTTGTTGGACGAGCAGGCTGTCGAGCAATTTCTCGGCAAACACCTTCCGCGCTGCGACTGTCCCAAGCCGGTTATCCGCGTTCACAACGACCTGCGGGCCGCGTGCAATCATCTGCTGTCCATGCTGCGTGAGCAGGGCATCATCGCCGGGCCGACAACCCCGACAGGCCCCATTGCGGACGAGTTACGCCGTTACGACGAACACATGCGTAACGTTCATGGCCTCAGTGCAGGGACATGGTGCGGGCCGTCTTCGCATCGTGCAGCGCTTGCTATTGAGCAAGTTCGCCGACAGGCCCGTAGTGATTGCCGAATTGCGCACGGAGGAGTTACGCCAGTTCATTGCTAATCAACTGGATCTTCGAAAGACATCATCCAACGCCGCCTCACTGTCCTCGGCGCTACGTGATTACTTCCGCTACCGCGCTACCTGTAGCGATCCGGTGGGGCCGCTGATGGGCGTGATCACGTCGCCGGCGCACTGGAACCTGGCGTCGCTGCCGCGTGCGCTCAGCGACACGGATGTTGATCGCCTGCTGGCGTCATTCACCTCGGCTCTGCCGTCACCGAAGCGTGGCTACGCGATCATCCGCTGCGCGCTCGACATGGGGCTGCGTCGAGGTGAAATCGCCAAACTAATGCTGGCCGACATTGACTGGCGTGCCGGTACAGTGACGCTCAAGAGCACCAAGTCACGACGCCAGGACATCTTGCCGCTGCCGGAGAGCACGGGCCAGGCGCTGGCCGACTATCTGCGCCACGAGCGGCCGACCACGAGCAACCCGGCGGTCTTCGTTCGGCGCCTCGCACCTCATGATCAGCCGATCTGTGCCGATGCCATCGCTCGTGTGATCCGAGATGCTTATCAGCGCATCGGGCTGCCCCATTCGCGCACCCATGCACTTCGCCATACGCTGGCTTGCCGGCTTCTTCAACACGGCAGTTCGCTCAAGGAAGTGGCTGATGTCCTGCGCCACCGTTCGCTGAACACCTCGCTGATTTACGCCAAACTCGACAACTCGAAACTTGCCGCCGTTGCACTGCCATGGCCAGGGAGCGCGTCATGAATGCGCATATCAGCTTGCAGGCGAGAGTTAGCGACTACCTTGCCGAGCGTCGCCGTCTGGGCTTTGAACTCAGGACGATGGGCTTAGCCTTGGCGAACTTTGCACGCTACGTTGCCAGTGTGCATCACCGAGGCGCGCTGACCGTCGATCTCATGGCCGAGTGGGCTCGGCACGACAGATGGAACCGGGATAATCCACAGATGGGCGCGCCGGTTGAAACTATTGCGGCCATTTGTCCGCTACCTGCGTCAGTTCGACCCACGCACCGAGGTGCCAGACGAGTCGGTCTTCGGTTCTGTTCAGGGCGCGTGGCACCGCACATCTACCGCGAAGAGGAAGTCGTTGACCTGCTGACGGCCGCACGTGCACTCCAGCCCCAGGGCGGTTTGCGCCCAGCTACTTTCGAGACGCTGTTCGGCCTGATCGCGTCGACTGGCCTGCGGGTTTCAGAGGCCCTTGATCTGCTGGACGCCGATGTCGATCTGAAGTTCGCCATGCTGACCGTGCGACAGTCCAAGTTCGCCAAGTCGCGGCAGTTGCCTCTGCACCCGAGTACCGTTGAGGCACTGAAACGATACCGGTGTCTGCGAGTTCGGCAGACCCGGACGACAAATGAAACGCCATTCTTCGTCGGCACACGGGGCCAATTGCTCGGCCAACCGCTAGGCGACCGGCAGGTCCATCGCGTCTTCAACGAACTGCGTGACAAACTCGGCTGGGTCAATCGTGGCGCGCACGATAGGCCGCGCATTCACGACCTGAGGCATAGTTTCGCGAGTACCGCTTGATGCTCTGGCATGCGCAGGGCATCGATATCGATCAAGCGATGCTGTCGCTAGCGACCTACCTAGGGCACGCCAAGGTCTCGAATACCTACTGGTATCTGACAGCGGTTCCAGAGTTAATGGCGCTGGCGGGCGGCAAGTTCGAACGCTTCGCCGAGGACTCGGGAGATGGTGATGAGTAAAGAGACACGCCCCGCGACCCCACCGTCGTTTGCTGCCCTTGTGCAAACCTTCTTCGCCGAGCATCTGACCCAACAGCGGGCGCTGAGCGTATACTGTGGCGGCTTACCGCGACGCGTTCGTATTGTTCCTCGACTTCGCGCAAACACGTTTGGGCAAGTCGCCGGTAGCGATAAAGCTGGCCGACATTACGCCGGAGTTGGTCCTGGCTTTCCTCGACCATCTGGAGCACGAACGGCACAACACGGTTCGCAGCCGCAATGCACGCCTAGCCGCATTGCGGGCCTTCCTGAAGTTCGCAGGACATCGCGATGTGTCTTCATTGCACGTCATCGAGAGAGTGCTTGGGGGTGCCGATGAAGCGATTTGAGCGGCCAATGCTTGGGTTCCTGTCGTACGCGGAAATGATGGCGGTGATCGGTACTTCGGATGGTCGCTGGATCAGCGAGCGAGACCACGTGCTGCTTCGCCTGCTTTACAACACAGGCGCACGCGTGTCCGAAATCATCGGAGTAAAGGTGGCGGACGTGGTTCTGGACGGCGCCGCCTGCATTCATCTGCATGGCAAGGGCCGCAAGCAGCGTACGCTACCGTTGTGGCGTACAACGGCAAAAGAGCTGCGGGCCTGGTTGAAATTGAATCCGCAACTTGCCGCTACATCAGCATTACTGCCCAACCGCGACGGTAACGCAATGACGCGTTCGAACGTGACGCAGAGGCTGGCACTGGCGTTACGTTCGGCAATCAAGGTCAATCCGGATTTGGCCACCCGGCACATCTCACCGCACATGATTCGACATACGACGGCTATGCACCTTCTGCAATCGGGGGCTGGCGTCGACGTAATCGCACTATGGCTCGGGCATGAGAGTCCGACAACAACACACCACTACGTCGAAGCTGATCTCGCAATGAAGGAACGAGCGTTGGCAAGATTGCAGGAGCCAGAAGCAAAAAACAACCGCTACCACGCATCTGATGCACTGCTTGAATTCCTCAAGACCCTGTAATTATGTAGAGCCAGCAAAGCACGCCTGCCGCTTCCCACAAGGCGGCAGCGCGCATAGACAATACCGACTGCACATAATTGGGCACTGTGCATAATGGCCGTTATGGAAAGCTATACATAACGGCCAAAGCCGTCATCCGGACCCGCTGCTCCAAAGCAGTCATTGGTCCGCCTGAACCATTCCAAAGATGCATTCAGGGTTGTAGGATGTACGCAGCCTACATAAAGATTGCTTTGAACTTAAGCAACCGATGGACGCAAGTTGGACGAAGTCTTCCACCGGCCACAAGTTCTCTTTCATTGATGCACTTTATCTACTCAGTTTTTTAATAAATTAAGCGGAGTCCCTTATGAGAATCAGCCCTACGACTAGATTGTTGGTAACAACACTCACGTTGATGATTGGTGCAAGTGCTGTTCAGGCCCAGGTCACACCGAAAATGAAGATGACCACAAACATTCCGTCCGGAATTGCCGCACCGGACAAGATGCAAACGCGACTGGGGACATTGAAGTTTTTTGACGGCTTTCCGGACAAGGAAACCGTCAAGAAAGTTTACGACAACCTCGACTTCCAGCGTGCGGTACAGGCTTACTTGCTCGGATTGGCGCCGGTCAACATGGCCGGGCTGCGCGAAGGATTGCTGAGCGTCGGCCCCGCCAATCTCACGATACCGACCTTTGAAGAAAACTTGAATCCCCGTTCGCTCTTTCTAACGCCCAACGCAACAACACCCTACACATGGATTTGGATTAACCTGCATGACGGTCCGCTAGTGGTCGAAGTCCCCCCCATGACGCTGGGCATGATTGATGACTTCTGGTTCAAATACGTAACCGACATCGGCATCGTTGGACCGGACAAGGGCAAGGGCGGCAAATACGTGCTGCTGCCGCCGGGGTACGACGGTCCGGTGCCCGAGGGTCACATCGTCGTGCATGTGCCCACCTTCGAGTCCATTCTCGTCTGGCGCAACATGCCAGTGCAGGGCGACATCAAGCCGGCAATCGAGCGCCTGCACAAGAACACGCGCATCTATCCCCTTTCACAGGTGGCCAATCCGCCGGCCAACACCTTCGTCAATGTGTCCAATCGTGACTTCTCCACGGTGGCGCCAGCGGACTACCGGTTCTGGGAACTGCTCAACTATGTTGTTCAGAACGAACCCGTCAGTTCGCTTGATTCGACCACACTCGGTTTCTTCGCTTCGATAGGTATAGAGAAGGGCAAGCCATTCGCGCCCGATGCCCGCATGAAGAAGATACTGACCGATGCTGCTGAGGTAGGTGACGCCACGGCGCGGACGCTGACCTATCAGAGCCGCATACCCGAGGCTTTCTATTATCCCAACAGCACCTGGCGGCAATGGCTCGGCGGCTACAAGTTCGAGTCGCAGCCCGGCGTAGCGTATCTCGATGCCGCTGCCTTCTTCTACTTCTATGCCACGGGTGTGACGCCGGCCATGGAAGCCAAGATGGTCGGCCAAGGCTCTCAGTACGCAGTCGGCATTGTCGATTCCAAGGGTAATCCGCTGGACGGCGCCAAGACCTATCGGCTGCGTGTTTTGCCCAATGCTCCCGTAAAGGATTTCTGGTCAGCCATCGTGTATGACAACCAGACGCGCTCCATGCTCCAGACCAATCAGGACTTCCCGCAAGTGAGCAGCCTGGACAAGGGCCTGGTCACCAACACGGACGGTTCAGTGGATGTTTATTTCGGGCCCAAGGCCCCAGCCGGCATGGAACGCAACTGGATTCAGACCATCCCCGGCAAGGGCTGGAACATGCTCTTCCGGTTGTATGGCCCGCTTGAGCCATGGTTCGACAAGACTTGGAAACTGAGCGAGATTGAACTGGTGAAGTAGTAATTTGCCAGGCAACATCCGGTTCGGTGGGGGCCTTTATGCCGCCACTGAACCGGAGGGTTGAACGTCAGCTTTCCACCTATGTAGATGACCGCAATGGGCACCGAAGCGACGCTCGGGCTGCGACCAATATCAAGTGTCACTCTCTATCGCATTGCACAATATAAAATTCCATTAGCTTTCAATGCTCTATATTTCCCGTATTCTGAAACAACCCACTTGTTTGGAGTCAATAGCACGGATTAACTCAATGGCGGCTGGTGAAACGACTGTTAGGTCTACCCCTGCGAGCGGGTAATGCGACGGTGACGGAAATTTCTGGGGTTCCGGCTTACAACCCGTACACGGTGCCTGCCAGCCCGGCCGAGCCGGAGCACTTCTACCGCGTGACGATGGAGCCCGAGCAGTTCGCCGAGGAAGTCGGCCGGCTGCAAGGGCTCTGGCCGGCACTCGATACCCACCTGGGCGTCGCACAGCAATCACTGCGGCCACCGGCACGGGCCCTGTCGCACTGGCATCTCGCTCTGGCCTTGGCCGCGGGCGCGATCTCGGGTGTGGTCAAGTCCAGGACGGGGCGCGTACTCGTCGTCAAGGGCGACACCCACAAGGAAAAGTCGCTGCAGACGGAATACACCGAACGCGACGACGGCTCCGTGGCCGAGACCCGCATCCTCACCGACAAATTCGTACCGGTCATCCGCGCATGGGACATGACGCCGGGCTCCGCAACGCGGGGCGAGGTGCTGACCATCCGCTGAGCGTGGTTCCCTGACGGTTCGCCGTCATCTTTTCACCCACCGGGGTCATGTCACCCCGCCAGGGTGCCGTGGCCCGTTTTTCTTTCTTGAAGGAGAAGCACCATGGCACATGTCATTTCCCTCGCTGAACAGGCACGTTTTCCCAGCGGTCAAATCCTGATGACAGCCGGCATCGATGACCTGGTTCGTCACGGCCGGATCAATCCGACGCCTTACCTGCTTCGGCATCTGGCCGGCGACTGGGGCGATCTGAGCGATCACGACCGGCAACTCAACGATGCTGCGTTGAAGTCCGGCGCCGACCGCCTGTTCTCGTCCTACCAGATCACGCCCGATCTCAAGCTCTGGATCATCACCGAATGGGATCGCAGCGTCACGACGCTGCTGCTGCCCAGCGAATACTGAGTCACCGGCGGCCTTTGCCGTTACCTTCCTCCCACCCCGGGGCATGTCATCGCCCCGCAAGGGGATGTGCATGCCCCAACTCTCTGGAGCATCACCATGTCCCTTGATCCCGAAACCGTTGTGCAGGGCGACCTGCTCGAAGCGGCAACTTCTCCCCTGACGCTGAGCCTGCAGGATTTCGTGTCCGAGTTCGGTAACGAACTGCTCGACTCGCTCAACCGCGCCAATCCCCCGGTGTACACCGGCCAGGCGCGGCCACAACGCCAGCTCGTACTGGCCAGTCTCAAGCGCAAGCTCTTCCCGGCCCAGGCCGAGGTAGTCCATGCCGCCACCGAGCTGCTGGTCGACCGTGGCGAACGCGCCGCGATCGTCAATGGCGAGATGGGCTGCGGCAAGACGACCGTCGGTATCGCCACGGCCGCCGTGCTCAACGCCGAAGGCCACCGCCGCACTCTGGTGCTTTCGCCACCCCACCTGGTTTACAAGTGGCGGCGCGAAATCCAGGAAACGGTGGCCGGCGCCAAGGTCTGGGTGCTCAACGGCCCGGACACGCTGGTCAAGCTGCTGAAACTGCGCGAGCAGCTCGGCGCCCAGCCTTCGGGCCAGGAGTTCTTCGTCCTGGGGCGCGTGCGGATGCGGATGGGCTTCCACTGGAAGCCCGTTTTCACCCGGCGTCGTACCCGCCATGGCGACGTAGCCGCCTGCCCGGACTGCGGCCACATCATCACCGACCTCGACAGCGAGCCGATCAACCCGGTCGCGCTGGAAGCCGAGGAGTTTCGCAGGAAGTGCGGCCATTGCGCCGCACCGCTGTGGACGCTGATCCGCCCGAGGAGCCTGTCCACCAGTGACCAGTCCTCGTCCGTGCTCAAAGCCCTGAAACGCATTCCGACCATCGGTGAAGTCACCGCGCAGAAGCTGATGCAGAAGTTCGGCGATGCCTTCCTGGCTTCCATGCTGGGCGACAACATCCACGAGTTCATCAACCTGATGGACGACCGGGGTGAACTGGTCTTCTCCGACCGCCAGGCGAACCGTATGGAACGCGCGATGGCGAACATGGAGTTCGGCTTCGGCGAAGGCGGCTACCAACCGTCCGAGTTCATCAAACGTTACCTGCCGCAAGGCACCTTCGACCTGCTCATTGCCGATGAGGCGCACGAGTACAAGAACGGTGGCAGCGCCCAGGGCCAGGCCATGGGCGTGCTGGCGGCCAAGGCACGCAAGACGCTGCTGCTCACCGGCACGCTGATGGGCGGCTACGGCGACGACCTGTTCCACCTGCTGTTCCGAGCGCTACCGGGGCGGATGATCGAAGACGGCTACCGGCCAACGAAGAGCGGCAGCATGACCTCGGCCGCGATGGCGTTCATGCGCGATCACGGCGTTCTGAAGGACATCTACTCCGAGAGTACGGGCACGGCGCACAAGACGGCCAAGGGCACCAAGGTATCGGTGCGCACGGTCAAGGCACCGGGTTTCGGGCCGAAAGGCGTGCTGCGTTGCATCCTGCCGTTCACGATCTTCCTCAAGTTGAAGGACATCGGCGGCAATGTGCTGCCGCCCTACGACGAGGCGTTCCGCGAAGTCGCGATGGACACGGCGCAGGCCGCGGCCTACCGCGATCTGGCGGGTCGACTGACCCAGGCGCTGAAGCAGGCCCTGGCAAAACGCGACACGACGCTGCTCGGCGTGGTCCTCAACGTGCTGCTGGCCTGGCCGGACTGCTGCTTCCGCTCGGAAACCGTGGTACATCCGCGCACGCGCCAGACCTTGGCTTTCGTCCCGGCTCAGTTCAACGAGTTGGAGGTGATGCCCAAAGAGCGCGAACTGATCGAGATCTGCCGGCAGGAGAAAGCTGCGGGGCGCAAGACCCTGGTCTATACGGTCTACACCGGCACGCGCGACACCACATCGCGTTTGAAGGTGCTGCTGGAGCAGGAAGGCTTCAAGGTGGCGGTGCTACGCGCGAGCGTGGATGCCGCCCGCCGGGAAGACTGGATCGCCGAGCAGTTGGACCGTGGCATCGACGTACTCGTCACCAATCCGGAGCTGGTCAAAACCGGCCTGGACTTGCTGGAGTTCCCGACCATCGTGTTCATGCAGTCAGGTTACAACGTGTATTCGCTGCAGCAGGCCGCCCGGCGCTCATGGCGCATCGGCCAGAAGCAGCCGGTGCGCGTGATCTACCTCGGCTACGCCAACACCTCGCAGATGACCTGCCTGGGGCTGATGGCGCGGAAGATCATGGTGTCGCAGAGTACGTCGGGAGACGTGCCCGAATCGGGACTGGATGTGCTGAATCAGGACGGTGATTCCGTCGAGGTGGCCCTGGCCCGGCAGTTGGTGCATTGAATTACTTCACGCTTGATCGGCCCCTTCGGGGGCCGATTTCTTTCTCGGAACGACAGACGCTGACCTTCCAGCCGGGCATTTGGTTCGTCCCGCTCAGCAAGCAATTGCCCGCTTTCCCTTGCTCTTGGTAAGATAAGAACCATTCTCATCGTTGACACGGTCAGCCAGTCGTTTTGCCCAGAGCAGACGCAGCCAGCCACGCTTCGCGCCAAGGCGCCATATCGGGGACGGTTGCAAGCATGGACATCGCCACTCATTCGGAAAACGTCGGCCATCTCTACCAGCATCACCACGGCTGGCTTGTCGGCCTGCTGCGCCGCAAACTCGGCAACCTGGAAAACGCCCACGACATCGCGCAGGACACCTTCATCCGCATTCTCGGTGCCGGCGAACTGGTGGAACTACGCGAACCGCGCGCTTACCTGACCACCATCGCCACCCGGCTCACCGCCCAGCACTTCCGCCGCCTGGCGCTGGAGCGCGCCTACCTCGACGCCATCGCCAACCTGCCCGAAGCAACGACACCGTCGCCGGAAACCCGGCTGCTCGTGGTCGAAGCCCTGAGCGAAGTCAGCCGCGTGCTCGACGGCCTCCACCCGCGCGTGCGCGAAATCTTCCTGCTCTCCCAATTCGACGGCTTGACCTACGCGACCATCGCCAAGGCCCAGGGCGTTTCCGTCAGCTTCGTGCAGAAATCCATGAGCAAGGCTTTCATGCATTGCTACCAAGCGGTTTACGCCGAATGAGCGCTTCGCTGACACCGCCAGCGGACGACCGCCAGCCCCTCGACCCGAGCATCGTCGAACAGGCCATCGCCTGGCACGTGCTGCTGCTTTCCGGCCATGCCGACGAGGCCCAGCGCGCCGCCTGCGAGGCCTGGTGCCACGCCCACGAAACCCACGAACGCGCCTGGCAGCGCATCGCCGGCCTCGGCCGGGACATGCGTGCCGCCCACAGCGGCTTGGCCCCGCCGCTGGCCCGGGGCATCCTCCGCCAGGCGGCCGGCAGCAGCCGGCGCATCGTGCTCAAATCCATCGCCGGTCTCGGCCTGCTCGGCGGCAGCCTGCTCCTCGCCCGCGAAACCCGGCGCCAGACCGGCTGGGGCGCCGATTACCGTACCGCCACCGGCGAGCGCCAGCGCATCGTGCTGGCCGACGGCACCCAACTTCTGCTCAATACCGCCAGCGCCGTCGACCTGCGTTTTGACGCAAAAATCCGTCAATTACGCTTGTTGACCGGAGAAATCCTGATCGAAACCGCCGCTGATCCCCTGGGCCGCCCCTTCCGGGTCATCACCGACAGCGGCCGCGTCGAGCCCATCGGCACCCGCTTCACCGTCCGCCAGACCGGTACCGATGTCGCCGTTGCCGTACTCGAAGGCGCCGTCGACATCCACCCCGAACATGGCCAGACGCTGCGCCTGCAAGCCGGCGAGCAGACCCGCTTCGACAGGAACGGCAGCGCAGCGCCACTCGCCCTGCAAAGCGGCCGTGAAGCCTGGACCGACGGCATGCTCGTGGTCGAACGCATGCCGCTCGGCGAATTCGTTGCCGAACTCGACCGCTACCGCCCCGGCAAACTACGCTGCGATCCGGCCATTGCCGAGCTACGTGTCAGCGGCACCTATCCGCTCGACGCTCCCGACCAGGTGCTCGCCCTGCTCGCCGAAACCCTGCCGATCCAGATCGACTATTTCACCCGCTACTGGGCAACGGTGAAGCCGCGCAACTAAAGCCACCCAAAAAACTTCGTTTCTTGGTGTCGTTTTTTCGATCTCGCGCATCAACCGGATAGAGAGGCCGCGAACGCGCCCTTCCGGTTACCCATGCGAAAGGAAGAAAAACATGTTCAGCAAGTCCCTGGCAGCGACTGCCGCCTGCCGGCCCCGGCAAAGCCCGCGCCCCACTCCCATCGCCCGCGCCATCCGCCTGCTGCTCTGCGGCGCGGCCCTGGCCGGCGCCGCGCACCACCTGCCGGCGACGGCGGAAGAAACCACCCAGACCCAGGCCGGCAAAAGCTACGACATTCCTCCCGGCAGCCTGGACCAGGTGCTCGGCCGCTTCGGCCGCGAAACCGGCCTGATGATCGCCATCGACGCCGACCTGACCGCCGGCCAGAACAGCCCGGGATTGAACGGCCGTTACACCCCCACCGCCGGGCTCGACGCCATCCTGCGCCCGCACGGGCTCGAAGCGGTTCCGGGCATCAACGGTGGGTATCGCTTGAAGAGGCTTCCAGTGGTGAACAAAGGCGGCGAAGCGACGCTGGCACCGGTGACGGTGACGGCCGAGGCCGTGCGTGATGGCACGACGGAAGGGACGGGTTCGTACAAGGCGCGCTACACGAATACCGCGACCAAGCTCAATCTCTCGCCGAGGGAAACGCCGCAGACGGTGACGGTGGTAACGCGGCAGCAGATGGACGATTTTGGATTGACTTCAGTAGACGATGCCCTGAAAACTGCCAGCGGCATCTTCGTCGGGGATCGTGGCGATAACGGCAGCGTTTACTACAGCCGCGGATTCGAGATGCAATCCCAATACGACGGGATTCCGAATCCAATCGGAATCGGAGAATCGAACCAGAATCCTCAGGTCGACAACGTATTCCTCGATCGCGTCGAAGTGCTGCAAGGCGCGGCCGGCTTATTGACCGGTGCGGGGGCTCCGGGCGGCACGATCAATTTGGTTCGCAAGCGGCCAACCGAAACTTTCCAAGCTCAGACGGAGGTTCAACTGGGCTCCTGGGATCAGCGTCGCATTGTCGGCGACATTTCGGGGCCATTGATTGCATCGGGCAACATCCGGGGGCGTCTGGTTGCGCTGGCCGATGACAGCGATTCGTTCGTGGATTACGTCTACCGGAACCGACGCGCCGCGTACGGCATCGTCGAAGCCGATCTCACCCCGGAGACCACGATCAGTGCCAGCATTCAATACCAGAAAGACACAGGACGTAACCAACTGGGCGTACCGTTTGCGGCGGATGGCAGCGAACCGGGACTGAGCAGGTCTTCTTATTTCGGGGACGCCAACAATCGCGCCATCAAGAGTTACACACTCTACGCCGTGGAATTGTCACATCGTTTCTCGAATGACTGGCGCTTGAAAACAGCGTACACGCATCAGAAGACGAGCAATGACACTTACAACTATGGATTCATTTCCGGGGATCTCGATGTTTCTACAGGAAACGGGATGGTCATCTATCGCCAACCCTTGCTGGCGCAACAATATGAAACCGACGCTCTGGATGCCTATTTGTCCGGTCCAATAGAAATTCTGGGGCGAAAACACGAACTGGCATTCGGTATCAATGGATCGAATAAGACATCCACTTGGCAAGGTGGCTACGGCACCCCGGTTGCCTTCAATGCATTTACTTTCAATCCCGCCGATCTGGGGCCAATCACATCCGTAGGAAGTTACGCTGGCGAAACCAAGACAACACAACTGGGCATGTATGGTGTTGGCCGCTTCAGTCTTTCCGATTCGCTCAAACTCATTACGGGCGTTCGCGTCAGCGATTACGAGGACAAAGACGTCCTCGCGGGCACGACGAACACGAAAGAAAGTGGCGTCGTCACCCCCTACGCCGGCCTGATTTACGATGTCAACGAGCAGTATTCTGTCTATGCCAGTTACTCGGATATCTTCAATCCGCAGAGCTACAGGAGTGCCGGCGGGAGTTATCTGAAACCCGTGCTCGGGAGCAACTACGAAGCCGGCATCAAGGGAGAATTGCTGAACAAACGGCTGAATGTCGCTGCGGCAGTATTCCGCCTGGAACAGACCAATCTACCCAAGGTCGATGATTCGATACCATACTCCGCCACCAACGCATGCGGCGGCAATTGCTACATCGCAGCGGACAAGGTTGTAAGCCAAGGTGTAGACCTGAGCGCCAACGGGGAGATCGCTCCAGGCTGGAACGTCACGACGGGCTATACCTTTGTCAACAGCAAATACGCCACGGGAGAGAACGAAGGCCAGCGTTACATGACCTCGCTTCCCCGCCATAGCCTGCGCTTGGCAAGCGCCTACAAATTACCGGGAACATCTTGGACCGTCGGCGGCAACGTGACGGCATACAGCAAGGCTTATACCGACGGCACCAGTTGGATCTCCGGTAACGCCTATACCATCCGTCGCGGAGAACTTGCCTTGGTCGGATTGATGGCGAAATACCAGATTGATCCCAAGACTGAAGTGATCATGAACGTCAGCAATTTGTTTGATCGCAGCTATCGAGCACATTTGGAAAACCGCAACTATTCCACATTCGGCGAGCCACGGAATTTTTCGATCGCTTTGAAATACCGGTTTTAAACCCCATTCATGGAATACCACAAAGCGGCATCCAACCGATGCCGCTTTTTCTCGTTTATTTCCGGTTGACCGCCCATGACTCAAACCAAATCCTCCGCCCGCTGGTGGTTCCTCGCCCATAGCTGGCTGGCGCTGCCGATCTGGGTCTTCCTGTTCTTCGTCTGCCTGACCGGCAGCATCGCCACCATCAGCCAGGAAATCGTCTGGTTGATCGATCCGGCGGTACGGGCCAACCCGCCCTCTGATGAGGCTCGAATGATCGATTACGACGCGATCGTCGCGGTGATCGCCCGAGAGCATCCGGAGGCCATCATTCAGCGTATTGAACGTCCGGTGAAGTCGATGTTTGCCTGGACAGTGCAGGCTAGTTATCCAGATATCCGCGTGGTGAATCACTACGTCAATCCCTACACGGGTCACATCCAGGGCAGCGAGCCGGAGGATTTTCCTTCCGCCAATTCATCCGGGCGCTACACGGCTGGCTGTTGATGCCGTTCTCGATGGCTTCAACTTCGGCTGGTACGCGGTTTCGGCGCTCTCCCTGCCGCTGCTCGGTTCGCTGATCACCGGGCTGGTGGTCTACAAGCGCTTCTGGCGCGGCTATTTTCGCCCTCGTTTGCGCGTCGACCGTGGCAGCCGGGTGTTCTGGGGCGATCTGCATCGACTGGCCGGCATCTGGTCGATTCTCTTCATCCTGATCATGGCGGTGACCGGGCTGTGGTTCCTGATCATGGCGATGTTGAGCGACACGCATATCGAACTGCCGTCGACCGAACCCGCAGCACCGATCCTGGTCGCACGCGAGGATATTCCGGTGATGGCGAACAGTCAGCCCGCGCCACGCGTCGGGCTGAACCAGGCGGTGGCGGCAATGCGCGAGCAGATTCCGGACATCGAACCTTTCATCCTGTTTCCCGGTGACCATGCCTTCAGCCCAATCACGGTGATCGGCCGGGGCGCATCCTGGCCCTTGCTGTTCGAATTTGCCCACGTCAATCCATACACCGGCAAGGTGGAACACCTGCGACGCGTATCGGATCGTTCCGGGCTGGAGTTGTTCACCCACTCCATGCGTCCGCTGCATACCGGCGATTTCGTCGGGCTGTGGCTGAAGCTGCTGTATTTCGTCTTCGGCCTGCTGCTGACCGCGATGGTCGGCTCCGGCCTGCTGATCTGGACCAAACGCACGGCGAAGGCGACGGCAGCGGTGTTGAAGGGCAAGCCGGGCGAAGCGGAGGACGAAGCCATCGAGGCAGCGTTGCCGACTTCGCTGGCGCCGCCGGAAAAGAACGCCACTGCCAGCTTCTGGAAACGCTGGCACTTCCACCTGAGCGCCTTGCTGTTGATCCTGCCACTCGCCTATCTGCCGAGCTACCTGCACGAGCACCAGCCAGCCGAGATGTTCGGGCTGGGCAAGCGGGAAGTCGGCGATTTCCAGGTCGGCCCGTGGTCGGTGAACATGGGCGAATGGCGGGTCGAAGCGCCGCATTTCCACGATGGCGAGTACGAAAAGGAGTTCACGCGCTGGCCCTATGCAGGGAATGCATCCCCCAGGTGAAAGCCGCCTACCTGCGCCTCGGCCAACCACGGGGCGACATCCGCACTTCCGGCGGGCTGTTCGCCGGCAGCCCGTATCGCCTGTTCACCAGCCTGCGCGTGCCGGAGAACCTCAACCCCGACGCCGAACTCTGGCTGACGCTGGAGGGCTGGGACGGCAGCGTGCATCGCCAAGCCATTTCACTCGCCGACGCCTCGCCCGCCACGTTGAAATGGGCACAGGAGAGGAAACCCTGATCATGAAACGCTTCCAAACCACGCTGGCCGCCGGCCTGCTGCTCGCCGCCTTGCCGGCGTTCGCCCACCATCCTTTCGGCGAATGCCGGCAGGTCGACCGCAAGACCGTCCGCTGCACCGGCGGCTTCGACGAAAAGCCCGTCCCCGGCTTGCGTATCGACATACTGGACGACCAGGACAAGATCCTGATCCGGGGCAGGCTGGATGCCAAAGCCTCCTTCACCTTCGACAAACCGGCGGTGCCGTTCTACGTGCTGATCGATGCCGGGCCGGGGCAGGTGGTGGAGATCGACGACACAGAGGTGAAGTGAGGCATCCAGTCAGTCGCCAATCCAGGTACGGCGCCCCAGTGGCGCCGTTTTCAATTTGAATCTTGCTATCCCCAAAAACCGCTCTTTTGCCGATCCCTGCCGCATCGTGGCAGACTTCGCTGAAACTACCATGTTCCCTTGAGCCGGCATGGCTCAATATTTCAGGGACAGCCCAAGGAATGACATATGCCCTGAAGAATTCAACCGATCAGGAATCCACCTCAATTCAGCAACGAGGTCAAAGCGTTTGCCCAGGCACATGCCCTGGCCGAGGCGCTCAAGCAGACGACGGAGCTCCAGAATGTCGCGCCCGATTACATTGATCGTCTCGGCCAGAAGTGGCGGAGCCATTGTTGGGGGGCACAGCAGAGAATGCTGGGCCGATATGGGCCATTACTCGACGACCTGCTGATCCTGGCATGGCGGGCAAATCGCTTCGCGCATCACTATGAAGCCGCCTTGCTCCGCAAAACGCTGGAGTTGTCAGGGAATGAACTTGTAACAGCCAAGGGTTGTGAAAAACACCACGCCTGCGGCGTCTTGGTCGCGCAGCACTACACAACGATCATTGCCATTCCGGAGATGCTGCAGGGGACGCGCCTCACAAAGTTCCCTGGCACGGGAGAGATACTTGAGGCGCTTTCCCTCGATTGCATCATGCATGCAGCCCTGTGCTTGCCAGACAATCTCGAAATGGCCCTCAACCTCTTGGCGGACTCCGTTGCGACGAATAATCTGGCGCTGCAGGGCGAATTGCATCTGAGCAATTTCTTCAATCGCAAGGCGGAGCGCGCAAGCAATGGAAAGGCTGGCGCCCAGAAACGCTATGCCAAGATGGTCGAGCTGAAAGACTGGGCGCTGCAAAAATACAAAGAGGGAAGCTGGCGCTCCGCAAACCAAGCCGCATGCGAGCTGATGCCGGATGTATTGGCCCAAAGTCAGAAAATCGGCGCCAATCTTATGAAGTCGAACGCTCAACGCACCATCGCAGAGTGGATTAGAAAGTCCGCCTAGCCGCCAGAACGACACGTCCAGCAGCTACGGCGCTACGGTTGGCCGCTTGGCGGCATGGATTCGTCAGCCTTCGTCCAGCAAGATGCGCACATGGCGTAGCTCAGTGGATAGAGCGCTCTGTTATCGACGTTCGGTAGCTGGTAAATCGATACGGGCAGAGAGGACGCGAGTTCGAACCTCGCCGCCATGCCCAGCCCCAATCTTTGGATCTGGCATCAGGTCTGACCAAAGCACGCTATGGTCACAGCACTCGGCACAGGAAAGAGGTTGAGAACACATTCTCTTTTTCTGCTGCATTCGCGCCCCTGAGTGTTGATCGTAATGGCTCCATTCCCGGGTCCAGCGATGCATCGTTTTCTACCTCGCCAACCTACTGCACGCCGATTGAGAGCTGCCGGTCTTCTTTCGGCGATGACCATCTTGGTAGCTGGCTGTGGCTCCACGCCACCGTCGCCGCGCTTGCCGGTGCTTAATGCGAGCGCTGCCGCCAAGCCTGCACCGGACCTGATTCCTGCTGCCCGCTACGGCCGCTACACCCTGATCGAGCTGGTGCCGGAACCCGCTCAACGGGACCTGATGCAGCAGGTGGTCGAGGTGACCATCCCCCAGCAACTCGATACCCACGTCGGCGACGCCATGCGTCATGTTCTGCGGCGCTCGGGCTATCGGCTGTGCGAGACGGAGGAGGCGGCTTTGCTATACGCGCTGCCGTTGCCTGCCGCGCACCTGCGACTCGGTCCCTTGACCCTGCGCGATGCGTTGCTGGTTCTGGCCGGGCCGGCGTGGGAACTGGCGGTCGATGATGCTGCACGCCAGGTCTGCTTTGCGCGCAACGGGGCCTTGCTGACGATCGGCTCGGCGCCTGTTCCCATGCGGAAGGCGAACAACCACAGGAGGCTCAGCCATGACCACATCCCAGATTCCATTTCCCGGCAACGAGCCTCAACGCCGCCGTTGGTTCGTCATCGCCGAATCCTGGCTGCTGTTCGTCAGCGTGCTGGCCATCATCAACAGCGTCGGGCTATCACGCCTGGCCGAGCAGAGCCGTAGCAGTTCTGGGATGCACATCTCCAGGCACTGACGGCACGAGTTGGCGATCTTGAACAGCAGATCGAGGCCATCATGCGCCAGCCCAAACCCATTGCTCAGGCCGACCTCGATGCCGTGCGCCAGACCTTGGAAGAACGCCTGGCTCAGACCGAGCAGGCACAGGCTTCCGACGACCATGCAGACGAAGTCCAGGCCCTGCAGGCCCGCGTCGGTGCGATCGAGGCACGACTGAAGAGAGCGGCGCCCGCTGTGGCCGCCGCCCCGTGCCGGGCTCCCGAACCCGCCAAGCCACCAGGTATCCGTTCCGCCCTTCAACGTGATCGGCCTGGAACTACGCGGTGGCGAGCGCTTCCTGTCGGTGGCTGCACCCGGCGCAGCCTCGGTTCTCGACATCTCGCTTCTGCGCGTGGGCGATGCTGCAGGCGCCTGGCACCTGCAAGCCATCGAGGCCCGTGCTGCTGCGTTCCGGGTCGATGGGCGAACGGTGCGTATCCCGTTGCCGTAAGAGCGCACCATGAAACAGGCAGGGAGTGCCTACACCAGTGCTGGCGATGGTCTTGATGGCCCTGGCTTTCGGCATGGTCGACGCCGAAGCACAGACAACGCCCACAGTGCCTGCCCGCACGGCCCAGAGCCAGGTGCGGGACAGCGCCGACGTCGCGCTCGATGAACGTCTGGCCAGGACTGGGGCCTGCGTCCCGAAGAGTGGGCGCGCTATCGGCAGGTGATGCAGGGCCGCTGGGCATCTATTCCCCGAATCTCGATCCGCTCACCGCGCTGGGGATCGAAGCGCGCAGCGACGAGGAGCGCAAGCGCTATGCCGAACTGCAGGTGAAGGCCGAGTCCCAGGCGTGAACAAGACCCCTCGCTTACCAGCGGGCCTATGACGCCGCCTGGAAGCGCCTTTACCCCGGACAGTTGCGCGTCAATCTGCCCGGTGCGCCGTCGTCGACGGCCAGCAACAAGGGCTCCCGGCCGGCTGGCGGTATTCGTGAAGGCCAACTGCGTGCCGTGCGAACAACGTGTGCGGCAGTTGCGGGCCGCCGGTACCGCCTTCGACGTCTACATGGTCGGCAGTCGCCAGGAGGACGCCCGCATCCGCCAGTGGGCTACCCAGGCGGGCATCGATGCCGGGCGGGTCCGCGCCCGCGCGATCACACTCAACCATGACGCTGGGCGCTGGCTGTCGCTCGGGCTGCCGGGCGAGCTGCCGGCCGTGGTACGGGAGGTGAACGGCCAATGGCAGCGGCAGTAGGATGGGCAGGGGCTCGGACACTGCTGTTGTCGGCCGCCTGTTTCTGGGGAACGGGGGGATGGGCGCAGGAAGTGCCACCACCTGCCTACCAGATCGCCGCCCGGAAAGCAGGGGTACCATCTCCCGTGCTGTTCGCCGTGGCTTTGCAGGAGAGCGGCATGCGGCTGCGCGGCCGCTTGATCCCCTGGCCCTGGACGCTCAACGTCGCCGGCAGGGCCGAGCGCTACCCCACCCGCATCCAGGCCTGTACCGGCCTGCGCCGGGCGCTGACCCACACCCCGGCCCATCGCATCGACGCCGGCCTGGGCCAGGTGAACCTCGGCTACCAGGCGCATCGCTATGCCGAGCCCTGCGAATTGCTGGACCCGTACCGCAACCTGGCGATCGCCGCCGACATCCTGAAGGAGCAGTACGTGCCCGGCGAGGACTGGCTGTCTGCCATCGGCCGCTATCACCGGCCGGCGGGTGGCGCCCCCGCCGCCCGCTATCGCCGCAGCGTCAACCAGCACCTGACCCGCGTGCTCGGGCCGGGGACTTCGCTGGCGGCAGCCCGACCCTCCCCCCGGAACACGATGCCATGACACACGCGCCTATCATCCTTGCCCCAGGCTTGCTCGCCGCAGCCATCGCCCCCTCCCTAGCCGCCTCCGATCCACTGATCGTTGTCGAAGACCGGGGTGGCGTCTCGGCCTGCCGTACTACCGGGCGCTGAACCCACAGAACGCGCCGGGCAAGCCGCCCGCATCGGTGCCATCACCTCGCATCGTCGGACCGGCCGATGCCGAGGCGGCCATGCTGCCGGTACGCTCGGCACGGCTTTCACCGGGTGAAGAACCGCGTCGCGTGATCCGTGCACCCGGACTCTCACCGCTATTCCTGGTCGGCGACGATGATCGTTCGAGGACTTGGCTCCGACAGAGACATCAAACCCTACGGGAGCTGCGCGCGGTGGGTCTGGTGGTCAACGTAACCACCCCCGATGCACTGTCAGCGTTGCGCCGCTTGGCGCCGGGCCTGATGCTGTCGCCGGCCTCCGGGGACGACCTGGCGCAACGCCTGGGCCTGCGCCATTACCCGGTGCTGATCACCGCCACGGGCATCGAGCCCTGATCTGTAGCCCGGTGAAACGTCCGCCATGGCCCAATCCCAAGCCGTCGAGGTCTTGCTGCGGCCAGCGGTGGAGCTATACACCGTCGCGGTCTGTGCCGGTGCCGCGTTGCTGTGCCTGGCAGCACCGTGGTCGCTCGCACTGAGTCCCTTGTTGGGTCTGGGCAGCGCGCTGGCCTTCCTGACCTTCGGTGCCATCCGCCTGCGCGAGGCCTGTGCGATCCTGCGCTATCGGCGCAACATCCGTCGCTTACCACGCTATGTAATGAGCAGCTGCGGCGTGCCGGTCAGCCAGCAACGGCTCTTCATTGGCCGGGGCTTTCGCTGGGACCAGCGGCACACGCATCGGCTGATGCAGACCTACCGGCCGGAATTCCGCCGCTACGTGGAACCGACGGTAGCCTACCGATGGGCGCGGCATCTGGAGGAGCGGCTGGAGTTCACGCCGTTTCCGTTTTCGAAGCTGGCCAGGGCACTGGCCTGGGATAGCCCGCTCAACCCGTTCCGGCCCTTGCCGCCGGTAGGCGTCCTGCCACGCCTGCATGGCATCGAGCCGAACGGTGGACGTCAGCCTGCCGCTGGGCGAGCGGGTCGGACATTCGCTGGTCCTGGGCACGACGCGGGTGGGCAAGACTCGCCTGGCCGAGCTGTTCATCACGCAGGACATCCGGCGCAAGGCAGGCGGACAGCATGAGGTGGTGATCGTCTTCGATCCCAAGGGCGATGCCGATCTCCTGAAGCGCATGTACGTGGAGGCCAAGCGCGCCGGGCGCGAGGGCGAGTTCTACGTCTTCCATCTGGGCTGGCCGGACATCTCGGCGCGCTACAACGCCGTGGGCCGGTTCGGCCGCATCTCCGAGGTGGCCACGCGCATCGCCGGCCAACTCTCGGGCGAGGGCAACAGCGCCGCCTTCCGCGAGTTCGCTTGGCGTTTCGTCAACATCATCGCCCGCGCCCTGGTGGAACTGGGCCAACGCCCGGATTACCTGCTGATCCAGCGCCACGTGATCAACATCGACGCGCTGTTCATCGAATACGCCCAGCACTTTTTCGCCCGCAGCGAGCCCAGGGCCTGGGAGATCATCGTCCAGCTCGAAGCCCGGCTCAACGACAAGAACATCCCGCGCAACATGATCGGCAGAGAGAAGCGCGTGGTGGCCCTGGAGCAGTATCTGTCGCAGGTGCGCCTCTACGACCCGGTGCTCGACGGGCTGCGCAGTGCGGTGCGCTACGACAGGACGTACTTCGACAAGATCGTGGCCAGCCTTCTGCCGCTGCTGGAGAAACTGACCACCGGCAAGATCGCGCAATTGCTGGCGCCCAACTACTCGGACCTGAACGACCCGCGGCCGATCTTCGACTGGATGCAGATCATCCGGAAGCGCGCGGTGGTCTATGTCGGGCTGGATGCGCTGTCGGATGCCGAAGTGGCGGCTGCGGTCGGCAACTCGATGTTCAGCGACCTGGTGTCGGTGGCCGGGCACATCTACAAGTTCGGCATCGATGACGGCTTGCCGGGCGCAGCGGCCGGCGTGAAGGTGCCGATCAACGTCCATGCCGATGAATTCAACGAGCTGATGGGCGACGAGTTCATCCGATGATCAACAAGGGCGGCGGTGCCGGGGTGCAGGTTACCGCATACACCCAGACGCTCTCGGACATCGAGGCCCGTATCGGCAACCGGGCCAAGGCCGGCCAGGTGGTCGGCAACTTCAACAACCTGTTCATGCTGCGCGTGCGCGAAACGGCCACAGCCGAGCTGCTGACGCGGCAATTGCCCAAGGTCGAGGTATATGCGACGACGGTGATGAGCGGTGCCACCGACAGTTCGGACCCGAGCGGCAACACCGCCTTCACCTCCAACACCCAGGACCGCATCAGCAGCAACAGCGTGCCGCTGATCGAACCGGCGCACGTGGTCGGCCTGCCCAAGGGCCAGTGCATTGCGCTGATCGAGGGCGGTCACCTGTGGAAGATCCGCATGCCACTGCCAGCGCCCGATCCGGACGAGGTGATGCCCAAGGACTTGCAGGAACTGGCGGGCTACATGCGACAGCACTACGTCGAGGCGAGCGAGTGGTGGGAGAACCAGAGCGTACCGGGCCTGCAGGAACGAGCCCTGCCCGATGATCTACTGGCGGACTTCCAGCGGATGGCCACCGGCCAGGAGGCTGACGATGCAGCGGCGAAAGAAGACTCGCCATGAGCGATCCGGCCGTCGCCGCGCAGCGCCAGCAGGTTCGCCAGCAGGGGCTGATCGCCGGCCTGGTGACGCTGCCGTTCAGGTTTTTCGGGGTGCTGTGCGGCTCGCTCTTCCTGTGCATCATGATCGAATGCGTCGGCATGCATTTCTTCTGGCCCGAGGAAGGCTGGCACCACGCCCAGAACATGCTCAATCACGAACTGGCGTTGATGTCGGAGAGCTTCACGCGCAGCGTGCTGGTGCAGGAGCCTGGGCGCAGCGCACGGCAACTCGTGGAATTGGCCTACGAATGGCTATTCGAGAAGAGTGGATTGATGGACTGGATACGGGATGCCGCCACGCAGTCCCGTGCTGGCGCTCAGGGCCAGGCCCATGACTTTCGCCACTACCTAGGGCAGGTCGTGCATGTCGAGGGCTACCTGATCGCCTCGGCCTACATGCTGCTGGTTTTTCTCGTGCGGCTGCTGGTGCTGACCCTGACCGTGCCGCTGTTCCTGCTGGCCGCCTTCGTGGGCCTGGTGGATGGCTTGGTGCGCCGGGACATACGCAGCTTCGGAGCCGGGCGGGAATCAGGCTTTCTCTACCACCGGGCCAAGGCCAGCCTGATGCCGCTGGCCGTGTTGCCATGGGTCGTCTATCTGGCGCTGCCGGTAAGCGTGCATCCGCTGCTGATTCTGCTTCCCAGCGCGGTGATGCTGGGAACGGCGGTGGACATTGCGGCGGGGACGTTCAAGAAGTACCTGTAACTATATCGTTCTGGACGCCCTACCCCCATCAGGGAGCGGAATCGCATCTGATCTGACCGGATTGAAACGAACCGTTGCCGTTATTCGTTGGCACCGGAGGCCCACGGCAGGTTTCTGAGTTAAGCAGTCGCGCAGCATGCCCGCCCACTGACAACTGGTAGGCCCTGGCTGACATTCAGATGATCAACTAATTAAGTCAGCAATGCTGCCCGGTAACAGCCTTTCTTTAGCCATCCAAGAAGTCGCTAACCCCCAGCAGAAATTCCCGTTGCGGGAATATAGTTCCCATTTGTGGAACCTGTGATATGCTTGCGCTCATGATCTTGATCGGACGCAACCACCTCGTTGAGCACACCCAGCAGTTTCCCGCTGCACGGACGGCTTTGGCCATGTGGCAAGCCGTTGCTCAAAAATCCTCCTGGCAAAACCAGGCTGATACGCAAGCAACCTTCCCGGCGGTCAAATTCTTAACGCCCAAGCTAGCCAGCTTTCATCCCATTGGGATTGATTGCGTCATAACAACACAAATTGCATTTAACACAGGAATCTTAATCGTGCTTGCTGTAACAAAACTCGAATCTCAGCAGACCCAAGAGTCGTAACATGGAATTACGCGTTATTCGTGACGAACTTCAATACGCAGCTCTTCTTGAGCAAGCTAAAGAGTTGGCCCTTTCCGACCCTCTTCCTAATAGCGAAGAAGCGGAACGTCTCGCATTGATATCAGTGCTTCTAGAAAATTTGAAGAGACGAGATTTAAGTTGAGGTTCCTGACCTGATTGATGCGGTTATCTACCGCCTTGCAGAACTGGGGTTAAAGCAAAAGACTTCGCCGAGATTCTTGGCAGCAAAAGCCGAGCATCCGAGGTTCTCACTCGCAAAAGGGGACTGACCATCGAGATGATTCGCACCATCCACGAGCGCCTGATGATTCCTGCCGAGATATTAATTGGCCACCCAAAGCAGGAAGAGAAGGATGCTTCCGACATTGACTGGACGAAATTCCCTGTAAGGGAAATGCAAAAACGTGGCTGGTTTGACATGGATTTGGCAGAGGGGAAATCAGGGGAACAACTAATCCGCTCATTCTTCGCACGGACATCAGCAAACCGCTCACCAGTTCTCCTGCGCAAGACACTCAATGGAGTAAGCAAGGAAGAGAATCACTACGCAATCTACGCCTGGATAGCGAGAGTAATGATTCGTGCCCGAGAACTCAAAAACTCGGACTCCCGCTACATCCAGGGTTCGATCACCGACGAGTTTTTGAAGCAACTTGCCAAACTTAGTCGCTCGGACGATGGACCACTGCTGGCACGAGAGTTTCTGGCAATGAAAGGCGTGATTTTGGTCATAGAACCCCACCTCCCGAAAACAAAGTTAGACGGAGCGGCCATGCTTGACCAAGACGGAACACCTATCATCGGGTTAACCCTTCGATACGACAGAATTGACTATTTCTGGTTCACACTGATGCACGAATTGGTTCACGTCCAACGTCATCTTGGACGCCAGAGCACTGCTTTTGTTGATGAAGATGATTTGAGCCACGAAGACGAGCGAGAGCTTGAGGCAAATATCCTTGCAGCCGAAGCATTCATACCTCGTCAAATTTGGAAAAGCAGTGAAGCTTATCGGACAAAGCGCAGCGAAGCGGTAGTCAAGCTTGCAAATGCACTGATGATACATCCAGCGATTGTCGCTGGAAGAATTCAAAGAGAATCGGGGAAATACAACATTCTGAAGGAATTCGCTTCCAGTCAGAGCATCAAGTCAGTTTTCAATCTTTCCGCAGCAGGTGAATCAAATGAATGAATTCGTCTACACCCCGATTGTAAAAACCAAGCGTGGCGAAGCCAAAGCACTTATCGAGTTGGATGGCTCCGTAAGGAAAAAAATCATTCCGTTCTTTGATGTTCTGGCGCTCAAAGCTGACTCCCAAAATGGAAACGATGTCCATGAACACATGGTCAAGCAGTCACTCAACATCATTGCAGCTTGGAAGCAAAAAGGCCTCTGCTATGTCGACCTTTTTGACGTAACCCCAACCGCCCGAGGTCTCAATGGAAGCCACCCAGCAACGATTGTTCATGAAAAGATCTCGTCGAACTTGGTGGACGCAATACCAGTTGTCGGTATCGAGCGGGATATCGCATATAAGCTAGCCATTCGAAGCGTCATAGCCTCTGGCGTAAGCGCGATAGCCATACGACTCGACACTGAAGATATTCAACTGCCTAGCAGCCTGTCGGACTACTGCAGTGCAAATGGGATAATGCGTACCTGCCCACCGAAACCCGTCCGAGAAATGAGCCGCTTCCACCCTGTTGACCGCCAGACCGGCTACCTGCTTCCCCCTCGGTCGATGAATGGCTCCCGGAAGACCACCTTGCCCGGTTTATTGTTGAAGTGGTTGATCGGCTCGATGTTAGCGCCTTGGAGAAAGCCTACGCAGGTCGGGGCAGCGCGGCGTCACCCTCCGTGTTGCTGTCGTTGCTGGTGTATGGGTACGCCACCGGGGTGTTCTCGAGCCGGAAGCTTGAACGGGCAACCTATGACTCGGTGGCATTTCGCTTCATTGCGTACGGCACGCACCCTGACCATGACACGCTGGCGACCTTTCGCCGACGCTTTCTCGACGAGTTGGCGGGGTTGTTCGTGCAAGTGCTGGAGATGGCTCGGGAAATGAAGCTCCTGAAGCTGGGCACCCTCAGTCTGACGGCACCAAGGTCAAAGCGAATGCCTCCCGCCACAGCGCCCTGTCGCATGGCCACATTGAACAGTTGGAAATCCAGCTCAAAGCGGAAGTCGCGTCTTTGCTGGCGCTGGCCGAACAAGCCGACCAATCGGCGGTGCCGGACGGGATGAATTTACCCGCGGAAATTGCTCGGCGCCAGGCACGACTGGAAGCCATGGCGGCAGCCAAGGTCAAGATCGAGGAACGAGCCAAGGCACGCTTCGAGAAAGAACAGGCCGAGTACGAGGCCAAGCTGGCGCATCGCGAACAGAAGGCCAAGGAAAGCGGCAAGAGCCCGGCGGCAAGCCGCCGAAACCGCCGGTTGCCGGGCCGAAGGCGCAAGACCAGCTCAATCTGACCGATGAGCAATCCCGCATCATGCCGGTGCCCGGCGGTGGTTTTAACCAAGCGTACAACGCCCAGGCTGCGGTCGATACAAGCAGTATGCTGGTCGTCTCACTGACCGTCACGCAAGCCTGCAATGACAAGGAACAGGTAGTGCCGATGCTTGCGCAACTGGCCGCGCTGCCTGCCTCGCTGGGTCAGCCGAAGGAACTCCTGGCGGACACGGGTTTCTGCAGCGCCAAGAACGTCGAGGCCTGTGAGGCGTGCAGCATTGACCCGTTCATTGCGGTGAAGCGGGACGAGCATCATCCGGCGCCGCAGGAACGCTTTTTACCGAGCCGGCCGCCTTGCCGGCTGATGCAACGCCCGCCCAGGCCGGTGGCGCACAAGCTGAAAACCAAGGCCGGCCGCGCGCTCTATGCCCTGCGCAAGCAAACCGTCGAACCCGTGTTCGGCATCATCAAGTCCGTGCTCGATTCCGTCAGTTCTCCTGCGCGGCCTGAAGAAAGTCTCGGGAGAATGGACGCTGGTTTGCCTCGCGTGGAACTTGAAACGCATGGCCGTATTGCGTCCGCAGTAGCAAAAACACGGGGAAATCGTGCGTCTTCAGGCAAAAATCAGCAAACTCCTGCCTTGCAGCCTCAATTTCTTTGACCTGGTCGGCTCAAGTCCGACAGGCTGCTAGCTTGTTGGCACATCGAATCTCTCAACTGGTAGCCGAACTCGGGGCAACTGGAATCCCGCTGCATATTTTCATGGACTTTCGTTCGATTGAGCTCGTTGCCACCGACACCATTCAGTTGCAGTGTTCAAAGGCGCTGAACGAACTACGAAAACTCAATCCTGCCAGAATCGTTTTCGCAGCCTCAGCGATCGTTCCGAATATGGCAAAATTTAAGCGGAACACGTTGAATCGCGTAGCGCGCAGAGATTTTCTGACCTGGAATTTGATGGCCCACTCTCATCTGGACCTGGACTACGCGGACTACGGAGTAGTTCACCCTGATTATTTCGACTTTGACCCACGGATGATCAAGCCTGCCGCCAAGATTCGCTATACGGCGGATTCCGAATGGTTAATTGTGAAGGGTTCGTGTTGGCGAGACGACACTTCGCAGCACCACTCTTTATCGAAGATGCTTCTGGCAAAAAACGAGTTCAGAGATGATGGTTGCTGGGGGTCGCAATACATAAAATCAGCGGCACTCGGCAGGCCAAAGTACGGAACCCTGGAGACATGGGTAACAATTGACCAAAACGCGCATATTACCCACACGGTGAAACAGTTGGCCGCCGTCTCGGCAGCAATGAAAGGCAATGCGGACCAAACCAACGCATCTGTCGATTTCTAGCCATCGGCTGATGGCCGATTGATGTCTATCCGCCCGTGTTCCGGTGTAATGAGACCATGCGGTCAACACAGTTGAGACTCCGCAATCAGGGCTAAAATTGCTCTCAAGACCTGTCGTGAGAGGGCTTATCGTCTCAGTAATACGCTGGCAGCCATTAGCTGCTCATGCTCGAAGGCCGGCGCAAAATCATCCAGCTCTGCCTGCCGCAAACCCACATCTGCGCTGAGTGCCACCTGCCGCCAGTTCGCCACCGCTGCATGCACTTCGGCCAGGATGGCGCGAGCTTGGGCTTCGTCCAACCCGAAATAGGCGGCGCGCGCCAGCAGCATGCCCAGATCGGTGATCGGCCCATCCTGCTCGGACAGCCAGGTCTTCGATTCCTGTTCCTTGTCCGGGAATGGATTTATGTCAAAGGCCGGAGCCAAGCGCCATTGGCCGTGGGCCACGTGCAGGAAACCGTGGTTCTGCAGGTGGTCGTCGACGTTGGTGATCAGCAGGTTGAATACCAGCCGGCGCCAGAGTTGCCGCACATCCTGCGTTGGAGCATGGCCGGGCGCGGATGGCGTCGGCGATCTCGGTGTAGCTGCGATCTTCCTCGCGCGAAGCCTGCAGTAGCGACGCGGCGGATTGATACGGGATGCGGCCATCCGCTTGGTCGCGATCGAATCGGCTGATAACGGCCACCGGCACCTCGCCCAGCAAAACGATCCGTGCCTGCGCCGCATCAATACCTGCCAATGCCGCCAGCTTCAAGGCCAGAACCTCGCCACGGGTGACACTGCGAGCGTCGCCCACGCTCGGGAACTTGCCGATGGCGAGTCTGCCGTCCTCGTCCACCAGTGTGCACTTGGGCCGCATGCCGCCCAGCGACGTGCCTTTGCCCTGCAGATAACGCAAATCCTCGGCCGTTTCATCGCCACGCTCGACCGCCCGGCTGGCCAGAAAGACCCGCTCCAGTTCTATCAACGGAGGTGTGCTGCGCTGCCCGCTCATCGTCGTCCGCTGCCAGCTGCCATTCGGGTCGCGCAGGCGCAGCGCGCCAACCCGGCTGAAGTCATCCACCGCGAGCAGGTAGTCCAGTTCCGTCAGGGCAGGCAGTCGCGGATCGTCCTTGCGCCGTTTGGCGTGATCTCGGGCGATGACGCGGCGGCCCCAGGCATCGGGTGCGGTGTCGGCGATAGCGCCATGGAATACCGAATCATGGAGCGAGGCCGCCTTGTGTGACTGGTGTCCAGCCATCAGTTGCAGATCGGCCGAGACGTTGAAACGTGCCGTGCTCGCCAACCAGTCCTCGTCATAGGCAAAGGCGCTATTCTCGCGCCGCCCTTGGCGGACATACACGAGCGAACCCACCGGCACGCCCGCTTTGCCGATACAGAGCTGAACCTGCCGGCGGATCGAAGTGACAGCCACCTTCACAGCGCCCCCGAGGTGGCAGGCTTGCTGCGTACCCGCTTGGGCAGGCGCTCATCCATCAGCGTCAGGCCTATGTCGTCCCTGGCCGTATCCAGGAGATTTTCCAGCGACTGGATTTCGCCGAAGACATGCAGAGCGCGAGCGAAGAAGTGGATGGGTACCCGCACATCGCCTTTCTCCATGCGCCGCACGGTAGACAGGGAGGCGCCCATGCGCTCGGCCAGCGAGGCCTGGGAGATATGTCGCCGTCGGCGCGCCAGTGAAATGTCGGCACCGAATTTCCGGATCGCCCGTTCGACGGGCAGCGGGATGGGGGAGTCCATGGCAAGTGTTCCGATGAGAGCGATCATGATTCGTAGAAGTCTCTAGCAGCCTGTCGGACTTGAGCCGACCAGGTCAAAGAAATTGAGGCTGCAAGGCAGGAGTTTGCTGATTTTTGCCTGAAGACGCACGATTTCCCCGTGTTTTTGCTACTGCGGACGCAATACGGCCATGCGTTTCAAGTTCCACGCGAGGCAAACCAGCGTCCATTCTCCCGAGACTTTCTTCAGGCCGCGCAGGAGAACTGACGGAATCCGAGCACGGATTCTGATGATGCCGAACACGGGTTCGACGGTTTGCTTGCGCAGGGCATAGAGCGCGCGGCCGGCCTCGGTTTTCAGCTTGTGCGCCATGACCTGGGGGGCGTTGCATCAGCCGGCAAGGCGGCCGGCTCGGTAAAGCGTTCCTGCGGCGCCGGATGATGCTCGTCCCGCTTCACCGCAATGAACGGGTCAATGCTGCACGCCTCACAGGCCTCGACGTTCTTGGCGCTGTAGAAACCCAGTGTCCGCCAGGAGTTCCTTCGGCTGACCCAGCGAGGCAGGCAGCGCGGCCAGTTGCGCAAGCATCGGCACTACCTGTTCCTTGTCATTGCAGGCTTGCGTGACGGTCAGTGAGACGACCAGCATACTGCTTTGTATCGACCGCAGCCTGGGCGTTGTACGCTTGGTTAAAACCACCGCCGGGCACCGGCATGATGCGGGATTGCTCATCGGTCAGATTGAGCTGGTCTTGCGCCTTCGGCCCGGCAACCGGCGGTTTCGGCGGGCTTGCCGCCGGGCTTGCCGCTTTCCTTGGCCTTCTGTTCGCGATGCGCCAGCTTGGCCTCGTACTCGGCCTGTTCTTTCTCGAAGCGTGCCTTGGCTCGTTCCTCGATCTTGACCTTGGCTGCCGCCATGGCTTCCAGTCGTGCCTGGCGCCGAGCAATTTCCGCGGGTAAATCATCCCGTCCGGCACCGCCGATTGGTCGGCTTGTTCGGCCAGCGCCAGCAAAGACGCG
This sequence comes from Candidatus Dechloromonas phosphorivorans, assembly GCA_016721185.1. GTDB lineage: Bacteria > Pseudomonadota > Gammaproteobacteria > Burkholderiales > Rhodocyclaceae > Azonexus > Azonexus phosphorivorans. The sequence goes on from JADKIP010000012.1 coordinate 442,559, forward strand.
ACTTCCGCTTTGAGCTGGATTTCCAACTGTTCAATGTGGCCATGCGACAGGGCGCTGTGGCGGGAGGCATTCGCTTTGACCTTGGTGCCGTCCAGACTGAGGGTGCCCAGCTTCAGGAGCTTCATTTCCCGAGCCATCTCCAGCACTTGCACGAACAACCCCGCCAACTCGTCGAGAAAGCGTCGGCGAAAGGTCGCCAGCGTGTCATGGTCAGGGTGCGTGCCGGCCGCAATGAAGCGAAATGCCACCGAGTCATAGGTTGCCCGTTCAAGCTTCCGGCTCGAGAACACCCCGGTGGCGTACCCATACACCAGCAACGACAGCAACACGGAGGGGTGATACGCCGCGCTGCCCCGACCTGCGTAGGCTTTCTCAAGGCGCTAACATCGAGCCGATCAACCACTTCAACAATAAACCGGGCAAGGTGGTCTTCCGGGAGCCATTCATCGACCGAGGGGGAAGCAGGTAGCCGGTCTGGCGGTCAACGGGGTGGAAGCGGCTCATTTCTCGGACGGGTTTCGGTGGGCAGGTACGCATTATCCCATTTGCACTGCAGTAGTCCGACAGGCTGCTAGGGGATCGATTCTATACGAGCATGGGTGAATTTAAAATAACAATTCCAAACAGAACGCTTATGGCCAAAAACGACTCGTGTCGAAGTGTTATTTCGATTGCTCACCTTGACGCTGTTCCGCCAGGACATCAATCCGGTCATCCGTTGATTCTCTTTCCCTGCTGCGAGCACTGAGCGCCCACCCCAGCATCACGTCATTCGCCTCAACCGGGAATGGCACGATGGGACAGACCTGCCGCAACACCTTCGCATGGCCGCATACGTTGGCCACGCTGCCTTGTGCGCTCGTCCTGATCTGCGCGCCCCTGCAACCCGCCCATGCCACCGACGACGCGCCCGAGCATGAGCGCCTCGCGGCCCTCGTGCGCCAGATCGAACTGGCCGACCGTCTCGCCGAACACACGGCCAGCACAGCACCGCAGGAACGCGCCCGCTATCACTTCGACTATGACCGGCTGCGCAGCGACCTGCAGCGCGTACGCACCGGTCTGCAGGATTACCTCGTTCCCCAGCGTGCCCAGCCCCGCGACCCGATTCCGTTGAGTGGCGACTACCTGCGTCGCGATGCATCCGAGAAGGTTTCTCCATGACGCCTTCCGCCGATCAGGTTGCTGCCTTTCAGGCCAACGGCGGCTTTTCGCCTGGGGAGGTTTCCGCTGTTGTGCTCGGTTTCGTCTTCGCTGTCCTCCTGTTGTGGGGGGTATGGGCCATCCGTACGGCTTACGTGGGCTGGGCGGAACAACGGCTGTCCGAACGTCAGTTCCTCGGTGTCGCCGTTCGTTTTCTGGCGATGTATCTGGTGCTGAGCTTCTTCCTTCTGTCCTGACTTTCACGAAAGGGTGAAACCATGAATTTTCCTTCGACCTCCCGGCGTCCAGCCGTCGCATTGCTTGCATCTGGCGCCGCGTTCACCCCACTGATTTCGCTGGCAGCCGGTCTGCCGACCATGGAAGACCCGTCGCGTGGCGCTGGCAGCGGCATCATGCAGACGTTGCAGAACTACGGTTACGACATCGTGCTGCTGATTGCCCTGCTCGTAGTCGCCTCAATGTTCGTTGGCGTCTGCTACCACGCCTATACACGGTATGCGGAGATTCACACCGGCCGCGCCACTTGGGGGCAGTTCGGGCTGACCGTGGCGGTGGGCGCCATCCTGCTGGTCGTCGGCATCTGGCTGCTGACCAAGGCCACCGGCGTGCTCTGAAGGCGGGCAGCAATGGCTGACGCCAAGGAAAACCCCGGTGATGCGCTCGTGACCTTCCTGCCGCACCGCCTGAACCGGCATCCGGTGGTCGTGCGCGGCCTCACCGCCGACGAGCTGTGGGTCTGCGCAGGGCTGTCGGCGGTGGCCGGTTTCCTGACCGGCGTACCGTTGGCCTGGCTGACCCACAGCATTGCTATGGTGCCGACGCTGATCGTCGCTGGCATCGGCATTGGTGTATTCGCTGGTGGCGGCTTCCTGCGTCGACAAAAGCGCGGCCGGCCCGATACCTGGCTGTACCGCCAGCTCCAGTGGCAGCTCACGATCCACTACCCTGCACTCGCCGCCCATGTCGGCGGACGCGGGCTCATCACCCGTTCGGGCTGGTGGAGCACGCGGCGACTGCGGCCACCCTCCACCAGAGGTACACCATGAGCCGCTTTCGAAACGAAGTCGCCCATCTGCAGGCCCACGTCAAGACGCTGCGCCTGGCCGCTGCCGCGCTGTTCGTGGTGGCGCTGCTGCTGGGCCTGGGCTGGTGGAGTGCCCCCAAGAATCTGACCATCCACGTCCCGCCGGACCTGCGCTCGGGCAGCACCCGCAAGTGGTGGGATGTGCCACCGGAAAGCGTCTACGCCTTCACCTTCTACATCTGGCAACAGGCTCAGCGCTGGCCGACCAACGGTGAGCAGGATTATCCACGCAATTTGAAGTCGCTGGCGGCCTACCTCACGCCGAGCTGTCGAGCCTTTCTGCAGCAGGACTACGAATACCGGCGCGGCAACGGCGAGCTGCGCCAGCGCGTGCGCGGCATCTACGAGATTCCGGGCCGGGGCTACGGCGACGATCCAGCCTTGCGGGTGCGTGCGGTGTCCGCGAACGACTGGGTCGTCACGCTGGACGTCAGCGCCGACGAATATCTGGGCTCGGAACAGGTCAAGCGGGCCCTGGTGCGTTATGCGCTGAAAGTCGTGCGCATGGATGTCGACCCGGAGCGAAACCCCTTCGGCCTGGCGCTGGACTGTCATGCAAGCGCGCCGCAGCGCATCGAAACGCCGACCGCCGCGACGACCAACCCACCTGATGCCACGAATACTCTGCAAGGAGGCGCACCATGAAACGCTTCGCCTCGTCGGCCCTGGCGAGTCTCCTCCTGAGCCTGGGCTCTGTCGCCACCAGCCACGCCATCGAAATCCTGCGCTGGGAGCGGCTACCCCTCGCGGTGCCGCTGGTGGTCGGCCAGGAGCGCGTAATCTTCATCGACCGCAACGTGCGCATCGGCCTGCCGGACAGCCTCGGCGCCCACCTGCGCATACAGAGCGCAGGCGGCGCGATCTACCTGCGCGCGAGCGAAGCGATTCCACCGACCCGGCTGCAACTGCAGGACGTGGAATCCGGCGCGCTGATCCTGCTGGACATCGCCGCCGAACCAGCCAAGGCGGGCCAGGCTCCGCTGGAACCGATCCGTATTGTCGAAGACGATGGGACGCCATCCCGCCCTGAAAATCCTGCAACTTCCCGTGCCGATGAAGACGAATCCGGTAACACGATGGAGAGCATCGGCACCCCCACCCGGCGCGCCACCACGGTGCCCGTGATCCTGACCCGCCACGCCGCGCAGAACCTTTACGCGCCGCTGCGCACCGTGGAACCCGTGCCCGACATCGGCCGCGTGAATCTGCGCCGCAACATCTCCCTGGACACCTTGCTGCCGACGCTGCCGGTACGCGCCCAAGCGCTGGCGGCCTGGCGGTTCGAAGATCAGTGGGTCACGGCGGTCAAGCTCATCAATACCTCGGCCCGGGCACTGGAACTCGACCCACGGGCGCTGCAGGGCGACTTCGTGGCTGCCACGTTCCAGCACCCAAGCCTCGGTCCGGCAGGACGTACCGCCGACACCACGGTGGTCTACCTCGTCACCCGTGGTCACGGCTTGGTCGAATCGCTGCTACCGAAGATCGCGCCCATTGATGCGGCACAGAACCTGCCGCCGTCGGGTGCTGCCGGCGCCCCCGGTGTAGGCCACCCGAGCACAGGAGGCCTGCGCGATGAAGAGTAATCCGCTGCTGAAGTGGCTGTTGATCCCGATGTTGCTGGCCCTTGCATTCGTCGGCATGAAGCTCTCCTCCGGCGATCCCAGAACTCAGTCCTTGCAGCCCGGCACCGATCAGCTCACCTCCGAAGAAATGAAAGCTCTGGGGATCGAGGGCGATACACCGCGCGACACCGTGGCCACGTTGGTTGCCCAGGTCAAACAGTTGCGCAACGAGTTGCAGACGGCGCTCAACGACAACAAGAACCAGAAGACCGAGAACGAGCGCATGCGCGCCCGCGAGAGCGCCATCGACCAACGCATCCAGAGCGCATTGGACGGTGAACGCGGTCGCCTGCAGCAGGATCGCGATCAGTTGAGCAACGAGCGGCAGCAGACCCAAGGCCTGCTGCAAGATCTGCAACGGCGCCTGGATGGCCTCTCGGGCAAAGACACGCAAGCTGGACAGGCCGATCTGCCCATCGGCCTGGGGCTCGAAGACGGCGACGGCAGGCATTTCGGCGGTCAAGCCAGTGGTCCCCGGCCCAGCGCCGCTGGTACCCACTGGGTGGAGCCCGGCGATGGCAAGCCAGTGAAGAGCGGTGCCACCACTGGCACGTTCGCCTTCCCGACCAGCTTCGCCCCTGCGCAGAAGACGCTCACCGGTGCGGCCGACAGCATGACCGAAACCGCTACCGACATCGGCCGGCGTGCCGTGGGCGGCAGTGCCAAGCCGGTCTATACGGTGCCGGCCAACTCGACGCTGATGGGCTCGATTGCCATGACGGCGCTGATCGGTCGCGTGCCCATCGATGGCACCGTAAACGACCCGTACCCATTCAAGGTATTGATTGGCCCGGACAACCTCACGGCCAATGGCATCGACATCCCCGATGTGGCCGGTGCCGTGGTCAGTGGTACGGCTTCGGGCGACTGGACGCTGTCCTGCGTGCGCGGCCAGATTCGCAGCGTCACTTTCGTCTTCCAGGACGGCACCATCCGCACCGTGCCGGAAGACGGCGGGCGCGGCCAGAACACCAACCAGGCCGGTGGCACGGGGAGCGGGAACGGCACGACTCAGGGCGGCCTGGGCTGGATCAGCGACCCCTACGGCATCCCCTGCGTCTCCGGCGAGCGGCGCAGCAACGCCCAGCAGTACCTGGGCTCCCAGGCCCTGATCACCGCGGCCGGGGCCGGTGCCGCCTCGCTGATCCAATCCGACAACGGCAGCATGGCGGTGGTCGCCAACAGCAATGGCTCGCTGGGCACGGTCGGCATCTCGGGCAACGAGGCCATGGGGCGCATCCTGGCCGGTGGCGTGCGCGACATGGCCGACTGGGCCAACAAGCTCTACGGCCAGGCCTTCGCGGCGATCTACGTCCCGCCTTCAGCCAGGGTCGCGGTGCACCTGGAACATCCCCTCAACATCGACCATGACGCCAAGGGGCGCCGGGTCAATCATCGTCCCGGAGGCAACCATGCGTCGGACCTCGATTGAAGCCTTGGCGGCGCTGCTCACGTTCGCCTTGCTGGGCGGTTGTGCCACGAGCAAGGACGAAGTACTGCCCCACGGCAACCACACCATGCTGGACGTATGGCACCAGGAAACGGGCGGCGGCGCCATCGTGGGAACCGGCGGAGGGCAGGCCGGCCGGCAACTGCTGGATGCCCGCCAGGGCCTGCGCCGGCCGCTGAAGGAGATCGACGCGCAAACCGCAGCCGCCGGGCAGGCGGCCTACACCCGCAGCGCCACCAACGAAATCCAGCGCCAGTTCCGGCGCCTGCCCAACCCGGATCTGGTGATGTACGTCTTCCCGCACCTGGCCGGCAGCGATCCGGTGCCGGTACCCGGCTACTCGACGGTGTTTCCGCTGTACCAGCGGGTGCAGTACGCGATGCCGGGCGAGCGGGTGGAGGACTACTGATGGCCCGGTCCATGCCGTTCTCCTTCCTGCGCAAGGCCACGGCGCCTGTCGCCGAGGACAGGCCAGCCGACGATGCATGGACGCGGCATGTGGCACGGCTGGCCGCACACGGCATCGGCGAACCCGGCGGCGTTTGGAGCCGCAAGCCGGCTACCGAAGAGGACACCCAGGCGCTCTACGAGGTGGCGCCATCCTTCGCCGATCTGCTGCCCTGGGTGGAATACCTGCCGCAGTCGCAATGCATGCTGCTCGAGGACGGCCAATCCGTGGCGGCCTTCTTCGAGCTTGGCGCGGTCGGCACCGAGGGGCGCGAACTGGCCTGGCTGTGGCAGGCGCGCGATGCGCTGGAGAACGCGCTGCAGGATTCCTTCGACGAACTCGACGAGCACCCCTGGGTTGTTCAGCTCTATGCTCAGGACGAGCCCAGCTGGGACAACTACCTGCGCGAGCTGGCCGGCTATCTGCGGCCGCGAGCTCAGGGCAGTGCCTTCAGCGACTTCTACCTGCGCTTCTTCGCCCATCACCTGCGCGCCATCGCCAAACCCGGCGGCCTGTTCGAGGACACCACGGTGACACGCCTGCCGTGGCGCGGGCAGGTCCGGCGGGTGCGCATGGTGGTGTATCGGCGCACTGCGTCGGCATCGCTACGCCGGGGTCAATCGCCCGAGCAAGCACTGGCCACCATCTGCGACCGCCTGGTGGGTGGCCTGACCAATGCCGGCGTGAAGGCCCGGCGCCTGGGCGCTGCCGACATCCACGACTGGCTGCTCCGCTGGTTCAACCCGCATCCGACCTATTGGGTCCGGAGGTGACGGATCGAGAGCGCTTCTATGCGCTGACCCGCTATCCCGATGAAATCGACGAAGGCGAGATCGAACTCGCCAGCGGGGATTTCGCCCAGCGCCTGTTCTTCGGCCCACCGCGCTCCGACCTGGACAGCGGCACCTGGCACTTTGACGGCCTGCCGCACCGAGTCATCGCGATGGACCGGCTGCGCATGCCCCCGGCGACCGGCCATCTTACCGGCGAGACGCGCAAGGCTGGCGATGCGGTCAATGCACTGTTCGACCAGATGCCCGAGGACACGGTGATGTGCCTGACCGTGGTTGCCACGCCCCAAGACGTGCTGGAGGCTCACCTCAACCACCTGGGCCGCAAGTCCGTGGGCGAGACGCTGGCCTCCGAGCAGACCCGCCAGGACGTGCAACAGGCCCGCAGCCTGATCGGCAGCGCCCACAAGCTCTACCGTGGCGCACTGGCCTTCTACCTGCGCGGGCGCGACCTGGCTCAACTCGATGCGCGCGGCCTGCAACTGGTCAACGTCATGCTCAACGCCGGCCTGCAGCCGGTGCGCGAGGAAGACGAGGTGGCCCCACTCAACAGCTACCTGCGCTGGCTGCCCTGCCTGTATGACCCGATGGCGGACAAGCGGCAGTGGTACACGCAACTGATGTTCGCGCAGCACGCGGCCAACCTGGCGCCGGTGTGGGGGCGCAGCCAGGGCACCGGCCACCCGGGCATCACCTTCTTCAACCGGGGCGGCGGACCAATCACCTTCGATCCCTTGAATCGGCTGGACAGGCAGATGAACGCCCACCTGTTCCTGTTCGGTCCCACCGGCTCGGGCAAGAGCGCAACGCTCAACAACATCCTGAACCAGGTCACGGCGATCTATCGGCCGCGCCTGTTCATCGTCGAGGCAGGCAACTCCTTCGGTCTCTTCGGGGATTTCGCCGCACGCCTGGGCCTGTCGGTGCACCGGATCAAGCTCTCGCCCGGCGCCGGAGTAAGCCTGGCGCCGTTCGCCGACGCCTGGCGGCTGGTCGATACGCAATCAGGTGCAGACCCTGGATGTCGATGCGCTGGATGAAGATCGAGATGAAGCATCCATCACACAACGGGCGGACGAAGCCGACGAGCAGCGCGACGTGCTGGGTGAGTTAGAGATTACCGCGCGGCTGATGATCACTGGCGGCGAGGACAAGGAAGAAGCGCGTATGACGCGCGCCGACCGAAGCCTGATCCGCCAGTGCATCCTGGAAGCAGCCCGGTGCTGTGCAACGGCGAAACGTACGGTGCTCACGCGGGATGTACGCAATGCGCTGCGCGAACGCGCCCAGGACGCGACCCTGCCCGAAGTCCGCCGCGCCCGGCTGCTGGAAATGGCCGACGCCATGGACATGTTCTGCCAGGGCGTGGATGGCGAGATGTTCGATCGGCCCGGCACGCCGTGGCCCGAGGCCGACATCACCATCGTCGATCTGGCGACCTTCGCCCGCGGCCAACTCTCGATCACTACATCAGCCTCATCAACACGGTAGAACAACATCGCCGAACCGATCAGTTCCTCGACCGCCGATCACCAACGTCACCGACGAAGGCCACATCATCACCAGAACCGCTGCTCGCCCCTACCGTGGTCAAGATCACCAAAGATTGGCGCAAGCTGGAGAGCCTGGTACTGGCTGGCGACGCAGAATATCGACGACCTGCCCAAGGCGGCCGAGCCCATGCTCAACGCGATCGAATGGTGGACCTGCCTCTCCATGCCCCCCGACGAGGTGGAGAAGATCGCGCGCTTCCGGGAACTGAACCCGGCGCAGAAAGCGCTGATGCTCTCGGCACGCAAGGAAGCCGGCAAGTTCACCGAGGGCGTGATCCTCAGCAAGTCGATGGAGGTGCTGTTCCGTGCGGTGCCGCCCAGCCTCTATCTCGCACTGGCGCAGACGGAGCCTGAGGAGAAGGCCGAACGCTTCCAGTTGATGCAGGAACACGGCATCGGCGAGGCTGGATGCCGCCTTCAAGGTGGCCGAGAAGATCGACCGGGCAAGGGGCATCGCATCCTTGCCGTTAGGAATGCTGGCCGGGGGTGGTATGTGATGCGCAGACCTGGACAACCAAGCGCACGGACTGTCTCGCTGGGACTAGTGGCGATGGTGGTGACAGCGATGACCATCTGGCTATTGTTGCGCCCGGCAACGACACCGATCGATGAGCAGGCCTCGACAGAGCCGGCCCAGCAGCACGAAACAGAACCCACGGCAGCAACCTCATCGACTGAAGTCGGGCCACCGTGGCGCTATGGCCGGCCTGATGCGCGCTACACCATCATCGAGTATGCCGACCTGGAATGCCCATTCTGCCGAAGCTATTTCCCGATCCTGAAACGCTGGATCGATGCCCATCCCGAAGTGAACTGGCAATGGCACCACCTACCATTGGCGATACACGAGCCGGAGGCCACGGCAGGCGCGCGACTGGTGGAATGTGTGGGTGCCGCCGGCGGCCAGGCGGCGTTCTGGCAAGCGCTGAAATGGGTCTATGCCAACACCCGTGGCAATGGCCAAGGCCTACCCGAGGGCCTGACCTATCCTGATATCACGCCGGCCGCGAAGCAATGTCTGGCAAGCGACCGGCCCGATGCACTGATCCACGCCCAGGCGGAAGAAGCGGCCCAGAACGGCGTCAGCGTGACGCCGGCCTTGCGGCTGCGCGATCGGGAAACGGGCAAGTCCTTGCTGTTGAATGGCCCGGTCGAGGGTGATGCCTTGCTCTCGGCGATCGATCTGCTGTCCGCTGGGGGCCCGCAGGCCGGCGAATCCTCTTCATCCCCAGACATGCCCGCCGCCCCCGTCGGCGACATGCCCAGGTAGCCCCGGTCCTCAAGGCTACGGCACGAGCCCTTCGTGCTGATCGACCCCCGTTCGCTTCGCATCCTGTCCGCGAACAGCCGTCGCCCTGCGATGGTGGATGCCTTTGCGTCATCTATCTCGTTCCATCGTCCCCAGGAGGGTTTGCCCTCCCGGGCAGGCGCCCTCCGATTCTTCCCTTGGAGGTACGCCATGTCACTCGTCATCGCCGATTCCCGCCCGGAGTCGCTCACTCTCATCGCCGCCCAGCACGAAGACTGGATCGTCCAGCAGGCCATCACTCTGCTTGAAAAACGGCTCTTCAAGTCGGGAGCAGCACTATCCAGTCCCGCCGCCGTACGCGACTACCTGCGCCTGAAGCTGGTTGCGGAGCCCAATGAAGTCTTCGCCGTCGTGTTTCTCGACAGCCAGCATCAGGTGCTCGCCTACGAACCGCTATTCAAGGGCTCGGTCGACCAGACCTCGGTGTATCCGCGAGTAGTCGTTCAACGTGCTCTGGCGCTCAATGCCTCGGCACTGATCCTGGCCCACCAGCACCCCTCGGGCGTGACCGAGCCCTCATTCGCCGACCGGGGCCTCACGGAGCGCCTCAAGACCGCATTGGCAATGGTTGACGTGCGGGTGCTGGACCATTTCATCATCGGCAAGGGCACACCGTACTCGTTCGCCGAGTCGGGGCTGCTGTAGCCATTTCTGCGGGAGCTTCGGCTCCCGTTTTTTCGGCTATTTGCATTCAGAGGTTGGAATCAACCTCTCGAACGTAAATTTTCCTAAGCAGCAGTTGGTTGAAATTGCATTTGTGATACCGATGGCGACCATTGTCATGGACCGGCCAGATGCGGACGGTAAATGCTCGATCTTCTAAGCGGACATCCAGTATCTATGTGCGGCATGCCAAGTGCGTTTTATGATTGCTGAATTTTCCACTCTGGTATTGAGAGCGGATGCACGCGCCGAGAAGGTAAAATGCTTTATTAATGAAGATACTCGTGCGCATGTGATCAGACATTACGGAGCAAAGCCGATGTTACTCAGTAGCGCAGTCGCTCTAGAAAAGTCGGATTGCCTGGCCAAGTCATGACCTCAGCACAAGAAAATCGGTTCATTATGCTGCGCGGACCATCCGGTTCCGGCAAGACAACCATTGCCAAGCGCCTCTTTGCCTTGGCTCGGGGCAGAACGGTACTCATTCATCAGGACTATTACCGGTTTATATTCAAGCCAGCAGGCGGAGGCGGCCGAACCAACTCTGATGTCATTCACGAGATGATTGAGCACAACTGCAGATGCGCTTTGGCGGCTGGGTATGATGTGATCCTTGAAGGCATTTTGACGGTCAAGGCCTACTCGGAAGTGCTTGACCGGATCATTGCAAAGCATACTGGGCCAAGCTTCATCTTCTACTTCGATACGTCATTTGAAGAAACTGCACGTCGGCACGAAACCCGGCAGGCCACATCCGACTTCACCGTTGATGATATGCGTCCATGGTATACGGCCAGCCACAGGTCAAATCACCACCTTGAGCGCCTCATTCCAGAACACTATTCAGAATCAGACACCATTGCCTACATCTGCGGGGAGACATTGCTTGACCAGAAGCAGCCCGAGCGAGAAGGAGCAATCCAACAAGACGCTTGAGCGGACGTGCTGGCGCGCACCACTCAGCTTTGACTTTGAACGGCAGCCATCCTGGTTCCAATGGCTGCTGTGTCGGGTGGAGTCAGCGGCTGCCAAGAGTTGAAAGTCTCGTCCAAGCTTCTTACAGTCGTTCGCATTTCGCCTCCCAGCCCTGTATTGCACAAATCAGCCTGTTCCGAAAATATGGTTGGATGCAGGTTTCCAACCTCAGAATGCATATAGTCGTTTTTTCTTGATAAGGGGATGTACGCAGTAATCGGTACACGCCCAGTGCGCTTTGTTTATCGAGTTGATGGGGCCTTGGGGGTTTGACTACGCCCCTGATCAACTCTTGAGGCGCTCTACATGCCTGCCTTCCTTTCCCACTCCTCGCCGGGATGGCCGGCACTTTGCCTCGCGATTACACTAACCGCCGTCAGCTCCAGCGCCTTCGCTGCCGACATCATCGTCATCACCGACAGCAGCCACCCCGTCAAACCTATGGGCGGCGAGCGGATTATCGAGCTGGACCAGCCAGCCCGCATCGAGGCTGAACTTTCCGCAGACCTGCCTGCCGACCCCAATCATGCCTCGGCCTTTGCACGCCAGCGCCTGAGCACCGGCCGCTCTGATCTACAGCGCCGGATAGTGCAGGCTTATCAAGGCGTGGCCGACGCCTGGAGCTTGGGAATCGCCAAGATTCCGGCAGTCGTGGTTGATCGGCGCTACGTGGTCTATGGCGAACCCGACGTCGCACGTGCCATCACTCGCATCCATGCCCACCAGACTGTCGATCGGAGTACGCGGCCATGAAGGGTCTGCTGATCGCACCCACCCGACACTTGCGCGCAGCCATGGCTGCCATACTCCTGAGCGGCGCCACCTCCGCCCTCGCCCTCAACACCGCCACCATCACCTCGTCGGTGCTGTCGGTCGACTGCCTGGAGTACCGCGTGGTCGGCATTTGCTACTGGCTGTACTGCACCTGGACGAGTTGCTCGGTACGCACCTCGATAAAGGTGCGGCATTACGTGCCGGACGCCGTGGTGTCCAGCTATACCAACACCGGCGAGAACCCGTGGACGGAGGTGCGGACCATGAGTACGCCCAACACCACGGCCCAGGCTGGTGGCGACGGCACGACCAATCACGACAACGAGAACAATCTTGCCAAGTTCAAGAACGCGGACGTCATTGGCCACCCTGGTGGCTATGTCTTCAGCCAGTTCGCCAGCAGCACGGGCTATGCCTGCGAGGGTGCCGGCACAGCCTTCATGCCCTACCTGCTGAGCACCCTCGACACACAAGCCTGGCGCTACAACATCCCCGAGGTCGCCTATCCGGAATCCTTGATCCCCGGCATGCGCGAGATCGGCGCACGTACCAGCGCAAACCTGTGGGGCAATGTCTATCCGCGCGGCGGCTTCTTGCACCAGACAGACGACCACATCAGCGGCGCCGTAGTTGCTCAGCGGGCGGGTGACGTGGTGACGCGGCGTCAGCAGCCCCATGTCTACCAGCCACTGCTTGCCGATTCCCACGACGGCTACTGGCCGGCCGGTGCGCTGAAGGAAGGCGACGCGACCACCGGCAAGTGGCAGGAACTGACGCCCACCCTCTCCAACACCTGTGCCGTCTTCCCCCACAGCGACACGCGGAAACAGGCGCAGCAGGGCGACTACGCCTGGGCGCTGTGGCGGCCCTATGCCTGTTGCGAGCGCAAGGGACAGATTTTTCTCGGCAGCGTCGATTTCCAGTGAGGCACCCTGAATGAAAGCATCTCTCTCGCTTCTCGGCCGCCGTATCGGGCCTCGCGTCCTGGCTGCGGCGCTCGCATGTGCTGTGCTGGCTGGAGCCGGCGTGGCCTGGGCCCAGACTCGCATCGACCGCACGGGTATCAGCGTAAGCGGCAGCGTGATTGGTGATGACGTGCTCTACAGCATCGGTGGCGGCCGTGCCGTCTCCATGAGCGGCGCCGGGAACATGCAAAGCATCGGGGTCGGGATCGGGTGGAACAGCAACCTGATCTGCGGAAACATGAGCATCACGACCACGCTGCAGAACCAGCTCAACGGCATCAGCAATGGCTTTCAGCAGATCATGTCTTCGGTGATCCAGAGCGCCACCAGCGCTGTGGCCTCGCTGCCGGCACTGATCATCCAGCGTGCCGACCCGGGTCTCTACAATCTGCTGACCAACGGCGTGCTGCAGGCCCGGCTGGATTTCGACCGCTCCAAGATGACCTGCAGGGCCATCGCCAACCGCCTGGCCGACATGGCCGGGGGTCAGGCCGGCTGGGACCAGCTCGCCGAGGGATCACCTTGCGGGATTCGGTAAGCGCCAACGGCGATGCCGTTTCGGCCGTCGAGCAGGCCGGAGTCGAACAAGGGCAACAGCGGCGTGCCATGGGTCGGTGGCAGCAACGCGGGTGGCTCGGGCCAGAGTGCGATCAAGGTCGTGGGCGACGTGACCAGGGCCGGCTACAACCTGCTCAATGGGCGCGGGGTGACCGATACCTCGTCCATCCCACGATCCGCCTGCGGCAACCGGCTGACCTGCCAGACCTGGAGTTCCCCTCAGGCAGCAGCGGACTTCGCCAACCGCGTTCTGGGTGAGCGCGAACAGCGCACCTGCGAGAGCTGCCACCAAGACCCAGACCACACCGGGCGTGGGCCTCACCCCGGTAATCCAGGAGGAATACGAGACCAAGCTGCAGGCTCTGCAGGAACTCGTGACTGGTGCCAAACCAACCACGGTGACGAATCTGGAGGCCGCGGGCAGCAACTCGCTGCCGATTACCCGTGGCCTGATCGAAGCGCTGCGCGACGAGCCCGACCAGGATCTGCTGGGCAAGCGCTTAGCCTCGGAAGCCGCCCTGTCAAGCGTGCTGGAGAAGGCCCTGCTGTTGCAGCGCGCGCTGCTGACCGGCAAGAAGGAACCGAACGTGGCCGCCAACGAACTGGCCGTGAAGGCTGTCGACCAGGAAAACGGCTCGCTGGAACAGGAGATCAACAACCTCAAGACAGAGCTGGAATTGCGCCGCACCCTGGCTGGCAACTCGGCGATGGCCATCGTGCAGCGCCACGGCACTCGTGCGAGCGGCTCACGCAGCATCTTCGAGGGGGACACCACGCGCGATCGGCTCAAGGAAGTGCAGAAACCGAGGTCTACGCCATGAGCACGAGAGCCTGGCTCAAACCGATGTGGCTCTTCAATCGCCATGTCGGCCAGAACCTGCTGTGGGCGCTGCTGGTGGCTGGGATCGCGGTTGGCGTCAATGTCGCCGGAATCCATCTGATCGGCGGCCTCGGCGACTGGGAGCGCTGGCTGCGGACCCATGCGGGCTATTTCTTCGCCTGGCGGCTGCTGCTCTACAGCGCGACGGCCTATGGTTGGTGGCGGATGCGCCAACGCCTGAGACTGTACGAACCTGGTTCGGAGACACTGATCCGCCTGCGACGCACCGAGATGGCGGCCCTGCTGTCCGTCGTGCTACTCGAAGCCAGCCAGTGGCTGAGGTAAGGCCCGCTCCATGACCCTCTACACAACCGACTACCTGGAGTATTACCTGACCCTGGTCGGCTGGCTGGTGCACAACGGCATCTGGAACATCCTGGTGGCCAGTGGTGTGTTCGCCCTGCCCTTCGTTGCCATCGTGGTGCAGGAGTGGCTGCGTGCCCGTGCCGAAGGGGCGGACGAGGGCAACAAGGGCGTGCTGTCCTCGATGCGCATCGAGAACCGCGTGTGGGTGGCAATCGTGGTGATTCTCTTCGCCGGTATTCCCTTCATTCCTGTGGATCTCTCCACGATCAAGTTCGATACGAGCCGCTCCGCACAATGCCAGGTCAGCGTGCCCCAACCGGCGGACACGGGCTGGTCCAACGCAACCACCACGCTCAACAACCAGAGCGCACTGGTACCAGTGTGGTGGTTTTTCATGCACGCGATCTCCAAGGCCGTGACCGGCGGCGCGGTAGCGGCCATCCCCTGCGGCACGGACCTGCGGCAGATGCGCATGGACGTGGACGCCACGCGCATCGACGACCCGGTGCTGGCTCAGGAGGTCGGTGACTTCGTGCATGACTGTTACGGCCCCTCGCGCGCCAAGCTCTTCATGAGTCGGCCAACGCTTTCCGACGAACAGATGAACGATGTGACCTGGATCGGCTCAAGCTATTTCCTGAACACACCCGGCTTCTACGACACCTACCATTCGGGCACACCGCGCACGGCCTGGCCCTATGACACCAATCGAGACGCCGGGCTGGCCCAGGTGGACAGCGGCGGCGGCTACCCGACCTGCCGGCAGTGGTGGTCGGACGGCGGCAGCGGGCTGCGTGCCCGGCTGCTGGCCCAGGTCGATGCCGATCTGCTGACCCGCCTTGGGAGTTGGGCGGGTTTCCTGGCGCAGGACGAAGTGAACGATTCGGTGATCCGCGCCGTGGTCTCGCCGCGGCAACAGAAGATGAATCAGGGAGCAGTCTATTCTGACTACGGCGGGCAGATCGAGAAGACGCTGCCCAATATCGTGACCCGCGGCGCCGGCGATCTGGGGCTGGCGGCCGGCGCCTTGGCCTACTTTCCAGCGATGGATGTGGTACGCCAGGCCCTGCCGATGGTGCTGTCGCTGCTGAAAATGGCGCTGGTCATCTGTATTCCGCTGGTGTTGCTCTTCGGCACCTACGAATTGAAGGCACTGGTCGCGGTAAGCTGCGTGGAGTTCGCGCTGTTCTTCGTGGACTTCTGGTTCCAGCTCGCGCGCTGGCTGGACAGCACGATCCTCGATGCGCTTTACGGCTGGGGCTTCGGCGCGAATACACCGCACAGCAACTTCGACCCGCTGATCGGGCTGAATAATGCCTTCGGGGACATGCTGCTGAACTTCGTCATGGCGACGATGTTCATCGTGCTGCCTGGATTCTGGGTTACCGCGCTGGGTTGGGTAGGTATTCGAGCAGGAATGCACTGCAGGGCTTGTCAGAAGGTTCCAAACCGGCGGGACAAGCTGGATCGAAAGGAACCGGCACAGTCATCCGCGGTGCCAGGTAGGAGCAAGCCTAGCGTTCATCGTGAAAGCTGGGATCTGGATCGTCGTCGTAGTTGATCGGATCGTAGAAAACGCTCTGCTTGTGATCAGCTTGATCCCCATCCCCCAGCACGCATTCCTCAGCGTCCGCCTGTTCAGGGCTTCGCGCAGCCCACGCACCAGAGATTGCGACAACCGTAAGAAGTGCCGTGAGCCAAAACGCGGTGTAGAACAGGATACCGATCACGGTGAGCTTGACGACCAGCAATACCGTTTTGACAACGTTTGGCGCCCATCCCTGCGCAAGCAGCCAGCCCTTTGCCCGCCGATCCATACGCGCACAGCCTCGCCATGCCCGGCCCAGGGTTCGGCCGAGGCGCGCTGGGAAGGTGGTCGGTGCGGCGGTCTTCATGGTGGGCTACCTCATGATCGTTTATGGCGTCGCGTTTTACCTCGACTGTTGTTCAATACGTTGGGCACTTCAGGCGCGGCCCGCTTCAAGGATCTCGATGATCTGACTGGCGCTTAGTTGACGCCCCAGGTCCAAAGTTGCGCGAATCGGCTCGAATGCGGCAACCATGCGGCGCTGACGGACAGCCGAGGGGCTGTGCGAGTTGAAGTCCCGTCCCTTGAAGCGCGAGAAACGATTCATCTTCTCGACGAGAAAACGCGCGATGCTCATCAGCTCCGCTTCGTTGTTGCCATCGAAGCCGGCGAACCGGGGCGCATGCCCGGTGTTTGCTGCCTCCACCTTCGCCAGATCGCTGGGTTCGAGTTTTTCGACTCGCTCCTCAATGAAGCTCCACATGTCCAGGACGTTGACCACGAGAGACACGTCTGCGGGGCGGTCGGCATGGTTGTGAAACAGTCCCTGCATTTCCCAGGCAGGTGCCCAGTAGTGACCACCATAGATAGCTTCGGCCATGAGGTCGACATCGGTTTCCGTGGAGACCTTCAAGTGCTTGGCGATATCCCGCAACAGCATGAAGTTCAGCTTGTCGCCAGCACTCAGGTGGATGGTCTTGCCCGTCATGGCGCCGAGCCCGATGTCTACCAGTTGCCGCAAGGCATCCGAGCGCGAACTCGCCCTGCCCGTCTGCTCCATCCAGTCATCAATGCGCTGCAGCAGATCTTCGTCTATGCGCAGTTCCAGTCGTTCAGTGCGTACCATGCAACCCCCCAGAAAGTCCGGCAACATGCCGTATTTACGTACAAACGTACGTACACGTTAGCCTAATGTCAATGATCTTGGGCTAACTTTCGCTGGCTGATTAAATTTGGTCTTGAAAATAGCCTACAAGGCTAGTTTGCGCGATGCGATCCTGTAGATGAAGGATCGTTGATTAGATTTTGTGGTATTTTTCAACCATGGATGCAAATTCCCGTCATCAAGTAATCAAGCGCCTGCAAACGGGGCTACTCCGTGGGGCGCCGTTCGACCTGACCACCCTGGCACCACTTGGGGTGTCGGCTCAACTCGCCGCGCGCTACGCCGAAGGCGGGTGGCTCGTGCGCCTGGCCCACGGTGTCTATGCCTTCCCGAACGACGACTTCGGGGTATATGGCGCGTTGAAGTTCCTGCAACAACGCGTGTCAGGCCTGCACATCGGCGGCAAGAGCGCGCTGGCGCTGCAGGGCGTGCGGCATAACCTGGGTAGCCGTGACACTCTTGTGTTGTGGGGCGATGCTCGTTTCGCGCTACCGACTTGGTTCACCTCGCGTTTTCCGGCGCGCTATGCCCACGCCAGCCTGTTCGGCTGGCCGAATGACGCGCTTGCCAGTAAATCCGTGACAACACCTCCAGGTTTGCCCGATGGGCTGCGCGTATCAACCTCCGAACGCGCCGTGCTGGAGATGCTGTACGAAGTCGGCACCAAGCAAAGCCTGGAGGAAGCGCGCAACCTCTTCGACGGCGTGCGCTCGCCGCGCAAGGACTTACTCGGCCAACTGCTGGCCCACTGCACGAGCGTGAAGACCGTGCGGCTGTTTCTCACTTGGGCGCGCGAGACCGGGCTAGTGGACGCGGACGATCTGCTGGCGCGCTACCCGCTGCGCACGGGCAGCGACAAGCGCTGGATGAGCCGGCTTCCCGACGGAACCTTGTTGAGTTTGAACCCGCATGGATAAAAGCTACGCAGATACCGTTCGCCTGTTGCTGACCGTCGCGCCGGATGTCTTCGCCAATGACATCTTCGCGATGAAGGGCGGCACGGCGATCAACCTGTTCGTACAGGACATGCCCCGCCTGTCGGTCGACATCGACGTGGTGTATCGACCATGGCAAACGCAGCGTGAAGAGGCACTGGCCGCAATCAATGGTGAGCTGACCGCCATCTCTCAGCGTATCGCGCGGCTGGGCATCCAGACACGTCTGGTGCGCAGCAAGGATCTCGGCGACACCAAGCTGATCGTCGAGAACGACACCAGCCAGGTCAAGATCGAAGTGAACGTCGTCTTCCGCGGCACGGTGCTCCCGGTTGAACGCCGGCCCTTGAGCGCCAGGACCGGCGACCTGTTCGGTGTCGAGTTCGAGGCTCCGATTCTGGCACGCGATGAGCTGTATGCCGGCAAGTTGGTGGCAGCCCTGGATCGACAGCACCCACGCGACTTGTTCGACGTGTGGCAGCTCTACGAATCGGGCGGCCTCAGCGATGGCATGGTCGAGTGCTTCGTGCTCTACCTCGCCGGCCATAATCGGCCGCCGCATGAAGTGCTGTTCGGCAACGACAAGGACATCGCAGCAGAGTACGAGCGCGCTTTCGTCGGCATGACGGAAGTGGAGTGCTCGCTGGACACGCTGCTCGCCGCCCGTGCACAGATACGACAGGAACTGCCGCAACGCCTGACCACGAGTCACCAACAGTTCCTGAGCGGGCTAGTGCGCGCCGAGCCCGACTGGTCGCTGATGCAATGCGCGCACGCGGCCGAACTGCCCGCCTTGCGGTGGAAGCTTGCCAACCTTGAGGCGTTCCGCAAACGGCGCCCGGCTGATTTTGAAGCCCAAGCCAACGCTCTCGATTCGGGACTGGGCCAGGTCTGACGTCGATCCTGCAGCGCCGGCTTGCCGGGATTGCCCCGTGCCGCATTGATCGTGGCACTCAATCGCTGACGCCCCTATACCCAAAGGCTTCCTAAAAGCCAAAAGGTTGAGGAAGGGGCAAAGGAAGGGCGCCAAGGGGAAAGGCCCTATCCTGAAAAGGCCAAAAGCCTCCCCCGACCGGCCCGTCATCCGAATTCCGCCATGCTTTCGCTGTTCCACCGCAAACGGGTGTCGCCCGCAGCCAACGCAGCACCGACACCCACATCTCCCACCGACCCAGGTAAAGGGCTGATGCGGCCGGAACCGGCCGCATCGCTGCTGGCCACACCCCGCCGGCAGAAGCTGCTGGAACACATCTGGCAGCGCACCTCGTTGTCGCGTCGCCAATTCGCCACCCTGTACCTCGCACCCCTGGAGCGCTACGCGGAGCTGGTTCAGCAGTTTCCTGCATCCGAAAGCCATCACCACGCCTATCCAGGCGGCATGCTGGATCACGGCCTTGAGATCGTTGCCTACGCGCTCAAGCTGCGCCAATCACACCTGCTGCCAGCCGGTGCCAGCCCTGAAGCCCAGGCTGCGCAGGCCGAGGCCTGGACCGCCGGCACTGCCTACGCGGCGCTACTACACGACATCGGCAAGATCGCCGTGGACCTGCAGGTCGAATACGAGGATGGCGCCCCCTGGCATCCCTGGCACGGCCCACTACGACAGCCGTACCGTTTCCGCTACCGCAAGGATCGGGAGTACCGCCTGCACAGCGCGGCTACCGGGCTGCTCTACACCCGCCTGCTCGATGCTGCCATCCTCGACTGGCTGTCCAGCTATCCCGATCTCTGGGCCGCGCTGCTGTACGTGCTGGCCGGCCAGTACGAGCATGCCGGCACGCTAGGCGAATTGGTGATCCAGGCTGACCAGGCTTCCGTGGCCCAGGAGCTGGGCGGAGACCCCGGCAAAGCCCTGGCCGCGCCCAAACACGCGCTGCAGCGCAAGCTGTTGGATGGTCTGCGCTACCTGCTGCGCGAAGAGCTCAAACTGAACCAACCCCAAGCCGCAGATGGATGGCTGACCCAGGATGCATTGTGGCTGGTGAGCAAAACCGTCTCGGACAAGCTGCGCGCCCATCTGCTGTCGCAGGGCATCGACGGCATTCCGTCGAACAACACGGCAGTGTTCAACGTGCTGCAGGACCACGGCATTGCCTTGCCGACCCCGGACGGCAAAGCCATCTGGAAGGCCACGGTCACGAGTGATGCTGGCTGGTCGCACAGTTTCACCTTCCTGAAACTGTCACCGGCAGCGATCTGGGAAGCCGCCGAGCGACCGGCGCCGTTCGCGGGACAGGTTCAGGTCGATCCGGAGGCCGATGAAACGGCTATCGCTACCCCTAATTCGACCGACTGCCAGCCCATGGAGATCGCGCCACCGCCCCCGGCCTTGATCATGCCGGTCACACCCGCGACCGCAGACACTGGCCTTGGCGCATTGCTCGACCTGCTTGAGGTAACGACACCGGCAGCATCAGCACCATCGACGCCAGAGCCAGAAGCAGCTGGGCACGCGAACATCGCGTTGCCCCCCAGCACGAACGGACCCACACGCCAGCAAGCCGCCGTTCCCTCTGGCGAACACTTCATGGCATGGCTTTCCCAGAGCATCCAGATGCACAGGCTGATCATCAACGACGCCAAAGCCCTGGTGCACACCGTCGACGGCACGGCCTATCTGGTGAGCCCCGGCGTATTTCAACGCTACGCCCAAGAACACCCACAGGTCGCCACGCAGGCCAAGGCGGACAAGCTCGAGGGATGGCAGTGGGTACAGAAGCGTTTCGAAAAACTGGGCCAACACCGCAAACAGGCCAGTGGACTAAACATCTGGACCTGCGAAGTCACCGGGCCACGCAAATCGCGCCGGCTGCATGGCTATCTGCTGACCGATCCTCAAACGCTGTTCTCCGAAGTACCGCCCGACAACCCGCACTTGCGTCTCGCCATAGAATTGCCTGCGCTCGCCCCCTTCCTCTAGGAAAGAAAGTGATCTCATTCTGTAAATAGACTGCTCACCGACAGGTCCTCGGCCAGTACCGACCGTCACTTGATTAGTGGCGGCAGTCAGCGATCTGTTGCAGAACTGCCGGCCCGCGTCATCGACCAACATGAATAGGGAGAACCCTGGCTTTCCGTAGCGACCAATGGGCTTTGTTCACGAGGCGAGAGACAGAGACGCGGGGATTTCAGGGCACGACGTAGGCTGCTAGTGCCATCATCGCGTTACAACAGAGAACTCGTTGCCACGGCCCGCACTAATGGGAATCGGCTGCGAGAGATAGCCATTCGCCGGATTGCGGACATAGGCCAGGTACTCGTTGTCCTGATCGACGGCGTTTTCCGCCAGGATGGGCGTGCCAGTCTTTAGATGCGGCTCAAGGCCGACATCGACGAGCGTTTCCCCGCGCGTCGCCGACCCGGATGTCGACCAGATCCGCGAGCCCCGCCGCCTCAAGGTTGGCGCGCGCGCGCGCCGCCTTGCTGGCTTCCAGTTCGGTGCCAATCAGCTTACCACCGCCCATGTCGTGCAGCGCCGCAGCCAGATAAATGGTCGAGATTCCCATCGATGTGCCGAACTCGATGATCCGCGTCGCCTTGCGTGTACTGGGCGCACTGGTAAAAAGCGGCCGTACTCGGGCGTTACATTCAGAAAGTTATCGACGTAGCCACGATAGAAGCCGCGGACATCGCGGCGCTCCTCGGCGAAATGCTCGGCGAAATCCTCGGCTAACTGGTCGGGGTTTTCGGCATTACTGTACTGTTCCATCAACGCCCGATCGGCTTGCTCCGCTTCCGTGAAAAGGCGTTGCAGGGTTTAAGCAACAAGGCCCGTGCTCAATGAATCCATGATTTTGCATACTCCGTAGGACACGGCGAGAGGATCCTTTTGCCGTCTTGCGAGCATGGTAGGCTGTGGCGTGCTTGGCGCCATTGGGAAACTCTGCCAAAATATTATGATTTCTTGCCAATTATTGCGGCGCTGTCAATTGCGCTCGATCACCATGCCTCTTCTGACTGAGCTTTCATCTCCCACTGACTGGACGGACCCTGATCTCGTGCCTCGCCCGGTAGTGACCTACGGTGCAGCTGGCATCGTGATGGCCAAGCTCGACCCCGACCGGCAAGAAATGGATTTCCATCGTCACCGCAAGAATCAGCTTGTGTTGTTGCTTCGTGGGGTTCTGACCTGCGAGGTGGAATGCGGACTCTGGATCGTGCCACCGCAAAGCGCGATCTGGGTACCGGGCGGCGTCCTGCACAAGATCACCACCGCCGGCACGATCGAGTGTTATGTCTCCTTCATCGACCCGAGTCTCGCGTCGAATCTCCCGGCGAACTGCTGCGCGGTCTCCACAACCCCACTGCTACGCGAGCTACTGATTCGCTCGGCAAGTTTTCCCGTGCTCTATTCAGAGGGAGGTATGGAGTCGCATCTGGCCACGCTGCTTCTGGATGAAATCGCGCTGGCGCCAGTCGGGAACCTTCACCTGCCAATGCCGGCAGATGCCCGGCTTCGCAAGATTGTCGAGATGATCATGGACGATCCCGCCGACCGCGGAACGATCCAGACGTGGGCACTGCGTGTGGGGCTGAGCGAACGCACACTGTCACGTCTTCTCACCCACGAGACGGGCATGAGCTTCGGCCGCTGGCGTCAGCAACTCCACGTCATGCTTGCGGTGAAATGGCTGGGCACCGGCTCTTCGGTCCAACAGGTCGCGGATGGCCTGGGTTATGAGAGCGCCGGTAGCTTCGTCACCATGTTCCGCAGACTGCTCGGCACCTCGCCGGGCCGATACGTGGCAGAACGGCGCATGCAACACGTCTGATTGACCGAACGTTCAGGTGGTGTGCCTCTGTCCCAACCATCTACGCCCACGCCATTGGTCTTGATCCAATTCGGGCGGGGATAGCCTCAAGTGGCCTTTGATCGGCAGGTTGCCGATGTATTGCCGACAAATGTGGCTGCAGCCCCAAGGGCGGCAATGGCCGAATTGCATGAATGGCCCAACCAGCACATCCAACAACCCGTCACGCTCAGCCAGTTCAACTGACAGACGCAGATGAAACCTGCTTCAACCGCTCTTCAGTGAGCATCATCAACTGCGCCGAGCTGCATTTCAGCGCTCGGGCGACCTTGAGGATCAAGGAAAGCGTGGGCATGTGTTCTCCGCGCTCGATCTTGCCCATGTGGGAACGCTCGATCCCGGCCAGATTCGCCAGTGTCTCCTGGGCAATTCCCTGTTTGGTTCTTTCTTCGCGCACAACCGCCCCGAAAGCGATGGCAGGTTCCGCTTCGTAGGTAGTAGTGCCAGTAGGTCGGCCTCGTTGAATCGATCGCTTTTGCATTGCCAAAAGCGTCGATTACCGTCAGGATTTAAACCACGTTAAATTTAACTCATTCGCGCCGCCGCAGCCGTTTGAGTTGATAGAAAGAGGTTGCCTGACGTGAAATCGAACAAGGTCTTCGAAGAGATTCGGCTAACCGTGGTTGGCGACTGGATACCGCCCCAGCTTGTCGGCGCTCTTGCTTTGCAGCGCGCAGAAGTACCGGAGGTACCAGTCAGACTCACCGAGGCCCAACTGGTTGGCGAAGAGCCCAATCTGGTTCTCTCTACCTCCAACAGGATCCCACCCGGCCAAAGCAAAGAAGCCATCTGGTTCGACACGCTTGGAGTCGCCCTGGCCAAACGCTCGCACCTGCTCGCTTATCCGGAAGTGCCCTGCAGCGAAATATCCCCGCAACAGGTGATCCACGCGCAGGGCATTATTGATGCGAAAGAACCGTGGCCCGCCGAAATGCGGCGGCTTTTCCTGATCGCGCAAGAAACCTCCGAGCCCGCCGCACCCACCTTCGATCTGGCAATGACCCTGGTTGCTGCAGGCTATGGCATCGCGATCGCGCCGATGACCAGGCTGTTCCACTATGAGCGGCACGGTCTGACTGTCAGGCCTCTGCAGGGAAAACCGAGCGTCGTATTGGCCTACCTCTGTTACCCGCTGCGCCCCCTGAGCGAAGTCGAAACACAGTTTGTGCGCCGCCTCGGATCAGCGGCATGAGGCGGCATCGATTTGCTCGGTTGTTATTACGCGAACCGCAGTTGCTGCGACGTCCACTCGCCCTCTTTCACAGTTGCACTCACCGTCACGATGAGCTTGTCCAGATTGCTCGCAGAGACGCTATCCAGTACCGATCTGCCCCGCAATGCCGCTCTTGGTTGTACGAGCGCGTGGTAGATCTGCCATGGATCAGTCCCCGGTTCAACTTCAACACTGCCTGAATCAAGGCATGCTTGACTGGATCGAGATGCCAGTCCGGTACGCTGCCCACGATTGCCCAGATTGAGTGCCAGCAGATTGCCAGCCTGAATCTCGTAGCTGATCCAGCGCCGGGATTTCCCGGCCATCTTGGCAAACTCGGCCACGGGTAGGTTGTGGGGCGCCAGGAAGAGATCTACCAGTTCCATCCGCTTGCGCTGGATATCGGAGACAGGTGCGTCCATCACCGATCGAGGCAGACTCACCGCCGGCAGACGGTGGGTGGCGGCGGTCACCAGCGGCAAGGTGTTAGCCGGCTTCGTGACAACCAACAACGGGGCCGTCACCTGTCTTGATGAGGGATTGGGGACATCTGCGTCGGCGGCCAAGGGAACACCTTCCAGATGCACGGTGAGCGGCATGCTCGCCGCTTCGAGCATATTCTGTTCGAACAGATCAAGGCGGTCCGCCCAGTCCTGCATCATGCGCCGTCGCTGTTCCACGTACTCGGCGTGGTTGTAGGTGGCGCTGACCTTGTTGGGATCGACATGGGATAGTTGTGCGTCGATCCATACCTTGGGATAGCCGATCTCGTTGAGTGCGGTGGACATGGTGGCGCGCATGCCATGCCCGGTCAGCAGATCGCGATAGCCCATGCGTTTGAGCGCGTTGTTGAGCGTGTTCTCGCTGATGCGCTTCTTCATTTCACTGTCGTGGCGCAGTAGGTAGCGCTGAGCCGGTTTGAACACTTCCAGCAAGTGCCGGACGATTTCCATCGCCTGCACCGACAGCGGCACGATGTAAGGTGGGATGTCCCGGGGCAATTGCCGCTTCTTGCGCATGTCCAGTTGAAGTTGCTTCACGACCTCGGGAGGAATCACCCACACCCCCTGATCGAGATCGAACTGATCCGGTGCCGCCTGGCGCAATTCACCCGTGCGAACTCCCGTCAGCAGCAACAACCTCAGGCCGAGTTGTGTCTGCAGGCGACCACGGTACTTGCGCAGGCGCTGCATTAGTTTGGGCAGATCACCCATGCGCAGGAACGGGTTGTGATTGACGGGCGGCAAGGGCAGAGCCACCACATCGAGATCGGAGGCCGGGTTCTGCTCCAGGCCGGGGACCACTACGAGGGCGTAACGGAACAACTGGTTGAACCAGGTTCGGACCTTTTCCGCGACCGACAGCGCCTTGCGCCGCTCGATTCGGGCAATCACTTCCAGCAGATCGGGCCGCTTGATCTCGTAGATCGTACGTTTACCCAGGAAGGGCAACACGTCCTTGGCAAAGACCCGGGAAGAATCGATAGGGTGGTCTGGCGCCCCTTCTTGAGGCTGAGTTCGCGATGAGCCAACCACTTTCGGTAGATCACCTCGAAGGTGTTCTCGCCGGCAAGCTTGACCACAGCCCGTTTCTGTTTACGATGCGTGTGGGGGTTGACGCCCTTGGCGAGCAGCGCCCGGGCTTCATCGCGCAAACCCCGCGCCTCGCGAAGGGAAACCTCCGGATAGGTCCCCAGGGACATGCGCTTCTGCCGATCAAGCCAGTAGTAGCGGAAATGCCAAGTTCGGCCACCGCTGGCGCTGACCGCCAACAGAGCCCATCGATATCGGAAAGTGTGTAGGCCTTGCCGGTAGCCTTGGCTTGCCGGATAGCCAGATCTGAGAGTGCCATGCGCCAGCTCCTGAACATGGGTCAGGAGCCAGATGTTCGTTTCGCAGGCCGCAGCCATCCAGCAACAATCCGCTATCAGCCGCATCCGCAATTGTGGACTTAATTGTGGACTTAAAATGACTTGCTGTCGGTGGATTTCAGTGGACGTCACTGGACTGTCAGGTCGCCAAAAATCGATGATCGATCAATGACTTGCAGAACAACCTGGACTTTCACGGAACACCGCGGAGGCGAAGGGAATCGAAGAACCAAGTCCACCGCCTTTATCCATAAAGGTTTGTAAAAATTGCGGCCTACCGTGTACCCGTCGGTGTACCCGTTTAGAGTAACGGTCAATGATCACCTTCACGATTAATCGCCGCTCCTGAATAAATCGACGGTGCCTTGCTGCTCAGCCTGATATTGCCCCGCGAATTGCTCACGAGCCTCAAACTCCAGCATGTGATTAACGAAAGCCATTTGTGCTAAAACTTGGCTTTCTACGAAAAATTTCTTTTCCGCTTCATATCTTTCAATAGCCTTGAATTTCTCAATAGCCTCAAATTTCTGAGCAGCAATAAATAGAAGCCGAGCTTCATAGAGTGATTTTTGTGCTTTCGACATGCCTTTACCTTTTCACCGCGCTTGTTCTTAAACCCGCCTCAAAACTGAGGAGTCCGCCGTCAGTCGATCCAGCTCCAAGGGTGAGCCCCGGTCCTCGCGGTTTCCGGCCACTGACGGCGGGGTAACTCGTTACGCCAGGATGATCTCTGGCCTGGCGTCAGCACGGCGCAGGATGGTTTCACCGGCCTGTTCCAGCTCGACAATGAATTCCTCTTCCTCGATTTCAAGTCGCAGCAGTTCAGCCTCAATGGCTGCCAGGCGCTTGGCCTTGGCCACCGGCTCCAGGCCATCCGGCAATTCGTCTACCAGGGCGGAGAGCGTTTTCTTGATTGCTGCCTTGCCCAGCACGGAAATCAGCAGCGGCCCCATATCCAGCGAGAACGGCGCAGCGCCCGGCGATTGGAACACCGCCGCATTGCCTTGAGCGTAGAGCGGTGCAAAGGCTTGGCCGTCCATGGCGCGGTCGACCGCAAGCTGAAGCGCTGCCCGGCCTTGCTCCTCGGCATTGGCCAGCCAGCTATCCAGAATGGCCCTGACTTGTTCCCGGCTGCACCGTTGACGCTGGATCGCCAGGCGTTCGGCTTGCCGGTCACTGATCTGGCGACGTAATTCATTCAGTTTTTGCATGGGGTTCCTCACTGATTCAGCAGCTCGCCACGCTGCGCGGCGAATTCAACCAGGCGGCTGGTCAGCGCCTGGCTTTGCTTCAATTCCTCGGCCAGCGCTTCGGATTCGCTACGCAAACGCGCTACGAGGCGTCTGGCTGCCACCAGGCGGCGCCCTTGAACCAAGGACACCCCGGCGGCTTCCATCTCTTCAGGAGGGACAGCCACCAGCTTTTCCAGCGGCAATAAAATAATCTGCTCGGCCAGGTCGTCAGCTTCGGCGGTCATTTCAGCCATTTGCCGGGCTTCGTCATTGACCGCCTGGCGATAGCGCGACGACAAATGCCGGTAGTTGGTTTGCCGCGCCGCGTGCTGATCAACCAAGGTTATCAGCTTGTCGACGTTCATGCCTGCCCCCGGCGATTATTCCAAATGCTACTGGCCAGCGTGCCGTCACCCGGCATCGGCAGATGGTTGCTGATCGGCATGGCTCGATCCTGAGAGACCCTGAAATTCATCACGGCATGGCGCAAAGTAATCAGCGGGATATTCGCTTGAATGGCCACCTCGGCAAGCTCCGGCACACCACCGGCAGCGCAGACGGCGAAGGCTTCGGCGTGGTAATCCTCGATCAAGGGCATTTCTTTGGCTAAGGCAATGCCCTTGCGCTCGGCATAGGCCGTCAGGAAATCTTTGACCGCCTTGAAATCCGGTGATGGAATAAGTTGCGTGGCGACGGCGACAGGCGAAGGGGCAGGCGCAGCCAGTGGGGTCAGCTTGGCCCAGACGCCGCGCACGGCTTCCGGCATCCGGTCCAGATCAAAGCGGGCGGTCACGGGTATGGATTCGCTGACTTCATCGGCGAAGCCCAGGGCAAGCGCTTCAACGCCGGTCAGCCAGGTTTCCGCAGCGAGCAGTTCCTTGATTTTCTCGGGGGTTTGGCCGGTGCGGTTGCTGTAAATCGACACCAGGGAAGCGGCGATTTTGTCGAGAGTGTCGGCCAGGTCGCGCAATTCATCGGCATTGCCATTCGCATAGCAAAGCGGGTTGTGAATCATCACGAAAGCATTGTCCGACATGGTGATTTTGTCGCCAGCCATCGCCACCAGGGAGGCCGCAGACGCCGCAACGCCCATGATGCTGACTTCGATGTTGGCAGGGTGTTGGCGCAGAGCGTTGAACATGGCCAGCGCATCAAAGACGGCACCACCTGGGGAGTTGATCGAAACTCGAATTACCGGGGCAGCGATGCTGCTCAGGGTGGCAATGAAATCCTTGGCTGTCACACCATAGGCGCCAATATCGTCGTAAATGCTGATTTCCGCAGTCTGTTGCGCATCAGCTTTCATTTCAAACCAGTTTTTTTTCATGAAATTCATCCTTGGATTGGGGACCGCCCGACGATTACGCCGGGCGGTTGGGTCTATCAGGCAGTCAGCTTGATGACGGCACGCGGGATGCTGCAAAGATTGACGGGGTTCGATTGGGCCTCAATCATCGCGCCCCGGTTGAACGGCAGCATGTGAGACTTGGCATAAAGCGGCAGGCCCAACGTATTGACAGCCTCGGCATAGTCCGCAGGGCCAAAACGGGTAATGAACAGTTTGGGAATGCCTTGCGGAATCAGATACGCCTCACCCGCCGGGATAAAGTCGGTGCCGTTGTAGCTACCGCGATATTCAGCGAACGTCACACCGCCAACGCTAAATGAATCCCGCACGTCGTCACGTAGCATGGCAGCGGCAGCCCAACCTACAGAGAAGTTCTCGACGCTGGGATGCCCCTGCAAAGCATCAAAGAAGGCGGGGGAACACAATGCAATCCAGCCGCTCGGCTTGGCGGCACCCAGGGCGCCTTCAGCCAGGCGCTTGGCGGCCATGATCTTGTTAATAATTTTGGTGGTGGCGGTGTCAAGGTCGACATCGATGCTTTGCTGAGATACACCAAATTCGGACCACAGATCAATCAGCACGCCGCCGGAAGCATCCAAAATCTGGCCCTTGATGGCACCAATGCGGTGAAATTCAATCGTGGCTTCCAGATTCAGACGCATCGGGGCCAGGTGATCGTTATCCAGCGTGCCTTGCAGCGTCTTCAGCTCGGTGGTGCCGAATTCGCGGACATCCTGAATACTGTCGGCCAGCAAGGTGCTGCGCTGGATCAAGTGAGCGCATTCAAAGCTCAGGCCCTCACGCTGGCCAGGACGGAAGACCGGTGCCGGTGCCCCGCGTCCAATGCTCGGCACGAGTTGCAGCGTATTGTTTTTAAGTTCAATGCTGGCTTTTGTGGTGGCAATACCTTCCTCTTCAAATAGCTTTAGGGCAGCGATTTGACCAGGAACATACGGGGCTTTGTTGATTGATCCCGTCAGGCTTTCGGCGGTGAACAGGTCGGTTGAGAAAATTGATTCGTTTGCCATGGTGGCGATTCTCCAAAAGGGTCAGGAAGTTTTTTGGCCGTGTAGCCAGGCACCCAGCTCGGAGCCACGCACTAATTTCACGCGTTTGCCGATTTGGATAATTTCAAGGGGGATGCTTCCATCGGCAACGCCGATTTCAAGCAGCTCGGGGGTAATGCCAGCCAAGCGGGCCGCAGCAGACAGGCGAACCATCCCCATCGGGATGGCGTCCAGGTCAGGCGGTAAAGGGGTGAGAGTCATTCGACGGGCCTCAGTAATAAGACCCGTTTATGTTGCTTTATCGGTGTTTATCCCGCCTGTGGGCGGATTTCAGGCGCTTATCGGTGCTTTCATGCCTGCTCGGCAAGCTGGGTAGCGATGTCTTCCAGGGCGGCATTGATTTTGTCTTCCAGCAGATAGCGAATCTGGTTTTCGTCGGTCGATAACGCTATCTGGCTGGCCAGGCTGGCCGGGATGATTGCCAGGGCGGCGCGGATGATGGCGACGGCCTCGGTAACGGCGGATTCAATGGTATCGACCAGCATCAGACCATCGGCCCGGGCGCGGGCTTCGCGTTCGGCGATATCGGCATGGGCGGACTCCTTGCGAGCCCTCGCCGCCTGGTAATCAAGCTCGGGATGCTTCCAGTTCGATCCAACCTCAGTCTGAGGATGGACGATTGTGCCGGCGAAGGGCGCTGGGTTCATGGTGGATTCGCTCATTTTTCATTACCAGGAGGAACGCCGCCTGGTTTGATTTTCAATCGAGGTTCAATGATTCGACCAAGGCGCAGCTCGGCTTTGGCACCGAGCAGCGCCAGGCCAATCTCAAAACGAAACGCATCATTTTCATGGGCTTCGACCAGGAGGCGAAACCGGCCTATTGCAGAAGCGCCAGGCGGTCGAGGTTTCCAAGGGTCAAGACCGACAAAAGCGGCGGCGCTGTGGCTGTCCAGAATCAAATCTTCGGCGCTCTCATCGGACAGATCAAATAGCCATAAGAGAACGTACGTGCGAACCATGACAGCCAGCGGATACGGCGGCCGGCCAGTCGTTGGCTTTGGGTAAATCGGATCAATCATTTGCTCCAGGCGCACCCACGGCAAAAGTGATTCCAGGCGTTCTAACAAACGGGCTCTTCGAGGCTTGCGGCCTCGCGGCCAGCTCACTGAGCAAAACAGGCTTGTCATTCGGGCTAATCCCTTTTTTAGTGGATTCAGTTAGCGTTTCGGTAGATCAATTAATTGAGTTCAGTAACTTACGAGGCTGCTGACTACAGAAATGTCAAGGCTCGCATTACCCTTGGGGGTCGAGTTTCCACAGGGACCCCGGCTCATTTCCATTTGCCTCGGTATCCCGAAGAGGCCATCGCTTGCTTGAAGGCTTTATTGAATTCGGGGATCAGGTTTTTGTTCGCCACGCGGGCGGCAACCTTTTCCCACTCGATTCGCTTCGTGTAGTTCGGTTTTCTGATGAAGGCCAGCACCGGCTCAACCCGGCCCTTGGCGATGACCTTCCAGATACCCAGTGGCTGCTTGACGATGTATTCTGAGCGTTTGACTCTCATACCTCGCCCACTACCAGTTGCGGCCAATGTTCCCTTCTTCCGAAGTTTGGAATGGGTACGATCGCTCATGCTGCGAATGCCAGGCTCAACGAACGCGCCAAGCTGGGTGAGCATCGCGGTCACGTCACCCCGGTGCAGGTTTCCGTACTGATCGAGGCGAGCGCCACGACCGGGTGCGACATACATGCCGGCGGGCAGAATACCCAGGCGAGATAGCCGCATCTCAAGGCGCTTGATGTTGCGTGATCCACCTTTGAATTGATGACCAATAATCTGCGCCATCGAGAGTGATTGCTTGCCGCCCATTTCCCGGTCCTTAAGCCAGACCACCGCCTCGGGGTTGGTTTTCGTTGCCGGCTTCATCATGATGCTGTTCAACGTCGTCGGGGTCGGTCGGTCAAACTTCTGCTTCATTTCCTCGACAAGGGCAGTTTTGATCAATGAGGCGGTCCGGGTGATGGCCACCGTTGCCGCGAACTTCGCCTGTTTTTCAATACCGCCCAAGCTTTTGGCAGCATTGGCTAGCTGCTTCAATCCGCTGGTTTTCAGATCGATCCTGATCATGATTTTCTCGCTAGCTGTGTAAGGGGTTTGCCGCTCGCTATCGCTGCTTGAATCTGCCGGATTCGCGGACTGCCGATCTCGGTACGCTCGGCAATTTCAGAATTCGACAGGCCGCGCCTGGTCAATCGATAGATCAGACCCAAGCGGCGCTCTTGTTCAAAGCGCATTGCCGGTGGAAAAATAGTTTCTCCGCCAAAGTTGGCAATCAACGCCAGGTAGGCCGATTCACCCAAAACCCGCTCAAGCATGTGCCCGGGCTGGTAAAGCCCTGGCACGTAGAGGTTGACGGATGATTCGCAAAAGGCACACAACGTCAAGGCCGGCAGCGCACCGATAGCATTGGCAAGTTGTTCGAATTTTGGGTACATGCACCCATGCTGCGGTCGGTGGGCATTGGTCGCCTGTTAGCGCTTTTCAGATTTATTGATGGTTTCAATCTGGCGGCGTACCCCTATCGAAAAAGTAGAAAAACTCGAAAAACCCAAATGCGGTGTTTCGGTTTTTCGAGTAATTCGACTTTTTCGATAGGGGTGCACTTTCGGATTGCAACTCACTGAATATAAATATAAATATACTTAAAATAGGTTTTATGGCGAAAAACCGAATTAGTCGATAAACAGCTTGGGATTCATACGGATCATGGTTGTTGGGCGTGCGCCTCTATTTGGCACCTTCTCCACCTTCACCACGTCGCCCTGCTCAAGCCTTTCGATAGCCTTATCCAGCCGGGCAACCGTTCGGAAGCGCCCTTCCATCGCCTTCTGGCATTCGCTCTTGCTGAACGAAAGCCGCCGGCCGTCCTGCGCCCACTTCACTACCGCCGTCGCGTCGGTGTCGGTCGCATCAGCACCCAGCAGGCCGAACGCGGCGTGGGCGTGGGGTATCAGCAAGCGGCACAGGCGCACCGCCTTTTCTGTGGCTTCCAGACTCACACCCTCGGCAGCCGGGCCGCAGTCTGCCAGCTCAATCAAGGCAGCAATCCGCGCCGCCGCGCCCGGTAGCTTGCTTGACCAGTCGGCTATGGATTCCATCGCGCCGCGCTCGCCTTGCTGCGCCTCGATCTCGGCAGCAAAGTCGAGCCATAGCTCACGGGCTGGGTCAGTCATTGCCAGTGCGCGGGGCTTGTTGACTGCTTGCGAACGGCCATCGAGCAGGCCATGCAAGCGCCGCTCGTACTCCTGCTTTACATAGTGCGGAATTGCCCAGCGCCGCCGCACGTCACGACTGCCCACGTTGCTTTGCGGCATGGCAAACAGGAAACGGGCCAGCAAGCCGCTATCCCGAAACCGGCGGCTGCTCGCCACGTCTGCCAATACGCCCGGCTGAAGGGCAAGGCCAAAGGTCAGGGCCGGTCGATCAACGTGGGCGCAGCGGTCGGCACGATCTACCCGCATCGGTGCCCCGGCATGACCTTGAAGAAACACGTCCAAGTTCGCATTGCCGCCTGAATACATGCCGGACATGATCAGGAAAATGCCCGCCTCATCACTCAGTACGGCCATGCGCTCATCGTGTTCTACCAGGAGCGCCTGCAAGCGTTCTGCCGTCACGTCGCCAGTGAAAAGACGCGGTGCCCGGATCTCGGGCGGCATGTTGTTTTCTTCATCTTCGATCTGCTTGCGGAACTCTTCACGGGCCTTGTCGCTATCCGCGTTGACCGCAGCCTTGGTCAGCTTCTCGATATTCTTCTTGGCCACCATCCGCGCCGCCTTTGAGCTTACTATTTCGCGCCGTAGCCGGTCACGCTCCAGCTTTTCCCAATGGACCAACGGACCAGCCAGGGCACCAATAACCGCCGTCTTCCGGCTGCCACTGGGGAGCGTCGTCAATGTCCAGACATTCAAGGGCTCGGTGTAATCGTCGTCCTCTCCCCAGGGCGCTACCTCAAACCGGCGATGTAGGCACGTCGCCAACACAGATAGCGAAACCATGACCGCTAGCGCCGTTGGCGTCTGCGTCGATTCAGCGACAGCCAGCGCCATATCCTTGACCCAGCTCGGCAGCACGTCGACTGGAATATCTGGTACTGGCACTTGATCAGGGAGAATGGGATCAGGCCAGTTTTCGCCAATGCTATGCACCTCGGCATTTTTACCGGCGGGGGTTTCTTCCGGCGTTCGATGCGCTTCGAGCGCCTCATTGATCACGATCGCCACCGCCGCGCCGCCTGCCACCCTTGCCAGATCGTTCATATCTGAATCAGACATGAGCAGCCCCTCCAAAGTGAGGAACAGCCAGCGCCGCGCCCACGGCCTGAGCCGCTTTGGTGGCAGCGGTTAGGCCCGGATTTCCCGGTGTTTCAGTGTCGTTGTCGGCGACGATCACCATCGGCAGGCGGGGAAACTTGCCACGCATTACCCGTGCCACATGTTCAAGGTTTCCCGCATCAAATGCCACGGCGACGGCGTGCTGGGTCGCTTGGTAAATCGTTGCGCCGGTGGCGTAGCCCTCGGCAATGCACAAAGCATTCTTTGGCTTGCCGATGGCATGGTAAGAGGCTATTTTTCTGCCCCCGGTCAGAAAGGTTTTTTTGCCATCCGCACCAATGAATTGCAGCGAGTTCAGTTCACCGGCTGCATTTCTGACGGGGATAAGCAGTTGACCGCGTAGCTCTCGAATGCCGAACGCGTGCACCTGTTTTCTTATCAGGTACGGATGGTCATTGGTCGCAGGCTTCGCCCGATTCCACAAGCCCAGGGCACGCACCGCAGCCGCCGCATGAACCGACGCCTGCTCGGCATCTCGTGCCAGCTTGGCGGCTGCCATGCGTACAGCAAGAGCTTTGCGCTCGGCTTCGCTCATTGCCTGGTAATCCGTCGCTGTCCAATTTTCAGACTGGCCAGTCTTCCAGGAACCGAAAGCCCCGAAGGGCTTTTCGTCCAGGTGCAGCACATACCAGCCATTCGTCGACCCGGCCTTGTCGGTAACAACGCGGTAGCGATGCAATGCCCCGTCACCCAGCAAGGCCGGTTTGTGCATCGCCAGACCGGCCTCGGCCATCGCCTGGAGGAACGCAGCAGAATGAAGGGCGCTCATTTCTTCACTGCCCGTTTTTTTAATGCCGCTTTGACTCGCTCAGCACCTTCAGCACGTCGCTTATCCCGCGCTTGCGCCCGCCGCCATTCTCGGGCGGATGCCGCGCCCGTATCGTTACCGATTCCGCCCCCGGCGAAAAACCTCACCGATTCACACAGCACCGTATTTTTCCCTGCTGGCTCGAACAGCGTCAGCAATTTATTGGACATAGTGGGGCTCCTGGTCGACAGGGTTTTCGTTGCAAAAATCAACGTAGTCCTGGAGAAAATCCCACAATGGATCAATCTGATCTGTGGTGAACTCATCATCGCTGGCAGATATCGTTATGGCCTCGCGAATAACCTCACTCAATGCCACAGTGCGGCGGATGATTTCAGGGCTAAGCGCGGTCGACTCCATCGTCAGATACTGGCAATCGACTGCTTTGGCCAGCGCTATCCCAACCATCGCCATCAGCCTTAAACCTAGCTCAGTCATTTCACCATCATCCTGATTCGTTGCGTATTTTTCAGGCGTCATGATTGACCTCACTGTCATCTGCATCAGGCGTTAGGTAGTTCATCGCACCGTCTTCCCAAGCCATTGGGCAGCCGGTCAGCAGGCGGTTCGCTTCACTGAGCGCAGCATCAATCAGGCTTAGCCAGTTGCTGGTAGCAGCCACATTGCCGGCATCCTGATCGGCATAATTGATCGCCTGAGAAATACCGGCAAGAATCAGCGCAGCTTTGCTGACATTAGGTTTGAATTCAGCCATGGTGACCACCCTCTTTCTGCATCGCTTCCAGGGCGGCTTTGCAGGTATCGAGAAGGGATGCGAACCCCCTGGCGTGATCGTAGGAGAACTCAATGCTGCCGTCCGTTGCCTCTATCATCAGCTTTGAGACAAGGCCCAAGACCGATTGAACGTGGCTTGTGTCGCCGTCGTTACCAATTAGCGGGTTGATCGTGTTGAGGTTTACGCCAGGTGTAAGATTGGCAACTTGTGCTTTATCAGTCACGGGACACCTCGCAAATAGCCGCCATGGCTTCGCCATATCGGGCTTCATCGCACGAATTTACGACATCCTGGATGAGATAGACAGCCTCAATCAGATCTTTGCCAACGGTGTTATTTTCTGCATCGCTCGGCACCAGAAGGCCGCTATTGATTGCCTCGAATAACGCATTGCAGGCAAACAGATATAGCTCGGTCTCACCACGCTGGAAGCAATGGAACCTGCGGCTCAAGTTGTCGTAGTTGGCGGGGATTGCATTTTCTACGGTAGCCATCACGCAGCCCTCCCGACGAAGGAAAGACGATAGGCCAGCGCGGGGCCGGTGAATTTGCGGATGAAGTTGTAGACGGAAAAACGGGAGGGAGCGCGGGTGCGCTTTTGCTTGGTCATGATAGTGGCCTTAGTAGCGGTTTTGATTCCGCCATCCCTAGTCCAATAGGGGTGGCAGACCGAACGGAGTTGGACTACCGGTAAGGCACCGGCCCGCATTGCTGCGGCTCCGCCCGGCCCGCCATTGATGGGCACACCAGACGCAAAAAAAGCCGCATCATATTGCGGCTTATTCGCCGCCTTACTCGGGAGTCCAAGCCCGGTCACTGTTGTTTCAGCGACGCAATTAGATTGCCACGGCATGAACGCTGCGGTCAACTGCTTTTTCGGGCGATTTTTCCAGGTGCGTTTTAGCCGGCGGTTTTGGCGGGAGGGCTTCTGGGTGTCGTCGACGCAGGACTGCTGAAAACTTAGCACTCGTGATGCGCTACAATGATCGCCGTTGAAAGCAGTTTTTGAAGCCGTGCCGGTGCTTGCCACTTGTGCGGCTTTTTTGTTGTTGGTCATGCTGCGCTCACGCCTCGCGGAAACCGTGCCAGGCGGGCATTGCTTGCCTTGGCGGTGCGGACGACCTTGGAACTGTCGTCCGCCTTGGCCTGGTCTTCCATCCACTGCGCTACCAGGTCACTACGAAAGCGCACACAGCGCGAAGACAAGGCCACCGGGGCGGGAAAAGTGCCGGCCTTGATACGGCTTCGAATTGGTGTTTTTGATAGCCCGACCAGCTCGCACACTTGCGGGTAATCGAGATATTTGAAGGCTGCTGTTTGCATCGCCATTGCTCCTTAAAGCGCCTTTCAGCGCGGTGTGAACAATGTAGCGATGCAATCAGGGGGTTAAAACCCGTCTGCAATGCACGCCGTGCAGGGTGCTATGCACCCTGCTTTTTCCGGTATTCACGAATCGTATCGGCAACTTTTCGATGACTGAAAACCATACCATCCATCCCTAGAATTTCATCAGCCAATTTATCAGCCGACTTCGACGTCCATCCTTCGACTGCCTGTGCTTTGGAAATAACCAGTTGTTCAGTATTGGCAATTTTATTAGCCCGTCCTTTTCCGCCCGGTCGACGGCTTTCGCGGAAATGGATCGCTTGCCCAATCGCTCCAGACGCTACGCCAACAGCATGGGCAAAACCACAAGCGTCCTTAACGCTGGGATTTTCAATACCAGACGTAAATAGATCGGCATACGCTGCATAGCCAATTTCGACCATTGCCATGTAGTCGCGCTTCTTAAATCCCCGGCGTACTCTTTCCAGCTCGGGAAGCCAGTCGTTCGGGAATTCCAGCTCCAGGCCGAGTGGTAAATTAACTACTGACAGAACGGCCATCTGGAATGCCTCTGTGTATTCAAAATTAAAGTACTTTTGAAAGCTATCTGCCAGCAAACCACGTAGTTCAGATAGCTGTTCTTTGATCTCTTCGTTCATTTCATCACCTATCAGGCCGTTTTCATCTGAATGACCATAGCCCCGCGCTTCGCCTGGTCGAGTTCGTCGGCATACCACTGCGCCAGCTTGGCGCGTTCGGCGTAGTGGGTGGCTCTGGCATAGGCGGCGATGGTGGCGGTCTTCTTCCCGTGCGCCAGGGCGGCTTCCATGACTTCAAATGACCACTTACCAGACTCTTCGGCGTAGGTTCTGAAGGTTGCCCGAAAGCCGTGGGCGTCGACCAGATCGTGACCAGCAACCACGCGGATTGCTTTGAGCAAGCCCATATCGGTGAATACCCCCGCCTTTGATCCACGTTGCCCAGGGAATAGGTATTCCCGTTCGCCAGTCAGCAACTGCAACTCTTTGAGCATGCCTACCGTCTGCACCGACAAAGGGACGCAGTGTTCCTTTCGGCTTTTCATCCGTTCGGCGGGAATCGTCCATTTTGCCGCTTCAAGATCAAACTCAACCCAGCGGGCCTCTCTCGATTCGCCAGGCCGGGTGCCCGTCGTCATCAACAGCTTGATGCAGCTCGTCGTTTCAGTCTGCAATCGCCCAGCGTCAAGGCGATGCAGAAAACCATTCATTTCTGCCCAGGGCAAAGCCTTGCGGTTTTGGCCACGATGCTTGGGGAAAATATTGGTCTTGAGTGCCTCGGCGGGATTGTCGCCAATGTATCGGTCATCCGACTTCGCCAGGTTGAATACCTCTTTGCTGATTCTCAGGGCATCAGCCAGCAAATCCAGCTTGCCGCGGGCCTCGATTGGCTTCAGGGCGGCTTTCAGAATGGATGAGCTGATTTCTTGAATCGGCAGGTCACCTATCAGGGGAAAAAGACAAGAGCGAAAAATGCTATCGATCTTTTTTGCATACTTCGAGGAGATCCCGTCTTTAACCTTCGCCGTCACCAGCTCGGCAGCAATGCTCCTGAAGGTTGCAGCCCGGTCGGCTGCCTGCTTTATGGCGTCGAGGTTGCGCTCTACGGTCGGGTTCTTGCCCGCCCGCGATTGAGCCTTGATGGCATCACGCGCCTTACGCGCCGCCGGTAAGCCAACAGCAGGATATTGACCCAACGAAAGCGCCGATTCTTTGCGCGGCCCCTGGTCGGCAGCGGCAACCGTGAACCGCATTTGCCACTCCTTCGCCCCATGCGGCTTAACAACAAGGCGCAGGCCGTCACCATCGGGGAGGATTAGCGCCTTGCCATCGGCACGGGGCTTGGCGTTGCGGCATTCCAGGTCGGTCAGGTAGTTGTTTCCCTTGCCCATTTTCGCCCTTCCAGAAAAGTGTACCCGTTTGGGTTTTTGTGTACCCGTCGGTGTACCCGTTTCAGTTCGGAATTACAAGGCGCTTATAAGTTCTCAACAGGCGTTAAAAAACCCGGTAAGCCTTGCTGCTACTGGCTTCCGGGTTCTTAAAAGTGCTTTAAAGTTTGTTGTCTTGGAGCGGGCGAAGGGAATCGAACCCTCGGCTCTTGCTTGGGAAGCAAGGGTATTACCATTATACGACGCCCGCTCTGGGCTCAAGGTCAGCATTCTAAGCGCAGAACGCCTCCCGGTTCAATCTTCCTGAAGGTCAGCCAGCTTCCGGTATTGGCCGGCGTGAAAAAGAAGCGGTGCCAAAGCCGGGGTTTCAGCGAAACGCTCGACCCGGCCGATGAAAATGGTGTGGTCGCCGCCAGCGTGGGCGGTTTCGTTGGCGACTTCGAAGGTCGCGCAGCAACCGGAGAATACCGGCGCACCGCCAACACCGGGCTGCCAGGGCAGGCCGACAAAACGGTCGATTGGCCAAGTGGCGAAGCGGTTGGAGATGTCCTGCTGATCAACCGCCAGAATATTGATGGCGTGATGGCTGGCCCGGCGGAAAGCTTCAAGATTGTGCGAGGAGTTGTCGAGACACCACAAGACCAGCGCCGGTTCGAGCGAAACGGCGGAGAAGGAATTGACGGTCAGCCCGATCGGGTGCCCATCCGGGTCTATAGCCGTAACAATGGCGATGCCGGTGGCAAAGCGCCCGAGGGCGTTACGTAGATCACGGCTATCGGTTTGGGCTTGGGTCATCAGGGTTTGATTTGCGTCAAAAGGCCGTATTATCGGCGCTCCCGCAGCCCACGTCGAGGCAGATTTGGCTATTGATCATCCATTTACCGAACGTCTGATTGCCTGGCAAAAAGTTGCCGGTCGCCACCACCTGCCCTGGCAAAAGACCCGTGACCCTTACCGGATATGGCTTTCGGAGATCATGCTGCAACAGACGCAGGTTGCGACGGTGATCCCTTATTACCAGCGTTTTCTCGATAGTTTCCCTGATGTGATGGCGCTGGCCGAGGCGCCCATAGAGGCGGTTATCGAACATTGGGCCGGTTTGGGTTACTACGCCCGAGCCCGCAATCTGCACCGCTGTGCCCAGCAGATTGCTGCGGTGCACGCGGGAAATTTCCCGAATTCCACTGAGCAGTTGATTGAACTGGCCGGCATCGGCCGCTCGACGGCGGCGGCGATTTCGGCTTTTGCCTTCGGTGAACGAGCGGCGATTCTGGATGGCAACGTAAAACGGGTGCTCTGCCGCCAGTTCGGCGCTGAGGGATTTCCGGGCGCTACGGCGGTCGACCGCAGTCTTTGGACACTGGCTGAAAGCCTGCTGCCCGCCAGTGACATCGAAGCCTATACGCAGGGCCTGATGGACCTTGGCGCCACGCCTGGCACCCGCAGCCGGCCGCGCTGTGCGGATTGTCCGGTGAGCGCCGACTGTGTTGCCCGGCGTGATGGCCGGCAGAGCGAGTTGCCGGCCAGCCGTCCCCGGCCGGCGGTGCCGGAACGATCCGCCACTTTTGTTCTGATTTTGCATGACGGGCGGCTACTGCTTGAACGCCGGCCACCGAGTGGCATCTGGGGTGGTTTGCTGGTGCCACCGGAGGGTGAGGTCAACCAGGTGCTCGCCAACCTCGGATTGAACACCGTAAGCCAGCGCTCACTACCGCCGTTAAAGCATGCATTTACTCACTTTCGCCTGACCTTGCAGCCGGTTTTGTGTGCCCTGGAAACAAGCTCGGCCGTCGCTGAAAGCGGCATGTTGTGGGTCGATCTGGACAAAGCGGCCGAGGCCGGTGTTCCGACCCCAATCCGCAAACTGATCAGGCAGGTTGCCAGCGCAAGGGACTGAGCTCCCAACGCTCAAATGTTTCAGCACGGACGATCTGGCCATAGTGATTACCCACTTTCCGCGCCAGGTCTATCCGCACGGGCGTCACATACTGGCGGCGCGACGCATGGTAGATAACGCGGACGACCGGACTGAGCAAAATATCGTGATTGACTTCCTCGACCACGGCCAAATGACCGCTTTCCAGCATGACCAGGGTGCCGACCGGATAGACCCCAACCGTCCTGACGAAGGCCGCGATCAAGGCCGGGTCAAACTGGGTGCCGCCCTGGTCATAAAGCTGGCGCAGAGCTAGCGAGGGTGAGATGGCAGGCCGATAAGGGCGATCGGAAGTCATCGCATCGTAACTATCGACAATCGCCGCCATTCGGCCAGCCACGGAAATTTCATCGCCCGCCATTCGGTAGGGATAACCGCAGCCATTAAAGCGTTCGTGGTGTTCAAGCACCACGGCAACCGAGGTTTCCGCGAGGCGCGAGCTTGCTTCCAGCACCGCCAGGCCTTCTTCGACATGGCTCTGGACAAGGGTGTATTCCGATTTGGAAAGCATGCCGGGCTTGGTGATCAGCTTGGCATCAATCGCCGACTGGCCAATATCCTTGAGCAGCGTGCCGAGCGCCAGCTTTTCGAGTTCCGGCTGCGGCATATCCTGTTGCCGGC
The DNA here is from genome assembly GCA_016721185.1 of Candidatus Dechloromonas phosphorivorans. Lineage (GTDB taxonomy): Bacteria > Pseudomonadota > Gammaproteobacteria > Burkholderiales > Rhodocyclaceae > Azonexus > Azonexus phosphorivorans. The sequence goes on from JADKIP010000012.1 coordinate 483,964, forward strand.
CAAGCGCAATAATCAGCGCCGCAGTGGCCACCGCATGTTCGGTCGCATAGGCACCCATCTGCTTGAGGCGGGCCAGCGGTGCCAGCGCATCCGGGTTACGCAAGACCGATTCGATCATCTTGCCAACCACCGGCTCCAGACGTGCCGCGTCGACCTTGCGCCCGCCCCGGGCGGCCAGCATCAGATCAATCACGGTACCGCTCGCCTCATTGATCAGCCGACCGGCCCGACGGCGCTCCTCGCCCAGCGATACCTGACGCGGCAGGGCCTTGATACGCTCGGCCAGAGAGATGAATTTGCGCTCAACCTCGTTGATGCGGGCAAGCGGCGACGGCGGCAAATCGATACCTCGATTGGTATCGATACTGACGTTGGCAATCCCTTCCGCCACCAGCTCGCGCACGTGCGCTTCGTTGCGAATTTCAAAGCGCTGACGCCAGAGGGAATGATCCAGCCAGTTTTTGTGCAGGTCCACGACATACATGCCAGGCAAAAGCTCGCTGACGGGAATCTGGCGGATCACGTCGCTGAACCAGCTTACTTTGGCGGCATTGCAGACTCGGCAGAACGCCGGGCGGCTTCGTTCATTTTTTCTGCCACTTTGGCATCGTGCGCTTCCTGCCTTTTGCGATATTTCTCGGCATCAGCAGCCTTGCGCTGGCTCCCCTCCTCTGCCTTTCTCGCCTTGTTGGCCTGCGCTTCGGCAGCTCTTTCAGCAGCAGCCTCACGTTCAGCCTTGACTTCAGCTTCGCGTACCTCAAGCTCAGCCTCACGCACCGGTGCTACCTCGGCAGCACGCTGATCCTTATCGATCCGTTGTTCTTTTTTGACCGCCCGCTCCAGCAACTTGGCTTCGGTTTCCAGACGCCGGGCTTCCTTGGCGGCCACAACATGCTCTCTACGGGCATCGCGCTGACAGGCATTCACCAGAAATTTTCTGTAACAGGCGGTATTTTTCGCCTCGAGAACCTCGTCAGCTGCCGACCGCACCGCCTTGCCCTCCGCCTGCAAAACCGCCGCCTGATCCAGACGCTGCTGCCAGTCCGCCAATTGTTCGGGAGTCGGGCCACTTTCGCCAGCCAGTGCGGGCACATTGAGTGCGAACAGCGCAATCAGCAGAAAAGCCACGGAGCGTGACCGGTGGTTCATGGGTCGATGTTTCATGGGTCGAAATTCTCGATACTCGAAATACGCTACAAAACCTTGAAGGCACCCACCAAGCTAGCGGCCGGGATAGCGCCAAATCTGCCTGATGATGCAAAAGATTTTAGCAGGCCGCCGCTATAATTCGCCCCCTCATGATCGCCCTCCGCCAAGTCACCTTCGCCCGCGTCGGCCACCCCCTGGTTATCGACGCCTCCGTTCAACTGCACACCGGCTGGAAGGTCGGCGTCGTCGGCGCCAACGGCTGCGGCAAATCCAGCCTGTTTGCGCTGCTCTCCGGCGAACTGCACGCCGAATCGGGCGACGTCGAATTGCCGGCCAGCTGGCACATCGCCCGCGTTGCCCAGGAAACGCCGGCCCTGCCCGACAGCGCCCTCGATTTTGTGCTCGATGGCGATGTCGAACTGCGCCGCGTCGAACGCGAGCTGATCGAAGCCGAAGCGCGCAATGACGGCGAAGCCATCGGCCACCTGCATGATCGCTACGGCGAAATCGGCGGTTACTCGGCCAAGGCCCGCGTCGCCGAAGTGCTACACGGCCTGGGCTTTACCGACGCCGATTTTCAGCGCTCAGTTTCTGAATTTTCCGGCGGCTGGCGGGTGCGTCTCAATCTGGCCCGCGCCCTCTCCTGCCGCGCCGATTTGCTGCTGCTCGACGAACCAACCAACCACCTCGACCTCGATGCGGTGTTCTGGCTGGAAACCTGGCTGAAAAACACCCCGGCGACGCTGCTGCTGATTTCACACGACCGCGATTTCCTCGACGCCGTGGTCGGCCAGATTCTCGCCATCGACCTCCAGCGCCTGTCACTGACCACCGGCGGCTATTCCGACTACGAACGGGCCCGCGCCGCCCGGCTGGCCACGCAGCAATCGGCCTATGAAGCGCAGCAGCGGGAAGTGGCGCACCTCAACAGCTTCATCAACCGCTTCCGCGCCCAGGCCACCAAGGCCCGTCAGGCGCAAAGTCGGATCAAGATGCTAGAGCGCATGGAAACGGTCGCCGCCGCCCACGTCGATTCACCCTTCCATTTCGCCTTCGGCAAACCGAGCGCCCTGCCCGACCCGCTGTTGAGCATTGAAAAAGCCTCCGCTGGTTACGTTGACCGCAGCATTCTCGACAACATCACGATGACCCTGCGCCCAGGCTGCCGCATCGGCCTACTCGGCCGCAACGGCGCTGGCAAATCGACGCTGATCAAGCTGCTGGCCGGTGCCATCGAACAGCAAGGCGGCCAACGCAAGGAAGCCAAGGCGCTCAACATCGGCTACTTCGCCCAGCACCAGCTCGAACAGCTGCGCCCCGACGAATCGCCGCTGCAACATCTGGCCCGCCTCGAACCGACCACGCCGGAACAGGAACTGCGCGACTACCTCGGCGGCTTCGATTTCCGCGGCGACATGGCCAGCCGCGCCATCGAACCCTTCTCCGGCGGCGAAAAATCGCGCCTGGCGCTCGCCCTGTTGATTCACACCAAGCCCAATTTGCTGCTGCTTGACGAGCCGACCAACCACCTCGACCTCGAAATGCGCGAAGCGCTGACTTTCGCGCTGCAGGATTACGAAGGCGGCATGGTCTTCGTCTCGCACGACCGCCACCTGCTACGCACCTGCGCCGATGAACTGCTACTGGTCGCCGACGGCAAGGCCACCGAATTCGATGGCGACCTCGACGACTACGCCGCCTGGCTCGCCAGCCAGCGCAACGCCGAAAGATCGCCGGAACCGGAAGTCGCCGCCGAGAAAACCGGACGCCTACAACAACGCGCCGACGCCAAAGCCAACCGTCAGGCTTTATTGGCCCAACGGCGGCCTTTGCTCAAGGAAATCGAGCAGCTGGAGCGGAAGCTGGCCAAGTGGAATGAAGAAAAGGCGGCGCTGGATGCCCAGTTTGCAGACCCCGCGTTCTATGCTGCGACCACAGAAACAACGGCTGGCCCTAGGGTCGACCGGGTAAAAAGCGAAGAAATGCATCGCCAGGCGGGTTTGCTCGGCGAGCAGATCGATGAGGCAGAGATGCGCTGGCTGGAAGTGCATGAGGCGTTGGAAGGCTTGCCTGCGGTTGATTAGGCTGTTGCGCTATTTGCGCGACTTCCCTTGATTGAGCTTGGGTTTCCGCCTTGGTGGCGGAAAACACGACTAAACGAAGCCAGGAACACCTCCCATCCCCACCCTCCCCTTGTCCCAAGGGATACCGTCCCTGCGGGACAAAAAGGGAGGGGAAACTGGCACCCCACAATCCCCCGAAAACCAAACCTCATAAGGTAAAATCGCCCCTTTCCGAATACGCCCGCTGGAGCCAAACCGTGCAAATCGTCTGCCTAGACCTCGAAGGGGTCCTCGTCCCCGAAATCTGGATCGAATTCTCCAAGCGCACGGGCATTCCCGAGCTGATGCGCACGACGCGCGACGAGCCGGATTACGACAAGCTGATGACCTACCGCCTGAACATCCTGCGCCAGCACAAGCTCGGCTTGCCGGATATCCAGAAGGTGATCGCCGAAATGGGCCCGATGCAAGGCGCTCGCGCCTTCCTTGACCAGTTGCGCGAGGATTACCAGGTTGTCATCCTCTCCGACACGTTCTACGAATTTGCCCACCCGTTGATGCGTCAACTTGGCTGGCCGACGCTGTTCTGCCATTCGCTGGAAGCCGATAGCGAAGGCATGCTGGTCGCCTACCATCTGCGCATGCCCGACCAGAAGCGCGAAGCGGTCAAGCGCTTCAAGGAACTCAAGCTCAAGGTCGTCGCTGCCGGTGACAGCTACAACGACACCGCGATGCTCGGTGAAGCCCATGGCGGCATCCTGTTCCACCCGCCGGAAAACGTCATTCGCGAATTCCCGCAGTACCCGGTCGTCCTCAATTACGATGACCTGCGCAGCGAAATCGACAAGGCTTTTTTAGTGGCTAGTCGGTAGTTATCAGCCGCTAGCAAACCCGCTCAATTACTAGCGACTAATGACTAACCACCAATAACTGACCACTAAAAATGCATAGCGACCGTTTTTACACGCTGTCGGCCTCGTGCCCGGATCAGGTCGGGATCATTGCCAAGGTTTCCGGCTTCATTGCCGGTAACGGTGGCTGGATTCTTGAATCGAATTTCCACTCCGACGCGCTGACCGGTCGCTATTTCATGCGCCTTGAGATCAAGGCCAATTCGCTACCGTTCCTGCTCGCCGAATTCCGCGAACGCTTTCGTAGCGAAGTAGGTGATCCCTTGCAGATGGTCTGGCAAATCAACGACAGCGCCGTCAAGAAGCGCGTCGTCGTGCTGGTTTCCAAGCAGGAACATTGCCTGTACGACCTGCTGGCGCGCTGGCAAGCCAAGGAACTCGACATCGAGATCCCCTGCGTCATCTCCAATCACGACACCTTCCGCGGTTTTGTCGAATGGCATGGCATCCCCTTCCATCACGTGCCGGTGACCAGCGACAACAAACAGGGCGCCTTCGCTGAAATCCAGCGGATTTTCGACGATGTCCGTGGCGACACGATGGTACTTGCCCGCTACATGCAGATTCTGGCCCCTGAATTGTGTGACGCACTCTCCGGCCGCATCATCAACATCCATCACTCGTTCCTGCCCAGCTTTGCCGGTGCCAAACCCTACCATCAGGCCCACGTGCGCGGCGTCAAGCTGATCGGTGCCACCTGCCATTACGTCACCAGCGAACTCGACGCCGGTCCGATCATCGAACAGGACGTCATTCGTATCGACCATTCCGATTCGCCGGAAGACATGGTGCGTTACGGCAAGGACATCGAAAAAACCGTCCTCGCTCGTGGCCTGCGCTACCACCTGGAAGACCGGGTGCTGACGCATGGCAACAAAACCATCGTTTTCCGCTAAGGACGAGCCATGCTGATCGAACGCAAAAAATCCCTGCTGCTGGTGGTCGACGTTCAGGAAAAGCTGGCACCGGCTATTTTTGAGGGCGAAGCTGCCATCAAAAACAACGTACGGCTACTCACCGGCGCGCGCCAGCTCGGCATTCCAAGCTTCATTTCCGAGCAGTATGTCCGCGGCCTCGGCTCAAGCGTCGGTGAAATCCGCCATGCGGCAACCGTAGAAACGGCCGGCGCTACGGTCGACGCCAAATTCTTCGAGAAAATGCATTTCTCCTGCGCCGCCGAGGCTGGTGTCCTCGACATGCTGCGCGCTTCAGGCCGTCAGCAGGTTTTGCTGACCGGGATGGAAGCCCACGTTTGCGTCTTGCAAACAGCCTTGGGCCTGCTTGAAGCCGGCTTCGATGTATTCCTGATTGCCGATGCCACCTCGTCGCGCACGCCAGCGAACCGGGACGCCGCCATTGAGCGCCTGCGCCACTGTGGCGTCCATATCGTGACGACCGAAATGGTGCTTTTCGAGTGGCTGCATCAGGCGGGCACCGAAGAATTTCGGGCGATGCTGCCGCTAATTAAATAAGCGCAGCTTTACGGCGAGCGCTGCAAAAGCCTCAACTGGCAACGGCAACGAACACACCACGCCAGCACAGCAGAAATCAACTGTCGAGCGCCTTGATCAGCTCAAATAAACGCTGGTAAAAATCGGGGGCCGTCACTGTCTCCTCGCCAACTTTCACCAACGTATCTTTATCAATCGCCCAGGGCAGCGATACGGAGCCGATTGCAGCAACGCTGACCCCGGCGCTACTCCCTTTCGATTTCATCTCGTACTGCGTTTCCAGCCCGTTTGCGTAGATCACCGTGCCCAAACTACTCGGCAAGCAAACCAGCGTGATGGTCAGGCGGGTTGCCTCATCCGCTCTGGGCCGAAAATATTTCTCGCCGCGAATATTGAACGGCTTGGCATCATCTACCTGATAACCCTGACTTAACAAGGCGCGCTTGGCGATTTCACAAGCCGCCACCGGCTCCCGGCTGCTGTAATACTGAAACGGCGTTTCACTGGTGAACGTTTCGGTTTGGTAAACCCGGGATGCTTTTGTTGATTCACACGCCGCCAGCATCGGACCGAGCACCACGGCCAATGCAAACAAACAGCGACGACGAAGCGGCGAACTTTGATGAGATTTCATTGGCACCTATTTTAAGCAGTTCAGTCGTTCAACTGCTAACGCGCCGATCAAACATAACGATGACAACAAAGCCGGGGTTCGACCCCGGACTGCGGCGGGTAAACCCCGCTTTCCCCGTCATACCGGGCAAGCCGGCGGCAAAAAAATGGGCACCCGAAGGTGCCCGAAGGGAGAGAGACAAAGATTTGTTGCCTAGTAGCAATCAGCCAAAAGCCGGCACTGGGGCCAGCCTTGGCTTTCCTGCTATTAATGGTGGTAGGCGCTTTCGCCGTGCGAGGTGAGGTCGAGACCTTCACGCTCTTCTTCTTCCGGCACACGCAGACCAATCACGATATCGACCAGTTTGAAGGCGACGATTGAAACCACGCCAGACCAGACGATCACAGTACCGACACCCCAAAGCTGGCTGATCACCTGCGCGGTCATGTCGAACGGCCCAACAGCATTGGCAACGTAGTCATAGACGCCTGTACCACCCAGGGCCGGGTCAGCGAAGACACCGGTCAGGATGGCGCCCAGGATGCCGCCCAGACCATGGATACCGAAGACGTCGAGCGAGTCATCGGCGCCGAGCATCTTCTTCAGGCCATTGACGCCCCACAAACAGATCACACCCGCCAGCAGCCCGATGATGATGCCGCCCATGACACCGACGAAACCAGCCGCCGGGGTGATCGCCACCAGACCGGCAACCGCACCGGAAGCAGCACCCAGCATGGAAGGCTTACCCTTCAGGATCCATTCAGCGAACATCCAGGACAGTGCGGCGCAAGCCGTAGCAACCCAGGTGTTGACCATCGCCAGCGCAGCACCACCGGAGGCTTCGAGGGCGGAACCGGCATTGAAGCCGAACCAGCCAAACCACAGCAGGGAAGCACCGATCATCGTGAAAGTCAGGCTGTGCGGCGCCATGGCCACGTTGCCGAGACCTGTCCGCTTACCGATCATGTAGGCACCGACCAAACCTGCGACAGCGGCGTTGATATGCACCACCGTACCGCCGGCGAAGTCGAGCGCGCCCTTCTGGAACAGGAAGCCGGCGGTCTTGCCAGCCGCTTCACCAGCTGCAGCATCGATGTAAGCATCCGGACCCGCCCAATACCAGACCATGTGCGCCATCGGGATATAAGACAGCGTGAACCAGATGACCATGAAGACCAGAATGGCGGCAAACTTGGCGCGTTCAGCAAAGGCACCGACGATCAGGCCGCAAGTAATGGCGGCGAAAGCCCCCTGGAAGATGACGAAAGCCAGCTCGGAGATCACCACGCCCTTGGAGAAGGTCGCACCCACCGATTCAGGCGTGACGCCTTTCAGGAAGAGTTTGTCCAGCGTTCCAAAGAATGCGTTGCCCTCGGTAAATGCCGCCGAGTAGCCATAGACCACCCAAAGCACGGTAATCAACGAGAAGACCACGAAGACCTGCATCAGCACCGACAGCATATTCTTGGTACGAACCAGGCCACCGTAGAACAGGGCCAGACCAGGAATCGACATCAGAATGACCAGTGCAGCACTCATCATCACCCAGGCGTTATCGCCTTTGTTCGGGACCAAAGCCGGGGCTGCAGCCGGGGCTGCTTCTTCAACGGCTGCCGGGGCCGGCGTTGCCACCTGAGCGACCGCCGCTTCCGGCGCTGCCACTTTCTCTTCAGCCCAGGCCGGTGCGCCGAAACCGACGGCACCGACCAGCGCTAGTAATGCAAATAGGCGTTTCATGGTTCGCTCCTTAGAGGGCATCGGTACCGGTTTCACCGGTCCGGATACGAACAACTTGTTCAAGATCGAAGACAAAAACCTTGCCGTCACCGATCTTGCCGGTGCTGGCGGATTTTTCGATGGCTTCAATGATCTGATCGATCTGATCAGCCCTGACAGCCGCCTCGATTTTCACCTTGGGCAGGAAATCGACGACATATTCAGCGCCCCGATACAGCTCGGTATGCCCTTTTTGCCGGCCGAAACCCTTCACTTCAGTAACCGTGATGCCTTGCACGCCAATGGCAGACAACGCTTCACGGACTTCGTCAAGCTTGAACGGCTTGATGATGGCGGTAACGAATTTCATGATGAGTTTTCCCCATTAAATTTTGCTGTTCCCCCGCAAGCACCGGCCGGTACGCCAGCGGGGGGGTTTAAGACGGTTTAGAAGGACTTGGAAACGGAGATCACTGCGATGCCACGACCCGCATCCTTGAGTTTGCTGCCGGTATCACCGCTGGCGTTCAAAGAGTTGGTGAAGCAGTAAAACTCGGCTGACCCACAGCTACCCTTGGCATTGGTATCGACATACGCCGCGCCAATAACCCAGCCGCTGATGTCCTTGGTTACGCCGATTTTCCAATCGGTGTAATCGATCTTGTCGGAGCCGCCCGTAAATTCGTAGCGGTAGTCGCTGGCATACAAATGTCCAACGTGGCCATTGACGCCCCAGCCGTTACCCAAATCGAAGTTGGCGGATAAATCCAGATAGCCGGTGCCCTTGGAATCAGGCAGTTCGAAGTAGTCGGTGACCGAGTGGTAATACTTGAGCGAGAGCATTTTCCAGCTAGCGCCAATGTAAATTTCGCCGTTGTTGACGGTGCCGCTGGCATTTCTACCGACATTCTTGGCATTGCTGCCAGAAAGCGGAGCAGCATCGGAACCCGGGTAGTAGTAGTAGATACCGCCCACATCAATCCCGAAATCACCGAAAGCCATTTTGTAGCCGCCGTAGAAATCCATCTCCAGATTGGCTTCCGGGAAGCCGGCGCCTGAGGAAACGTTCGAGTTCCAGTTGCCCACATAAATGCCGCTGGAGTGCGAGTAGTCAAAACCGCCCTGCAGCGCGGGCTTGCCAGCAGTCTGGTCAATACCGCGGAAACGGTAGCTGGAGAACAAGCCGACGTTGCCGGTCAGGGTATGCGGGCCAGCTGGTGCCACTTCATCCTTCGAGGGATCGGCAGATTGTGCGAAGACCGGTGCCGCGAAGGCGCTGACGAGGGCTAAGGTGATAACCGATTTCTTCATGGTTTCTCTCCAGATGAATGATTCAAGACAAAAAACTTTGTGCACCGCAGTAAAAGCACGAGGCGTGCCAAGTATTTTTTTGATGCAAATCATAGGATTGCGCCTATCAACGTGAATCGCACCAAAATAGCGCACCAAAACCATGCGCAACGTCAATCGGGCGCACCATTGATGAGCGGCGACGAATAGGGTGTCCGGGCACAACAACAAGCCCGCACCGGGGCAAAACTCAAACCCATGCTGACGCGCAGGACAAAGCCAGCCAAATGGAGCACCCTGGAATGCTGCTTTTCGTTGTTTTCTGCGTTACTTTGGCAGGAGCGGAGGGGGGATTGTGTTCTTTGCTAGACCACCATGGTCAATCAACGGTCTGTTGGTTGATATCAACATGAATGAGTGCCGTGCTTCCGGCGCACTGGACACCCAATATTTCATACGTGCAATCGTTGGGGCAGAAATTTTGACCACATCAGAATCCTGCCCCCAAGTGATGATTCCTGTTCGCGTTATTCCAAAATTGGTCGGGCGTTCGCAGGCTGAATCGGACGATTATTGGCAAATCCAACCGTGGTCTGAAAAGCGTTGAGTTGGTCTTTAGATACCGTCATCGGCTTCTTCATGACGATCCAACGCACACCTTCAGTACACGGCGGTGTCGTCAGGGAACCGTTGTAGCGATAGTAATCGTGACTCTTCGGGAGTAGGCCCGCAGCAGACACATTCGTTGCTAATTCACTCGTGCCTTCTGCCTTCGACATCCGGCTCCAGGCAGCAGCAACCGTTGCGTTCGCCTTGCCTTCATTAAAAACGACGGCAACGACTGCCAAATTTCCATCTTTGTCGGCATGGACAAGGTGCGCCTCAAGCGGGTAAGACTTGCCGCTGATATGGTTCTCGCTGGGCGAATGGAAGTGGAACTGTTTCAAGTTGAACTGAATGCCGTCGATCACGATGCTACTGCCATCCTCGATATTGACCTGGATGGTGTGGCCATTATTGACCACCTCGTGACCGCCCGCCTTGTAGCTGAATCTAACAGGCTTCAACTTGGCATCAATCGTTCCGGATACGTCAATCGGTGACTGGTTTTTCCCGGCACAGGCGCTGAATTCCGGTTTTAATGATGTCCACCGATCCGGACCCATATCACCCTTATATCCCCAGTGCGCACCATGTCCAGCGTGTTCGTCCGCCGCACCGACAAAGCCGGACAGGGAAATCAGACCAACAGCAATTAGGGATCTCTTTAGTTTCATAGCGCTATCCTCAAAATAGGCCGCTGTCGCGACGTTGTGGTTACTACAAATGTGGCGCCTCAAAAATACGGCTTGCAGCGCCTTAAATTTATACCGTTATCGCATAAAGATAAATAGCTGTCGAGCAAGCACTCAAAGAGCCCGAATCAAGCCCTGTGATACACTTTTGCGTCACGGAGGAACCCCCATGCTTGACCCGAAACTACTTGAAGATTTCAGCGCCAAAATGAGTGCGCTACTGGCCAATTCACCGGTCAAGGATATTGAAAAGAATGCCAAAGCCGTGCTCGGTGGAGTTTTTGCCAAGCTTGATCTAGTCACCCGCGAAGAGTTCGATGTGCAGGCTCAGGTTTTGGCCCGCACCCGCGCCAAGCTCAAGGATCTGGAAGCACGCGTCACCGCGCTGGAAAAAGCCCGCTCGGGCGAGTAAGCCTGCATGGCGCTGGCCATCGCCAACAGCCGCGGGCTGGATGGCCTCAACGCTCCGCCGGTCATTGTCGAAGTTCATATCGCCAGCGGCCTGCCCAGTTTTACCCTGGTGGGCTTACCGGACACCGAGGTCAAGGAAGCCCGCGACCGTGTCCGGGCCGCCATTCTGAATTCCGGCTTCGAATTCCCCAGCAAGCGCATTACCGTAAATTTGGCGCCGGCAGATTTACCCAAGGAATCCGGCCGCTTCGACCTGCCCATCGCACTCGGCATTCTTGCCGCCAGCAGCCAGATTCCAAGCAAGGCTTTAGCCGATTACGAATTTGCCGGCGAACTCTCGCTCTCCGGCGAACTGCGTCCGATTCGCGGGGCGCTCGCCATGGCGCTGCAAATTGCGGACAACGGCAAATGCTTCATCCTGCCCGAAACCAGCGCGCGCGAGGCGGCACTCACCGGCGCCGGCAACATTCTTTCCGCCACCTCGCTACTCGATGTTTGTGCCCATTTGTGCGACCAAAATGCCTTGCCACCGGCCGCTGCGGTCAACCTGGAAAAACCGGCATTTTTCCCAGACCTCAGTGAAGTGCGCGGTCAGGCGCAAGCCAAACGGGCCCTGGAAATTGCCGCCGCGGGGCAACATTCGCTCCTGATGGTCGGCCCGCCGGGCTCGGGAAAATCGATGCTCGCAGCGCGCCTGCCCGGGCTGATGCCGGGTCTGGATATCGCTGCCGCCAAATCCTCTGCCGCCGTACTCTCGCTGCTCGGCCATTTCAAGCCGGAAGAATTTGGCCTGCGCCCCTTCCGCCAGCCGCACCATACGGCCTCTGCCGTCGCTTTGGTCGGCGGTGGCAATCCGCCCCGCCCCGGCGAAATCAGCCGGGCTCATCAAGGCGTTTTATTTTTGGACGAATTACCGGAATTTGACCGGAAAGTCCTCGAAACCCTGCGCGAGCCCCTGGAAACCGGGCGCATCCACATCGCCCGCGCCGCTCATCAAGCCGAATTCCCGGCCGAGTTTCAGTTAATCGCTGCGATGAATCCTTGCAGCTGTGGCTTCATGGGCCACAGCAATGGCAAATGCCGCTGCACGCCGGATCAAGTGGCGCGCTATCGCGGCAAGCTCTCCGGCCCCTTTCTCGACCGCATCGACCTCCTGATCGAAGTCCCCGCACTACCTGCCGATGCGCTGGCTGGCAAAGCTGACGGTGAAAGTTCGGCGACGGTACGCGCACGCGTCGAACAGGCATTGGCCAAACAGTTTGCCCGGCAAAGCAAGCCAAATTCCCGGCTCACCGCGGGCGAAGTTGATACCCGCTGTATACCCGACGAAGCCGGCAGCAAGCTGCTCAAGCAGGCCAGCACCCATCTTGATCTCTCGGCCCGCGCCTGGCACCGCATCCTCAAGGTCGCCCGGACCATTGCCGATCTCGCCGACAGCGAGGAAATCCGCGCGCCGCACGTTGCCGAAGCCATTCAGTACCGCCGTTTTGCCCGTGGCTAGCGCTACCAGTCGCCAGCCGGAAAAGCGCAGCATCGCCTTCCTGCTGGCTGCCCTTTCCGCACTCGGGCCCTTCTCGATCGACACCTACCTGCCGTCGTTCCACGAAATCGCTGAAAAACTCGGCGCGACTCAAGTGCAGGTCCAACAAACGCTCGCCGCCTACCTCGTCGCCTTCGCCGTGATGACACTCTGGCACGGCGCCATTTCCGACCGTTTCGGCCGCCGCCGCGTCATCCTGATCGCCCTCGCCTGCTTCGGCTTCGCCTCGGCCGGTTGCGCCGTTGCCAGCAGCATCGAACAACTCTGGTTCTGGCGCGCCATGCAAGGCGTTACTGCCGGCGCCGGCATGGTTGTCAGCCGCGCTATCGTCCGCGACCTTTACGACGGTGCCGACGCCCAACGTTTGATGGCGCAAATCACCATGATGTTCGCGCTGGCCCCGGCCATCGCCCCGGTCATCGGCGGCTGGCTGCAAACCTTCTTCGGCTGGCGCTCGGTTTTTGCCTTTTTAGTGCTGTCGACCGCAGCACTCTGGGTCGCCTGCTGGAAACTGTTACCGGAAACCTTGCCCCCGGAAAAACGCCAGTCGCTCAAACCCGCCTACCTTGGCCGCACCTACTGGAAGGTCATGAGTTCGCCGCCCTTCCTGTTCGCCTGCGCCGCCATCTCGCTCAACTTCGGCGGCTTCTTCGTCTACGTCCTCTCCGCCCCGGTCTTCCTGATGCAGCATCTCGGCGTCCACGAAACCGGCTTTCTCTGGCTATTCGGCCCGGCAATGGCCGGCATGATCGGCGGCTCCTGGCTCTCCGGCCGCCTCGCCGGCAAGATTTCATTTAGCCGGACGATCGCGCTCGGCTATCTGCTGATGACTATTGCCGCCACTGCCAACCTCGGCCTCAACCTCGCATGGCCGCCAGCACTGCCGTGGAGCGTCCTGCCCATCTTCGTTTACACCCTTGGCATGTCACTCACCATGCCCTGCCTGAGCATCCTGGCACTCGACCCCTTCCCCGCCCAGCGCGGGCCTCGCCGCCTCCTGCCAATCTTTCTTCCAGTCCAGCTTCAACACCGTCATTGCCGCCCTGATCGCCCCCGCCCTCTGGGGCTCCACCCTCAGCCTGGCCTGGGGCATGGCCGGCATGATGGCCATCGGCGGCATCGCCGCGCTGGCGCATCAGAAATTACTTCCCCGGCCGAAGTAGAGAGCGATCAGTGAGACCGATCAATACTTTTTAAAACCGTCATCCCGCGCAGGCGGGAATCCAGCGCTGTTTGGAACATGGATTCCCGCCTGCGCGGGATGACAAACTAAAACAGCTATCCAGAAATACTTAGCACCGGCCCTGGCTCAAACCGGCTTCGACGCCCGCAACCACTCGCGCACCGGGTTGAGATCGGCGAAATCGACCGAAACGCCGAGGCTGCCGTCATCATTCACCACCCGCAAACGCGCCTGATCGCGGGTCAGAAACAGCACTTTGCCCCAGGTTTTCGGCACCCGGCGCGCCTTGCGGGCGGCGTCCTTGACGTTCTCCTTGGTTTCGACCAAGCGCAACAAGGGCGCATCGCCGGGATAGTGGCTCAGACAAATGACAAAATCCGGGTAAAAATAATTCTGATGTTCACGCGCACCAAACGCACCGACCACGGCTTGCGATCCGGGTTGCGATGCCACCAGGTGACAAAATCGGCATGGTCCAGCGCCTTGGCAAATTCGCGCTCCTCGCTGTTCAGCTTGCTCAAGCCGTCGTAGCGGGCCAGTTGCAAAGGCTGACCATCGGCCGAAACCTCGCGGTCAGCCAACCAGGCGCGCTCGTCCTGCAGCAGCAAAGTCTCGATCTGCAGCAGATCGTCATCGGCCGGCGGCATCACGCCGTAGATATTCTTGCGTGATGCGGCAAGGCTGAGTGCTGCAGGAAAAAGCATCCAGTCCGGCAAGGCCGCAGCCGCTTCCTGCGTCGTGAATTCAGCGACGATGCCCTGCATCAACTCGGCCATATTGGCTGCCTCACGACGAATTACCCAATACGCCGCATCGCGGGCATGGCGTTTCAATTCAGCCTCGCCCGGCAACGTCGCCTCATCAGCCGTCTCGAATTCCTCGTCAATGCGCCCGCGCAAACGCCGCGAAAGCACATCGACGATGATCCTCACATCCTCGTCCTCAACCTGCGGCAAGCTGCGCAAAGTGAGCATCGCCTCCCGCGCCAGCGCCGCCCGGTCGGTAATTACCAGCACATCCTCCTCGTGGCGAACGCCTGCGGTCAACTCGGTATGCACCTCTTTTTCCTTGAGGCGACTGAGCGCCGCCCGCACCGCATTGCGCTGCAAGTCATCACTCATCTCCAGACGGCTCGCCACCGCTTCGGACACCCGCGCCATATCGGTACATTGCGGCCGCACTTCGCGCTGCAAAGCCTTCGGCAAGGCAACGTCAGAACGCCGGGCATAAGCGCGAATCCCGCGCTCCTGCAAAGCTGCCTGCCAGTCGGTCGCACTCAGTGGCGGCAGCGTCCGGGCAGTGCTAACCGCCTTGGTCACAGTCGGTTTGATCTCGTCGAGTTCTTCATCCAGCGGAGCGGACAAGCTATCGAACAAGGAACCCTGTGGGCCGAAGCTGGGCGTCGGCTGCGCCGCACAATGAACCGGCGACGCCAGCGGGTCATGCGGCAGCGGCAAGTCATAAATCAACGGCACCTGCGCCGATTCACGGTTGGTATACACCTGCGCCCCGGAAGCCATTTGCCGGACCACCAGCTTTTCGGTCTGCCCCTCAAGCTGGCTTTTCACCGCGCTGCTCGCCTGCACCGCCGCCTCAAAGCCGCGCTGTGCCTCGGCGTCGGCCAAATACACATAAGCCGTGTCGAATTCCGCCGGAATCCGCTTTGGCTTGGCATAAAACTGGCGAATCGGTCGCGCCACCCGCATTACCCGGCCAATAAACTGCATCGCAAAATCAACATCATTCACCGGCTTGGTCGACGCCAGCACGAAAGCCCGTGGCGCATCGAAGCCGGTACCGGCCGACTGCTTGAAAATCAGCACCTCTTTCGTCGCGTCGTTGGCAATCGCCGCCATCAGCACCGGGTCCGGGTCATTCGACGAATGCTTGCCGATCAAGCCGGGATGCACCTTGCACAAACTCACCAGATCCTGCTCGGCCTCTTCCACCGTTTTCTCGCCATTCGCCACCTGCACCAGCAACAACGGCGTCAGCGCCACGCCGGCCTCCAGCAACTGGCGTTTCAGCTTGCAATGCCGCTTCCACGCCTGACGCAGCACCGTGCGTTTCAAGTCAGCCACCGTCTGCACGCTCTGCCGCAAGTCGTACACCACCGCCTCGATATAACGTTTGTTCAAACGTGCCGCCACCACCTCATCGCGGCTCGCCGCAAAGCTCTCAAAAGCACTCATCCCCGCTTCGCGCAGAAAGGCGAGCAGGCGCTCATCCTTCGGCGTCGCCGTCGCCATGATCAAAAAATCCGCCGCCAACCAATGGACAAACTGGCCGAACTCGGTCGTCTTATCCAGCCCGATATGCGCCTCATCGACCACCACGCCCAGCGCCAGCCCTTGTGCTTTGGCTCGGGCGACAAATGCCGCCAGCGTCCGCACCTCATCGTCACCATCGGCGTCGTAACCGGCTTTGCGATCCTTGGCCCGGCCCACCCCGGCTGCGGTCGACAGCAAAACCATGCCCGATTTCGCCTCCTGATTCCGCCCCTGCGCCAGCATCGCCGGCGTCAGCCCGGTGCAGTTGGCGGCCAGCGCATCCTCCGTCTGCTGGACCAGATTCACAAATGGCACAAACCACAACCACAGCGTCGGGCGGGCGGCATTCACTTCTTCCAGCACGCGCGAAATCATGTAGGTCTTGCCCGAACCGGTCGGGGCGCGCAGCAAGCAGGGCGGCGACGGCTGGCGCAACAAGGCTGCGGCCATGTGCTCGATCAACGTGCTCTGAAAAGCCTCCGGCTCGATAGCGGCCGATTGGGCAGTAATAATGTCCAGCGTACTCATGCGTTTTCTCCACTGCGCGCCGCTTCCAGAAAGGCCCGGTCGCGTTCCAGTTCAATACGCAACTCTTCCTCGCTCGGCAGAATCAGGCTGTACTGACTGGCAAACAGCTGCGGACTGCTCGCCAGTTGCGAATACTTCGCCACCGCCGCATTGCGTTCCGAACAAAGAATCAGGCCAATCGTCGGGTTATCACCCTCGCCGCGCATCTGCTCATCGACCAGCCGGACGTACATATCCATTTGCCCGACATCCTGATGCGTCAGCTTGCCGGTCTTCAGGTCGATCAAGACAAAACACTTGAGCAGGTAATTGTAGAAAACGAGATCGACAAAGAAGTCATCACCCTCAGCGTGCAGGCGCTTTTGCCGGGCAACAAAGGCAAAACCCTTGCCCAGCTCCATCATGAATTGCTGCAAACGCTCGATCAAACCCTGCTCGACATCCTTTTCATACAAAGCCGGGCTGGGCTGCAAGCCGAGAAACTCAAGCACGTAGGGATCGCGGATGAAGTCACGCGGGTCGGGCGGCGCTTCAGCAGCGATGTTCGCAACCGCCTCCTGACGGACTCCGGCCTTGTCCTGACTCAGCAACAGACGCTCATAGAACAGCGTGCCAATTTGTCGATCCAGCGCCCGAACACTCCAGCTTTGGGAAATAGCTTCCCGAACGTACCAGTTCCTTGCATCGGCATTGCTGACACGGAGCAATTGGCGGAAATGCGACCAGCTCAAATGAGCAAAATCCGATTGGTCACACGCTGTGTGACCAATCGGGAAAGCCAGATAAAACTGTCGAAAAAGTTTCAGGTTGGTCAGCGAGAAACCTTTGCCGAATTCTTCCGCCAGCCGCTTGGCCACGGCGGGCAGCACCTTCTTGCCGTACTCGGCACGCGCCTCGCCCTGTTGCTCATCCTCGACAATCAGCCGCCCGATTTGCCAATAAGCCTGCACCATCGCCTCATTGACGGCCTGCCGGGCCTGTTGCCGCGACGTGCTGAGCACTTCGCGGATACCGGCGTAGAGATTGCTGCGGTCAACCGTCAAAACGCCCTGTTTTTCGTCACTCATTCGCACCCCCGCCCACCTGCCCGCGCATCACCGCATCCAGCAGGCTGTAACAATTAGCCTCAACCCCGGCCGCCGCCAGTTGTTCGGCCAGCGTGCTTGGCCGGGGCGAATAAATCGCCAGTCGGGCGGCGCCATTTCGTGCTCGCCAATCCACCAGGCTGGCGATGGTTTCAGCATCCACCCGCTCGCACAGCAGCACGGCGCAATCGCCGGATTGACCGAGCCGCTTTACCGGCCCAGCCGGCAATGGCCGGGCTTCGCCGAAACGGCGCAGGGCGAGCAACTGGAAGGCATGCGCCGCATCGGCCTCAAAGGGCAGATCAGGCACTTCCACCTTATCCAGTTGCAGGTAGGCGAATTCACCGCCGAGCCCCGGCTTGCCACCGTAACCCTGGATGACGCGGCGGATGCGTTCGGCGCACACGTCGCGGCAAAGGTTTTTCGCCGGCTCTTTTTTTGTGGCTTCCGTACTGGAGCAGAGAATGAAACTGCGCTGCCCCTTGTCTTCGGCATTCAACGCCAGCACCGCATGGCCGGTCGTGCCGCTGCCGGCGAAGAAATCAAGCACGATGTCACCGGGGCGCGTCGCTTGTTGCAGCAGGTTTTTGATCAGCGACAGCGGCTTGGGGTGCTGAAAAGCTTTGGTGCCAAAAACATCTTTCACCTCCTCCGTCGCAACACCGCCGCGAGCGCTACGCAAGACAACTGGCTCTTCATCGCCATCGTCTGAAAACAAGGCAACATCTTCATTCAATCCGGCGATCCAGCTACTTAACGGGGCCAATCGCTCTTCCTGTGGTTTTGCTGTCCAGTGCTCCTTGCGTGACGGGCGGCCAGGTGCAATCGGCTTACCCACCCAAAAGTCCAGGTCGGGCAAGTCTTGGCGCAGCAGCGGGGTTTTTTTCTTCGGTAAAACTGGCCCTTTTCCAGCGTTGACCGCAGCAAGCAGTTCGTCGCGGCTTGCGAATTCCATAACATCTGAGGGTTTGCAGGGAGGAAAGTAGATCTGCTTATTCTCAATCAACTGTTCGATAGTGCCGCTGCGCAAGCCCGCTAAGGCAGCTTGCACAGCCCGTTCATTATCTGGAAAGCGGCTGCGGATTTCCTTTTCGGAGGCAAAACGCCAAACACTGTCTGGGTCACATGGATACCAATAGCCAGTTTCCGGGTCTTGGATTGGGTAGTACGTATTTTTGCGCTCAAATAGAGTCTTATTGGTAGTTAACGGCTGTGGCGACCAATCGCCACGTGAGTCTTCATCCGGATTGCGGAACTTGCTGCGGTCGGTTGCTCGACCGTTGAATTTAAAGCCGGCATTGGCGTAAACCAAGATGTGTTCATGCACGTGGCTGAAGCGTTGCGACAAGTCGTTGCCAGTATCTTTGGTACGCCAAACCAAACTCCCCAGCCGCCGCCCCGGCATCACTTCGTCCAGCAACAACTCCAGCCGCGCCCGGTTTTCGTCGTTGATCGAAACCATGATCACGCCATCGGGCGTCAACAGGTCACGGGCCAGCGTCAGGCGGCGGTAGAGGAATTCCAGCCATTGCGAATGCCGCCAGCGGTCGTTGGCGCCGACGTAATGGTCGTTGTAGACCCAATCCTTGTTGCCGGTGTTGTAGGGCGGATCAATATAGATGACGCGGATTTTGCCGGCGTGGGTAGCTTTAAGCAGGCGCAGGGCGTCGAAGTTGTCACCTTCGATAATCAGGTTGCGCGTGCCGCCCTCGGGATTCTGGCTCCATTCAGCGCAATGGCGGGGCAGCACCAGATCGGCATTGAGCGCGGCATCGCGTTCGATCGCGCTGGCTTCCCAGGTCAGGCCGAGCTTCTGCTTGGTCAAATGTTCCACGAGCAGGCGGCGCAACTGGCTTTCATTCAGCGACTCCAGTTGCCCGAGCAGGCTACCGACGTTTTTGTTTGTCATGTTCATGGGTCGCTATTATCGCCTCGGCGCTGCTTTGTGCACTGCCTTGCGCTCAGGCGGGCCAACTGGCGGGCAAAGCGCTGCGTCGTTCGCTGACGCTGAAATCGAACCAATCAAAATCCACACTGTCGCAATACTACGAATACTCAATGCTTGGAATACCTGTTTTTGCTGGCTAATTCAGGGTTTTCCCTTAACATTGTTACCCCTGAAGGCTGCCAGAATGGGCATTGAGATTGCCAGCTTTCCGCTAAAAACTTCTTTGTCGCCCTGATTACTCTCATTGGATTTCTCCGCCATGAATGTGTTAACGCCAGAAGCCAGACAAGCAAAGCGCTCTGCAAGCGGGAATGCTGGCGGACATTTCGCCAACGCACGGGGCAGCGCCGGGCACGGCCAACGGGCTAGCAACCGACGGGATTGGGTGTGAAGAGACTCAAGATGAACCGGTTTGATATTGCATTCGGCCAGGAGCTCTGCGACCTGCTCGCCGATGAATTAGGCTTGGTCTGCAGTTTCATGGCTGAGGAGGGGCGGATTGTTGCTTCCAGCCAGCGTGAGCGGATTGGCGATATCCACGAGGTTGCGGCACGCATCATGCTGGGCGAAATGGATGAGTATCTGGTCGGCGCAGCGGAGGCAGCCGGCTCGAAGGGGATGCGCGAGGGCTACAACCGGGCGATTGATCTGGCCGGCAAGCGCCTGATCGTTTTTGCCATTGCCGGGCCGCTGGCCACCGTGCGGCCGGTGGTGCGCGTCGTCAGTTTCTGCGTTTCGTCACTGCTGCGGGTTCGTCTGGCCGATAAGAACGTTCAGGCCGGTTGCCTGACCGATATGCTGGGTCAGGCCGGCATGCGCTTCGAGCACAACCTGACCCGCTTGCAGGATGCGGTGGACAACATCGAACAGGGGATTGTCATGTTCGACCCGGCCATGCGGCTGGTGGTCTGGAATGCGCGCTTTCTGGAGTTGACCGGGATTCCGCCGGAAATTGTCTCGGTCGGCGTTTCGATGCCTGAATTGTTCCGTTTCAATGCCGAGCGCGGCGAGTACGGCCCGGGCGACGTCGACAATTTGGTCGAGGAACGCGTGGCCCTGGCCTCGCAACGGGTGGCGCACCGTTTCGAGCGGGTTCGCCCGAACGGCACAATTCTGGAAATTGCCGGACGCCCGCTGCCGAATGGCGGCTTTGTGTCGACTTATACCGATATCACCTTGCGCCATCAGGCCGAAACGGCGTTGCGCGCCAGCGAACAGCGTTTTCTCAGTTTGTCCAAAATGAGCGCCGACTGGTTCTGGGAGCAGGACGAGCACTTCCGTTTTACCGAAATATCCGGCTGGGAGCGTTATCACCGTACTTTTCCCAATGCCAGCTCGCTGGGCAAAACCCGCTGGGAGATTGACTATCTGGATGCGGATGAGGCTTTCTGGGATCGTCATCGCGAACTGCTGGCCCGGCATGAGCCTTACTACGACCTGGAACTGCGCCGGCTGGACGAGGATGGGATGATTCGCATTGTCCATGTCAGCGGCGAGCCGGTTTTTGATGAAAAGGGCCGCTTTACGGGCTACCGCGGCGTGGGCCGCGATGTCACGGAAAATAAGCGGGCGCTGGAGGCGCTGCATATCGCATCCACCGTTTATCAGGCCAGCGCCGAGGCGATGACGGTGACCGACGCCAACGATCTGATCATTTCGGTGAACCCGGCTTTTGAGCAGACGACGGGTTACCGCGCCGAGGAAGTGATCGGCAAGAATCCGCGGGTGCTCAGTTCCGGGCGGCAGGATAAAGCCTTCTATCAGGGGATGTGGCGGTCGCTCCAAGCCAGCGGCCACTGGAGCGGCGAGATCTGGAATCGGCGCAAGAATGGCGAGGTTTATCTCGAACAACTGACGATCAACACCACTTTTAATCAGAATGGTACGGTCAACCGCCGTGTGGCGCTGTTTTCCGACATTACCGAGCGCAAGAAAGCCGAGGAGCTGATCTGGCGCCAGGCCAATTTCGACAGCCTGACGGAATTGCCCAATCGCCGGATGTTTTACGAGCGCCTGGCGCAGGAGATCAAGAAGGCGCACCGGGCCAAGAATCAACTGGCGGTGCTTTTCATCGATCTCGACAATTTCAAGGAGGTCAATGACACGCTCGGTCACAACGTCGGCGACCGCCTGCTGATTGAGGCGGCGCAGCGCATCACCGATTGCGTCCGGGAAACCGATTGCGTCGCCCGGCTGGGCGGTGATGAATTCACCGTGTTGCTGACCGATATCGGCGATGCGGGCAGTGTCGAGCGCGTCACGCTGAGCATCCTGAACAAACTGGCCGAGCCTTTCCGGCTGGGTGACGAGGTGACGATCATTTCGGCCAGCATCGGCATCACGCTTTACCCGCGCGACAGCACCGATCTCGGGGAATTACTCAAGAACGCCGATCAGGCAATGTATATCGCCAAGAAACAAGGGCGAAACCGCTACAGTTATTTCACGCCGAGTTTGCAACTGGCGGCACAAAGCCGGCTGCGGCTGATCAATGATTTGCGCGGCGCGGTGGCGGGCGATGAGTTGCGCGTACATTTTCAGCCCATTGTCGAGCTGGCGAGCGGCCGTATCCACAAGGCCGAGGCGCTGGTCCGCTGGCAACATCCGCAGCGCGGCCTGGTCAACCCGGCCGAGTTCATCACCGTGGCCGAAGAAACCGGGCTGATTATCGAAATCGGCGACTGGGTATTCAAGGAATCAGCGCGCTGGGCCAAGCGCTGGCGGCTTGAGAACGATGACGATTTTCAGGTCAGCGTCAACAAATCGCCGGTCCAGTTTCAAAAAAACAATCCCTACGACGGCTGGCTGGCGCACATGCTGGGCATCGGCTTGCCGGGACAGGCTATCGTCGTTGAAATCACCGAAAGCCTGCTCCTCGGCTCGGATTCGCCGATCATTGACAGCTTGCTGGCCTATCGGGATAGCGGCGTGCAGGTGGCCATCGACGACTTCGGGACAGGCTACTCGTCGCTGGCTTACCTAAAGCGCTTCGACATCGATTACCTGAAAATCGACCAGTCATTTACCCGCAACCTGGCCCCAGGCTCCAGCGACATGGCCTTGTCGGAGGCCATCATTGTCATGGCGCACAAGCTTGGCCTGAAGGTGATCGCCGAAGGCGTTGAAACCGAGGAGCAGCGCGACCTGCTGACCGCGGCGGGTTGCGACTATGCCCAAGGCTATTTGTTCGCGCAACCGCTGCCGCCGGAAGAATTCGAAAAGCTGCTGTTGCCGCGCCAGGCAACGGCTTGCCTATCCGTTTTGTCGTTAGCGCCGGCTCAGAATTACGACTGATACCACGGTAGACCGCAGTAACGCCAGCCACCCAGCGTGCTGCGATGGAAATCCTCATCGAGCGGGCCATCAAAGCCTTCCAGCACGTTGATGACGCTGGAAAAACCGGCGGCTTCGAGCGCCACGGCGGCTTCGACCGAACGCCGGCCGCTGCGGCAAATCAGCAGTACCGGGCGGTTCAGATCACCTTTGACCAGCCGCTTTACCTTGTCGGCAAAAGCCGGGTCGATCTCCCAATCCAGCCCTTCCTGCCAGGCAACGTGCTCGGCACCCACAGGATGACCAACATACATATGCTCGGTTTCTGTCCGGCAATCGACCAGCACGGCGTCAGTCCTTTGCTGAAGAAAGGCATACGCGGCGCGGGGGTCGAGGTGCTGCATCGGTATATCCATAAATTAGGGAGTGCCCATATTATGAAAGCAAGCCTGTGAAGACGTAAACTAATGGCTTGAATCTACCCCGGAGCTCCGATGAAACTCTCTGCCTGGATCGGCACGGCCACTGCTGCCATCGCCACCGCCTTGCTGCCCGCCTGCGATATGGTCAATCTGCCCGAGATCAAACCGGGTATCACGACAGCCAGCGAAGTCGAATCCCGCATGGGCAAACCGGGCTTCGAGTTTCAGAACGACGACGGTAGCGTGACCTGGGAATATTCCCGCCAGCCAGCGGGAACGACCTGCTACATGATCACCATCAACAGCAACCAGATCGTCGAAAAGATGGATCAGGTGCTGACCGAAGCCAACTACGGCAAGGTGCGCGACGGCATGAGCCGGGACGAAATCCGTCGCCTGTTCGGCAAGCCGGCCTCGAAAGTGGTCTTCGATAATCTCGGCGAAGACATTTGGGAATGGCGTATTGAAGGCATGCCGCCGATGGATGAAACCTATTTCATGGTGCATTTCGACCTAGGCAGCGGCGGGGTCAAGAAGACGTCGAAGCGGGTTGTGCAAAGAGGCTAAATAAATCAAGGCACTTGGCAGTCTGCAGCGCGGACAGTAAACTAGTGCTTCTGCCGAGGAGCGCTGCGACCCTTTCCATGCTTTTGCGTGAATTTACGGGGCCAGGCTCGGCAATGATTAACGGCGCTCGCAAACCTGATTTTCCCTATCCCGGTTTGTGACGCCGTTTATTTTTTGCGGCATCCCCGGTGACAACAAGCTTTGCCGAGGTGACCATGCTGCAACCCGACCGTACCGCCGAACTATCCGCCCTGCTCGAACAACGCCTGCTGATTCTCGACGGCGCGATGGGCACCATGATCCAGCGCCACGGGTTGCAGGAAGCCGACTATCGCGGCGCGCGCTTTGCCGATCATCCGCATGACCTGAAGGGCAACAACGACCTGCTGGTGCTGACCCAGCCGGCGATCATCGGCGGCATCCACCGCGGCTATCTTGAAGCCGGCGCCGACATTCTCGAAACCTGCACCTTCAACTCGACCGCCGTGTCGCAGGCCGATTACAAGCTCGAACCACTGGTCCATGAACTGAATTTCGAGGGTGCCCGCCTCGCCCGCGTGCTGTGCGATGAATTCACCGCCGCCAATCCGGCCAAGCCGCGTTTCGTTGCCGGCGTGCTTGGCCCGACCAGCCGCACCGCCTCGATCTCGCCGGATGTGAACGATCCCGGCTTCCGCAACGTCACCTTTGAAGCGCTGGTCCACGACTACCTGGAAGCGATCAAGGGACTGGTTGAAGGCGGCGCCGACATCCTGCTGGTCGAAACCGTGTTCGACACGCTGAATGCCAAGGCGGCGCTGTTCGCCATCGAGCAGTTCTTCGACAATGCCGGCCGGCGCTGGCCAGTGATGATTTCCGGGACGATCACCGACGCTTCCGGCCGCACGCTGTCCGGCCAGACCGCCGAGGCTTTCTGGAATTCGCTGAACCACATCCAGCCGCTGTCCTTCGGCCTGAACTGCGCGCTCGGCGCCAAGGAATTGCGCCAGTACGTTGAAGAACTGTCGCGCGTCTGCGACTGCTACGTTTCGGCCCACCCGAACGCCGGCCTGCCCAATGCCTTCGGCGGCTACGACGAAACGGCCGACATGCTGGCCGATGAAATCGAGAGCTGGGCGAAGACCGGCATCGTCAATATCGTCGGCGGTTGCTGCGGCACCTCGCCGGACCACATTCGCGCCATCGCCGAACGGGTTGCTGCGGTCAACCCGAGAAAAGTGCCAAAAATCGAGAAGAAGCTGCGCCTCTCCGGGCTGGAAGCTTTCAACATCGGCGCCGATTCGCTCTACGTCAACGTCGGCGAACGGACCAACGTCACCGGCTCGAAAGCCTTCGCCCGCATGGTGCTCGAAGGCCGTTACGACGACGCGCTGGCGGTCGCCCGCCAGCAGGTGGAAAACGGCGCGCAGGTCATCGACATCAACATGGACGAGGCGATGCTGGATTCCATCGCCGCGATGGATCGCTTCCTCAAGCTGATCGCTTCCGAGCCGGATATTTCCCGCGTGCCGATCATGATCGACTCCTCGAAATGGGAAGTCATCGAAGCCGGCCTGAAGTGCATTCAGGGCAAGGGCATCGTCAATTCGATCTCGATGAAGGAAGGCGAAGCCAAGTTCATCGAGCAGGCCAGGCTCGCCCGCCGCTACGGCGCCGCAGTGATCGTCATGGCCTTCGACGAAAAGGGCCAGGCCGACACCTATGCCCGCAAGACGGAAATCTGCAAGCGCGCCTACGATCTGCTGCTCAGCATTGGCTTCCCGGCCGAGGACATCATTTTCGACCCGAACATTTTTGCCATCGCCACCGGCATTCCGGAACACGACAATTACGCCGTCGATTTCATCAATTCGGTGCGCTGGATCAAGCAGAACCTGCCGCACGCCCACATTTCCGGCGGCGTTTCCAACGTGTCGTTTTCTTTCCGCGGCAACGACGCCGTGCGCGAGGCGATCCACACCGTCTTCCTCTACCACGCCATTCAGGCCGGCATGACCATGGGCATCGTCAATGCCGGCATGCTCGGCGTTTATGACGATCTGGAGCCGGCGCTGCGCGAGAAGGTCGAGGATGTGGTGCTCAACCGCCATCCGGGTGCCGGCGAAGCGCTGGTCGAATTTGCTGTGACCGTCAAGGAAGGCAAGGCCAAGGACACCGGGCCGGATCTGAGCTGGCGCGAACGCTCGGTCGAGAAGCGCCTCGAACATGCGCTGATCAAGGGCATCACCGATTTCGTCGTGGTCGACACCGAGGAAGTGCGCGCCCAGCTTGAAGCCGAAGGCAAGCCGCCGCTCGCCGTCATCGAAGGCCCGTTGATGAACGGCATGAACCACGTCGGCGACCTCTTCGGCGCCGGCAAGATGTTCCTGCCGCAAGTGGTCAAATCAGCCCGCGTAATGAAGCAGGCGGTGGCCCATCTGCTGCCCTATATCGAAGCCGAAAAGACCCGTACCGGGCTGGGCAGCAAGGGCAAAATTTTGATGGCGACGGTCAAGGGCGACGTGCACGACATCGGCAAGAACATCGTCGGCGTCGTGCTCGGCTGCAACGGCTACGACATCGTCGACCTCGGCGTCATGGTTTCCTGCGACAACATCCTGAAAGCCGCGGTCGAACACAAGGTGGACATCATCGGCCTCTCCGGCCTGATCACCCCGTCGCTCGAAGAAATGGCCCATGTCGCCAGCGAAATGCAGCGCCTCGGCATGAAGCAACCGCTGCTGATCGGCGGCGCAACGACCAGCCGCCCCCATACCGCGATCAAGATTGCGCCCAATTACCAAGGCCCAGTCGTCTATGTGCCGGACGCCTCGCGCGCCGTCGGCGTTGCCACCAAACTGCTGTCCGCCGACAACCGCGATGCCTTCATCGGCGAAATTGCCGCTGAATACGAAACCGTGCGCGCCGAACACGCCGGCCGCAAGGGCGCCACGATGGTGACGCTGGCAGAAGCCCGCGCCAACCGTTTCACGTGGAACGAGCCGTTTGCACCGACCATCCCGAACCAGATCGGCCTGCAAACGCTCAACCCGAGTTTGGCCGATCTATCACTGCTCATCGACTGGACACCTTTCTTCCAAAGCTGGGATCTGGCCGGGCGCTACCCGGCCATTCTGGACAACGAAATCGTCGGCGAAACCGCCCGCCAGTTGTTCGCTGACGCCAAGGAAATGCTGGCGAAAATCATCGACGAAAACTGGCTATCAGCCAGAGCCGTTTTCGGCCTTTACCCGGCCAGCGCCGTCAATGAAGACATCATCATTTACAGCGATGAATCACGAACCACCGAACTTACCCGCTGGGTAGGCCTGCGTCAGCAACACAAGCAACCGAAAGGGCGCTTCAACCTGGCACTGGCTGACTTCGTCGGCGAACGCGATTACGTCGGTGCCTTTGCCGTCACCGCCGGGCACCGCATTGATGAGCGCGTCGCCGAATTTGAAGCCGCCAATGACGACTACTCGGCCATCATGCTCAAGTCACTGGCCGACCGCTTCGCCGAAGCTGCCGCTGAATGGCTGCATCTGCAAGTTCGCACGCAATACTGGGGCTATGCCAGCGAGGAAGCACTCACTAACGATGCGCTGATCGCCGAAAAATACGCCGGCATCCGCCCCGCCCCCGGCTACCCGGCCTGCCCGGACCACACCGCCAAGCGCGAACTGTTTGCGCTGCTCGACGCCCCGGCCAACGCCGGCATGCTGCTCACCGAGTCCTGCGCCATGATGCCGGCCGCGGCGGTGTCCGGCTTCTACATCGGCCATCCGGGTGCGGCGTACTTTGCGATTCCGAAGATCGGTCGGGATCAGCTGGAGGATTGGGCTGGCCGTAAAGGGATGGCGCTGAAGGATGCGGAGTACTGGTTGGCGCCGTTGCTGTAATCGGTACCAGCCATTCCCGTAGGCGGGGAAATCCCGCCTCTGCCTCGAATCCCACCTTCCAAACTGCGGCGCCACTGTTTCAGCCCGGATCGTTTCTCCGGGCCCCTTGAAAGGTGCTGAGCAACGCAGGGGAGCCGGGGGCTTTCGACTCGCGTTGTTTGAGCCGCAGGCGAGTTTAGCGAGTCGCCCGGCTCACCGAGTAGCGCAAGGAACCGGCGCAACCGGCACCGAACCAGGGGTCGCCTTTTCTTTGGCTACTTTCTTTTGGCGAAGCAAAAGAAAGTACGCCCGCGCCTCAAGCGCGGAAAACACAGCTAAACAAAGCGAACAAAAACCCATCCCCACCCCAACCCTCCCCTTGAAGGGGAGGGAGCTCCATCCTCCTCTTGCCCCAAGGATACCGTCCCTGCGGGACATAAAAGCTAAGGAGAAAACCACCCGAAAAAAACAACCGCGGCAGACTAAAGCCCCTTAGCGGAAAAATTTGAAGTAGGCAATCAACTCGCGCAACCGGGACGAAGTTTCCTTCATCTGCACCGTCTTTTCAGTCACTTCAGCAATCGAACTCGATGTCTGCTCAATGCCACTGACAATACCTTCGACCTGAGTCGCGATTTCATTTCCGGCGGCGGATTGCTGGAGAGTTCCATCGGCGATATGTTGGGAAATTGATGCCACTTCCTCGCCATGATTAGCGACGGCATCAAGCCCCGAACGAGCCGTGGTGACGGCGGTGTCGGCGCTAGCCACATGGTTGCCGGCTGCGCTCATGGTATGCACTGCAATCTGTGTGATGCGCTGGATTTCCTGAACGCTGGCGGTGATTTCCGAAGTCTGTTTACTGGAATTCTCGGCCAGTTTCCTCACTTCATCGGCCACCACGGCAAAGCCGCGGCCGGCCTCACCGGCGCGCGCCGCCTCAATGGCGGCATTCAGGGCGAGCAAGTTCGTCTGGTCGGCAATGCCGCGAATGATCTGGCTGACGCGGTCGATCGCGGAAATTGACTTGAACAGCTCAGCCATGGCTTCGCCGGCACCATGCACCGTCGAAACCACATTTTTCGACGCATCCTGGCTTTCACTCATGCGCAGCGAGGCTTCGCTCAACAAATCATGCGATGCCTCGACCGCTTGCGATGCCTGTTGCGCACTGCAGGCAATTTCATTGACTGAAGCAACCAGTTGTTCGACAGCGCTGGCGATGCTGCTAGCCGCGTCGAATTGGCGATTGGTGACCTGACGCGTCTGGTCCATTTCCTCGCTCAGCACATCGGCATTGACCCCAACCTCATCTGCCGCTTCGGCGATTTCGGCCATCATGGCCTTGAGGTGCGTCTGCATGGTGACCAGCGAGTCGTTGAGGCGACCGAGTTCATCAACGCGATGCAAGGGAATCGAATCCGTCAGATCACCCTGTGCAATATTGTCGAGACGGCCGATGATGCGCTGAATGATGTCCATCATCTTGTTCTGGATGACGAGCAACCAAACGCCTGCAACCAGACTGGAAGCACTGAGTAACTTCACCGTCAAATCAAGTGAGCTGGCTGACACCCCCAGCGCCGGTCCCAACAACGGCGCCAGAACGGCAAGCAGTTGCGCTGCAAGCAGCCATAAAACGAATCCGGTCAGTTTTGTCTTGAGAGAAATGCGCATCCAGGCCGAAGGCTGGGGAATCTTTGCCTTGCCGGTCTTCAACTGGCTATACAGGGTTTCCGCATCGGCAATTTGCTGCCGCGTCGGCTCGGTGCGCACCGACATATAGCCGACTGTCTGATTGTTCTTGAGGACCGGTACAACAAGTGCATCCACCCAGTAAAAATCGCCATTCTTGCAACGATTCTTGACGATGCCGCGCCACGGCCGGCCCTCCTTGATGGTGTCCCACAGCCAGGCAAAGGCGCCGGGGAGCATGTCCGGATGGCGAACGGCATTGTGATTCTTGCCAATCAATTCATCGCGGGTAAAACCGCTGAGTTGAACAAAGGTGTCGTTCGCGTAAGTCATCGCTCCCTTCAGGTCAGTTCGCGAAACGATGTAGCGCCCCCTAGGAAAAGGAACTTCCATTTGAGTGACCGGCAAGTTGATTTTCATTTTTATGCTTTGGATTGTGGCGCGCGAGCGAATACTACGTTAGCACTAAGGTCATAGCCTTTGCGCTAAATCAAAATGGGTAGCCGACCCCCTCCAAGTGTCGAGAGGCGCCCCGTCCTCCACCCTGGATTTCTTAAGGGAGAATGCCCTAGCGCCCAAAAATCAACGAAAATCCAGACATGCATTCAGAACAAAATATCGACCTGACCCCCTTCAACACCCTCGCCCTCCCCGGTAAGGCAGCGCGCTACCAAAAAATCACCACTCAGACGCAGTTGACCGCAGCCGAGCTGCCAGCAGGCAAGCGCTTCATCCTCGGCGGCGGCAGCAATCTGGTGCTCAACGGCGACTTCGATGGCCTGATCCTCCACATGGCCATCCCCGGCAAACGTCTGCTCAGGGAAGATGCCGAAGCCTGGTATATCGAAGCCGGGGCTGGCGAAAACTGGCATGATTTCGTGCAATGGACGCTGGCTCAGGGTTGGCCGGGGCTGGAAAACCTCTCGCTGATCCCCGGTACCGTCGGCGCGGCGCCGATCCAGAATATTGGGGCTTACGGGCTGGAGGTCGCCGAGCGCTTTCACTCCCTGACCGCCTGGGACTTTGAAAAACAGACATTTTTAACCGTCGACCGCAGCACTTGCCGTTTTGCCTACCGCGACAGCCTGTTCAAGCAGGAAGGCTGGCATTTGAGTGGGCGGATGGCGATTACCTCGGTGGTTTTCCGGCTGCCGAAAGTCTGGCTCGCCAACCACCGTTACGCCGACGTGGCGCAGGAGTTGGCCGCACAATCAATTACGACACCGACGCCGCAGGACATCGCAAAAGCCATCATCGCCATTCGTCAGCGCAAGCTGCCCGATCCGGCGATCACCCCGAATGCCGGCAGTTTTTTCCATAATCCGCTGGTCGACCGCAGCATTGCCGAAAAGCTGGGGGCCGATTACCCCGCCCTGCCCCGCTACCCGCAGCCGGATGGCCGGGTCAAGCTGGCGGCCGGCTGGCTGATCGAACAGGCCGGCTGGAAAGGCAAAAGCCTCGGCCCTGTCGGAATGTATGAAAAACAGGCGCTGGTGCTGGTCAATCACGGCGGCGCAACGGGCGCCGATGTCAGGCGCACGATGGCGGCGGTTCAGGCCGACGTCAAGATGCGCTTCGGAATCGAGTTCACTCCCGAGCCGATTTTCCTGTAACAAACAGGCAGGCGGCGATGCCGGTCGCCAGCGCATCGGCCATCAGCGCCTGACGTTCCGAATCGAGCAACTCCAGCTCCTCCTCACGATGCTTGATCACCCCGGCTTCGAACAATACGGCCGGCAAGGTGGTTCGATAGAGAACGACCAGATTGTCGTAATACCAGACGCCATTTTCGGCATCGGCGGCCAGATGCCGGCGGCCATGCCAGGTTGATGGCACAAAGCCGGCCAAACGCAGCATGGCGCCCATCGCGGAAGCGCAGCGCAGGCTGGTGGGGAGATCAGGATTTTGCGCTGAAACGAAGATGCCAAAGCCCCGCTTCACGTCGGTATAGCTGGCCTCGCTGCCATCCCAATCCCAGAAATGCAGATAGGATTCGCTAATCGAGTCGTGATGAATGGCGATGAAAAAATCGCTGCCCGCCGCCTGCGCCGGCCGGTCGGCCAGACTGCGAATATCGCCGGCAAAATTAACCTCGCGTACGCCGATGGCGCGCTGGCGCAAGGCCCCGGCCAGCACCTCGGCAAACACCCGGTTGAAGGCGAACTCGCTCCGCCCACGGGCGCTGATCGCCCCGCTGTCCTTCAAACCGTGGCCCACATCGACCGCCACCAGCGGCGGCGCGGCAAGTGCTGCGGTCGACAGCGAAAACAGGGCAAAAATCAGCATGTGCAGGAAAGCCATGCGCAAATTATCGCGGCAATTTAAGATAAGCACATCCCTTTGCGTTGAGCCCATCATGCGTCTTCTCATCCTTGCTCTTGCCGCCTTCACCTTGCCTGCCGGCGCGGATGAAATGAGCGGCGCTGAAGTCTATGCATCGACCTGTCACGAATGCCATGCCGGCGGCAAGGACAACGCCCCCAAGTTCGGCGATGCCAGCCGCTGGAAAAAACTGATCCGCGAAGGCCTGGATGACATCGTCCCGGAGGCACTGCACGGCGTTCGCAAAATGCCGGCAAAAGGCGGCAACCCCAACTTGAGCGACCTTGAAGTCGCGCGCGGCGTGATCTACATGGCCAACGCCGGTGGCGGAAAATTCGCCGAACCCACCCCCGCCCAAGTCGAAAAGTGGCGCAAGAAGGCCAATGCCAAGCGTCGGTGATAATCTGGCGCTCGATTA
Organism: Candidatus Dechloromonas phosphorivorans; assembly: GCA_016721185.1. Classification (GTDB taxonomy): domain Bacteria; phylum Pseudomonadota; class Gammaproteobacteria; order Burkholderiales; family Rhodocyclaceae; genus Azonexus; species Azonexus phosphorivorans. Next base: position 515,977 of record JADKIP010000012.1, read on the forward strand.
AAAATAGCCCAGCCACAATAGATTAGCCGGCAAAAATTAAGCCATCGCCTGAACAACGGACAACAACAATGAACGACGAGACAAAAGCCCCCCGCGGCACCAGCGCCCATCAGCCCGACCTCAACTGGAGCCAGATGCGCGAAACCGTGCTCATGCTCGAACTGGCTGCGGTGCAGATCGAAGCGGCGATGAAGGACAGCAATTCCTCGGTGGAGGTGCTGACCCACTCCTTCACCACGATGGCCGACTATATGCGGCTGATTTCCGACACCGTGCAAACGCTGCCCGATGAGGGCGAAGTTGGTGTCGCCAAACAAAACCTGAGCGGCGTTACGGACAACGTTTCAAGCATGGTGCATCAGGCCATCATCGCCTTCCAGTTCTACGACAAACTGGTCCAGCGCCTGGCCCACGTCGGCATCAGCCTGGGTGATCTGAGCGATCTGGTGGCCAATACCCAACGTCTGTTCAACCCGAACGAATGGGTGCAGTTGCAGCAGAAGATCAAGGTGAAATACACCACCCGCGAAGAAATCGCCATGTTCGATGCCGTCATGAACGGCATGCCGGTGCAGGAAGCGGTCGATAAATTCATGGCTGAAATGAAAGAAAAGCCCGACGACATCGAGCTTTTCTGAATCCGCACTGCCGGTAAAAACCTTGGCTGACTAAAAATCGCTCGCTGCTTCCCAGACAATATTGGCCTTCGGGCCACCCCGGCTCGTCCGCTCCAGCATGTCGATCAGCGGCCAGGCGCGTTGCCCGAGCGCCACCACGGGCTCCTTTTTACGCACACCTTCATCGTCACCATCGTCGTGATCCGGCGGCGGCGCGACATCACCCGACACCGCCAAACGCAGCGCCGCCACCGCGTCCGCCATTTCAGCCTGGGTAAAAACACCACGCGCCGTCGTTTCCTTACCCATCGCCTGCAACAGATTTTTCGCGACAGCGTCGAACATCAACAATTCACCTGTCACGCTAGAGTCAAATCGTACCAGCATCATTTTTCCCCTAATTAGCATTTTTTAGATTGTCAGAGCGCCATCCCTTAATGCAGAATGGTTCGCAGAGAGGACAAATCATGAACAATGATATTAACGCCAATCTCCTGGAGACAGGAAACGACGAAACCGAGCGCCTGGCACTGGAAGAGTGCGTCAAACGCCAGCGTTTTGATCAACGCGTTTCCGTACTGGTCATTCCAGCCGGACGCTGCGAACTGGGCGTCAAATTTGCCCGCCTCGGCGCACAGGTGATCGTTGCCGACAACGCCAGCCGGCAAAGTGAAGTCGAAGGCCGCATTCTCGCCAGCGACTATCGGGACAGCATCACCTACCTCGGCGCCTCGATTGGCAGCTTTCCGGATAATGCGCCGGGCGAGCCCTACGACATCATCGTCCTGCGCCGTGGCTTATGCAGCATGCCCTATGAGCAGGCCCGCCATATCATTCGCCAGTTGCTGCTCAAATTGAAAATTGGCGGCCGGCTGTATGTTTCCATCCTTGGCCTGCATTCGGAACTCGGTGATGATTACGCTGATTTTGATAAGCCGGTCGAACAGCGTTTTTGCAAACTGGCACCACGGCTCATCAAGAAATACGACATCACCAACGAGGTCTGCCTCTACTCCGAACGCAACCTGTTCATGCTGCTGCTTGAGGCGGGCGCCAGCGTCCTGCGCACACTCACTACCACGCACGGCAACGTCAAGGCAGTTGGCGTTCGCGTCTGAGGCGGGCGGCTGAGCACAAAGACTCTCAGAGCCAGCAGCATCGACTCAGCGGTAGCGACTCTTCAGCCGCTACGGCAAACGACCCAAAACTTGGATCGTTAAAGCGCCATTCCTCAAGTAGTTTTTCTTATGGAAAAGATTTGTTAAGCAAGTACGCATAACTGCTTTGCAACCGGCTCATTCCGGGCTTGACCCGGAATCCACCTTCCTCCTTTGAATTCCCGCCTCCGGGAATGAAGAATTCAAAACAGTTCTCACAAAATAATTAAATTTATCCACAAGAATGTTACGCATCGGCATTGATCTCGGCGGCACGAAAATTGAAATCATCGCGCTCGACAGCGATGGCCGCGAACTCATTCGCCAACGTGTCGTCACCCCACAAGGTGATTACCGGGCCACCGTTTCAGCCGTCGCCATGCTGGTGGAAAGCACCGAAAATGAGCTGGGCCAGCGCGGCACGGTCGGTATCGGCATTCCCGGTGCCGAATCGCTGGCCACGGGCCTGATCAAGAACGCCAATTCAACCTGCCTGATCGGCCAGCCGCTGCGCCGCGACTTGCAAGCCCTGCTCCAGCGGCAAGTCAGGCTGGCCAACGATGCCAACTGTTTTGCGCTCTCCGAAGCGGTCGATGGCAGTGGCCGTGGTGCCGAGATCGTTTTCGGGGTCATTCTCGGGACCGGCGTGGGTGGCGGCATCGTCATCAACCAGCAGGTACTGACCGGCGCCAATGCCATCGCCGGTGAATGGGGCCACAATCCCCTGCCCGGCTGCGAGGCTGATGATTTGCCGCGCCCGGCCTGTTATTGCGGGCGCTCGGGCTGCGTCGAAACCTATCTTTCCGGCCCAGCGCTGGCCGCTGACCATTTTCAGCGCACTGGCCAGAAGCTGTCAGCAGCAGAAATCGAGCAGCGTGCCGCGGCCGGCGATGCGGCCTGCGAAGCAACGCTGCAACGCTATGAAAACCTGCTCGGGCGGGCGCTGGCCGGCGTCATCAACATTCTCGACCCGCAAGTTATTGTGCTGGGTGGTGGCTTGTCCAAAATGCAGCGGCTTTATCGCAATTTACCGGCTTGCTGCGGTCAACACGTTTTTTCCGATGTTTTTCAAACCCGAATCCTGCCGCCTGAGCATGGGGATTCCTCGGGGGTCCGTGGCGCTGCGTGGTTATGGAATTGATGGCAAAATCGGGCCATCATGGCAAAAATTTCTCTCTTCATCGGCGGCATTCGCCCGCTCCCTGAATCCGGTCGGCCGACCGGCATCTACAAACAGCCGGTTACCAGCCGCGTCAGGATTGGCCCGGAAGGGTTCATCGGCGATCAACAAGCCGACCGGCGCGTGCACGGCGGCCCCGAAAAAGCCGTCCATCTTTACCCGGCCGCCCATTACGCCAAGCTCGCCGCACACTTTCCCGATGCTGCCGCGCAACTGCTGCCGGGCAGTCTTGGCGAAAATATTTCCACACCCGATCTCGATGAAAACGATGTTCGCATCGGCGACATTTACCAACTCGGCAGCGCCCGCCTGCAAGTCTGCCAGCCCCGCAACCCGTGCTGGAAGATCGATGAGCGCTTTGCCAGCGACGGCATGGCCGCCCACATCGCCGAACACGGCCTGACCGGCTGGTACTGGCGCGTCGTGACCCCCGGCGAAGTCAGCCCGGATGATGCATTGCGGCTCGAAACAGCAGCCTCGGCGGCGATGACGCTGGCCGCCGCCATGCAGCTCTGGCAAACCCACCGCCCGGCCCTGAGCGAGCTGGAAAAGCTGGCGGCAACGCCCGGCATCGCCAGCCACTGGCAACACAAAATCGAAACCCGCTGCCAATGGCTGAGACAAAATATCGCGGCGCCACCGCCGCCAGCGTTCCACGTCAAACCGGAGCAGCCATGACAAATCCGGATACCCGTGGCCTCTGGGTCAGGCTCTTTCTGCCGTTTGCCGCCGGCTATTTTCTTTCCTATCTTTACCGCACGGCCAACGCCGTCATCGGCCCGGTACTGGCTCGCGAACTCAACCTCGGCGACAACGCGCTCGGCCTGTTGACCAGCACCTACTTCCTCGCCTTCGGCGCAGCGCAACTGCCGCTCGGCATGCTGCTCGACCGCTTCGGGCCGCGCCGGGTCGAAGCCGGTTTGCTGTTGCTTGCAGCCTCCGGCGCGGCGGTGTTTGCGTTATCCGATACGTTGGGCGGTCTGGCGACCGGCCGGGCACTGATCGGCCTCGGTGTTTCGGCCTGCCTGATGGCTTCGTTCAAGGCCTTTTCGCAGTGGTTCCCGCCCGAACGCCAGGCCTCGCTGACCGGCTGGATCATGGCTTCCGGCGGCCTCGGCGCCCTCGCCGCTTCCAAACCGCTGGAACTGGCGCTTGGCTTCGCGAGTTGGCGAGAAATCGCCCTTGGCCTGGCCGTCACCACCTTGCTCGTCGCCGGCCTGCTCTGGTTTTTCGTGCCGGATAAAGCCAATGAACAGAAAGGTGCCGGCTTTGCCGAACAACTGGCTGGCGTCAAAACCATCTTCTCCAGCCGCCATTTCTGGCGCTACGCCCCGATGGGTTTCTGGTTCACCGGCGGCTTCATGGCCGTGCAGGGTCTATGGGCCTCGCGCTGGATGTCGGTGCTGGAAGGCATGGACGGCGCAGCGATTGCGGCCCGCCTGACCTGGATCAGCGGCGCCATGCTGGCCGGTTTCCTGTTCATGGGATTTTTTGCCACCAAGCTGGTGCACCGCGGCATCAAGCTGGAAAAGGTCTATCTCGGCGCGATGATCATGGCGATCAGCCTGCTGGCGCTGATCAGCAGCCTGCCGACTTTTGCCGGCAACCTGCTCTGGCCGATTCTCGGCATCTGCTTCTCGCTCTCCAACGTCTCCTATTCGCTGGTCGCTCAGGCCTTTCCCGCAGCCCTTTCCGGACGCGCCAACACCGCCCTCAACCTGCTCGTTTTCGCGGGCGCCTTCGGCCTGCAATGGGGTATCGGCGGCTTGGTCGGGGCGCTGCAGGCCAACGGCTGGGCGGTGGAAGCTTCCTTCCGTGCCGCCTTTTTCCTGTTGCTAGGCGGCCAGTTTCTCGCCCTCGGCTGGATGTTCCTGCCCGCTCGGCAACGCTGAAACCGCGAGGTCGACCTGCTGCATCTGGCCGACCGCGCCCGCTTCGGAAAGATAAAGTCCGGCCGCCCGAATCTGCCCGAGCAGTTCGTTCGAACTGGTTTTTAGCGAAAAAGGCGCGTCGACCGCAGCCGTGTATAAGGCACCCACGCCCTGCTGCTTCAGCGAATTGAAACTGTCGCCGGTCCACACGGCAAGCTGGCTAAACGCCGCATCGGACTCATCAATCCAGCCATTTTTATCACCATCAAGCAGCGCCAGATCGGCAAAGCCGTTACCGCTGGCAACGCCAAACAACTCACTGCCGTTGTCCGCCTTGCCATTGCCATTGCGGTCGAAAACCAGAAAGGCACTGCCGGCGCCAAGGCCGGGAATCTGCTCCGGCGTGCCATCGGCATTCAGATCGAAGGCAATGCATTCCTTGGTCAGTTCGCAAGCTTTGCCGTTGAAACTCAACATCAACGGATCGCTTAACTTGATGGTGCCGCTTTCCTCGGTCGTTTTTTCACTGGCGTAATCGCGCGCCATGGCCAGCGAATAATTGAATTCGATCAGTTTGCCGTCGCTTGTTTTAACCTGGCCATTGCCGCAAACCGTGGTCTTTTCCGACTCGCAAACGCTTTCCTTGATGCTGCGCTGCCAACTGATTTCCGGCTCGCTGGCAAGCTGCGCCTTTTCCGTCGGCATGGCATCACAAGCGGCAAAGTTTGCCTCACATTTCTTGCCATCCATTGCCGCCATAATGGCGTCGATCAGCGATTGCAGCAGCTTCTGGACCCGCTTGCTGGCGCTCGTTTGTGCATCATTGGTATCGGTCGCCAGCTCGGTGAAAATACGCCGGAAGCTCTGCTCCGTGCTCACTTCCAGCGTCTGGCTGCGGCTCGCTTCATGGCTGGCCGAGAGTTGCACCGTCGATTCCTGAATTTTCATGATGGCCTCCTTGCAGATAATGGACTGGATACTCTGCAAGGGTCGTGCCGGTCAAAATTCGAGGGGATCGACCTCAATATGCCAGCGCAGTCGGGAGGGCGACTTGATGCCCTCAATGGCCTCCCGCCAGCGCGGCAGAAAGGCTTGCAGGACAGGACGCGAGCCGGATTCGACGAGTAGTTGGCCGCGATCGAGATTGGCCACGCGGGAGAGTTTCATCGGCACCGGGTCATAAATCAGCACGTTCTCGTGCTGCTGAATCACCGGCAACGTCGCCGCCGTTTTCAGGAAGGCGATGCTATCGGCCATATCCGGCGCTTCGGCCCGCAACATGGCCTGAAATGCGTAAGGCGGGAAACCGGCCTGCTCGCGTTCCTTGAGCAGGCTGGCAGCAAAGCCGGGGTAATCGTGCGCGGCCAGCGCGGCAAACAGCGGATGCGTCGGGTATTCGGTCTGAATCAGCACTTCGCCTTTCAGTTCGGCCCGCCCGGCCCGCCCGGCCACCTGCATCAACTGGGAAAATAGCCGTTCCGGCGAGCGCCAGTCGGCGGCAAACAAGGCCGAATCGGCACCCAGCGCGCCGACCAGCGTCAGTCTCGGAAAATCGTGGCCCTTGGCCAGCATCTGGGTGCCGACCAGAATATCGGCCTCGCCGCCATGAATGCGTTCCAGCATGGCCTCCCATTGCTTGCGGCTTTTCACCGAGTCGCGGTCGACGCGCAAAACACGCGCTTCTGGAAACTGCTCCTGCAACCAGCCTTCAAGCCGCTGCGTGCCACGGCCGAAAGGAAGAATGTCCTGATTGCCGCAGCTTGGGCAGGCACGCGGCACGTGCCCTTCAAAGCCGCAATGGTGACAACGCAAACGACGGTCGGCCAGATGCAGTACAAGATTCGCCGCACAACGGGTACAGCGCGAAATCCAGCCGCAAGCCGTGCACGACAGCACCGGCGCATAACCGCGTCGGTTGAGGAAAATTAGGCTTTGTTCACCGCGCTCCAGGCGTAGTTTGATCGCCGCCATCAAGGGTTCGCTGACGCCATCCTTGATCACCATGCGCCGGGTATCGATCAGCTTGACGAGCGGTAGGGTCGCCTCCGGATTGGCCCGCTCGCGCAGCGTGATCATCGCGTAGCGCTTGCTTTGCGCGTTAGCCCAGGATTCCAGCGAAGGCGTTGCCGAGCCAAGCAGAATGGGAATGCCGAGCTGGTGCGCGCGAAAGACCGCGACATCACGGGCCGAGTAGCGCATGCCGTCCTGCTGCTTGAAGGAGGAATCATGCTCCTCATCGACCACGATCAGACCGAGGCGCGGCATTGGCGTGAACACCGACAACCGGGTGCCAAGGACAATGCTCGCCTCACCGGCAAAAGCAGCTCGCCAGTTGCGCTCGCGCGCCGCTTCGGCCAGTTCGCTATGCAGGGAGACGACGCCGGTTTCCGGAAAACGTGCCCGGACCCGGCCTTCCAGTTGCGGCGTCAGATTGATTTCCGGCACCAGCAGCAGCACTTGCTTGCCGTCCGCCAACGCCCGCTCGATCAGGCGCAAATAGACCTCGGTCTTGCCACTACCGGTCACGCCATGTAGCAAATGCGCTGAAAAGCCGGCCGTCGGGTCAATCGCCTCGACAGCAACGGTCTGCTCATCGGTCAACACCGGGCGCTCGATGGCTGCGGTCAACGGGCCGGGACGGGCATTTCTTCGATTGGGCGGATCAAGCCGCTTCAAGCCAACCGGCAGCGCCTGCATCACGACCTCGCCAAAGGCGGCCTGGTAGTAGCCACTGGCGAAGTGGCACAGACGCAAAAAGTCGGCTGGCAAAGGGGGCACGTCACGGAGAATTTCACCAGCCGGCTTCAATTGCGCCAGCGGCCATTCGCTGCTGTCCACGACCTCGGCGATCACGCCGATCTTTTCACCCCGGCCAAAGGGGACGCGAACGCGCAAACCGATGTCTGCGGTCGACGCCTCAGGAATGACGTAATCGAAAAGACGGTGCAGCGGGAGATCGAGGGCAACGCGTAAAACAGGCATAAATTTGCCGGCGGGGGCCGTCGTTTCTCCGGAGCTGGGTGAAACCCCATGTTACTAAAGGGGATTTTTCACTTACCCACAAAAGCTGTGGATAACTTTGTGGATTTCTATTGGATAGCGCTGCTAAGTCGCGGGTGCCAAAGGAATTTTTAACTTTGCTGAAATATCAGGCAAAACACTAATTCGTTTATTTTCAATCAGTTAAACAATAAACGAGCTGTCAAGCATATTTCAGTAAAAATTTCCCCGGGAAGGCAAAACTCTGTGAGTAAGTCAAGCTTTGCATCCCGGCGATAGTGCTTACTTACGCATTAAACGGCTGTGCGAATGGACAGCGTCGACCAGTGCCGTCACGTTGTCGGGCGGCGTAAATTGCGAAATGCCGTGACCGAGGTTGAAGACGTGGCCGGTATTGCCTGGGCCGAAGCTGTCGAGCACTTTTTTGGCTTCAGTTGCAATGATTTCCGGTGTCGCGAACAAAACGTTCGGATCGACGTTGCCTTGCAGCGCAACCTTGTCGCCAACGCGGCGACGGGCTTCGCCAATATCGATCGTCCAGTCGAGGCCAACCGCATCGCAGCCGATGGCGGCAATCTTTTCCAGCCAGAGGCCGCCGTTCTTGGTAAAGACGATGCTCGGAATGCGCTGGCCGTCTTTTTCCTTCTTCAGGCCGGCGACAATGCGTTCCATGTATTGCAGCGAGAATTCCTGATAAGCCGCCGCCGACAGCGAGCCGCCCCAGGTATCGAAAATCATCACAGCCTGGGCGCCGGCATCAATCTGGGCGTTCAGGTAGGAAGTCACGGAATCGGCGGTCACCGACAGGATGCGGTGGAGCAGATCCGGGCGCTTGTAGAGCATGCCCTTGATGTGGCGGAAATCGCTCGACCCCTGGCCTTCGATCATGTAGCAGGCCAGCGTGTAGGGACTGCCGGAGAAGCCGATCAGCGGCACCGAATTATCGAGAGCGCGGCGGATTTCAGAAACGGCGTCCATCACGTAGCGCAGATGGTCGTTGGGGTCCGGTGCGGTCAGATCATTGATCGCCCATTCTTCGCGCAACGGACGCTCGAATTTCGGGCCCTCGCCTTCCGTAAAATAAAGGCCGAGACCCATCGCATCAGGCACGGTCAGGATGTCGGAGAAGAGGATGGCGGCGTCAAGATCGTAGCGGGCCAGCGGCTGCAACGTCACTTCGCAGGCCATCGCCGGAGATTTGCACAGATTCAGGAAGTTGCCGGCGCGTTTGCGCGTCTCGCAATATTCCGGCAGGTAACGACCGGCCTGGCGCATCAGCCAGAGCGGGGTGTATTCGGTCGGCTCTTTGAGAAGGGCGCGCAGGAAAGTATCGTTCTTGGGTCGGCTCACGGGGGCACTCCGCCAGAAAATCGGAAAGGCGGAATTATCCGCCTTTCCGGGGCTCAGGTCACTTACGCCAGAAGGCGGGTGTGAGTACGACCAGCAAGGTGAAGATTTCCAGGCGCCCAAGCAGCATGCCGAAGATACAAACCCAGGTCTGGAAGTCCTCCAGCACTTCATAGGTCGTGGATGGGCCAACCACGCCCAGTCCGGGGCCGGTGTTATTGACACTGGCCACAATCGCGGTGAACGCCGAGACGATATCCAGCCCGGTAAAGACCAGCACCAAGGTCAGTGTGACAATACTGACCATATACATGAAGGCGAAAGCCAACACCGCAAACAGGATCGGCTGGGGCGCCACCTGACCGCCAATCCGGACGTTATAGACGGCATTAGGATGCATGGCGCGCAACAATTCCCGATAAACCTGCTTATAGAGCAAGAGCGCACGCATCATCTTGATACCGCCACCGGTAGACCCGGCGCTGGTCGCAAAACTGGAGAGAAACAACATCCAGAGCGGGGCAAAAATTGGCCAGAGCGCGAAATCGACACTGGCATAGCCCGTAGTTGTCGCAATGGAAATGACGTTGAAGGCGGAATGGCGCAGCGCCGTATCCAGATCCGGATAAATGCCGTCCTTCCAGATGTAGAGCCCGACGACAAAAATGCTTACCAGGCAAACACCAATGAACCAGCCCGCTTCAGGATCATGCAGATAGGGACGGAGCGAGCGGCCATTGACCGCGAGAAACAAGGTGCCGAAATTCATGCCGGCGATCAGCATGAAAACAATGGCAATAAATTCGATGGCCGGCGAATTGAAGAAACCAAAACTGGCGTCATGGGTTGAAAATCCGCCAAGGCCCATCGTTGAAAAACCGTGACAGACCGCATCGAACCAGCTCATGCCAGCCCAGCGGTAGCCCACGATGCAGGCAACCGAAACACCGAGATAGACCAGCCACAGGCCTTTGGCCGTTTCCGCAATACGCGGCGTCATTTTGGCGTCTTTCATCGGCCCCGGCGTTTCGGCCTTGAACATCTGGCGACCGCCGATACCCAGCAGCGGAAGCACGGCGATGGCCAGCACAATCAAGCCCATGCCGCCGGTCCAGACCAGTTGGTGGCGCCAGAGGTTGATCGACATCGGCAACGTATCGAGATTCGACAAGACCGTGGAACCGGTCGTCGTCAGGCCCGACATCGCTTCAAAATAAGCATCGGTATGGCTGATGCCGAGTTGGAGCATCAACGGAATAGCCGCAAACGCCGGCAAAACAGACCAGACCAGGACGACCATCAAGAAGCCGTCACGAATATTCAGGTCGCGCTTGCAGTTCCGGTAGCGATACCAAAGGAAGGTGCCGCACAGAAAGGTCAGCAGGAAAGCTTCGTCATAGGCAGTTTGGGCACCATCGTTGGTCGCATAGGAAAGGATCAACGGCGCCAGCATGGTCAGGCCAAAGAGCATGATGATCATGCCCAGGGCGCGATAAACAGGGGCAAAGCGAGTCACGGTCGACCTCTTAAAGGAAGTGGAAACCGACCTGGAAAAGCTTTTCGACTTTCTTGACCAGCTTTTTTCGGGTGCAGAAAACGATCACATGGTCATCCGCTTCGATCACCGTATCGTGGTGGGCAATGACTACCTCGCCGTGCCGGGTTATGGCGGTCCAGTCATCGGTCTGGCCAACCACCACGGCCCGATCAAAGTTGCGTACCAGTGCGGCAACCGTCACCCCGTGCGGCCAAGCGATCTGATCGATCCGCTTGCCGATCACCTTGGAGGTTTTGGCATCGCCATGCGCAACAATCTCTAGCGCCTCGGCGGCGCCCCGGCGCAGCGAATGGACTTCGGCCACATCGCCCTGCCGGACATGCGCCAGCAAGGTACCGATCGAAACCTGGGCCGGTGAAATACCGATATCAATCGGTCCGCCCTCAATCATTTCGGCATAAGCCCGGCGGTTGATCAGCGCCACCACCCGCTTGCAGCCCAGCCGTTTGGCCAGACTGCCGGACATGATGTTGTCTTCGTCATCGTTGGTTACGGCGAGGAAGAGGTCCATCTCGGCGATGTTTTCCTGCTCAAGCAACTCTTCGTCAGTCGCGTCACCAAGCAAAATAAGCGTCTCATTCAGTTCGCCCGCCAAAAACTCGGTGCGCTCCTTGCGCCCTTCGATCATCTTGATTTCGTAACGCTTTTCCAGGGCTTTGGCGACCCGAAAGCCGATATTTCCGCCGCCCGCAATCATGATGCGCTGTACCGGCGTCACCATCCGACGCAACTGGCGCAAAACCGGACGGATATGTTCGGCCGCCGCGAGCAGAAAAACCTCGTCGCCAGCCTCGATCACCGTATCGCCTTCAGGGAATACCGGTTGATCGCGCCGGAAAATTGCTGCAATCCGGCCATCCATTTCAAGCGGCAGCAGAGCGCGCATATCCTTGATCGGCTTGCCCACCAGCAAGCCGCCCTCATAGGCGCGGACCGCGACCAGGCTGACCCGGCCACGGGCAAAATTGAGCACCTGCAAGGCTTCGGGAAACTCGATCAGGCGCCGGATGTAATCGGTAATCACCTGTTCCGGGCAAAGCGCGAAGTTGACCGCAAAGTTGTCTTCCGACAACAGGCTGGCATCTTCCAGAAAATCCCGCGAACGCAGCCGGGCGATCCGGGTCGGCACATTGAAAACGCTGTGCGCCAGCTTGCAGGCGACGAGATTGGACTGATCGCTCTGCGTCACGGCAATGATCATGTCCGCATCTTCGGCCCCGGCCTGACGCAGGACCGAGGGCGTTGCCGCATCGCCAACCACCGTGCGCAAATCGAGTCGGTCCTGCAACAGTGCCAGACGTGGCCCGTTGGAATCGACGACCGTAATGTCGTTTTCTTCCGAAACCAGACCTTCGGCAACGCTGGCCCCCACCTGGCCGGCACCCAAAATAATCACTTTCATAAACCCCCCGATTTATTACTGGCTTTTCAGGCCGGTTTTTTATTCTTCGCCGCGTTTGCCCAGTTTTACATCCAGTTGTTTCAGCTTGCGATAAAGATGTGTTCGCTCCAGCCCGGAGCGCTCGGCCAGCCGGGTCATGTTGCCCCCTTCAAGCCGCAGGTGGTGCTCGAAATAGAGTTTCTCGAAGGCATCCCGCGCTTCACGCAAAGGCTGGTCAAAGAGCGGCAGCAAGGGCACCAGCTCCGGACCGCAACCTGTCTCCTGAGGCATCACCCGCGTCACGTCCTCGGCCGAAATTTCTTCATCGAGCGCCGTCAGGGCAAGATTGCGGACCAGTACATAAAGGTCGGTCCAACTGGCTTCCGGCAGGTTTTTCCAGGGCAGCGTGCGCAAGGTGTTCAGTGCACCTGTAGAAAAACGCCGGGGTTGGACTTCACCGCGTTCGACAAAATTGGTCAGCAACAGGCTGGCAATTTCGGGCAACTCGTCCGCATGGCCCGCCAGCGAGGGCATGGCCACCCAGACTTCGCCCAGCTTGGCGAGCAGTTTGCTGTCCCAGCCGGATTCGCCCAAGGTTGGCAACGGCACGACGGTGGCGGCAATGAGCTGCAAATTCAGCTTTTCCAGCCGGTCGACCGCGTAAGTCAGGTTCATTTGCTGCATTTTGCCGAGCGCCGCCAGATCCGGCACAAACAGGATGCCGCCACTGATTTTTTCCAGCATTTCCTGGGTCAGCGCGCTACTCACACTCGACAGATCCAGCCAGGGCGAGCGTGGCGGCTGGAGCGTGCGGGCGCAGATTTCTGCCATGCCGCCAGTTGCGCCCTTGAGCAGCAGCACCGGCGCCTTGGCCGCCGCCTGTTCGAGCCGGCGCTTGAATTCCTTGATGAAGGTCGAGCGCCCGAAAGCGTCCAGCGTCAGTGGTGGGCGAGCCGGCGGCGTGTCGTGCTTGAGCGCCTTTTGCACGGCAGAAAGCAGCTTTTGCAGCGCGATCGGCTTCTCAAGGAAATCGAACGCACCGAAACGGGTTGCCTCAACCGCCGTATCAATCGTGCCGTGGCCGGACATCATGACCACCGGCATGTTGAGGTGACCAGCGGCATGCCATTCCTTGAGCAGCGAAATACCGTCCATGTCCGGCATCCAGATATCGAGCAAAACCAGATCAGGGCGCAGTTCATTACGGATACGGCGCGCCGCCCCGGCGTTTTCGGCCAGACGCACGTCGTAACCCTCGTCAATCAGGATTTCCGAGAGTAGTTCGCGAATCCCGACTTCGTCATCAACGACCAGTATGATTGCCATTTTTGGCCTCCTCTTCCTTCACCAGCGGCAGGCGAATGTCGATCCGTGCGCCGCCCTCCGGTGCATTGCCAATTTCAATAATACCCATGTGTTCCTCGACGATTTTCTTGACGATCGGCAGGCCGAGGCCCGTGCCGCGCGCCTTGGTCGTGACGTAAGGTTCGAAAATACGCGACAGCAGTTCGACCGGAAAACCGGGACCGTTGTCGCTGATCAGCAGCCGGGCAAAACGACCGGCGGGTGCTGTGGTGATCTGGATGCGAGCATCGCCGAGGCCTTCCAGCGCGTCCTCGGCATTGCGCAGCAAATTGTGAATAACCTGGCGCAACTGCGTTGCGTCGCCCAGCACTGGCGGCAATTCTTCGGCCAATCCGGGCTCGATCATGGCTGACGAGCTTTCATACAAACCGAGCACTTCGCGCACCAGTCCATTGAGATCAAGCGGCGCCACTTCCGGCGCCGGCAGACGGGAATAATCGCGGAAGTCGTCAACCATGCGCTTCATCGCCTGCACCTGATTGATGATGGTCTGCGTACCGCGCGCCAGCATGTCGGCATCGCCATTGGCCAGTTTGCCCGCCAGCTTGAACTGCAGGCGCTCGGCAGAAAGCTGGATCGGCGTCAGCGGATTCTTGATTTCGTGCGCCAGACGACGGGCGACTTCACCCCAGGCCGCGCTGCGCTGGGCGGCGGTAATCCGCGTCACATCGTCAAAGACCACGACATCGCCCCCGCCACTGGCCTCGGGCAGACGCGAACCACGCAGCAGCAGCACCTGCGGCATCCCGTTCGGGCGCTCCAGCTCAAGTTGCGATTGCCATTCAAGCTCTTCCGTCGCGGCGAAATGCTGGCGAATAAACTCGCCGAGCACCTGCTGCCGCGGCCATTGGTCAGCCGCTTCGCCAATCAATCCATCGAAATCGTCATTGAGCGTCGTCAGCGCCCCCTCATTCACCGTGCGCAGTACAAAGCGGCGGTCGAACACCAGCACCCCGGCCGAAAGGTTGGCGAGAATGGATTCGAGATAACCGCGAGCCGACTCGACCTCGGCACGGTGGCGCTCGGTTTCACGACGGGCATCGTCGAGCTGACGGGTCATTTGGTTAAACGATTGGGTCAGCACGCCGAGTTCGTCACCGCTATAAATGGCCTGACGCGGCGAAAAGTCGCCCTGCGCGACCGCCTGCGTCCCTTCCGCCAAAATATAGAGCGGCGCCACCAGCCGGCGGGCCATCAAAAACGCCAGTGCAAAGGCGCCAAAAAGGGCAACGAGTACGGTCAACGTCAAAGTCAGGGCATAAATCCGGGTCAGCCCTTCCCGCGCCAGCTGCAACTCCTGGTAGTCGCGATAAACCGCCTGCACCGCGTCGGCGTCATGCGCCAGACCGGGCGGCACCGGGTTGGTCAATTGCAGGATGCGCGGCTCTTCAAAAACGTCGCGCGCCGACACCGGGACCAGAACGCGCAGATAGAGATTGTCCCCTTCGCCTTCGACGGTGCTGATCGTTCGCGAGCTGCGCGCCTGTTTGAGTTGCGCCTGCGTTGGCAACTCCGGCAGCAAACTGCTCAGATCGCCGGTCGCACTGGAAAGTAACTGCCCGCCGACCGAGAAAAGTGCCGCCGATTGCACGCTTTTTTCCTCACGCAAACGGAGCAAGGCGGAGCGCCGGGAATCTTCCTTGATATCGGACAGCTGCGTCGCCATGCTGCCGGCCTTGTCGTTGAGGTCTGCCAGCAAGGAATCCAGCGCCGAGCGCCCGAGATGAAGGCCGGACTCAAGCGCTTTCTCGACGCGCACGTCGAACCAGCTCTCGATTGAGCGTGTGACAAACTGCACCGAAACGCCATATACCAGTGCGCCCGGCAAAACGGCGATGAAACCGAACATCAGCATCAGCCGCAGCTTGAGTCGGGCACCGAAAACCTGGGCCTGATAATCGCGCCACAAAGAGCGCAGTTGCCAACCGACCAGCCCGAGCATGCCGACGGCGAGCACGATGTTCAGCCCGATCAGCAGTGGGTAGTTGCGCGAGAAAATAACCGTGTCCGCCGCCGTCGACATGAGCAACAGAAACCAGAGGATGCCGCCTACGGCCGCCGCAAACGCCCCACCGGCAACCACAAAGCGCTTCATTTGCTGTCCACCGGCAAGGCTGGCAAGGTGACCGGCCACGTTTTCCAGTCGGAAGACAGGCTCCAGTCCTTGTTACCCAGCGAAGTAATCTGGAAGGGTTTGGGCAACTGGGCAATGTCCAGACGTAAACGCAAGGCCGCCATATAGGGCTCACCGACACGCACTGTCTTGTCTGTTTTCTCGATGACGACCCAGTTTCGCAAGTGGGAGAGCACCGCCATCGCCTCGGTCAGCGAGGAAAACGATTGATGCAGGCCACCGCCAGACGAGAGACGAAACTGGCGGGTCAATGCGTGATAGGACAGTCGATAGGGCTGACTGCGGACGATCAGCTTTTCGTCAAGCCAGTACCAGCGGCCTTTGGTCAGCTCGAAATCAGCCACGAAATGCAGCATCAGGCCTTTGGTGACCGCATCTTCCAGTCGCTGATTCAGTTCAAGCGTGAAATCTGCAGAAAGCACGTAACCATCGTCACTGACCGAAATCTGCGGGTTAGTGATCTCAACTTCTGCGGTGAACGCCAAAAAAGGCACGAAAGCCAGCAGCAGAAGCCACCGGCGTAGTCGTTCAGCCATGCTTTTCGAGAAGGCAGTAATAAAAACCATCATGTTCGGCATTGGGTAAAAGCTGTTCCTCGCGGCAGCGTCGGGCTTGCGACTGACGGGCGAGGAATTTTTCAATCTGAACCCCATTCTCGGCGGGAAATACCGAGCAAGTGGCGTAAAGCAGTTTGCCGCCCGGCCGCACGACCTGCCAAAGTGCGTCGAGAATGCGGGCCTGAGCCGCGGCAAAACTGGCGATGTCAGTTTCGCGACGCAGCCATTTGCTGTCCGGGTTGCGGCGCACGACGCCGCTGGCGGTACATGGCACATCGGCCAGCACGGCATCGAAAGGCTCACCATCCCACCAAGTATCCAGTTTGGCGCAATCGCCGGCCTTGATCGCTGCACCGAGGCCAAGCCGCGTCAGGTTGGCCTCCACCCGCCGGCAACGGGCCGGCTTGAGGTCGAGGGCCAGCATGTCGAGGCGGGCCCGTTCGAGCAGATGGGCGGTTTTACCCCCCGGCGCGGCACAGGCATCCAGCACCCGACTGTTGGGCGCCGGATTGAGCAGCGCTGCCGCCATTTGGGCGCCGGGATCCTGCACTGAAACGAGGCCGGCGGCGAAACCGGGCAGGCGTTCCACCGGGACCGGCTTTTCCAGCATCAGGCCATATTTGCCCACCGGCGTCGCCACAATGCCTTCGAGGCTCAAGCGCTGCTGATACTCATCGCGCGTCGAGCGCCGCTGATTGACCCGCAAGGCCATCGGCGGCGGCCCGTTACCGGCGGCAATAATGCTTGGCCAATCGTTCGGCCAGGCCGCCTGCAAAGTGCGCAACCACCAGTCAGGATGCTGGCTCAGCGCCACTTCGTCGTTGGCCAGCGCGGTTGTCAGTTCGGCTTGCTGGCGTAAAAAGTTACGCAGGACGCCATTGACCAGGCCACGGAAATTGCCGCCGGCCAGTTCGGCTGACGCGGCAACGGCTTGATCGACCACGGTATGCGCTGCATCGGGGCGGGTTTCCAGCCGATAGATGGCGACCAGCAATAAGGCTCGTACCTCGTTGTCAGCCAGCGGTTTGGCGAGCAAACGACCGAGGAAGAAATCACCCCGCCCATAGCAGCGCAGGCTGCCATAAACGATATCCTGCACGGCAGGACGGGCAATGGAATCAACGCGGGCCACCATGCCATCGGCCAGGCTCTGCCCGGCGATGACGGCAGCGTTGATACGGGCGGCTTGCAGTAGCGCAAAAGCCAGTGAATCGAGTGGTAATGAGGACATAGGCCGCGATTATCGCACGCTGCATAATGGCGCAATGCGTCGAATCCTTCTTGCCCTTTGCTTTAGCTTTGCCCTTCACCCCGGCTTTGCCCACGCTTGGAATGCTGCCGGCCACCGACTGAGTGCGGCCATTGCCTGGCAGCAACTATCGCCACCGAGCCGGGATTTCATCGCAACGGCGCTGTCCCGTCACCCCGATTACGCCCGCTGGGTAGAAAAAGCCCGCTCTTCCGAGCCTGCAGACATTTTTGCCGAAGCCTCCACCTGGCCCGACGACATTCGCCATGACCCGCGTTTTTACAACGATGGGCGTGAACCGGCCACCCCGGCGCTACCGGGGCTAAGCGATACCGCTCGCCACAAACGCTGGCACTACGTTGATCTCGATGCCGCGGGCAGGGTGCGGGAAGGCGAGCTTGACCAACAAATCGAGCGCCTCAGCCAATTGCTGCGGTCAACCCGAAAAAACGAGCAAATTACCGCTGCCCTGCCCTGGCTACTGCATCTCGTCGCCGACATTCACCAACCGCTGCACGTC
This sequence comes from Candidatus Dechloromonas phosphorivorans, assembly GCA_016721185.1. GTDB lineage: Bacteria > Pseudomonadota > Gammaproteobacteria > Burkholderiales > Rhodocyclaceae > Azonexus > Azonexus phosphorivorans. The sequence goes on from JADKIP010000012.1 coordinate 533,913, forward strand.
GGGCGAGAGGGCGATGCCGGCGGGAATGAGCTTGAAATCGAAAACCCGTTCAACAAGCGCCTCCCCTTCTCCAGCCTGCACACCTACTGGGATGACCTGCCCGGCCCGCCCTGGTTACGCGGCAAGCGCCTGGAAAAGAACACCAACCGCCTGCTCGACAGCATTCCGCCGCCGGCCCAGGGCAATGTGGCGATATGGCGGGAGGAAAGCCATCGCCTGCATGAATTTGTTTACCCAACAACGGCAGGTAGTCTGCTGCCCATGATCACCGAGGAATTCCACCAGCAGGCGCGGGCCTTGGCCAATCGACGGATTGTCGAAGGCGGGTATCGGCTCGGGCGGCTACTGGAAAATATTCTCAGCCATCGCGTTTCACGTGAAACGCCCTAAAATCGAATCATGAACGGCCTGCACCTGATCGCTGACCTGTACGATTGCCGCTGCGCACCGAGCTTCCTGCTTGATGCGCCGGCCTTGGCGGCGTTTAGTGTCGACGCCTGCACCCGGCATGGCCTCACTGTCGTCGGCCAACTTTTTCACAACTTTCAGGATGCCGCCGGCCAGCCCGCCGGCGTGACCGGCACCGTCGTACTCGCCGAATCCCACCTCGCCCTGCATACCTGGCCGGAAATCAGCAGCGTCACGCTGGATGTCTATGTCTGCAATTTCAGTGGCGACAACAGCCGGCAAGCCCACGCGCTGTTTAACGAAATCATTGCGAACTTCGCCCCGGCCCGCATGGAAACCAAAGAAGTCACGCGCGGCCGGCTTGGTCAGTAAATCCGCCTGAGCGACCCGGCGGGGATCGCGCTGAACTCAGGCTGGCAAATCGAAACGATCGCCCACCTTGAGCGGGTGACCGGCCAGAAATTGCTGCACCGGCAAACGCTTGCCGCCGGCCTTTTGCAATTCGCTGATCGCCAGCGCGCCTTCACCGCAGGCCACCACGATAGTGCTGCGGTCAACCGCCAAAATCTGCCCAATTTCACCGCTTGCCTCAACCGGCGTCGCCCGCCACAGCTTGACAGTCTGGCCGGCAAACACCGCCTGAGCACCGGGGAAAGGATTGAAAGCGCGGAGATGGCGGTCCAACTCAGCGGCACGCTTCGTCCAATCAATCAGCGCTTCGGCTTTCTCGATCTTGTGGGCGTAAGTCACCCCCTCGGTCGGTTGCGGCTCGGCCGGCAACGGCAATTTACCCAGCGCCACAACAATCAGTTGCGCCCCGAGCGCGGCCAGGCGGTCATGCAGCGTCACCGAGGTATCGTCGGGCGCAATCGGGAAAGCCCCCCGCAGCAAGACCGGGCCGGTATCCAGCCCCGCTTCCATCTGCATGATGCAAACACCCGAGGCCGCATCGCCCGCCAGCAAGGCGCGCTGAATAGGCGCCGCACCACGCCAACGGGGCAACAACGAAGCATGAATGTTGAGGCAACCAAATCGCGGCATATCGAGCACCACTTGCGGCAGGATCAGGCCGTAAGCCGCCACCACCATCACCTCGGCGCCCACGGCCGCAATTTTTGCCTGTGCCGCTGCATCCTTCAAACTGAGCGGCTGAAAAACCTCAATCCCTTTTTCCAGCGCCAGTTTCTTGACCGGCGAAGCCTGCAGCGTCATACCGCGCCCGGCCGGACGATCCGGCTGACTCAACACCAAAGCCACTTCGTGGCCGGCATCGACAATCGCCTGCAAGGCCTGCGCGGCAAACTCGGGCGTCCCGGCAAAAATCAGCTTCATGCCGTCACCCGGGACTGTTTGACCAGGCGGGACTTGATCCTGACCTGCTTGAGTTGTGAAAGATGATCGACAAAAACGATGCCATCCAGATGATCGATTTCGTGCTGAATACACACCGCCAGCAAGCCATCGGTCGTGATCGACTGTTTTTTACCTTCAAGATCAAGGAAGTGCACCGTCACCCGCTCGGCGCGCTCAACCTTGTCGTAAATCCCCGGCACGGAGAGACAACCCTCCTCGCCGGTCTGAGAACCCTCAAGGCTATCCAGTACCGGATTGATGAAAACACGCAGATCGCTTTTGTCTTCCGAAGTGTCAATGACGATCAGGCGCTTATGGACATCAACCTGAGTCGCCGCCAGCCCGATACCCGGCGCTTCGTACATGGTTTCAGCCATGTCGGCAGCCAGTTTTCGGATGCTGTCATCAATGTGGGTAACCGGTGCCGCCACTTTTTTCAGACGGACATCGGGGAAACGCAAAATGGGTAGAAGTGCCATATATGAACCGGAATAAAAGCTTGCCCGCTTAGGTTATTACGTGCAAAATCTAAAGTAATTTTTGAGATATAAACGCGTTTTTATCGACTTGTTCTGACAACGTCGAGACCAGCGCGTTCCACTGGCACGTGAGGTTACGACTATGGCCCGCATTATATCCGCGCTCATCCTGGCCGTAACGGCTGCTTGCGCATTTGCTGCAGAGCCACTCAAGCTGGTTGATAACCCGCCCGACCGCCATATCGTTGTTCCCGGCGATACCTTATGGGGCATTTCCGGAAAATTTCTCAAACAGCCCTGGCGTTGGCCCGAAGTTTGGCGCATGAATCAGGCCGAGATCAAAAACCCGCACCTGATCTACCCCGGCGACATTGTTTTGCTCGATCACTTTGGTGGCAGCCCGCGCCTGAAAATCGCCAAGCCGATGAACAACAAGCTACAGCCAAAAATCTACAGCGAAGCCGTACAGCAGGCGATTCCAAGCATTCCGCCGAACATCATTGAACCCTATATTTCCCAGCCCTTGATCATTGAGCCGGGCGAGCACGACGGCCTGGCCCGCATCGTCGCCACCCAGGAAGATCGCCTGATGCTGGGCAGTGGCGACACCGCCTTTGTCAGTGGCATCCCGGATGCGAGCATCGAAAAGTGGAATGTCTTCCGCCGTGGCAAGCCACTGAAAGATCCGGAAACCGGTGAAATTATCGCCCATGAGGCCTTTTTCCTCGGCAACATGCGCCTGGTTCAGCCCGGCGAACCGGCTGTTTTGCGCGTGACGCTGGCCAAGGAAGAAATGGGTCGCGGCGACCGTTTACTACCCGCACCACCCCCAGAAATAATTTCCTACGCCCCGCACCGCCCGGAACAGCAGATTGCTGCCAAGGTGATGTCGATCTACGGCGGCGTCAATGAAGGCGGTCCTGGGTACGTCATTTCGCTCAATCGCGGCAAGAATGAAGGTCTGGAAATTGGCCACGTCCTGGCGCTGTATCGTGATCGAGTCGCCACCGGCATGGATGAAGATGGCCGCCGCGTACAAACCGCCCTGCCGGAAGAGCGTTACGCTCTGGCCTTTGTTTTCCGGGTTTTCAACCGGGTGGCTTATGCCCTGGTGGTCGAATCCTCCAAATCCGTCATCATCGGCGACTCGGCAAGGAATCCATGATTGAATCCGAAGGGCTGGCCGCCTGGTTGCGGCTGACCCTGATCCCCGGCATCGGCGGCGAGACGCAGCGAAAGCTTCTCGCCGCTTTCGGTTTACCGAGGCCGTTTTTGCTGCCGGAAGACTGGCGGCGCGAGCCGTTGTGGGCAGCCGGGCTGATCTGCTTTTTGATTTTGACCCCGCTGAAGCCGTCGACCGCAGCATGGCCTGGGCCAATGAACCGGGCCAATCCATCCTGACCCTGGCCGACAGTGCCTACCCGAGAGCTCTGCTTGAAATCGCCGATCCGCCAAATGTGCTCTATGTGCGTGGCAACCCCGGCCTGCTGCAGAAGCGCGGCCTGGGTATCGTCGGCAGCCGCAATGCCACGCCACAGGGCCTGCAAACTGCTGAAGTGTTCGCTAAAGCACTGGCTGGCGCCGGCCTGAGCATCATCAGCGGCCTGGCACTCGGCATCGACGCTGCCGCGCATCGCGGTGCACTTGCTGCCGGAGGCGACACCATTGCGGTCATCGGCACGGGCGCCGACCGTCTCTACCCCGCCCGCAATAAGGAGCTTGCGCTGGCGATTGCCGAACGGGGCGCCATCATTTCCGAATTTCCGCTTGGCACACCGGCCATCGCCGCCAACTTCCCGCGTCGCAACCGGATTATTTCCGGACTGTCACGGGGTGTGCTGGTCGTCGAAGCGGCCCCTGAAAGTGGTTCGCTGATCACCGCCCGCCTCGCGGCCGAGCAAGGCCGGGAGGTTTTTGCGATTCCCGGTTCGATTCATTCCCCGGTCGCTCGCGGCTGTCACAAACTGATCAAACAGGGCGCCAAACTGGTCGAAACTGCCCAGGATGTACTCGAAGAATTCGGTAATTTTGCCGAACCGGAAATACTCCCTGAAACCACCTCGGCAAGTGAGGAAAACCAGTTGCTCGGGGCCATCGGCCACGATCCCGCCAGCCTTGATGAACTGGTAGAACGCACAGGATTTACTGCCGAGCAGCTACTCAGCGAACTGCTGACCCTCGAATTGGCTGGTCAGGTCGCCACCCTTCCGGGCAATCGCTACCAGCGCCTCGCCTGAACCCCCATATATATAGAGATGGCTTGCCAAGCCGCTCATCGGGCCCTTATCATGCCCCGGCACCTAACAGGCCAAATCTATGAGCAAAAAGCTGATCATTGCCGAAAAACCCTCCGTCGCCGCCGATATTGCCAAGGCGTTGGGCGGTTTCACCAAGCACGACGACTACTTCGAAAGCGAGACGCACGTCATCTCTTCCGCCGTCGGTCACCTGCTGGAATTGCGTTGCCCCGAAGAATTCGAGGTCAAGCGCGGCAAATGGTCGTTTGCCCACCTCCCCGTCATTCCGCCCAACTTCGCACTGGCCCCCATCGAGAAAACCGAGTCCCGGCTCAAGGTGCTGGCCAAGCTGATCAAGCGCAAGGATGTTGATAGCCTGATCAACGCCTGTGACGCGGGGCGCGAAGGTGAATTGATCTTCAATTACATCGCCCAGTACACCAAATCCGGCAAGCCGGTGCAGCGTCTGTGGTTGCAGTCGATGACTCAGGGCGCCATCCGCGACGGCTTTTCCCGCCTGCGCGAAGGCAAGGAAATGCAGGGCCTCGGCGATGCCGCCGTCTGCCGCTCCGAGTCCGACTGGCTGGTCGGCATCAACGGCACCCGGGCGATGACCGCCTTCAATTCAAAGACTGGCGGCTTCCACCTGACTACCGTTGGCCGGGTCCAGACCCCCACGCTGGCCATCGTCGTCGAGCGCGAAAAGAAAATCCGCGAATTCAAGGCCCGTTCATACTGGGAAGTCGAAGGCGAGTTTGAAGCCAAGGCCGGCAATTACACCGGCAAGTGGTTCGACGAAGCCTTCAAGGGCAAGGAAAACGACGAACATGCCCGCGCTGATCGCCTCTGGGAGCAATCCAAAGCAGATGCCATCCGCGCCGCCACCCTTGGCAAACCCGGTATCGTCACCGAAGAAGCCAAGCCGGAAACCCGTCTCTCGCCGCTACTCTTCGATTTGACCAGCCTTCAACGCGAAGCGAATGCTCGCTTCGGCTTCTCGGCCAAAACCACGTTGTCGCTGGCGCAAGCCCTCTACGAAAAACACAAGGTACTGACCTACCCACGTACCGACTCGCGCTGCCTGCCGGAAGACTACATTCCGACGGTTAACGCCACGCTTTCAATACTGACTGGCGAAGGGGCCGGCAAGGGGCATGATGAGGCGCTGATCGCTCGCTACTCGCCTTTCGCCCAGCAGATTCTGACGCACAACTGGGTAACGCCAAACAAGCGGATTTTCAACAACGCGAAAATCAGCGATCACTTTGCGATCATCCCGACGCCACAGGCACCGAAAAACCTCAACGAGTTGGAACAGAAACTCTACGATTTCGTCGTCAAGCGCTTCCTCTCAGTCTTCTTCCCGGCCGCCGAATACCTGGTTACCACCCGCATCACCCGCGTCGAGGGCTATCCCTTCAAAACCGAAGGCAAGGTCCTGGTCAATCCGGGCTGGCTAGCCGTGCATGGCAAGGAAGCCCAGGAAGGCACCGAAGGCAACCTGGTTGCGGTCGACGCCGGCGAAGAGGTAAAAACCGAAGACATCACCGTCAAGGCCAACGAAACCCGCCCGCCACCGCGCCACTCTGAAGCCACGTTGCTCTCCGCCATGGAAGGCGCCGGCAAGATGGTTGATGACGAGGAACTGAAGGCGGCGATGGCTGGCCGTGGCCTCGGCACACCAGCAACGCGCGCCCAGATCATCGAAAACCTGATTGGCGAGCAATACATGCTGCGCGAAGGTCGTGAGCTCACCCCGACTGCCAAAGCCTTCTCGTTGATGACCCTGCTTAATGGCCTCGGCATCAACGAACTGACCCAGCCGGAATTGACCGGTGACTGGGAGTGGAAGCTCGGACGCATTGAAAAAGGCGAATTTACGCGCGATGAATTTATGCGCGAAATTGCCGAAATGACCCGCCACATGGTCGAACGCGCCAAAACTTTCGACAGCGATACTATTCCCGGTGATTTTGGCGTGTTGACCGCAGCCTGTCCGCGTTGCGGCGGCGTGATTCGCGAAACTTACAAGAAATTCCAGTGCGGTGCCTGCGATTACTCGCTATGGAAGATCGTCGCCAGCCGCCAGTTCGAACCGGCGGAAATCGACACCTTGATCAACGAGAAGCAGATCGGTCCGCTGACCGGTTTCCGCAGCAAGATGGGGCGCACTTTTTCGGCCGCCATCAAGCTGAATGACAACTTCGAGCCGGAGTTCGATTTCGGTCAGGACAAGACGGCTGACGGGGAAAACGCAGAACCCGTCGATTTCACCGGCCAGCCAATACTGGGTAATTGCCCGAAATGTGCCGCCAATGTTTACGAACATGGCGCGTCCTATGTCTGCGAAAAGTCGGTCGGTCCAGAGAAAACCTGTGACTTCCGCTCGGGCAAGATCATCCTGCAACAACCGATTGATTCGATGCAGATGAAGAAACTGCTGACCGAAGGCAAGACGGATCTGCTGAAGGAGTTTGTCTCCAACCGCACCCGTCGCAAGTTTTCGGCTTATCTGGTTGCCAAGGAAGGCAAGGTCAGCTTCGAGTTCGAGAAAAAAGTGGCCAAACCCAAGGCGCCGGCAAAGAAGAAGGCCGAAGTAGAAGCCTGATCCAATTCAAATAGAACGGGTTTCGCCAAGACCGTTTCGGCAAAGCCACCAAAAAAAGCCCTCGGAATAATTCACCGAGGGCTTTTTGTTTTTGGCGAGAGACAGCCAATCAAGCGAGACTATTTACGGCTCTTTGCCATGTCTTCGATGGTGCGGGCATCGATGTAAGCCTTGACGGCCCAGACGGCCTCCTGCGTAAACACTGCGCCGTAGGCCGGCATGGTGTATCGGCCATCGCTGTTCTTTTTGCCATTAAGCGTGATGTCCTTGAAGTAGCCATCCCCTTCTTTCATGCAAGCATCTTGCAGACTCTTGGAACCCATCTCCAGGCATTCCTTGCCGTACTTCAGCAAATCAGATGCCACGCCGCCGGACTCGGCGTTCAGCCCGTGGCAGCCGGCACAGTTCTGGAGATAACCCAGCGCGCCAACGGTTGCTGCCTTCGCATCGCCACGGTAAGGATTCGTCTCGGCCCACTCAGTGCCAATCGGCTTGAGACTCGATGTATCAACCGCATGCGGCGTCACATCACCGTGGGCCAATACTTTTACGGCGATCGTCATCAAAAAAAGCCCGGCTAAAAAGCCGCTCGTTGTTCCCAACTTTTGCATTCCCTACTCCTCAAGTGACCTTCAAATAACCCGCATACGTCGGTTCGTACCTCGCCAGAAACAATAGTTGCAGGCAAGGCTGGAAATAATTGGGGAAATCAAAAAACACGGCATTCCCGCTGCGCGGGATTTGGCAAACTAGCGAGCCTTTTACTGCGGATGAAAACGTTTGGATGCCTTGGAAAGCACTATCGATCAAGTGGTTTCATGTGAAACATCAGCGAATCGCAGTCGCGCCCGGTAGCTGGCAAGACAACAGTGCGGCCCGCACCGCATCAATCGCTTTCGGCCGAGGGAAAGTGACTCGCCAGACCAAACCCACGGTTCGCGATGGTTGTTTGCCCTGAAATGGCAGCACCCTGACCATCGGTTCCTTATCGATCAAGGGGTCGGCCGCCGTACTTGGCATGACGGCGACGCCCGCCCCGCTGGCCACCATATAGCGGATGGTTTCCAGGGAACCGCCTTCCAGTGAATTTTCCAGCGCATTGGGCGCAGAAAGACGCGGACACGACTCCAGCACCTGATCGCGGAAACAGTTGCCGTGGCCGAGCAACAGCATGTTCTGGCCATCCAGCTCATCCGCCTCCACTGCCGCGCGATGCGACCAGGGATGTTGGGCCGGGACAACGACCCGGAACGGTTCTTCATAAACCGCTTGCGCGACCAAACCGGCTTCGGCAAACGGCAGGGCAATCACGATCACATCCAGTTCGCCGGCCTTCAGCGCCGGAATCAGATTGGCGGTGAAATCTTCCTTGAGATAAAGCGGCATGGCCGGCGCATGCTTGTGTAGCGCCGGAATGAATTGCGGCAGCATGTAAGGCGCAATGCTGTAGATCACCCCAACGCGCAGTGGGCCGCTCAACGGGTCGCCCCCGGTGCCGGCAATTTCCTCCAGCCGCACCGCCTCTTCCAGCACACGCCGGGCCTGAGTGACGATCCGTTCGCCCAGAGCGGTAATCCGCACATCAGCGGCACTTCGCTCAAACAGCGCAGCACCGAGCTGGCCTTCCACTTTTTTCAGCGCCACCGACAAGGTCGGCTGGCTGACATGGCAGGCTTCCGCCGCCTTGCCGAAATGACGCTCGCGGGCCAGCGCCACGATGTAGCGCATTTCGGTCAAGGTCATGCCAAATAACCCAGTTTTTTCATGTCGACCGCAGACAACCAGCGCCATTCACCCGGCTTGAGATCATCCGGCAGTTGCAGTTCGCCAATGCTTTCACGATGCAGCGCTTCAACCCGGTTGCCAGCGGCGGCAACCATGCGCTTGACCTGATGGTATTTGCCGCCGGTCAGCGTCAGGCGCAACAAGTTTTCTCCGGCGATTTCGCAGGCCGCCGCCGCAATCGGCTCGGGCTCGTCGTTAAGCAGCACGCCAGTCAATAGTTGATCAATCTGGCCTTGATCAATCGGATGTTTTGTCGTTGCCAGATAAACCTTCGGCACCTTGCGTTTCGCCGAGGAGAGCACATGGTTGAGCTGGCCATCGTCGGTAATCAGCAGCAGGCCAGTCGTGTCTTCGTCAAGCCGGCCAATCGGCTGGACATCGCGCTCACGCAGCTGCATCGGCAGCAAACTGAGCACGCTCGGATGATGCAGCGGCTTGCGCGAGCATTCGTAGCCGGACGGCTTGTGCAGCATCAGGCTGGCGAATTCGGCATAGGGCCAATCAACGCCGTCGACCGTGAAAATCAGGCCATTGGTATCAATTTCAGCGAAAGGATTATCAGAAATCTGGCCGTTGACCGCGACCAACTCATGCCGGATAAGTGATCGGCAAGCCTTACGGGTGCCGAAACCGTGCTTTTGGAGGATTCGTTCTAGTTGCATGGGCAGAATGCTAACATTCGATCATGAACTTCGAACATCTCATCCAAATCAACGATCCGGAAAATCCGCTGATCGACCCGTTGCACCGCGACCAACTATGGCAGGGCCTGCTCTATCGCGTTGAAAACCCGGTGCCTTTTTTACCAGGTCTGGAATCGTGCACCATTCTCGAACGGCAGGCTGAGACCTTGTTGCGCGAGCTGGACTTCGGCCCGGCAGTGATTCGCGACCGGGTGACGATCATCGAGACGCACAGCGTGCGCTTTGAGATCGAGCCTTCCGAAGTTCACCCCGGTGGCAGCTTGCACATTGCGATCGAAGAACCGGAAGCAGGCTTCCTGTTCCTGCGTTTCACTTACGAAACGACGCTGGCCGACAATCCAAATTCGGAAGAACGGGCCTACATCGAGTACGTCAAATCGGCGTACCACCAGTCGGATGTCGATTGCGTGCGGATCATCCGCACGCTGGCCGCCGGCGGTACGCCGGAATAATCAAACGCCCTGGCTAGCCAGGTAATCCTCGTAGCCACCCAGATAATCGACGACAGCGCCGTTGGCCTTGACCTCGAAAACACGGGTCGCCAGCGAGGAAACGAATTCCCGGTCGTGCGAGACGAAAATCAGCGTGCCGGGGAATTTTTCCAGGCCGGAGTTCAGGGATTCGATTGATTCCATGTCCAGGTGGTTGGTCGGCTCGTCCATGATCAGCACGTTTGAATGCAAGAGCATCAGCTTGCCGAACAGCATGCGGCCCTGCTCGCCGCCGGAAATGACCTTGACGGCCTTTTTCACGTCGTCGCCGGAGAAGAGCAAACGACCGAGCGTGCCACGAATCAGCGTTTCAACGTCGCCACCTTCGTAACCGCCTTCCCGGACATATCCGGCGATCCAGTCGGTCAGATTCGTGTCGGACTGGAACAGCGCCGAGTGATCCTGTGAGTAATAACCCGGCTTGGCTTTTTCGGCCCATTTGATCGCGCCGAATTGCGGCGTCACTTCACCCATCAGCAACTTGAGCAAAGTTGTTTTACCGACGCCGTTTTCACCAATGATGGCAAGACGCTCGCCGGCATTGATCGTGAAACTGAGGTTGTTGAAAATCTTTCGATCCGATCCTTCGTAAGCAAAGGAAAGGTTCTCGACTTCCACCGCCTGGCGATGCAGCTTGGCCTTTTCGTCGTAATCAAAACGAATCCACGGATACTGGCGCGATGACGGCTTGACGTCTTCCGGCTTGAGCTTTTCGATCAACTTGACCCGGCTGGTTGCCTGCTTGGCCTTGGAAGCGTTGGCCGAGAAGCGGCGGACGAAGGTCTGCAAGTCGGCAATCTGTTCCTTGGCCTTGGCGTTGGCTTTCGACAGACGCTCGCGGGCCTGTTGCGAGGCTTCCATGAAGTCGTCGTAGTTGCCGGCGTAAGTGGTGATCTTGCCGTAATCGAGGTCGGCCATGTGGGTGCAGACCTGGTTCAGGAAGTGGCGATCGTGCGAGATGATGATCATCGTCGAGTCACGATTGTTCAGCACATCTTCCAGCCAGCGGATGGTGTTGATGTCGAGGTTGTTGGTCGGTTCGTCGAGCAGCAGGATGTCCGGGTTGGCGAACAGCGCCTGGCAGAGCAGCACGCGCAGCTTCCAGCCAGGGGCCACTTCGCGCATCGGGCCGTTGTGTTGCTCGATGGGAATACCGACCCCCATCAGCAATTCGCCAGCGCGGGATTCTGCGGTGTACCCGTCATATTCGGCAAATTTCGACTCCAGCTCGGCGGCGTGCATGTAGTCGTCTTCGGTCGCTTCCGGGTTGGCGTAGATCGCATCGCGCTCGCTCATGCAGGCCCACATTTCCTCGTGGCCCATCAGCACAACGTCGAGCACACGAATGTCTTCGTAGCCGAACTGGTCCTGGCGCAGGTAGGACATGCGCTCGTGCTTTTCTTTGGATACGTTGCCCGCCGAAGGCTCCAGCGCCCCGCACAAAATCTTCATGAAGGTCGATTTACCGGCCCCGTTGGCGCCGATCAGGCCATAGCGGTAGCCCTCGCCGAACTTGACGTTTACGTTCTCGAACAGGGGTTTTGCCCCGAACTGCATGGTGATATTGGCGGCGACAAGCACGGCGATTCCGATCTGATTAAAAGCGGTAAAACGAAGGGGCGAATTTTACCTGTTTTCAAGGGGTTGACCGCGAGCACATGCCCCATTTTTGTGCACCGCAGTGTAAGATTCCGGCCAACAATTACTCGCCTCAAAGGCATTGAGACAGCCCATGGTTCCCCACCTGACAACCGCCCTGACCGGCCCCATCCTCGACCTCGAACGTCGCTTTCTCGACAGCAGCCCGCAGATCGAACACTGGCTGCGCGGCCAGTGGCAGGAGCACACGCCGCCCTTCTATTCGTCGGTCGACCTGCGTAATTCCGGCTTCAAGCTGGCGCCGGTCGATACCAATCTTTTCCCTGGCGGCTTCAACAACTTGAACCCGGCCTTCCTGCCGCTTTGCGTTCAGGCGGCGATGAGCGCCATCGAAAAATTCTGCCCGGAGGCGCGCAGCCTGCTGCTGATTCCGGAAAACCACACGCGCAACCAGTTCTACCTGCAGAACGTCGCGCAGATCGCCGCCATTCTCAAGCAAACCGGGCTGAATGTGCGCCTCGGTTCCCTGCTGCCGGAAGTCACCCAGCCGACGACGATCGAGCTGCCGAACGGCCAGAGCCTGCTCCTTGAGCCACTGGTGCGGACGAAAAACCGGCTCGGGCTGGAGGGTTTCGATCCCTGCGCCATCCTGCTCAACAACGATCTGTCGGCCGGCATTCCGGCCATTCTGCAAGGCTTGCATGAGCAAGTCGTGCTGCCGCCGGTCCATGCCGGCTGGGCGGTGCGCCGCAAGTCCAACCATTTCGCCGCTTATGACGAAGTGGCCAATGATTTCGCCAAGGCGATCGGCATCGACCCGTGGCGCATCAACCCGGCATTTTCGGTCTGTCGCAGTGTCAATTTCCATGAGCGCCAGGGTGAAGACTGCCTGGCCGCCAACGTCGCCGCCGTGCTCGATCTGGTCCGCGAAAAATACAAGGAATACGAAATCGACGAGACGCCCTACGTCGTCGTCAAGGCCGATGCCGGCACCTACGGCATGGGCGTGATGACGGTGCGCAATGTCGATGAAGTGATCGCCCTGAACCGCAAGCAGCGCAACAAGATGAGCGTCGTCAAGGAAGGCCTCGAAGTCAGCGAAGTGCTCATCCAGGAAGGCGTGCATTCCTTTGAAACGCTGAACGAAGCAGTCGCCGAACCGGTGATCTACATGATCGACCGCTACGTCGTCGGCGGCTTCTACCGCGTTCATACCGGCCGCGGCAAGGACGAAAACCTCAACGCGCCGGGCATGCATTTCGAGCCGCTGGCTTTCGAGACTGGCTGCAACATGCCCGACTATGGCTGCAACAATCCGGATGCCGCCCCCAACCGTTTCTACGCCTACGGCGTGGTGGGTCGATTGGCCTGTCTCGCCGCAGCGGTTGAACTGGAACGCACCGCGCCGGAAAACGACGTTAGTCCGGCGCTGTGACGCAGCAACTGCATTTCGAGAAACACCTGCTCGGCGGCAGCAGCCAGTCGCTCAAGCTGGCTTTCGTGATTGATCCGCTCGCCGAACTGAAAGCCTGGAAAGATTCGACAGTGGCCATGATGCGGGCCGCCGAGAAGCATGGCCACGAGGTCTACACCATCGAATGTGCCAGCCTGTGCTGGCGGCGCCCGGAGGCGGGCCATGTCGGCGGTGTTTTCGGTGAAGCCGTGCATATGCACATGCGCCCGGACGACCACGACTGGTATCGCGAGCGGGCTCGTCAGTGGACGCCGCTGACGACGTTCGACGCGGTCATCATGCGCAAGGATCCGCCCTTCGATTTCGAATTTCTCACCGCCACCTGGCTGCTTGAGAGAGCCGAGGCGGCCGGCGTGCGCGTTTTCAACAAGGCGCGCGCCCTGCGGGATCATTCGGAAAAGATTGCGATCAGTGAATTCGACCAGTTCACGCCGACCACGCTAGTGGCTCGTGATGCGCAACAACTCCAGCATTTCATCGACGAACAGCGCGATGTCATTCTCAAGCCGCTCGACGGCATGGGCGGCAGCCAGATTTTCCGCATTCATCGCAACGATCCGAACCGTAACGTCATCATCGAAACGCTGACCCACGAAGGGACGCGCACCATCATGGCGCAGCGTTACCTGCCGGAAATCAGCGCCGGTGACAAACGCATTCTGCTGATTGCCGGCCAGCCGGTGCCCTTTTGTCTGGCGCGCATCCCCAAGGCCGGCGAGACACGGGGCAATCTGGCCGTCGGCGGCACTGGCGTGGCGCAGGATCTTTCAGCGCGGGATCGGGAAATTGCCGAAACACTCGGGCCGATCCTGATCAAACGCGGTCTGATGCTGGTCGGCCTCGATGTGATCGGCACCCACCTCACCGAAATCAACGTTACCAGCCCGACCTGCATGGTCGAAATTCGCCAGCAGACGGGGTTCGACGCGGCAGGGACTTTCATCACCGCCATCGAACACGCATGCGGCGTTACCTGAATCTGCTCCAAATCCTGCTTCCAATTCTGCTCGGCGCGCTGCTCCTGGCAGCGTGCGGCAGAACCCCGCTGCAAGAGCAACAGGCCTATGTTTTCGGCACCCGGGTTGAAGTCCTCGTCGTCAGTAGCGAGCCGGAACAGGGGCGAAAAGCCATCGCCGCCGTGCTGCGCGAGTTCGACCGCCTGCATCGCGCTTATCACGCCTGGAAAGCTTCGGAACTCAGTGATCTGAATTCGGCCATTTTTGCTGGTCGACCGCAGCAAGTCACGCCAGAACTGGCTGCTTTCGTTCGCGAAGCCCAGCAACTCGGCGCGCAGGGCGAGCATCTCTTCAACCCCGGCATTGGCCAACTGATCAAACTCTGGGGCTTTCAGGCCGACGAATTCAAGGGCGAATTACCCGCTGAAAGTGAAATCAAGGCCTGGCTGGCCAGCAAGCCATCCATTGCCGATCTGACCATCAACGAAAACACGATCACCAGCCGTAACCGCCAGGTCGCGCTCGACTTCGGCGGCTACCTGAAAGGCGTCGCCCTCGACCGCGCCGCCGCCATCCTGCGCAGCCAGGGCATCAACAACGCGCTGATCAACATCGGCGGCAATGTCATGGCGCTGGGCAGCAAGGAAGGCCGCAAGTGGAAAGTCGGCATCCAGCACCCGCGCCAGCCCGGTCCGCTGGCGACGGTCGAACTCGCTGACGGCGAAGCGATCGGCACCTCCGGCGATTACCAGCGTTTTTTTGAAGTGGCTGGCAAACGCTACCCCCACCTGCTCGACCCGCGCACCGGCTACCCGGCTGACCATACCCAGGCCGTCACCGTACTGATTCCGGCCGGCCCCCGGGCCGGCACGCTGTCCGACGCGGCCTCCAAGCCGATCTTCATTGCCGGCCCGGACGGCTGGCGCGAGATGGCCAGAAAAATGCAAATTAGCCTGGTTTTACGTGTTGACCGCAACGGTCAGATTTTCATCACAGAAGCCCTCCAGCAGCGCTTGGCGTTCATCGGACAAACGCCGGAGATGGCTGTTGTACCCTGAAAACACAGCCCGCTTGACACCCTGATCAGCACGACGTATATCTGCCTTTCGACTTGTCGGCATAAGACAGGCGAATATACAAATGGGGGGATCTCCAGCGAGCTGGAGATCAAAAAAAGGGGAGTCAATGTTCAAGGGCGTTTCCTTCAGGAAGCCTGGCTTTGCCAACAGTCTGGTGCTCCGCATCGGGCTGCTTGTTCTATTCTCTCTCGCCGCCTTCACCTTCTGTCTCTATGTGCTGATCGGTCGGCCGACCATCGAACGTCTGGCCGAAACCCAGATGCACCTCGCCGCCGAACAACTGGAAGCGCGCTACAGCCGGCTCCTGAAATCGGTTGAAGTCACCCTGCGCAGCAGCCAGGGCTGGGGGCTGAGCGGCGATCTCGATCACACCGAACTGGCCCGTTTCAACGAATTCTTTTTCCCGATCATCGCCAATCATGGCGAAATCGCCTCGGTAATTTTTGCCCATGAGTCGGGTCGGGAAATATTGCTGCTGTTGAGCCAACAAGGAGAATGGATCAATCGCCTCAGCAACCCCACCGAATGGGGCAGGCAGACCTACTGGGTGACCTGGAATGCCAACCGCGAAATCGTCAGCATCGAGATGCGCGAAATCGATTACGACGCCCGCCAGCGGCCGTGGTTCAAGGGTGCCATGACACTGCCCAACGCCCAGGCGGTGCATTGGACCGACCCGTATATTTTTTACACCACCAAAGACCCCGGCATCACGGCGGCCATGCGCTGGACGGGCGGCGATGGCTCGACTTACATCATCGGCCACGACGTCCGGCTAAGCAGCATTGCCGACTACACGACACACCTGACGCTGGGCACGCGAGGTTCGGTGGCCCTCTTCCTGAATGACGGCAAGATCATCGCTCCGCCGCACGACCCGCGCTTCAGCAATGCGGCAAAGATTAACCAGGCAGTACTGAAAACTGCCGACGAACTCGATCTGCCGGAACTGGCCGAGGGCTTTCGACGCTGGCAGGCGGACCCCAATCCGGACAGCAAACTGCACGCTTTCAGTCGGCCAGACGGACGCTGGCTGAGCCTCTTCCAACCGATCCAGAGCAACGGGCACCAGGTCTGGCTCGGGACCGTCGCACCGGAAAGTGATTTTGTCCCGATTACCCGACAGGATCTCTGGCTGCTCGGTCTGATCACCGTGCTTGCCGTAATGCTAGGTATGGCGGTCGCCGTTCGTGTCGCCGGGCGCTTTGGCGAACCGCTCGCCGCGCTGGCCGACGACAGCGAGCGCATCGGCCGGCTGGACCTTGACCAGCCAATCAGCACCGACGCCCCCTGGCGAGAGATCACCCAACTGGCCAGCACGCTGGAGCAAATGCGGCAGCAATTGTGCAATGGCCGCCAGGCGCTCAAAGAAGCCAATGCCGAGCTTGAACACAAGGTTGCCGAACGCACGCTGGCCTTGCGCCAGAGCCAGGAAAGCCTACAAACGCGGGAGGCTTTCTTCCGGGCCATTTTCGACAATGCCTCGGTCGGCATTGTCAGCCTCGGCCCGGATCACCGACCGAAGCTGGTTAACCGCGCCTTTGCCAATTTCATTGATTACCCGATCGATACCTTGCTCCAGCAACCGGATGCCCCGCTGCTCCCGCCAGCAGAACGGGAGCGAATAAAACGGGCGCTGGATGACATTGCAGGCGGGCAAAGCACCGGGCTGCGCAGTGAATTTGAATTTCTCGACCGGAACGGCACGACCCGCTGGGGCGATGTCCAGATTGCCGCCGTCCGCAACGAAAGCGGCGAGCTCGACTCGCTGCTGATTACCGTCCTCGATATCTCCGATCGCCGCGAAATCGAAATGGAGTTGATCCGCCAGTTCACTTTCCTGCAAGCCCTGCTCGACACCATTCCCAACCCGATTTTCTACAAGGGAGCGCACACCCGCTTCCTCGGCTGCAACCGCGCTTACGAAACGTTTTTCGGGATTGGCCGGGGATCGTTTATCGGCAAGCGGGTGCTCGATCTCGACTATCTACCGGCAGAAATACGGCAGGCTTATCAGGCCGAGGATGAGCAGATCATCGCCGAGGGCAGCCGGACAACCCGCGAAGTAGCGATGCAGGCAGCCGACGGCAGCCTGCGCGACATGCTTTATTCGGTGAACGGCTTCCGGGCGCCTGACGGCACGCCGGGAGGCCTGATCGGCGTCATCGTCGACATTACCGCCCAGAAGGAGGGCGAACGTGAAGCCGAGCGGGCCAGGGCCGCCGCCGAATCAGCCAGTGCCGCGAAAGCCGATTTTCTCGCCAACATGAGCCACGAAATCCGCACCCCGATGAATGCCATCATCGGCATGACCCACCTCGCACTGCAAACCGAGCTCACGCCGCGGCAGAAAAACTATCTCAGCAAGGTTGATAACGCCGCCAAGGGATTGCTCGGCATCATCAACGACATTCTCGATCTGTCGAAAATCGATGCCGGCATGATGCTTTTCGAGCGCACACCGTTCAGCCTCGACGCCACCCTTCAGCACCTCGCCGATCTGAGTACGCTGAAAGCGCAGGAGCGTGGCCTCGAAATGCTCTTCGACGTCGCCCCGGAAATCCCCGACCGCCTGATTGGCGACCCAATGCGGCTGGGCCAGGTGCTGCTCAATCTGGTCGGCAATGCCATCAAATTCACCGAAGCCGGCGATATCACCGTCAGTATCAAGCGCCTCAATCAACATGAGAGCGGGATCGTGCTGCGGTTTGAAGTCAGCGATACCGGCATCGGTATGTCGCTCGAAGAACAGGCACAGTTATTCACCGCCTTTACCCAGGCCGACACCTCGACCACTCGCAAATACGGCGGGACCGGCCTTGGCCTGTCGATATGTAAACGCATCATCGACCAGCTCGGCGGCAAGATCAGTGTCAGCAGCCAGCCCGGCCAAGGCAGCAAGTTTGCCTTCGAGCTGCCCTTTGAACTCCCCACCGACGAAGTGGAAAGACCCCGCCGCATCGGCCTGCCCGACTCGCTGCGCACCCTGGTGGTTGACGATAATGCCGGTGCTCGCGAAATATTTGCCCACATCCTGCAAAGCCTGGAGATGCCCTTCCAGCTCGCCGCCGACGGCCCCCGGGCGCTTGCCGAAATAGCCGCTGCCGAGCAGGCCGGGCAGCCCTTCGGACTGCTCATCATTGACTGGAAAATGCCGGATATGGACGGCGTCGAGCTGCTCGGCGAAATTCGCCGCGGCATGAACGGCGAGGCCGAACCAGCGGTGATCATGTGCACGGCCTACGATCAGGACGAACTCCTGAGTGCGCTGGGACAACAACAAATCGGGGCAGTGCTGGGCAAGCCGGTCACACCGTCCTCGCTCTTCGACAGCATTGTCTATGCGCTGCACTGCGAGCCGGGCAGCGTCAGCGAGCGACGGGCGCTACCGGCCGCCAGGACGCAAAAATTTGCCGGCCAGCGAGTGCTGCTGGTTGAGGACAACGAGGTGAACCGCGAACTGGCGGAGGAAATGCTCGCGGCCCTCGGGCTGAGGGTTGATCTCGCCGAAAATGGCCAGGAGGCCATCGCGCAGATTCAACAGACGGCCTACGATCTGGTGCTGATGGATTGCCAGATGCCGGTGATGGATGGCTACGAAGCAACGCAACGGATTCGCCAGGAATTGCAGATGCACGAACTGCCGATCATCGCCATGACCGCCAACGCCCTGCCCCGCGACCGGGAACGTTGCCTGGGCACGGGGATGAACGACCACATTCCCAAGCCGATCGATGTGGCCGTCCTTCACGCAACGCTGGCCCGCTGGCTGGGCACGCCAGCCGATGCACCGGACTCGTCGGCGGCGCCACCCGTCAGCCCGCCGGCCCTGCCCGAACTCGACAGCGCTGCCGCCCTCGCCCGCCTGGGCGGCAATCGCCAGATGTATCGACGTTTGCTTGGCCGCTTCCAGGAAAATCAGCGCGACGTTATCGAACGCCTGACGCATGCCCGTGAGCAAGGCGATAGCGCGACACTGATCCTCGCCAGCCATACCCTGCGCGGTTTGGCCGGGAACATCGGCGCAGATCGCCTGGCGACACTGGCCGGCCAACTAGAAGATCGCCTAAAAGCCGACCAAGAGGCAAACCCAAAACCCGAACAGACTGCGAATGCAGCAGACATCGCAGGGATGATCAATCAACTTGCATCCGTCCTCCAGCCTATTCTCACCATGACCCTGCAGACCGAGAACGCCGCGCCGAGATCGCCTCATGCCGAACCGGACGAGGCGACCCGACGCAACGCAATTTCACAGCTGCAACAGCTCCTCGAGAATGACGATGCCACGGCTACCCGCTACTTCGATGAAATATCGGGCTGGCTGACCGAGCTGGCGGAACCCGCGCTGGCCGAACAACTGGCACGGCAGATCGGCCGCTATGAATTCGAAGAAGCCAGCCTCACCCTGCAACAACTATCCCGCCTACTGAATCCTTGACCGGAGAAGAAATGTCGAACCTGCTCCCCAAACAAAGCATTCTGGTTGTCGACGACATCCCGGATAACATTGATCTGCTGACCGAAGTCCTCGCCGCCGACTACCACATCCGGGTTGCCACCTCGGGCGAGAAGGCGTTGAAGATTGTCTATTCGGACAATCCGCCCGATCTGATCCTGCTCGACATCATGATGCCGGGTCTCAGTGGTCTGGAAATCTGCCGCCGCCTCAAAGCCAACCCGGATCGGCGCCGGATTCCGATCATTTTCGTCACGGCGATGACCAGTGTTGAGGATGAAGAACGCGGTCTGGAACTCGGGGCCGTCGATTACATCACCAAGCCGATCAGCCCGCCCATCGTCCGGGCGCGCGTGCGGACGCATCTTGCCCTTTACGATCAATGACGCGAACTGGAGCGCATGGTGCGCCAACGCACTCATGAGCTGATCACCACCCGCCAGCAGATCATCCGGCGCCTTGGTCGGGCCGCCGAATTCAAGGACAACGAAACCGGCAACCACGTCCTGCGCATGAGCCACTACAGCCGCCTGATCGCCGAAGCCCACGGCCTGGGCACGGAGGCGGCCGATATCGTGTTCAGCACGGCGCCGATGCACGATATCGGCAAGATCGGCATTCCGGACTCCATCCTGCTCAAACCGGGCAAGCTCGACGCCGACGAATGGGAAATCATGCGCCAGCACCCGCTGATGGGTGCCGAAATCATTGGCAAACACGACAATGAACTGCTCGAAACCGCACGCATAATTTCGCTCTCGCACCATGAAAAATGGGATGGCAGCGGCTACCCACTCGGCCTGAAAGGCGAAGAGATCCCGCTTGAGGGACGAATCGTCGCCCTGGCCGACGTGCTCGACGCCCTGTTATCGAAGCGCCCCTACAAACCGGCATTTTCTGTCGAGCATTCGCTTGAGCTGATCGAAGCCGAAAGCGGCCGACATTTTGATCCGGCCCTGATGGTCGCTCTCAAGAAAGCCTTGCCGGAAATCCTCCGTATCAAGGAAATATTCGCTGATGAATACGGTGCTTTGACTGATCTGGAATTCAAGATCAACGAGGTTTTCAGCCACGAAAATAGTGCCGAGGGCTACCCGGGCGTACTTTTCAGCATCAAGGATTGACCAGGCAATCGCTTCGATTTTTGGCTTTTTTTGCCGTCGACCGTAGGGCCGAAAATCCCTGCTATTCCGGCGCTCGCGAATCGATACTGAGGGTCACCGGGCCATCGTTGATCAGGCTGACCTGCATATCGGCGCCAAACACGCCGCTCGGCACCGGCTTGCCCAACTCGATAGCCAGCTTTTCGACAAAGCGCGCAAAGAGTGGCTGGGAAATCTCCCCTGGCGCTGCCCGGCTCCATGAGGGCCGGTTGCCCTTCTTCACCGAGGCGTAAAGCGTAAATTGCGACACCGCCAGAATGTCACCAGCGGCCTCCTGAACACTGCAATTCATCACACCGTTTGCATCAGCAAAAAGCCGCAGGCGAACTATTTTTCCGGCCATCCAGGTCAGATCGGCCTCGCCATCCGCAGCCTCAAAACCCGCCAGCACCAGCAGGCCGTGGCCGATTTTTCCGCTGATTTGGCCGTCGACCGCAACCGCTGCTTCCCGCACTCGCTGAACCACGACGCGCATCGTTCAATGCCGCGGACGAGGTGCAATGGCTGCGATGATGAGCGCAAAAATCATGGCGTCGAATCGCCAGAACCGGGCTTGTCGAGCGCAGGCGCCGGGGTTTCCCGGCTTCCGCCCAGCAGCGTCCGCAGGCCGAAATAAGGCTTTTCGGGTGGCGCATCGATCGGCTCGGGCTGCGGCCTGGTGGCACGCTCTGCCGCAAGATTCGCCGCCAGTTCAAGGTTGCGCTTTTCCTGTTCGGCCAGCCGGCTTTCAAGATCGCTGACCTGGCGCGTCAGGCGCGACACCGCCCATTGCCGGCGAATCACGGCGGGCGACGAAACCAGACCGGCGACCAGCACGCCGAGTCCGAGTGCCAGCAGCAGCAACAGCGCCAACGAGCCATCAAAACCCCAGAGGCCGAGCGTGACCGTTACCGGGATGTTGTTTTGCAGGGCAAAAATAACCGCCCCGGCCGCAATGACGATACCGAAGATCAAGGCGAGTTGCATGAATGACTTCCTTTCCTGCACGCGGCAATTTCTTGCCGTCGATTAATCGAATTTCAGCTTGAATACCGGTCGACCGCAGCCGGCTGACTATTTAAGCACTGAGCATCGCCTAGTCTTACCGCCCGAGCTATTGCCGTCAAGCTGACTGACCGGTGAAGCGGACTAATGCGGCAACTGCCGCAAAAATTGTCTTATCGGCCAAAACTGCGAACCCAATCCGCACGGCATGGTCAATAACACTACTGTCAGGGAGACATTCAAATGAAAAACTCTTTTAACCGATTAAATCTGAGTAACGCCGTGCCGTCCGTTCGCCAGGTCACACCCGCCCACATTATTTCCTGGCTCAGCGCCGGCTGGCGGGATGTTCGGGCAAACCCCGTGCCCAGCATTGCCTACGGGTTGCTTTTCGGTATCGGCGGCGACCTCATTTTGCTCGCCAGCATCGGTCGACCGCACCTCTTTGCCGTCGCGGTCTCAGGCTTTTTTCTGATCGCACCGCTACTTGCCGCCGGACTCTACGAACTGAGTCGCCGGCAAGGCAGCACGCCGCGGGCCACGTTCATCGACTCGCTCATGGTCTTCCGTCGCAACAGCAAATCGATTGCACTTTTCGGCCTGCTGCTCGGCGTGCTCACCCTGATCTGGGAACGAACCTCGGCGATGGCCTTTGCCGGATTGGGCGAGGCTTCAGGCAGCAACATATTCCAGTTGGCCAGCCGTACCCTGGCAGACGGCAATGATGGCGGTGTCGTGATGACCTGGCTGGCGCTCGGCGCCATGCTGGCCTTGCTTTCTTTTGTGATCAGCGTCGTCTCGCTGCCCCTGATCATCGACCGGCAAGTCGGCGTAACCAGAGCGGTGCTGACCAGCTTGAGTGCCTTTGCCGGCAATGTCGTCACCCTGCTGCTCTGGGCGGCCTGCATCGTTGCCCTGACCCTGCTCGGTTTTGCCACGCTGCTCTTCGGGCTGGTCATCATCATGCCCATTCTCGGCCACGCCTCGTGGCATGCCTATCGCGACCTGGTCGAATAGCTGCCCGGCCGCAAGGCCGGGTGGATCACAAAGTTTGCTGCAAACCCTGGCGAATGGCCTGGGCCTCGCTTGGCCTCACCAGGCGGGCAACTTCCTTGCCCTGCTGCAGGAAAATCAGCGTTGGCCAGAGCTTGACGGCAAACGAGCGGCCGAGCCGGCGGCCGGGGCCATCTTCGATCTTGAGATGCCGAACCTGTGGATAAGCGGCCAGCGCTTCACCGATCAGAGGCTGCGCGCCCAGACAGTGGCCGCACCAGCTCGCGCCGAATTCGATCATGGTGGGCTCAAGCAGCGCATCGATTGCTTCGCGCCCGGGTTCAACAGTGTCGTTTGTGCTCATGATCTTCGCCCTCTTTCATTCGGCAAGCCGGCACTCAACTGGTCCGGAAAATGATTTCCTTCAACCGCGCCAGCTTCGGCGCCACCATCGGCACGGTCAGCATGGTGCTGGCAATCGCCATCAACAATAGCGCGGTAAAAGCTTCGCTGGTAATGATTTGCTTGTCGAGCAGGATGTTGACAAAAATGATCATGATCAGCGCCTTGGTTTGCAGCAGCCAGCCGATGATGCTGGCTTCGCCGGGCGCCCATTTGAGGATGCGGCCGGCGAGATGAACGCCGATCAGCTTGCCGGCCACCGAGGCGACGAGCAGCAAGCCGGCAGCGACGAAGACCGCCTCGCCGCCCATCGTCCAGTTGGTGCGCAGGCCGGTGCTGAGGAAGAAAACCGGCATGATGACGAGCAGCACATGGTGGCGCAGCAAGTCCATTTGTGCCTGGTCGAACCACTCGGCTTCCATGATCGCCCCGGCCAGAAAGGCGCCGACCATGAAGTGCAGGCCGGCCCAGTCAGCGCCAAAACTGCATACGGCCAGCCAGATCAACGCGACGTACCAGCGGTCGCGCTCGCCCAGCCAGCGCATCAATTGACGGAAGCCGTAGCCGAAAAGGGCAAAGGCGAGCAGGAAAGCCACCTGTTTGCCGACCCGTTCCCAGTCCATCAGGATCAGCGCCAGCACGCCCCAGATAGCGATGTCGTCGAGGCTGGCGTAGCGCAGGATGCGCTGGCCGATCGGCTGGCGCAGCACGTCGAGTTTTTCCATCAACAGAATCAGGATAGGCAGCGCCGTCACCGCGCAGGCCATGCCGACGCCGAGCACGAATTGCCAGGTCAGCGCTTTTGGCCCCATCCAGCCGTCGACCGCAAGCATGCCGGCAGCGGCGAGGCAACCGAAGAGCAGCGGCGTACCGAGCGCCAGCCCGGCCGTGATACTGCTTTCCCGGCGGTGCGCCCAGGCTTTTTTCAGGTCGAGCTCAATGCCGGCGATGCAGACGAACAACATCACCGCCCACCAGGCAATGCCATTCAGGGATTGAACCACCGCCGGGTTGAAGACGAAGCTGTAATAGTCGGGAAACACCCGGCCGAGAATGCCTGGCCCGAGCAGGATGCCGGTGATGATTTGGACGACGACCAGTGGCGCGAAATAATCGGTTCGGCCGAGCCGCCAGATCAGGTAGGGCACGGTGAAAATGATCGTCATTGCGATCAGGAAAATTTCAGTGGTATTCATCGTGGAGCGCTGGGGGCCTTGAGAGGGCAATGCGGGGGCGATGCGGGCGAGGCTGCATTTTACGCTGGGCCGCTGGCACGGCGACTCAGCTTCAAACCCTCGCCGCAGCGGCGGCATGGCGTTGGTAAATTGCCGCCAACAGGTCGGTCTGGGTCAACACACCGACCAGACGCTGGCGGTGATCGATCACCGGAAGAATCGCCGGATGCTCGTTGGCGGTGAGCAGGCCGACAATTTCACTCACCGGCGTATCGGTTTTAGCCAGCACCAGGCGTTGGCTCATGATCTGGCCGACGACTTCCGGCTTGTCGGAATAAGCCGAAGGCGTCGGGCGGAGCAGGCGGCGGATATTGTCGCCAATCCCCTGCCCCGGGTCGGCATGAACGTGGCGCAGGAAATTTTCCATGGTCAGCACGCCAATCACCCGCTGGCCGGCATCCACCACCGGCAGCCCGTGCAGATGGTGTTCCTTCATCAGCGCCCAGGCTTCGTTCAACTCGGTGCCGAACTCGACGCTCAGCACCTCGCTGCTCATGATGTCGGCAGAGCAGCGTTTATCGTGTCGCTGGTGGGCATGAGCCGTTGCCAGGTCGTAGATGCGGACCAGGTCGTCTTCGCTGACATCGAGATAGGTGTCGAGCTTTTCCAGCGCGTGTTGCAGGTCTTCGTGGCGAATGCTGCTGCGCGGTGGGTGGGCTTTCTTGGGGCTGCTTGCGGCCGGAATACATTGTGGATAGCGCCGGCCGGGCAGCAGATTATTGATCGCCAGCACCGCGACCAGCGCGGCCAGTGCGTTAAGACCGGCGGTGAGCAGCGAAACCGGATGCTGCTGGGCGGCCAGTGCAAACACCACGGCCATCGCACCACCGGGCGGGTGGATGCAGCGCAGCAGCGCGGTTACCCAGATCGCCAGACCGAGCGCGACAGCGACGGCGAGAAAAGTCGGTTGGATCCAGGCGCCGCAAAGGGCGCCGATGATGGCCGAAATCAACAGCCCGCCAATCAGCGACCAGGGCTGAGCCAGGGGGCTGTGCGGCAAAGCAAAAAGAATCACTGCCGAAGCGCCGAGCGGCGCCAGCAAATAACTGAGCCCCGGCCCGGCTGGCACAACGGTAAGCACGGCCTGCATCAACAACATGCCGAGAAACCCGGCCAGAGCACTGCTCCAGCGTTCGCGCCGGGAAAGCGGCGCGGCATCGGCGATCAGGTAACGCAGAGAAAACTGGTGCAGGGATTTTTTCATGACTTTTGTTTCCCCCTGGAAAACACCACTGGACCTGGCCAGCGCTTGAACTGAATGATCATCGCGAAAAGCGCATGCGGTGATCCTGGAAACAACGGCGGCCACGGTCAACCCGGAAAAACGGCCAAAAACGGGGCTGAGGTATCAGGCCTTGCACCCGAGATATTCGCGGAAAACGCCGAAGGTGACGACGCACTTGACCTCGACAAAGCCGGCCCGGCGCATGGCATCCAGAATGCGCTCAGGCTCGATCGCGAGATCAATGGTGTCGCCGTAGTATTCCCAGAGCTGTTTGACGTCAGCCTGGCTGCGCCGCAGGCGGGCGAGGAAAGGGACAAGGCCGCCGATGTAGCCGCGCAGCAGCATCTGGCCGAAACGGCTTTGCGGCCGGCTGATTTCCATGATGCAGGCGCGACCGCCCGGACGCAGCACGCGCAGGTATTCGCTGAACGCGAGATCGAGATCGCCGACATGGCGCAGGGCATAACCCATCGAGACAAAATCGACGTGATTGTCCGGGAGCGGAATCGACTCGGCGTAGGCTTCGATGGTTTCCACGTCGAGCTTCTTGCGCAGTTCGGCCAGCATGCCGGGCGATGGGTCCAGCGCCAGCAGACGCCCACTCGGGCCGATCAGGCGAAAGCCTTCGGCGGCGACCAGGCCGGTCCCGGCGGCGACATCAAGCAGCGTCATCCCGGCGCTCAGGCCATTGCGCCGCAGCACATCGCGCCGATACCAGGCGCCGCTGCCCAGCGCCGTAATCCGTTCAGCCTGGTCATAACCACCCGCCGCCTGATCGAACATGGCGCGGGTCGCTACGCGGCGTTCTTCCTCACCGGCAAAATAGGTTTGCAAGCGCGGATCGGATTTCAGCGCAGCGATCGGGGAAGCATCAGCGGAAGCATTCGGGGAAGCGGAATCAGTCATTTTTGCATCATGCACTCAGTGAGCGGCTAGCCAGCGCCGCCAGACGAGCCGCGGCAAACGAAGCAGGAAACCGAGAAATAGTCGGGTATGCATCCAGGTCAGCAAGGTGTTGTCACGCAGGTAGCGGAAATG
The DNA here is from genome assembly GCA_016721185.1 of Candidatus Dechloromonas phosphorivorans. Classification (GTDB taxonomy): domain Bacteria; phylum Pseudomonadota; class Gammaproteobacteria; order Burkholderiales; family Rhodocyclaceae; genus Azonexus; species Azonexus phosphorivorans. The sequence continues at coordinate 560,585 of JADKIP010000012.1, forward strand.
TGAAACCCCGCCTTCATCAGCCCGAAAATAACGCACGGGTGCATCGAGGTTGAGCGGTTGGACGCCAGCCCAACACAGGCGTACCACCGCTTCCGGGTCGAAATCGAAACGGCGCATCCAGCGATTACCCAGCATGATGCGTTTGAGCGGCGCAATCGGATAGACGCGAAAGCCGTAGAGCGAATCGCCAATCCCCATCCACAGCGTTTCCAGGTTGGCCCAGCCGTTCGACACTTTGCGGCCATTGACCCGCAGGGCCGGCGCATCGGCGGCGAACACCGGCTTGCCGAGCACCATCGCTGCCGGTTGGGCCTGTGAGGCGGCCATGAAGGCCGGAATCAGATCGGCCGGGTGCTGGCCGTCCGAATCCATCGTCAGGGCGTGAGTAAAGCCGGCAGCCGCGGCCTGCGTGATGCCTTCAAGCACAGCCGAACCCTTGCCGCGGTTTTCCGGCAGGACAATGACTTTCAAGCCGGGATTTTCATCGGCCAGCGCCTGCAGGGCTTGATCGCTGCCATCGCTACTGCCATCGACCACGACCCACACCGGCGACCATTGGGCAAGCGCCGCACGCACGGTCGCCAGCACTTTCGGGCCGGGGTTGTAGCTGGGAATCAGCACCAGGTGCGTTGTCGAGGGAGTGGGCATGAAATGTCGGTTCAAATCGCCAGTGCTGCGGTGGACGGTGTTTTTTGGCTTAATTCGGCCCGGAAATAAGCCTCAAGCTCCGCCGTAAAGGCGCTCACATCCGACGACGGCTCAAAGCGGCGACCCAGCCGGATGCGGCAATGCAGCGGCAATTCGGGCGGCCGGTAACGCCGGGTCTTGCCCATGTAGGGCGAGGAAAACTCGATCAGCAAAGTCTGGACGGGAATGCCGGTACGGCTGGCAATCAGCCCGGTACTGGCCGTGCAGGTATCGAGCGGAAATTTTTCGGTGCGCGTGCCTTCGGGGAAAATAACCAGATGCGCCCCGTCCTTCAGGGCTTCGCGGCTATTCAGAATCATCGCCAGCGGCGCGTTGTTGCGGATGTACCCGGCCAGCCGGGTTGCCGCGCCGAAGAAAATATTGTCCATCAGCGCCGCTTTCATGACGCAGACCGCATTCGGCAAGCGCGAAACGATCAGGACGGCATCGAGCAACGAGGGGTGATTGGCGGCGATGATCAGCGGACCTTCGTCATGCAGTTGATCGAGTTCAGAGAGATCGAAACGACAGGAAAAACACAGGCTAAGGAGGTCGAGATAGGTCCGAAAACCATCCCTGATCATGTAGCGACCCCAGCGCTGGCCGAGGCGCTTGGGCAGTAAAAACCGGGATAGCAGCGCAAACGGCAACCAACCCAGGCAGATCAGGAAAAACAGGCCGGGGATAAGGACCATGGCGACATATTGATAGGCCATCCATAGCGGATTGCCCGTCGGTCGCTGATCAGTCATCCACCAGCACGCGGATCGAGGATTCCCCGAGAATCCAGGTCACCACGACGCCCGCCGCAAAATAACCTTTTTGGCGAACCAGCGGGCTGTCTTCAAAAGTGGCCCCGCTCAGGTTGTCGTAGCGGATAAAACTGCCCACCCAGTATTTGGGAAAACGCTTGGAGAGCGCGGCGAGATATTGCATGCCGGCATAACCGGAATTGGCCTCGTAAGCGGGCCGCGCTGCCGTCGCGTATTGCGGCGCCACGTTGTAGTAATAGGCGTGCTGGCGCTTGTCGCCGAACAACGGCCCGGCCAGCATGCCGAGATTCCAGCCGGGCATGCCGGGCAGATCGGTGATGTCCATGTTCAGCTTGGGATGGAAAACGAAGCCAATATCCTTCGGCGAACCCTGGACGGTAATTGCGGCACGCAGCGGCAGCAGCAACTTGACGAAGCGCGCCCGATTTGCGGAGCGCCAGAAGGTGACGTCCATCTGTGGGCCGATTTCAAAGGTGGCTTCGAGATCCGGCATGCCGCTGCGCGCCTTGATATCGTCGCTGGCGGCGGGTGGCGACAGGGCCATACTGAAGGTCAGATCAAGCTTGTCGGAATCGAAAAAGCTGGCACGAATACCGTGGCGGTCAGCCTTGAAAAAATCGCCGTGATAGCTGAAAAGCGGCACCGGCATCAGGAAATTGTTGGTCTCGTCGGAACCGCGATAGGCCGGAAAGCTGAAAGCGGCGACGCCGGCGCCAACTTCCCAAAGCGGTTTTTCCTCGGCGGCCTGAGCAGCCATGCTCAAACTGGCCAGTGCCAGTCCCATTAACCGGGCCCCGGTTTTAATCGTCATTGCCGCCATCAATCGCGCTCCACCAAACTGTGCGAGGCCATCGCCTCAATTTCGATCAACAAGTCACGCCGGCAGATATCGGCCTGGACATAAACAATTTCAGCCCCGGCACCGATCAGGCCAAGCAGCGTTGTCTGGACGGCGGGAAAATCGGCGGCATGGCGCACGTAAACCCGATAGGCAAGCTCGGTAAGGGTGTAAGGCAGCGCCCGGCTGAGACGATTGGCTGCCTCAACGACCACAGCCACATTCGCCAGTGATTCCCGGCACTGCCCGACAACATCGCCCGGATGCACCGTCTGGTGGCCGACGATGCTGGCGGTCCCGGAAATGAACAATGTTTCCTGGCCGGGCAGATAAACCAGCGCCGCCCGCGAGAAAGTCGGGCTACGCGGGCCATATTCGGCGGGATAGTTGTAGGCACTGACCTGACGCGGATTTTCGAGCGGCACGGCCGGCTGATCACCCGCCATGAACGCAATCGAGAGTGGCCCGCCAGCCAGACCGAGGGCACAGGCGGCCGGCACATTGCCGGTAGCGCCGCGCTGGCATTCGAGAAAGGCATCCTGCCGGCCAATGTTGAACTGGCGATAGCGTTCCAGTCCGTCGGTTTCCTGATTGATTGCCGCCAGGTAATTCCAGACGCGCCAGAGATGCGGCAATTGCTGCGTTTCAAGCAAGCGGAAGATCCGCCGGTAGGCTTCGGCACTGGCCGCCTGCAGGGCCGAACAACCCTGGACGCCAGCAAAATCAGCCTCGTCCAGTTCCAGTACGCCGTAAAGCAGGTTTCCCGAACGACACCAGACAATCCCTTCGCTGCGCCCTGAAACCGGTAACAGGCCGGTCAGCCAGGTTTCTTCGATGACAGCTGCGGTCGACCCGAAAATCGGGGCAAAAATGCGTTGCACCGGCCAGGCCGGCAAAGTCATTGCTGCGCAGTTACCAAGCAGGGCGCCACCCAACGCCCGTGCCGTTTCACGTGAAACGTCGGATTCGGGGGCTGCGCTCAGGGCTCGGGTCAGCAGTTGCAGGCTCACTAGATGCTATTCATCGCCGTATCATCAACCCGCCGGATGTTGAAGCGGCGGCGTTTCCAGCCCATGAAGGCGCGCTTCGGCTGGATCATGTTGGCGATGTAATAAAGCAGCTTGAACATCCAGATCGAACGCCAGATCGGCGTCTTGCCGAAAATATCGCCGGCCAGCACCGAAAGCAGCGCTTCCTTCACCCGGAAGATGTTCTTCGGGTACATGAAGAAGTCGCGCATGATCGGGTTGGTGACGCGGTAGATGAACCACGAAAATTCCTTCGGACCGTGCTTCATCAATTCATCGAAACGCTTGAGCGCAGCCGGCGCTTGCGCTGGCTTACTGAGGCAGGTATCGATTGCGTCGGCACCGATCACGCCACTGTTCATCGCCAGCAGCACACCGGAAGAAAACACCGGATCGATGAAGGCATAGGCGTCGCCGAGCAGCAGATAATTGGCGCCGTGGTTGCGCTCCGAAACATAGGAGAAATTGCCGGTCGCCTCGACTTCATTGACCAGCGTCGCCATCCTCAGGCGTTCGGCCAGCGGTTCGCACATCGCAATGCCGTCACGCAGGAACTGTTCAATGCTGCGCTGCCCTCGGGTTTTCATGAAATACGGCCAGGTCACCATGCCGATGCTGGTGACGTCGTTCATCATCGGAATGAACCAGAACCAGCCATGCTCGAACCAGAAAATACTGATATTGCCTTCAGCCTGACCATCGTGCCGGATGGCGCCGGAAAAGTGACCGTAAATGGCTGAACTGTTGTGCTTCGGATTGCGGTGCTTGATCTGGAAACGGTTGGCCAGGAAGGTGTCGCGGCCGGAGGCGTCAACGACGAAACGCGCTTTCCAGGTTTGCTCGCGGCCATCGTCGTGCTGAGCGCGAATCACCGCGCCACTGTTGTCGGGCAGAAAATCGATCGCCTTGGCCTTGCAGCATTCATGCACCTCAACACCTTTTTTCGCGGCGTTGCGGATCAGCACATCGTCAAACTCGGCTCGCTTGACCTGATAGGCGTAGGGCTGAGATTTGTCCCAGGCATCGGCAAAATGAAAGGTTTGTGCCATGCCATGTTGCGGCGATATGAACTCAGCGCCCCACTTTTCCATGCCGATGGCTTTTACTTCTTCAGCAATGCCCATTCGTTCAAAAAGCGGCATATTGGCCGGCAACAAGGATTCGCCGACATGGAAGCGCGGGTGGCGCGCTTTTTCCAGCAGCACAACCCGGTAACCCTTTTCGACCAGCAATGGCGCAATCGTCGTGCCGGCTGGCCCGCCGCCAATCACCAGCACATCACAATCCTGCGGCGTCATCCCGGTTGTTTGTTGTTCCATTGGCCAATCCCTATCGAATTTTCTGTGGTGGCTAAAGTTATTTGTTTTTATAGGTCATGGAAGCCACTGTTTCAGAGTGACCGTCGATCTTGCTTACTTTGTTGGCGGACCAATAAACGTAATAGGGGCCGTAACTCGACCACCAATAACGCCAGTAAGGCCCATCCAGTTTCGGATTTTCATTGGTTTGCGGATAGCCCACCGAGATGATGACCTGTTCTTTGGTCATGCCCTTCATTAGTTTGCCGGCCTCGATTGCCTTGCGAATGGCGGGTGGGTATTTGGCAATTTTCAACCTGGGGTCTTCCACAAGCACCAGCTTGTTCACCCATTGTTCCGTGGTTTCCTGCTCCCGGCCATAGTCATGACCCAACCGCATCGGCTTGCCATCAACCTCGACGTAAGCCCGATAACCGTCAATTTTTTTGACGTTGATCCGTGTGCCGGCCGGAATGAACGCCAGCTGCGCCAGATTGGAATCGCTGATCCAGTCCCCTTCATAGTGCAGATTGCAGCAGGCAAAACCGCTTCGGGTTGCGGCTTCCTTGCGGTTTTCGGGCGGGCTGTTCTCGTCGGGCTTCGTATCGGTATTTTTGCAGCCGACGAGCACCGAAAGAGCGAGTGCTACGGTCAACCGACAAAAATGGCCAAAAACGAGCTGTTTATTCATGTAGCTGTTTATTCATCTAGTTTCCGCGAGCCGAGATTATACCGCCGCCTGCAAAACAGGCGACGCGCTACAGGAAGCACTTTCCTCATCCGGCAGCACAACCGCTTTCAAGGCATCGCGCCGGGAAATCTTGATTGGCGACATCGAAACGATGTTATCCACCTGCAAATCCGTACTGAGCCTAGGTTGCATACCGACCGGCTGACGCGGATGCAGCTTGAATTCACGTTTGGCTTTTTCCAGCTCTGCCTTGTTGGCACTGAAGTAGCGGGCTGCGGCAATGGTCTCCGGCAGATGCTTGAGGACATGCCACAAACTCCAGCGATGCGCCCAAAGCCGTTTGGCAAAGCGGCGCTGATAGCCCTTGCTGTCGTAAAAACGCCGGACGTGCCAGTTGTAAAGGGCATCCATCTCTTCCCGCGAACTGAAACCGCTGGGCAGAAAAACAAAGTTCAGGCAGTTCATCAGACGCCAGTCCTCGATGAAATCCCCGGAAACATTGCTGGCGCACTCGTCCCAGATCGGCGCGCCGTGCAGCGGACTGAACTTGGTCATGTTCATTTCATCAAGCTCCAGCGACAGAATGAAATCGCTGGTCGTCTTGACGGTTTCTGGCGTTTCGCCGGGCATGCCGAAAATGAACAGGCCCTTGGCACGCATGCCGGCCTCGTGAATCTGCCGCACCGTATCGCGCACTGCATCCAGCGTGACGCCGGCCTTGTGCCGCTCCATCATCGCCGGATCGGCTGATTCGATCCCCATCGAAACCATCAGCACGCCCGCCTGCTTGAGCTTGGCCAGCATCTCGTCCGAGGTATGGCCAGTGCGGATCGCACAATTCCACTGCACGCCGAGCGGGTTTTCGATCAACAGGTCGCACAAATCCATCACCCGCTGCTTCTTGGCGGTGAATAGATCGTCGTACATGTTGATGTGATAAACGCCGAAGTTGTCACGCAGGTACTTCATGTGGTCGTAGGTGTATTGCGCCGAATTGGTCTTGTAGAGGCGCTCGAACACCGTGCGGTCACAGAAGGAACAGGTGTAGGGACAGCCACGCGAGGTAATCATCGTCGCGCCGTAACGCTTTTCGTAGGCGAACAGCGGCAGATGATAGGCGTGCGGAAAACCGGCCAGCTTTTCGTAAGCCGGGAACGGCAGTTCATCGAGATCGAGAATGCGGTCGCGCCGTGGGTTAACGACAATCTTGCCCTGTTCGTCACGGTAAATCAGGTTGCCGATTTCCTTCAGCGGCTTGCCGTCGGCCAGATTGAGCAGCGCCCCTTCACCCTCGCCGATCACCAGATAGTCAATCTCCAGAAATTCCTCAAGAACGGGCGCCCCAAGCGACGAGACATGAACATTGCCGAAAACAATTTTTATCTCCGGACGCCGCTCACGAATATAGGTGGCGATTTCGATGGCATCCATGAATCCCGAAGTCGTGGCCGAAAAACCGACCATTTCGGGATCAGTCGCCAGCACGATTTCGGCATTCTCGGCGATCGTCTTCGGCGCGTAGGGCCCGAGGCAATCGTGCAAGGCAGTCTCATGCCCGTGTTTATCCAGCCAGCTGGCGAGTTGCATGATGCCGATTGGCGGCATGCGGTTGGCAAGGACAGAAAAATCGGGCTGACCGGGGACAAAATTGAAACCGGCGGGGTGAACAAGCGTGACACGCATAACGTTGTCCTTGAAGGAAGTGTCTGAATTTTAGTAGAAAAGTAGCAAGATATTCCACGCAAATTGCCGGTGCATCGGACCAAAATATTTGTGTTTTAGCGCGTAGACCGCAGCAACGATCAGCAACTACAAGATTAATAGCCGAATGGCATCTTTCGGCAACCAGTCAACGGCGCCCAAGCAGGAAAACACAAAAGTTGCAGGGCCGCCGGCAGAATCATTCGCCACTGCATTTTCACTTGCCGGGCGTAACGCCCGGTCACATTCAAGGTGCCGACCACGCTGGCGCATTTGTTGGTGCCAAAAAGGGTTGCTGCCGATTCAGCAGGGTAAACGGTAAATCACGCAGGTATCTGGATCAGTCCACCGCCACCCACAACTGCATCATTAGCGCCAGTAAAGAAAGCAGCAGTAACAAGTATCAACAGGCTGAGGTCGAAGATTTTTAAATAGTTTTCAGGCCAGAAAGCTTCTTCTTGGATTTATATAAGAACTATAAATAAAACTACTGTTAACACTAACTAACGAACACTTCTGTGGATAAGTAAAAATATTGTTTTATTTACAGTGACTTAATTGCAAAAATTGCCTCTGCAGAAAGCACTTGAATAGCTGTGGGTGAAAAGGGGATAGATTTGGCGTAGTGGACAATTCTCGTCCTTACCCCCAAAGCGCTCAGCGTTTATTCACAGTGTTATCAACAGCCGTGTTTTCCCCGGTAAACGAACAAGAAAAACCTTATTTGCCGATGCAAAACCGGCTAAATATGACACCCAGCAAATCGTCGGCCGTGAATTCGCCAGTAATTTCGCTGAGCGATTGTTGCGCCAGGCGGAGTTCTTCGGCGAACAACTCAAGCGCCGGCAAGGGGCCTTCAACGACATTTCTCGCCGCTGCAATATGTTCCTGCGCCGCAGCCAAAGCACGCAGGTGGCGCTCACGGGCAATGAAGACATCTTCTGCCTGATGCCATCCAGCGATATTCAGCAGTTCCTGACGTAGTAATTCAATACCCACGCCGGAACGTGCCGAGAGGGAAATTGCGGTCGTATCCGGCTCGTCGTGGCGCTCAGCCGGCTTGCCGCTGAGGTCGATCTTGTTGTAAATCGTGATTCGTTTCAGGCGCTCAGGCAGGCGTGCCAGAATTTCGCGGTCAGCCTCGGCAATACCCGCACGGGCATCGACCAGGAGCAGCACCACGTCCGCTCGCTCGATTTCTCGCCAGCTTCGTTCGATGCCGATTTTCTCGACCTCGTCTTCAGTTTCGCGCAGACCTGCCGTGTCGATAATGTGAAGCGGAATTCCCTCAATTTGGATGGTTGACCGCAGTGCATCGCGCGTTGTCCCGGCAATGGGCGTGACAATCGCCAGATCGTCGCCAGCCAGCCGATTGAGCAGGGAGGACTTACCAACGTTCGGTTGGCCAGCCAGCACGACGTGGAGGCCGGTTTGAAGCAGTTTGCCCTGCCCTGCCCGGTCGAAAACTTCGGCCAGCTTGAGTTGCAGGGTTTCCAGCCGACCAAAGGCATTGGCCGCCTTGAGAAAGTCGATGTCTTCTTCGGGAAAATCCAGCGTTGCCTCAACCAGCATGCGCAGGTTGATCAATTCATCGGTCAGGCTGTGGATGGCTTTGGAAAACTCACCCTGCAGCGAACGCACCGCCGAACGGGCGGCACTGGTTGTTGCAGCGTCGATCAGGTCAGCGACGGCCTCAGCCTGCGCCAGATCAAGCTTGCCATTGAGAAAGGCACGGCGGCTGAATTCACCGGGTTCGGCCAAGCGTGCCCCGAGATCGAGACAGCGCGCCAAGAGCATCTGCATGACGACCGGTCCGCCGTGGCCCTGCAATTCAAGGACATCTTCGCCGGTAAAGGAATTGGGATCGGGAAAGTAGAGCAGCAGGCCACTATCAATGGTGCTGCCGTCGGCAGCCTTGAAATCGGCCAGCGTGGCGTAACGTGCTTTGGGGGTTTTGCCGGTCAGGGCAAGGGCAACGGGCAGCAAATCGCTGCCCGATACCCTGATGACGCCAACACCGCCACGACCGGGGGCCGTGGCGATGGCAGCAATCGTTTCAGGCTTAAGCCTTGGCGTCGTTGGCGGCCTTGCCACCAGATTCGATCATCCGGGTAATCTGCCATTGCTGGGCAATGGACAGGATGTTATTGACTACCCAATACAGCACCAGGCCAGCCGGGAACCAGAGGAACATGACACCGAAGATCAAGGGCATGGCCATCATCACCTTGGCCTGAATCGGGTCCGGCGGCGTCGGGTTCAGCTTGGTCTGGACGAACATCGAAATGATCATGATGACCGGCAGAATGAAGTAGGGATCAGGTGAAGCCAGATCGTGAATCCACATCGTCCAGGGGGCATCACGCATTTCAACCGCACCGAGCAACACCCAGTAAAGCGCAATGAACACGGGAATCTGTACCAGAATCGGCAGACAGCCACCGAGCGGATTGACCTTTTCGGTCTGGTACATCTTCATCATTTCCTGATTCAGACGCTGTTTGTCGTCACCGAAACGCTCTTTCAACTGAGTCAGGCGCGGCGTCAGCAGCTTCATCTTGGCCATCGATTTGTAGGAAGCAGCCGAGAGCGGGAAGAAGATGCCTTTCAGGATGACGGTCAGCACAATAATCGCCCAACCCCAGTTACCGACGATGCCGTGGATCGCTTGCAGAGCCCAGAAAATAGGCGCAGCAACGACGGTCAGCCAGCCATAATCGACGACCAGATCCAGCCCGGGTGACAGTTCCTTCAGCGCAGCCTGTTCTTGCGGACCGGCATACAGACTGACTGATGTTTCACCCTTGGCGCCCGGTGCAATCTCGGCGACCGGCACAATCAGGCCAGCCTGGAAGCTGTTGCCACCTTCCAGCTTGCGCATGTAGTACTCACGCGGCGTCTTGTCTTTCGGCACCCAGGCCGAGACAAAATAGTGCTGCACCATCGCCAGCCAGCCGTTATCGGCTGTCTTGGCAAACTTGGCTTTATCGCTTGCGATGTCGCCAAAGGCAATCTTCTGATATTTCTCGGCATCGGTATAAACCGCCGGACCGGTAAAGGTGGAAACCATCATGGTTTCACCTTCCGGTGCGACGTCATTGCGCTGCAGCTGGAAGTAAGCGTGCGGGGCAAATGCCTTGGCACTGCCGTTGGCAATTTCCCAAGCCACATCAACCAGATACGAACCCCGTTTGAAGGTCAGAATTTTGGTAACTTTGACGCCATCGGCAGCATCTGCTTCAAGGCGAATCTTCAATTCATTGGCGCCTTCGGCAAGTTCCGTTGGTCCCTCAACGCGCTTGAAGATTGAGCGGTGGGTCGGCAGACCTTCGCCAATCAGGCCGCTTTGAGCCATGTATTGGTGCTTGGCTTCAAACAGGAAAAAATTCTTGTCCTTGTTGCCGTGTTCCTTGTACCGGAGCAGCTCAAGTTCAACCAGATCGCCACCTTGCGCAGAAATGGTCGCCTTCAGCAAGTCGGTGCTGACGATAAAAGTTTCACCGACCGGGGCAATGGCCGCTGCGGAAACAACGGGTGCAGCAGAACCGGTGCTACCGGGCTGCAAGGAAACGGAAGGCGTAGGCGCAGCACTACCTGGGGTAGTTGTTGCTACAGCATTCGCTGCCGGTTTCGGCTGGTTATATTTCTGCCAGCTTTCCCACAGCATGAAGCTGGAGAAAGTAAAAATCAGAACCAGAATAAGGCGTCGAGTGTCCATGAACTGCCTATGTAATCAAGCATTTTCAAATCAGGGTACCGGATCGTACCCGCCGGGATGCCAGGGATGACAGCGGCTGATGCGTTTAGCACTCAGCCAGCCACCCTTGATGGCACCGTGTTTCTCTACTGCTTCCACCGCATATGCCGAACAACTCGGGTAATGCCGACAGCTTCGCCCCAGAAAAGGGCTGATCGCATATTGATAAACCCGAATCAGGGAAATCAACAGCCATTTCATCATTCTTCCCGCTTCGGTTTTGGCCGTCGCAGTTTTTCCAGCAAAGCAACGAAGTCGTCAGCCAACAACTTGCCATCCAGTGCTCCCGGCTTTACGGCCAGACGAACGACAAAATCACAAGCTGGCAACGTCGTTCGCAAACAACGAAACCGTTCGCGGATGATACGTTTGACTCTGTTACGGTCAACCGATCTTTTGAGCAGTTTTTTGCCAACGACCAACCCCAGACGTGCTTCGGTTAAACCGGCTGCCCTTGGCTGATAGTGAAGCATTAATAATTTCCCGCGAATCGCCTTCCTGAAACCAAAAACGGATGAGAACTCATCCGTTTTTGTCAGGCGATAGCGTCTGGCGAAGGTTTGTTCCACCTCGCCGAACGTCCGGTTTAAACGGCCAGACGTGTGCGACCTTTAGCGCGGCGAGCAGCAATAACTGCACGACCACCTTTGGTACGCATGCGAACCAGGAAGCCATGTGTGCGCTTGCGGCGCACGACCGACGGTTGATACGTGCGTTTCATGTTGAAATCCCTTGATGTGCTGAGAAAAACGCGTAATTACACCTTGATAGATGGTGAGCTGTCAAGGTCAATTATTTCCTAAAGCTGTGGATAAGCTTGTGGATGAGGCGTAGAATCCTGCCTTCTTTGGCGCCCTCAGGCTGCCAACATTGTTACAAAATAATTCATTAAATCAAATACTAACGCCGCCAGCAATATTCAACGACTGGTCGGGAGGAGTCAATTCATCAATGGCCGGTTTTTGGGAATCCTGTTTACTGCGTTTTGAGCAGGAATTGCCCGAGCAGCAGTTCAATACCTGGATAAAGCCGCTCAGGCTTGAGGGTGAACAGGTCGCTCTCGAAGAGGGACTACGTCTTATCGCACCCAATGGTTTCATTCTTAAATGGGTCCGTGATCGCTATCTATCGCGCATCGAAGAATACAGTCACAGCTTTTTTTCGGCCCCGGTTGCTATTTCGCTGGTCATTGGTAGCGCCAAGGCGGTACCGATGCGTAGTGATTCAGCCGTTGAAAGACCGCCTGAATCGTCAAGCAAGCCTATTTCGAGCGCAGAAAAACCGCGCAACAAAAACGGCAATTTTGAAAAGTCGCGGCTGTTTCAATCATTCACCTTCGATAATCTGATTGTCGGCAAAGCCAATGATCTGGCCAGGGCTGCTGCAATTCAGGTCGCCAACAACCCTGGCGCCGCCTACAACCCCTTGTTTATCTACGGTGGGGCCGGCCTTGGCAAGACACACCTGATTCATGCTATCGGCAATACAATTTTGGCCGAATCGCCGGAAAAAGTTGTCCGTTATGTCCATGCCGAAGACTATTACTCAGATGTTGTGCGCGCTTATCAGCAAAAGTCATTCGACAGTTTCAAGCGAAACTACCGTTCGCTCGACGTGCTGTTGCTTGACGATGTCCAGTTCTTCAATGGCAAGAACCGCTCCCAGGAAGAATTTTTCTTTCTTTTCAACGCGCTGATTGAAGCCCGCAAGCAGATCATCATCACCTGCGATACCTATCCAAAGGATATCAATGGTCTGGATGACCGGCTGGTTACCCGCTTCGACTGGGGTTTGACCGTACAGATCGAACCGCCAGAGCTGGAAATGCGGGTCGCCATTCTGAAGAAAAAAGCTGAAGCCGAAGGTATGCACCTCGATGACGAAGTGGCTTTCTTCATTGCCAAACACTTACGGTCGAATGTACGCGAGCTGGAAGGTGCGCTAAAAAAGGTTTTAGCCTATTCATCCTTCCATGGTCGCGTCATTGCGCTGGATTTGGCCAAGGAAGCACTGAAAGACATTATTGGCTCAGTTCGAAATGTGGGCATGGACAACATCCAGAAAACTGTCGCTGATTACTACAAGATCAAGGTAGCCGAACTTTTTTCCAAAAAGCGAACACGTGCCATCGCGCGCCCTCGTCAATTGGCGATGTGGCTATGCCGTGAAGTCACTTCGCATAGTTACCCGGAAATTGGCGATGCTTTTGGCGGTCGTGATCACACCACTGTCATTCACGCTGTAAAAACGATTGATTCGCTACGCCTCAAGGAAAGCGAACTCAATCACGATCTGCATGTCCTTTTACAGGTCTTGAAAGGTTAAAGCCTTGTTGATAAGGCTGTGAAAATGATGTCAATGAATTGTGAGTTATCTGGGGGTTTCCACTTTGTGCGAAAATTGTCCAGATTTCATCCACAGGCAATTAACGGCTTTTTGAAGAATGAATAAATCATTCTAACAACCTGAAAATAAACAAAAACTTATTGTTATCCACAGAATTGTTCTCGATATAGTCTACTTAGGATTTTAATATATGGTTCTTATCAAAACCCATAGAGATACCCTTCTTGCACCTTTGCAGTCGGTATCGGGCATTGTTGAACGCCGTCATACCTTGCCCATTCTTTCCAATGTGCTTTTGGAAAAACGTGGCGACAAGCTGACCTTGTTGGCGACCGATATCGAAATCCAGATCACTACCGCGACAACCGGTGCGGGCGGAGAAGGCGATGGCGCGGTCACGGTTGGGGCGCGAAAGCTGCAGGAAATTCTTCGCTCTTTGCCCGATGCCAACGAAGTTAGCCTGGTGCTTGAAGACAAGCGCTTACAGGTTCGTTCCGGCAAAAGTCGTTTCAGTCTGCAAACGCTGCCGGCGGACGACTTCCCGCGCATGACCATTACGGAAGGCGAAACTCGGGACTTCCAGATTACGCAAAAAGCTTTCCGCCAGTTATTGGGCAAGACCCAGTTCAGCATGGCTGCCCAGGATGTGCGTTACTACCTGAACGGTTTGTTGCTGTTGGTTGAAGGGAAGGAACTGCGTGCCGTCGCAACCGATGGCCACCGCCTGGCTTATGCCAGTGTTGAGATTGAAGCCGATTTGCCACGTCAGGAAATCATTCTGCCGCGCAAGACTGTGCTCGAACTGAATCGTTTGCTGGTCGACAATGACGAGCCATTGCACATCACGCTGGCTTCAAATCAGGTCCGTTTTGCTTTTGGTTCGGTCGTGCTGGTTTCCAAGCTGATTGATGGCAAATTTCCTGATTACGAGCGGGTTGTGCCAGCCACGCTGAAGAACCATGTCAAGGTCGGCCGACAGCTGCTGATGCAGGCAATGAATCGTGCCGCAATTCTCACCAATGAAAAATTCCGCGGTGTACGCGTTGTTTTGGGCGAAAATAGCCTCAAGTTGATCGCCGCCAACGCCGAGCAGGAAGAGGCGCAGGAAGAACTGGAGATTGACTACACGGGTGATGCCATCGATGTCGGCTTCAATGTTGGATATCTCCTTGACGTACTAAACAACGTGCAAACCGATGAAATTCAATGGAGTTTCAACGACGCCAACTCCAGCGCGCTAATCACCGTGCCGGGCAACGAGCGCTTCAAGTACGTCATCATGCCGATGCGTATTTGATTATTGAATTAAAAGAAAAAGTTTCACGTGGAACACAAGTAATGAATGAAGAAATCATCCCCCAAGACGTCGATCAGGCTTACGGCGAATCCAGCATCCAGATCCTCGAAGGCCTGGAGGCTGTACGCAAACGTCCAGGCATGTACATCGGGGATACCTCCGATGGCACTGGCCTGCACCATCTGGTTTTCGAGGTGGTCGACAACTCTATCGACGAGGCCCTGGCGGGTCATTGTGACGACATCGTCGTCACCATTCATATCGATAATTCGATCAGCGTCACCGACAACGGCCGGGGTATCCCGACCGGCGTCAAAATGGATGACAAGCACGAGCCGAAGCGAACAGCGGCTGAAATTGCACTGACTGAATTACACGCTGGCGGCAAATTCAACCAGAATTCCTACAAGGTTTCGGGTGGTTTGCACGGCGTTGGTGTCTCCTGCGTCAATGCTTTGTCGAAGTGGCTGCGTCTGACCATTCGTCGTGATGGCAAAAAGCGTCAAATGGAATTTTGCCGTGGTCACGCGGTAGATCGTTTGATCGAAGTGATCGATGGCGTCGAGGTCTCGCCGCTCAAGATCATGGGTGATACCGAGAAGCGCGGCACTGAAGTTCACTTCCTCGCCGACGAGGAAATTTTTGAACATATCGAA
Source organism: Candidatus Dechloromonas phosphorivorans (assembly GCA_016721185.1). Classification (GTDB taxonomy): domain Bacteria; phylum Pseudomonadota; class Gammaproteobacteria; order Burkholderiales; family Rhodocyclaceae; genus Azonexus; species Azonexus phosphorivorans. The sequence continues at coordinate 575,657 of JADKIP010000012.1, forward strand.
TTTCACTATGAAATTCTTGCCAAGCGTCTGCGTGAATTGTCCTTCCTCAACAACGGTGTGCGCATTCGCCTGATTGATCAGCGTACCGGCAAGGAAGAAGATTTTGCTTTTGCCGGCGGCGTCACGAGCTTTGTTGAGTACATCAATCGCTCCAAAACGGTTCTTCACCCAACTATTTTTTATTCGGCGGGTGAAGCCAAGGTTGGCGATACCGGGGTGACGATTGGCGTTGAAGTGGCGATGCAGTGGAACGATTCCTATCAGGAACAGGTGCTCTGCTTCACCAACAATATTCCGCAATCCGATGGCGGTACGCACCTGACCGGCCTGCGCGCGGCGATGACGCGGGTTATCAACAAGTACATCGACGAGCACGAGATCGCCAAGAAAGCCAAGGTCGAAATCGCCGGTGACGACATGCGCGAAGGTCTGGTTTGCGTCTTGTCGGTCAAGATGCCCGATCCCAAGTTTGCTTCGCAGACCAAAATGAAACTGGTCTCTTCCGAAGCCCGTCCGGCAGTGGAAGAAGTGGTCGCCCAAAAGCTGACCGACTTCCTGCAGGAACGTCCGGTTGACGCCAAAATCATTACCGGCAAGATTGTTGAAGCTTCCCGTGCTCGGGAAGCGGCGCGTCGTGCCCGTGAGTTAACCCGCCGTAAAGGCGTGTTGGATGGCATTGGTCTGCCGGGCAAACTCGCTGACTGCCAGGAAAAGGATCCGGCGCTGTGCGAGATGTACATCGTCGAGGGCGATTCCGCCGGCGGCTCTGCCAAACAAGGTCGTGATCGCAAATTTCAGGCCATTCTGCCGCTGCGCGGCAAGGTGCTGAACGTCGAGAAAGCCCGTTTCGACAAGTTGATTTCCAGCGAGCAGATCGTCACGTTGATCACTGCCCTCGGCACTGGCATCGGCAAAGACGAATTCAAGATCGAAAAACTGCGTTATCACCGCATCATCATCATGACTGACGCGGACGTGGACGGCGCGCACATCCGTACCCTGCTGCTGACGCTGCTCTATCGCCAGATGCCGGAGCTGATCGAGCGCGGCTACGTGTATATCGCCCAGCCGCCGCTCTACAAGGTCAAGCACGGCAAGACCGAGCGTTACCTGAAGGACGATCAGGAATATCACCAGTTTCTGCTACGCATGGCGATGGACGATGCCAGCCTGCTGCCGCGCGCCGGTAGCGAGCCGATTACCGGTTCGGCACTCGAAGAATTAGCCCGTTCCTGGCTGTTGACCGAAGCTGTTATCGAACGCATCACCCATCTGGTTGATCCCGTCGTCCTCAAGGCACTGGTTCAGCACAATGTGACGCTGGATTTAAGCGCCGAAGAAACCACCCAGGCGAGTGCCGATCGGTTAACCAAATACCTGGCAGCCGGCATTCGCGTGGTGCCGCGTTATGACGATATTCAGGAACGCTGGACCCTGCGTATCGAAAAGATGCACCACGGCAATCTGAGAGTGGGGTTGATCGACGAGGACCTGTTGCTTTCCGGTGATTTCATGCAACTGCGGCGCACGGCAGAAACACTGGCTGACCTGTTTGGTGCCGGTGCTTACATGATGCGCGGCGAGAAAAAGCAGGTGGTCAGCAACTTTGGCGATGCCATGAAGTGGCTGCTCAATGAAGTTGAACGCGGCATCAGCAAGCAGCGCTACAAAGGCTTGGGCGAAATGAACCCCTCGCAGTTGTGGGAAACAACGATGGACCCGAAAGTCCGTCGCCTGCTGCGTGTCCAGATCGACGACGCGATTGCCGCTGATGAAATTTTCACGACATTAATGGGCGAGCTGGTCGAACCCCGCCGCGCGTTTATTGAAAATAATGCCTTGAATGCGCGTATCGATATTTGATACAAACTGTCGCTTCCAGCCTGAGTCTGGATTTCGTTGGATAAAAAGGCCGATTTTTTGATCGGCCTTTTTTGATTGGCATGTATTTAACTGTGATGATCAAGAGTCTAACTTTCGTTAGTTGAGTCACAAATTGATCTTGCGTTGGTTTTAGACAGAGATGTCTAAGGAGGATTGTCTCCGTGTTCTGATTGCCCCGGCTGAGTTACTCCGCTGTCCTGCAGCAGTGAAGGATATCGAGTTCAGGACGATAGAGCGTGGTCTTGATTTCCATGAAGCCAAGGACCGTGTGCGGCAGATTGTCGTGCGTAAAGCGGTGGTGACGGTTCTTCTGCAGGGATGGCATATCGGCATCATGGAAGGCGCTGCCAAGCCAGATGACGGCGGGTACATGCAACTGGGTATCAGGTGCGATGGCTGGCGGCAAGCCGTGCAGATAGACCCCTTTTTCACCGAGTGATTCGCCATGGTCGCTGAGGTAGAAGAGTGCTGTTTCGAAGTGCTCGTCGTTTCGCTTGAGCAAGTCGATGGTTTTGCCGAGGAAATCATCGGTATAAAGAATGGCGTTGTCGTAGGCGTTGCCTATTTCTTCACTGCTGCACTGGCTGAGGTCGTTACTTTTGCAGGCGGGGCGGAATTTCTCGAAGTTCGGCGGGTAGCGTTTGTAATAGGCCGGGCCGTGATTGCCCATCTGGTGCAGGACGATGAAGATGTCGCCGGTCGGGTGGCTGTCGATGTAATCCTGCAGCTTGATCAGCATGCCTTCGTCGCGACATTCCTCGTCGCATAGCGGGTTGACTGCGGGCGACCGCATGTTCTGGTAGGGCACCCGAATGGCGACCCCTTTCGAGTCTGAATTGTTGTCCAGCCAGATGACGTTGACCCCGGCATGGGCTAGGACATCGAGCAGGTTTTCCTGGCTCCCGGCTGATTTCAAGTCGAAATTTTCCGCGCCAGTCATCGAGAACATGCACGGCACCGAGATTGCCGTTGATGTGCCGCAAGCCCAGTAGTTGGAAAAGCTGACCGCTTTCGCCGCCTGCAGTTGCGGTGTGGTTTCGCGGCTGTAGCCGTTCATTGAAAAGCGGTCAGCGCGCGCTGTTTCGCCAACCACGACAACGATCAGTTCACGGGTATGGTCGGTGCTCGGAATTTTCGCATCGGCCCCCATCACGGCCAGCGCTCCGGTGGGCTTGGTCGCGAGGGTTTGATTGGCGTATTTGAAGGCTGAATAGATGAAATAGGACGGATTGGCGTAGCTGCGTAATGACTTGTGTTCGCGCAGGAAGGAGGCGTAGAAACTGCTGAATGTCATGACGAGGACAGCGATGATAGCCAGCAGCAGGCCGATCAAGCCGATGCGGGAAAGCAGTTCAGGCCGCCAACCTCGCCAGCGGAGCGGGGTTTTCGCAATGAGGGCAGCGGGCAGAACGCCGAGCAACAGCACGTAGATCAGGAGCTTGCCGGTGATCAGGTCGCGCGTCTCGGCGGCATTGGTCTGAGCTGCGTTTTGCAGCATTTCGTCACTGATGACGATGCCGTAGCTATCCATGAAGTAGGCAGCCAGGGAGGAAAGCAGCAAGAGGCCGATCAGGACCGGCTTGGTGGTGCGTGCGAAGCTGAACAAGGCAAAAATCAGGGCGTTGATCGCAACAAACGACAGCGCCAGGGAAGCCAGATAAGGCGCTTTATAGCTGAACAGCGGGTAGGTGTTCAGGATGTTGGCAAAGAAAGTCAGATTGCAGCTGGCCGAGATAAACAGGGCGACCAGCAGGATCAGCGTATTGCTGCTCAAGCCGTTTGTAGGCAAGCGGAATTTCATTGAAGCCAGTCGTTATCAGTGATCAACAAGTATCTGTTCACGAGATTAAGCGAACGTTAAGTGGTGGAAATATGCTTGATTTGATCGTCGACCGCAGCATTCCGCCGCTGGCTATCTCAACTGCAGGGCTGCCCAGTGATAGAGCGGTATGCCGATCAGCAAATTGAACGGGAAGGTGATCCCCAGCGCCGCGCCGACCGAGAGTGCCGGGTTGGCCTCCGGGACGGCGATGCGCATTGCTGCGGGGGCGGCAATGTAGGAGGCGCTGGCGTAGAGCGTGGCGAGAAGCACGGTGCCGCCGAGCGATAGATCAATGAAGCGGGCGGTGAGGATGCCCAGCAGGCCGGCGCAGAGCGGCATGACGATGGCGAAGCTGAGGAGAAACGGCCCGGCGCGCCGTAGGTCGCCCAGACGGCTGGCGGCGACCAGGCCCATTTCGAGCAGGAAGATGGCCAGCAAGCCTTTGAAAAGATCGAAAAACAGCCGGTCGAGTGGCTTGATGCCTTCGTGCCCGGCGACCCAGCCGATGACCAGACCACCGATCAATAAAAGTATGCTTTTGCCTGAAACCACTTCATGCAGCAGATGCCCCCAGGCGGTATTGCCTTTGCCGTAGCGGGCCAGGGCTACGCCGATCATCAAGGCCGGAAATTCGAGCAGGACAAGAAAAACGATCATGTAGCCTTCGGCTGGCTCATCGATGCCTGCCAGAAAAGTGCCGGCCACCACAAAGGTGACGACACTGACCGAGCCGTAATGGGCGGCGATGGAGGCGGCATCGGCCCGCGGCAGTCCGCCGAGGCGGCGCAGAATGGGGAAGGCGGCGAGTGGAATCAGGGTGGCAATCGCCACCACCCAGAGGGCCGGGCCGATAAATTCGTGAAGCGGGTAGCGCGCCAGTTCAACGCCGCCCTTCAGACCGATGGCGAGCAACAAAAAAATACTGATTGACTCGTAGAGAACGCCGGGGATTTTCAAATCTGAACGGATGACACCGGCAAACAGCCCGAGCAGGAAAAAAAGGATGACGGGCTCGAAGGGCATTTTATTGATCCGTTAATTTTGTAAAGCGCTGACGACGGCCGGTGGTCGTGCCACCGGCCGTCGGTTGATTAAAGCCGGGCGACGCGTCTGACCTGCGGAATGGGGGTATGCGCTGTTCGCAGCAGGTCCAGATCCCAGCGTTGCATGGCCTTAGAGACAATGATTGCCTCGCTGCCGGCCAGGCGCCCGTCGGCGTTCACGATATCGAGCATCGAGCGCAGCACTTTCTCCTGCAGCAGCGGGTCGTGAATGTCACCGAGCAACTGCTCGATGGCTTCAGGCGAGAGTTCAAGATGGCCGGATTTGGTGCTTTCAGCGACGCTGAACACGTCTTCGCAGAACTCCTGAATCACTTTGTCAAAGTGAAAGTCATCAAGCCCGACACGTTTGGCAATGTCGTGGCTTTGCAGGGTTCTCAGTTCGCTGAGGTCGATGGCGCCGTCAGCCAACAGGGCGAGCGCAAGAATCCGGGCGCTGGCTTCCGGGCTGTCCGTGGTGTAGTGACGCATGATGCTGCTCCTTCAAGGTATTCAGATTGATCAGGTGGCTCCCGAACGCCGGGGCAACTTCACTATCGTGGCGAACGCGCATAAAATCCAATTAACAATTTTGCGTTAATCATTTGTCTGGACTTATATGCCGCGTCGCCGTATTACCTTTCGTCAGCTCGAAACCTTTGCCGCCGTGGCGCGTCTGGGCAGTTTTACGCGCGCGGCTGAGGCCTTGCATTTGACCCAACCAGCGGTATCGATCCAGATTCGCCAGATCGCCGACACCATCGGGCTGCCCCTCTTCGAGCAAATTGGCCGAGAAATCGTGTTGACCGCAGCCGGCGACGAATTGCTGGCCACCGTGCGTACGCTGGATGACGTGTGGAATCGTTTCGAGTCGGCAATTGATGCTCTGAAAGGCATGAAGCGAGGCCGCCTGCGGGTGGCGCTGGTGACCACGGCTAAGTATTTCTTGCCGCGCATGCTGGGGGCGTTTTGCCAGCGTTATCCGGAGATCGATATTGAACTGGAGATCGCCAACCGGGAGAAAATCGTCCAGCGCCTGCGCGGCAATCAGGATGATCTCTACATCATGTCCTATCCGCCGGATGACCTCGATATCGTCACCCACCCTTTTCTCGATAACGAGCACGTGGTGATCGCCCCAGCGACGCACTGGGCGGTTGGTCAGACGGTGACGTTGGCGGCGCTGGCAGCAGAGCCATTCCTCCTTCGCGAATTGGGTTCCGGGTCGCGCCACGCCATTGATCAACACACCGCGGCCAGCGGTATTCAGTTGAAGGTGCGCCTTTCGCTGGCGAGCAATGAGGCAATTCGGGAGCTGGTGGCGAGCGGCATGGGCTTGGCGGTGCTGTCACGCCATGCCCTGGGCGACAAGCTGGGCGCTGAAGGGCTAGCCGTGCTTGAGGTGGCGGGTTTCCCGCTCAAATGGCCGTGGAGCGTGGTGCATTTGCGCAGCAAGTTGCTCTCCCTGCCGGCGCAAAGCTTTCTCGCAGCACTGCTGCATGGCGATACCCCTTTGCCGCCTGATGTTAATTTAACAAAGTAGGGCACTTTTCATTTTCTTGTTTGTCTAGGACAAATAAGGAGGAAATGAAAATGACCCACAATTCGCCCGATACCCTGCCGCAAGCCGCTGTTTCCATCGAAGCAAGCCTGGCTGCCATCCGCCCGGTTGCTATCAGCGCCCCACTACGCTGGCTGGCGCTAGGCCTCGCCGATCTGAAAGCGGCACCAGCGGCCAGTCTGTTTTACGGAATTGTTTTCGCCCTGATGGGCTGGGCGATCGTTTTCTTTTACGGCAACGCCTATTCGCTGACGGTTGCGCTGATGGGCGGCTTCATGCTGCTCGGCCCCGGCCTGGCGATGGGCCTCTACGCCCTCTCCCGCCAGCGCGAAGCGGGTGAAGTGCCGCGCCTGGCGCCGACGCTGACCATCTGGCGGGCCAACCTGTCCAATTTATCCATCTTTGCATTGGTCACCGGCGTGGTGTTTTTGATCTGGGCCCGCGCTTCGATGGTGGTTTTTGCGGTCTTCTACTCCAGCGGCTTGCCCACCGCGGCCGACTTCATGCGTGAGCTGCTGGCCTTTGAGAATGCAGAATTCGTGATCGCCTATCTGGTGATCGGCAGCTGCTTTGCCAGCTTCATCTTTTCGATCAGCGTCGTTGCCGTGCCGTTGATGCTCGACCGCAATCAGGATGCGATTACCGCGATGTTGCTCAGCCTAGCCAGCGTCGCTCGGAACCCGTTGCCGATGCTGTTTTGGGCGCTGATTATTGTTACGTTGACCGGTATTGGATTTGCCACTGCCTTCATCGGTCTGGTCGTGACGATGCCGATTTTAGGGCACGCAACCTGGCACGCATATCGTGCGATGATCCCACCGAACGAGCGCTGAGCCGCCGTGAAGCAGCCGTCAGTTTTAGCGATTGAGGGAGGTTGAAGATTGATCACTGCAAAGTCTCACGTACTGGTCTTTCAAGACATCGAGCAGGTTTACCGCTTCGTGGCGCTGGATTTTGTCGCCAACTATCCCCGCTGGTCGCCCGAGGTGATTTCCCTCAAAGCACTATCGGACGGGCCGATCCAGCCGGGCTATCAGGCCAGCCAGGTCCGGGTCGATCAGGGGCACAAAACCGAATCGACTTTCGAGGTCGTCGAACTCATAGCGCACCAGCGAATTGTCTTCAAGGGTGTCACGGCGCCCTACTGTTCTACCTATGAATTCGACAACCTCAACGCCTCGACCCGGCTGAGTTTTACCTTTGATCTTTATGAGGTCGAGCCCCGCATGCGCCCATTCGAGAAGCTGATTCGGCTGGCCTTGCAGGAAGGCGTCAAACGCACCATGAAAAAATTGAAGCTACTGATCGAGAAGGAAATGCTGGATGACGATTAAACGCCTGGCGGTGCCGACCACCGTTTTCAACAATCGAATTCCGCAGGAGGTACTGACATGTTCGTAACCGATAAAGATGGCGGCTTGATTCCTTTCGTGCTGACCCAGATTCTCGATGCCTGCGTCAATGGGGTGACCTTGTCCGATCCCGATCTGCCCGATGCGCCGATTGTTTATGCCAACAAGGCTTTCGAGGATATTTCCGGTTACTCGCAGGAAGAAATTCTCGGGCGCAATTGTCGTTTCATGCAGGGCGAGGACCACGCGCAGCCGGGTTTGCAAACCATCCGCGAGGCGATGGCCAAACATGAGCCGTGCACGGTCACGCTGCGCAATTACCGCAAGAACAACGAACTGTTTTTTAACCGTTTATCGATCCGTCCGCTGGTCGACCGCGAAAACAACGTTATTTACTACCTCGGTGTGCAGTACGACGTGACGCATCAGGTCAAGGCCAAGGAAGAAATCGACAAGCTTTATCTTTCGATTGATGGTCCGGGCGGCGCGTAGAAACTGACTGCATGAACGACGCCGACGCCATCCAATCGATCGTCAAGCAGCTGCTTGAATCGCAGAAGTACGCCGTATTGGCCACGGACAACCGTGGTCAGCCCTACACCAGCCTGATGGCGTTTTCAGTAACCGAGGATCTGCAATCGTTCTTGCTGATGACCGAGCGTGGCCGCCTCAAGTACGAGAACCTGATGACCAATCCCCGGGTGGCGATTTTTATCGACAACCGGGAAAACATTGGCAGCGATCTCGACGAAGCCATTGCGATCACCGCCAAAGGCGTTGCCGAAGAAGTGCTGGGCGAGGAATGCAGCGACTGCCGGGCGTTTTGTCTGGCCAGGCACCCTGCCCTGCAGGCATTTGCCGCCTCGCCGACCTGCGCCTTGATCCGCATCAGGATCAAATCCTATGTCGTGGTCAGGCGCTTTCAGGAAGTGACGGAATGGCGAATCGGCGAGGCATGAGCAGGAAGCGGACGATTGAGCCGGAACTGACCAGGCTGCTAGCGCACGCCAAGGTTGCCCATGCTTGAAATCGAGGGTCTATCGCGCCAATTCAATGGCCGGCCGGTGTTGCAGCAGGTTTCGCTGAGCTTGAAGGCCGGCGAATATGTCGCGATTGTCGGTGAATCCGGGGTGGGTAAATCGACGCTGCTCAATCTGATTGCCGGTCTGGATCGACCCGACGGCGGTCGGCTTGTCCTGGACGGCATCGCTTACGCCGGGCTGGATGAGGATGCGCTGACCCGTCTGCGGCGCGACAAACTCGGCTTTGTCTTTCAGGCTTTTCATGTCTTGCCGCATCTGACGGTGCGTCAGAATGTCGCCTTGCCGCTGTGGTTGCAGGGCCGGCAAGGCGCCAGTGCCGACGAGCCGGCGCAGCAGTTGCTCGATGCCGTGGGGCTGGGGGAGCGGGCGGCGAGTTGGCCACGCGAGCTTTCCGGGGGAGAGATGCAGCGGGTGGCGATTGCCCGCGCTTTGGTGCATCGGCCGCGCCTGGTGCTGGCCGACGAACCGACCGGCAATCTCGACCCGGCGAACGGCGCCAAGGTGCTGGCACTGCTCGCCGAGCGCATCCGTCAGGCCGGGGCCATCGGCATTCTCGTTACTCACTCGCTGGAGGCTGCAGCGACGGCAGATCGCGTCCTGCGCCTGACCACTAACGGATTGCAGGCGTGATATTAGCGCCGGTTTTTCTCGGTTCGCTGGCCCGGCGACGGATGGCGACGCTGTTTTCATTTATCGCCATCGTTCTTGGCGTGGCGCTGGGGATGGCGGTTCAGGCCGTGCATGAAGCGGCCTTGAGCGAATTTGGGCGGGGCTTGCGGGCAATGGTCGGTGAGGCTGATCTGCAAGTGGTCGGGCCGCGCGGCGGCTTTGACGAAAATGTCTATGCGCTGCTCGCCAGCCGCCCGGAGGTGGCCGAAGCCAGCCCGATCCTTGAGCTGCAGGTCAAGCGGGCGGGTTCGGAAGAGAACTTGGAACTGCCGAGCTTGCAACTGCTCGGCATCGACCTCTTCGCACTCGCGCGCGTAACCCCGGTTTTATTGCCAAAACCGGCGTCGACCGCAGAACGGCTGGCCGCCTTGGCGGAAGACAGTGTTTTTCTCAGTAGCGCCGCGCAAAGCGCGCTGGGCCGGAAGGCGGGCGACGAGATCGAGTTTCAGGCCGGGACGGCGTACCGGAGTTTCAAGATTGCCGGTGAGCTTCCCGGAGTCGCCGAAAACCGGCAGCTGGCCGTGATGGATATCGCCGCCGTGCAGTCGCATTTTGGCAAGCTTGGCCGGCTGACCCGGATTGACCTGAAGCTGGCCGAGGGCGTGATGCCCGACCAGGCACGCCCGGCATTGCAGGCCATCCTGCCGGCCGGCGTGCTGATCGAAGTGCCGGAGGCCGCGGCTGATCAGGCCGGCAACCTGTCGCGGGCCTATCGGGTCAATCTGACCCTGCTGGCGGCGATTGCCTTGCTGACCGGCGGCTTTCTCGTTTTTTCGGCGCAGGCGCTGTCGGTGGTGCGCCGACGCAGTGAATTCGCTTTCTTGCGGGCGCTCGGGCTGGCTCGGCGCAGCCTGTTCGGCTGGCTGCTCGCCGAGGGCGCCATGGTCGGGTTGGCCGGGGGCATCGTTGGCGTCATGCTCGGGCATGGTTTGGCCTGGGGCGCACTGGCTTTACTCGGCGGTGATCTGGGCGCCGGGTATTTTTCCGGCTTGAAGCCAACGCTGCAATTTCAGCCGCAAGTGATGGTGATTTATGTCGCGCTCGGCTTGCTCGCGGGGGTTGCCGGGGCATGGCTGCCGGCCCGCGAAGCCGCCACGGTATCGCCGGCTCAAGCTTTGAAGGCCGGTGACGAAGCGGCCTTGCTCGGCGGCCACGGCCACCCCTGGCTAGGTTTGGGCTTGCTGCTGGCTAGTCTGGCCGCCTGCGCCATTCCCGCCCAGGATGGGTTGCCGGTGGGCGGCTATCTGGCGGTAGCCTGCCTGCTGGCGGGCGGCGTCATGTTGCTGCCAGCGCTCGCCGCGGCTATCGCCCGTCTCTTGCCGGATCGCGGCCCGGTGCCGGCCCGTCTGGCCCGGGCCCGGTTGGGTGCCGCGCCCAGCCATGCCGTCGTTGCCGCGGCGGGGGTGTTGACCAGCGTTGCGCTGGCGGCGGCGATGGCGATCATGGTCGCCTCGTTCCGTGATTCGGTCGATCAATGGCTTTACCAGTTGCTCCCGGCCGATCTTTATTTGCGTGCCGGGCAGGCGCAGAGCAGCGGCTATCTCGACGAAACCCTGCAAGCCCGAATTTCGGCAATAAATGGCGTTGACCGCAGCAATTTCACCCGCCACGACAATTTGCGGCTGGCCGCCGGAAAAGCGCCGGTGGCGCTGATCGCCCGCCCGATTGCGGCCAATGGCAGCGATTTGCCGCTGGTTGGCCCGGTGCGGCAGGGGGAACAGCCGGCAATCTGGATTTCGGAAGCGATGCTGGATATTTATGGCTGGCGGGTTGGCCAGAAAGTCAGCTTGCCGCTCGCCGGCAAATTGGTTGAGCTGACTGTGGCCGGCGTCTGGCGCGACTATTCACGGCAAACTGGCGCCATCATGATCAATCTGGATGACTACCGTCGCTTGACCGGAGATCGGCTGATCAACGATGCGGCAATTGATCTGGCCCCCGGGGCCAATGCCGATCAGGTGGCCGCAGCGTTGACCGCGATGGCCGGGCCCGGCGTGCTCGAAATCGCCCGGCCGGGCGAAATCCGGGCGCTCAGTTTGCGGATTTTTGACCGGACGTTTGCGGTGACTTATTTGCTCGAAGCCGTCGCCATTGCCATCGGTCTGGCCGGCGTGGCGGCCAGTTTTGCCGCGCTGGCCTCGGCGCGTCGCCGGGAGTTCGGCATGCTGCGCCATCTCGGCCTGACCCGCCGCCAGATCGGCTGGATGCTGGCCCAGGAAGGCGCGCTGGCCGCCGGCGTTGGGGTGCTGGCCGGCTTGCTGGCGGGGGGCGCGATTGGCCTGGTGTTGATCGAGGTGGTCAATCGCCAAAGCTTTCACTGGAGCATGGACTTGCATGTGCCCTGGGCGTCGCTGGCCTTGTTCGCGACCGGGTTGATTCTGCTGGCCGCGCTGGCCGCTGTCCTCGCCGGCCGTCAGGCCATGCGTCAGGATGCGGTGCTGGCAGTGCGCGAGGACTGGTGATGCAGCGTCGCGACTTTCTTATCGCGCTGGCGAGTCTGAGCACTTTCAAGGTGGCGGCTCAAGCGGCCGTGCCGTTTGCCCCGGTGTTGCCGGGTCGACCGCTGAGTTTTCCGGCCGATCACGGCGCGCACCCGGATTTCCGCACCGAATGGTGGTACGCCACCGGTTGGCTGAATTTGCCGGACGGCAGCCCGCTGGGCTTTCAGACCACCTTTTTCCGTGTTCGCACCGGCATCGGCGAAAGCAATGCCAGCGCCTTTGCGCCGCGCCAGCTCATTCTTGCCCATGCCGCAATTGCCGATCCGGCGCTCGGGCGTCTGCGTCACGACGAACGTTCGGCCCGCGTTGGTTTTGGCCGGGCCGGATTCGCCACCGATCAGACCCAAGTCTGGGTCGGCGACTGGCGATTCGAGCAGCAGGCCGATGGCTACCGGGCCGTGGTGCGGAGCGCCGATTTTGCCTATGCGCTCAAGCTCGTTCCGAACGGCCCGCCGATGCTCAACGGGGATGCCGGGTTTCAGCACCAAGGCGCCGGATCCGCGTCACGCCAGCTATTACTACAGTCGTCCGCAGCTCAAGGTCGATGGCAGTGTGACGCTGGCTGGGCAGACCAAAGCGGTCACCGGGCAGGCCTGGCTTGACCATGAATGGTCGAGCGAACTGCTGGCCCAGGGCGCCCAGGGTTGGGACTGGATCGGGATTAATCTGGCCGATGGCAGTGCCTTGATGGCTTTCCGGTTGCGCGGCGCGGCTGATTCGGCCATGTGGTCGGCGGCCAGCTTGCGCCAGGCTGACGGCAGCACCCGGACCTTGCCGCCGGCGGCCGTTGCTTTCGAGCCGCTGCGTTACTGGCGCTCGCCGCGCACCGGCATCACTTATCCGGTGGCATGGCGAGTGCGCATCGAGCAGCGGATTTTTCAATTGCAAGTGCTGATGGACGATCAGGAACTTGATAGCCGGCGTTCGACCGGGGCGATTTACTGGGAAGGCGCCGTGCGTTTGCTGGCGGCGGAGCGGGAAGTGGGGAGTGGTTATTTGGAAATGACCGGTTATGGCGAGAAAATACAGCTTGGGTGAGACAAACAGCCCGTGTGTTTTGATTATTACAAGTGAATGAGAGATTGAAAATGAAGCAAAACAAACTATGGGTAGTCGGTGCAATGTGTCTTTTCATCGCGGGTACGCCGCTTGCTGCGACTGACCACGCGGCTCACGGGCATTCACATGAACCGGATACCACCGCCGTGACGCTGCAACTCAATGCGGGCCAGAAATGGGCTACCGATGCGCCTTTGCGTTTGGCAATGGGCAATATCCGTCAGGCCATGGCCGGCTCGCTCCACGCCATTCACGAAAACCGCCTGTCGCAGCGCGGCTATGCCGGGCTGGCGAAAAAGGTGGAGAACGAGGTGGGCAATATTGTGGCCAATTGCAAGCTCGACCCGAAGGCTGACCAGCAATTGCATCTGATTGTGGCCGAACTGCTGGAAGGGGCCGGGCAAATGGCCGGCAAGACTAAAACCGGCCAGCGTCAGGATGGTGCGGTGCAGGTGATCGGGGCGCTGGAAAAATATGGCCAGTATTTTGCGGATCCCGGCTTCAAGCCGATTGAGCATTGATTGGCTCCGATTGAACCTATCAGCGCGCCGCCCGTGCAACGGCGTTACGCAGACGTGCGATGGTTTCCTCAACCTTGGCATTTTTTGAAACTTCAAGACCGATATTGCGGGCAATGGCATTGACCTTGGCGGGATTGAGCGGAATACCGCCGCGGTCAACCGCAACAATCAGCCGACGAGCCTGCTCAATATCTGAAAGAGGCACTTTTTTGGCTGAAAACAGGCTTTTAAGCCAGCTAACTATGACATTGCGCATGCCGTATCCCATAAACTTGCCCATCGTCGAAATCACAAGGATACCTTGATGGCTGTCAGAACAATTCTTCGCATGGGTGACCCGCGCTTGCTTGAGCATGCCCGACCTGTCACCGACTTCGAGACACCGGCGCTGCAAGCCTTGATCGAGGATATGTTCGACACGATGGCCGAAGCCGGCGGGGTTGGCCTGGCCGCGCCGCAGATTGGCGTTGGTTTGCAGGTCGTGATTTTCGGCTTTGAGAAAAGCGAGCGCTACCCGGATGCCGAGGCCGTGCCACAAACCATCCTGATCAACCCGAAGATCACGCCGCTGGGTGACGAGGAAGCACTCGACTGGGAAGGCTGCTTGTCGGTGCCCGGCCTGCGCGGCGAAGTGCCGCGTTTTTCGCGGATTCGCTATCAGGGCTTTGATCCTTCCGGCGAGCCGATTGATCGCACGGTTTCAGGCTTTCATGCGCGGGTTGTGCAGCACGAATGCGATCATTTGATCGGCACGCTGTACCCGATGCGGATGCGTGATTTATCGCACTTTGGCTTTACCGATGTACTTTTCCCGGCAACCAAAGCCGCCGAGCCTGACCTGGAGGATGCTGAAATGGAAAGTCTGTTACCCGCCATTGAGCTCGAAAGTGCTGAAAATCCGCGCTATTCGGTGATCTGGCTGCATGGCCTGGGGGCGGATGGTTCGGATTTTGTGCCGGTGGTGCCGGAGTTGGGGCTGGATGACGCACCCGGCGTCCGCTTCATCTTTCCACATGCGCCGGAAATTCGTGTCACCTGCAACAACGGTTACATCATGCCGGCCTGGTACGACATCATTTCGCTGGAAAGCACCAGCCGCCAGGTCGATGAGGTCGGCCTGCTGGCTTCGCGGGAGGCGATTCGTCACCTGATTACCCGCGAAAACAAGCGCGGCATTCCCAGTGAAAGAATCTTCCTCGCCGGTTTCTCGCAAGGGGGCGCCGTTGCTTACACCACTGCGCTGACGCACCCCGAACCCTTGGCTGGCGTGATTGCCTTGTCGACTTATTTGCCCTCGGTGGAACTGGTTTCCCGCGAGTTGACCGCAGCCAATCGGGCGATCCCGATTTTTGCCGGGCATGGCACCGAGGATGATGTGGTTTCCCCCGAACTCGGAATTTTTGCCCGCGATTTTCTGATCCGCCATGATTACCGGGTCGATTGGCATGAATATCCGATGCCGCATTCGGTTTGTATCGAGGAAGTGCAGGCGATTGGCCAATGGCTCAGGCGTCGACTGGCGTGAGCGATGTGGTGATGAGTCGGGCCGAGTTGGGCCAGACCGAGCTGCCGGTTTATGCCGGCATTCAGCTCGACCGGATCAGCCTGGTCATCTCGGAAAGCTTGGCCGAAGAGGCGCTGGCTGCCTTGATCGCGGCTGATGCGATCGGTTTCGATACCGAATCGAAGCCGACCTTTCTCAAGGGCGAAGTATCGACCGGGCCGCATCTGGTCCAACTGGCGACCGACAGCAAAGCCTACCTGTTTCCTGTCGCGCCGCGCTACGACACGCGCGCCTTGAAAGCGGTTCTGGAGTCGCCCAAGGTACTGAAAATCGGCTTTGGGCTGGGCAACGACCATAGCGTGCTGAAATCAAGGCTCGATATTGCCGCCAGTAATGTGCTTGACCTCGGCGAAGTGCTGCGCGGGCCGGGGCATCGCGGGACAGTTGGCGCGAAAGTGGCGGTGGCGCACTTCTTTGGTCAGAAACTGCAGAAATCGAAAAAAATCGGCACCAGCAACTGGTCGAACGCACATTTATCCGAGCGTCAATTGCTCTATGCCGCCAATGACGCACACGTCGCCCTGATGCTCTACCGTGCCTGGTTGCGGACCCAACCGACGGCGGGCTGATGCGCCGCTTTTTTCATCATTTTGTTCAGGAAATAACGCCTTATGGCTGAGCTCGTTCCCCACCTCTCCCTCCTTGAAACCCGCGTCCTTGGCACCTTGGTCGAGAAGCAGCGCACGGTGCCGGATACCTATCCGCTGTCGCTCAATACGCTACTCGCCGGGTGCAATCAGAAAACCAGTCGCAATCCGGTGATGGAGGCCAACGAGGCGGAGATTTTGCAGGCGATTGATGCCTTGAAGGAACTGGGGCTGGTTTGCGAAGTCAGCGGTAGCCGGGTCGTACGCTTTGCGCACGATCTGGAAAAAGTGCTGGGTGTGCCCCGGCAGGCTTCAGCCTTGCTGACGGTCCTGCTGCTGCGCGGCCCGCAAACCGCGGGCGAATTACGCTTGAACTGCGAGCGGCTGCATAAATTCGCCGATATTTCCTCAGTGGAGGCGTTTCTCGACGAACTGGCCTGCCGCACGGAAGGCGGCCTGGTGGTGGAGTTGCCGCGGTTGCCGGGGTCCAGGGAAAATCGCTGGGCGCACCTGCTGAGCGGGCCGGTATCTATCGAGGCGCCGGCTGGCGGGCGAAGTGTTGTGGGCGGTTCAAGTCAGGAGATGGAACAACTGCGAGCGCGGGTGGATGCGCTGGAGTCCGAGGTCAGCGAGCTGCGAGCCATGCTCGTCGAGCAGGCCAACCGCTAAATCCTAACGGCAGGCCAGCTTGATCTGGTTGCGGCCGGCGCGCTTGGCCGCATAGAGCCCGGTATCAGCCGCTTGCAGGAGTTTTAGCGGTGTGTCGTGGGTGCTCGGTTGAATGGTGGCCACGCCGAAGCTGCAGGAAACCAGGCCACCAACACCTTTTTGATGCGGAATGCAGAGTTCGCGCGCCGAGCGCCGCATGCGTTCAGCCACGGCATGGGCGCCATCACTATCGGTGCCGGGCAAGATCGCGGCAAATTCTTCGCCGCCGTAGCGGGCGACCATGTCCTCAACGCGAAACAGTGACTCGTTCAATGAAGTGGCAATTGCCTTGAGACAGGCATCGCCCGCCTGATGGCTGTATATGTCGTTGAATTGCTTGAAGAAATCGACGTCACTAATGACGATGCTCAGCGGGCTTTCGGTACGGATGCAGCGTTTCCATTCGGCAGCCAGGGTTTCATCGAAATAGCGTCGATTGGGAATATTGGTCAGGCCATCGAGCCGGGAAATTTCCTTGAGTTGGCGATGGGCTTCGTGAATTTCCTGCTGCATGCTGACGATGCGCAGCATGGAGCGCACCTTGGCGAGCAGGACGATTTCAGAAACGGGCTTGTAAAGAAAGTCGTCGCCACCGGCCAGAATGCCGCGCGCCAGCACTTCTTCATCCATCACGGCGGAAAGGAAGACAATCGGCGTCCAACTGGCGAAGCCATCCTGTTCGTTCGTGCATTCCCAGTGGCGCATATCGCGGGCCAGCGCCAAGCTGTCCGTATCGTGCAGGCTGATGTCGAGCAGAACCAGGCTGGGCGGGCGCTCGCGGAAGAGCCGCATGGCCTGCGCGCCATCACCGGCCGCGATGGCTTGAATTTCCGGTAGTTGGGACAGGCACTCGCACAGTTGGGTGCGGTTGTTAGCGGAAGGATCGACAACGAGGACGGTGTGTTTAAAGCGGTCGAATGTCACCTGAATCAGTTTCCGTTTTCATAAGGCGGCTGTGATGCTTGAAGTTCTCAAACATCATAGCACTTCGCTAGCTTCTCGCTGACCGCGCCTGACGAATCGATGATTCGACCCGCAATTAATGCGTCGACGGGGCTTCCGTCACCTTCTCCGCAGGCTCAGGCCGGTCGGCAAAGTAGCCGCAAAGCGGACAAATGCGCCCCGCCGGGCAGGCATGTTCCCGGGCGCATTCGGCTTGGGTTTCATCGGTGAGGACCATTTCGCGAACGGCGTCACAACGGGCGATGGGGGAATCAAAGACTGACATGGCAAGCTCCCTTTTGATCGTTAACTACTGATTAAAGTGTAGTTGGCAGAAGGGACAAAAGCTTGGATTTCCTGAGGCGGGGATGGTGATGGGGCTCGATTTTTACACCAGTCCAATTTTTGACGGCAGGTATCATTTGATCTACCATTGAGGCATCAAATGATTCTTTGGAGCCTTCGTCATGGTCCTTGTAACACCAGAAAAAATTGCCTTGGTAATGGCGCTCGTACCTGTCCCGCACTCGTTCGCAGAGCTTGACGAGATGGTTTCGAAAGGCCTTCCCAAGGGGGCCTTGAAATCCAGCATTGACCACATCTGCGTGAGCGCGGAGGATCGGAAGCAACTCCTGCATCGCATCATTCCCGAAGCCACGTATAAACGGCGGCGGGAAAGTTTGTCCGCTGAGGAGTCCGGACGAGCCGAGCGCTTGGCCCGGATTTTTGCAACGGCGGAATACGTCTGGAATTCCGAGCCGGATGCCCGGTCGTTTCTGACCACACCCCATTCAATGCTGCAGGGCCGTAGCCCGCTGGATGTTTCCATGACGGAACTCGGTGCCCGGCGAGTTGAAGAACTTTTATGGCGGTTGTATTACGGAATAGCCGCTTGATGCGGATATTCCGGATCGGCGACGAACGGCACCCACTGTGGGATGGCACCGGCGCAGCTTTGGTTGGCGGGCGATGGAACAGTCCGGGGCGTCAGGTTATTTATGGTTCGCTAAGCTACGCTTGCGCGATGCTTGAGATATTGGCCCAGGCCAATATCGGCCGCATTCCACTGTCGCACCGCTTCGTGATTGCCGATGTGCCGAATGAGGTAATCGTCGAACGCCATGGTCCGAATACGTTGCCCGATGGATGGGATGCTGAAAGCAATTCATCGGCGCGAAACTTCGGCGATCTGTGGCTCAGCGAAGCGAGGAGCGCCATCTTGCTTGTGCCATCGGTGGTCGCCAAGCTGGAATGGAACGCACTGGTTAATCCATTACACCCTGACGCGGCACGCTTGACATGCTCCACTGCTGAAAATGTCGTGTGGGATAAGCGACTGTTTGAGCGATTGCCTAGCTCGCGCTAAAAATGGAGCGGAGGCGCGACAAGCGCTTACAAAGCCAGAATGGCAAGGGGATTCTTCCCGGCCTTATGGTTTTGGGCAAGGGTCGATCAGGCGGCGATCAAGAATCCTAAAATGGGGCCGATTGGGCGCCTCAGATCATGCCGCCGTTGATCGAGATTACCTGGCCCGAAATGTAGGCGGCGTTTTCCGAGGCGAGGAAGGCGACGAGATCGGCCACCTCTTCCGGCTTGCCGGCGCGTTTCATCGGGACGATGTGCTTGATCGCGTCGGCATCGAAAGCGCCTTCGCTCATCTCGGTGGCGATAATGCCCGGTGCCACGGCGTTGACCGTGATGCCGCGGCTGGCCAGTTCGAGCGCCAGCGATTTGCTGGCGGCGTGCAATGCGCCCTTGGCGGCGGCGTAATTGACCTGACCGCGATTGCCGGTGATGCCGGCGACCGAGGAAATGGTGATGATGCGGCCCCAGCGGGTGCGAATCATCGGCATGGTCAACGGTTGGGTGACATTGAAAAAGCCGTTCAGCGAGACATTGATCACGGAATGCCATTGTTCGGCCGACATGCCGGGGAAAACCGCGTCGGCGTGGATGCCGGCGTTGTTGACCAGAATCTGGATGGGGTCTTTTTCGAGCAGGGGTTCGAGCGCGGCTTCGCTGGCGGTGCGGTCGGTGACATCGAAGGCGACAGCCTCGGCACTGCCGCCGTTGGCGATGATTGCGCCGACGACGGCCGCGGCCTTGTCGAGACTGCGATTGGCGTGGACGATGACGTGATGGCCGTCAGCCGCCAGACGCCGGCAGATTGCCGCGCCGATGCCGCCGCTGCCGCCGGTAACCAGGGCGCGTTTCATGAGTGGGTTTCCTTGAGGGCAGCCGCGTCGAGCACGACAGCAGCGCGGCCTTCCAGCAGGCAGCGGCCGGCGTGGCTGAGCGAAAATTGATAGAGGATGTTGTTGTCGTCGCCGGAGAGGCGCTCGGCCTGCACGCTTAATTCGCCGGGTAGATCGTCGAGACGGGCGACGTGGAATTGCACGCTGCGCACGCTGGTCAGATAGCCCTGACGCGGCTGATCGCCGGCCTGGGCCAGCAAGCTGCCGTGCACCGCCATGGCCTGGGCGGCGTATTCGATGCCGTTGGCGGCACCGAGTCGACCTTCAGCCCGCAGCGGATTGGACGGATCGCGATGGCTGCTGGCTGAGCAGGAAATGGCTGTTTCCGACCAGTCGACCACGGTATCGAGCAGGCACATGTTGCCCTGATGCGGGATGCGGGCGGCGATGGCGGCGTGATCCAGCACCATAGAACCAAAGGCTGGCACTAGCACCGTAGAGGCAAGGGCTGGCACTAGCATGGCTGGAGGTCGACGTTGAGTTGCATCGGCGGCAGGTAATCGAGGCAGATAATCCCCGCTTCACCGCGCGCCAGTTTTTGCAGCAGCGGCAGGCTGCGCAGGGCGGGAATGCGGGTGCGCAGCTTTTCGAGTTCAGGGTTGGTCATGGTGTCGGCCGTAGCGCTGGTCGGGCTGACGGTGATCCGGGCCTGCGAGCGGGCGGTTTTTTCGGGCGTCAATAGCAGGGCGACGCCGCCGCAATCGGGTACGTTGCGTTTGCTGTATAGCGGCTCCGGGTACTCGCTGTCGTAGGCCATGAGCAGGGTGATTTGCTGGTCGATGACAACTTGACCGAGCGCATCGAGCAGGCCGGCGCCGAAGCTGGCGTCGTAGGCGCAGATCACCTGGCACGGCGCCATTGCCTTGGTGGCGATGCCCCAGTAGCCGGCCGCGGCGTTATGCACGGAGTTGTGGAAACGGGTCGGTGAAATCTGCCGGTCGTCGCTGGCCAATTGTTCGCAAAGCGCGTGGCAGTTGTGGCCGTCGGCACCGGAGGCGCTGAAGACGGTGGCCAAGGTGCTGATATCGGCTTCGGCATGGGCGGCGGCTTCAAGGCCGATGGCGAGCGCCAGTTTGACGACGCGGCTGGCCCGGCGGCGTTCGGCCGGCGGCAGGATGCTGGGTACCGGCAAGATCGAGGCGGCTGCGGTCAACGCTGTTTTTTCGCAAAAAACGGCGCAGGCACTTGCCCAGTCGGGCAGGCCGGGGGCGATGAAGCCGACGCCTTCGATCCAGGCGGTGAGCGGGGTCGGGGTCATTGGGTCACTCCCAGAACGAGGCTGCAGTTACTGCCGCCGAAGCCGAAAGAATTGCTCAGGGCATGGCGGACTTTGCCGCTGCGCGATTGCGTCAGGTATTGCAGCGGGATCGTCGGGTCGAGATTTTCCGTATTCGGGCTGCCCGGCAGCAGGTCATGCTGCAGCGCCAGCGCGCAGACGATGGCTTCGACCGCGCCGGCCGCGCCGAGCGTGTGGCCGGTGGCGCCCTTGGTTGAACTGCAGGGCACTTGGTCGGCGAACAGCGCGGCCACGGCCTTGCCTTCGGCGGCGTCATTGGCCGGGGTGGCCGTGCCGTGCAGGTTTATGTAATCGATATCGGCCGCGTTCAGGTGGGCCGAGCGTAGTGCGGCGGCCATCGCCATTTTGGCGCCGAGGCCTTCCGGGTGGGGCGCAGACATGTGGTAGGCGTCGCTCGATTCGCCGGTGCCGAGCAGCAAAATGCTGCCGGCTGGCGGCTTGTCCGGGGCGCGTTCGAGTAGCGCGAAGGCGGCGCCCTCGCCGACCGAGATGCCGTCGCGGGCAATGTCGTAAGGCCGGCACGGGGTGGGCGAGGTCAGTTGCAGCGAGGCGAAACCGTAGAGCGTGGTCAGGCAGAGCGAATCGACGCCGCCGACAATCGCCGCATCAATCAATCCGCTGGCCAGTTGGCGGGCGGCGACGGCGAAGACTTTGGCGCTGGACGAGCAGGCGGTGGAGATCGCCATGGCCGGGCCTTCCAGCCCGAAATAGTCGCGGGTGAATTCGGTCAGGGAAAAGAAATTGTGTGTCGTGCGATAGACGAAATCGTCGGGTAGCGCGCCGCTGGCCGGGTCGCGCTGGCGGTAGGCCAGTTCGGTTTGCAGGATGCCGCTGGTGCTGGTGCCGAGGAAGACACCGACGCGGCTTTTGCCGTAACGGGCAATCGCCGCGCGGACGCGCCCGGCGAAGCCGTCGGCTTCCAGCCCCAGTTGCGCCAGGCGGTTGTTGCGGCAATCGTAGCGGGCGAGCGATTTTGGCAATTTTTCAGCGTCGACCGCAGCAACCTCGCCGATCCAGGTGTCGAGGCGAACCGTTTCAAAGGCGCAAGGTTGCAGCCCGCTACGACCTTCGCGCAGGCCGGCCAGCAGGGCGTCAAGGCCGTGGCCGAGGCTGGTGGTGGCGGTGTAACTGGACAGGAGCAGCGGGTTCACGATGTGCCTCTTGTTCGGTGATGCCGGATGTTGGCGGAGGGCGTGCTGCCGGGTTGGCAAGGGTTTGGCATGCGGAATCAGATGGCCGGCTCGGCACGGCTCAGGCAGGCGCGGTAGCGCCCTTCGACGCGGCGGGCGAACCATTCAGTGGTCAGTTTGCGCGTAATTTTCGGGCTTTTCAGGTCGATTCTCGGCATCAGCTGGCGGGGCAAGGCTTCGCCGCCGGCTCTTTCGGCCTGGGCAAAAACACGGACGAACAACGGGCTGAGATTGAAGGCCGCTGTCTTTTCCTGCTGCAGGTCGCGGCGAATTTCGCCGGGGCTCATTTTTAACTGGCTGCCGACACTGCGGGCAGCAATTTCGACAGTACTGGGCTTCTCGCTGGCCTGGCCGTTGAGGTAGCGCAACAGATCGCCGTCCAGCACCAGTGCTTTGCCGGTGAGGCGAGCGAGGGCGCTCTGAAAGGCGGCATTGCGGCTGCTGTAGCGGCCGGCGTTGAAGTCGGCGAAGCGATAGAGCACCTCGGTGTAGGGCGCCGGATAGTCGAGCAGGATGGCGCTGCCGAAATAAAGCCCGCCGCGCCGGGTGAATACTTCGTCGCGGACATTGCTGGTGAGCCGGTAGGGATAGGGTCGTTCCCGGGCGTGTTGTTCGGCAAATTCGATACTGACCTGCATCGGCCCGGCGGTGTGCACCGGGTTGTGATCGGCGAACAATTTCTGCCCGAAGGGTAGCTCGGTGATCATGTCGTTGAACAGCGCGTTGAGCTGCTTTTCGGTTTTCAGGGTGTCGATACGCTTCTGGTAACTGCGGCCGTCGGGCGAGGTTTTGAGCATGGCGGCGGAAATCAGCAGTTTGGGGATGCCGAATTTGGCACCGCGCTGTTCCAGTTCGTTCCAGACAATGTCGGGCAGGTTGGGCACGACCGGGTCAACCTGATAGGTCGATTCCTGCTCGATGACCGCCAGCGCCGCGCAATAGGTTTCCGGCACCTGGGGGATTTTCAGGTGGATGAAGGCGGCGTGCAGATCGTTGGCCCAGCCGGCTTTGTCCTTGACGCTGGCGGGTAGTAGTTTGGCCACCAGGGCCCGGGGGTCGCGTTCTTCCGGCGCCTTTGGCCAGAGCGGCGGGCTATTGGCGGGCCTTGCCATATCGGGCGGCGGGCGCGGGCCTTGCGGCGCGACCGGCTCTTCCACCGTCGCGCAGCCGGCGAGCAGGCTGATTGCGATGGCTAAAGGCGCTAGGCGGTAGATGAGCATCTTGGTCAGCCTTGCGCGCTTTTTGCCGCTACCCGGCAAACCAGCATGACGTTGGCGAAAGGCTTGCCTTCATTCATCGGCTGGGCGTCGATGGTGAAACCGATGCTTTCGAGCAGCTCGACCCAGTCGGCCAGTTTTCGGTTGTAGAGCGTCGGCAGGCGGTGGCCGCGGATGAAGGTAACGGCACGGTCGACCCAGTTGCAGATGTAAAAAGGCAGGCCGGCACCGGCATCGCCCACCCGGGTCAGGAAAATGCCGCCGGGCGGCAGCGCAGCGTGGATGCGTTTGAGGACATCGGTCTGGCCGGCGTGGTCGAAGTAGTGCAAGGCATCGAGGATGGTGACGACGTCGGCCTGGCCGAAATCGACCTGGCACATGTCGCCCTGGCGAATGTCGACGATCGGGTGATTGGTTCCGAAAGCACCGCTGGCGCGGTCAACGTCCTTTTGCATCAATTCGTAGCCGCGCAGGCTGAGCGGTTTCGGGGCGGCGGCCCAATCGCTTGGCCAGTGGCCATTTTCATAAAGCTTGCGGGCAGCGAGCAGCCAGGCAAACAGGCTGCCCTGGCCGCAGCCGAGATCGAGAAAACGCCCTTCAGCCGGGAAGATGCCGCGCCGCAGCAGTTCACGAAAAATGCAGTCGGAGGAAAGCTTGCCGCGCGCGTAGTGGTAGGCGAAATGGCCGCCATTGCGGAAGGGGCGGCTGGCCTCGTCGAGCAGCGTCGGCAGAAAGCGGGCGGTGTTCGGCGGCGTGGCGTAAGAGTTGGCGGCTTGTTTCATTTTTGGGCAGCGCTCAGCGTGACGGGGTTTAAGCGGGCTTGGTGGAGGCTCTGTAGCAGGCGGGGCAATGCGGCGAGGATGACTGCTTCGCCAGCGGGTGTTTTGGCGGCATGGCCATCGTGCATGAGCAGGATATCGCCCGCGGCGAGATTGTGGGTCAGACGGTCGAAGACGATTTGCGGATTGCCTTCCCGGGTATCGAACGGGCGGCGCGTCCAGGCGGCCAGTTTGAGGTCGAGGCTGGCCAGCACCGGCTCCAGCAGCGGGTTGCGCAGGCCGGCGGTGGCGCGGAAAAACTGCGGCGCCTGGCCGGTGATATCGGCCAGCGTGGCCTGGGCGGCGCTGATGTCGGCCCGCATGCGGCGCCGGCCGAAGGTGGCGAATAGCGCCGAGTGTGAATCACCGTGGTTTTCAACCCGGTGGCCGCGGGCGACGATTTCGCGGCAGATGACCGGGTATCGCCGGGCGTAGCGGCCGATGCAGAAAAAGCTGGCTTTGGCGTTGGCGGCATCGAGCAGATCGAGCACGCGCGGGGTGACTTCCGGGTTGGGTCCGTCGTCGATGGTCAGGGCGATTTCGCGGCGGGCGATGGCGGCGGCGGGCAGTCGGGTCAGGTTGGGGCCGAGCAGGCTGCTGCGCGGCAGCAGGCCGGCGGCGGTCAGGATCAGGTGGTTGGCGGCGAGCGCCCCGAGCGCCCAGGGCCAGTAAGCGGGGGCGGCAATGACACCGAGGCCGAGTGCGGCGTGGGCGGCGGCTGAGAGCTTGATGGCGGGAGAGGGTTTCCAGGGCGTCGGCATGGGTTTTAGTCAAATAGACTCAGGCAGACAGACTCAGGCGGTCGAGAAATCGTTCCCACAAAACCTGCCAGACCGGCCAGTCGTGGTCGCCGGGCAAGGCGTGGCGAGCGGCAGGCGGGAAGCATTCGGCAATTTGTTGCATGCCGCTGGCGAAGCGGTCTTCAGTGCCGTAGCCGACAAAAACGGGAAAGTCGGGCGGCGGTTTTTGTAGCCAGCGCCACATCCGGAATTCCGGGTCGCTTAGTTGATCGGCCGTCGCCTGCCATTCGGCAAGGCCGCCAACGCGGGCGATGGCGTTGGTGGTGAGCCGGCTGCCCGGGTAGGGCGCGATCAGGCAGAGACCGTCGACGCTGCCCGGTGTGTCGGCGTTATGACAGAGCGCGAGCAGGCCGCCGAGCGAGATGCCGCCGAGCCATATTTTTTTATAGCCTTGCTGGCGGGCTGGTTCGAGGATTTCAGCCTGCAGCGCGGGGAGCGCCGTGCCGTCGGAAATTGCCGCAAAATCGAGGTCGACCGCAGCAATGTCGAGGGCGAGCTGGCGCTGGCTGACGGCGGCGAAGAAGCCGGCTTTCTCGAAATCCTCGGGCGTCATGTAGGCGCCGGGCAGCAGCACGATCAGGTTCGGGGCGCCGCAGGTCTGGCGCAGGGTGCGGAGCGGCGGGCTCATGCGGCGGTTTCACGTGGAACGAAAATGGCCGAAAGCAGCAGCGCCAGCATGGCGCCCGGCCCGACCGTGACGCCGACGGCGTGCAGCACCGGCACGGATGAGAGCGCCAGCGTGCCGAAGCCGATGACGGTGGTCACGTTGGCGATCAGCATTGAGGCCAGGGTTTCCGGGTCGAGGTGGTGATCAAGGCTCGGGCGGTCGAAAAACAGCGCGTAGTTGGAACCCACGGCAACGATCAGCAGCATGCCGATCAGATGCAACAGGTGCAGGCGTTCGCCGAGCAAATGCAGGCCGGCGATGACGATGACGACGGCGAGCACCAAGGGCAGCAGGATCGCGGCCAGTCGGCGGGGTGAGCGCAGCGTCACGGCGAGCAGCGCGACGATGGCCAGCAGGCCGGCGAGCGAGAGCAGCGTTGCTTCGTGCAGATAGTCGTTGTAGAGCTTGTTGAACTCCACACTCATGTCGATGAACAGCGCGCCGGTGCCGGCCAGCGCGGCTTTCAGTGCCGGCACATCGATCGCCTGTTCGCCGGGGCGCAAGGGGAGCAGCACGCTCCAGCTTTCGCCGTGTTGCAGCAGCAGCGAATCGACCGCCAGCGCCAGGCTGGTGTTGTCGAGCGTGGCGCGCTCAAGGGTCGGCAAGTGGCGGGCGCTGGCGATATCGGCGATGAACGGGTCGAGCTTTTTGGCGGCGAGTGGCGAGTCCTGCTGGGCGGCTTGCAGGTGCCGGCGCAAATCCGCCTCGGCCGGCAGGCTGGCGCGCCGAGCCGCCTGGGTTGCCTGGCTGGGCAGGAAGCGGGCCGGGCTGTCGTAGCCGCCGATCAGGCCCTGGCGGACCAACTGGTCGAGTTGCGCCCCCGTTTTTTCGGCGGCCTGTAGTGCGGCTTCGCGGTCGGCGGCGTTGATCACCACCAGATAGCGCGAATCGGGTGCGCCGATGTCGGCGCGCAGGGCCATGTCGATATTCTGGTCGGCCTGAGTGATCGGGCTGAGGGCCGATAGTTCGGGGTTCCAGAGTTCGCCGCGCTGGATGAAGAGCGTCGTGGCAGCAGCCAGCGCCAGGGCAATGACCGGCCAGCGCAGGCAGTGGATGGCGGGGATGACTTTTTCCAGCTGCCGGCCAAGCGGTGCCAGATCGCGCATTTTTAGATGCTTACCACTCAATTGCGGCAAGACAAACCGAGTAACAACGGCGGCGGTGATGACGCCGCTCAGGGCATAAAGGCCAAGCTGGGCGAGGCCGGGAAAACCCGAAAAGAGCAAGGCGCCGAAGCCGCAGACGGAGGTCAGGACGCCGAGCCGGATGGTCGGCCAGAAGCGCTCGCGCCAGCCGGCCAGCCCGGTCTTTCCCGATTGCACGAAGTAGTAGATGGAGTAATCGACCGACTCGCCGATCAGCGCCGCGCCGAAACCGACGGTGATGCCGAAAACGCTGCCGTAGGCCAGACTGACCGCAACGACGCCGCCCAGCGCGCCGGAAACGACCGGCAGCAGACCGAGCCCGAGCAGCCGGAAGGAGCGGTAGACGAAGAGCAGCACGGCGATGATGGCGATCGAACTGATCAGCGACAGGCGGCTGACTTCGTCCTTGATCGTCGCCCGCGAATTGACCGCGAACAGGCCGGGGCCGGAGAGCTGGAGCTTGGCGTTGGTAATGCCGGCGGCCTCGGCGCTGGCGGCAAACTCGCTACGCAGGCGGTTGATTGCGGCTTCCTGGCCATCGGTATCGGAGCCGAGGGCTTGCGTCTGGACCAGCAACATCGCCCGTTCGCCGTCGCGCGAGGCCCAGACGCCGTTGCGGCTGTTGGGCTGGGCACCGGCGTTCAGGCCGCTGATTAACTCGATCAGTTCGCCGGTCGGGTCGCGCGCCAGCATCGGCTTGAGCATCATGCCGGCCGGCGAGGCGAGCAGGTCAATACTGTTGGCAATCGCCGCCTTCAGGCCGGCCACCGTGAAGCGCTCCTGGCTGATCGCCGGGCTGAGCAGGTAACGGTGCTTGAACAAGAAGGCACGGTCGGCTTCCTGACTGCCGGCTTCGCCATTCTGCACCGAGACAAATTCGGGCATTTTTGCCAGTCGACCGCGCAAGTCGCGGGAAAGGGCGGCGCGTTGTTCGGCCTCGCCGCCTTCGATGGCCAGCATCAAGAGACGGGAAACGACGCCTTCCTTCAACTGATCGACCAGCACCTGCTGTTCGGCGGTTGGGTGCGAGGGCAGGAAAAAGGACATGTCGGCCGTGAAACGCGTGTTCCAGACAATGGCCGCGCCCGCCAGCATGGCGAGCAACCAGAGCAGGAAAGTACGGCCGGCCGTCATTTTCATTTGAGCTCGACCGGTTCGATGCTCATCACCGAGCGGTCGCCATCGGCCTGCAGGTATTCAATACTGCGGATCTGGTTCTTGCTGCCACTGACGATGATGCGCAGGACGAGCGCGGCAATTTTCTGCTCGCTCGGTAGCAATGTGAGTACCCACTTATCCTGCGTGCCTGACAGATGCAGCAGGTAGTTTTTCTCCAACGCCGCCCGGTTGCCGGTCAGCGTGCCGCGGATGCTATCGATGAAGGCAAGCGCTTCCGGCTGATTGCTCAGATTGATCGTCAGCTTCTGCTTTTCACGCTCGATGCTGAGCATGTCCTTGTCGAGCAGCAGGGTTTCGACCTTGGGCGTCAGCGTCCGTTTTTCCAGCCGGTCGGGCGCGGTAAAGTTCATTTCGCCGGTCGAGATGAGGGGCTTGTCGAGCAGCGAGATATATTTTTTCTCGACAAATTTCGCCTTGCCCCCCTTCAGCTTGGCCAGATCACCCATCAGCTGGGCGACATCGAAAGCGGCAAAGGCGGGGAGTGCGAACAAGGCGAGTAGCAGGCTGCAAAAAATTCGTTTGATCATTTTTTCTGCCAGAAATCGAAGAAGTTAAACCAGTTGTAGGGGGCGAGTCGGCAGAAATGGCTCAGGCGTTCAGCGTAAAGCTGCTGGGCGGCGCGCATCGCGGCATCGCGTTCGGCGCGTGGTGTTTCCGAGAAATCAGCCAGCGGCTCGAAGTGAATCTGGTAGCGGTTGCCGCCGAGATACAGCCCGGCCATGAAAAACACCGGCCGGCGCAACAAGGCGGCCATGCGGAAAGGGCCGACTGGAAACGGTGCCATTTTGCCGAGAAATTCATGGTCGACCGTAGCATCGTCACCCAGCCCGCGGTCGGCCAGCATGCCAACGAGGTAGCCCTGGTCGAGTTTGTCGCGGGCTTCGATCATCGAGTCCATGCGGCCGAGGGCGATGATGTCGGCGGTTGCTGCCGGGTTGATCGCCTCCAGTGCAGCATTGATCTTGCGGGCATTTTCTTCGTACATCAGCATCGCTACCTTGAGCCCTGCCCTGCCCCGACCAACGGCGCGCAGCACTTCAAAGCTGCCGAGATGGGCGCCGATCAGCAAGGCGCCCGGCTGTTTCGCCAGCGAGGCATCAAGCGCCTCGGCACCGATGATTTCAATATCGAACAGATCGAAACGGTCGTTGAGCAGGTAAATGCGGTCGTGGATAGTGCTGGCGAAGGCCAGTACATGGCGAAAACCATCCGACCATTCGGCCCAGCGACCGAGGGCGCGGCTCAGGTAGGCCCGGCTGAAACGGCGGGCTTTGGGCGCGAACAGTACGTAATAGCCGGCGATGCCGTAGAGCACGAGACGACCGATCGCCCGGCCGAAGGTCAGCGAAATCCAGACCATCAGTTTGAGGATGGCGAGATTGCTTTTTTCCTGCTGCTGCAGCCAGGCGGCGCCGGCCGGTTTGGTGTCGCTCATGGGGCGGGCGGCGTCAGGCTGCCGGAAGCGATATCCCGCTCGGCGGTTTTGACGGTGAAAACAATTGCCCCGCTGGCCTTGGTTTGTAGCGCGAAAACGAGCATTTCGCCGGGCCCGACCGGGCTGAAAAACTTGGCGTTGCCGATTTGCCAGTCGAGCGCCGGGCGACCGAGTAGTTGTTCGGCAAACAGAATGGCGCGATCGAGCAGCACGACGCCCGGGACAATCGGCCGGCCGGGGAAATGGCCGGCAAAGGCGGGATGATCGGCCGGCACCGGCCAACGGTATTCAGCGGCCGGCATGTTTGAGCGTTGCGGCATAAAGCGTCTGCAACTGGGTACGGGGCAGTTTGCCGGTGCTGTTGCGCGGTAGTTTTTCCAGCAGAACCAGCGGCCGGGGCAGGAAGATCGGATCGACGCGTTGGCGCAGTGCGGCGATCAGTTGCCGGTTGTCGAGGCCGGGGGCGACGACGAAGGCGGCCAGCCGAGTAATGCCGTCCGGGGTTTCGTCATCGGGCAGGAAAAAGGCGGCATCGACGACGCCGGGAATGGCAGCGATCTGGTGGTTCAGGTAAGCCAGCGAGGTGCGCTTGCCGGCGATATTGACCACATCGGCGTGACGGCCGTGCAGCAGGAAATGGCGGTTGTCGAGGATTTCGATGATGTCGGACAGCCCGACCCTGCCCTCGACGTGACCGCCGAAAGCAGCGGTCAGGTTGTTGGCTTGTTCGTCGCTCTGATTGTTGGTCTGCTCGTGAGTTTGCTCGTCGGCTTGATCGAGCTGGACATCGGCCAACAGTTCCCAGGTCGGTCCGGCCGTGGTGCGCCGGCTGGCCAGTTGGCCGCTTTCGGTGGAACCGTAGATTTCAAGCAGCGGTGCCGCCAGCCGGCTTTCCGCCTCGGCCGCCAACTGTGGGGAAAGTGGTGCGGTCGCGGAGAGCAGCAGATCGACGGTCGGCACCTCAAGGCCGGCACTGAGCAGGGCGGCGAGGTGAAATGGCGTTGTCACCAGCAGGCGTGGTGGTGGCACGGCGTTCAGCGAACAGACGATGTCCTGCGGATAGAACGGCCGGCCCGACCAGAATGGCGCATTGCCATGCAGCGCAAGCAACACAGTCGATTCAAAGCCGTAGCTGTGCTGGGCTGGCACGGTGCCGACAATACTGTGTGTTTGGGCGAAGAGGCCAAGGCGGCTGGCTTCGGCCCGGGCATTTTTGACCAGACGACCCCATGTTTTGGTGTGCGGCGTCGGGCGGCCGGTGGAGCCGGAGGTGAACAGGCAGGCGGCGATTTGCTCGGCGGGTACGACCGGGATTTTTGCCACTTTTTCCGGGTTGACCGTAGCATTCACCGGGAAATCGAGGCGCGGCAGGTCGAGGGTGTCGAAATCGTCATCGCACAGGCAAACCACGTCCGGGCAGGCTGCCTGAATCTGGCGCAGCGTTTCGGCCGATTGCGAGGCCGGTTGCAGGCTGGTCTTGCCGCTGATCAGGCCGGCCGCAAAGCCAACGGTGAAGCGGTAGCGGTCCTGGCAAACATTAAGCAGGTTGTTGCCGGCCGGCAGTCGACCGGCCAGTGCGGCAACCTCGGCGAGAAAATCGCGAACGCGCACGGTGCCGGCCGGTCGCCAGGCGAATATCTCGTCAAGGCTGGCGTGCCCGAGTAGCGGCACGCTGGTCATGGACGTTTGGCCAGCGGGTCGCTGGATTGCTGCATGGCTGCCCGGTAGCCGCGAATGGTGTCGGCGATGCTCGAACAGTCGTCGGGCGCCAGGACGCGGTGACGGACAATGTGCTCGGCCATGAACATCAGGCCGATCAGAGGAATGGTCAGTAAATTGGCGAAAATTGACCAGGCGGTGGGCATCGGTAGCCAGAAAAGTACCGTTGAGATGCTGGCAGTGAGCAAGAAGAAAGCTGTCCAGGCGATGGTTACCTGGCGGGTGTAGCGTGCTTTGGCGGGGGAAATCACCCCGTGATGCGCCATTAAAGCGAACTGGGTGACCAGGGCCTGGCGCTCGCCGATCAGGGTGCGTCCGAACAGTGTGCCCAGTGCCAGATTGGTCCCGACGTGCTGGACGTAATAAAGCAGCGCGACATTTTGCCGCAACTGTGGCCAGGCCAAGGCGAGCAGTGCAAGCACGGCAAGGCTGCCCAGTACCAGCCACAACGGGTTGGCGACGCGCCAGAGAAGCATGACGACAATCGCCGCAATCGGTGCCGTGGCCAGCGCGGCAGAAAAATCGGGATGGCTCTCGGCGGTGCTGCCGTGATGCGCCAGAAAACCCCAGGCCACGAGAATGCAGAGCAGCGCCAGGCCGCGCAGCAGCTTGGCCGGGGTGATGGTCATTTGGCTCGCTGGCTGGCGATATGAGTGGCCAGGGCACGCAGCGAGGAAAAAATGCGCAGGTTGTCCTGATTGTCCGAACGCAGCTGGAAGCCGTAGCGTTTGGAAATGACCAGGGCGATTTCCAGCACATCGATTGAATCGAGGCCCAGACCGTCGCCAAACAGCGGTGCGTCGGGCTCGATTTCGCTCGCTGCCATATCCAGATTGAGGGCGCTAACGATCAGTTCGGCGACCTCCGGCAACAATGCTTCAATTGTTTCAGGGCTGACTTCTGGTGACATGACGGTGCTTTCTTGAATCAGTTAGGCCGGGGCGCGAAACGCGAGTACCGCGTTGCTGCCGCCAAAGGCAAAGGAGTTCGACAAGGCCACCTGCAGCGGCTTGTGGCGCCGGCCGCTGGTGACATGATCAACCCCGGTGCAGGCCGGATCGAGCGCCTTGAGATGCGCGGTCGGCGGAATGGCCTGTTCGCGCAGCGCCAATACGGTGACGATGGCCTCGATCGCGCCCGCGGCACCGAGCTGGTGGCCGTGCATGGATTTGCTGGCGCTGACCGGCAGGCGAGCGGCGTGCTCGCCGAACACCAGTTTCAGGGCCGCCACTTCAACCGGGTCGCCTTCGGCCGTCGCCGTGCCGTGGGCGTTGATGTAATCAATTTGTTCGGGTGCCAGACCGGCATCGCTCAGCGCGGCATTGAGCGCCCGCACCTGGCCGGCGGCTTCCGGGCGAACCAGGTGGCTATGGTCGCAACTGGTGCCGTAGCCGACCATTTCGCCATGAATCCGGGCGCCACGGGCGACGGCATGCTCCCAGTCTTCCAGCACCAGTGCCGCGCCGCCCTCGCCCAGCACGAGGCCGGTGCGGTCGGCGCTGAATGGCCGGCAGGCATATGGCGAGGTGTTGGCGTCGCCGCTGGCCATGACCCGCAAGGCCTCCCAGGCGCGGGCAACGCCGTAAGCCTGCGGCGCATCGGAACCGCCGGTCAGCATCACCGTCGCCTCGCCACTGCGCACGCGGCGGAAGGCTTCGCCGATGGCGATGGCAGAAGAAGCGCAGGCGACGGTGTGGCTCATGCTGACGCCGCCAAGGCCGAGCTGGATGGAAATATGGGCGTTGGCCGCGTTGTTCATGCCAAGGATGACGGAGAGCGGCGAAACGCGTTCGCGGCCCTTCTGCCAGAGTTCCCGATAGCCTTTTTCATATGCCAGCGTGCCGCCCAGTGCGGTGCCCCAGGCAACGCCCCAGTTATCGCGGCTTTCACTTTCTTCCTTGGCCGGTTCGCCCCGGCTCAGGCCGGCATCGGCCCAGGCATTGAAGGCGGCCGCAGTGCCGAGTTGGGCGAAGCGGTCCATCATCCCGGCCAGCGGCCGACCCAGCGCCTCGTCGGGATTGAAGCCGTGACAACTGACGAAAGGAATGGCCAGCGGCCGGGGAATGTCGTCAGTGTGGAGAAAATGCACGGCCGACTCGCCGGCCAGCAGACGTGCAAAGAAGTCCGGCAGATCGCCGCCGTAGGGGCTGATGATACCCAGCCCGGTAATCGCCACCCGCCGCTGTTTCATGCGTCAGCTTTGTTCGCTGCGCAGCCGGTCCATCAAGGTCACCATTTCGCCAACTGTTTTGGGACTTTTCAGGTCGCTGGAGAGGGTAATGCCACAACGGTCTTCAAACTCGAACATCAGTTCGAGCATCATCAGTGAGTCGACACCAATCTCGGCCAGTTCAGCCTCGGCAGTGACTTTTTCCGGGTCAAGACCGACGTGGTCTTTGAGAAATTCGCGTATTAGATCAAGGGATTCCATAGCCGCGGATTTTAGCCGAAAGCCCCTGTTTTCCAAATGCTTGTTGTTTCGAGCGGCGGTGATCTGCGGATTGTTCGCCTGTGCCAGTTGCGCCCGGCAATCAGGCTTCGCGCATCAAGCGCCAGTACTGGAATTTGAGGGTTGCGGCGGCCGCGCCGACGATGGCCAGGAAGGTGACGATGGAGCCCAGGGCCAGGGTTGAAAATCCGGTGATGCCCTGGCCGACGGTGCAACCCATGGCGACGACGCCACCGAAGCCCATCAGCGCGGCGCCGATCAGGTGATTGGCGGTGTCTTCAAGGCCGGCAAAGCCTTCCCAGCGGAAAGTGCGGGTCAGCAATGCCCAGGCAGCAGAGCCGGCAATGACACCGAGCGCCGTGGCGATACCGAAGCTCAGCTTGCGGCTGGTATCCGACCACAACATCAGCAGTTCAAGCGTGAAGGCCTGCGGTGCGACGAATGTCAGCGATTCCATGCGGCCGCTATTGGTGGCGATGAAAGCCTCTTCCAATGTTTCCGGATGTTCGGCGAGATAGCCGAGGTGACCGCTGACGTACCAGGCAGCGACCACGGTCAGCCCGATGCCGACACCGCCGAGCAGGTTGTCGAGGGTCCAGAAATCGCGGTTGAGCAGACAGAATGCGGTCAACCCGCCGCCAATGGCAAAAACGGCCAGCGTAAATGCCATTTTGGGGTCCATGCCGGCGGCGCTGAGCAGCGCCGGAATATCCTGTCCGCCCGGGAAGGTCAGCACGGCTTTCTCCAGCACATTGACGCGGAACACGCCGAGCACGCCGCGCAGGGTCATGTAGGCAACAAGGCCGAGGACGAGAAAAACAACGACTGATTTCAGATTGCCGGCACCGAGGCGGATCAGGGTTTTCGAGCCGCAACCGGAGGCGAGCACCATGCCGACGCCGAAAGTCGCGCCACCGACCAGATACGACAGCCAGGTGAAAGTCGGCGTCCGGTAGATCGATTTGCCGAGGTCGATCTGCCCGCTGGCATGCAGCGCGGCCGAACCGAGAATGGCGATGCCGATGGCCAGCAGCCACATGCGCATGCGGCTCCAGTCGCCCATGTTGACGATATCGGCCACTGCGCCCATGGTGCAAAAGTGGGTTTTCTGGCCGATGACGCCAAAGGCGAAAGAGACTGCAAAGGCCAGCCAGAGAACGGTATTCGGTGAAACGCTAGCGTCCATGATCAGGCGCGATAAGCCGTCGGGTCGGTCAGGCCGGCAGCGGCAAAGCCTTCGGCACGCAGGCGGCAGGAGTCGCAGACGCCACAGGCGCGGCCAGCGTCGTCCGCCTGGTAGCAAGAGACGGTCAACCCGTAATCAACGCCTAATTTTGTCCCGGCACGAATGATGTCGGCTTTGGAAAGATCGATCAGCGGGGCGTGAATTGATAGTCGGCCACCCTCGCCTTCAACCCCGGCCTTGGTCGCCAGATTGGCCATTTTCTCGAAGGCGGCGATGTATTCCGGCCGGCAATCCGGGTAACCGGAGTAGTCGACCGCATTGACCCCGACGAAGATGTCGCGGCTACCCAGCACTTCGGCCCAGGCCAGCGCCAGCGACAGCATGATGGTATTGCGCGCCGGCACGTAGGTGACGGGGATGCCGGGCTGGACGCCGGCGATGGGTAGATCAATATTGGTGTCGGTCAGGGCTGACCCGCCGAACTGGGCGAGGCCGAGATTGAGAATGCGGTGCTCGGTGGCGCCCAGCGTCAGTGCCACCCGCTCGGCGGCTTCCAGTTCGGCCAGGTGACGCTGGCCGTAATTGAACGACAGGCAATAGCAGGCAAAGCCCTGGCTGCGGGCAATGGCGAGGCAAGTGGCGGAATCGAGTCCACCGGAGAGGAGAACGACAGCAGGCTTCATCATGGGGCGGCAATATACCTGAAATAGCCCGTTTGATCGCCCCGCTACCGGCTTGTTCCTGCGCTAAAATTCCCGTTTTCGCCCTGCTCCGGAGATTTCGATGTCGCTTCGCCTGACTGCCCTTGCTGCCGCCCTGCTGCTGGCCGGCTCCGTTCACGCAGCTGACAAGATCAAGGTCGGTTTCGTCTCGACGCTGTCCGGCCCGGGTGCCGGCCTCGGGGTCGATATCCGCGACGGCTTCAATCTGGCGATGAAATCTCTGAATGGCAAGCTCGGCGGCCTGCCGGCCGAAGTCCTGATTGCCGACGACCAGCAGAGCCCGGATACCGCCAAGCAGGCGGCCGACAAATTCCTGAAGCGCGACAAGGTCGATTTCATGACCGGCATCGTCTTCTCCAACATCATGCTGGCGGTTGGCCCGAGCGTCTTCGAGAACAAGACTTTCTACATTTCGGCCAATGCCGGCCCGTCGCAGTACGCCGGCGAGCAGTGCAATCCCTTCTTCTTCAACGTCGCCTGGCAGAACGACAACCTGCATGAAGCCGTCGGCAAGACCGTGCAGGACAAGGGTTTCAAGAATGTCGTGATCGTTACGCCGAACTATCCGGGCGGCAAGGATGCCGTTTCCGGCTTCAAGCGTTTCTACAAGGGCCATGTCGCCGAAGAGGTTTACACCAAGCTCGGTCAACTCGATTACGCCGCTGAACTGGCCCAGATCCGTGCCCAGAAGCCGGATGCGGTGTTCTTCTTCCTGCCCGGCGGCATGGGCATCAATTTCGTCAAACAGTTTGTCTCGGCCGGTCTGTCGCGCGACACGCAACTGTTCGCGCCCGGCTTCTCGGCGGACGAGGATGTCATCAAGGCGGTCGGCGCGCCGATGATGGGCATGTTCAACTCGTCGCACTGGGCGCACGACATGGATAACGCCGAAAACAAGCGTTTCGTCGCCGATTTCCAGAAGGAATACGGCCGCCTGCCTTCGCTCTACGCCTCGCAAGGCTACGACGCGGCGCTGCTGATGGACGGTGCCGTGCGCGATGTCAAAGGCAAGGTCGAGGATAAGGCAGCCTTGCAAAAGGCGCTGGAAGCCAAGCGCTTCAAGTCGGTGCGCGGCGACTTCAAGTTCAACAGCAACCACTATCCGGTGCAGAACTACTACCTGCGCGTGATCGGCAAGGACGCCAGCGGCCGGGTGACCAACAAGATGAT
This sequence comes from Candidatus Dechloromonas phosphorivorans, assembly GCA_016721185.1. GTDB lineage: Bacteria > Pseudomonadota > Gammaproteobacteria > Burkholderiales > Rhodocyclaceae > Azonexus > Azonexus phosphorivorans. The sequence continues at coordinate 612,159 of JADKIP010000012.1, forward strand.
GGGCAGTATTTTCACCAATCACGCTGATGCCTATGTGGCGCAGTGCAAGATGAAGTAAGGGCAAACTTTCTGGAAGCTTTGCTGGCGCCCTTTCTGTTTGCCATTCCTGTTGCGTTTGCAGGAACACTGTGGCGCCTGTGGCAACTGATACGGGGCCATTTGCCGCCGGGCCGGTTTTGCCGCTGGATACGGATAGTCCTCACGCTGGTCCACGTTTGTCTGGCAAGTTGGCTGCTGTACATGGCTGGGCGTTGTATCTGGCCCGGCAGCTGTGGTGAGGGCTTTGCCTCCGGCTTTGCCGCTGGCGCGGTCGGCCTTGCTGCTGCGCTTTGGGCCTTGTTATGGTTACTGGGCGAGGGGTTGATGCTGTTCTGTAAATCCGAGGCTCCCCAGTCCGGCGAACATTGACTCATGTTGCAACTCATCCTCGAACAATCCCTCAACGGCTTGCAGTTCGGCCTGATGCTTTTCCTGCTTGCCGCCGGCCTGACGCTGGTGTTCGGCATCATGGACTGCATCAATCTGGCGCATGGTTCGCTCTACATGGTCGGTGCCTATCTGGTTGCTGCCGCGGCGCAGGCCGCCGATTCCTTCTGGATCGGGCTGGGCGCCGGTGTCGCCGGGGCGGCCGTGCTCGGCCTGTTGCTCGAGCTTTCGTTATTCCGCCAACTCTACCGGCGCGACCACCTGTCGCAGGTGCTGGCCACCTTTGCGCTGATCCTGATCGCCAATGAGTCGGTGCGGATGATCTGGGGTGCCCAGCCGGTGATGCTCAATCCGCCGGAGGCGCTGTCCGGACCGGTCGAAATCGGCGGCTTTTTCTACCCGGCTTATCGACTGGTGATCATTGCCTTCGGGCTGGCGGTAGCCGGGATGCTTTACCTGCTGGTGGCGAAAAGCCGGATCGGCATGTGGGTCCGGGCCGGTGCCTCCAATCGGGAAATGACTGAGGCGCTGGGGATCAATGTTCAGCGCTTGTTCACCGCGGTCTTTGTCTTCGGCGCGGCGCTCTGTGCGCTGGCTGGCGGCCTGCTCGGGCCGCTGCTGGCGGTGCAGGTCGGCATGGGCGAAAGCGTGCTGATTCTGGCCTTTGTCGTCATCATCATCGGCGGGATCGGCTCGATTCGCGGTGCGCTGGTCGGCAGCCTGATCGTCGGTACGGTCGACACGCTGGGCCGGGCACTTTTGCCTACCCTACTTCGCGCCTTGCTGCCGGCAGATGCCGCGTCGACGCTCGGCCCGGCGCTGGCGTCGATCCTGATTTACCTGCTGATGGCCGGTATCCTGTTCTTCAAGCCGCAAGGCCTTTTCCCGGCGCGTGCCTGATGGCTTTCTACCGCCCAGCTCCCTATCAGAAACCGCTCGCCATCGTGCTTTTGCTGGCCGCGCTCGCCCTGCCTTCGGTACTCAGTGCTTTCGGCCAGGAGTTCTACGTCGGCTTCGCCACCCGCGTCCTGATCTTTGCGCTGGCTGCCTCCAGCCTGAATCTGGTGCTCGGCTTCGGCGGCATGTTTTCGCTGGGCCATGCCGCGTTCTTCGGGGCTGGCGCTTATGTCGCCGCGATCTGCATGCAGGCCGGGATCAGCGATGCGCTGCTTGCCTTCCCGTTGGCGATGCTCGCGGCCGGCTTGCTGGCGCTGCTCGTCGGTGCTCTCAGCCTGCGCACGCGGGGTGTCTATTTCATCATGATCACGCTGGCCTTCGCCCAGATGGCCTATTACCTGTTCGTCTCGGCCCGCGCCTGGGGCGGCGATGACGGCCTGCCGCTGGTGGGCAGGATGACGCTCGGCGGCCTCAGCCTGAGCAGCGACAACGCCCTGTTTTTCACCGCATTATCAGCGTTGACCGCAGCCATCGTCTTTTTGGGCCGGCTGGCCGATGCACGCTTCGGCCGCACCATCCAGGCCATACGCGAGAACGAAACGCGGATGGAAGCGCTCGGCTATCCGGTCTTCCGCTACCGCCTCGTCTGCTTCGCCCTCGGCGGCGCGCTGGCCGGACTGGCCGGCGCCCTGCTCGCCAACCTGACCGGGCTGGCCAGCCCCAACCTGCTGCAATGGATGCAGTCCGGCACTCTGCTGGTCATGGTCATCATCGGCGGCGTCGGCTATCTCTACGGCGGCGTGGTCGGCGCGGTGGTCCTGCTCTGCCTCGAAGAAGTGCTCTCGGGTTTCACACTGCACTGGCATATCGGTCTCGGCGTGCTGCTGCTCGGCATCGTGCTGTTTGCGCCCAAGGGGGTTGCCGCCTTGTTTGGAAAACGCGATGACTGAGCCCCTGCTCGACGTTCGCCAGCTCTCCCGGCGCTTTGCTGCGGTCGACGCCTTAAAAGACGTAAATTTCAGTGTCGAGGCCGGTGAGGTGCATGCCCTGATTGGCCCCAATGGCGCCGGCAAAACGACCTTCATCCACCACGTTTCCGGTGCCTTGCAGCCGGATTCAGGCAGTGTTCATTTCGCCGGGCGCGAGGTGACCCGGCTCGCCATGCACCAGCGCGTTGCCGCCGGCATGGCGCGCTCCTATCAGATCACCAATGTTTTCCTCGGTCTCTCGGCGCTTGATAACGTCGCGCTCGCCGTGCAGGGACGGCAGGACGCCGGTTCCAGCTTCCGTTTCTGGCAAGCGGCCCGCACTGAAAAACGCCTGTTCGAAGAGGCGCGCAGCTTCCTCGAACAGGTCGGGCTGGCGAAGCGGGTTGAAACGGTCGCCGGCAATCTCGCCCACGGCGAACAGCGGGCGCTGGAACTGGCGATGGCGCTGGCTACCCAACCGCAACTGCTGTTGCTCGACGAACCGATGGCCGGCACCGGCCCGGAAGAGTCGGCGCGTATGGTCGAGCTGATCGAACATCTGGCCCGTCACGTCACCATTCTGCTGGTCGAGCACGACATGGCGGCCGTCTTCCGGCTGGCCGACCGGATCTCCGTGCTGGTCAATGGCCGCCTGATTGCCACCGGCACGCCCGAAGCCGTGCGGGCCGACCCGGAAGTTCGCCGCGCCTATCTGGGTGATCACCTATGAGCGCCCTGCTCGAAGTCAGCAATCTGGAAGTCGCCTACGGCCCCAGCCAGGTCTTGTTCGGCCTGAATCTGGCGATGGCCGAGGGCGAAGCCGCCACCCTGCTCGGCCGCAATGGCATGGGCAAGACGACGACGCTGCGCGCCATCTGCGGCCTGCAGGCGATCAAGGCCGGCAGCATCCGCTTCGCCGGTGAACGGATCGACGGCAAACGCCCGGACCACATCGGCCGCGCCGGCATCGCGCTGGTGCCGGAAGGCCGGCAATGTTTTCCGAATCTTACGGTCGACGAGCATTTGGTGGCTTTTTTTGCCAATCGCCGGGCGGCCAAGGACGCCTGGACGCCGGCCCGCGTCTACGATCTCTTTCCCCGCTTGCAGGAACGCCGCAAAAATCTCGGCAACCAGCTTTCCGGTGGTGAGCAGCAAATGCTGGCGATCGGTCGTGCCTTGGTCACCAACCCGCGCCTGCTGATTCTCGACGAAGCCACCGAAGGTCTGGCGCCGCTGGTCCGCGAGGAAATCTGGGCCTGCCTGGCCCGCTTGCGCGCCGAAGGGCAAAGCATTCTGGTGATCGATAAATACGTCGAAAAACTGATCGCGCTGGCCGGGCGGCACACGATCATCGAACGCGGCCAGGTGGTCTGGCAAGGCGCATCAGCCGAACTCAATGCCGATCACGCAATCTGGCAGCGCTATCTCGGCCTCTAAATGACCCAGTTATCGAGCGGCTCTACCGGCTCGCTGGAGCAATCGCCCAGCGTTTCCTCGAACTCGTCGAAAGGCATCGGCCGGCCGAACAGGTAGCCCTGAAAGCTGGTACAGCCGTGTTCGACCAGAAAGACATGCTGCTCGTCGGCCTCGACCCCTTCGGCCACCACGCTCAGGCGCAAGGTGTTACCCATGGCGATGATGGCCCGAACGATCGCTGCATCGTCAGGATCGGTGGCAATGTCGCGGATAAAGGAGCGATCGACCTTGAGCTGTTCGAAGGGAAAACGCTTCAGGTAAGACAGCGAGGCGTAGCCGGTGCCGAAATCATCCAGCGAAAATCGTACACCCAAGGCGCGTAGCGCCTGCATTTTGTTCACCACGCTATCGACATTGTCGAGCAGCAGGCTCTCGGTCAGCTCCAGTTTGAGCAGTTTCGGATTGACCCGGTGCCGTTCCAGCGCCGCCGCCACCTGCTCGACAAAATCAGCCTGGCGGAATTGCCGGGCGCTGACATTGACTGCCAGATAGAGTTTGCGCATTTCCGGGTTGTCAGCCCAGCGCCGCAGATGGGAACAGGCTTGGTCGATGACCCAGAGGCCGATCGGCACAATCAGGCCAGTCTCTTCGGCCAGCGGAGTAAAATCGTCCGGCGGCACCATCGCCTCGCCCGGCGGCTGCCAGCGGATCAGGGTTTCTGCCCCGATCAACTCGCGGTCGGTATTGACCTGGGCCTGGACAAATAGCCGGAACTCTTTGTGGGTCAGTGCCTGATGTAGTCGCGACTCAAGCCCGGCCCGTGCATCCAGCGCCGTTTGCATGGCATTGTCGAAAAAACGGATGGTATTACGCCCGGCATCCTTGCCCTTGTACAGCGCAATATCGGCTTGCTTGAGCAAGACATCGGTCGTTTTGTCATGGCCGCAGAAAAGACTGATACCGATGCTTGCCGAATGAAAATGTTTGGCATTGGTCGCCACAACATAGGCCTGGCTCAGGCTGAGGCGGATTTTCTCGGCCACGGTTTCGGCTTGAATGCCAGCCGCTTCAGGCTCCAGGCCAAGGTTTTCCAGCATCACGATGAATTCGTCACCGCCCTGGCGAGCCGCGGTATCGCCCTCCCGGATGCAGATTTTCAGACGTTTGGCGACTTCGACCAACAAGCGGTCGCCGATGTCGTGGCCAAGTGTGTCGTTCAGATTTTTGAAGTGATCAAGGTCGATAATCAGCAGGGCACCAAACTGCTGGCTGCGCTTTCCGGCGGCTCGGGCCTGATCCAGCCGGTTGAGCAAGAGGCGGCGATTGGGTAGCGCGGTCAACGGGTCATAAAAGGCTAAATTGTGGACTTCCGATTCCGCCAGTTTGAGCTCTGTGATGTCGGAAAAGGTGCTGACGTAATGGGTCAGTAAGCCTTCTTCATCGCGTACTTCGCTGATCGTCAGCCACTCCGGATAAATGCCGCCGGATTTGCGCCGGTTCCAGATCTCGCCCTGCCAGTGTCCGGTTTTGTTCAGGCTGTTCCACATCTGAGCGTAAAAACCGGCCTCCTGACGGCCGGATTTGAGCAGCGATGCTCTTTGACCGACCGCTTCCTTGGCCGAGTAACCGGTCAGCGTGGTAAATGCCTGATTGACGCGAACGATCTGCTGATTGGCATCGGTGACCAGGATCGCGGCCTGCGAGTCGAAAGCCATGGCGGCAATCCGCAGATCCTGCTCAAGGTTGCGGTGACGGCTGATGTCGCCAGCAATGCCGAGATAACCGATCAATTCACCGCCACTATCATGCAGCGGGCTCACCGAAAGCGTTACCGGAAAGTGGCTGCCATCCTTGCGGATGTAGGTCCAGTCATGTTCGTCGGTGTGGCCGCGGCTAAGCCGGGCGATAAAAACCTCGAAACCGGGCGTAATTTTGCGCTTCAATTCGGCCGATAGTATCCGGGCGCGTTGCTCGACTTCGTCATTGAGATGAAAGATTGAGACGGCCTCGCGGCCAACGACATCGCTCCATGTGTAACCGAGCATGCGCTGGGCGGCTGGATTGAAGTAAATCACACTGCCGACCGTGTCGGTCACGATAATCGAACGGCCGGCACTTTCAAGGATGGCATGCTGGATTTCGCAAAACTCCGGCAAGCTTTTACCCGGCGCCACCTCGATCTCGTGCTGGCCGCATATGTGGCCCGAAGATCCTTCAGTCATGGTGCGAGTAAAATTTTCGAGGACGCCCGCTGTTAAAGCACAAGCATTGAGTTCGTTCAGCCCTGAAACTTGTCATTGCCTTCCCCTTGTCTTTCTGTCCTCTGAAACATCCGTTCGTTTTTTGAATATTAGTCTTCAATGAACATTGCTGCAACGAGTGGTCGGACCAATATTGATGTTTTAGCAATAGTGTTACGGAGGCCATGGCTCTACAAGTTTGGCCAATCCTGAGGTCGGTCAGCTTGGCCAGACAGTTTGGATCCTGTTGCTGCTTGCTCGGGAAAGGCCCGTTCCTGGCTTAATCAGCAGTGATGCCGTATTTTTTCGCCACGGCGACATAAAGCTCCTGAGCCGAGGCGACTTTCTGGCTCTTCCGGTCCTTGCGTTGCGCCCGTTGCAGGTAATCGCGCGCCTTGGCAGCCAAGTCCTCGTCCCAGCCCTTTTTGTCGATCAGGGTCAGGATGGCTTTGGCGGCATTGATCAAAAACTGCAAATTGGGCACCTGCTCGACCGCCTGAATCAGCAATTGCACCGCACCTTCAAAGTCACCGTTGCGCGCTGCCAGCACGCCTTTGTTGTTAAGGGCAATGATTTCCTTGCCGACTTGATCGAGCAGCGCCTTGCCGGCATCCGGCTGGCCGGTTTTTTCAAAAACACTGGTGATGTGGTTGATCAGATGCGGATCTTCATGATTTTCCGCTGCCACCTGACGCATGATTTTCTCGGCTTCAGCCGATTTTCCGGTGGCGTAGCAGGCATGAGCGAGATCGACCGCCAGCCGATGTGAGAGGTGCTTGCCTTTTTCGCTTGCTTCGGCGCTGGCCAATTTTTGTAACTGCAGCGCCTGCCCGACCAGCTGTGCGGCTTTTTCCGGCGAACCTTCGGCATCCAGGCACAAACTCTCGGTAATCAGCGAGGCCAGCTCGGCCTGCTTGTCGCCGCGCCATTCGCGCTTCATGTCGGCAGTGATCTTGCGTGACGCTGCCACGTCGCCGCGCTCCACCAGCACCCGCGACAGGTTGGCGAAATCATCAACGCTCCGCAGGCTAGAGCCCCGATTGCGTTCGATCACCTTGCCGTAAGCCTTTTCGGCAGCCAGCAAATCCTTGTTCCGCGCCGCCGTATCGCCAACCAGGCGCTGGCGGACCGTATTCAGCGGCGAAGCATCCGCGGCACGCTGCAAGGCCTGCTGCGCCAGGCGCAAATTGCCCTGCGCTTCATGCACCGAGGCCAGAAAGTCGTAGGCAGAAAGATATTCCGGGGCTTCCAGCGTCACCTGTTCGGCGAGGTGTTCAGCTTCATCCAGCGCCCCGCGATCACGCAGGGCAACGGCCAGCCCCATCTTGGCCCAGGGCACGACGCGGCCTTCGAGTACGCTGCGAAAAACGGCTTCGGCCTCCCGCGTCAGGCCCAGGGTATGCAGCAGTTCGCCCTTGAAACGCAGCGCGTCGTACATGAAGACCGGCTGTTGCTGGATGACCCGATCGCAGGCCGCAATGGCCTCTTGCAACGAGCCGCGCTCGATCTGTTCGTAGATTTTGCGCAGTACATGCTTCTTGTAGATGGCCTTGACCAGCCGGATCTGCAATTGGTCGGCGGTGAACGGTTTGATCAGATAGTCATCGGGCGCCAGTTCCGCTAGCGCAACGACGTTGGAATGGCCACGCTCGCTGGTAATGATCAGGTAAACCGTCGCTAGCGGAATGAGGTGGGCGTGGCGTAACTCCTCCAGCAACTGCTGACCGTCGCGGCCGTCATCAAGCACAAAGTCGGAAAGGATGATGTCGAAACGATTGCTTTTGACCTGGCGAATCACTTCGGCCGAATTGCCGGCGCCATGCACCGCAGTGACTCCCAGCGCGGCAAGCATCAGGCGCAATGAATCACGGGCTGGGGCATGCCGGTCAACAATCAAGACCCGTTTTTTGGTCAGTGTCTGCTGTAAAACCAACAGCATCTCTTCGTTATCGAGCGGGTTCATGCTTTTGCCGGGTGCGTAGTCATCGTTTGCAACTTACTTGAGATCGTCATGCGCGGCAATATGCTCGGGGCTTCTTGCCTTTGAGAAGCGCTTCGAGCGACCTGCTGCATCAACGCTTCCGGGTAAAAACCTGTGATTTTTCAGCGCCCTGACGTAAAATTCCCCTCCCCATACTGCGCTGCAACATAATCGCCCTCATGCTTTTCCCCACCCGTTTTGATGTCATTGTTGTCGGCGGCGGTCATGCCGGTACCGAAGCTGCGCTTGCCGCAGCGCGGACGGGGGCGAATACCTTGCTGCTGACCCATAACCTCGACACGCTGGGGGCGATGAGCTGCAATCCGTCGATTGGCGGCATTGGCAAGGGGCACCTGGTGCGCGAAGTGGATGCGCTGGGTGGGGCGATGGCCGCGGCTACCGACGAAGCCGGTATCCAGTTCCGCATCCTCAACGCCTCGAAAGGCCCTGCCGTGCGCGCGACTCGCGCCCAGGCCGACCGTGTGCTGTACAAGCAGGCCATCCGCGGTCGACTCGAAAATCAGCCCAATTTGACGCTTTTCGCCGATGCCTGCGACGACCTGATTGTCGAAGGTGAGCGGGTGGCTGGCGCAGTCACCAAACTGGGCATCCGCTTTTTGGCCGATTCTGTCGTGTTGACCGCAGGAACCTTCCTCAACGGCAAGATTCACGTCGGTCTGGAAAACTACACCGGTGGCCGGATGGGCGATCCGCCTTCGGTCTCGCTGGCGGCCCGACTGAAAGAACTGCAGTTGCCGCAAGGCCGCCTGAAAACTGGCACGCCGCCGCGTCTCGATGGCAAGACGATCGATTTTTCGGTAATGGAAGAGCAGCACTCGGACGATCCGATGCCGGTCTTCTCCTTCCTCGGCAATGCTGCCCAGCACCCGAAACAGTTGCCGTGCTGGATCACGGCGACCAACGAACGCACCCACGACATCATCCGCAGCGGCCTCGACCGTTCGCCGATGTACACCGGCGTCATAGAAGGTGTTGGCCCGCGTTACTGTCCATCGATCGAGGACAAGATCCACCGTTTCGCCGACAAGAATCAGCACAACGTCTTCCTTGAACCGGAAGGCCTGACGACGCACGAGATTTACCCGAACGGCGTGTCCACCAGCCTGCCCTTCGATATCCAGCTGGCGCTGGTGCGTTCGATTCGCGGCCTGGAAAACTGCCACATCCTGCGTCCCGGCTACGCCATCGAATACGATTTCTACGACCCGCGTGGCCTCAAGGACACGCTGGAGAGCAAAGCCATCCGTGGCCTGTTCTTCGCTGGCCAGATCAACGGTACTACCGGCTATGAAGAAGCCGCCGCCCAGGGCTTGCTCGCCGGCGTCAACGCCGTGCGCTACGCCCGTGGCCAGGAAGGCTGGTGCCCGAAGCGCAACGAAGCCTATCTTGGCGTGCTGGTCGACGACCTGATTACGCGCGGTGTGGCCGATCCTTACCGGATGTTCACCAGCCGCGCCGAGTTCCGCCTCAGCCTGCGCGAAGACAACGCCGATTTGCGCCTGACCGAACAAGGCCGCGAGCTTGGCCTGGTTGACGACATTCGCTGGGAAGCTTTCTGCCAGAAACGCGACGCGGTTGCCGCCGAGCAGGAACGTCTCAAATCGACCTGGGTCAATCCCAAACTGTTGCCGGCCGAGGATGCTGTTCGCGTGCTCGGCAAAGCCATCGAACATGAATACTGTCTGTTCGAACTGCTGCGCCGCCCGGAAGTCAGCTACAGCGCCCTGCTCTCCCTGCCCGGTGCTGGCGAGCCGGTCAGCGATCCGTTGGTAATTGAGCAACTGGAAATTTCCGCCAAATACCAGGGCTACATTGACCGTCAGGCCGGTGAGGTTTTGCGCTCGGCCGCCTACGAGAGCGCTGTGCTGCCGGAGACGCTGGATTATGCGGCTGTGGCGGGCCTCTCCAACGAGGTCAAGCAGAAGCTGGCGCAACACCGGCCGCAGACCATCGGTCAGGCATCGCGCGTCCAGGGCGTCACGCCGGCGGCAATTTCTCTGCTGCTGATTCATCTCAAGCGCCACAACCTGTCGCAAGCCGCATGAGCCAGTCCGCGCTAGCAGCCGGTCTGGCTACCCTCGGTTTGGATTTGCCGGCAGCGGCACAGCAAAAAATGCTCGCCTTTCGCGATTTGCTGCTCAAGTGGAACAAGATTTATAACCTGACAGCGCTGCGCGATCCGCAGCAAGCGATTTCGCATCACCTGCTCGATTCCCTGGTCATCCTGCCCCATGTTGGCGACGGTAATTTGCTCGATGTCGGCAGCGGTGGCGGTTTGCCGGGCATTCCGCTAGCCATCGCCCACCCCGAGTTGGCGGTCACGATGGTCGATACCGTGCAGAAAAAATCCACCTTCCTGCAGCAGGCCGCCATCGAACTGGGCTTGAAGAATGTGGCGGTTCACCATGCCCGGGTCGAGGAAATGAGCGGCCAGTACGCCCAGATCAGTTCGCGTGCCTTTGCCGAGCTGGCGTTGTTCGTCAGCCTGACTCGCCACCTGCTGGCGCCAGGCGGTCACTGGCTGGCCATGAAGGGCGTTCGGCCGGACGCTGAAATCAACGCCCTGCCCGCCGACATTCAGGTCGAAGCGGTTATTCCACTGACCGTGCCGGGTTTAGCGGCCGAAAGACATTTGATCATTTTGAAAGTCGGCTCATGAGAGTACTTGCGATTACCAACCAGAAAGGCGGCGTCGGCAAAACGACAACGGCGGTCAATCTGGCTGCCTCGCTCGCCGCCGAAGGCCTGCGTGTCCTGATGATCGACCTCGATCCGCAGGGTAACGCCACGACCGGCTCGGGAATCACCAAAAAGGAAGCGTTGCCGACCGTCTATCAATTGCTGATCGGTGCCGCAACGCTGGCTGAAGTTTGTATCAAGACCGATTTCGGCTTCGACGTATTGCCCGCCAACCGCGAACTGGCCGGTGCAGAAGTCGAGCTGATCGATCTCAGCGAGCGGGAATACCGCCTGAAAAATGCGCTGCAGGCCGGCCGCGCCAGCTACGATTTCATCCTGATCGACTGCCCGCCGGCGCTGAACATGCTGACGGTCAATGGCCTGGTGGCGGCCGATTCGGTATTGATCCCGATGCAGTGCGAGTATTACGCGCTGGAAGGTCTCTCCGATCTGGTTGAAACCTTGCGCAAGGTGCGCGCCCACCTCAATTCGCGGCTGGAAATTGAAGGCCTGCTGCGCACCATGTTCAACGCCCAAAGTACCTTGACCCAGCAAGTTTCGAACGAGCTGGAAAATCACTTCGGCAACAAGGTCTACAAAACCATCGTGCCGCGCAATGTGCGCCTGGCCGAAGCGCCGTCCTACGGCAAGCCGGTCATCGCCTTTGATAAAAACTCGAAGGGCGCGCAAGCCTACACGGCGCTCGCCAAGGAAATTCTCGAAAAGGTCGCCCCATGATCAAGATGAAAGGACTCGGCCGCGGCCTCGACGCTTTGCTTTCCGGCAGCGACAAACCGCACGGTGACGAACAGCGCAGCCTGCCGATCGAGCGCTTGCGCCCCGGCAAATACCAGCCGCGGACGCAGATGGATGAAGCGTCGCTGGCCGAACTGGCCGCTTCAATCAAGTCGCAAGGCGTCATGCAGCCGATTCTCGCCCGTGCTATCGAGAACACGCCGGGTGCCGAGCGTTACGAAATCGTTGCCGGTGAACGCCGCTGGCGCGCGGCGCAATTGGCCGGTCTGGCCGAAGTGCCGGTGCTGATTCGCAATATTCCGGACGAGCAGGCGCTGGCCATGGCGCTGATCGAAAACATCCAGCGTGAAAACCTCAATCCGCTCGAAGAGGCGCAGGGTTTGCAGCGCCTGATCGACGAATTCGGCCTGACCCATCAGCAAGCGGCGGATGCCGTCGGGCGCTCACGGCCGGCCGCCACCAATTTGCTGCGTTTATTGCAGTTGACCGCAGCCGTTCAGGATATGTTGATGGCTGGCAAGCTCGACATGGGCCATGCCCGTGCCCTGCTGCCGGTTTCAACAGGCCAGCAGGTCGGCCTGGCGCAGCGTGTGGTGCAGAAAGGCTTGTCCGTACGCGAAACCGAGCGGTTGGTTCACCAGTTGCTCAATCCACCGAAAAATGTGCCGGCAAAAGCGATTGATCGCGACTTGCTGCGTTTGCAGGAAGAGTTGTCGGATGGGCTTGGCGCAAGCGTTCTGATCCGTGCCAACAAGAAAGGCGCCGGTAAGGTGACGATTGACTTTGGCAGCCTTGAACAGCTTGATGGCCTCCTCTCCCGTATTCGCACGTAACTCATGTCATATATCAGAACTCCCTGTTTATTCGGGAAAACCCTCAATTTTTCTGTTACAGAAGTTGACTCATCTATAAGACTCAGTTACACTCACGCGGTTTTCGAACGAGGCATGTTTTGCATCCGCAGGTGAGCTGGATTCTCAGTCGCCAAGCGGCATTGGCAGTCACGTTGGCAGTAATTGTCGGCGTAGCGATCGATGTGAATGCAGCAGTCTCTGTTCTGATCGGGGGATCAATCGGTTTTGTCGCTAATCTCGGGTACGTCCTGAGAGCGATGCGAATGAGCGTCAGTAGCGACCCGGTCAAGGTTTATCGAGCGCAAGCTGCCGGAGAGCGATTGAAGTTTGTCCTGACTCTCGGTGGATTTGCACTAGTGTTCTTGCAGTACAAGGAAGTGGCTGTGTTACCGCTCTTTCTTGGTTACACATCAACCTTCGTTATCTACTGGCTGGCGTTGCTCAAGCGACGTTAGGCGGACTGGAGAAAAAATGAGCGCAGAAGGCGGCACCACTGGTTATATTCAACACCACCTCACCAATCTGGCTGTCTGTGCAGACAGCGCAAAGATTGATGGTGTTTGTACCGGATTCTGGACTTTCCATCTAGATACCTTGCTGGTCTCCGGTATTCTTGGTTTGGTAGTCTTTGGTTTGATGGCCTCGCTGGCCAGCAAAGCCACCTCTGGCGTTCCGTCCGGCGGCCAGAATTTTGTTGAAATGGTAGTTGGTCTGGTTGACCAGCAAGTACGCGATACTTTCCATGGCAAGAGCGCACTGGTTACGCCACTGGCTATTACCATTTTTGTCTGGGTATTCGTTATGAATGCCATGGACTTGATTCCGGTAGACTTCCTGCCCGTCGCGCTCCAGGCGGCAACTGGCAATCATGAAATGCCCTTCAAGTTTGTCCCGACTACCGACCCAAATCTGACGTTCGCCATGTCGATCACCGTGTTCTTTATCTCGCTCTTCATGGGCCTGAAGGTAAAGGGTTTCGGTCACTTCATGCATGAAGTGTTCGCGGTCCCATTTGGTCTCAAGCTCGCGCCGATCAACCTCCTGTTCCGTATCGTTGAGGAAATCGCCAGGCCGATCTCGTTATCCCTGCGGCTTTTCGGCAACATGTATGCCGGTGAAATGGTCTTTATCCTGATCGCCCTTCTTGGTCTGTACCAGCTGCCCCTGGCCCTGCCTTGGGAACTGTTCCACATCCTGATCATTACCCTGCAAGCTTTTGTTTTCATGATGCTGACTATCGTCTATATGTCGATGGCTGCAGAGTCGCACTAAGTCGTCCCGTTTTCCCGTAGTTTTTTACTTTAACCCTGCAACAAACCAACCTTACTGAGGAGTAAACATGGAACTCGCAACCGTTCTCTCCAACACCGCTATTGCTGTCGCTATCCTGATCGGCGCTGGTGCTCTGGGCACCGCTATTGGCTTCGGTATTCTCGGCGGCCGTTTCCTGGAAGGCGCTGCCCGTCAGCCGGAAATGATCCCCACCCTGCAAGTCAAGATGTTCATCGTCGCCGGTCTGCTCGACGCCGTGACCATGATCGGTGTTGGTATCGCTCTGTTCCTGCTCTTCGCAAATCCGTTCCTGGCTCTGCTGAAGTAATCACCGAACCCTCCCTGAAACCCATATAACCAGGAGGTTAGCGTGAATATCAACGCTACACTGATTGGCCAGGCAATCTGGTTTGGACTCTTCATCTGGATTACGATGAAGTTCGTCTGGCCACCGCTCCAAAAAGCGATGGCAGACCGTCAAGCACAGATCGCTGATGGCCTGGCTGCAGCAGAACGTGGCAAGCATGAGCAAGAGCTCGCCGCCAAGCGTTCCGCTGACGCCCTGCGTGAAGCCAAGGAGAAGTCCTCGGATTTCATCGCTCAAGCTGAAAAGCGTGCGCAACAGATCATCGAAGAAGCCAAGGGTACTGCCAAGGTCGAAGCTGACAAGGTGGTTTCCGGTGCCAAAGCCGAAATCGAACAGGAAGTCGAACGTGCCAAGCAGCAACTGCGTGAGCGCGTCGCCGAACTGGCCGTTGCCGGTGCTGAGAAGATCCTGCGCAAAGAAATCAATGCGTCCGTGCATGCAGACATGCTGGGCACACTGAAACAGGATCTGTAAGCCATGGCCGAATCCGTCACTATCGCCCGGCCTTACGCCGAAGCCCTTTTCCGGGTCGCGAAGGAAAGCGGCAATTTGGTCAAGTGGTCCGAGCGCCTCGCGCTGCTCGGCCAATTGGCTGCCAATCCTGAAGCCCGTGCCGCCATCAGTGACCCTAATGTCGCCGCGACGCAGCTGGTTGACCTGTTTCGGTCTGCCTGCGGTACGGCGGTAGATACGGAGCTGTCGAACTTCGTCCAGTTGCTGTCCAACAATGACCGGCTCGCCTTGTTGCCTGAAATCGCAAGCTTGTACGAAACCTACAAGCAAGCTGAAGACGGTGTCAAACAAGCTGAAATCATTTCGGCCTTCCCGATTGACGCTTCCCAGGTCAACACACTTGTTCCCCAACTCGAAGCCGTCTTCAAGTCACGGCTTGAGACTTCAGTGTCGGTTGATCCTTCACTGATTGGCGGTATCAAGGTAGTCGTTGGCGACCAGATGCTGGATGCTTCAGTCCGCGGCAAGCTCGACGCCATGGCAACGGCACTGAACCACTAGGAGAATTTCATGCAGTTGAATCCTTCCGAAATTTCTGAACTGATCAAGAGCAAGATCCAGAACCTGCACGGCGCATCGGAAGTGCGTACGCAGGGGACTGTGGTCTCGGTCACCGACGGTATCTGTCGTGTGCACGGCCTGCAAGACGTTATGCAGGGCGAAATGCTGGAGTTTCCCGGCAACACCTTCGGTATGGCGCTGAATCTCGAGCGTGACTCCGTGGGTGCCGTTATTCTTGGTGAATACGAGCACATTTCCGAAGGCGACGTCGTCAAGACAACCGGTCGCATTCTGGAAGTGCCAGTCGGTCCTGAGTTGCTGGGCCGCGTAGTCAATTCGCTTGGTCAGCCGATCGATGGCAAAGGCCCGATCAATGCCAAGGAAACCGACAAGATTGAAAAGGTTGCGCCTGGCGTTATTTGGCGTAAGTCCGTTTCCCAGCCCGTGCAAACCGGCCTGAAGTGTGTGGACGCCATGGTGCCGGTTGGTCGTGGTCAGCGCGAGTTGATCATTGGCGACCGCCAGACCGGCAAGACCGCTGTTGCGGTCGACGCCATCATTAACCAGAAAGGCAAGAACCTCTTCTGCGTTTATGTGGCTATCGGTCAAAAGGCTTCCACCATCGCCAACGTCGTGCGCAAGCTCGAAGAAAACGGCGCGATGGAATACACCATCGTGGTTGCCGCTACTGCCTCTGAATCCGCTGCACTGCAGTACATTGCACCGTACTCCGGTTGCACGATGGGCGAATACTTCCGCGACCGCGGTCAAGATGCCCTGATTATTTATGACGATTTGACCAAGCAGGCTTGGGGTTACCGTCAAGTTTCCCTGTTGCTGCGCCGTCCGCCGGGCCGCGAAGCTTATCCAGGCGACGTTTTCTATCTCCACTCACGTCTGCTTGAACGTGCTGCTCGTGTTTCCGAAGCCTGGGTCGAGAAGCTCAGCAACGGCACCATCAAGGGCAAGACCGGTTCTTTGACCGCACTGCCAGTGATCGAAACGCAAGCCGGTGACGTTTCCGCTTTCGTGCCGACCAACGTCATCTCCATTACTGACGGTCAGATCTTCCTGGAAACCGACCTGTTCAACGCCGGTATCCGTCCCGCGATCAACGCCGGTATTTCGGTGTCCCGCGTCGGTGGCGCTGCCCAGACCAAGCTGATCAAAAAGCTCGGTGGCGGTGTTCGTCTGGCTCTGGCGCAGTACCGCGAACTCGCTGCTTTCGCACAGTTTGCTTCCGATCTGGACGAAGCAACCCGCAAGCAGTTGGAGCGTGGCCGCCTGGTGACCGAGCTGATGAAGCAGGCCCAGTACTCGCCGATGAGCATCTCCGAAATGGCTGTTACGCTGTACGCAGCGGACAAGGGCTATTTCGACGACGTCGAAGTCAAGCGCGCTCTGGAATGCGAAAAGGCCATGATCGGCTATCTGAAGGCTAATGCAGCAGACCTCATGAACAAGATGGAGTCGACTGCCGATCTGGATGGCGAATCCGAGAAGAAACTCGCTGCCGGCATCGTTGCCTTCAAGAGCAGCTGGGTCTGATCTAGGAGAACGCCATGGCTAGCGGCAAGGAAATACGCAACAAGATCAAGAGCGTCGAAAACACGCGCAAGATCACGAAGGCCATGGAAATGGTGGCCGCATCCAAAATGCGCAAGGCGCAAAACCGGATGCGGGCTGCCCGTCCCTATGGCGAAAAGATCCGGCGGGTCGCCGCCAACCTGTCACACGCGCTGACCGAATACAAGCATCCGTTTCTGGTTAACCGTGATCAAGCCTCTGTCGGCGTGATCCTGATAACTTCGGACAAAGGCTTGTGCGGTGGCTTGAACTCCAACCTCTTGCGTCTCGCAGTCGTCAAGATGAAGGAGTTTGACGCTCAGGGCAAAAAGTTTCAGGCAACCTGTATCGGCAACAAGGGCTTAGGTTTTATGCAACGGGTCGGTGCGAAGGTTATTTCGCACGTCACGGCACTTGGCGATACGCCACACCTTGAAAAGCTGATCGGGCCGGTCAAGCTCCAACTCGACGCCTACATGAAAGGCGAGATTGACGCGCTGTATATTGGCTACAACCGCTTCATCAATACGATGAAGCAGGAGCCGGTTTTTGAACAGTTGCTTCCACTGTCTGGTGATGCCGTTGGCTCCGCCAAGACCAAGTGGGACTACATTTATGAACCGGATGCCAAGGCCGTTATCGACGATCTGCTTCTCCGTTATGTTGAAGCTTTGATTTATCAGGCTGTGGCCGAAAATATCGCCTCCGAGCAATCCGCCCGGATGGTCGCCATGAAGTCTGCTTCCGACAACGCGAAAACCGTTATCGGTGAATTGAAGCTGGTCTATAACAAGACCCGTCAGGCTGCTATTACCAAAGAGCTGTCGGAAATCGTCAGCGGTGCTGCCGCAGTTTGACGCGTAGATTTTAATTTTTGGGGATTTGAATATGAGTCAAGGTTCAATCGTTCAGTGCATCGGCGCCGTTGTGGACATCCAGTTCCCGCGCAACGCCATGCCGAAGGTTTACGACGCACTCAAGCTGGATGCATCTGAAGCCAACGGTATGGCTGAAGACGGCCTCACCTTTGAGGTTCAGCAGCAATTGGGTGACGGCGTGGTTCGTACCATCGCCATGGGTTCATCTGATGGCTTGCGTCGTGGTATGAAAGTCAATAACACCGGTACTGCTATTTCTGTGCCGGTTGGTCAGGGTACGCTGGGTCGTATCATGGACGTCCTCGGCCGTCCGATCGACGAAGCCGGCCCGATTGAGGGTGGCGAGCTTCGCCCGATTCATGCTCCCGCACCGAAGTTCGACGAATTGTCGTCTTCTGTCGATCTGCTCGAAACCGGGATCAAGGTTATCGACCTGATCTGCCCGTTTGCCAAGGGTGGTAAAGTTGGCCTGTTCGGTGGCGCTGGTGTGGGCAAGACCGTTAACATGATGGAATTGATCAACAACATCGCCAAACAGCACGCCGGTCTGTCCGTGTTTGCTGGTGTGGGTGAGCGTACCCGTGAAGGTAACGACTTCTACCACGAGATGAAAGACTCCAACGTTCTCGACAAGGTCGCGATGGTGTTTGGTCAGATGAACGAGCCGCCGGGTAACCGTCTGCGTGTTGCGCTGACTGGTCTGACCATGGCTGAGCGTTTCCGTGACGATGGTCGTGACATTCTGCTGTTCATCGACAACATCTACCGCTTCACGCTGGCCGGTACCGAAGTTTCCGCACTGCTGGGTCGTATGCCTTCTGCCGTGGGCTATCAGCCGACACTGGCTGAAGAAATGGGCCGTTTGCAAGAGCGTATTACCTCGACCAAAGTTGGTTCGATCACCTCCATCCAAGCCGTTTATGTGCCAGCCGATGACTTGACCGATCCATCACCAGCTACCACCTTCCTGCACCTCGACTCGACAGTCGTGTTGTCGCGTGACATCGCATCCCTGGGTATCTACCCGGCTGTTGATCCGCTCGACTCCACTTCCCGCCAGCTCGATCCGCAGGTCGTTGGTGAAGAGCACTACGCGGTCGCCCGTGCTGTGCAGATGACCCTTCAGAAATACAAGGAACTGCGTGACATCATCGCGATTCTGGGTATGGACGAACTGTCTCCGGAAGACAAGCTGGCCGTTTCCCGTGCTCGTAAGATCCAGCGTTTCCTGTCCCAGCCGTTCCACGTTGCTGAAGTCTTTACCGGTTCTCCGGGCAAGTACGTTTCGCTCAAGGATACGATCAAGGGCTTCAAGGGCATTTGTGCTGGCGAATACGATCATCTACCGGAGCAGGCGTTCTACATGGTTGGCGGTATCGAGGAAGCAATCGAGAAGGCCAAGACGCTGCGTTAATGTGGCATCAGCATAGGAGCCAGCGATGGTTATGACTGTTCATTGTGATGTTGTCAGCGCCGAAGAGTCTATCTTCTCCGGCCTGGTCGAGATAGCGGTGTTTCCCGGTGAAGCTGGGGAACTGGGTATTTTGCCTCACCATACGCCGCTACTGACCCGCATCAAGCCAGGTACTATCCGTCTGAAGGTGCCGAGTCAAGCAGAGTATGAGCTGGTGTATGTTTCCGGCGGCATGCTCGAGGTTCAGCCTGACATGATTACGGTGTTGGCAGATACGGCGATTCGTGCTCATGATCTGGATGAAGCCAAGGCCATGGAAGCCAAAAAACGTGCCGAGGAAGCTCTCTCCAATCGTCAGGCCGAAATGGATTATGCTTATGCTGAGATCGAACTGGCGCAAGCTATCGCCCAGTTGCAAACTATCCAGCGTTTGCGTAAGGTAACGCACTAGATTCCTTCCAAGGGATAGAAAAAAGGCAGCCTAGGCTGCCTTTTTTATTTGTGCTTTAACTATTTTGACTACTTTTTAGAGCTGGTTTATACGCTTTTCAAGACGGGCAGCATCATCACGAAGCTGGTCAATCGACTGGCAAAAAACCCTGATTTCTCGCTTTGGTGCCAATAGACTTGAGTCTTCGGTCGCGAATTCAGCAATATTTTCGGCAATCCGTTTAACACCGTTCTGCAATTGATTCCCGAGATGTGCCCCGGTGAGGGCAAGGCGTCTTGCCGGAATGTCACCCAGAACGGATGCCAAATCTTCTTCGATGTCCCAGCCCAAGTTGCGGAAAACAAAGGCCAGGCATTCGGCTAAATCGGCCGAACCCGAGAGTTTTACCGAAGCAAATAAAGCATCCTGGTCCAGCAGAAGTTTTGCCGGCGCGTCACTTGGTAACGTTAAAACGACATCGGCAATTCCGTCGTCGTCGCCGAGAGCGAACATGCCGCACTCATCGATGCTCAGTTGAATCTGGATCGCACCTGCGCTGATCTGCAACTGCGCGCGGGAAAACGGCCGAAGGCGATCTTTGGCCCAACTTTCCTTCTGAATCAAATGATTCAGCGCCGGAACAATTAAGCGTTCAAAACTGGCCATGTTTGATTGCCTGAACGTCTGGATAATTAATCAGAACTTGAAACCACGGTGCAAGGCGACAACACCCAGTGCCATGTTGAAATACTCGACATTTTCCAGGCCGGCATTTTCCAACATTGATTTAAGTTCTTCCTGGCCTGGGTGGACGCGAATCGATTCGGACAAATAGCGATAACTATCCGAATCATTGGTGACCAGTTTGCCCACGCGGGGAATGACCTTGAATGAATAAAAATCATAGAGTGGGGCCAGTGGTTTCCATATTTTGGAAAACTCAAGCACCAGCAGTCGGCCGCCGGGTCGCAAGACACGATACATTTCGGCGAGTGCAGCATCCTTGTGGGTCATGTTTCGAAGGCCGAAAGCGACCGTCACGCAGTCGAACCAGTCGTCAGGGAAGGGGAGTTTTTCCGCATCACATTGAGCGACTGGCAGCATGTAACCTTTGTCGAGGAGGCGATCGCGTCCCCAGGCCAGCATTGCGTTGTTGATGTCAGTTAGCCAGACTTGGCCGCTTTTTCCGACGCGCTTGGCAAACGCGAGTGATAGATCCCCCGTGCCACCGGCTACATCCAGGACTCGCGATCCCTCACGAACGCCGCTGCGCTGAATGGTGAAAGATTTCCACAGCCGGTGCATGCCGCCCGACATTAGATCGTTCATCAGGTCGTATCGACTGGCGACCGAATCAAAAACATCGGCGACTCGGCGTGCTTTTTCCTGCTCGGCAACGGTTTCAAAGCCAAAATGGGTAGTATCGTTTTTCATGGATTTAGTGGTGTTGACCGCAGCTGCCACCGGCCGGGCGAGAAGAAGTATCAATATCCCGCGATAGCCCTTGCGCCTCGATCTGGTTCAGATAATCCTGCCATAGTTCGTCGTGGTGTTTGCCCAGGTTGTGGATCAAATCCCAGGAATAGAGGCCGCTATCGTGGCCATCGGAAAAGACAAAACGCAGGGCATAGGTACCGATTGGCTCAATCCGGTCAATCGTCACATTGCGCTTGCCAGTTTGTAAAGTTTCCTGGCCTGGGGCATGGCCGCGTGCTTCTGCCGATGGGGTGAATACACGTAAATACTCAAAATCCAGCGTGTAATGTTCACCGCTTTCGTATGCAATCTCCAACACCCGTGATTTTTGGTGCAATTTAATTTCGCTCGGTATCGGCGTGTCGTGTTCTATGCCAGCCATTGTTTCCTCCAGGAGAAGTTTCGCATTTTAGCTTAGTCAGGAAGGCTCGAACGAACATCCGTCAAAGCGTCTGATAGCCAATACGATCGAAGTCAGTCCCGTGTTGGATGATGTGCGTCATCCTAAGTTGCCAGTTTCTATCGGCCCCAAAGAGATCAAGGATGCCCATACTTTGATAGGTGCCGGAAGGTAAAACAAGTGACGCCTCTTCCTTGAACACAGGTACTGGTGGTAGCAAAAAAGCGGGAATACGTCGATGGCCGGAGGGGCCGTTGCCTGAGGTTAAACAGATACCGACGCCTACCGGTAAGCCGGGTAATGTAGCGACCCCCAAAATCATTCCACCAGAGGCTTCCTGCATTAGCCATGTTGCCTGCGCGAGTAGAAAACGCTCACCGTCATGCGGGCAGATTGCCATCAATTGCCCGTGACGAATTTTCTGAGCTGAATCATTACTGCCCAGGCGGAAGCCGCTGGCTGAATGGTTGATGACGGACCAGTTCTCGAGCAGATGGGTGTGCTCTGGATTGATGTTTAAACCCAGTTCGGGATTGACTCGCTCGCCGAAGGTAAAAAGCTGCTCGACCTCGCTTCGTGAGTAGCTGTTTGCCGATGAGGTCTGTTGAAGCTCCTTGCCGGTTAGGTAAAAGTACATTGCGTCAAAACCCACGGTAACGCGCGCAACGCCTTCCGACGCAAAACGCCGGAACTTGCGCGGTGATGCTGATTGGGTCCAAGGCCGCGACAGACGTTCGAGTAACTGAATAATGTGACCACTTGTTTCTTCGCCGAGCCCGAGCTGAGAGGGTGAAATCCGTTGTCTCAATTGGCTGAGCATGTTCGTGATTTGCAGACCCAACCGAGTGGTATCGAGCCGTCGCGCATAACTGTCGGGTACTTCGACAAGCGCACTGGGATGTAGCGGCGAGTCTTTGAATAGCTCGACGATATAAGGCGGAATCTCCAGGTCATCATCGAGTTGATGAATCGAAATCAACGGTGCCCACATGGAAGCCCAGCGCCGGATCAGGTTCAGGTCTCGGACACTGTTGGTGTAAGGGCTGGCCACATCGATTAATAGCATCGTGGCGTAAGCGGCCGCGCAATGAGTCGACTGAAAACTGTTTTCAAGCGAGTCTTCGACGGGCGTATAGGCCAATCCCCATTCTTCAGCCGTTTCATAGAAACCGTGCATCTCAAGCCAGATACCTCGCGGCAACTCTCGTCTTGCCCGGTAGTGCTCAAGAATAATCATTCCTGTGTAATAAATGCAACGATGCAGAATGGATGCCATCAGCGAGACTTGCTGAGTATTGTCAGCTGCCGGCTTTTCAAGCTGAACGCACAGGGCATAAGCTTTAAGCAATTTTTGCCAGGCGCTCAGAACCTGTTGGAAGCTCGCTTCTTCCTGCTCATTCAGAACAAGCGGCTTATTGTGATAAATCTTGGCCATTTCCCCTTCAACGAAGCAGATCGGTGCCCGAGCTTTTTCGAGCAAGGCCAGCATCGTTTCGGTATCAGGCGGTGCTGCGAGCAGCGCATCGATAAAATGCATGAGTTGCTGCTCGGCAGCCAATGGATTGGTCAGCGTCACGCCGGCAAGATAATTCAATCCGCTTTGCAGATCGAGAATGTGAAGTTGAGGTGCGCTCATGATGGCTGTGACCTCACTTTTCCGCGCTGTTCAGTGCTAGTGAAAGCGCTGCAGCCAATTCACTATTGCTGATGGCAGGACGTTTTTCTGAACCCGGCCTCTGCACCGATCCCCAGATGGGTTCCGGAAAATTTCTATCGTCTTGCCAGCGAGGAATCACGTGCCAATGTAAATGCGGCACCATGTTGCCAAAGCTGGCCAGGTTGATTTTGTCTGGTGAAACAAGCTGCCTCAAAACAGCTTCAACCGCGAATACCACCGACATCAGGTGTTGCTGCTGGCCAGGGTCGAGATCGGTCATCTCGCGGACGTGGGCGTTCCAGATGACTCGGCAAAAACCCGGATAGTGTGGGTCGTCAACCCGGATAACCCGGCAGGTCGGAGATTCCCAAAGAATATCTCCGCCCGCTGTGGCACATAGTTCGCAGTGATTAGCCCGCTGAGTCACGTTTAAATATCCCGGCAAAAAATTTTCACCGGGATATTAGTACCGCAGACAACAACTTAAACGCAAACAAGAACTTCACGGTCAACCGCTGAAAACAGCAAAAATTAGAGTAGAACGCGCTCGATTCCGCCGGTATTGGCTTTGGCCACAAAATCGGCCATCCAGTTTTCACCGAGCAGGTGCTTGGCGAGCTCGACGACAATGTAATCTGCTTGCGTGTCAGCATCGTCATCGTAGCGGGAAAGCCCCTGCAAGCAGGCCGGGCAGGAAGTCAGAATCTTGACGTCGCCCTTGAAGCCATCTGCCCGCAACTTGGCGGCGCCTTTTTCAATCTCTTCCTGCTTGCGGAATTTCACCTGGGTGGCGATGTCCGGACGGGAGTAGGCAAAGGAACCCGCATCTCCACAGCAACGGTCAGTGAGCGGAACATTTTGCCCCATCAGCGAGCTGGTGACCTGGAGTGCAGCATAAGACTTCATCGGGGTATGGCAGGGTTCGTGATACATGTAGCGCGTACCTTCGACTCCCTCCAGCTTGAGTCCTTTTTCCATCAAATATTCATGGATGTCGAGCAGCCGGCAGCCGGGGAAAATCTTGTCGAACTGATATTTCTGCAACTGATCCATGCAGGTGCCGCACGAGACGATCACCGTCTTGATATCGAGGTAGTTCAACGTATTGGCCACGCGGTGGAAAAGCACGCGATTGTCGGTCGTGATTTTCTGGCCCTTGTCGTCGTCGCCTGATGCCGACTGCGGGTAGCCGCAGCACAGGTAGCCCGGCGGCAGCACGGTGGTGGCGCCGACTTCATAAAGCATCGCCTGGGTCGCAAGACCGACCTGTGAAAACAGTCGTTCGGAGCCGCAGCCCGGGAAATAGAAGACGGCATCCGATTCCTCGGTGGTCTTGCGCGGGTTGCGGATGACCGGAATAACTTTGTCGTCTTCGATGTCGAGCAGGGCCCGCGAGGTGCGTTTCGGCAAATTACCGGGCATCGGGCGGTTGAGGAAGTGAATAACTTGTGTTTTGACTGATGGCGCACCGAGCGAGGCGGGCGGGTGAGCACGGGTGTCCTGAATCAGGCCAAGTGCCTTTGCCGCCTTGTGGGCCAGGCGTTGGGCCTTGAAGCCGAAATCCATCATGCCGAAACGCATCAGCTTGATCGTCGCGGGGTCTTTGAGGTTGAGATAGGTCATGGCGGCTGCCGTGCCTGGGCTAAACCGTTTTTTCTCCTGCTTGCGCAGGAAGTTGCGCATGGCCACGGAAACATCGCCAAAATCGATGTCGACCGGGCAAGGTTTGACACAGCGGTGACAGACCGTGCAATGGTCGGCAACGTCGTTGAATTCGTCAAAATGCTTCAACGAAATGCCGCGCCGGGTCTGCTCTTCATAAAGGAAGGCTTCGACCAGCAGAGAAGTGGCGAGAATCTTGTCGCGCGGCGAGTAGAACAGGTTGGCGCGCGGCACGTGCGTTGAGCAAACCGGCTTGCATTTACCGCAGCGCAGGCAGTCCTTGACCATGTCGGAAATCTTGCCGATTTCCGACTGCTCCATAATCAGCGACTCGGTACCGAGCAGGCTGAATGAAGGCGTGTAGGCGTTGCCCATGTCGCCGCCGGGCATCAATTTGCCCTTGTTGAAATGGCCTTCCGGGTCGATCTTCTGCTTGTAGGCACGGAAGGGCGCAATTTCTTCCTCGGAGAGAAATTCCAGTTTGGTGATGCCGATCCCGTGCTCACCGGAAATCACGCCATCCAGCGAGCGGGCGAGGTGCATGATGCGCTCGACGGCTTTATGGGCCGTTTGCAACATGTCGTAATTGTCGGAATTGACCGGAATGTTGGTATGCACGTTACCGTCACCGGCGTGCATGTGCAGGGCGACAAAAACACGGCCGCGCAGCACTTCCTTGTGAATGGCTTCAATGCGCTCGACGGTGGGACGATAGACGCCACCATCAAAAATCTTGCTCAGCCGGGCGTGAAGTTCCTGTTTCCAGGAGACGCGTACCGAGTAATCCTGCAAACGGTGGAAAAGGCGCGGGTTTTCTGCCCGGTTGGTCAGCTCACCGGCTTGAACCGCATAGGTCGGGAAGTGCAATTCAGCCTCAGCCAGCGGCATGTCGAGGCTGGCCAGCAGCCATGCCCAGCGCAGACGAACGGTCTCGACATAATCGATCGCGGCTTGCCGGCGATCACCGATCAAGACCTTGGTATCGAGCGTCGTATCACCCCGATGCAGCGGCAGGTCGCCTTTGAGGAACTCAAGCAAGGAGTCGCACAGCGCCAGCTTGTTGCTGATCGACAGCTCAATGTTGATGCGCTCGATACCGTCGCAATAGTCGCCCATGCGTGGCAGCGGAATCACGACGTCTTCATTGACCTTGAAAGCGTTGGTGTGGCGTGAAATGGCGGCAGTGCGCGAACGGTCGAGCCAGAATTTCTTGCGGGTTTCAGCGTCGACCGCGATAAAGCCCTCGGCGGCGCGCAGATTACACATGCGAACGACTTCCGAGGCGGCCAACATCACCGCTTTTTCGTCATGGCCCACCAGGTCGCCGATCAGCACCATCTTCGGCCGACCGTGGCGCTTGGCCTTGGTCGCATAGCCGACGGCCTTGACGTAGCGTTCGTCGAGATGTTCGAGGCCGGCCAACTGCACGCCCGCCGCATGGCCGACGCCCCCCGGCTTGAAGTAATCGGTAATTTCAACAATCGCCGGCACGGCTTCGCGCACCTGGCCGAAAAACTCCAGACAAACCGTGCGCGAGACTGGCGGCATCTTGTGCAGCACCCAGCGCGCCGCGACGATGATGCCGTCGGTGCCTTCTTTTTGCACACCGGGCACGCCACCGAGGAATTTGTCGGTGACATCCTTGCCCAGTCCGGTCTTGCGACAGGCGGCGCCCGGCATGGTCAGGGTTTCTTCGCGAAGCAGCTTTTTGCCACTACTATCGAAACGTTTGAGGCGGAACTCGACGTTGTGCTGTTCGTGAATCTTGCCATAGTTGTGATTGACCCGTTCCACTTCCAGCCAGTTGCCATCCGGATCAACCATCTTCCACCAGGCCAGATTGTCGAGCGCCGTGCCCCACAAAACCGCTTTTTTGCCACCGGCATTCATCGCGATATTGCCGCCGATGCAGGAGGCGCTGGCCGAAGTAGGGTCGACCGCAAAAACGCGGCCAGCCAGCGATGCCGCCTCCGAGACGCGTTCAGTGATGACGCCGGCGCCGGTACGAATGGTCGCGTAGGGCGTTTCGTGGCCGGCCAGCACGAGGTCTTCGACCGGCCCGATATGGATCAGCTTCTCGGTATTGATCACCGCTGAATAGGGCGTTAGCGGTACCGCGCCGCCGGTATAACCGGTGCCACCGCCGCGCGGGATGATGGTCAGACCGGCTTCGATACAGCCGCGAACGAGATGGCCGATTTCTTCTTCGGTATCCGGGTAGAGAATGACGAAGGGATATTCGACGCGCCAGTCGGTCGCGTCGGTCACGTGCGAGACGCGAGCCAGACCATGAAAGGCAATATTGTCTTTACGGGTATGTTTGCCGAGGTATTTCAGCACCTTGCGACGCAGGTCGATCGTCGTGCCGAAATGTTCAGCAAAGCGGTTTACCGCCAGTTGGGCGGCTTCGACCAGACGCTTGACCTTGGCCGAGCGCTCCTGATCGTCACTTTCCGTCGATTGACGGCGTTTTTCGACCTCAACCAGACGATGGCGCAATGCAGCAATCAGCGCTTCGCGCCGCTCTCGATTATCGAGCAGGTCATCTTCGAGGTAAGGGTTGCGTTGAACGACCCAAATGTCACCCAGGACCTCGTAAAGCATGCGCGCCGAACGGCCGGTGACGCGCTCGCCCCGGAGTTCATCGAGCACTGCCCAGTGATCTGCACCGAGCAGGCGGATGACGATCTCGCGATCGGAAAACGAAGTGTAGTTGTACGGTATTTCGCGCAGGCGGGCTGTCATAGAAGCAACCGGGGTCCGTCAAAAAGTGAATTTTAGCGTATTGCGACGCAACACGCGGCACGGGATAGACCGTCTGAACCGGCAATGCGTTCAGTTTGGCAGTGCCGTCTGCGCCACCAGCCAGTAGCGCGCAAATTTGCCGAGCGCCATGAACAGGCAACAAGGTAGCCAGTGCAGACGCAACCAGCCGGCAGCGAAACACAAAGCATCGCCGATCAGTGGTGCCCATGCTAGTAGCAGGGCCGGGCTGCCCCAGCGTTCAAGTTTTTCCTTGTACGGCAGCGTTTCCAGCCTTTTCCAGCGGGGCAGGGCGTAGCCGCACCACCATGAAGTCATGCCCCCCGCCGTGTTGCCCAGCGTTGTTAAAGCCAGCGCTGCACCATATTCGTTGGGGTGAAGTCTAAGAAAGCCCCAGAGCAAGGCTTCAGAACCACCGGGCAGTACCGTGGCCGAGAGAAAACTGGCTACCAGCAAGCCCCACAGGCCGCTTTCTGCCGTGACGTTTAACCACTCCACCCGTAGAATCTCCCTTTTGCCTTAAAGAATCGCGCCATGCACCCGGATTATCTCGAAAAAGTTCTCAACGCACAGGTTTATGATGTGGCCATCGAAACGCCGCTTGACCTGGCCAGCAACCTTTCGGCACGGCTCGGCAACAAGATTTTGTTGAAGCGCGAAGACCTGCAACCGGTTTTTTCCTTCAAGCTGCGTGGCGCTTATAACAAGATCGCCAGTCTTTCCGCCGAAAAGCTCAAGCGTGGCGTGATCTGCGCTTCGGCGGGCAATCATGCGCAGGGCGTTGCGCTTTCGGCGGCCAAGGTGGGTTGCCGGGCGGTGATTGTGATGCCGACTTCGACGCCGGGCATCAAGGTTGATGCCGTCAAAAGCCGCGGTGGCGAAGTGGTGCTCTTCGGTGATTCTTACGATGATTCCTATGCGCATGCGCTGGAACTGGAAAAGACCGAGAAGCTGACCTTCGTTCATCCCTTCGATGATCCGGAAGTGATCGCCGGGCAAGGGACGATTGCGATGGAAATTCTGCGCCAGCATTCGCGCCACAGTGGGCCGATCCACGCCATTTTCTGTTGTGTGGGCGGTGGCGGGCTGATCGCCGGCGTGGCGGCTTACATCAAGCGCCTGCGGCCAGAAATCAAGATCATCGGGGTCGAGGCCAAGGACGCCGATGCGATGACGCAGTCGCTGGCCAAGGGGCATCGTGTGCGTTTGGAGCAGGTTGGTCTGTTTGCTGACGGTGCGGCGGTCAAGTTTGTCGGTGAAGAAACCTTCCGGCTGTGCAAGGAATACGTCGATGAAATGATCCTGGTCGATACCGATGCCATCTGCGCGGCAATCAAGGATGTTTTCGAGGACACCCGTTCGATTCTCGAACCAGCAGGGGCGCTTGCAGTGGCCGGTGCCAAGGAATATATCCGCCAGCACAAGCTGAAGGACAAGACCTTGATCGCCATTTCTTCCGGCGCCAACATGAATTTCGACCGTTTGCGCTTTGTCGCCGAACGGGCCGAAGTTGGCGAACGGCGTGAAGCGGTTCTGGCGGTGACGCTGCCGGAGAAGCCGGGCGCCTATAAAAAGTTTCTCGGCCTGATCGGCAAGCGCAACGTCACCGAGTTCAATTACCGCTACCACAATGCGGGCGAGGCCCACGTTTTTGTCGGTATTCAGGTGGTTGACCGCAGCGAATCGACCAAACTGGTCGAACAACTGACCAAACACGGTTATCCGACGCTGGATCTGACTGATGACGAAATGGCGAAGAACCATATCCGCCATATGGTCGGCGGCCATGCGCCGCAGGTCTGTGAAAACGGCA
Organism: Candidatus Dechloromonas phosphorivorans; assembly: GCA_016721185.1. Classification (GTDB taxonomy): domain Bacteria; phylum Pseudomonadota; class Gammaproteobacteria; order Burkholderiales; family Rhodocyclaceae; genus Azonexus; species Azonexus phosphorivorans. The sequence goes on from JADKIP010000012.1 coordinate 641,109, forward strand.
TGAGCGAGTTGCTCTACCGCTTTGAGTTTCCCGAGCGGCCGGGGGCGCTGATGAATTTCCTGACTCAGATGAGCGCCGGCTGGAATATCAGCCTGTTCCACTACCGCAACCACGGCGCCGATTATGGGCGAGTGCTGGTCGGCATGCAGGTGCCGTCGAGCGACATGGGCGAGTTCAAAACATTTTTGAAGAACCTCGGCTACGCCTATTGGGACGAAAGCCAGAACCCGGCCTACAAGCTGTTCCTCGGCTGAGTCGTCATTCAGGCTGTCGGCGACGGAAAGTGTCGCCGACAGCCTGGCTTAACAAGCGGCCGCTTGAGCGGCCGCAAGCATTTTCGCCTGACTCAAATATCGAGACAGATCTTGCCGAAATGCTTGTTCGATTCCTGATGCTGGAATGCCGCGACGATCTCTTCCAGCGGGAAATGGCGGTCGATGACCGGACGCATGCCGTTCGCGTCGATCGCCCGAATCATTTCCATCTGATGGCGGCGGCTGCCAACCAGTACGCCTTGCAGACGAATTTGGCGGATCAGTGCGGAAACCACCGACAGTGATCCGGCCAGGCCGGTGAGAATGCCGATCAGTGCAATGTGGCCGCCAATCCGGCTGGCAATCATTGATTGTTCCAGCGTCGCCGGCCCGCCGACTTCAACAACATGGTCGACGCCGCGTCCGGCGGTTAAATTGCGGACGGTTTCGCCCCAGGCTGGGTCTTTTTTGTAGTTGATCAGGTGATCGGCACCCATCGCTGCCAGTCGGGCCAGCTTTTCATCGCTGGATGAGGTGGCAATGACCGTCGCCCCGGCCATTTTGGCGAACTGCAGCGCGAAAATGGAGACGCCGCCGGTACCTTGAATGAGCACGGTTTCACCGGCTTTCAAGTTGCCGTTGTTCATCAAGGCACGCCAGGCGGTGACGCCGGCCGTGGTCAGCGTGGCTGCCTCGGCATGGCTGTAGCCTTTGGGTGCATGGGTGAATGAAGTGGCGGGCAGGGTGACCTGCTCACGGGCGAAGCCATCGACCCCGTCGCCCGGCACCGTCGAAAAGCCGTCAACGATGGGTTCGCCATCCAGCCAGGTGGGGAAGAAGGTGCTGACGACGTGATCGCCAACCGCGAATTCGGTAACGCCTTCGCCGACGGCGGTGACTTCACCGGCGCCATCCGACATCGGGATACGCGGGGTGGTTGGCCCCCATGCGCCGCTGACGACGGCGTAGTCATGGTAGTTGAGCGAACTGGCGCGGATGCGGACAGTGATTTCACCTGCTTTGGGCGCCAGTAATTCACTTTTCCCGAGGATTACCTGGTCAAAGCCGCCGCCTGGTTGTACGTAGATTGTCTTGATGCTCATGATGTTCCTCTCCGAATGAGTTCTGGTGTGGGGGTGTTGATCGGCATGTCCAACTTAATCAGATTCAGTGTAAATGCTTTCGTTTGGGCAGTGGCGAAAAGGGCTGAAGTCTTGGTTTTGGACAATTGTTGTTGGCAAACATAAATTCGAGGTTCGTATATTCGATTGAATTATATTTATTGAATAATTAATTCTTTCACAGAATATGGCGCCTTGCCTAAACTTCAGTCACCCCGAATCATTACTCATTTTGACTGGAGACTTTCATGCGTAAATTAGCCCGTTTTGCGGCGTTGACCGCAGCATTCACGTTGGGCACGGCCTTCGCTCAAACAACCCTGCTCAACGTCTCTTACGATCCGACCCGCGAGCTTTATAAAGACTTCAATGCGGCGTTCAACAAGCACTGGCAAGGCAAGACCGGGCAGAGCGTGAGTATTCGTCAGTCACATGGCGGTTCCGGCAAGCAGGCGATGGGCGTGCGCGATGGTCTGGAGGCTGATGTCGTGACGCTGGCGCTGGCTTACGACATTGATGCCCTGGTTGAACGTAATTTGATTCCAGCCGACTGGCAGAAGCGCTTCCCGCACAATTCATCGCCATATACCTCGACCATCGTTTTCCTGGTGCGCAAGGGCAATCCGAAGAGCATCAGGGACTGGGGCGATCTGGCCAGACCGGGCATCGCGGTCATCACGCCTAACCCAAAAACCTCCGGAGGCGCCCGCTGGAACTATCTCGCCGCCTGGGCCTGGGCGCTCAAGCAACCGGGCGGCAACGAGCAGAAGGCGAAGGAGCTGGTCAGTGCGATCTTCAAGAATGTGCCGGTACTGGATTCCGGGGCGCGCGGTTCGACCACGACCTTTGTCGAGCGCGGCCTGGGCGACGTGCTGATTGCCTGGGAAAACGAGGCGCAACTGGCGGTCAATGAAATCGGCAAGGATAAATTCGAAATTGTTCCGCCCAGTCTTTCGATCCTCGCCGAACCGCCGGTGGCGGTGGTCGACAAGGTGGTGGAAAAGCGCGGTACGCGGCTGACGGCGCAGGCCTATCTCGATTATCTGTACTCCGAAGAAGGCCAGAACATTGCCGCCAGACACTATTACCGGCCGCGCGACGCCAAGGTGGCGGCCAAATATGCGGCGCAGTTTCCGAAACTGAAGCTGGTCACCATCGACGATACCTTCGGTGGCTGGCAGAAGGCGCAGAAGCTGCACTTTGCCGATGGCGGCACTTTCGACCAGATTTACCTGAAAAAATAGGAGCCGTCATGCCGCTGACTGATCTGGTCCGTTATTTCAATGCCGCCGACAGCGCCGAGGACAGCATGCTGTATCTCGACGGGGAGCGGGCTGCCGCCTGGCACAAGGGCCTGCGGCTTGGTTCGCTGTTCCAGCCGATCGTCGACTTGCGGCAGGAACGCGTGGTCGGTCATCAGGCAACGCTCAGTGCCCGGTGTGAGGATGGTTCGCCGGTGAGCAGCGAGGAAGCTTATGCCTTATGCGAAACAGCCGAATCGGTGATCCATTTCGACCGCCTGAGCCGTACCCTGCATGCACTCAATTTCCTGGCACAAAAATGCCATGCCGGCGGCTATTTGCAGCTTGCCATTCATCCGCGCCATCTGCAGGCTGTCCAGAGCCAGCACGGGCTGGTTTATGAGGCAATCCTCAAGCGTTGCGGCCTGGCGCCCGCCGATATCGTGCTTGAGATCAACGCCCGGCAGGTCGGCCACCAGGCATCTTTGGGCCAGGCCTTGAACAACTACCGGCAGCGCGGTTACCGCTTGGCCTTGAGCGATTTTTCATCGACGCCTGATCTCGATGGGCTGCTCGCCTTGCAGCCGAATATTCTGAAATTGCAGCCGGAAGGGGGCAGGGAAGGGCTCGACGTGGCCAGTAGCGCCGGTATCGCCACGGAACTGAGCGGCATCGAAACCGGCCAGGATTTCGTACTGGCGTGTACCGCCGGGATGGATTTCGGGCAAGGCAGCCTGTTCGGTCTGCCGCAGGCCGATTGTCTCCCCACCCACAGCCGCCACAGAGTCGCCTACAATTCTCATTCTTCATCCCGAGTCCCGCCATGAAAATCGCCAACAACGTCACCGAACTGGTCGGCAACACACCGCTGGTTCAACTCAATCGCGTCACCACCGGCTGCGTCGCCACCATCGTGGCCAAGCTGGAATTTTTCAATCCCGGCCACAGCGTCAAGGATCGCATTGCCGTGGCGATGATCGATGCTGCAGTCGCTGCCGGCAAAATTGGCCCGGATACCATCGTGCTGGAGCCGACTTCCGGCAACACCGGGATTGGTCTGGCCATGGTTTGCGCCGCGCGTGGCATTAAATCGGCCTTTGTGATGCCGGAAACGATGAGCCGCGAACGCAAGCTGCTGCTCAAGGCCTACGGGGCCGATTTGATTTTGACCCCGGGCGCCGAGGGCATGACCGGCGCGATCAATCGGGCGATGGCGATGGCCGCAGCCGACGCGCGCTATTTCATTCCGCAGCAATTTGAAAATCCGGCGAATCCGGCGGTTCACCGCAGCACGACGGCCGAAGAAATCTGGCGTGACACCGATGGCCAGGTTGATATTTTTGTCTCGGGCGTTGGCACCGGCGGCACCGTGACCGGCGTTGGCGAGGCGCTGAAGGCCAAGAAACCCGGCGTAAGCATCGTCGCGGTTGAGCCGGATGCTTCACCCGTGCTTTCCGGCGGCGCCAAGGGGCCGCACCCGATTCAGGGCATTGGCGCCGGTTTCGTGCCGGGCGTGCTAAATACGGCTATTTACGACGAAGTAATCCGCGTCAAAAACGACGACGCTTTCGCCATTGCCCGTCGTATGGCGACGGAGGAGGGCTTGCTGGTCGGTATTTCCTCCGGTGCAGCCACCTGGGCAGCGCTGGAACTGGCCAAACGTCCGGAAAATGCCGGCAAGCTGATTGTCGTCATCATTCCGTCCTTCGGCGAACGTTACCTATCCACCGCCTTGTATCAGCACCTCGACGTTTGAGTATTTTCGATACGCCGATCGACCGGCGCCACTCCGACTCCATCAAGTGGAGCAAGTACGCCGGTCGCGACATCCTGCCGCTGTGGGTGGCGGATATGGATTTCGCCGCGCCGCCCGCCGTGCTCGACGCCTTGCAGCAACGCATCGCGCATGGCGTCTTCGGCTATGGCGGTGCCTGGCCGTCGCTCACGGAGTCAGTGCTTACTCACCTTGAAACTGAATACAGCTGGTCGATCGAGGCGGAGTGGATCGTCTGGTTGCCGGGTCTGGTCAGCGGGCTCAACATTGCCTGCCGGGCAGTCGACGGCGAGGTGCTGACGGCGACGCCGATCTATCCCCCCTTTCTTTCCGCACCGCATTTTTCCGGCCGCCGGCTCAACCGCGCCGAACTGGCCTGCAGCGATGGCCATTGGCACTGGGACAAAATTGCCCTGAAAAACGCGTTGACCGCAGCAACCCGGCTTTTCCTGCTCTGCCACCCGCACAACCCGGTTGGCCGCTGCTGGAACCGCGCGGAGTTGCTAGATCTTGCTAGCTTCGCCGAAGAAAACGACCTGATCGTCTGTTCCGACGAGATTCATTGCGGCCTGATTCTCGACGCCGACAAGCGCCACATTCCGTTCGCCAGTTTGTCGCCCGAGGCCGCGAAACGCAGCATCACGCTGATGGCGCCCTCGAAAACCTACAACATTCCCGGCCTCGGCTGCGCCTTCGCGGTGATTCCCGACGCCGGTTTGCGTCGCCGCTTCCAGCAGGCGATGAACGGCATCGTGCCGCACGTCAATGTCCTCGGTCTGGCGGCCTGCGAAGCCGCCTACCGCGATTGCACCGAGTGGCGTCGCGAATTGCTCGCCTACCTCGCTGGCAATCGCGACCGGTTGACTGCTGCCACCCAAGGTGACTTCCTTCGGGGCGCGGTCAACGCGGGAAAAAGGGTAAAAATGAGTCACGTCGAAGCGACTTATCTGGCCTGGATCGACGTTCGCCAACTCGGCCTGGCTCAGCCCGCGGCGCATTTTGAAGCGCATGGCCTTGGTCTTTCGGATGGCGCCGATTTTGGCGCCCCCGGCTGGCTCCGCCTTAATTTCGGCTGCCCGCGCAGCACGCTGGAGGAAGCATTGAAGCGTTTCAGCAAGGCTTGTCAGATCCGATGAGCGCTTACAGCATTGCCATTTATTCGCTCATCGGCGCGCTGTTGACCCAGTCGATTGCCGCCGGCCTCTCGGTTGAACTTTTCCTGCGCCGGGATTTACCGCGCAACGTCAGCCGGACCTGGCTGCTCATCGCCATCGCCTCCTTGTTGCTGGCCTTGCACCACGGTTATGCGCTCGAACTTGCCGTGCGCACCGGCCTTTACGACATGCGGCAGGCCGTATTGGCGGGCCTGGTCGGCCTCTTTTTTGCGCTCGGGATCAACGCCCTGCGGCGTCAACAGGCCTGAAGGCGCCGGCTTCGGTGACGATCCAGTCGAGTCGCTGATCGTGGCTTTCCGGCTGGATGCTGTCCAGCCGATTGATCTCGAAACCCACGCCCACCGCCAGCGGACGCGGCGAGAGCGCCGCCAGCGTCCGGTCAAAATAACCACCGCCATAGCCGAGGCGATAGCCAGCGGCATCGAAACCGTTCAACGGCAAAAGAATCAGATCGGGCATCAGCCAGGCGCCGCTCACCGGCGTCGGAATGCCATAGCGGTCTGCTTCAAGGCTTGTATCGGCGGTCCACTCGCGAAAAGCCAGCGCCGCGTTTTCCGCCATGACGACCGGCAAGGCGGCGCGGGTGCCGGTTGCGGCCCAAAGATCAACCACCGCCCGGACATCCGGTTCATGCTTGATCGGCCAGCAAAACGCCAGGACATCAGGGGGCGAAAATGCGGCTCGTAAATGGGCCACAATGCGCGCCGAAAGCGTGTCGTGCATCGCCGCGCTCAAGGCCGCTCGGCGCGCTACCATCTCCCGTCGCAACGCCCGTCGCCAGGCCGTGCTATCCTCTTTCGCCTGTGTCATCAAGCGAATCTAGCATGAAGTTCAACGTTTTTCTGCTCGGCCTGTGCCTTGCTCTTCCCATTGCCCTTCCCAGTTTCGCCCAGGATAGTCGCGACACTGCTTTTCTCACCGCGCGTGATGCATTCCGCGCAGGTGATCGCAACAAACTGGAGCGTTCCACCGCTCAACTCGGTAATCACGAGCTTGCGCCTTACGCCGAAAACTACCGCCTGCGCATGTATATGGATCAGGGCGACGCCATTGCGCTTCGGGATTTTTTCGAGCGTTACGATAAAAGCTATGTCGTCGAGAAACTCCGTGCAGACTGGATCCGCTGGCTAGGCAAGCGTTTTGTCTGGAACGAGGTGGAAACCGAGTATGCCCGGATGATTGCACCGGAACCGGATGTGACTTGCTACAACCAGCAAGCCCGCCTCGCCCGCGACGATAGATCCATTTTCGACGAGGCTGAAAAGCTCTGGCTGACCCAGCTGGAGCCGCCAGAATCCTGTCGCGCGGTATTCGACGCGCTGGTCATGAGCCAGCGCATGGCGGCGGACGATGTCTGGCATCGGGCGCATCGCCAGATCGAAGCAAATCGACCGGGCTGGGCCAAAACCACGCTGAATTACTTGCCGGGCAACCAGGTGCCGGACGGCCGCGCCCTCGACAGCGCGATCAATAGCGGGATGGCCTACCTGGTCCGCCAGCCGGCCAACTGGTCGGCCAGTCGAACCGGCCGCGAACTGGCGGCGATTGCCATCCAGCGCATCGCCATGAACGACCCGCGGGTCGCGGCTGATGAATTGGAGAAAATCAAGTCCCGCCTGCAGGAACCCGAACGTCAATGGGCCTGGGGGCAGATTGGTTTGCAAGCCGCCAAACGCCATTTGCCGGAGGCCGTAAGCTGGTACGCCAACGCGGGCAAAGTGACGCTTTCGGATGAGGGTTATCAATGGAAGGTCCGTGCCGCGCTGCGTGCCCAGGAGTGGGGCGTGGTTCGTGACACCATCGAGGCCATGCCGCCAACGCTTGCCGCATTGCCCGAATGGACCTACTGGCTGGGCCGCGCGCACAAGGCCGGTGGCCTGACGACTGACGCCGATGCGCTGTTTGAAAAGATTGCCGGACAGCCCAACTTTTACGGCAACCTGGCCGACGAAGAACTGGGTCGCACGGTCATGCCGCCACCGCAGGCGAAAGCCGCAAGCGCCGAGGAGCAGAGGGCGACCCGCGAAAATCCGGGGATTCGCCGGGCCCTCGCATTTTTCCGCCTTGATATGCGTACCGAAGCGGTCAAAGAATGGAATTGGTCGCTGCGTGGCATGGAAGATCGCCAATTGTTGGCCGCCGCCGATCTGGCAAAGCGTAATCAGATTTGGGACCGCGCGATCAATACCGCCGACCGGACCAAATACGAGCACGATTACTCGCTGCGCTTTCTCTCGCCGTATGGCGAACATGTGCGTCCGGCGGCCCAGAATCAGTCGCTCGACGACGCCTGGGTTTATGGATTGATGCGTCAGGAAAGCCGTTTCATTACCTCGGCCAAGTCCAATGTGGGTGCCTCCGGCTTGATGCAGTTGATGCCGGCGACCGCCAAGTGGGTTGCCAAAAAAATCGGCTTGCGTAATTACGACCACGGTCGGGTCAACGATACCGAAACCAATGTCCTGCTCGGTACCAGCTATATGCGCCTGGTGATGGAAAATCTCGATAACCACCCGGTGCTCGCCTCGGCTGCCTACAACGCCGGTCCTGGTCGGGCCAAGAAATGGCGCGCCGATCGCCCATTGGAAGGCGCCATTTACGCCGAAACCATTCCGTTTAGCGAGACCCGCGATTACGTCAAAAAGGTGATGAGCAACTCAGTCTATTATTCGGCGCTGTTCAACGGTAAACCGGATTCCCTGAAAGCTCGGCTGGGTACCGTGGGCCCCCGTACTCCTGAACCATTCAAGGATGCAGAATTGCCTTAAGGCTTGCCATGTCGATGTCGCCAGAATCCGCCGAAACCATCAGCGCCTGCCGGGCGCTCTTCCTGCAACGTTTTGATGCCTTGCTAAAGGAGGCGCCACTGCTTTCCGGTCCGGCCATTCAGGCCATCCTGCGCGGTGTCGGCATTTATTTCGATGACGTGATCGGTAGCCGCCGCGGCGGCGCCTTCCGTGCCGAAGTCGATGGCATGACGGCATCGCGTTTAACGCTGGTGGATGAAGACGATCTTGAGCTGGAGATACGACTGGATAACCTGAGTGCCAAGCTTTTTCAGGAGGCTGGTGGCGATCTCTGGAAGATCCATTTACGCTTTGTTAGCCTGCTCAAGCGGCCGGATCTATCGAAAATACATAACCCAGTCGGGCCGAACGCCATTGTTCGCGGGCTGGAAGAAATGTTTGGCGCGGCCGGGGCGACAACACTCGACAGAAAATTGGACTTGCTAGCGCGTATTGAGAGCCGTTTGCAGCAAAGTCTGCCCGTGCTTTACGCCGAGATCGATGATTACCTGGCGGGCCAAGGCGCTGAAGCTGCGCAGCCGAGCATTGTCAGCAGCGCCGAAATGGTGCGCAAGGATGCGGCGTCCGCAGCGACGGAGGGCTCTTTGCAAGCGTTGCAACAAGCATTGCTTGCGCGTTTGCCGGCGATGATGGCGCCGCCTTTGTCGATGGCCGGTAGCGGTGATGCCGTGGGCTCACTGATCACCCAGGCAACCATGGAGCGCCTGATTTTCCGACTGGATGAACTGGACCGCCAAGGCGGCTATGCCCCAACCCTGATGCCAGGAAGTTCTCCACGGTTGGAAGCGCTGATTCCGGGGCTGTTTTCTGACGAAAATGCGGGTTCACCGCAGCAACCCAAATCGCTCAGTGCAGCCGAGCTGGGGGTTCCCGCCATGGCGCCGGAAGGTCTCGCGATTGATACGCTGGCGATGATTTTCGAAACGATTTTTGAGCATCCGGCCCTCCCTGATGCGCTGAAAGCGGTGATTTCCAGTTTGCAAATCACCATGCTCAAGCTAGCCATGAAGGATGCGGTTTTCTTTAGCGATGCGACGCATCCGGCCCGGCTACTGCTCGATCGCATGGGTCTGGCGATGCTCGGATTGCCGGCTGATGTGCCTGCGCGCCACCCGGTGTGTGCGCAGTTGTTTGAAATCGCCGGGCAACTGCGTAGTCGCTATGCCGGCGATATCAGTGTTTTCGATACCGCGCTGAGCCAGGTCGATACCTTGATCGCGACGCGCAATGCCAACATTCTCCGTAGCGCCGAATCCTATTTGCCGATGCTTGAGCAACTCGACCAGCACGATCAGGCGGCGCTCGAATCCCATCTCGCGCTGGATAAACTGATTGAACAGGGCTTGCCCGCGCCCATTCGTGAGTTTATCGACAAGCACTGGCGCCGGGTGCTGCCGCTGGTTTTGTCCGAGTACGGCCCGAACAGTCCTCAATGGCAAGCTCACAACTGCGTGATTGAGGGCTTGCTGTGGACGTTCCAGCCGAAGGTGGCACCCGAAGATCGCAAGGCCCTGGCTCAACGCCTGCCGGAAATTTTGCGGCTGTTGAAGGCCGGCATGGAACGCATCGGCATGACCGTCGAGGCGCAAGAGACTTTTCTCGATGCGACCTTTGCGCTGCAAACGCAAGCCTTGCGCACCTCCCAGGCCATCAGTATGGTTGAAAGTGTCGATGCAAAAGGGAGCGAGGCAATTGAAGCCCGTGGCCTGAAGAAAACGCCCGGCAAGTCTGTGCTGGGTGAGCTGCGTTTGGGTGATCAATTACTTCGTACGCTGGATTTTGAAGGCAGTCAGCCGGCACTGGCGCGGCCCTTGCCTTGCCAGCCGGGTGACTGGCTTGAAGTCGGCCTCGGTGACGGTGAAACCTGTGTTGCGTACCTCTGCCACCTTAGTCCGGTGACTCAGCGGGCGCTGCTGTGCAATCCGGATATCGGACTGGCGCTCGCCATGCATCCGGCCATTCTGGACCAGCAGTGCCGGGATGGCGTAGCCCATGTTTGCAGTTCGATATCCTTGTTTGATGCCGCTGCTGGCCGGGCTTTGCGGCGAACGACCAAGACTTGAGCGCAAATGCAGGCCAGCCATAGGCCGTCAACAGGCAAGCGACTGGCAAACGTCTGGCGACAAGCCTGCCCGAAATAGCTAAATTTGCCTTAAAATCCGGGTTTTACGAAACAAGTTTCCGGGGTTCCACATGGACATCAAAAAGGTCTTGCTGCTGGGGGGTAGCGGTTACGTCGGTACCTACATCGTCAATCGTCTGTCGCAGCGCGGCATCGAAGTCACCGTACCGACGCGTCGCCGTGAGCGCACCAAGGCGCTGATCATGCAGCCCGGCGTCGAAATGCCGGAAGCCAACATTCATTGCGAAGAAACACTGGTCGAATTGATGCGCGGCCACGATGCCGTGATCAATCTGGTCGGTATCCTGCATAGCCGGGATGTCAAATTCCCCTATAGCCAGGATTTTGCCGACGCGCATGTCGAGCTGCCGAAAAAAATCGTCGCCGCCTGCAAGGCCACCGGCGTTCGCCGCCTGGTTCATATGAGCGCATTGCACGCCAGCCCGAAAGCCCCCTCCGAGTACCTCGCCTCGAAAGGTGAGGGCGAAGCGATTGTCATGGCGGCCAAAAATGAACTCGACGTCACTGTCTTCCGTCCTTCGGTGATTTTCGGCTTGGGTGACTCCTTCATCACCATGTTTGCCAATGTCCTGAAGAAGCTGCCGTTTTTCCCGCTCGGCTTTGGCCACGCACGCTTCCAGCCGGTCTGGGCAGCCGATGTCGCCGATGCCTTTGTCGATTGTCTGGGTGATGCCGCTACTGTGGGTCAGGCCTATGACCTGGTCGGCCCGAAGATTTACACGCTGCGCGAACTGGTCGATTACACCGCCGAGCTTTGCGGCAGTACCGCCAAGATCATTCCCCTGTCCGAAGGTTTGTCCTACCTGCAGGCCGGCCTGATGTGGCTGGCGCCGAAGCCGTTGATGTCGCCGGATAATCTGCGCTCCATGCAGGTCGACAGCATCTGCGAAGGCAGCTGCAATTTGCCGGCAAATTGGCACCCGACGGCGCTCGAAGCTATCGCACCAAGTTACGTCGCACTCAACACGCCGAAAGGCAAGCTCGATAGTTTCCGTTTCCGCTCCGGGCGATAAGCCGCCTCAGCCAACGATGAAAATCTACATCGTTGGCGGCGCGGTCCGCGATGAACTACTCGGTCGGCCCAATGCCGACCGTGATTATGTGGTGGTCGGCGCTACGCCGCAGGCCATGCAAGCTGCGGGCTATCGCCCGGTCGGCAAGGATTTCCCGGTCTTCCTGCATCCCAAAACGCACGAGGAATATGCGCTGGCCCGGACTGAGCGCAAGAGCGGCCACGGCTACCACGGCTTCACCTTCCACGCGGCGCCCGATGTGACGCTGAAAGAAGACCTCGCCCGCCGCGATTTGACGATCAATGCGATGGCCAAAGGAGCCGATGGCGAGCTGATCGACCCTTACTGCGGTCAACGCGATTTACAGGCCAAAATCCTCCGTCACGTCGGCCCGGCCTTTGCCGAAGATCCCGTCCGTATTCTGCGTATCGCCCGTTTTGCTGCCCGTTTCAGTGATTTTTCAGTGGCGCCGGAAACCCTGGCCCTGATGCGTGGCATGGTTGCCAGCGGCGAGGTTGATCATCTGGTGGCTGAACGTGTCTGGCAGGAACTGGCCAAGGGCCTGATGGAAGACAAGCCCTCGCGCCTGTTTGAAGTGCTGCGCGACTGTGGCGCGCTCGCCCGCCTGTTGCCGGAAGTCGATGCCCTGTTTGGTGTGGCGCAACGGGCTGACTACCACCCCGAGATTGATACCGGCATCCATACCATGATGGTCATCGACCAGTCGGCTCGTCGGCGTTTTCCGCTACCGGTGCGCTTCGCGGCGCTGACCCACGACCTCGGCAAGGCGCAGACGCCGCCGGATATTCTGCCGCGCCATCTCGGTCACGAAGAACGCAGTTTTGGCCTGACCGAAACCTTGTCCGCCCGCCTGCGCGTGCCGAACGACTGCCGCGATCTGGCTTTGCTGATGGCGCGCTACCACGGTACGATTCATCGGGCTGCCGAATTGAAGGCCGGCACGATAGTCTCGCTGTTTGAAAAAGCCGATGCGCTACGCCGGCCGGAACGCTTCCAGCAACTGCTCGATGCCTGCCTGTGCGACTACACCGGCCGCCTCGGCTGGGAAGACAAAGCCTACGACAGCCCGCAGCATCTGCGCACGGCGCTTGCTGCGGTCAACGCCGTTGAAGCCGGCAAAATTGCCGCTGCCTGCAGCGATAAATTGAAAATTCCCGAACGCATCCACGCGGCTCGGGTGAGCGCCGTCAAGCAGGCGCTAAATGACGCGTGAAACAAGCCAGAGTAGCAGCGAGAAAATGATCGTCGTCGCGAACGGGAAGGTATAGGTCCGGCCGCGTAGCCGGAAAGTCATATCGCCCGGCAGCTTGCCGAAGCGAATAAAGCGCGCCAGATGCGGGGTGACCATGCCCAGCAGAAATATCGCGATCACCAGCGTCAAAATCCACTTCAACATTTTGCCTTGCGCCGCAGGGTGAAAGTCGCATTTAATCACGCCTCACCCCGATAGATTGCCATGATAAAAACTCAGATCGTCGAAGGCCTCGAAGTCTATTCCTGCCTGCCGACCAAAAAGACAAAAAAACTTCCCGTGCTCTTCGTTCATGGCGCCTTCGCTGGCGGCTGGATGTGGACCGAAACCTTCATGCCTTTTCTCGCCAAGGCCGGCTACCCCTGCTACGCCCTGTCGCTGCGCGGTCACGGTGGCAGTCATGGACGTGACCACCTCGACTGGCATTCAATTACCGACTACATTGACGATGTCAAAACCGTCGTCGACTGGTTAGGCGAAACACCGGTCCTGGTCGGCCATTCGATGGGTGGCTTCGTCATCCAGAAATATCTGGAACACCACGAGGTTCCGGGGGTTGCCCTGGTTTGTTCCGTGCCGCCGCAGGGCTTGATTGCCTCGCAATTTCACCTGATGTTCCAGAAGCCGCAGTTGTTCATGGAACTCAACAACGTCATGGCCGGCGACTATACGGACGCCGATGCGCTTCGTGAGTCGCTGTTTGCCGGGGAGGTTGATGAGGAAATGCTGGCCGCCTGGCTGACCCGCATGCAATCCGAGTCGCACCGGGCGCTCTGGGATATGTCGATGTTCAACCTGCCCAACCTGCACGCCATGCACCGGCCGCCGATGCTGATTCTGGGCGCCGAGCATGATGCATTGGTGCCGGCGTTTCTGGTTCAGGCAACGGCCCAGACCTATGGGTTGTCAGCGCATATCTTCCGTGAAATGGGCCACGCCGTGACGCACGAAAAAGAGTGGAAACTGGTGGCCGGCATGCTACGCGACTGGCTGGGCGAGTGCGCAAAATAATCGGGATGCGGCGCCCTATCAAATGGCGCTGCTTGTCGAGTCAGGCCGTAATGTCGATCGCGTTGCCCAGGTTGGGCGGGTTATTGGTGCTGGGGATCGCAGGTAATGCTGCCAGCAATTGCATCGCTGATTGCGCCTGAATATCCATGGCTTTCTTGAGGACCAGCGTGCTTACTGCATCGCCAGTATTGGCCTGCGAAAGCGCGCTGCTTAGACTGCCGATTGAAGAAACATCCATTTGCGTTTGCTCCAGATTGATCACAATATCGTTGGAGTGTAGTTGCCATTCCCGATAAATCAATGAACGACTCAGAAAAAAACGATCAAGCCTTTGCTATCGGCGAAGCGATTCGAGGCGGGGGGGGGGGGGGGGGGGGGGGGGGGGGGGGGGGGGGGGGGGGGGGGGGGGGGGGGGGGGGTGTGTCGAGCCAAGCGTGGGGGAAAGCCTTCGCTACCCGAAGAGATCGCTGCGCTTGAGTGCTCGCTGCTAGCCGATATCGAGACATTTGACCTCGATGCGGCGGTGCGTCTTGCCCAGCGCGAGGAGCTTGTCAATTCGGCTACCGGGGTCAACGAATCTGCCTTGGCTTTCCCTGAAATTACACCGGTAACGGTGCCGCGAAAGACGAGCGTCCGAGCGATCGTGGAAAAATCGGATGAGCCTGAACTGATGCTTAATGGCAGCAGTTTGCTCAGTCAGCTACGCCAGCAGGCCGAGTTGCGTCGGCAGGAGTTGCATACCGGACTGGCGGAGCGCTCCTCGGTCAATGAACAAATTGATCAGGCGCTCAAGCATGTATTTTTCTTCCTGCATGACTTTGCCCAGCAGTTGAATATCCTCAAACCGGTCATCCCGCGCCACTTCCCGCTACTCGAACAATACGCTATCAATCATCTGACCTGGCAGGAGGGGTTTGCCGATTACCGGACGCAGAGCCACAGCGCGGGCGCTCTGGTTGAACTGGTTACATTGACCTGTCGCCTGAGTGGACATGGGGTGCCGGTGATCGAGAAGGAGGGGCCGGCGATCGAGCGTTTTCGCCACATCCTCTTCGACTACGGCTTGCCATTTACTTGCAAGGAATTCAAGAACGAGCGCGGTTACGTCGAGCGCGCCGAGTTTGAGATCCGCGGTGAAGTCAGTGTTGGCGCGCGCTGGCGGGCTGACTTTGACCAAGGCGTTCTCGTGCTCGAAACACGTAATCTGGAACGTCTGGGTAGTGCGGTTTTCACCATTCGTCCCCAGTTCGTAGACGATGCGTTGCTAGACGATTTTGGCCGTCTGATCCTGGGTCAGGAGAATCGTTTTCGCGAGTTGGCCAAGCGCCAATAGCCGTCTATAAACGATGGCTTTGGTCGCCCTTGGCAAAGCCACACAGTTCCGTGTCGATCCCACGGCCAATGGCGATGACCTTGAACAATTCGCCCATCTCGTGCGGCATCAGTAATTTATTCACCGCCCCGGCCGCCCGGATGTAATCGAGTGATTCATTGGGCAGCTTGGACAGATGATCCAGGATGCCACAGTTCAGTAAAAACTGCCCTTGGTTGGTATAGCCCAGTAGCGCTAGGCCAGCGCCATGAGCGGCCGCAATAATTGCCGTGAAATCAACGTGGACCGTAACATCCTGCAGGCCGGGGAGATAAAACGGATCGGGATGGGCGTGGTGGCGGTAGTGGCACATCAAGGTGCCGCGCCCGCGCTGCTGATGGTAAAACTCGCGCTGCGGAAAGCCATAGTCGATCAGCAGCAGGGCGCCACAACTCAGGCGATGCGCCCATTCCGCCGACCAAGCGCGCGCTGCCAGGCTAATCTCGCTTTCAAAACCCGGTGGTAGTTCATATTTGGTGCCGATTGCTTCGGCTGCAGCGAGCAGGGCGCCACTGGCCGGGCGTTCGCTCCACGTGAAACATCCGGCTGCATCAACGGCAACACCCCGATTGAAAATGCCATTTTCCCGCCAGGCAACGACTTCAGCCGGTAGGGCATCAAGCAGCTCGTTGGCCAGCACGACACCGGAAAATGTTTCTGGAAGCCGATCCAGCCAGACGACCCGATCCAGCAAATGGGGCGCTGCCTTGGCGATGGCTTCTTGCTGGCGTTGGCGCAAATCTGCCGACAGATCAAGAATGGCATATTGATCCGGCAGGCAATCGAGCTGCTCCAGCTCAAGCAAAAGATCGGCGGCTAAACGACCTGAACCGGCGCCGACTTCAATAATCTGGCGGGCTGAGAGCAGCATAATCTCTCGAACTTGGGCCGCGACGGTTTGCCCGAAAAGCCCGGTCATCTCCGGCGCGGTCACGAAGTCACCGGCTGAACCAAATTTTCTGGCGCCTGCTGCGTAGTAACCGAGTCCGGGAGCGTACAGCGCCAGGTTCATGAAGTGACCAAAGGAAATCCAGCCATCGGCTGCGCCGATTTGCTCAATGATCAACTGCTGGAGTTGCTGGCTGTGGGCGAGCGCTTGTGGGTCGGGAATGGGGAGCTGGGTCATGATGCCTCGCTAAAACGCGGATTTTAGCTGTCGAAGCCGCCGAATCATCGCCTTGATGTGCTATTTTTTCATCTTGTTCCAGGCCGGAAGTCGATCGATGCGCGTTAAGCAAATAATTACTCGGAATGTGGGCGAGCTGACGGGCAAATTGACGCAAAAGGCGACGGAAGCACTGACCGAACCCCTGACTGCCAAACTGGCCGAACTCAAAGCAATCGAGCCCAATTTATTGTTGGTCTTCGGCGCGGTTGAGCATTTCACGGCAATGCCGCTGCATCAGACATTGCGTAATGCTTTTCCCGATACCCACTTGATTGGCTGCTCAACGGCCGGCGAAATTACCTCGCAGGGTGTCGAAGAGGGAAGTTGTACGATTACCGCCCTGCATTTCGACAAAGTCGAGCTAATTCAAGCTGCTACCCGCCTTGCCGGCATGGATGATTCTTATGGGGCCGGTCAGCGGATTGGCGAGCAGCTTGCTGCGGTCAACCTTAAATCCGTGCTTGTTTTCGGGCCCGGTGTGAAGATCAACGGCAGCGGGCTGGTGAATGGCATCGCCAGCATTATTGGTGACGCCATCCCAATTACCGGTGGATTGGCGGGTGACAATGGCGCCTTTAAACAGACTTTTACGCTAGGTGACGCCGGTATTGCTGACGACAGCGTGGTTGCCATTGGCTTCTGTGGTGAACAGCTCCGTTTTGGCCACGGTTCTTTCGGTGGTTGGGAGCCTTTTGGTCCCGCTCGCAAGGTGACGCGTTGCGAAGGCAACATTCTTTATGAACTCGATAGTGAGCCGGCGCTGGCAGTTTATAAACGTTATCTGGGCGATCACGCCAAAGACTTGCCGGCTTCCGGGCTGCTTTTCCCCTTCGCCATGCTCGGCGAAGACCACAGCGCCATCGGCTTGATCCGCACCATTCTGGGGATTGATGAAGTGACGGGCAGCCTGACGTTGGCTGGGGAAATCAATGTTGATGGCTATTTGAAGCTGATGCACTCAAGTACCGACAAACTGGTCAATGGCGCCGAAGCGGCGGCACAAGCGGCTGCCATGATGTTCGACACGCCCGGCGAGCGTCTGGCGATTCTGGTTAGCTGCGTCGGTCGCAAGCTGGTGATGGGTAGCCGGGTCGATGAAGAAGTGGAAGCCGTGGGCGAGGTTTTCGGCAACAAGGCCGTGCTGACCGGTTTTTACTCGTACGGCGAAATCAGTCCCTTTACACCGGGGGCGTCCTGCAAGCTCCATAACCAGACGATGACCATTACCTGTCTGGGCGAGGCCTGAGCGCTGTCAATCATGCAGAAAACCCTCCTTCGCCAGCTAAAGCGCAGTTTTAACGTCGGTGACGAGGCCGAGTTGAATACTTGGCTGGCAAATATGCAGACGGCGGCAAAGGCAGACCCTTCCCTGCGTGGTTTGCTCGATGGTTTCGGTGATTTTATCGAACGTGTCGGATCTTCTTATGAGCAATACGAGCGCGATCTTGATTTGCGGACGCGCAGTCTGGAGATTTCCTCGGCCGAGCTTTCGGGAAGCAATGAAAAGCTGCGCCGGGAACTGATCGAGCGAGAAGGCGCACTCGCTTCCTTGCGCGGGGTGATGCGTAGCCTGCGGGCCAATGTTGATTCGGTGAATGTGACCGATGTATTTGCCGATGATGACATCGCTGCCTTGTCCCGACGGATTGGTGAATTGGTCGCCGAAAGCGAACAGGGGCGTCGAGCCCTGATTGATCAGAAGTTTGCGCTGGATCAGCATGCGATCGTCAGCATGACGGACTCGGCTGGCACGATTATTTATGCCAACGACCGCTTCTGCGAGATTAGTGGCTATTCACGGGAAGCGTTGATTGGGCACAATCATCGCATGATCAAGTCGGACGTTCACCCACCGGTGGTATTCCAGGACATGTGGGGCACGATTTCATTGGGCGGCGTCTGGCATGGCGAAATCTGTAACCGTGCCCGCGACGGTCACCTCTACTGGGTGAGTGCGACCATCGTGCCGCTCTTCGGCGATGATGGCCGACCGGCGCAATACATCGGTATCCGGACCGACATCAGCGATCGAAAACGCATGGAGAGCGAGCTTTCCGAGCAACTTCACCTAGTTGAGGAGTTGATCGATGTGATCCCGCTTCCCGTTTACTTGAAAGATTGCGCCGGCCGTTACCTGCGGATCAACCGTGCTTTCGAGAGCTTCTTTGGTGTCCAGCGGGAGTCCCTGATCGGACTGACCGTACTCGACCTGCTCTCGCCGGAAGATGCCCGCCTGCATACCGAAAAAGATGCCGCCCTGTTGGCGAGCCGGGGTGCCCAGACCTACGAGGCGGTTGTTCATGGGCGCGATGGGCAGCGCCACGACACCATTTATCGCAAGGCCGTGCTGACCCAACGCGATGGTCGTATTTCCGGCCTGCTTGGCACCATTATCGACATTACAACGCGTAAGCAAGCTGAGGTTGAAATCCTCAAAGCCAAGGAAGCAGCGGAATCAGCCAGTCGCGCCAAGAGTGATTTTCTGGCCAACATGAGCCACGAAATCCGTACACCGATGAATGGCATCATCGGCATGACCGAATTAACGCTCGATACCGCGTTGACCGAAGAACAGCGCGAGTCCCTGAATATTGTCCAATCCTCGGCTGAGTCGCTACTTACGATCATCAATGACATTCTCGATTTTTCAAAGATCGAGGCTGGCAAGCTGCAGATCGAGAAAATTTCCTTCAATCTCCATCGCGTTATCGCCGAAACGCTTAAAACATTGGCCTTGCGGGCTCACGAAAAAAATCTTGAATTGGTCAGTGAGGTCATGCCTGAGGTGCCGCGCCAAGTGCTTGGCGACCCCAGCCGTATTCGCCAGGTACTGCTCAATTTGCTCGGTAACGCCATTAAATTCACCGAAAAAGGTGAAATTGCTGTGTGCACCCAACTGATCTCCCTGCCCGGCGGTGAGACGGGCATCCATTTTTCAGTCAGTGACACCGGCATCGGGATCGCCTTAGATAAACAAGGCTTGATTTTTGAAAGCTTTGCCCAGGAGGATTCCTCAACGACCCGGCGTTATGGGGGCACCGGCCTCGGACTATCGATCTCCCGCCGCCTGGTTGCGCTGATGGGCGGCGAGATGTGGCTGGAAAGCCAAATTGATCGTGGCAGTACCTTCCATTTTTCAGTCAAATTAGCGGTTGATGAGCAGCCGCCGCAAGCGATCACTGAAAAAATTGAATTGCGTGGCCGCTCTTTGCTGATTGTTGATGACAACGCCACCAACCGGCATGTCCTGAGTCGCATGCTTGCCTCATGGGATATCAAAGTACAGGATGCCGAGTCAGGGGACGTTGCGCTTGAAATCATGCGCCATGCCGAGCAGACGTTTGATTGCATCATTCTTGATGCTCAAATGCCGGAAATGGACGGCTACGAACTGGCTCAGCGCCTGCGGGCCGAGCATTCCCAACTTCCGCCGATGTTGATGTTGTCTTCCAGCGCAATGCGCGGCGATGGCCAACGCTGCCAGGATGCAGGGATTGCCGGTTTCTTCGCAAAACCTATTTTGGCGGATGAATTGCTGGCCGCCCTTCACCGGATTTTTGGTGGTGAAGAGACGCAGTCAAATACACAGCAGCCCTTGATCAACCGCCATGCCTTACGTGAATTGCAGCCGCAACTCGATATCTTGCTGGTCGAAGACCACCCGATAAATCAGAAGCTGGCGCTCAGTCTGCTGGAAAAATGGGGCCATCGCGCAACCTTGGTCAGCAATGGGCTGGAAGCACTCGCTTGTCTCGCCGACCGTCGTTTCGATCTGATCCTGATGGATATACAGATGCCCGTGATGGGCGGTGTTGAGGCGACGTTGCGAATCCGTGAATTGGAGGCGACGAAGCAACTACTCCGGACACCGATTATCGCGATGACCGCAGCAGCTATGCAGGGTGACCGCGAAGCTTGTATTGAGGCAGGTATGGACGAATACATTTCGAAACCGATCAAGGCCCGGGAACTGCTCGAAAAGCTGCTTGCCTTCGGCGGGGGGATTAGTGGTCATGGGCGTGTGGTGCCAGCATTTGACTATGGTGTCGCGCTACAAACGAGCGACCGGGAAACAGTAGAAATCATTGCTGGTGTATTTCTCGACACTTGGCAACGCGACATCCAGCGTTTGCGCGAAGGTGCCGAGCAAGGTGATGCTGCATTGACTGAGCGAACTGCCCACAGTTTCAAGGGGGCGCTGGCCAGCTTTGCGGCTGAGCCTGCGGTGAGGGTTGCTGCAGATATTGAGGTGCGAGCGCGGAATCGCCGACTGACCGGCATTTCGGCCGAAATTGATTCGCTGGAGCGGGAAATTGAGGTTCTGGTGCCACATCTAAAAATCGTTGCAGTCAGTGTCTCAGGGTAAACTGCTTGTTTTTCACGGTTGACCGCAGTAATTGATTTCTCGCGCTCGGTGAGGATTTACGCGGTCCCAGGTACCCATGACCCCCTCAAACAACTTGCAAAAACTCCGCAAATTCCTTGAAAGCCGAACCGGCAAAGCCATCGGCGATTACAACATGATCGAGGACGGCGATACCGTTCTCGTTTGTTGCTCGGGTGGCAAGGATTCCTACACGCTGCTCGCCATGCTGATGGCGTTGCAAAAACGGGCGCCGATCAATTTCCGCCTGATTGCGATGAATCTCGACCAGAAGCAGCCTGGCTTCCCGGCCGAAATCTTGCCCGCCTACTTTGAGTCAATCGGTATTGAGTACCGCATCGTTGAAGCCGACACTTACTCGGTGGTCAAGGAAAAAATTCCTGAAGGGAAAACCACCTGCTCGCTCTGTTCAAGACTGCGTCGCGGCGTAATTTACCGGACGGCAAAAGAGTTGGGTGCCAACAAGATTGCGCTCGGCCACCATCGCGACGACATGGTTCACACCCTGTTCCTCAACATGCTGTTTGGTGGCAAGTTGAAAGCGATGCCACCGAAGCTGGTTACCGACGATAAGGCCCATGTGGTCATTCGGCCGCTTGCTTATTGTGCCGAGAGTCAGATTGCCAAGTTTGCGCGCGGCATGGAATTTCCGATTATTCCCTGCAACCTTTGTGGTTCGCAGGACAACATGCAGCGCCAGAAAATCCGCGAAATGATGGCCGCTTGGGATCGGCGCTTCCCCGGGCGCACGGAATCGGTTTTTTCTGCCATGCAAAATGTAGTTCCTTCACACCTTGCGGATAATTCGCTGTTCGACTTTCCCGGGCTAACCCTTGATACGCCCGTGGAAGAGGGTGATATTGCATTTGATATTCCCGAAATGCCGATTAGCGGGATGATTGAGATAAGCCAAGAAGCATAATGCGGGGGGTACCCCGTTCGTCATATAATCAACTGTTGATTAAACCAAAAATAGCTAGCTTTCGATGAGTCTCAGTCCCAGAAAACTGATCGTAATGTTTGCCGATGTTTCCGGCAGTGCCGGGCTATTCGAGCGGCTCGGCGATACCGAGGCCATGTATGCGGTTGAGCGTTGTCTGAAACGGATGAATCGCTCGATCGATGGCTATCGCGGCCGTACTGTTCAGATCGTGGGAGACGAACTGCTGGCGACCTTTGAGTCGGCAGAGGATGCCTGCCAGGCGGCTATCGACATGCAGCAGCGGATCGCTGATTTGCCGCCGGTTTCCGGCCTCAAGCTAACGATCCGAATTGGTTTGCATGCGGGTCTAGTCTTTGAAGAGGACGACAAACTGAGCGGTGACGTGGTCAACAACGCCGCAAGGATTGCCGGTATCGCACGGCGTGACCAGATTCTGGGGAGTTCAAGCCTGGTCGCTGAATTGCCAACGCCCGGTGTGATTTCAGTCAGACCGGTTCCCGAACTTGGCGTAGTGCCTGAGAATGGTATTGAACTGGCGCTATTTCGGATCGACTGGCCGGGCCACGAGAGCGGTGTGATGATGCCTTCACCCTTGGGGCCTTCCAGTGTGTTGCCGGTCGACCGTTTCTGTGTGCGCTATCACGGCAAGGCATTCTTACTGGATGCCAAGACACCAATCTTGACACTCGGTCGCGACTTGGCTTGCAAGTTGGTCATTGAAGATCGTAAGGCATCAAGAAAACACGGCCGCATCGAAAAGCGCGGAGATGACTATTATCTGGTCGATATGAGCACTAACGGCAGTTTCGTCAGTCGTTCAGGGCAACCGGAAGTCATGGTTCGGCACCAGGAAATCCTGCTTGGTGGCAGCGGTCGGATTTGTTTTGGCAGTTCGGGCAACGACCCAACTGCTGACTGTGCTGATTTCGAGCACTTGTAAACGATAACTAGCCATTCGAGAATGGCTAGTTGCATGGTGAGTCAAACTGACGCCAGCGAGAAATTATTTTGCCGCTGCGGGTGCCTGAGCATCAGCCATACATTTCTTCATGTAGCTATTCTTGGCGGCGCCAGCCAGCTTCTTTTCCTGGGCTGTGGCAGCACAGGCAGAATTTTCAGGTGGTGCTTTCGCATCAGCTTCGCATTTTTTCATGAAACTGTTTTTGGCGGCACCGGCCAGTTTTTTCTCGGCGGCGCGGCTGGCGCAGTCGTCAGCGGCATAGACAGATGTGGCAGCAAATGAAATGAGCAGCAAGCTAATCAGTTTATTCATTGGTTTGTCCCCTTGAGGTTGGAAATGCCAGCCAACTATCGACGTTTCACGTATCTTCGTCAAGCATCATCCGTTGTTGCCGGTCGGTAAAATCTTGCATGCTGTCGATACCGCGTAACTGAAGAATGGTGTTGCGAACAGCAGCTTCGAGCAGAACAGCAAGATTGCGTCCGGCTGCCACTGGAATAACCACCTTGCGGACCGGCACCCCTAGCACTTCCTGCGTCTGCGCATCGAGCGGCAAGCGCGGTGCTTCATCCGAGGCCAGCGTTTTCTGCAAATGGACGATCAGCTTGAGTTTCATCTTCCGGCGGGAGGCAGTTTTGCCGAAAATGGTGCGGATATTGAGCAAGCCCAGGCCGCGTACTTCAAGAAAGTCGCGCAGCATGCCTGGGCAGCGCCCCTCAATCGTCGTTGGCGCAATCCGCGCCATCTCGACCACATCATCGGCAACCAGCCCATGACCGCGCGAAATGAGTTCCAGCGCAAGTTCGGATTTGCCGACACCGGAATGGCCGGTGATCAGAACACCCATGCCAAGCACATCCATGAAGACCCCGTGCAAGTTGACCGTGTCGGCGAGCCGGGCTGACAGATAGATACGTAACTGGTCAATGACCGCCGAGCAGGGCTTTGGCGAGACAATCAGCGGCGTGTCGGATTGAGTGCAGGCGTCGAGCAAGGTTGCCGGTGGTGACAAGCCATCGCCAACAATAATGGCAGGGGGCTGGGCAAGGAGAAGGTCGAGGAAAACCTGGCTGAAGCGGCGCTCACCGATGCGCAGGGCCCAGTCGTATTCGGCCTGTCCCATCACTTGCAGGCGCTCTGGGTGGATGATGTTGATGTGGCCAACCACATCAGCGCCGAAATTGTTGGAAACCTTGATTTCGATACGGCGATCGGCCTGATGGCCGATGACCCAGCTCAACAAAAGTTTTTCGCGGTTATCTTCGTAAAGCTGAACCAGACTGATGTTGCGCACGGTACTGACTCAAGTCTGGAAAAGGCTAAGTATGGTAGCTGTGTCCGCTGCGGTCTGCAGGCTTTCACGGAAGGCACGATCGGAAAAGCGCTGGGCTAATTCGGAGAGAATCTGCAGATGTTCTTCTGTGGCTTGTTCCGGCACAAGAAGTACGAACAACAAATTAACCGGACGTCCATCCGGGGAATCGAAAGGTACCGGTGAGGCGAGCCGCAAAAACGCGCCAGCTGCCTGTTTCAGGCCTTTGATACGGCCGTGCGGAATGGCAACGCCCTGGCCAAGACCGGTGGAACCCAGTTTTTCACGGGCAAAAAGGCTGTCGAATATCACTGATCGGGCAAGCCCGAGTTGTGTTTCAAAAAGTACGCCAGCCTGTTCGAATACCCGTTTTTTACTGCCAACGTCGAGGTCAAGAATAACCTGTGACGGGGACAGGATGTTTGATAAGGGATTCATAGGGGGATTCTGAAAAAGAAAGGCCGCAGCATCAAGGCTGCGGCCGATCTGTGCTTATTCAGCTACTTCGAGGGTCGGCTTTTCACCGCGATGGTGATCCTGAATCTTTTGCTTGTACTTTTGTACCTGACGATCCAATTTGTCAAAGAGGGTGTCGATGGCGGCGTAAAGATCATCGCCTGATTCCTCTGCGTGCATATCCTTGCCTGGCACATGTACGGTCACTTCAGCTTTTTGCTTTAGTTTCTCGACAGAGAGAACCACATTCACACCAGTAACTTTATCAAAATGGCGAATGACGGGATCAAGTTTGTTCTCGACGTATTCGCGTAAAGCCGGCGTAACCTCGATATGGTGACCACTGATCTGCAGATTCACTTTATTCTCCTCTCTCTACAGGGTCTTACGTAAATTGACCGGCGGGATGCTGAGTGACTCGCGGTATTTTGCAACCGTGCGTCTAGCCACAACAATTCCCTGCTGGCCTAGTATTTCGGATAATTGACTATCCGACAAGGGCTTCTTGCTATCTTCCGCCGCAATCAATTGCTTGATCAGGGCGCGGATAGCGGTTGCGGAGCATGCCCCACCAGTATCGGTGGAAACATGGCTACCAAAGAAATATTTAAGCTCGAAGATGCCGCGCGGTGTCGCCATGTACTTCTGGCTGGTGACGCGGGATACGGTCGATTCGTGCAAGCCGAGAATATCAGCAATTTCGCGCAGCACCAGCGGGCGCATGGCGACTTCACCATGCTCGAAAAACTGGCGCTGGCGATCAACGATGGCCTGCGTTACGCGGTGGATGGTTTCAAAGCGCTGCTGCATGTTCTTGATCAGCCAGCGTGCTTCCTGCAACTGGCCAGTCAGGTTGCCATTGCCACGGCGCTGGCGGCCGAGAATTTCGGCATATAAACGATTAATCCGCAGGCGAGGATAGGCATCCGGGTTGATGTAGGCAGTCCATTGGCCTTTGAGTTTTTTGACGATGACGTCAGGCGTGATGTAGCGCGCTTCAATCTGCGCAAAACGAGCGCCGGGCCTTGGATTCAGACTGATGATCAGAGCGTGTGCGGCTTTCAGCGCCTCGTCGTCGCAACCCGTCAGCCGGCGAATTTTGGCAAAGTCACGGGCGGCTAACAATTCCAGATATTTGTCGATAATTGTCAGTGCCAGCGCTTGATCGCAGCAGCTTGGCAAAGCCTTCATTTGCAATGCCAGGCATTCTTTCGGGCTGCGTGCACCAATCCCGATCGGGTCAAAGTTCTGAATATGGCGAAGAGCGATCTCGAGCTCTTCGATCTCTATTTCGTATTCCGGCGGCAAGGTTTCCCAAAGTTCTTGCAGCGGGGCCGACAGATAACCATCGTCATCCAGTGCTTCGATCAGGAAACGAACCAGACTACGGTCACGATCAGAGAGCTGGGTCATGCCCAGTTGCCAGCCTAGATGGTCGCGCAGGCTGATTGTCGACGCATGAACGTCGTGCGAGTCACTGTCATCATCTTCATCACGCCCGGCGCCGGTAAAGGTGCCTGCATCAGAACTCCAACGGTCATCGTCGACATCGGTGGGTGTCGATGGAACGTCCTGCTCGCGGACATCACGGGCATCCTGCTCCTCGCGCTCGACGCGCTGCTCCCGCTCGCCTTCACTGGTTTGTGGTGAATCGAACTGCTGGGCTGAGGTGAATGCTTCGCCACCCGGCTCGTCATCGCGTTCGAGCATTGGATTTTCGAGCAGATAGCGCTCTATCTCCTGCTGCATTTCGACAGTCGACAACTGCAGCAGCTTGATCGATTGCTGCAACTGCGGTGTCAGTGCAAGGTGCTGCGATAGTCTTAGTTGGAGGGCGGGCTTCATTGAGTGGGGGCGGGTGCTACTGAGCGGTCAGAGTTTGAAATGCTCGCCAAGGTAAACCTTGCGCACGCTTTCATTATTGACGATTTCTTTCGGCAGTCCAGAGGCCAGGACACGACCAGCACTAATAATATAAGCATGATCACAGATGCCAAGCGTTTCACGCACGTTGTGGTCGGTAATCAGTACCCCGATATTGCGCTCTTTCAGGAAGCGAATGATTTTCTGG
The DNA here is from genome assembly GCA_016721185.1 of Candidatus Dechloromonas phosphorivorans. Taxonomy (GTDB): domain Bacteria; phylum Pseudomonadota; class Gammaproteobacteria; order Burkholderiales; family Rhodocyclaceae; genus Azonexus; species Azonexus phosphorivorans. The sequence goes on from JADKIP010000012.1 coordinate 667,588, forward strand.
ATTTCGAGTACGGCAATCGGGTCGACCCCGGCGAATGGCTCGTCAAGAAGAATGAAGCGTGGATTGGTCGCCAGGGCACGGGCGATTTCGACCCGCCGCCGCTCACCACCGGATAGCGCCGAGGCATTGACGTGTCGGACATGGTCAATATGCAATTCGCTGAGCAGGCCCTCGACGCGGTCGTTGAGTTCGGCTTCTGGAAGATTGAGCAATTCAAGAACCGCGCGAATATTTTCTTCAACATTCAGTTTGCGGAATACTGAGGCTTCCTGCGGCAGGTAGGAGAGCCCTTGGCGAGCCCGGCTGTGCATTGGCAGATGGGTCAGTTTGGCATCGTCGATATAGACTTCGCCGCCATCGGCGGGTACCAAACCGACAATCATATAAAAACAGGTTGTTTTGCCGGCACCATTCGGGCCGAGCAAGCCAACGACCTCGCCGGACTTCACCTCGAAGGAGACATCTTCAACCACCGTCCGCGCCTTGTAGCGTTTTTTGAGATTGTGAGCCGAGAGTTTGGCGAGTGGGGGGGTCATTCTTCTGCTCCACGCATGGCCCGGCGCATGGTTTGCCTTATTGCTTCGCCGGAGAAACCACGATACTGCAAGAAACGCATCTGTTTGGCTCGTTCTTCAGGCGTTTTTGGCAACTCGCCGAATTTGCGTGACCAGACCATTTGACAGCGTTCTGTTTCGTCGCCGCCTTCGGGAAGCGCCACGGCGATATCTTCATCGCTGACACCATTGTGCCGCAATTCCTGTTTCAGCCGGCCGTTACCGTAGCGCCGAGCGCGGGCGATGACCCGCTGGCTGGCATAGCGCTGGTCGCAAAGCAGGCGCTCGGTTTCCAGCGTGTCGAGCACGGCGTCGAGTTGTTCTGCCGACTCTGCTTCGCCCGCAAGTTTGCTCTTCAACTCCGCCCGACTGTGATCCCGCCGGGTGAGGAGTTGCAAGGCGCGAACCCGCAGGTCAGGCATCGGCCACCGATTTGGTCGGTTTAATCACGGTGGTGCTGGCGGCTTCGCGAATGCGGGCTTCGATTTCCTGGGCGATTTCCGGATGGCTACGCAGAAATTCGCGGGAATTGTCCTTGCCCTGGCCGATCTTTTCACCCTTGTACGAATACCAGGCCCCGGATTTTTCGACCAGTTTGTGGGCGACCCCGAGTTCGACGATTTCACCGGCGCGGGAAATGCCTTCGCCGTAAAGAATGTCGAAAATGGCTTCGCGGAAGGGCGGGGAAACCTTGTTCTTGACGACCTTGACCTTGGTTTCGTTACCAACCACTTCGTCACCGCGCTTGATCGAGCCGATGCGACGGATGTCGAGGCGGACGGAGGCGTAGAACTTGAGCGCATTGCCGCCGGTGGTGGTTTCCGGCGAGCCGAACATGACGCCGATTTTCATCCGGATCTGGTTGATGAAGATCACCAGCGTATTGGTTTTCTTGATGTTGGCGGTTAGCTTGCGCAGCGCCTGGCTCATCAGGCGGGCGTGCAGGCCAACCATTTGGTCGCCCATGTCGCCTTCGATTTCAGCGCGCGGGGTGAGGGCGGCCACCGAGTCGATGACGACGATGTCGACTGAGGCGGAACGCACCAGCATGTCGGCGATTTCCAGCGCCTGCTCGCCGTTGTCCGGCTGGGAAATCAGCAACTCATTGACGTTAACGCCGAGCTTTTGAGCGTATTGCGGGTCGAGCGCGTGTTCGGCATCAATAAAGGCTGCGACGCCGCCCAGTTTCTGCATTTCTGCGACAACTTGCAGGCAGAGCGTGGTTTTGCCGGAAGATTCCGGACCGTAGATTTCGACAACGCGGCCACGCGGCAAACCGCCGATGCCCAACGCGATATCCAAGCCGAGCGAACCGGTGGAAACCACCTGAATGCCTTCGTCGATCTCGGCGTCGCCCATTTTCATGATCGAGCCTTTGCCGAACTGCTTTTCAATTTGTTGCAGCGCTGCGGCGAGCGCTTTTGCCTTGTTGTCGTCCATGGAGCTACCTCGAAAATTTGAGCGGATTATGGCACAGGGGCCGAAGATGGAATAGAAATTGCTGCCCTTTCCGGACGCAAAATCTGTCAGTGAAAAGCTGGATGCTGCGGGGTATATTCGCCTGAGCGTAACATCGCACTCATTTATTACTGGCTATAAACACAGTACATTTACAGCGAGCCCTTGGCAAGCTGATTTTGAACGGCATTTTCAATTGACCAATATTGCTTATCTTCCGCCGCCCGATACGGGGCTGTCGATTGTCTTTGCGGACGACAGTCTGGTCGTTGTCGACAAACCCGCTGGTTTGCTTTCTGTACCCGGGCGCGGGGAGGGCATGGCGGATTGTCTGGTATCAAGAGTTCAGGCGACTTTTCCCGACGCATTGAGCGTTCATCGTCTGGATATGGCGACTTCGGGTTTGTTGATTCTGGCGCGTGGCGAGGAAATGCACCGCCAGCTTTCCCGGCTCTTTCGCGAGCGTCAGGTGGAGAAAAGCTACGTTGCGGTTATTGACGGTTTGCTTGCCACCGACGCCGGTGAGGTGAATTTCCCGTTGATTGCCGACTGGCCAAACCGGCCAAGGCAGAAGGTGGATTTTGAGATAGGTAAGCCCTCACTGACAAGATTCACCCGGCTAGGCTTTGATTCAGCTAACAAGACAACGCGGGTTGAACTAAAACCGGTCACCGGTCGTTCGCATCAGTTAAGGGTGCACATGTGCGCCCTCGGTCATCCGATTCTCGGCGACGACCTTTACGGTGGTGTGGCGCAAATAAAATCAGAACGCCTGCTGTTGCATGCGACGGATTTAGCCCTTTTTCACCCGTTGACCGCAGCAAGTCTCAGTTTCCATTGCCCCGTGCCGTTTTAAGCTTGTCTGGCCGCCTTTCGGCGGGGCAATCACCCTATAATTTTGGCGTTTTCAATTCCTTGCCTCGGTTTCTTGCAGAATCATGCTGATCTGGTTCGTTGCGCTCTATTTGCTCGCCTCCATCGCCATCGGGCTGTTTGCGGCGACGCGCGTTCATAACGCCAAGGATTTCGCGGTGGCCGGGCGTAGCCTGCCGTTGCCGGTGGTCACTGCCACCGTATTTGCCACCTGGTTTGGGGCCGAAGCGGTTTTTGGCGTTTCCGCCACCTTCGTCAAGGAAGGGCTGCGTGGTGTGGTGGCCGATCCCTTCGGCGCGAGCCTGTGTCTGGTTATTGCCGGTATTTTCTACGGCACCAAAATTTACAAGCTCAATGTACTGACGCTTGGCGACTTTTTCCGCATGCGCTACAACCGCACGGTCGAAATTCTCGCTACGCTATGCATCGTGGTTTCCTACCTGGGCTGGGTTTCGGCGCAGATCAAGGCGCTTGGCCTGGTCTTCAATGTCGTCACCGACGGCGCCATCAGCCAGGAGCTCGGCATGGTGCTCGGCACCGCCATCGTCCTGACCTACACCACCTTCGGCGGCATGTTCTCGGTGGCCATTCTCGATTTTGTCCAGATGGGCGTGGTGATGGGCGGCATGCTCTATATCGGCCATCTGGTTTCCGGCATGACCGGCGGTGTCGATGTCGTGATTAACCACGCCGTCGCCGCCGGCAAGCTCGATTTTTTCCCGAGTGGCAACTGGGTCGAATGGCTGGCTTTTCTGGCCGCCTGGATGACCATGATGCTTGGCTCGATCCCGCAGCAGGACGTCTTTCAGCGGGTGACTTCGGCAAAAAGCGCCCGCGTCGCCATCTACGCCTCCATCCTCGGCGGCGTGCTTTATTTCTGCTTCACCTTCGTCCCTATGTTCATCGCCTATTCGGCGACGTTGATTGATCCTGCCAAATTCAATGAACTGATCGCCAGCGACTCGCAATTGGTCTTGCCCGCACTGGTGCTGCAGCACACGCCACTGTTCGCCCAAGCCATTTTCTTTGGTGCCGTGCTCGCCGCCATCATGGCCTGCTCATCGGCCACACTGCTGGCGCCGTCGGTGTCATTCTCGGAAAACATCCTGCGCAACATCTACCCGAACGTGAATGACCGGGGCCTGCTGCGCATGATGCGGATCACCATGGTTTGTTTTGCCTGCCTGGTGCTGGCCTTTGCCCTGACTACCCAATCCTCCATCTTCAAAATGGTGGAAAATGCCTACAAAATCACGCTGGCCGGGGCTTTCGTACCGCTTTTTTTTGGCGCCTACTGGTCGCGGGCGACAACGCAAGGCGCCTTGGCTGCCCTGGTTGGCGGCGTAGGCAGCTGGCTGCTCATTGAAATCCTGATCGGCTCAGCCAGTCTGGTGCCGCCCCAGTTGATCGGTCTCGGCGTCAGCATGCTGGGCATGGTTGCTGGTTCATTGCTGCCGCCGTGGATCGGTCGGCCAACCCCGCACGCCAATATTCATCAGGCCTTGCACCATCGCGCCGCCGCCGAGACGCACCACCAGCCGGAACGTCCGCATCGGCACTGACATACAATCGCTTGCATGAACACGCGTGGCCCCATTCTCCTTGCTCGTTACCTTGCGCTCGCCTGGTTCGGGCTGGTTGTTTACGGCAGCCTGCATCCGTTCACGGGTTGGCGTGATACCGGCATTTCGCCTTTGGCCTTTCTCGATGGGGGCTGGCCGCGTTACTGGACGGTTTTCGATCTGCTCGCCAATGTTGCGGTCTACGTCCCTTTAGGCTTCTTTTTGACCCTGGCCCTGCGCGGCTGGCCTGGGCGATTCACCGCACTGGTCATCGCCGTGCTGGTGGCGGGTGGTATCAGTTTCGCGCTGGAAACCGTGCAAACCTGGTTGCCGTCGCGCGTCCCCTCCAATCTCGATCTCGCTTGCAATACGTTGGGGGCGCTGCTTGGTGCGGTTGTCGCGCAAGTGGTTGGGCCGCGTGTTTTCGCCCGGATCGTGGCGCTGGAGCACAAGCTGATCGCGCCAGTTCCGCATGCCGAGCTGGGTCTGACGCTGCTTGGTTTGTGGCTATTGGTGCCGCTTTCTCCCGAAATCCTGCTCTTCGGGGCGGGTGATTTGCGCCATTTGCTCGGGTTTGCGAGTGACGAGCCTTTCGTCGCCGAAAGCTTCGTGATGATCGAGGCCAGTGTCACCGCCTTCAATGCCATCGCCGTCGGGCTGATCTTGCGCATGCTTTGTGCCCGTCTTTTGGTCGCCTACCTGATCGTGCCCTTTTATTTGGCGCTGGGGCTGGCCATTCGCACCCTGGCTGCGGCAATTCTGATCGGGCCGAGCGAGGCGCTGGCCTGGCTGTCACCTGGGGCCGAAATGGGCTTGCTGGTCGCTGCGCTGGTTCTCGCCATCAGCCTTGCCCTGCCAGCAACTGCCCGCCTGATGTTGATTCCGTTGGCACTGATGTCCGGCACGGTGCTGGTCAATCTGGCGCCGCCCAACCCCTACTCGATGGCGGCGCTCGCCACCTGGCAACAGGGGCACTTTCTCAATTTCAATGGTTTGACGCGCTGGGTAGCTACTTTGTGGCCTTTCCTGACCCTGCCGTTTTTGCTGCTAATTGTGCGTCGACCGTAGCCCTCTGGGGCGTTCCACGTGAAACCGGAGCGCCTATAATTGGCGCCCCAAAGGAGAGTCCATGAGCCACTTCAAACACCATGTTTTTTTCTGCTGCAACCAGCGCGAAGCTGGTGAAAGCTGCTGCAACGCGCTCGGCGCAACCGAGATGCAGACCTACGCCAAGGATCGCATCAGTCAGCTCAAAATGAAGGGTGCCGGCCAGGTGCGTATTAACAAGGCGGGTTGTCTTGACCGCTGCGATCAGGGGCCGGTGATGGTGATTTATCCTGAAGCCGTCTGGTACACCTACGTCGACAAGGAAGACGTCGAGGAAATCATTCAGGAACATCTGGTGAATGGCCGCATTGTCGAGCGCCTGAAAATATGAAAGTCGCCGAGGAAAAAATTGTCGTCGACGGCCCGGCGGGCAAGATCGAAGTGATCATGGAGCGCCCGGACGCGCCACGCGGCATCGCCCTGATCGCCCATCCGCACCCGATGGGTGGCGGCGCCAATACCAACAAGGTTGCCTACACCTTGGCTAAAACCTTCGTTAGCCTCGGCTATGCGGCTTTCCGCCCGAATTTTCGGGGCGTCGGTGGCACTGAAGGCGAACATGATGAAGGCGTTGGCGAAACGGAAGACCTGCTTGCCGTACTGGCCGAGGCTAAATGCCGCTGTGGAAACCTGCCGGTTGCACTGGCCGGTTTCTCCTTCGGCGCGTATTGCCAGACTCGCGTTGCCAAGCGCCTGACGGAAGCCGGTCATCCCGCGCAGCGTCTTGTCCTGGTCGGGACTGCCGCCGGTTTTGTCGAAGGCACTCGCCAGTACGATACCGAAGCCGTGCCGCACGACACCATCGTTATTCACGGTTCCTCTGATGAAACCGTGCCGCTCGCCAATGTCTTCAACTGGGCCTTGCCGCTCGATGTGCCGGTGGTGGTCGTGCCCGGTGCCGACCATTTCTTTCACCGTCGCCTGCACCAGATTCGCGACATCGTTACCCGCGCATGGCGGCACTAGGATCGGGCGTTGACTCTGTGGCACTAGCACCAGCCATTGATTCTGTGGCACCGGCCGCTGCCTCGATGGCACTGGTGGCTGATGAACTGCGCAAGACTTACGCCGGTACCGAAGTGGTTGCCGGTTTGTCCTTCGCCGTCCAACCCGGTACCTGTTTCGGTCTGCTCGGCCCCAATGGTGCCGGCAAGACGACGACCTTGCGCCTCTGTCTGGGCCTGACTGCGCCGGATAGCGGCACGGTCAGGCTCAACGGCTTGGCGATTCCGGCAGAAGCCCAGCAGGCGAGGGCGCGAGTCGGTGTCGTGCCGCAGTTCGACAACCTCGATCCGGATTTTACCGCCAGCGAAAATCTGCTCGTTTTTGGCCGCTACTTCGGCATTCCCGATGCCGAGATCAAGGAGCGCATTCCGCAACTGCTCGAATTCGCCAGCCTGAGCAGCAAGGCCGAGGCGCGGATTTCGACCTTGTCCGGTGGCATGAAACGGCGCCTGACGCTGGCCCGGGCGCTGGTGAATAATCCGGATATTATTTTTCTCGACGAGCCGACTACCGGCCTCGATCCGCAAGCCCGGCATTTGATCTGGGATCGTCTGAAGCAGCTTAAATCAGCCGGCAAAACGCTGATTTTGACGACGCATTTCATGGATGAGGCGGAGCGCCTGTGCGATCGCCTGATCGTCATCGACCACGGCCGCAAAATTACCGAAGGTAGCCCACGGCAACTGATCGCCGAGCATATCGAACCGCAGGTGATCGAGGTCTTCGATGAAGCCGGTGGCGATCTGCCAGCCTTCGTGGCAAACCATCGCGGGCTGGCCGAGCGGGTGGAAACCAGTGGTGAAACAGTCTTCTTTTATTGTCGCGAACCGCGCGACTTGCTGGCCAAACTGGCTGACGCCCACGGTCTGCGCTACGTGCACCGGGCGTCGAATCTGGAAGACGTATTTATCAAGCTGACCGGCCGGGAATTGCGCGATTAGCCGGGGCCAGGGCTTTCGTCCAGCGCCTGGCGTTCAGCGCAAACCTGCGTCGATCATGAAAGTAAGCGCTGGCTCCAAGACCATAGATTCAGCGGCCGACCCTGCGGTCAACCCAAAATTTCGTTAAAAAATGAGCCCCGATTATTTGCGCGGGTTAACAAAAAACGGCCGCAGAAGCGGCCGCATGAAACTTGTCGGGCCGGCGCTCAATCAGCCGAAGGAAGCGACCTGCTCGCGCGGTGCACGCTGGGCGGGTTGATCAACAAGCGGCGCAGCCTTGCGGGTAGCGAATTGGTGGACATTGCTCTTGTTGACGAGATAAGGGCGAAGCACCAAGCCCAGTTGCGTTGCCGACATGCGCTGGTCAAACACCAGGTTTGCGCCGCAATCAAGCAGGCGGGCCGGCATGTTGCGATCAAAACGGCTCATCTTGGTGTAAGTCAGCAAGGGCGTATGCGGCAACCAGCCGCGCAGGAAGACCAGCGCCGCAAAGGTGTCTTCAGGCAGCTCCGGGCCGACAATGACCAGCTGAAACTCTTCGCCACGCAACTGCTCTTTTGCTTCCATCAGGCTCTGCGCTTGCTGCAGAACGTACTGGTCACTGACCCACGACAATGCGTCGTCTACCAAGGCGCGCCGTTCTGAAGACGGGTCGACGATGAGAATATTCATGATTTCCTCCTCCAATGATGCTGAATTCGTAGCTTCGTTTTTACGAATTGGAGTGTAGGCGGCTAGTCGTTTGCCATCTATCGGCGTGAATAGGGATAAAACTAGGTAGTTTCCCGGATGCCGGCATGGCGCGCCTGGCGCTGGGCCAAGGCTCTTGCGACGGAAGCGGGTGAGTTATCCCGCCCTTTCAGGTGGCCGGCCAGGCAGGACGGATTCGCTCGGGCGCCACTGGCCAGATAGTCAGCCAGCAAGCGCTGGCGAGCCTCTTCCACATCCAGCCTTATCACCTGAGTCAGATAATCGAAAAGGCGGTCGACCAGCATTTCAGGCGTCAGGCCGCTGGTTTTTCCGGTGTTTTGCCAGAGCCAGTTGCTCCAGGCAAGAAAAGCCGCAAATGGTGACGGGCCGGCCAGCAGCAAAGGCAGGGTTTGCTTGAAGCGGCCCGAGTTGGCGAGCAGATCCCAGTAGCGGGCCAGCCGGGTGAAGCGTTGCACGTCCGCCGCATCGACTGCCCCGGTTTGCTGGATGGTGTAGGGCGGCTGGCTGTCGTAAACCATGCCGTGTTCGACGCTATGTCGGGCAATCGGCGTGCCGCGCAGGCGTTTCAGCACGCCGAGCTGGATTTCATGCGGCTGCAGCGCGTACAGCCGGTCAAAGCCTTCGGCAAAACTGGCCAGCGTTTCGCCGGGCAAACCAAAAATCAGGTCGGTGTGCAGATGGGCGTGGCTGTGATTGACCAGCCAATCGACGTTGGCGCAAGTCTTGTCGTTATCCTGCCGGCGCGAAATTCGCTGCTGTACCTCGGGGCTGAAGGTTTGAATGCCGACCTCAAACTGCAGTACGCCGGGTGGAAAGCGGGCGATCATTTCCTTCAGGCGATCGGGCAAATGATCGGGAATGACCTCGAAATGCAGGAATAAATCGGGTGTCAGGCGGTCGAGGAAGAACTGAAGAATGCGCAGCGAGCTGTCGATTTTCAGGTTGAAAGTACGATCGACAAACTTGAAATTGCGCGCCCCGCGCTGATAAAGCCCTTCCAGCGCGGCGAGGAATTGCTCTAGCTCGAAAGCCCAGGCGGTTTTATCGAGCGCACTGAGGCAGAACTCGCATTTGAACGGGCAGCCGCGCGAGGCTTCCACATATAAAAGCCGGTGCGCCAGATCGCTGGCGCTGTACTCGGCGTAGGGCAGGTTGATTTCTTCCAGTCCGGCCTGTTCGCCGCTGATCACCTTCATCAACGGTTTTGGCCCGTGCAGCAAGGCGCGGCAGAGTTTGGGGAAACTGACATCGCCCCAGCCGGTAATCAGGTGATCGGCCAGCCGGACAATTTCCTGATCTGCCCATTCGTGGCTGACTTCCGGCCCGCCGAGCACGATTTTCAGGTCGGGCCGCGCCAGCTTGAGCTGGCGGATAACTTCCGTCGTCGCCGACACATTCCAGATATAAACGCCGAAACCGATGATCTGCGTACCGCGATCCGGCACATCACCCAGTTCGGCGAGCAATGTTTCGACAATCTCCGTCGTCGGCCGGGCAATGGTGAATTCGCGCATCACGGTGCGGGCGCGCAGGTCGTCGCCGCCGTGGCGGGCCATGTTGGCCAGCAAATAACGCAAGCCCAAAGAGGCGTGAATGTATTTGGCGTTGAGCGTGCTCAGGATGATCGCGGGTGTGGTGTTCGGCATCCCGCTATTTTGACATCCCCACGGCTTTCTAGCGCTGCACAGCGGTTTGCGGAAGGGCGTGACTGATTGCTGCGGTCAACCGGGTTATTGGCCGAAAAATGATTAATACACAGAAGCCGCTTGCTTTGCCAAATGCGCTGAAGGACTCAGACCGGGCGATGGGTGCTGGGTAGAATGGGACGGGCTATTTCATGGTCGGCACAATAAATCTGAACCTGGCATCTAAGGCCGGCGTCGTACCCAGCCGATTCATCCCCGCACCAAATCACAGCGTTAACCGGAGAAACCCGATGTTGAATTTCACATTCCACAATCCGACGAAAATTGTTTTCGGCACTGAAAGTATTGCCAAACTGAACAAACTGATTCCCGCTCAGGCGCGTGTGTTGATCCTCTACGGCGGGGCCAGCGCCCAGAAAAACGGTACGCTGGATGAAGTCAAAGCGGCGCTGGGCCAGCGGCTGGTTCAGGAGTTTGGCGGCATCGAAGCCAACCCGACTTACGAAACGCTGATGCGCGCTGTTGAGCAGGTCCGAACCGAGAAACTCGATTTTCTGCTGGCGGTAGGCGGTGGTTCGGTCATTGACGGCACCAAGTTTGTCGCCGCCGCCGTGCCTTTCGTGGGCGATCCATGGACGATACTTTCCGCCGGGGCAAAGATCGAAAGCGCCGTGCCGCTGGCGAGTGTGCTCACTTTGCCGGCCACGGGCTCGGAGATGAACAACGGTTCGGTCATCACGCGCAAGGAAACGAAGGCCAAACTGGCGTTCATGAATCCGCATGTCTTCCCGCAATTCTCGATTCTCGACCCGACGAAAACCTACACACTGCCGCCGCAGCAAATCGCCAACGGCGTGGTCGATGCCTTTGTGCACATCGTTGAGCAATATCTGACCTACCCGGTGGGCGGCATGGTTCAGGACCGTTTTGCCGAAGGTTTGCTGCAAACTCTGGTCGAAATCGGCCCGAAAGTGCTGGCCGAGCCGGAAAACTACGAAAACCGGGCCAACCTGATGTGGGTTGCTACGCTGGCTTTGAATGGCCTGATCGGCGCGGGCGTACCTCAGGATTGGGCGACCCACATGATCGGCCACGAACTGACCGCACAGCATGGGATCGACCACGCCCGCACGCTGGCTATAGTTCTGCCGTCCTTGCTCAATGTGCAGCGGGCCGACAAGCGTGCCAAGCTGCTGCAATACGCCGAACGCGTCTGGCAGATCCGCGAAGGTGACGAAGCGCAACGTATCGATGCGGCAATTCGGCAAACTGCCGAATTCTTTGAAAGCCTCGGCGTACCCACCCGCCTCTCGGCCTACGGCATCGGCCGCGAAGCTATTGATACGCTGGTCAGCCAACTCGAAGCCCACGGCATGAAGGCACTCGGCGAGCATCAAAACATCACGCCGGAAGTCAGTCGGCGCATTCTCGAAGGTGCGCTTTAAGCAGGCGCGGCTTTAGCGGAGATGCGTGGATTGCCGGGGCCATAGAAGCAAGGCTAGCCTTACGGTCAACCGGGAAAAAGGCAAAAAATGGCGCATCGTTGGATGCGCCATTTTTGGTTTTGCAAGTTCGCGGTTGTCAAGAACGGTTGCGACCGTCCTCGTTTATTGGCACCGAACGGTCAAAAAGTGTTTCGGGGGCGATGTCCAGATCACCCGGCCAACACACGGTATCCAAACTCACAAAGGCCTGGTTGAATAATGACAAATCCTGCAAGCGCGTGAATATGCCGCGATTCAAATAGGGGCGGGCATCGAACAAACGGTGGTCGCCGGTACTAAACCAGAGTTCCAGCGAGAAATCTTCTCTCGGTTTTACACGGATGACAGCTTCCATGATCCCTCCTAGCGCAGTGGATCGATGGCGAAAGGCGCTTGACCATTAACCGCCAACTCCCAGTCAGCCAGTAGCGATTCGCGATGAATTTCAATCCACGCCTGGACCAGGCGGGTTTTGGCAATTGGAATTTCTCCACTCAGAACCGCTGCATCCAGAATGGAAAATGAAGCCTCCTGCCCCTGATATTTGGCATGAATATGCGGCAGTTTGTGCCGCTCATCATCATAAAAATAGAGGCAGATGATGATGCCGTAAAACATGCTGATGGTCGGCATGGTGAACTCCAAAATTGACGCCAACAGTATAGCAATCGCCAGCCCGAGGCCATTTAGATCCGGGTGGAAAAGAAACGCTATGACGTGCCGGCGTCCGTTTTAAGTTCAGATCCCCGGCATCGGAATAAATCCCGGCAAGGCTTTGATCCGCGCTATCCACTGACGGATGTTCGGATAGGCTTCCAGCGAAATGCCGCCTTCCGGGGCCAGCGCGACGTAGGGCATGACGGCGCAGTCGGCGATGGTCGGCCGGCCCAGCGCCAGCCATTGATGAGCAGCCAGATGCGCTTCGATCAGCGGCAGAATGCGGGCGGCGCGCTCCAGCGTATTGGCCTTGTCGATGGCGTAGCCGAATTTATCGGCGAGGCGGGCTGCACATGGGCCGTTCTGGAGTTCATTGGCGGATGTCGACAGCCATTGCATGACCTCGCCCAGCCCGGTGGCATCGCGCGGTAGCCAGTTTTCATCGCCGTATTGCGCCGCGAGATAAACCAGAATGGCTTGCGAATCGCGCAAGACGACTTTGCCATCCTCCAGAATCGGCAACTCGCCCCACGGGTTCAGGTTGGTGAGGGGCGGGCGCTTGTGTTCGCCGCCCATGAAGTCCACCGGCACCATTTCCAACGGAATCTTTGCCAACGCCGCAAACAGGCGAACCTTGTAGCAGTTCCCGGAGAGTTCCAGATCGTACAGTTTCATGTCTTACTCCTTGGTAGTGGATGTTTCAGTGGGCGAAGAATCAAGGGATTGCCATTCGCTCGCAGTAAAGCGCGGCGTAATGTGGCGGGAACAGTTCCAGTCGAAAGCCGCCACCCGAACAAGCAGGATGCGTTCGACCTCACGGCCCAGCGGCTGCATTTTTGCCAACAATTCCGCGTCGACCGTAGGGCCAGCCGTTGCTTCTATGGTCGCAGCAGCCATGTCGATCACTTCAATGCGACCAAGAATCTTCAAGCGGCGCTGGTTTGGGTAATCCATCAGGATCAGCGCCGCCCGGTTGTTAGCGGCCAGATTGCCGACGCTGACGTACTGCCGGTTGCCGGAAAAGTCGGCAAAGGCCAGCGTCGTCGCATCCAGCACGCGGAGGAAACCAGCCGGACCGCCGCGGTGCTGCACATGCGGCCAGCCGGTTTCGCTGACCGTTGACAGGAAAAAGCTGTCGCGGGCAGCAATGAACTCGCACTCGCGGCGGCTGAGTTCGGCGATGGCGTTGCCGCCCGAAGCCTCCCCGAGTTCCCGCCCGCCATAACGGCGCTGGCTGGCCCGGACGCTGGGGGTGTAAGTAAGGGCGGCAAAGTGGCGAGACACGTTTGGCTTTCAGTCTGAGTGGCAATGACGCCATAATCATCGATGCAATAAGCGCGATAAATAGACTGAAAGACAAAATACCTATGCGAATAACGGTTTAATCCAGCGCCATGGACAAACTCCGCGCTATGACCACCTTCGTCCGCATCGTCGAGACCGGCAGCCTGACTGCCGCCGCCGAGCGCCTCGGCACTTCGCCGACCTCCGTCGTGCGCAGCCTGTCGGCGCTCGAACGGGCGCTCGGCGTGCGCCTGCTCAATCGCACGACGCGGCGGATGGCGCTGACCGACGAAGGGCGCGACTATTTCGAACGCTGCCGGCGACTGCTCAGCGAAGTCGAAGACGCGGAAGCGGCGCTGCTCGCCCGTCAGGTCACCCCGGCCGGCCGGCTCGTTATCACCGCCCCGGTCATGTTCGGGCGCCTGCATGTCGCCCCGCTGGTCATCGACTTCCTCGACGCGTTTCCCGACGTGCGCGTCGAACTTCTGCTCGTCGACCGCATCGTCGATCTGATCGACGAAGGCATCGACCTTGCCATCCGCATCGGCACCCTGCCCGAATCCTCGCTCGTCGCCATCCCACTCGGCAGCACCCGCCGCATCGTCTGCGCCAGCCTGGAATACCTCGCCCGCCACGGCCAGCCCAGGCATCCCGATGAGCTACCCGGCCACCGCGCCATCCGCATCATCGGCAAAAGCTTCGAGCCGGAATGGGCCTTTCAGGAAAACGGCCAGACCTTGCGCATCCCGATGCCCGACATTCTCGCCACCAATCACATCGATTTCGCCATCGACGCCTGCCTGAAAGGCGTCGGTTGCGGCCGCTTCTTCGCCTATCAGGTGCAGGCACAAATCGCCGCCGGCCAACTCATCCGCCTGCTCCGCCCCTACGAACCCGAGCCGCTCCCTGTCAGCTTCGCTTACCCCCACGCCCGCCTATTGTCATCACGGGTACGCGCGTTTATTGATCGGGCAGCGCCGCGGCTGCGGGAAAAACTGATCGAATCCAGCTGATTTCGGGTGGTCTAGTCGCCGCAATGCAAATGCTGCGACCATAGAGGCAACGGCTAGCCCTACGGTGAACCGGAAAAAAGGCCCAAAAACGGCGCATCGTTGAATGCGCCGTTTCGCTTTTCGCTCCCCGTCAGGCCGGTGTGTGCAAACGAAAGAAAAACCAAGGGGCCACCGCTATCCAGAGCACCACGAAAACCCAGACCCGGCCCTGCCCGACGTTGTAGTTGGCAAGCAACTCGGACCATGAATGACCGCCGATGAAATGGAAGAAAACAAACTCGAACGCGACCGTCAGCGCCGCCCAGAACAGCCCGAGTAAAACAGCCTCGCGCTTGGAGGAAACCGGCACCACGGCACTGCACAGCCAGATCACCAAGCCAAGCAGCAGAATGGCGGTGACGGTAGAAATCTGATGGGCCGTCAGTGCGTCAACGTGCGGGCCATAAGTGATATCCCGCACCGCCCCATTGGCTACGGCGACCAGCAACATGACGAGCCAGGCAGCGAGATATTTCCAGAGGGATGAACGGGTGAAGATCGAGGGCATCGGTCGCGGGTTGGCTAACGGTTTTTAGACATGAGAATGGTGCATGACCTTATACCCCGTCAGCATTGATTACTTGAAATAACCGTGGTCTCTCCCTGATTGTTCCCGGCAAAGACAACCCGGTTCTATTCCCTGTTTCGCTGGCGACGGTCGCTTGCTGCAACTGGCTCTCTAAGGCAGGATGAGCCTTCCACGAACAACAACCCAAACCCTGGAGACAAAAATGATCAAAGTCAGCGTGATGTACCCCAATACACCCGGTGCCCGATTCGACCATGAATACTACCGCGACCAGCACATGCCCATGGTCAAGGCCCGCATGGGCAACCACTGCAAGTACTACACCGTTGATAAGGGATTGGCGGGCGGAACGCCGGATGCGCCGGCAACCTACGTCGGCATGTGCCACATTTTTTGCGAATCAGTCGAAGCGTTTCAAGCCGGCTTCGGCCCGCATGCCGATGAAATTCTGGGCGACATCCCGAATTACACCGACCTCTCGCCCGTCCTCCAGATCAGCGAAGTTGTTGTTGAAAGAAGCTGATTAGGAGCGCGAACAATCGGGGGCGGGCTCGACGTAAACGGTTTTAATCGAGTCTGCCCCCGATTTTTTAGACTGAAATTGTTGCCGTACGGGACCGATCACCTAGGCGGCTACTGAAGGAATCTCTGAAATGTCCTCTCTCGTTGCCTTTTGGAATCTCGAAAACCTCTTTGCCCCGGAAGGCTATCCCACCCGCGAGCCGTGGATCGCCAAGGCCATGCAGAAGGATCTCAAGGGTTGGTCGGAGACGCTGTTCAGACGAAAAATTACCCAGCTGGCTTCAATCATTGCCCGGATGAAGGATGGCGCCGGCCCCGATATCCTGGGGGTGTGCGAGGTAGAAAACCGCTTTGCCCTGCAGGCGCTGGCCGATCTGCTCAACCAGACACTTCCGGCGCGCAACTATCAGCTCGTTCATGTCGATTCCGGGCGCGATCAGCGCGGGATCGATACCGCCTTCCTGTTCGATGCAAAGCAGTTCACCGCCAAGATGGACGAGCTGTTTTCGCACTGGGTGATGCGCCAGACTGGAACGCGCGACATCACGCAGATCACCTTCGTTGCGCTGTCGGGCAAGGAGTTGGTGATGCTGGCCAATCACTGGCCGTCACGTTCTTCCGCGACCGGCAACGGCCCGGAATATTCGGCTGGTTTCCGGGCGACGGCGGGTGAGACGCTGGGTTATTGGCATGACCGGATCCGCGAAGTGAAGGGCGACAGTGCCGCGGTCATCGCGCTCGGGGATTTCAACGACGAACCATTCGACCCGTCGATCACCATCCACGCCCAAGGCCTCCGGGACAAGGGTGATGTGACGCGGACGAAGAGCGCCAAGTTCTACAACCTGACCTGGGAATATCTGACGGTGATGACACAGGACCGCAAGGGCAACCAGCGCTTGCTCAACGGCACGCTCTATTTCGGCAGCGACGCCAGCCTGTTCGACCAGATCCTGATTTCAAGCGGCTTGCTGACCGGCAAGAGCGGTTGGCGCGCGGTCGACGGCAGCGCGCGCATTGAGGCCTATCCGCCCATGGTCAGCCATCGGGTCGGCGAGGGGCCGGTACGCTTCGGGCTACCGGCCGGCGATGTCGCTGAAAACGTCAATCTCGACGGCTACAGCGACCATTTTCCGGTGTCCGTCCGCATCGAAGAGGTTTGAACCAAGGGTCACGGAAAAATCGGAGAATCGGGGGCAGACGCCCATGGCACTACGATAGGCGAAATACATAAGGGCTGACCGGTCCACAAGTTGCTTTGCTGAAGTTGATCGACAACGGCACGGCAACAAAGGAGGTCAGCCCAAATGGATGCTACCAAACGGCAGCAACAAATGCGTCGTGGCGTGACAGCACTGCGCCACCAGTTTGCCCAGGGAGGAAGTGGGGTGTTCTCGGCGGTTCTTGAAGGGCGGACGCCGCCCAAATCATCGAGACGGAGGCGGGCCATTACCGGGACCGGTGCTATCCACCGCTGACCACACTGCGCCTGTTTATCGGTCAAGTCCTGTCGGAAGATGGCGCCTGTCAGGATGTTGTCGGGCGGCATTTGTCGGCGTGTGTCGCCACAGGGCGGCGGCCATGCGGACTGAACACAGGCCCATACTGCCAGGCCCGGCAAAGGTTGCCGCTGGCGATGCCGCAACGGCTATCGCGGATGGTCGGCGAGCGTTTGGAATCGCGCATGCCCAAGGCTTGGTGCTGGCGCGGCCGCCACGTCAAACTGTTCGATGGCACCACGGTATCGATGCCGGATACACCGAGAACCAGCGCGCATTTCCGCAGAGTTCGGAGCAGAAGCCTGGACTTGGATTTCCTGTCGCCCGGATCGGTGGCTTGATCAGTCTGGCGAGTGGCGCCGTGTTGGCCCATGCCGTTGCGGCCTGCAAAGGCAAGGGAACAGGCGAACAAACCTTGCTGCGAGGGCTATTGCCGCTGATCGTCAAAAGCGACATTCTGCTGGCCGATGCGCTGCTGGCGACGTGGTGGATCGTCGCCGAGATTCGACGGCGGGGTGGTGATGTGCTCATGGTTCAACAGGAAGGCGCCTGACCGACTTCGCGCAAGGTCGTCGCCTGGGCCAGAATGATCATGTGGTCGAATGGCCCCTGCCGCAGCGTCCAAAATGGATGAGCCTTGACGACTATGCGCATTGCCCGGCAGTGCTGCGTGTGCGGGAAGTTGAGGTCGATGGGCGGATATTGATCACGACCCTGCTCGACCCCAAGGCAGTGACGCCCCGAGAACTGGATGCCCTTTATGCCTTGCGCTGGAATATCGAAGTGGACTGGCGAACGATCAAGGTGACGATGGCGATGGATGTGTTGCGCTGTCGATCACCGGAAATGATTGAGAAGGAGATCGCCGTACATCTGCTGGCCTACAACTTGGTGCGCTGGACCATGGCAAGCGCCGCATGGCTGGGCGACGTCCTTCCCCGGTGCTTGAGTTTTACAAGCGCAAAGCGCGTGCTTCTGGCATTTGATGAGCAACTTCGACATTGCGGCGGTAAGCGTTTGTCCTTCATGTTCGCCACGGTGCTGGCGGCCATCGCCGACTTGAGAATTCCTCATCGCCCTGGCCGGTTTGAGCCTCGCGCCAAAAAACGACGCCCAAAACCCCTTCCGTTGCTGAGCGTCCCCAGGCTCATCGCCAGAGCGAAAATCCGCGAGCAACGGATCGTTCGCGGGCTTATCGTAGCGCCATGAGGGGCAGACGCGATATAAAAAAGGGCTTGGTAGTCCCCGTTATCGAGTGGTTCCCCGTGATTGTTTTGAACAACCCGGAAAATAATCGAGGACCACGTTTCGATTCATTTTGCGCAGTCCCTCGGCAAAGATGTGACAAAGCTTATCCGGGTTGAGGTATTTGCCGATGACGTATGCAACTCGCCGCAAAAAATCAAGCCAAGCACCCGGCAGGTTAAAATGCCTCTCCATTCCCAGCCCAAGAACAATCAGGGCCAGACTCGATAAAAACAATACCGATATCGAGTGTGACCCTGATTGTTCTTGGGATGGGTTCGACGTAGGTATCGTTAATCGAGTCTTCCCCCAAATTTTCTGCTGATAATCCTCCCAAGCCGCCAGCGTCCAGGTAATACGCTTAGCCATCAACCAAAACCTGCTGCGTCAGCTTGCCCTGGCGATATTGCTCAATCGATCGAGCCAGATGCGCCGCATTGGCCGGCGATTTCAGCAAATGCACCGTCTCCATCAGGCTGTTGAAGGTGTCGAGCGACATCACCACCGCATCCGGCGCATCCCGCCGTGCGATCACCGTGTAATCGGCATCGTCGATGACCTGATCAATAACTTTTTTGAGGCTGTTGCGAGCTTCAGAAAAATTAACGACACGCATGATGTTTTACCTGTGCGGTTTGTTGCACAGGTCTAGCAGCCTGTCGGACTACTGCAGTGCAAATGGGATAATGCGTACCTGCCCACCGAAACCCGTCCGAGAAATGAGCCGCTTCCACCCCGTTGACCGCCAGACCGGCTACCTGCTTCCCCCCTCGGTCGATGAATGGCTCCCGGAAGACCACCTTGCCCGGTTTATTGTTGAAGTGGTTGATCGGCTCGATGTTAGCGCCTTGGAGAAAGCCTACGCAGGTCGGGGCAGCGCGGCGTATCACCCCTCCGTGTTGCTGTCGTTGCTGGTGTATGGGTACGCCACCGGGGTGTTCTCGAGCCGGAAGCTTGAACGGGCAACCTATGACTCGGTGGCATTTCGCTTCATTGCGGCCGGCACGCACCCTGACCATGACACGCTGGCGACCTTTCGCCGACGCTTTCTCGACGAGTTGGCGGGGTTGTTCGTGCAAGTGCTGGAGATGGCTCGGGAAATGAAGCTCCTGAAGCTGGGCACCCTCAGTCTGGACGGCACCAAGGTCAAAGCGAATGCCTCCCGCCACAGCGCCCTGTCGCATGGCCACATTGAACAGTTGGAAATCCAGCTCAAAGCGGAAGTCGCGTCTTTGCTGGCGCTGGCCGAACAAGCCGACCAATCGGCGGTGCCGGACGGGATGAATTTACCCGCGGAAATTGCTCGGCGCCAGGCACGACTGGAAGCCATGGCGGCAGCCAAGGTCAAGATCGAGGAACGAGCCAAGGCACGCTTCGAGAAAGAACAGGCCGAGTACGAGGCCAAGCTGGCGCATCGCGAACAGAAGGCCAAGGAAAGCGGCAAGAAGCCCGGCGGCAAGCCGCCGAAACCGCCGGTTGCCGGGCCGAAGGCGCAAGACCAGCTCAATCTGACCGATGAGCAATCCCGCATCATGCCGGTGCCCGGCGGTGGTTTTAACCAAGCGTACAACGCCCAGGCTGCGGTCGATACAAGCAGTATGCTGGTCGTCTCACTGACCGTCACGCAAGCCTGCAATGACAAGGAACAGGTAGTGCCGATGCTTGCGCAACTGGCCGCGCTGCCTGCCTCGCTGGGTCAGCCGAAGGAACTCCTGGCGGACACGGGTTTCTACAGCGCCAAGAACGTCGAGGCCTGTGAGGCGTGCAGCATTGACCCGTTCATTGCGGTGAAGCGGGACGAGCATCATCCGGCGCCGCAGGAACGCTTTACCGAGCCGGCCGCCTTGCCGGCTGATGCAACGCCCGCCCAGGTCATGGCGCACAAGCTGAAAACCAAGGCCGGCCGCGCGCTCTATGCCCTGCGCAAGCAAACCGTCGAACCCGTGTTCGGCATCATCAAGTCCGTGCTCGGATTCCGTCAGTTCTCCTGCGCGGCCTGAAGAAAGTCTCGGGAGAATGGACGCTGGTTTGCCTCGCGTGGAACTTGAAACGCATGGCCGTATTGCGTCCGCAGTAGCAAAAACACGGGGAAATCGTGCGTCTTCAGGCAAAAATCAGCAAACTCCTGCCTTGCAGCCTCAATTTCTTTGACCTGGTCGGCTCAAGTCCGACAGGCTGCTAGGGTGTGATTTTAGGAATGGCAAGGCGAAAACAGGAAAACAGTGGTCTGTCCCGAATGGCACTTACTTAAGCCTCAACCCACTGATGTAATTGACAAAGCAGGCTGAATCGACGCGTGATAAGTTGGAGTCGCCAAACACCCAACCATCACACGAGGAATCAGCCCAAATGCATGCTATCCACAAAGCGACCGCCCGACAATGCAACGCGATTTCGGCGCAAGCAGGCAGCGCTGATGCGCATGCGTTTTCAACCTATTGACGGGGCCGGAATTGTTTGACGTCGTGGAATTGGCCTTGCCACCACACCGAGAGAGGGTGTTTCCGCCGACGGAGACACTCTCGATGTTTTTAGCACAAGCCCTCAGTACCGATCGCTCCTGCCAGCGAGCCGTCAATGAAAGGGCGATCAAACACCTGGTCACTGGGCTTACCCCCTGCAGCACCCATACCGGCGCCTATTGTCGCGCTCGCCAACGCGTGCCGACGCTGATGGTCAGCACTTTGGTCCGTCACACAGGGCAATGGCTGGCGGCCCACGCCCCAGCGGCATGGCACTGGCGAGGTCGTCCGTACGATTGGTCGATGGGGCCACAATCATCATGCCCGATACGACGGCCAATCAAGCGGACTTCCCGCAACCGGGCAGCCAGAAGCCTGGATTGGGATTCCCGCAATGCCGGATCGTGGGGCTGATCTGCCTGGGCAGCGGTGCCGTGCTTGATGCCGCGATCAGCGCCTGTCGCGGTAAAGGGAGTGATGAGCAGTCCTTGCTGCGCCGCCAGCTCAACACCTTGGTGCGTGGCGATGTGTTATTGGGCGATGCGTTCTATGCCACCTACTTCCTGCTGTGTGCGCTGGTTGAGCGCGGTGTTGATGCGGTCTTTGAGCAGCACGGCTCACGCCAACGCACCACCGATTTTGGCCTTGGCGAGCGCCTGGGGAGCGTGACCACCTGCTGGTTTTGTCCAAACCAACCATCAAGCCAGACTGGATGTCGCAGGAGGATTACGCGCACGCACCAGCGCGTGTGACGGTTCGCGAACTTCGCGCGGGTGGCAAAACGCTGGTCACGACCTTGCTGTGTCCAAAGCAAACAACCAAGGAGGCGATCAAACGGCTGTATCGGGATCGCTGGCATGTTGAACTTGATCTGCGCAACATCAAGACCTCCTTGGGTATGGAGCAGCTAAGTTGCCAAACTCCTGCCATGGCCGAGAAGGAAATATGGGTCTATCTGCTCGCTTACAATTTGATTCGCTTGATGATGGCTCACGCGGCACTGCTCAGCGGTTGCTTGCCCCGTCAGTTAAGCTTCAAGCATACGGTGCAAATTTGGCTCGCCTGGGCGCCTCACGCTTATCACGGCAACATCGCCCACCCCAACGAGATCTTCGTTCTCATCGCGCAGCAAACCGTGGGCAACCGCCCCGGACGCATCGAACCTCGTGCCATCAAACGGCGACAGAAGGCCTACCCATTACTCACCCAACCTCGATCTGTCGCGCGCGAGAATGTCCGAAAAAATGGGCATCCCAAAAAGCTTAAGTAAGTGCCATTCTGGTCTGTCCCCGTTTGTACCCTTCGGAGTTTCCCTCACTTTTTCTTTTGTTTTTCTTGATGATTTCCGCATTTTTTAGTGAATTCTAATAAGCTACCAGTAAGCACGCTCTGTATCAATTCTTCTTCATCAAACTGACGCCCAGTAGCTTTGGCATTACTTAGTACTTCAAGCATAGAGGAAAAAAGAACTGCCTCTGCTAATTCCATTGCTGCCATGCAGTCTCCCGAAGAAATATACTTTTTAAACAGTTTATTAACTGGTTCTTGAGCTTTTATAACTAGATCATGTACTACTTTAAATGCGGTGGCATCATCACAGGTTGGCTTAGATGAATTTCTTTTTTGAATTTCCAGTTGCTGCATTTGAAGATCAAGTTGTTTTTCACGAAATTTCTTTTCATCACTTTCTGCCGCTTCTCTTCTCCATCGATCATCGGTTTCTCTTCTTTTTTGCTCCTCGCGCTCTCTTTGATTTCTTATGTCCGACATATTTCGCGATTCGCACGCGTTGTAGCCAGTAGTATCATTTTTATTTTTATACTCCCAACAGCTTTCATAACCTATTGCGGATGAACTAGCTATTGTCAGTGCGGCAATAAAAGTAAGGCAGATATATTTCATTCTTATATTTTCCCTTTGGCTATAACGTTTCCAGCAATGTCAGTCTTCCTCCAACCACAGTCGACTTTCTGTGGTGGGTAAATATTCAAGTGATCCCAAACATGGTGCTTGGCAAAGATGACGCCGTCTGGGGTTACTTCATCGTAAAACTTGTCGTGGTTCTCCCTACCCCTTGTCTCCAGGGTAATTGCACTTAATTGTCATGAACAGGTTTGATACCCAAGATTGCCATTCTGAATGTATCGTCCCACGCTGCGAGCTTTCGCTTTTTGGCGAGGCTGAGCTTGCCGAGGGCAGTCGTTGCGGTTTCCAATCGCAAGACGTTGAGGACGATCTTTTTCAGGCGGGAGAGATTGTCAGCCGCAAAGTCTTTGCGCACTGTGGCGGCGTCTTCGCCGAAGTTTACGTCGAGCATCCAGTGCAAGCGATTTTCGATTCCCCAGTGACTGCGAACGGCTTTAGCAAACGCTTCCGCCGTCATCAGACGGGAAGAGATGTAGTAACGACGCTCCAAATCCGAAGATTTGCCACCGACAACGCGCAAGGATTCGACCGTTGCCAGCATCTTGCAGTTGGGCCAGCGCACCGTATCCACTTCGCCCGTATTGGCGGCCACCCAAGCACGCTGGACGACCAGGCGGCCATGGGATTTCTCGAGCTGTTCGAAGCAATGATCGGCATCACGCAGGGCATCACGCAGGGCATCGCGCTGATCCAGCGCAAACCGATCCTGGAGCGTGGTCAGCAACGTCGGCTGGTTGCCTTTGACCGCCAGCAGGTAATCCGCCTCTTTTGCGACAATCGTTTCGGCGATCTCTGTCTGGCAACCCATCGCATCAATGGTTACCAGGTAGCCCTTGATCAACAGGGCGTTCAACAATTCGGGGATCGCCGTGATTTCGTTACTCTTCCGAGCCACCTTCTCTTGACCCAGAACGATGCCTAGGTCGGTGGCAAAGGCGCTGACCAGGTGAATCGGTCGCGCCTTACCATCGCCCGAGCCTCGCACGGTCTTGCCATCCACCGCCAGGGTGCCACCTACCGCAGTGACGAGGCCGGATACCCAACGCCGAAAGGCATCTTCGAAAGTCTTGGGGTTCAGGATACGAAACACCCGATTGAAGGTGTCATGCGAAGGAATGCCATTCGCCAACGTCAGGAAGCGCTTCAGCCAGGCCTCTTTCTGCGTCGCCCAGAAGGCCACATCTTCAAACGTGTCGACGTCCGAGAGCGTGGCGCAGATGGCGATCACCAGCATCTCCTGGAGATCATGCCGATGCGCATAGCCCGTCCGTCTCGGGTCGGCAATTTCGTCCAGATAGCGCATCAACGGCATCGGCGCACTCGCTTCCATTCTCGTCGTCCAAAAGACGAGAGTAGACACGTTTCTGAAGTGGTTTACAAGATGGATGCATAAGTGACTGACTGTGAACGATTTTCTTGGGTGGTGAACTTCAATGGCATATCAAATTGTGCCGAAATTGCTTCAAGCGCGAACAAATGACATTTAAGTGCAATCACCCTGCCCTTGTCTCGTACTTTTTGGAGTCGGTGAGAACGAGATGATTTCCTGCCTCAACAGGGAGGAAGGACGTTTCAATTTGTTTACTCATAAATTTCTCCCGCTGATTGATGGTGAAGCCAGCCCTAACGTCTGTGAAAATGGGGCCAGACTCGAATGGCACTTACTTAAGCTTTTTGGGATGCCCATTTTTTCGGACATTCTCGCGCGCGACAGATCGAGGTTGGGTGAGTAATGGGTAGGCCTTCTGTCGCCGTTTGATGGCACGAGGTTCGATGCGCCCGGGGCGGTTGCCCACGGTTTGCTGCGCGATGAGAACGAAGATCTCGTTGGGGTGGGCGATGTTGCCGTGATAAGCGTGAGGCGCCCAGGCGAGCCAAATTTGCACCGTATGCTTGAAGCTTAACTGACGGGGCAAGCAACCGCTGAGCAGTGCCGCGTGAGCCATCATCAAGCGAATCAAATTGTAAGCGAGCAGATAGACCCATATTTCCTTCTCGGCCATGGCAGGAGTTTGGCAACTTAGCTGCTCCATACCCAAGGAGGTCTTGATGTTGCGCAGATCAAGTTCAACATGCCAGCGATCCCGATACAGCCGTTTGATCGCCTCCTTGGTTGTTTGCTTTGGACACAGCAAGGTCGTGACCAGCGTTTTGCCACCCGCGCGAAGTTCGCGAACCGTCATACGCGCTGGCGCGTGCGCGTAATCCTCCTGCGACATCCAGTCTGGCTTGATGGTTGGTTTGGACAAAACCAGCAGGTGGTCACGCTCCCCCAGGCGCTCGCCAAGGCCAAAATCGGTGGTGCGTTGGCGTGAGCCGTGCTGCTCAAAGACCGCATCAACACCGCGCTCAACCAGCGCACACAGCAGGAAGTAGGTGGCATAGAACGCATCGCCCAATAGCACATCGCCACGCACCAAGGTGTTGAGCTGGCGGCGCAGCAAGGACTGCTCATCACTCCCTTTACCGCGACAGGCGCTGATCGCGGCATCAAGCACGGCACCGCTGCCCAGGCAGATCAGCCCCACGATCCGGCATTGCGGGAATCCCAATCCAGGCTTCTGGCTGCCCGGTTGCGGGAAGTCCGCTTGATTGGCCGTCGTATCGGGCATGATGATTGTGGCCCCATCGACCAATCGTCCGGGACGACCTCGCCAGTGCCATGCCGCTGGGGCGTGGGCCGCCAGCCATTGCCCTGTGTGACGGACCAAAGTGCTGACCATCAGCGTCGGCACGCGTTGGCGAGCGCGACAATAGGCGCCGGTATGGGTGCTGCAGGGGTAAGCCCAGTGACCAGGTGTTTGATCGCCCTTTCATTGACGGCTCGCTGGCAGGAGCGATCGGTACTGAGGGCTTGTGCTAAAAACATCGAGGGTGTCTCCGTCGGCGGAAACACCCTCTCTCGGTGTGGTGGCAAGGCCAATTCCACGACGTCAAACAATTCCGGCCCCGTCAATAGGTTGAAAAACGCATGCGCATCAGCGCTGCCTGCTTGCGCCGAAATCGCGTTGCATTGTCGGGCGGTCGCTTTGTGGATAGCATGCATTTGGGCTGATTCCTCGTGTGATGGTTGGGTGTTTGGCGACTCCAACTTATCACGCGTCGATTCAGCCTGCTTTGTCAATTACATCAGTGGGTTGAGGCTTAAGTAAGTGCCATTCGGGTCAGACTCGACATAGGCATTGTTATGCCGAGTCTGGCACTGATTGTTAAGAATCATCTTTAAAGAATTGTGATGCCTGCTGCCCTTGAAGCCTCTCGCAATTTGCCATCCTGGCAGGCAATCGGCAGGCCGTGACGCATGGCCAGTTCGAGATAGGCGGCATCGTAGCTGCTCAGGTTGTAGCGCACTGCGAGTTCAAGTAATTGCCTTGGCCCGGGCGTGGCATGGTCAATCTCGATAGGTAGGGCGCAAATGTTATCCACGATCTGCCGGGCGGTATCAATGGCCAGCTTGCCCCGCGTACAGGCCGTTTTCAGTACATTGGCAAATTCCAGTTCCCAAAGGGCTGGAACAATGGCGCGGTCTGTTTCGAGTTTGGCCGCTATGCTTTCGCTGTAGTCGGTGGCCTGATCTTCGATATACCAGCCGGTGACCACCGAGTTATCCAGTACGAACGGCATCAGTCGCGCCCGTCTTCAATGGCTTCGGCAAGCGAGGTGCCCAAGGTATTGCCCTGGCGCAGATTGCGCAGGTGAGCCATGGCGCCGGCAACGCGTTCCCGCTGGCCTGGTTCGCCTTGGCTGGAAGTGTTGATAGAGACGATTCGAGCAACCGGGCTGCCGTGCCGGGTGATGGTGATTTCTTCGCCCTGCTCCACTGCATTCAGCAGCTCGGAAAGCCGATTTTTGGCCTCAAAGATAGCAACGGTTCGCATGAGATACCTCAAAATTATGGATAGCTAGATTATAGATACCTTAGTCTATTGAGTGGTTCCCTGTGACCGTTTTGAACAGCTCGCAAAATAATCGGGGATCACGGTTCGATTCATTTTTCGCTGCCCATTGGCAAAGATGTAACAAACCTTATCCGGTTTGCGGTATCTGCCGATGACGTATGCAACTCACCGCAAAGAGTCAAGCCAAGCACCCGGCAGGTTAAAATGCCTCTCCATTCCCCGCCCAAGGCTCACCCCAACCGCCATGTCTTCCTCCGTTTTCCCTATTGGCTGGCTCCCCGTCTGGCGGCGCAATTTTCTGGTCTGGAAGAAGCTGGCCTTGCCGTCGATTCTCGGCAATCTGGCTGATCCGCTGATTTACATGCTCGGCCTCGGTTACGGTCTGGGGGCGATGTTGCCGACCGTTGAAGGCCAGCCTTACATCAACTTTCTTGCGGCCGGCACCGTGTGCGCTTCGACGATGAACGCGGCGACTTTCGAGGCGCTTTACTCGGCTTTTTCGCGGATGCATGTGCAGAAAACCTGGGATGCGATTCTCAATACGCCGCTCGGGCTGGCCGATGTGGTGGCCGGGGAGTTGTTCTGGGCGGCGACCAAGTCGCTGTTTTCCGGGGCGGCCATTCTGCTGGTGATTGCCGTGCTCGGCCTGACGCACGGCCCGATGCTGCTCTGGGCGCTGCCGGCCATCGTCCTTACTGGTCTGGCCTTCGCCGGGCTGGGGTTGATCTGGAATGCGCTGGCGCCGTCCTACGATTTCTTCATGTATTACTTCACGCTATTCATCACGCCGATGACGCTGATTTCCGGGGTGTTTTTCCCGACCGATCAGTTGCCCGGCTGGCTGGCGGCGATCGGTGGTTGGTTGCCGCTGGCCCAGGGCGTGGCGCTGATTCGGCCTTTGCTGGCCGGGCAGGTGCCGGAAAATGCGCTGATCCATATCATGGCGCTGCTCGTCACCGCCGGCGTAGCCTTTGCCATTGCCTTGCAACTGACTCGCCGCCGCCTGCTCAAATAGGATTCGCCGATGGAAACCTTGCTCGTTCTGACCAATTGCCCCGACGAAGAAACGGCCAACAGCATTGCGCTGGCCGTGGTCGAGGCCAAGGTGGCGGCCTGCGTCAATATTCTGCCGCGCGTCCAGTCGATTTATCGCTGGCAGGGTGTGGTCGAATCGGCCACCGAAATTCCCCTTTTTATCAAGTCGACCGCAGCAAACTACCCGGCGCTGGAAAAACTGATCGCCGGGCTGCATCCCTACGAAACGCCCGAAATTATCGCCCTGCCGATCTCGCAGGGTTTGCCGGCTTACCTGAACTGGGTGGCGGCGGAAACACTCAAATGACCATGCGCCTATTCCTCTTCCTCTTTTCCTTCTTCGTCCCGCTGGCTCACGCGCAGGAGTTTCTCGATCCGGCAGTTGCCTTCAAACCCTCGGTCAAGGCGCTGGATGGCCAGACGATTGAACTCAGCTACGAGATCGCCAAGGGCTATTACCTCTACCGCAACGCCTTCCGCGTCGTGGTCGATGGCGAGGGCACGACGCTGGGCGCGCTGCAGATTCCCAAGGGCAAGGAAAAGGACGACGAGAATTTCGGCAAGGTCGAGGTCTATTACAAGAGCGTCGCCATTCGCGTGCCGGTCGAGCGCAATGTCTCGGGCGTGCTGCCGCTCAAGCTGAAAGTCACCTCGCAGGGCTGTGCCGATGCTGGCGTTTGTTATCCGCCGCAGACGCAGGCGGTCAGTCTGGAGCTGCCCGATCCGGCCAGTACGCCGTCGATCAATGCCGCACCGGCGGCGGGCGAGGGCGACGAAAGCGGCCGCATTGCCGCGGCGCTGAAAGATGCCGGTTTCTGGGCCAATCTCGCCTTTTTCTTCCTCGCTGGGCTGGGTTTGTCGCTGACACCCTGCGTCTTCCCGATGATTCCCATTCTTTCCGGGATCATCGCCGGGCAGGGCCACAAAGTGACGCGCGGCCGGGGTTTTGCGCTATCGCTGACTTACGTGCTGGGCATGGCGGTGACCTACTCGGCCGCCGGGATCGCCGCCGGAATGACTGGCACGCTGCTCGCTGCCGCGCTGCAAAGCCCGTGGGTGCTCGGTGGTTTTGCGCTGGTTTTCGTCGTGCTTTCCTTCTCGATGTTCGGTTTTTATGAATTGCAGTTGCCCAGCTCGCTGCAAAGCAAGTTGTCCGATGAAGCCGGGCACCTGCAGGGCGGGCGCGGCGTCGGCGTTTTCCTGATGGGTGCCTTGTCGGCGCTGATCGTCGGCCCCTGCGTTGCCGCACCGCTGGCCGGCGCGCTGCTCTACATCGGCCAGACCGGCGATGCCGTCTTCGGCGGCGCGGCCTTGTTCGTCATGGCGCTCGGCATGGGCGTGCCGCTGATCATCGTCGGCCTCTCCGCTGGCACGCTGTTGCCCAAGGCCGGCGCGTGGATGGAAGCGGTCAAGAAGGCGTTCGGCGTGCTGCTGCTGGCCACCGCCGTCTGGCTGATCTCGCCGGTCATCCCCGCCGTGGCGCAAATGCTCGCCTGGGCGGCGTTGCTGATCATTCCGGCAATTTATCTGCACGCGCTCGACCCCTTGCCGCCGCACGCCAAGGGCTGGCAGCGTTTCTGGAAAGGCATCGGCATCGTCATGTTGCTGACCGGCGCGGCGCTGTTGATCGGCGCTTTGGCCGGTGGGCGCGACCCGCTGCAACCGCTGGCTGGTTTGCGTGGCCAGGCAATGGCGGCCGAGAGCAAAAAGCTGCCCTTTGAACCGGTGGCTTCGGTCGCCGAGCTGGATAGCAAGGTGTTGGCCGCCGGCCAGCCGGTGATGCTCGATTTTTATGCCGACTGGTGTGTTTCGTGCAAGGAAATGGAGCGTTTTACCTTCGCCGACCCCGCAGTGCAGGCCAAACTGGCCGGTTTCAAGCTGTTGAAGGCTGATGTCACTGCTAATTCCGCCGATGACAAGGCTTTGCTCGCCCGTTTCGGGCTATTTGGCCCGCCGGGGATCCTGTTTTTCGATAAATCCGGCAAGGAAATCAAGACGGTGCGCGTCGTTGGTTTTCAGGATGCGGCGACCTTCATGCAGGCGCTGAATCGGGCTGAGGCGGCCGGCTGAATTGTCATTCCCTCCGGTGCGTTGGTTGACTGACAAGCCCGCGTCAATACCTCAGTGCTTTTTCCCAAGCCCCAGATACGCTTCGATCACCCGCGGATCAGCCGCCAGTTCCTGACTCGGCCCGGCCAGCGAGACTTCGCCGGTTTCCAGCACATAGCCGTAATCGGCAATCTGCAAGGCGGCGCGGGCGTTTTGTTCGACGAGCAGGATGGCGACGCCGGTCTGTTTCAGCTCGGCGATGATGCGGAAAATTTCCTTGATGATCAGCGGCGCCAGACCGAGGCTGGGTTCGTCGAGCATCAGTAGTTTGGGCTTGGCCATCAGCGCCCGGCCCATCGCCAGCATCTGGCGTTCGCCGCCGGAAAGCGTGCCGGCGAGCTGGCTGCGTCGTTCTTCCAGGCGCGGGAATAGCTCGAAAACCTCGTCCATCGTTTCCATCTGGTCGCGGTGGCCGGTGCGGTAGCGGTCGAAGGCGCCGAGGATCAGGTTGTCCTCAACGCTCATTTCAGCGAACAGCTCGCGCTTTTCCGGCACCAGCGTCATGCCCTGGCGGACCAGGGCTTCCACTTCATCGGCGTGACGGCGCGGGTGGCCCATGTAAATAATGTCGCCGGTGGCCGGCAGCAGGCCGATCAGCGCCGCGAGCAAGGTCGTTTTGCCGGCGCCGTTGGGGCCGATGACGGTGACGATCTGGCCGCGGCGAATGCACAGGTCGACGCCGTGCAGCGCCTCGACCTTGCCGTAGGCAACGCGCAGACCCCTGACGTCGAGAATGACTTCGTTATCGTGCAGATGCGGATGTTTGCTCATGATTTACTCCACGCCGCCGAGGTAGGCTTCGAGCACTTTGGGGTCGCGCTGGATTTCGGCCGGCAGGCCTTCGGCAATCTTCTTGCCAAATTCCATGACGACGACGCGGTCGGCGAGCTCCATGACGAAATCCATGTCGTGTTCGACCAGCAGAATGCCCATGCCCTCGCTGCGCAGCTTGCCGAGCAGTTCGGCCAGCGCCTGTTTTTCCAGGTAACGCAGGCCGGCGGCGGGTTCGTCCAGCAACAGCAGGCAAGGGTCGGAACACAGCGCCCGGGCGATTTCGACAATGCGCTGCTGGCCGAGCGCCAGGCTGCCGGCTGGTTCGAACATCTGTTCGGCGAGGCCGACGCGCTCGATCTGGCGGGCGGCTTCGGCGAGCAGGCGATTTTCTTCGGCCCGGTCGAGGCGCAGCGCCGCAGCGACAATCCCTTTGCTGCCGCGCAAATGGCCGCCGATGGCGACGTTTTCCAGCACCGACATTTGGCCGAGCAGGCGCACGTGCTGGAAGGTTCGGCTCATGCCTTGGCGGGCAATGTCACGCGAAACCGTTGCTACGGTCGACTGCCCTAAAAAGGCAATTTTGCCTTCGCTGGCCGGGCTGAGGCCGGAGATGCAGTTGAACATCGTGCTTTTGCCGGCGCCGTTCGGGCCGATCAGAGCCATCACTTCGCCGGCATTGACGGTTAATGAAAGGCCGTCATTGGCGACCAGACCGCCGAAACGCTTGGTGACATCGTCGGCCTTGAGCAATAGCGTGCCGGCTGCGGTCGACGGCCGTTTTGGCAATATTTCGCCATGTGGGATGCTGTGTTTTATGGCCCGTACCGGCAGCAATTTAAGCAGCGCCGGCCACAAGCCATCGCGGGCGCGTTGCAGCACGATAATCATTGCGATGCCGAAGACGATGATCTCGAAATTGCCGCTCTGGCCGAGAATCTGCGGCAGCCAGTCCTGCAGCCATTGCTTGAGGATGGTGATCAGGCCGGCGCCCAGCACGGCGCCCCAGACGTGGCCGATGCCGCCGATGACGGCCATGAACAGGTATTCGATGCCCTGATTCAGCCCGAATGGTGTCGGGTTAACGAAGCGCTGGAGATGCGCGTAGAGCCAGCCGGAAACGCTGGCGAGCAGCGCGGCGATCAGGAAGATCACAATCTTGACCTGCGGCGTGTTAACGCCCATTGCCTCGGCCATCACCGTGCCGCCTTTGAGGGCGCGAATGGCACGGCCCTGACGGGAGTCGAGCAGATTGCGCAGCGCCAGGATGGCGAGCAGGACGACGACCCAGATCAGGTAATAAAAGGAGCGGCTGGATTTCAATTCGAGGCCGAACAGGGAAATGGTCGGAATACCGGAGATGCCGGTATGGCCGCCGAGAAATTCGAGATTGCCGAACAGAAAATAGAGGCTGATGCCCCAGGCAATGGTGCCGAGCGGCAAATAATGGCCGCCCATGCGCAGCGTGATGAAACCGAGAAAGAGCGCGACGGCGGCGGTGATCGCCAGCCCGATCAGCAGCGTCAGCCATGGCGAAACGCCGTGCACGGTGGTCAGGTAGGCCGTGGTGTAGGCGCCAAGACCGACGAATGCGGCCTGGCCGAAAGAGGTCAGGCCGCCGACGCCGGTGAGCAAGACCAGGCCAACGGCGACGATGGCGTAAAGGCCGATGTAGTTGGCCAGCGTAATGGTGAATTCGGGCAGGACGAGCGGGCCGATGGCGAGCAGGCCGATGAAGATACCCAAAGGAAGATGGCGCATCATTCTTCCTCCTCCTCGATATGTTTCGAGGTCAGCGAGCGCCAGAGCAGCACCGGGATGATCAGCGTGAAGACGATGACTTCCTTGAAGGCGCTGGCGTAGAAGGAGGAATAGGATTCGAGCAGGCCGACGAGCAGGGCGCCGAGGGCGGCGACCGGGTAGGAGGCGAGGCCGCCGATGATGGCGCCGACGAAGCCCTTGAGGCCGATCAGGAAGCCGGAGTCGTAATAAATGGTGGTGATCGGCGCGATCAGGATGCCGGAGAAGGCGCCGATGGCGGCGGCCAGCGTGAAACAGAGCTTGCCGGCGAGGGCTGGCGGAATGCCCATCAGGCGGGCGCCGGTGCGGTTCATCGCGGTGGCGCGCAGGGCCTTGCCGTAAATGGTGCGTTCAAAGAAGAAATAGAGGCCGATGATCAGCAGGGCGGACGCGACGACGACGAGAATGGTCTGGCCTTGTAGTGGCGCGCCGGCCAGTTCAAAGCTGATTTCGGTGAAGGGTGGGGTGCGCGAACCTTCGGCGCCGAAAAACAGTAGACCGAGGCCGATCAGGGTGACATGGACGGCGATCGAAACGATCAGCAGCACCAGCACCGAGGCGCTGGCCAGCGGTTGAAAGGCCACCCGGTAGATCATCGGGCCGAGGGGAATGACCAGCAGCATCGCCACCACGGCCTGCGCCCACAGCGGCAACTGATCCGGCGGCATGGCAAACAGGCCGGCTGCGGCCAGTAGCGGCAAGCCGACGTTGAAGATGAGCAGCGGCGGCAGTTTGGCGAAACGTTTTTCACGCAGCAGGCGGTAGCCGTCAAGCACCGCCACCGTGCTGCCGAGCGCCAGCAGCAGCCAGATCGTGCCCGGCACCTTGCCGGTTTGCAGCGAGGCCAGGGTCAGCGCGCCGTAGGCGACAAATTCCCCCTGCGGGATGAAGATGACGCGGGTGACGGCAAAGACCAGCACCAGCGCCAGGGCGAGCAAGGCGTAAATGGCACCGTTGGTGATGCCATCCTGGCCGAGAAGAAGGAGAATTTGAAGGTCCATGGGCTACCGGGAGCGGCTGTGTTCTTTTGAAAAGGGATGATTAATCTGCTTGGTCATTGCCGCCCTGGTGACGCCAGGCCAGTCCTGAGCCTGCCGAAGGGTGGCGCTGACGGCTAGATCATTTGAGGGCTTGGGCGGTTGACCTAGGGATTATTGAGTCAGCTTCCAGGTGCCTTTTTCAATGGTGACCATGACGCGGGCGCGCTGATCGAAACCCTGATGATCGTTCGGCGTCACGTTGAAAATGCCGTGCGCCCCCGCCAGATTTTTGGTGTTTTCCAGTGCGTCGCGCAGCGCCCGGCGAAACTCCTTGGTGCCCGGCTGGGCTTTTTTCAGGGCTTGTGGAATGGCGTTCTGCAACAGCACTCCGGCATCCCAGGCGTGGCCGCCAAAGGAACTGACGCTGCCCTTGCCGTAGGCGGCTTCATATTTGGTGACATATTCCAGCGCTGATTTTTTCACCGGGTTGTCGTTCGGCAGTTGCGCCGCAACCACCATCGGGCCGACCGGCAGAAAACCGCCTTCAAGATCCTTGCCGCCGACGCGCAGGAAATCATTATTGGCGACGCCGTGCGTCTGGTAAACCAGCCCCTTGTAGCCTTTTTCCTTGAGGGCTTTCTGCGGCAACGCGGCCGGCGTGCCGGCGCCCCCGATCAGAACAGCTTCCGGCTTGGCGGCCATGATCTTGAGAATCTGCCCGGTGACCGAGGTGTCGTTACGCTGGAAGCGCTCGCTGGCAACAATCTTCAATTTGCGGGCTTCGGCGATCTTGGCGAACTCTTTGTACCAGCCTTCGCCGTAAGCGTCGGCAAAGCCGATGAAAGCGACGCTCTGAATGTTTTTGTCCGTCATGTGCTGGACCAGCGCGGTCGCCATGTGGGCGTCGTTCTGCGCTGTCTTGAAAACCCAATAGCGCTTGGCATCCATCGGTTCGACGATGACGGCCGAGCCGGCCATCGAAATCAGCGGCGTTTCATTGTCGACCGCAACATCGATCATCGCCAGCGAGTTGGGGGCCGTGGTCGAACCAATAACGACATCGACCTTGTGTTCGCTGATCAGCTTCTTGATGTTTTTGGTGGCCGCTGTCGGGTCGGTCGCATCGTCGAGCACGATGTAATTGACCTTCTGGCCGCCGATGGTGGTCGGCAGCAAGGCAATCGTGTTCTTTTCCGGAATGCCCAGTGAAGCTGCCGGTCCCGTCGCTGAAAGGGATACGCCGACATTGATGTCAGCCAGCACGGCGCTTGATGCCGCGGCGAGAAGGACAAGGCTTAGTTTCTTGAACATGGATTAATCCCGAAATAAGAACCGCAAAAATGGAGTTTACCATGCGCTATTCCCGGCCAACCGCGCTGCCGCCGGGGTTGGGCGATAGTTCAGGGTGGGTTTTAAGCGAATGCTGCGGTCAACCTGCAAATGGGTCGAAATTCATGGGGCCGCGCGCTTGCCGGCCCCATCGAAACGCCTTGCCGCAGGTTAGCGGGCCAGCTTCCAGGTGCCTTGCTGAATCGTCACCATGACGCGGGCGCGCTGGTCGAGGCCGAGGTGGTCGCTCGGGCTCATGTTGAAGACGCCATGTGACCCTGCAAGGTTAGCCGTGCCTTCCAGCGCATCACGCAGCGCCAGACGGAACTCCCGACTGCCGGGCTGCGCCTTTTTCAGCGCGACGGGGGCGGCATTGGCGAACAACATGCCGGCATCCCAGGCATAGCCGCCGAAGGCATTGACGCTGCCCTTGCCATGCACCGCTTCATATTTGCCGACGTACTCCAGCGCCGATTTCTTCACCGGGTTATCGGCCGGCAACTGAGCCGCAACCAGCATCGGGCCGCTCGGGAGCACGGTGCCTTCGCAATCCTTGCCGCAAACGCGCAGGAAATCATTATTGGCGACACCGTGCGTCTGATAAATGATCCCCTTGTAACCCTTTTCCTTGAGCGATTTCTGCGGCAGCGCGGCCGGCGTACCGGCGCCGCCGATCAAAATGGCATCGGGCTTGGCGGAGAGCACCTTCAAAACCTGCCCGGTGACGGAAGTGTCGGTACGGTTAAAGCGCTCATTGGCGACCAGCTTGATCTTGCGCACTTCCGCCAGCTTGGAAAACTCTTTCCACCAGCCTTCGCCATAGGCATCCGAGAAGCCGATAAAGGCCACGGTAGTGACGTTATTGTTGGTCATGTGCTCGACGATGGCAGTCGACATCTGGGCGTCGTTCTGCGGTGTCTTGAAGACCCATTTGCGCTTCTCGTCCATCGGCTCGACGATGCGGGCAGCCGCGGCCATCGCAATCATCGGCGTTTCACCTTCAGCCGCCACGTCAATCATCGCCAGTGAATTGGGGGTGGTCGTCGAGCCAATAATCAGATCGACCTTGTTTTCGCTGATCAGCTTCTTGGCGTTTTTGACGGCGGTGGTGGTATCGGACGCATCATCAAGCACGATGTAATTGACCTTCTGCCCGGCAATCGTTTTCGGCAGCAGGTCGATGGTGTTTTTTTCCGGAATGCCCAGCGAGGCGGCCGGCCCGGTGGCTGAGAGGGTGACGCCGATGTTGATGTCGGCCAGAGCGCCCACAGCAAAGGTCGAAAGTAACGTGGCAAGTAGTGTTTTTTTCATTTTTTGTCTCCCTTAAGTGAATCAATTACGCAAGGTTCAAAACCCTATGCCCAACCCGGTTTTCTCGCAAGCCGCCCGGTCAAGCGCCCGTGATAAAGTTTCATTTTTGGTCCACACAGGTTTTGCCATGTTCTCTGGAATCATCGCGGCGGTTGGCCGCATCACTCACTTGACCACCCGCGAAGCCGGCTTTCGCTTGCATATCGAAGCAGGAAAACTCGGCCTCGACGACGTTGCGTTGGGTGACTCGATCGCCTGCAACGGCGTTTGCCTGACGGTGGTGGCCACCGAAGGCAATCATTTCATGGTCGATGTCTCACCGGAAACGCTGTCCTGCACCGCCGGTCTTGATGGGCCTGGCGAAATCAACATGGAAAAAGCCATGCGTCTCTCCGACCGGCTCGGCGGCCACTTGGTTTCCGGCCATGTGGACGGTGTTGGTGAAGTGCTGCGTTTCGACCCGGTGGGCGATAACCGTCTGCTCGAAATCCTCGCTCCCAAAGCCATCGCCAAGTACATCGCACGCAAGGGTTCAGTCACGGTGAACGGCACAAGTTTGACGACCAATGAAGTCAGTGGCCAAGTCTTTACCATCAACCTGATCCCCCACACGCTGGAGAACACGACCTTGAATCAGCTCAAACCGGGGAGCAAGGTGAATCTGGAAGTTGATCTGATTGCGCGCTATTGCGAACGGCTGTTGAGCGCTGAACGTGAGCTCTGATCAGCTCGCGTTCGCGCTCATGTTGTTCTGGCCAGCAAACGTTAAAAATGCCTGGGGGCGGCCGTAGTTGTTCAGCCACCGCCGGGCAATTGTCTTGATAACGGAAATTTTATCGTCAGGACACACTCCCCTTTGGGCAGGCAAAACCTGAGCGTGGCGTTACAAACAGTAACCATCTGACTGGCCGCCGACCTTGTAAATCGCTCCCCCCGCCCCCATAATCTCTGCATGGTTGTAATTCCGACAATCTGGAGGCGTTCTGGACAGGGGTTCGATTCCCCTCACCTCCACCTAAGGGCATCACGGTGCTTTTAGATGGGGGTGCACTGGTTTCGACAGGGCGGGCAAAGGTGAGTAGGCAACTCGTCAGGCGATCGACGTTAATGAAGCAAATCCATAATTGCCAATGATGAGCAATTCGCTATTGCCGCCTAAAAACGGTTAGCCGGGGCTGCTAGAGCCTTGTTACCAAAGATAGCCGGTGGGGACTTCGGTCCCCATCGTCAATTCTACTGACCGAAAATCCCGCGCACTGGCTTAACGCCATCCCCGATTCAATCTTCCAGTCGAAAGAGCAGGGGAATGATGATTGTCGCCTCAACCGCTTCGT
Source organism: Candidatus Dechloromonas phosphorivorans (assembly GCA_016721185.1). Taxonomy (GTDB): domain Bacteria; phylum Pseudomonadota; class Gammaproteobacteria; order Burkholderiales; family Rhodocyclaceae; genus Azonexus; species Azonexus phosphorivorans. The sequence continues at coordinate 704,673 of JADKIP010000012.1, forward strand.
CACCGCGCTTGGCCGGCACAAAGCGCCATTGCGCCACGGCTTGACGGGCGGCTTCGTCGAGTCGCTCGAAATTACTGCTTTTTTCCAGGTTGACCGCAGCAGCGCGGCCATCCGGGCTGACGAGAACCCTGAGCAGCACTTTGCCTTCTTCACCCAGGCGGCGGGAAACAGCCGGGTAGTTGGGGCGCGGGTTATGCAGATAGGCCGCCTCAAAGCGTGGCGGGCTGAATGTCGCAGGCGCCGGGTTGATAACTACAGGGGCGGTAGGCGTGGCTGGGGGTTGGGCAACAACCGGTGTTGGCGCGGTAAAAGCGGCGCTGGAGGCTGCCTGTTCCGGTGTCATGGCGATGACCGTGCGTGGCTTGGGGACTGGGCGTTCCCGGCGCAAGCTGCTGGCTACTGGCGGCGGCGAGGGCGGGGCTTTTGCCGGCTCGACCACGGGCGCTGGGGCGGCTTGTTCCATTTTGAGCGTGGCGCTGAGCGGTGGCGTTGCCTTCAGCATGCCGCTGAGCATCCTCATTGGGTAAAACAGTATCGCTGCGTGCAAGGCAATCGCCAGTAACAGATAGGGAACGCTCCGCCGCCATTCGGGCATTTCTGGCGAGCGATGCAGGCGATCAATGGTCATTTCCCTATTTTACTTGCTCAAGCACGCAGCGCTTTTTTTGGGTGCTGGGCGAGCCGCCTGATTGTGCCGGCGAGGCTCATTTCAAGACCGTTCCACGCGAGGTGCGACGATTTGTCGCATCGGTAAAAGCGTCCCGGTAATTTAGAATCCGACCTCGCAAATTATTGTTTTTAAAGAACTATTGATCTGTGTCAACATTAGGAAATGCTGTGACTTCGATTGCCTTGCCGCCACTGGATTGTTCCGAAACTCGCCCATCGTTGGGCGAGCGTCTGGGCAATGGTGCGGTTGTGGTGGCCTTGCATCTTTTGCTCGGTTACGCGGCGCTTTATCTCTCGGTCAAGAACGACCTGATCCAGTTGCCGCCAAGCATCAGCGTTCGTCTTCTGCCGATGATGGAAGAAAAGAAAGTCGAGCCGCCCAAACCCTTGCCGCCGCCCCCTAAACCCGTGCGTCGGCCGCAACCGGTGCAAGCTCAGCCAGTGCTGGCAGTGACGAGCAAAGAGCCCAGTCCGAGCAGTTTTGCGGTTGCCCCGCAGCCGCCAGCGCCCACGGTGCAGCCGATTGCCGCACCCCCGGCACCCCCCGCTCCGCCCGTTGCCGTCGTGGCAGCGCGATTTGATGCGGATTATCTGCATAACCCCAAACCGGTTTATCCCGCGCTTTCTCGTCGAAATGCCGAGGAGGGCAAGGTTTTACTGAAAGTTCGCGTCAGTGCGCAGGGCACGGCACTTGATGTCGCTATTTCAAAATCCAGCACGTTCGCGCGGCTCGACAAGGCCGCAGCCGAGGCGGTTGCCCAATGGCGTTTTGTCCCGGCCAGGCGGGGCGATGAGCCTGTCGAATCTTCGGTGATTGTGCCGATCACTTTTGCACTTGAGTAAGGAAAGCCACGCATGGAATCGCAAATGGGCCTCGCCCACTTCTGGAACCAGGGAGACCTGGTTACCCACACCACCGCCATTATTTTGGCCCTGTTATCGCTGGCTTCGTGGTCAGTCATCATCGGCAAAGTAATGTCGACGCTACGGGCATCGCGCTCACAGGAGCGTGCGCTGACCGGCTTCTGGAGCGCCAATTCACTGCCTGAGGCACTTGAATCGCTGCGCCGCGACGATCCATCCGGCATCTTCGCCGGCCTGGCGCTGACCAGCGCGCATGCCGCCCAGGCGCATCAGCAAAATGCCGCACGGGGAATCGGCGCCGGGGTCAATGCCAGCGAGTTTCTGACCCGTTCGATGCGTTCGCACATCGTCAATACGCAATCGCGGATCGAGCGCGGTCTTACTTTTCTCGCTTCTGTCGGGTCGACCGCACCCTTTATCGGCCTTTTCGGCACGGTCTGGGGGATTTATCACGCGCTGGTCGGACTTTCCGGCGCGACGCAGGTGGTGCTCGACAAGGTCGCCGGCCCGGTTGGCGAGGCGCTGATCATGACGGCGGCCGGTCTTTTCGTCGCGATTCCGGCGGTGCTGGCTTATAACGCCTTCACCCGGGCCAATCGGCTGGTTGCTGTCCAGCTCGATGGTTTCGCCCATGACCTGCATGCCTATCTGACGACCGGCGTGCGCGTCGGCGGCAACGTCAATCTGGTCGATATCAGCGCCGCCCGCGCCAATCGGCAGGCTTGATCATGGCTTTCGGAAGCTTCGACGAAGCCGGTGTTAGCCAGCCGATGGCCGAGATCAACACGACGCCGCTGGTCGACGTGATGCTGGTGCTGCTGGTCATCTTCATCATCACCGCGCCGCTCTTTCATCAAGCGGTGCCGATCGACCTGCCGCAGGTCACTGCCAGCAGGCTCGACGACAAGCCGGAAGTCATCCAGCTGGCAATCGATATCGACGGCAAGGTGTTCTGGAATGGCGAAGCCATCCACCGCGAGGCGCTGGATGCCCGCTTTGCCGCCGCCAGCATCCGCCAGCCGGAACTGCACCTGCGCGCCGACCGCAAGGTGGCTTACGAAAAGGTGGCTGACGTGATGGCTGCCGCGCAGCGCGCCAGCATTGTGAAGATTGCATTTTTGACCCAGCCCAACCCCTGAGCAGTAAGGGTTGAGGCAAAAAAATTAACTACAACGCTATAGAAAGAGATTCGATGTTTGATTTATCGGGGAAAAAGTTCGTGAAGCGTGCGCTTCACGTCATGCTTGCAAGTGCATTCGCATCGCCCGCGTTGGCGCAAAAATCTGGGGACGAGCCGGTCAAGACGCTGGGTACGGTAACCGTCAGCAGCGGCCAGCCGACTTCGCTGCCGACGCAGATTCCGACAACCATCGAGGGCATCACCGGCAAGCAGATTGAAGAGACGATCAACGCGGTCGACAGCGAGGATGCGCTGAAATATTTCCCCAGTCTCAATGTCCGCAAGCGCTACATCGGCGACTACGACCATGCCGTTCTCGCCAGTCGGGCCTCGGGCACCGGTAACAGTGCGCGTTCGCTGGTTTACGCGGACGGCATTTTGCTTTCCAACCTGCTGGGTAACGGTGCCTTTTACACGCCGCGCTGGGGCTTGGTGACGCCGGAAGAAATCGAGCGGGTCGACGTGCTTTACGGCCCCTTTTCGGCGGCTTATCCCGGCAATTCGGTGGGGGCCGTGGTCGATTACGTCACACGCATGCCGACCCAGCTGGAAGCGCACGTCAAGGCCACCGGATTTACCCAGAATTTCAAACTGTACGGTACCGACAGCTCATATAGCGGCAATCAACTGAGTGCCTCGCTGGGTAATAGAAATGGTCCGTGGTCCTGGTGGTTCAATGCCAATCGTCTCGACAGCGATGGTCATCCGATCGCCTTTGCCAACAAGCTGGTCAGTTCCGGCGTCGTCAGCAGCACCGGCACGCGGGTCACCGGCGCCATCCACGACAAGAATCCCAAAAATGAAGACTGGCTGATTCTGGGCGCGACCAATCAGGTGCATACGGTTCAGGATCACGCCAAGTTAAAACTGGCCTACGATTTCTCGCCAACGGTGCGCGCCAGCTATACCTTTGGGCTATGGCAGAACGATGTCACTCGCACCTCGACAACTTATCTGCGCGACGCCAATGGCAACCGGGTCTATAGCGGCAATATCAATGTCGATGGCCGGCGCTACACCCTGGCCAATACCGATATCTCCACCAGCCAGGGCGACTTGCAGCATTTCATCCACGGCCTTTCCGTCAAGAGCAACACGCGCGGAGAATGGGACTGGGAAGTTGCCGCCAGTATTTACGATTACCACAAGGATGAGGTGCGTTCGCCGCTCGGGGCGCTACCCTCGGCCAATTCAGGCGGTGCCGGGCGGATTACCGACATGTCGGGCACTGGCTGGAACACGCTTGCCTTGCGCGGAACCTGGCGTCCGGAGGGCCTGGGCGGCGCTCATCTGGTCGATTTCGGCTTGCAGCACGACAGCTACAAGCTGGAAACCCTGGTTTCCAATACCTCTGACTGGCTGAGCGGCGGGCCGACCAGCCGTTTCTCGGCTTTCAACGGCCAGACGGAACTGACCAGTCTTTACGCCCAGGATACCTGGCGCTTTGCCCAGGACTGGCGGACAACCCTGGGTGGGCGACTGGAGCGTTGGCGTGCACACGACGGGCAGGTGGCCAATGCCAGCTCGGTCATCAACATGGGTGAACGGAACGAAACGGCTTTCTCGCCGAAAGCGGCAATTGCCTATCAGGTCCAGCCACAATGGGCGATCAAAGGCTCGCTCGGCCGCGCCGTGCGCAATCCGACCGTTGCCGAACTGTATCAGGGCAGTATTGCCACCAATGTCGTGGTCAACAACGATCCCAATCTCAAGGCCGAGAAATCCTGGACATCCGAGCTTTCCAGCGAGCACGAACTGAGCAATGGCCTGCTGCGGGCAACGCTGTTTCATGAAGATACCCGCGACGCGCTCTATTCCCAGACCAATGTCAGTGTGACGCCGAACGTCACCAATATTCAGAACGTCGATCACATTCGCACCACCGGGCTGGAATTGGCCGGTCAGTTCAACGACGTCATGTTGCGCGGCCTTGATCTCTCGTCCAGCCTGACTTTTGCCGATTCGACCATCGTCAAGAACGACAAATTCCCGGATAGCGTGGGCAAGTGGCAACCGCGTGTTCCGCGCTGGCGTGCCAACATGCTCGTAAGCTATCGCCCGGATGATCGCTGGACTCACACCCTCGGCATTCGCTACAGCGGTACGCAATACAACAATCTCGACAACAGCGACGTCAATGGCGAAACCTACACCGGTTCAAGTTCCTATCTGGTCGCCGACTGGCGCATGCGTTACAAACTGGCCAAACAATGGACTGCATCCGCCGGTGTGGATAACCTGAATAATGAGAAGTATTGGGCTTTCCATCCCTATACCCAGCGAACATTCGTGGCTGAGATCAAGTTTGATCTGTAAGCGGAGATAGCGGTTTGAGAAATCAGATGTTGAACGATTCAAGAGCAAGGCTGGCGTCGGTGAGCAATATGCTGGCGCGGCTGAGTTCGGTTGTTTTGCTTGGGCTTGCCGTCACCTGCGTGCAGGCGGCGGAGGTCGTGCCGAGCAAGTCGAAAGCGGCAAGACCGGAGCTTGGTACCTCGGCGGCGTTCGCTGCGGACGGTAGCTTGCTCGTGGTCGCCAAGCAGGGTGAGCAGGTCATGCTTTACCGCAGTACCGACGAAGGCAGGAGCTGGTCTGCCCCGGCTGCGGTCAACGCTCAATCGGAGGCATTTTCTGCCAATGGCGAGAACCGGCCAAAGATCGCCTTCGCGGCTGATGGCGGCTTGCTGGTTTCCTGGGCGCACTCGTTCGGCGCCGGCCACAATGGCAACATCCGGCTGGCTCGCGCCGATGATGGAGAACATTTTGGCGCGCCCCAAACCGTGCACAAGGACACCGCCGAAATCACCCACAGCTTTGAGTCCATGCTGACCACCCCGGACAACAAGGTGATCCTGGCCTGGATCGACAAGCGTGATTCGGAAGCGGCCAAGGCGAGCCAAACGCCGTATCGCGGTTCGGGCATCTACGCCGCTGTTTCCAATGACGGCGGGCGGACTTTTCAGCCGGAATTCAAGCTGGCCGACCATGCCTGCGAATGCTGCCGCTTGACCAGCGCGCTGGATCGAGACGGTTCGCCACTCTTCATGTGGCGCCATGTCTATGCCCCGAACGAACGCGATCACGCCATCGCCCGCCTGAAGCCGGATGGCACGCTGGAAAGTGTCAAACGCGCCACCTTCGACCGCTGGCAGGTTGACGGCTGCCCGCATCACGGCCCGTCGCTGGTGGTGGATGCGCAGGGCGTGCGTCATGCCGTCTGGTTCAATCAGAAAGAGGGTGACGGCCACGTTTATTACGGCCGGCTGGTCGCGCAAGGTGACGAATTACAGGTCGAAGGGCAGTTGACCGTCGGTGGCCCGCGTGCCGCGCATGCCGACCTCGGTAGCGCTGGCGGCAAGCTGGCGATTGCCTGGAAGGAATTCGACGGTGAGCGCACCCAATTGCAAGCCATGCGCTCGGATGACGGTGGCAAGACCTTCCGCACGCAACCGCTCGGGGCGACCGATGGCGCTTCCGACCAGCCACGGGTGATTCGTCGCGGCGAGGCGCTTTTCGCTTTCTGGCGTACTGAAAAGGAAGGCTTCCGCCTGTTCCCGCTGCCATGAAAAAAAGCGCCTTCGCTTTCCTCGCCTGCCTGATCGCAATGCCGCTGCAGGCGGCTGACTTCACGCCGCTCGACAAGGCCACGGCGCGCCAGTTGCTTGACCCGGCCAGCCACCGGCAGCCAACCATCGTTGCCCTTTGGTCGTCCGATTGCAGCCACTGCAAAAAGAACCTGCAATTGCTGTCGACCCTGGTCAAAAGCAACCAGCGGCTGCGCGTCATTACCCTGGCCGCCGAGCCGGAGACGGCAAGCCTTGGCCCGCTGCTTGATCGCTTCCAGTTGCCCGGCCCGCGCTACGCCTACGGCAGCGACAACCCGGATGCCATCGCCTATGCCATCGACCCGAGCTGGGCCGGCGAGTTGCCGCGGACTTTCTTCTTTAATGGGGCGGGCCAGAAGGAGAAGGTCTCCGGCGTCATCTCCGTGCAAATGGCCGAAAAAGCGCTTGGGCTGCGTTTCTGAACGCGCCGCGCCTGGATTAGCGCTCTTCGCCTTCCTTCAGCTTCTCGATCACCAGCGGGAAAAGCCCTGAGCCGATCAGCGCCACGGCTGAAACGATGAAGGCCAGCCCGGCCATCGGGTCTTCAAGGATGGGATGAATGCTGGCCCCGAAGCCGGCAAGGCTGAGCGCGCCGGGAATGGCGCAAAGGGTGCCGAGCGTGGTCAGGGCGATAAACGAGAAAGGGTAGCGGCGCATGGCGAGAGTTTAAACGAGCGCCGCTTGTTTTTTGATTCGGCGAACCATTGACGCGTTTCATGTTCTGACCAGCGAACATCCCGGCATGCCGTTTGCTGCGTGCCCCGGATACCCTAATTTTTCGCCAGAAACCTGACAAAGCTGCCCATGAACGCCCCGCAATCCTTGCCGCTCGAATTCCCCGTTTTCGACAACAGCTTCGCGGCGCTGCCCGAAGCCTTTTACACCCGCCTCCAGCCGCAGTCGTTGCCGGCGCCTTACGTCGTCGGTATCAGCAGCGAAGTCGCCGAGTTGCTCGGCCTGCCCCCCGCTTTGCTGGAAAGCCCGGAATTCGCCGAAATTTTCGCCGGCAACCGCCAGCTGCCGGGGGCGGAACCGCTGGCCGCGGTCTATTCCGGGCATCAGTTCGGTGTCTGGGCCGGGCAACTGGGCGATGGTCGGGCGCATTTGCTCGGCGGCTTGCGCAATGATCTCGGCCACTGGGAAATCCAGCTCAAGGGGGCGGGGAAAACGCCGTACTCGCGCGGGGCCGACGGGCGAGCCGTCTTGCGCTCCTCGATCCGCGAATTTCTCTGTTCGGAAGCGATGGCCGGCCTTGGTGTGCCGACGACGCGGGCGCTCTGCATCATCGGCGCCGATTACCCGGTACGCCGCGAGGCCATCGAAACGGCCGCGGTGGTCACCCGCGTTGCCCCCGGCTTCGTCCGTTTCGGCTCCTTCGAGCACTGGTCTTCGCGCCGTAAGCCACTCGAATTGCAGCAATTGGCCGATTACGTCATCGACACCTTCCGGCCCGAATGCCGGGTCGCGCCAAATCCCTACGACGCCCTGCTGCGCGACGTTTCCCGCCGCACCGGCGAACTGATGGCGCACTGGATGGCGGTTGGTTTCATGCACGGCGTGATGAATACCGACAACATGTCCATCCTCGGCCTGACGCTGGATTACGGCCCGTTCGGTTTCATGGAGGCTTTCGATGCCGGCCACATCTGCAACCACTCCGACCATCAGGGCCGCTACACCTACCGCAACCAGCCGCATGTCGGGCAGTGGAATCTCTATCGTCTGGCTGATGCTTTCCTGCCGCTGATCAAGTCGCCACAACAAGCCCGTGCTGCGGTCGATGACACCTACGGCGATGCATTCGCCATGGCCTTTGAGCGCCTGATGCTGGCCAAGTTGGGTTTGCGCAACGGACTGCCCGACGACGAGGAATTCATCGGCAATACCTTCGCTTTCCTCCAGCAGCATCGTCCGGATTTCACGCTGTTCTTCCGCACGCTCTCGAAACTGCCGGCGGTGAAAATAGAATCAACGGCCGGCCCTGCGACCATAGAAACAACGGCTGGCCCTAGGGTCAACCCGGAAAATCAGGCAAAAACCGATGCCCCGTTACGCGACCAGTTTATCGACCCCGCCGCCTGCGACGCCTGGTTGGCAAGCTGGCGTGCCCGGCAGGCGCAAACGCCGTGGTCGGACGCCGAACGACAAAGCGCCATGCTCGCGGCCAACCCGAAATACGTGCTGCGCAACTGGCTGGCCGAAAAGGCGATTCGCCTGGCCAATAAAAAGGATTTCTCCGAGGTCCACCGTCTGCTGACTTGCCTGCGCAAGCCTTACGACGAGCAGCCAGAGTTCGAGGAATACGCCGCCCTGCCGCCCGATTGGGCGCGTGGGCTGGAGGTCAGTTGTTCCAGTTAGCGCTGGAGTAGTTCAAGTCTTCAGCCAGCGCAGCAGGGTCGTATAAAGCTGATCCGGATCAACCGGCTTGGCGATGAAGTCGTTCATGCCGGCATCCAGGCAGCGCGCCTTGTCCTCGGCGAACGCGTTGGCGGTCATGGCAATGATGGGCACAGCGGCATAGCCGGGGAGTTGACGGATGCTCTGGGTCGCCTCAAGGCCGTCCATTTCAGGCATTTCCATGTCCATCAGGATCAGGTCGTAGCGGCGAGCTTCGGCCATCCCGAGCGCCTTTAAGCCATCCGGTGCGATATCAACCTTAAAGCCGATGACTTCACGCAACAATTCAAGCGCGACCTCCTGATTCACCCAGTTATCTTCAGCGACGAGAATGCTTTTGTCGGCATGTAAACGGCGCAATTCCCCCTCTGCCAAGGCGCCGGATAGCGCTGGGGGAGCATTGACCACGAGTGATGCGGCGGCGGTTTTCCGTAAACTGATGGTGAAAACAAAGCGACTGCCGGCGCCCGGCGTACTGCTGACCCGGATTCGCCCGCCCATAATTTGCACCAGACGCTGACAGATATTGAGCCCGAGCCCCGTACCGCCGTATTTGCGGGTTGTCGAGCTATCCGCCTGCTCGAAGGGCGCGAAAATGCGTTGCAGGGTGTTGTTATCCATCCCAATACCGCTGTCTGCCACGGAAAACTCAATGTGTGTTTCGCTGGCGGCTGGCTCAAGTAAGCGGGCAGCGAGCGTAATGCGACCGCTGTCGGTAAATTTCACGGCGTTGTCGACCAGATTGAGCAGGACTTGCTGCAAACGGAGCGAGTCGCCGAGATATTCGGTTTTCTGCAGTTCCGGATCAATCTCGGCGACAAACTGCAAACCCTTGGCCAGTATTTTGCCGCCCACCAGACTATCAAGATTGGCCAGCAGGCTACCGATCCGGAAAGGCACCGCCTCAAGGGTCATGTGCTCGGCATCGATTTTTGAAAGATCGAGTACGTCATTGAGCAGTTTCAGCAAATGGCTGGCGGCGTCGTGGATTTTGGTCAGTTTGTCGAGTTGACCGGCATCCAGATTGCTCCGTTGCAAAATATAGGTGAGGCCGATCACCGCATTCATCGGTGTGCGCAATTCATGGCTCATATTGGCCAGGAAGGTGCTTTTGGCCCGGTTGGCCGACTCGGCAGCTTCCTTGGCAATTGACAGGGCCAGCGTCCGTTCTTCAACCAGTCCTTCAAGATGGCTGCGATGCTCGTGCAACTCTGACTCGGCTTGCTTGCGGGCGGTGATGTTGATGCGGTTGCCGACGATATAACCGCTGGGTGTGCGGTATTCGATAATCAGTAGCCAGCGCCCGTCGCCCAACGCCTGCTCAATATGCCGGCCATCGGCGGACTGATGCGCCTGGACGCGCGCCGCTACCCATTCGTCGATATGCCCGATCGCTTCCCGGTATTGTCCGCGCTCGGCGCCTTGGCGGATGATTTCCTCAAAGCTGGCGCCCGGCACAATCAGGTCGCGGCTGGTATGGTAAAAATCCAGATCGGCTTCGTTACAAAGTACCAGCCGGTCATTTTCATCGTAAATCGTGAAGCCTTCAGAAATACTGTTGACCGCTTCATGGAGCAACTGGTGCGCCTTTTGCGCCGCCAATTCCGCTTCCTTGCGCTGCGAAATGTCAATGTAGGCGATCATTACGCCGAAATCAGCGTGATTCATGGGGACGGCGCTGGCCGATAGCCAGATTTTGCTGGTTGGTGTTACCACCTGCATTTCAACATCGCGAACCGCTTCGCCGCTGCGCAGGGCTCGCACGCTGGCGTATTCCTCGTCGGGCATCAGGCTGCCATCCGATCGCCGAATGATCCATTTTTTGTCGCTAAAGTTGCGCGCAAGGTGCTCCGCTTTGCTGATGCCGAGCAGCGTTTCCGAGGCAGGGTTGCAGTCGACGATTTGCCCGTGCGGATTAGTAATCGAAATGCCCACCGGCAAAATATCGTAGATGGCACGCAGGCGCTCTTGATCACGGCGAAGCGCGAGGCTCTGTTCGCGCTCACGTTGTTGTTGGCGATCCAGACGAATAAGCAGCGCTACCAGCGAAATGGTCACCAGCCATAAGATCAACAGTCCAGCGATGGCGCCTTGCCGATAACTCGAAATCTCACGGTCAACCGGCGCTAGCAAGGATTTTTGAGCAAAGCCGAGAACAACGGTCAGTGGATATTCAGCCAGATGCTGCCATTGGTAATACCGCTCGACGCCATCCAGGTTAGCGACGGTGTTGAAGGCGCCGGTCGTATCGCTATTCGCTTGAAGATAGGGGCGCTTGGGATTGACCTGTTTACCCAGTGCGGTTTCTTGATCGTGGTTCCGCGCCAGATATTCGCCACTTCGCCGGACGATGGAAATGGCGTCGTCGGCTGACAAGGTTAATGAAGCCAGGCTTTTGTGCAGATATTCTGGCGACAGTGACAGGACGACCACCCCAAGTAACTGGCCCTGGCGTCTTATCGGTCGCGAGAACTGGATGCTCCATTGTTTCGAGATTCGGCCGAGTAAAGGTTTGCTGATAAAGAGCCGGTCTTGCGTTGTATCGAGGTGAGCCTTGAAGTGTTCGCGGTCACCGAGGAAAAGTGACTCCTTGAAGCCAAGATTGGAATAGCTCAGGTAGCCCTTGGCATCGATGACGGCGATTTGCATCAGGGAGCCAGCGGGAAAGCGCTGGCCAATTTTCGGTGCCTTGGCCGCGAATTCGCTGGCGCTTTCCTCAACATAGGTTTCAGCCAGTTCCTGCGAGGCAAAATCAATATAACGAACCAGGATGGCAATCTGGTCAGCGACTGAGCCGGTAAGCTGGCGGGCGCGCAATGTTGCCTGGGTCGTCGTCTCGCTGAGCAGCTGGGCTCCAGTCCCGGCGATCTGCTGTAGATACAAGCCGCTGAAGAGCAGCAAAAGAACCACAATCGTCAGCGCAATTTTACGGAGTGGGGAGAACGAATTCATTGGCACGACTGGCTGCAAGGAGGCCGAACTCTAACATTCAGGCCGGCATGGCGGCTGATCTAGGTCAAGGCTTTCATGACTACCGGGAAATCGTTATGTATTTTTTTCCGCCCGAAAAAGCCAAGCCGGTTTGAACGACAATTTTTCGGCGTAAAAAAACCGGCGAGTCGCTCTCGCCGGTTTTTTCGTCGCTGGATCAGCGCTGATTAAACTTGCTGAATACCGGCCAGTGTCCAGCCGCGGCTACCGTCAGTCGGCTTGGTCATGTTCCAGATTTCATCAAACGGCTCGGTCGGGCCGGCCTTTTCTTCACGGATCAAACCGTGGAAGCGGACGCTGACGACATAACGGCTGGCTTCTTCAGCCACATCAAGGACTTCGGCGTTGAGCTGTACGACGTCGGTTTCCTGCTTGGCAGCACCGCGCTCGCCCATGCCCATCTTGATTTCGGCAAACATTTCCGGCGTGGTGAATTCGCGGATATCGTCAAGATTGCCGGCATCGTTGGCCGCTTGCAGACGGATGAAGTTGACCTTGGCGTTCCGGGCAAAGCCCTCAACATCGAAGTCAGCCGGAATGGAATTTCCGTTCGTTGCAGCCGTAGCGGCAGCAGCAGCCATGCCCGGCACAGCGGTGCCCGATGGCAGGAAGTCCGGCTTGCTTGGCGCATTGCGGCCGTAGTCAGCCCCGGCACCGGCATATTGCAGGCCGCCAGCACCCGCTTGTTGCGCGGCAGCGGCTTTCTTGCGCATGAAGAAGCCAATCACCATGACCACAGCCATGACCAGCAGGCCGATCATCATCATGTTGGCGAGGCCTTCACCAAAACCGAAGTGCGAAGCCAGCGCGGCCAGACCAAGGCCAGCGGCCAGACCAGCCAGCGGGCCCATCCATGAGCGTTTGGGTTGTGCGGCCGGTGCTGCAGCGGGCGCGGCAGTCGGGGCTTGTTTGGCCGCAGACGGCGGGGCGCTGGGGCTGACCGACTGGCGCTGCATGCCGGATGAGCTACCGCCACCCAGGCGTTTGGCTTCGGCATCGCCGATGCTGAGCGTGAAGCCGAGCACCAGGGCTGCGGCCATCAGAGCAAAATTTTTCATGTGTGTCTCCGTGTGGAAAAAATTACAACTCGCAGTTTAACCCTCTCGGCGTTCCCGGAAAAACGATATTAAATCGCAGTTACAGTTCGTTAAAATCGAAGTATTCGGCTAGCTGAAAAGGGCCGCGATGGCGGTTGGATTTGAAGGGAAGTAAAAGTGGACATAGGAAGCGGTCAGTCGTTCCAAGCGATAGATCGCCTCGCCATCGCGGCCATCCGGCGTCCTGGCCCGGACGATCGGCAGCAGTGGTGTCTCGCTCTTCGAGTAATGGAAGGTGTGGCCCTGCAGGCGGCCTTCAGGCAGATCGGCGAATTGCATGCCGAGCGCCGCCAGCCGTTTCTGCATCACTGAAATGCCGGGCAGCAGGCCGGCGAAGGCGTGGGTTTCCCCGGCCTTGTCGGTGACCTGATCGAACAGGCTCATCATGCCGCCGCACTCGGCAAGTAGCGGTTTTCCAGCCGCCACATGGGCGCGCAGTGCCTGCCACAGCGCTTGGTTTTTCGATAGCGCCGCGGCGTGCAATTCAGGATAACCGCCGGGCAGCCAGACGGCGTCGCACTCGGGTAGTGGGTCGCCGGCAACCGGCGAGAAAAAATGGAGTTCGGCACCCAGGCTGAGCAGTGTTTCCAGATTGGCCGGGTAGATGAAGCCGTAGGCGGCATCACGAGCGATGGCGATGCGTTGGCCGGCAAGCAAAGGCGCAACGGCCGGTGGTGGTGCATCTTCAAAAATTACCGGTTTTGGCAGGTCGACCGTAGCACTCTGACTCAGTGCATCGGCCAGGCGGTCGAGGCGGCCTTCCAGATCGTCGATTTCCGCCGCTTGCAACAGGCCGAGGTGGCGTTCCGGCAGGGCGGCGTCCGGGTTGCGCGGCAGGGCACCGAACCAGCCCATACCGGCCGGCAGGCTGTCACGGGCCATCGCGGCGTGGCGTTCGCTGCCGACCCGATTGGCCAGCACGCCGGCAAAGGGCAGGCCGGGGCGATAGGTGGCGAGGCCGTGGGCGACGGCGCCGAAAGTCTGCGCCATCGCGCCGGCATCGATCATTGCCATCACCGGAATGTTGAAGCGACAAGCGATATCGGCAGCCGACGGCGTACCGTCGAACAGCCCCATGACGCCTTCGAGCAGAATCAGGTCGGAATCTTTGGCCGCGCGAGCCAGCCGCCAGCGCGCATCTTCCTCGCCGCACATGCCGAGATCAAGGTTCTGGCAGGGGCGGCCACTGGCGACGGCGTGAATCTGCGGATCAAGAAAATCCGGGCCGCATTTGAAGACGGTGACGCGCCGGCCCTGGCGAGTGTGCAGCCGGGCCAGTGCGGCGGTCACGGTGGTTTTGCCCTGACCGGAGGACGGCGCGGCAATCAGGAGGGCGGGGCAGGCGGTCATTTTTCTTCCTTGGTTGCAGTCGGTTCGATCAGCACCGGCTTGCCGGTTTTCAGGTTGCGGAGACTTCGCTGACCCGGTCGTCACTGCGGTAGTTCTGGGTGATGCCGCAGGCCGGACGTTCGATCAGCCAGCCGTTTGTGAACGGCTTTGGCGCCCTTCAGCAGGCGGTCATTTGTGGCGTGGTGATGGCGAGCCGGCGCAGGGCGCTGAGCGAAAAAGGGGTCAGAATTCGAGGCCGGGCATGGCCTTGATGCCGCTTTGAAAGGCGTGCTTTTCGTTGCCGATCTCGCTCACCGTGTCGGCTGCGTCGCGCAGGGCTTGCGGTGCGCCACGGCCGGTGATGATGACGTGCTGCATCTGCGGACGACCAAGCAGCTTGGTGATGATGGCATCGAGATCCAGCCAGTTGTATTTGAAGGCGTAAGTCATTTCGTCGAGGACGACGAGGCCGATTTCCGGGTTGCTCAGGTGGCTGCAGGCAATCTCCCAGGCCGCCTGCGCGGCCTTGGCATCGCGCTCCTTGTCCTGGGTTTCCCAGGTGAAGCCTTCGCCGCCGACATGCCAGGCAACATTGGGCTGCTGGCGGAAAAAAGCTTCCTCGCCGGTGTCCGAGCGGCCTTTGACGAACTGGACAACGCCGACCTTGAGGCCGTGGCCGAGGGCGCGGGCAACCACGCCGAAAGCCGAAGAGGACTTGCCCTTGCCGTTCCCGGTATTAATCACCAGCACGCCGCGCTCTTCCTGGGCATCGGCAATCTTGCTGTCGATGACTGTCTTTTTCTTCTGCATTCTTTCTTCGTGGGTAATAGCCATGTTTTTCCTATTCCGGAATGAAACAGCGATGGCCGGCGTCTTCGAGCTGACGCAGGCCGTAGCCGTAGAGTTCGGACAGTGTTTTTGCCGTCAAAATGGCGTCGACCGCACCTGATTCGGTGCGACCGTCGCCGTAAAGTAAAAGTGCCCGGTCGCAGAAGCGATGCGCCAGTGCTGGGTCGTGCAGCACCATGATCAGGCCGGCGCCGCAGTCGCGCGCCGCACTGGCAAACAGTTCGAGCACGGCCATCTGATGATTGAGATCAAGGTGCGACAAGGGTTCATCAAGCAGGTAAAGCGGGGCGGCCTGGGTGAGCAGGGTGGCAATGGCCAGACGCTGCCGTTCGCCGCCGGAGAGGGTGTGGATCTGCCGCTTTTCCATACCGGCCAGCCCGACTGCCTGCAAGGCATTCCGAGCCAGTTCGGCATCTCGCGTGCTCTCCCAGTCCCAGCGGCCGAGATGCGGATGGCGGCCGGTCAGGGCTGTTTCAAGTACCGTCGAACCGAACGGGTCGGTCTGAAACTGCCCCAGCCAGGCCCGGCACAACGCCGCCTGGCGTGGCGGCATCAGCAGGCAATCCTCGCCATCCAGCAAAACGGCGCCAGCGGCGGGCTTGCGCAACCCGGCCAGGGTGGATAGCAGAGTCGATTTGCCGGCCCCGTTACGGCCCAGAATGGCGACCCGTTCGCCGGCCGCAACGGCCAGATCAAGGTGGTTGACGACGCAGCGTCCGCCCACTTCGACGACGAGCTGCCGGGTCTCGATCAACGGGCTGCTCATTTCGGTTGTCGCGACAACAGGAAGAGGAAGACCGGCACGCCAATCAGCGCAGTCAGGACGCCGACCGGCAACTGCTGCGGCGCGATCACGGTGCGCGCCAGCGTATCGGCCAGCACCAGCATTGAACCGCCGGCCAGTACCGAGGCTGGCAGCAACAGGCGCTGGTCGTTGCCGGTCGCCAGGCGGACCAGATGCGGTACGACCAGCCCGACAAAACCGATCGAGCCAGCGGTTGTGACCGAGGCGGCCGTGGCCAGCGAGGCCAGCAGGAAAATGGCATAGCGCAGGCGGTTGACCGCAACACCCAGCGCCTGGGCCTGCATCATTCCCCGCGCCAGCAAGTTGAGCTCACGGGCGAAAGGCATCGCCAGCGTCAGGGCGATGGCCAGCGCCAGCAAGGGCGGCCACGAACTGCCGGCCTGCGCCAGATCGCCCATCAGCCAGAACAACATGCCGCGCAGCTTGGTGTCCGGCGCAATCGACAGCATCAAGGCCACCAGCGCCCCGCAGCCGGCCGCGACAATGACGCCGGTCAGCAGCAAACGGGTTTGTGTCCAGCTGCCATCGCCATGCGCCAGCCCGAAGACCAGAAACATCGCGCCCAACGCGCCCGCAAAGGCCAGGCCGTCGATCCCCAGCGTCGGCAGGCCGATCAGGATGGCAAACATGGCGCCAACGCCAGCGCCACCGGAAATGCCGAGGACGTAAGGGTCAGCCAGCGGGTTACGCAATAACACCTGCATCAGCGCCCCGGCCAGTGCCAGCAAACCGCCGCAGGCAAAACCGGCGAGTGCCCGTGGCAGGCGCAGTTGCAGCACGATGTCGCCAGCGCCGCCCGCCTGCCCGAGCAGGGCGGCTAAAACTTCAGCCGGCGCCACCTGATAACTGCCCACCATCAACGCCAGCCCAAAACTCGCCACAGCCAGAAGGCTGAGGCTGACGAGGATCAGGATGGCGCGTTGACGGTTGGGCATGCAGGCTTACTGGAGGCGTAGCGCATGCCGGCAAAGGCGGAAATGCCGGGCGTGCCGTAGATGACATGTCGCTGCGAGCGACTTCGTAGTCGCGGTCGAAAGCGTTATTGACCCGGGCAAAGGCCGGCCAGTTCTTACTCAGGGTGTAGTTGGCAAAAGATTGGTCGGCGCATAACCGCCCATCCGTACCTGATTCTTGCGGGTTTGGCAGTGCGGATCGTCGAAACGGGTGCCGATTGCCTTGAATTCGGCACGCCCTAAGGCCCGGCCAGATAGGCCGATAGACGCAGACCATGCTTTTTCGCGCGGCGGCCCAGTTGATTCGCCGGTCTCCTATCGCGTGGGTCCGAGAAGGTCAGGTTGGCCTAATTGAGCAGCCAGTTGCCGAGCGGTCGTTCCGGCAGCCAGCTTCGATCCCCTCAATTTGCGCCTGGCCGATCGCTGGCCGGTGTCGATTCGTAGGTCACGGGGTTGGTCGCCCAGGCGATCAAGTTGGTCATCTCATTCTGGAAATAGGTCAGGCGAAACGTGCAAAGACCGATGTTCAAAATGCAGCGATACCTCACGGTTCTCGATTATTCCGGCTTGAGATTGGGGTTGCCGCCACCGACCCTGGGTCAGCGGGAAATACAGGTCGTTGATCGTCGGTGCCTTGAAGGCGGTGCCGTAGCCTGGTGGCGACGCGCCAGTTCGGGGCCAGGTGATAACCATAGGCGAGCAGCCAGGTTGTCTTGCTGACCGAACTGGGAATTGTCGTCGCAACGGATATTGGCCTGGGCACGCATGCGGGCCGAACCGGCCATTCCAGCCAGCCACTGCCGAGTTGATCAAGGCGCGACATCGTTGAGTACCCTTGGCCGTTTCAACTCGCTGGTCGAGGCGCTCCAGCGGCAGGAAGGTGCCCAGCCGGGCTTGATATCGTTTTGCCAGGAATATTGCCTGCTCGGTTGTCTGGAACAGGCTGTTCGGGTCGCCGATCTGTTTCGGCTTTCGGTGCGGTCAATGCCGTGGGCGATGACGCCAGGTGGCGTCGGCGCCACTGGCGTAGGCGCGTTTTCAGACACGGCGCTTAAACTGGTAGTCGCGGCCAGCTGATTGCGGTGGTCCAGGAGGCGCTAGTTCGTGAAGCCCTGTCGTAACGTTGGTGCTTTCCACTGTGAAAGAGCCAACCCGCCATTTCAAACTGGGCTCAAAACTTGTAAGGCGAGGTTGCCGCTCACGCTCTTGTTGCGAAAACCATCGCGGTCTTTGTTGTAGCCGATTGTTTTCTGATTTTCGATGCTGTTGAAGCCGCTGGTCCCGCTGGCCCAGGCCTTGAGGGCGTAGCGCCATTGCCGTCCGGTTGGCGTGGGCAACCGCCTGTTGCATAACTGGCACAAGAACCGGCACCGGCTTCAAGGAAGGGCTTGAACGGCCCGTCACCCTGCCGGGTAAAAATCTGGATGACGCCGCCAATCGCATCGCTGCCATAGAGCGATGAAGCGGGGCCGCGCAGGATCTCGATACGTTCGATCTGGCTGGCCGGGAGGCGTGACCAATGAACGCCGTCTGCCGAGCGTCGCGGAACCGGTCCGGACACCGTCAATCAGTACTAGCGTATGGCCGCTGTTGGTGCCGCGCATGAAAACGCTGCCCGTCGCGCCATTACTGCCGCTGGTGTAGAACTCGATACCCGGCTGGCGGCCGAGAATGTCGCCGAGGGTGGATTGGCCGGCCTGGGCCAATTCCTCGCTTTCAACCACGGTCACATCGGAGAGCAACTCCGAGGTGCGCATCGGCTGGCGTGTCGCGGTGACCATGATGGGGTCGAGACTGGCGACGAGGAGCGGTGTTTCCGCTTGTGACGAGGCAACGAAAATAAGTGGCAGCAGTGCTGCTAACGGCTTCAAACGTGGATTCATGAATTTCCCCTTCCCGGCGAGCGTCCCCGCGTGCCGGAATAGCTAAAAAAGGAAATGCTCGGGAGGGGAGGTTGCGAGAACCGGCACCACACCCCCGTGGCACTTCTGCGTCTTGTCTCAGGCCGGTCTCCGGGCTCGCAAGTCTTGACGCATCGCCTTCCCAGGATCAACCCAGTGGCTTTGAGATACGTCCGCACTTGCTTACCGTTGCGGGGGCAGCAGTGGATTTGTCTGATTGGACGCACCACTTTCCCGATTATCTGCCTTCGGAGAATCCGTTGGCAGCACCTGAAGCGGACGGATTCTAACGCGCAGCGTGTTGCGGCGCATCATAATTATGCCGCCGCATCCCGACAAAGCACTTTGAGAATAAAGGCTTAGTCCTTGACCACGCGACGTTTTCCCCACTATAGTGCCTGCCATGAATACGGAACTTGAAGCTCTCGAAGCCAAGATTGAACAGGTCGTCGCCCTGGTCCTCCAGTTGCGCGCCGAGAACGAGGTACTGAAAAACCAGATGGCGGCAGCCGAAGCTGAGAGGCTGCATCTGCGGCAGACGATGACGACCGCCCGCGAGCGTCTCGAAGGCCTGATGGACAAGCTGCCCGAGGATGCCTGAGATGAGTGCCGAGCCGAATTTCCTCGACGTCAAGATCATGGGCCGCGAATACCGCGTTGCCTGCACGCCGGAAGAGCGTGACGCGCTGCTCGCCTCGGTCGATCTGGTCGACAGCAAAATGCGTGAAATCGCCCAGCGCACCAAGAGCACGATTGCCGAGCGCGTGGCAGTAATGGCTGCCCTGAATATCGCTCACGAGCACCTTGCGGGGGGCTCGGTAAAACCTGCAGAAACTATGGCTGAAGCAGTTGATACTTCCGACGCAAAGCGTAGAATCGATGACATGGGAGCACGGATTGATGCCGTGCTTGCGCCCCAGCAGAACTTGGACTTGTAGTCGATTTCTGCTGACCCCGGCGCCGCCCGCCGAGCGTCCCCTGCGGTGTTTGTTAAGGCCATATATTCCTTGAACCAATGCTAATTGGCATCGGTTGCTGACCATCGAAACTGCTGTTGTGCGCACTCTTCGTCGAGCGTGCCTGAGGCGGAGGAAAGTAGCCACTCTGGACCCAGGTTCAGGATGCCGGCCTGACGGCACACGCGGGGGCCTTTTTTGGCCAGGTAGATGATGAAGAAATTCCTCTCGGCACTTTGTTTTTCCTTTGGTTTGATGGCTTGTTCGACATCGCCAACCGTTCCCGATGAACCCTTGCAGGACCGCTACTGGCGCGTCGTCGAAATTGATGGCAAGGCGGTTCAGGCAGCGGCCAATAGATCCGAGCCGCATGTCGTGCTGGCTTCGGACTTGCGAGCACATGGTTCGGATGGTTGCAACCGGTTCAACGGTTCTTATACCCTTGTTGACGGGCTGCGTTTTGGCCATCTGGCCAGCACGATGATGGCTTGCGTGCCGCCGGTCGATAGCATGGCTCGTGCATTTTCCAGTGCCTTGAGCGCGACGGCGAGCTATCGCATTAAAGGCAAGCAGATGAGCTTGCTCGACGCCGACGACCGGGTTCGCCTGCGTCTGGAAGCCACTTTCCTGAAGTGATGCAATATTGGTTGATGAAGTCCGAGCCGGATGAGGTCTCGATCGACGATCTCGCGGTCGCGCCGAAGCAGACTGTTCCATGGTTCGGCGTGCGCAATTACCAGGCGCGCAATTTCATGCGCGACACGATGCAGATCGGCGACTTGGCCTTCTTCTATCATTCCGGTGGTGCCGCGCCGGGCATTGCGGAATTTGCGAGGTCTGTTCCGAGCCTTACCGGACCCAACCCAGTTTGCTGCACCCAACGGGATTTTCCGAGTGCTGCGGTCAACCCGTATTTCGACCCAAAGTCCAGCCCCGACAAGCCGCGCTGGTGGTTGCGCGAGGTGCGTTTCGTCAGTAAATCGCGCTACCTTCCGCTCGCCGAACTGCGGGCCCATCCGGAACTTGCTAACATGCGCCTCCTCGCTCGTGGCAACCGGCTGTCGATCACGCCGGTATCTAATGCCGAATGGGCTTTCATTACCCAAGAATTGATGGGGCAGTAATGACGATCTGGTGGCTGGCTTACCCTTTGCTGGGGATTTTTGGTGGTTTTGTCGCCGGGCTGTTCGGCGTCGGCGGCGGTCTGACGCTGGTCCCCTTCATGTTCATGATCTTCACGGCGCAGCATTTTCCGCCTGAGCATGTCATGCACCTGTCGCTCGGTACCTCGATGGCGACCATCGTCTTTACCTCGCTGTCCAGCATGCGGGCGCATCATGCCCACGGCGCAGTGCGTTGGGATATCGTCCGCCATCTGGCGCCGGGGCTGGTACTCGGCACCTTTGGCGGTTCTCTGGTCGCCGGTCAGGTGCCGACCGGGCCGATGACGGCTATTTTCGTGGTGATTGTTTATTACGCCGCGCTGCAGATGATGCTCGACTTCAAGCCCAAGGCGCACCGGCAATTGCCCGGCCCGGTCGGGCTGTTCGCGGCGGGCGGGTCAATCGGTGTGGTCTCCAGTCTGGTCGCGGCGGGTGGCGGTTTTCTGTCGATCCCCTTCATGTTGTTTTGCAATGTCGCTATTCATGCGGCCGTCGGCACTTCGTCGGCGCTCGGCTTCCCGATTGCCGTGGCCGGTGCCATCGGCTATATCGTCGCCGGCTGGAGTGATGCCGGGTTGCCCGCCTATTCGCTCGGTTACATTTACCTGCCGGCTTTTGTCGGCATCGTCACGATGAGTGTGCTGGTTGCGCCGTTCGGCGCCAAGCTGGCGCACAGGCTGCCAGTCAAGAAGTTGAAGCGGGCGTTTGGTGCCTTTCTCGCTCTGCTGGCCAGCAAGATGTTGTACAGCCTGATCGGCTGAAACGCCTTGAAGAGGCGTTGATTTAAACCATTTCGTCGTTCCCGCGCAGGCGCACTACTGTCCGGAATAAATTCATGCGAACAATCCGGGCTGTCGTTGAGAGAAAGCGAGGCGTTGTTCTCGCGTCTCTGGTCGCTGCAACTTCGAGAGGCGTTGGAACAGTGAAGCGCGCGCTGTTGCGAGGAGCATCCACAAACTGCCGGTGAAGGCGTGCGCCTTCTTGTAGAGGCCAGCAGGAGGTAGCTGATGAGTGCACACAGTATCTGATGCGCACGGCGTTCTCGCTGCGTCCGAGGAAACGTTTTGATCTTCAGGTGCTGGCTTGATCCATTTGAAGAACAACTCGATCTGCCAGCGATCCTTGTAGTGCTGGGCGATGACCGAAGCCGGGGTGCTCCAGGTCATTGGTCGCGAGGATCAAAGGGCGCTCCTTGTCAGGCCGAGCGACGACGATGCGCCGGAGTGGCTTCTCGTAGCGATTGCGCCTGCCACCGCCCCTGATGTCGGTAGGCGAAGCGCACGATCTGATCTTCCAGAATCGTGTCGCGATCTGCCGCAGCGATGGGCCGTGAGGTGTCAACGCGCAGGGCAGCGTTATAGTTGAAGCGGGTGACGAAGCGAGCATGCTGGGCATCAATGTTGGCCCACCAGTTGTAGTCGCAGTAACCCCTTGTCAAAGACGTAAGTGGCACCACGCCTCAATCGGTAGCCGATACCTTCCGAAACGTCATTGACGTTGGCGGCAGAAGCTAAACTGTGCAGGGGATTTGTTCATGGGCGGCATAAGCAGATGCAACTTGATGCCCTGGGTATTGCGCGTGCTGCTGCCTCGCGTCCAGGCATCGAACCCCGCCCTTCAGGGCCGATCGATGGGGAATCGACAGATCACAGCAGACTCGCTTTCCCGGCGCAACTGGCGGCTGGCCTGCCCCCATCAGCAGGCGGGCCGCCTGTCTCAAAGACCACCGCCCGCGGCGGCCATTGGCCTCGCCAGCGTCGAACGACGGACGGGACCGGTACCCAGATGATACGTGATGGTTGCTTTGCTGTCCCGCTTCCGAGCTGGACGAAGACTCGGCAATGAGATGGCCAGAGAGCATTGCCACCAGTTGGTGCCCAGCAGCCAAAGCCTTTGCTGTATTTGTCGGCCTGGTGTTCCATTACCAGACGATCAACCGCACTCGGGGCAGTCCCTTCAATCATTTCCTTGCATTCGGCTTATCCTGAACATGTTGCGGCATCCGGTGCGACAGGTTGGCGCCTCAGGGTTTCTAACCCCTTTCAACCAGATGCCGCGAACTGCCTTCAAGCGTGGTCACCGGAAAATATCCCACGGCCAGGTAGTGCGC
>JADKIP010000013.1:0-85000 GCA_016721185.1 Candidatus Dechloromonas phosphorivorans
TGACGAAGCGAGCATGCTGGGCATCACATGTTGGCCCACCAGTTGTAGCGTCGCAGTAACCCCCTTGTCAAAGACGTAAGTGGCACCACGTTCAATCGGTAGTTTGATACCTTCCGGAAACGTCATTGACGTTGGCGGCAGTGAAGCTGTGCTGCAGGGGACCGGTTAACATGGGCGGCATACAGCAGACGCAAACTTACGATACCCGGTAAGGAAGGTGTCGCCGTTCCGCAGTCCAGGCATCGAACCCCGGCCCTTCAGGGTGATCGACGGAATCGAGCAGATACAGCAGTCCCTGGTTTTCCCGGCGCAACTGGCGGCTGACCTTGCCCCATCAGGCAGCAGGCGGGCCGCCTGCTCAAAGACCACTGCCCCGCGGCGGCCATTGGCTTCGGGCCAGCGTCGAACGGCGGACGGGACCGGTACCCAGATGATAGTGATGGTTGCTTGGCTGTTGAAGCCCGCTTGAGCGCGCTGACGAAGGCTCTCGGCGCCACTCGAGATGGCCGTGAGCATTGACACCAGTTGGTCCCAGCAGCCAAAGCCTTTGCTGTATTGTCGGCGCCTGGTTCCGATACCAGACGATCAAACGCGCCTCGGGCAGTCCTTCAATATTTCCTGCATTCGGTCATCCTGAAGGCGTTGCGGCATCCGGTTGTTGAGTTGGCGCTCAGGGGTTTCGCTCTTTCAACCAGATGCCGCAACGCCTGCAGAGCGTCATCTGAAAATATCCCGGACAGTATGTGGATGTGCGGGGATGACAAATTAATCAGTTGCCTTGGTTTGGGAATTGCCGCTTGGTAGTATTACGTCTCAGGGACAACGATCGCGTCATCCTGCTGGACGAACACGACGTGGGAGTTTATTGACGACCAGTTCATGGACGCCCGGCACGCGCTCGCTTTCCTGATTCATCCCGGGAAGCTGGCGGGAGCAATTGATCTCGGTGATGATGCGCCGTTCCACAGCAGCGGCGGTGCGGGGCTGGCTTCAGATAGTAATAGGCGAGAATTTCCTCAAGTCGCCGTGAGCGCCCCGTCAGTCCATAAAGTATTCGCATTGTTACGTGGTCTTACGGAGACGCAGTTTTCGAGACGGCCTTCAGAGCGACATGGCTTCCGCGTGCCTGCCCGGTTCTGCTTCTCGCCAGATGCGACACTGGCCCATCGTCCGAACCCATCCTTGCCGAAGAGCCACTCGTCGCAGCCGGATTCCTCGTCGTCGAAGAATCGGGAAAGAAGGTGTCGGCAGCGTCTTCGACCGGAGATCGCGATGGCGACCGCCGGTCGTTTTATCACAACGACGGGGTCCGACGGCGATGTCGAGAACCTCGCTGAAGTGGTTCTTGGCGTCGCGTGCCGTCATGACTCTCATTTTCTACCTTTACTGGTTGATTGTGTCCATTGTAGGCACAATGGACATTCCGGCAAGCGGTGATGGGCCGTGCCCCGCTGACTGGATGACACTTCAAACAAAGAAAACCAGAGTCCAAACCGTCGCCATCAGCCCAACCGGCCACAGCATCGCCAGCCCGGCGATCGATTTTGGCCGATTTTTCCGACTGACCGTAGCACGAGCTGGAATGTTAGCCAGGCTTGCCGGAGGCATGCCGGCACTGAGCAGTCCGACGCGGAAGTACGGCAGCCAGCCGAGCCAGATATGGTTCGGCTTTCAGGTGGCTGACGGTGAGTACCGAGAGGTCCGAGGGACATGACGCTGGCGGCGGCGAGCGGGGTGAGCGCCAGGTAGCGCGTTGCCAGTTGAGGGCTTCTGGTTTTGACAACGGGCGGCAGGGCGGGGCCGATCAGCAGCAGGCTGCCGAGCAGGAAACCGCCGCCGAGCAGGTAGCCGAGGATCAGTACGCCGTCCAGCCAGGGGAACAAATCGCTGGCTTCCTAGTGGGTGAGCAGCCACCAGGGTACGTCGTTTGTCGAACAGCAGGAAGCGATCGTGGTCGACCAGCCATTCCTGGCGAGCGCCAGTTTGGCGTTGAGCAGCCAGGGTTGAGCGTCCATTGGAAGGCGGCGGTGGCGACGCCGCCGAGCACGCTGTGAGACCAGGCCGGAGGCATCGGGCGTGCGGGCCCGGGAGTCGAGGTCGAGTGGGATTTCGGCGAAGGGTGAGCGGGCGGCGTAGGTGACGGGCATCGGGTGCGCTGGCCGGGCGCAGCGGCCGCAGCCATGGCATTCGGAAGCGCTGGTCACGCGCCGGACGTCGAGGAGCGGGCGCAATTGACGGGTTCGAAGTCGCCTTGATGGCGGTCCCAGGCATCACGGTCGACCTTTGTAACGGTGGGGGCGATCTTTGGCGAGGATCGGTGAAGACGCCCGAGGCCGGGCAAACAGGTAGCGGCACCCAGATGCGCTTTTCTTTCCGTAAAGTAGGGCGGATGCCGAGCGCCACGACGGTCGAGCCGCCGAGGACGAGCAGAGCGGCTTGCGGATATCTGGTAGACGCTGACCAGTTGACCGACGGTGGTACAGACGAAGGCGACGAAGGGCCAGCCGGTCCATTTCAGCCAGCGCGGCAGGGCCTGCCGGCGGCCGTATCGGCTGATCCATTCTGTCATCGCGCCTTCCGGGGCAAAAGAAGCCGCACCAGACGCGGCCCACGGTCACGGTGGCGATCATACGCCCGGCCACCACAGGCCCCAGAAGCGGAATTCGAAGAAGAGGCGCAGGTTGTCCCAGATGCGGGCGTTCTTCCGGCGGCAATGGCAAAAACGCCGGGATGATGACCATCGCGGCGTAGCGAGGACGACGATCACTCCACTGGATGGTTACGAGGATCAGGCGGCGGTTTTTTCTCAGGAAAAGGCCGATCTTTTCCAGTCGCCCTGGGGCCAGCCTTGGCCTATGGTCCTGGGGTTTGGCGGTCGGTTTGCTGGGTGGAAATTGATGACTTGCTCAGCCACGACCACTTCTCCGCCAGGCGAGCAGCACGACACCCTGCAGGTGGCCCAGACGAGCAGGTTGCCCAGGGCCGGGCAGGCGCGGTAGCCGGAGAAATGGCAATCAGCTTGCCGCCTTTGGTCGTGCCGTCGATCAGCAGCGAAGATCCCAGACTGGATCGAGCAGCGGCGGCAGTTGAGCCGGCGCTGATCCGAAGGACGACGGCCGCAATGAGCAGGCCGAGGCGAGTGGATGAGCAGCAAGATGGAGGAGAGGCGGAGGAGCAGGCCGGATGTTGAGTTTCAGCCAGACTCTTCGCGGCCAGACAGGCGGTGGCGCCGGCCCCGGCGAAACCGGCCAACGCACCGACCAGCAGGGCGCGAAGATCGCCTTCCTGCGCCACGCCGTAAAGGAAAATCACCGTTTTTAGACCTTCGCGGGCGACGGCCAGGGTGGCAACGATGGCGATGCTTAACCAGTCCGGAAACGTTCGGCGGCGGAGAAAGCCCGGCGTGCAGTTTCGTCCTTCATCTTCGCCAGCCATAGTTTGCGCATCCAGAGCACCATCTGGTCATCAGGCCGGCGGCGACGAATAGGTGGCGGTCTGGGAAAATTTGAAGGGCTTCGCCAGTCAGTTATCCTGCACCGTCAGCAAGGCCCAACCCGAGCAGCAGGGCAAGCCCGGCAACTGGCGGCGAGGCCGATAAACAGGGCGCGTTTGCACTTTGCCGGTGTCGTCACTGGCATCG
The DNA here is from genome assembly GCA_016721185.1 of Candidatus Dechloromonas phosphorivorans. GTDB lineage: Bacteria > Pseudomonadota > Gammaproteobacteria > Burkholderiales > Rhodocyclaceae > Azonexus > Azonexus phosphorivorans. The sequence goes on from JADKIP010000013.1 coordinate 3,641, forward strand.
CAGCCAGGCGTAGAGAATGCCGGCGATCAGGAACGCTTCGAGGCTTTCGCGCCAGACTGGCGAAAAAGGCGTGTTACGGCATGCTAAATGCTCAGTTGGATTCAAATTGATAAAAGGTTTGAAGTTATGCGCGCATGCGGGAATCCATGCCGGACGACCGGATTCTGCGCGCGCGTGAAATGACACGATCCGGGCATTGCGTCTTATTTGCAACAATCCGGCTCTTGCCCGGTTTCCGACGAAAATCCTGTCAAAAAACTTGTAAGCCCCGGCTTCATCGGAAAGAAACCAGAACAAAAAATTTACCCCCGTGCCTCACGCGCCGGGGCGAGCACCAGTTCCTTCTTCGAATCCAGGTTCGGAATTCCGCCGCCCCTGGCCCTTCATTCTTCATTTCCAGCCGAAAGCAAAGGTCATCGCAGGGACTTTCTTGAGGCGTTTCTCGATGCAATGCGCCGTCCTTCATCAACAGCTTGAAGGTCTGCGCATGTCGCTTCCGCGGATTAGCCGCGGTTTCGCGATCGGGCGAAAAAGGCCAAAACGACGGAAAGGAGAGCGTGTTTCATGAGGTCTTCTGGTAAGCGATGCTTGTGCGCGCAGTGGCGAAGACCTTGACCAGATCGGCATCCGCATTGGCACCGCCGCGGTTGACCACCCCGCTGTGTCAGCGCGTCATCTTCCGCAACTGCGGCGAGATGCGGTAGCGGTACAGATCGTAACCTGTCTGACGGCTGCCGCTCGGCGTGTAGGTGAACTGGTCAACTGGCTGCCGTCGAGATACGCGGTACGGGTTCGCCCGGAACGCTTTGCCTGATTGCAGCCAGCTACCGCCAATCCCGATGCGCGTCGGCGGGCACGCACCGGGGAATAGCCGCCGTTGAATTCCGGCACCCAATGGCGAGCGATCTGATTGAATATGGCACCACCCTTGAGCATCTTGCCGTAGCGGGCAAAGACATTGACGCCGTCACCCAGGCGCTGGTCGACCCGAAGCACGGATGCCGTGTGCGTGGCTGGAGGTGCGCCATCGAAATCGCCAGCCCCGGAGGGTTCCAGCCATAAATCCGGGAAGCCGCTGTTCAGGCCGCCGAACAGTTTGAGCTGGGTTTCGCCTGCGCCATCAGCAAGGCTGGGAGAGACTTTTCTGGTAGTTGGCGTTCCGCGTTCGCCCGCACCGAATACGCCAGCGAAAGGCGCCACGGCTGCATCTTGTCGCGGGGCTATTGACGGTGGAAGCGACGAAGCCGGGCCGGAAGCCGCTGGCATTCGACACCGACTTCGTTCCACCCGCGTCGAGCAGCGGGTTAGGGGACGAAGACCGAGTTCAGGAACTGTCTCGATTCATCGCCGGCCGCCGTGTTCTGATCGAAGAAGCCGAAGATGTCCATCTTCGCCGAAGGTCAGTTCCAGGGTTTCGCGAGTAGGGTTGGAGCCGCCAAAGGGCATGGCGGAATCGCCGCCTCGATACCAGGCCTGGCTGAGGATGGCGACCGAGTCGTCCGGTTGGAACCCGCTGGCGCGGAAGGATAAGCACTGGGGGCGGGGGGAAGTAGCGAAACGACCGGCAAAGGCGCATTCAAACCCCGCCCCCATCCTGACCCATGCGAACATGGGCGAAGACGCTTGTGGGTCGATATCGCCGATGGCCTGCAACGGCAGTTCAACGGTGACATCGGCCGGCATTGAGCTGGCCGCCAGCGTCGGTTGTCCCTTGCGGGAGGCCGGGGGTGCTGCAACGCGGTGGTCAGCGTCGGCGCTGACCTCTGATGCCGTCAAACTTGTCGCGAGCGAGGCGGATTCTTCATTTCCAGCGCGTCTTTTTCGACCGCCTTCAGGCGCACCGTCAATCTCCGGCTCGTATTGGGAAAGGCGCGGGCTGTCGAGACCTTGGCGATTTCAACTTCGCCTTTCAACGATTTAACCTGCTTCTCCAGTTCGGCGTTACGCGCTTCCAGCTTTCCATTGCGCTCGACCAGCCTTTGCAGGGTGGCAGTGTCGGGGGGCGGCGATGACATCGGGCAGAGCAGCCCCGCCGCGACCAGCGCGGCAGTCAGTTTGGCCAGCTGATGATCAGTAGCCGCCCTTTTGCCAATCCCGACGTAGGTGAATCCGTCATTCAACTTCAAACGGCTTGAACCACGGGCGAACGCCGGTGGCGCGATCAGTGTGGCGGCCGAAATAGGCGTGCTTGCGATTCGGAAGGCGGCGGATGGTGCCTTGCACCTGCCGGGGCCGCCAGTCCCTGACGTTGTCGCCAGTAGTTGCGGGCCGTCGCCGGCCACCATCGGCAGGAAATCGCCGGCTACCTTGAAGTCGCCGCCGATCTTGGATACTTCAAATTTGATGACGAGGTAGGGCATCCAGGCGCCTTCCTCAAAGCCGTTCGGGTTGTTGGCCAGGGCGTGAATGTCGGCTTCGAGGTGAATATCGGATTCCGCGGCCTTGGCAGTGGCCTCCGGGTTCCATTTCCATTTCAACCGGCCGCAGATAAACGGCGGCACTTCATGCCGCCGCGGCGCCGTTGCGGCACGCCAATCGGGTATTCGAGCGCAAGGCGGAAGCGGCAAATGCGGCAGATAAAGCCAGTGCGGAAACGAGGTTTTATAGTCGGGCCGTGCTGTGAGGGGCTCCCGGTTTCTTTTCTGGCTGGCTAGCCAGGCGCTCTGCGTGGCTGGCTTGAGGATGGTTAGATATTTTGGGAAAATAATTCAGTGAATTTTTAACGCCGTCATTGCGCAGGCGCACTACTGTCCGGATATTTCAGATGACCGCCTGAAGGCGTTGCGGCATCTGGTTGGAAAGGGTATTTAGGAAACCCCTGAGCGCCAACCTCAACAACCGGATGCCGCAAATATGTTCAGGATAAGCCGAATGCAGGAAATATTGAAGGGACTGCCCCCGAGGCGCGTTGATCGTCTGGCATCGGAACACCAGGCCGACAAATACAACACAAAGGCTTGGCTGCTGGGACCAACTGGTGGCAATGCTCTACGGCCATCTCAGTGGCGCCGAGAGCCTTCGTCAGCTCGAAGCGGGCTTCAACAGCCAAAGCAACCATCACTATCATCTCGGTACCGGTCCCGTCCGCCGTTCGACGCTGGCCGGGCGGCAATGGCCGCCGCGGGGCAGTGGTTTGAGCAGGCGGCCCGCCCGCCGATGGGGCAGGCCAGCCGCCAGTTGCGCCGGGAAAGCCAGGGACTGCTGTATCTGCTCGATTCCACATCGATCACCCTGAAGGGGCCGGGTTCGATGCCCGGACGCAGGGCAACAGCACGCGCCACCCAGGGTATCAAGTTGCATCTGCTGTATGCCGCCCATGAACAAATCCCCGGAGCACAGCTTCACTGCCGCCAACGTCAATGACGTTTCGAAGGTATCAAGCTACCGATTGAGCGTGGTGCCACTTACGTCTTTGACAAGGGTTACTGCGACTACAACTGGGGGGTAACATGATGCCCAGCATGCTCGCTTCGTCACCCGCTTCCAATACAACGCTGCCCTGCGCGTTGACACCTCACGCCCTATCGCTGCGGCAAATCGCGACACGATTCTGTGAAGATCAGATCGTGCGGCTTCGCCTCACCGACATCAGGGCGGTGGCAGGCGCAATCGCTACGAGAAGCCACTCCGGCGCATCGTCGTCGCTCGGCCTGACAGAGGGGCCGCCCTTTGATCCTCGCGACCAATGACCCAGACACTTCCGGCTTCGGTCATCGCCCAGCACCAAGGATCGCTGGCAGATCGAGTTGTTCTTCAAATGGATCACAGCACCTGAAGATCAAACGTTTCCTCGGACGCAGCGAGAACGCCGTGCGCATCCAGATTCTGTGCACTCATCAGCTACTCCTGCTGGCCCTACAAGAAGGCGCACGCCTTCCACGGCAGTTTGTGGATGCTCTCGCTAAGCAGCGCGCTTCACTGTTCCAACGCCCCTCTCTCGAAGTTGCACGCGACCAGAGACGACGAGAACAACGCCTCGCTTTCTATCAACGACAGCCCGGATTGTTCGCATGAATTTATTCCGGACAGTAGTGCGCGCAGGCGGGAATCCAGCACTGCCCTGAGCATGGATTCCCGCCTGCGCGGGAATGACGGAATGGTTTTTCACAGTGCGTCGCTGCCCGGCTGCGTGACGAAACCAATCTTCGTCAACCCGGCACGGCGGGCCGCGCTCATGGTTTCGCCACCGACTCATAACGCGTGCTGCGGTCGGCTTTTAGATGCATTTCGACGCTGGCATCCTTGGCGACGGCCTCACGGAACTTCGTTTCGAGAATGCCGCGGTCAACCGCTTCAGAACCGACAAATATCTGGTTCTCGGCGTTGATCGACACCTGCAGCGTCATCGGCTTTCCGGCGTCGGCGTGCTGGCGGCGCGCGGCAGATCAACCGGTACCGAGTGCGTCATCAGCGGCGCGGTGATGATGAAAATGATCAGCAGCACCAACATCACGTCCACCAGCGGCGTCATGTTGATTTCGGCCGTCGGCATCTGATGATGTTGCGAGTTGAAACTACCCATTGCCATTTAGGCCACCTCGGCTGCGGCACGGGCGCGCATCGGGTGAATCTGGGCGCTGTTGGCGACGAACGGTTTGCCGACGGTAAAGAAGGCATGCAGGTCGTGGGCGAAGGCATCAAGATCGGCCAGGATGACGCGGTTGGCGCGGGTGAAAGCGTTGTAGGCGAAGACGGCGGGCAGCGCGACGGCAAGGCCGGCGGCGGTCATGATCAGCGCCTCGCCAACCGGGCCGGCAACCTTTTCCAGTGCCGCCTGGCCGGACAGGCCGATGGCGACCAGCGCGTGATAGATCCCCCAAACCGTGCCGAAGAGGCCGACGAAAGGCGCGGTGGCGCCGGTCGTGGCGAGCAGGGTCAGACCGTTTTCCATCGTTGCCTGAGTGCTGGAAAGTTGCTGGCGCAGGGCGCGTTCCATTTGCTCGGCCGGGTCGAAGCGGGAAGCCAAGCGGCCGGTGACCGCTTCGCAATCGTGGTTGCAGCAGTTGGCTTGCTCGGCGAGTTGGGCGTACGGGCTGGCCGGATCGGCGGCGCGTAGGCGTTCGATGCCTTCGGCGACGCTGGTTGCTGCCCAGAAGATGACATGGCCCGGGCGGCCCGGCGCATCGTCCACCAGTCCCAGGTTTTGGCCAGAATCAGGTACCAGCTGGCAATCGACATCAGGGCGAGAATGACGGCGACCGAGTGCGAAACGATGTCACCGCTGGCCCACAGATGGGCAAAGCCGAAGGCGTTTTCTTGTGCTGTTTCCTGCATTTTTATTGCTCCAATTTGAAAATAATGGGGACCAGAACCCAGCTTTGCACCGGCTCGTCGGCGCGTTTTGCCGGAATGAATTTCCAGGTACGAACGGTTTTCTGGGCTGATTCGTCGAGGCGCGGGCTGCCCGACGACGTTTTGATTTCAACGTTGTCGGCCGTGCCTTGCGGATTGACCAAAACGCGCAAAATAACTTTGCCTTCCTCACCCATGCGCTTGGATAGCGGCGGGTAGACCGGGGCCGGATTTTTCAGGTAATCGGCGTCGAAACGGGCCTGTTTGATCGGCGCTTCGGCCGGGGGGGCGGGCGGTGCCGGCTTGCTTTCCTGGGGTACGGCAACCGGTGCCGAGGGGGCCGGCGCGGTACTGGTGGTGGCTTCGATCAGCGGTGTCGGGGCTTTGGGGGTAGGCGTGCGCGGCTGTTTGACCGGCTGTGCCTTGGCCATCGGCAAGGGCTTGGCCTCCGGTGGCTTTTGAACCTCGGGCGCTTGCAGCAGATCAACAACCAGCGGGATTTCCATGATCTGTGGCACGATTGTTTTGGCGGCGAGCACCACCAGAAGAATGGCGATATGCAGACCAATAACAATGCCGAGCAAACCGCTGCGCCTCGCTGACGAGGGGCGGGAGCTGGCGTAGGACAAAGCGTAACTCATGAACTTTTCTTCAGGTTGCGCCGGCGATGCTTAGGGAAAAAACCCTTGGCTCGCTGGCTTTTGGCTTGCTGGCTACGGGAAACGAGAGATTTACAACGGAGAGAAACTATTTGGTCAGGATCAACTTGTTCTCGCGGGTGACGCGCAACAGGTAACGCTGGCCGGCATGTTCGATTTCGACAGCGGGGGCGCCACGAAACAATTGCTCGCTGTCGACGCGAGGGCGATCCGCCGTGTTTTCGACCGGCTGGGCGGGGTAAGGCGTTTTTTGCGGCAGGTTCATTGGGAAACCGAATACAAACGAGAATGGGTCGCATTATTCTGTAATTGAGAATCAGTGTCAACAACTGACAGGCTAATTCATGCTTGGGTGATCACGGCGAAAGAGCTGATCGGTTGCGCCGAGCAAGCGACTGACCAAGCAGCCCTCAAAAAGTCAGCCGCTATCGCAATCGCCGCCGGCTTAAAAACTGGCGCGCAAGCCGAGCCGGAAAGTGCGCGGTTCCAGCGGATGCACCAGCTTGCCGGCGATACCACCGCCGCAACTGCCGCCCAGCGTTTCGCTGCGGGTGCAGGCGCCGCCCCAGTATTCGATGTCGTTGGCCTGCTTTTCGAAGAGGTTGAGCACGTCGAGCGTGACCTGAAGCTTGGGGCTGAAGCGGTAGCCGGCTTTCAGGTTGGCCATCCAGAAGGCGCTCGATTTCTGCTCGGCCGTTTCCTCCAGCGCGTAGGCGCCGAGGTAGCGCAGGCGCAGGCCGCCGAACCACGGGCCGCCGTTGTCGGTGGTCAGCGCCAGCGAGGCGGTGAGCGGGATGGCATTCGGCACGTGGCGGCCGCCGTTGTCCGGGTTGGGCTCCTTGAAACGAGCCTGCGACCAGGCGATATCGGCGTCGATAATCCAGCCGTCAGCCGGCGTGATGTAGTTGGACCATTCAACCCCGTGGCGTTGCGAGGCACCTTTCGGCTCGGTGATGCCTTCATCGCCGATGAAGACCAGCTCCGAGGCCAGTTCCATCTGCCAGATCGACAGGCTGCTGCTCCAGCCTTTGAGCGGCGCAGCGCGCATGCCAAGTTCGCTGCCCTTGGCCTTGACGATCAGCGGCACGGCTTCGGCGGTCGAGCCATCCTGCGGATTGATCCGGGCGGTGGCGCCGCGCGCGTCGTTACTGTGGAAACCGTGCCCCCAGTTGGCGTAAAACTCGGTTTGGCCAAGCAGATTGAAAGGGCCGAAGATGACGCCGAGTTTCGGGCTAGTCTGGCCGGCATCGGTGCTGCCGCCGTTATCCATGTTGTACTGGCCGCCCAGGGCAGTGGATTTGGCGACAATCTGGTCGCGGCGCAGGCCGAGGTTGGTGCGCAGCCAGCCGGTCCATTGCGTGCGGGCTTCGATCAGCGCGGCGACTGCGCTTTCCTCGATGCGGTCTTCACGCACAGTGCCGGTACGGCGACGGTTTTCCGTGGTGTACAGCCCGACCTTGCTGATCCGGTCGTGGCGCAGTTGCAGGCCGGCGGTGATTTCGGTGTCTTTCCAGTTTGGCCCGAGGAACCAGCTCTGGCTGGCCTGGCCGCCCCAGACCGTGCGTTCGTCGGCCTGTTCGTGCTGGTCGCCTTGCGCACCGCTGATGTAGCCGGAGGGGGCGGAGAACAGGTTGAGTCCGTAGTCGATGACGTAAAGACTGGCCTTGCGGGCGCCTGTCGCAGTGGTCTGCGCCCAATCGCCAGCCAGGCTGTAGCGATGCGTTTTGCCGCCATCGTTGGGCGAGAGCGCACCGTAGCGGCCAATTTCACCGCTGGTAATGGCCCGTTCTGGCACGTGCTCGGTAGCTGTCCAGTCGGCCTGATAGGCCATGCCGGTCAGTGAAAAACCGTTGGCTGCCGTACCGGAAGTCAGGCGCAGCACGCCGTTGTACTTTTTGAGATTTTCCGGCTGATCCCACGGGCCGTCGTTACCGCTGACCTCGAGGGCGCCGAGCAGATTGAAGCCGTTGAATTCTTTGCCACCCGCCGCCAGTACCCGGCGGTAGTTGTTCTGGCCCAAGCCGATGTCGACAAAACTGTGGTCGAGTTGGCGCAGGTAGTCGATGCGGGCGCTACCGGTGGTCGCAAAATCGCCATCTTCGGCGGCATAAACCCCCTTGCGATATTTGACGCTGCCGATCAGTTCGGGAATCAGGAAATTGAGGTCCATGTAGCCCTGGCCGTGGGCGTGGCTGACCATGTTGGCCGGCATGCCCATCAGGTGGGTGGCGAAGTCGCTGCCGTGGTCGAGATTGAAGCCGCGCAGAAAATACTGGTTGGCCTTGCCGTCGCCCGAGTGCTGGGTGACGACCATGCCGGGAATGGTTTCGAGCACTTCGGCGGGGCGCAACAGCGGGCGGTTGGCGAGCTGCTTGGCGGTCACCGTGCCTTCGGTAGCCGAATCGGCGACGCCGGTCAGATCATGGGCACCGCTGCTGACGGTGACTTCCTGCAGGGTGGGAACGCCGGCGGCGTGCAAGTTGCCGGAAAAAGCCAACATTATGGCGGTGGCAAGCAGCGACGGTTTGCCGGAGTTGCTTTGGAGGAGGCGGGCTAGAACATTCGAGGGCATGGTGATTCTCCGGGCGAGGGGGCGGAGAATCGAAGGGGGGCGCCGGACGCAGGGCGGCAGCAAGGGGCAAAATATCCCGATGCCGGACGAACCTCACGAACGAAAAAAAGCAGCTGCACGCACAAACCTTTCGTCAGGGACACCCCGCCCCATCTTTGGTTGGAAAGTTGTTGCGGCAGGTCTCCTGGCTCTCGGTTCATCGCGCTTCGCCGCCTTCCCGGTGTGACCCAGTGGCAAGAATGGCGAAGCGCTCGCCGATAACAGTTGCGGGGGCAGCTCCGGATTTCGAGTTGGACTCGGCACCGGATTCCCTTTTAATCCCCACAGTGGGGAACCTTCAACAGACGCCGATTCTATTGGCATGAAGGATCAGGCGTCAAGTGTGATGCTACTACCGGTAGTGGTTTGTGTTTGGTATGGCTACTGTATACGGTATATTCGGCTAGGGTATCAGGGCTTGTTGCCCAGGTTCAAATATCACTGGCTGGTGGTATGAACTTGGTTAGCATTGCGCCATAAATGGAGAAATAATTGAATGGACAACAGCATCTGGCACGCCTGGTTCGACGGGGCGACGAAGCACAGTAATCCGGGGATTCGCGGTATCGGTGCGGTTCTTAAAGGGCCAGCCGGGCAGATCGTCGAGATCGCTCAGGAAATCGGCCAGGGAACGAACAACGAGGCCGAATACTGCGCGCTGATGGCCGTGCTCGATGCGGCCGTTACGGCTCAGGTGCAGAATCTCATCGTCTATGGCGACAGTCAGCTCGTCATCAAGCAAGTTAACGGCGAGTGGTTGATCAACGCACCGGGGTTGGTCCATTTCTGCAAGACCGTGCTCGAACTGAAGGCTCTGATTCCAAATGTGAGCCTTCGCTGGATTCCGCGCGAAGAAAACACCGAAGCAGATGTGCTCTCGAAACGCGCCATCGGTGTTGCTGTACCTGTGCCGCTTGATCGAACCGTCTGGATGAAAATCACTGAAATTGGCAAGCCGTTTTGCTTATCCGGCGTGGCGCTGGGCAAGCGGATGGACGCCGCCAAGTTGCGCGAAGGCGGCAAGCCGACACAATTGGCCCTGGAAAAAGGCTGCGCGATCCGGGTTGAAAACAATTTCGGCCATGATGATTTTTGGCACAGAAAACTGCTCCCGGCGGCGCTGCGTGAGGCCATGCTGCTCGATTGAGCGCGGCCTGGCGTGCACTCCAGGTGCTGGAATGCACGCAAAAAATCACAGGGAGCGGCGCGGGGCGATCAGTTTGGCTTGGCGCGACCATAGTTGGCCACAAAGCTGGCCTTGCCAATTGCATTCGCATTGATCATGTAGCCGGCCAGTGCTGCGGTGGAATCAGCGGGTATCTCCAGCTTGGCGGTCTTCAGGGCATAAACCGTAAAGATGTAGCGATGCGCCTTGTCACCTTGCGGCGGGCAGGCGCCGCCCCATCCTGCAACACCGAAATCGATACGCACATGGCTGGCGCCTGCGGGCAGCTTGGCGCCACCGACGGCACCGGCATCCGCCGCCAAGGCGTTCACTTCGGCTGGCAGATTGATGACGGACCAGTGCCACCAACCCGAACCAGTCGGCGCATCAGGATCGTATACGGTGACCGCAAAGCTCTTGGTGTCAGCCGGCGCGCCACGCCACTGCAAAGCCGGCGATTTGTTTTCGCCGGAACAACCAAAGCCATTGAACTCGAAACGCTTGTCGATCATGCTGCCGGGCTTGATGTCCGGGCTGCGGAGCTCGAAGTCGGCAGCCAGAGTGAAAGTCGACGTAGCGGCAAGCGCAGCAGCAAAAAGAAGTTTACGCATCATTGGGCACTCCAGAAAATGAGGAACGCCAATGATGACAAGATGATGCGCGGCGCGTTAGCTCAGGCGCGTCAATTGCTGTGCGCCGCAGTCCATGAGCCCGGTTTCAGGAGCGCAAGCGGGACGGCGCATAGCCAAAGCGCTGGCGAAATGCGGCAGAAAACCGGCTATGCGAGTTGTATCCACAACGCGCCGCGATTTCTGAAACCTGAAGATTGGATGATTGCAGCAAGGCCATCGACGTTTCGAGGCGAGCCTCGCGCACGCATTGACTGACCGAGGTGCCTTCTTCAACCAATCTGCGCCGCAGGGTGCTGGCAGTGAGCAGGAAGGCACGCGATACGCTCGCCATCGTCCAATCAAACTCGGGGCGCTGCCCGACCAGGCGGTACACCCGGTCAGTCCAGCTCAAACTGCTCATCGGTGTAAAAACCAGGCCACGCTCGGCAAGTAGTAACAAGACTTCCTGCGCCCGGTGTTCGCGAACGGCATTTGAAACCAAGGGATCTTCAAGCGCAGCCAGGGTATGACTGAAGGTGGCCATAAAAGCCTCATCCGCTTTGGTCATCGCGCAGCTGCGCAAGACAGGGGCCGCAGCAAACTGACCAAAACGCCCAAAAAACTGTTCAAGCAGTTGCGGCGCAAAACTGATGATGCGTGCCTGATAGGCGCCACCCGGATCAGCCTCATTGATCACATCCCATTGGGTTGAACGCGGGATGAGAAACACCTCATTGGCGCAAAACTGCTGGTCACCGTGCGGGGTGCATAAACGCTTGCGCCCAGAAATCACCCAACCCACCAGATCATCACGTACGGTGAGGGTACGCACCGTATGTGAAATACGCGTGTTGATGGTCAGGGCGGCGACGCCAGGTGGCGAGTTCATCTAAATAAGTGCGTAATCCAAAAAAAGCCGGGTAGCCGGCGCGGGCAGCTGTAAAAAATTGGTGCTTTTAGTCAGTCGACCGTAACATTTGCCGCCTGGCGTGCTGTGGCGTCGCTCACCCCTGATTTGGGTAGCCTCAAGGCTTTGCGGCGGGCGCGGGGGCGTCAATCAGGCGATGGAAAGCCTCATGGACGTCAAAAAACGCCGCATCCACATCGGCCAGCTTGCCTTTGCATTTGCTTTGCAAAGCGCCAATCGCGGCGACGAGCGGGGTTGCGTCTGATGACTGGATACCCTTGGCCAATTGCTCCATGTCGGCGGCCTTGGCACAGGCGTTGCGCGAACGTTCCTTGCCGGGGCGTGCATGCCAAATCGGCGCCAGCACCGCGTGGAATGCATCAACATCTTTCGGGAAATCGTGATGATGCTGGTGCCCCGGATTTTCAGCGAGCGCAGCGGTGAGCCAAAGCGCCGACGAAGCGGCAAGAAGCATCCTGGTAAATTTGTTGATCATGACATTCCTGAAAAAATATAAGCCCCGAAAGTCGGAGCGATCCAACAACTATCCAAACTACCACATCAAATCATCCGGAATCTGGAAGGCAGCATACGGGTCATCCACATCAACCTCAGTGCTGGTTTTGTTCAATCGCCCAATTCTCGCTACCCAGTGCCGCCACAGCATCAGTATTATCTTCCGTGCTTCACCCTACCAATTTGGAAAGTTGAGGGTCATTGCGCAATAGCAAGCACCAACGGGCGACCGCCGACAGTTCGGCAGCTGGGCTGGTCATCTCGCGTACGCGGGCCCGAACTTCGGTCAGCTTCGCCTTGGCCGCCGGGTTATTGCCAGCGCCACAACGGGCTTTGGCCTTCGTAAAGTCGTCGATCAACCTGTCTACCTGCTGCCACACCTTGCGACGGGCCTCGGCCAACGGTGCATGCTCATTCAGTTTGAGCCGTTTTACCGTCTCGTTGACGCGTTTCTGCTCCCACGCAGAAGACCCAAGCATGGGAATGACCTTGCCTTCTTCATCGAAGGCAATCAGTGACACGTCGTCGTCATCAATCGGGTCAAGCAGGTAGCGCGTTTCGGATTCCTCGCATTGCTGTGCATGCGTAGAGCACAGTGAGCCATCCTTGAGCGGAAACCAGCCGCCTTTCTTGCGGTTGCCGACATTGCCGCACACGCGGAAATTCATGTAATCGAAAGCCAGCCACCAGTAGCCATCGCGCAGGCTGGTATCCAGGGCTTTGGCCTCTTTCTTGGGGCGGAAGTGTTCCACGTCATAGTGCGAGTACAGCTCGCGCACTTCTGAAAACCAGCACTTGCCTGCCGACAAGGCCAACATCCATTCCTTCAAGGCTCCCCAGTGAGTGCTGTTGGCGTCAATCAGTGCGTTGCGTTCATCACGATTTCCCGCGGCATCCAAGGCGGCCAGATCAGCCACCAGCTGGGCCGATTTCGCCAGCCAGGCATCCCATTGCGCTTGCGTCCACGGCACCCAGTTCGGGATGTCGGTATCGGTGGGCCGCTTGTGCTCCATGTCGATCCAGATCACTGGCCATCCTCCTCACGCAGGATTTCGTCGATGATGGAATCGGCAATCGCATCTTGATCGGCCTGCTCCTCTGGCGTGAGCGTGGGTTTGCGGAAGCGGCGGTGTTGCGCCATCTTGCGCACGAACAGCGCGTAGTCTGGGTCACGGAAGTCGGCGGTGGAAAAACCGAGGTCGGCCAGTTCGGCAGACAAGCGGCTCAACTCGGCATCTTCCTCGGGCGTGCGCGGCGATTTCACGAACAATTCATTGCGCCGGAACAAGCGGCGCTCGGTTTGGATGTCCAGCGTGGATGAGAGGCCGCACAGCTCGCTATTGAGCAGCCCGGTCACGCCCATGCCTTGCGGGTGTTCGTCAGGCACATCCACCACCGTGCGCCCACCATCGCGGCGCAGGATATGAACCTGCTCGCGCTTGAGGCTGCCCACCATCATCGGGTCGTGGGTGGTAATGAGGATTTGCGATTGCCCTGCTGATGTATCAAAAGCGCTAGAAAACGCGCTGCTGAACGCACCGGCGTGGATATCGCCCAATACGCCTTCGATATCGTCGAAATAGCGCAGCTTCCAGATTGGGTTCAGGTGGGTGTCCGGCTCATCAAGCAGGAACAGGCAGTGGTCTTCGCGGGTGATGCGCATCAGGCCCAGCACGGTGAGCATTTGCAGCTCGCCTTCGGAGAGTTGAGTGAAACTCACCTTGCCGCCGTGCTCATCGCGTTTCTTGACGGTGATGCGTACTTCGTCGATCAGGTCGCCGATATAAGCGCCTTCGGCATAGCGGAAGAAGCTGTCGGTGCCGCCGACCAGCTCGCCGAGTTGCTTGAGCTTGTCCTGGCTGGGCACGAACAGGTAGAGCTGCTTCTGTTTTCGCTTCGGCCACGGAAGTCGATTTGCTTGGTGGCTTCCTGCTCGATGGGTGCCCAGGCCACTTGCCAGAGCTTGTCGAGGAATTCGCTGACCACATTGCCACGCGCATACCAGAAGCGCGAGTCGCCTTCGTTCAACTCCTGTTCGTCGAACTTGCCGCCACGGCGCTTTTCGCGCAGGCGGTGCGGCTCCTTCAACACGAACAAGGCCGACTCCAGCGATTCGATATGCAGGTTATTGAGCACCTTCTGAAACACAGGGTCGTCGGACAGCAGACAGGCTAGCAGCACCAGCTGGCTATGGCCACCACGGCAGTAAAACAGGCGGCGCAGGCGGTCGTCGCCGAGCTGCGCAAGCCGCCCTCGATTACGTGCTTCGGTTCGCTCCAAAAATTGCGCTCTTTGCTCTTCAAAGGGCTTGAGCTCAAGCTGAATTCTGTGAAGTTCAGCAAGCTCATCACTATCCAGATCTTTTTCTTGTTTCCCGTTGAATTTACGCAGCTCTTGTTCTAGGCCTAAAAACCTTGCCGAGTCGGTGAAAGCACTCAGTGTTGCGCCTGTCAGCACCTCATCCGTGGTGATTTCCTGGCGCTGGTTGAAACGGCGCTGGTGCTCCTGAAACAAGGCTTCTATACGCTCGTTGCGGCCCGAGTAGTAGGCAAAGATGTGGGCGGGCAGCAGCTCGCGGTTTTTCAGCAGATGGCCCTGCGATTCGGCCTTGCCGTCCACCCACACATAAGGGCGCTTCTGCTTGGCGGTATCCGCCTCGATGCGCACCGCGTGGCCGCGAATGCTGTACTCCAGCGCGTAATCGAAAGCAGCTTCGCGGTCCAGATCCACATCGCGGAAGATGGTGATCAGCGCTTCGATCAGGTTGGACTTGCCGGTGCCGTTCTGGCCGATCAGGGCGTGGCTGCGGATGGGTTTGGGCTGCGCATCAGCCGACGCCCCCGCAGTGGGCGGCAAGTGCGAGGCGAAAGCAATGTCGAGATCGCGCAGATTGCGGAAGGCCGGGATACGGATGCGCAGCAGCTGCATATCAGGCGCTCACCACGTCGGCTGGCTTTTCGCGCATCTCGGCGGGGGCCGGTTCCAGAATCCAGCCGTGAGCCACCTCGGTTTTCAGCTGCGCGTAAAAGGCGTCGATCTCGCCGCCGAAGCGCTGCCATAAATCCTTGGCGCTCATTTCGCCGTGGTGGCGGGCGAGGATGGTGGCCAGCGGCGCCTGGGCTTTGATATCGGGGGCGGCGCCCAAGCGCAGCGGGGCAATCAATTCGGTTTGCGGGGCTTTCATGGGTTCCTCCTCTTGTTCGATGGCGATGCCGGTGAGGCTGGCGACGGCACTTGCCGAAAGTTGGGCACTCAGCCTCATGCGAGAAGCGGCTTGTTGTTCTAATGAGTCGCAATAGCGAAGCAGGCGACTTAAAGCGAGCAAAACACGCTCCTGCACTTTCAGAGAAGGAAGCGGAATCGGCAGCTCGTGGATAACTTGGCGTGATACGTTGCGCATCGAATCACTGGTTCCAGTCGCTCGTTCCTTGTAGTACGTACGAGCCAAATCCGAGTTATTTACCAGATTCACCCACGGTTTAAGAGCGTTATCCAAGAGATTCAGGCGAACAATTTTGTCGCTCATTAAAAGCTTCTCTGGGCAGTTATCAGGCGCGATAACACTCCGCGCCACTAACTCGGCAGTGTTTGCGCGGGATAGCATGAAGTCGCCTGACTTTACTTCACACGCAGGTCTGGCCTCAAGCGAAAGCGGAAGACGTTTGTTCTCGTTTGGATTGAAGGTGCCCCATGTCACCGCACTAACCTTGAGCACGCCCCATTCACCGTCACGCCGGGGTTCCGCTTCGCATTTTGGACTCCAGCCTGATTCGGAATCAGACAACAAATCTTCTAACAGAACCCACCGCCATCCATTCGGGAGCGGAATTTCCTCATCCGCTTGTACAGATTTTGCGAATCGCTTGCCTGATTTCCTTCTCCCTAACTCTGCCAAGTAGACATCAACTGTTGATGTATCAGTTGGTTCACTGAAGACATCAAGCGCACCGCGAATTGCAAGTTCTGATGCCATTTTTCTGAGATCGGCGACATCCTCCGGCGCATGAAACAGCCGCCCGAAGTTGTCGGCCAGGCGTGCCCAGGTGGTTTGCAGTTCGTGCGGGCTGGTGGCGCTGGCGACGGCTTGCAGGGTGGACTGGCGCAGCTTGTTTTGCAGTTTGCGGCGGGCCTGCTGCTGTGCTTCCAGTTTGTCGCACAAGGCCATCAGCTCATCGACTTTGGCGACGATGCGGGATTGCTCGGTGGACGGTGGCAGCGGCAAGGCGCGGGTCGCAAAATATTCCGTGGGCAATCGCTTTTGGCCTGCGGTGCCTGTCATGTTCTTTTCGCCTTCAATAGCGAAATACGGCGACCGCAAAAACAGGTAGATGTACCCCGGTAATATGCCGGAGTGAATCGGCCGGAATACGTGAAGTTCGGTCGTGCCTGCGCCGATGCTGTGCTCCAAACCATCAATAACCGCCGCCTTGCCGTTCTCAAAACATGGCGTGATCTTGGCAACGACGACATCGCCATTTCTGAAGTGAGTAAAGCCCTTCTTTATACGCCCCCACTTTTCAGCCTCTGGTGCAAGTGCCCCCATGTGGAATTCTGAGAATCCGCTCATCGGGATAAACGACGCAGCAGCTTCGTCTGGTGCATCGTTTCGCGGGCTAATTTCGCCAAGGTCAAGAAGGCGTGTCCAACACCATGTGGCAGGGAGCTCTATGGCTGACGGAATATCAAGCGCTTCAGCCTCCAGCTTTGGCAGGCGCTTGTACGCTTTTTCACGAATTAGCCGATCCCGTAATGTTGAGATATCGGCCAGTAACTCACGCGCATCGCCATCAGTATCGAGTTGAGACGTCAATGTGCCCGTAATGGCCAGCTGGTACACCATTTCACGGAGCTGCTGAACTCCCCCCGGCGCATTCGCAATATGCCCAAATTCCGCCAGAAACTGCTGCGCGTCCATCAGGCGTCCTCTCCACGGTTTTCCAGCCGGGCGCGTGAGCGGGCGATGGCTTCATGCAGCTTAGCTTGCAGCACTTCCCTGGGTGGCAAGGTAGTGAGGTACTCGGCGACGTGGATGCCGCTGGCGTCCAGTTCGAGCAATTCGATCTGCTCCTGCTTTTTGCCGCTGCACAGGATGATGCCCAAGGGCGGTGCCTCGCCGGGCTCTTGTTCATATTTCGCCAGCCAGCGCAGGTAAAGCTCCATCTGGCCTTTGTCGGCGGCCTTGAAATCGCCCAGCTTAAGCTCAATGGCCACCAGCCTTTTCAGGCGGCGGTTGTAGAGCAGCAGGTCGATATAGAAATCGTCGTTGTCGATCTGGATGCGTTTTTGGCGGGCGACGAAGGTGAAACCCGCGCCCAGTTCCAGCAGGAAGTTTTCCAGCTCGCGCAGGATGGCGTCTTCCAGGTCTTTTTCCAGGTAGCGGTCCTGCAGGCCGAGGAAGTCCAGTATGTAGGGGTCTTTCAGTACCAAGGCCGGGGTGATGGTGCCGGTTTGGCGCAGGGTGGCCAGCTCTTGTTCCAGCAGTTGCTCGGGTTGCTTCGACAAGGCGGTGCGCTCGAAGAGCTGGGAGTCCAGCCGGTCTTGCAGGGTGCGGGTGCTCCAGCCTTCCTGCTGGCACATTTGCAGGTAGAAGTCGCGTTTGAGCGGATCGTCGATGTAGATCAGGGTTTTGATGTGCGTCCAGCTCAATTGTCTCCGCACTGCGGAGACAATTTCCTCCGACGGAATGGCTTCGGCAAAACGTAGCATGTGGCGCAGGTTTTTGCTGGAGAAGCCGCGCCCGTAGTCGGCTGCCAATTGTCTCGACAGTGCCGAGACAATCTGCTCGCCGTAGGTGGCGCGTTCGCTGCTCAGCACTTCGGTGCGAATGCGGTGGCCGATGTGCCAATAAAGCATCGTCAGCGCACTGTTGACCGCAGCAGCCAGTTGGCCACGGCTTTGTTCGATCAGTTGGCGGATGTCGCCCAGCAATTGCGGTGCGGCGATCTCCGGTGCCACGGGCTTCATGCTTCGGCCTCCGGGCTGAAGTGATGCGCCAGTGCGGCGGCCAGTTCGCTTTTGAGCTGGTTTTCGGTTTCTTCGATTTCGCCCAGCAGTTTTTTGTATTTCTCCAGCAGCACGTCCGGGTCGTGGGTTTCTTCTTCCGGCGCGTTGGGGTTTTTGATGTCGAGGTTGAAGATGGGCCAGTAGATGCGGTCGCCCGCTGCCTGCGCATCACGCGCTTGCAGGCGCAGCGGTTCGGCTTTGGCGCGCAGTTCGGCAATCTGGGCGTCGACCGTTTCGCGGTAGGCGGCGTCGGTGGTGCCGACCAGGCTCTTGCGCAAGTCGCCCGCTTCGCCTTCCAGCGCGGCGGCCTGGTTATTCAGGTCTTCGGCGCGTTGCCAGTGCGGCTTTGCGGCAGCTTCGGCTTGCTCGCGCTTAGTTTTGAAATCGACCTTCCAGGCTTTTTTGTCAGTTATATCTGGATCGGCGTTGTATTGCTCACGCTTGGTAAAGTTATCAGCTTCGTCTCCCCACCAGTCTTTGATCGGGTCGAACTCTTCAATTCGAATCGGCTTGGTTTTTGAGTAACTTTTGTATCCCGTAGGGTAGGTGTGCTCGCAGAACCAGATGGTGTCGGTGTGGAAGTGCTCAGTGCCATCGTCCACCGTGGCACCCTTGGTGAAGAACAGCAGGTTGGTTTTGATGGTGGTATATGGTGCGAACACGCCCTTGGGCAAACGGATGATGGTGTGCAGCTTGCAGTCGCGCAGCAGCAGTTTTTTCAGCGTGCCCTTGATGCCATCGCCAAACAAAAAGCCATCGGGCAGCACCACGGCGGCACGGCCGTTTTCCTTGAGCAGCTTCTTGATGATGAGCGCCATGAACATGTCGGCGGTTTCGCGGGTGCGCAGGTCGGCCGGGTAGTCGCTGCCGACGCCATCATCTTCATAGCCGCCAAAGGGCGGGTTGGTGATGATGCAATCGACCTTGTCGTTGGCGTTCCATTCGTTCCAGCCGATGCCCAGCGTGTTGCGATGCTCGATCTGGCTGGGCACGTCGATGCCGTGCAGCAGCATGTTGGTGGTGCACAGCAGGTGGGGCAGCTGCTTTTTTTCGATGCCGTGAATCAGCGTCTCAATGGCACGTTTGTCTTCGGCACTGGATTTGGTAGTGATCTGGTTGCGGAAGTGGTCGATGGCCGCCGTCAAGAAGCCACCGGTGCCGCAGGCTGGGTCCATTACGGTTTCGCGCTTGTCCAGACGCGGGTTGACGCGGTCGGCCATGAAGGCGGTGATGGCTCGTGGGGTGTAGAACTCGCCCGCGTTGCCGGCGCCGCGCAAGTCGTTGAGCATTTGTTCGTACACGTCACCGAGTTGGGCCCGCTCCTTGAAGTCATCGAAGTGAATGGCTTCTTCAAGTTTCTCGATGACGGCGAGCAACTGTGTGCCGGATTTCATGTAGTTGTTGGCATCTTCAAAGACGCTGCGGATCACCGCTTGCTGGGCGCCTTTGGCGGCGTCCAGCTCTTTGAGCTGAGGGAACAGCCGGTTATTGACGAAGCTGATGATCTCGCTGGGCGCGATCTGTGGCTGCTTCTTGCCATCTTTGCCCGGCACATACGCCGCCCAGTTTCGCCAACGGAATTCTTCGGGGAAAGGGGATGCGTACGACTTGCCCTGATCCTTGGCGTCGTCTTCCCATTCCTCCTCACGCTGATCGAAGACCTTGAGGAAGAGCATCCAGGTGAGCTGGCCGAGGCGCTGGGCGTCGCCGTCGACGCCGTCGTCCTTGCGCATGATGTCCTGGATGGATTTGATGGTGCTGCTGAGATTCATTGCTTGGTGCTCTTTTCGTTAGGCCTGACAGGAAATTAGGCTTGCTTTTGTTCAGGTAAGTCGTAAAGGGCTTGTTCGAGCTCGTGCACGGCTTGGGTGTATTGCTCGACGCTGCCGAAAATGCCGCGCCGGATTTGGGTTTTGCTGCCAAACTGATCGAAGGGCGGTAGCTCCAGCACCTTGGCGTCTTCAATGTCTTGAACGCCGTGGTCGGCGAATTTGTCGAGCAGGGCTTCAAGTACGGCGCGGGCCTGCTCGCCGTATTTGCCAAAAACATCGCGCTTCTTGACGTTGTTGGCCCGCTCGCGACGGGTGAGTGGTTTTTGATCGAAGGCGACGTGGGCAACCAAGTCAAAAACATCCAGTTCACTGCCGTTGGCAACCGCCTGCTGCAGGATTTCCAACGGTACGCCATGCTCGGCCAGTTCTTCCAGTACGGCCTGCTTGCGTTCGGCACTGTTCCAGCGGCGCAGGAAGTCAGTCATGGTGCCGAATTCGGCTTGCAGCGCTTTCCGGATGTCGTCCTTGAGTAGAACGCGGTAGTCCTCGGTGATGAGCTTGCCGTCGGCATCGAGGTATTGCGAACGCTCCACGGCCAAGCGCACATTGACGTCGTCGATCACGTATTTGATACGGCCGCCACCGCCCATATCGCCGCCGGGGTCATCGCCACCCGTCGCTCCAGGTCCATACGGTGGAGGTTCAGGTTCCCCGACACCCGGTGGATTCGTGCCTTCCGGCGGCACGATGTCTGGTGGAACTACAGGTTCGTCGGGCTTGGGTTCGTAGATCACCACGGGCTCGCCATCGAAATCCGGGTCGGCAAACAGGCGCGTGGCACCCTTGAAGTCCATGATGGTGAAGTAGAGCTTCTGGTAGTCCTCACGCAGGCGGGTGCCACGGCCAATGATCTGCTTGAACTCGGTCATCGAGTTGATGTTCTGGTCCAGCACGATGAGCTTGCAGGTCTTGGCATCAACGCCGGTGGTGAGCAACTTGGAGGTGGTGGCGATGACCGGGTAAGGCTCGTCGTTGTCGATGAAGTAGGAGAGCTGGGCCTTGCCTTCGTTGTCGTCGCCGGTGATGCGCATCACGTAGCGGCGGTTGCTGGCCGCGGCCGGGATCAGCTTCACCAGCTCCTGCCGCATGCGTTCGGCGTGGTCTTGATCGTCACAAAAGACGATGGTCTTGGCCATCGGATCGGTGGCCTTGAGGTATTCCCACACCTTGCTGGCAACGAGCTTGGTGCGTTTTTCCAGCACCAGCGTGCGGTCGAAATCCTTGGTGCTGTACTGGCGTTGCTCAACCGCCTGGCCGAGCTTGTCGACCTTGCCTTTTTCGGGCGTGTAGCCCACGGCATCGACATCGGTGGCGATGCGAATGACTTTGTACGGCGCAAGGAACCCGTCTTCGATGCCCTGCTTGAGCGAATAGGTGTAAATCGGTTCGCCGAAGTAGGTGGCGTTGCTGACCTCCTTGGTTTCTTTCGGCGTGGCGGTCAGGCCGATGTGCGTGGCACTGCTGAAGTATTCGAGCACATCGCGCCAGGCTGAATCGTCTGCTGCACTGCCCCGGTGGCATTCATCGACAACGATCAGGTCGAAGAAATCGGCCGGGAACTGCTTGTAGATCTGCTTCCATTCTTCCTTGCCGGTGACCGCCTGATAAAGGGCAAGATAGATTTCGTAGTTCTTCTTGATCTCGCGATTGGTGACCTTGTGCATGACCTCGCCAAAGGGTGCGAAGTCTTGCTGCATGGTTTGATCGACGAGGATGTTGCGGTCGGCCAAAAACAAGATGCGTTTTTTGGCCTTGGCCTTCCACATGCGCCAGATGATCTGGAATGCGGTGTAGGTTTTGCCGGTGCCGGTGGCCATGACCAGCAGCACGCGTTGTTGGCCTTTGGCAATGGCTTCGACGGCGCGGTTGATGGCTACGCGCTGGTAGTAACGCGGTTCGCGGCCGCTGCCGTCGGTGTAGAACGGTTGCTCGATGAGTTTGACGGCTTCGGGCGCGGCCAGCCCTTTCCACTGTTGGTACAGCGGCCAAAGATCATCCAATGAAGGAAATTCGCTGAGCTGGAGCTCGCGCTCGACGGGCTGGGTAATGCCGGTACGGTCATGAATCAAAAAACCACTGCCGTTGCTGCTGATGGCAAAGGGAGCGTCCAGCATTTCGGCATAGGCCAGCGCCTGCTGCAGGCCGTGCCCCACAGAAAACTTCGCTTGTTTGGCTTCAACGACGGCAATGGGAACGTTGGGGCGGGCGTAGAGGACGAAGTCGGCACGCTTCGGGCCACCTTTTGCATCTGGATTTTTAATGCGTGCCGCAAGCTTGCCACGCACCATCACGCGGCCATCGGTAAGCCTCACTTCCTCGCGGAACTGATGCTGCTGCCAGCCCGCCTGCACGATGGCAGGCGTGATGAACTTGGTGCAGATATCGCGCTCACTGAGCTGGCATTTGTCCATGTCGTGCACTCTCCCCTTACTCGTGCTCTTTTTCTTCGTTGGCACCGCCTGCGCGCACCCAGCCATCAACCTCTGACACTTGGAACTTCCATAGCCGCCCTACGCGATGCGCAGGCAGGCCTTTACGGTCGATCCACCGGTAGATCGAGTCGCGGGTGACCCCCAGATGCTCGGCAATCTGATCCACGGACGCCCAAGGTTCAGCAGTCAAGGCGGCACTCCGGTATAACGGGTTCGGGTCGCATAAAGTCTGTTTTAGTCGCAAACGTGCAATCTATCAGTTTGCTGAGTGGCATGCGAGTGATAAATGCCTAAGGCATGAATAATGGTTTGATTTTTTGATTTAACGGTGCGCTAATTTGGTCCGGCTATAACGAAGCGGGTATCGGTCTTAAAACGTGAATGTCAACAGAACAATTGCTATGTGGCTGCATATCAATACATTGCTGCTCGTAACGGCGATTCTATAATTCGACGGCGGGTGGACCGTGTATTACTGGTCCCAAGCCGCGAAAACTCGAACGGCCGGATTGGCCGAGTACCAGCCCCCCCCCGCCAGCCTGACTTCGCTTTATCCTGCGCCAGCCCAACAGGCAGCCGCTCAGGGAGAGCGCTCCGCCGAACAAAAAATGCACCACGATGACTGAGGTCACGCGCCCACGGTTGGACGACGAGTGGGGCGCTGTCGTGGTGGTTGGCGAGGAGGCTGATGTAGCCGCTTTCCTGGGTGATATAGAAGATGCTGTATTCGGTGTCGGCGAAGCTCAGGCGGGTGACGGGGAAGCTGCGCGGGGCGTGGCGTAGCGGGTAGTAGCGAAAATCTGGCTGATTTAGCCAGTCGACCGTAACATTTGTCTCGGGTCAGAATTTTTGGCCGGCCAGCCCGATTTCATCAAGCGTTAGCGCCGGTTGCGGCTGCCCATCGCGCTCGATCAGCAAGCTCTGCGCCTGAGCATCGTTTTGCTTGGTCAATGCTTGGCCGGCGAAGCGCAGCCATTCTATTTCTCGGCTACCGGGGGCGATGGTGGGAATCCACTTGAGTGCTTCGGCGTCAAGTTCGCCGCCGGCCAGCCACCAGCGCCCGGCGGTCTTGATTCGTCCGCCAAACTATCGAACAGCGCCTGGCCTTTGTCGTTGAGCGAGCAGTACGGGCCGGTGCTAGGGGCGAAAGCCGGGTTTGACGACCTCGCTCAAGCTTCGATTTCGTTGGCTTCGCCTTCCTCCGCGATCTCGGTAAGCAAAACGGCGGCGATGTAGTCTTCCGGCAGGCGATGCAAAACAGCCAGTTCGGCGGCGCTCTTGCCACTGGCCTGAATGCTCGCCATCCAGCCATTGAGGCCGGTGGAAAGCGAGCGGCCGGCTTGTTCGCCGTCGTGGGTATTGCGCTCGCCATCTTCAACGGCGTATTTGTTGGCGTAGCCGCGCGGCGTCACCATCAGGCCGTGTTTGACGAAAGTGTTGGAATTGCCGATCAGCACTGTGGACAACATGCCGATGTCGCATTCATTCATTTTTTCCAGCGTAGTGAATTCGATCCGCTGTTTCGGGCGGTAGGCCGATTTGACGATGGCGACCGGCGTTTGCGGATCGCGATGGCGCAGGAAAAGGCGCTGCGCTTCGACGATCTGTTGCGTGCGGCGGCCGCTTTTCGGGTTGTAGAGCGCGACGACGAAATCGGCATAGGCGACGGCATCGAGCCGGCGGGCGATGGTCGGCCACGGCGTCAGCAGGTCGGAGAGCGAAATGGCGCAGAAGTCGTGGGTCAGCGGCGCACCGACCAGCGCGGCGCAGGTGTTCAGGGCCGAGGCACCGGGGATGATCTCGACTTCGATACCGGAATCCGGCGTCCAGCCAGCCTGAAAAAGTACCTCGAAGGTTGGTCCGGCCATGCCGTAAACCCCGGCATCGCCCGAGGAAATCAGCGCCACTTTCTTGCCCTGGCTGGCGCGCTCCAGTGATTCGATGGCGCGGTCGAGTTCCTCGGTCATCGACTTCTTGATGACTTCCTTGCCGACCACCAGATCGGCGACCAGGCGGATGTAGGTGACGTAGCCGATGATGGTGTCGGCCTCGGCGATGGCGGCGCGGGCGCGGGCGGTGAGGTGATCGTTGCTGCCCGGGCCGAGGCCGACGAGCATGATTTTTCCGGTTTTCTTGAGGGTTTCAGGCGTAGGTGTTGGGGCGTTCATGGGGCAATCCTTGCAATGGAAACAGTTGCATTACGCCCGTCCGGGCCGCGCAACTTGTGTTTTTCGAGAATCAAATGGGACTGATCGGCATTCGCCGCCAGCAAAGCCGCCGCTTCGGAAACTGACGGCGTGCCGGTGTATTTGAGGACGGTTTTTGAGGGATTTGGCACGTCGACCGCAGCAAGTGCCGTCGCGGAGTAAAAAAGACAGGGCCAGCCGTTTTCCTCGATCACATGCAACAGACCGCTTTCGTTGACCTTGAGATCGATACTGGCCACCGCCCAGACATCGGAAAGCGTCGCACCGCAGGCGGCCAGCGCTTCATTGATGCATTGGGCAATGGTGGCAGCAGGCGTACCCCGGTCGCAGCCGAGACCAAGGGCGATTTTCATGCCTTGTCCGAAGGGCGGTAAATCACCCGCTTGCCGGCCAGTTGGGCGGCGAAATCAGCCGGCATGTCGCGCTGGCTGATCCACAGCACGGCGGCGAATTTGTCGCAGTCCACCTCCTCCAGCCGCGCAAAACGTTGGATATTCGCCGCCAGCGGACTCTCCGCCCATTGGCGTGGCCGCTCCACCAGTCCTCGCTGCCGGCTTCCTGAACCAGCGCGACGGCTTCGTCATTCACGACGGCGGCGCTGCAGCGAACGATTTCGTCGTGCGTTGCCTCGAATTTCCAGCCCAACTCGCGGCCGAGCAGATCGACCGCCAGCGTTTGGCGAGCGTCGGAAGCGGTGGTCAATACCGGCGTCGCGCCGAGCGCCGTGGCGAGATGGCCGGCCAGCGAATTGGCTCCGCCAAGATGGCCGGAGAGCATGGGGATGACAAACTTGCCGGCTTCGTCGATGACGACGACCGCCGGGTCGGTTTCCTTCTTGCCCAGATGCGGCGCGATCAGACGGACGACGGCGCCAAGCGAGACGATGGCGACGATGCCGTCGAAGGCGGCGAACAGGGCCGGCACTTGATCGCCCACCTTGCCTTCGTAGCAGTTGGCCGCACCGGGGGCGGCGATTTCGGCCTCGGCGCGGAATTTTTCTGGCGTGAATAGCTGGGCGCCGGGCAGGGCGGCGACCACTTTGCCGGCTAGGGTGATGCCGTGTTTGGTGATGGAAACGACTGCAATTTTCATGGGTTGGGGGTCCGTTTATCGGTGTTTTTTGTCGTCATTCCGGGCTTCGATCCACCGCGAAGCGGCGTCAAAAGCGTGCACAGCAACCGGAATCCCGCACTTTTTCTGGATTCCCGCCTACGCGGGAATGACTGCTTTGCTCTTCGCGGATTCTTCGGTTTCCGCTTCTTTGCGCTTGCGGCAACCGCGCCGCAATTCACCGCGCACGCGCTTGGGGTTCTGGACCAGCATCAGTGACAGATAATTGACCTTTTCACCCTGCAGGCTGGCTACGTCGCGGACGATGCGCTGTTCCGGCGCCCCGACTTTCTCGATGAAGCAGGCGGTGGCGAGCAGATCGCGCCGCTCCAGCAGCTCGATCACCTCATCGACCTGCGGCTTGACCTTGAGCAGGACCAGCGTGTCGAACTCGTCGAGCAGGTGATCGATCACGCCCACCCCGTAGTTGGCGGGAATCACCGCCAGCGTTTCGTCCTCCTCGGCCAGCGTGATGCCGGTACTCGCAGCCGCGGCAGCGAAGGAGGAAACGCCGGGAATGGTCTCGACTTCAATGTTCGGCACCAACTCACGGACGACGCGGGCGAGATGGCCGAAGGTGGCGAAGGTGGAAGCATCGCCTTCGACCAGGAAAACCAGGTCGCGGCCTTCGGCGAGCAGTTCGACCGTGCGCGCAGCGGCGCGCGTCCACGCTTTGGCCAGAATGTCGGCATCGCGCGTCATCGGGAAAACCAGTTGTTCGGCATCAGCCGGAATCGCCAAGCCGCCGCGTTCGACAATCGATAAGGCGTAGGACGATTCCTCGGCCTTTTTCACCGGATACAGCCAGCGCGCGCCGGATTGCAGCACGGCCCAGCTGCGCCGGGTAATCAGTTCCGGGTCGCCGGGGCCGAGCGAGGCGCCGATCAATTTGCCGTAGGGTTTGCTTGCCTGAGTCATGCTTTGTTTTCCTTGCTTGCGGTCACAATCCACACCGGGTTCTGGGCGGCCAGTCGGTGCATGTCGAGAATGGGTTGGCTGCGGCTGGCCTGGAGCTGGACGACATCCCAGACCGCGCCGGCCTCTTTTAGGGCGGCAGTTGCGCCGGCCAGGTTTTCGATGGTGACGAAATTCATCACCAGCCGGCCAGCCGGTTTCAGGCGGGTGAGGATCAAGCGGATCAATTCGCCCAGTTCGCCGCCCGAACCGCCGATGAATACGGCATCCGGGTCCGGCCAGGTGTCGAGTTGGGCCGGCGCCTTGCCTTCGCACAGCGTGTAATTGCCGACGCGGAAACGCTCGGCATTGGCCCGAGCATTGGCCGCATCGCCCTCGTTTTTCTCGATTGCCCAAACATGGCCGTGCGGGGCGAGGCGGGCGCATTCGAGGCCGACCGAGCCGGAGCCGGCACCAATATCCCAGACGATGGCGTCTGGTTTCAGCCGCAGCTTGGCCAACGACAAGGCACGGGCTTCCTGCTTGGTAATCAGCCCTTTTTCCGGCGAACGCTGGATGTATTCGAGGTCTTCCAGGCCGAAAGCGGGTACGAAGCTGGGATGCGTGGCCGTTGCGCTACGCTCAACCAGCACGACGTTAGGCTCGGGAAATTGGCGATTTTCGACGTCGACCGCAGCAAGTCCGCTGAAAACTGTTTCATCGGGCAGCAGCAGACGGCAGGCGATGGAAAGCTTCACCTCGTCGCCATAGCCGGCCGTGATCAAGGCGCGCGCCAGTCGGGCCGGGTTGTTGTCCGGGCCGGTGAACAGCGCGACGCGAGGGTTCAGGGCAATCGCCCGCATCAGCTTGTAGAGGCCGTGCGCTGGCGTGGCGCCGACAAACCATTCGCCGGCATCGGCGGTATGGCAGGTCGAAATCTTGATGTCCTGCCAGGGCGTCTTGAAGCGGGCAAAAGCCAGTTGCAGGGTGGAAACCGCCGGCAAAATCTCGAAGCCGTCGCGGCCCAGCTTGCCGGTCAGCCACGAGGCAATGCCGTGGCAAAGCGGGTCGCCGGTGGCCAGCGCGACCACCGTTTTGCCGGCATCCCGGGCGGCCAGCATCCAGCCCGGCACCTGCCCGAGCTTGCCATCCATGTCGATCAACTCTGCCGTCGGCGCAAGGTGACTGCCGACCAGCGCCAGCGTGCGGCCGGCCCCGATCACGACATCGGCGCCGGCCAGTCGCTGGCGAGCGCTGTCGGAAAGGCCGGCCCAGCCGTCGTCGAGAATGCCAAGAAGGCAAACTGGCAAGGCGCAGTATTCAGAGGATTTCATCTTCTTCCAGTCGACAAATAAACTGCCCCTCGAAATCACAAACGAGGATGCTCAGGTGGTAATTGCCCGGGTAACAGGTTTTCAGGCTGCGAATCGCCTTGCCGGCGAGCGCCCGGTGGAACGCTACGGTCAACCCTAAAATTGACAGTTTTTCAGCCGCGAACCGGGCGGTTTCGGCGGCGCGGATTTCTTCCACCAGTTCAGCCGGCGCACCGACTTCCTCGGCTGATTCAGCGAGGATGTCGCGGTCGATCTCGGCCTTCCAGGCATGGGTAACGGACAGCCCCTGACACATTTTGGTCAGCTTGCCGACCATCGCGCCAACGTAAACCTTGGGGAATTCACGTTTGACCGCCGAGGTGAAAGCCGCCTTCACAAAGTCACCCATCTGCACGAAGCAGGATTCATCCAGTTCAGGCAACTGCCGCATGGCGAATTTTTCGGTACGCCCGCCGGTGGTGAAAATCACCGTGGTCTGGCCCTGCTTCGCCGCCACATCCACCGCCTGCACGACGCTGGCGCGGAAAGCGGCGGTCGAATAGGGCCGCACAATGCCGGTGGTGCCGAGGATGGAAATGCCGCCGAGAATACCGAGCCGGGCATTCAGCGTCTTCTTGGCCATTTCGTCGCCGAGCGGCACGGAAATGGTCACTTCCAGCCCGTCGTGATCGAGCAGTTCACCCGCCACCGCCCGCACGTTGTCGATGATGTTGCGGCGTGGCACCGGGTTGATCGCCGGGCCGCCGACTTCCAGCCCGAGGCCGTCCTTGGTGACGACGCCGACCCCGAAGCCGCCCTTGAGCAGGACTTCGCCGGCACGATGCTTGAGGATGCGAACATCGGCCGTCATGTGCGCGCCATGCGTGGCATCCGGGTCATCGCCGGCATCCTTGACGATCACCGCATGGGCCAGCCCGGCCACTTCTTCGACGTAGCCATCGGTCACGGCAAAGCTGACCTCGCTGCCATTCGGCAGACGGCAGACAACGCTATCAGCGACCTCGCTATTGAGCAGGCCAAGCGTCGCTGCCTTGGCCGCCGCCGCCGAGCAGGCGCCGGTGGTGAAACCGGTGCGGTTGCCGCGCTCGCGCCGGCCGTCGCCTTTACGGACTTTGGCCGGTTTGCTTTCTTCGCTCATGCTCATGTCTCGCTCAGGCCGCCAGCTTGTTCTGCTCGGCTTCCGCCAGCGACAGCATGGCGTGAATGGCGGCGACGACCAGCGTCGAGCCGCCCTTGCGGCCCTTGATGGCGACCCACGGCACCTCATTCAGCGTCATCATCAAATCCTTCGATTCAGCCGCCGAAACAAAGCCGACCGGCATCGCCACAACCAGCGCCGGGCGCACGCCTTCTTCGCGGATCAGGCGGACCAGTTCGATCAGCGCGGTCGGTGCATTGCCGATGCCGACAATCGCGCCATCGAGCTTACCCAGGCGGTGCGCCTTGCGCATCGCCTGCACGGCGCGGGTGCTGTTTTCCAGCCTGGCCTGGGCGATTACGTCCTCGTCGGAAATGTAGTGATGGGTGGTCAGGCCGAAATGCTGCAAACGTGGCTTCGAGAGGCCGACGCAGATCATTTCGACATCGGCAACGATCGGCGTGTTGCCCTTGAGCACGGCCTGAAAACCGGCGCGCATGGCGTCCGGATGGAAGGCGGTGAGGCCGTTGAATTCAAAATCGGCGTTGGCGTGGATCATCCGGCGCACCAGCGGCCATTGCTCGGCGCTGTAGTTGTGCGGGCCGGCTTCGGCGTCGATCACGGCAAAGGAATCGTGCTCGATGGCACGGCCGGCTTCGGTCAGTTGTTCGGTAACGGTATTGGTCGTCATGGTGTCTCCGTAATCAATCGTGTTTGTGGGCGCAGCCCGGGTGCGGCTGATGTGCGTGATTGTGGTCATGCCCATGCCCGTCTTGGTGTCCGTGGCCGCAGCCCGGAGATTCCCCAAGCACAGCGGTGTGGCTGTGGTCATGCAAATGCTCCTCCTCGGCTGCTTCGCGGTACTTGCAGCCGTCGCATTCGAGCATCCGGCCTTCCGGCAACTCGCCATCAACCTTGCTGTCGAGCAGATCGAAAATGCCCTTGTCGAAGCCGAAATGCTGGCCCAGCGCAAAGGAAATCTGCGGATATTGCTGCTGCAAACGCTCGACCTGCGCCTTGATGCGCTCGATCAGCACGCCGGAGAAGAGATAAACCGGGACGATGCAAATCTGCATCATGCCCAGCTTGACCTGGCGCTGAACCGTCGTTTCCAGCCGTGGCCAGGTCACGCCGGTAAAGGCCAGATCGACCAGCTCATGCTCGTTGGCCTCGAATACCCAGCGCGCCATCTTGGCCAGTTCCCCATTCGCCCCGGCGTCGGACGAGCCGCGACCGAGCAGCACAACGCCGGTCGTCATCGGGTCCGGCACCGCCAGTTGTTTCATCAGGCCATCGAGCTGGCCTTGCAGCACGGCAAAAATTTCACGCCCCATGCCGAGGTGGCGGGTAACGCCGAACTCGACTTGCGGATGACGCGCCCGCGCCTCGTTCAGCGCTGCCGGCAGTTCCATCTTGACGTGGCCGGCGGCGTTCAGAATGAAGGGAATGACCAGCACCTTCTGCGCCCCGCGGGCGGCGCGGTCCAGGCCGTCGGCAAGCAGCACTTCGGCGTGTTCGATAAAGCAGACTTCGATGCGCCAGTCAGGGTGGCGTTCGCGCCATTGGGCGGCGAAATGCAGGGTTTCCTTGTTGCCGTCGCGGTTGCGCGAGCCGTGGCCGACCAGGAGGATGGCGGTGTCGTTATGCAATGGGGTTCTCCAGTGGGTGTGCGGCGTTGTGTTCAGCATTTTTTTCAGCGCTATCCGGCTCGGTCAGGGCACTCGCCTTGCGGAAGCGGTGGGTGAAAGCCGGGTCGTAAAGCTTGGAACGGATCAGGTCCGGCCAGTCGGCGGCGCCCAGCGTCGGGCTGGCGACGATCATCGCCTGGCTGCCGACCTTCTCGGCCTGGCACTTCTGTTTGATGTCCCTGATCGTGCCGCGAATGATTTTTTCTTCGCCCGGCCAGCTCGCTTTCTGCACTACCAGAATCGGCGAATCTTCCGACCAGCCCGCCGCCAGCAAGGCAGCCTGCACCTTGTGCAGGAGCGTGATCGACAGGTAAATGCACAGCGTCGTCTTGTGCGCGGCGAGCGATTCGAGATCCTCGCCCGGCGGCATCGGCGTCCGCCCGGCAACCCGGGTGAGGATCACCGTCTGCGTCACCTCCGGCAGCGTCAGCGTTTCGCCGGCTGCCGCCATCGAGGCCATCGCCGAGGAAACACCGGGGACAACCGCCCACTCAATGCCGGCGGCGGTCAGCGGCTGGGTCATTTCGATCAACGCACCGTACAGGCCGGGGTCGCCGGTTTGCAGGCGGACGACGGTTTGATGCTGGCGCGCCTGAGCGATCAGCCAGTCGGTCATTTCGTCGAGCGTCATGTCCTTGGAGTCGCGGATTTCGCAGCCATCGGGGGCGTAGAGCGTGGCGGCCTGGTCGACCAGCGAGCCGGCAAAAAGCACGGCGCCGGATTGTTCCAGCAGCTTGCGCGCCTTGACGGTCATCAGGTCGGGATCGCCGGGGCCGGCGCCGACGAACCAGATTTTTCCGGTCATTGGGTGCTACCTCGCAAGGGGGGCGGTGAAACGAGCCGGTCGGAGACAGTTGCGCCGTCATTCCCGCGCAGGCGGGAATCCATCGGCTGCCTGAATTTTGGGCAGGGTCGGCGTGAAAGGGAGTGGTTTTCCCCCTCCCCGTCAAGGGGAGGGCCGGGGTGGGGATGGGGTGTTTTTTGGCTTCGTTTAGCCGTGTTTTCCGCGCTTGAGGCGCGGGCGTACTTTCTTTTGCTTCGCCAAAAGAAAGTAGCCAAAGAAAAGGCGACCCCTGGGTCGGTGCCGGCTACGCCGGTTCCTTGCGCTACTCGGTGAGCCGGGCGACTCGCTAAACTCGCCTGCGGCTCAGACAACGCGAGTCGAAGGCCCCCGGCTCCCCTGCGTTGCTCAGCACCTCGCAAGGGGCCCGGTGAAACGGTCCGGGTTGAGACGCCTGGGTTGTCATTCCCGCGCAGGCGGGAATCCATCTGCAGCCTGAATTTTGGGCAGTGTCGGCGTGACGAGGACTGGTTTTCCCCCTCCCTTTTATGTCCCGCAGGGACGGTATCCCTTGGGGCAAGGGGAGGGCCGGGGTAGGTATGGGTGGCAGTTGCGTGTTTCGCCTTCGTGCTGCGGTCAACGCTGAAATTCAGGCAAATTAGCATGTCGTTTCCTGGGTGATTTTTGCTTCGGCCAGCATGGTGAGCAGACTTGCTGTGCAGCGTGGCGGTGGGTTTGCCGGCAAGATGCCGCGTTCGACCAGGGCGCGATGCAGGGTGATGACTTGCGGCAGCGGCAGGCCGACGGCGGCTAGCGCTTCGGCGTGTTCGCCGAGGTCGGTGGCATTCAGCGAGGCGGTGCAGCGGCCGGCGGCCATCAGGTGAATTCGCTCGGCCCAGCGGTAGGCAAAATCAATATCGTGCGTGGCCATCAGCAGTGTGATGCCGGCCGCGTGCAGTTGGTCGAGCACGGCCAGTAGCTCTTGCTGCATGGCGTGGTCGAGGCCGGCCATCGGCTCGTCGAGAATGAGCAATGTGGGTTGCATGGCCAGCACGCCAGCGATACAGACGCGTTTTTTCTGGCCGAAACTGAGGTTATGCACTGCCTTGTCGGCGTGTTCGGTCATGCCGACGGCCTGCAAAGCCGCTGCGACACGCTGGCGTACCGTGGCCATGTCGAGCCCGAGATTGAGCGGCCCGAACGAGACGTCTTCCTGAACGCTGGCGGAAAAAAGTTGATGATCCGGGTTCTGGAAAACCATGCCGACCTGGCTGCGTAAGGCCCGCAATCCGGCCCGGCTGTAGTCGACCGCCATCCCCGCGTAGCGCACGACGCCGGTTTGCGGGCGAAGCAGGCCGTTGGTGTGTTGGAACAGGGTCGTTTTGCCCGAGCCGTTGGCGCCGATCAGCACATTGCGGCTACCGCGCTGGATGGCGATTGAGCAGGCGTCGAGGCCGACGCTGCCATCCGGATAGCGATAGCTGATCTGGCACAGTTCAAGCAAGGCGTCGTTCATGCCCAGCTCACGGCGAGGACGATCAAGCCTGCGCCAGCCAGCCCGGCAATGCGGCAATCGCGGCGGCTGTGGGCGAAGCTCGGTTCGAGAAAGCGCAGCGGGCCATCGTTGTTGCGCGCCAGCGCCGCCAGGTGCAAGGCATGGGCGCGCTGCCAGACTTGCAGCGTCAGGTTGGCTGCCAGCCCGCCCAGCGAGCGGATGACGAGGCGCGGCGTGGCGTAACCGAGGCGGGCCGATTGGGCGGTCAATGTCTCATGGACGGCAGCGGAAAAGACGAACAGCATGCGGTAGCAGAGGACCATGATTTCGAGCAGCAACGCCGGTACTTTGAGGCGGCGGAGCAGGGCGATCAGGTCGATCAGCGGCGTGGTCAGGACGAGAAAAAGCAAGGCGGCCAGTGAGCCGAGCGAGCGGGTGCCGACTTCGGCCAGCTTCAGCAAACCGCCTGACGTCAGCTTGAGCGCCGGGGTGCCATCGCCGATATCCAGCGAAAAAGCCAATGACAAACTACCCAGCGCGAGAAAAAACAGGGCTGGCGTGGCAACGCGCAGGTAGCAGGACGGCGCGATGCCGGCGCCGAATACGGTAAGCGCCACCACCAGGCTGGCGATGATTGCTGCGGTCAACGGCGAATTTGCGGCAAAAACCGCAATGAAAGCGCCGGCCGTAAAAAGCCCCTTGGCGGCGGGAGATACCCGCCGCCAGCGGTTGGTGTAGGCCGATTGCTCAATCAGCATCGGGCTGCTTTTCCGGGCTGGCTGCGTTGTGCTGTATGCCCCGCCGGATTTTTTCTCGGGTTACCGAAACGCCCAGGTAATAGCCAATGAAGCCGGCGCCTAGCGCCGCTTGCAAGGCAAACAGCAGCGAGGAAATTTCGCCGCTGGCTGGTTCCAGAATTGGCTTGAACCACGGCTGGTAGGCCGGCGCGATTTCGCCGATCAGGTCTTTTGCCTTGTTATCGGCCCCGGCAAAAATTTCGGCCGGTTTGCCATCGGCATCCGCTGCCGGCTTTTCCACCAGCCAGAGCGGCAGAGCGGCGAGCAGCACCACGGCAATCAACAGCAGCCAATTTTGATAGCACTTCATGCCCGTAACTCTTGGGGCGGCAGCAGCTTCATATCCTGTAATTCCTGCGGATTGAAGCGGGCCAGGGCGTTGAAAATGACAACGGTGAGCAGGCCTTCGCTGATCGCCAGCGGGATCTGGGTCAGTGCAAAAATGCCGGCGAACTTGGCAAATGACGCGGTAAAACCGCCGATTGGGTCGGGGAATGCCCAGGCCAATTGGGCCGAGGTGGTGACGTAAGTCAGCAGATCGGCCAGGCTGGCGGCGAGGAAAACGCTGACGGCAAACGAACACTTGATGCCGCGGGCCAGCCGGAAAATAGCGGCGGCGGCAAAGGGGCCGACGATGGCCATCGAAAACAGGTTGGCGCCCAGGGTGGTGAGGCCGCCGTGGGCGAGCAGCAGCGCTTGAAAGAGCAGGACGACGGCACCGATCGGCGCCATTGCGGCGGGGCCGAAGAGCAGGGCACCGAGCCCGGTGCCGGTGGGGTGTGAACAACTGCCGGTCACCGACGGTAGTTTCAGGGCCGAAAGTACAAAGGAAAAAGCGGCGGCGACGCCGAGCAACATGCGCTGTTCCGGCTTGTCGCGGATACGTTTTTTGACGGCGTGCAGGCCGTAGGCGACAAACGGTGCCGAGGCCAGCGTCCAGCCGACGGCATGTGCGAAGGGCAAAAAGCCTTCCATGATGTGCATCTTTCTCTCCCACAGCGAGAAACGGCAAAAAATGCCAAGCGGGGGAAAGCAATTGCAGATCGGAAGAGGTGGCCGCAGCAATGAAAACGCAGGCGCAAATCAACAGAACCGCTCCCATCACCCCGGGGATTGGCACTACATTTGATTTAGGCCGGTCTTCTGGCTCGCCTTCAATCTAGTTTGCCAACCTTCCCGTGCGAACACAGTGGCGTAGGGCAGATTCGTCAGGCTTACAGCAGCGGGGGCTGCGCCGGAATGGTTGAGTTGTTGGCTCGAACGTCACCGGCTTCCCGTTTCACCCGCCCCATGATCATGAGGCAAGGCACCTAAAGCGGGGCGGAGTATATGACAAAGCCGATTTTGTGCAAATTTTTTTCGCCGCCAAGCGTTCGTGATGGCGCCCAAAAAAACGGCGATTGGTTTGATCTGCTTGCTGGTTTTTTTGTAATGAGATATATTCGTATTTGTATTTAGCGACTAGCCAGCCAGTGCAATACCGCCAGCCATTTTCTTGACGAATCGTTCGAGGGTGCCTGCGCCAGTTTTTGCCGGCTGGTTTGACTGCCTTTTTTTTCTGCGGTCAATCGCACTCGAACACCATGTTCGGCAAGCCAGCCTCTTCATGCCAGCCAGCCATCCCAACTGACTTGACATAGGACTGCTTGTGAAAAAGAGCCAAAAAAATATTCTGAAGGTTCAGGGGTTTGCCGTGTCGCCGATGGCTATCGGCGAACGTCGGCGGGCGATCTTGCCGCTGGGGGCGGTATTTGCTGCCGGCTTGTTTGTCGTAACCCAGGCGGCGTTTGCTGAAGAGCAAACTCTGCCGGCGGTGACGGTTAAAGCCAATGCCGAGCAACAGGACGGCTATCGCGCCTCGAAAACCCGCGTCGGCAAAGTGGTGCAGGACCCGCACGATGTGCCGCAGGCGATCACCACAATCACCCGTTCGCTGATGGAAGAGCAGGAAGCCAATTCATTGCGCGAAGCGCTGCGCAATGTTTCCGGCCTGACCTTCAATGCCGCCGAGGGCGGCCGTTCCGGCGACAACATGATGCTGCGCGGTTTCTATACCTTCGGCGACATGTACCTCGACGGCATCCGCGATACCGCCCAGTACAACCGCGAAGTTTTCAACCTTGAGCAGGTGGATGTGCTGCGCGGTGCGGCGGCGATGTTGTTCGGTCGCGGTCAGGCCGGCGGCGTGATCAATCAGGTCAGCAAGGCGCCAATGCTTTTCGGTATCAACAAGCTCAGTGCCGGCATTGGCACCGATGGCTACGATGAGCTGAAGGCGGATTTGAACCAGCGGATCGGCGAAACGACGGCTTTCCGCATCAACATGATGAGCCGTAACGAAGGCAGTTCACGGACCAATCCGTACACCGACACCGAGCCGGAAGTGCATCGCATGGGTTTTGCGCCGAGCATTTCCTTCGGGCTGGGTACCGATCACGAGGTGACGCTGAGCCATCTCTGGGTGAAGACGCAGGATCGCGCCGATTACGGTATCCCGTTCCTCAACGGCAAGCCGAACCATAAGATGGCCGAGGCCGGCAACTATTACGGTGTTGATGGCAATTTCGACGATAGCGAAACCAACATCTCGACGTTCAATTATCTATTCAAGATTTCGCCGGATACCCAGTGGCGTACCGTTCTGCGCGCCGCCAATTACAAGCGCGCCTACTGGGCCGTGGCCGGGCAGGGTAACTTGACGGCGAACAGCACCCAGCAGCAGGCGAAGACCCGTCAGTTTGAAACCGACAACTATGTGTTGCAGAGCGATTTGAATACGGCGTTCACCTTCCTTGGCATGCGCAATGAAGTGATTACCGGCTTTGAGTATTTGCGTGAGGATTCAACCCGCTGGGGCTTGCGTAACCTGGGTACGGCGACCAACCCGGTCTACAAGGCGGGGATGTTCACCACGGCGCCGGCCAGCACTTACAAGGGCGATACCTACAGCGCTTATGTTCAGGACACCCTTGAGTTCATCCCGGACTGGAAGCTGACGACCGGTATCCGGCGCGATCAAATGAGTTCCGATATTGTCGCGGTGCAGGGTGGCGTGGCCAGAGATGTCAGCGGCGACTTTGGCGAGAACAGTTATCGACTCGGTCTTTCCTGGCAGCCGACGGCAGCGCAGCACTACTATCTGGGCTGGAGCGACTCTTTCAGCCCGACCGCCGATCTCTATCAATTGACCGGCAATGCGTATCCGGCCGAACGCTCCAAAGTGACCGAGTTGGGCGCCAAGTGGCTGTTTATGGATGGCAACCTGGCTTTCCGCACGGCCCTCTATCACGCCGTCAAGGACTGGGAGCGCAGTACCGATCTTGATGCCAGCGCCAATGATTCCCTGCTGACCCGAAAGCGTGAATCGGACGGTATCGAATTCGAGCTGGCCGGACGCATCACCGACAACTGGGAAGTTTTCAGCGGTGTCTCGTTCATCAACGCCAAAATTCTCGAAGCTTCGCCGACGGCCATCAATACCGATGCTGTAGGCCAGATGCCACGGAACACGCCAAGACGTACGGCCAATCTCTGGACAACCTACAACATCGGCTGGGGTTTCAAGGTGGGCGGCGGTGTTGAATACAAGAGCGAGCGTTCAGGCTTCGTGCCGAGCCGCGGCTACACCCCTAACTTTGTGCCGAGTTACGTACGTTGGGATGCGATGGTGGCCTACGAACAGCCGAAATATACGGTCAAGTTCAACGTTCAGAACCTGTTCGACAAGCTGTATTACGACGCGCTTTACGACAACGGCGGCTTCACCATACCGGGTCAGGCACGTCGCTTCATCCTGAGTACCGAGTACAAGTTCTAAGCCTAGTTGTTCCGGCCCCCGTCGCTTGGCGGGGGCTTTTTGTTTTCAGTCAGGTCGGCGTTTTTGGGCAAAAAACGCCGTTGACCGCAGGATTCGACATTTACCCGTTTTATTGATCACCCACAGGAAATTAGACGATGAAAAAGCAACTTCTCTTGATCGCACTGGCCCTGAGCACCGCCTTTAGTGCCACAGCCCAGGAAAAAGTGCTCAACCTCTATTCCGCCCGCCATTACCAGACCGACGAGAAGCTCTACGAGAACTTCACCCGGCAGACCGGCATCAAGATCAACCGCATCGACGGCAAGGAAGACGAGTTGATGGAGCGCATCCGCAACGAAGGCGCCAACAGCCCGGCC
Source organism: Candidatus Dechloromonas phosphorivorans (assembly GCA_016721185.1). GTDB lineage: Bacteria > Pseudomonadota > Gammaproteobacteria > Burkholderiales > Rhodocyclaceae > Azonexus > Azonexus phosphorivorans. Next base: position 41,289 of record JADKIP010000013.1, read on the forward strand.
GATGTTTTCATCACGGTCGATGCGGCGCGTCTGGCAACGGCCGATGCGCTTGGCCTCTTTGCGCCGGTCAAGTCAAAACTGCTGGAGGCGCGCATTCCGGCGCATCTGCATACCGATACCTGGTTCGCCTTCTCGACCCGCGCCCGCGTCATCATCTACAACCGCAGCGCGCTCAAGGCGGAGGATGTGCCGACCTATGAATCGCTGGCCGATCCGAAACTCAAGGGCAAGCTGTGCAGCCGTTCCGGCGCGCATCCCTACAACCTGTCGCTGGTTTCCTCGCTGATCGCCCATGATGGCGAAGCGAAGACGGAAGAATGGGCCAGGGGCGTGGTCGCCAATTTTGCCCGGGCGCCGAAGGGCGGCGATACCGATCAGATCAAGTCGGTAGCGGCGGGCGAATGCGGCGTCGCGGTGTCCAATACCTATTATCTGGCGCGGCTGATCCGTTCCGACAAGGTCGAGGATCGTCGCCTGATGGAGCGTGTCGGCATCGTCTGGCCGAATCAGGCGGGCCACGGCACGCACATCAATATCTCCGGCGGCGGCATGGTGAAGACCTCCAAAAATCAGGCATCGGCTGTCAAGTTTCTGGAATACCTGGCCAGCGACGAAGCGCAACGTTATTTCGCCGATGGCAATAACGAATGGCCGGTGGTGGCTGGTCTGAATACCAATAATCCGGCACTTGATGCGATGGGCAAGTTCAAGGCCGATACCTTTGCCGATCAGCGCCCTGGCGAAGAACGTCGTCGCGGCGCAAAAGCTGCTTGATCGGGCCGGTTACCGTTAAGCGAAGGGCTGCCGAAATCCAGGCCGCCCGGTCCTTGAACACTGTCATTCCCGCCCGTGCGGGGATGCCCCATCAAACTTTATTTCCCGAAAATCGCTGAACCATGAAAAACACCTTTGATCGCCGCCGCTTTCTGCTCTCGCTGGGCGCTCTCAGCATTCTGCCCAAGTCCGGGCTGGCGCTGGCCGGGGAGGGCACCAGCGCGTCGAGCGCGCTGATTGCCGCAGCCTGGCGCGGCCCCAATTCCGGCGACACTTATTACGCCGGTGTGCTGGCCGCGAACTGGGAAAGCAAGAAGCTGGAAATCCGTTACGCCACGGCCTTGCCCACCCGCCCGCACGGCCTGCTGCCCGAAGCCGATGGCGGTCTGTTGGTCACCGGCGTCCGTCCCGGCAGCTGGTTGCTACGTTGTGACGGCAACGGCGAGGTGACGCAGCAGATCAATCTGGAAGAAGAAACCTCCAGCGCCCGCCTGAACGGCCACGCCATTCTCAGTCAGCGTGGCGATGTGATTTACACCACCGAAACCGACAGCAAAAACGGTCACGGCAAGATCGGCGTGCGCGATAGCAAGAGCCTGAAAAAACTCGATGAGTGGGAAAGCCACGGCATGGAGCCGCACCAGTTGCTGCTCGATAGCGACGGTCATGTCGTCATCGCCAATGGCGGCATTCCGCGCACGGCGACCGACAAGAAATACGATCTGCACCGCATGGATTCCTCATTGGTCCGGCTCGATGGCCAGAGCGGCCGGCTGCTGCGCCAGTGGAAACTGGACGACCCGCGCCTCAGCCTGCGCCACCTGGCATGGAGCCATTCAGCGGCAGCCGGAAAAACCTTCCTCGGTGTTGCCATGCAAGCCGAACACGACGACCCGGCCAAACGCGCCGCCGCGCCTGTGCTGGCGGTGCTCGATGGCGATGATTTGCACATCCCCACCCGTGCCAACGATGGCGTCGGCTACGCCGGCGATATCACTGCCGCCTACAACGGCGGCTTTGCGCTCTCTAGCAACCAAGCCGGCCTCGCCCAACTGTGGCACCCCGGCGCACCGGACAAGCTGGTGCCGATTGTCGAATTGCAGGAAGCCTATGCCCTGACTACCTGGGCCGGGCCGAATCCGGGCGGCGGTGTGCTGGTTTCCACTGCGTTAGGGCTGGTTCGCTGGCACCCGACCGCCAAACCCTTGCTTTTGCCCTGGCCGAAAAAAATGGCACTGGATAACCATTGGGTGCTGTTTAACGAAGCCTGATCCGAAAGGGGCCGCTGGCCCTTTTTTTACGCTTGGATAACGGCTGGTGGGATGCTGCGGTCGACCCGGATTTTGGCCGTTTTTTGATGCCAGTGTCGAACATGCGCTTTTGGCATGGGGCGTTTGAACGAGACATTTCAATGCCCTGCTTGTAGATAAGCAGGCTTGAATTCCTTCCGATCTGAGCCGCAGTTTTTGGCTCAATGCGCCCAGCTTGGCAATTGCCTCATTCCTTTTGATTGCCGATCCAGCGCATTTTTCCTGCTCCCGTGACTCAATCAGAAGCGATTGCTGCCGTTCCCTCCCAAGCCTCGCTGACCGTTCGCCCGAAGCTGGACAGGCCGGCGCTCTTGACGAAGACGCATTGCTTGCCCGTCCGCTTGCATTGCTCCTTCACCCGCCAATAGGCGTTGTGGCTGATGCAGCCGGCCTGGCAGACGACCAGGTCGGCGGCTGACAGGGCGGCGTCGATGCGATGCAGGCTTTCTTCCAGGCCGCCGTCGTGGTGGAGAAAACGCCCGCCGCGCTGTTCGACGATCTGGCGATAGCCATCGACCGCACCGGCCCGGCCACCGACGCAAAGGATGCACTTGCCGGCGAGCGCTGAACTGTCGGCTTCTTTGGGCAGATTGGCCGGTTCAGCCGGGGTGTCGCCGGCAGCCAGCAGGTGATTGATGGTTTCCTCGGCGTGCTGCGCCAGCGCCTGCAGGCGCTCGGCCTTTTCCTCCAGCCCATTCGCGTGTGCGGTCAGGGCAAGGGCGCGCGCTTCGGCATCGTTGGCCCGGCGCGCCAGGGTCTGGCGGTCCTTGAGGTCAGGGATGGTTTGCCGCAGCAATTCAAACTGGCCAGTCAAATTGGCCGTCCAGGCTTCTTTGCCGGCCAGCTCAACGCGCAGTTCGGAGATGCGCTGATTCAACAGTTGTATTTCAGTCGATTTCTCGGTGCGCAGTGTTTCCGCTTCGTGCCGTGCGGCCTGCAGTTGTTTGTGTAATTGCTCATTTTCAGCCTTGAGCGTTTTCAGCGTGGTGAGATCAGCCCGGGTACCCGTACCGACCTGATGCTGAATCATGTGGATGTCGCCGTAAATTTCCTGCTCAAGCACGGCATCGCAAGCCGGGTGCGTCCAGCTGGCCCACAGTGCACCGGGGATTTCGCTGCCCGTTCGCACGGCTTCCTGCCAGAGCGTTTGCAGTGCTTCACTAGTTTTGGCGGCAGTGAACCGGCGGACCGAAGCCTCGAAACGCTTCTCCATATTTTTCTGCAGCAATTCAGCCAGCCGGGTGCGCGTTTCGCAGGCGCCGACAGCGGTCGTGTGCAGCACAAAGTCAGTGGTGTTGCGCGGAAAGTGCATCACCTTGGCCATCATGGCGCGCAGATGATCGACCTCGAAACAGACGCCGACAACCGGGCAATGAAACTTGTGCGATACCTCCCACAATTTCCGGCGTCGCGACCCCGGCGCTTTGGTCATGGCCTCGTCAGCCGGATGTCGCTGCCGCAGCATATTGGCAAAGGCGTCGCCGGGTTGGGTCTTGGCGTGGGAAAAGCTGCCGCCAGCGACGTGAAAAGGGGTATCGGACATGATCGGGCTCCTGGGCGAAAGATCGCTGGCTGGCCGATGGTCTGGTTGGCTGGCTAGAATGTTGTGTTAATGATAATTATTGTTATTTGAACGGGTGGAATAGTCAATAGGACTGATGAAAATCAGGCGAGGGGAAGCGTCGTATTGATCAGCTCAACGGCCAATTTTTCGGATGATTTGCGAACGAACGCACGCACCGTTTGGAATTGTCCTTCCGGTGCAGCATTTTGTCCGCGCGTGTTCGGCAGCCCACAGACGGCGTGTGTCTGAATCCGTAGCATGAAATTTTGGGCTGGTGCTGTTTGCAATTTGCCCTTAACCGCCTCAGGCGTCTGCGCCGAGTTAACGATTTGCCAAACCAGGGTACGGCCTTCGGGCAAGGATCCTGGCTACCTATTCCAGGAGAAAATCCCATGACTGATCCACGCAATATTGCCCACGACAAGAAGGTTGCCCAAGAAAAGAAACACCACGGCGATGAGGTCGCGCCGGGTGCGGACAAGACACCGCAGCCGGGAAAGAAGACGCATATGGAGAATCATGTGTCTGACAACCCCAAGATCCCGGATGAAGCTGATCCGATACCCACCGAAGAAAAGCCCTTGAACTAGCTGACACTGGATGTGGGCTGCGGTCAACGCTTAAAAATGGGCAAAATTGCGACTGTGAAAATTTGCTCGCTGCCGATTGCTTCAGCCTTTGATCACACCTTCGCAGCCCAGCCCGTGATCCGGGCGGGGGGCAAGGAGGATAGGCAGCATGTGCCAGGCGTAGAGCAGGAAGGCGCCGGCCCAGAGTAGGCCGGAAATCGCCAGCAGGTGGTCAGCGTTTTCCGACCAGGCACTGGCGGCGCGAATTAACGCAGCCAACACCAGCATCAGGGCGCCAATTGGTACCCAGCGGCGCTCATCGAGGGCGTAGCCGCTGTGAGTGCGGCCGGCGATGCACAGCACGACATAAATGTTCAGCCCGAGCGCGCCGACGGTGAGGAGATGGCGGCCGGCGTTGAAGCCGGCGCTGTCGAGAATCAGCGCCAGGCCCATGCTGGCGTAGCCGGCGGCCATCAGGCCGTAGACGCCATAAAGCATCAGCGGCCAGCGGCGCAGCAGGGCACGACCGACGTGCCAGTCGTTGAGCAGATTGAGCAAGGCCGCGGCCGCCGCCAGCGCCAGCCAGCCGCTGATCCGGCTGCCCGGTAGCAGTAGTTCGGCCAGCGTATAGATCCCGATGCAGAAGATCGCCAGGTTGCGGCGGGGCGGCCGGGCGCGGTAGTCGACGGTCGCCGTTTCGCCATCGCCTGTGCTTTCGTCGATGGCGTTATTGACGATGCGCATCGAAATCCGGCTCATCGCCACCACGATCAGCATCATCAGGACGCCGAGCGTGGCGTGCAGCCAGGGGCCGGGCGGCTGGCCGCGCAGGGCGGCGAGGTAAAAGCCGGCCACGCCGAGCGCCAGGCCGCCGAAGGACCAGAGGAAGGAGAGATGCCGCCGGTTCGGGTCGCGCCAGAGGCGGGGGGCGAGGCGGGCGGCGAGAACGCCGAGCAGCGCAAGATGGGCCAGGCCGGAGATGGCCAGCCCGATATTGCCGAGCAGGCCGGAAGTCCAGAAGGCGAGGCGGCCGAGCAGCCAGAGGCCGGTCAGCCAGCGAACGGTTGGCCGGTCGACGGCGCTGGAGGCGGTGAATTCGGGGATCGAGGTGAGTGCGAAACCGGCGACTGCCGCCAGGCCAAAGCCAAAAATCAGTTCATGGGCGTGCCAGATGAAGGGGCCGCCGACGACCGCCGGCAAGGGCAGGCCAAGGGCGAGAAAAGCAATCCACAGGCTGATCAAAAGCGGGGCGGCAACTGCGGTCAACACGAAAAATGGGCGAAATCCACAGAGCCAGAGCGGATGCCCGGCAGCGCAGACGGGGCAGATTCGGCGAATGAGCTGATTCAGCATCCGAAGCCTTTGCGCTGGGCTGGGGCAGCTTGATTGGCCGGCGCACCGAAGGACGCCATGCCGGGCGACAGCATCGATGGCCGGTGCGGGCAGTCGCCTGCTCCGGCGGCGCTCAGCCCGAAGCTGGCGCGAACGGTCGCGTTTTGCAGCAGTTCGGCCGTGGTTTGGTGCACCAGCGCATCGTCGCGCTGGCGGGCCGGGATGTTGAGGTCGAAACGATGCACGATGCGGCCCGGTTCGGCGGCCATGACCAGCACGGTATCGGCCAGGCGAACGGCTTCCATCAGGTCGTGGGTGATCATCAGCACGGCCAGGCTGCGGGCGGCCTGTTCGTCGAGCAACAGGCGATGCAGTTGCGCCTTGAGGCCGATATCGAGCGCCGAGAAAGGCTCGTCCATCAGCAACAGGTCGGGCTCCAGAACGAGGGCGCGGGCGAGGGCGGCACGGCTTTGCATGCCGCCGGAAAGCAGGTGCGGAAACTGGGCGAGCGCCAGCCGGTCGAGGCCGACGGCAGCGCCGATCCGCTCGGCGTTGGCCAGCCGCTCGCGGCGGGGAATACCGGCTGCCTTGAGGCCGAGGGCGATGTTGTCGCGGGTGGTTTTCCAGGGCAGCAGACGCGGCTGCTGGAACATCACGGCGGGGCGGACAAAGTGATTGTCGAGCCGGCCGCTCTGGCAGTTCAGCAGACCGGCACATAAATGCAGCAGGGTGGTCTTGCCGCAACCTGAAGGGCCGACCAGCGCGAGAACCTGGCCGGCCTCAAGGCTTAGGTCGATGCCGTCGAGAACGCTTTTCAGGCCATAGGCGTGGCCGACATCGTGCAGATTGAGCAGGGCTTGGTTCATCTGTTTGGAGGGCTGGGGGGCAGGGGGGGCGGGGGGTTTGAGGTGGGGGGCGGGGGTGATTGGCCACAGTTGCAAGGCGTTTCAGATTCATCAACCCAACTGCCGCCAGCGCTCGACTTCGCGCTTGATCGGTTCCAGCAACAGGTATTCCACCGCCAGCAGAATGCCGACCACGGCGCAGATCCAGGCCAGCGTGGTGCTGGTGTCGAGATGCGAGCGGCTGACGGCCAGCGCGGCGCCGACGCCGTCGCTTGAGGCGAGCAGTTCGGCCATCACGACCACTTTCCACGAGGTGCCGAGGGCCGTGATCCAGGCCGGAAAGAGGTAGGAAAAAACGTGCGGCAGATAGAGGTCGAACAGCTTCATGTGCGCCGGCAAACGGAAGACGCTGGCCATGTCTTTCAACTGGTGGTCCAGCGTGCGTGTGCCCTGCAAGGCGCCCATGAAAATCACCGGAAAGCAGGCGATGAAGACGGTGAACACCGGCGTGCCGTCGCTCGAACCGAACCACAGCATCGCCAGCACCAGCCAGGCAATCGGCGGTGTGCCGAGCAGCACGGTGACCAGCGGCCGCGACATCATCGCGGCGGTCATTGAAACCCCGGCCGTCATGCCGAGCACGCTGCCGGCGGCAATCGCCAGCGCCAGCCCGCTCAAGGCCCGGCGGGCGGTGACGGCGAGTTCCGGCCAGGCCGAGCCGGCCTCGATCAGTTGGTAAAGGGTGGCGAAGGTGCTGCCCGGCGTCGGCAAAATCAGGTCGCCATAGAGACCGTTCAGGCTCTCCCAGCCGGCCATCAGCAAGAGCAGGCTGCTGATCGCGCCCCAGCCGCTCCATAAGTAGGCGGGCAAACCTTTGAGCCAGGCACGCAGCAGATTCATCGGGCGCCGTAGTAGAAGCCATCGGGCGGCAGCTTGCCGCCGATCAGGGCCGGTTGCCGGGTGTGCAACAGATTGAAGAAGAAGCCGAGTTCCGCTTTCGCGTCCTGCGCCGTGACGAAGCGGGTGTTGTCGACCCGGATCGAATCGGCGACGCCTTCCGGGGTCAGCATTTCCACCCGTTTGGCGACCATGGCGCCGCAGGCATCGGCATTGTCTTCGCACCATTTGAGCGATTTTTCATAGGCTTTCTGGAATTTTTCGATCAGTGCGTCATTGAGCGCGGCCTTGCCGAGCACGGTGATGCCGGCCTGCGGAATGCGGGCTTCGCGCTGCATCAGGCGGCCCCATTCCTGTTGCAGATCGACGCTGCGATAAAGCTCGGGCGCGATGACGCTGACCGGAAACGAGCGCGTCTTGCGCAGCGCCGTGGAGACGGCCGGTTCCGAGAGCAGGGCATGATCGACCCGGCGCGTGATGAGCAACTGCATCGCATCGAGCGGCGACGCGACGTAGCGCAATTTGAAATCGCGCTTGACGTCCAGCCCCTGCTTTTCCGCCAGCGCCTGAAAGATGATATCGGGCATGTCGGCGCGGAAAGGCATGGCGATTTCCTTGCCCTTGAAGTCGGCCAGCGTCTTCAGATTGTTCTCGCGCGACACCATCCACAGCACGCCCCAGGTCGAGACATTGAGCAATTGCAGCTTGACGCCGCGGTTGTAGAGATTGGCGGCGACATTGGTTGGCATCGCGACAAAATCCGCCTTGCCTTCAATGGCCAGCACGCGCAACTGGTCGGGGTCTTTCCACGGGGTGAATTCGACGCTGTCGGCAATATCCTTCAGCGCGCCGCTGTCGACCATGTGAATCAGCGGATAGGACACCGCAGCGAAGGGCCCGGCCAGCACGATTTTAGGAATTCTGGCCGGGCTCTCGGCTTGAACCGGCCCGGAAAAAACTGCGGCGACTGCCAACAGGCAGCCACCCAGCAGTTGAAGCATTTGACGCATAACCGGCATCAGAAACTACCCTTCCAGCTCAGTTGGAAACTGCGCCCGACCGCGAGGATTTCATTACCGGAAACGCCTTCCGTCAGATGCTCGTGGTAAGCCTTGTCGGCCAGGTTCTTGACGGCGAAGCGCAGGCTGTTGCGCTTGTCCACCTGCCAGGTGGCGCCGAGGTCGGCCGTGGCGAAGCCGGCGGTGGCGTTTTCGCTGCCCTTGGTGAACTGGGTCGCGATGCGATCCTGATCGTCGACCAAACGCAGGGTGAAATCCGCCTTGACGCCCGGCATCACGTTACCCAGCCAGCCCAGCGAAACTTCGTCGGCCGGCATCTGGAACAACGGTTCGTCGAGATCGTCGTTCTCGCCGCGCACGCGGGTGTAACCAGCGCGCAACCACTGGCCGGAAACGAACTGCCAGCTGGCGTGGGCTTCCACACCTTTAATCGTGGCGCTACCGAGATTGACCGTCTTCTTGCAATTGGTCGCGTTGGCGGCCCCGCAGGCGGCGACTGCTGCACTACCGCTCATGATCTGGCCGGTCAGGTAATTGTCGATCTGGTTGTAATAAGCCGAAATTCCGTAGTTGACCGTAGCATTTGCCCCCTTGATGCCGATTTCGAACTGATCGGCCTTTTCGGCCTCGACTTCCGGGCTGCCGGCGTAGAAATAGCCATCGCCGCGCAGGCCGGATTCGTAACGCTCGCGCATGCCGGGAGCGCGGAAGGCGCGGGCATAGTTGGCATACGGGCGGAAGAGCGGGGCGGCTTCATAAATCGCGCCGAGGCTGCCCGAAACAGCGCTGTCCTTGCTGTCGAGGCCGCTGGTCACGGTGCCGTTCTTCATGCTCTCGGCGTCGCCCTTGACCGTGTCGTAACGCAGGCCGGCCAGCAGGTTGAGTTTGCCGAAACGCATGTCGTCCTGGGCGTAGAAGCCGAGCGCCTTGATGCTGGCATTCTGGAACGGGGTGTTGGGTACGAAGGTCGTGAAGTTCGGCGGACTGGCCAGCATGCGGTCCGGATTGCCGGTCATTTCCCAAGCATTGACGCCGAAGGAAACCAGGTGCTGCGGGTGCACCAGCCAGTCGGCCTTGGCATCGAAACCATCGGTCTGGAAAGTCACCTCGGTGGTGCCGATGTCGCGCTTCAGGCCATTGGCCCAGGAATAAATCGAGCGCTCCATTTCCTGACGATAAACCCGCACATCCAGATTCAGCGGCGCCTCGCCCGTACCTTTGCGGCTGTAGCCGAGTTCGGCCAGGCGGCGTTGCTGTTGCGGCGAATGAACGGTGGTGCTGCTGACTTTCGGGTTGGCGTGGGGCCGGGTCGAGCCGGGATACCAGACATCCTCATCCTTGTGCTGTTGCAGCGACAGACGCAATTGCTGCTGGGCATCGATCCGGAAACGGTACTGGCCGATAAATGAATCCGAGTCGTAACCGGTGCGCGGCACGGTGCCTTCCGGCGACTTGTAGTCATCGATCCGGGCCAGCGAGGCGCCGAGCATCACGGCATGGTCGCCGCTGCTGGCATTGACCACCGCCGTACCGCGCATCCCCTTGCTGGCGCTGTCGTAACTGGCGCCGGCTTCCACGCCGATGCCGGGAACGAACTTCGCCTGCGGCAGCAGCACATTGATCGCGCCGCCCAGCGCCCCGGTACCGTACAGCACCGAAGCACCGCCCTTGACCACCTCAAGACGCTCGGCCATGCCGAGGCTCATGAAGGAAGCGATGGCGCCGGCCGGCTGCGCCGAGTTGAAGCGCATACCATCGACCAGCAGCACGATGCTCTCCTTGCCGAGGCCGCGGATGATCGGATTCTGGCCCTGGGCGCTGTCGTTCGAGATGGCAATGCCGGGCTCGCCGCGCAGCGCCTCGCCGACATTGGCAGCACCGCGGCGGAAAATTTCGTCGCGATCAAGCGCTACGGTGGACAGCGGCGTTTCAAGATCGCTGGTGGAATAACCCTTGGCAGTGACGTTGACCGCAGACAAGGTGTTCTCTTGCGCCTGGGCGGCAGAGAAGGCGAAAAGCAGGGAAAGTGCGACAGGTCGCAGACGCGGCAAGGCCATGGAAGCTCCGAAAAGTGGGGCTGGCTGGCGAATGGCTGGCTTGCCTGGGGGAATGGATTAGAAAGCCGGGAAATTGTAGTAGATGAGAATGATTGTTAATTTGATCTGGATCAGGGCCTGTTAATGGCGGGGTGTTTTCCTGCCGCGCCTGTCATCAACGATTGGCAGGGTTTTGATCAAAGGGTCAGTAAAATCGAATCGCAGTGGGGGACGAGTCCAGCGACTGGGGGGCATAAATTCCACTGGAAAGTGGAAAGGCCTCGAAAGGTTGGGGGTTCTGGTGAAGGGCAGTTTCCTGCCAAATAACCGTTTACACAAAAATTCTTACACCCTCCATCCAGCATCATTTCTTTATCGCCGAAGACCTCTCAAATAATTTTTTGTAAGGATTGGGGGCGGTTATCCGACTAAGTCTATGAACCGGAAATTTTGTCCGGATCAAAACCCGCAAGACCTCAACCACAACGGAGAATCCCAATGAAAACCACCAAAATCGTTTCCCTCGCCATCGGTTCTGCTTTTGCTGCCGTCGCACTGACTCCGCTTGCACATGCTGCCAGCGACAATCCGTTCTCATCCACCAAGCTCGAAGCCGGTTATCAGCTTGCACAGGCGGATACCAAGCAGAAAGACGGCAAGTGTGGCGAAGGCAAGTGCGGAGCCGACAAGAAAGCCAGTGAGAAGAAGATGGACGGCAAGTGTGGCGAAGGCAAGTGCGGAGCCGACAAGAAAGCCAGTGAGAAGAAGATGGACGGCAAGTGTGGCGAAGGCAAGTGCGGCGCTGATAAAAAAGCAGCCGAAAAGAAGATGGACGGCAAGTGTGGCGAAGCCAAGTGCGGCGCTGACAAGAAGAAATAATCTGTCTCATGAAATTGGCGAGGGAGCTTTCTTCCTCGCCAATTTTTTAAAGGAATCACTTCATGCCCCAATCCCTTATCCCGCGCCAGCCAGTTCCGGCGCTCGACGTTGCGACGCTTTCCGGCTCCCGCCTGACGCTCGTAGCCGGCGAAGCCTCGACGTTTACCCTGCTGGTTTTTTACCGAGGCTACCATTGCCCGCTATGCCGCACTTATTTGAGTGAACTCAATCGTCTGCACGAAGAGTTCGCCACGCGTGGTGTCGTCATCAAGGTGCTTTCTTCAGACACGGAGAAGCGCGCCCACCGGGCCGACGCTGAATGGTCGCTTGACCACCTGGATCTCGGCTACGGATTAGACGAAGCCAGCGCCCGTTCCTGGGGCTTGTATATCTCAACCGGTCGCGGTTCTGACCTCGACCGGTGTCGAAGAACCGGCACACTTTTCCGAACCGGGTGTTTTCCTTACCCGCCCCGACCTGACGCTTTACTGGGCCAATATCCAGACCATGCCTTTTGCCAGACCGCACTTCAAAGATATGCTCGGCGCCATACACTTCGTTCTAGCCAAGGACTACCCGGCACGCGGAGAAGCCTGATGCAAGCCTCGGCATTGCAGGGCGCCGGACTCGGTTTTCGTCGTGAATTGATCGAGTCGCTCAAATCCGGCGTCCCCAAAGAAATTGAATTCTTTGAACTGGCCCCTGAAAACTGGGCTGGCATGGGCGGCAAATCAGCACGCGATTTGCGTTATTTCACCGAACGCTACCCCTTTGTTTGTCACGGCTTGTCACTCTCGCTTGGCGGTATCGCGCCACTCGACGAAACCCTGCTACGGCGAATCAAGGCCTTCATGGCCGAACACGATATATCGCTCTATACCGAACATCTTTCCTGGTGCGCTGACGATAGCCACCTCTACGACCTATTGCCGATTCCGCTCTCTGAAAAAGCCGTAAAATGGACGGTTGACCGTATCAAACGTGCTCAGGACATCCTTGGCATGCGGATTGGCATCGAAAACGCCTCCTACTATGTCGCACCGCCCGGCGCTGAGATGAGTGAAGCTGAATTCATCAGCCGCATCGTTCGTGAAGCCGACTGCCTGCTCCATCTCGACGTTAACAACATCTACGTGAATAGCCAGAATTTTGGTTTTGACCCGCTCGCCTTCATGGATGCTCTCCCGCTGGAGCGCACTTGCTATATCCATGTGACCGGCCACTATGTCGAACCGGATGGCTTGCTGATCGACACCCATGGTGCCGAAGTCATTGATCCGGTTTGGTCGCTTCTGGAAACCGCCTATCAGCACGTTGGCAATATACCCACCTGCCTGGAGCGCGACTTCAATATCCCTGATCTGGATGCATTGAGTGCAGAAGTTGGCGTTATTGCCCGACTGCAATCCGGTATCAGCCCTCATCAACAGAAAGTTGCCTGATGAACGCCCCCGACTTTCAGGATCTTCAGCGCGCCTTCGGTCGCCATATCCGTGACCCGCGACTCTCGCCCCGGCCTGCCGGCGTTCCGGCACGACGCATGGCGGTGTACAACGAATTGCTGTTCAACAATATCTGCGGCTTTCTTGATTCCTGCTTTCCGGTTTGCCGCGCCACCCTCGGCGAAAAGCGCTGGCGGCGACTGAATCGCAGCTACTTCCGTGACTGGCCCAGCCACACGCCGTGGTTTCGTGAAATTCCCCGTGAATTTGTCCGCTATTTGAACGAAGCCGAAATCAAACAAGCCTTGCCCGCCTGGTTTGCTGAACTGGCTCACTACGAATGGGTGGAACTTGCTGTGGACATCATGGATGGCCAGGTTCCGACGCACGAACCGGCGGGCAACCTGCTAAATGGGTGTCCGGTGCTCAATCCAAACCTGATGAATCTTGCTTACCAGTGGCCGGTGCACGAGATTGGACCGGCTTACCGGCCGCGCAAAATGCAGCCGACGCAGCTTTTGGTTTATCGCGATAGCGATGAGAGGGTTCAGTTTGTTATCAATAATCCAGTCACCGCTCGCCTGGTGGCCTTGCTTGAAAGCGAAAAATTAACCGGTCGCGCTGCCTGCCTGCGGATCGCCAAGGAATTGGCGCATCCATCACCGGAAGCCATCGTCTCTCATGGTCATGCCGCGCTGGAGAAACTACGCCGGCAAGGCATTATCCTTGGGCTTCGGAACTGAAGGGCAAATGCTTTCTGTCCCCGGTTGTTCGGTTGTTGTCCTGGCCATCAAGCCTGAGCTTGACTTGTCGGCTTTTCTAACTAGACTAGACTTGACTAAGTAAGGGGGCGTTATGGAACAGGTCAATATTTATGAAGCTAAGACCCATTTTTCAAAATATGTCGAAAAAGCTGAGTCAGGTGAGGATGTCATCATTGCTCGTGGCGGCAAGCAGGTCGCCAGGTTGACGGCAATTACTCCCCGCACGCGCTCCATCCAATTCGGTGTGCTTAAAGGCAAAGTTCGTTTGGCAGACGATTTTGATAGCGCTTTGCCTGCAGAAGTACTGGCTGGTTTTGAGGGGCGCTGATGCGTATATTGCTCGACACCCACGTGTTTATCTGGGCGACGCTGGATGATGCCCGGCTCTCTCCTGGTGCTCGCACGCTCATACAAGAAGCCACTGAAGTTTACGTATCGGCAGCCTCGATATGGGAAATTGCCATCAAATCGTAAGCCCCCGGCAAACTCAGGTTGCTTTCTGATTCAGGCTGAAATCTCGGGCAGCCAGCGATGTGGCAGCAATTCGCCAATCCGACTGTTAGGCTGGTCGGCAAGCGGACAGGATGTCCTTCAGATAGAGGAAGGGATCGTGCCCTTGAGTTTGGCGGACTGGATCAAGCTCATGATGGCGGCGGCGTTTGCCGGCACGCAGGCGCCGGCGAATAAGTTCTTCCGGCCCGTGCGGGCCGGATGCGGTTCTCGATCCAGTTGTTGTCGATCGGCACCTGAGCGTCACCGATGTATGGGGCGAGCGCCGTCCAGCGTTTGGGCGTAATCAATCGCTTTGGCCGTCGAGGATCCATTTGGCACCTGCAATCGGTGCCGGGTCAGCCAGTCATGGAACTCGTCGGAATCGGTTTGGCCTGTTCGGCGTATTCGTCGCCGTTCGTCCGGCCCGGTCGGCAACCTCCCGCCTCCTGATGAGCCTCTGGATATAGCCAGCGCCTGTTGGGCAATCGGCTCTGGTTGTTGGCTGCAGGTCGAAGAATTTCCGGGCGCGGGCCTGCACCGGCTTCGGTCACGCCGTCAGCGATCAGCGCCTTGTAGCCCGGTATCGTCGCAGACGAGCGTACCGCGCCAGTCGCCGAGGATTCCGGGCATGTTTGCCCGCCGACTGTCGGCAAAGTCATAGATCACCGCCGACCGGTTCGAAGGCGCCGATGCTGCAGGACCAGAGTAAGCCCGATGGTCTTGCCGGCGCGGGATCGGCATCGCCACCGGCGTTTCGTCAGCATGCGCCGGTGGTGAGCATTTCTTTCAGCGCATCGACCAGCGGTTGCAGGGTCACGCCCATCCGGCCCACCATTCGGCCAAGGTGGTTGCGGGATCGGCAATCGGCGCGGCCGAAGATCCCTTCCGCGGTGCGGCGGCAGATGATCAAGATACGGCGATCAGCACGCGCGAGCAAGCCGTGGTCGGGATGCCCTTGTCGATCGCATGCGGTACGGGCCTGCCCGGGTTTCGCATTCGGGCAGGCCACGGATGTGACGTTCGACCGTAAAAGGTGCCCGGGGTGTAGTCCAGCTCTCGGCGACATCTTCACCGATACGCTCCAGCTGGCAGCCGCAAGCGCAGGTGGTCGATTCCGGTTCGTGGTGAATCTCGGTGCGCGGCAGCTCTGGCGGCAAGGGTTTGCGCTTCGCTGTCCCTGGGCTTGGTTTCCGAGCTGCGCCAACTCTTCAGTCATCGCTCATGTCCGCGGCGAGGTTTCTTCAAACAGTTGGCCCTGTTCACCGGCGGCGCTCTGCCTTGACGCCGAAATAATGGCGTTTGTAGTACGCCACTCATGCGTCAGCTTGTCGATCTTGGCCTGGCGCCATTTGGTTCTGATCATTGCGCGTAATGACTGCGGCCTGGCTGAGTACCAGTTCGCGCAGTTCATCCGCAGTCAGTTGATCGAGATTGGCAGGCAGTGTCGCGACATCATGCCGGTCCAACCACTTCCCCGCTATCGTGGACTTCCCCAATGGTGGACAGTCACAGAACCCGGATTACGCCGCCATCGGCCAGCCGTTCCCGGCAAACCGAGAATCAACGCAGCGAATTGCCCTCGGGTGAGCGCTACGCTGCCATCGCCCGGCCGGAGTTGAAACCGCCCTTGATTCAGACGACGGTTTGCCAGCCAGATACCGTGGCCATCATGCACCAGTACCTTCAGGCGGTTACCCGCGTTGGTTGGCAAAGAGGTAGGCATGGTGCGGTTTCGCCTCGCCGAAGATCCGCTGGGCGGTTGCCGTGCCGCCCGCTGTCCAGCGGGTTGGAGCCACAAGGCATCGACCCGGATCATCGCAGCCAGTCGCGTAACCAGGCTGCGCAATCGCCCGTGCCTGGACCGGCCAGTCGACCTTGATCGCGGTGTTGCCGCGGTTTCGATCCGGATGTCTTGCGATGCTGGTGCCGCGGGAGCAGCGGCAGTTGCAAACTCGGGCTGCGTCGCCGACATCAACATGCGCCGCTTCGGCGCTTCGATGCGCTCACGCATCCACGCGGACTTGATTGGCGTTAACGCCATTTGCCATCGCAATGCCGGCGACGGCGCCCGGCTCGCCACCTCAATCACCGCCTGCTTGAATTCCTCCGGGTGATGCCGCTTGCGCCGACTTGGCTTCTGGATTTCATCGAGTGTCCCTGGTTTTTAAGGGGACACAATCTTCGCGGTCTAACGCGTGAATTTATAGATGGGTTTGCCGGGGCTTACATCAAATCCGCCATAGGCAAAATTGATGTTGATGCCGAGGATATGGTGAGGGCGATTGAGCTAAGCGGTTTCATCGAACTACCCGTGGCCGCAAGCCACGCTATGAAAGTGGCGACTCTGCCCTTTCTGAACGACCACAAAGACCCTTTGACCGGCTCTTGGTGGCCCAATCGATGGTGGAGCCGTTGGTTCTCCTCACGGCAGACCCAAAAGTTGTTGCCTATGGCGGATTAACCCGCTTGGTCTAGGATTTTTTATAAAGATGCGCTTTTTAAGTGGTTCAAGCATTTTGCATCTGTAATTGAACGGTCAGCAGCCGTAGGCACACCCCCAACAACCGATCAATCCCCACGTTGCGATTCCTGGCAACGTGGGGATTAACACGCAGACAGACTTATGCCAGATCGAAGCGGTCAGCGTTCATGACCTTCGTCCAGGCAGCAACGAAGTCCCGTACGAACTTCTCCTTGTTGTCATCCTGCGCATAAACCTCGGCGTAGGCGCGCAGCACCGAGTTCGAGCCAAACACCAGATCGACGCGGGTTGCGGTCCATTTGACCGCACCGGTCTTGCGATCACGGATTTCGTAGAGGTTTCTGCCGGCGGGCTTCCAGGTGTAGGCCATGTCGGTCAGGTTGACGAAGAAGTCGTTGGTCAGCGCGCCTACACGGTCGGTGAATACGCCATGCTGGGTGCCGCCGTAATTGGTGCCCAGCACGCGCATGCCGCCCACCAGCACCGTCATCTCATGGGCGCTCAGTCGCTGCAGTTGCGCACGGTCGAGCATCAGTTCTTCGGCGCTGACCACGTAGTCCTTCTTCAGCCAGTTGCGGAAACCATCAGCCAGCGGTTCCAGCACATCGAACGACTCGACATCCGTCATTTCCTGTGTGGCATCGCCACGGCCCGGCGCGAAGGGAACGGTCACGTCGAAGCCTGCCGCCCTGGCTGCTTGCTCGACGCCAAGATTGCCGGCCAGCACGATGACATCGGCGACGCTGGCACCGCTCTGTGCTGCAATGCCTTCCAGCACAGCCAGCACTTTGGCCAGACGCGCCGGTTCATTGCCTTCCCAGTTTTTTTGCGGGGCAAGGCGGATGCGCGCGCCGTTGGCACCGCCGCGCTTGTCCGAACCCCGGAAGGTGCGGGCGCAGTCCCAGGCGGTTGACACCATCTCACTGACCGTCAGGCCGCTGGCGGCGATCTTTGCCTTGAGCGCTGCAATGTCGTAGTCCTTGCGGCCAGCCGGCACCGGGTCTTGCCAGATCAGGTCTTCCTGCGGTACGTCCGGGCCGATGTAGCGTGCCTTCGGCCCCATGTCGCGATGGGTCAGCTTGAACCAGGCGCGGGCAAAGACTGCCGAGAAGTAGGCCGGGTCCTTGTGGAAGCGGTCCGCGATCTTGCGGTATTCGGGGTCGAACCTCATCGCCATGTCGGCGTCGGTCATCATCGGCTTGCAGCGAATCGAGGGATCCTCGACGTCGACCGGCATGTCTTCTTCCCGGATGTTGATCGGTTCCCACTGCCAGGCCCCGGCCGGTGACTTCTTCAGCCACCAGTCGTAGCCGAGGAGCAGGTCGAAGTAGCCGTTATCCCACTGGGTGGGGTGAGTGGTCCAGGCGCCTTCGATACCGCTGGTCACCGTGTCGCGGCCGATACCACGGCTGGTGTGGTTGTTCCAGCCCATGCCCTGTTCTTCCAGATCGGCCGCCTCGGGAGCGGGCCCCAGGTTGGCGGCGCTGCCATTGCCGTGCGCTTTGCCGACGGTGTGGCCGCCAGCGGTCAGGGCGACGGTTTCCTCGTCGTTCATCGCCATGCGGGCGAAGGTGATGCGGATATCGTGGGCTGTCTTGAGCGGATCGGGCTTGCCGTCCACCCCTTCCGGATTGACATAGATGAGGCCCATCATGACGGCGGCCAGGGGGTTTTCCAGGTCACGTTCGCCGGAGTAGCGACTGTTGGCGCTGCCGCTGGGGGCGAGCCATTCCTTTTCGGAACCCCAGTAGGTATCTTTTTCCGGATGCCAGATGTCTTCACGGCCAAACCCGTAACCGAAGGTCTTGAAGCCCATCGATTCGTAGGCCATGTTGCCGGCGAGGATGATCAGGTCGGCCCAGCTCAGTTTGTTGCCGTATTTTTTCTTGATCGGCCACAGCAGGCGGCGGGCCTTGTCCAGGTTGCAGTTGTCGGGCCACGAGTTCAGCGGGGCGAAACGCTGATTGCCTGTGCCAGCGCCACCACGGCCATCGGCGATACGGTAGGTGCCGGCCGAGTGCCAGGCCATGCGGATCATCAAGCCGCCGTAGTGGCCCCAATCCGCTGGCCACCATGCCTGGCTGTCGGTCATCAAGGCTTTGAGGTCATTCTTGAGCGCTTCGACATCAAGCTTCTTGAGCTCTTCGCGATAGTTGAAGTCAGGCCCCAGCGGGTTGGTCTTGCTGTCCTGCTGATGCAGGATGTCGAGGTTGAGGGCCTTGGGCCACCAATCCGCGTTCGACACGCTGGCCGATGTAGCGCCGCCGTGCATGACGGGGCATTTGCCAGCACTCTTCATATCATTCGTATCCATGTTCTTAATCTCCTGTGAGTGACGTTGTTTTGAAACAGTCGATCTAATACTAGGAAAACACAATACTTATTACTAATTGATTGCCTGGATATTCTCGATAGGTTCTTTCTATTGACGGACGGGTGCCACGATCTGCCGGCTCTTGCGATGGGAATCCAACCTGGATGCGTCAGGTAAGTTGCTGCCTGGCGAGTGGCTGGTCATGCATCTGCAGCGCCAACGCATCGCGTTCGGACGATAGTCGCTGGTATTCGCCATGCGCCGCCCGGATGGTTTTTTCCAGGCACCAGACGCGTTGCGCGGCGCCGCAAAGCGAGTGGTTCGCCTCGCTCAGTTCTATCAGTTTGCGCCCCAGTTCGATGATGGCGTGACCCGATTCCAGGTCTGTCAGGCGTTTTGCTGTGTAGGCGTTGAGCGCCTTGAGGCGGCTGATTTCATTGGCTTGGGCGATCAGCTTTTGCGCTGACTGCGTGGCACTGCGCCGTAGTGCCGCCCGTGATTCCCGCAGAGCCTGGCGCAGCGAGCTGACTTCGGCTTCGAGCTGGGTGCGTTTCAGGCGCTCGGCGTCGTCGGGGTGACTGCCATCGGCCGGCTCTTTTTCGAGGATGGCGCGATTTTTAAGCGGCGCAAGCATGTTGCGTCTCGCTCGGTCGGCTCAGGCGGACGCTGGCCCGTTCGCAGAGGGTTTGGGTTTCGCTATCGACGCCATCCATTTCGCCGAGGCGCTCCAGCAGGCGGGCAGCGTTCAGTGCGGATTGCTGGCAGCCGGTTTCGTTGTGAATCAGGAGCAGGCTCAATGCACCGGCCCACAAAGAACTGTTCGGCATGAGAACTTCCTTTCGCTTAAAGCGGAATGCCAACGGTGAGCAGCCAAAGCAGGCTGCCGGCAACTGCGGTGTTCAGGATCAGACTACGCATCAAGATCTCCTTTGTTGAGAATGGTTCTCATCGTATAGGGGGCGATGCGGTTTGTAAATAAGAATAATTGCTATTGATGCGAAATGGCTTTTGGGCGGAGCGTTTATTCATAGTTCAAAACGCACGCCACCATAAACGTAGCGCCCACGATTCGGCCCCCAGATATGGGTGACATCGACCGTGCCGGTCGCATTGATCCACAACATGCCGTCGTGATCGCTCTGCTTGTAGTCGAACAGGTTGTCGGCCCCGGCAAACACGGCCCAGCGTTTGTCGATGGCGTACTGGACCCGGGCATCCACCGTCCAGAAGGCTGGGCTCTTGTCGGGCTTGGCGCTGCCGTCGAAGTTGTAGTGTTGCTCGTCGCGGTAGTAGAACTTGCCCAGATCCTGCGAGCCGGTCCAGGTGGCGCGCACGAAGACGTTCCAGCTACCGCTCTCCCAATCGGCCGAGAGATAGACGCGACGCTCCGGGCGGGCGAAGGCCAGCGTGCCGACCGGGAAATCGTAGTGCGCCGCTTCGAACCCGAGGCTGGCGGCGAGTGATTTCGTCACCTGGTAGCCGATTTGCATGTCCAGACCCTTGACCTTGACCGACTCGCTGGCACTTTTCAGCACCGATTCAGTCGTGCCGATATCGAGGTAAGCCAGGTTGTCGAGCCTGGTGTAATGCGCATTGCCGAGGAATTTCCAGTCGCCGTCCTGCCAGTCGAAGGTGTACATCAGGTTTTTCGATGCCTCGACGCCATCGGTGGCGTTCCTGATCAGCAGCGTTTCGAGAATGCCGTGATCCTGCTCGAAATAACTGGTCGGCGCCCGGTAGCCCCGGCCGGTGGAGAGGCGGCTGTTGGCGTGCTCGTTGTGTCGCCAGAGTACGTTCAGGCGCGGGGCGAGTTGAGTGCCGTAGACGTTGTGGTTTTCCCAGCGCAGATTGGCGCCGATTTCCAGTTGGTCGTCAAAGAAGGCGTAGTTGGCAGCCAGACCGAGGCCGGGGGTGCGGAAGATGTCGTTGTCGAGGCCGTTGGCCGGCGTGCCGTCGGGCAGTTCGGCTTTCGACCGCAGGTCTTCGTAGCGCCAGTCGGCCAGCGCTGTCCAGATACCGCCGGCCAGCGGCGCCTTGAGGCTGCCCATCAAATATCCCTGATTCTGCTTGGCCTTGTAGACGTTGCCTTCGTAGTAGGAATCCTGGTCGTGGTGGGCGTAGCCGGCGGCGAGATTGAGGACCGTCGCGCCGAGGCGCTTTTCACCGGTGATATAGGCCGACTGGCGTTTCGTGAAAATGATTTCGGAGAGCCCGGTCTGACCGTCGTTGTAGTCCACCTTGCTGCCGTCGGTCGGATTGACCCAACCGGCAACATAGGGCGAGGCATGGGCACCCTTGGAAAAATCGAAGGGATTGCCGCTGCGGCTGGTCTTGATCGCGTCGTAATCGTTGCCGATGGCGCCGCCGCCGCGCTTCTCGTCGATCGCATCGAGCCGGCCCTTGAGCTTGAAGCCGCCAAGGTTGTCGACGAAGAAACCGATGCCGCCAAGCTTGCGGCCGTAGCCGGCGTATTCGGAAACGCCGTTGCCGTCGCCATCGACCGAATGGTGGTTATTGGTGTGGATGTTGGCGGAAATGGCGCCGGCTGTCCCGGCACTGGCGACCTGGGCATCAAGCCGGCGGCTGCCGTATTGGCCGATGGCCATTTCGATCATTGCTTCATCCTTGACCGGGCGGCGGGTGATCATATTCACCGTGCCGGCCAGGGCGTCCGGGGTCAGGCCGGAAGCACCGGCGCCGCGCATCAGGTCGATCCGCTCCAGCCCGCGCAGGCCGACCGAATCGAGGCCATAGGCTTGCGAGACGGCGGAAAAAAGTGGCACGCCATCAATCAGCAGTGTGGTGTAGCGGCCGGGCAGGTTGTTCAGCGAAATGAAGCGGGCGTTGCAGATCGAGCATTCGACCTGGACGGCAACGCCGGGCCGCTTGTCGAGCGCCTCGTTGATATTGCTTGCGCCGGATTTGGTGAATTCTTCGACCGTACAGCTTTCGACCGGGGCCACCTGGTCGCGCAGGAAAGGCCGTTTGGCGCTGCTTTCGCGCTGGTTGCCGACGACAATTTCGCTGAGGATTTTTTCTGCTCGGGGATCTTCAGCAGCCTGGCTGGCATTTGCCAGTGCAAAGCTCAGCAGGAGAAGTAGATATTCAGGTTTAGGGGGAAACAAAGGTCTGCTAGACATGCGAAAGCTTTCAAGACAACAAAATGACGTTACTACCTTCCTTGGGAAAGCCGTGCGTAGTAACAAGCCTGGCTGGCTGCCTGCTATTTGGTCAGAATCAGTTTGCCGAGGCTGGTGATCCGCAGCTGATAGCGTTCGCCGCGATGCAGGATGCCGATTTCGTTTTTCTGGCCAAAGAGTTCGCTGGCGGCGTAGGTTGATGCAACGGTTTGTTGCGGATTGGTGCTGGTCATTTCCTGCGCTGTCGGGGGCTGGTTGATGCCCGGAAAGGGGGCGCGAATGCCGGATTTTGTGGTTTGCATGGGTTCTCTCACGGGAATGGTGAACCAGGCCTGGGCGGTTTTTACCAACGTCGCCCAGGCTGATTGGCTGAACTACAGTCGTGTTGCGTAGTACTCGACGATGCGCTGCAGGTCGAGCGGGAAGGGGGCGGCATCGCTCTCGGGCAGATAGCTGAGACAGGCGGTTTGCGTCGCGCTGTCGAGGGATATCCACTCGGGGCGCTCCAGCGCCGGGGCTGCGAGCGTGGTTCGGACGAGGTCGATTTTCTTGCCCGGCTCGGTTGGGCCAAAGTGGTCGCCCACCCGCAGGCGAATTGACGGAATGGTGACGCGGCGGCCGTTCAGCGCCATGTGGCCGTGGCTGACCATTTGGCGGGCGGCCGGGATGGTGGGCGCGAAGCCGGCACGGAAAACGAGGTTGTCGAGGCGGCGTTCAAGCAGTTCGACCAGCTTGTTGCCGGTGGCGCCGCGATGTTTCTTGGCATCGACGATAACGCGGCGCAGTTGTCCTTCAGTCAGGCCGTAGTTGTAGCGCAGCTTCTGTTTTTCCATCAGCTGCTGGCCGAATTCGGATTTGCGACTGCTCATTTTTTTCAAGCCATGCTGGCCGGGTGGGGTCGGGCGTTCCTGCATGGACTTGCGGGAAAGGCCGGGTAGATCAACGCCGAGGGCGCGGAGGACTTTGAGGCGGGGGCCGGTGTAACGGGACATTGTTGGTTTCTCCTTATAAAAATCAGTGGTTCATATCAGTGAGTCAGGCTGCCGGGTACGGTCAACGGGTAAAAATCGACAGAAATCGAATTCGGGTGGCAGTGCGTCGCTTGCCAGCCACCGAGCACTTCCTGCAGGGCGGATTTCAGGTAGGGGTCGAGGTTTTGGGTGTCGACCGCGGCTTGCAAATGGCTGCGCAGCGCTTCGGTCTTGTTGGCGGTCGCACCGCGCAGCGCCGACGAAGAGCAGATTGACGATGGCGGCGAGACGCAACGCGATGGGCATTTCTTCGCTTTCCACGGCTTACTCCTTGCTGCCTTCCGGCACATAAACCATCGAGCCATCCTTCATCTTGTAGGCGACGCCGGCTTTGTCGCCGTCGCCGCTGCCGATGTTGCCGTTGGCCTTGTACTTTTCGATCTTCTCGCCCTTTTTGATCAGCACTTCCATGCTCGGCTTGCCGGCATCGGTGATGACCGTGACGTCCTGCTTGTTGAAGGCGTTGAGCATCGGGTTCTGGGCGACGGTGATGAGCAGCGCGGCGATGATGACGAGGAAGATGTCGATCAGATTGACTACGGAGAGGATCGGGTCCTCGGTTTCTGGCTCATGCAAAAGTTTTAGGCTCATGCTGTCTGCCCCCTTTGCGTTTCGATTTCAAGCATTTCCTCGGCCAGCCAGCGGCGGCGCACATTGACTACCCAGTAGGTGATCGAGGCGGCGATCAGGGCGAGGATGACCGCTGAAAAGGCGATGGTCAGGTTGTCGGAAACCTTGGCCAGATTGCCGTCGGAGAGCGATTTCAGCGCCGGCCCCATCGGGATCATGGTGGCGACCAGGCCGAGCATCGGCGTCACCCGGCTGGCGATGCGCGGGTTTTCCAGCGCCTTGTGGGCGAGCAGATCCAGTTCATCTGCGGTCAACCGGAAATTTTGGCGAAATTGGCTGACCAGTGGCCGGCCCTTGCCTTGTCGGCGGTATATCGCGAGCAAGGCAAATTCGCCGAGCACCCAGAAGGCGTAAAGAAAGAGGCCGGCGATCAGGGCCAGAGTTGGCAGCAGGAAAAGCTGCGAGATCTGGTACATGGTGAGTTCGACTAGGTTGGGCATGAGGGCTCCGTGAAAAATGTGGGTTGAAAGGTAGGGGTTTCGTCATTCCCGCCTGCGCGGGAATGACGGTTTTTAAAGCTTGTAAGGTCACATTCACCATTTCCCTTCCAGCGACAGCATGAAAGTCCGTTGGCCGCGTTCCGCCGTGCTCAGCCGCCAACTGTCAGCCGCAGACCAGGCATCGGCCAGACGCCGGGTATCGGCGCGCAGGATGTTTTGCGCTTCCAGACGCAGGTTCAACCGGGTGTTCAGGCGGCGCACCCAGTAGGCGTCGAGCAGGCTGCGCGAGCCTTGCCGGCTGGCGGTTTCGCCGGGGATATCGGTGCGGCTGGCGCCGTACTGGTTGAGTTGCAGGCTGGTGCTGGATTGCCAGAAGGCGAGCGCCTGGTCGTAGCCGAGATTGAACTGGTAGCTCGGCAGGTCGCGGGCGTCGCGCGTGATGTCGAGCCGCTCGTCATTGACACGGCCACGCGGCAGCGTCAGGTGGCTGCGCAGCGAACCGCCTTTCCAGCCGAAGCCGTCGCTTTTCAGTTTGGCGTCGAGTTCCAGCCCCCAGTGGCGGGCCGTGCCTTCGTTGAACGGGCGGTCGACCCAGCGGCTGCCTTCGAGTTGGGTGCGCCGTTCGATGAGCTTTTCGGTGCGCCGCAAATAGGTGTTGGCGCTGATCACGCCCATCTCAGCGGCGAGATATTTTTCAATGGCGATTTCGAGATTGACGTTGCGTTCAGGCTGCAAACCGGCGTTGCCGCCCCGGTCGGCTTCCAGCGGGCTGTTGTAGCCGGCGCCTTGCACGGTCAACCCGGAAATTTCATCCAGTTTCGATGCCTTGATGCCGCTGCCGAGCGAGGTGCGGAAGATCAGGTCGGGCGCCAGTTCGAGCCGTGCGGCGAGCGACGGCGCCAGTTGTCCGGTTTGTTGGGTCTGCGCCTCGCTTTCCAGGCGGATATGTTCGCCGCGCAAACCGGCAGTCAGTGTCAGCAGCTTCAGCGGGTTCCATTCGTGCTGCAACCAGGCGGTCATTTGCCGGGATGTCGCTTCGTTGCGGTTGCTGCTGGCGCTACTGCCGCTCACTGTCTGGCGCTCCTCGCGCTGGAGCCAGGATTGCTCCAGCCCGGCGGAGAGCAGGCCGTCGCCAATGCTGCGGTCAACCCGGATTCCGGACGAAATTTCAGTTTCATCGCGCGCCAGGTTTTCGCGGCCTTGGCTGACATTGCCGCCGGCGTCGGTCCACCGCCGCTCGATATCGCTACGCCGCCGGCCATCCATGATCGCAGCGCGGCCGGAGAGTTTGCCGCCGCTCAATTTCATGTCGCCCTCGACGCGCAGGCGGGCGATGCTCAGGCTGCTTTCTTCATGTTCGCGGCGGCCGCCGTCGTCGACCAAACCCGTACCGTTGACTGGATCGGCATAGGCCGAGCGGGTTGATGCTGCTCTGTTTCTCGCCTTGATTCCGGTAAAAACTCGGCCACAGGCTGAGGCTGTCTCCGGCGTTCCGCCAGCTCAGGCGCGGCGAAAGGATGAATTCATCAAGGCGGTAAGGGCTGCTTTCGCGCTCCTCCTGCCACAGTGTGCGGCTGCTGGCGCTGGACGCCTGACGGGTCGTGGCTTTCTCCAGCGGCATGGCGTGATGGTTGATGGTCAAGGGCAAAATCCACGAAAGGCCCTGTTCGCCACCGCCCTGGCTCACCGTCATTTGGCCGTTTGCTTCATCGCCGCGCAGGCCGGCGGCGATCTTCGCTGCGGTCGACGCCTGCGGCCGGGCCTTTTTCATGATCAGATTGACCGTGATCGGCACGGCGCTGCCATGTTCCGCCGAGGCGCCGCGGAGGATTTCGATGCGCTCCAGTTCGCCGGACGGCAGCCGACCCACCGTGGTCAGCGCGTAGCGCGCATTGGCGCTGGGTCGTTCGCCATCGACCAGGAACTGCACGGCATCGCGCCCCATGCCGCGGGCGTTGGCCGTCGGGCCGCCATCGCCGCTATGGGCAGCGGCGTCGATGCCGGGCAGTTTGCGGATGGTTTCGCCGATGCTCAGGCCCCCCAGCGCCTCGATTTCGGCGCGGTCGATGATGGTCTTCTGCGTCGCGGCGGCTTGTCGTTCGCCCAGTGCATCGCTGCTGGCGGTGACGGTGACTTCCTGGAGCGTCGTTGTCTCCTCGGCGCTGAGCGGGGCCGTAACCAGCAGCGCGCTGAATGCCATACCCCAGGGGTGCTTACTGCGCCGCGAAACAAATCCCCTGGCGGGACGGGGCGCGGTGAACCGCAAATTTGCCGGCATTTTCATGCACTTGCCCGTTGTTGCCGCCTTACAGTCGCCAGGCCGCCGGCGAGCGTCGTCAGCAGCACCAGTGCGCCGCCAAAGAGGGCGAGCGGCGGGGTGGGTGGTGGCGTGTTGTCGACCTTTTCCAGCAACATCCCCTGAATCGCCCGCGGGGGCGGCGGGGCGGCGGCCGGGGGCGACACCAGATCGGCGGCGCTTTGCGGCCGGGTCGGCGCCGAGGCTGCGGGCTGCATTGCCGCAAGACCAAAACCGGGGGCGACGAAGTTCTTGAACGCCTGGTTGTCGGTTTGCACATCGTGGCGTTTGGCCAGTTCCTTGTAGCGTTCCTTCAACTCGGCCACGGTCTTGGCATCGGCTTTCCAATAGCCTTGGCGGGCCATTTCCAGCATTTTTTCCATGGTTTGCGCCAGGGCGTGCGGATTGTTTTTCTCGAACCAGTTTTTCAAACCGAGCTGGTGTTTGTCGCGGACGTAAACATCGACAAACTCCTGCCACTGGTCGTCGCGGACGATTTCGCGCGAAACGGTGGTCCAGCCGGTGAAGTTGTTGACCGAGTCGAGCACCTGCAGCGTCCCGGCATAGCCTTCGGCCATCAGGCCCTTGATGTAGCCGGGGTGAAAATTGCGGGTGGCGAGTTCCTTGGCGAGGAAGGCGTCGGCCCCTTCGACCTTGCCGGCACCGCTACCGCGCAGGTTGGAGATGTAGAGCTCCGGCGCCTTGCCGTCGAGGTGGCGCACCGCCGCGCCGATGCCGCCGAGGTACTGGAAGGGATCGTCGGTGGTCAGCATGCCGTAGAGGTTGGAGGTGCGCGACAGCACGGCGCCCTCGGTGCCTTTGAGGTGTTCGGCGTAGAGATTGACGTTGGCCGCCTTGCCTTCCGCCCCGGCAATGCCCTTGCTGCCCCAGGCCGCTTCGTCGGTGCCGTAGGCGAACTGCATTTTCGACAGGTAGAGACTGGCCAGCTTGCGGTCGCCCTCGGCCTTGCCTTTCCAGGTGTCGGTGGCGAGCGCCGCGTCGTCCAGCCCGGTGCCGTACTTGCCGGATTCGGAGGAGAAAATCCGCGTCTCGGCCGCCTTCTTCGCCGCCGCTTCCGGCACGCCCTGTTTGATCAGGCGCTGGGCAATCGCCTGGCTGTTGGCGTAGAGCGGGTTGTCGGCTTCACTGGCGCGGGCGGCAAGTTCGACCGCCTTGGCGAGTTGCTTCATCGCATTCGGGAAGTGGTCGCGGTACAGGCCGGTGGCGGAAAGCACGACATCGACCCGCGGCCGTTTGAGCATTTCACGCGGTACCAGCTTGACGTCGATGACCCGGCCGCCGCTGTCCCACACCGGTTCGACACCCATTGCCCACAAGGCCTGCGCTTCGAGCAAGCCTTGATGGCGCATGGTTTCGACCGACCACAGCGAAAAGGCGAGCTTCTTCGGCGGCTTGCCGGTCTTGGCGGCGTGCGCCGCGATCAAGGCCTCGGCGGCTTCCTGCCGGCCGCCCAGGCTTGCTGGGTCGGTACGCGGGAAGGATCGAAACCGTACAGATTGCGCCCGGTCGGCAGCGCATCCGGGTTCTTGATCGGGTCGCCGCCGTAGGAGGTCGGGCGATGCTGGCCGGCGAGGGCGGCGAGCAGGCCCTGCATTTCACCGGCGGCCGAAAGGTCGGCGTACCAGCTTTGGGCCTGGGCGAGTTTCGCGCTCAATTCTGCGCTCAGTTTTTCGTTTAATTGCGCGGTCAGTTTTTCGTCTTTTTTGCCGTCGACCGCAGCATTCAAATAATTCTTCAGCAATTGGTACGGAGCCGACTCGCTGAGCTGGCTGTAGTCGCCCACGAACACTTCGTCGACGTCGTCTTCCTTGACGCCGGCCGCGCGGGCGGCGCCTTCGCGGAAGTCCTGGCCGAGCATCAGCAGCACGGTGGCGAGACGGTGCTTTTCCAGCGGTGGTGTGCCGAAGGTGTGCAGGCCGAGCGGTTGAGCGGTTTGCGCCAGTTCATGCAAATGGTCGTGCAGGGCGTCGACGAAGGCGCGGAAATCCGCTGCGATGCGCACCTCGCTCCAGCCCATGTCGCGCTCGATGCGCTCTTTTTTGACCGCTTGCAGCAGGTCGGCCGCCAGCTTTTGCTTCACCGTGCCATCGTCCTGGGCCAGCCAGGCGTGCAGCAGGTCGTGAATTTTGACGGTGGTTTCGTGCAGGCCGGCCGGGGCGAAGGGCGGCGTCTGGTGGGTGACGATGACGGCTCGGCCGCGCCGCTTGGCTTGCAGCGCCTCGCCGATGTTGTCGACGATGTAGGGATAGACCACCGGCACATCGCCGACGGCGAGCAGCGGATAGTCGTGCACCGACAGGCCGCGCTCCTTGCCGGGCAGCCATTCCTGCGTGCCGTGCGTGCCGAAATGGACCAGCGCATCGGCCTTGAAAGCCTCGCGCGCCCACAGGTAATGCGCCAGGTAATAGTGCGAGGGTGCGGCCTTGGTCGAGTGATAGAGCGCCTTTTCCTTGTCCTCCCATTTTTCACCGCGCGGCGGCTGCGGCGTGAAGATGATCTTGCCGGCGGCGAAGCGGGGAATCACAAAGTAGCTTTCGCCGCCTTCGCGAATCGCCATCGCCGATTTTTCCGGCTCGCCCCAGCGCTCGTGGAGTTCCTGCTGAATGGCGGGCGGCAGCGTCGTCAGCCAGGCGCGATAGGTTTTGACCGGCAGCTTTTCGGCCAGGCCGTCGGCGAGCAGACTCTTCAGTTCGCCATCGCGATAGAACGGCGCGAGCAGGCGTTGCAGGCTGTTGATCAGGACGATTTCGCTTTCCGGCCGGGCGTCGTAACCGGCGCTCTTGAGGGTGCGCAACGTGGCTTCGAGGCTTTTCGGCAGGTTGAGATAGGAGGCCGAAAGGTTCTTTTCGCCCGGCGGGTAGTTCCAGAAAAAGACCGCGACTTTTTTCTCGGCATTGGCCAGTCGCTGCAGGCGGACGAGCTTGAGCGCCTTGTTGGCGATGGCGGCGGTCTGCTCCGCGATGACGACGATTTCGCCGTCGCTTTTGCGGTTGGTGGTGGCGACGATGGGGTCGATGATCCCGGCGTACTCGCCCTGGGAAAGGTAGAAAGGCACGTCGATTAGCGGCAGGCCTTGCGGGTCGGCGCGCCAGGCGGCTTCGTCGCCCTTGCGGTAGGCCAGCGCCTGAATGACCGGGATGCCGAGTTTGGCCAGTTCGCTGCGCCGGCCTTCGGGGTCGAGGACGATCTGGGTATTGATCACGGCATCGGCAATCGGCTGGTCGGCTATCGTCAGCATCTCGCGGTGCGGGCCGAGAACGCCGGCATAGTAGGGCAGGGCAATGGCGCCAGCGGCTTCGATGCGGGCGATCAGGTCATCGACGAAGGCCGTCTGCTCGGCGCCGATGTAGATCTGGTGAAAGGCGATGGCAATGGTCGGCGGGCGTTTGGCGGGGTAGATGCCCTTCCAGCGGAAATACTCGGCCGGCGTGGCAAAGACAAGATTCGGCGCTTTCGGGTGGTAGACCGCAGCATCGGGAAAAATGAAGGGCGGGGCGATGCCGGCCAGTGATTTACCCTGGCGATGGGCGGCCAGGGTCTGGAAAAAACCTTCGTAATTGGCCTGGCCGCCGTTGGTGTAATAGGCATGCAGGCGCTCGGCGATGGGCTGGGGGAAACCTTCAGCCAGCGGGCCGTTGTCGCGCATCCAGATATGCGGGGTTTTCAGGCCGGGCAGGACTTTGGCCAGTCGGCTCTTGACCGACTCCTGCATGTGGCTGCGGGCAGCGTCGAAAAATACCGCATCGTGGCCCTTGAACAGATTGTCGACCTGCTGCGGCTGCAAACGTTCGGCAAAACGGGCTTCCACGGTGAACCCGTATTTCGCACCAATTTCGGTAACGGCCTTGAACTTGCCCTGGGGCACGGGTGAGGTGGCGACAAAAAGCAGGGAATCAGCCAGGCACGACTGGGCGAAAAGCAGGCTGGCGGCGATCAGGAACTGGCGTAGCTGGGGCATTATTTACCTGGCGGCGGCAATGGGTTTCCCGGCCGCTCAACTACTGCAGGGAAAACGAGGGCGATTCAAGATTCAATGCAGGGCAAGGCGCTGGGGGCTGGCGACCGGCACCGGGTCGTCGGCAATGGCGAAGTGCAGTTGCTGCCACTCGTGTTCGAGACGGCGGGCCACGCCTTTCAACAGCGGGGCGACGGATTGATCCGGGTAGCCTTGCAGCAGATTGAGTTCGCGCTGGATGAGTAGCGCCTGTTGCGGGCAGCCGAGGCAGGAAAACTTGGTCATCATGGAAAGCAGCGAGGCCAACAAGGCGTCGGCATCGGGCAGTTCGGTGGCGGGCATGAGAGAGTCCGAAAAAAATTCCGATAGCCCCGGGCGGGAGCTATCGGCCAATGGCAGAACCTAGAAGTCGGCCTGGAAGGAAACGCGCAGGTTGCGGCCCGGCTGCGTGTAGAAATCGACGCCGGCCGGATTGGTTGCGTCGGCCTGACGGATGTCGCCCCACAACCAGTATTTCTGGTCAAAAAGGTTGTTCACCGCAACCACGACCCGGGTATCGCGGGTGGGTCTGAACCAGGCGGAAATGTCGGTCACGACATAACCGGGGGTATGAAACCAGGTGTCTGTGCTTTCATCGATGTCCCGCTTGCGGCTGGCCGCACGCAGGCGCCCCTCGCTACCCCAACGCCCGGTGTCGTAGGCTATGCCAGCGCTAAGGCGGGCGGGTTCGACGCTGTTCAGCGGCTGATCGGTTTCTTCATTGGTGCCGTGAGCGTAGGCAATCGCGCCATCCAGCCGCCAGTTCTTGGCGAAGTCCCAGCTACCGCGCATCTCGGCACCGTAGATGCGAACATTTGAAATGTTCTGCGAGGTGTAAGTGGTGTAGTTGGTCGTGCCGATCTTGACGCAGTTCGGGTCACTCGGGCAGTTCAGGCGGACGCTTTCGATGAAGTCCTTGTAACGATTGTCGTAAACCGAAATCTGGCCGCGGCTGGTTGCGGTTTTGGCGCGCAGGCCAAGTTCGACGCCGACACTGGTTTCGGGCTTGAGGTCGGGGTTGGGCGAGGTGGCGTAAATCTGGGCCGAGTTGCGGAAGGCGCCATTGACCTCGTTATAGTTGGGCGCCCGGAAGCCGGAGGCGATCTGGCCAAAGGTGGAGAGCACTTCGTCAAACTTCCAGACGATGCCCAGCTTGGGCGAAAAATGGCTGTTCGTTTGCTCGACGGCCTGGCGATTGATCGAGGTCAGCGCCTGCTCGGCCAGCGTATCGAGTTCCGGTTTCAGCGTGGTCCGGTCGTAGCGCAGCCCCGGCGTCAGCAAGGCCCGTCCTCCCATGAAACTGATTTCATCCTGAACGAAAATGCCCAGCGTGTCCGTCGTGCCATTGGCAAAATCACGCAGGGGGTAAGTCTCGCCCGCCAAGCCATGCGTGACGACGCCGGTGTTGGTATTGCGAATCGTGCCATCCCGCATTGACTCAACGCTGGTACGCATCAAGTCAATGCCATAGGTCATGAAGTGCTGGCTGGCGCCGAGTTGGAAGAGGGAGTCCAGTTGCAACCCGAGGCCAGTCGTCTTTTGATCGAAATAGAACGCCTGATCGACATCGCAAGTGGCCCGCGGGGCGCCACTGCTTGATGCAGAGCAGCCATTCGCCGCCGAGTAGCGGGCATTGCTGCGTTGCTGATAGCTGCTGTTCTCGGTTTTGGCATCCTGGTAATAGGCCCGCGCCACCAGCCGGTCATAGAACAGGCCGGTCGGCACATGTTCGTATTCCAGACTGCCGCGAACACGGCGGTTTTCGTCGTTGCTGGTGAATTCGGTAACTCTTGGCAGGGAGGCGGAAACCCGCATGATCTCGGCGCTGCTTTCCTGTTCCCGACCTTCGATCATCGCCATCAGTTTGTGGCCCGGCGCCGGGCGCAGGATAAATTTGGCAATCGCGCCGCGATCATCGGTGGTCGCGGGATTCGGCTTTGAGCGGGCCGGCCCGAATTGCTCATCCGTGCCTTTGTTCTTGGTCTCCTCGCCACTCGCCTGTCCGTAGCCGAGCAGGACATCGATCATGTCCGTCCGCATGGCGCCGATCACACTGCCTGAAAAGGTGCTGCTGGCGCCAAAATAGGTGCCGCGCAAACGCACGCCTTCCTTTTTGTCGCTCTGGGCAATGTCTTCAGGGTTCAGCGTGATGTAGCCGACCACGCCACCCAAGGCATCCGAGCCATAAAGGCTGGAAGCCGGGCCGCGCACGATTTCAACTTGCCGCAGGAAATCCGGCATCGGCGTCGGCGAGGCATTCATCGTCAAATTGGACGGGCCGCCACCATTGTAGAAATCGGGCAGGCGGACACCATCGACCAGTTGCAGGACGCGGTTGTCTTCAATGCCGCGAATATTGACGCGGGTGGCACCGTGCCGGCGCAGGTCGCGGGCCATTGAAACGTCCGGCTCATCACGGAAAAGATCGGCTTCATCGACCGGCAGGCGGCGATCGAGTTCTTTGTGGCCAACGCGAGTGACGGTCGCACTGAGCTTGTCGATCTCGGCTTCGTTACGCGTCGCGGTGACTACGGTTTCTTTAAGCGAGGCATCTGCCGCCAGCGCAGGCAGGGCCATGAACATGGAGAACAGAGCAAGGGGAATGGTCCGCAGAGCAAAGCGGGGGTGAGGGCACAGCATGAGGCCTCCTGATGATGAACAAGGATGGCTGGCTGCCTGTGCGATCTAGGTGGCTGGCTAATTGATTGAATGTGCTGGAAGTCGCGACAAGCGGACTTCGAGGCTTGATAGGCAGTTCTGCGTAAATACTCGCTAACGCCAATGAGAACGATTATCGTTAATTCGTATGGTTGCTGTCAATGACTTTCGCCTTTACGCGAGCAAAGATCGGCGCTAGCAAGCCGTTTTCGCACCCGGCGATCCAAAAAACAGGCGAAAAAAAGCCACGGTCAATGCCGTGGCTTTTACGGAACCCCTTACAGGATTCGACTAATCCTTAGACGCGCTTCTTGAATTTACGCTCGCCGTCAAACTTGCGCTCGCCTTCCGGGCGTGCATCACCTTCATCCGGACGCATATTGATTGGCACGCCGCGAACGCGGGTACGTTTCAGGGCGTTGTCGGCTTCCTTCGGCATGCCGGCTGGCAGTTCAACGGTGCTCGACTCATCGTAAAGGGCAATACGGCCGATGAAGCGGCTTTCGATCCCGGCTTCGTTGGCGATGGCGCCGACAATGTCCTTGACCTGAACCCCATGATCCCGGCCCACATCGATGCGGTAGCGCACCATGTCACCGGTGGGTGCGCCGCTGCTGGCGCGACGCGGCTTGTCTTCAAAGCGCGGACGGCTGTCGCCGCTGCTTTCAGTACGCGGCTTGTCGCTGCGGCCTTCAAAGCGCGGCTTGCTGTCACGTTCGCCAAAGCTGCCGGGGCGGCGGCTATCGGCCATCGGGCGTGACGGAGCCGGATCTTCACCAGGAATCTGCAGCGGTTTGCCTTTCTGAGCCATCATGGCCAGTGCCGCAGCAACTTCCTCGGCGCCGACGTTTTGCTCTTCAGCAATCTGCGAAACGATATTGGCGAAGAAGTCGAGACCTTCAGCGTTCAGTACCTCGACAACGCCTGCCTTGAAGTCCGCAACGCGCTTGTTGGTTACGTCGGCGCGGCTCGGCAGGGTCAACGGCGCAATCGGCTGGCGGGTAGCGCGCTCGATGCTGCGCAGCATGCTGACTTCACGCGGCGCGACAAACAGAATCGCGTTGCCGGTACGGCCAGCGCGGCCGGTACGGCCGATGCGGTGCACGTAGGCTTCGGTATCGTAAGGAATGTCGTAGTTGACGACGTGGCTGACGCGTGGGACGTCGATGCCGCGAGCGGCAACGTCAGTCGCCACGACGATGTCGAGCGCGCCGGATTTCAACTGCTCGATGACGCGTTCGCGCATCTGCTGGTTGAGGTCGCCGTTCAGCGCGGCAGCGGCGTAACCGCGGGCGGAGAGCTTGTCGGCCAGTTCGACGGTGGAGTTCTTGGTGCGCACGAAGATGATGGCGGCGTCGAACTTGTCTTCAACTTCGAGGATACGGGTCAGCGCATCCAGCTTGTGCATGCCGCTAACCTGCCAGTAAACCTGACGAATGGCGGCGACGGTGGCGGTGGCCGACTTGATCTTGATTTCACGCGGCTCAACCAGGTATTTCTGGGCAACGCGGCGAATCTGTTCCGGCATGGTGGCCGAGAACAGCGCGGTCTGGTGCTGGGCCGGGGTGCGTTCGAGAATCCACTCGACGTCGTCGATGAAGCCCATGCGCAGCATTTCGTCGGCTTCGTCGAGAACCATGGTCTTCAGGTTGTCGAGGTTGAGCGTCTTGCGCTCGAGGTGGTCCATGACGCGACCCGGGGTGCCGACGACAATGTGGGCGCCGCGTGACAGTTGCTTGAGCTGGATGGTGTAGCTCTGGCCGCCGTAGATTGGCAGGACATGGAAACCGGGCAGATTTTTAGCGTAGCTTTGCAGTGCTTCGGCAACCTGGATGGCCAGTTCGCGCGTCGGGGTCAGCACCAGTGCCTGCGGCTTGGTCAGTTTGACGTCGATCTGTTCCATCAGGGGCAGGGCGAATGCAGCAGTTTTGCCGGTACCGGTTTGCGCCTGACCGATCAGGTCGCGGCCCTGAAGCAGGACGGGAATACATTCTGCCTGGATCGGTGATGGGGTTTCGTAACCGATATCGGCCAGTGTTTTGAGAAGTGAATCGCTTAAGCCGAGATCGGCGAAGCTCTGAGTGGTTGTAGACTCAGTTGATGACATGCTGTTTCCTTTCATCGTCGCTATTAGGCTTTGTTATGGCTTGCGACGGATTGGCCCGATGGTCGGGCGGCCTGAGTTCCCCGATGCAGCCATACCGGGGGCGAATCAATGTGGTGAACCAGCAAACAAGAAGTGACGGGGGCTGCTCAGAGGACCTGCGGGCGATGCATCAACGCATTGATATTATTAGTTTACTCTATTTTGAGCAGGCTTGCCAGTTCCCTCTTTGTGAAACCGGCTGCCAAGCGCGCGCTTTCGTTCATTGGCGACTGTGGGCGGGGTGCATTGAAGTCATTCAACAGCCGACGGAAGGTGCTTTCGGGCTCCAGGCTCTGCGCTTCGCATAGCTGCCGGAACCAAGTGTCGCCCAATCCGACATGGCCAATTTCATCCTGCAAAATGATATCGAGCAGTGCAGCAGTTTCGTGATCGCCGCTTTGGATGAGTTTTTTCTGGATCGGCGGCGTGGCATCAAGGCCTCGCGCTTCGAGCAGACGAGGCACCAGCGCCATGCGTGCGAGCACATCGTCAGTGGTTCGCTCAGCCATATCCCACAAACCGGCGTGGGCGGGAAAGTCGCCGTAGTCGTAGCCAAGTGTCTGCAAGCGCTGACGCAGAATCTTGAAGTGATAGGCTTCTTCGGCCGCGACGCCAATCCAATCGGTGTAGTACTGTTTTGGCATGCCGCGAAAACGGGCTGCATGGTCAAGCGCCAGATTGATCGCGGAAAATTCGATATGAACAATTGCATGTAATAGGTGGGCGCGGCCCTCTGGCGTTTTGACGCCACGGTGGGGCACCAGCTGCGGTGCGACCAGTTCCGGCTTGCTGGGGTGTCCACAATTAAGCTCGACCGGCGTTGTGTCTTGCCAATCTAGCTTGCCGCTCTGCCAGTCAGTTTCAAGTGCTGCGGTCAACGCCAGTTTTTGCTCAATTTCCGAGCTGTTTAGCGCGGCGGCTAACGCTGTAAACATCGAAGTACTCATGGCGCTGGGTTGGTGTATTTCAGGTGGATGGCGTTGATTTCATCGAGTAGCTCGTCGGATATCGCTGTTCGCGTCGCGGGTAGTGTTTCCTGAAGTTGCGTCAATGATGAAGCGCCGATGATCGTGCTGCTGACGAACCAGCGTGAGCGTACAAACCCCAGTGCGAGCTGGGTGAGCGTCATCTCATGCTTTTCGGCTAATGCAGCATAGGCGGTAACGGCAGGAATGACATTCGGCTTGCAATAACGCTGGCCAAAGGCGGGCCATTGGCTGAGGCGCCCTGGGGCTGCCGGGTCGTTGAGATATTTGCCGGTCAGGTGGCCAAAGGCCAGGGGTGAATAGGCAAGGAGTCCGATCTTCTCGCAGTGGCAAACTTCGGCGAGTGAGGTTTCAAAGGTTCGGGTTATCAGGTTGTAGGCATTTTGCGTGGATAGAACACGCGGCAGACCGAGTTCATCGGCCAGGCGAATGAACTGCATGACGCCCCACGGATGTTCATTGGAAAGGCCAATCGCGCGTACTTTGCCTTCCTGAACCAACTCCGCAAGGGCTTCGAGTTGCTGACGAATTGGCGTGCATTCACGATCTTCCTTAGGGTCAAACTGCCATTGGCCGAACATTGGCTGGTTGCGTTCGGGCCAGTGCAATTGGTAGAGATCAACGTAATCCGTCTGTAATCGCTGCAGCGAGCCTTCAATGGCTGCCCGGATATTGCTGCGATCCATCGCCGTTGGTCCGCCCCGAATCCAGTCAAGCTTACGCAAGGGGCCAGCCACCTTGCTTGCGACGATAATCTGCTCGCGTTTTTGGCGCGTTAACCAGCGACCAACAATAGTTTCCGACGCACCATAAGTCTCAGCGCGTGATGGCACCGAATACATCTCGGCGGTATCGATAAAATTGACCCCGTTGGCCAGCGCAAAATCAAGCTGGCTGTGGGCGTCCTGTTCGCTGGTCTGTTCGCCAAAAGTCATGGTGCCCAGACAAACGTCGGGAACGATCAATTCGCTGTGACCGAGTGGCTGGGGATTGAACAAGCAGGCCATAACTATCTCCGAAATTGGCGATTTTTTAGGGTTGACCGCAGAGCACGCCATAAATCAGGACGTGTCGCTGCAAAACAGGGTCGAAACGAGCCGGCACGATGGCAAGTCGATGTTCTTCCAAGGTGAGGCAGTTTGCGTCGACCCATCGGCAGGCGGCGTCGTGGGCGTCGTCAAAGGTCGAAAATAGCCCTTTGAGCTGGATAGCGCGTACCGGCAGAAAATTGCCCGACGCTCGATCAAGTAGTTTGTCGGTGTCGAGCATCTGCACCGCGTAACCATGCGGCAAACGCGGGAGGGGCAATTCTGCAAGCGTGAAAGGGTCACCAAAGCTGTCCCGGTGAAATTCAAGTCGCTGCATAACGCATTCATCCATAAGGTCCGCCGTGGGTACGGCGTGGTAGACTGATGTCTGTAATAATAAATTCATAGGATTGTCATGTTTGGACGTTTGATGCCTAGGGAGGCGAAGTACTTCGATCTGTTCAACACTCACGCTGAGTTGATTGTTCGAGGGGGCGGGCAGTTATCGGGTCTGATTGGTGCGCTCGTCGAAACGCCCGACCAGGCGGCAAAGTTTGCTGATTCAATTGATGATATTGAACGCCAAGCCGATAAGGTTACACACGATACGCTGGCCCAACTACATACTTCATTCATTACACCGTTTGATCGTGATGAAATTCATCAGTTGATTAATAGCATGGATGACATTCTGGATGTGATTCAGGATGTTGCCGAGTCAATGACGCTTTACGATATTCAACGCGTCCCGGCTGACGCCAAGGCGCTGGCTGATGTAACAGAGCAATGTTGTAATCGCGTCCAGGCAGTGGTCAAACTGCTACATAGTATGGAAAACGCACCGGCCATTCTCAAACTCTGTCATGAGATCAATGAACTGGAGTCAGATGCCGACCGTATGTTGCGTGCAGCAATGTCGAAGGTTTTTCGTGAAGAGCCTGATGTGCGTCAGGTGATCAAACTGAAGGAAATGTACGAGCTCCTCGAGTCGGTCACCGATCGTTGCAAGGACGTCGCTGGAACGGTTGAAGCCATCGTTCTTGAAAACTCTTAAGCAGGTTTTCCATCATGGATAACCTCCAAATCAGCTTCGGGGTCATTGTTTTCCTGGTTATCGTCGCTTTGCTGTTCGATTTCATGAACGGTTTTCACGATGCAGCCAACTCGATTGCCACCATCGTTTCAACACGAGTTCTCAAACCGCACCAAGCAGTGATCTGGGCGTCAGTCTTCAATTTTCTCGCCTATTTTTTGTTTCAATTGACCGTCGCCAAGACGATCGGCAAGGGAACCGTTGATCCGTCAATCGTCGATCACTACATCATTTTTGGCGCATTGATCGGTGCGATCATCTGGAACATCGTTACTTGGTACTACGGTATTCCTTCCTCGTCTTCCCATGCCTTGATTGGTGGTTTAGTCGGTGCAGCAATCGCAAAGGTTGGCTTTAGCGGGCTGATTATGAGCGGTGTCCTGAAA
Source organism: Candidatus Dechloromonas phosphorivorans (assembly GCA_016721185.1). Taxonomy (GTDB): domain Bacteria; phylum Pseudomonadota; class Gammaproteobacteria; order Burkholderiales; family Rhodocyclaceae; genus Azonexus; species Azonexus phosphorivorans. The sequence continues at coordinate 79,857 of JADKIP010000013.1, forward strand.
ATCATCGCCTTCATCTTTATTGCCCCATTGCTCGGTTTTGTGATCGGCGGGGCACTAATGGTCATTGTTTCCTGGTTGTGCCGAAACATGGCGCCGCGCAAAGTCGATAAATATTTCCGCCGCCTTCAGTTGCTTTCGGCCGCAGCTTATAGCCTGGGTCATGGCGGCAACGATGCGCAGAAAACGGTTGGCATTATTTGGATGCTGCTTGTTGCTGCAGGTATATCGCAGGCCACTGATGCGGCACCACCGTCGTGGGTAGTTATATCCTGTTATTCAGCAATGGGTTTTGGCACCATGTTTGGTGGCTGGCGAATCGTCAAGACGATGGGTAACCGAATCACCAAACTGAATCAGGCTCGTGGCTTTTGTGCCAATTCCGGCGGGGCAATTACACTTTTCATGGCTACCGCACTGAGTATTCCGGTGTCGACAACGCATACCATCACAGGTGCTATCGCCGGTGTTGGATCTACTCGTGGTGCGCGTCGAGTGCGTTGGGGTGTCGCTGGTGGAATTGTCTGGGCTTGGATTTTGACAATTCCCTGTAGCGCTGCGATGGCCGCAATGGCTTGGTATGTTGGTACTTTGGTGCTCTAAAAAGCTGATTCCTAAAATCTAGTAGTCAGTCACGTTGAAACGCGAGGATACAAGCGGGCGAGCTTCCGGCGAGCATCCTGCGTGGTGAATCGCCATTTGACGGGAGCAGCCTTGGCATTGCGCTCGCGGACGTTGGCCTCAATCTCTCGGCGCAGGGAGTCTTCGTCGGCGATACGTTGCGACAGGCACATGTTGGACAGGCCACCAATTCAATTTCAGCCATATTGAGCCAACTGCCATGCTTGGGCGTGTAGTGGAACTCCAGCTTGCGCGCGCAGGCGTCCTCGGGGGAACGCCTCATAAAGTGAGGCCAGTTTGTGCGTGTTCAGATTGTCGAGGACGATGCGAATAACTTTGGCCTCGGGATAGCACTGGACGATTTGCCGCATGCAATGAGCGAACTCGATCTTGGTGCGCCGCTCCATGACCAACACATCGCGCCAACCCCGCTTCGGTTCGCAGATCATCATCAGGTCGCGCACGCCGTTGCGCTGATACTCGGTGTCCTCGCGGGCGGGCGTGCCCGGTTGGGGCGGCATGGGTTCGCGCACATCGCCAATCAGTTGCTTCGGGCTTTCGTCGTAGCAGACAACGGGTCGGGCCGGATCATACGGCGCTTCGTACAGGTCAAGCACGTCTTCCATCGGCGCGACAAACTCAGCGCCGACCTCGGGATACACCATTCCCGACTTGCCCGGGTTTCAGGTGTTTTTAAGAGCCAGCGAACCGTTTCATGGCTGAACGATTCGACATAGCCCAGCTGCACCACCTTGTCAGCCAGGAGCCGCAGCGTCCAATGGTCGTGCCCTTCTGGCGCTGGCGTACAGGCCACGGCGATCACATGGGCGCACTGCTTGTCGGTCAGCTTCGCCGCCGCGCCCGGGCGGGGGCGGTCATGCAAGGCCGCTTCACCCCTTCCTCGACGCAGCGTTGCCGGGTATTGCCGACCATGGTGGCAGAAATTGCCAGTGCGTCCATGATCTCCGCATCCTTGCAACCAGCGGCCGCCTTCAACAGAATCCGCGCTCGCGTCTGTTTGCGCGCCGCGCTCTTCCCCTTGCGCAGCAAGGCTTCCAGCATTTCCACTTCATCTTCCAACAACGTGACTCGGTATTTGATGGCCGGCATGTCGCTCCCCAAAGGGAAAATCACCTCCCTCTGCCTGCATTTCTCATGCCATCTATCTTTTCGATTCTTAGTGACTGACTACTAGGCCGGAATGTCCGGGGTCAGCATTTGCTCTAGCAAAATAATGCGGTCCTTCAAGCCCAGTTTCCGCTTTTTAAGTCGCCGGATGAGCAATTCATCCGGCGGCGGATTCTCCAGCATGTGAGCAATCACCAGGTCCAGATCGCGATGCTCTATCTCAATTTCACGCAACTGATCGCGGATGCAGTCGGTGTCAGCTTCGCTGAGTGGATGAAGGGACATTTGATCTCCTGGCAGCTTTCAATGATTTGCTAGAATAACTTGAACAACAAGCTAGAGGAGAGAGAAATGCAACATCACGTCATTGTTTCATTCGGCAAGGATAAGGAATTTGAATATAAGCTGGCTGGCGGTTCGCCAACAGATGAGGCGCGTCAGTGGTTCGACCACGAATTTACAGTCCTTGAATGTGACGTGGCTACACCCACCGGCAAAATTCTTGCTGTCGACCGCATTCTAAGTGTCGCTAAATACGCAGGTGAGGCACGTTTTCGTAATGAATGTGTCTGGGCCGAGCAATTCGCCAAACACACATCAGCAATTCTGGGCCGAGAGCTTATTCGTGTTGATGTTGAGCACTACAGTATTGGCTATTGATTGATGAACAAGGCGTTTGTCCGGGAAGCAGGCAGTGATGACGAGGATGAGTTCGAGCCATCGTTAGCACTTCCTTCGGGAACGCGTAATTACATTACACCGGCGGGACATGCTCGCTTGAAGGCTGAGCTAGAGAACCTTGTCAAACGCGAACGCCCTCATATTGTTGAAATTGTTTCGTGGGCCGCTTCAAATGGTGACCGCTCCGAGAACGGTGACTATATATATGGCAAGCGGCGTCTGCGTGAAATAGACCGCCGTATTCGTTTCCTGACCAAGCGTCTGGAGATTGCCGAGGTTGTGGACCCGCTGCGCCAAGGAAATAACGATCAGATCTTTTTTGGTGCGACATTCACTATTGCTGAAGTGGGGGGCGTTGAAAACATTTACACCATCGTTGGTGTGGATGAAACAGACACCGCCCGTGGTCGTATCAGTTGGATATCACCCTTGGCTCGTGCGGTTATCAAGTCGCGAGAGGGGGACACTGTAAGGTTTCAGAGCCCCCTTGGTATTCGCGAGATCGACATCATCTCCGTTGTATATGGAGCTATTGAATGAGGTCCCTTGTAGCTGTGACCGAGTCAATTTGCCTTTATTCAATCGATTGTAAGGTTTTAGTTGACGAATGTATTTAAGGCTGTAGAATGCGGCGCTCTCCTGCAGCAGGCGGTGTTTTCGGCGGTAGTAGGGGAGTCGGGATTAGCGGTTAGATGAACGTTGAGCTTGACGAAGTGGAGGAAAGGGTTCATAATCTTTCTTCTGTGCTGCAGACGGGCTTTTGGGTCTGGCGCAGCGAAGATGATCTTTAAAAATTTGGACAACCGATAGGTGTGGGTGCCTTGATGCGAAGTGACTTTGGTCACACAAAAGCATTAAAGCAGTCACACGGATGGAGAGATCCATCGAAGTAATGAGAATTACTGTCAGTGAATTGTTGATTTGGTTGGATTAAACTGAAGAGTTTGATCCTGGCTCAGATTGAACGCTGGCGGCATGCCTTACACATGCAAGTCGAACGGTAACAGGGAGCTTGCTCCGCTGACGAGTGGCGAACGGGTGAGTAATGTATCGGAACGTACCATTCAGTGGGGGGATAACGTAGCGAAAGTTACGCTAATACCTCATATTCTGTGAGCAGGAAAGCAGGGGATCGCAAGACCTTGCGCTGATTGAGCGGCCGATATCAGATTAGCTAGTTGGTGGGGTAAAAGCTCACCAAGGCGACGATCTGTAGCGGGTCTGAGAGGATGATCCGCCACACTGGAACTGAGACACGGTCCAGACTCCTACGGGAGGCAGCAGTGGGGAATTTTGGACAATGGGGGCAACCCTGATCCAGCCATGCCGCGTGAGTGAAGAAGGCCTTCGGGTTGTAAAGCTCTTTCAGCCGGGAAGAAAATGCATGGGTTAATACCCTGTGCAGATGACGGTACCGGAATAAGAAGCACCGGCTAACTACGTGCCAGCAGCCGCGGTAATACGTAGGGTGCGAGCGTTAATCGGAATTACTGGGCGTAAAGCGTGCGCAGGCGGTTTTGTAAGACAGGCGTGAAATCCCCGGGCTTAACCTGGGAACTGCGTTTGTGACTGCAAGGCTAGAGTACGGCAGAGGGGGGTGGAATTCCACGTGTAGCAGTGAAATGCGTAGAGATGTGGAGGAACACCAATGGCGAAGGCAGCCCCTGGGTCGATACTGACGCTCATGCACGAAAGCGTGGGTAGCAAACAGGATTAGATACCCTGGTAGTCCACGCCCTAAACGATGTCAACTAGGTGTTGGGAGGGTAAAACCTTTTAGTACCGTAGCTAACGCGAGAAGTTGACCGCCTGGGGAGTACGGCCGCAAGGTTAAAACTCAAAGGAATTGACGGGGACCCGCACAAGCGGTGGATGATGTGGATTAATTCGATGCAACGCGAAAAACCTTACCTACCCTTGACATGTCAGGAACTTTCCAGAGATGGATTGGTGCCCGAAAGGGAACCTGAACACAGGTGCTGCATGGCTGTCGTCAGCTCGTGTCGTGAGATGTTGGGTTAAGTCCCGCAACGAGCGCAACCCTTGTCGTTAATTGCCATCATTCAGTTGGGCACTTTAACGAGACTGCCGGTGACAAACCGGAGGAAGGTGGGGATGACGTCAAGTCCTCATGGCCCTTATGGGTAGGGCTTCACACGTCATACAATGGTCGGTACAAAGGGTCGCCAACCCGCGAGGGGGGAGCCAATCCCATAAAGCCGATCGTAGTCCGGATTGTAGGCTGCAACTCGCCTGCATGAAGTCGGAATCGCTAGTAATCGTGGATCAGCATGTCACGGTGAATACGTTCCCGGGTCTTGTACACACCGCCCGTCACACCATGGGAGCGGGTTCCGCCAGAAGTAGGTAGCCTAACCGCAAGGGGGGCGCTTACCACGGCGGGGTTCGTGACTGGGGTGAAGTCGTAACAAGGTAGCCGTAGGGGAACCTGCGGCTGGATCACCTCCTTTCTAGAGAAAAGCATTCTGGCACCCACAACCTATCGGTTGTTCATGAGTAGCAAACAGACGAGGGTCTGTAGCTCAGTCGGTTAGAGCATCGTCTTGATAAGGCGGGGTCGTTGGTTCGATTCCAACCAGACCCACCAACGTCTTATCAGATAAACGAGTCAGGCAAGGCGCGAGGCATCGCCGCATAGCAACGCTATGCAAGATGTTGAGCAACGCAGCATGGCGCGTTTAGAGGGGGATTAGCTC
>JADKIP010000013.1:90000-349172 GCA_016721185.1 Candidatus Dechloromonas phosphorivorans
ACTGCAGTCGGTCGCCAAGGGCGGGCTTGATCTGGGGCAGCTGGAAGATGAGGCCGAGAAAAAAGAGGCTGAAAAGGCTGCTGATGAATACAAAGAATTGCTTGAGAAGGTAAAGAGCGCGCTGGGTGAAAAGGTGAAGGATGTTCGAGTCACTTATCGTTTGACCGATTCACCCTCTTGCCTCGTTTCTGATGAGCATGACCCATCAGGTAATTTGGCACGTCTGATGAAGGCCGCCGGTCAGCCGGCACCGAATGCCAAGCCGATCCTCGAAATCAATCCGCATCATCCGGCAGTGATGCGCCTGAAGTCCGAGGAAAGTCGTTTTGACGACTGGGCCGCACTGCTTTTCGAGCAGGCCTTGTTGGCCGAAGGTGGTCAGCTTGATGATCCTGCAGGCTTTGTTAAACGCATCAATGATTTGATGATGGCTTTGTCCGGAAAATAAGCTTTAACGCGCTTGCTGCGGTCAACGCCAAAATTAGGGCAAAAACGAGAACGGGGCGATGAGCCCCGTTTTCTTTGCAGCTTTTGATCCCGAACAATCTGAACATGAATCCTGAAGATCTTTTATTACTGATTACCCGTAGCATGCCTTACGGCAAGTACAAGGGACGTCTAATTGCCGATTTGCCGGGTAATTACCTGAATTGGTTTGCTCGTGAGGGGTTTCCTGAGGGGGAGATTGGCCGTTTGTTGGCATTGATGCAGGAAGTCGATCATAACGGACTTTCTTCACTGCTTGATCCCTTGCGCAAGCCCAAGTTAAATTGAAAAGTGCCAGTTAAAAGCTTAACTGGCACAGGGGGAACAGTAGCGTGACGACTACTTGACGCTGAACTGTTCTCGCAGGCAGGCCTTATGCTCTGGGCCAAACTTGTCCTTACAAGCTTCACGCGCCTTGTTGTGTAGTTCGCAACGTTTTGGATCTGCCGCGGTGTTGCATTCGACGGCCGGCATTTTCTGTTGGGCGCATTGACGGAAGGCTGGGCCGGTCTGCCCTTTGCATTCCTGATACACCTTCTTGCGCGCTTCGCATTGCTGTGGGTTGCCCGACTTGCCACAATCAAAATTCTGCATTTGTTCAGCCATGCATTGGCGACGGTTTGGACCAGCTATATCCTTGCATGCTTCGCGAGCCTGGATTCGAGCTTGTTGATGTGCCTTGCATGCCTCGGGATTTGCTGATTGCATGCAATCTCGCGATCCGCCAGGGCCGGCGCCACGCTGACCAACTCCTGCGCCGCTCATCCCAGAGCCTCCCATGCCCGGTCCGGGCTGTGCCATGACCGGCATACATAAAATGGATGCCATCAGCGCGCTGCCAATCATCATTAAACGAGTGTTCATGACTATCTCCTTTTGGTTGGTTCGCTTTTATTTTAGGACGACTCAAGCCGTGTATTGCGCCGAAGTGTAAATGAGTGCAAACGGAAGGCGGGATGCTTACAAAGCGTTACGTATGCCATGCTATATTTCTTCGTATGACTGAAAACAATGTACACGAGCACCGCCTGACGATTTCCGAAGTGCTCGAGTGGATGGTCGCCGATGGTCTGGTCGAGCGCGATGTTGCCGATGTCCTGAAGGCTGAACGGCGCTTGCATGGCGGTAAGGTTCATCCTTTGATCGTGCTGGCAGATCAAAAATGGCGCACGATAAATTCGCCGGTACGGCTACTGACCCTTGAAGTGCTGACCGAGTGGCTGGCACAAAAAACCTGCCTCGATTATCTGCATATCGACCCGTTGAAAATTGATTTCACCGGGGTGGCGGAAGTCATGTCGAGCGCCTATGCGGCCCGCTTTGGCATCCTGCCCGTGCAGGTAACAACGCGCGAAGTGGTCGTGGCAACAGCGGAGCCTTTTCTGCGGGCCTGGACAGAAGATCTCAAGCCTATCCTGCGCAAGGAAATTCGCCTTGTCATGGCTAACCCTGAAGATATCGAGCGCTATTTGGTCGAATTCTTCAACCTGGCCAAGTCGGTCAAGAAAGCGGCGGCCAAAGGGGAAATTAGCTCCGGGTTGTCGAGTTTTGAGCAACTGGTTGAACTGGGCAAGGTCAATAAGCAGTTCGATGCCAATGACCAACATATCGTTCATATTGTGGATTGGCTTTGGCAATACGCTTTCGATCAGCGCGCTTCGGATATTCACATTGAACCGCGTCGCGATATGGGCATTGTCCGTTTCCGGATTGATGGCGTACTGCATCAGGTCTATCAAATCCCGATGACGGTAATGAATGCGATGACCAGCCGTATCAAGTTGCTGGGGCGCATGGATGTGATCGAGAAACGTCGACCGCAAGACGGCCGGGTCAAGACGCGGACACCGGCCGGACGAGAGGTTGAACTCCGTTTGTCGACGCTGCCGACAGCCTTCGGCGAAAAGTTGGTGATGCGGATTTTTGATCCCGAAGTACTGGTCCGTGATTTGCGCTCCCTTGGGTTTTCGGAAGAGGATCAGACGCGCTGGAAGCAGATGACCAAGTCGCCCAACGGCATCATTCTGGTGACTGGCCCGACCGGTTCCGGCAAGACAACGACGCTTTATACAACCTTGAAGCAACTGGCGACGCCCGAGGTGAATGTCTGCACCATTGAAGATCCGATCGAAATGGTTGAACAGTCGTTTAATCAGATGCAAGTGCAGCACAGTATCAATATCGGGTTTGTCGATGGAATTCGGGCCTTGATGCGGCAGGATCCGGATATCGTGATGATCGGTGAAATCCGTGATCTGGAAACGGCCGAAATGGCGATTCAGGCCGCTTTGACCGGGCACCTTGTGTTGTCGACATTGCACACCAATGATGCACCATCGGCGATTACTCGCCTGCTTGATTTGGGGGTGCCTGCCTATCTGATCAACTCAACCCTGCTTGGTGTCATGGCGCAGCGCCTGGTTCGCACGCTTTGCCCGCACTGCAAGACGCCTTATCCGACGAGGGAAGAGCAACGGTCGACCTGGCGCTCGCTGGTTGCGCCCTGGAAATCCGGCGAGCCGGCGCAAATGTATGAGCCGGTGGGTTGTCTGGAATGCCGAATGACCGGTTATAGCGGCCGGGTTGGTATCTATGAAATTCTGGTGAACTCGCCTGAAATTCGTAAGTTGATCAAGCCATTAACCGATATCCCCAAGGTGCGTGAGCAGGCGTATCGGGAGGGAATGCGTCCGCTGCGTATTTCCGGTGCGCTGAAGGTGGCACAAGGTACCACCTCGCTAGAGGAGGTCATCAAGGTGGCTCCGCCGGCAGATGAGGGCTAAGCGGCTGCGATAGCCCCCGCTGCGGGTTCAGAACAGGCTGGATTTGCGGCGAACCGCATCGACATAAGCCATCGCGTCCATCGGTCGGCCCTCACGCTGGCCACGCCAAATCGTTTCACCCAGACACTCAAGCAGCACATGTTCAGCATCGTGCTGATCCATCCGGGAACGCAGGCTGTCGAAAGCTGCACGGATACCCGGTGGCTGATCGATACTGACCTGCTCATAAATCGCCAGATGCAGTGAAAGGTGGAGGAACGGGTTCATTTCTCCCCCTTCCGGCATCCATTCCTTTTCCAGCGCGCCCGCCGTATCGGCGAGCAGGGCATGGTATTCCGGGTGACGGACGGCCAGATCGGCAGCGGTAACTTCAGCACCGACCAAAGGCAGACGTTCCAGGTGTTTTTTCCAGGCATCGCAGAAAAACTGGCGAACCTGATCGCGTGATGGACTAAACATGGCTGCTTTCAAAAAATTGGGTAATAACCGCATGGCGGGACAAGGGCGTGTTTCGGCTGCTGCACGCCGCAGCGAAGACTGTCGGCAGGGTGTTGTGGTGAGATAAAGACCTCGAGATCAGGTGGCTAATCAACGTCATGTGCTCCTGCCCTTGAAGCGGCAGAGGTCAGCGACGACGCAGCGCTCGCATTCTGGTTTACGTGCTTTGCAGACGTAGCGCCCGTGCAGGATTAGCCAATGGTGAGCATCCTTTTTATATTCATCCGGCGTGACTCGCAACAGCTCCTGTTCGACATCGACGACGGTTTTTCCGGGGGCCAGACCCGTTCGGTTGCCGAGCCGGAAAATGTGTGTATCGACGGCGATGGTCGGCTCGCCAAAGGCAGTGTTGAGCACGACATTCGCCGTCTTACGCCCCACGCCGGGCAGAGCTTCGAGACTGGTCCGGTCATTCGGTACCTCGCCGCCATGCCGTTCCAGCAGGATACGGCAGGTGGCGATAACGTTTTTGGCCTTGGTTCGGTAAAGACCAATTGTCTTGATGTATTCGCTCAGTCCTTCAATGCCGAGTTCAGCCATTTTTTCTGGCGTCGGCGCCACCGGGAACAGGCGAGCCGTGGCTTTATTGACACCCACGTCAGTCGCTTGTGCCGAGAGAATGACCGCAATCAGCAATTGAAATGTTGAGGTGTAGCTAAGTTCGGTCGTGGGCGCCGGATTTGCGGCGCGCAAACGGGCGTAGAACTGCTCAATATCGGCTTTTTTCACGGCTTATCGGCGAGGGTGGGTTGTCAGGCGTTGGAGAATACGCGATATTCTCCAAAGTGAATTTTACCTGACAGAGAAGAGTGAACACGCCAATGCCGCTGCCTCCCGACGAAGACAAAATTGTTCTTACCCAACTGGTGGAAGGCAATCCTGTGGCGACGATCGTCATCGACGCGCAGCATCGGGTGACGCATTGGAATCGTGCCTGCGCTCAACTGACCGGCATGGCGGCGGAGCAAACAATCGGCACTTCGGAGCAGTGGCGAGCGTTTTACGCTGAGCCTCGACCGATTATGGCGGATCTGATTATCGATGGTGCGCTGGAAGCTGCGGTCGACCGGTTGTATCATGGCAAATTCAAACGTTCCGAGCTGATCGAAGGGGCTTTTGAGGCAGAGGATTTTTTCCCTGCATTTGGTCAAGGGGGCCGCTGGCTGTTCTTCACCGCGGCCGCTATTCGCAATGCCCAGGGTGAAGTGATCGGTGCCATTGAAACGCTGCAGGATGTCACGGCGCGTCGGAACGCCGAAGAGGCCTTGCGTGAAAGTGAAGAGCGCTATCGTCAGCTCAGCCTGACAGACTCATTGACTGGCCTGTACAACTCACGGTATCTGCATCAGCGACTGCAAAGCGAAATGGAGCGGGCTGCCCGTTACCAGCGGCCACTGGCCTTGCTGGTTCTCGATTGCGATAACTTCAAGTCAGTCAATGATCGTTTTGGCCATCTCGATGGCGACAAGGTCCTGCAAGCGCTTGCGGGCGTGATTGGTCGCTGCTTGCGTAACTCCGATAGTGGTTTTCGCTATGGTGGTGAAGAGTTCATCCTGCTCTTGCCTGAAACGACCGGTGAAGCAGCGCACATCCTCGCGGAACGCTTGCGTGCCGGCTTTGCTAATGAGGCAATCGAGTCCGGTTCCGGGTTGCCGATTACTTGTACCGTAAGTATTGGTGTGGCCGAATCGGTGGCCGGTGAATCCGAGAGTTCCCTGATTCGACGTGCCGATGTCGCGTGTTATGAAGCAAAAAGGCGTGGCAAAAACTGTGTTTTTGTTGCGATACCAGCCGCTTAAAAAACGCCGATTTATTCAGTTGACCGCAGCAACTCGCCAGATCGGCGGCCTAATCGCCGATGGCGTCTTTGTCCGCAGGAGCCTTAGCCGTTGGCTGACGTGCTGAAAAATTCAGGGACACGGACTTTTTCTCCTTGGGCACTGCCGACCTTGCTCGCAGTTGCCCGCAACCGCCATCAATATCCTGCCCGGCAGAATTGCGCAGTTTGGTCAGGATGTGGCGTGAATGCAGGCTTTTGGCCAGTGCGATTGCCCGATCTTGTGATGGTCGCTTGAAACCCAGATCGTCGATCGTGTTGTAAGGGATCAAATTCATGATGGCGTATTTGCCGGTGAGCAGGCGGACGATAGCGTCCATTTCCTCTTCGCTGTCATTGATCCCTTCCAGCAAAGTCCATTGGTACTGGATCGGGTACGCCGTGCGGCGAGCGTATTGCTCACCGAGTTCAACCAGTTCAGCCGGGTCGATGCGGGGCGCTTTGGGCAGCAGGCGAGCGCGTAACTCGGCATTGGTTGAATGCAGCGACAAGGCGAGGGCTGGTTTGACGGTTTCCAGGGGCAGCCGCTCAAAAACCCGCAGATCGCCGACCGTCGAAAAAACCAGATTTTTATGACCGATGCCGCCCGCGGTACCGAGCAGGTCGATGGCTTCCAGTACATTTTCCAGGTTGTGCGCCGGTTCGCCCATGCCCATGAAAACCACCCGTTTAACCGGCCGTCTGGCACGGGCGAGCACGACTTGGGCAACGATCTCGGCGCTATCGACCTGGCGCAACAAGCCATCGCGGCCAGTCATGCAGAAAACGCAACCGACGGCACAGCCGACCTGGGTCGATACGCACAGGCCATCGCGCGGCAAAAGTACGCTTTCTATCGTCTGACCATCGGCTAGTTCGACGAGCAGGCGTTCCGAGCCATCCTCACCGGGATGGCTGGAGCGCAGGCGAGCCAGTCCGCTCAGTTCCGCGGCAAGGCAGGGCAGGGCGCTGCGCAGTTCAAGGGGATGAAAATCTTCGGCAGGCCGGCGACGCGGACCACTCGCCAGCGGTTGGGCCTGCAGCCAGGCGCGCATGATGCGCTCTTCGTGACAGGTTTTCGCCCCATGTGTACGCAGGGTTTGACGGATTTGTTCGATACGCATGCGGACGTTGCCTCGGCGAAAGCCCGCAGGGGGCCGCGCGTTTTAGTGAGAACCCGCCATCGCCACCGGGGCTGGCGGCTTGAGCTTGGCACGCTCGGCAGCGCGTGCATCCATCCAGTTCTTCCAGGCGATCATGCAGCCAAGCAGGATGAAGGCACCCGGCGGCAGCATGGCAAGCAGGAAGTTGGGGTAGCTTTCAGGCAACAACTGGATCGGGTGCAGACTCGGGAAAACCATGTCGATACCGCCGAACAGCGTGCCAGCACCGATCAATTCGCGCATGGCGCCGAGCAGGGCGAGCGTCCATAGCATGCCGACACCCATGAAAATACCGTCGAAAGTAGATTGCAGCGGCGGGTTCTTGGCGGCGAAGGCTTCGACACGGGCGAGCACGATACAGTTGGTGACGATCAGCGGAATGAAGATGCCGAGGACCAGATATAGCTCATGCAAATTTGCATTGAAAAGCAGGTCGACCACAGTCACCAGTGCGGCGACGATCAGGATGAAGACCGGGATGCGGATTTCGTGCGGGATGAAGTTGCGTAGCGCTGAGACGGCGAGATTGGAAATCGCCATGACCAGAATGGTCGCCAGCGAGAGCATGACGCCGTTAACCGCATTCGTGGTGACCGCCAGCAGCGGGCAGAGCCCCAGAATCTGGGCGATCGAGGAGTTCTGTTTCCAGATGCCCTTGCCGGCAATGGTCTTGAATTCTTCACGGCTGATCATTTGGCAGCTCCCTCTGAGGAAAACAATTGCTTGCGGTTGGCTTCCGCCCACTTGACGGCTTTGAACACGGCTTTACTCACCGCACGCGGGGTAACGGTTGCACCCGCGTAGTAATCGATGCGACCGCCATCTTTCTTCAGCTTCCAGTCCTTGTCGGTGACCGCCGCCAACGACATGTTCTGGAACTGGGTAATCCACGGCCGGGCCTTGTTCTTGTCCTTCTTCACCTCGACGTAATCGCCGAGGCCCGGGGTTTCCCTGTGCTGGATGACGCGCACGCCGCTGACCTGACCGTCGGCGCGAATGGCGAGAACCAGACGAATCTTGCCCGAGTAGCCATCGGGCGCCACGGCTTCAAAAACCACCGCTGTCGGCTGGCCGGCCAGGCGTGCCCGATAGAGTGTCGAGACGTCGCTCAAGCCTAGTTCGGGTGTCGCGGGCAGACTGATGGTGTCATCAAGCAGTGCATTGTCGTAGGCATTACGCGGCAACACCTCGTCGATCAATTTCATTTTTTCTTCGGTGGCAGAGGCTTCGATAGCCGGCTTGGTCCACAGATAGGCCGCTGAGAGCAGGGCGGTAAAAATGATGACGAAGACGAAAAGTATGCCGGCCGTTCGAGCCGCCATGCCCGTCGCGGAAAATTCGCGGGCGCTGCTCATGCCTTGTCTTTCATGCCGAAGATCGGTGGCTGGGTGAGCAGGTCAATGACCGGGACGCAGAGATTCATCAGCAGGATGGCGAATGCAACGCCATCGGGATAGCCGCCAAAAACCCGAATGATATAAGTGAGCAGGCCCGCCCCGGCGGCAAAAATGAGTTTGCCGCGCGGCGTCGTGCAGCCGGAAACCGGGTCGGTGGCGATAAAGAAGGCACCGAGCATGGTGCCCCCAGAAAACAGATGAAACAGCGGATTGGCAAACTGGGCCGGATTGTAGAGCCAGAGCGCTCCTGAGATCAGCGTAACTGCCCCAATAAAGGCGAACGGCGTATGCCAGGTGATCAACTTGCGTTGCCACATCCAGAGGCCACCCAGCAGGTAGCCCGCAGCCACCCACTCCCAGCCCCGGCCGGCAAAATTGCCATAGATGTCCTGATTGGCCAGCAGTTGGGCCACATCGATGCCGCCTTCACCGAGCTTGAGCGCGGTTTTCATCGCATCAAGGGGGGTCGCGCCGGAGAGGGCATCAATGCGTGGCGAAAACCCGAGAATGATATTGATTTGTTCGATCAGGCTGGCTTGCAGGCCAATACTCGGCCATTGCGACATCAGGGCGGGAAAGGAAACGATGCAGACCGCGAAGGCCACCATCGCCGGGTTGAATGGATTCTGGCCGAGCCCGCCATAAAGGTGCTTGGCGATGACGATCGCGAAAAGGGTACCGGTGACGACCAGCCACCAGGGCGCGAGTGGCGGGAAGGTGAGGGCGATCAGCCAGGCGGTAACGATGGCTGAGCCGTCCGGTAAAAACATCGCCAAGGGTTTGTGCTGGAGGCGCAGCATCAGTGCTTCGGCGATCAGCGCGGTGAGCGTGGCAATGACCAGTTGAACCAGGATGGCCGGCCCGACCAGCCAGGCGTAGGCGGCGATACCAGGAACAAGCGCGATGCAGACTTGCAGCATCACCTGGCTGACGCTGGTGTTTTTAAGCAGGAAAGGGGCTGGGGCAAACATTATTCGGTTTTCTCACCGGGGACGGCGGCTGGTGCCAGGACGGCACGGCGAGCTTCAATATCGTCAATGGCGCGTTGTTGTTCGATGGTGACTGCCTCTGTGTTCTTGGCTGGCATGGCGTCGCGCTGAGCTTTTGCCCGGGCCATTGCCGCAGCGATGGCGGCTCGTTTTGCCTCTTTTTCGGCGTCGACCGTAGTCAGCGTGGCATCAGGCAGCGTCGTAGCTTCCGCAACGGCTTTGGACTCGGGCGCAGCACTGTCGTTGCCCGGTGCGCCAGTTTCGGCGGCGGCTGTTTCGGCTGCAGCCGCTGCCGCTGCTTCAGCCGCTTTTTTGGCGGCTTGAGCGGCGGCAACCTTGGCCAGTTTTTCGGCTTTCTCGGCCTTTTCCCGCTCGTCGCGCAACTGCTTGAATTCAAAACGGGTCTTGGCGCCGTCGGCGGCATTTTTCTCGCGTTCGCGAGCCCAGATTTCGCTCTTGGCAAAGCGGAAGTATTGAACCAGCGGAATGCGTGACGGGCAAACGAAGGAGCAGCAGCCACATTCGATGCAATCGAAAATGTGATATTCCTGAGTTTTGCCGAAGTTTTTGGCGCGGGAGAACCAATACATTTCAAACGGTTGTAGTTCGTGCGGGCAGACCTCGGCGCAGGCGCCGCAACGGATGCACGGCATTTCCGGCGCTTTGGGCGGGAAGACGCGGTCCGAATGGGCGATCAGGCAATTGGTCGCCTTGATCACCGGCACCTGCTCGTTGGGGACCAGGAAACCCATCATCGGCCCACCCATGACGATACCGTCGGTGTCCGGGTGCGGCGTCGCGAGTTTGAGCAGTTCGCCCATCGGCGTACCGATCAACACTTCGTAATTGCGTGGCGCGTGCACGTTGCCGCTGACCGTGACCAGTCGCGAAACGACCGGTTCGCCGTGAGCAATGGCCCGCCAGGCCGTGTAGGCGGTGGCAACGTTGAAACACTGGACGCCGAGATCGGTCGAGCGTTTGGCCGCCGGTACTTCCTTGCCGGTGAGGACGCGAATCAGTTGCTTGGCGCCACCGGCCGGGTAAAGCGTCGGCACCTGGATGACCAAAAATGGCTCATTTAAGGCGTCGACCGCAGCACGCATGGCAGCAGCGGCTTCCGGCTTGTTGTCCTCAATCCCGATCAGTACCTTCTTTGGCTGCAACAGGTCGCGGAAAATACCGATGCCGCGCACGACTTCCTCAGCGCGCTCGCGCATCAGCAGGTCGTCGCAGGTGATGAACGGCTCACACTCAGCCCCGTTGATGATCAATTCATCCATCGGCACCGTTTTTGAAGCGGTCAGCTTGCCGTGGGTCGGGAACGCTGCGCCACCCAGGCCAACGACGCCGGATTGCTGCAAATGTTCGCGCACCGCTTCTGGTGCCATTGCGGCGTAATCAAGCGGGCCGTGGGCGATCCATTTATCCCTGCCATCGGGTTCGATCACGACGCACATCGCGTCAAGACCCGACGGGTGAGGCTGCACATGCATCGCCACTTCCAGGACGGTGCCGGATGTGGGCGCATGAACGGCAGCAGAAATCCAGCCATCCGCCTCGCCGATCAATTGACCTTTCAGTACGTGGTCGCCCGCCTTGACGACCGGGCGCGGCGTGCCGCCAATACTTTGATGCAACGGCACGATCAAACGTGACGGCAGCGGTGCCTGCGCAATCGGCAAGGTATTCGACTGGGTCTTGTTGGTTGGCGGTTTGACGCCGCCCTTGAATTTGAACAGGTTCATCAGCATCAGGCAGCTTTCATCATCGGTGCGGCCTTGCGCATTTCAGTCTTGATCTCGATGACCGGATATTTCCACTTCCAGTTATCGAGATTTTCACCAATCGCTTCCATGCGGATGCACTCGACAGGGCACGGCGGCAGGCAGAGTTCGCAGCCGGTGCACAGTGGCGCGATGATGGTGTGCATCTGCTTGGCAGCACCGACAATGGCATCGACCGGACAGGCCTGAATACACAGCGTGCAGCCGATGCAGGTGTTCTCGTCAATGATTGCAACCTGCTTCGGCTTTTCTTCGGCTTCCAGTTCCTTGACTTCACGGCCGAGCAGATCGGCGAGCTTTTGCACGCCTTCCATGCCGCCGGGCGGGCAGAGATTGATATCGACCTCACCCTTGGCGATGGCTTCGGCATAGGGTTTGCAACCGGGGAAGCCGCACTGGCCACACTGCGTCTGGGGCAGGATGCCCTCGATTTTTTCGACCAGCGGGTCACCTTCGACCTTGAATTTGACCGAGGCAAAACCGAGTGCGGCGCCAAGCACAACGGCGCCGAGCGCCATGATGGCGATAGCGAGCAGAATATCCATTACTGGTACTTGTCCAGGCCGGCGAAGCCCATGAAGGCGAGGGCCATCAAGCCGGCAGTTACCATCGCAATGGCTGATCCGCGGAAATAAACCGGCACGTCGGCCCCCTCAACCCGCTCACGAATACCGGCGAAAAGAATCAGTACCAGCGAGAAGCCAAACGCACTGCCGGCCCCGAAAAGCAGTGATTCAACGAAGTTGTAGCCGTTGGAAATGTTGAGCAGCGGCACGCCGAGCACGGCACAGTTGGTGGTGATCAACGGCAGATAAATGCCCAACGTCTGCTGCAAAGTCGGGGAGGTCTTGGCGATGACCATTTCAGTCATCTGCACGATTGCCGCGATGGTGACAATGAACGACAGCGTCCGCAGATATTCCAGCCCGAAAGGAATGAGCAGGTAGTGATCGATGATGTAGCTCGCGCCGGTCGCCATGGTCAGCACGAAAGTCGTGGCGGCGCCCATGCCATAAGCCGTTTCCAGCTTTTTGGAGACGCCCATGAAGGGGCAAAGACCGAGAATCTTCACCAGCACGACGTTGTTGACCAGAACTGCGCCGACGAGGATGAATAGGTAGTGGGTCATAAAGTAGGCAAGCGTTAAGGACGCATTATCGGGCTTTGTCGCAGCGCAAACAACCGCGTGCGCCTTATGGGCTTAACGGGGTTTCCGCATCACATTAGCGAGCGTTTCCGCCACTTCGCTGACCAGATCCGGCCCACGGTAGATAAACCCGCTATAAAACTGCACCAGACTGGCGCCGGCATGGATTTTTTCTGCCGCATCCTCGCCCCCCATGATGCCGCCGACACCGATGATTGGTAGTTCGCCGGCTAGCGCGGTAGAGAGTTTTTTCAGTACATCAGTTGATTTGCGGAAAACCGGCGCACCAGACAGGCCGCCCGTTTCGCTGGCATTGGGCAGACCTTCGACGGTATCGCGGGACAATGTGGTATTGGTGGCGATGACGCCATCCATTCGGTGGCGACGTAGCGCATCGGCGATTGCGCTGATTTGAACATCGTCGAGATCAGGCGCAATTTTCAGCGCCATCGGTACGTATTTGCCATGTTTTTCAGCAAGTTGTTCCTGCCGCGCCTTGAGCTGCGCGAGCAGATCGTCCAGCGCATCGTCCTTCTGCAACTCGCGCAGATTCTTGGTATTGGGCGAAGAAATGTTGATCGCGATATAGCTGGCGTCGTTGTAGACCTTCTCCAGGCAGATCAGATAATCGTCGGCTGCATTTTCGATCGGTGTCGTGGCGTTCTTGCCGATATTGATCCCGAGAATCCCCCCTTTTTTTGGGAATTGAGCCGCCCGAACGTTTTCCAGCAGACGATCAACGCCGCCGTTGTTGAAACCCATACGGTTGATGATGCCTTGCGCTTCCGGAATGCGGAACAGGCGCGGCCGGGGATTGCCCTCCTGCGGCCGTGGTGTGATCGTGCCGATTTCGAGAAAACCGAAGCCCAGGCGGGCCAGGCCGTCAATGTGGTCGCCGTTCTTGTCCAGCCCGGCGGCGAGGCCAACCGGGTTGGGAAATGTCAGCCCCATAACCTCAACCGGGCAGGGTTTTACCGGTTTGATGATCAGGCCGGCCAAACCGCTGGCGTTGAGCAGAGAGACACCGCTCATGCCGATACCGTGGGCGGTTTCAGCATCCAGCGCGAAGAAAAATTTGCGGACAAGTGGATATAGCATAACCCGCAATTTTAACGCATCGCAGCGAATTGTCGGCAGCTGTACGCCAATTTTGACGATCGTTTTTGCAACCATTTAGCCGGCTGATGGTCCGTGAAACATCGCCGATCTGCAACCGAAGCACAATTTGTGGGGTTTGCCACAGACGCCAGCCCTGACTCGGCGGTATCATTAAAGTCTAATAAAACGCTTGTCTGGAGATGGCTATGGATTCCCAACTGGTTCTCATCAAAGCAATTCGATCGGGTCGCCTGCCTGATGTTCAAGCAGCGCTCGATGCCGGGGCGATGGTGGAACTGGCTGACGGTCAAGGGGATCCTGGGCTGCCGATGGGCATTGCCTGTTTCATGGGTTTTGTCGATATTGTCCGCGAACTGGTTAAACGCGGCGGAAGAGTTGATTTCCCTGACAACAATGTGCCGACTTCGCCGCTGAGCATGGCAATTCGTGGGAGCCGGCTTGAAGTTGTGCGCGCCTTGGTCGAATTGGGCGCCCAAGTGCCGGATGGCATGAAAACGGGCTTGACCGAGCATGATTTGATGTTGGCGCAATGGAAAGCGCATCGCGATGGCTACATCAAGGTTGCCGCGCATGAAACTTCGGGAAATGAGCCCGTGATCGAGGAAATTGATGTGATTCGCTGTTTTGGTACCGACACCCAGGTGTTGGAAGCCGATGTGCTGCGCGCCGCGCGGGGTATGCGTTGAAGATGTGCGTTGAACAGCGTGCGTTCAAAAGCCGGTGTTGATCAGCAACAATCTGTAACAGCTCGACCTGGCTGATGAAAGTTAAACTATTGGCCATGAAGACGCCGATTCGCCGCATTCTCCCCGTTTTTCTCTATCTGGCCATGCCCTTTGTCTGGGCGGCCGAGCCTGATCCGTTCAGGACCGAGGTAATCGCGCCTCTCAAGCCCTCGCCGCAGCTTTCCGCTCGGGTCGGTGAGGCGCCCTGTTCAACTGACTTGCCATCGATGCCGCTGACGGCGATCGATGCGGTCGACCTGACGCTTTGCAATAATCCGCAAACCCGTGAAATCTGGGCGGCATCTCGGGCGCAAGCGGCACTGGTGGGCGTCGCACAGTCGGCCTGGTTCCCGGATATTGATGGCCGGGTGAGTGCAACACGAAATTTCACCGATGCGCGCAATTTCAACCAGAACACGGCAGCGTTGACGCTTTCCTGGCTGATGTTCGATTTTGGTCAGCGTTCCGCCAACATCGAGAACGCGCAGCAACTCTTGAATGCCGCAGCTTCCAGCCAGAACGCTGCGGTCCAGTCGCTCTTCCTGTCGGCACTGCAATCCTTCTACACCGCTCAGGCGACGCGGGCGGCGGTGGTTTCGGCCACCCAAGCCGAGCGCTCGGCACAGGAAGGTTTTCAGGTCGCTGAAGGGCGCTACAAGGCTGGCGTTGCAACGCCAGCGGACCGCTTGCAAGCACAAACGGCGTTCTCGCAAGCGACTTTGAATCGCATCAAGGCCGAAGGCGAGGCGCGAAATTCGCTAGGTACACTGGCCAATGTGCTGGGTTTTGATGCCCAGCAGCGGATTGCGCTGGTTGAGTATCAGGGTATGCCGGCGGAAACGATATTTCAGCGCGATGTTGACCTCCTGATCGACGAGGCCAGGCAGCGGCGGCCGGATTTGAAGGCGGCCGAGGCGCAGCTCAAGGCGGCTGAGGCCGGTATTGATCTGGCTCGGGCGCAAGGTCGTCCGACGGTTTCGGTGTCGACCGGCCCGACCTGGCAAGAGATCGGCGGGGTGGCGGCCAATGGCGGCAATGTCGGTATTACGCTCAATGTGCCGATTTTTTCCGGTTTCGAGACCACTTATCGCGTCCGTTCGGCTGCTGCGCAGGCGGAAGTGAGAGCGGCGCAACGCGACCGCATCCGTTCGCAAATCGCGCTGGATGTTTGGAAAGCCTATCAAAGCCTGACCACGGCGACGCAAAGCCTGAAGGCGACGGCTGATCTGGTTGCCAGCGCCGAGCAGTCCGAGCGCGTCGCGCTTGGGCGTTACAAGGCAGGCGTTGGCACGGTGCTGGATTTGCTGGCAGCGCAGAGCGCCTTGGCCGGCGCGCGTTTGCAGCGTATTCAGGCGGCGCTCGACTGGTATGTTTTTCGCGCCACGCTGGCCCAGACCATGGGTGCGCTTGATTACACGCTGCTGCAACCGGCAGCGGAAGGAAGACCTGAGCCCGGGGGCCCGGGGGGGGGGGGGGCCCCCCCAAACACCGCGGAAAAAAAGGGGCCCCCCCCCCGGGGCGCCCCCCCCGGGGGGGGGGGGGGGGAGGGGGGGGGGGGGGCGGGGGGGGGGGGGGGGGGGGGGGGGCCGCCGGCGGGGGGGGGGCGGCGGGGGGGGGGCGGGCGCGGGGGGGGGGGCCCGGGCGAAGGGGGGGGGGGGGGGGGGGCACCAGGAAAGATGAAACGAATTGGCAAGATTCTCCTCGGCGTGACGGTTATCGCCGGCCTGATCGGCGGCGGTATCTGGTACAGCAAGCAGCGCGCAGCGCAGAACCCGGAGCAGCGTTACAAGTTGCTGACCCTGGAAAAAGGCGATGT
The DNA here is from genome assembly GCA_016721185.1 of Candidatus Dechloromonas phosphorivorans. GTDB lineage: Bacteria > Pseudomonadota > Gammaproteobacteria > Burkholderiales > Rhodocyclaceae > Azonexus > Azonexus phosphorivorans. The sequence continues at coordinate 105,724 of JADKIP010000013.1, forward strand.
GACGCAGACGGTTTCCGCCAACGGCACATTGAATCCGGTCGTGTTGGTGAGTGTCGGAACGCAGGTTTCGGGAACGGTGAAGAAGCTTTACGTTGATTTTAATGACCATGTGAAGAAGGGGCAGGCGCTGCTTGAACTTGACGACGCACTGGTTTCTGCCACTGAACGGCAGAGTGCGGCCAGCGTTGCCAACGCTCAGGCGACGCTGGAACTGGCGCAGGCCAACGAGGCGCGCATCAGGCAGTTGTTCGCCCAGGAATATGTCTCGAAGCAGGAGTTTGATCAGTCCCGGCAGGCCCTGAAATCAGCTCGGGCTCAACTGGCTTTGGCGCGGGCGCAGAACGATCGTGATCAGGCCAATCTTAATTTCACGGTGATTCGTTCGCCGGTTGACGGTGTCGTGATCGACCGGGTGGTTGATCTTGGCCAGACCGTTGCGGCCAGTTTCCAGACCCCGGTGTTGATCAAGATTGCGCAAGATCTTTCTGAAATGCGCATCGACACCAGCTTTGCCGAGGCCGATATCGGCAGTCTGCGCGAGGGTCAGAAGGCCAAGTTCACGGTCGACGCCTTCCCGAGCCGCAATTTCATTGGCGACGTACAACAAATTCGCCTCAATCCGACCAATCAGCAAAATGTGGTGACGTACAACGTGCGTATCAACGTCGCCAATCCGGAACAGGTTTTGCTGCCGGGGATGACGGCTTACGTGAATATTGCTGTGGCCCAGCACAACGATGTCTTGATGGTGCCGAACGCGGCCTTGCGCTTCAAACCGGCGGATGCGGCTGAAAAGAAACCGGAAAATGGGCAAAAACCCGCGTCGACCGCAGCAACGTCGGCCGGCGATGGAGGCAGCACGGCGGGCAAAGGCAGCAGCGACAAAAAGGGCAAGAAGCGCGATGGCCAAAGCGGGACGGTTTATGTGCTGCTTGGCGAAGAAATCAGGCCGGTTAGCGTTCAATTGGGCATTACGGATAACCGCAATACCGAAATTGTCGGTGGCGATCTGAAAGTCGGCGACCGCGTCATTACCGGCGAAAACAACAATGGCAACGCTTCGGGCAAACCGTCCAGCGTCGGGATGAGAATGTTCTGATGACGGAACCGGTCATCCGGGTGGTTGGCCTGGGTAAATCCTACGAAACTGCCGCCGGCTTGTTTCCCGCGTTGCGCGGGGTCAATCTGGAGATTCGTCCTGGCGAATACATCGCGATCATGGGGCCGTCCGGTTCCGGCAAATCGACCTTCATGAATTTGCTCGGTTGCCTCGATACGCCAACGATTGGCGATTATTTTCTGACCGGCTCGAATGTCGCTCACATGGACAAGGATGCGCTGGCCATCCTGCGCAATCGTACGCTGGGCTTCGTGTTTCAGGGGTTCAATTTGTTGCCGCGAATGAGCCTGCAGGACAACGTGGCCTTGCCGCTGGTTTACGCCGGTGCTGACAAGGAAACCCGACGTGCGGCGGCCCGCGAAATGCTCGACAAGGTCGGCCTGGGTAAATATGCCGAGTCATTGCCCAGCCGTATTTCGGGAGGCCAGCAGCAACGCGTCGCGATTGCCCGGGCGCTGGTCAACCGGCCACGGCTGATCCTTGCTGATGAGCCGACGGGTAATCTCGATAGCCATACCAGCGAGGAAATCATGCGCCTGTTCGGTGAATTGAATGCCGAGGGCATCACCGTTGTGTTGGTGACGCATGAGCAGGATGTGGCGGCGCACGCCAAGCGCCAGGTCAAGTTTCTTGATGGCGAAATCGTCAGTGACCATTTGACGGCAGAGGTCGCATGAGTTCTTTGATGCCATCATTTTTGCCTGGCGGCCGCCCCCTGTTTTCCGAGGCAAAGTGGATTCCCGCTGGCGCGGCAACGACCCGGTTCGCATTTGGCAAGGACGCCCAATGTTAAAAGCCATGCTCGGCGAAGCCTGGTTGGCGATGGGCGCCAACCGCCTGCGCACAGCGCTGACCATGCTGGGCATGGTGATCGGTGTCGGTGCCGTGGTCATCATGATCGCCATCGGGCAGGGCGCCCAGTACGCGGTACAGCAGACGATCAGCACGATGGGTTCCAATTTGTACATCGTTCTGTCCGGCTCGTTCACCGCCGCCGGTGTGCGTAGCGGTTCAGCCGGCGGCCCAACCTTGAATGTGGGCGATGCCGAGGCGATGGCAGAACTTGATGGCGTGAGCAATGTGGCGCCAACCCATCAGGGCAGCCGGCAACTGGTTTATGGTTCGCAAAACTGGAGTACGCAGGTGATCGGCACGACCCCGCCGTACCTCGATGCCCGGGCCTGGAATATCGTCAATGGGGCCGCTTTCGGTGATTCCGACGTGCGCTCCTCGACGCGTGTTGCCTTGGTTGGCAAGACCGTGGCGCAGAACCTTTTTGGCGATGAAGACCCGGTTGGCAAGACGATGCGCATTCAGCAAAATCCGTTTACCGTGGTTGGTGTGCTCGGCAGCAAGGGGCAGAACCTGGATGGCCGGGACCAGGACGATACCGTGATCATTCCGCTGAGCACGGCGCAGCGCAAGGTATTCGGCACGCCCTTTCTGGGTTCGGTGCGGATGATCATGGTGCAGGCCGAATCGGCCGAGGCGATGCCGCAGGTTGAGCGCGGCATCATCTCGCTGCTGCGTCAACGTCATCGCTTGCGTGAAGGCGCGCCGGACGATTTCTTCATCCGCAATCTCTCGGCGGCCGCCGAATCAGAGGCCGAAACGACGCGCACGATGTCGGTTCTGCTCGGCGCAATTGCCTCGATTTCCTTGCTCGTCGGTGGCATCGGCATCATGAATATCATGCTGGTTTCAGTGACCGAGCGGACTCGGGAAATCGGTATCCGCATGGCGATAGGGGCTCGGCAGAAAGACATCCTCACGCAGTTCCTGCTTGAAGCGGTGATGATTTCCTTCGCCGGCTGCCTGCTCGGCCTGCTGCTCGGTTTGGGGATCGCGCTGGGGATCAACTTCTTCACCGGCATGGTCGTCGTCATTTCCGGCAGCGCGGCGCTGGTCGCCTTCGCCGTTGCGGCGACTGTTGGGATTTTCTTCGGCTGGTATCCGGCCCGCAAGGCGGCACAACTGGACCCGATCGAGGCTTTGCGCTACCAGTAATTGCTGCAGTAGCGCCGCTGAGTTTCAACGAAACCAAGGTCTGAAAATTACCGCCAGGCGGGGTTCCGTTTCGTGAGGCGAACGGCCTGTCGTGCCCGGTTACAGCGCCGCGTGCAAAGCGTGTTCGATGGCCTGCGCCAAATGATCGATTTCCTGATCGCTGACAATGTACGGCGGCATCAGGTAAACCGTATTGCCGATCGGCCGGATCAAGGCTTCGCGATCCAGCGCAGCACGGTAAAACTTGCGGGAAAAATAAGGATCGTCGGTATCGACGTCAAAGGCGGCGATCATGCCGCGCTGGCGCAGGTGCTTGACTTGCGGATGTTCGGCCAATGGGGCGAGGGCGGTACTGATTTTTGCCGCTTTTTGCCGGTTGACCGCAACAATGTCGTCCTCCGCGAAAATATCCAGCGTGGCCAGCGCAGCCCGGCAAGCCAGCGGATTGCCGGTGTAGGAATGCGAGTGCAGGAAGGCGCGGGCAACCGAGTCGTCGAGGAAGGCGGCGTAGATGGCATCGCTGCATAGCACCACCGAAAGCGGCAGATAGCCGCCGGAAATACCTTTCGACAGGCACATCAGGTCGGGGCGGATCGGGGTGCCGTCATTCACCGCTTGCTCATGGGCGAAGAAGGTGCCGGTGCGGCCGCAGCCGACGGCGATTTCGTCGCAGATCAGGTGCACTTCGTAGCGATCGCACAGGGCGCGGGCGAGGCGCAGATATTCCGGGTCATACATCGCCATGCCGGCCGCGCCCTGAACCAGCGGTTCGACGATCAGCGCAGCAATTTTTTCGCCATGTTGTTCGAGGTGTTGTTCCAGTGCGCCCGCGGCACGGCGGGCGCAGTTGAGTGAAGCATCGGCCGGGGTTTCACCGGCTTCTGCCTGGCGAAAATCGGGCGAGGGTACGACATGGGCGGCGCGAACCAACGGGGCGTAGGCATCCTTGAACAATGCGACGTCGGTGACGGCAAGGGCGCCGACGGTTTCGCCGTGGTAACTGCCGGCCAGACAGAGGAATTCGCACTTCTGCGGTCGACCGCTGTTGCGCCAGAAATGGAAGCTCATTTTCAGTGCAATTTCAGTGGCCGAAGCGCCATCCGAGGCATAAAAAGCGTGCCCGAGCGTGCCTGCGGTCAACGCGGATAATCGCTCGGAAAGCTCGACGACAGGCTGGTGCGTGAAGCCGGCCAGCATGACGTGTTCGAGGGTTTCGAGTTGCTCGCGCAGGGCGGCGTTGATGCGCGGGTTGGCGTGGCCAAAGAGGTTGGTCCACCACGAGCTGATGCCGTCCAGGTAACGCTTGCCGTCGAAATCGTAGAGCCAGGCACCCTTGCCATGCGAAATCGGAATCAACGGCAAGTGGGCCGGCGAGCCGGTGTGTGCATGGTGCTGCATTTGCGTGCACGGGTGCCAAACGGCAGCCTGGCTACGGGCTAGCCAGCTTTGGTTGGATGAATCACTCATGGTCTAAGCACCGAGCGTCATTCCGCGAATCCGGGAATCCAGACTTGAAGTGATGGATTCCCGCTTGCGAGATGACCGCCTCAGTGGGCATCAATGCAGCGCTTGCGAATTGGCTCCTGCCTGCTCCGGCATTTCGGAGTGCACCAGTTCTGCCTCGGTGTTGGGGAAGAGCGGGGCGCCGCAGTCGTCGCAGAATTCCATCGGGAAATGGTGGTCGAGGAAAAGCACCTCTTTAACGCCGGCTTCGCGCAGCACGCTTTCAATTTCGCCAGCGGCATCGGTTGCTTCATCTTCCGCCCCGAGCAAGGGCCAGACGATGCCGTGATAAGTGTCGTCCGAACTCTTGGGGCCGAGGCCGACGCGGTATTCCTCCATCCGGCTGTCGTAGCAAGGGCCAACGACGGCGCGAATATCGGCCGGCATCAGGCCGAGTGTGGTTTGCAGGTAATCCACCGACGCTTTTAGCGAATACGGCCGCGATAGACGGTCGGCATTGCGGCAGCCAGCGTGGTAAGCGTCGGGGAGCAGGGCTTCCCAGGCGCAGCCGGTGAGCAAAGGTTCCAGATTCGGGCTGCCTTGCTTGATCCATTCCTTGAGCGCCGTTTCCTTGTTGCCGTCCTTCTCATTCCAGCGAAATAACGGCTTGCCACGCGGCACGACAATGCTGCCGACGAGGTAGCGGACATCGGAGAGAAAACGGTTGGTTTCGGCCATGCCTGCGGTGTCGACCGCAAGATTTTGCCCGGCCAGCGTTGCCTTGCCGAGCGCTTGGGTCAATTGCCAGGTATCGCAGAAGCTGCGCGGCAGTTGGTCCGGGCTGAACAGGTAATCGGCCAGCCCGACCTTGATGTCAGCGCCGAAAACATGGGCACCGAGTTGCGTGGTGAGCGCTTCAAGAATGGCTTGCGGCAAGGCGCAGGCGGGAATCGAGAAGCGTGACCAGGCCAGAATCGGCGCGGAAAACAACTGAATGTCGAATTCCTGATCTTTCGCTGTCAGGCGACCAGTTTCGGCACGCGCCTCGGTCATGTCGGCGAGTTCGTCGTGGGCACGGGGATTGGCCTCGAACAGGCGATCCAGGGCAGTATTGATGTCGTCCTCGGCACCTCCTTTGAGCAGGTCATCGACCAATTCGGCCAACTGATTTTCCCAGAAACTGTCTTCCAGTTTGCCGCCGGATTCAGAGAGGCCGGTGGCGAGGCGTTGCAGTTCTGCCGCGTCGCGCGAAAGGCGATCGCGCGAGCCGAAGCGGGTGCGTTTCATGGGTGTTCCAGAAAATACAAAGACAGGATTTTAACAGCCGGTAAAATCCAGCGCAGTGCAATGCACCCATTTGAAGGAAGAAATCCCCATGCTGATGTTTTTGTCGCCCGCCAAATCGCTGGATTACAAAACCCCGCCGCACGTTAAAACTTACACGCAGCCGGCCTTTCTCGAGCAATCGGCAACGCTGATTCACCAGTTGCGCAAGCTCTCACCCGCCGATATCGCCCATTTGATGGATTTGTCCGATCCGCTGGCAACGCTGAATTTCAGCCGCTACGCCGATTGGTGCCTGCCGTTCACGCCGGACAACGCCAAGCAGGCCGTGTTGGCATTCGACGGTGATGTCTATGATGGCTTTGCTGCCCGCGAGTTGAGCGCCGATGATCTCGACTTTGCGCAAAAACAGGTCCGCATCCTGTCCGGCCTCTACGGCATTCTCAAGCCGCTTGACCTCATGCAACCCTACCGCCTGGAGATGGGAACAAAATTTGCCAATGAAGGCGGCAAGGATCTCTACGCCTTCTGGGGCGAGCGCCTGCTTGGCGCGATCAATGATGAATTGGCTGAAATGCCGCGGCCGGTTGCGGTCAACCTGGCTTCCGAGGAATATTTCAAGGCGGCAGTGGGCCGCAAGATCAAGGGGGAATTGATCCAGCCGGTGTTCGAGGACTGGAAGAATGGCAAATACAAGATCATCAGTTTCTACGCCAAACGGGCGCGTGGCCTGATGGTGCGCTTTGCCACGGTGAACCGGCTCAGCGAGCCGGAAGGACTGAAGGATTTCGATTACGACGGTTATGCCTTCGAGCCGTCGGTGTCCGATGCGAAAAGCTGGGTATTCCGGCGGCGTCAGGATTGAAGCAGCGCTGATGCGGCTTCAGGCTTCAGTATCTGAAAACCCAGCTTGGTTCGCCCGCGCAAGCGCAGCAACGCCTTGTCCTTGCTGACCAGAATGTTCGCTTCGCAACGGGCCGCCAGTTCGAGGAATTTCTGGTCGTCGCGGTCCTTGCAGCGCGGCAGGGGGGGCGCTTCGCCAGCGGGCACGACTTGCACCAGGCAGCTGTAGCGGGCGTAGCGCTCAACGATCATTTCCGGGGTCATCTTGAGTTGCGGGTAGGTCAGCACCCGCTGTAGTTCGTCGAGCGTTCGCTCATCGGCAAAGCATTCGATTTGCCCGGCCTCCAGCGCCGCCATGATCGGCACGGCATCGGTATTGGCCCAGTGGAAGAGGTCGAGGACGACGTTGGTATCGAGAACTAAGCGCAGCATGGCGCGGATTATAATGCGCGCCACTTCAATGCCTTGTCCGGAAATTTCATGCCCCGTATTCTTCTCGCCCCGATGGAAGGGCTCGCCGACGATGTGCTGCGCGGCGTGCTGACCTCGCTCGGCGGCTACGACTGGGGTATCTGCGAATTCATCCGTGTGTCGGCCAATGTCCTGCCACCCAAGACTTTCCAGCGCATCTGCCCGGAATTGCTGAATGGCAGCCGGACCGCAGCCGGCACGCCGATCCGCCTGCAATTACTCGGTTCCGACCCCTGGCTGATGGCCGAAAACGCCCGCCAGGCGGTGAGCCTGAATCCGGCCGGCATCGACCTCAATTTCGGCTGCCCGGCGCCAACGGTCAATCGCCATCGCGGTGGTGCCGCCTTGCTCGGCGAGCCGGAACTGCTCAACGAAATCGTCAGTGCCGTGCGCGCTGTGGTCCCGGCGCATATTCCCTTCACCGCCAAGATGCGCCTTGGCATCAACGACACCGACCGGGCGGTCGACTGCGCCCAGGCGCTGGCTGCTGGCGGCATCAACGAACTGATCGTGCATGGCCGGACCAAGCTCGACGGCTACCGCCCGCCGGCCCGCTGGATGTGGATCGACAAGGTGCGGGCAGCGGTCGATATCCCGATTATTGCCAACGGCGAGGTGTGGACCGTGGAAGACTTCGCTCGCTGTCAGCAGGAAACCGGCTGCGACGACATCATGCTTGGCCGCGGTGCAATTGCCGACCCCTTGCTGGCCCGCCGGGTGCGCGGTGAGGCAGTCGGCGGCTGGGCGGAAATCCTGCCGAGTGTGGCTGACTACTGGCTGGGGGTACGGCGCAAGGTGGTGGCGGTGCATGCCGGCGGGCGCCTCAAGCAGTGGCTGGCCATGCTGCGGCGAAATTATCCCGAGGCCGAAGTGCTCTACCAAAAGTTGCGCCCGATCAAGGCGGCGCATGATATTGACGCCGCGCTGATGGCCGAAGGCATCCTCAGCCCATTGCAGCTCGCCGCATGAGTGCTGAATTGGCAGGAAACTCCCGTTTCATCAGCAGCGCTCAGGACGGTCCGCATCGCGATCTGGATGAACTGGTGCGTCGGCATATGGCGCATCCATTCAGGAAGCCGATTGCCGACTATAACCGGGAAGCGCTGACCACGGCGCTGGCGGCCAGAGCGGCCTGGAAACCGGAAGCACCGCTGATTCTCGATGCCGGTTGCGGCGTCGGCTGGAGCACCCAGCGCATTGCCGAAAGTTTCCCGGATCATTTCGTTTTTGGCGTCGATCAGTCGGTTGACCGTATCAGTCGCGGCAAACCCTTGCCGATGCCGGCCAATGCGCTATTGATCCGGGCCGATCTGGTCGATTTCTGGCGCCTGCTGGCGGAAAGCGGCATTCGTCTGGCCCGCCATTACAACCTGTATCCGAACCCGTGGCCGAAGATCGGCCATCTCGCCCGGCGCTGGCAAGGCCATGCAGTTTTCCCCGTCTGGCGCGAACTGGGCGGTGAACTCGAATGCCGGAGCAACTGGCAAATCTACATTGAGGAAATGGCCCAGGCTTTGACCCTGCTCAGCGGCCAGCCAGTCGCTGCCGAGCCTTGGCAGACCGACAACCCGATGACGCCCTTTGAGAAAAAGTACCTCGCCTCCGGCCATCAACTCTGGCGCTGCCGGGTCAGTCTGCCATGAGCGTTTGCCAAAGCTGCGGCGCTTGCTGTGTCAGTTTTCGCGTCGATTTTCACCCGGTCGAACTGGCCGGTGGCGCCTTTGCCTGGGGGCAGGGCGTGCCTTTGGCAATGACGGTGCCGGTCACCGCCAACATCGTCCGCATGTGCGGCACCGATGCCGCCGAGCCGCGTTGCGTGGCTTTGGTGGGTGACATCGGGCAGTCGGTAAATTGCAGCATTTATGACGGTCGACCGTCACCTTGTCGCGAATTCGATACCGAACACGCCGCCTGCAATCGGGCCCGGCAGCGCTGTGGCCTGGCGCCGCTCTAATTCATGCCTTGAGCCGCTCCCAGGGCGGTGCCGGGTTGAACAGGTTTTCCAGTTCATCAAGAAAGACCCGGACTTTCGGCACGCGCACCCGGTTCGGCGTGTAGCAGGCGTAGAGATAGCGCCCCAGGCTGCTTACCGGCTCCAGGTCGTCGAAGATGCTGCGCAGTGTTCCGTGCGCCAACTCCGGCCCGCATAGATAAGTTGGCAGCATGCCCAGGCCGTGTCCGGCGAGTACAGCATCCATGATGCAATCGACATTGTTGAAATGAAATTTGCTGTCGACCGGGATGCTCACCTCTTCGCCATTGCCATCGATCAGTCGCCACAGGCCGCGCTCGGTGGCCTGTAAAAAGCTGAAGCATTGATGCTGGCTCAGCTCATGCGGTGTTCTGGGTTCGCCATGCGCTGCGAAATAGGCCGGGGTGCCGCAGATCAATCGTTTCATGTGCACCAGCTTTCTGGCCACTGCGTCCTCTGGGGGCGCTTTGGTCAAACGTAACGCCAGATCAATGTTGTCCTCGATGAGGTCAACCAGATGATCGGTGAGGACCAGTTCGCAGTTCAGCTCGGGATATTTGGCAACAATTTTCGGTAACAGCGGGGCGATATACAGGCGCCCGAAAGTGATTGAGGCGCTGATGCGCAGCACACCGTGCGGCGCATCGCCCATGTTCCTGACGGCAACTTCGGTGCTGTGAATTGCCTCCAGCGCCCGCAGGGCATGTTGATGAAAAATTTCACCGGAGGGTGTCAGGCTGATCTTCCGGGTGGAGCGCTCGAACAGGCGAACGCCGAAGGCGCGTTCAAGATCGGCAATCTGCTTGCTGATCTGGGCACGAGTGCAATCCAGGCGACGAGCGGCGGCAGCCATGCTGCCGGTCTCGACGACCTTGATGAAGCTGTCCCAAGCCGGTAGCCATGTCATGTTGTCAATGATCCGTTGACGTAATGACAAGAATTATCGGCTTTTTGCCAATGATTTAGCTGTATATAGTTTCGCCATAAAACAAATATCAGGAAAAAGAATATGTTGCGCTCCTTGAATCGCCCCGACATTCTGGTTGTTACGCTGGCCGCCGCCGGCATCCTGATGGTCACCATGGGCGCCCGTCAGTCGCTCGGGCTGTTCATCGCGCCAATCGGGGCAACGACCGGGCTGGGCATTGCCAGCATCAGTCTGGCGCTGGCGATCGGGCAATTCACCTGGGGCGCCATTCAGCCGGTGGCCGGTGCAGTAGCAGATCGCTACGGCCCGCGTGCCGTCTTGATCGGCGGTCTGGTGTTGTTGGCGCTGGGTTCGGCCGTTACCCCGTTCATGGGTACCGGCTTCGGGTTGATGGTTTCGTTGGGCTTGATGTCAGCCATCGGTTCGGGGGCGGGCAGCTTTTCGGTGCTGATCGGCGCGGCTGCCCAGCGCTTGCCGCTGGAGGCCCGTGGCTCAGCTTCCGGCGTGATCAACGCGGGTGGTTCGTTCGGCCAGTTTGTCTTTGCCCCCATTTTGCAAAAGCTGATTCAGGGCGTCGGCTGGATGGGTGCCATGTGGGCAATGGCCCTGATGACGCTGGCTGCGTTACCGCTGGTCGGCAAGCTGACCCGGCCGGTCGAGGGACATGTCCCGCACACGCACGAAGAGGGTGGCCTTAAAAGGGCGGTCGGCACGGCGATGAAAGACCGCAGCTACCTGCTGCTGCACGCTGGCTTCTTTACCTGCGGTTTCCATATTGCATTTTTGGTGACGCACCTGCCGGGCGAGGTCAATCTGTGCGGTCTGCCGCCGTCGGTCGCCAGCTGGTCGCTGGCCATCATCGGGCTGGCCAATATTTTCGGTAGCCTGTACGCCGGTTCCTGTGTCGCCAAATACCGCAGCAAGTACGTGCTGGCGGCGATGTACGCTTCGCGTGCCTTGCTCATTGCGTTGTATTTGCTGATGCCGCGGACCGAACTGAATTTTTACCTGTTCGCCGCCGGCCTCGGTTTTACCTGGCTGGCTACCGTGCCGCCGACCGCAGCCATCGTCGGCAAGTTGTTCGGTATCCGCTATCTGGCGACCCTGTTTGGTCTGACCCTGCTCAGCCATCAGATTGGCGGTTTTCTCGGTGCCTACCTGGGCGGCTTGGTGATTACCCAGTTCGGTGACTTTGGCTGGATGTGGTACGCCGACATGGCGCTGGCTGTGATGGCCGCCATCCTCAATCTGCCGATTCGTGAGGCACCGGTGGCCCGTAAACTGGCTGCTGCCTGATCAGAACAATAAAAGGAGAACAGCAAATGGCGACATTGCGCCCCGATATTTCAATCAGTGAGCTGAATGAACGAAGCAGCGAATATCTGCCGGGCTATCTCGGTATCGAGATTCTGGAATTGGCGCCCAATACCTTGCATAGCCGGATGCCGATAAAGAAGCTGCATTTTGCCCCCAACGATTTTCTTCATGCGGCAAGTATCGTGGCGTTGGCTGATACCAGCTGTGGCTATGCGACGATTGCTCATTTGCCGGAAGGGGCCCAGTCCTTCACCACCATCGAGTTGAAAAGCAATCATATGGGGACAGTGAAAGAGGGCAGCATTGCCTGTGTAGCTACCGCACAGCACCTTGGGCGGAATACGCAAGTCTGGGATGCGGTGGTGACTGATGAAGCCAATGGCCGGAAGATTGCGCTCTTTCGCTGTACGCAGATGATCCTTTGGCCAAAAACCTAGCTGATGCTTTATGTCGGCGAGAGGGTCGCCACAACCTTGCCAGGTTCGATGCGGATACTGCGTAGCAGCCAGCGGGCAGCAATCTCCTCGGCGCTGCCATCCTCGCGCAACACATACACCGGTTTCTTGCGGAAATAATTGGCGATCAGGCTGTTGATCGCCTGTTTGGCCTTCGGCGCGGCTTCCGGTGGAATGGCCTGCGACTCGATACTGTCGGCCACCGGATTTTCCAGATAAAACGCCTTGTGCTGGTCATCGTAGCGAACGCCTGCGGTACCAGTCACATCAACCGGAATCGGGGTGCCGCCAAGCAGGGCGATGTAAAGGCGGGCGGCGATACCGACCCGGCCTTCCTGATTGCCCAGTGTGACTCTTGGCGCTTCGCGCAGTGAAACCGTCATCCAGCCGCCGTAGTTTTGCGATTGTGGCCCGTTCTTGAGCAGCGAGTTCTGGATTTCCGTTTCCGAAAATACAACTTCCCGGTCGAACAGGGCCGCGCTCACGCTGCCGACCAAACTCAGGCCGGTTGCGAACAGGAGCGCACGAAGGCTTCGCTTCATCACCGTCTTATTGCACCAATGCCAGCAATTTCGCGAAAGCCTCTTCAAACTGTTTGAGGCCAGCAGTCAGCAATTCATTGCCGACCGTATCAAGATCGATGCCCAGCGCCTTGAGCGCGGCGAGTTGCGCCTGTGCTTCATCTAGCCTGCGGCCCAAAGTATCGGCGGCTTCGCCATGATCGCGAAAGGCGGCGAGGGTCGCGTCGGGCACGGTATTGACGGTGCCGGCACCGATCAGTTCTTCGACGTAAATCACGTCACGGTAAGCCGGGTTCTTGGTCGATGTTGATGCCCAGAGCAGCATTTGCGGGCGGGCCCCACCGGGCAGGGCCGGAGCCTGTTGCCAGCGGGCGTACTCGTTGCGGGCGAAAGCGATGGCGGTTTTGCCTTGCAGTTCGAGCGGGAGCCGGGCATCCAGCAGGTTGTCGAGGCGGCTGATGAAGACGCTGGCAACCGAAGCGATGCCGTCGACCGGCTGACCCGCAGCAAAACGGCGCTCGATACCGGCGCGGTAGGCGGCCTGCACGGCAGCCAGTTGGGCCGGCCCGAAGATTAGCGTGACATTGACGTTGATCCCTTCGGCGATAGCGTCCGCAATCGCCGTCAGGCCGGCCTTGGTGGCCGGGATCTTGATCATTGCATTCGGCCGGCCGATCTCCTGCCACAAACGGCGGGCGGCGTTGAGCGTAGCGGCGGCATCGTCGGCCAGCGCCGGGGATACTTCGAAGCTGACGAACCCCGCTGTACCGCCGCTGGCTGTATGGCGTACCGCGAAGAGATCGCAGGCATTGCGCACATCCGGCAGCACCAGCATTTCAAAGCGTTTTTCGGCGTCGACCGCAGCATTCTTCAGGCGGACGATTTCGGCTTGATAGCCGGCGTCGCTGCGCATGGCGTTGTAAAAAATGGCTGGGTTGGAGGTCACGCCGGCAATGGCATCCTCGTTAATCCAGCGGGCCAGTTCACCTGAGTCGAGCAGTTGGCGGCTGAGGTTATCCAGCCAGATCTGCTGGCCGAACTGGGCGATGGCTTTGATGCGGGACATGTCGGGGATTCCAGTGGGTAAAAAGAGGATTTTAGCAGCCATGTGGATTAAACCGATTTATCCCCGAGAACCTCGGACAAACCTGTGGACAAGCTCGGGATAGGTGTCGTAAGTCTCTGTCAGGAAAGCGAAAGTGTATGCGTGCTTAAATTTTGGGCAATACGCCTGGTTGGCGTCTGAGCGGGGAGTCGAAGCGTCGGCGGTCGATGAACTTGCCGAAAATCGATTGGGGTAAATAGCTTCTATCCCCGTTTTAGTCGTGCAAGTCTGTGGATAAGCTCGGGACAGATGGTGCAATCCATTGAGCCAGAAGGCTTTTACAATCGATGCCTAAAAAACGGGCAAGCAGGCTTTAATTTACTATTTACTTGTTGTGCCCCTGCTTGCGGTAGCCATTGTGGCTCCATGGTATTTCAAGCAATAACAGCATTTCCTGTTGCGACGGCTCTGGCAAAGCAGAAGCGATAATATATAATATATAAGACTTGCGAGCCGACCTGGGAAAGCAATATGCCGAACCATTAAGTTGCCGCCATTGTCGTAAAATATTCGATTCCCAGAGCTACCCTTTACGAAAGGAAGTCACCGTGCTTGAAGCTTATCGCGCCCACGTTGCTGAACGTGCAGCCCTTGGTATTCCCCCGCTGCCCCTCTCCAAGCAACAGACCACCGAACTGGTTGGCCTGCTGAAGAACCCGCCGAAAGGCGAAGAAGCCGCTCTGGTCGAGCTGATTACTTACCGCGTCCCGGCCGGTGTTGATGATGCCGCCAAGGTCAAGGCCGAGTTCCTGGCCAAGGTTGCCAAGGGTGAAGAAGCCTGCGCCCTGATTTCCAAGGAAAAAGCCACCGAACTGCTCGGCACCATGCTCGGCGGTTACAACGTCAAGCCGTTGATCGATCTGCTCGGTTGCCCGACTTGCGGCACCGTTGCCGCCGAGGGCCTGAAAAAGACCCTGCTGGTGTTCGACTTCTTCCACGATGTTGCCGAACTGGCCAAGTCCACGAATGCCACCGCCGCCGCCAACGCCAAGGCTGTCATGCAGTCCTGGGCTGACGCCGAGTGGTTCACCTCGCGTCCGGAAGTCCCGGCTTCGCAGAAGCTGACCGTCTTCAAGGTCACCGGCGAAACCAATACCGACGACCTGTCGCCGGCACCGGATGCCTGGTCGCGTCCTGACATCCCGCTGCACGCCCTGGCCATGCTGAAGAACCCGCGTCCGGGTATCGAAGCCGACGAAGCCGGCTCGCGCGGCCCGCTCAAGCAACTCGAAGCGCTGGCTGCCAAGGGCAACCTGATCGCCTACGTCGGTGACGTGGTCGGTACCGGTTCTTCCCGCAAGTCCGCCACCAACTCCGTGCTGTGGTTCACCGGCGAAGACATTCCCTTCGTCCCGAACAAGCGTTTCGGTGGCGTCTGCCTCGGTTCCAAGATCGCTCCGATCTTCTTCAACACCATGGAAGATGCCGGCGCGCTGCCGATCGAACTCGATTGCAGCTCGATGGACATGGGCGACGAGATCGAACTGAAGGTTGATGCCGCAACCGCCAAAGTCACCGCGCTGAAGAACGGCGCCGTGATCGCTGAATCCCAGCTGAAGACTGCCGTGATCATGGACGAAGTCCGTGCCGGTGGCCGTATTCCGCTGATCATCGGTCGTGGCCTGACCACCAAGGCCCGTGAATTCCTCGGCCTGCCGCAAAGCACCCTGTTCCGTCTGCCGCAAAACCCGGCCGACGACGGCAAGGCCTACTCGCTGGCCCAGAAGATGGTCGGCAAGGCCTGCGGCGTGGCCGGCATCCTGCCGGGCACCTACTGCGAGCCGAAGATGACCACCGTCGGATCGCAAGACACCACCGGCCCAATGACCCGCGACGAACTGAAAGACCTGGCCTGCCTCGGCTTCTCCGCCGACCTGGTGATGCAGTCCTTCTGCCATACCGCCGCTTATCCGAAGCTGGTCGACGTCAAGATGCACCGCGAACTGCCGTCCTTCATCTCGACCCGTGGCGGCGTTGCGCTGCGTCCGGGCGACGGCGTCATCCACTCCTGGCTGAACCGCCTGCTGCTGCCGGATACCGTCGGTACCGGTGGTGACTCGCACACCCGTTTCCCGATCGGCATCTCCTTCCCGGCCGGTTCCGGCCTGGTCGCCTTTGCTGCCGCCACCGGCGTCATGCCGCTCGACATGCCGGAATCCGTGCTGGTCCGCTTCAAGGGCGAAATGCAACCGGGCATCACCCTGCGTGACCTGGTCAACGCCATTCCGCTGTACGCCATCAAGGCCGGCCTGCTGACCGTCGAGAAGAAGGGCAAGAAGAACGTCTTCTCCGGCCGCATCCTCGAAATCGAAGGTCTGCCGAACCTCAAGGTCGAACAGGCTTTCGAGCTCTCCGACGCTGCCGCCGAGCGTTCCGCTGCCGCCTGTGCCGTCGCCCTGAACAAGGAACCGATGGTCGAGTACATGCGTTCGAACATCACCCTGATGAAGTGGATGATCGCCGAAGGCTACGCCGATGCCCGCACCCTGAAGCGCCGCATCAACGCCATGGAAGACTGGATCGCCAACGGCACGCTGCTCAAGGCTGACGCCAACGCCCAGTACGCCGCGGTCATCGAAATCGACCTGGCCGAAGTCACCGAGCCGATCCTGGCCTGCCCGAACGATCCGGACGACGTCAAGATCCTGTCCGAAGTCGCCGGCGCCAAGATCGACGAAGTCTTCATCGGTTCCTGCATGACCAACATCGACCACTTCCGCGCCGCCGCCAAGGTTCTTGAAGGCCGCTCCGACATCCCGACCCGTCTGTGGGTTGCCCCGCCGACCAAGATGGATGCGCTAATCCTGACCGAAGAGGGCTACTACGCCACCCTCGGCAAGTCCGGTGCCCGTATGGAAATGCCGGGTTGTTCGCTGTGCATGGGTAACCAGGCACAGATCCGCAAGGGTTCGACCGCGATCTCCACCTCGACCCGTAACTTCCCGAACCGCCTAGGTATCGATACTCAGGTTTATCTGAGTTCTGCCGAACTGGCCGCCATGTGCGCGCTGGCTGGCCGGATCATCACGGTTGAGGAATACATGGAGCAGATCAAGGCGGTCAACGCCAAGTCGGGTGAAATCTACCGCTACATGAATTTCGATCAGATTCCTGCGTTTGTGGAACAGGCCGCCACTGTTGAGATGTGAGCGTTTGAAGTGTCTAACGAATAGTCGAGATAGCAGGACTTAAGTCTCTGTTTTCTCGACATCGGTAAAGTTGGTGTTAGACACTTTTGAGACCCCGCATTAGACAATTGTCTAATGCGGGGTCTCATGTTTTGCGCATGCCAAACGAGTTTTTCTGTCACGCGCCATTATTGCCACAGGCAAACGTTCGGACTGGGTGGCCGGTTTGTTGGCTCGTCGTCCGTATAGCGTGGTTGTGGCGGCGATTGCCAACAAGCTGGCGCGCACCATCTGGGCCGTTCTGGCTAAAGGTCGGCCTTACGAGGCGGCAGCCTTCAGCGCTGCCATTTCATAAACCGTTGTTCAACCGTCTATTTGATTGACCCATTTCTTCAAGGAGCGCATGCGACCACCGCATGATGGCAAACAGGTAGGACCGGGACGAGGAAAGCCTGGTAAGGAAACAGAACGACATCAAGTTCGAAAATCAGATGAGGACCTCGTCAGCGAATTCCATCAGGGCCAGCAGGCTTCACCGCCTGCAATGACAGGCCGGATATAAGACTGCAGCCTTTACCTCAAGTCACCATGCAAAAATCGTTTGATCTCCAGGAGGCATCCATATAAGTGTTTCCTTAAGCGTGGGCAGCAGCGTACTCAATGGGTGAATAATCGGAAACAGACCACGTTTTCCGAAATTGGTGACGTAAAGCTGTAACAGGTTAATTTGAAAGGCTCTGTTTTCGAAACCCGTTGGTTTTAGTCGATGGCATGCCGAAGAAATATTTCCGGCGTGAGTTTTCCGGCGCAGCGTTCGATCAAGCGGCGCCAGCCGAGGTAGTTGGGTAGGTAGTGCGTGGCGACGCCGTTGAAGCGGCGGATCCATTGCTTAAGGCGCGAGTCGTAAGCATTGACGTGCTGGACGTGAAAGACCTGCTGGCGAACGTACTGACCCGCCGTGACATTGACCAACTCATGCGCCAACTCGAACTGACGGGCCGTGGCGCGGTAGACGCTGGCGCCATCACTGCAAAGCAAGGCGTCGGGTGCGAGCACTTGGGCAAGCAGGCAAGCGATCGTGGGCAAATCAAGCTTGGGAACCACCGAATCGAAGTGGTGCCCTTCCCGATCCTCGACGACCAGCACCGGGATTTGCTCGGCCGACAGGCCGCGTTTGGCGGCAGAACCCCCGCGATGTCGCGCTGGACGAGGCAGTTTGCGCTGACCTTTGAACGACTCAAGGAAATACGTCTCGTCGGCTTCCACGATATTGTGCAACTCGGTGTCTTGCTCCTGGGCCGGCCCCTGCAACAGTCGATGGCGCCAGCGAAATGCCGTCCTCGCATGAACACCTGAGCGGTGGGCGGCCACGCGAAGACTGCAGCCGTCGATCATTGCCTTCGTGTAATCCACCCATGCCTCACGACATTTCAGTCCGGCCAGCGGCGAGCCGGTCAGGGCATTGAAGGTGCGATGACAGTCACAGCACCGATAGCGTTGAATCCCCGACTCGCGGCCCCAGCGCTGCACGTGGGCCGCCTGACAATGCGGACAGGCCAGACTCTCCTGGGCCCATCGATTGACCCAGTCACGGGCATCATCGCTTGCCTCGCCGCCAAGCAGCCGATGCTTTAGTTGCTCACGTTGCCCATCCGACAACTCGCCAAGCTGGCACAGCCACCCACGGAATGATTTCGCGTCCATGATCCGATCCCGTTAGCCTTCTTGACTTCAGTATAGAAAAACCAACGGGTTTCGCAAACAGAGCCATTTGAAAATTAGAAAACCATGGTCTTTCCCCGATTGATCTGAAAGCTTGGGAATTCGGCACAGGACCGGCGGTTCGCGACTGGCTCGCGAGCCGGTCAGCGCAGTAATCGGCCTGACTGTGGCGGCGCGTCGGTGTCACGAATGACTTCGCCGTCGATAATGTTGCCTTCGGTTGGCTGGGGTGGAAAACCCGGGCCTTGTTCGCGCATCTGCTTGCGGATAGCCCGGGTTTTCCACCACAGCCAGCCCCAAAGTAGTGTGCCGCCAACGGCAACAACGGCCAGCGCTACCAGCGAGAACATGAAAGCCAGAACCAGAAAAGCCGCGCCCAGCACCAAGGTCAGCACTTTGCCGAGCAGGCTCTGGGGTTGGGTGTTGAAACGGGCGTAGCGCTGGGAAAATTTCATCTGTTCTTCGGTCGTCATCTAATTTCTGTCAGTCATCCATTTAAATATGGCCATTAGATTCTGGCAGGAAATGGGGGGGCGTCTGTTGATTCAGCGTCGCCGTTTTGTAACGGCCTGTCGCGCTTACGCCTGTTTTTCCTGACCAATGCTGTTGGCCCATTGCAGGGCCTGGGTCTGCGCTCGGTTCAGGGTTTTTGGCGTAATGCCGGGCAGGCTGGCGAGGTTCTTGGCCAGTTGCTCAAGATTGCCATTTTCACTGCTTTCAGCCAGACGGAGCATGTCGCCTAGTTGGCCGGTGCCATCACATAGCGCTTCGCGCACATGACTCGCCAAACCCAGCGGGTTAACGATGTCGGCAATCGGCTGGCCGATCAGCGCCGGCATTAGCGACATGATGCCCGCCATGAAAGCCTGATCGGCGAGCACGCTGTCATTGGGGCGCAATTCAGCCGCCAATAGTTCCATGAGCCGGCCACGCGTCGCTGCCAGCATCAGCAGCGGGTTGCTGACCGTATTCTTGTCGCCCGCAGAAAAGACCAGCAGTTGCAGCCAGCGCTGCAACTGCCGACGCCCCAGAACAGTAATTGCGTGGCCGAGCGAGGTGATTTTCTCGGTCGTTCCCGAACCGACCGAATTGGTCATGCGCAGCAGGTTGACCGTCAGACCGGGTTCGGGTTTGAGGGCAAGCTCAAGTTCTGCGGTGGCGGCATCGCCGAGCAGCAGGCCCATCAGTTTCATCAGCGAAAGCTGGGAATGATCCAGCTTCTTGCCGGCAATGATGGTCGGTTTGGCAAAGTAGTAGCCTTGGAAGAGTGAAAACCCCAGTTTCAGGCATTGCTCCATCTGCTCGCGCGAATCAACCTTTTCGGCGAGCAATTGCTTGCCTATCGGCTTCAACTTCATGGTCAGTTGCATGAGCTGGACGCGGGAAAGGGGTTGAATATCGACCTTGACGATATCGACCAGCGCCAGTAGTTCAGCAAACCGGGGTTCGAGCTGAATGACGTCATCGAGTGCCAGCGTGAAGCCAGCCGCCTTGAGCGCTTTGCAGCGCTCCACTACGGCCGGGGAGGGCGGCACTGTTTCGAGGATTTCCAGGACCACGGATTGCCGCGGCAGCAACTCCAGCATGTCGCTGAACAGAAACTCTTCATCGACATTGATGAAGCCACGGTAACTACCGAGCGCCGCCTCGACCCCCAGTTCAGCAAAAGCATTGACGATAACCGTGGCCGTCGCCTGCACGCCATCGGTGACTTCCGCTGAATTGCGCGTGCCGTTACGAAACAGGAGTTCGTAAGCGAACAGGCGCTGCTCGCGGTCCAGGATTGCCTGGCGCCCCAGGAACAACTGATCAGCGTTTTGTTCGCTCACAAAATTTCCTTAAAACGGCAGTTTTATGCCCGGCCAAACCGCGGCCAGGGCGCGTCGGAAATCGGCCTGAATGCGCTCCAGTGCGGCGGTATTGTCAGCTTCAAAGCGTAGCACCACCACCGGCGTGGTGTTGGACGGACGCGCCAGACCAAAGCCGTCAGCGTATTCGACGCGGACGCCATCGATCGTGATGATTTCCTCGGCACCCTCAAATTTGCCTTCGGCCTTCAGCTTGTCGATCAGCGTGAAAGGCTCACCCTCGGCCATTTTGATATTGAGTTCCGGGGTCGACGGCGAATTGGGCAGATTTTTCAGGAGCGGATTGCCATCGGCGGCTTTGCTGAGAATTTCAAGCAGGCGGGCTCCTGTGTACAAGCCGTCGTCGAAGCCATACCAGCGCTCCTTGAAGAAGGTGTGGCCGGACATTTCGCCAGCCAGCGGGGCACCGGTTTCCTTCAGTTTGGCCTTGACCAGTGCATGGCCGGTATTCCACATCAACGGCACACCGCCGTGTTGCTTGATCCACGGGGCGAGCAGACGGGTAGATTTGACGTCGTAAATCACCGTGCCGCCGGGAACGCGGGAGAGTACGTCGGCCGCGAAGAGCATCAACTGGCGATCCGGGAAAATAATCTCGCCATCCTTGGTGACAACGCCGAGGCGGTCGCCGTCGCCATCGAAGGCGATGCCGATTTCGGCGTCAGTTTCCTTGAGGGCGCGAATAACGTCGGCCAGATTTTCCGGCTTGGACGGGTCGGGGTGATGGTTGGGAAAATTGCCATCGACTTCACAAAACAGCGGCACGATTTCGCAACCGAGGCGTTTGAACAGTTCCGGGGCAATCGCGCCAGCCACGCCGTTGCCGCAATCCATGACGATCTTCATCGGGCGGCTGAGTTTGACATCGCCGACGATCTTTTCGACATAGGCGGCCAGGACATCGGCGCTGCGGCGCTCGCCCTTGCCATGCTTGAAATTACCGGTTTCGATCCGTGTTTTCAGATCCTGAATCGCTTGCAGCGCCAGCGTGGTGCCGCCGATCACCATCTTCAGGCCGTTGTAATCCGGCGGGTTGTGGCTGCCGGTAACCGAAACGCAGGAGTGGCAGCCCAATTCGTAGGCAGCGAAATAGGTGACCGGGGTGGGGACGCAGCCAACGTCAATCGCGTCGCAGCCGGCGGCGCAGATGCCATCCATCAGGGCACCCGATAGTTCCGGGCCGGACAGGCGACCGTCGCGGCCAACCGCGATTGCTTTCTGTCCCTGCTCGATGGCCAGCGAGCCGAGCGCGTGGCCGACCTGACGAACGACATCGGCGGTCAGTGATTTATCGACGATCCCACGGATGTCGTAGGCCTTGAAAATTTCAGCAGGAAGTTTTTGGCTTGGGTTCATGGTGGCTTTTTATGACGCTTCGAAAAGAAAGAAGTGTAAGAGCCTTTGGGGCAGCCAGTCCAGATTTCCCGGAAAGTTGCCGCTGACGAAGCCGACGTGGCCGCCGCCGACGGGCTGTTCGAGCGAGACGGTCGGGCTGACTTCGGCGCGGCTGGGTAAATGAATGGCAGGCAAAAATGGGTCATTTTTCGGGTTGACCGCAAGCGTCGGGATGGCGATCGATTTCAGCCAGGGTTTGGCCGAGGCGCGCCGCCAGTAGTCATCCGCGCCGGCAAAGCCGTGGATAGGTGCCGTGACGATGTCGTCAAACTGGTAGAGATTGATCGCCTGACGCATTTTTGCCTCATCAAACAGGCCGGGAAATTGGCGTAGCCGGGCGCTTGAAATGGCTTTCAGGGTTTTCAGGAAATGCTGGGTGTAAATTCGGTTGAAGCCGTGCGCCAGATGGTGCCCGCAAGCGGTTAGGTCGAGCGGCGCACACAGGGCAACGACGCCGGTGACTTGCTGCGCCGCGGCAGCGCCCCGTTCGCCAGCCCATTTGAGCAGCGCATTGCCGCCGAGTGAAACGCCGGCGGCATGAAGTTGGCGGCCGCTGTTGGCGGCTTGCAGGCGGCGCAGGATCCAGTCGATTTCGTCGGAATCGCCGGAGTGATAGGCCCGAGGCCGGCGGTTCATTTCTCCCGAGCAGCCGCGAAAGTGCGGCAAGGCCAGGCGCCAGCCCGCTTTTTTGCAGGCGTGCGCGGTGGAGAGCGCGTAGTGGCTTTGGGCGCTGCCTTCAAGTCCGTGGAAGAGGACGAGCAGTGGTGAATCTTGCGGGCCATCGAGATGGTCCACGTCGATGAAGTCGCCATCCGGCGTTGTCCAGCGTTCGCGGCGGAATTTGAGTGGTTTCGGCTTGATCAGTAATGGCCAGATCGTTTGGGCGTGGCCGCCGGGCAGCCAGACCGGGGCAAGGTAAGGCTTCAATGCAAGGTGTGGGGGACGGTGGCGTCAGCCATTGCCTGATGCCCGTCATCGGCGGCCGAGGCGTGTCGGCTGACCAGGCGCCAGCCGTGAGCGCCGCGCGTGTAAACCTGGGTGACGTGCAGAGGGCCATGCGGGCTGGGGTCATCGCCGACAAACAGGATCTCGGTCAGGTGATGAATCGCCAGCACCGAACTCTGCCAGCGGGCAATGGTTTCCGCTTGCATGCGAATGCGCGCGGTGGTGAAAATGCCGCGCCAGCTTTCCCGGATCGGGGCGAGACCGATCAGGCGAACGCCGGTGGGGTGCACGCAGAGCGTATCTTCATCTTCCGCCCAGAGCTGGATGAGCCGGTCAGCATCACCTTTGGCAATGGCCTCGTAAAAGGCCTGTTCGACATCTTCCGGCGAGGCGAAACTGGCGACTTGGCTCATCGGGCGATTCGCTTTAGTGCCGCGGCCAGCGCCCGTTCCGGCGTCAGTTTATTCAGGCAGTCGAGATGGCCGAGTGGGCATTCGCGCTTGTAGCACGGGCTGCAATCGAGATTCAGGCTGAGGATGTCAGCCTGGTCGGAGAGCGGTGGGGTGAAGCCGGGCGACGAGGAGCCGTACAAGGTGACCAGCGGGCGATCAAGCGCGGCGGCGACGTGCATCAGGCCGGAATCGTTGCAGACCACCAGATCGGTCATCGCGAGCAGGTCAACCGCCTGGCCGAGTGAGGTGGCGCCGCACAGATTTCGGCAGAGGCCGGGAGCGAGCTGCGAAATTTCTTCTGCAACGGCGTGATCTTTCGGCGAGCCAAACAGCCAGATGGCGTAGCCGCGTTCGGCGAGGCTCTTTGCCAGGCTGGCAAAGTGGGCGGCAGGCCAGCGCTTGGCCGGACCGTATTCGGCGCCCGGACAGAAGGCGACGATGCGCGCCGGGCGTTCAAGGCCGAGTTCAGTCAGTGTTTTTAGCTGGTCGGCTGCGGTCGACCGGATTTTTGGGTAAAAAATGGGCTTCGGCAAAGCGGCACCGGGGGCTTCGGCCAGTTGCGCAAAGCGCTCGACCATCAGCGGCAGGGCCGCTTTGTCGAGTGTGTGGCGAACGTTGATCAGGCCGTAGCGCGATTCACCAATGAAGCCGATGCGCCGTGGAATGCCGGCCATGAACGGCACCAGCGCCGATTTCAGCGAGTTGGGCAAGACATAAACGGCGTCGTAGTTGCGCGCCGCGAGTTCGCGGGCCAGTCGCCAGCGGGGTTTGAGCGAGAGTTGGCCGTGGCCGAACGGGCTATCGACGATCTCGCTGATTTCGCCCATGCGCTGCAATACCGGGGCAACCCAGCGGGGGGCGAGGGCGTCGAGTTGCAAACCGGGAAAACGGGCATGCAGCCGGGCAAACATCGGCTGCGCCATGATGGAGTCGCCGATCCAGGAAGGGGCGACGATGAGAGCTTTCATGAGAGCGAGTTATTAGTAGCCAGTCACGAGTTGCTAGCGATCAGCAACTCGCAACTAATAACTAATTACTGGCAACTATCAGTGACCACCCTTGGGCGCTTCGCCCTTGAAGACGTATTTTGTGCCGCAGTAAGGGCATACGGTTTCACCCGTTTTCAGTACGTCGAGAAAAACGCGAGGATGGCCGCTCCACAGCGGCGCATTGGGCTGCGGGCAGTGCAGCGGCAGGTCGTGGGCGGTGACTTCTACGGTCATGTTGTCGGACATGTCTTGTTTTCCCTGAGCTTAAATGTAGGCCAGCCAGTTGTCGTGCTGGGTGGAACGGCCATAAACGATGTCGAAATACTTGGCCTGGATCTGGGCAGTCAGCGGACCACGATGGCCAACGCCGATCTGGCGGCCGTCGAGTTCGCGAATCGGTGTGACTTCGGCGGCGGTGCCGGTGAAGAAAGCTTCATCAGCGGTATAAACCTCGTCGCGGGTGATGCGTTTTTCACAAACAGCAATGCCCAGTTCGTCGGCGATCTGCAGCACGGTGGCGCGGGTAATACCTTCCAGGCAGGAGGTCAGGTCCGGCGTGTAGAGTTTGCCTTTCTTGACGATGAAGATGTTTTCCCCGGCGCCTTCGCAAACGTAGCCTTCTGGATCGAGCAACATGGCTTCATCGTAGCCATCGTTGGTTACTTCGTTGTTGGCCAGAATGGAATTGATGTAATTGCCGGAGGCCTTGGCGCGGACCATCGAAATGTTGACGTGGTGGCGGGTGAAGCTGGAGGTCTTGACGCGAATGCCGCGCTCCATGCCTTCCTCGCCGAGGTAAGCACCCCACGGCCAGGCAGCGATGGCGATGTGCACCTTGGCGCCCTTTGGCGAAACACCCATTTTTTCCGAGCCATAAAAGGCGATCGGGCGGATGTAGCCGGACTCAAGATTGTTGGCGCGGATCACTTCCTTGTGCGCCTCGTTGATGGTCGCCTTGTCGAAAGGCATGGCCATCTGGAAAATGTGGGCCGAGTTGAAAAGCCGGTCGGTGTGGTCTTCGAGACGGAAGATCGCGCTGCCGCGTTCAGTCTTATAGGCACGGACGCCCTCGAAGACACTCATGCCGTAATGCAGCGAGTGGGTAAGGACGTGGGTGGTGGCATCGCGCCAGGGCACTAGTTTTCCGTCTTGCCAAATAAATCCGTCGCGGTCCGACATCGACATGGTCATTTCTCCGTGTAGCGCGTATCAAAGCGCACAATTCTAGCCGAA
Organism: Candidatus Dechloromonas phosphorivorans; assembly: GCA_016721185.1. Taxonomy (GTDB): domain Bacteria; phylum Pseudomonadota; class Gammaproteobacteria; order Burkholderiales; family Rhodocyclaceae; genus Azonexus; species Azonexus phosphorivorans. Next base: position 130,922 of record JADKIP010000013.1, read on the forward strand.
TTCAGACGTTAAAATAACGCTTTTGCCGATTGAGCTTTGCCATGATCTGGAAACCCAATGTCACTGTTGCCGCAGTCGTCATGCGTGACGGCAAATTTTTGCTGGTTGAGGAAGAGACTGAAGCGGGCCTGGCTTTCAATCAGCCGGCCGGTCATCTTGAGGCGGGCGAGTCCCTGATCGATGCGGTCATTCGCGAGACATTGGAAGAAACGGCTTACCACTTCAAGCCGACGCACCTGATTGGCGTTTATAACTGGAAACATCTAGGCAAGGATGTCACTTACCTGCGTTTTGCCTTTGGCGGCGAGTTGCGGGGTTTTGAGGCAGAGCGTGAATTGGACGAGGGGATTGTCGCGGCCCGCTGGTTGACGCTTGATGAGGTGAAAGCGACGCAGGCGCGGCATCGCAGCCCGCTCATTCTGCGTTGTATTGAGGATCAAATAGTCGGCAAGGCTGGCCCGCTTGATTTGCTGGTGCATTACGCCTGATGCGCTGCTGGTTGGCTGCTTTGTGTTTTGCCATGCCCTTGGCGGTTTGTGCTGCTGATGAAACGGTTGCCATTTGTTACGGTTACGGCTGCCTGGCGCATGACGACGTTCAATATAGCCAGGCTCGGCTCGACGAAATCAGCCGTCTGATGAATGCTGCGGTCGACGCTGAAGAAGAGCGAAAAACCTTGGCAGCCGTTATTGGGCAACTTTACGCCTGGGCTGGCGAGCAGTCGGTCATCAAGAACGACCGTGGCGGCAATTACGCGGATGACGGTCCGGGCAAAATGGATTGCATCGATCATTCGACGTCGACGACGCGGCTGCTCAAAATGCTTGAGGCGCGCGGTAATCTGCGCTGGCATCGTGTGCGGGAGGCCAATGTGCGGCACTGGGGTTTCGTCTTTGCGACGCACTATTCAGCGGTAATTGAAGAAATTGGGGAGGGCGAGGGTGCGGACGGGCGCTTCGCCGTCGATAGCTGGTTTGTTGATAATGGACAAGCCGCGGTGGTTTTGCCGCTGGCTGAATGGAAGAAGGGGGCTGGGCCCGATGTCTGAAAAAACTGTGGTGGTCGGCTTGTCCGGCGGCGTTGACTCCTCTGTGGCAGCTTTGTTGTTGAAACGCCAGGGCTGGAAGGTGATTGGCCTGTTCATGAAAAACTGGGAGGACGACGACACCGACGAGTATTGCTCGTCGCGCCAGGATTTAGTTGACGTGATGAGTGTTGCCGATCGCATCGGCATTGATGTTGAGGTGGTCAACTTTGCCGCCGAATATCGTGAACGCGTCTTCGCTGAATTTCTCCGCGAATACCAGGCTGGCCGGACGCCGAATCCGGATATTTTGTGTAATTCGGAAATCAAGTTCAAAGCCTTTCTTGATCACGCAATGAAACTTGGCGCCGACAAAATCGCCACCGGTCACTACGCGGGTGTGCGCGAATTTAATGGCGAGTTTCAATTGCTCAAGGCCGAGGACGGCACCAAGGATCAGAGCTATTTCCTCTACCGCCTGAATCAGGCACAACTCTCTAAAACACTCTTCCCGCTAGCTGATATTTACAAGCGTGAAGTGCGCAAGATCGCCGAGGCGGAGGGCCTGCATGTGGCTGCCAAGAAGGATTCGACCGGTATCTGCTTTATTGGTGAAAGGCCGTTCAAGGACTTTCTCAGTCGCTATCTGCCGCCCAAACAGGGCGAGATTCGCCGCCTTGATGATGGGAAGGTGATTGGTGAACACGATGGCCTGATGTTCCATACGCTTGGTCAGCGCAAGGGCCTGCATATCGGTGGCTTGAAGGAAAAAGGCCATCCCGGCGGTGGCGATCACGACGCCTGGTTTGTCGCGGGCAAGGATATGGAAAAAAATGTTTTGTATGTTGTGCAGGGTCACGATCACCCGGCCTTGCTGAAAGCTTCACTCGATGCCGAGCAGCTTTCCTGGATTTCCGGGCGCGAGCCGCATACGCACTGGGTTTATACCGCCAAGCCGCGCTATCGCACGGTGGACCAGCCCTGCGAGGTGGAACGGGTGGATGCCGAAAGCTGCACGATCAATTTCGCCGAGCCGCAATGGGCGCTGACACCGGGGCAATCGGTTGTTCTCTATGAAAGCCGGGTCTGCCTGGGCGGCGGTGTAATTCGCTGAAAAGCGCAAGGGCGCCATCAGCGCCCTTGTCGTGAACCGTTGCCAGAAAGCGATGTGTTGCTGTTGTAAGTCAGCATCAAGGCGATGGGTATATGATTTGCAGCGTCAAGCGGACAGAGTGCCGCATCGTCACACCCACGCAGACAAAAGAGAGAAATATGAGCAATCAGGCACCCAGTGCGCGTATCCGCATGGGACAAACCTCTGCAGATGATCCGGGCGATGCTGTTGAGGCATTTTTCCAGGCCGTGCAGCAAGCACAGTCGGCGCTGGTGGTTTTTTTCTGTTCCCCAAAATACGACCTGGATGCCTTGGCTAGTGAGTTGAACCGTCGCTTCGCAGGAGTGCCCGTCATTGGTTGTACCACTGCCGGTGAAATCGGGCCGGCCGGTTACCTTTCTGGCAGCCTCTCCGGTTTCAGCCTGCCGGCAGCCAGCTTCACCGTTGCCACCGATTTGCTCACCGATTTGCAGCACTTCGAGATCGGCCAGGGCCAAGCGCTTGCCCAAACGCTGCGGCAAAAAATCGAGGGCAATACGCCGGAAAGCAAGGTCAGCAATAGCTTTGCTTTCCTGATGATCGACGGCTTGTCGGTCCGTGAAGAGGCGGTGGCCCGAGCCATTCAGAGCGCGCTTGGCAGAATTCCCTTATTCGGCGGTTCGGCTGGTGACGATCTGAAATTCGAGCGCACCTGGGTCTTTCATCAGGGGGCCTTTCACACGGATGCGGCGCTGCTCGCCGTGATCAATACCTCGCTACCATTCCAGGCCTTCAAAACCCAGCATTTCGTCAGCGAGGCTGAGCGCCTGGTTGTTACCGAGGCCGATGCGCCGAATCGCATCGTGCGCGAGATCAATGGCTTGCCGGCCGCAGAAGAGTATGCCCGGCTGGTTGGTACCGATTTCGACCACCTCAATCCGGCGCATTTCGCCGCTTCTCCGGTCGTTGTTGTGATTGACGGCACCGACTATGTTCGTTCGATCCAGAAGGTTAATCCGGATGGCAGCCTGACCTTGTTCAGCGCCATTGATGAGGGGCTGGTTTTCCGCGTGGCCCGCGGCGACAACCTGCTCGGCAATCTGGAAAAAAAGCTGGAAGAGTTAACCGCGCTGATCGGCGAACCGCAATTGCTGATTACCTGCGATTGCATCCTGCGCAATCTGGAGATTTCTGGGCTTGGGCAGAAAGAAGCGGTGGGCAACTTGCTAAAGCGTTATAACGCCGTCGGATTCAGTACCTACGGTGAACAGTTCGGGGGTGTCCATGTCAATCAGACGCTGACCGGCATCGCGATAGGTAGCTGAGATGGTGGAAAACGAAGAGGCTGCCCTGCGCGCCGAGATAGCCCGTCTCAACAAGATGGTCGTTGCCTTGATGAACCGTGCCGAGCGGGCGATGAGCGCCCAGGGCTCGGATTTCGGGTTGTTTCAATCGACGGTGATTCTCGAACGCCAGGTTCAGGAGCGCACGAAGGCCCTGGAGGCTGCGCTCCAGGAAAACGAGAAAATCAATCGTGCCATGCAACGCGCCAAGGAACAACTGGAGCAAGAGAAGGATGCGCAGCGCAAGCTCATCCGCAAGCTTGAAGAATCCGACAAGCAGTTGTTGCAATCCGAAAAGCTGGCATCGATCGGTCAATTGGCGGCAGGTGTTGCCCACGAGATAAACAACCCGATCGGCTTCGTCAATTCCAATTTGGGGACGCTGAAAAACTACGCCAATGACCTGCTGCGGCTGATTGCCGCCTACGAAGCAGTCGAGCCGTTGCTTCCCGCCTCGTTGCCGACCGAGCAACTCGCAACGGTGCGCAAGCAGATCGATCTTGCCTACCTGCGTGAGGACATTGTCAGCCTGATCGCTGAGTCGATCGATGGTACGACGCGGGTTCGCCAGATCGTCTAGGATCTGCGCGATTTCTCGCGGACCGGCCAGATCGACTGGGCATTTGCCGATCTGCACGCCGGTCTTGAAAGCACGATTAATCTGGTCTGGAACGAACTAAAGTTCAAGGCCGACGTCGTGCGCGAGTACGGTGACCTGCCGCTGGTCGAATGTATTCCTTCGCAGATCAATCAGGTCTTCATGAACCTGCTGGTCAACGCCGCCAACGCTATTGCCCAGCGCGGCACGATCACACTGCGCAGTGGCCGGGAAGACGATCAGGTCTGGATTTCGGTGACCGACACCGGGATTGGCATTCCAGCGGAGCAACTATCGAAAATTTTCGATCCATTTTTCACCACAAAACCCATCGGTCAAGGTACCGGGTTGGGCCTGTCGGTCTCCTACGGCATCGTCAACAAACACGGTGGGCACATCCACGTCGACAGTCAGCCCGGGCAGGGCACTACCATGACCATCTCGCTGCCGATCAAACGCGTTCCAGAGGCCATCGCACCATAGGCTGAATTTCAAACTCTGGCCGGTGGCATTGAAGTCGTTCGTCAAACGCGATCAGGCCTCGCCGGTGCGCATTTCGGAGTTTTCAATGACGACGCAGAAAGCTTGTAGCAGTTCGGGGTCATGCTTGATCCCGGCGTCGTCGTGCAGGATGTTCATCACTTCCTGATGGGTTCGGGCTTTGTGATAGGGGCGGGAAACGGCCATCGCGTCGTAATTGTCGGCGAGCGCAATAATGCGCGAACATAGCGGTATATCCTCACCCGCCAAGCCATCCGGGTAGCCCGAGCCATTGAAGTTTTCATGATGATGGCGGACAACCTGGGCGATCTCTGGTGAGTACTTGTCGCCGATGGCGCGAACGATGCGTTCGCCGATCAATGGGTGTTGTTTCATGATTGCCCATTCACTCGCTTCAAATGCCGCCGGTTTGCTCAGAACGTTGTCCGGGATGCCGATTTTGCCGATGTCGTGGAACTGGGCGCCCATCGCCAGTACTTCAAGTTCGCGTTCAGAAAGATTGAGGTGACTGCCTATTTCGATAGCAAGCCGAACCACGCGGTCAGAGTGCAGAAGGGTATTGCTATCCCGCTCGCCGAGGGCGACGGCCAATGATCGGGCGATATTATCCATGAGCGCTCAGTACTTCCTCGGGTTGAACTTCAAACCATATCAACAGTTAATTCGTTGAAGTATGCCCATATTGACTCAAAGTGGGATGCGAGGTTGCATTTCTGGCTCGGAAAAGCGAAAAATATCGCATCCAGAAATGCCAAGGGGCGCCTGTTGGCGCCCCGAGTTTTATTGCAGCAAATATTTCTCAGTCATGCGGCACGGTGTCCGCAAACGAGGTGCGTTGCATCAGTTTGGCGTAGAGCTTGCCCAGATTGGGATGAGTTTCCTGCCAGTTGATCTCGGCAAAGCGGAAATTTAAATAGCCTAATGCCGTACCCGCACCGATGTCGGCCATTGAAAAATGGGTACCGACACAGAAGGGCTTTTCTCCAAGTTCCTCAGCCATGAACTCCAGGCTGCGGATGACCTTGGTGCGCTGCCGCTCGATCCAGTCCTTGCTCTGCTGTTCTGGCGGGCGCTTGGCTTCGAGAAAGGTAGTCGCGGCAGCATCGCAGATACCGTCAGCCAGCGCTTCCCAGCGCTTGACTTCGGTCCGTTCGCGGTTGGGGGCGGGAAAGAGTTTGTTGTTGGGCGTCACGTTGTCGATGTACTCGACAATGACCCGCGAGTCGAAGAGCGGGGTTTCGTCGTCCAGCAGCAGTACGGGGATTTTGCCAAGCGGATTGATGTTGGGCACCTTGCTGTCGGCCAGCCAAGGTGAATCAATGACGAAATCGTATTCCATCTTTTTTTCGGCCAGCACAACACGTACTTTGCGTGCAAACGGGCTGGTATGGGAGCCGATCAGCTTCATCATATGCTCTCTGATTTGAGGAGGAACGATTATAGCGTATGGCGCAGTGGTTCGCCGGGCAGGTAAAATTGCAGGCTTACTGAAAAGGATGCCTTTATGACTTTCAATCCCTCGGCTGCCCAATTTTTGACCGCTATTTCCCCGCTCGATGGCCGCTATGCTGCCAAGGTTGACGCCCTACGCGAACATTTTTCCGAATATGGCCTGATTCGTTGCCGCCTGCTGGTTGAGATCGAGTGGCTGAAAGCACTCGCCGCCGAGCCGCACTTTACGGAAATTGCTGCTTTTTCGGCGTCGACCGTAGCCGAACTGGATGCACTGGTTGCGAACTTCGGGCCGGAGCAGGCGGCCGAAGTGAAAGCCGAAGAAGCCGTCACCAATCACGACGTCAAGGCGCTGGAATACTGGATCAAGAAAAACACCAAGGGCAATGCCGAAGTGACCAAGGTCAGCGAGTTCATTCACTTTGCCTGCACCTCCGAAGACATCAACAACCTGTCGCACGCGCTGATGTGCAAAGGTGCCCGCGAGCAGGCCATGTTGCCGATGATCGATAAACTGCTTGCCCGTTTGAAAGAGCTGGCGCATGTCAACGCCGAAGTGCCGATGATGAGCCGCACCCACGGTCAGCCGGCCACGCCGACGACGCTGGGCAAGGAAATGGCCAACGTCGCCTATCGTCTGGAACGCGCTCGCAGCCGTATCGCGGCGGTTGAGCTGCTCGGCAAGATCAACGGCGCCGTCGGCAACTACAACGCCCATTTGATTGCTTACCCCGGTTACGACTGGGAAGGTTTTGCCAAGCGTTTCGTCGAATCGCTCGGCCTGACGTTCAATCCGTACACCATCCAGATCGAACCGCATGATGCGCTGGCTGAGTTGTTTGATGCCTTTGCCCGCGCCAACAGCATCCTGATTGACTTCGACCGCGATGTCTGGGGCTACATCTCTCTCGGTTTCTTCAAGCAAAAGGTCAAGGCGGGTGAAATTGGTTCATCGACCATGCCGCATAAAGTTAATCCGATCGATTTCGAGAATTCGGAAGGCAACCTTGGCTTGGCGAATGCTGTCCTCAAGCACCTCGCCGAAAAACTGCCGATTTCCCGCTGGCAGCGCGATCTGACCGATTCCACCGTGCTCCGCAATATGGGTGTCGGCCTCGGTTATTCGCTGCTCGCCTATGATTCACTGCTGAAAGGCATGAGCAAGCTGGAGGTTAATGTCGACAACATGAAGGCTGATCTCGACGCCAATTGGGAATTGTTGGCCGAGCCAATCCAGACAGTGATGCGTCGTTATGCCGTGCCGAACGCTTACGAAAAGCTCAAGGAACTGACCCGCGGCACCCGTGTTTCCCGCGAGGGTATGCAGGCTTTTGTCTCGACACTGGAAATTCCTGCTGATGCCAAGGCTGAACTGCTCAAGCTGACGCCGTGGGATTACACCGGCAAAGCGGCTGAACTGGCGAAGCGCATTTAAATGCAGTGCAGCAAATGTGGGCAGGAAGTGCCGGCGGATGCAATTTACTGCCCGCACTGCACCGGCGAGTACAAGACCACGGATAAAGAGGTGATCCGTGGTGGCGTCCGAGGGGGGCTGATCGGGCTGGCCATCGGTCTGGTGCCGGCCATCATCTTGCTCGTCATCTTTGGCGTCGAGCGCGGCGTCAAGGCGATCGCTTTTATCATACCGGTCACTACTTTTACGACGGGCCTGATCATCGGGCTGGTCAAAGCCAAACGGGAATGGAAATAATGTCTTTTGCTGAGAATCTGAAGAAACTCCCCGGGATTTCCCATATTGCTGCGGTCAACCTGCTCGACAAGGCAGAAACCGTGGTTGCCAGCATTGAAAACAAGGCAGGTAGCCAGGGTTCGCTGGCGGTGTATAACCATCTGGCCCAAACCTATGGCTCGATTAATCTTGAAGCAGCCAAAAAGGGTCTGGAGATTTTTGCCGAGCATACGGATGACGCACGGACCAACCCGGGCAAGCATCCGAATATTGACCGTTTGATCGCCATCGAGCAGGGCGGCCCGGCCTTGCGCGTAAAGCATGTATTTGCCGTGTAGCGATTGACCGTTTCGTCTCGTCACCCAGGGAGTTGCTTATCCGGCGATGAACTGGTCGCGAGAAAGCGCCTCCATCTGCTGCTGAAATTCGGGGTAGATGGCGATGAAATGGTCGACCAGTTGCGGGTCGAACTGAGTGCCGGCGCTGCCCCGGATGATTGCCAGGGCATCTGCTGCTGAAAAAGCCCGCTTGTAGGGCCGCTCCGAGGTGAGTGCATCATAAACGTCGATGATGGCCGTGATGCGCCCCTCAATCGGGATTTGCTCGCCGACCAGACCGGACGGATAGCCATTGCCATCCCAGCGTTCGTGGTGGGTAAAGGCAATTTCCCGGGCCATCTTGGTGACGTCGGCGTTGTAGTCGCCAAGGATATCCACGCCGAACTGGCAATGTATCTTGATTTCCTCAAACTCCTCCGGTGTCAATTTTCCCGGTTTGAGCAATAGCTGGTCGGAAATGCCGATCTTTCCAATGTCGTGCATCATCGCCGCATAACGGATCAGTTCAGTCTGCTGGCGCGGTAGGCCGGCGGCACGGGCCAGCATGTGGCAGCCAATGGAAACCCGAAAAATATGCGACCCGGTGTCGCTGTCCCTGAACTCACCGGCTCGGGCCAGGCAGCGTACCAGTTCGAACTGGGTCTCGATCAGCTGCTCGGTGCGTTGCGTCACCAGTTCTTCCAGGCGCTCCGCTTCACCTTCCCTGTCTTGGTAGAGAAAGCGGCTTTCCAGCGCATTTCGGATGCGGCACAGTACCTCGTCGGTATCGAAGGGTTTGACCAGATAATCGCGGGCGCCGAGCGACAGGGCGGCCAGTCGTGTTTCGCGCTCGGTTTGTGCGGTCAGGACGATGACTTGCAAACCTTCCTGATGGATCGACTCCTGCAGCAAGGTCAGAACCGACAGGCCATCAAGGATCGGCATACGCATGTCGAGGAGAATAAGATCCAGCGGCGCGCTGTCCATGCGCTCAAGCACCAGGGTCGGGTCGGTAATGCCTTCGACATGCTGATAACCGGCTTCAGCGAGGAATACCTCCAATAACCGGACATTCCCGGGCTGGTCGTCAACGACGAGAATGCGGGCATTGTGGAAGCGCTCTTTCGGGAGGGCCGATTTTCGCTGAATTGTCATGGCATTGTCTCTCTCAGTAGTCGGGCTATTTCCCGTGTTTTCAGGGGTTTCGGCTGCCAATGGCTGATTCTTGGATCAGCTGTATGCCGAGGGTAAAGGGGATCGCCCAGGGCGATCAATACAGGAGGATTTCCCTGTTTCTGTGGTGTTGCGGCAAGAAATTCGTTGATCAGTAGCGTGTCGGCAATGACTACCTGACAAAGCCGGCTGGTGCTTATTTCGTGGGCGTCTTTTACGTTGCTTGTCGACGCCAGGCAGGCACCGCGCAGGGTGCTGACGATCAGGCGCAGGAGTTCGTTATCGGCTGGCGAGAGGTCAATGGCGAGAATGCAATATTCGGTGCTTTGCGGAAGGGACATACTTGGGGCGCTGCCGAAGCGATCGGTTGTTGTTACCGCACCGGGCAGGCAAGCCGGATCATCGGACGAAGCGGCATATTCACCTGGTGCCTTGGCGAGCTCTATCCAGAAGCTTGTGCCAACGTCGACAACGCTGTCAAAACCAATGTGTCCGCCCATCAACTCGACCAGTCGCTTGGTGATCGACAGGCCAATACCGGTGCCCTCGACATTGCTGGCGCCCAGGCGATCAAAAGGCTGGAATACCCGGCGGGCCAGATCAGGTGGAATACCATGACCGGTATCGGCAACGGTCAGACGAATGATGTGTTCGCTGACGATGACAGACAATGTCAGCTGACCACCGGCCCGATTGTATTTGATGCCATTTGACAGCAGATTTAGCAGGACTTGCTTGAGCCGCTTGCGATCAGCATGGACATGGCACTGTCCGGCAGCGTCGCTGCTGAGGGCCACCTGACGGTCGAGCGACTGGGGTGAAACCAGCGCCAGACATTCCTTGATCACGGGGGCCAGAGCCAGTGCTTCCATCTCGATACTCAGACTGCCTGACTCGATGGCGGAAAGGTCCAGCACCTCGTTGATCAAAGCCAGTAGATGCCGGCCACCTTGCAGAATGTGGGCGACGCACTCCATTTGCCGAGCGGTCAACGGCGCTTCCAGTCCTTGCTCAAGGACTTGGGCAAAACCCAGGATGGCATTGAGCGGCGTCCGCAATTCATGGCTCATCCTTGCCATGAATTCCGACTTTGCCCGGCTTGCCTGGTCGGCAGCAATCAGCGCCTGTTTGAGGTGGCTGACATCTGTCCAGATGACTACGGTGCCGCCTTCCCGGGTGCGACGCTCGGTCGCCCTGAGCCAGCGTCCTTCTGAAAGCGGGATTTCGCGCGATCCTTCGGCCCGGCGATGGATTGCCATGCGTTCGCTGATCCAGCCTTCCATTCGATCGATTGGGATGGCGTACATGCGCTGTTCGGCGATGACGCGGACAAACTCGCTGAAGGACATGCCGGTTGCGATGGTTTCCCCGGGCAAAGGGAATACTTCGGTGAAGCGCAAGTTATACAGCGTCAGCCGGTCATCGGCATCGAACAAGGCGAAAGCGTCGTCCAGCGCTTCGATGGCGTCGACCAGTCGGCGTTGAAAGTGCTGTTGTTGCAACTCGGCTGCCCGAAGCGCCCGTTCCGAGCTTTCCTGTTCGTCGAGCGATCTTCTGACCTGGGCAATCAGCGGCCGTAGGACGCCGAGTGCCGAGAAGGCCAGCAAGCCGAGCGCCGCCAGCAAGGCGCACCATTGCAGCAAGCGCAATGTATCGGTGCTTGCTTCGCTTTCCTGTTGGTACTGGTCGACCAATTTGTCGAGCGCATCGAGAAACTCACCCTGGCTCATACTGATCAACTGGCTGGCGATGGGTCGGAAGTCACCGCCTTCGTCGGTAGTCTGGAGCAGTGCTTTACCGAGGGCCAGGTAGCGCTGCATCAGGGCATCCACGCCGTTTGGTCCATCGTAGCTGGCACGGAGCATTGCCGTACGCGGGGCGCGTATGCCGCGCTCCAGGTCACCGCGCATCAGCGCGTCGTGAAAAGAGGCAATCTGATGCAGGGCTTCTGATAACTCAACGAGATCCTGCGCTTTTTGTGATGAAGAAACTGACTGCTGAGCAGGCCGATCCGCTGCGAAAGCATCCGTCGCTTGCCGGCCAGATTGATCTCGGCTGCACTGGCGCGCTCGTCGGCAGTTTCACCGGCCAGCAGAAAATAGGTAAAGACGGCGACCAGCGCCAGCAGGACAAAAATCAGCGTAGACCGCCGGCTCAGTCGTTCGACCGTGGCCTGTCCGCTGAGCTGCAGCTTTCCCTCCACACCGTTTCCTTGTGTTTTTTCTGTGGTTGAGGATTGTGAACGATTCGCAACGATTGAACATCAATATATATCAAATGTAAAAACAGGGTAGGTGATGTGGCGTGTTGGCATCATATATATGCATATTTGTTATTTCGTTCAAGGGTGTCATCTTGTTTCTTACCGCTGGGTCAAAACAGTCGGTTGTGTGACTCAGGTTACATACCTTGTTGATTAATGCCGTTAAAGTAAGCGGCGTATCCACTCACTACCCAACGGAGAAAACATGAAATCGAAACTTTTGCTTGCCCTGCTCGCAATCACGCTGACGGGCACCGCGACCGCCCAGGTTAAACCGGAAGATGCCATCAAGTGGCGCCAGTCGGGCTACGCTTTCATGGCCTGGAACATGGCTCGCATCAAGATGAATGTCGAAGGCACGTATAACAAGGACGAGGTCGTCAAAGCGGCCAATGCGATTCAGGCAATTGCCAATTCCGGTATGGGTTCGCTCTACCTGCCGGGTACGGATAAGGGAACCGGCTGGGAAAAGACCCGCGTCAAGCCGGAGTTTTTCAGCAATAAAGAGGGAGTCGGCAAGGTGGCGGTCGCTTTTGTCAAGGAAGCTAATGAAATGGCCAAAGTTGCAGCTGCCGGTGATGCCGCAGCGACCAAGGACCAGTTCGGTAAGCTTAGTGGCACCTGCAAGGCTTGCCATGACGATTTCAAGATCAAGGACAATTGATCCGGTAGTTTTGCTCGCCAGATCGTTGTTTGACGGGCACCTTTTCAGGTGCCTGTTTTCCTTCAAAGACAAGAAAATAACTATGAGCGGGAAAAAATTTCGTTTGTGGGATTTGCCGACCCGATTGTTTCATTGGCTATTGGTCATGACGATGCTGGCCGCCGTGGTGAGTGGGCAGCTGGGTGGAAATCTGATGGACTGGCATGGCCGGATTGGCTTGCTGATCCTTGGCCTGCTGGTTTTTCGTCTGGTTTGGGGTGTGCTGGGTTCAACCTACGCCTGTTTTCTGCAGTTCTTCCCGACGCCCTCGAGAATCAGGGCTTACCTGAGCGGTGAGTGGCAAGGCGAGGGGCACAATCCTCTCGGGGCGCTTTCTGTTTTTGTCTTGCTGGGGCTGTTGACCGCACAAGTCGTCACGGGCCTGTTTGCCAACGACGACATTACTTTTGTCGGCCCGCTTTTCGAGTTGGTCAATAAGGCAATGAGTAACCGACTGACCAGCGTGCATCAACTGATCTCCAACGTGTTGATTGGGCTCGTTGTGCTGCACATTGCGGCCATTGGCTTCTACGGCCATTTCAAGAAACAAAAGCTGCTCAAGCCGATGATCACCGGCTGGAAGGAGGGTGACGCAGTATCAGCCAGCGGCGGCAATTTCGTTGCGCTCATCGTCGCCTTGCTAATTGCCGGTGCTGCAATCTACGGCGGCAGCGGGGCCTGGCTACCCGAGCCGCCGCCACCGCCTCCTGCGGCTGAGACGCCCAGCTGGTAAGCGTAAAAAAAGCCACCGGGTGAAATCGGTGGCTTTTTTGCGTTGACCGCAGCAATTGGCTTAGACGACTGCACCGTCCTCATTTGCGCCTTCAACGACCTTTTTCGGCTTGATGAACTGTTCGCGCGAGACGCCCAGCCACATGACGAGCGGGCTGGCGACCAGCACTGAGGAATAGATGCCGAAGAGAATGCCGATGGTTAGCGCCAACGAGAAGTAATAAAGCGTTTCGCCGCCGAAGATCAGCATGGCCAGCACCATCATCTGGGTGCTGCCGTGGGTGATGATGGTCCGGCTGATCGTGCTGGTAATGGCATGATCAAGCACCTGCGGCGTGGTCAAACCACGGACTCGTTTGAAGGTTTCGCGAACCCGGTCGAAGACAACGACCGATTCATTGACTGAGTAGCCGAGCACCGCCAATACTGCGGCCAGCACCGACAGCGAGAACTCCCACTGAAAGAAGGCGAAGAAGCCGAGAATGATGATCACGTCGTGCAGGTTGGCGATGATGGCCGAGACTGAAAAGCGCCATTCGAAGCGGAAAGCCAGGTAGATCATGATGCCGATGATGACCAGCAGCAGCGCCATTGCCCCGTTTTCAGCAAGCTCCTTGCCGACCTGCGGGCCGACAAACTCGACGCGGCGCAGGCTGGCGCCTGGTGCGTCGGCAGCCAGCGCCTTGATGACGGATTCGCCTAACTGGTTGGTGTTCTGGTCACCCTTGAGGGGCAGGCGAATCATCACATCCTGCGACGAGCCGAAGTTCTGCACCGAGTAATCGCTGAAACCAGCCTTGCCGAGTGAACCGCGAATCTTTTCCAGATCGGCAGATTGCTCGTAATTGACTTCGATCAGCGTGCCACCGGTGAACTCGACCGACAGATGCAAGCCCTTGCTGAAGAGGAACACCACAGCCAGCAGAAAAGTGACCAGCGAAATGATGTTGAACTTCAGCGCATGGCGCATGAAGGGAATGTCTTTTTGAATGCGGAAAAATTCCATGGTCGTTTTTCCTTATTTTTGAACGTTGACCGCAGCGTTGCCGGGTTTCCAGACTTGGCCGATGTTCACCGAAGTCAGTTTCTTCTGGCGACCGTAGATCAGGTTCACCAGGGCGCGGGAGACCACCACCGAGGAGAAGATCGAGGTCATGATGCCCAGACAATGAACCACGGCAAAGCCGCGGACGGGACCGGAGCCGAAAATCAGCAGCGCGAGGCCAGCGATCAGCGTCGTGATGTTGGAGTCAAGAATGGTCCCGAAGGCGCGTTCATAACCTTCCGAAATTGCCGCTTGCGGCGGCATGCCGGCGCGCAGTTCTTCCCGGATTCGTTCATTGATCAGTACGTTGGCGTCAATCGCCATGCCGAGTGTCAGCGCGATAGCGGCGATACCTGGCAAGGTGAGTGTTGCCTGCAGCAGCGAGAGCAGCGCAATCAGGAACAGTAGGTTGGATGCCAGGGCCAGTACCGAGATCACGCCAAATACCCGGTAGTAGAAAATCATGAAGACGGCGATCGCGGCAAAGCCCCACATCGTCGATTGAAAGCCCTTCTTGATGTTATCAGCGCCGAGGCTCGGGCCGATGGTGCGTTCCTCGATGATATCCATCGGTGCTGCCAGCGAACCGGCACGCAGCAGCAGTGCTGTATCGTTGGCTTCGGTGGTCGTCATACGGCCGGAAATCTGGACGCGACCGCCACCGATTTCAGCCCGGATAACCGGTGCGGTAACGACTTCGCCCTTGCCTTTTTCGATCAGCAGGATGGCCATGCGCTTATTGACGTTCTCGCGGGTGACATCCTTGAAAATACGGGCGCCGGGCGAGTCGAGCGTCAGATGGACGGCGGCTTCATTGGTTTGGTTGTCGAAACCCGGCTGGGCATCGGTCAGACGGTCGCCCGTCAGTACAACCTGCTTCTTGACCAGCAAGGGCTGGCCGCCACGTTCCGTATAAACCTCGGTACCGAAGGGCGGATTGCCCGCCAGCGCAGCTTCCAGCGCTCCCGGAGAGTCATCAACCATACGGATTTCAAGGGTGGCGGTGCGGCCGAGAATATCCTTGGCCTTGGCGGTGTCCTGCACACCCGGCAACTGGACGACGATGCGGTCGCTACCTTGTTGCTGGATCACCGGCTCGGCAACGCCCAGTTCGTTAATCCGGTTGTGCAAGGTCGTGATGTTCTGTTTCAGGGCGAATTCGCCGATTTTCAGCTGCGCCTGCGGCTTCAGCGTAGCGACCAGTTTGAGGTCACTGCCTTCACCTTGATCGGCCAGAATTAGATCGGGCTGCGTGTCGGCAATGATATTGCGTGCCTTGTCGCGGGTTTCGACGTCGCGGAAACGCACCACAATGCGCTCGCCTTCGCGGCCAACGCCCCCGTGGCGCAGATTCTTGTCGCGCATTGCGGTGCGCAGATCAGCCGAAGTGGAGTCGAGTCGCTTGGTCAGGGCGCCCTTCATGTCGACTTGCAACAGGAAGTGCACGCCGCCACGCAGGTCGAGGCCGAGGTACATCGGCAGTGCGTGCAGCGAAGTCAGCCAGGTCGGCGAGGCGGCCAGCAGATTCAGTGCAACCACGTATTGCGGTTCGGCCGAGTTCGGGTTGAAGGTTTTTTCCAGGATATCCTTGGCCTTCAACTGGGTGTCGGTATCCTTGAATCGCGCTTTGATGCCAACGGTGTCCAGCTGGATGCCATCATGCACGATGGCGGCGGCGATCAAAGCTTCTTCGGCGCGGGCCTTGGCCTTGTCATCAACCTTGATCGTGGCCTTGGCGCTGGAAACCTGCACCGCTGGCGATTCGCCGAAGAAGTTGGGAAGGGTATAGACGAAGCCCAGCACCAGCGCGACGGCGATGATGATGTACTTCCAGAGTGGGTAGCGATTCATAGTGGCTTTTAAAAGCAAAAGGCGGCTCAAAGCCGCCTTCGGGGGTGATTACAACGACTTCATCGTACCTTTGGGCAGAACCAGGGTAATCGACGGTTTTTGCACGACAACTTCGGTGCCGGCAGCGATTTCTACAGTGATGTAGCCATCGGCAACCTTGGTTACCTTGCCGAGCAGACCACCACCGGTCACAACCTCATCACCCTTGGCCAGTCCGGCAAGCAGCGCCTTGTGTTCCTTGGCTTTTTTCATTTGCGGGCGAATCATCAGGAACCACAGCACGACGAACATCAGAATCATCGGCAGTAGTTGCATCATGCCGCCCATCGGGTCGGCCGCGGCGCCGGCAGTTTGAGCGTGGGCAAGACTAATCATGGTAAAACTCCTGAAAGCTGAAAATCAAAGCGGGTGATTCTATCATTGGCCTGAGGAACGGTCGCGGGCAAAGCCGCTTGCCCAGTCGGTCAGCGTGCCGGCTTCAATCGCGGCGCGCATCTCGGCCATGATGGTCTGATAAAAATGCAGGTTGTGGATGGTGTTGAGCATGCTGCCGAGAATTTCACCGGCGCGGAAAAGGTGATGCAGGTAGCCGCGGGTGAAGTTCGTGCAGGTGTAGCAATTGCAACTCGGGTCCAGTGGGCCGGTATCCGTTTTATGGCGGGCATTTTTGATCTTGACGTCGCCAAAGCGGGTGAATAAATGGCCGTTGCGGGCATTGCGGGTTGGCATCACGCAGTCGAACATGTCGATGCCGGCCTTGACCGAATGCACCAGATCTTCCGGGGTGCCAACGCCCATCAGGTAGCGCGGCTTGTGGGCCGGCATTTTGGGCGCGGTATGGGCGAGAATGCGCGCCATGTCTTCTTTCGGCTCACCGACCGAAAGTCCGCCGATGGCCATTCCGTCGAAGCCGATCTCATCTAGTCCGGCCAGCGATTCGTCGCGCAGTGTTTCGTGCATGCCGCCTTGAACGATGCCGAACAGCGCATTGCTGTTTTCAAGTTTGTTGTGTTCATCACGCGAGCGTTGTGCCCAGCGCATGCTGAGTCGCATCGACTTGGCCGCTTCGTCGAGCGTTGCCGGGTAGGGCGTGCATTCGTCAAAAATCATCACGATGTCGGAGTTCAGCACCTTCTGAATCTGCATCGAGATTTCTGGCGTCAGGAAAAGCTTGGCGCCGTCATGCGGCGACGAGAATTTGACGCCTTCTTCGGTGATCTTGCGCATGGCGCCGAGCGAGAAGACTTGAAAACCACCGGAATCGGTGAGGATTGGCTTCTGCCAGTTCATGAAGTCGTGCAGGCCCTTGTGGGCTTGGACAACATCCAGCCCCGGTCGCAGCCAAAGGTGGAAAGTGTTGCCCAGACAGATTTGCGCGCCGATATCGTGCAGCGATTGCGGCGTCATCGCCTTGACCGTGCCATAGGTGCCTACCGGCATGAAGACGGGTGTCTGGATGACGCCGTGCGCCAAGGTCAAGGTGCCGCGGCGGGCAGCGCCATCGGTTTTCAGAAGTTCAAATTGCATCGGATTTTTCCAGAAGCATGGCATCGCCATAGCTGAAGAAGCGGTAGCGTTCGGCCACGGCGTGGGCATAAGCGGCGCGGATGTTGTCGTAACCGGCAAAGGCCGAAACCAGCATGAGTAGCGTCGATTTTGGCAGGTGAAAATTGGTGATTAGCCGGTCGACCACGTTAAAGCGGTAGCCGGGAGTGATGAAAATGCTGGTCTCGGCTGGGCCGCTATGGACCGTGCCATCGATATTGCCGGCTGATTCGAGTGCCCGCAGGCTGGTCGTGCCGACCGCAACTACCCGACCGCCGTTGGCGTGCGTCGTGGCAATCAGCTCGGCAGTGGCCGCAGGAATATCAAAGCATTCGCTGTGCATGCGGTGATCGGCAATTTTGTCGACACGGACCGGTTGGTAGGTGCCAGCACCGACATGCAGTGTCAGGAAGGCTGTCTGGACGCCCTGCTTGTTGAGGGTGGCCAACATGGCCTCATCGAAATGCAGGCCGGCAGTCGGCGCCGCAACCGCGCCGGGTTCGCGGGCATAGACGGTTTGATAACGGGTTTCGTCCACACCTTCGGGTGGGTGTTCGATATAAGGCGGTAGCGGCAGCTTGCCGAACTGCTCGGCCAGTTCCCAAAGATTGCTGCGACCATGGAAGCAAGGGCTGGCCCCAGGGTCAACCAGTTCCAGAGCAAAAAATTCGCCGCTCGCGCCAGTGCGGCCGGTGATCATGACTTCAAAAGCATCAGCCAGCTTGATTCTGCTACCCGGCTTTGGTGACTTGCTGGCGCGAATCTGGGCGATGGCGTGAGTCGCATCGACGATCCGTTCAAGCAGCACCTCGACCTGGCCGCCCGTTTCCTTTTGTCCGAAAAAACGGGCCTTGATGACCCGCGTATCGTTGAACACCAGCAGGTCACCCGCACGCAGCAAGCCTGGTAGTTCGGCAAACTGCCGGTTAATTAGCTGTTGACCGCAGACGTGCAACAACCGACTGCCGCTGCGCTCGGGAGCGGGGTGTTGGGCGATCAACTCAGGGGGCAGGGGAAAGTCGAAGTCGTCGACGGTCAACGACATAGGCAGAAATCCGTTCTCTGAAAAGGAAAAGGCTTTCCGTCTGGAAAGCCTTCTCCTATTTAACTGGTGCGAGAGAGGGCACCGAATAGGCAGCTGAATCCATTGCAGGAGAAGCATCTTAATTTTTTGATTATTGGAGTTGCCCCCAAAGTTACCCCCCAAAAAAGCAATGCCACTCTGCTTTTGCTGGAAGTGAAAGGCGCGAATTATATCAATCGCACCAAGCCTAGGGAATTCAACGCGCCACTCCACCCCCCCGCCCAGGCTACTTGTAAGTGCACAAATTTTTATCCGGGTAGCCCGACAAAATTTTCAGCATTCCCGAAATATTGAATTTCATCTCCGCTTCATAAGCTGATCCATTCGGCGGATGGCGCTACGCCTTGCAGGCGCGTAGGCTATTTGCTTTGAATATGCGGCAGGAATATGAAAACATTGCTTACGCTCGTTTTTGCATTGGCGGTTTCACCATTGGCTTCCGCCACTAGCGGGATTCCAAGGGCTTCGCCAGACCTCTCCGGTTCAATCATCACGCTTGCTGGCGCTGACATCACAATTATTGAAAGAGATTCGCTATATGGCAATTCGACTCTTCAGATTGGCGCTGCCGGTCAGATCGACTTGGATCGAGATTCATTGCCTTACGTCTCAATGCTTGAGCTTGGGCGTGCTGGTCAAATTGCCTTGGAAAGTGGGCCGATTTGGGTCTCAATGCCTGACTTTAAAAGCGGCGTAATCACTATCGCGTCGTCTGTGCCGGAGCCGCAAACCTACGCCATGCTGCTCGCTGGTCTAGGAATAATCGGCACGATAGCCCGTCGCCGCAAGTAACAAAAATCTCTTGCATCAGCTTTCGTCGGGCTTCGGTCGCCTTTTTTCTTGGCGCTGCTTCCGGCTGGTCGTATATAGCCGTGCTAATACAGGCCGGTCAGATATTTGATCGGCTCAATCCCTTGTTCTGGGGCTGCAACTACTCGGATTATCCCACCTTGATCTTTACAGCCGCGTTCCAACCCTTGTTGGCATATTCGAGGCTGAGGGTGGCGAGAGTCGACTAAGCCTTTTGGTCCGGAGATTCTCCGGTGTCTGGGAAGTCGGAGAGCGGCTTGGCGTAGATTTCGGGGGCTTGGCGTGTCATCAGATATTGTCTGTTTGGTTCGCCGTATTTTCTTACGTGCTTGATCGAAAAATGACTGTAAAGCCGAATAACGTAAACGCAATAGACGCAAAAAAACCAGCACTTGGCTGGTCTAGTTTGCTGATGCTTTGGTGCCCCGAGCCAGACTCGAACTGGCACGCCTTTCGGCGCGGGATTTTGAATCCCGTGCGTCTACCGATTCCGCCATCGGGGCTAAACGCATTTTTACAGCTAAGAAAAGAGATGAACTTCAAACAACAACGTTTCTCCCTTATTTCTCCCGAAGTTTTTTGGTAGAAACCCTTATTTTAAGAGGGTTGCAGCGTATTTTTATCGGATTTTTAATCCGCTGCATCTACCGATTCCGCCACCTCGGCTTGTGGAGGCCGAATTATCCACGAATCACTTCTTTGGTTCAAGCGAATCCGCACATGGGAAGGTTTTTGCTAGTGCGCTGGCCACCAGCATGGCCGTACTGATGCTCGTGTTTGGTGGTTGACGGTCGAGATGGCCGAGCACAGCGCGAACCAGGCGGGCTGGGAGATTGCCATCGGTAGGCAGGCAGAACGCGTTTAGCTTGACCCCCACTTTTTCAGCCAAATAGTCACTGATTGCATAGCCGTCGGCAAATCCCGCGATGTATCCAATGCAACGGGCGCTCATGACCGACTGGTAAGGGTCAATACTCTTTTTCTCGTTATAAAAACTTTCTGCGGCCTGGCAGTCCTCACGTAATTCCTGAATCGAGTAGGCGTGCGCCTGGCTAGCAAAGAGGGTGGCCAGCAACCAGAGAAACCTCACGATTTTTCGAACCAGCTGAGCTTTTCGTGCAGGCTGACGACGCTGCCGACAATGATCAAGGCGGGTGGTTTGATCTCGCATTCGTTGATGCGCTCAGGGAGTGTGCCCAAGGTTGCCAGCAGGGTTTGCTGGTCAGGCAGGGTGCCGTTGCGAACGACGGCGGCCGGTGTCGTCGGCGGTAGACCGTGGGAAATCATTTGCCGGCAGATTTCGGCGGCAGCACCGATGCCCATGTAGAAAACAATGGTGTGGCAAGGGCGAGCGAGCGCCGGCCAGTCGAGATTGACCGAGCCGTCCTTGAGATGCCCGGTAACGAAGGTGAGTGCCTGGGCGTGGTCACGATGGGTCAGTGGAAACCCGGAATAGGCAGCGCAGCCGGCCGCAGCGGTAACGCCCGGGATGACTTCGAAGGGAATGTCAGAGGCAACCAGTGTTTCGAGTTCTTCTCCGCCGCGTCCGAAGATGAAGGGGTCGCCACCTTTCAAGCGAACAACCGACAAGCCTTCGCGGGCAAGATCAACCAGCAATTGGTTGATTGAACCTTGCGGCAATGTGTGTTTGGAGGCTTCCTTGCCGGCATAAATCAGCCGGGCATCTGAGCGGGCAAGATCCATGATGCCCTCGCCAACCAGGTGGTCATAAACTAGCGCATCGGCTTGTGCGATAAGGCGAGCCGCTTTGACGGTCAGTAGATCAGGGTCGCCCGGACCGGCACCAATCAGCCAGACTTTGCCGGCTTCGAGTTTGTCGTCGTTTTTCATGATTTATCGTCGTCTTCGGGCGGTCATCCTAATGCGGGAAGTGGCGCATGCCAATAGGAGGGTGACACAGAATGCCGAAATATAGTCCAAAGGTTGTATTTTTATAGTCATTACTACTTATTAGTAATTGAGTATCAAAATGCTCTTAAGGTTTTAAAGCTTGATCAGGATCAAGGATGCGATTTTGGGGGAGGTTCAACCTAGCGAACATCCCGTTGGGGGGTAATTTGAGTTTTGTATTGATCCAGGAGATAAGAGATGAAAAAAACCGTAGTGGGTATGCTGACCATGACCGCCATGGCTTTCGCCATGGGCTCCGCCTTTGCTCAGGACGCTGCCAAGGCGCCGGAGATGACTGCGGCCGAAAAAGAACAAGCCAAGAAAATTTATTTTGAACGTTGCGCTGGCTGCCACGGTGTGTTGCGCAAAGGCGCTACCGGCAAGAACCTGGAGCCGCACTGGACGAAGAAAGACAAGGACGGCAATGTTACCGAAGGCGGCACCCTCAAACTGGGTCAGCAGCGCCTGGAAAAAATCATTGGTTACGGTACCGATGGCGGCATGGTTAACTTCGATGACATCCTGACCAAGGAAGAGCTCTCGCTGATGGCCAAGTACATCCAGAACACACCGGATGTGCCGCCGGAATACAGCTTCAAGGAAACGATGGATTCCTGGAAGGTGATGGTTGAGGTCAAAGATCGTCCGACCAAACAGATGAACAAGTTCAATCTGAAGAACATGTTCTCCGTCACGCTGCGTGACACCGGTGAAGTGGCCCTGATCGACGGCGACACCAAGGATATCCGTGCCATTGTTAAAACGGGCTACGCGGTCCATATCTCCCGTATTTCTGCTTCCGGTCGTTATGTCTATGTGATCGGTCGCGATGGTCGCTTGTCCCTGATCGACCTCTGGATGGAAAAGCCGGCAGTTGTGGCTGAAGTCAAGATTGGCTTCGACGCACGTTCGGTTGATACCTCCAAATTCAAGGGCTTTGAAGACAAGTACGCAGTTGCCGGTTCTTACTGGCCGCCCCAGTACGTCATCATGGATGGCGACACGCTCAAGCCGCGTAAGGTCGTTTCCACCCGTGGTATGACCGTTGATGGCGAATACCATCCGGAGCCGCGCGTTGCTTCCATCGTTGCCTCCTTCATCAAGCCGGAATGGGTTATCAACATCAAGGAAACCGGTCAGATTCTGCTGGTCGATTATTCCGACATCGAAAACCTGAAGACGACCACCGTCGGTTCCGCCAAGTTCCTGCATGACGGTGGCTGGGATGCTTCCAAGCGTTACTTCCTGGTGGCTGCAAATGCCTCCAACAAGATCGCTGCGGTTGATACCAAAACTGGCAAGCTGGCAGCTCTGGTTGATACCGCCAAGATCCCCCACCCGGGTCGCGGCGCCAACTTCACCCATCCGAAGTTTGGTCCGGTCTGGGCAACGGGTCACCTCGGTGCTGATGTGCTGACACTGATCTCCACCCCGTCTGAAGAAAAGAAGAACGCCAAGTTCAAGGAATACAACTGGAAGGTTGTGCAGGAAGTCAAACACGTACCGGGCAACCTGTTCGTCAAGACCCATCCGAAATCCAAGCACTTGTGGGCTGACTCGGCTCAAAACTCTGACAAGACCCTGGCTGAATCGGTCTCTGTTTGGGATATGGCCGATCTTTCCAAGCCGAAGCGCGTGATCAACGTTGCCAAGGATTCCGGTATGCCGGAAGTCAAAGCGACCAAGCGTGCTGTGCATCCGGAATACAGCGCTGACGGCAAGGAAGTCTGGATCTCCCTGTGGGGCGGCAAGGCTGACCAGTCCGCCATCGTGGTTTATGATGATGCAACGCTGACCGTGAAGAAGGTGATTACCGATCCCAAGATCATCACCCCGACGGGCAAGTTCAACGTCTATAACACCCAGCACGACGTTTATTGATCTGGCTTAGCCTGATTATTTAAATTGACACGGGGGCGAAAGCCCCCGTCTCGCATATAAAAAACGGAGATGAAAATGAATCAGAAATTGACTTCGATGTTGGTCATGGGTGCCCTGATGGCGTTCGGTTCCACCGCTGCAATGGCAGCCCCGGACTGGAGCAAGGTACCAAAGAAAGATATTCATGTTTTCCACCCGGGTGCTGCACCTATCGAGTGGACGGCGGGAAAAGGTGACCATAGCGGCGCCAGCGGTATTAAAAAAGGCGAGGCCTGTGCCGGTTGCCATATTGAAGACGGCAAACTGAGCCTTGACCTCAAACGTCTGGCCAGCAAGGAAATGGAGCCGAAGGGCGCACCGAAGACGATGACTTACCCGGTCGGTGTTCAGGCAGCCTACGATGCGACTAACCTGTACGTGCGTCTGACATTCAAAGCGCCGACAGGTGGTTTTGACAAGTCCGACAAAACCAACGAAGTCAAGGCCAGCATCATGTTCCCGAATGACAAGGTGCCTTTGGGCGACCAGGCCGGTTGCTGGGCGGCTTGCCACAAGGATGCCCGCACGATGCCGGGTGCCGACGACAAGAAGACCAAGTACGTGACACCGGGCGCTATGGATCTGATGCAGTGGCGTAGTGGTGACGGTGGCAAGGCGCTTGATGGCGCCGTGACCGACAAGCGCAACATGGAAGGTGGCAAGGCTGGTGTGACGGCTGAAGGCGCCAAGGCCGGCGATACCTATACCGTGACCTTTACTCGTAAACTGGCCGGTGGCGTCAATCTTGCCGCAGGCAAGGCTGTGCCGTTTGGCGTTGCCGTTCATGCGGATAACGCTGGCGGTCGTTTCCATCACGTTTCCTTTGGTCATACCCTGGGCTTGGGTGCCGATGGTGATGTGAAAGCAGTCAAGCAGTAAAACTGATGCGATCCGGAGGCATGGTTGTGTTCACCGGATGGCTGAAATTGAAACGGGCGCCCGCTTTGCTGGCGCTCGTTTCTTTTTTGGCTGTGGCTGAACAAACGGTGGAAGTCAGTATTGAAAAATATGTCTTTACACCGCAGGAGGTGACGATTCGCGTCGGTGATTCGGTCAAGTGGATCAATCGCGAAAAACGCACCAGCCATTCGGTGCTCTTTCCCCAGGAGGGCGGGCGTGAGTCGGAGCGGATGTTCCCCGACGAAAGTTGGCAGCGTCAATTTACCCAACCCGGCCGTTACCCTTACACTTGTGGCCCACACCCGGAAATGAAAGGGCTTGTCGTTGTTAGCGAGTAAATTGGTTTTTACCCTTTTTTTGACGTTGACCGCGACCTTGGGGGGCGCAAGGCTGGCAATTGCGGCAGAACCCGATGCGGTACGGCAAAAAGAACTGGTCCGACTGGTCCGCCAGGATTGCGGCTCATGTCATGGCATGACTTTGCAGGGGGGCTTGGGGCCGGCATTGTTGCCGGCTGAGTTGCGCGATAAGCCGGTGGAAGGGCTGGTTGCAACCATTTACTATGGTCGCCCCGGTACGCCGATGCCGCCCTGGCAGCAGTTTATGACCGAAGCCGAAGCCGAGTGGATTGTCCAAAAACTGATGAGTGGTTTCCCGAATTGAGGATGTGATGCGTTTACTTCTGGGTGTTTTATTGGCTGTTTTGCTGAATGCCTGTGCCGGGCCGCAGTTGCGAGGTACGGGTGATCTGGGCCTGATTATCGAACGGGCGACCGGTCGGGTTACCTTGGTCAGCACCAGTTCGCAGCAGCCCTATGCGCGCATTGAGGGTTTGGGTGATCTCTCGCACGCTTCTGCCGTCTATTCGCGCGATGGTCGTTATGCCTTCATCTTCGGTCGTGATGGCGGACTGACCAAAATTGATCTGCTCGAAGCCCGCATCGTTAAACGGGTCATGCAATCCGGCAATGCGATTGGTGGCTCGATTTCTCAGGATGGCCGGATTGTTGTAGCGCAAAACTATACGCCCGGTGGGATCAAGGCTTTCGACGCTGAAACGCTGGAACTGCTCTCCGAAGTGCCGGCCGAATATGCGCCGGGCAAATTCTCCAAAGTGGTTGGCCTGGCCGATGTTCCGGGTAAAAAATTCGCCTACGCCTTGTTTGAGGGGGGCGAAATATGGGTGACTGATTTCAGCAATCCGCGGCAGCCTAAAACGCAGCGCTATCCAGCCGGCGTGCAGCCCTACGACGGTTTGGTAACGCCGGATGGTCGCTACTACCTGGCCGGACTTTTCGGCGAAGACGGGGTGGCGATGCTTGATCTGTGGCAGCCGGAAAAGGGTGCCCGAAAGATTCTCGAAAATTACGGCCGTGGTCAGGAAAAGCTGCCGGTCTTCAAGATGCCGCATCTGCGCGGCTGGTCCGTGGCCCAAGGCAAGGCCTATTTGCCAGCCATCGGTCGCCATGAAGTTTTGGTTGTTGATGTCGCAACCTGGAAGGAAGTTGGCCGGATTCCGGTGCGCGGTCAGCCTGTGTTTGTGATGGCGCGCCCGGATGGTCGCCAGATCTGGGTTAATTTTGCTTTCCCGGATAACGGCAAGGTTGACGTGATTGATACGCTGGCTGGCAAGGTTGTTCATGCCTTCGAGCCGGGCAAGGGCATTCTGCATATGGAATTCGCCCCACGCGGCGAAAATGTCTGGCTTTCCGCTCGTGATGACAACAAGGTGGTAATTCTCGATACGGCAAATTTCGCCAAACTGGGCGAGATCTCGGCTGACAGCCCTTCCGGGATATTTTTTACTTCCCGCGCTGCTCGCATCGGTTTTTGATGAGCGACACCGTCGAATTCCGCTTGCTGAATGAATTTCAGCGCGACTTTCCCCTTTGTCCGGCGCCATTTGCTGAATTGGCCTCCCGTCTTGGTGTTGCTGAAAAAGTGGTGCTGGGCGGGCTGGAAAAGCTGCGCCGTGAAGGAAAGATTTCCCGCGTCGGCGCGGTCTTCGCACCCAAGCGTATTGGTGCCTCGACACTGGCTGCGATGGCTGTGCCACCCGAGCAACTGGATGCCGTGGCTGCTGCGGTCAACCGCTTTCCGGAGGTAAATCACAACTACGAGCGTGAGCACCGCTACAACCTGTGGTTTGTGGTGACTGCCGGTAGCGAAGGGCGCTTGCAGGCAACGCTGGGGGCAATCGAAAAGGCGGCTGGGTATCCGTTGCTGCCTTTGCCGCTACTTGAAGAATTTCATATTGATCTTGGTTTTTCCTTGCTGGGCGGCAAAACGAAAAACGTTGCAGTAGCGCGGCCGGTCAAGCCTGTCGAGCCGATGAATGAAGCGGAGCGTCGTCTGGTGTCGGTCTTGCAGGAAGGCCTGCCGTTGTTTATGCGGCCCTTTTCGCTGATTGCCGAGCGTATTGGCGCCTCGGAGTCTGACGTGCTTGGTCGGATTGGTCGTTGGTTGGAAGAGGGCGCTATCAAGCGTTTTGGTGTTGTCGTTCGGCATCACGAATTGGGTTTTCGTGCCAATGCCATGGTGGTTCATGATATTGCCGATGATCGGGTCAGCGAACTCGGTAGATTGCTCGCCGAAGAGCCCGCCGTGACCTTGTGTTACCGCCGGCCACGTGTCTTGCCGGATTGGCCCTACAACCTGTTCTGCATGATCCACGGGCGGGAGCGGGGTGAGGTTGAAGACATCATTGCCGAGTTGCGCCAGCGCCACGGCTTGCTGGATGCGCCCCATGAAGTGCTTTTTTCACTGACCCGCTACAAACAGAACGGGGCGCGTTATGCCTGAACTTACTGCGGTCGACCGCCAGATTATCGATAATTTGCAGGGTGAATTTCCCATCTGCGAACGACCTTACGCCGAAGTTGCCGAGCGTTTGGGAATTACCGAAAACGAATTGTTGCAGTCCTTGGAGCGTCTGCTGGCCGACAAGGTATTGACCCGTTTCGGGCCGATGTACCAGATCGAACGGATGGGGGGCGCATTTGTGCTGGCCGCGCTGGCTGTGCCGGAAACGCGTTACGAGGAAGTGACGGCGCTGGTCAATGCGCTGCCACAAGTTGCTCACAACTATCGCCGGGAGCACGCACTGAACATGTGGTTTGTGTTGGCGACGGAAACCCAGGGTGGTATTGCCGAGGCGGTGGCCAGAATTGAGCGTGATACCGGCCTGGCGGTTTATGCGTTTCCAAAAGAACGTGAATTCTTTGTCGAAATGAAGCTGGAGGCGAGGCTGTGATGGATGAAATTGACCGCGCCCTGATTGTTGCCACCCAAGGCGGTTTGCCGCTGGTGGCCCGGCCGTACCACACCATTGGCGAGCAGATCGGCATCGCTGGCGAAGAAGTCATGCGCCGGATGCAAGCCTTGCTGAATGGCGGGATCATTCGCCGTATCGGTGCCGTGCCCAACCATTACGCCATTGGCTGGACAGCTAACGGTATGACGGTTTGGGATGTGGCCGATGACAAGGTGGATGAATTGGGACCGCTCGTCGGTGCGTTGCCCTTTGTGACTCACAGTTATCGTCGTCCGCGCGCCTTGCCGGCTTGGCCGTACAACCTGTTCGCCATGGTGCATGGCAGTTCGCGCGAGGAATGTTCGGCCAAAGCGCTGGAAATTCGTGCCCTGCTCGGCGATGCTTGCCGGGCTAACGACATCCTTTATTCGACCAGAATCCTCAAAAAAACCGGGCTGCGGATCGGCGCTTGAGGCACCGACCGGCAGCCCGGTCTTGATTGATTCAACTGTTTAATCGTCAGGCAGTTTCAGCGATTCGCTGGGCGATGTGGGCTAGCGACTCTTCGACCTGATCGATCAGAATCAGGCAGAGGTCGCCCGGTTGCAAACGGCTCAGTGCCGCATCGATCGCAATGAATTCACCATCAATCGCATCAATCCGTTTGGTCCGGCTGGCATTGACCAAACCTTCGCGAAGCAGGGCGATCACTTCACCATCGGCACGGCCACGCTGGCAGGCATCCTGATACAAAATCACCTCATCAAAAGCATCGCCGAGGATTTCGGTTTGCTGGCGGATATCGTCATCGCGCCGGTCGCCGGCCCCGCTGATCACCACCAAGCGACGCACCGCCGGCATGTTCTCGATGCCTTTGACCAGCGCCTCGATGGCATCCGGGTTGTGGCCGTAGTCGGCAATCAGCGTTGCACCCTTGTAATCGAACACGTTGAAGCGACCCGGGGCGGTTTGCGCGTCGTTGATAAAGCCGGCCAAGGCTTGCTCAGCGATCTCCCAGTCAATACCCAGCGCCCAGGCTGTTGCAATGGCGGCCATGGCGTTTTCGACCTGGAAGCCGATCGTGCCATTCCGTGTCAGCGGAATGTTGGCGAGCGGGATTTGATGTTTCTTGCGGCCTTCGCCGCAGATGATGGCGTCGCGCTCGACATAAACAACGCGCTTGCCTTGGGCGCGATGCGTGGCGAGAACCGGATTGGTCCGATCCTGGGCAAAGAAAATCACCGAGCCGTGGCAATGATGAGCCATGGCGGCAACCACCGGGTCGGCTGCATTTAGTATGGCCGTACCCGTGGGCGCAACGTTCTCGACGATGACGCGTTTTACGACCGCCAGCTCGTCGACCGTAGTAATGAAGTTGAGGCCGAGGTGATCGCCGATGCCGATATTGGTAATCACTGCCACGTCGCAGCGATCAAAGCCGAGGCCTTCCCGCAGCACGCCGCCCCGCGCGGTTTCAAACACCGCGGCATCGACGTCAGGGTGGAGCAATACATTACGCGCACTGCGCGGGCCGCTACAGTCACCGTCGTCGGTCCGCTTCCCTTGAATATAGACGCCATCGGTACTGGTCATGCCGACCCGCTGGCCGTTACTTTCAAAAATGCGGCCGATCAGGCGGCTGGTGGTTGTCTTGCCGTTGGTGCCGGCGATGGCAACGACTGGAATGCGGGCATTGTCACCATCCGGGAACATCATATTGACGATGGCTTCACCGACGGCACGGCCTTTGCCGAACGAGGGGGCGAGGTGCATGCGCAGGCCGGGGGCGGCATTGACTTCAACAATGCCACCGCCCTGATCTTCGAGCGGCTTGAGCATGGTGTCGCAGACGACATCAATGCCGCAGATATCAAGGCCGACCGTTTGCGCGGCAGCCACGGCGCAGGCGGCGAGTTCGGGGTGCACGTCATCCGTCACATCGGAAGCGGTGCCGCCGGTGGAAAGGTTGGCATTGTTGCGCAGCACGACGCGGGTGCCGCGCGGCGGGATGGTGTCGGCGTTGTAGCCTTGCTCGGCCAGGCGGGCGAGGGCAATCTCGTCAAAACGGATTTTGGTCAGCGAGGTCGCGTGGCCATCCGAGCGGCGTGGGTCGCTATTGACGATGCCGACCAGTTCGCGAACGGTGTGGGTGCCATCGCCAATCACCAGCGGCGGGTCGCGGCGGGCGGCGGCAATCAGCTTGTCACCGATGACCAGCAGGCGGTAGTCGTGGCCGGGCAGATATTTTTCGACCAGGATATCGTCGCGGTAGTCGACAGCAACGCGATAGGCGTGGCGGACTTGCTCCTCAGTGGTCAGGTTGACCGAAATACCCTTGCCCTGATTGCCATCGCGCGGTTTGACAACAACCGGCAGGCCGACTTCCTGTGCCGCAGCCCAGGCGTCGTCTTCATCTTCCACTGGACGACCCAGCGGCACGGCAACGCCAGCAGCGTGGAGCAGGGTTTTGGTCAGTTCCTTGTCTTGCGCAATGGATTCGCCAATGGCGCTGGTGAAACTGGTTTCAGCCGCCTGAATGCGCTGTTGCTTGCTACCCCAGCCAAACTGGACAAGGCTGCCTTGCGTCAGGCGGCGATAGGGGATGCCGCGGGCCACTGCTGCTGCCACGATGGCACCGGTCGAGGGGCCGAGGCGGATATCTTCATCCAGCTCGCGCAAGACCTTGAGCACCCGGTCGAGATCGAAGGGGGTGTTGTTGAGTGCCGCAAGGCAAAGTTGTTCGGCGAGATCGAAAGCCAATCGGCCAACGTCCTCTTCGGTGTATTCGACCACCACTTGATAGACGCCCGGTTCAAGCGTTTGGGCGCTACGACTGAAGGTGACTGGACAGCCGGCTTGGGCTTGCAGGCCAAGCGCGGCGAATTCCAGGGCGTGCGCCATCGAAACGGTATCGAGATGGTCGGCCGGAATCAGGTCGCCCAGCGCCGGGAAGCGCTCGCGTAAACGGGCTTCAAAATCGGGCAGGTCGGCAATGGCCATTTCGCCACCTTCGCAGGTGACGATGGCTTGAATCGCGGTGTGCCGGCTCCACAGGTTGGGGCCGCGCAAGGCACGAATGCGGGAGACTTCCATGAAGGATCTTCCTTGTTTTACTTGTTAATTCCGGACTGCCGCCGGCTTTTTGGCCGGTAGCGACTTTCTGGCGCGCTGCGGCAGCAGGGCGACAGGGTCGGGCAGTTCGAGGCCGAAGGTCTTGACCCCGGTGGCGATGACTTCCTGGCTCAAATCCATTGCCCAGCCGGCAGCAATGGCTGCCAGGACATTGGCGATGGTGGCTGGATCTTTTTGTTTGCCAATGACCGGGACGTCGCCGAGTCGGCACAGACGAATTTCTTCCGTACCGGTGCCCAGGGTAATGCGCCCTTCACTGACATACACCCCGCGCTTGCCAGCTGCCAGGTGCTCAGCCAAGGCTGGGCAGGCAGGATCGGCGGCGTAGAAAATGACCTCGCCATCACAGAGTTCGGCAAATTCGGCGACCAGCGAATCACCGGCATTGAGGACCGCATGGCCGCTGGAGAGTACGACATCAACCTGGGTCCGGTAGATCGAACGATGCGTTGTGTAGTACTCGCCGCCGGTGGGCTGAACGTCCCAGCGCGACAGGTCTTCGTCTTCGGCAACGATGTTGGTGACGACACCCACCGAGCAGCGGTCATAGGGCAGGCCTTCGCCCAGAATGACGCGGGCGCCATTCTCGACCACCGCTGCTTCGACGGCGCGGTTGAGCAGCAGGCGGCGACCACCGGCCCAGTTGGCCGCATCGGTTTTCTGAACCTGGCGGCGGCCGAGGAAAATGCCGTCGCTGCAAGCCAGGCCGGCATGCTGGCCGGACATGTAAATCAGGTGAGCGATCAATTTGGCGACCGCCGTCTTGCCATGCGTACCGGTGACGCCAACCAGCGGCACGCGGCCACGCAAGCCCTCGGCAAAGAGGTTGTTGACGATGGCCTGGCCGACCGGGCGCGCCTTGCCAATGCCCGGTTTAATGTGCATCAGCAGGCTGGGGCCGGCGTTGACTTCAACGATGGCGCCGCCTTGCTCGGATAAGGGTTTGGAAATATCGAGACAGACCAAATCAATGCCGGCGATGTCGAGGCCGACGATGCGGGCTGCCAGTGAAGCGAGTTCGGCGGTGTCCGGGTGGACTTCGTCGGTGCAGTCAAAGGCGTGATTGGCGTTGCGCTGGATCAGGACTTCACGGCCAGCGGCAGGTACGTCATCGGGGCTCAGCTTTTGCCGCTCAAGTTCCATGCGGGCGGCGGCATCGATGCGGATGATCGACAGCGGATGCTGTTCGGTCGAACCCCGGCGCGGGTCGATATTGATCTGGCTGTCGATCAGTTCGAGGACAGTCGATTTACCCTCGCCGGTCACGGTGATCATGTCGCTGCGGTTGGCGGCGATCAGTTTGCCGCCGATCACCAGCAGGCGATGTTCTGCGCCACGGATCGAACGTTCGACCAGAACGCCGGAACCTTCATTGACGGCGATGGAATAGGCCTTGGCGACTTCTTCCTTGGTGTTCAGGTCGATGAAAACGCCACGCCCGTGGTTGCCATCGGTGGGCTTGACGCAGACCGGCAGGCCGATGTCTTCGGCGGCATCCCAGGCGTCATCCGGGCTGGCGACTTCGCGCCCCTCGGGAATCGGCACACCGCAGGAAGACAGCAAGGTTTTGGTCAGATCCTTGTCGCGCGAGATGGTCTCGGCAATGGCGCTGGTCTGGTCGGTTTCGGCGGTCCAGATACGGCGCATCGCGGCACCGTAGCCGAGTTGCACCAGGTTGCCGTCGTCGAGCAAACGAATGGCCGGGATGCCGCGTGCTTCGGCGGCATTGACGATGGCAGCGGTGGAGGGGCCGAGATACTTGCGGTCAACCCGGCGACGCATGGTTTTTGTCGCATCGGCGAGGTCGAAAGGCTGGTCCTCGACGGCGGCCAGAATCAGTTCGATGCCGAGTTCCAGCGCAGTCTTCGTGATGTCGTCCTGCCAGTTGCTGATCACCAGCTTGTAGACGCCACGCGTCGTTGTTTCTCGGGTTCGGCCGAAGCCGTCGGGCAAGCCGCCCAGCGTCATCAGCTCCAGCGCAACGTGTTCCAGCACATGGCCGATCCAGGTGCCTTCCTGCAGTCGGCGCAGAAAGCCGCCGTGCTCGTTGTAGCTGCAGCGGTGCTCGACCAGCGACGGTAACCAGGCGGTTAGGCGCTCGGTAAAGCCGGGGAGTTTGTTGGTGGGAAAGTCCTCGAATTCGCCAATGTCGATCCAGGCTTCAATGGAGGGCGGGTAGGTCCAGATGCTTGGACCGCGCAGGGAAATGATATCCCTAATGATGATGTCTTTTTTATTCATGCTGGTATCGCCCGGCTCCGCTCCACGGTCTGAAATTGTTATAAGGGCAGTCAGATATTATTAACGCTTTCGGCGTGGGATGGACTACCCACGTCAAAAAAATCTCATGTTTTGTTACAGCGCGTTACCGGCCGAGTAAATCAGCAAGCTGATCAGAGGAAACGGTCAAGCAGTTTGCGGCTGTTTGGATCAAGCTGGGTCAGATCGCGCACAAGGAATTCGATACCGTTGCTGTCGGCAATCAGCAGGCGCGTCTGCGACAGGCGGCGAATGTCTTCCTCGCCCTTCAGGGTCAGCTGAGTTGTTCCTCGGTTGGTAACGATCTGCCAGATACTGGGGCAAGCGAAGCTGGAAACCTCAGTGATCTTTTCGATCTCCGGGACAAACTCGCGGCTGGCCAGTTCTTCTTCGATCAGCTGGCCAATCGCCGGCGGCAGGTCGGCGGTACGCTCGACCCAGCCGACTTCGTGCCCTTCGTAATTGACCAGCGACAGCCCCTCATCGGGGGCTGCGATGGGGAAGGCGCGAACCGGCGTGACACCTTCGTGCCGCTCACCATTTTGGGTCGTTAAAACCAGTCGACCGTAGCTGTCGCGTTGTAATTCAAATTGGGTGTTTGACATGGGCATCTCAGTCCGTGTGGGTTTTCGGGAGATTGGGCCCTCTGGGCTCACGCGGTTCGGTATCGACGTTACGTGCCTGAGCCTGATAGAGCTTGTAGTAATGCCCTTCGATCGCCATCAGTTGGTCGTGATTGCCGATTTCGACAATGCGGCCGCGATCCATGACGACCAGCCGATCGGCTTTGCGTAGCGTCGATAGGCGGTGGGCGATGGCGATGGTGGTCCGGCCGCGCACCAGGTTGTCGAGTGCCTTCTGGATTTCCTTCTCGGTTTCGGTGTCGACCGCAGAAGTCGCTTCGTCGAGGATCAGGATGCGCGGGTCGATCAGCAAAGCGCGAGCGATCGAGATACGCTGGCGCTCGCCGCCGGAAAGGCCCTGGCCGCGTTCGCCGACCAGCGAGTCGTAACCGTGCGGCAGGCGCAGGATGAATTCGTGAGCATGGGCAGCACGGGCCGCCGCGATAATTTCCTGGCGCGTTGCCTTGGGTTTGCCGTAGGCGATGTTCTCGGCAATGGTGCCGAAAAACAGGAAAGGCTCCTGCAGCACGAGGCCGATGTGCTGGCGGAATTCAGCCACCGGCACGGAGCGGACATCGACGCCGTCGATCAGCACCTGGCCTTCCGAAACGTCGTAAAAGCGGCAAATCAGATTGACCAGCGTGGACTTGCCGGAACCGGAATGACCGACCAGACCGATCATTTCACCGGGCTGGATAACCAGATCGACATCGCGGGTGACCGAACGGGTGCCGTAGCGGAAGCTGGCTTTCTTCAACTCAAGCTGGCCGGTGACTTTAGTCAGATGCACCGGGTTGGTCGGTTCGGGCACGCTGGAAACGTGGTCGAGAATGTCGAAGATGCGCTTGGTGCTGGAGGCGGCGCGCTGGGTGGCCGAGACGATGCGGCTCATTGAATCGAGACGGGCGTAGAAGCGGCTGATGTAGGCGAGGAAGGCGGTCAGCACGCCGACCGTCGAGTTGCCTTTTGAAATCTGCCAGATGCCGAAAATCCAGACAACGAGCAGGCCGATTTCGGTAAGCAGCGTGACCGTGGGGGTGAACAGCGACCAGGTTTTGTTCAGCTTGTCGTTCATCGCCAGGTTGTGTTCGTTGGCGGTGCGGAAGCGGTCGCCCTCGCGCTTTTCCTGGGCAAAGGCCTTGACGACGCGGATGCCGGGAATGGTGTCGGCCAGCACGTTGGTGACTTCGGCCCAGACGCGGTCGATTTTCTCGAAGCCGGTGCGCAGCTTTTCGCGAACAACGTGGATCAGCCAGCCAATGATCGGCAGCGGCAGCAGCGTGACCAGCGCCAGCCACGGGTTGATCGAGAACAGGATAACGGCGGTCATCACGATCATCAGCACGTCGGTGGCGAAATTGAGCAGGTCGAGCGAGAGGAAAATGTTGATGCGGTCGGTTTCGTTGCCGATCCGCGCCATCAGATCGCCGGTGCGCTTGCCGCCGAAATATTCCAGCGACAGGCCCATCAGATGTTCGTAGGTGGTGGTGCGCAGGTCGCGCCCGATGCGTTCCGAAACCCGCGACAGAATATAGGTGCGAATCCAGCCCAGTCCCCAGGCGACGATGGCGGCACCGAGCAGGCCGCTCAGGTAGAACGAAACCAGTTCCCAGTCGATCGGCTGACCGTTCTGGAACGGGATCAGCACGTTGTCCATCAGCGGCATGGTCAGGTAGGGCGGCACCAGCGTCGCGCCGGTGGACGCCAGAGTCAGCAGAAAGCCGGAGAGGAGTTGCCATTTGTAGGGGCGGGCAAAGCGGGCGAGGCGGAAAAGTGTCCAGGTTGATGGCGGCGCCGCGGTCTCGTGGCTGCAGATCGGGCATTCATCTTCACCGGGCGGCAGTGGCGCATTGCATTTTGGGCATAAATCTTCAGTTGACCGCAGCACTGCCTTGCCACTGACCAGACTGTCGCGATTGAGGTCGAATTCACTGATGACGCGCAAGGCGGCAAGGTTACGACTCAGCGTGTAGCGCCAGATGGCCAGGCGGCCTTGCTGGTCGGTCAGTTCGAGCATGCCAACGCCGGCGTGATCAAAGTGGTTCAAGACTAGGCCAGCGCGCAGCGGCCATTGCTGCCAGCTTTTTTCACCGGGCGCTTTGGCGAGCAGGCGCTGATTGGTGACGATCACCACGCCATCGGTAAATTGCAGGCGCGTGTCGAGGTCGATTTCAACGTAGGCTTGCGGCTTTTCGTCGGTGGCCAGCTGGGGCTCAAATTCAGCAGCCCAGTGGCTGGGGAGCGCCAGTTCGTAGCTAGCGGTGTTGTTTTCGTTGGGGGTCATTAAAGTAGTATATCGCAAGGGCTTATATGAAAGCCTAACGGTTCATTGCTGCGCTGGTTGACCCACGTCAAGGCGTGCCAAAGCCGCCTGCCGTTGAATACGCCGAAGCCAAAACCAAGGAAATCCATGTTTCGCATCTCTCAGTACATGCAGGAAATCGCCGCCCCGACCGAGCTTGCTCCCAAGCGTAATCCACCGGCGCCGGTGGTGATCTGGAACCTGATTCGGCGATGTAACCTGACCTGCAAACATTGCTATTCGATTTCCGCTGATACCAACTTCCCCGGCGAGCTAAGCACCGAGCAGGTTTATACGGTGATGGATGACCTTAAGGATTTCCGCGTCCCGGTGCTGATTCTTTCTGGCGGTGAACCGCTGTTGCGGCCGGATATTTTCGATATTGCCAAGCGCGCCAAGGCCAAGGGGTTTTACGTCGGTCTGTCGTCCAACGGCACCTTGATCGACGAAAAGAATATCGATCAGATTGCCGAGTGCGATTTCAATTATGTGGGCGTCTCGCTGGATGGCATTCGCGAAACGCACGATAAATTCCGTCGCATGGATGGCGCTTTTGAAGCCTCGCTGAAAGGCATTCGCCTCTGCCGCGACCTTGGTTTGAAGATCGGCGTCCGTTTCACGATGACGCAGGACAACGCACACGACCTGCCGGAACTGCTCAAGCTGGTCGAGGATGAAGGCATCGACCGCTTCTATTTCTCGCACCTGAACTATGCCGGGCGGGGCAACAAGAATCGCAAGGACGACGCGCAGCATCAATTGACGCGCTGGGCGATGGATCTGCTGTTCGATACCTGCTGGGAATATCAGCAGCGCGGCCTGGAAAAGGAATTCACCACCGGCAACAACGATGCTGACGGCGTCTATTTCCTCTATTGGGTGCGCCGGCGCTTCCCTGATCAGGCAGCGCATATCGAGGCCAAGCTGCGCCAGTGGGGCGGCAATTCGTCGGGCGTCAATGTCGCCAATATCGACAATCTGGGCAACGTGCACCCGGACACCATGTGGTGGCACCACAACCTCGGCAACGTCAAGGATCGTCCGTTCTCGCAGATCTGGCCGGATACGACCGACCCGCTGATGGCCGGCCTGAAGCAGTTTCCGCGCACGGTCAAAGGCCGTTGTGGCGAGTGCGCCTACTTCCAGATTTGTAACGGCAATACCCGCGTCCGGGCGCAGCAAATGACCGGCGATGCCTGGGCGGAAGATCCGGGCTGTTACCTCTCCGACGAGGAAATTGGACTGTGAACTGGCGAATCCTGATCCCGGCCGGCTTTGCCGCCTATTTTTTGTTCGGCATGGCGCAACTGGCCGAGGCTGCGGATGTGGCGGCCAATTTCAAGCAGCATTGTTCTTCCTGCCATGGTGTAGATCGTCTCGGCGGCCTCGGCCCGGCCTTGTTGCCGGACAACCTCGCCCGCCTGCGCAAGCCGGAAGCCGAAAAAGTCATTCGTGAAGGTCGTTTGGCCAGCCAGATGCAGGGCTTCGGCCATCTGCTCTCGGCGGAAGAAGTGAAGGCGCTGGTCGAGTATGTCTACACGCCGATCAAGCCGATGCCGGTCTGGGGTGAAGCCGAGATCAAGGCCTCGCGTATCGTCAGTTTTGCGCCGGGCAGCCTGCCGGACAAGCCGCAATTTAGCGCCGACCCGATGAACCTGTTCGTCGTTGTCGAAAGCGGCGATCACCATGTGTCGATTCTTGACGGTGACAAGCTGGAACCCATCCACCGCTTCCAATCCCGCTTCGCCCTGCACGGCGGGCCGAAATTCACACCGGATGGCCGATACGTCTTTTTCGCCTCGCGTGACGGCTGGGTGACCAAGTTCGACATGTGGAACCTGAAGGTCGTCGCCGAAGTGCGCGCCGGCATCAACACCCGCAACGCCGCGGTCTCCGGCGACGGTAAATGGGTGGCCGTGGCCAACTACCTGCCGCACAGCCTGGTCATCCTCGATGCCGAGTTGAATGTCGCCAAAATCCTGCCGGTGACGGACAAGGACGGCAAAGTGAGCTCGCGGGTTTCCGCCGTCTACGACGCTTCGCCGCGTCAGAGCTTTGTAGCTGCGCTGAAGGATGTCAAAGAGGTTTGGGAGGTTTCGTACAACCCGAAGGCCGATGACATCCCGACCGGCATGATCCACGATTTCAAGTACAAGGAAGGCGCATTCATCCCCGGCTTCCTCAATCCGAAACGCAGCCAGCTGGACGATTACCTTGACGATTTCTACTTCACGCAAGGTTACGACGAAGTGATGGGCGCCTCGCGCAACGACGCCAAGAGTGCGGTCAGCGGTCAGGTGGTCAATCTCGATGCCCGCAAGAAAGTTGCCGACCTCGAATTGCCCGGCATGCCGCACCTCGGCTCCGGTATTAGCTGGACATGGAAGGATGAGACAGGGCAGAGCCGGACGGTGATGGCAACGCCTAACCTCAACGAAGGCCTGATCAGCATCATCGACATGCAGACCTGGAAAACGGTGAAGCAGATCAAGACGCGCGGCCCCGGCTTCTTCATGCGCAGCCACGAAAACAGCCGCTACGCCTGGACCGATTCGATGATGAGCAAGGAGTTCAAGGACACCATGCAGATCATCGACAAGGAAACGCTGGAGATCGTCGCCGAACTGAAGCCGGTGCCGGGCAAGACCTTCGCCCACGTCGAATTCACCAAGGACGGCAAATACGTGCTGGCCAGCCTGTGGGACATGGACGGCGCGATCATCATCTACGACGCGGTGACGCTGAAGGAAGTGAAGCGCCTGCCGATGAAGAAGCCGGTCGGCAAGTACAACGTCTGGAACAAGATCACCAAGTCCGAAGGCACCAGCCACTGAAGGGCTTTCGATTTTTGCTGGAATTTGCGGTTGACCGTGGAAGGCACACGGTTAACCGTTGAAAACGATGCCGACCAGTCGCTCACGCCACGTATTGCGCTTCAGCGAATGACCAGATGCTCCCCTTCATGTCGCACTTGCATGGCAAACCCGAAAAGATCCGGGTGAGCGGCGAGTTCGAGATCAGCCAGGGGCAGGTTCGGCCAGGTGCCGGCCGCAAAGCGCTGCCCGAAATCGGAATCCCGTACCCGTTGCGCGAATTGTTCCGGCGCAGCCTGATCGCCGCGTAACAGGGATTCAATGTAGTCGGCACAGGCGATGTCTTCATCGCCATCGCGATCAACCCATTCGCCGGTGATCACAAAGCAAACTTCCTCAGAACCCGCCGCGCGGATCGCCTCGGCCGTCGCCCGGGCGCAAACCAGGCTGGCGGCATACAACTGTCGCGCCTGGCGAAAGCGCTGCAGGCCGCGCACACCGGCCGCCGTGCTCATCACAACCGTCTTCCCGGCCAGATTGGCGTTCATCAGTTGGGAAGGCGAATTGCCAAAATCGAATCCGGGTGCCGGATCACCACCAACCACGGCGCCCACCGAGACGGGATGTTGAACTTTGCCCGCCAGCGCGATTGCCGCCGCGACCCCTTCCACCGGGTAGATGGCCCTGGCCCCTTGAGCCAACGCTACCGCAGCCGTGGTGAACGAGCGCAGAACGTCGATGACGACAACCGTATCCTCAGCGCCAGGCTGATTTTGCAGACGATTCAGGAAAATGCGGGAAAAGCGCATGGTGAATGGGCAAGGTAGGGGCACGAAAGCCCCGGCACAACTTCAGGCTTGGGGACGCTGCAACGCAGCCTCCCGCAAGCTTCCGGGCAAGCTTGGCTAGGCAAAGCCTGCCTGCCGCGACCTTATCGGCCCAGGTGTTGCAAAACAGTATGCAAACGCTCAGCCGCATACGCCGCTTCCGGATCGTTCTCGGTCAATTTCAGAACATCTTCCCAGTTGATGTAACGATCAAGTCGAACAAGGGCCTTGGCGCTGGTCGAGTCCAAATCGATACTCAAATTAACAGCGTCACCTTTACCATCGAGTTTGTACTCAAACGATCCTTGCATGTTTCATTCTCCAGGTTGTTATTCGATAAACCGCGTCAGTGTATAGATCAGGGGCTGGAATTGAAATGCTGGCCTGTTTGCTGGGGTAGCAAAATGGCTAGTGGACATTGCGTTTCTGCAAAAACATATGTTTTTGGCGTAAGCGATCAATAAAACGCGCCCTCCCATCAGGAGGCGAATTGATGTAGCGGACAGAATCGGTAAAGCTCAATCGCCCAAGGTCAGATGCCACGGCAAGAGCTGTTCGTAATCGTCGGCCGTCGTTGCCAAAGGCAAGGCTTTGAACAAGGCGACCAGATACCGATAGGTATCCACCCCATTGGCCTTGCAGGTCTCGATCAAAGAATAGATATTCGCACTGGCGTTGGCGCCGGCCACCGTGTCGGCGAAGAGCCAATTGCGCCGGCCCACGACGAACGGTCGGATCGCGTTCTCGCACAGATTGTTGTCGATGGGCCAAGCGCCGTTCTCGACATACCGGATCAGCTTTGGCCACTGCGCTTCCAGATAATGCAGTGCCTTGCCCAACAAACTGCCTGGCGTCACGCTGTGCCGGTGCGTCACCAGCAGATGCTGAATTTCTGCCAGGATGGAGCGGCTCGCTGCTTCGCGTAATTGAGCCCTTTCGGCCACTCCTTTGCCCTTCACCTTCGCCTCCACGGCGTAAAGCCGGGCAATCGCAGCAATAAACTGCGTCGCCAACTGATCCGGACGGCGAACTGCTTTTGGCAAGACGGCCTCCGCCTCGACAAAGTAACGCCGTGCATGCGCCCAGCACCCCAGATGAATCAGGCCATGTGAATGCGCGATGCCGTTATAGACCTCGTAGCCATCGGACATCAACACCGCGCCTTCGCGGATTCCGGCATAAAGCTGCTCGGCGTGGGTTCCGCCACGGCCCGGGGCATAGCCGAACAATCGCACTGGTGGCCCGGTGCCGTTCATCTGCGCCCACAGATAACTCTTGCTCTGTGCCGCTCGACCAGATTCCTTGAGCACCTGAATCACCGTCTCGTCGCCGAACACCAGTTCGGCATCGAGCAAGTGATCGCGCAGCAGATTGATGATCGGCTGCACCGCTTCGCCGACCTTGATCATGCTGCCGGCCAGCGTGTTGCGGGAAAGGTCGCCGCCGAAACGGCCAAGCAGTGCCGCTTGCCGGTAGAGTGGCAGCGAATCCTGATACTTGGAGGTCGCCACCCAGGCCAAAGCCGCTTCGGTCAGCAGTCCCTTGGGAATGATCCGGGCCGGCGCCGGGGTGACCTTGATTCCCTGGTCACAACACGGGCAGGCATATTTGACGCGCTGGTGCTGAATGACACGAACCCGTTGCGGAATGATGTC
The DNA here is from genome assembly GCA_016721185.1 of Candidatus Dechloromonas phosphorivorans. Classification (GTDB taxonomy): domain Bacteria; phylum Pseudomonadota; class Gammaproteobacteria; order Burkholderiales; family Rhodocyclaceae; genus Azonexus; species Azonexus phosphorivorans. The sequence continues at coordinate 171,741 of JADKIP010000013.1, forward strand.
CAGTTGTTCGCTGGTTTCGACGCCGATTTCCACCAGTGTCTTGCCATCATGGGGGCAAACCCGTTCGGATTCCGGTAACTCATGGCGAACGATCTCGCGCGGCAGCGCCGGATCAAGGGGCTTGCGGCCCCGCTTCTGGCGGGTATGCCCAGTAATCTCGATACCGGATTCGACGGGGACTTCCTCGGTTACCGGCACATCGGCAGAAACCAAAGCCTCCGCTTCGTTGAAGAGTTCCGACTGGCCGTTGCCGCGTGCCTCGCTCTTGGCGGCGAAGAGTTTGCGCAGGAAGGCGTTGAGTTTCTCCTGAAGGAGATCACGCTCGATCTTGACGACTTTGAGCTCGCCGCGCAGCGCTTCGCGTTCGGTGACGGCCGCCTCACGCTGGGCAATCAGCGTGTTGAATTCTTCGGCGGTCAGGGTCACGTTCAGCATATGACGATTTGACTAAACCGACCCAAAATCGTTCACCCGACGCGCTGATAATTTCGTGCGGGGTGCGGCTGCATGGCCGAGAGGTTGATGCCTTCCAGTAGCCAGTGCAATTGCTCGACGGTCAACTCGACGAGCTCGGACTCCTTGGGCCATTTGAAGCGATCGGCTTCCAGTCGCTTGATGAGTAGCCAGAATCCGTTGCGATCCCAGAGCAGAATCTTGATCCGGTCGCGCCGGCGGTTACTGAAGACATAGGCGACCTGTGCAAACGGGTCGAGCCCCAGCCCTTGTTCAACCAGCAGGGCAAGTCCGTTAATGCTCTTGCGGCCATCTACCGCTTCCCGGTGCAGGAAGACCTTCAGCCGGGAATCGAGTCGGAACATGGCAGGGTGGAAAGTAGACGAAGAACATGCGCCAGTTGCTCAGCCGGCAATCCTGACCATTCCAGTCGAACGCCATTGGGCAACCGGGCCACCAGCTCTGGTGGCGTGATCGGCGAACGATGGGCGCTGACCGGCACTACCGGGATAAACGCTGCCGGCCTTTCTGCTGTTCGTTGCACTGAACTAGCAGCATACGATTGACCCAAATGTTTACCGATCCATTTACGCAGAAGATTGGCATTGATACCGTGCATCAGCGCCAGTTTCGCCACCGAAACGCCGGGTTGCAAACTAGCTTCAATCAATTCGCGCTTGGCTTGTCGGTCGTAACAGCATCGCCCATCCCGCTTGTGGCCTACAACCAATCGCTGCATCAATTCTGGAGTCTGCTCTGTCATAGGTGTCCACCTTGTTTTACGTGGACACATCTTTCACCACTGACGCTCAGCGGGAAAGTGCGTGGTTTATTGAGCGCTTACTTTTTGGCAGGGCAGCCTGAATGGGAGGGGTGGCACGGAGCTAAGTCGACTGCCATCAGGTCAGTTGCGTTGAGCGGAGGGTTTGAGCAATGGGGTAATGCGAGGGAAATGCTCATCGCCGCATGGTTGCTGTGATGTTGTATGTGCCAGCCTTGCCCGAAGAGACGTCGAGCGCTTGTAGTGAGAATTTTGAATAGCCTTCTTTGGAAAAGACAGAGAGGCTGCCCGAATATGATCTGTTGTAGCCCGAGTAGGCGCAGCCAGTAAGGGTGACCTTAGCCGTTGAACCATCCATTCTTGAAATCTGCTTTAAACGAGTCATCAACGGGGATCCCAATTTGGCGCTCCCACGTCTTGAAGTACAGGTGGAAGACGGCGGCAAGCATTGAGATGCAGGTGCGCCCGATAACTTGAAGAGACTCTTCGGCTTCCAGCCACTCTTCAAGAAAGGCTGGTTCGGGGTCTTCGCTATATGGAGGGACAAACGGCTCCTCTTCGGCCTCGATCTGGCGCTTGCGCTCAATGAAGGGCGCAGCGGCCATCTCGTAAAACTGCCGAATGAAATTCACCCGCCGATTAAGAAAGTACTGAACGTCCATCGCTAGTCTCCAGACGCCCAACGTAGAAGTCACCGGCGCTGCGCGGCTTTATCGCGCAGCGTCCGTGTGGACTGCCGGGTTGGGCGGCAAGTTTCTGCTCAATGGCTCGGAAAAGCGCGAGAACAAAAGCATCTCTTGCATTATTCTTGCATTCGCCGTATGCACGTGGTTCCTTGAAGCGCTGGCCCGTGAATCGAAATATCTGGAGCGCTTTCAAACCCCTCAAATCGTGAAGTTCAAGATCGACAGGCTGCAACATGACCGGGATTGAAGGGGTGCGATTGTTTCCAACGAAATGAGGAAGTTCGTTCTCGCCGATGAACTTTGACCCAAGAAATGCAGGACTAACAAGGAGAAGACCGAAATCGCATTTGTCCCTTGCTTCAATGATTTGCTTTTCCCATTCCTCGCCGATGATGATTCCAGAGTCCATCCAAAGTCTGTAGTTATATGCCTTCGAAGGGCGTAGATGATCTACAAGCTTCGTGATAAAACTCTCGGCAAGCTGCTGGTTTCTATGTGCATAGGAAACGAAAAACTCAATCCGCTTTCTTAAATCTCTAAGATCGTCCGCCACGTCAAACCTCACTGACTAACCGGCTTATCTTCGGGAATTGACTCCACCTTGGGTTCTGGCTTGCCAAAAGTTTCTGGAAGTCGCGCGAATATTTCACCGGTCAGGCCAGAGTAAAAGACGATCCCAATCACGTTACCTGCCAAGAATTTTTCTTGCACGGAAATATCAACTGGGTTGTCACGCTTTGGCTCCACATGACTGAAGTTGTAAAAAATATATGGATCGGCCAACTTCATAACAATCAATACTTTCAGCGCCGGCAACTCTTGTGCCGCCCGAGAGTTCTCTAGCCTAAATTGACTCGCACTCGTCGGATTTGAATAGATCAAGTCGCGCTCGAAGCTCAAAAAAGGAAGTCGGTTTGCTGCAATTCCAAACCTCGACATGACCGTTTTCTCTACCGTAACAGTCGCACCATAAGCATTGCTGCCCTGATATGTGCTCTTCGACTCGATCCTTGTGCTCAACTCAAACTTATCTAACCCTTTCCCTTCGCGTCGGTTGGTGGCATAGTCCGGCGCTCCGATTCCATTCAGGGGCAGGTATTTCGACGAAGCGGGAAGCACATATAGATTTACATCACCAGTATCTGCATTGAACTCGTATCGCAGCCCACTGCTATATTTCCCACCCTTTGACGCTGGCACCACAAAAGCTAAAACATCGTCGATACTAGAATCGCCCAAAAATTTTCCTGCAAGTGCTGCCGATCTTCTAGTGTTGTAGTCGGCGGTTGACTCAAATTCGCCCTTCTTGACGCCAGTCATCTTTTCTATTGCATCTATCGCTACCGTAGCCGGGATGCCCGTATATCCAGGATCAATGCGTCCGCTTTCAAGCATACCCATTGAGAACTTCACAACTGGAGGCTTCTTCGGCTCTTGTTTGACCGGAGCCACTGGAGCGGGTTGTTCCTTCGTTTGCTTCTGCTTAGCCTGCTGCTCCTTCTTCGCCGTTGGCTTGTCTTGTGCAAAGCAGACACCGGTCAGCGAAGTGGTGACTGCTAATAATACGAACCACTCTTTCATTTTTGTCTCCTTGTAAATCATCGACATTACTTTCCTGTGCGAGGTTGTGACGCCCAACGTTTGAATTTACCGGCGCTGCGCAGCTTTATCGCGCAGCGTCCGGTGGAATGATGGGTTGGGCATCACGGTTTGCTCTTGCTTTTATAGGCCATATTCATATAGGCATCGCCACGAGCCAGTTCATCGAGCATCTGCGACAAACGTTTTTGCTGTGTTGCGGGCAATTTGGCTCGGGTGATCCATCCAATGTAGTCATTGCGCTGGTAAGGTGGGCGAGCTGCGTAGGCAGCTTCGAGTTTTGCTTCCTTTAGCGCCTCGCTAACGAAGTCAGGCATGGGATAGACAGCGCGTTTCAAACGGGAACTAGCGTCACTCATCGCCACCTCCATGCGGCTGACCAATGGGGGTGAGAATGACCGCATCGGCCGAGCGCTCTACAGGGCCATGAAATACCGCTTCAACGTTGTTTCCATCGGGATCGAGGACATATGCGGCGTAATAGCCTGGGTGGTACTTGCGTTCACCGGGAGCACCATTATCTATGCCTCCTGCTTCGAGTGCTGCGCGGTAGAAACGCGCAACGCAATCACGATCAGCAGCTTGAAAAGCCACGTGTACCTTCGAGCGACCTTCAGCACCTTGAACGACAAACAACTCGTCGGCGTAGAAGAAGCCGGGGCCGTCAACGATCTGAATAGGGAGGCCGAGGCTGCCAATGGCCGCACCATAAAAGCGTCGGCTTGATTCCAGATTTGCCACGACAAGATGAACATGGTCAAAAAGTCGTCCGCGACAAAACTTCATGGGGATACTCCTTGTGATGCCCAACGTTTAGTAGACACCTATGCAGGTGCCTACTTCCTGCTGGTGCGGTGTATATAAAGTTGAGTAGGCTGATAAGGTCATGATTCGTTGGGTCAGATGACTTTATATAACGCCGGTCGACACGATTTCTGCACTTCAATCACCCGAACTTCTAAATCAAGTCCGCGATTGAACGGTGCTTGAAGCAATGCAGCATTGCAGCATAAATGGTGAAACGCAATATCTTTAATGGATAAAGCTTTGTCATTGTTCAATGACCATCGGCATTTCTGGCTTTTGCCAAGGCTGGGCTAGTCGGAACAGGCGCTTGCCGATCTCGATGGGCTGACTGACTTCCTGATTGAGACTGATTTTTTGTCGGTGCTAGAGACAGTTGGTTTGATTGAGGAGGCGGTGGCGTTGCAGGTACGTCACCCAATGATTGGTCGTCCCGCCGAGTTCGGTAGACATGCGTTGCTTATTTCCCACGGACGCACGGGCTATCTGGCGTTCTAAAGTTTTGAACAGGATCAGGGCGCCGTTTTGATTCTGGCAATACGCCTTCAGCGGGAAGCTGTCTCGTGGGAGCAGGACAAAGCCTCAGTTGCCCCCGGGTTTCAAGGCAAAATATAAAATCACTCAGTGCTGCGGTCGACCGGGAAAAATGGCCAAAAATCACTTCTTCCCTGAACGCGCTTCCCAAAAATACTCTTGAGTTACAAGCATGGCATTGGCTCCTTCAGTTCCTTCCCCGCAAAACACCGCATCGGTACTAGCCTCGTCTTGTCAGTTGCTGCGGGTGATCGCGCCGGGTTGGGACAGCAATTTTGCGGTTTTACAGCGCTTTGAACGGACGCGTTTTGAAGCGGGGTGGCAGCCGGTTGGTGCTGTTGTGAGGGTGGTGCTGGGCAAGTCCGGGTTGGCGTGGGGGCGTGGGCTGCATACGCAAATCGGTGGGGCGGGGCGGGAGAAGCGCGAGGGTGATGCTTGTGCGCCAGCGGGGATTTTCGCGATTACCGCGCTGTTCGGTGATGCCGCGCCGGACAGCCCTTTCGCCCGTGCCGCCAAGCTGCCTTATCTGTACGCCACGCGTGATCTCAAGGCGATCGACGACCCGGCTTCGGCGCATTACAACCGGATCGTCGATCAGTCCTCCGGGGTGCAAATTGACTGGACTTCGTGCGAGGACATGCGGCGCAGCGACGAGCGTTACGCCGTGGGAGCGGTGGTGGCGCATAACAGCGAGCCGCCGCTGCCGGGGGCGGGGTCGTGCATTTTTCTGCATGTCTGGGCAGATGAGGGCGTGCCGACAGCCGGGTGTACGGCCATGTCGCTGGCTGATATGAGCGAGATTGCGGGCTGGCTGGACGGTGCGGCGGCGCCGTTGCTGGTGCAGTTGCCGCAGGCGGAATACGAGGGTTTGCGCGAGGTTTGGGGGTTGCCGGCATTGACTGGCTGATGCCGTGGTTTGAGGGGTTTTTACCCCTAAAGCCAATTTGTCCTCCCCAAGCAGGCTGGGCCCCAGCGATAGTTCCGGTTCCTGCCGGCGCAGGATGACGGTTTCAGCCCGCGGCTGGCCGCGTCGCCGGTTTCGACAATTGGCCGGTCGTCCACTAGACTGACCGCCTTTCAACCTTCCCGCTGGCCCGCCGTCATGGCACCGGGCCGCCTTCCCGCCTGTGCTCAATCGAATCTGGGTCGCTTTCATCCTCGTCGGCTTTGTCGCGGCGGTGGTTCAGTTGCTGCAAGGCGACCTCGATATTTTTACGCGCGTGCTGACCGGGCTGTTCGATACGGCAAAAACCGGTTTTGATATTTCAATCGGGCTGGTCGGCATCATGAGCCTGTGGCTGGGGGTGATGAAGATCGGCGAGCGCGGTGGGCTGATCCAGCTTTTTGGCCGGGCGCTCGGGCCGTTTTTCCGCCGCGTCTTTCCTGACATTCCGGTCGGCCATCCGGCCAGCGGCAGTATCGTGATGAATGTCAGCGCCAATATGCTCGGGCTGGACAACGCCGCAACGCCGCTCGGCCTGAAGGTGATGCGCGAGCTGCAGGAGATCAATCCGCAGAAGGACACGGCGAGCAATCCGATGATCATGTTCCTGGTCCTCAACACGGCTGGCATCACGCTGATTCCGACCTCGGTGATCGCCATCCGCCAAAGCATCGCGCTCAAGCAGGGGCTGGTTGGCTTCAACGCCGCCGATATTTTTCTGCCAACGCTGCTCGGCACCTTTGTTTCCTTCTGTGCCGGGCTGATCGCCGTCGCCATCTGGCAGCGCATCAACCTGTTCTGCAAGCCGGTGCTGGCCTTCTTCGCCGGCTTCGCGGCGCTGATGGGCGGGCTGTATTTCTGGCTGGCCGGCATGCCGCCGGAGCAGATGGCGCAGATGATCGGCCTGCTCGGCAGCGGGCTGATCGTGTCGGTGATCGTGCTTTTCGTTGCCGTGGCCGCGTGGCGTGGCATTGATGTTTATGAGAGTTTTGTCGAGGGTGCCAAGGAGGGTTTCGGCGTTGCCGTGCAGATCATTCCCTACCTGATCGCCATGCTGGTTGCCATCTCGGTCTTCCGCACCACCGGCGGTATGGATTACCTGATTGGCGCCATCCGCAGCGTCGTGCTGGCGCTCGGGCTGAACGACGATTTCGTGCCGGCCCTGCCGGTCGGCCTGATGAAAACACTGAGTGGCAGCGGCGCCCGCGGCCTGATGGTGGATGTGATGACGACCTACGGCGTCGATTCCTTCCAGGGCAAGCTGGCGGCGATCATTCAGGGTTCGACCGAAACCACGTTTTACGTGCTGGCCGTCTATTTCGGCAGCGTCAATATCACCAAGACCCGCTATGCGCTGGCCTGCGGACTGATCGCCGATGGCGTCGGGCTGGTCGGGGCGATTTTGATCGGTTACGCCTTTTTTCACTAAAAATGGCTTAACAGCGCGGCGATTCCCCGCTAGAATCGCGCCCCTTCATCGACGTACGAAGCAGGTCAGCATCTCCGGATGCCGCAGCCCTGGTGGTGAAATTGGTAGACACGCTATCTTGAGGGGGTAGTGGCTTAGGCTGTGCGAGTTCGAGTCTCGCCCAGGGCACCAAATGCTTCACGTCGCGGATCGGTGTTCCCACGCCGGATTGAACGGCTCGTTTGTGTGGATTCTCCGACTATGGCGGCAACGCATAGAAAGAAGGGTTGATCGTGCGGTCAACCGGGAAAATCGGCGAAAATTGCAACCCTCCGTAACCCCCTGAAATCCAGCCTCCGTGTCCACTATCGTTCTCCTCAACAAGCCTTACGGCGTCCTCAGTCAGTTCACGCCGGAAGGCAGATGGCGGGCGCTGGATGAATTCATTCCGCTCAAGGGCGTTTATGTCGCTGGCCGGCTGGACGCCGACAGCGAAGGGCTACTGATTCTGACCGGCGACGGCAAGTTGCAGGCGCGTATTGCCGACCCGAAACACAAGCTGGAAAAAACCTACTGGGTGCAGGTCGAGGGCGTGCCCGACGAGGTGGCGCTGGAGAAGTTGCGCGCCGGCATCACGCTTTCAGATTTCTCGGCGCTGCCGGCCAAGGTCAGGCTGATCGACGAGCCTGCGGAGCTGTGGCAGCGCGATCCGCCGATTCGCTACCGCGCCGCGATCCCGACCTCTTGGCTGGAAATTCGTATCCGCGAAGGCAAGAATCGTCAGGTCCGGCGGATGACGGCGGCCATCGGGTATCCTACGTTGCGCCTGATCCGGGCGGCCATCGGGGCGGCGACGCTGGAGGGTCTGGCGCTCGGTCAATGGCGACAGATCGACGGGACTTACAAGGATTTGGAGGGGAAATTCAGTGAGTAACAAATTCGTTGTTATGTTGGCTGGCCTGCTGCTTAGCCTCGCCGCTTTGGCGCAGAATTCCATGCCGGTTTTAGAGTTGACCGCAGGATTCCACCGTATCGAGGCGGAAGTGGCCGCCACCGACCAGAATCGCCAGGTCGGCCTGATGCAGCGCAAAACGATGCCGCCGCAGCGCGGCATGCTCTTCGTCTTCCCGCAGAACAACACGCATTGCATGTGGATGCGCAATACATTCATTCCATTGTCAGTTGCCTTCATTGACGAGGCTGGCACGATCATCAATATTGAAGACATGCAGCCGCAGACTGAAGACAACCATTGCGCCCGCAAGCCGGCGCGCTACGCCCTTGAGATGAATATCGGCTGGTTTGCCCAGCGCGGTCTGAAGCCCGGTCTCAAGCTGAACGGCATCGACAAAGCGCCGCGGCCGCAGTAATGGCAGTCGGTGGCTGGCACGCCAGGCTGTTGGGGTTCAGGCAAGACGAGGCGCTGCGTTCCTGGCTGACTGAGCCGGATTCATTGACCGCACGCTGCCAGCGGGCTTGTCGCCATTTTCGTGTTCGGGTGTTGAAATCCGCCAAGGATGAACCGCTGGCTGACGAGTTGCCGCATCGTCGCCAAGCCTGGGTGCGCGAAGTCGTGCTGGAGTGCGATGGCGTGCCGGTGATTTTTGCCCATACCACGCTGTCGACCGCAGCAAATGGCCGTTTGACCCGCTGGCTGTCGCGCTTGGGCAGCCGCTCGCTGGGGTCGCTGCTTTTTACCTATCCGGGCTTCCGTCGGGGCGTCATTGAATATCGCCGCCTCGATCGCCGGCACCCGCTGTTTCGGCGTGCCGTGGTGCTCGGAAAATCGGCTGATTACCTGTGGGCCAGGCGTTCGATGCATCGCCTTGGCGCGCAGCAGGTGCTGGTGACAGAGGTTTTTCTGCCGGCCATCACCCGCCTGGCCGATCTAGCTGACGACGATCTCGTCCTGCCGCTTGTCGCCGGCGCTGTCCTGCCAACTGACGCTGATCTTGTCACCGACCTTGATCCCGCGTGCCTTGAAGGCGAATAGCGGATTCTTGGAAACCGAGGTGTTGAGCTGACCCTCGATCATCGTTTTGCCATTGTGGCTGACGGTAAAAGTCTGAATGAAATGCATCGCCAGAGTCTGCCCCTTGTCATCCTTGCGCTGCCCGGTTTCCATCGGGTGCTGCATCAGGATGCGGATGTCTGTCATGTCACCCTTGATCTGGGCGCGAATTTTGATCTGTTCCCCCATGCTTAACCTCCGCAGCCGCCGAGCGTAACTTTGATTTCGCGGAAGGCAACGTGGGTTTTGCCATCCAATGTTTTGACCACAGCGCGCACCCGCGTTGTTTCCGCGAGCTTTAGCTGGACGCGGGCGTAAGGCAGGGCCGGGCCGGAAAACTCCAGAATGGCGGAGAGCGGCATCGGATTTTTGTCGGCAAAAATAGCCAGGCTGCGGGTGTTTTCGATATTGCTGGTGATTTCGATCTCGACCTTCGCGCCGTTTTCGGCAATCTCCGGTGCACTGATCACGATGTCCGGGGATTCGCTAGCGGTATTTGCATTGCCATAGGCCTTCAGGGCATCGCCAATATTGCGGGTGCCAAAGGCAGGCCGGTTCCAGTCTGCAGCCAGTACGCTGGTGGGCACGAGCAAGCCGGTGCCGAGCAACGGTGAGAGCAGGGCGGCCACGGAGCCGCCTTTGAGCAGTTTTCTACGGAGTTCAAACATGGATTTCTTCTCCAGACGCTTATTCGGCAATCCAGTGCCCGGATTTGCCACCGGATTTTTCCAGTAGCCGGATATTGTCGATGCGCATGCCACGGTCGACGGCCTTGGCCATGTCATAAATGGTCAGCAGGCCAACTGATGTCGCGGTCAGTGCTTCCATTTCAACGCCGGTTCGGCCAAAACATTCGGCTGTGACGGTGCAATGAACGGCATTCTGCGCCTCATCAATGATGAAGTCGGCCGTGACGCGAGTCAGGGCAATCGGGTGGCAAAGCGGGATCAGATCGCCGGTTCGTTTTGAGGCCTGGATTGCGGCGATCCGGGCAATGCCCAGCACGTCGCCCTTCTTGGCGGTGCCGGAACGAATCAGCGCCAGGGTTTCCGGTTTCATGAAAATGCTGCCGGCTGCACGCGCCACGCGCGCCGTTTCGGTTTTGCTGCCAACATCGACCATATGGGCCTGGCCGGTGCTGTCAAAGTGGGTAAGGGTCTGGTTTGTCACAGGAATTCACGCAAGGTTACGAATCGCCAGAGAGGCGGCTTTTCGGGCTGCGGTATCATAGCACCATGCTTATTGCCCACCGTCTCGTGGCCGGAATTCTGGCGTGTTCCCTGGTTCTGCAACCGCTGCGTGCGGACGACTTGCCGGAATTGGGCGATGTCGCCAGCAATGAATTGTCGCTGCCGATGGAGAAAAAAATCGGCCAGCAGATCATGCATGAAATCCGCTGGCGGGAACCTTCGTATCTCGACGACTCGGATGTCGAAGCCTACCTCAACCAACTGGGCGGGCAGCTGGCGGCGGTCAGTAATGATCCGGGGCTGGGCTTCTTTTTCTTTCCGATCAACGACCAAAACATCAACGCTTTTGCCATGCCCGGCGGCTATATCGGCGTTCACAGCGGCCTGATCCTGTCCGCACAGTCGGAGTCCGAACTGGCTGGCGTGATGGCGCATGAGATTTCGCACGTGACGCAGCGCCATATTGCGCGCCAGGTTTTTCAGTCCAAGAAGATCGGCATGGCCTCGATGGTGGCGATGGGGCTGGCGCTGCTGGCTGCCCGTTCCAGCGGCCAGGTTGCCGGTGCGGCGATTGCGACGACGCAGGCCGGGGCGATATCGGCGCAACTGGCCTTTTCCCGCGATTTTGAACGCGAGGCGGACCGCCAGGGTTTTGACATCCTGCGCAAATCGGGCTTTGACGTGCGCGGCATGTCGGCGTTTTTCGAGCGACTGCAACGCGCCGTCCGGCTCTATGAAAACAATGCAACGGCTTATTTGCGCACCCACCCGCTGACCGGAGAGCGCCTGACCGACATGCAGAACCGCGAACAACCGATCGGTTATCGCCAGATGCCGGACAGCGTCGACTTTCAGTTGGTACGCGCCAAGTTGCGGGCGATGCAGGGAACGCCGCGCGAAGCGATCAAGGATTTTGAAACTTTACTCAGCGAGAAGAAATATGCCGCCGAGGCCGCCGCTCGCTATGGATTGGCCTATGCGCTGTATCGCGGGCGTGACTGGGCCGGTGCGGAGCGAGAAATTCTGGCAGCGCGGCAACTGAAGGTTTCAGCGGCGATGATTGAACGCTTGCTGGCGGATATTCGGATTGCCGGAGGCAATGTCGATGCCGGATTAAGCGTCTATCGCGATGCGATGGTGCGTTTCCCGCTGCATATGGGCTTGCTCTATGGCTATGACGGCGCACTGATTGCGGCCCGGCGATTTGATGATTCGCTGCGTTTTTCCGAGGCCCAGCTTCAAAACTACCCCGACGATGTTCGTCTTCACAAAATGCGCGCCGAGAGCTATGCCGGCCTGGGGCGCAAGGCGCAGCAGCATCAGGCGCTGGCTCAGGCATTTGCGTTACAGGGCCAGACGGCGGCTGCCGTTGAGCAATTGCAACTGGCTGAACGGGCGGGTGATGCCAATTTTTTTGAACTCTCGGTGATTGATGCGCGTCTGCGTGAACTGAAGCGCCAGCTCCTTGAGGAGCTCAAGGAAAAGCGCAATTGAGGGTAAAATGCCCGGCCTTATCAGGAAGCTAAACGACCATGGAATTTGATCGCGATCTCGACGTAAAGGGACTGAACTGTCCGCTGCCCATCCTCCGTACCAAGAAGACATTGGCTGAAATGGAAACTGGCCAGATCTTGCGCGTGCAGGCGACCGACTCCGGCTCGTTGAAAGATTTTCCGGCTTTTGCCAAACAGACCGGGAATGAGCTGGTCGGGCAAAAAGAAGAAAACCGCGTCTTCGAGTTTTTCCTGAAGCGCAAATAAACCCCACGTTTTACGCATTCCTTGAAGATCGGCGGGCGCCTGCAGGCGAACCCGCCGCTTGGCTTTTTGAGCGGCTGATTGACTGTCTGGTCGTTTGGGATGCGCTGACCCTGGCCGAAACGCTGGCCCGCCTCAAAGCCGAGCCCGGCTGGGCGATTGCCGCGCTGGATTACGAGTTGGGTTACCTGCTTGAACCCAAGGCGGCCCCCGTAGGCTGGCAGCCTTCAGCGGCTCAACCATTGGCGCGCTTCTGGCGCTTCGCTGATTGTTCGCCCTTGACTGCGGACGCGGCCGAAAACTGGCTGGCCGGGCAGGTGAGCGATGCGGCGGCGGGTGTCGGCGGATTGCAGCCGCTAATTTCAGAAAATCAGCACCTTGCTGCGGTCAACCGGATAAAACAGCTGATTTCCGAGGGTGATTGCTATCAGGTTAACCTGACCTTTTCCGTCGAGTTTGAATGGTTCGGGGCGCCGCTTGATCTCTATGCCCGTTTGCGCCAGCGCCAACCGGTGCGCTTCGGTGGCTTTGTCGGCGATGCCCGGCAGGGGCTGGTTTCACTCTCGCCGGAGTTGTTCCTCGAACGCACCGCGGATCGGCTGCGCACCCGGCCGATGAAGGGAACCTTACCCCGCCACTTGCCGCCGGCGCAGTTGCGGGCCTCCGAAAAAGATCAGGCCGAAAACCTGATGATTGTCGATCTGCTGCGGAACGATCTCGGGCGCATTGCCGAGAATGGCAGTGTTGTGGTCGATCAGCTATTCGAGATCGAGGATTACCCGACGGTCTGGCAGATGGTGTCGGCAGTCTCGGCGCGGATTGGCAGGCGTGATTTTGCCGATGTTTTGGCGGCGCTTTTCCCCTGTGGCTCAATCACCGGGGCACCCAAAATACGCGCCATGCAGATTGCGGCTGAACTAGAAAATTCGCCGCGCGGCATTTACACCGGCGCCCTCGGTTGGCTCGCCCCGAATGGTGATTTTCGGCTCAATGTGGCGATTCGTACGCTGGAACTTAAGGCCGACCAGTCAGGTAAATTGGGAATATTGGGTATTGGCAGTGGCATTGTGGCGGACTCGCAGCCGGATGCTGAATGGCAGGAGTGCCTGCTCAAAGCCCGTTTTCTGAGCGATTGCGATCCGGGCCTGAAATTGATTGAAACCCTGCGCCGTGAAAACGGCCAATACCCGCGCCTGGCCGGGCATCTGGCGCGCTTGCAGCATTCGGCGGCATGGTTTGGTTTTGCCTTGGATGAGGCGGTGGTTCGGCGGCAGCTTGCGGCGCAACCGCTGGCGGGCAATTGGCGGGTTCGGCTAACCCTTGCCAAGTCCGGGGCGATTGAAGTGCAGGCGTTTGAATTGCCGGAAGAACCGGCCTGCCGACGTTACGCCCAAATGGCTACGGAACGAATCGACTCGACGGACCCGCTGCGCCGCCATAAAACCACCGAGCGCCGCCTCTACGACGCGGCTTTGCATCAACTGCCCGCTGATGCCTCAATCTTCGATGTAATTTTCCTGAACGAGCGTGGCGAAGTGGCCGAAGGTGCACGCAGCAATATTTTTGTCGAGCGCGCTGGCCGGTTGCTGACGCCGCCACTGGCTAGCGGTTGCCTGCCCGGCGTGTTGCGGGCCGAGTTGCTCGCGAGTGGCGATGCGATTGAGGCAGTTTTGCAACCGGCGGATCTGCAAGCAGGTTTCTGCTTGGGTAACGCGCTGCGGGGTCTGATTCGGGTTGAGCTACTAGATGGCGCTTTAAAGTCCGATACAAAAACGGCCTGAAAATTAGCATTTTCAGGCCGTTGACCGCAGCAATGCGTCTCAGGCTGCGATCAGCTGCGTAGTTTGCGCAGATAAAGGCCAATCAGCGAGAAGAGGCCGGCGGCCATGCCGAAGTAGAGCGCCTTGGCGCCGACATCCTGATATTCGACAAGCACCGGTGTCTCATTTTCCACGGTGTAACGAATCGTCGTCTGGAAGTGCCAGGATGAGGCTTTGACTTCGATGACGCCATCCGTCTTCTTCCACTTGAGCCAGTTCATTTCTTCCATCACATCGCCAGCATCGGTCGGGATGACGAGCGTACTGAACAACCCTTGGCTCTTGGCTTCAGCCAGTTGCCCGTAAGGAATGCCGCAGATTTCGCCATCCTTGCAAACAGCGGCCACCCTGAACTCCGGCTTCCAGACCGAGGTTTTATCCCACGGCCAGGTGATGATGAAGGCGACGGTCCAGACCCAGACCAAGGCACAGAAAATCATCATCGCGAGAAAGATTTTGGCAAACATGCCGCGTTTGTCGAGAGACATTTATTTCCTTTGTTTAGCCAAGTTTGGCGAGTTGGGGTTTGAGCTTTTCCAGCGTTGCCGTGAAATCAGCAACCCGTTGTTTTTCCTGATCGACCACGGCAGCCGGGGCGCGGGCGACAAAACCTTCATTGGAAAGCTTGTTCTGGGCGATCGAAATCTGCTTTTCCAGTTTTTCGATTTCCTTGGCCAGACGCTCGCGTTCCGCTGCGGGATCGACTTCCACCTTGAGCATCAGGCGGGTTTCACCGACGACCGCAACCGGCGACATTTCGTCGACCGGCATCTCATCAACGATCTGTACCTCGGAAAGCTTGGCCAGCGCTTGCAGGATGGGGGCGAAGGCGGCGATGTCGGCACCGCCGCCAGCGACGATGAGCGGCATGCGCTGGGCGGGTGAGAGATTCATCTCGCCACGCAAATTGCGGCAGGCGTAAGCCAGCGCTTTCAGGTGTTCAACCTTGCCTTCGGCGGCTTCGTCAATCCGTGACAGATCGGTCCGCGGGTAAGCGGCGAGCATGATCGAGTCGTGCGTCTTGCGGCCGGCAATCGGCGCCACCGTCTGCCACAGTTCTTCGGTGATGAACGGGATCAACGGATGGGCCAGGCGCAAGACGGCTTCCAGCGTCCGGATCAGCGTCCGGCGGGCACCGCGTTGCTGGGCGTCATCGCCGGTCTGAATCTCGACCTTGGCAATTTCCAGATACCAGTCGCAGAACTCGTCCCAGACGAATTTGTAGATGGCCTGCGCCGCGAGGTCAAAACGGTAGTCGGTGAAATGCTGCTCGACTTCCTGCTCGACACGTTGCAACTGGCTGACGATCCAGCGGTCGGCAAAACTGAATTTGAGCCTCTTTTCACCGTCGACCGTACATGCCCCATCGGCGCCTTGCTGGTGATCCAGCGCCAGATCGTGGCCCTCGACATTCATCAGCACGAAGCGGGTGGCGTTCCACAGCTTGTTGCAGAAATTGCGGTAGCCATCGCAGCGATTCAGGTCGAACTTGATGTCGCGGCCCGGTGAGGCGAGGCTGGCGAAAGTGAAGCGCAGCGCATCGGTGCCGAAAGCCGGGATGCCTTCCGGGAATTCCTTCTTCGTCTTCTTGGCGATGCTTTCGGCCTGCTTCGGATTCATCAGGCCGGTGGTGCGCTTCTCGATCAGCGCCTCAAGGCCGATGCCGTCGATCAGGTCGATCGGGTCGAGCACGTTGCCCTTCGACTTGGACATCTTCTGGCCTTCGCCATCGCGGATCAGGCCGTGCACATAAACGTGCTTGAACGGGATCTTGCCGGTGATGTGCTTGGTCATCATCACCATCCGGGCAACCCAGAAGAAAATGATGTCGAAGCCGGTGACCAGCACGGAAGAGGGCAGGTATTGCTGGAGCAGCGGGTTGGCGGCATCGATCGCCTCGTCACCGGTCCAGTCCAGCGTCGAGAACGGCCACAGGGCGCTTGAATACCAGGTATCGAGGACATCCTCGTCACGCTTCAGCGCGCCGGTGTAGCCCGTCTTGGCAGCTTCTGCCCTGGCTTCTTCCTCGCTTTGGGCAACGAAAATTTCGCCGTTGTCACCGTACCAGGCCGGAATCTGGTGGCCCCACCAGAGTTGGCGGGAAATACACCAGTCCTGGATGTTGTTCAGCCACTGGTTGTAGGTGTTGACCCAGTTTTCCGGGTAGAACTTGATCTCGCCGGAATGGACAACTTCCAGCGCTTTTTCGGTGATCGACTTGCCATCCTCGCCCGGCTTGGACATCGCGACAAACCACTGGTCGGTGAGCATCGGCTCGATCACGACATTGGTCCGGTCGCCACGCGGCACCTTGAGTTTGTGCTTGTCGGTCTTTTCCAGGATGCCGAGAGTTTCGAGGTCGGCAACGATAGCCTTGCGGGCATCGAAGCGATCGAGTCCGCGGTATTTTTCCGGGGCGTTTTCGTTGATCTTCGCATCCAGCGTCAGGATGGAGATCATCGGCAGGCCGTGGCGCTGGCCAACCGCGTAGTCGTTGAAGTCATGGGCCGGCGTGACTTTGACGCAGCCGGTGCCGAATTCGAGATCGACGTAGCTGTCGGCAATGATCGGAATTTCGCGATCAGTCAGCGGCAGTTTCACCATCTGGCCGATCATGTGTTTGTAGCGTTCGTCTTCCGGATGCACCATCACGGCGGTGTCGCCAAGCATGGTTTCCGGCCGGGTCGTGGCGACGACCAGGCTACCGCTGCCATCGGCCAGCGGGTAGCGGATGTGCCACATGAAGCCGTCTTCTTCTTCCTGCACGACTTCGAGGTCGGAAACAGCGGTATTCAGCTTCGGGTCCCAGTTCACCAGGCGCTTGCCACGGTAAATCAGGCCTTCGTTGTAGAGGCGGACGAAGGTTTCGGTGACGATCTTGTTGAGGCCGGCGTCCATCGTGAAACGCTCGCGCTGCCAGTCCGGGCTGGTGCCCATCCGGCGCATCTGGCGGGTAATCGTGCCGCCGGAGTATTCCTTCCATTCCCAGACTTTTTCCAGGAATTTCTCGCGGCCGAGGTCGTGACGGGAAATGCCCTGCGCATCCAGTTGGCGCTCAACGACGATCTGCGTCGCGATGCCGGCGTGGTCGGTGCCCGGCTGCCAAAGGGTGTTGTGGCCACGCATCCGGTAATAGCGGGTGAGTGCGTCCATCAGCGTCTGGTTGAAGCCGTGCCCCATGTGCAGCGTGCCGGTGACATTGGGCGGCGGCAGCAGAATGCAGAAGTTCTCTTCAGGGAGTTTGCTGCGGTCAACACCCGCAGCGAAGTAATTTTGGGCTTCCCACTCGGGGTACCAGCGGCGTTCAATATCGGCTGGTTCGAAAGCTTTGGCGAGTTCCATGTGCTTGGACTTAAACGGAAAACCGCGAATTATACCGGCTTCAAGCGCCATCTCCGGCGCTCATTCACGTGATTGCCCTTGCCATCCGGCGGGCGGTTCGCGTTTTCAGTCTCGGGAAGTCAGCGCGGAAATCATTTCCTGTTCGGCCAGAAAATCGCGGAGGGTTGATTCGATGATGCGCGGCAATTCTGCGGTGATGCGCTGTTGGACACGGTGGGCCAATTCATGGGCCAAAGTCTCGCGCATCGCAGAATCGAAAACCGCATTATTTAGAACAGTTGGTTCGGGGATCGCCTGATTGCTCTCGACCGGGGATTCCATGATCGAGTCATCGCCGTGCTCGACGAGTTGCATCGGTACTTCGGCGTCAATCAGGACCGGAATGTCGTCTTCGTCGTCGATGGCGTCGGTCAACACCGGAACACCGTCGAATTCGTTGGCTTGGCGCCGGCGCTGCATCAGCGCATCGGCACGAGCGAGAATGGGGCTTGGCACTGGGTTTCTTATCGCTCGCTGAGGTCGAAGTAACGAACCTCGTAGCCGCGATCCTTGTAAAACTTGACGCGATCACGGGCCGCGGCGCGTTCGTCATCGGCCTGGCCAACTACTTCGATCAGGCTTTGGAAACGGGAAAAACCAGGGGGCACGATTTGGCTGAGATTCATCAGCCTTTCATCTTGCGGCAAGGTTTCCAGAGAGTCGGTGATCAAAATGGGAGTTTCAGCGGCAAGCGGCGAGTCAGCCCGACAATGCGGCACGAAACTGAGTGCCGGCTGAGTCCAAAGCATGCGGTCGACGCTGTTTGCGATCTCTTTTTCCGGGGCAAAAACCAGCATGGGCTTTTTCTTGGCATAAGCGCCGCTGAGCAATGCGCAGGCGGCGGCGATCTTGTCCGCCGCCCCGTGATAGAAAAAAACCTGGGTCAACTCAGTTTTCCGGCGCGCTGCATCAGGTAATGGGTGAGCAGGGGAACGGGGCGGCCCGTGGCGCCTTTTTCTGCACCCGATTTCCAGGCGGTGCCGGCAATGTCGAGGTGCGCCCAGTCGTATTTCTTGGTGAAGCGCGACAGGAAACAGGCTGCCGTGATCGCGCCGCCCCAACGGCCGCCGATGTTGCCCATGTCGGCAAACGGACTTTTGAGCAGTTCCTGATAGTCGTCCCACAGCGGCATGTGCCAGGCGCGGTCGTGGGCTTCGTTACCGGCATCGAGAAGCTCGTGGGCCAGGCTGTCCTTGTTGGCAAACAGGCCGCTGGCGACACCGCCAAGCGCTACGACACAGGCGCCGGTCAGGGTGGCGACGTCGATCACGGTATCCGGCTCGAAGCGTTCGGCGTAGGTCAATGCATCGCACAGAATCAGGCGGCCTTCGGCGTCGGTATTGAGAATTTCAATCGTCTGGCCAGACATTGAGGTGACGATGTCGCCAGGGCGCGAGGCATTGCCACCGGGCATGTTTTCGGTGGCCGGAACGATTACGGTCAGATTGATCGGCAACTGCATCCGGGCAACGGCCTGCATGGTGCCCAGAACGCCGGCTGCGCCACACATGTCGTACTTCATCTCGTCCATTTCGGCGGCGGGCTTCAAGGAAATGCCGCCGGTATCGAAAGTAACCCCTTTGCCGACCAGGACGATTGGCTTCTCGCTGGCCTTGGCACCCTTGTAGCTGAGCACGATCAGCTTGGGCGGTTGATGCGCGCCACGGGCGACCGAGAGCAGGGAATGCATGCCGAGTTTTTCCATGTCGGCAGTGTCAAGAATTTCGCAGCCCAGCTTGAACTCGGCGGCCATCGCCTGTGCCTGCTCGGCGAGATAGCTCGGGTGGCAAATGTTGGGCGGCAAGTTGCCGAGTGTTTTTGCCAGCGCCATGCCTTGAGCGATGGCGATACCCTGATTGAGCGCCTCTTCGGAGAGTGCCAGCTCATTGCGCCGTTCGACACCGAGTGTCAGCTTGCGCAATGGACGGCGAACTTCATCCTTCTTGCTCTTGAATTGATCAAATTTGTAAGTTGCATCCAGCGCGATCATTGCGGTTTGACGAATACGCCAGGCGACACTGCGTTTTTTGACGGCCAGTTCAGTCAGAAAAATGGAGGCATCGAAGGCGCCTGTTTCATTGAGCGTTTTGACCGCAGTTCGCACCGCATTACAGAATTCCTTCTCGCGGAAATCCTTTTCCTTGCCGAGACCGACCAGCAAGACGCGTTCGCTCAAGGTGCCGGGTACCTTTTGCAGCAGTAGCGTGGTTCCCGCCTTGCCTTCCATGTCGCCACGGCGAACGATCTCGGAGATATAACCGTCGGACGCGTTATCGAGCAATTCGGCGGGAAGGGTGAGTTTCCTCGATTCGAAGACACCGGCCACAACGCAAGCGCTACGCTGCTTTTCCGGGCTACCACTTTTTATGCTAAATTCCACAGGCTGCTCCTGATCAAGGAAATATCGGTGTTTGAGGGATTATCCTCGTATTTTTTCGGTTTCGTCAAAGCATGATATTCGACCGCGCCGCCCGGCGCGAATTTGCTCAGGCAGCTGCCGGCATCAGTGTCGTGCTACTGGCCATCCTGACCTCCAGTCAATTGATTCGGTTGCTGAAAGAAGCCGCCGGCGGACGCATTGCGCCCGAAGCCGTGGCTTCTATGCTGGGGTTTTCGGCCCTCAATTTCATGCCGATTTTGCTCTCCTTGACGCTTTTCGTATCGGTATTGCTCAGTTTGTCGCGGGCCTACCGCGACTCTGAAATGGTGGTCTGGTTTTCCTGCGGACGCCCGCTGACCGACTGGTTGCGTCCCGTCCTGAAGTTTGCCTTGCCCATTGTTCTGGCGATTGCCGTTCTCTCCAGTTTTCTCTCGCCTTGGGCGAATCAAAGCCGGGCTGAATACAAGCAGAAGCTTTCGGCGCGTAGCGAGCTTTCCCAGATATCGCCCGGCGTTTTCCGGGAAACCAAAAAAGGGGAGCGGGTATTTTTCGTTGAGGCAATGGCTGATGACGCGAGTCAGGTTGCCAATGTTTTCCTTGCCTCGATGCAAGAAGGGCAATTAGGGGTCGTGATGTCCAATTCCGGCCATCAGGAGATTGCCGAGAACGGCGACCGCTTTATTGTGCTGGAGCGTGGTCGGCGCTACGAAGTTGAGCCCGGAACGCCGCAGTTCAAGGTAATGGAGTTCGAGCGCTATCGAGTGCGGGTCGAGAATGCTTCGGTCGAGCCGACCGAAAGTTCTCCCCGTGGTTTGCCTATCCATGAGTTGATCCAGGATTCAAGCAACAAGGCGCGCGGCGAGTTGCTGTGGCGTATCGGCATGCCGGTGTCCGCGCTGATCCTCGCCTTGCTGGCGATTCCGCTTTCCTACGTTAACCCGCGCGCCGGGCGTTCGGCCAACATGCTGATCGCCGTACTGATTTACGCGATTTACAGCAATCTGATTTCAGTGGCTCAAGCCTGGGTGGCTCAAGGCAAGCTTTCATTCTGGATCGGGGTCTGGGCCGTGCATGCAATGATGCTGTTGCCGCTGATCTTTTTGTTTTACCGTCGTATTGCGATAAATATGCCCTGGCAGAGAAAGCAGTCATGATTTTTCGCTTGAAGCTCTACCAACGTTACCTGATGCGGGAAACCTTCGCGGCGGTAGCACTTGTTCTTGTCGCATTTCTGGTGATCTTTAGCTTTTTTGAGCTGATCAACGAATTGAGGGATGTCGGCAAGCACGGCCAGCAAATGTGGCATGCCGTCGTCTTTGTGGTGCTGGGTTTGCCCGGGCTGATCTATGAACTTATCCCCATCGCGACCCTGATCGGAACCTTGTTCGCGCTCTCGACGCTGGCGCGGCATTCCGAGATTACCGTTCTGCGCGCTTCCGGGTTGGCTACCCGGCAATTGCTGATGACCCTGTTCAGAGTGGCTCTCGTACTTGCCGTCCTGACCTTTGCCGTTGGGGAAAGCCTGGTGCCTTTTGCCGAGCGCATCACGCAGGAGATTCGTCTCAAGGGAATGAGCCGGGTCATTGCTCAAAAGGGCTTTGAAACCGGTCTGTGGGTGAAGGATGGGCGTAGTTTCATCAACATTGGCGAAGCAACTCCCGAAGGCCTGCTCAAGAAAATCCGGATCTACGAATTTGATCTGGAAAATGCGCTCAAGTCAGTCACCGAAGCGAGCGAAGCCTCCTTTGAGTTGGGCAATGGCTGGCGACTAAAAGGGGTGGTGAAAACCGTTCTGGAAAAGGATGTGGCTCGGGTGGAGCGCAGCGAAACAGGTGAGTGGCATTCTGCGGTCAACCCGGAATTAATGTCTGTTTTGATGGTGACGCCCGAACGGATGTCACTTTTCGGTTTGCTCAATTACACCCAGCACTTGTCGGCCAACAAGCAAACCACTGAGCGTTATGAAATCGCTGTCTGGAAGAAAGTGATTTATCCGCTGGCTGCCTTTGTCATGGTTTCCCTGGCCTTACCCTTTGGCTATTCGCACAACCGGGTCGGTGGGGTCAGCCTGAAGATTTTTGCCGGCGTAATGTTGGGCATTCTGTTCTACGCCCTGAATGGTTTGTTCTCGAACCTGGGAATCATCAACGCCTGGCCGCCGTTTGCCAGCGCTGCAGCGCCATCATCCTTATTCCTGCTCGCCGCAATCGGCATGATGTGGTGGGTCGAGCGTCGTTAGCAGGTTGTTTTGACGCTGATACAGCCTGGTTTTTCAGGGCGAACCGAATCGACATTCCGCATCGCGCCCGTTATTCTCCGCGCTCAGTTAAATAACCGGAGAATGTGATGGGACAGGCTAAACAACGCGGTACGACAGCCCAGCGAGCAGCGCAGGCGCAGGCCAAAATCGAAGCGACACGGCCGGAAAAGCTGGTGTGCAATGGTTGTAACGCAGATGTGACAGCCATTCATCCGGTCAGTACGCGCGGTTTGCGCGGTATTGATGCGATCTGGGTTGGGCAGTGCGATTGTGGTCAGACCACCTTTGCCGCAACCGGCGAACCCAAAGCAGTCGAAGCTTTCTTCTTCGCGCTCAGTGAAAACACCGAACTGACGCTGGGTCGCCAGACCAAGGAAGGCGAAGAGCACAAGACGGTCTGAATGTTGCCTAGCCCAAACTGATATCAAAACTATCATCGGCTAGGCGAGCTTTGGCTTCTCGGTTTTTCACCGGTTCAGGCGTCGGGGAAAACTGTGCCCATTGAAGATAATGCGCTGCCATTCATATGTTTGGGCGCTGAAAGCTATTTCTTCATCAGCCGGCCGCTTCAGCGCTTTTCCGCCCATCTGCGCAGGTGGCTGACATAAGAATCGCTAAGTGATTTAGCAGATCCGCTTGCTGCGGTTAACCCCATTTCCGATGTAAATCTTCTGTTTAGACCTTGATTCTGTTGCTATTTGGATTCCGCAGTCATGCGGAGAAAAATCGTTCGCCTCGAAAATATTCACATTAGCTTTGTTTTGGCTGGTGTTTATTTTGTTAAAATTGATACTATTATCGATTGTGTTAAGAGTGAAACTTTGTATCCGTGCTAGTTCATTCAAGCACCCATACCTGCCAAGAAACCACGAGGGGACGATTTCATGACTATTTCCAAACGACTGCTTGTTTTGATGTTAACTGCCTTGCTTTCGCTCTGCTTGGTGAGTGGCATGAGTCTTTATCAAATGAACCGTGTTTATGATGCGGCCAACTTTGGTAATGAAAATGTCGTACCAAGCGTATTGCTGCTGGATGATGTGCTTAAGCAATTCGCTCAAGTGCGGGCGCGCAAGTACCGACACATTCTGAGTACTGATGAAAATGCAATGAAAAGCATCGAAACCTCAATTGATGAGGCTGCTCGCGGTGTCGAGAATTCCCTTAACGCCTATGAGCCGTTGATCATTAATGACGAGGATCGGCAATTGCTGGCCGAGAACAAGCGGACTTTTGCCGCCTACTTAGTGGAGTTGAAGAAGGTCATCGATTTGTCCCGCCAGAATCGAAATGAGGAGGCCAGGGAGCAGACCAACAAGACGGTTGCGGTGGCACGGCAATTTAATGATGCCTTGCAAAAACACATGCATTTCAATGAAAAGCTCGGCAAAAATTCCTCCGAAGAGGCCGTTGCCGCCAAGAGCCTTGCTACCGCGCTCTCATTGGCAATCTCAGCCATCGCTATTTTGATCGTGGGTGGTTTGGCCCTGCAAATTCGTGCCGGTCTTGGGGCTCGACTGCGCGAGGCCAATCATCTGGCCGCCGCTATCGCGAAAGGCGATCTCTCGACCGCCAATACGCCAAGCGCATTTTCTAATGACGAAGCAGGGCAACTGATTCAATCGATGGAGAAAATGCGTCAGGATTTGGCGGTCACTGTGGGGCAGATTGCCCGTAATAGCGATGAGTTGTCGATGTCGGCCAATCAGCTATCGACCACTGCGCAACAGGTCTCGGCCAGCTCGCAGAGTCAATCGAATTCGACGTCCTCATCAGCGGCCGCAGTTGAGCAATTGACCGTCAGTATCGAACACGTTAGCTCGAGCGCTGATGCTGCTGACCATCGCGCCTCGGAAGCCGGCGATTTGGCGGTTGAGAGTGGGCGCGGTGTTCAACAGGCCGTTAGCCGGATCGAACAGGTTGCGGTTAGCGTGGGTGAAACCGCGGAGCAAATTCAGGCGCTGTCGGAACAGGTGAAGCAGATCGGCAATATCACCACGGTCATTCGTGAGGTTGCTGACCAAACCAATCTCCTGGCACTGAATGCAGCGATTGAGGCAGCCAGAGCCGGCGAACAAGGGCGCGGTTTTGCCGTGGTGGCCGACGAGGTACGCAAGCTGGCCGAGCGAACTACCGCTTCGGTGCAGGAAATCAGCACGGTCATTACCCGCATTCAGGGCGGTGTGGCGGGCGCGGTGACCAGCATGCAGGGCAATTGCACCCTGGTTGGCGACGTGGTGATAACGGCGCAAGCGGCCAGTGCTTCGATGCAGGGCATTAGCCATGCGACCGAAACGGTCAGCGAGGCGATTGCCGGTATTTCAGAAGCGATGCGCGAGCAGCGAAGCGCTTCGTCTGAGCTGTCACGCAATGTGGAATTGATTGCCTAGATGTCGGAGGAGAATTCGGCAGCGGTCGCCAGCGTTGCCGATACCGCGACGCGTTTGGTCACGGTTTCACAAAGTTTGAAAACAGCGGTTTCGCATTTCCGTGTTTAGGCGGCGTCTGGGTCACGGTTGATTTTTTGCTTGGTAAATCTTTAGTCCCGCGAACGGGAATCCAGCGTGTAGCTGGGTTCCTGTTTGCGCAAAATGCAAACGTGAGTAGACCGGCCGCGTTTGGCGCCAGGGTTTAACCCCGCGAAATTCGGCTAAATATTGCGTTGACCGCAGCATTTCAAAAATCAACGCAATTTCCGCCACAATTCTTCACTACCTTACCTGACGCAGTATTTGTCACCGCGTGGGCAGGCGTTTTTGCCGGGTTTGTTTTCCGCTTTCGGTTCGCGGTGCGGAGGCGGCAAAGGTGAAGGCAGCGGTGCTGGGTGGAATACGCGCTGGCATTGGTTGATGCGCCGGTTTTGTTCCGCCGGTGAGAGATGCAGACGCATGACGTTCTGGATGCAGGTGCCCGCGCCACCCCCGCCATAGACTGGCACCCCGATGACCGTCGGTTCATTTTTTGCCTTGGCTCGGCAGATCGCTTCCAGTTCGGCTCGGCGCTGCGTGTCGATGCTTTGTTGGGCGAGTTCGCGCAGACAATTGTCCATACTGGTTGATTCATAAACCCGTTGTTGCGCCGCCAATTGGCGTTCGCCGGCTTGCCGTTCTTGCTCGATTTTTTCATCGGCGAGCTGTTCGGCCTCGCGCTTTTCAACAAAACTTTGCATGCGCTCAACGTTGCGTTCCGCTTGCCGGCGGTTTTCCTCGGACACCGTATCGTCGGGCCGCACGGTGACCGTGTTGCTGCCCCCCGAGCAGGGTGAGTTGGAAATTTCGGTTTTGCCATTAGCCTGCCGACATTTGTAAATCTCTGCATTTGCCGGCAAGGCGAGCAGAGCGGTAAGCAAGGCAATCCAGACATTCATTTGGGGACTCGCGTCACCAATAACTGGTCGATCTTGTGGTTGTCGATATCGATCACCTCGAACTTGAAGCCGGCGTGTATGACGCTTTCGGTTGGCCGCGGCACTTTGCGCAGCACGTACATCATGAAGCCGGCAATCGTTTCGTACTGGTCATCGTCCGGGAAGGGTTCGATGTCGAGAACGTGCTCAAGATCACCGACCGGGGTCAGGCCATCAACTAGCCAGGAGTCGACATCGCGCTGAATGATCTGTTCCTCCGCCGCTGTCACCAGAGAGTTGCCCATCAAGGTACTGGAAACGTCGCTGAAGGTGATCAGACCAACGATCAGCGCGTATTCGTTGATGATCAGCGCAAAGTCTTCCCGCATCATCTTGAAGTGCTCAATGATCTCGGCCAGGGTCAGGGTTTCAGGCAGGACGAGTACGGTGTGGAGCAGGGTGTCGCCGCGCAGCGAGAGCGGTTCGCCATTGAGCAGGCGGCTGAGAATGTCCTTGGAATCTACATAGCCGACGACGCGGTCGATGCCCCCGTTGCAGACCGGAAACTTGGCGTGCGGATTGGCGCTGATCTTGGCCCGGATACTGTCTTCGCTTTCAAGGCGGTCAAGCCAGATGATGCTTTCGCGCGCCGTCATTGTTGAAGGCGCGGTACGGATTTCCAGCGCAAAAACGTTTTCGATCAGCTGCTGTTCCTGCGGTGCGACAAAACCGGCTTCGGCGCCGGCGTTGGTGAGGGCGACGATGTCCTGCGGCGTGATGTCTTCCAGTCGGGCGGCGGGCAGGCCAAAGAAGTTGATCACCCAGGTCGCAATCGTGTTGAAGACCCAGATCAGGGGCCGCAGCAGCTTCAGGCAAAACAGCATGAGTGGCGCAATGCGCAGCGCATTGGCCTCGGGGGCGGCCAGCGCAATGCGCTTGGGGATCAGGTCGGCGAGCAGGATGAAGCCTGCGGTGACCAGGACGAACGAGCTGATTGAGCCCAGCGTGGCGGCACTGTCTGAGGCAACAATGTTGCTGAACAGTTCGGAAAAGGCAGGGGCGTAGGCGCCTTCCCCCAGCACGCCGGCGAGGATGGCGACGGTGTTGAGGCCGATCTGGATTGCCGTGAAAAAATGCCCGGGCTGGGATTGCAAGGCCAGCACTTGGGCGGCCCGGGCATCTCCGTCGTCGCGCAGTTGTTCCAGCTTGAGTTTGCGAGCGGCCGCCAGTGATATTTCCGAAATGGAAAAGAAGGCGCTGAGGAGCATCAGCAGGCCAATAAGCAAGGTGTTTTCGAATAAATTCATGGGTTGACCGTGGGATTCCGGGATGGCCGGGGGGGGATGCACTGACTTTAGCCGGGGCTGCGGCGGGAAGCAAACCCGGCCTGTCTCGGCAATTCAGAAACCGGCTCCTCAATTTGGCTTGAGCTCGCTGAAGTGTGCTGGCAGAGGCTTGAAGATGAGGCATTCTATGGCACTTATCGCTGTCGTTTTGGCGGGATGAATTTGCTGGGCAAGAGTTCGCTCGCTGGCAGGTAGGTGTGTGATATATTCTTCATATTTCAAGAAATTGACAAAGTTATTGAGTGTTTCATGATGCGGATTTATTTTTACAAAGCGAGATCAGGTCGCGATCTCCCGGTTGCTCAGGAGCTGCCATTGCGTCAGAAAAATGAAATGTCAGCGCGCTTGAAGACGCTGTGGACGCTTCCGTTTGCGCTCGCTCTGATGTTCGCCGGCAGCTTTACTCCGGCTGCCTCAAGTGAAGATCTGGCGGATCTTTCGCTGGAGCAGTTGATGCAGCGGGAAGTGGTCTGGGCATCGAAAATTGCCCAGCAGATCAGTGATTCCCCATCCGCCGTGGCGATCGTGACGGCCGCCGATATTCGGGCCTACGGTTATCGCACGATTGCGGATGTGATCAACAGCATGCGCGGCTTGTACACCACTTACGATCGCCGCTACCAATATATGGGCGGGCGCGGCTTTGGTGCGCCAGAGGACTACGCCGGCCGGATCATGTTGCTGATCGATGGTTATGCGACGCAGGACAATCTGTTCAACCAGGCCTACATTGATGATTCAGGGCTGCTCGACCTCGAAGTCGTCGAACGCGTCGAGTATGTGCCGGGAACCGGCTCGGTGACTTACGGCAACAATGCCTTGCTCGGCACCATCAACATCGTCACCAAACATGGGCGCGATTTCAATGCCACCCAATTGTCGGGCGAAGTTTTTAGTCATGGTGGCAAGAAGCAGCGGATTACCTTTGGCAAGCATTTCGATAACGGCGCCGATCTTCTGTTGTCGGCTTCGGCGCTCGATATCAATGGCCAGAACCTGTATTTCCCCGCCTACGATACGCCGGCGACCAACAATGGTAGGGCTGAAAACATCGATGACGAGCGTAACAAGCGCTTCTTCGGCAAGTTTTCCTACGAAGGCTGGATTATTGAAGGGGGCTATGTTGACCGCAAGAAGATGGTGCCAACCAATCCCAATCCTTCCACTGCCTTCAATACGCCGTTCTCGATCGAGGATAGAAATGCCTTCCTCAATGCCCGTTACGAGACTGATCTCAGTCTGAAACTCCGTTCGGCATCGCGTTTTTATTATGGCGACTACGCCTATGACAGCACCCGCGAATACGCCGATTTCAGTGATGGTGAAAAGTTTGGCCGCCGCCAGTTTGAAGGAGGCTGGTGGGGTGTCGACCAGAAATTCGTTGGCAACTGGTTTACCAATCACTCGATTGTTCTGGGCTTTGAATACCGCAACGATTTTCGCCAGGATTTCCACTGGAGCTATCTATCTCCCGCTCGCGCCACGGTACGGGAGAGCGAGGAGTCATATTCTCGGCGGACCAGCAGTTTTTACCTGACTGACGAGTTCCGGATCAACGATCAATGGTCGTTGAATATTGGGGCGCGCTATGACAATGCCAGCGATCTGGCGAGTAACTGGAGTCCGCGTCTGGCCGCAATCTATCGACCCAGCCTGACGACAACCCTGAAGGCGTCTTACAGTGAAGCCTTCCGGATGCCGCATGCCTATGAGCGCTCCTATTACGGCACGGCGGCTGCGCCGGAGTTCGTCGAATCAGTCGAGTTGGTGTTGCAGCACGATTTTTCGCCACGGATGCGCCTGACCAGCTCAATCTACCGCTATGACCGCAGCCGGCAGATGGTCTTTAGCGATTCGCTTGACGATTATGTGGCCGCCGGTTCCAGTCATGCCGATGGCCTGGAGGTCGAACTGGAGCGTTCCTGGGAAAGCGGTATTCGCACCCGGGGGAGTCTTGCCTATCAGCATTCACAGGATATCGACGGCCTTGATGCCGTCAATTCGCCGAATATGCTCGGCAAGTTCAACCTGACCTTTCCGATGCTGGCCGATACGGTGCGTACCGGCTTCGAGGCGCAATATATCGGCTCGCGTCTGACGCTGGAAAGACGCAAGATTAGTGGCACGGCGCTGGCCAACCTGACTTTTTCCAGCGAGCGTAAATGGCACGGCCTGTCGGCCTCATTCAGCATCCGCAACCTGTTCGACAATGAATACGAGGCGGTTTCGCCTTTCGATTGGCGGCCCGATAGTGGCTATGCGCAAGATACGCTGCGTATGGATGGCCGTACCTTCTGGCTTCAGCTCAATTACGACCTCTAAGCCACAGCGTGCGTAAATTTTTCCTCCTGCTTGCCAGCTGTCTCAGTCTGGCGGTTTATGCCGATTCGATGCCCGAATACGACATGAAGGCGACCTTTACCTATAACTTCGCGGCTTATACCGAGTGGCCTGAGTCTAGCCGGGGCAATTTCAACGTTTGTACGCTGAATGAGGAGGATGTCGGGCAGGCGCTGAGAAAATTTGAAGGAAAAAGCCTGCATGGCCGCCGCCTGGTGATTGCCCGCTTGTCCTCGCTGGGCGCGATCAATCAATGCCAGGTCTTGTTTATCGGTGAGCGTGAATCGAGCAATTTGCCACGCATACTTAGCCAACTGGGCGATGCCCCGGTGATGACGGTCAGCGATGTGCCTGCGCTGTCTTCGGTTTGCATGTTGCTCTCACTTGAAGGGACGCGCCTGGTGTTTGACGTTAACCTTGAGCCGTGTCGGCAAGCCAAGCTGAAACCCAGCTCAACATTGCTTCGCTTGGCCAGAAGCGTCAAAAAACTTCCATGAGTGTTCAAAAAAGCAGAAGGCCGCCAAATCGGGCGGCCTTCTGCTTTGGGCGATGGAACGGATGGATTACAGGATCATCCCGGCGCCCACCGTGTTGTTGCTGCTCTCGTCGATGATGATGAAAGCGCCGGTGCCACGGTTTTCAAGGTAGGGATCAGCGAACAGCGGTTGCGCCAGCTTGAAGGTGACTTGCGCAATATCGTTCATCGCCAGCTTTTCAGCCGGTACTTTTTCCAGCGTGTTTACATCCAGACGATGGTCGATGGCGGCCAGCTTGGCTTTCGAGTCGCGCGTCGTATGGCGGATCAGATAGGTGCGGTTGCGGTCCATTGGCGCTTCGGCCATCCAGCAGACGGTGGCTTCGATCTGCTTGACGGCGGCCGGCACTTCGCTGGATTTGACGATCATGTCACCGCGCGAGGTGTCGATTTCGTCGGCCAGCAGAATGGTGATCGATTGCTCGGTGATCGCTTCCGGAATATCGACGCCGCCGATCTGGATGGCTTTCACCGTTGAGGTCAGGCCATTCGGCAATACGGTCACAGCGTCGCCAACCTTGATCGTGCCGGCTTCGATACGGCCCATGAAACCACGGTAGTCATGCAGGTCCGGATTGGCCGAATCCTGCGGTCGACAGACATATTGAACCGGAAAACGGAACTTCTCGGTGTGCTCAGTATGGGCGGCCGGGGCCACTTCCAGCATTTCAAGCAGGGTCGGGCCTTCGTACCAGTTCAGGTTGTCGCCGCGGTCGACAATCATGTCGCCATTCAAAGCCGACAGCGGAATGAAGCGGACGTCCTCGATCCCGACCTTGGCAGCGAATTCAAGATATTCGCCCTTGATCCGCTCGTAGGTTTCCTGCGAGTAATCAGCCAGATCCATCTTGTTGATGGCGACGATCAGGTGCGGGATGCCGACCAGCGCAGCCAGCTTGGAGTGGCGGCGGGTTTGCGTCAGGACGCCCTTGCGCGCATCGATCAGGATGATGGCGAGGTTTGCCGTGGATGCGGCGGTCACCATGTTGCGGGTGTACTGCTCGTGGCCTGGCGCGTCGGCGATGATGTACTTGCGGGTGCCGGTCGAGAAATAGCGGTAGGCGACGTCGATGGTGATGCCCTGTTCGCGCTCGGCTTGCAGGCCGTCGGTGAGCAGCGACAGGTCGACCGCGCCCATGCCGCGCTTTTCGGAAGTGCGGGTGATGGCGGACAGCGTGTCGGCCAGGATGGTCTTGGTGTCGAACAGCAGGCGGCCGATCAGCGTGCTCTTACCGTCATCGACGCTGCCGCAGGTCAAAAAGCGGAGCAGGCCATGGTCTTCAATTTGGGGCGTGGTCATCAGAAGTAACCCTCTTTTTTACGTTGTTCCATGGAGGCATCGCTGGTCTGGTCGTCCAGACGGGTAGCGCCGCGCTCGGTGATGGTGGTGGTGGCGGTTTCGAGAACGATTTTGGAAACGTTGTCGGCATCCGATTCAACCGGTGCCGTGCAGGAAATGTCGCCGACGGTGCGGAAACGCACTTGCAGGTCGATGATCTCTTCACCGGGCCGAGACGGATTGGCAACTTCGCCGGAAACCAGCGGCACGTTGACCGGCACGATGGCGCCCTGGCGCATGACGATCGGGCGGGTGTGGGCGAAGTAGATCGACGGCAGTTCGAGGCCTTCGCGCTCGATGTATTGCCAGACGTCCATTTCCGTCCAGTTGGAGATCGGGAAGGCGCGGATGTTCTCGCCTTTATGGCTGCGGGCGTTGTAGAGGCTCCACAGTTCCGGGCGCTGGTTCTTCGGATCCCACTGGCCGAATTCGTCGCGGAAACTGAAGATGCGTTCCTTGGCGCGGGCTTTTTCCTCATCGCGACGGGCACCGCCGATGCAGGCGTCGAAGCCGAATTCTTCAATGGCTTCGAGCAGGGTCACCGACTGATGCTTGTTGCGCGACTCGCCTTCATGCTTGAGGACGACCGTGCCGCGTTTCATCGAATCTTCAACGGAACGGACGATCAGCCGCTCGCCAAGTTCGGCAGCGCGCTGGTCGCGGAAGTTCACAACTTCGATGTAGTTGTGGCCGGTGTCGATGTGCATCAGCGGGAAGGGGAACTTGCCCGGGCGGAAAGCTTTTTCAGCTAGGCGCAGCAGGCAGAGCGAGTCCTTGCCGCCGGAGAAAAGCAGCACCGGGTTGGAACACTGGCCGGCCACTTCGCGCATGATGTGGATGGCTTCGGCTTCAAGCCAGTCGAGGTGAGTGAGGGTGGTGCGTTGATTCATCGCTGTGGAATCCGCTATGGATGTTGAGTGGCGCTATTGTATCAAGGGCTTAATATTCTTTTAAGAACGTCTGTATCTCTTGTTATTTCTATTTGATATAAATCGATGAAATTTTGAACATATTTTTTTCTGGCTTGTCATCAAATTAGCCGCCGGTATTTGCTGTCCCCCAAAAGGGCATCCTGCGTCGTGTGTTCCACTTCAGACAGTTGAAAATTTGGGAGAAAGTCATGAAAAATCATGTCGTTTTAGCCGTTGGCGTACTCACCGCTACCTTGCTCGGCGCTTGTGCCACCGGCCTGTCCGGGCCGTCTGCCAGTGCCCCCATGGCTGCCCGCTCTGGTAGCGCGGTATCCGGGAACGTGACTTTCAGCGAGCAGGGCGGTGTGCTGCGCGTTCAGGCGCAATTTGCCGGGTTGACCCCAGGCGAACACGGTTTTCATATTCATGAAGCGGGCGATTGCAGTGCGCCGGACGCCAGTAGCGCCAAGGGGCATTACAACCCGACGGCCAAGTCGCACGGTCATCACGACAGCGATAACCGGCATGGCGGCGATATGCCCAACCTGTCGGCCAATGCTCAGGGTGAAGCCCGGTTGAGCGCTGAAGTGAAAGGGGTGACGTTAAAGGAAATCCTGGGGCGCAGCGTTGTTGTGCATGCTGACCCTGATGATTACAAATCGCAACCGGCGGGTAATTCCGGCAAGCGGGTGGCTTGCGGGGTCATCGCGGCCCATTGATCGAACCTGTTTTAGCAGCCGCTAATAACCCGAATGACCCGAACGAAAAATACGGGTTTTAGCGGTTGACCGCAGCAATTGCCTCTGGCTGAACCTTTGCCCGCCACAGAGGGCTATTTGGCGAGTTCTTGACCTCACCACCGCAGGCTTCGCTCAGTCGGGCGTACTCTTCCGGCGTGTCGATCAGCGCCTGAGCGGATTCAACCTTGAGCATTTCCCGATTGACATAAGGCAGCCAGCGCTCCTCCAGCTCCTTATTTACCCGCGCAAAACCTATGCCGGCGAGCCCACGCCAGACGTCGCCGGTCATGAAGCGACGGCTAATGTCTTCCTGTACTGCTTGCTCAACTTTCGCGATATGCGCCTGATAGGTTTTGACGTGGCGCATCTCGTGCTCAAGAATTTCCTTGTAGGCGCAACTGCCCACCGGAAATTCCCTGCCGACGTAAACTGTCATCTGCTTGAAGCCGAGGGTTAGCGTGATTTGCGGGCTGGCACATTCGTAGCGCTCGGTGGCGTCCTGGATGGCGGGCATATTCAGTGCAAATTGTGCTATGCCATTGGTTCGGGTCAGGCCGAGTACTCGGCTGCCCGGCCGTAGTTTCTCGCCGCTCATGCTGGTTAATTGGCGATAGCTGTAACGGGTGTTGAAACTGATCTCTTCATCGAGATGCTTGATCGTGACCGAGGGCTTGGGTAGCTGCTCGCAAGCGTTGGCTTCTTCCGCTCGGGCCGGGCTCATCGCAAGCAGCGTCGCGAGGGCAAACAGGAAATGAAATCGGATATAAATCAGGGCGGTATCAAAGCCGAAATGCCGCGGCGAAAAGGTGCGAACAGCCATGTGCCGACCGATCAGGTGCTCGGGCGAATCATCGTGGCCGGCACCACCCAGCGCTCGTAGTCTTCAGCCGTGACATAGCCCAGCGCCAGCGCGGCCTGTTTCAGGGAGGTGTTTTCATGGCTGGCGCGTTTGGCGATTTCGGCCGCCTTGTCGTAACCGATATGCGGCACCAAGGCGGTCACCAGCATCAGCGAACGCGCCATTAAATCGCTGATGCGCTCGCGGTTGGCGCTGATGCCTTGTACGCAGTGGCGTTCAAAACTCTGCATGCCATCGGCCAGCAGGCGGAGGCTTTGCAAAAAATTGTGGGCGATTAGGGGTTTGAACACATTGAGCTCGAAATTGCCGGCCGCGCCGCCGATGCTGATGGCGACATCGTTGCCCATGACCTGACAGCACAGCATGGTCAGTGCCTCGCACTGGGTTGGATTGACCTTGCCGGGCATGATCGAGCTGCCCGGTTCGTTTTCCGGGATACTCAGTTCGCCCAAACCGGAGCGCGGTCCGGAGGCCAGCCAGCGAATGTCGTTGGCGATTTTCATCAGCGCAACCGCCAGGGTTTTCAGGGCGCCGTGGGCGGCGACCAGGCCATCGTTGGCCGCGAGTGCGGCAAATTTGTTAGCGGCGCTGGTAAAAGGAAGCCCCGTTCGAGCGGCGAGTTCAGCGGCTACCCGCGTGCCGAATTCCGGGTGCGTATTCAGCCCCGTGCCGACCGCTGTGCCGCCAACGGCCAATGGGTAAAGCGACATCAGGCTGGCGCCGATCACGGCTTCGGCGTGTTTAAGTTGAGCGACGTAACCGGAAAACTCCTGGCCGAGCGAGAGGGGCGTCGCGTCTTGCAGGTGCGTCCGGCCAATCTTGATGATGTCGGCGAATTCGGCAGCTTTCGCGTCGAGTGCTGCGGTCAACTGCAAAATTGCCGGCAAAACCGTATTCACGATGCCGATACCGGCGGCGACATGCATTGCCGTGGGAAAAATATCGTTCGAGGATTGCCCGAGATTGACCTCGTCGTTGGGGTGA
Source organism: Candidatus Dechloromonas phosphorivorans (assembly GCA_016721185.1). Lineage (GTDB taxonomy): Bacteria > Pseudomonadota > Gammaproteobacteria > Burkholderiales > Rhodocyclaceae > Azonexus > Azonexus phosphorivorans. The sequence goes on from JADKIP010000013.1 coordinate 206,148, forward strand.
ACCAAGCGTTTGCTGCCTCGCTCGCCGCCGAGCAGTTCCGAGGCACGGTTGGCCAGTACCTCGTTAACATTCATATTGGTTTGCGTGCCGGAGCCGGTTTGCCAGACCGACAGCGGAAACTGGTTGGCATGTTGGCCACTGCCCACTTCATCGGCGGCGGTGATGATCGCCTGCGCTTTTGTGGTCGGCAACAGGCCAAGTTCTTGATTGACCTTGGCGCAACTCGCCTTGATCAGCGCCAAGGCGCCGATCAGTTCAATCGGCATGCGTTCGGACGAGATCGCGAAGTGGGCCAGCGAGCGCTGGGTTTGGGCGCCCCAAAGGCGATCCGTCGCGACTGCGATACTGCCGAACGAGTCCTTTTCCAGCCGCGTCATGGTTTTGGCCAATACCACCTAAGCCGCTGCCAACTAATGCCGGGCGCGGAGTTCAACATTCAATTCGTCGACCACTTCTGCCCAGTCGGCATCGTCACGAATTGCCTCGCAGAGCAAGCTGGCCTGCGACGGGCTCCAGAAATCCGCCTCATGCAGTTTTACCGCTTCGGCCAGTGGCCGATGGGTGGCGATAAAGCGGGCGATCGCTGCGTCATCATTCGCCAGCCCGAGTTGGGCAAACAGGTTACTCATTTTGTGTACCGGACGTTCCATGATTCGATCCTCCCAATATTCAAACAACCTGATAGTCAGATGCGATCCTGCCGCTTAGGTTCAGGCTACCGCGAATCGCCCACGCAAATAATTGATGATCTCGTTCGACTCGTACATCCATTGCGTGTTGCCGGTCGGGTCGGAAATCTTCAGGCAAGGCACTTTGGCTTTGCCGCCACCACGCACCAGTTCGCTGCGGTTTTCGCCTTCTTGCTGGGCATCAAGCTGTTCGATGTTGAGTGAAAGGCGGCGCATTTCCTGCCGAACCTTGATGCAGAAAGGGCAGGTCTTGTATTGATAAAGAACCATCTCGCGGCATTGTTGATCCACCGCCGACTGCACGGCCGGTGGGCGCACAACGCCTTTCGGGCGGCCGATGAATTCTCCCAGCAGCATGAAGGGGCCGATGATGACGCGCAGGGTTTTGAAGAATGCTCTGATGATGATTTTCATGGTTGATACCGGATAAGTTAAAAGTGATAGGCCGGATCAAACCTTGAAGCACGCCGGCATTCTGGCTGGATTCAAGGCTGGCCCCGGTGCCAGATTAATGTTTTTTCAGTCAATCAGGGTGGTGGTGGCGCTTGCCCTGAAGCCTGATGATTATTTCCAGAACGTCTGTAGCGACGATCTGGACTAAACAAGTCGATCCTTCGAGTTCACGCTGAGTCCGAAGTTCGCACAATGCTCACCCGGCAAGCCGGTTGATTGATTTTTGCGGCACAATTGCGCCGCCCCATCTTGTATTCGATTCTCAACATGCACAAAGGCATATCCATGCAAAAACTGGCTACAAGCATCGCAGCAATTCTTTTCGCCATTTCTTTCCAGGCGCAGGCAGCAGAACCCAAAGAGGTGAAGACCGCCTCCGGGATTGGCATCACCATGCTTAAAGAGGGCACGGGCGCTAATCCGAAAGTGACCGACACGGTCAAGGTGCACTATCGTGGCACGCTGGAAAATGGTCAGGAGTTCGACAGCTCTTACAAGCGCGGCGAGCCTGCTACTTTTCCGTTGCGCCGGGTAATTCCGTGCTGGACCGAAGGTGTCCAGAGCATCAAGGTAGGCGGCAAGGCCAAGCTGGTTTGCCCGTCGAATATGGCCTATGGCAACCAGAGCGTACCAGGCATTCCGCCCAATTCAACGCTGATTTTTGAAGTTGAATTGCTCGATATCGCCAAGTAAGAAATGATTTCCGCGCCTTGCCCAATGAATGGGAAGGGCGCGGAGATTAATCCAGTCGTTTAGAACTTGTAGCGCAAACCCAAGCCGATACGTTTGAAATCGGCATTGAAAAAGTCGATATCAGCGTCGGATTTGCCATACGACGCATTGACATAGCCACCCAGCCATTTGTAGCCGAACAACCCCTGGCGCAAGTAATTCACGCCCAGCGCATAGTCGGTGCTGTCGGCCTTGCGGTTGCCGAACAGCGGATGGCCTGCGTCATAACTTTGCTGTGCGATGTAAAGGCTGGCCGAGAAGGTGTCGTTGCCGGCATTGAACCCGTAGTCGAGCTTGAAACCCGTGGTGTTATTGCGCATGGCCTTGCCGTCCAGATTGTCCTTGCCGAAAATCAGGCCGGGTGACAGGAAGTGGCGCGGCGCGAACTCCCAGTCATACGAAACCCGCAGCCGGCTGGTCGTGCCATTGCGATCAAGTTGTGCGATCTGATCCGCCGTCAAAGTTGTACTTCGGCCACTTTCCTCGCTGTAAATGTCGATTCGGCGGCTGGTCAGATCGACGCTGAAACGGGAGCCCATGATGCCCTCCCAGCCAAGACGAACGCCCTTGGTGTCGCGTTTGGTTTCTTCACGGGTGGCATTTGTTTTGTACGGGTCGGCCCACACTTCGTTCGGCGCAATACCACTGAATACCAAGCCAGCCGACAAAATGCCCCGGTTGGCGATTTCCTGACGAACGCCGAGCAATTGCGTGAAGTCGAAGCGCAATGCATCGTGAATCTGGTTGCCCAGCACGAACTGGGTACGTGACTCTGCCAGCGTGTATCGCAGATCGAAACGGATCATCGGCGAAGTGACGCTGTGCCCTTGCGGGCTGCCCAGATTGTCGATGCGCTCGTGCTCGTCGCTTTTGTAGAAATTGGAAGCGATGTCGCCATAGACCGCACCGGCTGTCACCGAGCCGGAAAAGCCGTTCTCCCGGGCAATCGGGTTGATCTGCGCCTGGCTGATGCCGGTGACGAGCAGGGCGGTAGTGGCCAGAATTATTTTTCGCATGATCTTTTGCCCAGGTGAATTTGACGATTTTTAAGCGTTGACCGCAGTAGCGTGCACTTTTTCGTATTGCTTGATCAAGCGCTGGTGCAAATCGCAGCCTTCCAGATTCAGCCCCGGTGATTTGAGGCCGAAGAAACGCAGGTCGCCGTCGATCATGTCGGTCGCCTGATCCAGCGTTTCATCGCCGTACAGCCCGACCAGCGCGGCTTCGTAGGCATCCGGATCTTCCATTTCGAGGAGGGTTTCGATGCAGCTATAGGTAAGGCGGCGGGCGGCGTCGAGTTGCTCGAACTGGCGCACCCATTCGCAACCTTCGCGCGCCGCATCCATGTCGCCGGCTGCCAGCGCGAGCAGGGTTTTCAGTTCGCCCACCCGCAGGTCGGCCCACATCGAACCGGCATCCGGTGCCAGGCCGATTAGCGCGGCTACCGGGCGTTCGTCGGCGATATTGAGTTCGTTCAGCGTGTCGAGCAACTGGCCGCACTCTTCATCATCGAGTTCAGCCAGCTTGAGAATGGCCGGGCGGACGATGGCGCCGTTGCTGTTGTTTTCCCATTCAAGGTCGTCGATCGGGTAAATCTCCGACATGCCGGGGACCAGAATGCGGCAGGCGTAAACGCCGAGGTGATCGAAATCGGCGACGTAGATGTCGTGGCCGTCGGCGTGTATGCGCTCGCACAGCCAGGTGTAGTCGTCGGTCGTGCTGCCGTTTTCCAGATCGTTGAAGTTCCAGTCGCTGAATTCGAAATCGGCGGTTTCATTGAAGAAATTCCAATGGACGATGCCGCTGGAGTCGACGAAGTGGATTTCGATATTCGGTGCGCTGGCGACTTCATCGAGATCGAAGCCGGGGGGCGGGAAGCCGCCGAGGGCGTCGAGGGCGCGGCCTTGCAGCAGTTCGGTCAGCGAGCGCTCAAGGGCAATCTCAAAGCGCGGGTGAGCGCCGAAACTGGCGAAAACGCCTTGATCATGCGGGTTGAGCATGGTGACGCACATCACCGGGTACTTGCCGCCGAGCGAGGCGTCCTTGACCAGAATGCCGAAACCGGCAGCGCGCAGCCCGGCAATACCGGCGGCGATGCCCGGGTAACGGGCGATTACTTCTTCCGGCACATCCGGCAGGCAGATGCCTTCAGCGATTACCTTGAACTTGACGTGGCGTTCGAGAATTTCCGACAGCGCCTGGGCGCGAGCTTCGGCCTGGGTGTTGCCGGCTGACATGCCGTTGCTGACGTACAGGTTGCTGATGATATTGACCGGGAAGAAAACTTCGGCGGCGTCGCTTTGACGAATATACGGAATGGCGCAGATGCCGCGTTCCGCATTGCCGGAGTTCATGTCGACCAGCATTTCGGCCGGGATCACGCTATCCGGGTTGTAGAAGGCTTGCAGTTCCGGCGTCAGTAATTTGTCCGGCCAGGCGGCGTCGACCGCGCCCGGCAGGAAGTGCCCTTGGGGTACAGCAAACCAGCGTTCGCGCGGGTAATGGGTGAAGGCGGCGTTGGCGGCCTTGTCGCCGAGGTAATAGTGGTTCCAGAAATAATTGCAGGAGAGGCGTTCGAAGAACTCGCCGAGGGCGCTGGCATGCGCGGCCAGCCGGGTTGCTCCCTTGCCGTTGGTAAACATGATCGGGCATTCGCGATTGCGCACATGCACTGACCAGACGCTATCGACCGGGTTGAGCCAGGAGCATTCCTCGATATCGAAGCCGCGGGCGCTCAGCTTGGCCTGCATCGAGGTAATGGAGTGTTCCAGGGAGGCATCTTTGCCCGGAATAAAGTGTTCGTTTTGCATCGGGCATCCTGCCAAAAATGAGACATAGGGGGCGATAAATTGCTGCGGTGCACAGTGTACGCCATGCGGCGGCGGTGCGGGAAAGTTGAAGATGTGAGCGAGGCGCCAAGGGGGCGCAGGATTGCCGCGCTGCCACTGGCGGCAAACTGTTGTGCCGTGCGCCCGATCGCCAAAAGAGTAAGCTAATATTACAAGGTACGCCCAACGCGAATCCCATGAACTCAGCTTCCGAACTCCGCCTCTGCGATATTGCCAGCACTGACGTGCTGACCGTGACACCGGATACGCCGCTTGAAGCCGCGATTCAGCAGTTTGCTGACAATCGCCTGTCTTCCCTTGTGGTTGTCGAGCATACTAAGCCGGTGGGCATCATTACCGAGCGTGATCTGCTCCGCCTGCTCTGCAACGGCATGGTCGATGGCCTGCTGGTGCGGGCGGTGATGAGCCAGCCGCTGCTTACGGCGCGTTTCGATCTCGATTTTTCCGCCGCTCAGTTGATGATGTCCAACCAGGGTGTTCGCCATCTGATCTGGGTTGATGAGGCGGGCAATCTAAAGGGCGTAGCCAGCGAAACAGATTTCCGTCGCCATCTTGGGGTTGATACTTATCAGGCGATTCAAAGCCTGAGTGTCGTGATGGATCAGGGGATCGAACTGGTCGCTCCGGAAGAATCGCTGGCGGTGGCGCTGCAAACCCTGTCGTCGCGCCTGCTCGATTACCTGATTGTCGGTCGGGATGGTCAGGCCAAAGGCATACTGACTGAGCGCGACATACCGCGTTTGCTGGCCCAGCGGCTTGATCCCGCGACTTTGACGCTGGGCGAGTTGATGAGCCACCCGCTGCGAACGATCAGTGCTGATAGCTCGGTTGCTGAAGCCGCGCAGCAAATGGATGAAACCGGCCGGCGCCATCTGGTGGTGGTGGATACCAAAGGGCGCATGGTCGGCGTGCTCAGCCAGCATCACATGCTGGAGCGTCTGGGCATCGTGCTTATCGAAGAAAGCCGCATCCAGCTCGAAAATCGGCTGGGTCTGGTGCTCGAAGCAACCGGTGTCGGTACCTGGGAATACGATCACCGGCGCGAGATTCTGATTCGCAGCACGGGGCTCAACAAGATGCTCCAGTTCTCCGCCGACCGTGTTTACGAAAAACTGGACGATGTGTTGCTGCGTGTCACCCCGGAGGACCGGGATCAGGTCGCAACGGCGTTTCGCGAGTTGCTGGCCGCGACACCCGATAAATTTTCGATTGATTATCGAGTGCTTGGCGGTACTGGTGAAACGCGCTGGGTGTCTTCGCGCGGCCGCGTCGTCGAGCGCGATGCCGAGGGCAGGGCGCTGCGCTCGGTGGGTGTCGCTATTGATATTGATGAGCAGAAAAACTCAGCCTTGCAGTTGCGCCAGAGCGAAGCCCGCTTTCGCACGCTGATGGAAAATCTGCCGCTGCCGGTGGGCTACCTCAATGGGCGGGAAGAACTGATATTTATCAACCATCACTTTACCGAAGTGTTTGGTTACCACTTGCACGATATTCCCGATGTCAATACCTGGGCGAATTGCGCCTATCCGGATGAAACCTATCGTGCCTGGGCGCGCGAAACCTGGAACGAGTCATTGCGCATCGCGGCAGAAATCGGCGGCGTCATTCGCCCGGTCGATTATCAGGTGCGCTGCAAGGACGGCTCGTTCAGGGTCGCTGAAATCTCCGGTATTGCGCTGGGTGAAGGGCTGCTCACCACCTTTACGGATGTCACTGAGCGGCGTCAGCAGCAAGCCTTGCTTGAATTTGGCAATGCCATTCTTCAGCACATTTCAATCGGTGCGCCGCTGGCTGATGTGCTCGACTTTATCGCCCGCGAGATTGAGGATCAGTCGCCGGGGATTCATTGCTCCGTGCTTCTACTTGATGAGAGCGGCAAGCACCTGCGGCATGGTGCCGCACCGAGCCTGCCGCGGGCGTATTGCGCGGCGATTGATGGTGTTGAAATTGGCCCAAAGGTGGGTTCTTGCGGGACGGCCGCTTTTCTGGGCGAAACCGTTTTTGTCGCAGAGATTGCGACCAGCCACTTGTGGGACGGTTACAAAGAACTGGCAGCGCAATATGGTTTGGCCGCCTGTTGGTCGTCGCCGATATTGTCTTCCGGCGGCAAAACGCTCGGTACTTTTGCAGTTTACTGGACGAAGCCCTGTCCAGAGGCCAGCCTGATTATTCAGCGCTATGTCGAGACCGCGACGGCCTTGTCCGGCATCGCTCTCGAAGGGGCGCGGCGTGAAGCTGAGTTGCACGGGATGATTGATGAACTGCGACGCTGGCAGCAGTTAACGCTGGGTCGCGAAGGCCGGGTTCTGGAATTGAAGCGCGAGATCAACGCCCTGCTGGCCCGCGTCGGCGAGGAGCCGCGCTATGGCAGTGTGCTGGATGGCAGCGTGCTCGGTGGTGAATCCGCATGATTATGTCGGGAAAATATTTGGGCAAAATCATGCTGTTTTGTTGGCTGGCCCTGCTGGCCGGCTGGTCTGGTGCTGCCGAAAATTCGTCCAAGAAGATTGTCGTCGCGACTGACGATAACTACCCGCCCTACGTTTTTCGTGATATCGACGGGCAGCTCAAGGGCTATCTGATTGATGCCTGGGCCTTGTGGTCGCAAAAGACCGGGATTGCCGTGGATGTCCAGGCCTCTGACTGGATACTGGCGCAACAGCGTTTCGGTTCGGGCGAGGCAGATGTTCTCGATACCGTTTTCGACACCCCGGAACGGCAGAAGACCATGAGCTTTTCGCCGCCGTATGCCGATCTGCCGGTGCAAATCTTTGTGCACCAGAGTATTCAGGGGATTGATAACACGAAAACCCTCAAGGCTTTCTCGGTCGGGGTCAAGGCCGGTGATGCCTGCATTGATCGACTCAGTGAAAGCGGGGTTGTCCGCCTCGATACCTATCCGAGTTATGAGGTTCTAATCGGGGCCGCCGTCGCCGGCGATGTTCGGGTTTTCTGTCTTGACGAACCGCCGGCGCATTTTTTACTGGCTCGCGCCGGTGCCGAAAAGGATTTTCGTCAGGCGTTTACGCTGTACACCGGGCAATTTCACCGTGCGGTCCAAAAAGGCAACACGGAACTGCTTGCTACGGTCAACCGCGGATTTTCGGCAATTTCCAGCAGCGAATATGAAGCTTTGCGTGATAAATGGATGGGGCGCGCCTTGCCGGTCAAACTCTTCGGCAAAACCACGGCCTATGTTTTGTTGGCGGGGCTGGGGCTTGGCTTGCTGCTGCTCGGCTGGAATTTCGTGCTCCGTCGCCAAGTCGGTATCCGCACCCGGGAGTTGGAGGCTGAGCGGCTTCGCCTGAGCACGATCGTGAACGGGGTGGGGGCTTACATCTACATCAAAGGTGTGGATTTTTGCTACCAGTTCGCCAACCAGGCGGTCTGCGATCTGATGCAGCGACCGCTGGGAGAAATGCTTGGCCAAGACGACTCTGCTTTTTTTGATGCCGAGACCGCCAGCAAACTGCGTGTCAATGATCGTCGGGTCATCGAAAGCGGGGAATCTTTAAGCCAGATTGAAGAAAACGTCCTCCATTCTGGCGGCGAGAAGCAGATCTTTCTTTCGGTCAAGGTGCCCATGCGCGACGGCGCTGGAAAAATTATTGGCCTGTTGGGCGTATCCACTGATCTGACTGAACAGCAAAATACCCGAAATGCCTTGCGCGAAGTCAGCAATGAGCTTGAAGCCACCTTGCACGCCATTCCCGATCTGCTTTTTGAAATCGACGAAGCGGGACACTACTTGAACATCTGGGCCAATGATGCCGATGAGTTGCTGTTTTCGCGAGAGGCGCTGCTCGGCAAACGTTTCGACGAGGTAATGCCCCCCGAAGCTGTTGAAACTTGCCGTACTGCCTTGAATGAGGCGGCGGCGACCGGGCGCTCGCGTGGCCGGCGCATACATTTGCCGCTGCCCGCCGGGCCGCAATGGTTTGAATTGTCGGTCACGGTTAAACCGGGTGATTGGCAACCTCGGCGTTTCATGGTGCTGTCGCGTAATGTGAGCGCGGTGGTTGCTGACCAGTTGAGCGCGGCAGAGGCGCGTGCCGATATGCAGAGCTTGTTAGCCCAGGCGGATGCTTCGCGCCTGGCCCTGCTCAGTATTCTGGAAGATCAGAAAAATGCCGAGGCCTCATTGCGCAAGCTCTCCCTGGCGGTAGAGCAAAGCCCCGATGCCGTGGTAATTTCGGACCTGAATGCCAATATTGAATACGTCAATCAAGCTTTTATCGACGGTACCGGTTACAGCCGCGATGAAGTGTTGGGGAAAAACTCCAGAATGCTGCAGTCCGGGCAAACGCCGCAGACGACCTATGAGCTGCTCTGGGGGGCATTGATCAAGGGTCAGGTATGGTCAGGGCAACTGATCAACCGGCGCAAGAATGGCGAGATTTATTATGAGCATGCCGTGATCTCGCCGATTCGCCAACCGGATGGCACGACCACCCATTACCTGGCGGTGAAGCAGGACATCACCGAGAAAAAACGTATCGGTGAGGAGCTGGATCGGCACCGCCATCACCTTGAAGAGTTGGTCGAGCAGCGTACTGCGGAGTTGGCCGCAGCCAAAGAAACGGCCGAAGTGGCCAGCCATGCAAAAAGCGCCTTTCTTGCAAATATGAGCCATGAAATCCGTACGCCTATGAATGCCATTATCGGTCTCACCCATTTATTGCAACGCAGCACGCTTGATGCCGGGCAAATTGACAAACTGGGCAAAATTCGGGAGTCAGCCGATCATTTGCTGGCGGTGATCAACGACGTTCTCGATATTTCCAAGATCGAGGCCGGCAAGCTGGAAGTTGAAAACATTGAATTCGATCTGGCACCGTTGATGGAGCGCGTGGTCAGTCTGGTCCGTGACAAGGCCGAGTCGAAAAGGCTGGCCTTGCAGATTACGCCGGTACCGAAACTTGGCGGTCGCCTGCGCGGCGACCCGACACGCCTGAGCCAGGCCTTGCTCAACTATCTGGGGAATGCCGTTAAGTTCACCGAGCAAGGCTCGGTCGTATTGAGCAGTAAAGTGCTTGAAGAGGCCGAGAGCCGCGTCGTCTTGCGCTTTGAAGTCAGCGACACCGGTATTGGTGTCGACGCTTCGGCGATTGGCCGCTTATTCAGTGCCTTTGAGCAAGCCGATAATTCAACGACGCGCAATTACGGCGGTAGCGGGCTGGGTCTTGCCATTACCCGCCGTCTGGCGGAGTTGATGGGCGGGGCGGCCGGGGTGACGAGTGTGCCAAATCAGGGGAGCACCTTCTGGTTCACGGCAATTCTCGGCCGCAGTGCCGCGCCTGGCGTTGTTCAAACCAAGCCGGCAGCGCCCGAGGCGGTGTCGGGCGAGGTGTCAGGTGAAGCGGCAGAAGTGGTCTTGCGCCGTGATTACGCGGGCAGTCGCTTGCTGATTTGTGAAGATAATCCGATCAATCAGGAAGTGGCCATGGAGTTGTTGCAGGATGTCGGGATGACAGTGGCCTTGGCCGAAAATGGTGCTGACGCCTTGCAGAAAATGCGCGAGGAACAATTTGACCTGATCCTGATGGACATGCAGATGCCTGTGATGGATGGGCTTGAGGCGACTCGGCGTATTCGGGCGACTACCGCCTCTGCCGCAGTCCCGATTCTGGCGATGACGGCAAATGCCTTCGCGGAAGACCGCCAAGCTTGCATGGATGCCGGGATGAACGATTTTGTCGCCAAGCCGGTTGACCCGGATGCGCTCTACCAAGCCTTGCTCAAGTGGCTGCCACGCCCGAGCGCCGCCGCCCCGGAAGCCGTCGTTGCGTTGCCGGGCGTCAATCGCGATCTGGGCAGTGCGCTGCAACTGATTTCCGGCATCGACCTCAATGCCGGTCTGGCCATGATGCGGGGCAGCGAAGAGCGCTTCGCCCGCCTGCTGCGGATGTTCTCGGCCAATCATCATGACGATATTGATCGCCTGCGTGGCGCGCTGACTGAAGGTGACATGGGCCTGCCGAGCTGATTGTGCATTCGCTCAAAGGCGTTTCCGGCACGCTTTGCATTAACCGCCTCTACCAGCAAGCCACCGTGCTCAATGCCCTGATTCGCGCCAATCCTGCGGTCGACGAGATTTATCAGGCAATTCCGGAGATCGAGCTCGAACTGCAAACGGTTTGCGCCAGTATCGACGCGCTGCCCGAGGCTTGAAACCACAGAACTGGGTGCGGAGAGTGGACACAGATAGAACGCAGACAGAACGCAAACAGCCAACAAAAAGGGTGACCGTAGTCACCCTTTTTTAATCGAGCCAGGCAGTGCGCTTAATGGCGCTGCTGGATTTCCTCGATGTAGCCGATCATGCCGGTACGAATATTGGCAGCATTGCCTTCATCGGTATCGATGTGCATGGCCAGGCGGAAGCCCGGATTGACCCGAACCACTACGTCACCGTAGATCAGCTCGCGCTCACCTTCGATGCGCACCCGCACCACGTAATTGTCACGAACGCGGAAGCGCAAGGCATCTTCCGGCGTAATGTGGATGTGGCGCTGGGCGCAGATCACGCCGCGCTCAATGGTGCTCGTCCCGTAAGGCCCTTCGAGGGTGATTCCCGGGGTATTGACCAGATCGCCGGACTGGCGGATCGGCGGCTGAATGCCGACCTTGAACTGCTCCGTCATGGCGATTTCGACCTGGGTTTCCTTGCGGGTCGGGCCGAGGACGCGAACATTGGCGATCCGGCCTTTGGGGCCGACCAGATGCACTTTTTCGGCACAGGCAAACTGGCCCGGCTGGGAAAGCTCATGTTCCGGCGTCAGCTGATGGCCGGGGCCGAACAGCTTTTCGACATCGGCTTGCGACAGATGCACGTGGTGGGCAGAAATTTCGATCGGGATTGGCGCGTCATCTTCGCCCTTGGCGTCTTGCAGCAACTGGTTGCGTTCGATGGCGCGCAGCGTTTCCCAGGCGACGAGACGTTCGTCATCGTTGGTGATGACGAGAATGGTGACGGGCGAATCGTCAGTCGAGATCACTGAATACGAACCCACCTTGCCCAGGTTGCGGTTCTTCTCTTCATCAAGCTTGATGCCCATGTAGCCAAGACCCTGGCAGGCCAGGCTGCGCACGGTGGCGCTGGTTTCGCCGATGTCGCCGGTGAAGGCCAGGACATCAATGCCGCCCATTGCAGCCACGTAGGCGCCGATGTTCTTGCGCACCTGATAGCAGAAAGCCTTGTGGGCGAGCAGGGCGCGGTGATGGCCTTCGCTGGCGGCGGCTTCGATTTCGTGAATGTCGCTGGAAATCCCGGAAATTCCCTTCAGGCCACTCTCGGTATTGATCAGGTTGGAGAGTGCCTCCGGCGACATGTGGTGATTTTCCATCAGATGGATCATCACCGCAGGGTCAATGCTGCCGGAACGGCTGGGCATGATCAGGCCATCGGTCGGCGTCATGCCCATCGTCGTATCGACCGAGCGGCCGTGGTCGATGGCGCACAGCGAGGCGCCGATGCCGAGGTGGCAGGAGACGATTTCCAGTTCGCCGAGCGGGCGCTTCAGCACTTCGGCGGCCTTCAGCGAAACGTAGCGGTGCGAGGTACCGTGGAAGCCGTAACGACGGATGCCGTTCTGCTTGTAGAGATCGTAGGGCAGGCCGTAGAGGTAGGCGTAGGGCGGCAGCGTCTGGTGAAAGGCGGTGTCGAAGACGGCGACGTGGGGCACGTCGGGGAATTGCTGCATGGCCTCGCGGATGCCGGCAATGTTCACCGGGTTGTGCAGCGGCGCAAAAATCGACAATGACTCGATATCGGCAATCACCGCCGGGGTGATGACGACCGAACTGGAGAATTTGCTGCCGCCATGCACGACACGGTGCCCGAAAGCGGTAACGTCCCGTGGCTCGAAAATGAAGGTGTCGCCCAATAGTTGGGTGGCTTCCTTCATGACCTTGAACAGGTCGCCAATCGGGAAGGGCGGACAGCTCATGGTCTTGCTCTGTGGCCCCACCGAAACAGTGACGTGGCAGAGGCTCTGGTCGGTGTTGTCGATAATGCCGTGGATGTCGGAGCCAAGGTCGTGCGTATCGTAGATGCCGAAATGAATCTGGCTGATGCCGACGTTGAGTACGACCAGTTTGCCGGGGATGTTGCTATTGAGGGTCAGCGCGTAAGGGTCGCTGGACCTGGCGACGGCACGGGCTTGCGCGGTCACAATGTCGACTGACATGGCGCGTGTCCGGTCGGCCAGCAGGCGGGAAAGATAGCCCAGCGCCTTTGGGTTGGAAAGAATGTCGGTGCTGAATACCGCTTGCGGGATCATCAGGACAAAGCAACGCGTGCCGGCAATCACGTCGGCGACGATACGGTCGCCGGTGAGCAGCGACATGACGCCAAAGACGTCGCCGGCTTGGAGCTGGCTGATCACGGAACGGGTGCCGGTGTTGTCGGTCATCGAGATCTCGGCGTGGCCGCTGATCACGACACCGATGAACTTGCCTTCATCGCCGGTTTCCAGAATGGCTTCGTTGCCCTCGAAGGTGGCGAGCCGGGACTTGATGACAATTTCCTGGACTTTGTCGGCCGGAAAGTTCTCGAATAAACGAACTTGTTCCAGGAAAAATGTTTTCAGATCGATTTCACTCATGCTGGGTTCTCGCTTCGAATAAATGTAATTGTTTGGCGATAGATTAGCATTTTGCTGCGCTGCAGCAAAGTATTGGGCAGTTTTTTTAAGGTCGAAAAAGCACTTAATGTTCAGATAATTTTCGTTGCGTACGCTTCGTGCCATCAGATCAGGCGTCCGAAAGGATTTTGCGATGGCAATTTCAACTGAAAACTTTGTAGTCCTTGGCCCGGAGCATCCCGAGCGCTCCGCCGTGGAAGCGTTTATCGGCGCGGTTTTTGAGAAAAACTACGGTGCCCGCGTGCAGCATTTTGCCAAGGTTTTGCTCGGCATACGTGGCCGCGATGGCGAATGGGTCGCGGCGCTGGGTTACTCCGCGGCAAGCGGCAACCAGTTGTTTATCGAAAACTATGGCGGCGGTAGCGTCGAGGAACAGATTTCCGGCAAGCTCGACACCTTGGTCAAGCGCGACCAGGTCGTTGAAGTGGGCAATCTGGCCGCGACCAGTGCTGGCGCGGCGCGGCAGCTGATTACGGGCGCCATTCAATATCTTTATGAAGCCGGTTTTTGCTGGGTAATTTTTACCGCAACCCGAGCGCTGCTGAACTCATTCTCCCGCCTCGATTTGCGGCCCATTCTTCTCGCAACCGCCGATCCGGCGCGTTTGCCCGATCAGGGGAAAAGTTGGGGGAGCTATTACGACATGCACCCGCAGATCATGGCGGGCAGCATTTTGCTCGGTTTCCTCAGCATGGGAACGCGGCAGAAACTGGCGGCGATGGCGGCGACGGCATGAGCCTGCCCTTTGTTATTCCGGCCCAGAATAGCGTGGCGTTGAGCGGTGGTGCTGGCGGTGGTGCTGAGTTCACCCCTGCTGCCCTGGTTGAGCGTCTGGCTGAACTGGAAAACTTGCTGGTGGCGCTTGATCCGGCCTTGCCAGTTGGCGTGGTCGGTGACAATTCCCCGGCCTGGCTGCTGGCTGATCTGGCGCTGCTCTCGGCGGGCCGTTGCGCAGTGCCGATTCCTGCTTTCTTTTCGCCGGACCAGGTGCGTCATCTGGTTTCCGAAACCGGTATCCAGTTTGTGTTTTTCAACGGATGCCTCGTTCCGGTTGCTCAGGTTTTTCCTTATTTGCCGAGTGCGCCGGTTGCCGCAGTGCCGCCGCTGCTGCCGCTTGGCACCCAAAAGATCACCTTCACTTCCGGTACCACAGGCAATCCGAAAGGGGTTTGCCTGACGACAGAACAGCAAATGGCGACCGTCAATGGGCTGGCGAAAGTTTTGGGCGAGCTTGGCGTGACCCGGCATTTGAGTCTGCTGCCGCTGGCGGTGTTGCTGGAAAACATTGCGGGTATTTACGTGCCGCTCTCGCTCGGGGCGCAATGTATCGTGCCACCGCTGGCTGAAGTTGGCCTCAGCGGCTCCAGCAGTTTCGACGTTGAACGTTGCCTTGATGCGATCGGCCGCTATCAGGCCGAGAGCATCATCCTGCTGCCGCAAATGTTGCAGGCCATTGTCTGGCAAGCTAAACCAGCCGATTCGAGACTGGCCTCGCTGAAATTTGTTGCCGTCGGTGGTGGCACAACGCCGCTGGCCGTGTTGAAAAGGGCGGAGCAAATTGGATTGCCGGTTTTTGAGGGTTACGGGCTTTCGGAATGCGCCTCCGTCGTCAGCCTGAATTCGCCGTCAGCCAAACGCCTGGGTAGTGTTGGCAAACCTTTGCCGGGGGTGGCTGTGCGTCTTGCTGCTGATGGTGAAATCGAAGTCAAGGGCCGCGGCTATGCCGGCCTGCTCGGCGAGCCGGCTTTGCCGACGCAGTCGTGGATTTCAACGGGTGATCTCGGTGCGATTGACCAGGACGGCTTTTTACGGATCGCTGGGCGCAAGAAAAATGTCTTGATCACCTCGTTCGGCCGCAATGTTTCGCCGGAGTGGCCGGAAGGTTTGCTGATGGAGAGCGGTCTGCTGGCACAGGTGGTGGTGATGGGTGACGGCGAGGCCGCGTTGAGCGCCGTGCTGGTCCCGAACTCGCCCAAGCTGGAGGCGCAACAGTTGGCGGCGGCGGTGGCCGAGGTCAATGCCCATTTGCCGGATTACGCTCAAATTGCCCGCTGGGTGATCAGCCCTGAGCCGTTTAGCCCGGCTAACGGTCTGGCCACGGTTAACGGCCGGCCGCGACGCGAGGCTATTACCCAACGTTTTAGTGAAAGCTGCCAACCGGCAGCATGAACAGGAGTCATCATGTTTTTTAAAGAATTGCAGCAAGCCACCGAAATCAGCCGCCAGAGTCTGTTTGGCGTTCCGGTGATCATCGATGCCCTGCATGGACAAATTACGCTGGAACAATATCGGGCGTTTTTGACCCAGGCCTACCATCACGTCAAGCACACGGTGCCGCTGCTGATGGCTTGTGGCAGTCGCTTGCCGGCGCGCTACAACGCCTTGCGCAGTTCGGTGGCGCATTACATTGAAGAAGAAATCGGCCACGAAGAATGGATCCTGAACGATATCGCTGCCTGCGGCGGTGATCCGGAAGCTGTGCGGGCCGGGCTGCCTTCATTGGCCACGGAAGTGATGGTGGCTTACGCTTATCACCAGATCGACCGCGGCAATCCGCTGTCTTTCTTTGGCATGGTGCATGTGCTCGAAGGCACCAGCACTGCCATTGCGACCAATGCGGCAACGGTCATTCGCGATTCCCTGGCTTTGCCGCAGTCGGCATTCACCTATCTGACGTCGCATGGCAGCCTGGATCTTGAACATGTCGTTTTCTTTGAAAAGCTGATGAACGAAATTGTCGATGCTGACGATCAGGCCGCCATCATTCATTCGGCCAATGCGATGTACCGGCTTTACGGCGATATTTTCCGCTCTTTGCCCAGTTCTCCTCCCCGTTCGCAAACCGCCGCTGCGGCGCTGGCTGCATGAGCACCGGGCGCTACCGGGCGGTACTGACCGGCGCGACGGGTGGTATTGGGCAGCAATTTGCGCTGGCACTTGCTCCGGCCTGTTCCGCCATGCTTTTGGTCGGGCGCGATAGCGAGAAGCTGGCTGCACTACGCCAGTGTTTGCAGACGGCGCATCCTGATTTACGCGTTGAGCTGGTGGCTGCCGATCTTGGCGACGAGGTTGGACGAGAGCGCGTGCTGCAGGTGGCGAAAGCCTTCCCCGGCGGCATCAATTTGCTGATTAACAATGCCGGTATCAGCGACTTTCATGCGTTTTCCGGACAATCTGGCGCCGTCGTCGAATCCTTGCTGAAGACAAATCTGCTCTCGCCCATTCTGCTCTGCCAGAAATTCATGCCGCTCCTGCTGGCCGGGAAGGGGGCTCAAATCGTGAATGTCGGTTCGGTATTTGGCGATATTGGTTACCCCGGTTTTGCCGTCTATTGCGCCAGCAAATTCGGCCTGCGCGGCTTTACCCAGGCCTTGCGCCGTGAGTTGTCCGACAGCGCGGTGCGCGTGCGCTACTTTGCACCGCGAGCGACGCGTACCGGGATCAACAGTTCTGCCGTCAACGCGATGAATGCCGAGTTGAAAACGCAAAGCGACGAGCCGCAGTTGGTGGCTAAAGCCTTCATGGAATTTCTCGCCGGTGATAAAAACGAGCAGGTTCTCGGCTGGCCGGAAAAGTTTTATGTCGTCCTTAACCGTTTGCGCTCGCAAATTACCGATAACGCCATTGGCAAACAGTTGGCGATCATCAAACGCCATCTGCCGAACTGAAACAATGATTTATACCGAGGTCACTATGAAAAAACTGATTGCTGCGGTCAACCGCGTAAATGGGGCAAAAATCGTCATCACCTTGGCGCTTGCGCTGCTGGGTAATGTCGCCCTGGCCGATTTGTCTGACGATGTGCTGCGCGTGCGTAGCGCCTGGGAAAAGATTAAATACCGGACACCGGAAAAAGAGCAGGAGCCAGCGTTTGAGCTACTTGCCAAGGATTCGGCAAAGCTCAAGGAAAAGTCACCCAAGGATGCCTCGGCTGCGATTTGGCATGGCATTATCGAAGCGAGTTACGCCGGAGCCAAAGGCGGGCTTGGCGCGCTTGGCCTGGCCAAGAATGCCAAGAAATCCTTTGAAGATGCGTTGGCTATCGACCCCAAGGCGCTGGATGGTTCGGCTTATACCAGTCTCGGTTCGCTTTACTATCAAGTGCCGGGATGGCCGATTGGTTTCGGCGATGACAAAATGGCGCTGGAGATGTTGAACAAGAGTTTGGCGTTGAATCCGAACGGGATTGACCCCAATTATTTTTACGCTGATTTCCTCTTCCGCAATGGCGATCTGGATGGTGCCGAGCGCGCCCTGAAAAAAGCCCAGGCCGCCCCACCCCGCGAAGGACGCGCCTTGGCCGATGAAGGTCGCCGCAAGGAAATCAATGAGCTAATGGCCAAGATTGCCAAAAAGAGAAAATGAGAATATTGCTGGTTGAAGACGATGAGTTGCTTGGCAGTGGTCTCAGCGATGCCCTTGAGTTCGCCCGCTATGCCCACGAATGGGTGCGGGACGGCAAATTGGCTCTGGCTGCGGCGCAACAAAACGATTTCGACCTGATTATTCTTGACCTCGGGCTGCCCGGTATGGATGGCCTTGAGGTGCTGGGCAAGCTGCGGGCGGCGGGCAACCAGACTTCAGTGCTGATCCTGAGCGCGCGCGATGGCTCGCATGATCGCGTGCGCGGCCTCAATCTTGGGGCCGATGATTACCTGATCAAACCCTTTGAGCTGGATGAATTGCTCGCCCGCTTGAGTGCGCTTGAGCGGCGGCGCATGGGCGTGGCCAGCAACCAGATCAGTCTCGGTCGGCTGGTGATTGATCTGGCCTCGCATTCGGTCATGCTGGACGGGCAAGCGGTGACGCTGCTGCGTCGGGAATTCATGTTGCTGCGGAAATTGCTGGAGTCGCCGAGCCGGATTCTGAGTCGCGGCCAGTTGGAAGCGGCGGTTTATGGCAACGAGGGCGACATCGAGAGTAATTCGATCGATGTCCACGTTTTCCATTTGCGGAAAAAGCTGTACCCGGAAATCATCAAGACCGTCCGTGGGGTCGGCTATCAGCTTGACCCTGCGCTGCAAGGGGCAGGGCGGTGACGTTTCGGGTGAAATTTCCGGCGCCAAGCTCCATTCGCAGCCGGCTGATGATCAGTTTGCTCATCGCGCTCATCGTTATTCTCGGTTACACGGCAATCTCCATTTACTCAACAACCCGTCATGAAGCTGATGAGGTTTTTGGCGCCCGCCTGGCAACCTCGGCAAGAATTGTCGAGGCGCTGGTCGCCAATCAGGTGGCCAAGGCAACACTGAGTTCGCCGATTATCATCAGGCTCCCCCATGAAATTGAAGGTTTGCCCAACGCCAGCCAGACCGAATGGGGGCACCAATACGAAGCAAAGATTGCATTTCAGGTTTGGCGAGACGACGGTCAACTGCTGGTGCGCTCTTTTTCGGCACCGGACGGCGCGCTCGGTGCCTTGCGTCAGGGTTTTTCTCAGCAACAGACGGCAGGGCTGACCTGGCATGTGTTTACGCTGCGCTCCGGCGATGTTTGGGTGCAGGTTGCCGAGCAGGAAGCGATCCGCGATGAACTGACCCACGACATTGCCTCGGCCGTCATGCTGCCGCTCATCATCGGGGCGATCACCTTGTTGCTGGTGGCCAATCTGGTCGTCCGTTTTGGCTTGAATCCGCTGACGGCATTGGCCGAAGGCATCGGCAAGCGCAGTCCGGAATCGTTGACTGAAATCAGCAGTGACGATGTGCCGCGCGAGATGGCGCCGGTGATCAAGGCGCTCAATGCACTGCTGTTGAGAATCAAGGAAACGCTGCAACGCGAACGGCGGTTCACCGATGCCGCAGCCCATGAATTGCGGACGCCGCTGGCGGCCTTGAAAATCCATGCCGACAACCTCGTGCGGGCCGAGACCGAGGAACAGCGCCAGCGCTCGACCGGGAATCTGATCAAGGGATTGGACCGCAGCTTGCGTCTCACCAACCAGATGCTGGCCTTGAGCCGTTCTCACACCGAGCTCGATCCCGCCTCGTTGCAGCGCATCAACCTCTGTGAGGTGTTGCACGAAATCATCGGGCAGCAGGAGCAGATTTGCGCCTCCCGGGCTCAGACGATTGTGGCGAAAGGCCTGGATGCGGCGCCCGCTTGGGTAATGGGTGATGAATTGAAATTGCACCAGTTATTTCGCAATCTCTTCGACAATGCCTCGCGGTACGGCACGCCGGGGAGCGTCATTGCCGTCAATCTGGCGCATGAAGGGCCTGACCTGCGCTTTTCGATTGCCAACGATGGCCCGGTTGTTCCCAAGGACATGCAGGAAAAGGTTTTTGAGCCCTATACCCGTCTGTCGGGGCAAACGGTTGAGGGGAACGGCCTTGGTCTGGCGATTGCGCGTGAGGTGGCCAATCAGCACCATGCCAAGATTTCGCTGGATGCACTTTCAGCGGAAAACGGCACGCTGGTGACGGTGGTTTTTCCAGTGGCGGAACCGCGCGAAGGCTGATTGGCTGTCGGTTGAGCGGTGATTTTTTGGCGAAATAATCGCCAAGGCAGACGCCTTTCGCTAAACCGTCATCGTTTTCTGCCAAAATTCACCCTTCAAACAACATCAGACACTGTGGAAACTCCATGACCTATAAAGTCTTTGTCGACGGCCAGGAAGGTACGACCGGCCTGCAGATCAATGAATACCTCGCCAAGCGCGCCGACATCACGCTGCTGAAAATCGACGCCGACAAGCGCAAGGATATTGCCGAGCGCAAGCGCC
The DNA here is from genome assembly GCA_016721185.1 of Candidatus Dechloromonas phosphorivorans. GTDB lineage: Bacteria > Pseudomonadota > Gammaproteobacteria > Burkholderiales > Rhodocyclaceae > Azonexus > Azonexus phosphorivorans. The sequence continues at coordinate 226,240 of JADKIP010000013.1, forward strand.
TGATCAACGAATCCGATGTGACCTTCCTTTGCCTGCCGGATGACGCCGCGAAAGAGTCGGTGGCGCTGGTCGACAATGCCAATACCTGCGTCATTGATGCCTCGACCGCACACCGAGTCAACCCGGACTGGGTTTTCGGACTGCCCGAACTGGCCAAGGATCAACGTGAGAAAATTCGTGGCTCAAAGCGCATTGCCAATCCCGGCTGCCATGCCTCGGCCTTCATCCTGGCGCTCAAGCCGCTGGTGGCGGCTGGCTTGCTCCCGGCTGATACGCAGATTGCAGCCAATTCGATCACCGGCTTCTCCGGTGGCGGCAAGAAGATGATCGAGCAATATCAGAGTCCGCAGCGCATCGACGCGCCACGGCCGTATGCGCTCAATCTGGCGCACAAGCACTTGCCGGAAATGTGCGCTTATTCCGGGTTGACCGCAGCACCCATTTTCCAGCCCATCGTTGGCCCGTTTTACAAGGGTTTGGCCGTCACTGCCTACATTCACCCAAACCAATTCACCCGTCCGGCGACGCCCGCCGAGGTGCAGAAAATCATCGCTGATTACTATGCCGACGAGCCGTTCATTCGGGTTCTGCCGGTGGATCTGGAGAGCAATACCGATGGCGGGTTTTTCGATGTCGAAGCCTGCAACGATACCAATCGGGTTGATCTGTTCGTCTTCGGCAACGATGAGCGCATGTTGCTGGTGGCGCGTCTCGACAACCTCGGCAAGGGTGCTTCGGGGGCTGCAGTGCAGGCCATGAACGTGCATCTGGGCGTTGAGGAAAGCCTCGGGCTGGTTTGATTTCTCGCTGTTTGGCAAGAAGAGCCCGCCTGATTGGCGGGCTCTTTATTTCAGCGGTCTGGCGCAATAGGGCGCAGTGACGACCGGCGGACTGAACGCGCCTTGGTGATGGATTTAGCGCTTGAAGCGAAGTCCGGGTGCGCCAAGTTCCCGATGAATTACTGGGGTTTGACCGATTTCTTGATCAGCTTGACCCACAAAAGCCGGATAAAACCGATGATCCCGATGATCAAACCAGAGATGATCAGTGTCGAGCCGATCGGGATCAGTGCGTAGGGTTCATTCAGCGTGCCGTCAGGATTAAGCGAACTGCCGATGTAGCGGAAAAGCATCAATGAGCAGATCCCAAGGGTCATCAAAAAAAGACCAATTCTCATCATCGTTGTTACTCCTTGACGTGAAGCCCACACTCTTTCAACTCGGGTGATTCCCACCACCAGCGGCCGGAACGGACATCTTCACCCAGCGAAATGGCCCGAGTGCAGGGCGCGCAGCCGATGCTGGGGTAGAACTTGTCGTGCAAGGCGTTGTACGGCACCCCATTTTGCTTGATGTAGGTCCAGACTTCCTTTTCTGACCAGTCGGCCAGCGGATTGAATTTTTCCAGCTTGTTGCCTGCATCGTATTCGCGCGTTGGCAAACCGCTGCGCGTCGTTGCCTGCTGGGCGCGCAGGCCGGTGATCCAGGCTTTCTTGCCAGCCAGGGCACGCTGCAGCGGTTCGACCTTGCGCATGTAACAGCAGCCTTTGCGCAATTCGATCGACTCGTAAAAAGCGTTGATGCCGTGGGCCCGCACATATTTCTCGACGCCTTCGCTCTGCGGGAAATAGACCTTCAATTTCAGCCCGTAATGCTGGTCGACCGCAGCCATCAGGTCATAGGTTTCCAGCGGCAGGCGGCCGGTGTCGAGGCTGAAGATTTCGATCGGGTTGGCCGGTGAACTGGCGTTGAATCTGGCGATCAGGTCGGTCAGCACCATATCCTCGGCACCGAGGCTGTTGGCAAAGGTGGCCGATGACCAGTCGCCAGCGATTTCTGCAAGCAGGGCTTGCGCCGCGACCGTCTTGGCGGCGACGCTGGCGGTCAGTTCAGGCGTGATATTGAGCAGGCTGGGCGTCATGGCGAATCTCTGAGGCGGGAAAGGAATTCGTCATTCCCGCGCAGGCGGGAATCCACAAGGCGTATGGACTCCCGCCTGCGCGGGAGTGACGGGCAAGGAAATGGCAAGTTCAGGCGCGGCGGCGGAAGTGCGGCTGCGGCTGGCTGGTCGAGGTCTGGTAGGTATCGCTGAAGGGCGAAAATCCGGCTTCCAGCGCGTAGACCGCATTTTTTTCATCTTTCAGCGCATAGGCGTCAAAGCCGACGCGCTGCATGAAAAAGAGCTGATCGTGCAACACATCGCCGACGGCGCGCAGTTCGCCCTGGTAGTTGTAACGCTGGCGCAGCAGGCTGGCGGTTGAGTAACCCCGACCATCGACAAATTTCGGGAAATTGACCGCGATAACGATGAAGTAATCGAGATCGGCCGCGACCTCCTCGACGCGCTCGTCCGGTTGCAGCAGCAGGCCGATGCGCTTGTGGCAGGAGATGATCTCGGCCTTGCGCGCCTGCCAGACGGCGAACGGGAAAATGATGTCGCCAGCCGGCAGAACGACGGCTTCCGGGGTTTCACCTTCGGCCAATTCCAGCGTTTTCCAGGCGTCGACCGCAACAGTCTGGTTCTTGATCAGTTGAGCCATTATGCGGCCTCCTTTTCTGCAGCTTTGGCCTTGCCGTGGGCACGGCCTTCGTAAACGCGGTTCTTGAATGGGTCGATACCGATGCGGTCGAAGGTGTCGAGGAAGCGCTCTTCGTCGACGCGGTTTTCGACATAAACCTTGATGATTTTGTCGACCACGTCAGGCATTTCGCCGGCCGAGAAGGAGGGGCCGATGACTTTGCCAAGCTTGGCGGTATTGCCCTGGCGGCCGCCGAGCGTGACTTGATAGAACTCCGAGTCATTCTTGTCGACACCGAGCACGCCGATGTGGCCGACGTGGTGGTGACCGCAGGCGTTCATGCAGCCCGAGATGTTGAGGTCGATGTCGCCAATGTCGAACAGATAGTCGAGGTCGTCGAAACGCGCCTGAATGGCGGCGGCGATCGGGATGGATTTGGCATTGGCCAGATCGCAGAAATCGCCACCCGGGCAGCAAATGATGCCGGTCAGCAGGCCGACGTTCGGTGTTGCCAGACCGTTTTCCTTGGCAGCTTGCCAGACCGCGTAGAGCTCGGATTTTTTGACATCAGCCAGGATGACATTCTGTTCATGGCTGATGCGCAGTTCGCCGAAGCTGTATTGATCCGCCAGATCAGCGACCTTTTCCATTTGCGCATCGGTAATGTCACCGGGGGCGACACCGTGCTGCTTCAGCGACAGGGTGACGGCACTGTAACCGGCAACCTTGTGCGGGTGCGTGTTGCGGTCAACCCAGCGGGCGAAGGCTTTTTCGGATTGCAACTTGTCGGCAAAGGCGCTTTCATCAATGGCGCTTTCGTACGCTGGCGCAGTGAAGTGGGCGGCAACGCGGTCGAACTCCGCCTGGGTCAAAGTGGCCGGGCCATCCTTGATATGCAGCCATTCGGCTTCGACTTGTTTGGCGAATTCTTCGACGCCGAGTGCCTGCACGAGAATCTTGATCCGTGCCTTGTAGGCGTTGTCGCGGCGGCCCTGACGGTTATAGACCCGGAGGACGGCTTCGCAATAGGTCAGGATGTCCTGCCAGGGCAGGAATTCACGGACGACCTGACCGCGAATCGGCGTCCGGCCGAGGCCGCCACCGACGATGACGCGGAAGCCAATCTGACCGTCCTGCTGCTGCAGATGCAGGCCGATATCGTGGAACCAGGTGACGGCGCGGTCTTCTTTAGTGCCGGAAATGGCGATCTTGAACTTGCGCGGCAGGAAGGCGAATTCCGGATGGAAGGTCGTCCATTGGCGAAGAATTTCAGCGAGCGGGCGCGGGTCGATCACTTCGTCGGCAGCAACGCCGGCAAACTGGTCGGTCGTGATGTTGCGCATGCAGTTGCCGGAGGTCTGGATAGCGTGCATCTCGACTTCGGCGAGGTGAGCCAGAATGTCCGGGCAATCTTCAACCTTCGGCCAGTTGAACTGCATGTTGTGCCGGGTTGTGAAGTGGCCGTAGCCCTTGTCATAGGTGCGAGCGACAAAGGCCAGCTTGCGCAGCTGGGCGCTGTTCATCATGGCGTAAGGTACGGCAATGCGGAACATCGGCGCGTGGCGCTGGATATAAAGACCGTTCTGCAAGCGCAATGGGCGGAATTCGTCATCACTCAGCTCGCCGGCTTTCCAGCGGCGTACCTGATCGCGGAATTGTTCGACCCGCTCGGTAATCAGCTGGCGGTCAATGGCATCGTATTTGTACATGAAACTTCCTTAAGCAAAAACCAGCTTGCTGCCGATAAGGACAAGCATGGCGGCCAGGATGCGGCGCAAAATGTGCTCCGGAACCTTGGCAGAAACTTGAGTGCCGAGCCAGATGCCGGGCAATGAGCCAAGCAGCAGGCTGCCCAGCAGGGACCAGTCGACGCCGCCGAGCATCCAGTGACCGAGGCCGGCGACGAGGGTCAGCGGTACGGCATGAGCAACGTCGGATCCGACAATCTTGACCGGCGAAAGTTTGGGGTAGAGGAAAAATAGAACCGCCACACCCAGCGCACCGGCGCCGACTGATGAAATGGTAACCAGCACGCCAAGGATGGCACCGACCGTAATGGTGATCTTGGCGAGGTGGCGCTGACGGAATTCAGAATCGTCATGTTCGCCGGCGTAATCGCGCAGCTTGCGGCCAAACAGAATGGCGATGGCGGTGAGCAACAGGGCAAAGCCGAGGCCGTGCGAAATGATCTGACCGATGACATTGTTGCCCTTCGGCAACTGCGAAAGGACGAAGAGCGTGATGGCGGCGGCCGGGATGCTGCCGAGCGCCAGTCGGCGCGTGATCTGCCAGTCGATATGCCCCTTGCGGCCATGCGCCACGGTGCCGCCGGCCTTGGTCAGCGCGGCATAGAGCAGGTCCGTGCCAACGGCAGTTGCCGGGGGGACGCCAAAGACCAGCACGAGAATTGGTGTCATCAGCGAGCCGCCACCGACGCCAGTCAGGCCGACAATGGCGCCGACTGCAAAGCCGGAAAGGGTGTAGAGATAATCCATGGCCCGCATCGTATCAGCGGCGATTTGAAACAAAAAGAATATTGAGTTAGATTGGTATAGCTTTTAGTTATTAGCTGCTAGATGTTAGTAGGGGAGTTGTTAGTGGGGGAGTCGCGAGCTTTTGGCTTCCTGCTCCTCAACTCCCATACTTCCGACTCTCCTTCTCCCGACTCACACACTCCCTACTCCCGACTAAAATGAAACTCCAGCAACTGCGTTACATCGTTGAAATTCAGCGTCAGGGATTGAATGTCTCCGAGGCGGCGGAAACGCTCTATACCTCGCAGCCGGGGATCTCGAAGCAGGTCAAGCTGCTTGAGGAGGAGTTGGGGATTTCGATCTTTGAGCGCAGTGGCAAGCGTTTTACCGCAGTGACCGAGCCGGGCAAGGTGGTTTTGGGCATCGCCGAGCGGATTTTAAGCGAGGCGGAAAATCTCAAACGGGCCAGTGCCGAGTTTGCAACGGGTGATACCGGGCGACTGGTTTTGGCGGCGACTCATACGCAGGCGCGCTACGCCTTGCCGATTGTGGTCCGTGATTTCGTCGCCCAACACCCAACCGTCAAGCTGGAAATGCATCAGGGGAGCCCGATCCAGATTGCCGAATGGGTCGTCTCGGGCGAGGCGGATATCGGCATTGCGACCGAGTCGCTTGATCAATATCCGCAACTGGTCACGCTGCCGGTACGCCAATGGAGCCATTGCGTCATCGCACCGGAAGGCCATCCGATCCTGAAGTCGCAACCGCTCTCGCTGAACGAGCTGGTGAAATGGCCGCTGGTGACCTACGACACCGCATTCACCGGGCGTTCGCGGATCAACCGGGCTTTTGAACGCATCGGAACGCAGCCAAATATCGCGTTGACCGCACTCGATGCTGACGTGATCAAGACCTACGTCAGTCTCGGCCTTGGGCTGGGCATTATTTCAGCCCTGGCTTTTGATCCTCTGCGCGACATCGGGCTGGTTGCGCTGGATGCCAGCCATCTCTTTGAATCCAACACGACCCGGCTCGCCCTGCGCCGCGGTACGTATTTGCGGCGTTACGATTTCGATCTGATCACGCTGTTTGCCCCGCATTTGTCGAAGCGGGTGGTCGAGATGGCGATGCAGGGCGGCGGCGAGGCCTACCAGCTCTGAGTAATACTGGACGGTAGCGGCGTCATCCGGGGCTCGGTGTCGCGCAGGAGCAGATTGGGTGTCGAGAACGGCGCCAGTCGCTCCAGGAAGTCGAGCAACTCCAGCACCGGTGAATTGCGGAAAAACTTGGCGGCCGGATTTTCGATCCAGATCCGGTCGGCGTAGGCATAAACCTCATGCGGCAGGTCGCCGATACCGTCATGGTTGCGATCGAAACCTTCGTAGGTATCCCAGTAATTGCCCTGCCAGACATCATTCAGCGGATCGCCATCACCGACGATGCTGACTGTCCAGAGATTGCTGCGGAAAGTGTTGCCGATGGCAATGTGGCTGCCTTTGACGCCGTAGAAATAGATGCCGGTGATGTTGTGGGCGATCAGGTTGTTGATGAAAACGATGCGGTCAATCGGATTGGTCGACGAGTCGGCCATGATGCCGTGGGCGCAATGGACGATTTCGTTGCCGACGACCAGCGCTGCGGAGATTTCCTTGAGCGCGATGCCGGCACCGGAGGCGTCCATGGCGTGGGTGATACGGTTGCGGCGGATGATCAGACCATCTGAATTCAAGGCAATGATGCCGGTCGAGTTGTTTTCGAAGCGATTGTGTTCGACCAAGGTCCGTCCCGAGAACAGAAAATTCAGGCCGCGCCGGCTGTCCCGAACGGTATTGCCGATGAAACGGTTGCGCGGCGAGTTGCTGACGGTGATGTCGCGCATATGGGCGATGTCGTTGCCCTCGATGCGGTTGTGCATGCTGTACCAGAGGCGCATGCCGTCACCGCGATCCGCTGAATCAACGCCACGCGAACGAATGCGGTTGTTGCGCACGACGCTGTCATTGGTTCGGTGCAAGGAAATGCCGAACAACACATCTTCAATGACATTATTTTCGATCAGCAGATTGTTGCCCTCGGCCATCAGGCCGCCGTCGATCTTGTCGTGCGAATCGCCGCTGCCGCGCAGGGTCAGGCCGCGCAGCGTGACGTTATCGGCCTTGACGGTGAGCACGGTGCCCTGACCGCCGGCATCAATGATCACCTTGCCTTCGCCTTCCAGCGTCAGCGGCTTTGAAATGACGGCGGGGCCTTGATAGGTGCCCGGCGGCAGGCGAATGATCGCGCCCGGCAGCGCCGTATCGAACCACGGCTGGAGCGGTATTGCGCCCTGCACGCCGAGGGCGGGGAAGAAGGCGAGAAAAAGCAGGGTGAAGAAAAGCAGGGTGAGGCGAGTCATTGGGCCGGCATTTAGCCAGCTTGGCCGATTTTCGGCATCAACCTTGATCAATTTTTGCGGAATTTTTCGCGTATTCCCTGTTCTTTAATCCCAGTGCTCGGTGACTTCGCTGGTCCAGGCGGTGGCGGCGAGCAAGGCACTATTAACCGTGTCGGTATCGATCCCGGCGGCGTGCGCCGTAGTCTCCATGCGCGGCAGATCAAACACATCACTGGCTTCGGCAACGGCCAGCAGGTTGGCGTAAGGGCCGCGCCCCTCCAGCAATGCCGCGCGGACATCTTCGGACAAGGGCATGTCGTCGAGTAGTTCAGCCAGCGGGCGGCGCAGCAGGCGGCCCAGGCAGGAGAAAATGCCGGTCAGGAAAAATGCGTCATGCGGCAGGTTTGGGTACAGCTGGCGGCCCAGGACTTCCATTAGCCGGCCACGGGTCAGCGCACTTTCCACCAGCAGCCAGTCGCTAAAGTTGGGCTCATGCACCGAAAAAAGCAGCACCGACAGCCAGCGGGCCAGGCGCTGTCGACCGAGGATGACCAGCGCCTGGGCCAGCGAGTCGATGCGGTGGTTGAGGCCGAGTGCCGGCGAGTTCAGGTAGCGCAGGATGCGGAAGGCGAGCAAGGGGTCCTGCTTCATGGCTGCGACCAGTTCCTGTGTCTCGGCATCGCCTTGAACAAGGCGAAGCAGGTGCAGCAACTGTACCTTGTGCGGGTCGGCACCGTCCTCATTGGGCCGCTTCGGGCTGGTTGCGGCAAACTGGCCGTGGAAATAATCAAAGTGCCACTGGTGGCAGAAACGCTGTTCGTCCAGCGTGTCGATATTGCCGCCGAACAGATGCGTCGGCGACTCTTGTTTTTTGGCGCGAAACGCCGCCGAGAAGTCACGGATCGTATTCGCCTCATTGCCGCCGACATCAATGCAGCCGTAATCGGCAAAGGCAATAACCTGAGTGAATGCCGGGTTCTTGGGCTGACGGAAAATGCCGACTGCCAGGCCGCGCTGGCGCAGCGTTTCCAGGCGCAGGACTAGTTGGCCGGCGTCGGCATCTTGGGCTAACTGCACCAGCAGCACCAGATTTGTCGTTTTTAAGCGGTCGACCGCAGCAAGGTCGAGGCTGGCCGAACTGAGCGGAATAAAGGCCAGACTGGTGTTCCAGGCATCTGTGCTGGCATTGAGCGTGGCCAGCAAGGTCTGGTCAAACTCGCGTTGCTGAGCTTCCTCCGCATCAGCCTGGGCGCTGGATTGTTGCAGGCGGAAGAGGCGACCGGCCAGACGGTTTTTGCGGTCAAAAACCGCTTCCCGACAGAGAAAGGCCGAGCTGGGTTGAGGCTGTGGTGAGTGGCTCTCTTCAGCGCTTGCGTCGGGCATCGGCGCAACTGTGGGTGAAAGCGTCGGCAGGGTAGTTGGAAGGGGGGGCGAGTCAGGTGTCAACCCAGGCTTCGAGGCCGGGGAAGTGGCTGCACGCGCCTCTTTATCCGTTCCGCCAAACAGTTTTTTCAGGCTGTTGAACATGCTCATTCTCCCCAAAAAAAATGCTCACCCGAAGGTGAGCATTCTCGCATGGCTGGGTAAGGCTTAGTTTACTTTGGCCTTGCCACGTAGTTCCTTGACCAGTTGTTCAACCTGCTGCTGAGCCGCACGCTGTTGCATTTGCTGTTTGACCTGCTCGAACGGCGGCGGGTTGGCCGGGCGGGAGTCTTCAAGCATGATGACGTGGTAGCCGAAGTCGGACTTGACCGGGGTCTTGGTGTATTCGTTCTTCTTGAGCTTGGCCAGTGCCTCGCCAAACGGCTTGACGTAGGAATTCGGGGAGCTCCAGCCGAGTTCGCCGCCCTTGTCCTTGGAGCCCGGATCCTTGGAAACCTTGGCCAGCTCGGAGAACTTTTCGCCCTTGTCGAGCTTGGCGATGATGCTCTTGGCTTCTTCTTCGTCCGCAACCAGAATATGGCGGGTCTTGTATTCGGTGGTGCCGAGATTGGTCTTGATCACTTCGTATTCAGCCTTGAGCTGGGCTTCGCTGATCGGGTGAGCCGCCACATAATCGGAGAGGAAGGCGCGGATCAGTACGGCTTGCTTGGCAAGTTCGACCTGGCCCTGGATGTTGCCTTTCTTGTCCAGGCCTTTTTTCTTGGCTTCCTGAGCCAGGATTTCGCGGCGGATCAGTTCTTCCTTGACGGCATTTTGCAGTTCTGGCGTATCCGGCGTGCCCTGGGCTTTTTGCTCGGCGACAAATGCGTCATAGACAGATTGCGGGATCGCCTGGCCGTTGACGGTAGCAAATGTCTTGCTTTGCGCGAAAGCCGGGGCGGAAATAATGGCGCCAGCAATCAGCAGAGCGGCCAGACGTGAGGTTTTCAACATGTAAATTGTCCTTGGGTGGAAGGGGATAACGTAAAAATTATACTTCTTCTGGTGATAAAGCGCGGATGCTCAGCGCATGAATCCGGCCGCGCATCAATTCGCCTGCCGCATCATAGATCAGCCGATGCCGGGCAACGGTGTTTTTGCCGGCAAAGGCGGTGGCCACGATGTCGAGTTTGTAATGCCCGCCATCTCTGGCGCCGGCATGACCGGCATGGCGATGGGATTCATCTTCGATGGCGATGCTTGCCGGATTCAACGCGGCAAGTCGCTGGCGCAGCAACTCAACCGTTTCGCTACTCATGCCGGTAGTACTTTCTTGAACGGTTTGACCGTTACCTTGGCATAGACGCCGGCTGCGACATAGGGGTCGGCATCGGCCCAGGCTTGAGCGGCAACCAGCGACGTGAATTCGGCAATGATAATGCTGCCCGAAAAGCCGGCCGGGCCGGGGTCGGGGGAATCAATCGCCGGACAGGGGCCGGCCAGAATCAGGCGCGCTTCGGCTTGCAGTGCCTGCAGGCGCTCGACATGTGATGGGCGGGCGGCCATGCGCTGGTCAAGCGTGCCGGGGTGGTCTTCACCGATGATGACGTAGAGCATTATTTTTCTTCCTCAACGAATTTGGATAGCAACATGCCCTGAATCAGGACGAAGACGAGTAAGAGGCCCATGCCGCCGAAAAGTTTGAAATTTACCCAGACATCGGTCGAAAAATTAAAGGCGATCACCAGATTCAGGATGCCCATGAAGGTGAAGAAGGCGACCCAGGAGAAGTTGACCTTGGTCCAGACTTTCTCCGGTAGCGTCATTTGCTCGCCAAGCATGGCCTTGATGGCGTTCTTCTTGAGCACGATGGCGCCGAAAGCCATGCTGCCGGCGAAGACCCAGTAAAGGATGGTCGGCTTCCATTTGATGAAGGATTCATCCTGAAAAACCAGGGTCATGCCGCCAAAGACGACGACCAGCACCAGGCTGACCCAAAGCATTTTGTCGACCTTGCCGTGACGAAACCAGACCCAGATGATCTGGGCGACGGTGGCGGCGATGACGACGACCGTGGCGAGCAAAATCGGCGCCATTTTGAGGTCGACCGTAGCCGAACCGAGTAGTGAGCCGACCCAACTGGCCGCCAGCTCCGGGTTTTTTTCGGAGTATTTGAAGGCGACGAAGAAGAGAATAACCGGGAAGAGGTCGAAGAGTATTTTCATGGTGGCGCATTATATACTGCGCCCCATTACCCATTTAGCCTTTGCGAGCGCTCATGAATACGGTCTTGATTATTGATGACAGTGATATCAACCTGACCCTGATCAAGGCGCTGGTGCTCAAGCTGGGTGAGTGTGCGCCGGTCCTTTTCGACAACCCGCTGCGCGCCCTCGACTGGTGCCGCGAGCATGTGCCGGATCTGGTCATTGTCGATTACATGATGCCCGATATGGATGGCCTGAAATTCATCAGCGCCTTCCGCGCCCTGCATGGCCGCAATGAAATTCCGGTCTTGATGGTGACGGCGAACGATCAGAAAGAAGTGCGTTATGAGGCGTTGCTGGGGGGCGCCAACGACTTTCTGACCAAGCCGATTGACCGTGTCGAGTTTTCGGCGCGCTCCCGCAACATGCTCTCTTTGCGTACCGGCCAGAAATTTCTGGCCGACCGGGCGGCGCATCTGGACGCGCTGGTTTCTGAACAGACGCAGGAAATCCGCAACCGCGAGCAGGAGTTGATTTTCCGCATGTCGCGGGCAGCCGAGTTTCGTGACCCGGAAACCGGCGCCCATATTCAACGCATGGCTTACTACTCGCAAATCATCGCCAAGGGTTTGGGGCTGGATGAAAAAATCCAGAAGCTGATTCTTGAAGCCGCGCCGATGCACGATGTCGGCAAGATCGGGATTCCTGATTACATTCTGCTCAAGCCAGGAAAGCTGACTTTCGAGGAATTCGAGGTGATGAAGGGCCACGCCAAGCTGGGTCACGAATTGCTGAAAGGCAGTGGTTCGGAGACATTGCGGGCGGGGGCTGAAATTGCCATTTCGCATCATGAAAAATATGATGGCTCGGGCTATCCGTTCGGGCTGGTCGGTACCAAGATTCCGTTATTCGGCCGAATTGTCGCGGTGGCGGATGTTTTTGATGCCTTGACTTCCGAGCGCCCGTACAAAAAAGCCTGGCCTTTGGCTGATGCTCGCAAGTTTCTTGAAGACGGACGTGGTGCACATTTTGACCCGATGTGCGTCGAGGCGTTTCTGGCTGGTTGGGATGAAGCGCTGGAGATTCGCCAACGTTTTCAGGATGAAGAAGCCCCGATGATTTAAGCGGCTCGCTTCGCTGCTCCGCAAACAAACCGCCGCGACTGTTTTGGCTTTAAAGAAGAATAACGTGACTGAACTATTTGTCTTTGACCGTGAACTGATCCTCGACCGCCTGGGTGGTGATGAGGAAATTTTAACAATGATGATCGACCTGTATTTACAGGATGTCGAGCGTACCGCGCTGTCACTCGTCGATGCTTTTGACCAAGGTCAGGCAGATGCTTTCATGCGCGAGGCTCACACGATCAAAGGCTTGCTCGCGACGTTTTCTGACGATGCGGGGGCGGCCAAGGCCTTCGGTATTGAGCAGCAAGCGAAAACTGGCGAGATCAGCGGTTTGCAGCCAGCGGTTGCCGCATTGCAGCGGCGGCTCTATGAAGTCGCGGACGTGCTACGGCGCGAAATGGGTAGCGTCAGGTAATTGCAGATGCCGGGCGGCGGCTTCGGCACCGCCGGCAGCGTCGTGCGGCACGATACCCAGTAGCGGCACGGGGATTGAAGTCTGCAGCGTCGCCAGATTTTCCTCGAAACGTGACATTGCCGGATCGATCCGGTTGGCTACCCAGCCGGCAATTTGCAGGCCGCGCGCCGTGATCGCTTCCACCGTCAGCAGCGCATGATTGATGCAGCCGAGGCGCAGGCCGACGACGAGAATGAGCGGTAGGCCGAGCGCTATGGCCAGATCGGCACTGCTGCGGTCAACGCCCAAAGGCACGCAAAAACCGCCGACGCCTTCGATGATCAGCAGATCGGCTTCTTGCCGGGCGCTCTCCAGCGTTCTTTTGATCGTTTCAAACTCAATCGTGATGCCTTCCTCGGCGGCTGCGATATGCGGGGCAATGGCGGCTTTGAAGCAATAAGGATTGATGACTTTCAGCGGCAACGCCAGGTTGCTGGCGGCGCGGATATTCTCGACATCCTCGTTGCGCCCGGCGGCATCGGTGCCGGCAGCGACCGGCTTGAGGCCGGCGGCTTTCAGGCCCAGTTGGCCGGCGCGGTGGAGCAGGGCGCAGGTGATGAAGGTCTTGCCGATTTCGGTATCGGTGCCGGTGAGGAAGTAAGCGTGTTTCATGGGTGGGCGGTCAGGGTGATCACGTCGTAGGTCAGCGGCAGGCCGGCGGGCGTGCGCAGCTTTTCGCAGGCGGCTGCAGCCTGGTTGAAGGCGCTACGGCTCATCAGGCTGGTGCGTTTGCCGTCGCCGATCTGATTGGCGCCGATCGCCTTGACGGCGCGGAGCAGGGATTTGAAATCGGGATAGTGGGCAATTTCCGTGCTGTTTTGCACGTCGACCGCAGTAAAGCCGGTTTTTTCAGCGATGGCGGCAATTTCGAGCGGCGCGTGGAAACCCAGCGTGTGCCGGAAATTATCAACGTCAGCAAAGGCCAGCCGCAATTCATGGAAGGTGGCCGGGCCGAGGCTGGCGATCGCCAACTGACCACTGGGGCGAAGGACGCGCCGGGCTTCCTGCAAGGCTTTGGGCAGTTCGCACCATTGCACGGCAAGGCTGGACCAGTAGAGGTCGATACTGGCATCGGCCAGCGGCAGGTGTTCGAGATCGCCGGCCAGCTTGCCGCAAGCGGCGCTGATTTGCCCCAGCATGGCGGGCGAGAGATCAAGCGCCAGCGGGTTAGCCGCCGGGAATCGCTGCTGCAGCAAGGCGAGGGCGTAGCCGGTGCCACAGCCGGCATCGAGGATGTTGAATGGCTGGAAGCCGGGCGGCAGGCGGCCGGCCAACTGCTGGCAGATGCGGCGCTGGACGCTGGCGGCGCTGTCGTAAGTGAGAGCGGCGCGCTCGAAAGACTGGCGAATACGCGCCTTGGAAGGTTGATTGCCCGTTGCCGTTTTTATCGGACTGGTGCCAGCCGTTGTTTCTATGGTGCTGGTGCCAGCCTTTGTTTTTAGGGTGCTAGTCATTCAGGAAGGCGTTTATCCGTGCGAGGAAATCTTCCGGGCGGGAAATGAACGGGGCGTGGGCGCAGTCGGCAAAGGTGGCGAGTTGGGCTTGGGGAATCAGGGCGGCGAGCGCTTCAGCGGCGGCGAGCGGCATCAGCGGGTCAGTCGAACCGTGGATGAGCAAGGTCGGCGCCTTGATTTGCGGGGCGAGCCGGCGCAGATCGACATCGCGCAGCCAGTCGAGGCCGGTGGCCAGGGTGGCGAGCGGCGGGCGCGGGTCGGCCAGTTCGAGCAACTGGCGGCTGACTTCCTTGGCGCGCGCATCGCCACGATTGAAGCCGCCGACAAAGCGCGGCAGCATGGCTTCGACATCGGCCAGGATGCCGGCGGTGAATTCGGCCAGCATTTCCGGCGGCATGGCGTGCGGCCAGCCGTCGCGCTGGATGAAAGAGGCGGTGCCGGCAACCAGCACGAGTTTGCCCACTTTTTCCGGAGCGCGGGCGGCGACGGCGAGCGCCAGTTGCGCGCCGAGCGACCAGCCGCAAAGCGTGGTGTCGGGTTGCAGGCGGGCGGCGATGTCGTCGGCGGCGTTGTAAAAGTCGCTGATCAGGGGCGCCGCGCCATAACCCGGCAGGTCGAAAATTGTGCCATTTAACGCGTTGACCGCAGCATTCAGCGGGCCGCGGCCCAGACACCAGCCGGGCAGGAAAACGAGGGGCGCGGTCATGCCAGTTCCTTCAGTGCTTGAATCAGTTGATCGATGTCGGCCGCGGTGTGGGCGGCGGAAACGCAAATGCGCAGCCGGGCCGTGCCTTTCGGGACGGTGGGCGGGCGGATCGCCGGCACCCACAGGCCGCGTTCCCAAAGCCCCTTGGATAGTGCGACGGCCGCGTCGTTATCACCGACGATCAGCGGCTGGATGGCGGTGGCCGAGGCGAGCAATTGCCAGGGCAAACCGCTTAGTCCGTCGCGCAACTGGCCGATCCGAGCCAGCAAATTGGTGCGCAGCGCGTTGCCATGTTCGATCAGTTGCAGGCTTTTCGACAGGGCGCAGGCGATGGCCGGCGGCGCGGCGGTAGTGAAAATATAGCTGCGGCCCTTTTGCAGCAGATATTCAATCGCCGTTGCCGAACCGGCCACGAAAGCACCGCCGACGCCGGCAGCCTTGCCCAGCGTGCCCATCAGCAAAATACGCGGCGAGGCCGGCAGGTTGAAATGGGCCAGGCTGCCTTTGCCCTGCGCGCCGAGCACGCCGAAACCGTGCGCGTCGTCGATCACCAGCCAGGCATCGTAACGCTCGGCCAGCGCGAAAAGCAGCGGCAGCGGCGCGAGGTCGCCATCCATGCTGAACACGGCATCGGTGACGATGATCTTGTTGGCGGGCGGTGCTGCTGGCGAGCAATTTTTCCAGCGCCGCCATGTCGTTATGCGGGTAGCGCTGGGTCTCCGTGCCCTGCGCCTTGGCCAGTTGCATGGCGTCGATCAGCGAGGCGTGGTTGAGTTTGTCGGCAAACACCGCATCGCCGCGCCCGGCCAGGGTTGGCGTGACGGCGAGGTTGGCGAGATAGCCGGTGGAAAAAGTCAGGGCGCGGGGGAAACCGACGAAGGCAGCAATTTCCTTTTCCAGCGCCTCGTGCGGCGCCAGATGGCCGCTGACCAGATGCGAGGCGCCGCTGCCGGCGCCCCATTGCGTCGCGCCCTCGGCCATCGCCTGGGCGATTTCGGCGTTGCCGGCCAGCCCGAGGTAATCGTTGCTGGCGAAATTCAGCACTTTTTTGCCGTCGACCGTAGCAATCCGCCCGCAGGGCGATTCGAGCACGCGGCGGCGGCGGCTCAGGCCAAGCGCGGCGATTTCGGCCAGTTCTTGCTGCAGACGGTTTTCAATCATGGTTGCGTATCCGGTTTTTTACCTGGCAAGCCGGGAGCGTGGATGAATTCCCGTTCCTGGGTCGTGACGAGCATCGCGCCGTCGGCATGGTTTCAGGCGGCCAAATTTTACCCGCATTTCGCCCCTGCGTTTCCTCGCCAGTTGGCGCGGCAGGAGGGCGCTGGCGGGTGCTCAGCGGCTGCTAGTTGGCGTTGGTGTTTTGTTTGGGCCGGCGGCCTTTGCTTTGGCGATCAACCTGTACCGATTTTTGAAAGCGAAAATTGATCGTTTTTACGCGTTGACCGCCGCCGGCAAGGCGCCAGGTGTTGCCATAGAGCGGCGCCAGGGGCGCTTGAGGCGCATTCCATAGGAATTGGCAAGAATTTACTTTAGGCATAGTTTGTTTGGTTTTTTTCAGCATTTTGGAGGAGAATTCAGACTCCAAAATGGGTGGCGAATTAATGGCATATTTATTAGTTATGTTTGATAAACCATGAAAAGATCTCGACAACATCTGGTCGCGCTGATCGCCATCCAGGCCGCTGCAAATCAGTCTCTGGCTGCTGACGCGCTCGATGGGCTTAGCCTGGAGGATCTCACCAAGACGGAAATTACCTCGGTGTCGCGCAAGAGCCAGAGCCTTGCCAATGTGCCGGCGGCGGCCTTCGTGATTTCGTCCGAGGATATTCGTCGCTCCGGTGCCCAGAACTTGCCCGAAGTGCTGCGCATGGCGCCCGGTATTGAGGTGGCGCAGATTGATAACGGACGTTACGCCGTGACTGCGCGCGGTTTCAACGGACGCTTTGCCAACAAGCTGCAAGTCCTGATCGATGGCCGCAGTATTTATTTCCCAACGTTTTCTGGCGTCATGTGGGAAAACGACGCGATTGCGCTGGAAGATATCGAACGTATCGAGGTCATCCGCGGGCAAGGTGCTGCGGTCTGGGGCGTCAATGCAGTCAGCGGCGTGATCAATGTCATCAGCAAGCATTCTCGCGACCAGAAGGGCGGTGTGGTTGCCCCCACCATCGGCACGCAGGGCAAGGCCAATCTCTACCTTCGCTACGGCGCGGCGATTGATGAAGACACCACCTGGAAGCTCTCGGCCCAGGGGCGCTATGCCGAACCATCGAATTTTCTGGCCAGCGGCACCGAGGCTGAAGATCGCTTGAGCAATGCTACGGTTGACGCGCGTTTTGACCGAAAAATCGGCAATGGCAGCGATCTGGCGCTGTGGGCCAATGCCACGAACTCATCGCTCGGCGACGCGTTGAACATTGCGTTTGCCAACACCCTGCCACTGACTTTGCAGCCCGTGTCCATCAAGCAAACCAATAACAGCCAGACGCTCGGCGGGCGTTATCGCTGGCTGACTGCAGGCGGCATTGAGTCGTCGGTACAAACCTCTTTCCAGGCATCCTCCCTGGCGCTCGATCATTTTTACAAGGAGGACCGAACGACCTTCGACCTTGAATATCAAGGGCGTTATACCTTCGCCAAACATGATGTCAGTTGGGGCCTGAGCCATCGCAGCACCGCGGACTCAATTAGCGCTTACCCCGGCATTCTTACGTTTACCCCCAACGAATTCACCCAGCGCACCAGCGGTGTCTTCATGCAGGATGACTGGACGCTGATTCCCGACACCTTGCAGTTCGGGTTGGGGGCGAGATGGGATGACACCAATTTGGGCGGCAGCACCTTTGCGCCGAACGCGACCCTGATGTGGACGCCCAACCGCAGCAACACCCTGTGGGCGAAATATGCGCAGGCACCGCGCATGCCATCGCGTGCCGAGCAAACGGTCAGTGTTTTTTCTTCGATTGTTCCGCCGTCGCCGCAAATGCCGATGGCCGTGCTGATTCGCAACTCAAACAGTGGGCAAAGCCTGGGCGCCGAGAAGATGGAAGGCGTTGAGCTGGGTTATCGCAGCCAGATCACCCCCAGCTTCAATCTGGATCTCTCGGCTTACCGCTCGCGCTATACCGACGTTGTTAGCGGCAGACCAACCTCGATCGACCCGGTCACGCTATTTCCGCTGGCGGTGATTCAGAACGTAGCGCTCTATAACGGTGGCAGTGGCTGGATCAATGGCGCCGAAATAAGTGCCGACTGGCTGGTCTTGCCGGCCTGGCGCCTGCAGCTTTCCTATACCTGGACGCGCATCGAGATGGATGATTCGAGTAATCGGATCGTGCAATCGGCTGGCGAGGTCGACGAACAGGGTACCCCCCGTCACTACGGCTCCCTGCGCTCACAGTGGAACGTTTCTTCCACTCAGCAATTCGATGCCTGGGTTCGAGGTTCGGCCGGGTTCTATGCCCTGAATGCCCCGTTCCCCAATCTTGTGCGAGTACCCGGCTACGTAACGCTCGACCTGCGCTATGCCCACAAGGTGAACAATGAGCTTGAACTCGCCATTACCGGCCGCAACCTGGTTGGCCAAAAACGTACGGAATTCATTTCCGACTATCTGCCATCCATTCCCATCGAAATTTCCCCTTCGCTACTTTTCTCGGCACGGTTGAAATTCTAACGACGCCATGTTCTTCCATCGTCTACTCCTCGGTTTGCGGCGAATTGCCATCCTGTTTCTGCTGATACTGCCAGCAGGGCTGGGTTACACCCAGGTGAATAGCGAGTCGCAGCTCAAGGCGGCATTTCTGGTCAATTTCCTGAAATACGTCGAATGGCCAGCCTCAACGGCAACGAATGTCACGATTTGCCTGTTTGGCCGTGACCGGCTTGGTGCCTTCCTGAGTAATTACGAAGGGCGCACCATCGGCGGGCGCGAATTGCGGGTTCGTCGCGTCAATGGCCCCGATCACCTTGACGAATGTCAGGTGCTGTTTATTCCGGATACCGAGGAGGCGCGTTTTGGCGTCGTACTGCGCTGGGTTGAAAACCAGCCGACATTGACCGTCAGCGATGCTGAAATTTTTGCCCAGCAAGGCGGGGCGATTGCCCTGGTTCGTTCGGAAGGACGACTGCAATTCGATATCAATCTTGATGCCCTTAATCGTGCTGGGTTGAAACCGCACTCGCAAATGATGCGTCTCGCCCGCCAAGTCAGTGGAGCACCGAAATGATCAGGCTAACCACTATCCGGCATAAGCTGACCCTGCTTATTTCCAGCGCTGTCGGACTGGGCCTGCTGCTGACGTTTTTGCTCTTCACCATCCGTGACATCGAGCAGCGCCGGGATGCCAAGCTGACCGAACTCTACTCAATGGCCGAGGTGATTGCCTTCAATGCCTCGGCGGTCGTCGAGTTCCGCGATGCAGTCGGGGCGGAGCGACTGTTCAGTTCCCTGCACGCCCACCCCGATATTCTGGCGGCGCGTCTGAGTAGTGCAGATGCCGAGTTCGGGCATCACTTCAACAAACCCGGCACCAAGTTGCCGGACAAAGTAACGCTGGCCAATCAAATCCACACCCAGCGCGCCGCATACAGTGATACCTCTTGTATCACCGCTGCCGTGCCAATCCAGACGCCCGAGGGCATCGTCGGCTCGGTAACACTGACGGCCGGAATGGACCGGTTCTGGGGCGAAGTGATCTGGAATGCCGCCTTTATCCTTTTCGGCTCGCTGATCGCCTTCGTGGCTGCGCTGCTTTTCGCCCGCCGCATGCAGTCTTCGCTGGTCAATGCGCTGGGCTCACTGACCGACACCGCCAAAAAGGTCGCTGAGTCAAAAGACTTTTCGCAGCGGGCGACCAAATACGCAAATGATGAAATCGGCCAACTGGCCGATGCCTTCAATAGCATGTTGACCGAGATATCCGATCGTGACGAAGAGTTGGGCAAGCATCGCGACCATCTGGAAGAAACCGTTCAGCAACGCACCCTGGCCCTATCGATCGCCAAGGAGGAGGCCGAGATGGCCAACCGGGCGAAAAGTACGTTTCTGGCCAACATGAGCCATGAATTGCGCACGCCGATGAATGCCATTATCGGCCTGACCCATTTGCTCGGACGCAACAATACCGACCCCGCTCAACGCGACAAACTGGGCAAAGTCACCAATGCAGCCAACCACCTGCTCAGTTTGCTCAATGACATTCTCGATTTGTCGAAGATCGATGCTGAGCGGATGACGATTGAAAAAACACCATTTCGCATCGCCACGCTGGTGACCAATCTCGATGGCCTGGTGCATGCAAAACCCGGTGCCAGCAAATTGTCGGTGGTTTATGAGATTGATCCGCGGCTGAGCCAGTTTGAAGTGATTGGCGACCCGCTGCGTTTGCAGCAGGTATTGCTTAACCTGCTCGGTAACGCCATCAAATTTACCGAACGGGGCAACGTGACCCTTGCCGTTCAACTCCGTGAAATATTGGCTGAAGCCTTGCTGATTGATTTTTCCGTGAGTGACACGGGCATTGGCATTTCGCCGGATGCGGTACGCCGGATTTTCAATCCATTTGAGCAAGCCGACGGTTCGACCACGCGTAAATTTGGCGGGACGGGGCTTGGCTTGCCTATCTGTCGCCGGCTGGTGGGGCTGATGGGCGGTGAAATTGTGCTTGCCAGCACGCCCAATGAGGGCAGTGTTTTCTCATTTGCGATCCGTCTGCCCATGACCCGCTCAATAGCTGTTGAAGCCAGCAGCGAACAGGCAATTTCTGGCGTCGAGGCGGAACATCGCCTGATCCGGGAGTTTGCCGGTAGCCGAATTCTGGTGGCCGAGGATGACTGGGTGAACCAGGAGGTCGCACTGGAACTCTTGCATGAAGTGCTGGGTTTTACCGTCGATATTGCACCTGATGGTGCGGCGGCTTTTGAACTGGCTCAGCGCAACACCTACCATCTGGTTTTGATGGACATGCAAATGCCAGTCATGGACGGTCTGGAGTCCACCCAGTGCATACGCCAGATTTCCGGCTGCGAGGAATTGCCGATACTGGCCATGACAGCCAATGCTTTTGCTGAGGATCAGGCGCGCTGTATGGATGCCGGCATGAGTGACTTCATCGCCAAACCGGTTAATCCTGAGGTGCTTTACAAGATGATGCTCAAGTGGCTACGGCTGCGTCGGGCAGAAGGCGCTGTTTAGCCAGACTTTGAGAAGCCAGGGTTTAGGGATTCAAGGATTCTGGCATTCCGAAACAAGCGCTTCTCCACCGCGCCCGCACGGCGTGAAAGTGCCGGAAACCGGATGTGGCGTGCCGTCGTCGTCCATTTGTGCGGCCAGGGTGTCCCAGAAAATTACGCCGGATTTATCGAGCTTGAGGCGGAGTAGCCAGCCGCGTTGGCCGGCCGCATAGTCGAAGCCGTCGAAAACGAAATTGCCGAGGCTGTAGATGATTGGCTTGCCTTGGTAGATTTCAACGCCTTGCGTGACGTGCGGGTGGCCGCCGACCACCAGCGCAGCGCCTTCGTCGATCATTTTGCGGGCGAGCTGTTGCTGACGCAGGCTTGGCTTGCCTTCATTTTCCCAGCCCCAATGCATGAAAGGGATGACGAGATCGGCCCCGGCCAGCCTGGCGGCGCGGATGTCGGCAATGACGTGATCGTCCTCGCTCCAGGCAATCCCCGGCCAGTTGGCACCCGCTTCAAATGAACGCGGTTTGAATTCGTTGTAGGCGAGGACGGCGATTTTCAGGCCTTTGCGCTCGATCCACAGCGGCCGGTGAGCTTCGCCGAGATTGCGGCCGCCGCCGAAGTGGGCGATGCCGGCCTTGTCGAGGTGAAGCATGGTGTCGAGAAAGGCGGGGTGGCCGTAATCGCCGGAATGATTGTTGGCCAGCGAGACGGCATCGAAACGGCCTTGCAGGACGGGCAGCACCTGCGGTTTGGCGCGGAAACTGAAGATTTTGTTGTCCAGCGCCGTGCCGCTTTCGGCAATCGGGCATTCGAGGTTGCCAATGCGGTAGTCGGCGGCGTTGAGAATGGCGGCGAAGGGGGCGAGCGGGTCGCCGCCTTGGGCAATCAAGCGACCTGGGCCATCGTCGAGCATGATGTCGCCGGCGAAAATCAGGTTGACCGACTCGGCATGGCTGTTGAGCGACAGGGCCATTGCGAGTGAGGCGACCGAGAGGTATTTTGCGCGCGCTGTTCCCCTGATGGACTTCCTGCGGGTTGCGGTCAACCGGAATTTTTGGCTCATTTTGGGGTCCCGGATTTTAGTTCGCACCAGTATTGCAGTTCGCTGTCGCGCACGGTTTCATAGACCCAATTCAGCCCGGTAAATCCACTGTTGGTTCCCTGCAAGAAGTCGCCCGCTGGCGCCACACTTTTCACCGGGTAGGAATAACTGGCCTGATGGATGATGACCGGCCCGGTGTCGCGATTGGTATAGGTATAGAGCTTGATACTGGCGAGATCGGCCGGTTCCTGGCGGAAGACGATGCGGAACAGGAAGTAGGAGCCGATCGGTGTCGGGGTGACGGTGTAGGGCATGCTGACTGGCTGGGCTTCAATGAGCCGGGTTTCGCCGCCATAGGTGATGTGGCAAACGACGCTGTCGGCCTGCGCCAGTCCGCACAGCGCGAAGGCAATCAAGCCAGATAGTGGCTTAACGAGGCTTGGCACTGGTGACCTGTTTTAAAGTCATTTCAACCGGCACCGCTTGGCCAGCGCTCAATACCGGATAGGATTTGTCGCTGATGAAGAGCAGTTTGCCGCCGCGTTCAATGCGGGCTGCGGCGGTGATCCTGGCCCGTTTGCCGATCAGGTCGCGGTCAACGGTGGTCTGGAAGGAAATCGGGACTTGCCGCCCGGCGAGTTCGATGCGCTGCTCGGCCAGGATGCGGGCCGGCGCGTCGGCGCGGGAGACATCCTGAATCCGCACGATGAGCACGGCGTCTGGCGGCAGGGCGATGCGCTGAAGGTAGGAAACATTGCCGCTGATGTCGATGAAGCTGCTGACCAGCGGTTTTGTTGCCGCCGCTGTGGCGGGCGGTGTGTCGCCTTGTTTGCAGTGCCGGACTTTGCCTTTGGCATCTTCAAATAGGGCTTCGTCGCCTTTGGTATGCAGGCGATTGTCGTTGGCGCGGTAGAGCGCCCCGGAGGCCGCCGGAACTTGCGGCAGGGTGAGCGTGGTTTCGCCCAGTGTCAGCATCGCTTGATTTCGTCCGTCAGCGGCGGTGGAAAACAAAACATCGAGGCTGCCGTCGTCGCAGCGGTAAGTCACGGCTGGTTCCGTCGCCAGAGCGCTGATTGGCAGGAGCAGGAGTGGTAAGGCGTAGCGTTTCATGGGGATCATTCGATAGCGCTTTCAAGGGCTGTCCATTGGCCGGTGACATAGCCTTCAATGGGGCGAAAATCTATTTTGTAGGCCATTTTCGGGCTTTCAGCTATCCAGTAGCCGAGGTAAAGATACGGCAGGCCAAGGGCAACGCACTGGGCGGCTTGCCAGAGGATGTTGTAGACGCCGAAACTGGTTCCCGGTAGATCGGGTTCGTAAAAGGTGTAGACCGAGGAGAGGCCATCGTCGAGCACGTCGATGACGCTGACCATGCGGACGGCCTGGTCATCGGAAAACTCGATCAGGCGGGTATCGACCCGGCTTTGCAGCAGGAACTGGGCGTACTGGTCGTGGCTGTCTTCATCCATGCCGCCGCCCGGGTGGCGGGCTTGTTGGTAGCGCTGGTAGAGCGCGTAGTGGGTTTCGAGAAAAACCAGCGGTAACTCGCGGGCGCGCAGGTTGCTGTGGCGTTTCAGGGCGCGGCGCTGGCTGCGCGATGGTTTGAGATCAAGCACCGGCAGGCGGACCGGGGTGCAGGCCCGGCATTTGTCGCAATGGGGCCGGTAGGTAAAGATGCCGCTGCGCCGGAAGCCGGCACGAACCAGCGAACTGTAAATTTCGGCATCGATCAGGTGGGCCGGCGTGGCGACTTGCGAACGCGCCTCCCGGCCGGGCAGGTAGCTGCACGGATAGGGCGAGGTGGCGTAAAACTGGAGGAGCGAGAAGGGCAACGCTGCGTCGTTGGGCTGGGCCATGATTTACCAGTTCAGATCAATGTTTTCGGCCGACCAGGCGGTGCGCGAACTGCTTGCTGCGGTCAACGCCATTAAACGGGCTAAAAATGACGCGCGGGGAATTTCACGGCCGCCGAGTGAGGCAAGGTGTTCGGTACGCATCTGGCAGTCGATCATTTCAAATTGGTTTGCTGAAAGATAGCGGATCAGATGTGCGAAGGCGACCTTCGAGGCGTCGCTGCGGCGAGAGAACATCGATTCCCCATAGAACATGCGACCGATGGCCAGGCCGTAAAGGCCGCCTGCCAAGTCACCTTCGACATAGGTTTCGACCGAATGCGCCCAGCCGAGTTCATGCAGCCGAATGTAGGCGTTCAGCATGTCCGGCGTGATCCAGGTGCCATCCTGGCCGGGGCGCGGGGTTTCCGCACAGCCAGCCATGACGCCGGCGAAATTGCTGTCGAAACGGACTTCGAAATGCTGGGCGCGCAGTGTTTTTTGCAGCGAGCGGCTGAGCCGGAACTCATCCGGAAAAAGCACCATGCGCGGGTCCGGGCTGTACCAGAGCGGCTGGGTTTCAACCGTGCCCCAGGGAAAAATGCCGTGGCGGTAGGCATCAAGTAGCCGCGCCGGGCCAAGGTCGCCGCCGACTGCAAGTAATCCGCCCATATCATCCCGGGCTGATTCGACCGCTGGAAATGGGTCGAACGGGCCAAGAAATGGAATCATGCGTGCTGTTTTTTAAAAGCGATCACATGATCGGCATCCAGCCTGATGCCGATTTGTTCGCCCAATGCATGGTTGTGATGCGAAGGCACCAGCGACAGCACCTGCGCACCGCTGCCCAGGCGTAGCGTGTAGAGAATGTCGGCGCCACGAAACGCCTTGTGCAGCACTTCGGCCTGCAGCGCGCTCTGGTCATCATGAACGACATCATCGGGACGAAGCAGGACGTCGACATCGCAGCCATCGCCGCAATTGGCGCAGGTTTCGCTGCATTCGACCGGCACATCGGAAATCAGCGTACCCAGTTCCATCTCGACGTTATGGCCGTCGACCACAATGCCGGGGAGCAACACGCCCTGGCCAATAAAGTCGGCAACAAAGCGGTTGGCCGGGCGGTGATACAGGTTATACGGCACATCCCATTGCTGAATTCGGCCCTGATACATGACGCCGATTTCGTCGGCCATCGCGAACGCTTCATTCTGGTCATGGGTGACGAGGATTGCGGTCGACCCCTCACGTTTCAATATTTCCCGAACCTCGGCCGAAAGCCGTTCGCGCAGACCCACGTCGAGATTGGAAAACGGCTCGTCCAGCAGGATCAATTCCGGCCGTGGCGCCAGGGCGCGGGCCAACGCGACGCGTTGCTGCTGGCCGCCGGAGAGTTCATGCGGGTATTTGTCGCCCTGGCCGCCAAGACCGACCGTAGCCAGTAACTGCCGGACACGCAGATGGGCATCCGCCTCCGGCTTGCGGCCGAGGCCGAAAGCGACATTTTGTTCGATGGTGAGATGCGGAAACAGGGCGTAATCCTGGAAAACCATCCCGATCTGCCGCTTCTCCGGGGCCACCCGCTGACCGGCACTGCTGACTACCTTGTCATGCAGGCGGATTTCACCACCGGCAATCTCCTCGAAGCCGGCAATACAGCGCAGCAAAGTGGTCTTGCCGCAACCGGAGGGTCCAAGCAGGCAGGCGATCTTGCCTTTTTCCAGACGAAAGTCGACGCCATCGACAATGGTGGTTTTTCCGTAGCGCTGAACGACGCCATTTAGCTCAAGTTGTGCCATAGCGGTCGATTATAATTCGCATTCACTCTCATGCGCACCGCCCAATATTCTCCCCTGTTGATTGTCGGGTTCATCGTCGCCCTGCTCGTCGGGCTGCCGGTTGCCAGCGTTGGCCTCAATATTTTTGCCGGTGGCACCAGCACCACCTGGACGCATCTGGTGAACACCGTTTTGCCGGAATACATCCTCAACTCGCTTTGGCTGTGTTTGGGCGTGGGCTGCGGTGTTGGTCTGCTCGGTGTCGCCACCGCCTGGTTGACCGCCATGCACGATTTTCCCGGGCGGCGCCTATTCTCCTGGGCGCTGGTGCTGCCGCTGGCCATGCCGGCTTACGTCATGGCCTACGTTTATACCGATCTCCTCCAGTTTGTCGGGCCGGTGCAAACGACCCTGCGTGAAACTTTCGGCTGGGCACATGGCGATTACTGGTTTCCGGATATCCGCACCTTGCCGGGTGCGATGCTGATGTTTGTCTGTGTGCTTTATCCCTACGTTTATCTGCTGGCGCGCAGCGCCTTCCTTGAGCGCGCCAGCGGCATGCTCGAAGCAGCGCGGACGCTGGGTATGGGGCCATGGCGGGCCTTCTTCGCCGTCTCGCTGCCGCTTGCCCGACCGGCCATTGTGGCTGGCGTTGCCTTGGCCTTGATGGAAACACTGGCCGATTACGGCACGGTCGCCTACTTTGCGGTCAACACCTTTACGACGGGTATTTACCGCGCCTGGTTCTCGCTGGGCGATCGTATCGCCGCCGCCCAACTGGCCGCCATGCTGCTCGGCTTCGTGCTCTTTCTTTTGATGGCTGAGAAAATTTCACGTGGCCGGGCGCGCTACAACAACACCACAGGCCGCAATCGGCCAATGGCCGGGGCGCGACTGACCGGCATTCGGGCTGCGCTGGCTTTTCTGGCCTGCGCTGTGCCGCTACTCCTCGGCTTTGTCCTGCCGGCCATTTTGTTGCTAAAAATGGCGTTGACCGAAGGTGATGCCCAGTTTGGCGAGCGTTTCCTGGTGCTTTCCCGTAACAGCTTTGTGCTGGCTGGTATCACGGCAATGATTGCGGTTTTGCTGGCCCTGATCATGGCCTACGGTGCCCGCTTGTCGAAAACCACATTCGCCAATGGCCTCAATCGTCTGGTCGGTCTCGGCTATGCCGTGCCGGGTGCGGTCATCGCCGTCGGCGTGCTGATTCCAGTCACACGCCTCGACAACTGGCTGGCTGGCCAATGGGAAATTTGGTTCGGCCACAACCCCGGCTTACTGCTCACCGGTGGCATTGCCGCTTTGATTTACGCCTATCTCGCCCGTTTTTTAGGCGTGGCACTACATACCGTCGAAACCAGTTTGGCAAAAATTACCCCGAATATGGATGATGCGGCGCGCTGTCTCGGTCTTGGTCAAGGTGAAACGCTGCGTCGGGTGCATGCCCCAATGCTGCGTGGCAGCCTGTTGACCGCCGGCTTGCTGGTTTTTGTCGATGTGATGAAAGAGTTGCCGGCGACGCTGGTCATGCGGCCCTTCAATTTCGACACGCTGGCGACGCAGACTTACACGCTGGCTTCGGATGAGCGACTCGCCGAGGCGTCGACCGCAGCGCTGGCGATTGTTGCCGTCGGACTGCTGCCGCTGATTGCGCTCTCCCGACAGATTTCAGCCGCGCGGCGGAATTGATCCGGCAAACAATTGATCTGGCAGCTTTTAGTGGTTACCGCGACTTTTCCAGAAGGCCGACGCTCCGTTGTTTGTCGAAGTTTTGTTCCCCGGCGTTTCCGGTTGAGCGACGGTCGCATGTTCGGACTCACTCATGCGCAGGAGATCAAGGGTCAGTAAGTTGGTATCGATGCCGTAACTGGAGGTCAGATGGATCTCTTCGATATCCACTGTTGCCTCGGGTTCATCGCGGGTAAATTCGATTGTATTGTCGGGCAGCGCTGCCGGCGCTTCTTCCGCCTTGATCGGCGGCTGGGCAAATGCTTCATCGGGCTGCAAAGGCAGCGCTTCGATAGGCGTTGTTGCCGGGGTGGCCGGTGCTGTCGCCAGCATTGATTCGGCACCATGAGCCAACAATAAGGCAATAATTTCCTGATGTTTGCCGCGCTGTGCCAGCCTGAGTGGCGCCCCCGGGCCATCGCTGGCGACGGCATTGATGTCGGCACCCCGATTCAGAAGTTCGCGAACAATCGCGATATCCCCCGCAAAACAGGCCGTACGTAGCGGCAATCCGACAAAACCATGCATATCGGGCTCTTCGATATCGGCGCCTTCTGCGATGGCAACGATCACTTCATCCAGCAGACCCGATCGAATCGCTGCTATCAGCTTGCTAGGGGTAAAAGGTTTTACGGCCATCTTCCTGAAATCTCCGGTGATGAGCAGAGTTTAGGAGATGGCCGCCATTTTGACGAGGACGAAAACTTATTTGAAGCCGGCGCGATCCAGAATGATCTGGGCTTTAGCCTGATACATCGCCAGATTTTTGACCGGTAGTTTGTCGGCCTTGAATGTGCCGAGCGACTCCAGTGCCGGATTGGCTACCTTGAGGTTCTCAACCACCGGCCACTCATTATTGCCATCCGCAAAATAGCGCTGCGCCTGATCCGAGACCAGATATTCAAGGAACTTGACGGCAGCTTCCTTGTGCGGCGCTGTTTTCAGCATGCCGCCACCGGAAACATTGATGTGCGAACCGGTGGTCGATTGATTGGGCCAGATGACACCGACTTTTTCCATCAGTTTTATCTCTTCCGGCTTGGTTGACCGCAGCAATCGGGCAACGTAATAGGTGTTTGCCAGCGCAACGCCACATTCACCTGCGGCAACGGCCTTGATCTGATCGGTATCGCCACCCTTGGGCGCACGGGCAAAATTACTCACCATGCCGCGCGCCAGTTCTTCCGCCTTGGCTTCCCCTTGATGTGCGATTACTGAAGCCATCAATGACAGGTTGTAAGGGTGTGAGCCGGAACGTGAACAAACCTTGCCTTTCAGTTTCGGATTGGCCAGGTCGGCGTAGTTCTGGATGTCCTCGGATTTGACGGCCGATTTGTTGTACACGATGACCCGAGCCCGAGTCGAGAAGGAGAACCAGTCTTCAGTCCGCAAGTGGGACGGGATGCGAGCTTCCAGTGTTTTGGAGGTCAGCGGTGAAAATAGACCTAGTTCGTGCGCCTTGGCCAGGCGGGCAGCGTCAACGGTCAGGAAGATGTCGGCCGGGCTGTTGGCACCTTCGTTCTTGATTCGCTCAAGTAACTCGTCTTCCTTGCCTTCAATACGATTGATCTTGATACCGGTCTGCTGCGAGAAGGCTGTGTAGAGCGCTTCATCCGTCTGGTAATGACGGGCGGAATACAGGTTAAGTATTTTTTCTTCAGCCAAGGCGCCATTGGAAAGCGTGGCCATTGCAGCGGCGATCAAAACGGACGTCAGTTTCATCTGGAAAACTCCCGGTATATATGAGAATAGTTCCAGTTTACTAAGTGGCCGGAGTTTTGTAAATGAGAAACGTTATTGAGTAAGGGTGTAAAAAAAGCGGCTGGGGGCCGCTCTGTTTTAATTGCCTTCGAGAATTCGTCGGGCGCCGTTGTAGCGCGCCATCCAATAACTGCTGTCCATGTTTTCAACACGAACCTCTGCACCGGTGCGTGGGGCATGCAGGAAATGGTTATCGCCGAGATAGATGCCGACATGCGAAAAAGTACGGCGCATGGTGTTGAAGAAAACCAGATCGCCCGGTTTCAGCTGGCTGGTATCAACCTGCTTGCCAACTTCGCTCATTTCGCGAGCTGTCCGGGGCAGGGAAGCGCCAATGCTGTCCTTGAAGACCAGTCGGACAAAACCACTGCAATCGAGGCCGCTATCTTCGTCGTTACCGCCAAAGCGATAACGGACGCCAACCAACTTCAGACCTTGCAGAATGACATCCTGCGCGGCGTTGGTGTAACGTTCAAAAAACGAAGATTGCTCGTCCGATTTGCGGATCTGTTCAGCGGCAGTTACTGCGCCGACTCCTCCGGTAAGCAGAGAGGCGACGAGCAAAATAGAAGTTAGAACTTTTTGCATAGCTGGCGAATGTATGTCAAAACGAGACTGCTGTAAATACTGGCTGGTCAAAATTCAATAGCTTCAACTATGTTCATAATCCGTAATTATGAATACAATTTATTCCCCGAGGAGTGAGGATGGTGATGAATTCCTTCAAGGCATTACTGATTGAGGAGCGTGACGGCAAGGTATCGAGCGGTCTTGTCCGGATGGATGAGTCACAGCTTGATGCCGGTGGCGTGACTATTCGGGTTGCCTACTCAAGCATCAATTACAAAGATGCACTGGCCGCTACCGGGGCGGGAAAAATTATCCGGCGCTTTCCCTGTATCGGGGGTATCGATATGTCCGGCACGGTGATCGAAAGTACCGATCCCCGTTTCAAGCCGGGGGATCGCGTTGTTGCAACCAGCTTCGATATTGGCGTGGCGCATCACGGTGGCTACGCTGAAATCGCTCGTGTGCCGGGCGACTGGGTTGTGCCTCTGCCGGCCGGCTTGAGCCTCTTTGATGCCATGGTCTTGGGGACTGCCGGATTTACCGCGGCCCTCGGCATCGTTCGCATGGAAGAAAATGGCCTGCGCCCGGAAAAAGGGGCGGTTATCGTTACCGGGGCGACTGGCGGAGTGGGTAGTCTGGCGATTGATATGCTGGCCAAACTGGGCTACCACGTAGTTGCGCTGACCGGCAAGGAGGCTGAAGCCGCTTATCTGCGTGAGCTGGGTGCCGCTGAGGTCTTGTTACGGGAGAGCCTGGATCTGACCAAGATTCGTCCGCTTGACCGGGGCCGTTGGGCGGGTGCGGTCGACAATCTGGGCGGTGATTTTCTCGCCTGGATCGCCAGTACGATGCAGCAGGGCGGAACGATTGCAAGTATTGGTCTGGCCGCGAGCATGTCCCTGAACACGACCGTGGCCCCTTTTATTCTGCGCGGTGTTTCCTTGCTTGGCATTGATTCCGGGTACATCCGCGAGCCTTATCGCAGCGGGGTCTGGCAGCGACTGGCGAGCGATTTGCGTCCGCCACATCTCGAAAATATGGCCAGACGTATTGCGTTTGACGAATTGCCGACCGCTTTTGAAGCATTTATTGCTGGCCGTGCCAAGGGCCGAGCCGTGGTTGAAATTGCCGGAGGCTGATGTGGCGGACTTGCCTCGCATCCTCATCGTCGATGATTCCCGGGTGGTCCGGATGTCGATAGTCCGGCATCTGAAAGGCGCCTATGAAGTTCGCGAAGAAGGCGACGGCGAGGCCGCCTGGCAGTCGCTGGTGCTGGATCATTCGATTCGGGCAGTGATTTCAGACATTCAGATGCCCAAGTTGAACGGCTATGAATTACTGGAGCGGGTACGCACCTCGAAGCTTCGCCGTCTTCAGCAGTTGCCGTTCATTCTGGTTTCCGGTGAGGAAACCGAGGATGAGCGGGCCAAAGCCAGCGCTCTGGGTGTTTCGGACTTTGTTACGAAGGGCGCCGGAAGCGCTGAAATTCTGACTCGATTGAACAGTCTGCTTGCCTTGTCCAATGCCCAGGAGAGTCTGGACGCCGGCCGTGATCAGATGGTCCAGGATCCCGTGAGCGGCTTATTTACAAGGAAATTTCTCGAGTTGCAGGCAGCGCAGGCGCTCTCGCATTCGGCCAGGCATGGGGTTGATGCCAGTGTGATGGTGTTTGGTTTTGATGGTTTTGCAGGGCTATGTGAACGCTTGGGTACACAGGTTGCCGAGGGCGTGGCGATGCGTTTTGCCAAAATGCTGGCCGGCAAAATGCGTCAGGAGGATAGCTTGGGGCATTTTGGTGCGGGTCAATTCGCGGTGGTCTCGCCTGGTACGGCGGTGGCGTTGTGCGCCACTTTTGCCGAGCGGGTGCGGGAGGCGGTCGAGTTGGCACGCCTTTCAATACAGGGCCATACGGTTTCGGTGACGGTCAGTATCGGTTTGGCCAGTGTGCCGGTTGATCAGGTGAGCGCGGCCGGGGTGCTGCTGGAGTTGGCGGGCATGCGTATGCACGAGGCCATGCGGCAGGGCGGAAATCGAACGGAGTCCGGCGGTGTGTTGCCGGCATCGCGGCCGATTTCGATTAATCATGCGCTTGAGTTATTGGCAGGCAATCGCCCCGAGCCGGTCAAGCCACATTTGGCCGTGCTGGGTCGGCAGTTGTTGCCCTTGCTTGCTTTAATGAATCAGGAATTGGGTTTGACTTTGCCGATGGCGGAGATCGAACGTTGTTTGAGTGAGCGGAGTTCGTAAAAAATTTAATCCGCTCAGTATTTTGTAGTGCAGGAAAACCTAGCTAAAGGGATTTTTATGGCGACTTACAAAGAGTTTCACCAGTATTCCATCGAAAAGCCGGACGAGTTCTGGACCGAGCAGGCTCAGTTGGTTGATTGGAAAGAGCCGTTTACCCAGGTATGCGACTATTCCCGGCCGCCGTTTGCCAAATGGTTTGTCGGCGGCAAGACCAATCTTTGCCATAACGCGGTTGACCGCCATGCGGCCAAACGGCCGAATGACCGGGCGCTGATTTTCATTTCGACCGAGACCGACGAGGAAACAGTCTATACCTTCGCTGAGTTGCAGCGCGAAGTCGAGCGCATGGCCGCTATTTACCAGAGCCTCGGCGTCAAGAAAGGCGACCGCGTGCTGATTTACATGCCAATGGTGGCCCAAGCCTGTTTTGCTATTCTGGCCTCGGCCCGTATTGGCGCTATTCACTCAGTCGTTTTTGGCGGTTTTGCCTCTGGCTCGCTGGCTACCCGGATCGATGATGCCAAGCCGACGTTGATTGTTTCCTCCGACGCCGGTATGCGCGGTGGCAAGGCTGTGCCGTACAAGCATTTGCTTGATGAGGCGATTGATCTGGCCGAAAGCAAGCCGGCCAAGGTGCTGATGATTGATCGTGGTCTGGACAAGGCTTACAACAAGGTAGCTGGTCGCGATGTCGACTACGCCACTTTGCGCGCCCAGTTCATGGATGCTCAAGTGCCATGCGAGTGGATGGAATCCTCGGAACCTTCCTACATTCTTTACACCTCGGGCACGACCGGCAAGCCGAAGGGCGTGCAGCGCGATACCGGCGGTTACGCCGTGGCGCTGGCTTCGTCGATGAAGCACATCTACTGCGGTGGCGAGGGCGAAACCTTCTTCTCGACCTCCGACATCGGCTGGGTGGTTGGTCACTCCTACATCATCTATGGCCCGCTGATTGCCGGCATGGCCACCGTGATGTACGAAGGTACGCCGCTCCGTCCGGATGCCGGCATCTGGTGGCAGATCGTTGAAAAGTACAAGGTCACCGTGATGTTCTCGGCCCCGACCGCTGCGCGCGTGCTGAAGAAGCAGGATCCGGCCTTCATGCACAAGTACGATCTGTCGTCACTGAAGCACATTTTCATGGCCGGCGAGCCGCTTGATCAGCCGACTCACGAGTGGTTCATGACCGAGCTGCAAAAGCCGGTCATCGACAATTACTGGCAGACCGAAACTGGCTGGCCGATGTTGGCTGCCTTGCCGGGTGTCGAAAACACGCCGATCAAGTACGGTTCGCCGAGCTTCCCGGTCTACGGCTACAACCTGCAGATTTTCCGTGAAGATGGTTCGGTTTGCGGCGCCAACGAAAAGGGTATTGCTGCGGTGATTCCACCGTTGCCGCCGGGGTGCCTGACGACCGTCTGGGGTCAGGACGACCGTTTCGTCAGCACTTATTTCACCTTGTTCAAGGAGCCGCTGGTCTATTCCTCTTACGACTGGGCGATCAAGGATGATGACGGTTACTTCACCATTCTTGGCCGTACCGATGACGTGATCAACGTCGCCGGTCATCGTCTGGGAACGCGTGAAATCGAAGAGGCGATCCAGAACCACACGGCAATCGCCGAAGTGGCCGTGGTCGGTGTCGAGGACAAGCTCAAAGGGCAGGTGCCGATGGCATTTGCGGTGGTCAAGGATGCTGCACGTATCGCCACGCCAGAATTGGTCAAGGCGCTGGAGAAGGAAGTGTTTGGTACGGTCGACAGCATTTTGGGTGCAATTGGTCGTCCGGCTCGCGTCCACTTCGTGACCGGCTTGCCCAAGACGCGTTCCGGCAAGATGCTGCGTCGTTCGCTGCAGGCGCTGGCAGAAGGCCGTGATCCAGGTGATCTGACGACAATCGACGATCCTTCGACGCTGGAGCAGATCAAGAACGCGCTGGCCAACTAAGTTCGCCTGCTGTACTTCGAGAAACCCGTCGGTGTGAGCCGGCGGGTTTTTTTGCGTCCATCCGGTAATAATCCGAGCTGGGGGCAAGTGTTAGAATGCTTGCCAGTCCTACCTTCCGGCTATTCCAAGTTAATGATTTACGAAACAGTTGCTGCCGTTGATCTGGGTTCCAACAGCTTCCGCCTGCAGGTTGGGCGGGTGGTTGATAACCAGATTTATACCCTGGACTCCATGAAGGAGCCGGTCCGTCTCGCTTCCGGCCTGACTGCCGACAAGCGCCTCGATATTCCTGCCCAGGCCAGGGCGCTCGATGCCTTGCGTCGATTTGGCGAGCGTTTGGGTGGCCTGGATAGCGGGGCGGTGCGCGTCGTCGCAACCAACACGCTACGGGTGGCCAAGAATGCGGCGGAGTTTCTGCCGCAAGCTGAACAGGCGCTGGGTTTTCCCATCGAAATCATTGCCGGTCGTGAAGAGGCTCGCCTGATCTACATCGGCGCCTCACACTCCCTACCCACGGTAGCCCACAAGCGGCTGGTCGTCGATATTGGTGGTGGTTCGACGGAATTCATCATTGGCAAACGGCACGATCCGCAACTGATGGAATCGCTTTACATGGGTTGCGTCAGTTACACGCTGCGTTTTTTCCCGGATCGAAAGATCGATAAAAATCGCCTGCGCGAGGCGCAAATCGCGGCGACCAAAGAGATCGAACTGATTGCCCATGATTACCAGCGGCTCGGTTGGAAAGAGGCCGTTGGCTCCTCCGGTACAGCCCGGGCGATTGCTGATGTGCTGGAAATGAACGGCCTGAACCCGAATGGCGAGAGTGGGATAACCCGCGTTGGGCTGGATAAATTCTGTGCCCTGCTGATCAAGGCAGGTTCTGCCGAGGCCCTGGATTTGCCGGGCGTCAAGGGTGACCGGCTGCCTGTTTTACTCGGCGGCATTGCCATCATGTCGGCAATTTTTGAGGTGCTCGGCATTGAGCGGATGACCTATGCCGACGGCGCGCTCCGTTTGGGGGTGCTTTATGACTTGCTTGGTCGTTTCCACCATCTCGACATGCGTGACTCTACGGTGGCGCAGTTTCGCCGCCGCTATCAGGTGGAGGCCGATCAGGTTGAACGGGTTGAAACCACGGCGTTGTCGGCATTGACCCAACTGGCCGGCGGCTCACCAAGCGAGGCTGATGTTCAGCTTTTGTCATGGGCGACGCGCTTGCATGAAATTGGCATTTCCGTGGCCCACAACGCCTATCACAAGCATGGCGCCTATATTCTGACCCATGCGGATATGCCCGGTTTTTCCAAGAAGGATCAGGCGCAGCTGGCCATGTTGGTTCTGGGGCATCGTGGCAAACTGGAAAAACTGAAAGGCATGGCGACGGCCGACAGCGACTGGCGACTGGTTTTCTGTTTGCGCCTGGCTGTTTTGCTCCACCGTACCCGCGATGATCGCGCTTTGCCGGCCTGACAGGTCAGCTTGCTGGGAAATGGTTTCAAACTTGAGTTGCCGACGGATTGGTTATCGTCCAACCCCTGGACCGCGGCAGCTATTGGTGAGGAAGCTGCCATCTGGCGGCAAATCGGGCGTGAATATGTGGTCAATTCCAAACCGCTGAGGAAAATCGCATGAGCGCACCTCCCCGCTTGCACGTTGAGTCGGGGAGGGTGTTGTTGTCCGGACACTGGACGCTGGCTGCCATGCTGCCGGATTTGACGGGCTTGCAGGCACAGTTGGCGCCCCAGCGTTCTGTTGACGTGGTCTGGGATCTTTCTGCGCTTAGCCGACTGGATAGCGCCGCTGCCGTTTTGCTTTGGCGAACCTGGGGCAACGCTTGGCCGGCAAGGCTGGAAATTTCGCCATTGCATCGACAGGTGATTGAGCGTGTAGCGGAGTTGCCGCATGAAATTGCCATGCCGCCAGCGCTTCGCATTCATCCGATCGAATTTATCGGTAGTCTGCTGCTTAAGGCCGGCAGGAATCTGCAGGGAATGATTGTCTTGTTCGGGCAACTGCTGCTTGATGTGGCCTTCCTGTTTAAGCACCCGGCCGATATTCCCTGGCGTGAATTTACCGCCAACATCTACAAGTCCGGGGCTCAAGCCTTGCCGGTGACCGCCCTGGTTGGCTTCCTGATCGGGATCACCATCAGCTACTTATCGGCACTTCAGTTGAAAAGTTTTGGCGCTGATATTTTCATCGTCAATATTCTCGGCATCTCCATTGTTCGCGAACTGGGTCCGGTGCTGGTTGCCGTGCTGGTTGCTGGGCGTTCCGGTTCAGCGATGACAGCGCAAATCGGCGTGATGCGGGTGACCGAGGAGATTGATGCGCTATCGACAATGGGTATTTCGCGCACGATCCGTGTGGTTTTACCCAAAATTATCGGGTTGACCGTAGCAATGCCCCTGATCGTGCTTTGGGCATCAGCAGTGGCGTTGTTGGGCGGCATGCTCGCTGCAATGCTGCAACTTGACTTGTCATTCAGCTATTTTATCGAGAGCCTGCCGCGGGCCTTGCCGGTGGCCAACCTGTTTATTGGTTTGGGCAAAGGGCTGGTTTTCGGTTTCGTAATTTCTCTGGTGGCCTGTTATTTCGGGCTGCACGTCAAACCGAATACCGAAAGCCTGTCGTCAAACACAACCAGCGCGGTGGTCACGGCAATTACCACAGTCATTCTGGCCGATGCGGTTTTCGCCATTTTTACGCGCCATATTGGCGTGCCGCAGCTATGAGTCAGCCATGAGTCAGCCGGTCGTCGAATTAACTGGAATCTGCACCGCTTTCGCTGGAAATTTTGTTCATCGCGATCTCAATTTGCGGGTCGAGGCGGGGCAGATTGTCGGTTTGCTCGGCGGCTCCGGTAGTGGCAAAACTACGCTATTGCGGGAAATGCTCGGGCTGCTCCGGCCAACAGCCGGCAGTGTCAGTTTATTCGGGTTCAATCTGAATGGCTCGGATGCGCTGGCGCAGCGTGCGGTCCGTCGTCGTTTGGGCATGCTCTTCCAGCACGGCGCACTGTTTTCTGCACTTTCAGTTTTTGACAATATTGCCTTTCCGTTACGGGAGTTACGTTGTCTTGATGAGGACTGGATTCGTCGTCTGGTTCACCTCAAACTGGCCATGGTCGAAATGGAAGCGTCGCACGGCAAGCTGATGCCGGCTGAACTGTCTGGCGGGATGGTCAAGCGCGTTGCCCTCGCCCGAGCCCTCGCACTGGAGCCGGAACTGTTGCTGCTTGATGAACCGACAAGCGGCCTCGATCCGGATCGTAGCCAGAATTTTGTCGATCTGGTCAGTGGGCTGCAACAAGCGCTGGGCCTGACCGTGATCATGGTGACGCATGATCTCAACACGCTGGCCGGTTTGGCGAGTCACGTCGCTGTCCTGGCTGATCAGCGCATCATCGCCTTTGGCCCGAAGGATGAAGTGATGAGCGTCGATCATCCTTTTGTCACCGGCTTTTTTGGCGCAGACCGCCGGAAGCTGCTTTAATAAACACCGATGGAAAATAAATCCCACGCTTTCGTTGCCGGTCTCTTTGCGCTCCTGCTTGGGGTTGCCGTGCTATTAGCCATTTACTGGCTGGGTGGCAACAAGGACGAAACGCACGATTACATTGTGGTTACCAAACAGAATATCGGTGGATTGAACCCACAGGCGCAGGTGCGCTATCGCGGGATCAGGGTCGGCAAGGTGAGCGATATCCGGCTCGATCCGGATGATTACAGCAATATCTTGATCACGATTTCAATTAATGACGATGTGCCGCTCACGCTCGGTACGGTTGCCAAGTTGAATTACCAAGGGGTTACTGGGCTGGCCCATATTTTGCTGCTGGAAACCGGCAAGGAGAAGGAGCGACTGGAGCCCAATGACGACAAGCCGCCCCGTATCACAATGATTCCGTCATTGCTTGAAGAGCTTGGTGAAACGGGTATGGCTACCTTGCGTCAGGCGCGAGAGCTGATTGGTAGTGCCAATACAATGCTGAGCGAGAAAAACCAGCAACATTTGACCGCGACACTGGCCAATCTTGAGACGGTGTCGGCCAATATGAAACCTGCACTGGAAAATCTGAATGGAACGCTGGTTCAAGTAAAGAAACTGCTGGATGACCAGAATGTGAAAAAAATCTCTCAGGCTGTCGCAGAAGCTGGGCCATTGCTGGCCGATACGCGAGTTTTGATCGGCAAAATGCAGGTGGCGACGGATAAATTCGATGTTGCCATCGGCGATGCTTCTGCTGGCGGCACCTCGGCACTGATGCCGCGCCTGAACGAGTTGGCCACTGATTTCTCGACAACCTCGCGGCAGTTGAGTCGTGTCTTGCGAATTCTTGAAGATTCACCGCAGGGGTTGGTCTTCGGCGCGCCCGCCTTGCCACCCGGACCGGGTGAGCCTGGCTTTTCTGCTGGCGGGGAGAAATAGCATGCGCTGGCTGGTCCTGCTCAGTATTTGCGCTGCTCTCACCGGTTGCTTTACCGCCGGCAAGCGCGGAGAAAAAGAATTGGCCGTTTACGATTTGGGTCTGCCGCCCCTCCGGCTGATTGAAGAAAACAGAAAATCGCCAATAGCGATCGAGGTCCGTGCCCCGCTCTGGTTCGATGCGCTGGGTATCGAGTATCGACTGGCCTACGCCGACGCTTCGCGTCTGCGTGAATATGGCCGGGCACGTTGGGCTGGGCCGCCAGCGCAGTTGATTCAACAGCGTTTGATCCAGCAATTGGGCTTTTCAATGGCCGGGCAGGGGGCAAGCAATTGTGTATTACGGGTTGAAATAACCGAATTCAGTCAGGTCTTCGTCAGCCCGGAAAACAGTAAGGGGGTTCTGCAAGGTCGTGCGCAATGGCTTGATCGTTCGCGCAGGCAA
This sequence comes from Candidatus Dechloromonas phosphorivorans, assembly GCA_016721185.1. GTDB lineage: Bacteria > Pseudomonadota > Gammaproteobacteria > Burkholderiales > Rhodocyclaceae > Azonexus > Azonexus phosphorivorans. The sequence goes on from JADKIP010000013.1 coordinate 264,886, forward strand.
GTGGCAGAACGAACATTGAATATTGAAAAATCGGCACCAACGCCGGACTCACGCGGTGGTGTTAGCGCCTTGCAGGCGACCACAGAGCAATTGGCGATTGATTTGTTGGCGTGGGAAAAGCAATTGCTGGCGCTTGGCAAGACCGGTGTTTGTCCCGGCTAGTCGGCAATGATGCGCTCGGCAATGCGTTTTTTGAGGTCGGCAAGATTGTTGTCAAAGCCGCTGTAATGCATCAGCGAAAGCCCAAAAACGCAGGCATAGAGCAGCAGGCTACGGCTCTTGGCTTCGGCATCCGACATCCCGGTGGCGACAAACAGCTTGCGCGTGCATTCAAGGCGGTAAAGGTCAACCAACTCAACAACCGCCGCCGCTTGTGCATCGTGGCGCGCCCAGTCGCGTACCGCCAACTCAATCGACATGCCTTTACGGTTTCGGGTGGTGCCATAAACCTCAATCGCATAATGCAGTTGGTCGCGCTCCTTGCCCGGTGCGACCGTGGTTGTTTTATCGATATCGCGAATACGACCTTCTTTCCATTGGTCGAGCAAGGCTTCGAGCAAGGCCTGTTTGTCCTTGAAATGCCAGTAAAAACTGCCTTTGGTAACACCGCAGTGTTTGGCCAGCGACTCAACGCGCAAACCGGTCACGCCATCACGCGCCAGCACGTCGATTGCAGCTTCTATCCAGCGTTCACGGTCGAGTTGGAGCCGTGGTGCCGGCGTTGTTTTTGAGGAGGACTTGACAGGTTTATTTTCCATACGCTACCGTACGTTTTTTCCATACTAAACAGTATGGTTATTGTGCGGATTGAGTCGGCGTCTGTCAAACAGGTAGCCCAGTTTATATAAGAGTAATGAGTAAAAAGGAGAAGCCCATGAAAATTCTCGTCCCCGTCAAACGGGTAGTTGATTACAACGTCAAAGTCCGGGTCAAAGCCGACGGTAGCGGCATCGATCTCGCCAACGTCAAGATGAGCATGAACCCCTTTGACGAAATCGCCATCGAAGAAGCCGTTCGCCTGAAAGAAGCCGGCATCGCCACCGAAGTCATCGCTGTCAGTTGCGGCGTCACCGCCTGCCAGGAAACCCTGCGCACCGCCATGGCCATCGGCGCCGACCGCGGCATCCTGGTCGAAACCGACGTCGAACTGCAACCGCTGGCCGTCGCCAAGCTGCTGCAAGCCCTCTGCGTCAAAGAGCAACCGCAACTCGTCATCTGCGGCAAACAAGCCATCGACGACGACGCCAACCAGACCGGCCAGATGCTTGCCGCCCTGCAAAACTGGCCGCAAGCCACCTTCGCCTCAAAAGTGGTGATCGCCAACGGCAAAGCCTCCGTCACCCGCGAAATTGACGGTGGCTTGGAAACGCTGGAAATCTCCTTGCCGGCCGTGGTCAGTACCGACCTCCGCCTCAACGAACCGCGCTACGCCACCCTGCCCAACATCATGAAAGCCAAGAAAAAGCCGCTTGAAACCGTCAAGCCGGCCGACCTTGGCGTCGACGTCACGCCGCGCCTGACCACCCTCAAAGTCAGCGAGCCACCCAAACGCTCCGCCGGCATCAAAGTCGCCGACGTCGCCGAACTGGTCAACAAACTCAAGAACGAAGCCAAGGTGATCTAAATGACTATCCTCGTAATCGCCGAACACGACCAGCAAAGCCTCAAGGCCGCCACGCTGAACACCGTCACCGCCGCCCGGAAAATTGGCGGCGACATCCATATTCTTGTCGCTGGCTCCGCCTGCAACGCCGCTGCCGAGCAAGCCGCCACACTGCAAGGCGTCAGCCTCGTCAAAGTCGCCGACGCCGCCCACTACCAAAGCCAGACTGCGGAAAACCTCACCGCGCTGATCATCGCTCACGCCGCCGGCTACAGCCACATCCTCGCCCCGGCCACCACCTTCGGCAAAAACGTCATGCCCCGCATCGCCGCCTTGCTCGACGTCGGGCAAATCTCCGAAATCACCGGCGTTGAAAGTGCCGACACCTTCGTTCGCCCGATCTACGCTGGTAATGCGCTGGCTACCGTCAAGAGTGCCGACAGCATCAAGGTCATCACCGTCCGCACCACCGCCTTTGATGCGGTCGACGCCGGAAATACGGCAAAAATCGAAAGCATCAGCCCGGCTGCCGACACCGCCCAATCCACCCTGACCCATCGCGAACTGACCAAATCCGAACGGCCCGAACTCGGTGCCGCCAAGATCATCGTCTCCGGTGGTCGTGGTCTGGGCAGTGGCGAGAACTACCACACCCTGCTCGAACCGCTCGCCGACAAGCTCGGTGCCGCCCTCGGTGCCAGCCGTGCTGCGGTCGACGCCGGTTTTGTCCCGAATGACTACCAGGTCGGCCAGACCGGCAAGATCGTCGCGCCGCAGCTTTACCTCGCGGTCGGCATCTCCGGCGCCATCCAGCATCTGGCCGGGATGAAGGAATCCAAGGTCATCGTCGCCATCAACAAGGATCCGGATGCGCCGATTTTTCAGGTGGCGGATTACGGGCTGGTCGGGGATCTGTTTGAAATCGTGCCGCAACTGGTGAATGCGCTCGGCTAATGCCACAACATCATTGGCTGGCACTAAAATAGCCATGTGAATCTACCGGATACATTGTTGGGCGAAGAGTTGTACTGGGCGGCATGGGCTGTCTGGTTACTGTTCTTCGCCCATAGTCTTTGGCGAGCGCCTTGGGCGCGGCTGAAAGATTCGGAACATTTGAATGTCTGGCTTGGCATGGTGGTTTTGCTGACCCTGCTTTGGAGCCTAAAAGCCGGCGTCAAGCCAGGGTTGGGTTTTCATTTGCTGGGCGCTACGGTGTTCACATTAAGTTTTGGGCCGCGTCTGGCATTCATTGGCCTCTCGTTCGTGATGGCAGGCGTTACGCTGAACGGTGCCGCCGGGCCGCTTGCATTTGGTGCGAACGCGCTTTTGCTGGCCGGGCTGGGTGTTGGGTTTAGCCAGTTTTTTTACAGGCTTTTTTTTCGCCTGTTACCCAAACACCTCTTTGTTTATATTTTTGCGAATAGCTTCTTTGGCGCCGCATTAACCATTATTTGCGTTGGGTTTTCGATAAGCTTGTTTTTGGCGCTGGCAGGTGCCTATCCGTGGGATTATCTAATCAATGAATATTTTCCATACTTCCTGTTGCTGGGCTTTTCCGAGGCTTGGTTGTCGGGCATGGCAATGACACTTTTTGTCGTGTATCGACCTGAATGGGTGATAACCTTTGACGATTCGCGATATCTGGCCGATAAGTAATGATTACCATCCCGACACAACGCAGCTATCGAGGGGCGTGCAGTTGAATCGTTCTCTCTTGCGGTTTTTCTTGCCGCTTATTTTTTTGCCGCTTTCCGGCGTTGCGGCGGCAATAGGCCTCGGTGAGTTACGTGGTCAGCCTGCCCTGGGTGAGCGTCCCCGGCTGGAAATTGATATTCTTGGTGCCGGCAAGGAAAGTCTTGATGCTAGTTGTTTTCGATTGGTGCAACCCGTGGGAGCCACTGATCTTCCCTGGTTGAAAAAAGCTAGTTTCAGCATTCGTAAGGCGATGCCGCCAGTGCTGGAAATTCGCTCAGAAACTCCGCTGAGTGAGCCGATTTTGCAATTGGCTGTGCAGATGAGTTGCGGCATTGAAGTTGTACGCCAATATGTGCTTCTGGCTTCCCCGATTCAGGATCGCGCCACATCGCTCCTCACGCTGCCGTTGGTCCCAGAGATTCAACGAGCTCCAATAGAAAATGTCCCACGGGCCGCACGAGTTCGCAGTGAATCGCCGGAACATCTTGCGGCCGAGCCAAGGCGGCTACCCACAAAACGTGCCGATAAGCGACCGGCACCGTCGAGCTTGCCCGATCGTCTGACCCTCTCCGGCGCTATGGATGTTGGTGAGCCCTCCTTACGTGTGGCGACAGAACTTTTATCCGTGGTTGGCGGCAATACGGTAGTCAAAGAGGCGCAGCGAGAGATTCTTCGCCTGGAGTTCCGGATGTTGGCGGCGTTGCATGAGCAGGTGACGACGCAGATGGCAACGGCAGAAAAGTTGCGCAATATGGAAGGAACGCTTGGCGAACTTCAGCAGCGGACCTCGGAATTCGCGCAACGGGTTGAACAGCCAAGTACGCCTGTGGTTGCTCCGGTACAAAATGTCGAACCGCCAGTGGCCCAACCTGCTCCGCAGGTTTCGGCTATTCCAGAAAGAAAGCCAGCTGCTGTAGTCCCGCCAGTTCCTTCTGCGGAGGCTTCCGGGGGGCTTTCCGAATGGAGCCTATACGGCGCTTTAATTGGTGTTTTTCTTGGCTTGGCCGGTTGGCTGGGTTGGAAAAAGTATCGCGAGCGTCAGCAGTCTCCTGCTATTGATGAGGATCTCATTGAGTTTCCCGAGCTAGAGATTGACCCTAAGCGAGATGAAGAGCATGAAGATTCAGATGGCATTGATCTGCGAGTTGAGCCGTCTGCGATGGGTCTGCCGATCCAGGTGGACGTTGAGCTTGATGGTGGAGAACATTCTCAGGCGCAGGATGTTGGGCATCCTGTAATTGCCCCATCACCCCATGACTCGCTGATGTCGATTGGTGCTGCTACGCTCGATGAACATTTTGAGGCAAATCCCGTCATGGAATTGGCCGACATCATGTTGTCCTTCGGGCGCGTCAAGGGCGCAGCCCAAGCCCTGCAGGAATACATTGACAACAGTCCACAAGAGGCCTTGCAGCCCTGGATTCGTCTAATGGATGTTTATCGGATGGCGGGCATGAAGAGCGAGTTTGAAACTGTCGCAGCCAATTTGAATAAAAACTTTAATGTCGAGATTCAGCAGTGGGATGGCGAACAGTTACGCTCAGCCGATACAACCATTGATCTGGTGCTCGATGATGTCGAGTCGCCTCCGGTTGCGCCGCGGCCGGAATCTCTCGAAGACATGCCACGTATCGTCAGCATGGTTTGTGAGTTATGGCCCACCGGTGACGTCGTAGGTTATCTCTATCAACTTTTGCGTGATAACCGTGGCGGCAAACGCCTTGGCTTCGCGCTTCCGGTTGTTGAGGAAATTCTTTTCCTTGTTGAGCTCAAGGAAACCTCAAACCGAATTCAATAGAAGGATGCCGTCCCATGAGTGAATACGTTGCGCCGTTGAAAGATATTCGTTTCGTCATGCAGGAATTGGCTGGGCTGGATCAGGTGGTTGCTCTGCCGGGCTGTGAGGAAGCATCTCCTGACGTTATCGATGCGATTCTCGATGAAGCCGCCAAATTTGCTGGGGCAGTGCTGTCGCCGCTCAATCGAGTTGGTGACCGGGAAGGTGCCAAGTGGAAAGACACCGTTGTCACCACATCTCCCGGTTTCAAGGAGGCTTACCGCCAATTTGTTGATAATGGCTGGAATGGTTTGGGTTGTGATCCTGAGTTCGGTGGTCAGGGCTTGCCAAAATTGTTGTCCACAGCAGTTAGTGAAATGTGGAAGGCTGCCAATCACGCCTTCTCGCTCTGCCCGATGCTGACGCAAGGCGCGATTGAAGCCTTGATGATTGCTGGTACGGATGCACAAAAAGCAGCTTATCTGCCGAATCTTGTCTCCGGCGAATGGACTGGGACGATGAATCTGACCGAACCCTCAGCCGGTTCTGACCTTGCTGCGGTTCGTAGCCGTGCTGAGCCGGTAGGCGATGGCACCTTCAGGATATTCGGCCAGAAGATTTTCATCACGTACGGCGAGCATGACATGACGGACAACATCGTCCATCTCGTGCTGGCGCGGACGCCGAATGCGCCGGAAGGCGTCAAGGGTATCTCGTTATTCGTTGTGCCCAAATTCATGCTGAACGCAGATGGCTCATTGGGTGAACGCAACGATGTTTTTTGTGTTTCGATCGAACATAAACTAGGCATTCACGGCAGCCCAACGGCAGTGCTGGCCTTCGGCGACAACGGCGGGGCAATTGGCACCTTGGTCGGCGAAGAAAATCGTGGCCTTGAATACATGTTCATCATGATGAACGCCGCTCGCTTCAATGTTGGCCTGGAAGGGCTGGGTGATGCTGAGCGTGCTTATCAGCGCGCTGTAATGTATGCCAAAGACCGCGTTCAGGGTACCGAAGTCGGTGTTCGCGGCGGTCCGAAAGTGCCGATTATCAAACACCCTGATGTGCGCCGCATGCTGATGTCCATGCGTGCCCGTATCGAAGCCATGCGTGCCCTGGCCTATGTGACGGCAGCCGCGCAGGATCATGCCCATAACAATCCGGACGAGGCGGCGCGCAAGCAAGGCCAGGCTTTTGCCGACTTGATGATTCCGGTCGTTAAAGGATGGAGCACTGAGAGCGCGATTGATATCGCTTCACTGGGTGTTCAGGTTCATGGTGGCATGGGTTTCATCGAGGAAACCGGTGCCGCCCAGCATTTGCGTGACGCGCGGATTACGACAATCTATGAAGGTACGACCGCCATTCAGGCCAATGACCTTATCGGCCGCAAGATTGCCCGGGAAAAGGGTGTAACCATCAAGGGCGTCATTGCTGAAATGCGCGCTGCAGCGACGCTTCTTGATGGTGATCTTGTCGGAATAGGTATGCGCCAGAGTGCTGCGGTGGACGCGCTTGAACGAGCAGTTTTCTGGATCGTTGATAACTTCTCCAGCGATCCGAAAGCAGCCCATGTAGGTGCCGTACCGTTCCTGCATTTGCTCGGGATTGTTGCCGGGGGCTGGCAAATGGGAAGGGCGGCAGTCATTGCCCGGGCGAAAGCTGCGTTGGATGACAGCGATCCATTCTGGGCTGCCAAGCTCGTAACGACGCGTTTTTACGCAGATCATTTCCTGACACAGGCCGCTGGTTTGGCTGATTCCGTTGTTGCCGGTGCGGCCGGAGCACTCGACATGGCTGACGACAGCTTCTGAAATAGCTTGACTGTTTTGTCCTGAAGCCCAAGATTGTTGTTATAATCTTGGGCTTTTCAACCTTGCCCTACCTCATTCGCATGGTGGAGGGTTTATCCCAAAAGGAGTTTGCATGCGTCATTACGAAATCGTTTTTATCGTCCATCCGGACCAAAGCGAGCAAGTGCCCGGCATGATCGAGCGCTACCGCGCCATCGTTACTGCCAAGGGCGGTGCTTTTCATCGTCTGGAAGACTGGGGTCGCCGTCAACTGGCTTACCCGATCCAGAAAATCCACAAGGCCCATTACGTTCTGATGAACATTGAGTGCGACGGCGAAACGCTGAACGAACTCGATCATTCGTTCAAGTTCAACGATGCCGTTCTGCGCCATCTGACCGTCAAGATGAAGGCTGCCGTGACGACACCTTCCCCGATGATGAAGGACGAAAAGTCCAAGTCCTTGATGGGTGGCGATGTTGCAGCAGTGGAACCAGTCGCTCCGGCTGAACCGGCTGCTGCTTAAGTTTATTTGCACGGATTAGTTTAGGAATTTACGGCTGAACTGCATTTCCCTTTCCGGTATCTTGGTCGAGCGCAAAGCTTTGCGCTACACCCCCGCCGGAGTTCAGGTTAGCGAAGGAAGGCTGCAACACAGCTCGACGCAAACTGAAGGTGGTGCAGAGCGCCTGGTAGAAATTGAAATCGCTGTAGTGGCTTTGGGTGAATCCGCTCGATGGCTACAGGCGGCCCCCCTTGGTGGGTCGGTCAAAGTGACCGGATTTCTTGCTGCCAGGAGTCGTAATAGCAAAACACCCGTGCTGCATGTGAATACACTTGAATATTTAGAAGGAAACGAAAATGGCTCGATTCTTCAAGAAGAAGGATGACGACAAGAAAAAGAAACGCGGCGGTGGTCTCTTTAAACGCCGTAAGTTCTGCCGCTTCACGGCAGAAAAAGTCGAACAGATCGACTTTAAGGATGTGGATATCCTGAAAGAATTTATCCAGGAAAACGCCAAGATCATGCCGGCCCGTTTGACCGGTACCAAGGCTGGCTATCAGCGCCAGTTGGGCACCGCCATCAAGCGCGCCCGCTTCCTGGCGCTGCTGCCTTACACCGACAACCACCAATAATCGAGGGGACGAAACATGCAAATCATTCTGCTCGAAAAGGTTATTAACCTGGGTAATCTGGGTGACGTGGTCAAGGTCAAGGACGGCTATGCCCGTAACTTCCTGATTCCGAAGCGTATGGCCAAGCGTGCGACGCCTGCTGCAATGGCTGAATTCGAAGTTCGTCGTATCGAACTCGAAAAGATCGCTGCTGACAAGTTGGCTGCTGCTCAAGGTGTTGCTGACAAGATGGCCGGCCTGAAAGTCTCTGTCGCCCGCAAGGCAGGCATGGACGGTCGTCTGTTTGGTTCTGTCGGCAATACCGATATTGCCGACGCGATCAAGGCTGCCGGTTTCGACGTCGATAAGTCGTCTATCCGCTTGCCGGATGGTCCGCTTAAAGCGATTGGCGAGTTTCCGCTTGACGTTGCGCTGCACACTGATGTGCTGGCCAGCATCACCGTGGCGGTTGTCGCCGAGTAATTCGGTCACAACACGTCACCACAAAAGGCCTCGCAGTTGCGGGGCCTTTTTAATTTAAACTTGGCACCATGAATCAGCGTCCTCAAAAACCCAGAATTACCGACTCATCACTCGATAAGTTGCGTGTGCCACCGCATTCCATTGAGGCCGAGCAGTCGGTGCTGGGTGGGTTGATGCTCGACAATCAGGCTTGGGACCGAATTGCTGATCTGATCGCCGATACCGACTTCTATCGAGATGAGCACCGGCGAATCTTTAGGCAGATTCGCAGTCTGTTGGAGCGTGCCAAACCGGCTGACGTGGTTACCGTTGCCGAGGCACTGGATGCCGCTGGGGAGGGCGATCAGACCGGTGGTTTGGCCTATCTCGGCGAACTAGCGGCCAACACGCCTTCGGCGGCAAACATCAAGCGCTATGCTGAGATTGTTCGTGAACGTGCGGTGTTACGCCAATTGGTCGCAACCGCTGACGAGATCGCTGCCGATGCCTTGAATCCACTCGGACGTGATGCCGAGTTGCTGCTTGATGAAGCAGAGTCGAAAATCTTCAAGATTGCCGAGGCCGGTGCTGGCCATCGCGAAGGCTTCGTACACATCAATCCCTTGCTGACGCAGGTAGTTGAACGTATTCAGGAATTGCACGACCGCGATAATCCTTCCGATATTACTGGTGTGCCGACCGGAATGATCGATCTCGATCAGAAAACCTCTGGTTTCCAACCGGGCGATTTGATTATTGTCGCCGGCCGGCCCTCAATGGGTAAAACGGCTTTTGCCTTGAATATTGCTGAGAACGTGGCGGTCGAGTCCGGTTTGCCGGTGGGTGTGTTTTCGATGGAAATGGGCGGTGCTCAACTAGCGATGCGTATGCTCGCCTCGGTTGGGCGCCTGGACTCTCACCGGGTGCGGAGCGGTCGGTTGAATGATGACGAATGGTCGCGGCTGTCATATGCGCTCGGTAAATTGCATGAGGCGCCCATTTACATTGACGAAACTGGCGGCCTTACCCCGGCTAGTCTACGGGCGCGGGCACGACGGTTGGCCCGCCAGTACGGGGGCAAGCTGGGTTTGATCGTGATCGACTACATTCAGTTGATGAGCGGCAATCGTCAAGGTGAGAATCGGGCAACCGAGGTTTCGGAAATTTCCCGTTCCATCAAGTCCCTGGCCAAGGAGCTACAAGTGCCGATCGTCGCGCTGTCGCAGTTGTCGCGTAAGGTTGAAGAGCGTACCGACAAGCGGCCAATGATGTCCGACTTGCGTGAGTCAGGCGCTATTGAGCAGGATGCCGACGTAATCCTGATGATGTATCGGGAGGAGTATTACAAGCCGGATACGCCGGACAAGGGTATCGCCGAAATTATTATCGGCAAGCAGCGTAATGGTCCGACGGGTACGGTGCGCATGGCATTTATTGGTGAGTTCACCCGCTTTGAAAACCTCGCCAGCGGCGGATTTGTCAGCGCTGACAATTGATCCGCTGACTCAGTTCACAGCTCGATGCGCTTTGCACTGATCACGTATTGAATGGCTGTTGGCTGTGTGCCATCAAAGCGACCATTCGGTGACTCCAACTGTGGTAGAAGAAGGAACGGCATCGCTGTATTCTGACCTGGCAGCGTGACATCGGTGCCGACATTAAAAGCAATCCAGTTCATTTCCCAGACACCGAACAATATTTTTTTCAGCGAAAGTAATTTGCTGTCTCGATCGGAAAGACCTTCGAGTGCAATGGCACGGCGAACATCGCTGGGGTCGACCGGAATCCAGCCGTAGCCGGGTACGTAGAATTCGGCGCGAACATGCTGGCTACGGGTGGCATCATCACTGGAGAGGCCAAGGTGGCGGAACAGGCGCGATGGGGCAACGCGCATGCCGTAAACGCAGCGTGCCGGGATGCCGATGGCGCGGCAAACACTGACAAATAACCCGTTAATGTCGGCCGAGCGGCCACCATATTGCCCGTTGATGAGTTGATTACGCACATCGCCTATGCCGCAGCCCAGTAAAGATGGGTCGTAAATGGAGTTATCGACAACCCAGTCATAAACGGCCTTGGCTTGCGCAACGGGATCCTTTATTCGACCAAGAATGCGCTCTCCGAGTTGAAAAGCGAGGCCGTCATTCGGAATCAATCGGGAGGCTTGCAGGTTGCGGCGCAGGATATCTTCACGCTCGGGGGCCACTGTCCGTTTTGTAACGTCAAAATGGCGGTCAGCAGTCGTAACTACCGTTTTGAGTTGAAGTTTTCCTTCGCTGCCATTGCGCCATTCACAATGAAAAACCTCAAGGTCACCATCGGGCAAACGCCGCATGCTGGAACTGCTGGGGTTGCCTTCCCAGGTGTGTCCCAACGTCCGCTGAAACAACGTGTCCTGATTCAGCGGTAGTGGCAGCCAAAGTCGGTTAAGGCCGCCACTGGTTTTTAGATTGACCGTGGTTGTGATTTCGTAGGTTCGCCATTCCGACGGTGGCTCTGGTGCCTTGACCGGCGGTAGCTTTGCAGCAGAGGTTCCTGCCGGTGGCTTTTCGGTGATCGGGTCTTCCGCCGTATGCGTTACCTGAGTGACGGGAGGTGGCGCGTACGTTATTTTTCTGCTTGGCTTGCCGGTTGGCTTACGGCCGGGTTTGGCCGTGCCAGCTTTTGCTTGTCCGGACTTTGGTTTTGCCGTTGCAGGTTTGGTCGACGAAGGCTTGGTTGTGGTCTTCGTTTTTGCGGCCCACGCGTCGGAGACGGCAAGCGAGAGAGCGGCAAACGATGCTAGAAAGTCACGACGTTTCAAAAATTTCCTCCGGCAGAGACAGCCCGTGGCTGAAACGAAAAGGCCGTGTCACTGACACGGCCCCTTTAATCAATGGCTAAAATTATAACACTTCAGCCGCGTGATCAGCCAAGCGGGAACGCTCACCACGTTGTAACGTTATGTGACCGGAGTGGGCCCAACCCTTGAAGCGATCGACCACATAAGTAAGACCGGAGCTGCCTTCGGTCAGATAAGGCGTGTCGATCTGTGCGATGTTACCCAGGCAGACCACCTTGGTGCCAGGACCGGCTCGGGTAATCAGGGTTTTCATCTGCTTGGGTGTCAGGTTTTGCGCTTCGTCGATGATCAGATACTTTTTCAGGAAGGTGCGGCCGCGCATGAAGTTCATCGACTTGACCTTGATCCGCGAGCGGATGATGTCATGGGTCGCGGCTTTGCCCCATTCACCGCCGTAGGGGCCACTACTGCCTTCGTCGGTGTGGGTTAATACTTCGAGATTGTCTTCAAGGGCACCCATCCACGGCGCCATTTTTTCTTCTTCGGTACCGGGTAGAAAGCCGATATCTTCACCGACTGGCACGGTGGCGCGGGTCATGATGATTTCGGCAAACTGCTTGCCCTCCAGGACCTGGGTGAGTCCGGCGGCCAGTGTCAGCAGGGTTTTTCCGGTACCGGCCTGGCCGAGCAGGGTGACGAAATCGATCTCCGGATTCATCAGCAGATTCATGGCGAAGTTCTGCTCGCGGTTTCGTGCCGAGATGCCCCAAACCGCATTTTTAGGATTCGTATAGTCGATCAGGGTTTCCAGCACAGCAGTTTTGCCGGCAGATTCCTTGACGATGGCAGTGAAACCATCGCTTTCCAGCCAGACGAATTCATTGACCAGCAGTTGGGGGCAGAGCGGCCCATTGATCTTGTAAAGGGTCTTGGCATCCTTTTTCCAGGACTCCATACCCTTGCTGTGTTTGTTCCAAAAACTGTCAGGCAGGGCGCGGGTGCCGGTATAGAGAATATCGGTGTCCTCAAGCACCTTGTCGTTGAAATAGTCTTCGGCCAACAGGTTAAGCGCCCGCGACTTGATGCGCATGTTGATGTCTTTCGACACCAGAATAACCGGGCGTTTCGGGAATTTTTTCTGCAGGTGGATAACCACAGAAAGGATTTGGTTATCGACTTTGGAGGTCGGCAAACCCTGCGGCAGTTCGCTGCTGATGGCTTCGGTCTGCAGGAAAAGACGACCACTGGCCAGTTTGCTTGAAGGGCCGTAAAGATCGATCCCTTCGTCGATATCGTCGCCGTTTTCGGCGAGCAATTCATCCAGCATGCGTGAGGTCTGGCGGGCGTTACGGGCAATTTCCGACATGCCCTTCTTGTTGTTGTCGAGTTCTTCCAGCGTCATGATGGGCAGGAAGATGTCGTGTTCCTCGAAACGAAAAAGGCTGCTTGGATCGTGCATTAGCACGTTGGTGTCGAGGACGAACAGTTTGGTAACGGCGGGCTTCTTGGTGGCAGCGGGTTTGCGCGGCATGGAAAGGGCCTTGGGTTAGGTTTAGAGGGTTTTGACGAAATCCAGAACTTCCTGAGCGTGGCCCGGCACCTTCACGCCGCGCCATTCGCGGCGTAGTAAGCCGTTACGGTCGATGACAAAGGTGCTGCGCTCCACGCCCCGCACCTGTTTCCCATACATATTTTTCATTTTCATGACAGCGAAGAGATTACATACGGCTTCGTCGGTATCCGAGCCCAGTTCAAAGGGAAGTGACTGTTTGGCTTTGAAGTTTTCGTGCGACTTCACGCTATCGCGGGAAATGCCGAGAATTATGGCGTCGACCGCAGCAAACTGATCGTACAGGTCACGGAATTGCTGGCCTTCAGTGGTACAGCCCGGTGTGCTGTCCTTGGGGTAAAAGTAGATGACGACAAGCTTGCCTGCCTGGGCGCTGAGGTTGAAGGTCTGGCCGCTGGTGGCGGGTAGCGAAAAGTCGGCGATTTTCGTATCGAGCATGAGGCAGCCTTTGAGTGGAATTAAACTCATTGTGGGCAAATCGCAGCGCGGTGGTCAAGCCGTCATTTGCTAAACTTCTGGCCATGCGAAAAATTTTCCTCTGTCTTTTCCTGCTGAGCCTGCTGGCTGCTTGCGGTCAGTCTTGGAATGACCCCTATCCAGTGGCCGATGGTGGACGAAACATTCTTTACACGGCATTTACCGACCGGCCAAAGCATCTCGATCCGGCCCAGTCCTATACTGAGGACGAAATCGCATTTACCGCCCAGGTTTACGAGCCGCCGTTGCAATACCACTACTTGAAACGGCCGTACGAGCTGATTGCCTCGACACTGGAGCAGGTGCCTGTGCCGCGGTTTTATGCGGCGGATGGTCGCGAATTACCCGCCGATGCGGCGGTTGAGCTGATTGCCGAGAGCGTCTACGAACTCAAGTTGAAGCGAGGCATCCGCTTCCAGCCTCACCCGGCGTTTGCGCTGGACTCCCACGGTCAACCGCTTTTTATCGGCAAAAACCTGGCCGACGGGCGGCAAACGATTGCTGATTTTCCGCAGGTGGATAGCCGGGAATTGACGGCGGACGACTACATCTATCAGATAAAGCGCTTGGCGCATCCGCGTTTGCATTCACCGATCTTCGGCATGATGGCGGACAAGATTGTCGGCCTGAAAGCATTGGGTGAGCGTTTGGGCAAGGTAGCCAAGGATTTGCCCGCTGATGAGTGGCTGGATCTCGATCAATTCCCGCTGACCGGTATCGAGAAACTGGATAGCCATACCTGGCGGATTCGGATTAAAGGCAAATACCCGCAGTTTCTTTACTGGCTGGCCATGCCGTTTTTTGCCCCGGTGCCCCGCGAAGCCGATCGCTTTTTTGCCCAACCGGGCATGGCTGCCAAAAACCTGACGCTGGATTGGTGGCCGGTCGGCACAGGCCCTTACCTGCTTTCTGAAAACGATCCGAATCGCCGGATGGTGTTATCGCGCAATCCGAATTTTCATGGCCAGACTTACCCTTGTGAAGGTGAGGCGGGCGACCGTGAGGCTGGCCTGCTCAGCGATTGCGGCAAAGCTTTGCCGTTTATTGATCAGGCAGTTTTTACCCGTGAAAAGGAATCGATTCCCTACTGGAATAAGTTTTTGCAGGGCTACTTCGATGCCTCCGGGATTTCCTCGGACAGCTTCGATCAGGCGGTGCGGGTCAATGTGGGTGGTGATGTCGGGCTGACCGACGAAATGCGCGACAAGGGAATTCGCCTGCTGACCTCGGTCAAAAGCTCAACTTTTTATATGGGCTTCAACATGCTCGATCCTGTGGTGGGCGGCTTGTCGCTGCGGTCGACTCAACTCAGGCAGGCGATTTCGATTGCGATTGATCAGGAGGAATACATCTCTATTTTCTCCAATGGCCGTGGCATTGCTGCGCAAGGGCCTTTGCCGCCGGGCATCTTTGGTTATGAAGACGGCGAGCAGGGGATTGATAGCGTGGTTTACGACTGGGTTGATGGCAAGCCCAAACGCAAACCGGTTGAGGCAGCGAAAAAATTGATGGCCGAAGCGGGCTATGCCAATGGCCGCGACGGAAAAACTGGCGAGCCGCTGATCATCAACCTTGATACGACCAGTGGCGGCATGGGCGAGAAGTCACGGCTCGACTGGCTGACCCGGCAGTTTGCCAAAATCGATATCCAATTGGTTGTTCGCACAACCGATTTCAATCGCTTTCAGGACAAGATCCGTAAAGGTAATGTTCAGCTTTACTACCTGGGCTGGAATGCCGATTATCCGGACCCGGAAAATTTCTTCTTCCTGCTCGATGGCAACGAGGGCAAAGTAGCCAAGAGTGGCGAGAATGCCTCGAATTATGCAAATCCGGAATTCGACCGGCTCTTCCTGCAGATGAAAAATATGGAAAACACCCCTGAGCGTCTGGCCATCATCCGGCAGATGAATCGCATCCTGCATCACGATGCGCCCTGGGTTTTTGGCTTGCATCCCAAGAGCTATACGTTGGGCCATCGCTGGTTGAAAAATCGCAAGCCGAATGATGTCGGCAATAACATCCTGAAGTACCAAAGGATTGATGCCGAGGCGCGTGCGGCAGCTCGAAAACAGTGGAATCGTCCGGTGCTTTGGCCGATTGGATTGGGCGCGCTGGTGGTGCTTTTGGCTTTTATTCCAGCCATTCTTGGCTACCGCCGGCGTGAGCAACGAGCTGCGGTAAAGTGAGGGTCGGGGAGCGTCAGCAAGCGCTGGATGCCTTGCTGCCTGTGTTTTACGACCTGTGGCACCCGCAGCCGTTTCGCGAAAACCAGCCAGATTGGTCTCTGAATTTGCCAGCTTTGGCTGATGAGCTACTCAAGCTAGCTGATCCAGATGTCGCCTGTTTGAACGAAGACGGCGCCGCAGCGCTAGACTTGCTCGCCCGTCATGTGCCAGCGGTGGCCGAGATTGCCGGGTTGGCCGACTTGCCTCGGCGACCCGCCAATGCGCTGGTTGAGCAGCGTGCCTCGTGGGCCTGGGAGATTCCCGGCCGCAAGCGTCAGCAAATCGAAGCCTTTGCCAGTGCCAGTCAGTGTGGCGCTGGTTCGGTGATCGACTGGTGTGGTGGTAAAGGCCATCTCGGTCGCCTGCTGGCGGCGCAGTGGCAGGTGCCGGTTCATACGCTGGAAATCGATGCTGCGTTGTGTGCTGAGGGCGCGGCGCTGGCTAATCGGCAGCGATTGAGCCATGAATTTCTCAATATTGATGCGTTGACCGCAGCAGACTGGCCAAAACGCGGCCAGCACGCTGTGGCGTTGCATGCCTGTGGTGATCTTCACCGACGATTGATTGCTCAGGGCGCTGATGTCGGCGTTGCGCGCTTCGACGTTGCGCCCTGCTGTTACTACCGGGGTGTCACAAGCACCTATCAGGCTTTATCAGGAAATTTGCGTACCGCATTAACCCGGGACGATGTTCGCCTGGCGGTCACCGAAACGGTCACGGCCTCCGCCCGGCTAACCGTGCAGCGGGACAAGGAAATGGCCTGGAAGCTGGGTTTCGACGCCTATCGGCGGGCATCGTCAGGGGGACAATACCAAAACTTCAAGCCTGTGCCCGCCATCTGGTTTCGCGGCAGCTTTAATGAGTTTCTGGTTTTGATGGCAGATCGGCAGGGGCTGTCGCTACCTAGCGCCGCAGTGAGCGGGGAGTTCGAAGCTGCCGGTTGGCGACGGCACGGCGAGGTCATGCGTCTATCCATCGTGCGCCACGCCTTCCGGCGGGCTCTGGAAGTCTGGTTGGCGCTTGATCTGGCGGTTTTTCTTGAAAACAGGGGCTATGCCGTGGAACTGGGCAGCTTTTGCGAGCGCCAATTGACGCCCCGTAACCTGCTTATTTCAGCCCGGCTCGGCTAGCCAAAAACGGTACCAGTTCGGATGGGTGATCAATGATCAAATCGGCACCCCAGGAGTCCAGTGGGCCGCTGTGGCCGAGGTAGCCGTAGGAAACTGCTACCGTCAGACAACCGGCTGCGTTGCCGGCCTGGATGTCACGCAGGTCGTCACCGACATAAAGCGTGTGTTTCGGCGAGCAGTCGAGTAATTGGCAGGCATGCAAAATCGGCAAAGCCGAAGGTTTGGGTTCTGCCGCCGTATCACCGCTGACGACGCAGGGCGTACGTGGGCTGAGGGCGAGCAACTCGACCAGTGGATCGGTAAAACGCATCCGCTTGTTGGTGACGATACCCCATTGCAACCCCATATCTTCAAGGGCATCGAGCAATTCCGGAATGCCTGAAAAAAGCTGGCTTTCATCGCAAATTCGCGCCGCGTATATCTCGAGAAAGCGGTTGGAAAGCCGTTCGTAATCCGGATGTCCGCTATCGATGCCAAAACCAGCCTTGAGCAGACCACGGACGCCCTGAGATACGTAAGGACGTAGCGTTTCCAGCGAATGCTGCGGTCGACCTTCTTCCAGCAACAAAATGTTGGTTGCGCCGCCAAGATCGGGGGCGGTATCGGCCAGCGTGCCGTCAAGGTCGAAAAGAACGGCTTCAAACATGCCGAATGGCGCGCATCAGGTAATTGACCTTGGTATCCGGGCCAAGCGTGTATTGCTGGTTGAGTGGGTTGTAGCTCATCCCGATAAGCTCTTCCGGCTCCAGTCCGGCCATTTTTGCCCAGCGCGCCAGCTCCGAGGGCTTGATGAATTTGGCGTAATCGTGCGTGCCTTTGGGCAGCATTTTCATGACGTATTCTGCACCGATTACGGCGAACAGGTAAGACTTGGCATTGCGGTTCAGCGTTGAGAAGAAAACCTGACCGCCAGGTTTGACCAGTCGGGCACAGGCCGCGATAACGCTTGATGGATTGGGCACATGCTCAAGCATTTCAAGGCAAGTCACTGCATCAAAAGCGCCCGGCATCTCATCGGCCAGTTGTTCAACGGCAACCTTGCGATATTCGACCTTCTGACCACTTTCCAGCAAATGCAGCCGGGCAACTGCCAGCGGCTTTTCTGAAAGATCAATGCCGGTGACGTCGGCCCCAAAAACAGCCATACCTTCTGACAAAAGGCCACCACCACAGCCCACATCGAGAATACGTTTGCCAGCCAGACCAATTTGACTGTCGATCCAGCCAAGGCGTAGCGGGTTGATATCATGGAGCGGTTTGAACTCGCTGTTCGGATCCCACCAGCGGTGGGCGAGATCACCAAATTTATCCAGTTCGACAGGGTCGGCGTTAAGCATGGTTTTTGTCAGTTCAATTTAAAGCAGCAAAAGAAAAAGCCCCGCTCAGCGGGGCTTTTCGTGAAGCATCAGCAGATTACTTGGTGCCGATGACTTCGATATCAACACGACGATCCGGCTGCAGGCAGTCGATCAGTGCCTTGGACTTGGTGTTGCCCTTGCACTTGTCGCCGGTGACCGGCTGCTTCTCGCCCTTGCCTTCGGTGTAAACACGGTTGGCTTCGATACCCTTGGAGACCAGGTATTCTTTCACAGCAGCAGCGCGCTTTTCCGACAGCTTCTGGTTGTAAGCATCGCCACCGATACGGTCGGTGTGACCAACGGCCAGGATGACTTCAAGCTTGATGGCTTGCGCCTTGGAGACCAGCTCGTCGAGCTTGGCTTTGCCAGCCGGACGGAGGACAGCCTTGTTGAAGTCGAACAGTGCGTCAGCAGCGACGGTGATCTTCTCGCCGGACGGCTTCGGACCAGCGGCAGCAGCACCTGCAGCAGCCGGGGCAGCAGCAGCCATCTTCGGCTCGCAGACTTCCTTCGGCAACAGATCCTTGTCGCATTCGCAACCAGCCGGATCCTTGGCAGCAGCGGCCGGGGTCCAGTAGCCGGTACGCCAGCACAGGCCGTTGGCGCTCTTGACGACGGCGTCGCGCTGGTCAATAACGTAAACGCGCTCTTGCGCCTGGGCAACGGTGGCACCGAAGCCGATACCGGCCAGTAGTGCCAGAGCCAGTGATTTCTTTGCAATATTTTTGATCATTTTTTTCCCTCGTTGAAGAAAATCTGAAGACTTTTAATCCGCTCGAAGAACATCGGAAGAAGTATTTGGGCGAAACTCCAACTTATTTTGCCATAGGGCTATCGCTGCATCCAAGTCATTTTGCGCGGAATTCGCCAAGCTTTTGTTGTCTACGCAACACTTTCCGGCAACCCATACCTGGCTTACCGATTCACGTCCGGCCACATGCACCAAATGTGACACGGGATCGAAGCAGGGCTTTGTTTCCAGGCTGCCTAGATGAACTGCGCAAAGGTCAGCAGCCTTACCAGGGGTTATCGAGCCGATTTCATTGCCGAGACCAAGGGCGATGGCGCCGTTCAGCGTGGCCATACGCAGCACTTCATGGGCAGGCAGCACGGCTGCGTCACCGGTTACCCCTTTTGCGATCAGTGCGGCGAGACGCATTTCGCTGAAAAGGTCGAGGCGGTTATTGCTGGCGGCGCCGTCGGTGCCGAGGCCGACGTTGATGCCCAGTTGTCGCATTCTTGCCACAGGGGCAAAGCCGCTGGCCAGTTTGAGATTGGAGGTGGGGCAGTGAGCGATACTGCTTCCAGTGGCCGCAATCAGTTCAAGTTCGCTTTCTGTTAAATGCACGGCATGGACACCGATAAATCCTGGCCCAAGGAGCCCAAGGCCGTTTAGCCGCTCAATGGGTGACTCTTGATAAGTCTGTTGGCTTTCCTCAAGCTCATGCCGTGTTTCGTGAATATGGCAATGGATCGGCAGGTCCAGTTGCTCGGACAAGGTCAGTACGCGTTCAAAAGTGATATCCGATACGGTGTAGGGCGCATGTGGCGCTAGGCAGAAGCCGATCAGAAGGTTGTCCAGCCACATTTCCCGGATGGCGAGTCCTTTATTTATGTAATCGTCTGCATCGCTCGCGTACGGCGTCGGGAATTCGATGGCGGTGATGCCGATCATGGCTCGCATACCGTATTCGGCAGCGGCTGCGGCGGCAGCTTCCGGGTAGAAATACATGTCATTAAAACAGGTGATGCCCCCTCGAAGCATCTCGGCGCAGGCGAGCAGGGTGCCGTCATAAACAAACTTGGACGAGATGTGCTCTGCCTCCGCCGGCCAAATATGTTCTTGTAGCCATTCCCGAAGTGGCAGGTCGTCGGCGATGCCGCGCAGCAGGGTCATGGCAGCGTGGGTATGGAGGTTGACCAGGCCGGGAATCAGAATGTGCTCATCGAGTGTCACGCGTTCAGCTGCCAAGAAGCGGCTGCGTGCTTCGCTGGTCGGCAATACAGCCAGAATTCTCCCGTTGTTGACGGCGACCGCATGGTTTTTTAGCACCAAGTCGGTGTCGACCGTAGCAATCCAGCGCGCTTCGATCAGGAGGTCGATATTTTCGAGTGTTGGTGTCATGGAAAACGGGTTCGGCTCAATGTTGGTGCGTGTTAAAATAGCAAATTACGCTCAGTTCAACCAATAAAGTCATCGCGCAAGCGGTGCGAATGTGAGACATGGACCAATTCGCCAAAGAAACACTGCCGATCAGCCTCGAAGACGAGATGCGGCGTTCATATCTGGATTACGCGATGAGCGTGATCGTTGGCCGGGCGCTGCCTGATGCGCGCGACGGCCTGAAACCGGTGCACCGTCGCGTTTTATTTGCGATGCACGAGCTGAGCAACGACTGGAATAAAGCGTACAAGAAATCGGCCCGTATTGTCGGTGACGTGATCGGTAAGTACCACCCACACGGCGATACTGCGGTTTATGACACGATCGTCCGTATGGCGCAGAATTTTTCGCTGCGTTACATGCTGGTGGATGGTCAGGGTAACTTCGGTTCGGTTGACGGCGATAGCGCGGCTGCGATGCGTTACACCGAAGTGCGCATGGCCAAAATTGGCCACCAGATGCTGGAAGACCTCGACAAGGAAACGGTTGATTTTGGACCGAACTACGATGGTTCGGAACATGAGCCGCTGGTCATGCCGGCGCGCATTCCCAATCTGCTGATCAACGGTTCTTCTGGTATCGCGGTCGGCATGGCGACGAATATTCCGCCGCATAACCTGAATGAGGTTGTCGCTGGCTGTCTGGCGCTGCTGGAAAACCCGGCGCTGACCATTGATGATTTGATCGAATATATTCCGGCTCCCGACTTCCCGACCGCTGCGCTGATCTACGGTGTAATGGGTGTGCGCGAAGGCTACCGAACCGGCCGTGGTCGCGTCATCATGCGCGGCCGTACCCATATCGAGGATATGGAAAAGAGCAACAATCGTCAGGCCATCATCATTGACGAGATTCCTTACCAGGTTAACAAGAAGACCTTGATCGAAAAGGTCGCCGAGCTGGTTAACGAGAAGAAGATCGAAGGCATTTCCGATATTCGTGATGAGTCGGACAAGTCCGGCATGCGCGTTGTCATTGAGCTGAAACGCGGCGAAGTGGCCGAGGTCATCCTCAATAATCTGTACAAGCAGACGCAGTTGCAGGATACCTTCGGCATGAACATGGTGGCGCTGGTCGATGGCCAGCCCCGTCTGTTGAACCTCAAGCAAATGCTTGAATGCTTCCTGTCGCATCGCCGCGAAGTGGTGACCCGCCGTACCGTGTTCGAACTGCGCAAGGCACGTGAACGTGGCCATATCCTCGAAGGTCTGGCGGTTGCGCTGTCCAATGTGGATGACATCATTACGCTGATCAAGGCGGCGCCGACGCCGGCTGATGCCAAGCGCGGCCTGATGGAACGTATCTGGCGTAGTGCGATGGTTGAGGAAATGCTGGTTCGGGCCGCCTCTGATGCCTCGCGTCCGGATGGTCTGGCCCCTGAGTTTGGTCTCTCCGAGCAGGGCTACCGCCTCTCCGATGCCCAGGCCCAGGCAATTCTTGAGCTGCGTCTGCAGCGCCTGACTGGCCTTGAGCAAGACAAAATTGTCAGTGAGTACAAGGATGTCATGGCCAAGATTCTCGACTTGCTCGATATTCTTGCCAAGCCGGAGCGCATTACCGAAATCATCGTGGGTGAACTAACCGTTATCCGTGACCAGTTTGGTGATGAGCGCCGCTCGGAAATTGTCCTGCACACTCAGGAACTCGGCATCGAAGACTTCATCACGCCGCAGGATATGGTGGTGACGCTTTCGCACGGTGGCTACATCAAGGCGCAGCCTTTGACCGATTACCGCGCCCAGCGCCGCGGCGGTCGGGGCAAGCAGGCAGCAGCGATCAAGGACGAGGATTTCGTCGACCAGCTGTTTGTCGCCAATACGCATGACTACATTCTGTGCTTCTCGAACCGTGGTCGCTGCTACTGGTTGAAGGTTTATGAGGCGCCGCAGGGTAGCCGCGTCAGTCGCGGCAAGCCGATCGTCAATCTCTTCCCGCTCGAAGAGGGCGAGCGGATCAACGCCGTGCTGCCGGTCAAGGAATTCTCCGACGATCAATATGTCTTCATGGCGACGGTCATGGGCACCGTCAAGAAGACGCCGCTTTCCGATTACTCCAACCCGCGAAAGGCCGGCATCATCGCCGTGGCGCTGGATGAGGGTGATTACCTGGTTGGCGTCGAGCTGACCAATGGCCAGAGCGACATTGTGCTCGTCTCGAATGCCGGCAAGGCCGTCTGGTTCGACGAAGAGGATGTCCGCCCGATGGGCCGCGGCGCCCGCGGCGTGCGCGGCATGCGCTTGCAGCCAGGGCAGTCAGTGATCTCCCTGCTCGTCGCCGAGAGCGATCAGCAGACCGTGTTGGTGGCGACCGAGAATGGCTACGGTAAACGCACTGTTTTGGCCGATTTCCGCCACTCCGGTCGGGGCACTCAGGGCGTCCGCGCCATTGCCGACAGCGAGCGTAACGGCACTGTGGTCGGTGCCAAGCTGGTCAATGACGAAGACGAAATCATGTTGATCACCACCGGTGGTGTGCTGATCCGGACCCGGGTTGCCGAGATTCGCGGTATGGGCCGGGCGACGCAGGGTGTCACGCTGATTTCGCTGGATGACGGCGAGAAACTGGCCGGGCTGGAAAAAATTGTCGAGACCGTGGGCGAAATTGAAGCCGAAGTATCGGGTGATGTGGTTGCTGATGTGACGGGCGAACCTGTCGCTGATGATGCGGCTGGCGAGGCCGCCGGGGAGGAATAATGAGTCGGGTTTGGAATTTCAGCGCCGGTCCGGCCGCGCTGCCGGTAGAGGTGTTGCTTCAGGCGCAGGCGGAGTTGCTCGACTGGCACGGCGCCGGTTGCAGCGTCATGGAAATGAGCCATCGCGGCAAGGAGTTCACCAGCATCATTGAGCAGGCCGAAGCTGATCTGCGCGAGTTGATGGTCATTCCCGCCGGCTACAAGGTCTTGTTCCTGCAGGGCGGGGCAACGCAACAGTTTGCCCAGATTCCGATGAATCTGCTGGCCGGGCGTTCAGCCGATTACATTGTCACCGGCTCGTGGTCCAAAAAGGCCTTCAAGGAAGCCCAGCGCGTTGGCAATGTGCGTTGTGCGGCAACGACCGAGAGTAGTGGTTTTACCCGTTTGCCGACGGTTGAGGAAATAAAGCTCGACCCGTTTGCCGCGTACCTGCACGTCTGCACCAACGAAACCATCCACGGTGTGGAAATTCCCGCCGAACGCATCGCCGACACGGGTATCCCGCTGGTGGCCGACATGTCGTCGCACATCCTTTCACGGCCGGTGCCGGTCGAGAAATTCGGCCTGATCTACGCTGGGGCACAGAAGAATATCGGCCCTTCCGGATTGACCTTGGTGATCATGCGTCAAGAGTTGCTCGGCATGGCGCCGCTGACCATCCCTAGCGTCATGGACTATGCAGTGATGGCCGAAAACGGCTCCATGCTGAATACGCCACCGACCTACGGGATCTACATCGCCGGCCTGGTTTTCCAGTGGCTGAAGCGCCAGGGCGGCCTGCCAGGCATTGCTGCGGTCAACGCCGAAAAAGCGCGGATTTTGTACGAGTGCATCGATAACGCCAGCGGGTTTTACACCAACTCGGTCGATCCTGATTGCCGCTCGCGGATGAACGTCCCTTTCACGCTGGCCAATCCGGCGCTCGACGCCGCTTTCCTCGCCGAATCGAAGGCAGCCGGCCTCGTCTCGCTGAAAGGCCACAAGTCGGTCGGTGGTATGCGCGCCTCCATCTACAACGCCGTCTCGCTGGAAGGCGTGCAGGTGCTGGTGGACTTTATGAACGACTTTGCCAAACGCAACGGTTAAATCTATATGAACGACGATCTGCAAAAAGACCTGGCCGGCGTTCGCACCGAAATTGACAGCATCGATACAGAGTTGCTCCGCCTGCTCAACCAGCGTGCGCGTTGTGCCCAGAAGGTTGGCGAAATCAAGGCTGCACACGGTGAGGCCGGGCATATTTACCGTCCCGAGCGCGAAGCGCAGGTATTGCGCCGATTACAGGATGCCAACCCTGGCCCCTTGCCCAGCGAGAACATCACCTTCTTTTTCCGCGAAGTCATGTCGGCCTGCTTGTCACTTGAAGAGCCGCTCGGCATCGCCTATCTCGGGCCGCTCGGTTCGTTCACCGGCAGTGCCGCAACCAAACACTTTGGCCACGCCGCGCGTTTATTACCGCAATCGTCGATTGATGATGTTTTTCGCGAAGTCGAATCCGGCCACGCCCATTACGCCGTCGTGCCGGTGGAAAACTCCACCGAAGGCGCAGTCGGTCGATCGATGGATTTGCTGCTGGCAACGCCATTGAAGATCTGCGGCGAAGTGGTGTTGCGCATCCATCAAAATTTGCTCACCAATGAAGCCGATCTGAGCAAGATCACCAAGGTCTATTCGCACGCCCAATCGTTGGCGCAGTGTCACGAATGGCTGAACCACAACTTGCCCGGCATACCGCGTATTTCGGTGAGCAGCAATTCGCTGGCTGCCCAGTTGGTTACTCAGGAAGTGGGCGTTGCGGCGATTGCTGGCGTGGCGGCTGCGGAGCGTTTCAATCTGCCCAAGTTGGCCGAAAATATTGAAGATGAGCCGAATAACACAACGCGCTTTCTGGTTCTCGGCAAGCACGACGCCGCGCCATCCGGCCGTGACAAGACCTCGCTGATCATGTCGGCCCAAAATCGTACAGGTGCCCTGCACGAGTTGTTGCTGCCTTTTTCGCACGCGGGCGTTTCCCTGTCCCGTCTTGAATCCCGACCGGCCCGCCATGCCCTGTGGGAATACGTTTTTTACGTCGATATCGACGGCCATCGCGACGAGCCCGCCGTCAAAGCTGCGCTCGATGAACTGGCCAGTCGCGCCGCCTATTTGAAAATCCTCGGCTCTTACCCGGTCGCGGTTTATTGAGAAATTGCCATGAGCCTCGTTGAACAAGCGCTGTCCTACGTCCGTGCCATTTCGCCCTACCAACCGGGCAAGCCAATCACTGAACTGGCTCGCGAGATGGGCATTCCGGTGGAAAAAATCGTCAAGCTGGCCTCTAACGAGAACCCCTTGGGCATGAGCCCGATGGCGAAGCGGGCGGTTGAAGCGGCAATTAACGGGATCGAGCGTTACCCGGATCAGTTTGATCTGATCAAGGCGGTCGCTGAGCGCTGTGGTGTCGCCCAGAATCAGGTTGTGCTTGGTAATGGCTCAAACGATGTCCTTGACCTGATCGCCCGCGTTTTCCTGGCGCCGGGTCGTTCTGCTGTTTTTGCCCAGCATGCGTTCGCGGTTTATCCGCTCGCTACGTTGTCGACTGGTGCCGAGTTGATCTCGACACCGGCAAAGAATTACGGCCACGACCTGAATGCCATGCGCGCAGCGATTCGTCCGGATACCCGCATTGTCTGGATCGCAAACCCGAATAATCCGACCGGTAATTTTCTCCCTTATCCGGAAGTGCGTGCCTTTCTCGAAACGGTGCCGCCGGATGTGGTGATCGTACTCGACGAGGCATACAACGACTACCTGGCGCCGGCCGAGCGGGTCGATACTGCCGCCTGGATCAAGGATTTTCCGAATCTGGTTGTAACCCGCACTTTCTCCAAAATTTTTGGCCTGGCTGGTCTGCGGGTTGGTTACGCAATTGCTTCGGCTGAGGTTGCCGACCTGATGAACCGTGTTCGTCAGCCGTTCAATGTCAACAATCTGGCCATTGCCGCTGCCGTTGCCGCGCTCGACGACCATCAATTTGTGGCCGAAAGTTATGAGCTTAACCGGCGTGGCATGGCGCAACTGCTGGCGGGGCTGAAGCGCCTTGGGTTGGAACATATTCCATCGCATGGCAACTTTGTGACCTTCAAGGTGCCGGGGGCCGCTGAGGTCAATCAAAAGCTCCTCAAGCAGGGCGTCATTGTTCGCCCGATTGCCGGCTATGGTTTGCCCGACTGGTTACGCGTCACCATCGGCACCGAGCCGGATAACGCTCGCTTTCTGGAGGCGCTGGAGAAGGCGCTTTAAATGGCTGAGTTCGGCAAAATCGTCATCTTTGGTACCGGCCTGATTGGCGGCTCCTTCGCGCTGGCGCTCAAGGAGGCTGAGGCTGTCGAGGAGGTGGTGGGTTTTGGCCGCACGCCATCGACCTTGCGGATCGCTCAGGAACTTGGTGTGATTGACCGCGCCGGGATCAACCCGACCCATGAAATCGAAGAGGCTGATATCGTGCTGGTGGCGACGCCGGTGGCTCAAATGCCGGAGATCTTCGCCCGCATTGAGCCCTATCTCGGTCCACACACCATCGTCACTGACGGTGGCTCTACGAAGGGTGACGTCGTTGCCGCTGCGCGTGCTGCGTTCGGCAAACGGATAAATCAATTTGTTCCCGCCCACCCGATCGCCGGTGCTGAAAATAGCGGCCCGTCGGCAGCGCGTTGGGATTTGTATCAAGGTAAAAAAGTGGTGGTCACGCCGTTGCCCGAGAACAGCGACGATACGCTTGACCACATCAAGCGCGCCTGGTCGCTGTGCGGTGCGGATATCTATGAACTGACCCCGGAAGCCCACGACCGTGTTTTTGCGGCAGTCAGCCATCTGCCACACTTGCTTTCCTACGCGCTGGTCCATGATCTTGCGGTGCGTGAAGACGCCGATCTCTTCTTTACTTTTGCGGCCTCCGGTTTTCGTGATTTCACCCGGATTGCCGCCAGCCACCCCGAAATGTGGCGCGATATCTGCCTAGCCAATCGTCGCGCGCTGCTTGAAGAACTGGATATCTACCGCGAGCAACTCGACGAGCTTCGTCTGGCGTTGGCCAGCAGTGATGGCAAGCGTCTGGAGGAGGTCTTTGGCATTGCCCGCCAGGCACGCCGAAACTGGGCTGGCGAAAGCTGATGTTGCGGCGCCTGCGTCCCCTGCTGGTGGGCCTGGTATTTTCACTGCCAACGTTTTCAGTATGGGCAGAAGCACCGGCTATCCTGCTGGCAGGCGTCTACCGGCAGCAGGTCGACGTTTCGCGTTATCTGGTCAGCGAAAAACTCGATGGCGTTCGAGCCGTATGGGATGGAAGCGCCCTGCGTTTTCGCAGCGGCAAGGAAATCAATGCGCCGCGCTGGTTCGTTGCGGCTTTACCGAAACAGCCACTTGATGGTGAATTGTGGCTGGGGCGAGGTAGTTTCGACCGTCTTTCCGGCATCGTTCGGCGGGAAATGCCGGATGAAAGCGATTGGCGCGAGGTGCGCTACATGATCTTTGAACTGCCCGGTGGCTCTGGCACATTCAGTGATCGCGCCGAACAGATCCGGCAACTCGTTCGCCATGTCAATGTGCCTTGGTTACGTGAAATTGAGCAAATTCCAGCGGTCGACCGCAGCAGTCTGGAAAAACGGCTCAAGAAAGTCGTGCATGCCGGTGGTGAGGGCCTGATGCTGCACCTCGCTGACGCTCCTTACGAAACCGGACGCAGTGATGTGCTGCTCAAGCTAAAACCCTGGCAGGATACCGAGGCCATCGTCATCGGCCATCAGCCGGGAAAGGGGAAGCATGAAGGCGCTTTGGGGGCTTTGCGGTTGCGTACGCCTGAAGGGCGCGAGTTTCTGCTTGGCACAGGGTTCAGCGATATGCAGCGGCGGAATCCTCCGGCGATAGGTACAACGGTCACCTATCGGTATCGCGATTTGACTAGCAGTGGCTTGCCCCGATTTGCCAGTTTTTTGCGTGTTAGGGAAGAGTAGGGTGAAGTAGGTGAGTTTCAGCTAGGCTGATTGTTTAGTTTGAGCTTTCTACGGATAAGGGGCTTTCTTTTTTACTTCTCAAGTTGTTTCACACAACGCAGGGCCACGACAGATGCGTTTGGGTTTTTTCAGAAATATGCTCTGGAATCTTTTGGGGGCCGTCCTTCCTCTATTCGCCGGACTGTTAGCTATTCCTCAACTGATAGGGGCGCTTGGTGTTGAACGCTTTGGATTACTTAATCTTGGCTGGTTGCTGGTTGGATACTTCAGCTTGTTTGACCTTGGCCTGGGCCGAGCACTGACCAGACTGGTTGCCGAGCGACTGGCGGTTGGGGAGATGAGCGAAATACCACGACTGGTTGGTACCGCGATGCGCTTGATGAAGTGGCTCGGTATTGGGGCTGCTGTCCTAGTCGCATCCCTCTCGTCAGAACTGACATCCAACTGGCTGAAGATTCCTGTTGCACTTGAGCGTGAGACCTTGATCGCCTGTCTGATCTTGGCTGGGACATTGCCGTTTGTTGTTCTTGCCGCCGGGTGGCGTGGTGTTCTGGAGGCGTATGGGCGCTTCGACTTGGTCAATTGGATTCGTATTCCGTTGGGTGTTACGATTTTTGTGGCGCCTTTGCTGGTACTTCCTTTTGCGCAAGGCTTGGTGCCAGTGGTTGGGGCATTGGCGGTGACACGTGTTCTGGCCTGGTGGTATTCGAGATACTTGTGCCACGCTTTAATTCCTTCGCTAGCTGGTCAATGCACTTTTGATCGTACCTTGCTTCGGCCCTTGATCAGCTTTGGCGGCTGGATGACCTTGTCGAATCTAATTAGTCCTTTAATGGTTTATGCCGACCGATTTTTGATCGGGGGTATGATTTCAGCCGCGGCGGTTGCTTATTATGCGACGCCGTATGAAATTGCGACCCGTTTGTGGGTAATCCCCGGGGCAATGACCGGTGTCCTATTTCCGATCATTGCCGGGCAGTTTTTTACCGACCGACTGCGTGCGTTTTCAGTTTACGAGCGGGCAATAAAGGTTTTGTTTCTTGGCCTGTTACCGGCGGTCATGTTGCTGTTCCTGTTTGCAGCAGAGGGGCTTACTTGGTGGCTGGGGTCGGACTTCGCGGTCAACGGCTATTTGGTGGCAAAAGTATTGCTCGTTGGCGTATTCGTTAATTCCTTGGGGCACGTGGCAATCACTGTTTTACATGGCGCTGGGCGTGCGGATTGGTCGGCCAAACTGCATTTGGTTGAATTACCATTTTATTTACTGGTGTTGGTTTACGGAGCAACTAGATATGGCATTGAAGGGGTAGCTGTTGCCTGGTTGTTGCGTGTTGCAGTTGATACTCTCTCCATGGTTTTTTTGGTTCAGCGCTTGGAAGGCAATAGCAAAGGGTTTGTATGGCTGGTGATAGGTTGCACAGTTAGTGCGATGGTTCTACTTGGGCTTGCTGGCGAGATTGATAGTTTGCCTGGGCGGATGAGCTTGCTTTGCCTATTACTTTTGGCGTGTGGTATTTTCCTGCCTCGCCAGTTGCGCTTGCTTGGTCAGGCGACTAGTAGCTTTAATCCTTCCATTAAGCCTTAAGGACACGCTGATTTAAGTCCGATCCATTCGGTGCTGAGATTTGAACAATAAAAGCAGGTTGAAACAATCGGACTTATGAAAATGCAGTGGAGTTTTTCGGAACTGGGATACGCCCAAAAGAATGAACGGACTCTGCGAGATCGTTTTTTGCAGGGGCTTGAAGCCGTGGAGCCATGGTCTACGCTTGAACAGGTAATCATGCATTTGAGGCTTGGAGTATTCAAAGAAAGGAGAAGGGCGTGATAAATCGACGCCTTTGGGTTGTCGCATGCTGCTACGCCCTTTCTGCCCGTGAATTCAGGTTACGGCTTGACGCTCTCGCGGCGCAGCTTGGTGTGGCTTTCTGCGGCGTGATCGTCGACAACCGTGGTAGCGATTTGCCTCAAAATGACTCTAATTGGGACTATATTGCTGGGTCGAATCGTGACCACGATTTTTCGGCCTATGTCGAGGGATTGGAACACTGTGTGGAGCTTGCAGCAGGCGAACCGGACGTTATGCTGTTTCTCAATGATAGCCTCATGACGCTCCACGCTCCACGCGTCAATGCAAAGGCGGTGGTGGGCTATGCGGATTTGTTGGCACGTCTTGCAGTGCCAGGGATCTGCGGTAAGGCAGACCACTATGCGATGATGTGTCATCGCAATCCGTGGAGTGGCTTGCCGCTCTACGTATCCTCGTACTGCTTTCTGCTCAACAATTTGGCATACAGTATTCTTCGTGCGCTACCAGGTTTCGCAGATACAGATGGCCTCAACCGCGATCGTCCTGTTAATGACAATGCTTGGGGTGTGGGACTGCAGGCGAATTTCCGGGAATTTATTCGGGCATACGTGCATTACGGACATTCCACCTTCGTTTGGCCAGGGTTGCAGCGCTATTCCATTGATGACAGATTGGTGTCGATCAAGGCACGTTGCATTTACCTTGAGCACCGATTATCCGGGGAGATTGCCCGTGACGGCTGTCTAGTTCCAATCAATGCTCGCGCCTTGTCGCGCGTGCAACTTTATCTTGCCGAAAAAGTGGTGGCTTTGCGTTGCTCGTTGTGGCGCCGGTGGATTGATTGCCGATCCTCGGCTCGGTCACGCGTGTGAGGCAGCGTTCGTAATGGCGCGCATCCTTTTCATTACTTCTGCCCATCCTGGCGGTTCGGGCTTTATCGGCGCCGGTGAGGGAATCTGCGAATCTAGTCTGCGAACCTTGGTAGCTGCCGGATATGAGGTCCATGTGCTTTGTTTCGCGTCTCTGCGGCAGCAGCCAAATCCTGGTGTTGTAGCCTTATGTGCTTCGTATCGCACGTTGGCACAGAGTGGGATGCAATCAGTATTTGGCATTCTGCGTGGTTGGCGCTGGGGGAGTCTGCTTGCCCCTTGGTTCTTTACACGTTGTAGCCCGAGCAACCTCCGAGTGGTGTCAACTGCACTTGCTGACACCGAGTTCAAGGAGGTCTGGATTGATTTTCCTTCTTCATTGGGATTTGCCCCGTACCTTGGTGATCGCTTCGTCAGTTATTTCGTACACGACGTGGTTTCGCAGAAGGTGGGCCGGCGGCCATTACTCGCTTTCCTTGCTAGGCGCGTTGAGGCTATCGAACAACGGCTTGCCGCCTTCTCGCGGCGCTGCTATGTGTTATCAGATAAGGATGGCCATCTAATACGCCAACTGGGTTATGCGGGTGATATTGTCGTTTCGCCGCCAATGAACGTACATGCTGGATTGGTGGAAGGGGGGCGGCCGGCAGCCTCGATCGTTAGCGAATTTTCAGAGCAGCGAAATCTTGTTTTCTTTGGAAATATGCGACGCCCCGAAAACCATTGGTCGATGATGTACTTTATTGCGTTCCGCTACCGCTCGATCCGTCGGATTTGTCCTGATGTCCGCCTCTGGATTCTCGGCATCGCACCCCGTCGATCTCTTCGTTTGCTATCATATTGGGTGGGTGGTGTAGAAGTAGTCGGTGCTGTTGATGATCCTGTCTTGGTCTTTCAGGCCGCGACGTTATGTGTTGTTCCATTGCGCTTTGGCGCTGGGGTCAAGATCAAGGTGCTACAGATGCTGGATGCTGGTGCGACGGTTGTATCGACAACGGTTGGTGCTGAAGGTATCGTTGCTAAAGATAGTCTTGTGGTGGCCGATGATGCGGAATTCGTGACGGCAGTCTGCAGTCTTATGGCTAGTCAGGTCAGTAGTCGAAAGGCGAGCACGTGAAGCGCTATTTTCCCATGCCGGAATTTGTCGCTTGGGCAGAAGGTGGGGGCCGCAAAAGCAATCACAGAGCCGTCGCTCGATCATCGGGAGATCTACTAAATGCGTGTCTAGAGTCGCTGATACGTTGCCATAAGGTGGTTTGTATGGTCTTGCCATCGAATATCCCTTCCCCATTTGTGCGAAAGCCAAGTTTGGTATTTGTGAAAGGCGTTCCGGGTCGAAAAGGGTTTTTGTCTAATTCAGGTCACATGTTTTTTTGATGAAGCCACACTTCACGATTGTTTGATTTGTCGTAGCTTTGATGTTCATAATTTGTTTCGGATTCTTGCAACTCTCAGTATTGCCTTTACGATTTACTTCGCTCATCTAGATAATAGTGGAAAAAATTTTTCCGAAAATAGCGATTCTCCTCGCTGCCTACAATGGCTCAACCTATATTGCTCAGCAACTTGAATCAATCTTGCAGCAAAATGGGGTGGATATTCAGGTATTTGTCAGTGTTGATCAATCGACAGATGGAACCGAGAGTTTTATTGCTTCGTGGGCATCCACTGAGTCACGTTTGACGGTATTGCCTTTTGGTCAGCGTTTTGGTGGTGCAGGACCAAATTTTTTCAGATTATTGCAAGACGTTGATTTGAGTGGTTTTGACTATTTGAGTTTTGCTGATCAGGATGATCTTTGGCATCCAGACAAATTATCGCGCGCCCATCGATTGATGACGGCTAGCAATGCGGCAGGTTATTCGAGTAATTTCACAGCATTTTGGCCTTCTGGCGAGTCGCGCTTAATAAATAAGGCTAGGCCGCAGCGTTCGTGGGATTACCTGTTCGAGTCGGCGGGGCCCGGTTGTACATACGTCTTGCACGCCAGTCTCGCATTGCCGCTACAACAGTTGGTGCGGGATTCCGGCAAGCGCTTGCTCGGAGTCGATTACCACGATTGGTTGACATACGCCTTTGCTAGGCATCAGAGATTGCCTTGGGTAATTGATAGCTGTTCAAGAATGCAATATCGCCAGCACGCACACAATCAGATCGGGGTTAATTCCGGATGGCTCTCTTTTTGGTTACGGGCACGAAAGGTGCTTAACGGCCATGGTTTCGAGCAGGCTTTGCTTATTTCAGATTTGATTGGTGCTTCCTCGTTGTCAGTGGTAAATCGAGGATTACGTAGTGGTCGTTTGGGTTATCTGTGGCTTGGTTTGCGGGCCAGACAATGCCGGCGGCGTCCATTAGATCAGGCTTTGTTTTTTGTTTCATGCATTTTGTTAGCTATCTTGAATCCCGAAATACGGGGTGGTAATTGACTCGCCGGGTCTTGATTACAGGTGGCTTGGGCTTCGTTGGTCATGCCCTCTCTTTGGCTCTTCTGAACGCCGGGTTTTTCGTGCGTGTAAGCTCTAGACGAGCACATTCCCCAGAGCCGTGTGGTGTTGAGTTTTTCAGAGTAGCTGATGATGGCTTGACAAACTGGCGGAATGGATTGAAGTCAGTAAATACCGTCGTGCACTGTGCTGCACGCGTACATGTTAAGGATGAGATTGCGTCTGATCCATTGGTCGCTTTTCGCACTGTAAATGTTTCCAGTACGTTGGAGCTTGCTCGTCAAGCTGCCAATATGGGTATCAAAAGGTTTGTGTTTGTCAGCTCAATCGGTGTGAATGGTGCTGAAACATTTGCAAAATCCTTTGCTGCTGATGATGAGCCTTCGCCGCACTCTCCCTATGCGGTGTCTAAATATGAAGCCGAGTTGGGTCTTCGCGCTTTGTCTGCCGAGACTGACATGGAAGTGGTTGTTGTGCGCCCGCCTCTGGTTTACGGTCCAAATGCCCCAGGTAATTTCGGATCGCTTGTGCGCTGGCTTGAGTGGGGCGTGCCACTGCCATTTGGCGCGGTTACGGAGAATCGGCGTAGCTTGATAGCCCTTGATAATTTGGTTGATTTGCTGCTTCGTGTTATTGATCATCCGGCTGCGGCTAACCAGACTTTTTTGGCAGCTGATGGAGAGGATGTCTCTACTGCTGACTTAGTTCGCCGCATGGGTTTTGCTTTGGGCAGGCCGGCTTGTTTGCTGTCGGTATCCCCCGGTTTGTTGCGCAGTGGGGCATCTTTATTGGGCCGGGGGGACGTGGCTAAAATTTTGTGCAGTTCATTACAGATTGATATTGCAAAAACTCGCGAACTACTGAATTGGACACCACCAGTCTGCGTGGACGAGGCGCTGCGGCGGGCATTAAGCCGGGGACATCCTTGAAACGTTTGTTCGATCTGCTATTGGTTTTTTGTGCAACAGTTTTATTGCTATTGCCTTTGATTTTGGTCGTAGCGGCTGTAAGCCTGACTTCATCAGGCCCGGTGTTGTATTGGTCTGACCGTGTCGGACGGTATAATAAAATATTTAGGATGCCAAAGTTTCGTAGCATGCGTATTGGAACGCCAACGGTGGCAACCCATTTGTTGCGGGACCCCAATGCCTATTTGACGCCGGTTGGATCATTTTTAAGAAAATCCAGTCTGGACGAGTTGCCCCAACTGTGGAGTATTCTTGTTGGAGATATGAGCTTTGTCGGCCCGCGTCCGGCGTTGTTTAACCAAGATGATCTGATTGCCTTGAGAACAAAGCGTGGAGTGGACGGGTTGCTACCTGGGTTGACCGGGTGGGCGCAGGTTAACGGGCGCGACGAATTGCCGATTCCGGATAAGGTGGAGCTTGATGTGCTGTATTTGAAGCGCCAGTCTCTCTGCTTTGATATGAAGATTCTCTGGCTAACAGCGGTCAAGGTGCTGCGACGTGATGGAGTTACGCACTGATGTGGCCTGGTTTTTTTGCTTCGGTGAGTATTTCGGGCGGGTACAGTCACCGGCTAAATTCAGGATCGATGCGAATTATTTCGCGTAATTAAGTGAATAAAGTTTTTCTTTCCCTCGTTGTCTTTTTGTTTGATCTTTCTGCCCTCGTTTTTGCTTGGGCGGGAGGGTTCTTCTTGCGTTTTAACTTCGACATCCCCGCTAATTTCATGGTTGTAGTGAGTTGGGGCTTGCTATTCCTGTTGCCGGCGCATGCTGTGGCTTGTCGTATTGCTGGCCTTTATCGCGGCATCTGGATGTTTGCCAGCTTGCCGGACTTGAGGCGTGTTTTGCGTGCGGTTGCGTTGTCTGCCGCAGCATTGCTGGTATTTTTTGCGTTGTATCGCTTTGAAAATCAAGTGGTCCCACGATCCTTGCTGATGCTTTACCCAATGCTGATGATCCTCTATATGGGAGGTGGTCGGGCGGCGTACCGGATGTGGAAAGAGCATCGCCTTTATGGTGGCTTGATTGCCCAGGGCAAACCGGTGGTGATTGTTGGCGCCGGACGAGGCGGGGCGATGTTGGTGCGCGAACTGGAACGCAGCGCCGACTGGCGGGTTGTTTGTCTGGTGGACGATGATCGCAGCAAATGGGGCAGGGAGCTTTCCGGGCATCCGGTAGTCGGCGGAATCGATGGTCTGGCGGATGTACTGGCTTCCGAGAAAGCGCTACACGTCATTCTGGCGATGCCATCGGCAGCAGCTGAGACATGTCGCCGGGCGACCGAGATTGCCGTGGAAGCAGGGGCGCATGTGTTTACGGTGCCCGGCTTGGAGGATGTGATGACCGGGCGGGTCGCCATCTCGGCGATTCGGCCCGTAGAAATTGAGGATTTGCTGGGCCGGGAGCCTGTGTGGATCGACACCCAGCATGTGGCAGCCATGGTGGCGGGAAAAACTATTCTGGTGACAGGGGCGGGGGGGTCCATCGGCAGTGAGTTATGTCGGCAGTTGGCGCGTTTTTCGCCGGTTCAACTGGTTCTCTACGAACAGAGCGAGTTTGCGCTTTACACGCTGGAACAATGGTTTGCAGTCCATATGCCAGAGATCGCCCTGGTGGCGCTGGCTGGTGATGTCAAGGATGCGGCGCGGTTGGATGAAGTATTTGCCGCCCATCAACCCCAAGTGGTTTTCCACGCTGCAGCATACAAGCATGTGCCGCTGATGGAAGTGGGCAATGCGTGGCAGGCGGTGCGTAACAACGCAATGGGCACCTTGCTGGTGGCTGAGACGGCGAGCCGTTTTGGCGTGGCGCGTTTTATCCTGATTTCGACCGACAAGGCGGTGAACCCGACCAACGTCATGGGTGCCACCAAGCGGCTGGCCGAGATGGTTTGCGAAGCGCTACATCGTCAAGGTCGTGGTACACAATTCGGGATGGTGCGCTTCGGTAATGTACTGGGCAGCACCGGCAGTGTGATTCCCAAATTTCAAGAGCAGATAGCGCGCGGTGGGCCGGTGACGGTTACTCATCCGGAGATTACCCGCTATTTTATGTCGATTCCCGAAGCAGCGCAGTTGGTACTTCAGGCGGCGGCGATGGGGCAGGGTGGCGAGATATTCGTGCTCGACATGGGTGAGCCGGTCAGGATTGTCGATCTGGCGCGCAAGATGATTCGCCTTTGTGGTTATTCGGATGGCGAAATTCGTATCGAATTCACCGGTCTGCGGCCGGGTGAAAAACTATATGAAGAATTGCTGGCCGACGCCGAGCAAACAGGCCCGACGCCGCATCCTAAATTGCGTATTGCCCGGGCTCGTCCGGTCGACGCTGATTTTTTGTTAAATTTGCGCCCCTGGTTAGCAGAAACTAGTCAGAGCGATGAGCGGGTGCGTGAGGTGCTGACTCACTGGGTTCCGGAATACCATCCGGCGCTCAATCCTTCCTGAACAACCTAGCGGCAGTTGCCGCGCTATGACCATGGTGAGTGTGTGATTCACGAATTCCTTGACCTTCCCCAACTCCTATCCGCCGCCGGTATCGTTCGTTTGCCGGGCTCAAAAAGCATCTCAAATCGTGTTTTATTACTGGCTGCCCTAGCCGAAGGTGAAACTGAGGTGCGTGATCTGCTTGCCTCTGACGATACGGCGCGCATGCTGGAGGCGTTAAAAGTCTTGGGTGTCGGGGTGACGGCGCTAGGTAATGAGAACTGGTTGATCAAAGGCTGCGGCGGGAAATTTCCGGTCAAGCAGGCCGAGCTTTTCCTCGGTAATGCCGGCACGGCCTTTCGCCCACTAACGGCAGCCCTTGCGCTAGCCGGTGGCGACTACATCCTCAAAGGCGTTGCCCGGATGCACGAGCGGCCGATTGGTGACTTGGTTGATGGGCTAAGACAGCTTGGGGCAGATATCACTTATCTTGGCAACGACGGGTTTCCGCCGCTACATCTCAAGCCGGCAACGATTATGCCGGGTGGTGTGGTCAAAGTGCGCGGCGACGTCTCCAGCCAGTTTTTGACTGGCTTGCTGATGGCGCTGCCGCTGACTGGTGAGGCGGCTACGGTCGACGTCATTGGTGAGCTGATTTCCAAGCCTTATATCGAAATTACATTGGCCGTCATGGCGCGCTTTGGCGTTCAAGTGCACCGCGAGGGCTGGCAGCGTTTTACGGTACAGGCTGGTAGTCGATACGTCTCTCCAGGCACTGTTTATGTCGAAGGTGACGCTTCCTCAGCTTCCTATTTTCTGGCGCTGGGGGCGATTGGTGGCGGGCCGGTAAGGGTTGAAGGGGTTGGGCGGGATTCAATTCAGGGCGATGTCAAGTTTGCTGAAGCGCTGGCGAAGATGGGCGCATGCATTGAGATGGGCCCGAACTGGATGGCGTCGCGAGCACCGGCCGACGGGTTGGTTGCGGTCGACCTCGATTGCAACCATATTCCTGATGCAGCAATGACGCTGGCAACCGTGGCGCTGTTTGCAAAAGGAACGACAACGTTGCGCAATATTGCTTCCTGGCGGGTCAAGGAAACAGATCGTATCGTGGCGATGGCGACCGAGTTACGCAAGTTGGGGGCAGGGGTTGAAGAGGGAGAGGATTTTATACGCGTCACGCCCGCCCGCCTAAAGCCAGCCGCAATCGATACCTACGACGATCACCGGATCGCGATGTGCTTCTCTTTGGCAGCTTTCGGTACGCCGTTGCGAATCAATGATCCGAAGTGTGTCGCCAAGACTTTCCCTGATTTCTTTGAACGTTTTGCCGATGTCACCAAGGCTGCCCCGGTTATTGCTATCGACGGACCTTCTGCTTCCGGCAAAGGGACGGTGGCTGCCCGCGTGGCTGCTGCCCTGGGTTTTGCCTATCTGGATTCCGGTGCTTTATACCGGTTGACCGCGCTTGCCGCCCAGCGAGCCGCTATCGACTGGGCCGATGAGGCTGGTGTGGCTGGTATTGCAGCGGCACTTAATGTCGAGTTCTTTGAGGCAGATATTCTTCTCGATGGAATACCGATCGGTGACGCCATTCGCTCGGAGGAAATCTCTGCCGGTGCCTCAAAGGTCGCTGCCCTGCCTGCGGTTCGCGATGCCTTGCTATTTCGCCAACGGGCGTTTAATACAACCCCTGGTTTGGTTGGCGACGGACGAGACATGGGGTCGGTTATTTTTCCGCGGGCAGAACTCAAAGTATTCCTGACGGCAAGTGCCGAAGAAAGAGCTGAGCGTCGTTATAAGCAGTTGATCGAAAAAGGTTTATCTGCTAATCTCCCCGACCTTCTGCTGGACCTGAAGCAACGTGACGAACGGGATTCCCAACGTAGCGTCGCCCCATTAAGGCAGGAGCCGGATGCCAGGTTGCTCGACACGACCTTTCTGACCATTGATCAGGCGGTCAATCAGGTGTTGATGTGGTTCCGGGAAGCAAAGTAGTAACGGTGTTGCCGGTCGTGTGACCGGCAATTTGATTCAAACTCTAACCCGCTGTGAATTTCACGATTTGCGGCACGAAAGCTCTCTCCGTCAATGGAATCTTTTGCTCAACTATTTGAAGAATCCCTGGCTCGCCAGGAAATGCGTCAAGGCGAAGTCATCACTGCAGAAGTGGTACTCATCGATCACAACTTCGTTGTGGTTAATGCCGGCCTGAAATCGGAATCCTACGTTCCGCTTGAAGAATTCCTGAGCGATCAGGGCGAGCTCGAAGTCAAAGTGGGCGATTTCGTCCAGGTTGCCATCGAAATGCTGGAAGACGGCTACGGCGCAACCCGCCTGTCACGTGATCGCGCCAAGCGCATCGCCGCCTGGAACTTCCTGGAGCAAGCCCTGAACGACAACTCCCTGGTTACCGGTACCATCACTGGTAAGGTCAAGGGTGGTCTCACCGTCATGTCCAACGGCGTCCGTGCATTCCTGCCGGGTTCCCTGGTCGACATGCGTCCGGTCAAGGACACCACGCCGTACGAAGGCAAGACCATGGAATTCAAGGTCATCAAGCTTGATCGTAAGCGTAACAACGTCGTTATGTCCCGCCGTGCCGTGCTCGAAGCTACCGCTGACAAAGATCGCGAAAAGCTCCTCGAGAACCTCAAGGAAGGCACCACCGTCAAGGGTATCGTCAAGAACATCACCGACTACGGCGCATTCGTCGACCTCGGCGGTATCGATGGCCTGCTGCACATCACCGACCTGGCCTGGCGCCGCGTCCGTCACCCGAGCGAAGTGCTCAATGTTGGTGACGAAGTTACTGCCAAGATCCTCAAGTTTGATGCTGAGAAGAACCGCGTCTCCCTGGGTATGAAGCAACTGGGCGACGATCCGTGGGTTGGTATTGCCCGCCGTTACCCGGCTGGTACCCGTTTGTTCGGCAAGGTCACCAACCTGACCGACTACGGCTCATTCGTTGAAATCGAACAGGGCATCGAAGGTCTGGTTCACGTTTCCGAAATGGATTGGACCAACAAGAACGTTCACCCGTCCAAGGTTGTTTCTCTGGGTGATGAAGTCGAAGTCATGATCCTTGAAATCGACGAAGAGCGTCGTCGTATCTCCTTGGGTATGAAGCAGTGCCAAGCCAATCCTTGGGACGACTTCGCGATGAACCACAAGAAGGGCGACAAAGTTAAGGGCGCCATCAAGTCGATCACCGACTTTGGTATCTTTATCGGCTTGCCGGGTGGTATCGATGGTCTGGTTCACTTGTCCGACCTGTCCTGGAGCGCAACTGGCGAAGAAGCCATCCGCAACTTCAAGAAGGGTGACGAAGTTGAAGCCCTGGTCCTCGCCATCGACGTCGAGAAAGAGCGTATCTCCCTCGGCATCAAGCAGATGGAAGGTGATCCGTACACCAACTTCATCGCTACCCACGAGAAGAACAGCATCGTCCGCGCCACCGTCAAGATGGTTGATGCTAAGGGCGCTGTGCTGACGCTGGATGGTGAGAATGAAGGTTACCTGCGTGCTTCCGAGTTCTCGCGTGATCGTATCGACGACCTGTCGCAACATCTGAAGGTCGGTGATGTGGTTGAGGCGATGATCATCAACGTGGATCGCAAGACCCGTGGTATCAATCTGTCGATCAAAGCCAAGGACAATGCCGAACAGAATGAAGCCATGCAGAAATTCTCTGCTGACTCCAACTCTGCTGCTTCTGGCACGACCAACCTGGGTGCCCTGCTCAAAGCCAAGCTCAACCAGCAAGGCTGATAGGCATAAAGCATGACCAAATCCGAGCTCATC
Source organism: Candidatus Dechloromonas phosphorivorans (assembly GCA_016721185.1). Lineage (GTDB taxonomy): Bacteria > Pseudomonadota > Gammaproteobacteria > Burkholderiales > Rhodocyclaceae > Azonexus > Azonexus phosphorivorans. The sequence continues at coordinate 305,047 of JADKIP010000013.1, forward strand.
GCCCGGCTGGCGGAGCGGTTTCCGCAGTTGGTGGCGAAAGATGCTGATTTTGCGGTGAAAGTGATTCTCGATGCGATGTCCGAAGCCTTAGTGCGCGGCGATCGTATCGAGATCCGCGGATTCGGCAGCTTTGCGCTCAACTACCGGCCGCCTCGCACTGGCCGTAACCCCAAGTCGGGGGAGAAGGTCAGCGTACCTGCCAAATGGGTTCCCCATTTCAAGGCGGGCAAGGAACTGCGCGAACGGGTCGATCAGTCGATCTGACGCTGCGCAGGCGCTATGTGGTAGATTCGGGGCAGTGAATTTCACTGCCCCTTTTTCTTTTTGAAGCCATGACTTTTCTGACTTGGGCCCTTCGGTTCATTATTTTCTTTGTTTTGCTCGCTTTCGCCTTGCGCAACACGCAGCCAGTTAGCCTCCAGTTGATTCTCGATCATGCTTGGGAGGCGCCACTGGTTATCGTTCTCTTGGTGTTTTTCGCGTGCGGCGCAATTCTCGGTATCTTGTCGGTTGTTGGGGTCATTTTTCGCCAACGCCGTGAAATTTCGCGCCTCAAGCGTGAGGCAGTAAAGCCGCAGCAACCGGTTTTCCCGGAACCATCAGCCCCGATATGAACGAACTCTTTGAATATTGGCAGCTATTACTTATCCCAGTTTTCTTTTTATTGGGTTGGGCTGCTGCTCGCGTTGATATGCGGCAAGTGGTTCATGAGTCCCGTGCGCTGCCACGCTCCTATTTTCAGGGGCTCAATTTTCTGCTCAACGAGCAGCCCGACAAGGCCATCGACTCCTTTCTCGAAGTGGCGAAGGTCGATTCCCAGACGGTCGAGCTGCACTTTGCGCTCGGTAATCTTTTCCGCAGGCGTGGCGAGACTGAGCGCGCCATCCGCATGCACCAGAATCTGATTGATCGTCCCGATCTCGATGATGGCGTTCGTCTGCATGCTCTCTCCGAATTGGGGCAGGATTATCTGAAGGCCGGTCTGCTTGACCGGGCTGAGGAAATTTTCAACAAACTGATTGGTACCCCGTTTGAAGATGAAGCCAAGCGCAGTCTGCTGGAAATTTTTCAGGCTGAAAAAGAGTGGCTGAAGGCGATTGAACTGGCGCGCGAGTTGCCCGATGTGGCCTCGCAGCAAGAGGTCGCCGAGTTTTACTGTGAATTGGCAGCTAACGAAATAATGCGCTCGAAGCCGGAGCCGGCTCGTGCTTATCTCGAATTGGCCATGCAGCAAAATCGCAAATGTGTGCGAGCCAGTCTCTTACAGGGAGATTTGCTGTTGCAGGAAGGCCGGCAGGAAGCTGCGATCGAAGCTTGGCAGCGTATCGAACAGCAGGATCCCGCCTACTTGGCGTTAATTGCCCAACGCCTGCTTGAGAGCTATCGCAAACTTGAGCGCCGGGACGAAGGTATCGCGCTGCTCAGCGTTTATCTTGAACGCTATCCGTCGCTCGATCTGTTGGATGTGGTCTATCAATTGGTGCTGGAAGGTGAAGGAACGGAAGCGGCTTACCGATTGGTGCGAGCTGAACTCCAGCGCAACCCGACCCTGCTCGGCCTGGAAAAACTGATGAGCGCCCGTCTGCCTTTGGTGGCGCCGGATGTCAGGCCGGATGTCGAACTGGCCAAGACGATCATCCAGGGCTATACCAAGCGACTGTCACGTTATCGGTGCGATAATTGTGGTTTCAAGGCGCGCCAATTTTACTGGCGCTGTCCGGCCTGTGGCGGCTGGGAAACCTATCCGCCGCGCCGTAGCGAAGAATTCGATCAAACCTTGTAGGATACTTTTATGAAAATTACCGTTGTCGGTACCGGCTATGTCGGTCTGGTAAGTGGCACCTGTCTGGCTGAAGTAGGCAATGATGTTCTCTGTCTGGACGTTGATCCGGCCAAGATCCGCATTCTTGAAGAAGGCGGCATCCCGATCTACGAACCGGGCCTGCAGGAAATGGTCCGCCGCAACGTCGCGGCCGGCCGCCTGCACTTCACCACCGACATCGAAAAAGCCGTCCAGCACGGCACCATCCAGTTCATTGCCGTCGGCACCCCGCCCGACGAAGACGGCTCGGCCGATCTCCAGTATGTGCTTGCCGCTGCTCGCAGCATCGGCCGCCTGATGACCGATTACAAAGTTGTGGTCGACAAAAGTACCGTGCCGGTTGGTACCGGCGCCAAGGTCAAGGCAGCGATTCTCGACGAACTGGCCAAACGTGCGGTCGACATTCCGTTCAGCGTTGTTTCCAACCCGGAATTCCTGAAAGAAGGCGCCGCCGTTGAAGACTTCATGCGCCCCGATCGCATCGTCGTTGGCGCCGAAGAAGAGCAAGCCATCCACCTGATGCGCGCCCTCTACGCTCCATTCCAGCGCAACCACGAACGCCTGATCATCACCGACGTCAAGAGTGCCGAACTCACCAAGTACGCCGCCAACGCCATGCTGGCGACGCGCATCAGCTTCATGAACGAACTGGCCAATCTCGCCGAAGTGCTCGGTGCCGACATTGAAATGGTTCGCCAGGGCATCGGCTCCGATCCGCGCATCGGCTACCACTTCCTCTACCCCGGCTGCGGCTACGGCGGTTCCTGCTTCCCGAAAGACGTCAAGGCGCTGATCAAAACGGCGGCCGACGATGCCAACATCAGCCTCAAAGTGCTGACCGCCGTTGAAGAAGCCAACGATGCCCAGAAGCACGTCCTCACCGGCAAGCTCAAAGCCCGCTTCGGCGATCTGAAGGGCAAGCACTTCGCCCTCTGGGGGCTTTCCTTCAAGCCCAATACCGACGACATGCGCGATGCGCCGAGCCGCGAACTGATTGCCGACCTCTTCGCCGCCGGAGCCACCGTAACCGCCTACGACCCGGTCGCCATGCACGAAACCCAGCGTATTTTCGGCGATGAGCCACGTCTGCAATATGCCGAGAACCCGATGGGCGCCCTCGACAACGCCGACGCGCTGGTCATCGTTACCGAATGGAAGGAATTCCGTAGCCCGGATTTCGAGGCGATCAAGCAAACCCTGAAGAACCCGGTGATCTTCGATGGGCGCAACCTTTACGATCCCAAATTTGTGCGTGGGCTGGGCATCGAATATTTTGCTATTGGGCGTTAAGGGGCGGTAAGCGGCATGCTGGAAAAAGTTGCGCAGGTTCGTCTGCTGGTCGTTGGCGATGTGATGCTCGACCGTTACTGGTTTGGCGAAGTTAGCCGCATTTCGCCGGAAGCGCCGGTGCCGGTGGTCAAGGTCGAGCGGATCGAGGAGCGCCTGGGCGGGGCGGCCAATGTGGCGCGGAATGCGGCTGCTGTCGGGGCTAAAACCGTGCTGCTTTCCGTCGTTGGTGACGATGAAGCAGGGCGGAGTTTGTCCCGCATGCTGGCCGAAGGTGAAATTGATGCCGGTTTGCACGTTGACCGCAACATTGATACCACGGTCAAGCTGCGTGTCATCGGCCGCCAGCAGCAGTTGTTGCGCATTGATTTTGAAACGACGCCCTCGCATGAAATCCTGCAAGCCAAGCTGTCGGAATTTGAAAAACGGGTTGCCGAATCCGATGTCGTAATCCTCTCTGATTATGGCAAGGGTGGCCTGACCCATATCGCCGAGATGATTCGATTGGCCCGTGCCGCCGGCAAGCCGGTGCTGGTTGATCCCAAGGGTGATGACTACGCAAAATATGCCGGGGCAACAGTGATTACGCCAAATCGTTCGGAGCTGCGCGATGTGGTTGGGCGCTGGACGTCTGAAGAGGATCTGGCGACCAAGGCGCAGAAACTTCGTGGCGAACTTGGCCTCGAAGCGCTCTTGGTGACGCGCAGCGAAGAGGGGATGACTTTGTTCTCCGAGGGTGAAGTCCATCATCAGGCAGCCCATGCGCTTGAAGTATTTGATGTTTCCGGTGCCGGCGATACGGTCATCGCGACGCTGGCCGTCATGCTGGCGGCGGGTGCCGACTGGGATGAAGCCATCCGCACCGCCAATATTGCGGCCAGTATCGTTGTCGGCAAACTGGGCACGGCCGTTGTCACGCGCGAAGAACTCGCCGCTGCTTTGTAAGGGAAAATCATGTACATCGTTGTGACCGGCGCCGCCGGCTTTATCGGTTCGAATATCGTCAAGGCGCTCAATGAGCGTGGTATTACCAAGATCATTGCGGTCGATAATTTGACCAAGGCCGACAAGTTCAAGAATCTGATCGATTGCGAAATTTCGGATTATCTCGACAAGCACGACTTCATCGAGCGCATCCAGGCGGGTCATTTCGAGGGTGAAATCGACGCCATTTTCCATGAAGGTGCCTGTTCCGACACCATGGAAACCGACGGCCGCTACATGATGGAGAACAATTACCGTTACTCGATGATCTTGCTCGACTGGTGTCAGGATCAGGATGTCCAGTTCCTTTACGCGTCGAGCGCAGCGACCTATGGCAGTACCAGTGTTTTCAAGGAAGAGCGCCAGTACGAAGGGCCGCTCAACGTTTACGGTTACTCCAAATTTCTTTTCGACCAGGTTGTCCGGCAGCGTCTGGCGAAGGATCCGTCGTCACAGATCGTCGGCTTCCGTTATTTCAATGTCTATGGTCCGCGTGAAACCCACAAGGGGCGCATGGCTTCGGTGGCTTTTCACAACTTCAACCAGTTTCGGGCAGATGGCAAGGTCAAGCTGTTTGAAGGTTCGCATGGTTACGAAAACGGCGGCCAACAGCGCGATTTTGTTTATGTCGGTGATGTGGCCAAAGTCAATCTGTTCTTCCTTGATCATCCGGAAACGTCCGGCATCTTCAATCTTGGCTCCGGCCGGGCGCAGAGTTTCAATGATGTCGCGGTTGCTGCGGTCAACGGCTGCCGCAGGGCAAAAAGCGAGGCTCCGCTAATGTTGGCGGAACTGCTTGCTCAGGGCTTGCTCGAATACATCGCCTTCCCCGAGGCGCTGAAGGGCAAGTACCAGGCATTCACGCAGGCTGATCTGACCCGCCTGCGGGCTGCCGGCTACGCTGCGCCGATGGCCACGGTTGAGGAGGGCGTTTCCCAATATATTGATTGGCTCAATCAGAATGTATAAAACCCTGCAGGATTTTGTCGGCAATACCCCCTTGGTTCGGTTGGTGCGTATTCCCGGTGCCGACAATGACCAGCGTGGCAACGTGATTCTCGCCAAACTGGAAGGTAACAACCCTGCCGGTTCGGTAAAGGATCGGCCAGCGCTGTCAATGATCGTCCATGCCGAAGCGCGCGGCGACATCAAGCCGGGTGATACGCTGATCGAGGCAACCTCCGGCAACACCGGCATCGCGCTCGCCATGGCGGCGGCGATGAAGGGTTACAGGATGATCCTCGTCATGCCGGAAAATCAGAGTATCGAGCGTCGCCAGAGCATGCGTGCTTTTGGTGCCGATCTGGTGTTGACGCCGAAGGATGGCGGCATGGAACTGGCGCGTGATGTCGCCGACAAAATGCGTGACGAAGGCAAGGGCATCATCCTCGACCAGTTCGGCAACCCGGATAATCCGCTGGCCCACTTTGAAGGTACCGGCCCGGAAATCTGGCGTGATACTGCCGGCAAAATTACCCACTTTGTGGCGAGCATGGGCACCACCGGTACCGTCATGGGTGTCTCGAAATTTCTCAAGGCGCAGAATCCGGCAATCCAGATCGTTGGCTGTCAGCCGGAAGACGGTAGCCAGATTCCCGGCATCCGCAAATGGCCGGAAGCCTATCTGCCCAAGATTTACGATAAAACCAACGTTGACCGCATCGAATACGTTGGCCAGGCCGATGCTGAAGCAATGACGCGGCGCTTGGCCATGGAAGAGGGTATCTTCGCCGGTATTTCCTCCGGTGGTGGTGTTGCCGTGGCCCTGCGCCTGTCGCAACAATTGGAAGATGCCGTGATCGTCAGCATCATTTGCGATCGCGGTGACCGTTATCTGTCGACGGGCGTCTTTCCGGCGTGAAACCAGTCCTTGTTTTTGACATCGAGACCATTCCCGATGTCGCCGGCCTGCGTCGGTTGAATGATCTGCCGGCCGAACTTTCCGATGATGAAGTCGCCGAACTCGCCTTCCAGCAGCGCCGGGCCAAAACCGGGCATGATTTCCTGCAACTGCATTTGCAGCGCATCGTCACCATTTCCTGCGTGCTGCGCACCAGTGAAGGCCTGAAAGTCTGGTCGCTGGCCGAACCGGCGCTCAGCGAAGGCGAAATCATCCAGCGCTTCTTTGACGGCATCGAGAAATTCACGCCGCAGATTGTTTCGTGGAATGGCAGCGGTTTCGATCTGCCGGTGCTGCATTATCGCGGCATGCTGCATGGCGTTAGCGCGCCGCGTTATTGGGATCTCGGTGACGGCGACTATGCCGACAGCCGCGATTTCAAATGGAATAACTACATCAGCCGTTACCACACCCGGCACCTCGATCTGATGGATCTGCTGGCGCTCTACAATGCCCGGGCCAATGCCCCGCTCGACGATCTGGCCAAACTCTTCGGTTTCCCCGGCAAGCTCGGCATGGATGGCGGCAAGGTCTGGGAAGCCTGGCAGGCCGGCAAGAGCGCTGATATCCGCGACTACTGCGAAACCGATGTGATCAATACCTATCTGGTCTATAACCGCTTCCGCCGCCTGCGGGGTGAGCTGAGTGCCGCTGAAGAGCTTGCCGAGGGCGAGTTCGTCAAGGCGCAACTCGGCAAGATCGGTGCGCCGCACTGGCAGGAGTTTCTCGCTGCCTGGCGATGACAGTTTCTAGCACGACGTTATAATCACAAGTTCTCAAACCAAACGCAGAGAGATAACGATGGCCCTGAACAACGTTCCTTCCGGTAAGTCCCTTCCTGATGATTTCAACGTCATCATCGAAATCACCGCCCATTCCGACCCCGTCAAGTACGAAGTCGACAAGGACAGCGGCGCGATCTTCGTTGATCGTTTCATGTCCACCTCCATGCACTATCCCTGCAACTACGGCTACATCCCGCACACCATCGCCGGTGACGGTGATCCGGTTGACGTGCTGGTGATCAGCCCCTTCCCGCTGCCGCCGGGCGTTGTCGTCCGCTGCCGTCCGCTCGGCCAGTTGTCGATGACCGACGAAGGTGGTGAGGATGCCAAGCTGCTGGCCGTCCCGGTTGATAAGCTGACCCCGCTCTACAAGCACTACAAGACCCACGAAGATGCACCGGAATTGCTGCGGGCGCAGATTGCCCACTTCTTCGAGCACTACAAGGATCTCGAACCGGGCAAGTGGGTCAAGGTCAATGGCTGGGAAGGTATCGAAGCAGCCAAAAACGAAATCACTCAAGGCGTCAAGCGTTACAACGACGCGAAAGACAAGCCGGCTTACTAAGCAATGTTGCGTATCGCCGTTGCCCAGTTCAACGCCACTGTCGGTGATCTGACCGGCAACGTCGAACGTATCGTTGAATGCGCCGCGCAGGCTAAAGCGCGCGGCGCTCAGGTGCTGCTGACGCCGGAACTGGCGTTATGCGGCTACCCGCCGGAAGACCTGTTGCTGCGCCCGGATTTTTACCGGGCCTGCCAACGGGCGCTGGATGAACTGGCAAGCCGGGTTGAGGGCATTGCCCTGATTGTCGGCTATCCGCAAGAGCATGAAGGCCGTCGTTACAACGCGGCTGCGGTCATCGAAAATGGCCGGAAAATTGCGGTTTACCGCAAGATTCGCCTCCCGAATTACGAAGTCTTTGATGAGAAACGTTATTTCGATGCGGGCACTGAAGCCTGCGTTGTGACGCTTGGCGGTGTCCGTTGCGGGATCAATATCTGTGCCGACATCTGGGAACCCGGTGCGGCCGAACTGGCGCATGCTGCCGGTGCCGAACTGCTCCTCGTGCTCAACGCCTCACCCTGCCATCTCGAAAAACACGAACAACGTGCCCAAGTGCTGGGTGACCGGATCAAGGCGACGGGCATTCCCGCCATTTACTGCAATCTGGTGGGTGGCCAGGACGAACTGGTGTTCGATGGCGCCTCATTCGCTCTCGACGCGCAGCAAAATTGCCAGATGCGCCTGCCGCAGTTCGTCGAAGCGCTGGGTATTGTCGATTTTGATGCCGGAGATTTGCGCTCCGACGATAGGGTGAGCGAGCTGTCCGTTGAAGCGGAGGCTTACCAGGCGCTGGTGCTTGGCGTTCGCGACTACATTGGCAAGAGTGGTTTCAAGGGCGCCATCATTGGTTTTTCCGGTGGTATCGATTCCGCGCTGACCCTGTGTGTTGCGGTCGACGCGCTGGGGGCCGAAAAAGTGCGGGCGGTGATGATGCCGTCGCCCTACACCGCGCAGATGAGTCTTGACGACTCGCGGGCGATGATCAAAACGCTCGGCGTTCGTTACGACGAAATCCCCATTTCGCCCGCCATGCAGATCTACCAGACGATGCTCGACCCGCTGTTTGCCGGGCTGCCGGCCGACACCACGGAAGAGAACATTCAGGCCCGAATTCGTGGCAACCTGCTGATGGCGCTCTCCAACAAAACCGGTTCGCTGGTGCTGACCACCGGCAACAAATCGGAAATGGCGGTGGGCTACTGCACGCTGTACGGCGACATGGCCGGCGGTTTTGCGGTGATCAAGGACGTTTACAAAACACTGGTTTATCGCCTGTCGCGCTACCGGAATTCAATCTCGCCGGTCATTCCGGAAAACATCATCGTTCGGCCGCCATCCGCCGAGTTGAAGCCGGATCAGACCGATCAGGACTCCCTGCCGCCTTACGAAGTGCTCGATGCCATCGTTCGCGCCTACATGGAAGAGGATCGCAGCCCGCGTGAAATCATCGCCGCCGGCCTGCCGGAAGAGGCGGTCAGGCGCGTTGTCCGTTTGCTGCGCATTGCCGAGTACAAACGCCGGCAGTCGCCGGTCGGCATTCGCATCACGCCGCGTGGTTTTGGCAAGGATTGGCGTTATCCTATTACCAATCGTTATCAAGACGAATTTTAAGAAACTGAATCAAGAGGACGCACGAATATGAAAAAAATCGAAGCCATCATCAAGCCCTTCAAACTCGACGAAGTTCGTGAAGCGCTTTCGGAAGTCGGCATTACGGGTCTGACCGTCACCGAGGTCAAGGGCTTTGGCCGCCAGAAGGGGCATACCGAGTTGTATCGCGGCGCTGAATACGTCGTTGATTTCCTGCCCAAGATCAAGATCGAAATCGTGGTCAATAACGAGCATGCGGAAGCCGCAATTGACGCCATCATCAAGGCGGCGCGCACGGGGAAAATTGGCGATGGCAAGATTTTTGTCATGCCGGTTGAGCACGTGGTGCGGATTCGTACCGGCGAAACCAACGAAGCTGCTGCTGTCTGAGTTTTTCGGGTGGTTTGAAACAAAGGGGCGGCTCAGGCTGCCCTTTGTTTTTTGGGTGAACGTAAAAGCACCAGCAACGCGCCTTCGCCGCCATCTTGCGGCTTGGCCTGGCAGTAGGCGAGGACTTCATCGCGTTGCATCAGCCAACCGCGAACCAGCTGGCGCAGAATGGAAATTTTCTGTGGCGAACGCAAGCCTTTGCCATGAACGACGCGAACGCAGCGCTTGCCCCAGTGCAGGCTCTCGGCCAAAAAGGCGGCGAGCAGTTGGCGCGCTTCATCACGATTCAGCCCATGCAGGTCAATTTCATCCTGGGTGACCCAGCGGCCGCGTCTTAAATCGCGCAAGACGCTGCTGGCCAGCCCAACCCGTAGATAACTGGGCTCATCCCCGCCCTCCAGCCGGTCTTGCAGGCTGATCTGGCCATGCAGGCTTTCATTGAGCGCGGCGCGCTCGTCAGCCAGATGTTGCAGGGGCCGCGGTGGCGGCATTGGCCCGCCGAGATGAACGCGGCCGGAGGCTGGCAATGGCTGGGTGTCAGCTACTGCCGCCCGAAAAGCGGCAAGATCGTCGGCGTCGGTCAAGTCGCCTCGTGATATTTAGCTAAGCTGATCCAGGTAGCGCTCGGCATCAAGCGCTGCCATACAGCCGGTACCGGCTGAGGTACAGGCTTGGCGGTAGATGTGATCCTGCACATCGCCCGCCGCGAAGACGCCCGGGATGCTGGTTTGCGTCGCATTGCCCTGGCGGCCTGCTTCAGTAATGATGTAGCCGCCTTCCATGGCCAGTTGGCCGGCAAAAATATCGGTATTCGGCTTGTGGCCAATGGCGATGAAAACGCCGAAAACATCGACATGCTGCATTTCACTGGTTTGCAAATTCTTGACGCGCAGGCCGGTAACACCAGAGTCGTCGCCTAAAATTTCATCAAGCGCACAGTTGTAGAGAATGGTGATCTTGCCGGCCTTTTGTTTCTCGAACAGCTTGTCCTGCATGATTTTCTCGGCGCGGAACTTCTCGCGACGATGAATCAGGGTGACGTGGCTGGCGATATTGGCCAGATATAGCGCTTCTTCGATGGCTGTATTGCCGCCGCCAACGACGGCAACCGATTTGCCGCGGTAGAAAAAGCCATCGCAGGTGGCGCAGGCGGAAACACCCTTGCCGGCAAATTTCTCTTCCGAGGGCAGGCCGAGATATTGAGCCGAAGCGCCGGTGGCGATAATCAGCGCATCGCAGGTATAAGTGCCGGTGTCGCCGATCAGGGTGAACGGCTTTTCGGTCAGCTTGGCCGTGTGAATCTGATCGAAAATGATTTCTGTCTCGAAGCGGCGGGCATGGGCTTCAAAACGCGCCATCAACTCGGGGCCTTGCACGCCGTCGGCATCGGCCGGCCAGTTGTCGACTTCGGTGGTGGTCATCAGCTGGCCGCCTTGGGCCATGCCGGTGATCATCACCGGGTTCAGATTGGCGCGGGCGGCATAGACGGCGGCGGTGTAACCGGCGGGGCCGGAACCGAGGATAATGAGGGGGGTGTGGCGAACGGCTTGGGACATGACGATCCTCTTGGGTGACTGAGCAGAAAATTATATCGCTGTCTGAGCTGCCATTTCCCCCCAAGTTCCTTGGGGTATGGCAAAGCGGTTTATAATCGTTGCGTAACTACATGAACGGAAACTGATTTATGTCCGCTACCAATATTGGTTTGAGCCTGGTTGTTTTACGCAACGTACCCTTGTTCGCCGAGTTGAACGAGGCTGAGCTGGAAAAAGTCTCAAAGGTTTCCGTGCGCAAGCGCGTTGAGCGCTCGGCATTTGTGGTTCGGGCCGGAGACAGCACCGATTCGCTCTACATCCTGCTCACTGGACGCGCCAAAGTGACCAATCACGATGAAGAGGGGAAGGAAATCATTCTTGCCTGGCTCGGGCCGGGTGAGTTTTTCGGCGAGATGGGATTGATCGATGGTAGTCCACGTTCGGCCAATGTGGTCGCCGCTGAGCCTTGCGAGTTATTGGTGCTGAGCAAGGAAGCTTTCCAGCGCTGTTTGCAGGACAACTTCCAGGTGGCGCAGAAGTTGATGCAGATTCTGGTGCGCCGTCTGCGCGAGGCTGATCGCAATATTGAGAGCCTGGCCTTGCTGGATGTTTATGGGCGGGTTGCCCGTTTGCTGCTTGAACTCTCGGAAGATGATGAGGGGCGGCGGATCGTCAAAAAGAAAATTTCAAAGCAGGATATGGCGAGAATGATTGGTGCTTCACGGGAAATGGTCAGCAAGGTCATGCGGGATCTGGAATTGAGCGGTTACATCCTCTGCGAGAATAATCAGGTGATTATTCTGGGTGCATGAGGATGGGGGCAAGAATGGTTGATCGGGGCTCAGCGAGTCCCTTGCCGGAAAAAATTGGTACGCTTTTGCAGGAGTCACGCTGGTTGGCTGTCGGCGCAGTGGCGCTTTTTTTGACGATGGCACTGTGGGGATTCAACAAGGAGGATGCAGGCTGGTCACATGCGATCGTTTCACACAGTATGCATAATCCCGCCGGACGGGCTGGTGCCTGGATCGCCGATCTGATGCTCTATATTTTCGGATTTTCTGCCTGGTGGTGGATTGTGCTGCTCGGGATGTCGGTGTGGTGGGGTTTCCGCAAACTGAAAAGCACCGAGAAGCAGGACCGGCGCCCGCTGTTTATCGCGCTGGCCGGGTTCATTGTGCTGCTGGTCGCCAGTTCGGCGCTGGAAGCCTTGCGCTTTTACACGCTGAAGGTCGAGTTGCCGCTGGCTCCCGGTGGGGTGCTGGGTATCGAAGTCAGCCGGTATCTGGCGCAGCAGTTCGGCTACACCGGTTCGACCCTGTTTTTGCTGGCCTTGATGGCCGCGGGCTGGAGCATCTTTTCCGGGATGTCCTGGCTGTGGGCGTTTGAGCGACTGGGTGCCGGTCTGGAATCAGTGGTTGGTATCTTTTATGGTCGGGTCGATGCCTGGCGCGACCGCAAAATTGGCCGTGAAGTGGCGCAGCAGCGTGAAGTGGTGGTGGAGGAAGAGAAGCGCCGGGTCGAGTTGCACGATCCCATCCTGATTGAAGCGTCTCCGCCGGAAGTGCCGATCTCGAAAAAGGCTGAAGCGCGGGCCGATCGGGAGAAACAGACGGTCCTTTTCCCTGAAGAGGTCACCGGCGGTCGCTTGCCGCCGCTACACCTGCTTGATCCGGCGCCGCCGGTCACCGAGACGGTGAGTGCCGAAACACTCGAATACACCTCGCGCCTGATCGAACGCAAGCTGGCTGATTTTGGCGTCCAGGTCAAAGTGCTGGCCGCCTTGCCTGGCCCCGTTATCACCCGCTACGAAATCGAGCCGGCGGTGGGGGTCAAAGGGGCGCAGATCGTCAATCTGGCCCGTGATCTGGCGCGCGCGCTGGCCTTGGTCTCGATTCGCGTCGTTGAAACCGTGCCCGGCAAGGCCTGCATGGCGCTGGAATTACCCAATGCCAAGCGGCAGATGGTCAAGCTGTCGGAAATCATTTCCAGCAAGCCGTACAACGACATGAACAGCCCGCTGACCGTCTGCCTCGGCAAGGATATCGGCGGTTTGCCGGTGGTTGCCGATCTGGCCAAGACGCCGCATTTGCTGGTCGCCGGGACGACCGGCTCCGGCAAGTCGGTCGGCGTCAATGCGATGATTTTGTCGATGCTCTACAAGTCCGATCCCGAGCAGGTTCGGCTGATCATGGTCGACCCGAAAATGCTGGAGCTTTCGATTTACGAAGGCATTCCGCATTTGCTGGCACCGGTCGTCACCGACATGAAGCAGGCGGCCAACGCGCTGCACTGGTGCGTGACCGAGATGGAGAAACGCTACAAGCTGATGTCGGCGATGGGCGTACGCAATATCGCCGGCCTGAATACCAAGATTCGCGATGCCGAAAAGCGTGGCGAGCATATTCCCAATCCGCTGACGCTGACGCCGGAAACGCCGGAGCCCTTGAAGACCCTGCCATTCATCGTCGTCATCATCGACGAACTGGCTGATCTGATGATGGTCGTCGGCAAGAAGGTTGAAGAGCAGATTGCCCGACTGGCCCAGAAGGCCCGCGCTTCCGGTATTCACCTTGTGCTGGCGACGCAGCGGCCGAGCGTTGATGTCATCACCGGTCTGATCAAGGCCAATATTCCGACCCGCCTTTCTTTCCAGGTTTCCAGCAAGATCGACTCGCGGACCATTCTCGACCAGATGGGCGCCGAGGCGCTGCTGGGGCAGGGCGACATGCTTTACCTCGCACCCGGTACCGGCTATCCGACCCGCGTTCATGGCGCTTTTGTTTCCGATGATGAAGTGCACCGTGTGGTTGAACACCTGAAGTCGCTGGGCGCGCCGGAGTACATTGAAGACATTCTCAGCGGTTCGGCCGGTGGCGATGAAGAGGGCGGCGAAGGCGGCGAGAGCAGTTCGGATGCCGAGAGCGACCCGCTTTACGATCAGGCGGTGGATATTGTGCTGAAGAACAAGCGGGCCTCGATTTCGCTGGTCCAACGCCACTTGCGCATTGGTTACAACCGCTCGGCACGCTTGATTGAAGCGATGGAAAAAGCCGGTCTGGTTTCGTCGATGGATGGTCGTGGTGGCCGCGAAGTGATGGCCCGCAAGGAAGCTGAATGAAATTTGCCTTAAAAATGCTGTCGACCGTAGCAATCGCTGTTTTGCCCTTGCTGGCGGAAGCGGGGGCGGTCGATCAGTTACATCAGTTTCTGAACAGCACGCGCACGCTGAGGGCCGAGTTTTCCCAGATGGTGGTCGCCAAAAATGGCCGCAAGCCGCAGCAGTCTTCCGGTGTCGTGGCAATTTCCCGGCCGGGAAAACTGCGCTGGGATATTCAGAAGCCTTACCCACAGCTAGTGGTTGGCGACGGCGAGAAAATCTGGATCTACGACGCCGAATTGAAACAGGTGACGGTGCGCAAGGCCGGTCAGGCAATCAGCGGTTCACCGGCGGCGCTGTTGGCTGGTAGCAACGAGCTGGAAAAGAATTTCACCCTGAGCGAAGCCGGCGAGGCGGACGGGATGAACTGGGTCGAGGCGACGGCCAAGGCAGACGAAAGCGGTTTCGAGAAAATCCGGCTCGGTTTTATCGGGGCGGATCTGCGCGCCATGGAGCTTTTCGATAACTTTGGCCAGACCACGCTGATTCGATTTTCCCGGCTGGAGCGCAATCCGCAATTGCCGGCGACGACTTTCAAGTTCACACCACCCGCCGGGGTGGATGTGGTTGGCGAATAGCCCCGTTTCAGTAAATCCGCCGGCTGCTGGTTTTTCCGGATTCCTGCCGGCTTGGGAATGACGGCTTTGAAAAGTTTGACTGCTCGTACTTAAGCCGCTGTAAACCCCTGAAATTACGGCATATCTGCTAAAATTCGCCCGGATTTTTCAGGCTTCTTCTATTGTCTTCCCTTAAAGAAATATTCTCTCCCGGCGGTCCGCTGGCGCAGTCAATCAGCGGCTATCGCGTGCGCGAGCAGCAGGTTGATATGGCCGAGCGCATTGCTGCCGCCATCAACAGTTGTTCGGTGTTTATCGCCGAGGCGGGGACGGGCACGGGCAAAACTTTTGCCTACCTGGTGCCGGCCCTGAAGTCGGGCGGCAAGGTCATCGTCTCCACCGGCACCAAAACCTTGCAGGACCAGTTGTTCAACAAGGATCTGCCGATGGTGCGCGATGCCCTGAAGGCGCCGGTCAAGATTGCGCTGCTCAAAGGGCGGGCCAACTATGTTTGCCCTTACCACCTGCAACAGTCGCTGGCCGATGGTCGTTTCCTGACCCGCGAAGATGCGGCCGACGCGCGCCGCATCTCGGTTTTTGCCAAAGTCACCCACACCGGCGACAAGGCCGAATGTGTGGAAGTCTCCGAATCATCGCCGGTCTGGAACCACGCCACTTCGACCCGCGAAAACTGTCTCGGTCAGGATTGCCCGGACTACAAGGAGTGCTTCGTCATGCTGGCCCGTCGCGAGGCGATGGCGGCCGATCTGGTGGTGGTCAATCACCACCTCTTTTTTGCCGATGTGATGCTGCGTGACGAAGGCATGGCGGAATTACTGCCGGCCTGCAACACGGTGATTTTCGACGAAGCGCACCAGTTGCCGGAAGTGGCGACGCTGTTTTTTGGCGATACCGTATCGACGGCCCAAATCCTTGATCTGGCCCGCGATGCGCGCACCGAAGGCATGCTGAATGCCCGCGACTGCCTTGATCTGCCGTCGGCCAGCCGGGAAATGGAGAAAGTTGCCAAGGACTTGCGTCTGGCGGTTGGCCTCGATGCCGGGCGCTTCTCCTACGGTCAACTGGAAGAAAAGCCCGATTTTTTGCCTGCGCTGAAAGCCCTTGAGGCAGAAGTGACGAAGTTTGCTGCAATTCTGGAAACTCAGGCCGAGCGTGCCGAAGGTCTGGAGAAATGCTGGCAGCGATCGGTGGAGTTGGTTCAGCGCCTGGGCGAATGGCAGAAAATCACCGCCGGTTACGTGCGCTGGGCCGAAGCTTTTAGTCAATCCTTGCAACTGAATTCAACGCCGCTTGATGTCGCCGAAATTTTCCGGAAACAGATGGGCGGCCATCCCCGCGCCTGGATTTTCACCTCGGCGACGCTGGCGGTGCAGGGTAAATTTCATCACTACTGCGCTGAACTGGGACTTGGCGAGCCGGAGTCGGCCTGCTGGGAAAGCCCCTTCGATTACGGCAAACAAGCCGTGCTCTACGTGCCGCTCGGCATGCCGGAGCCGAATTCCTACGGTTATACCGAGGCAGTTGTGGACGCCGCTTTTCCTGCCGCAGTGGCGGCCGGCGGTGGCGCATTTTTCCTGTGCACCAGCCTGCGCGCCATGCGCCGGACGCATGAACTGATCAAGGCGCGGCTGGAGGATGAAGGCCACGAAATGCCCTTGCTGATGCAGGGCGAGGGCAGCAAGAATGATCTGCTGCAACGCTTTCGCCAGTACGGTAATGCCATTCTGGTTGGCAGCCAGAGTTTCTGGGAAGGCGTTGACGTGCGTGGCGAGGCGCTGTCGCTGGTCGTTATCGACAAAATTCCCTTCGCGCCGCCGGACGATCCGGTGCTCTCGGCGCGCATCGAGCAGATGCGGCTGCAGGGCCGCAATCCCTTCATGGAATACCAGTTGCCGCGCGCCGTCATCAACGTCAAGCAGGGCGCCGGGCGGCTGATTCGCGACGAAACCGATCGCGGCGTGCTGATGATTTGCGATCCGCGACTTTTATCAAAGCCTTATGGTCGTCGGGTCTGGCAAAGTTTGCCCCCGATGAAACGGACCAAGGAGCTTTCTGAAGTGCTCAAATTTTTTGCTAACCGGAACGGCGATGTTTGACCGGCAAGCCTTGAAAATCGCGCTGGAATCCGGCGGAGAGCTTGATTTCGCAGCGCTCTCGGCGTCGCATGCCTCACTATTTTCGGTGGCTGAACTGCATATTTCGCCAGCCGTTTTGCAAGCGATGGCCGAGTTGATCATTGCCATCGAATCGGTCATTGCCCTGCCGGCCTACCAGCAGCGCGTGCTGCTCGCGGCGCCCGCCAGCGCGCAAAAGCCGCTGGCCGCGCGCAGCGTCTTTTTCGGCTACGACTTCCATCTGGCCGAAGCCGGCCCACGGCTGATCGAGATCAATACCAATGCTGGTGGCGGCCTGCTCAATACCCGGCTGCTGATGGCGCATGGTGAACATGCAGCAGCCCAAAAAATCGAGCAGGCTTTCGTCGATATGTTCCGTGAGGAATGGCGTTTGATGCGGGGCGACGCGCCGCTCAAACGCATCGCCATCGTCGATGAACATCCGGCGAATCAATATCTGGCGCCCGAGTTCGAGCTCTTCCGGCAGCTATTTGAAGCCAACGGGATTGCTGCCGTCGTTGCCGACCCCGGCGAATTCAGCCGCGACGGCAATCGCCTGCTGCACCGTGGCGAAGTGATCGACCTGGTTTACAACCGGCTGACCGATTTTTCACTCGATGCTGCGGTCAACGCCGATTTAAGGGCAATTTTCGATGCCGACGGTGTGGTCGTCACGCCGCATCCGCGCGCCCATGCGCTCTATGCCGACAAGCGCAATCTGATGTTGCTCTCGGACGAGGCAGCGCTGATCGAAATTGGCGTGCCGGAAGCCACCCGAAAAGTTCTGCTCGCCGGCATTCCGCGCACGGTGGCGGTCAAGGCCGACGAGGGCGAGCGTTTCTGGGCTGAACGCAAACGCTGGTTCTTCAAGATTGCCACCGGTTTCGGCAGCCGTGCTGCCTATCGCGGCGACAAACTGACCAAGCGGGTATTCGAGGAAATCCTGCAGGGCGGCTACATTGCCCAGGAAATCGTCCCGCCTTCCGAGCATTCAGTCGTCGTCGAGGATGAGTCGCAACTGATGAAGGCCGACATTCGCGCCTTTGTCTATCAAGGCGCCGTGCAAATGTTCGTGGCCCGTCTCTATCAGGGCCAGACCACCAATTTCCGGACGCCGGGCGGCGGTTTTGCGCCGGTTTTCCCGGCTTGAAAGCGTAAAATTCGGTCATGAAAGTTTTTGGTATTGCCGGTTATTCCGGCTCCGGCAAGACAACCTTGCTGGAAAAATTGATTCCCCAATTGACTGCCCGCGGCCTCAAGGTCTCGGTGATCAAACACGCCCACCACGGTTTCGACATCGACCGGCCGGGCAAGGATTCCTACCGTCACCGCGAAGCCGGCGCGAGCGAAGTGCTGCTTTCCTGTAACGACCGCTGGGCCTTGATGCACGAGCGGCGCGAAGAGGCCGAGGTGACGCTGGATGAACTGCTGGCGCATCTTTCCCCGTGCGATCTGGTGTTGATCGAAGGCTTCAAGCAGGAACCGATTCCCAAGCTGGAAGTCCACCGTCCGGAAAACGGCAAGCCGCCGCTCTTTCCCGATCGCCCGGATATCGTCGCCGTGGCGACCGATGCCGATATCGCGACGACCTTGCCCAAGCTGCCGCTGAATGACATCAGCGCCATCGCCGATTTCGTGATGAACACCCTCCAATTGCAGGCCCGCCCATGCTGAGTTTTGAACAAGCCCTGGAAAAATTGCTCGCCGCTGTGCAAGCCGTCGAAGAAGTGCGTTCGCTGCCGCTGACGGCTGCGGCCGGTCGCGTTTTGGCCGTCGCGCAGCAGTCGACCGTAGCCGTGCCGCCGCTCGATAACTCGGCAATGGACGGTTACGCCGTGCGTACTGCCGATGTGACGGTCGCCGGTGTTTGCCTGCCGGTCAGCCAGCGGATTCCGGCCGGGACGGTGGGCTCGACGCTGCAACCGGGCACGGCCGCCCGCATCTTCACCGGTGCGCCGGTGCCGGCGGGGGCCGATGCTGTCGTGATGCAGGAACGCTGCGAACACGGCGAAAACGGCGTGGTGATCAATCAGGTGCCGCGTGTTGAGGAAAATATCCGTCGCGCCGGGGAAGATATTGCGGTGGGAGCCGAAATCCTCAAGCCGGGCATCAAGCTGCGGCCGCAGGACATTGCGCTTGCAGCTTCGGCTGGCTTGCCGGAGTTGCCGGTTTATCGTCGCGTCCGGGTTGGCGTCTTTTTCACCGGCGATGAACTGGTCCAGCCGGGCGAGCCGCTGCCACCGGGCGGCATCTACAATTCCAACCGTTACGCGCTGCGCGCCCTGCTCGAAGGTCTGGGCTGCGAAGTGCGCGATCTCGGCACCGTGCCGGACAAGCTCGACGCCACCCGCGAAGCACTGCGCAAGGCAGCGGCCGATAACGATCTGATCATCACCAGCGGCGGCGTTTCGGTCGGCGAGGAAGATCACGTCAAACCCGCCGTCGAAGCCGAAGGGCAGCTCGACATGTGGAAAATTGCCATCAAGCCGGGTAAGCCGCTGGCCTTTGGCGAAGTCCGGCGCAGCGCCGAGAATGGCGGTGGCAAGGCCTGGTTCATCGGCCTGCCGGGTAACCCGGTGTCGGCCATCGTCACCTTCATGATCATGGTGCGCCCCTTCGTGCTGCGCTTGCAGGGCGTTACCGACGTCACGCCGCGCGCCTTCAATCTGCGGGCTGATTTCGACTGGCTACGGCCGGATGTTCGCGCCGAATTTCTCCGTGCGCGGATTAACGATATCGGCGATGTCGAGCTTTACCCGAATCAGGGGGCCGGCGTTGTCACCTCCTTGTGTTGGGGCGATGGTCTGGTCTGCAACAAACCGGGTCTGGCGATCAATCGAGGCGACAGCGTTCGCTTCGTGCCTTTTGCCGAGTTGCTGTCATGAGCGTCAAAATTCTCTATTTCGCCAGCCTCAAGGAAGCCCTTGGCATGGGTGGCGAATCCGTCGAACTGCCGGCTGGTGTGACGACCGTGGGCGCGCTGCGTGACTGGCTGGTCACGCAGGGCCGCGAAAAACTGGCCAGCGCCAAAAATCTGCGCTGCGCTGTCAATCAGGATATGGCCGGGCTCGATGCGCCGGTCAGGGAAGGCGACGAAATCGCCTTCTTCCCGCCGGTTACCGGCGGTTAAACAGGAAATTTAATGTCTATTCAATGGTTCCCTGGGCACATGACCCAGGCCCGCAAGAAAGCCACCGAAACACTGGCGATGACCGATGTCGTCGTCGAAGTGCTCGATGCCCGTCTGCCGCAGGCCAGCAGCAATCCGATGATTCACGAGTTGCGCCGGCATCGCCAGCGGCCGTGTCTGAAGCTGCTCAACAAGGCCGACATGGCCGATCCGGTCGCCACCAAGGCCTGGCTCGATTACTTTTCCCAGCAGCCGGGCGTCAAGGCCGTCGCCATCTCCTGCAAAAAAGCCAGTGATGTGGCGCGTATTCCGGCCTTGGCGCAACAACTGGCGCCGACCCGCTGCGATGCCGTGAAGCCCTTGCGCCTGCTGATCATGGGGATTCCCAACGTCGGCAAATCGACTTTGATAAATGCCTTGGTCAGGAAAAAAGTGGCGGCGGTCGGCGATCAGCCGGCCGTGACCAAGAGCCAGCAGCGGGTCGATATCAACTCGCGGCTGACCATTTACGACACGCCGGGCATGCTCTGGCCGAAGATCGAACATCCGATCGATGGTCTGATGATGGCGGCCAGCCACGCGGTGGGCGTCAATGCCTACATCGACGAAGAAGTGGCGACTTTCCTCACCGACTTCCTGCTCGAACACTACCCGGCGCTACTGACCGCCCGCTATGGCTTTTCGACGGAAGGCATGGATGGTGTGGCGGTGATCGCCGCCGTTGCCAAAAAACGCGGCTGCCTGCTGAAAAACCGGGGTGGCGAGCTTGATCTCGAAAAGGCTGCGACCATTTTGATCAACGATTACCGTTCCGGCACGCTGGGTCGGATCAGTATGGAAACGCCGATCTTACGTGAAGCGCGCGCCCGGCAACTGGCCGAGGCTGCTAGGGTCAACCCGAAAAATAACGAAAATTCAGACGAGTTGGAATAGCCGTGGCGAAGGACGCACAATTCGAGCAAGGCTTGCAGCGGCGCAAGCAGGTCATGGGCGATGCGTTTGTCGATAAGGCATTTACCGGCCTTGACGTGTTCACCGCGCCGCTTCAGGAATTTGTCACACGCAACGCCTGGGGTACCACCTGGTGCCGTGAAGGGCTTGATCTGAAGACCCGCAGTTTGCTGACTATCTCGATGCTGACCGCGCTTGGGCGTGCCCAGGAACTCAAGGGGCACGTTCGTGGCGCCGTCAATAACGGCGCGACGATGCAGGAAATTCAGGAAGTTTTGCTGCACGCCGCGATTTATTGCGGCATGCCGCTGGCGATTGACGCCTTCCGTTCAGCCCATGAAGTGCTGAAGGAACTCGGGCTGATCGTCGCCGAGTCTGACGTTGGCCGGCCGTAGCCGGCCACTAGCTTAAACGCGCAACAGGGCGATTTTCAGCGGCGGCTGGCCGTCGTGGCTGGGGAAATCTTCTTCCGGCGTGATCCATTCCAGTTCGCGAATCGTCCGGCCGGCTTTGGTCGCACAGCGTTGCAGCTGATCAGCCCAGACTTCGCGTGAAATCTGCGCGGCGTTGTTGCAGCAGATCAGCGTGCCGCCCTCAACCGTACAGAGCAGTGCCAGTTTCATCAGCGCCGCATAGTCGTTGATGATGTCCACAACGCCGAACGGGCTTTTGGCATAACGCGGCGGGTCGAGGAAAACCAGATCAAAGGCGCGCTTTTCCAGCTTGGGGAAAACCGGCATGTGCTTGCCGCGCACCATTTTCGGCTGGCCGATGCCGGCCAGTTGGCGCATGGCGGCGAAGGCGTCGCTCTGGACAAAGCGCATGCGGATCGGCAGTTCGTTGAGGCGGGCGTTTTCCTTGCCGATGCCGATATTCGATTCGGCAAAGTCGACATTGACCACATACTCGGCACCGGCGCTGGCTGCCACGACGCCAATGCCGCAGGTGTAGGCAAACAGGTTGAGGACAGATTTGCCAGCGGCTTCCTGCTTGATGCGCCGACGACCGGCCCGCATGTCGAGGAACAGCCAGGGGTCCTGGCCACCGTGACGGCCCTGAACGACATAACGCAGGCCCAATTCGTGGAATTCGCGTGGCCGATGCGCTTCAACCAGCACTTCCGGCGGCAGCGGGTTGCTGATCCGCGAATTGGCGCGGCTGCGGTCGTTATAAACCGCGCTCAGGCCGGGCAGGGCAGTGGCGTAAAAGTTTTCGATCTCGCTGCGGTCGTGGCCGTCCAGCGTGTCGTGAAAAGTCTGGATCAGCAACAGGTCGCCGTAACGATCCACCGTCAGGCCGGCTCGGCCTTCAGTGCTGCCGTTGAACAGGCGGTAGGCGTTGGTGTCTTCGGCGTGCAATTGCTCGATCAGGGACTGACGAGCTGTAAAGGCAGCCTGTAAAAGCGCAGTAAGGGAGGTTTCGGTCATGCTGTTTTCCGGTGAGGAGGGAGCCATCTGTGCAGTAATTACCGCCGGAAAGCCAAGCCGCGCATTTTACCGGATGCCGCCTGTCCCGTCCGGTTTGTGGAGCGCGAGCCAGATACGCCAGTGGCCGCAGGCCGAACGGGCGCGCCGCTCGCTGTTGTCCCAACCGCCACCGACACACAGGCCAGCGACGGTTTCCGACTCAACCATGACCTGCTCAGGCGTTTCACCGGGCCGGCGTTCGCCGCGCCAGCAGTCACAACTGGCGCAACGCTTGCGGTCGACGGCCTGAATCAGCAATTTTTCAACAAATTTTCAGCAGGTTTTCGCAGTGCGGCAGGCGGCGATGCTTTGGGTGGCTGGCACGACGGCGCCGCCCTCCTTGATCCAGCCTTTGATGCCTGATTTGACGTTATAAACCTTGGTGTAACCGGCCTGCTGCGAAAGAAGCTGGCTAACGTCCTTGGTTCGGTTGCCGCTACGGCAGATAACGATCACCGGTTGATCCGGCTTGGCAATCGGCGCAAGCTTTTCCAGCCAGGCAGCAGGATCGACCCGGCCGCGCTCGTCGTAAAAAGTGAGCAGCTTGCTGCCATTCACGATGCCGGTGTCTTCCCATTCCGCTTGCGTCCGGATATCGACGACCGGCACGCCACTCTTGATCAGTTTGTCGAGTTCGGCTTTATCGATATCGATAATTTCGGCATGAGCCCACAAGGAGGCGAGGGCAAGGCTGCAGGCAAGAATCAGATGGCGCATGGGAACCTCGAAAATAAGGAAAAGCTGATTATACAAATCGGAATAGCAAATCTTCCAATTAGTCAGCCGTGCGATGAAGGTTCTGCCTTCGGAAACTTCCCAACCGCCCGCAGCTCTTTTTCCAGAATTTTTGCCCGGCTGATGTCGTTGAAGGTCATGACCACGCCGTCGATGACATTTTCCAGCGTGCGGTAGGGCATGATTTTGACCTGGAACCAGCGGCCGTCGGTGGTGCCGATTTCCCGATCCGAAAACGCCAGCGTGTTCAGCACTTGCTCGGCATCGATTTGCAGGTTGGGGTAGGTCAGGTTGGTGACGATGTCGGAGAGCGGTCGGCCGATGTCGCCGGGAATCAACTTGAACAGCCGCGTTGCCTGGGTGGTAAAGCGCCGGACGTGCAGGGCGTTATCGAGAAAAATGGTGGCGATGTCGGTGCTGTTGAGCAGATTCTTCATGTCGTTATTGGCTGAAGACAGCTCATCGACCTTCGATTGCAGCTCAACATTCACCGTTTGCAGCTCTTCGTTGAGTGACTGCATTTCCTCCTTCGAGGTGGTCAGTTCCTCGTTGGTCGACTGCAATTCCTCATTGGTTGATTGCAGTTCTTCGCTGGCCGATTTCACCTCTTCCTGTGATGTCTGCATTTCCTCGCGCAGGCGCTGCACTTCCTGTTGGGCTTGCGCCAGCGCCTTTTCCAGATCCAGTTCGCGTTGGGCCCGGCGCGGGCTGCGTTTGCCCGTTTCGATAACCACTTCCGAGGGTGTCGCAACATCGGTGATGACCAGCATCGCCATACCGCGCAGCGGGGCCGGTTCCTGAATCGGGAAGATGGTCAGATCGACCAGTTGTGTGTCGCCATTGTGGTCAACCGGCAAATTGCTGCTGACAACGCTTTCGCCACTGCGCAAAGCGCGGGGCAGCGCCAGCGAAATTTCCTGACGCAGGCCGTCGCGGGCCATCGCGTGAATGTTCCAGTTAACCTTGCCGGCCGCCGGTTCCAGATATTTGCCGGTGCGCCCGTTGATGTAGACCAGATCGCCCGTGGCCGTGACCAGTACCGCCGCCGGCGAGAATTTCTGGAGCAGCAATTGGTCAGCCAGCGTCTGCAGATTGGCCGTCGATGTTTCAGGCTTCGGTTCCATGAGTGGGGCGGCTTTCGTCGGGAAATGGCGGGTCGGGAACTCAAGTTCGTCGGGGTGGAGCAAGCTGTTGCTGCGTTTGAAAAGACGGGCCTTGCTTTCCAGTGGCTCGAACAAATCGGTGAAATTGCCGATCGACTCGGCGCTGCCCAGCATCAGAATGCCGCCCGGTTTCAGGCTGTAGTGGAACAGGGGCAACAGTTTTTTCTGCAATTCTGGGCCGAGGTAAATCAGCAGATTGCGGCAAGTCAGTATATCCAGCTTGGTGAACGGCGGGTCCATGATGATGTTTTGCGGCGCGAAGACCACCATTTCACGGATTTCCTTGGCCACCCGGAAGCTGTTGCCGTCTTCAACGAAGAAGCGCTTTAGCCGCGCCTCCGAAACGTCAATGGCAATATTGGCCGGGTAAAGGGCGCGCCGGGCTTTTTCAATGGCGTCCGGGTCAAGATCGGTGGCAAAAATTTGCAGCGAACAGCGTTCATGCGGTTTTCGTTGCTCCTGCAATTCGCGGAAGATGATTGCCAGCGAATAGGCTTCTTCGCCGCTCGAACAGCCGGCTACCCAGGCCCGCAAGGTGGTGCCGGGCGGCGTTGCGGCGAGTAAGTCGGGTAGTGTGTTTTCTTGTAAATAGGCCCAGGTGGCGGGGTCGCGGAAAAAATTGGTGACGCCGATCAGGAGTTCCTTGAAGAGCAGATCAAGCTCCTGCGGGTTCTCGCGCAAATGATGGACATAGTCGCCAATCCGGGCGAGCTGATGAATCGCCATGCGGCGCTCGATCCTGCGGTAAACCGTGGTTTTCTTGTAAAAAGAGAAGTCGTGGCCGGTGCGCTCGCGCAGCAGGATGCAGATTTTGTCGAAGGCGCTTTTCTGATCGACCGATTCCACATCGCTCACCGCCAGTTTGGCCGGCTGTTGCAAGTGCAGGGTGTCGATGATGCGCTGGGGCAGCGTTTCGGCGGCCGCGATAATGTCGGCTAAACCGGCATCGATGATGCTCTTCGGCATGCTGTCGAACTTTGCTGAAGCCGGGTCTTGCGCCAGGACCAAGCCGCCGCGTTCCTTGATGGCGCGGACACCGAGCGTACCGTCCGAGCCCATGCCGGAGAGGATGACGCCGATCGCCTGCTCCTGGCGATCGTCGGCTAGGGCGCGGAAGAAAAAATCGATCGGCAGGCGCAAACCGCGCGGCGCGATCGGTTCAAGCAAATAAAGGCTGTCGTGCAGAATGGATAAATCGGCATTGGGCGGAATGACATAAACACAATCCGGCCTGACCTTGATCCGGTTTTTGGCCTGCATGACCGGCATCAAGGTGGTCCGCTGCAGCAGCTCGGGCATCATCCCCTTGTGGTCGGGGTCAAGGTGCTGAATGACGACAAAGGCCATGCCGCAGCCGACGGGCACGTGACCGAGGAACTGCGCCAGCGCCTCCAACCCGCCCGCCGAGGCGCCGATCGCGACGATCGGGAATTTCCGGCTTGGCATCGGTGCTGCTGTTTTGTCAGCCCTCGCTGGCGCCGGGGGCCTGGGCGGGGTCTTGTTTACGTCGCTCGGCATTGTCCGGTGCTCCCTGATTGGTAATTTGCGGTGCAGCTTGCGCCGTATTCAACGCCGCCGCAATCGCTATCTGGTTGCCCCCGGCTGCCATTGCTTGATCCAGCGCCTGATTGGCGCGCCGCAAGCATTGCCGGGCGTCATTGTCCGAAACGTAAATTTCGGCAATGCCGATGCTGACGGTAATCGGCAGAAGTTGATTGCGGGCGTTGATCGAGGTGTCGGCAACTTTCTGACGCAAGCGCTCGGCGAAATGTTCCGCCTCAGCTTGATCGGTCTCCGGCAGCAAGACGGCAAACTTTTCGCCTTCGACCCGGGCGGCAATATCCACATCACGCAGTTCATCGCGCAGCAAGGCAGAGAAGAGGCGAAGCACCGCATCACTGGCCAGTCGCCCAAGCACGGTATTGATCGTAACGAAATGATCAAGTCGAATCATCACAATCGAATGGGGCCGCTCGGCACTCCGCAACAGTCGCGCCTGAGCCAATTCAAGATGCGTCTGGAAATGCGCCTCGCTCGAGAGCTCGGTCAGCAGGTCAATACGCGCCAGATTCTGCAACTCGGCCGCCATCGCATTCTGTGCCGTCACATCCTCAAAGGTGGCCAGGGCGGCGTTCCTGCCGGCCCAGGCCACGGTGCTTACATGCAGCCGGCAATCAATGATCTCGCCGGTTTTCTTGCTCAGGCGAATTTCAAAATGGCTCGGTAAGGGCTCGCCACGGCTGAACATTTGCATGGCTTCAATGACGCGTGGGCGGTCGCCTTCAAAGATCAGCGGCAGGAATGACTTGCCAAAGCACTCTTCGGATGAATAGCCGATCAATTCGCTGCTTTTCGGATTGATGTACTGCAGCACGTCGTCCTGAATAACCGCGACGCTGAGCGGCAGTTCTTCAACGAAGCCGCGGTAGCGCTGCTCTGAACTCTCCAGGGCCTGCCGGGTATTGTGGCGGAGCGTGATGTCGCGGGCAAAACCGACCGTGCCGATCGGTTGATCAGCCAGTACCACCGGTGATTTATAGATTTCAAACCAGCGCTGTCGTCCGTTAATTTCCCGTCGCTCCTCGGTGCTCCTTTGCACGCCGGACAGCAGAACAGCCTGGTCTGCCGCCACGAAGCTTTCTGCCTGCGCCTTGTCGACAATATCGAAATCGGTTTTCCCCTCCAGCGATTGGGCGGAGGGCCAGCCGAAATGTTCGGCAAAAGGCTTGTTGACCGCAACCAGGCGGCTTTCGGCGTCCTTGAGCCAGACAATGAAGGGGAAATTGTCGAGCAGCGCACGCTGATATTGCTCGCGGGCATGCAGCGCTTTTTGCGCTTCTCGTTCGGCGGTCACGTCAATCACCACCATCCGGCATTCGTTTTCTTCTTCGTTCGGGATTGCTTCAATCTTTACCGTGGCTTCCGGGCGCTGATTGGTGGCTGCGAGCGTGATTTCGCATACGATTTTTTGGCTGGCGTGAAGAACGGTGGCTAGAAATGACGTGAAGGTGGCGCGGTCGGCCGGGGCAACGCTGCTGGCGAACTGGTGGCGGCCTTTCTGGGAGCCCTTGACGCCCAGCAGGATGGCGCCGGTCAGATTCAAATCAACAATGACGCCTTGCGGGTCGAGGGTGAAATAGCCCACCGGCGCGAAATCGTAGATGTCGGCATAGCGGTCGCGCAGTGCATCGACTTCCTCAAAGGCGTGGCGCAGCGCCTCGTTATGCATTTCCAGCTCGATCTGATGGACCTGTAGTTCATGGACCAGTTGGGTATTGTCCCAAGGGGTTTTCGGGGCCTCCGGCGGGGCCTGCTTCCAGCGCGCCTCGGCCCGCTTGCGCACCGATTCCGGATTGGGGCGGGCGTAGTCTCGGCTCCGGGCGGTGCCGGTCAACTGAAATAAACGGTCATATTCCGCTTTGACCACGGCATAGCATTCGCAGGCGCGGGCTTCCAGCCCGGGGCGGTCAACCACTTTGATCAGGCCGCGGCTGTACTGGATCAACCCGGCCGTCTGTAATTTGCCGGCGGCTTCAGTGACGGCCTCGCGGCGGACGCCGAGCATGCTGCCGATCAGTTCTTGCGTCAGGTGGATCTGGTTGTCGGGCAGGCGGTCCAGGCTGAGTAGTAAAAATCGGCATAATTGCTGGTCGACCGCATGATGCCGGTTACACACCACGCTCTGCGCCATCTGCGTCATCAAGGCCTGCGTGTAACGCAAGGCCAGATGCTGCAGATCGCCCCCCTGATCAAGCTCCCAGCGAATGACTTCAACCTTGAGCCGGTAAGCCTCCCCGGCATTCTGGACAATCACCCGATGCGTCGTCGTATCGCCCCCGAGCACCAACGGAATACCGACCAGCCCTTCATTGCCGGTAATTGCCAGTTCAGCCGATGAGCCTTTTTGCGTGGTGAATACCAGCGAAACAATGCAAGTCAGGGGGAAATAGACGTAGCCCACGCTGTCACCCGCGTCGTAAAGCACCTGCCCCACCTTGAGCGAAACCAGCTCAAGGTCATCCTGCAAACGGGCAAAGTCGTTGGTGCTGAGCGCAGCCAGAATGCGGTTTTGCTTGGGGTCGGGGGTTAGGGTGTGGGGCATTGTCTTCCTTTGCAAATAGCGATCAGCGACGCCCGAGGGGCATTTTTGATGCAGCTTCATTCTTGATTATAGAGAGCGTAGCGACGAATGCCCGGTCCGTATGTGCGCCAGCGAACGTAGCCAGATTGGCTGCGTCATGAGCGCTCCAGGACGGATTGCGTCAATTGCTTGCTGCGAAGTGCGATAGCGCACCGACGCTGCGGTCAACCGTGATTAGGCTCAAATTTCATTCGTAACTTGCGAATCACCCCAAGGAGAAAAACATGGACAACTATTCCCATCATGTATCCGGCTTTTTTGCCCATCGCGAAGAAGCCGAAGGGGCGCGTTCCCGCCTGTCCGGGCTCGGATTGCCCCTTGAGCGCATTCAGTTATTCGACGTCGACTCGGGCCCATTGGTCACCCAGCCGAGCGGGCAGAGCAATGAGGTGCTGACCAATGTGCTGGTTGATGGCGCGGTCGGCACCGTGGTCGGTACCGGCATTGGCGCGCTGGCCCAACTGGCGATTGTCGCCGGGGGCGTGAGTCTGTTTGTCGCCAGCCCGTTGGTGGCGCCATTGATCATGCTCGGTTGGGGCGCCAGCCTGGGGGCTTTTGTCGGCGCGGCGGCGGGGGCGGGCAAAGATATCGAACCCAAGGAAGGCTGGCTGTCGGATCTGGTTCGCGATGCGATTGCCAACGGCCAAGTGGTGTTGGTGGCGCAGACCAAGACTGCAGAAGAAACCGAGATTGCCCGCGAGGTGATTGGGTCGGCAGTCGGCGAATACAACGACGTGGCCAGCAAGGTTTTGAGTTGATTGCTGTTGGCTGGGTTCGGATGCGCTAGACATTTTCGGCCGGCTTTCCGCCGCCACTTTGCCCGGCAAAAAAATGCCCAGACGGCCTGGGCGGTCTGGGCAAAGTACTCAAGGCGTCCAAGGAGGTGGGGAAATGGACGCCTGAAAACATATTGCCTGTCGCCGGGTATTTATTCGGTTCGGTAGCGCACTTAGGGAAAAACTGTCATTCGCTGGAATGACGAAAGTGCTCATGAGCAATTTCCCGCATTCGGAATGACGAAACACCGATTGGACACCTTGTACCCAAATGAAGTGATGACAATGAAAATCTGGCCAGGGCAACAATGACTTTTTCGATCTGGGCCCTGGTGATCGGGCTGATGTTCATCATGATGGCGCTGGCCGGTTCGCTGATGAAGCGTTTGCCGGTCAGCGCTTCCATGTTCTATCTGGCGGTGGGCTATGGGCTGGGGATTGCCGGCTGGGGGCCGATGGAGCCGGATTCGCGCGAGCTTGCCCCGATCCTGGAACGGGTGACTGAGGTTGCCTTGCTGATTTCCCTTTTCTCGGTCGGCATGAAACTGGGTTTGCCGTTTTCCAGCCGCCACTGGCGCTTGCCGCTGCGTCTGGCCTTTATCTCGATGGCCTTGACGGTGGGTTTGATCACGGGGGTCGGTGTCTATCTGCTTGCGCTGCCGCTGGGGGCGGCTGTTTTGCTCGGCGGCATTCTGGCGCCGACCGATCCGGTGCTCGCCTCGGATGTTCAGGTCGACGAGCCGGACGATCGCGACCGCTTGCGCTTCAGCCTGACCGGCGAGGGCGGGTTGAATGACGGCGCGGCGTTTCCGTTTGTGATGCTCGGGCTCGGTCTGCTTGGTATGCACGACCTGGGCGACGGCGGCTGGCAATGGTTGTGGGTGGATGTGCTGTGGGCGCTGGCCGGTGGCCTGCTGATCGGTGCGCTACTCGGCACAATAATCGGCAAGCTGGTGGTTTATCTGCGGACACATCATCAGCAGGCGTTGGGTCTGGATGAATTTCTCGCGCTGGGCCTCATCGCGCTGACTTTTGGGGTGGCACAACTGGTTCACGCTTCGGCCTTTGTCGCGGTATTCGCCGCCGGCCTGGCGCTGCAGCGCATCAAGGAAGGTTCGCGGGAAGAGCCGGCGCCGAATCCCGGGGTGGCGGGTTTGCAGGACAAGGAGGCGCACCTTGCTGTGGCGACCCATCCGCAGCACGCCGGGGCTTATATGACGCAGGCGGTGCGCGGCTTCAATGACCAACTCGAACGCATTGCCGAGCTGATCATTATTCTGGCAGTTGGGGCAATGTTGCCTTTTGTCGAGGTCGACCGCTGGACGTTGCTCTTTCTTGCGCTGCTGTTTTTTGTCCTGCGCCCGCTCTCGGTCTGGCTGGGCTTGCTGGGGGCGCCGGTATCGGGTGATCAACGCCTGTTGATTGCCTGGTTCGGCATTCGCGGTATCGGCTCGGTGTATTACCTGATGTTTGCTCTGAATCATGGCTGGTCGGGTTCGGCGGCCGATCAGGCGGTCAGCATCACTCTGACGGCGGTGGCTGTTTCCATCGTCCTGCATGGCGTCTCGGTGACGCCGTTGATGGCGCGCTACGCCCGGCGCCAGGTTCGCAAGAGCGAACGGGCGCCGTCAAACGATCGGCGAAACGAAATCCGCTGAGCGCGTCGCCGAGGTATCAAGCAGCAGGCAAGCATCGTGGCGCACCGCTTGCGCAATCGGCAGATTCTGCCCGTGCTGCCAGGCGGCCAGGGCGGCTGCTTTTTCGCTGCCGGTGGCGATGACGATTTGCTGGCGGCAGGCGCGCAAGGTTTCAAAGTTAAGACTGACGCGCTCGGCCGGCGGCTTGGGCGCGTCATGCACCGCAATCACCGCGCCGGCTTGCGATTTTCTGCCGGGAAACAGGCTGGCGGTATGTCCATCTTCACCGATGCCGAGCAGCACGAGGTCGAAAGGCTGTTTGTTGCGGATCGTTTCGGCGTACTGAGCGGCGGCTTCAGCGGCGCCGAGTTCGGCGGGAATGGGGTGAATCTGTGCGGCGGGAATGGCGACGTGATCCAGCCAGCGCGTTTGCGCCATGCGGGAATTGCGCGCCGGGTCATCGGCTGGCAGGCAGCGTTCGTCACCCCAGAAGATTTCCCACGCCGCCCATTGCTGCGCCGACGTGGCGAGCCGTTGGTAAATCCGGCCGGGCGTCGTGCCGCCGGCCAGCACCAGACGAAAGATCCGGCGCTGGGTAATGGCTGCTGCCGCTGCGGCGCTGATCAGGCGGCAAGCTTCAATGGCAACCGCCTCGGGGTCGGCCAGAACGCGTGTATCAGCCGGCAGCATCGGGAGGGCAGTCGGTTTTACCGTTGCAGCTCAGGCTTTGCCGCCATGCCTGATCGGCTTTGTCGAAAATATGGTTGGCTGCCTTCGGCCCCCAACTGCCGACCGGGTATTGCAGCGGTGGATGCTCGTCTTCAGACCAGGCGCGCATGACCGGATCGACCACCTGCCAGGCGGCTTTGACTTCGTCGTAGCGCAGGAAAAGGGAACGGTTGCCCTCGATGACATCAAGCAGCAATTCCTCGTAAGCGTCGGCCTTGCGCTCGCCAGGATTACCGACGCTGGCATCCATCACGATCTGACGGGTAAGCGTTTCCGCGCCGGGCACCTTGGCTGAAATTTCCATCTGCACCACGTCGTCGGGCTGGATACCGATCAGCAGCCAGTTGGGATGGACATTGGCAGCGCCCGTGCCCTGAAAAAGCTGCATCGGCGGTTCGCGGAAACGGACGGCGACCATCGAGCGGCGCTCCTTGAGGCATTTGCCGGTGCGCAGGTAGAAGGGCACATCGCGCCAGCGCCAGTTGTCGACATAAATTTTCAGCGCGGCGTAGGTTTCGGTATGGCTGCCGGGGGCGATGCCGGCTTCCTGCTGGTAGCCGGCGTACTGGGCGCGTACCGCGTGGCTGGACAGTTGTGAAACATCCACCGGCCGGATCGAGCGCAAGACTTTGACCTTTTCATCGCGCAGGGATTCCGCTTCGAGCGACACCGGCGGCTCCATCGCCAGCAGCGCCAGCACTTGCAGCAAATGGCTCTGGATCATGTCGCGCGTCGCTCCGCCGTGGCGGTCGTAATAGCTGGCCCGGCCATCAACGCCAACGGTTTCGGCGTGCGTTATCTGCACGTGGTCAATGTAATGGCGGTTCCACAGGGGTTCGAGAATCATGTTGGCGAAGCGCAAGACCAGCAGGTTCTGGACCGATTCCTTGCCAACGTAGTGATCGATCCGGTAAATCTGTTCTTCGTTCAGGTGCTTGTTGAGTTCGTGCTGCAAGTCGCGGGCTGATTGCTGGTCATGGCCGAAAGGCTTTTCGACAACCACACGCCGCCAGCCATTGCTTTCGGCAAGCAGCCCGGCCTGGGCCAGCCCGACAGTCACCGGGACATAAAGTTTGGGGCTGACCGAGAGGTAGAAAATCACATTTCTGGCGCATTCGCCGCTGCCCACCCAAGCGCCCAGCGCCTGATAAAAGCCGCCATCTTCGAGACTGCCAGCGAGATAGTCGAGACGCTGGAGAAAGCCATCCAGACAACCCTCCGTGCTGCCGGGGGTGAGGACTTTGCGCACTTCGTCGCGCCATTCATCCGGTTGGTGCGGTGTACGGCCACAACCGAGGATTTTTACATCGGCGGCCAGATAGCCCAGGCAGTGCAGTTGGTAGAGCGCCGGCAAGAGCTTGATCGTGGCCAGATTGCCCGTTGCCCCGAAAATAACGTAGGCATGCGATTCGGTGGTGCAGCTCATGGCAGTTTCTCCTCGCCACCATCGCCCAGCCAACGGGTGTGGAAATGCTCGGCCGGGTCACGATCAACCCGCTGATAGGAATGGGCGCCGAAGAAATCGCGCTGCGCCTGCAGAATGTTGGCTGAGCCCTTGGCGCAGCGGTAGCCATCGTAAAACGCCAGTGCCGAGGCCAGTGCCGGGGCGGCGACACCGCTGCCGACGGCACCGATCACCGCCTGCCGCCAACCGGCTTCGGCGGCCTTTATTTCGGCGACGAAAAATGGGTCTTGCAGCAGGCTGGGTGGCACCGGGCTGCGGGAAAAACTGGTTTTTATGTCGCCGAGAAAACGGCTGCGAATGATGCAGCCGGCGCGCCAGAGCAACGCAATATCGCCGTAGGGCAGGGCCCAGCCTTCGGTTTCCGCGGCGGACTGCATCAGCATGAAACCTTGCGCGTAGGAAACCAGTTTTGAGGCGTAAAGCGCATCGCGCAAGGCGTCGATCATTGCGGCGCGGCTGGATTCCGCCACTAGCGCCGGGGCGCTGCCCAGTAGGGCCGCGGCGGCGACCCGCTCGGCCTTGCGCGCCGAGAGCATGCGCGCCTGAACCGCTTCGCTGATCAGGGTGAGCGGTACGCCGTGGTCAAGCGCATCCTGCGCTGTCCAGACACCGGTACCTTTCTGCCCAGCCCGATCAAGAATCTTGTCGACCAGCGGGCTGCCGTCCCGGTCGCGCTGGCGCAGGATGCGGCTGGTGATTTCGATCAGATACGACTCAAGGCGGCCCGCATTCCAGCCGGCAAAGGTGTCGGCCATCTCGTCGTGACTCATGCCCAGCGCGTGCTGCATCAGGTGGCAAACCTCGGCGATCAACTGCATGTCGCCATATTCGATGCCGTTATGAACCATCTTGACGTAATGGCCGGCCCCGCCATCGCCCAGCCACTGGCAGCAGGGTATACCGTCCACTTTGGCAGCAATGGACTGGAACATGTCGCGGATGGTCGGCCAGGCGGCAGCGGCACCCCCCGGCATCAACGACGGGCCATAGCGCGCCCCTTCTTCGCCACCGGAAACGCCCATGCCGACGAAGTGAATGCCCTTGGCGGCCAGCTCGCGCCAGCGCCGGTTGCTGTCGCGGAAATGCGAATTGCCGCCGTCGATCAGGATGTCGCCGGCATCAAGCAGCGGCAGTAGTTGCGCAATGACAGCATCGACTGCCTTGCCCGCCGTCACCATCAACAGGATGACGCGCGGGTGGCCCAGCTGACTGATGAATTGCTGCGGGCTATCGGCCGCTGTGATCGCCCGGCCTTGGCCGTGGGTGGCGATGAATGCTGCGGTCACCGCCGCGGTACGGTTGTACACACTCAGGCCGAAACCCTTGTCACTCAGGTTGAGCGCCAGATTGGCGCCCATCACCCCGAGACCAATGATGCCGATATCCGCTTTGTCCATGCCTGCCTCCAAACATCCAGCCATCATTTGCTCAGGGTTTCAGGATTGCCGAGTGGCGAGACACTGCGGCTTGGTGCAGTGTCGCCTGTTGCCTGGTTTCGATCAATAACGGCTGGGATCG
This sequence comes from Candidatus Dechloromonas phosphorivorans, assembly GCA_016721185.1. Classification (GTDB taxonomy): domain Bacteria; phylum Pseudomonadota; class Gammaproteobacteria; order Burkholderiales; family Rhodocyclaceae; genus Azonexus; species Azonexus phosphorivorans. The sequence continues at coordinate 339,465 of JADKIP010000013.1, forward strand.
TTCGGGCGTCGATCATGTTGATTGGGCACGCCGTCACGATCGCGGTCATGCTCACCGCGATTGGGCCCGTTATCGCGATTCTGGCGTTGACCGCCACCATCCCGATACGGCGTGTCGTAAACCACGCAGCCGGTTAAAAGGCTGGCAACGGCAATCAGTAAAACAGCGAGTTTTTTCATGGCATTCCTTGGGCGGAAAAATTGAAGAAGAAGTTCAAGAAGCGCGATGCGCCGTGAAGCGGGGCGTGTGGCCTTACTTTCCGCCAAATGGTCCCGCTTCTCTGTGCGCTCCCACACCGACTGAAAATGCCGCCGTCGCTTGTTTTGGCAAAGGCTGGACTCCCGACCCCAGACCCATTTTTAAGGCTTCACTCAAGGCGTTCAAGTAAGCCAGGAGCTGAGTCGAGAGTTGAGCAGGGAAGGGCCTTCCTTGTGTGCGCCAGCACACTGTGCAGGCGAAATATCTGATCTATCGTGAATATCAGGCAGTAAAGAGCCACCCGCTATCAGGAGTTGATTCTTCCGTTTTTCAGGTAGTGCAAGGCTTAAAAATTCGTTTTTCATTGATCTTTTAGCAGTCCCCCCAAAGGAATAGTCATGACAACCAGACGCAATCTGTTGAAAAGTTTTCTACTCGCGGCCGCTGCCACCGCTTCCCTGGGCGCCGTGAGCAGCCAGGCCGTTGCTGCCAGCGCTGAAGATCTGGACAAGGATGCGTTGCAGGCTTTGCAGTCGCTTTACAAGTCCAATCCGGCGGCTGAGGCGATCTCCAAGAAAGCCCGCGCGGTGCTCGTTTTCCCGAAAATCCTTAAGGCCGGGTTGGTTTTTGGCGGTAGCTACGGCGAAGGTGTGCTGCTCAAGGATCAGAAAAACCAGGGTTACTACAACTCGGTTTCCGCCTCCTGGGGTTGGCAGGCCGGTGCTGAATCCTATGGCTATGTCGTCTTTCTGATGAGCGACAAGGCTGTTAAATATCTGGATAAATCCAAAGGCTGGGAATTTGGTGTCGGCCCGACCGTGGTTGCCGTGAATGAGGGGATCGCCAAGAATCTCTCAACCTCGACCCTGAAGGATGACGCCTATGCGTTCATCTTCGATCAGTCGGGTTTGATGGCGAGCTTGAGTATCGAAGGCACCAAGATTTCCCGTATCAAGCGTTAATCAGGATCAATGCCTCGACACGGTGGCAGACAGTAATCGCCGTTGTGTCGATGCTTCCGGCGGGCAGGGCGCGAATTAATCAAGGCCTTGACCGGTGCGCTAGTCCGTCACGGGCGGCGTTGTCACGGTCAACCGTGAAAATCACCCAATTTGGAATCTCATGAGCAAGTCGATCAGGCAACTGGCTCGCCACGACCAGTGGGCGCTCGTCCGTCACTTTCTGGCGCTGGCGAATGAAGACCGACGTTTGCGCTTTGGCGCAACGATCAGCGATTACGCTATCCGCAATTACGTTGCCAGCATCAATTTTGATCGTGATGCCGTATTTGGCGTGCTCGACAGTCATCTGCAACTGATCGCGGTCCTGCATCTGGCGAGCGAGCACGGCAACGCCGAGCTTGGCGTTTCGGTGCTGCAAAATCATCGTGATCAGGGCATCGGTACGTCGCTGCTGAAACGCGCCAAAAAACATGCGCGTAACCGGGGCCGGCACGAACTGCTGGCCAATTGCCTGACTGAAAACCGGCCAATGATGCATCTGGCGAGAAAAACCGGCATGGAAATCACCATTGACGCCGCTGAGGCGATGGCCTGTTTGAACTTAATGCCCGCCGACGTATCCAGTCAGGTAAGCGAAACATTTGAACAACGGGTTGCATTTTTCAATCACGCGCTGAAATGCCGCCTGGCAGAAGCCCGATACATCGCCAAAGGCCTGGCTGGTGGTCAGAATCGACGGAGTCCTCAGCGCCCTAACTTTCTCAACCTCTTAGCGAAACCATGATCAAACCGACCTTTTTTGCCCTCTTATTTACCTTATCTACTTTGGGAGGCGCTGCCATGGCGACCGAAGAACCGCCTTACACCGCCACGCTGCAGGACGGCGCCTTTGAGGTGCGTGAATATCCGGCCCTGATTGCCGCGGAAGTGACGGTAACGGGTGATCGCAGCGAAGCGGTCAGTGCCGGATTCAGATTGCTGGCCGGTTATATTTTTGGGGGTAATACCCGCCAGCAAAGCATTGCCATGACCGCACCGGTCGTTCAGGCGCCGTCTGCAGGTGAATCAATTCCGATGACGGCGCCGGTCACGCAAAGCGGTGATGCGTCGGGCTGGGTGATTCGTTTCATCATGCCGCAGGCCTATACGCTGGAAACGTTGCCGACCCCGAATGACTCCAAAGTTCACTTGACGACCTTGCCACCGACCCGCTTTGCCGTCGTGCGATTCTCCGGCCTGGCTTATGAGTCGGATATTGCGCAGAAGACGGCCGAGCTCAATGCTTTTATCGCCAAACAGGCGTTGACCGCAGCAGGCCCGCCCGCCTTGGCGCGCTACAACCCGCCGTGGACGCTGTGGTTTCTTCGCCGCAATGAAGTGATGATTCCGCTGGCGCACCCCTGATTGATCGCGCTGCCTGATGTGGACTTATGGGGCTGTAGCGTACAGATTGCCGGGGATTCGCTAACGCGGCGACAAACTCGGCAACGCGCGCAGTAATGCACGTTGTTAGCCAACAAAGGCTGGCCAACAACAAGTACACGCCGGCAATGAGAGGCTGATGCATAATTTGCCCTCCATTTTTTGTCGAGCCCACCATGCGCCAAATTCCGTTTGCTTTGCTGCTTGTTTCCGCCATCGCCAGCGCGGCCCCTCCGCCGGCCGAGTTTGATCAGGCGAAATTTGAAAAGCGCTTTCGGGCGGCTGACAAAAACCAGAATGGCAAACTTTCGCGCGACGAGGCCTACGCAGCGTTTCCGCGCGCGCCGGAGTTTTTCGATGAAATCGATGCCAATCGTGACGGTGCCATCACGCTGGGCGAGGTAAAAAAAGCGGCGGATAAACGGGTCGATGCGGCGGTCAACGCCAGTAAAACCGGGAACCGCTATCGCCTGCCCGCTGAGCCGGGTGTGGCTACCGTTACTCCCGGCGCTGGGTCAGAGGTCAGCCCATCGACCTTTGCAAGTCGCGAGGAAGCCCGGCGCTACCATCGTTACGACTACTACGAATCGCTTGCCGATGAGCGGGAAGCAGAAAAATTGCGCGGCCAGCCGACCCCCAATGTTGAGCCCGTGCCGGCGCTTAAAAAATCATTCTGATCGTGTAAGCAGGTCGGTCGGGAAAGCCGATCTGGTATTGCAGGCTGTCTGGCGCTTCAGTGGGGAGCCATCCCCCTCCCAACCTCCCCCTTGAAAGGGGAGGAGCCGTTAGGGGCCCGCTGATTAATTCGTCATCCCCGCGCAGGCGCACTACTGTCCGGGATATTTTCAGATGACGCTCTGAAGGCGTTGCGGCATCTGGTTGAAAGGGGTAAACCCCTGAGCGCCAACTCAACAACCGGATGCCGCAACATGTTCAGGATAAGCCGAATGCAGGAAATATTGAAGGGACTGCCCCGAGGTGCGTTTGATCGTCTGGTATCGGAACACCAGGCCGACAAATACAGCAAAGGCTTTGGCTGCTGGGACCAACTGGTGGCAATGCTCTACGGCCATCTCAGTGGCGCCGAGAGTCTTCGTCAGCCCGAAGCGGGCTTCAACAGCCAAAGCAACCATCACTATCATCTGGGTACCGGTCCCGTCCGCCGTTCGACGCTGGCCGAAGCCAATGGCCGCCGCGGGGCAGTGGTCTTTGAGCAGGCGGCCCGCCTGCTGATGGGGCAGGCCAGCCGCCAGTTGCGCCGGAAAGCCAGGAACTGCTGTATCTGCTCGATTCCACATCGATCACCCTGAAGGGGCCGGGGTTCGATGCCTGGACGCAGGGCAACAGCACGCGCAATACCCAGGGCATCAAGTTGCATCTGCTGTATGCCGCCCATGAACAAATCCCCCTGCAGCACAGCTTCACTGCCGCCAACGTCAATGACGTTTCGGAAGGTATCAAGCTACCGATTGAGCGTGGTGCCACTTACGTCTTTGACAAGGGTTACTGCGACTACAACTGGTGGGCCAACATTGATGCCCAGCATGCTCGCTTCGTCACCCGCTTCAAATACAACGCTGCCCTGCGCGTTGACACCTCACGGCCCATCGCTGCGGCAGATCGCGACACGATTCTGGAAGATCAGATCGTGCGCTTCGCCTACCGACATCAGGGCGGTGGCAGGCGCAATCGCTACGAGAAGCCACTCCGGCGCATCGTCGTCGCTCGGCCTGACAAGGAGCGCCCTTTGATCCTCGCGACCAATGACCCAGACACCCCGGCTTCGGTCATCGCCCAGCACTACAAGGATCGCTGGCAGATCGAGTTGTTCTTCAAATGGATCAAGCAGCACCTGAAGATCAAACGTTTCCTCGGACGCAGCGAGAACGCCGTGCGCATCCAGATACTGTGCACTCATCAGCTACCTCCTGCTGGCCCTCTACAAGAAGGCGCACGCCTTCACCGGCAGTTGTGGATGCTCCTCGCAACAGCGCGCGCTTCACTGTTCCAACGCCCCTCTCTCGAAGTTGCACGCGACCAGAGACGACGAGAACAACGCCTCGCTTTCTCTCAACGACAGCCCGGATTGTTCGCATGAATTTATTCCGGACAGTAGTGCGCGTCGGCGGGGATCCAGTACCTTGTTTTACTTGGGTTCCCGCCTACGCGGGAACGACGAGATGAATTAAATCAGCGGTTACTTAGCGAAAATCCAATGGCATTCTGGCCTGCTGCCTCAGCCATCCACGCCATAGAAGTAAATCCCGTCCCGTCCTCTGTCCTTGGCCCGATACATGGCGATATCCGCCAGCTTGAGGACTTCCTCTTCGCTTTGGTCGTGGTTCATGAACAGAATGACGCCGATGCTCGCTGTGCAGCGGTGATTGACTGTCTGTGAAGTGGCATCTTTCGAGGTTTTTTCAAGTTCATACGCTTGTGCAATCGTGGCGCGAATTTTTTCAGCGATGATCCCGGCGTCAATAACCGATTTTCCCAGATCGACGTCCAGTTCGCCGAGGACGACGACAAACTCATCGCCGCCAAAGCGGGCAACGGTGTCGATTTCCCGCACGCAATCACTGATTCGTTGCCCCGCCTGAATCAACAGTTGATCGCCGATCACATGGCCATGTGCGTCATTCAATGACTTGAAATTATCCAGGTCGAGAAACATCAACGCGCCATATTGGCCGCTGCGCTTGCTGGCTGCCATGGCTTGTTGCAGGCGGTCGTTCAGCGTCAGGCGGTTGGGGAGTTTGGTCAGGGCGTCGTAGAAGGCCAGGCGATGAATTTTCCGCTCGGCCTCTTTGCGCTCGGTGACATCATTTGAGATAACGACGACATATTGGGTTTTCCCCACGGCGTCCCAGGCAACGCCGCCACGGGATTCCATGATCCGGACACTGCCGTCTGGCAGTAAAAAACGATATTCCAGCAGTTGCCCGATACCTGAAGCCACGGTTTCGGAGAAAGCCTGCATGACGCGCTGGCGGTCGTCCGGATGAATTTCCAGAAAGCTGTTCGTGCCGATGCTGTCACGCGGCCCAAGCAGGCGCTCGTAGGATGGGCTGTTGTAGATCCGTTGCCCCTTGGCATCAAGGACCGCGACGAAACCATCGAGACGTTCGGCGATCACCCGGAAGAGGTGTTCCTGATCGCGCAAACGCTTTTCCGCATCCTTGCGCGCCGTGATGTCGGTCATGGCGACATGGACAACAAAATTTTCGGGCTCACGCCGGACAGCCAGGCAATCAAGACGCAGATCAATCAGGTTGAGATCATTTCGGACCAGCCTGAACTCCGCCTTGCCATCACCGCCTTGGCGCACCACAGACTGGAAGAATTGGCGCCAGCGTTCGCTGTCTTCGCGGCTGACAAAGGCTGAAAAATCACGCTTGAGCAAGCCGCTTCGATCAAGGCCGAAGAGCTGGGCGCCTGTCATGTTTATTTCGGCGATTTCCCCCGTTGGGGTGAGCGTCAGGTAGCCGACCGGGGAAAGTTCATAGAGGTCGAGGTAGCGATTGTGGGAGGTTTCAAGCGCGGCGTGGGCTTGTTTCAACGACTCGCCCTGCATCTCCATTTCGATCTGATGGACTTGCAGTTCATGAATCAGTTTTGTTTGATCCAAGGCGTTGCCATTGGTTTCTCTGCTGGCTGCAATCTCCTCAAGACGCGCTTCAGCCGCGAGGCGAAGCTTGTTAGTGCGTTTTGGTGATTTTGACAATTTATCTTTCCCTGATTGATTGTTTGAATAATGTCATTTATTTTCAGGGTCAAGATTAATTTAAAACCGGGTTTTTGAATGTTCGGTATCGCGCATAAGCCCTCCCTAATTTATTGATTTGCGCTAATGTCAATTGGATTGTGAGCTGGCTTTTTTGAGGCGCCACTGAGCTATGGCTCATAGGGGTATCTGCTCAGGCCGTTCGTGCGCTAGCGAACGGATGCGTCAGGCGTGAAGGTCTAAGCTGGCTGTTCAACCCCAGCCAAACCAATCAATGGTTACACAGGGATTTTTCCCCGAATTATTCAAAGGAATTTCCATGAAATATTCTGTTCTCTTATCCGCATTACTGGTGGCGCTGACCTTGAGCGCTTGTGACAAACCCGCAGTCGTCACGCCGACGGTGGTTACTGTGCCGGTGCCTGGCCCGGCTGGACCGACCGGCGCTACCGGCTCGACTGGATCAACCGGTCAAACCGGCACAACGGGCGAAACCGGTTCCGCCGGTGAGAAAGGCAAGACGGGAGAAGCCGGTAAAACGGGCGGCGATACCATCGTTGTCGTTCCTGCCCCGGCGCCTGAACCAGCGCCTGCGCGCTAATCACTGAAGGGCAGGCCGCTCGCGACCTGCCCTGCAAAACCTCAAAACTGCGGCTTTAATGGGCTTGCAGTTTTTTTTTCGTGCGGGTTTTGGGCTTCTTCTGCGGTCGACCGCAAATTCAGGGCAATTTCCTGGCAAAAAATGGCCAGCTTTTCCAGCCCGGCCTGCACTGCAAGATTGGCCGCAACCACCCCGGCGTAGGGAGTTTCGCTGGTGGCAATCACTGATTCGTTGAATTCACGCGAGGCGATCACCTGACGGCTGGTGGTGTCGACGAGGTAAGCGCGCAGCGTGAACACCACGCGGCCGGGCTGGGCGCTCAGGTCGTGCTGCAAGCGGATGATTTCAGTGTGCAGCCTGAGTTCGCCAGTCGCGGCGCTGGGCGTCAGGATCACGGCCCGGAAGGCGCCGGTATTTTCGATGGCGCTAACGATCAGCGGCGCCAGCATACGGGCCGGCGTGTCCACCCATTCGCTCTGGGCATAGTATTCAAGCAGATGCGGCTGGCGCACATAGCTGATGCGCTGGCTGTCGAAACCAGATGCGGCGCGCGGCGGATTGACGATCAGGGTCGGCCCTTGTTTTGACGCTGGCGTTGGCGCGACATTGAGTCCGGCCTGGTCGAGCGAGTAGCGCTGGGGTTGCTCGGCGGGCGTGGGCAGCAGCGAGCCACAGGCGCTGAGCAGGGCGAGCGAGAGTGCGGCGGCGCTGAGCCGAAAGGCGTGGGTTATTGCGGGTTTGATCATGGTTACGGTTTTCCGGTTTGATCCGGTTGATGATCCGGTTGATGATCCGGGTGCGGATTCGCCGGGGCCGGCTGGCGCCGCAGGGCGCCCGAAAAGGAGGCTGGCCGGGTTGCGTTCGGTCTGTTCGGTCAGGCGGCGCAGCGAGGTCGACAGCGTACTCAGTTCGCCGAGCAGACGTTCGAATTCGGGCAACGTTTCCGTGCTGAAGCGCTGGACATCGCTGCCGATGGTATCGACCGTTTTGCCGGCGCTGGCGCTGGTCTTGGCCACTTCGTTGCCCATGTTTTCAATGGCCGCAGCGCTGCGGTCGATTCGGGCCAGCATCGGGTCGAGTTTGCCGAGGCCTTTGCGGTGTGTTTCAAGGGTGCGGGCGGCGTTGACCAGGGCTGGCATCGAGCTTGTCATTACGCGCCGCAATGGTGTGGGCAATGCAGCAATGTCGGCCAGCGCGTTTTTGAGCGAGGCCTGGTTTTCGCTGCTAAGCATGGCGTTGATTTTGTTTGACGTGCCATCCAGCTTGGCGAGCACGGAAGTCAGCACGTTTTCCAGCCGTGCGCTGAGGACGGGGCGGTCCGGATGATCGGGTATTCGTTGCCCGGTAGCGTGCCTAGCGGCGGCGAATTGCGTGTTCCGCCGCTCAGTTCGACATAGGCAATGCCGGTCAGCCCCTGCGTTTTGAGAACCGCCACCGTGTCTTCCTTGATCGGGGTATCGCGTTCGATCGCGAAGATCAGAATCACCCGCCCCGGGTTGGCCAGGTCGAGGTGGATTTCCGCACTTTGCCGACGTCGACGCCGCTGTATTTGACTGGCGCATTCAGATTAAGGCCGGCGACCGATTCGTCTTCAGGGCCATATGCAAGTCATACGATTTCGTGAAGGCGCCGCCCGAGGCGAGCCAGAGCACCACCCCGACCATCAGCGCGCCAAGGAGCAGGACAAAGCCGCCGACCAGCGTGTAATTTACTTTTGTTTCCATGATGGCCTTGTGTTGGGTTCGCTGCGTGGGGTTGAGGTTGAGGTTGAGGTTGAGGTCTACGTTGAGGGCGACATTTCTTCCTGCGCGGCGCGGCCGCGTGGTCCGGCAAAAAATTTGCGGATCGCCGGGTGGTCGAGCTGGGATTGGACAGCAGTTCGGCCACTGAACCGATGCCCTGTACAGCCTGCCGTCCGCCAGCACGGCAACGCGGTCGGCAACTTGCCGGAGGAGGTCGAGATCGTGGGTGATCGTGACAATGCTCAGGCCGAAGCGGTCGCGCAGATCGCGGACGAGTTGATCGAATTCGCCGGGCACTTTCCGGGTCGAGGGCCGGCGGTAGGGTTCGTCGAGAAAAAGCAGTTCGGGGTCGAGTACCAGGGCGCGGGCGAGCGAGGCGCGTTTCACCGCCGCAATGCCGCCGCCCAGTTCGGCCGGTATTGCGCCCTGACTCGAGGTTCAGCCCGGTCGTGGCGAGTTTTCAGTCGGCGATTTCGTCGATCAGCCGATCGTCGAGCCGGGTGGAGTCCCGCGCAAGGGCAAGCCGACGTTTTCCTTGATGGTCAGTGAGCCGAATAGGCCGCCGCTCTGGAACATGACGCCCCACGCGCTGGCGCAAGGCGAGGGCTTCAGCTTCGCTGATCCCTGGCGGTCGACTTTCTGAGGACGCGGATCGAGCCGGCGCTGGGGTGTGTGCGCAAATCATTCCGCGGAGCAGGGTGGATTTGCCTGGAGCCGCTGCCGCCCACCAGCGCCGACATTTCCGGGGAACGCTGGATTTCAGGTCGAGGTCGGCGTGCTGATGTGTTCGCCGAAGCGGGTGGATAGTTTGCTGATCTATGTGATCGGCTCGCCAGTGCTGCTGTTTGGTTCGGCCAACAGAGGTCCGCAGCGCGCTGAAGGCGATGGAAAACAGGGCACCAGCGACGATGACCAGTGGATTGAACGACGCTGCGCGTGGTTTGGCGACCAACGCTGTCGGCCCCGCCGTGGTCCGAAAGCCCTGCAAAAGCAGCTTAGATGATGGTGGATGATGGAGCGCAAAGACCGGGGCTTGCAGATGCGATCAAATAGGCGGTG